>NZ_PCPS01000009.1 GCF_002975405.1 Arthrobacter sp. MYb229 | reverse complement strand
GCCGGAGTTGGTGACGGTGAATCCGAATCTCACGGTGATGATGATCGGTGAGCGCTGCGCCGAACTGATCCGCGGCAAGTAGCGAATGTCCCGTGCCCCTGGCCCCGGTTCGCGATGAACCGGGGCCTGGGCTGGGATTGTATTGCGTAATTAGGCTCAAGGTTACGGCCCAGCTGGTCGCCGATTCCTCGACGGCGTATTCTCACAGGGGTGACCACCGTGAATGAAAATGGCAAGTTAGCTTCCGTCCAACCGTGGACCGAGCCGCTGCTGCCTGCGCTGATCGACTTCCGCCGCGAGCTGCACCGCAACCCAGAACTGTCCTTCGCGGAGCACCAGAGCACCGCGCGAATTCTCGCGGCATTGCGTGCCGCCGGGCTCGAACCGGTGGCCATGGAGCAGACCGGTGCATTCGTCGACGTGGGGATGGGGCCGATCCGGCTCGGGCTGCGCGCGGATATCGACGCGCTGCCGGTGATGGAAGAAACCGGACTGGATTTCGCCTCGCTGACCGACGGGGTGGCCCACGCCTGCGGCCACGACATCCATACCACCGTGATGCTCGGCGTCGCGCTGGCATTGCAGCGGATGGACGAGGCCGGGGCGTTGCACGGGAAAATTCGGGTGATCTTCCAGCCTGCCGAGGAGAAACTGCCCGGCGGCGCGCTGTCGGTGATCGAGCAGGGGATCCTGGATGAGGTGCCACGCGTGCTGGCCCTGCACTGCGATCCGCGGATCGACGTGGGCAAGATCGGTACCCGCATCGGCGCGATCACCTCGGCCAGCGATACCATTCGGATCGAGGTCAACGGCCGCGGCGGGCATACCTCGCGTCCGCATTTGACCGAAGACATCGTCTTCGCAATGAGCCAGATCGCCACCCAGGTCCCGGCGGTGCTCGGCCGCAAGGTCGATGTGCGCTCGGCCGTCTCGGTGGTGTGGGGGCAGATTCATGCCGGCAGCGCCCCGAATGCGATACCCGCTACCGGATACCTGGCCGGAACCATGCGTTGCCTCGATGGCGAGGTCTGGTATGCGGCCGGTGAGCTGCTCGATGCTACGGTCCGCCAGGTGGCAGCCCCCTATGGGGTGGAGATCAAGATGCAGCACACCCGCGGGGTGCCGCCGGTAATCAACGCTCCGAGCGAAACCGCGTTGATCGAAGATGCCGGTCGCCGAGAATTTGGTGCGGCCGCGATCGAATTGACCCCGCAGTCCATGGGCGGAGAAGATTTTGCCTGGATGACGCAGAAGGTGCCGGGGGCAATGTTGCGACTTGGCACCCGCACTCCGGGAGGCAAGACCTACGACCTGCACCGCGGGGACTATAACCCAGATGAACGATGCATCGGCACGGGCGTGCGTTTAATGACCGCCGCGGCGGTGCAGGCCATCGACGAAGCGCTGGCCAACTAGGGGAAACCCAAAAGTTTTTAACACTTCTTTGAAGCATTAACAAATCGTCATCTGACTTGGAGTTTGACGTTAAGCGCTTGCCGTTACGTGTTCGGGAAGTTACCGGTTTGCAATCTTCCACGTCTTTACCTCTGTCGTATCTCCGATAGGCTATGGAAACGATGGGAAAGCTAGTACTTTTGTGCCGCTCGCGAAGGCCATCTTCGTGGGGTTACAGGTTCCTCGCCTCCCGGTAATCTCGCACTTCACTCATGGAGGTTTAGATGCGCTTCGTATCGCGCAAGACCGGTATGGCCGCGGCCATGCTCGGCATTTCTGCTTTGGCATTGAGCGCCTGTGGCGCCGCTCCAGAGGAAACCGGCGGAGCTGCCGGCAACTCTGACTACATTGGCTGCATCGTTTCCGACTCGGGCGGATTCGACGACCAGTCCTTCAACGAATCCTCGCACCGCGGCCTGCTGGCCGCCGCCGACGATATTGGCTTCACCCCGCGCGAGGCGGAGTCGAAGTCGAACGCCGACTTCGCCACCAACCTCACCGGCATGATGAACGCCGGCTGCAATCTGACGGTCACCGTCGGATTCCTGCTCGGCGACGCAACCGCCGAAGCCGCTGCCGCTAACCCGGAGAAGCACTTCGCGATCGTCGACTTCCAGTACGAGGAGCAGATCGAAAACGTCAAGCCGATCATCTATGACACGGCCCAGGCAGCCTACCTGGCCGGCTATGCGGCAGCTGCCGCCTCGGAGACCGGCACCGTTGCCACCTTCGGCGGCGTCAAGATTCCTACCGTCACCATCTTCATGGACGGCTTCGCCGACGGCGTTGACAAGTTCAACGAAGACAAGGGCGAGGACGTCAAGCTGCTGGGCTGGGACAAGAAGAAGCAGGACGGCACGTTCACCGGCGACTTCGAAAAGCAGGACAAGGGCAAGCAGGTGACCAAGAACTTCATCGACAACGGTGCAGACGTGGTCATGCCTGTGGCAGGTCCGGTAGGCAAGGGCGCCGGCGCTGCGGTGCAGGACGCCAACAAGGCCGGCAAGGACGTCAAGCTGGTTTGGGTTGACTCCGACGGCTACGTGACCGCGCCGGACTACAAGGACGTCATGCTCACCTCGGTGGTCAAGACCATGGATAAGGCCGTCGAAGAGGTCATCGTCGCCGATGCCGCAGACAACTTCGATTCGACCCCATATGTCGGAACGCTGGAGAACGAGGGCGTTGCCCTGGCTCCATTCCACGACTTCGACTCCAAGGTTTCCGACGAAACCAAGGCAGAGCTCGAGGCCCTGAAGGCCTCGATCATCTCCGGTGAGCTGAAGGTTGAATCGGCTGCCAGCCCTAAGTAGGGTTTGGCGCACCACAGAATAAGTCATCCGAGCGCGTCACCGCTCACCGCCCGAGCGGTGTGCAGGTGACGCGCTCTATGCCTGCCCACCTGCCAGCAACCGAATAACAAAGATGGTGGAATCGTGAAACTCGAACTACGAGGAATCTCGAAAGCCTTCGGTTCTTTCTACGCCAACAAAGACATCGACCTCGTCGTCGATGATGCCCAGATCCACTGCTTGCTCGGTGAGAACGGCGCGGGAAAGTCCACGCTAATGAACGTGCTCTACGGTCTGTACCAACCGACCGAGGGGCACATCCTGCTCGACGACAAGCCGGTGGCATTCTCCGGCCCCGGCGATGCCATGGCCGCCGGCATCGGCATGGTGCACCAGCACTTCATGCTGATCCCGGTGTTCACCGTCGCCGAGAACATCGCCCTGGGCGCCGAAGCCACCAAGGCCGGCGGCGTGCTGGACCTGCAGGTCACGCGCAAGAAGGTCCGCGAAATCTCCGATCGCTATGGGTTCAACGTCGACCCGGACGCGGTCGTCGAGGACTTGCCCGTCGGCGTGCAGCAGCGCGTGGAAATCATCAAGGCGCTGGTCCGCGAGGCGAAGGTGCTCATCCTCGATGAGCCAACCGCGGTGCTGACCCCGCAGGAAACCGACGAGCTGCTGGATATCATGCGCCAGCTCAAGGCCAACGGCACCTCGATCGTGTTCATCTCGCATAAGCTGCGCGAGGTGCGCGCGGTCTCCGATGTGATCACCGTGGTCCGCCGCGGCCTGGTCGTCGATTCGGTCGCCCCCGAAACCTCCACCACCGAGCTGGCCAACCTGATGGTCGGACGCGCCGTGCAGCTGAATCTGGACAAGGAAGCGGGCACCCCGGGGGAGGCCAGTCTCGCGGTGCGCGAGCTGAGCGTCATCAACCCGGCCGGCACCACCACCTTGGACCGGGTCTCCTTCGACATCCATAAGGGCGAGATCCTCGCCGTGGCCGGGGTGCAAGGCAACGGGCAAACCGAACTGACCGAGGCGATCCTCGGCACCCAGCCGGTGAATGCCGGATCGATCAAGCTCGACGGGCAGGAACTGGTCGGCAAATCGGTCAAGGCGGTGCTGCGCTCTGGCGTGGGATTTGTCCCCGAGGACCGCTCGGTGCACGGGCTGGTCACCCAGTTCTCCATCGAAGAGAACCTGATCCTGGACCTGTACGACCGAAAGCCCTTCGGCAAGGGGATTTCGATGAATCTGGAGGCGATGAAGAAGAACGCGACCAAGCAGATCGCCGACTTCGACGTGCGCACCGACAACCCGCTGAACCCGGCGTCCAGCCTTTCGGGCGGCAACCAGCAGAAGGTGGTTATGGCCCGCGAGCTGAGCCGCGATTTGAAGCTGTTCATCGCCTCGCAGCCCACCCGCGGCGTGGATGTGGGCTCCATCGAGTTCCTGCACCGGCGCATCGTCGCCGAACGCGACAAGGGCACCCCGGTGCTGATCGTATCCACCGAGCTGGACGAGGTGATGGAGCTGGCGGACCGGATCGCGGTGCTCTACAAGGGCAAGATCAACGGCATCGTGCCGGGGGACACCTCCCGCGAGGTGCTCGGCCTGATGATGGCCGGAGTCTCCCAGGAGGATGCGACCAGCCAGGCCGGGCACGTGAAGGCGGATGCCGAACCCGTCGAGGCGACCCCGGTGCCGGTGGAAACCAAACAGCCCGGCCAAGCAGCGCCGGGCGAAAGCAACGCAGCGGAAGGAGAAGCGCAGTGAGCGAGAACCCCATCGGCGAGATGCCGACCGCCGAGAAGCCGGCAGCGCAGCCCGATGGCGGGCGGGCGAACAACGAGCTCTTCCGCAAGATCACCCAGGGCCCGGGCATCGTCTCGCTGCTCGGCGTGATCGTCGCCCTGGTCATCGGCGGCCTGCTGGTAGCGGTCACCGACAAGAAGGTCATCGAGACCTCCAGCTACATCTTCGCCCGACCCAGCGATTTCTTCTCCCAGCTGTGGCGCGCGGGAACCGAAAGCTACGTGGCGCTGTTCAACGGCTCCATCTACAACTCCGCACGGGGCTTCTCCCCGTTCCTGGAGACCCTGACGGTCTCCACCCCGCTGATCTGCGCGGGCCTGGGCGTTGCCCTGGCCTTCCGCGCGGGCATGTTCAACATCGGTGCCCAGGGGCAGATCATCATCGGGGCCACGATGGCCGGCTATGTCGGGTTCGCCTGGCACCTGCCGCTGGTGCTGCACCTGCTGCTGGTGATCATCTTCGGGCTGCTCGGCGGCGCGCTGTGGGGCGGGCTGGTGGGCCTGCTCAAGGCCCGCACCGGCGCGCACGAGGTGATCTTGACGATCATGTTCAACTACGTGGCGCTGTACCTGCTGGACTTCTTGATGAACACCACCGCCTTCCGCCGTCCCGGCGAGACGAACCCGATCTCCCCGATCCTCGACGCCAACGCGACCTTCCCGGCGATGCCCGGTTCCCGGTTGCACCTGGGGTTCGTCATGGCGATCGGGCTGACGGTGCTGGTGGCCTGGATGCTCAAGCGCTCCACCCTCGGCTTCGAATTCCGCGCGGTAGGGCATAACCCGCAGGCCGCACGGACCGCCGGGGTGAACGTCGCACGGACCACCATGCTGGCGATGGCCTTCGCCGGCGCGCTGGCCGGTGCCGCCGGCGTCGCCCAGGTGGCCGGCACCGAGAAGGTGCTCACCGCCGGTGTGGCCGGCTCGCTCGGCTTCGACGCGATCACCGTGGCGCTGCTGGGCCGCTCCACCCCGTGGGGGACCTTCTTCGCCGGACTGCTGTTCGGCGCCTTCCGCGCCGGTGCGGTCAATATGCAGATCTCCACCGGCACCCCAATCGACATCGTGCTCGTGGTGCAGTCGCTGATCGTGCTGTTCATCGCCGCTCCGCCGCTGGTGAAATCGATCTTCGGCATGAACCCCAAGCGACGCGCGCGCGTCGCCGAAACCACCAAGGCAGGTGCCAAGTGACCACCATGACGACTCAAGGCCTGCAACCGTCGATCACGCTGTTGCCGAGCAAGAAAACCCCAATCGTGCTCAGCGTCATCGCACTGATCACGCTGATCAGCTTCGGCTTCCTAGGCAGCAGCCAGGCGGCGCACTTCTCGCTGAGCACCGCCACCGACGCGTTCACGATTCCGGACCTGGTCTTCCCGGGCATGGCCACGAATATCGTCTTCGGGGTGCTGCTGGTGGCCCTGGCGGCCTATTCGTGGAGGCTGCGCGCCAAGGGGCAGGCCCTGCCGACCTGGGCGGTGGTGATCGCCGCGGTGCTCTTCGTCCTGGGCTTCCTGATCTGGGTGGTCTCCGGGGCGAATATCAACAGCATTTCGCTGGCCAGCCTGCTGGCCGGCGCGGTGGTGCTCGCGGTGCCGCTGGTCTTCGGTTCGCTCTCCGGAGTGCTCTGCGAACGTGCCGGCGTGGTCAACATCGCCATCGAGGGCCAGCTGCTCGGTGGCGCGTTCACCGCGGCGATCGTCGCCTCGGTGACCAAAAACGCCTTCGCCGGGCTGATCGCCGCGGGCATCGCCGGCGCGCTGGTTTCCCTGGTGCTCGCGGTCTTCGCAATCAAGTACCTGGTCAACCAGATCATCGTCGGCGTGGTGCTCAACGTGCTGGTCTCGGGCATCACCGGGTTCCTCTTCACCACGGTGATGCAGGAAGATCCGGAACTGTTCAACTCGCCGGCCCACCTGCCGATCATCGCGATCCCCGGGTTGAGCGCCATCCCGGTGATCGGCCCGATCCTGTTCAAGCAGTCGCTGATCGGCTACCTGATGTACGTGGCGGTCTTCCTGGTCTGGTTCGGCCTGTTCAAAACCCGTTGGGGGCTGCGCGTGCGTGCGGTGGGCGAACACCCGAAGGCCGCGGACACCCTGGGCATCAAGGTCAACGCCACCCGCTTCTGGAACGTCACCCTCGGCGGCATCGTCGCCGGCATCGGCGGCTCGTTCTTCACCCTGGTGGCGATCGATTCCTTCACCAAGGAGATTTCCGGCGGCCGCGGCTTCATCGCGTTGGCCGCGGTGATCTTCGGACGCTGGAACCCGATCGGAGCCTTCGCCGCCGCGCTGCTCTTCGGCTTCGCGGATAACCTGCAGGTGATCTTGACGATTATCGGCACACCGGTGCCAAGCCAGTTCATGGCGATGATGCCGTATCTGGTCACGATCTTCGCCGTCGCCGGACTGGTGGGCCGCTCGCGTGGCCCGGCGGCCGTCGGCGAACCGTATGTGAAGGAATGACAATCCCCATGGAAAACAACACCGCGCCGTGGTCGCAGCTCGAAGCTGCGGCCGCGGCGGCGCTGTCCACGGCCTATGCACCCTACTCGAAGTTCCGGGTGGGCGCCGCGGCGCAAACCACCGATGGGCGAATCGTCTCGGGGTGCAATATCGAAAACGCCGCCTACGGGGTGACCCTGTGCGCCGAGTGCGCCATGGTCGGCGAAATGTTCGCCACCGGCGGCGGCCAGCTGGCGTACTTTGTCTGTTTCGGCCAGCTGGAGGCGGGCAAGGTCGAACTGATCACCCCCTGCGGGCGCTGCCGCCAACTGCTCTTCGAGCACCGGGGTGCCGACATGCTGATCAAAACCGATACCGGCATCCTCACCATGGAACAGCTGCTGCCCTACGCCTTTGGCCCGAACGATATTGCCTTGTGACCCGCGCGCTTTTGCGTAGCGAAGTCACCTCCGAGAAATTGACGAGTAAGGAACCAGATTATGGCTGCCGAAAAATTTAGTGCCGTCGATATCATCCGCACCAAACGCGATGGCGGGGAACTCAGCGGCGAGATGATCGACTGGACCATCGAGGGGTACACCCGCGGCGCCATCGCCGAAGAGCAGATGTCCGCGCTGAATATGGCGATCTTCTTCCGCGGCATGAACCGTTCGGAAATTTCGCGCTGGACCCACGCGATGATCAACTCGGGCGAACGCATGGACTTCTCCGGGTTGACCGATGCCAACGGCAAGCGGCTGGCCACCACCGACAAGCACTCCACCGGCGGGGTGGGGGATAAGATCACGCTGCCGCTGGCACCGCTGGTCGCCAGCTTCGGGGTGGCCGTCCCGCAGCTCTCCGGCCGCGGCCTGGGCCACACCGGAGGCACCCTGGATAAGCTCGAAGCCATCCCGGGGTGGCGTGCGGCATTGACCAACGAGGAGATGTTCGCCCAGCTTTCGGGTGCCGGCGCGGTGATCTGCGCCGCGGGCACCGGGCTGGCCCCGGCGGATAAGAAGCTGTACGCGCTGCGGGATGTGACCGCCACCGTGGACTCGCTGCCGCTGATCGCCTCCTCGATTATGAGCAAGAAGATCGCCGAAGGCACCGGCACGCTGATCCTGGATGTGAAGGTCGGTTCCGGCGCCTTCATGAAGGACGAGGCGATGGCCCGCGAGCTCGCCGAAACCATGGTCTACCTGGGCACCGATTCCGGGGTGAATACCGTCGCCTTGCTGACGAATATGGACACCCCGCTCGGGTTGACCGCCGGCAATGCGATCGAGGTCGAGGAATCCGTTGAGGTGCTCGCCGGCGGCGGGCCGGAGGACGTGGTCGAGCTGACCGTGGCCTTGGCCACCGAGATGCTCGCCGGTGCCGGGATCAAGGGCGTTGACGTGCGCGCCGCGCTGGGCAACGGCCAGGCGATGGACCGCTGGCGGCAGATGATCATCGCCCAGGGCGGCGACCCGGACGCGAAGCTTCCGGTGGCCACCGAATCGCATACCGTCTACGCGCCGGCCGAGGGCGCGCTGCTGAAGCTCGACGCGATGGATATCGGCTTGGCGGCCTGGTTCCTGGGCGCGGGGCGTGCCCGCAAGGAGGATTCGGTGCAGGCAGGTGCCGGCGTGCGCTTGCATGTGAAGCCCGGCGCCTTGGTGCGCCGCGGGCAGCCGATCGCGACGCTGCTGACCGATACCCCGCAGAAGCTGCCGCGCGCCATCGAACTGGTGGAAAAGTCGATCCTGATCGGTTCGGATACCGACCGGGCGGACACCCGCCTGATCTTCGATCGGATTGCCGCGAAGTAGCCGAACTTCCGCGAACGCGCCGGAATCTCGTCGACGCAAGGCGGCACCCGACCCACGCCGTGGTCGGGTGCCGCTGTCGTTTTTCGCGGTGGTCGTGAACCGCTGCTCCGCGCGCGGCTCTAGCTCCCGGCAAACTCCCGGGAACCGGAAGGCGGTGTTCAATCGTTGGACAGATGTCTCCACCCGTGGGTGTGGATGGATAAAATTCATTATGCGACGACGGTCGGATGCATCGGTGCGAGTTCTCGAGTGAGAATGGAATCACGGCGCGTCAGGCGCAAGCCCGGGGGAAGAAGCAGAGATTAATGGAACTGGTCAACGAGGCGATCACGCAGGCAGCAAGCGCATGGTGGGTGCTGCCGCTGTTGTTTCTGTTCTGCATGATCGATGCGTTTTTCCCGATCGTGCCCTCCGAGTCCTTCCTGGTCTCGCTGGCCGCCGTGGGCGTGAACACCGGATCGCCCAACCTGGTATTGATTGCAGTGCTTGGCATTTCCGGGGCCATCGTGGGGGACCAGATCACCTTCCTGATCGGCCGCAAGCTCGGGGCGCGCGGCTTCGCGTGGATGCGCGGAAAGCGGGCGCAACGCGTGCTGAATTTTTCCGCGCGCAAGCTCCAGACCTCAGGGGCGCTGCTGATTTTCACCGCACGCTATATCCCCGTGGGCCGCGTCGCGGTGAATTTGACGGCGGGCGCCACGGGCTTCAGCCACCGCCGCTTTACCCTCTTCGACATCATCGGCTGCGTCACCTGGGGCGCCTATTCGGTGGGCATCGGAGCGTTGGCGGGCAATTGGCTGGCGCATAACAAACTGCTGGGAATCATCGTCTCGGTGGTGCTCGCGGTGCTGCTGGGCTACCTCATCGACCTGTTGGTCAATCGGGTGTTTGCCCGGTACAAGCGGCGCACGCAGAACGGCGCACCGGCCGAAACCTCCGGGGCGCTGGAGCTGGTCCCGCCCGAGCGCGAACAGGGTTAACCCGCCGGCTTGACGATGGTCACATAGCGGCTCGCAGATCTTTACCCAGCAGAACTATCTGTGCGGAGGAATTGCGACTAGGCTCGACCTGTGACTGAAGAAATGATTCATCTTGCCTATGATCCCGAGTTCGACTTCCGGGATCTGCCCAAAGTTTCGCTGCATGACCACCTTGACGGTGGCTTGCGCCCGCAAACCATCATCGACTTGGCAGCGGAGGTCGGCCACGAGCTGCCGGCCACCGACGCCGAAGCCTTGGGTGAATGGTTCCGTGAATCGGCCGACTCCGGTTCGCTGCCACGCTACCTGGAAACCTTTGACCACACCCTGGCCGTAATGCAGACCCGCGATGCGCTGATCCGCGTGGCTCGCGAATTCGTCGAAGACCTCGCGGCCGACGGCGTGATCTACGGCGAGGTGCGCTACGCACCCGAGCAGCACCTGCGCGAGGGGCTGAGCCTGGACGACGTCGTCGACGCCGTGCAGGAAGGGCTGGATCAGGCCTGCGAGACGCTGAACAACGAGGGCCACCCGATTCAGGTTGGCCAGCTGCTCTCCGCCATGCGCCAAGCAGACCGCGGCCTGGAGATCGCCCAGCTGGCCTTGCGCCACCGCGGACGGGGCGTGGTCGGATTCGACATCGCCGGACCCGAGGATGGGTTCCCGCCTTCGCGCATGAAGGACGCCTTCGACCTGCTGGCCGAGAATCTCTTCCCCGCCACCGTGCACGCAGGCGAGGCCGCCGGGCTGGACTCGATCAAGGATGCAATCCTGGTCGGCCGCGCCACCCGCTTGGGCCACGGCGTACGCGTCGCGGAAGATATCGAAATCGAGTTCGGCGGCGTGGACGACGACGGGGAAACCCTGGACCAGGACACCGGACTGGTTTCCTTGGGCCCGGTAGCCAACTGGGTGCGCGAACGCGGCATTCCGCTGGAAATCTGCCCGTCCTCGAACCTGCAGACCGGCGCCACCGCCGGATTCGGCGAGGGAATCGAATCCCACCCGATCGACCTGCTGGTGCAGACCGGGTTCAACGTCACCATCTCCCCGGACAACCGGCTGATGAGCGGCACGGGCCTGTCCGATGAATTCGAATTGCTGGTCGAGGCCTTCGACTACGATCTCGAAGACCTGCTGGATCTGACGCTGAACGCCGCCGAGGCGGCCTTCGTGCCGCTGGAAATGCGTGAACTGCTGGTCGAATACATCAACGACTACTACGCCGACCTGCTCGACGAAGACGACGATGAGGACGACGACGAGGATTACGAAGAGATCTAGTTCTCGACGCAATCATTCGCGCAAGGGCCACCGAACCGGTGGCCCTTGCGACGTTTAACCCTGCCCGAGGCAGGGTGGCGGGAGCCGAAATCGATGCACTATGCTCGAATTTGTGGGCAAAATCTTTGAGGGCATAGACGAGAACCTGAAGACCTGGATTCAACGGCAGCCGATGTGGTTCGTGGCCACCGCGCCGCTATCGGACCAAGGGCATGTGAACATCTCCCCGCGCGGGCATGACTCCTTTTCGGTGCTGGGCCCGAACCAGGTGGCCTGGGTGGACTACACCGGCAGCGGGGTGGAAACCATCGCGCATATCCGGGAAAACGCCCGGGTGTGCCTGATGTTCAATTCCTTCGACGACCGGCCACGCATCGTGCGCCTGCACGGGCGCGGGGCGGTTCACCTGCCGGGCGAGGAAATCTTCGAGAAGGTTGTTGCCTTGCACCCGGAGCATCCAAGCACCCGCGCGGTGATTTCGGTTCAGCTCACCCGGATCAGCGACTCCTGCGGTTGGGGAGTACCGGTGATGGAGCTCGCCGGGGAACGGGAGCTGCTGCGCCTGCAGGCCGAGAAAAAAGGCGCCGCGGGCATGGAAGAGTACCGCACGCAGAAGAATTTGCTGAGCATCGATGGTCTGCCCGGGCTGCCCGCATCCATGTGATTAGCTTGTAGGCATGCAAAGCGAGAGCGAATTAGACCGGCTGATCTGGATCGTCGGGACCTTGCGGGAGCGCTGCGCCTGGACCGGCGCGTTGACCCATGAGTCCCTGCGCACCTACCTGATCGAGGAATCCTATGAGGTGCTCGACGCGATTGGCGCGCAGGATGCGCAGCTATTGTGCGAGGAGCTCGGGGACTTGCTCTTCCAGATCCTGCTCCATGCGCGGATCGCCGAGGAACGGGAGCACTTCGGCCTGCAGGAGGTGGCCAAGGCGCTGGCCGACAAGCTGCAAAGCCGCAACCGGCATGTCTTCGATGCCCAGGGTGGGCTCGAACCGGTGATCACCACGGACATCGCTGAGATCATCCGAATTTGGGATGCGGCCAAGCAGTCCGAACGCGCCGGGGCGCCGCGGCGTAAGAATGCCGGGCTTCCCGCCGGTCTTCCCTCGCTGGCGCTGGCGCAAAAGCTGCTGGACCGGCACCGGCGTGCGGGGGCCGCGAAACTGCCGGAGCCCACCAGCGAAATCCGGGAGCGGGTGCATGACGCGCAGAGCCTTAGTTCCGAACTGCTGGCCCTCTCGGCGCGGGCCGAGGAGCTTGGCTTGGATGCCGAAACGGTGCTGCGCGACGCGCTGGCGAAAAATTATGCTGGAACGAAGCGCGAAACAACGTCGCCCTAACAAGGGGTGAAGCGCTAGGCTAGGGAACAGGCAATGGTGCCAACGGTCGATCGGACCGCTGGATCGACCAGCCCTTAGACAACCCCTTTATACAAGGAGTCCTTACTCATGGCATTGATTGACGCCATTCACGCGCGCGAAATTCTTGATTCCCGCGGAAATCCGACCGTTGAGGTCGAGGTCCTACTTACCGATGGTGCCCATGGCCGCGCCGCGGTTCCATCCGGTGCTTCCACCGGCCAGTTCGAAGCCGCGGAACGTCGCGACGGCGACAAGAAGCGCTACCTCGGCAAGGGCGTCTTGGGCGCCGTTGGGTCGGTAATCGAAGAGATCGCCGATGAGTTGGAGGGCCTGGACGCCACAGACCAGCGCTCCATCGACCAGGCGATGATCGAGTTGGACGGCACCGCCAACAAGTCGAAGCTCGGCGCCAACGCCATCTTGGGCGTTTCCCTGGCCGTGGCCAACGCCGCGGCCGCCAGCGCCAACCTGCCACTGTTCAAGTACCTGGGCGGCCCGAACGCCCACGTGCTGCCGGTGCCATTGATGAACATCCTCAACGGCGGCTCGCACGCCGACTCCGATGTGGACATCCAGGAATTCATGATCGCTCCGCTGGGCGCCGATACCTTCTCCGAAGGCCTGCGCTGGGGCGTCGAGGTCTACCACAACCTCAAGTCGGTACTGCAGGAAAAGAAGCTGTCCACCGGGCTGGGCGACGAGGGCGGCTTCGCGCCGAACCTGCCAAGCAACCGCGCCGCACTGGAACTGATCACCGAAGCCATCAAGCGCGCCGGCTACACCCCGGGCAAGGACATTGCCCTGGCGCTGGACGTGGCCTCCTCGGAGTTCTACGAGAACGGCGCCTACCAGTTCGAAGGCGAAGCGCGCAGCGCACAGCAGATGAGCGATTACTACGCCTCGCTGGTTGCCGACTTCCCGCTGGTATCCATCGAGGATCCGCTGGATGAGAACGACTGGGAAGGGTGGAAGACCCTGACCGACAACATCGGCGACAAGGTGCAGCTGGTCGGCGATGACCTCTTCGTCACCAACCCGGAACGCCTGGCTCAGGGCATCAAGACCAATACGGCGAACTCGCTGCTGGTCAAGGTGAACCAGATCGGCACCCTCACCGAGACCCTGGACGCCATCTCGATGGCCCAGCGTGCCGGCTACACCACCATCACCTCGCACCGTTCGGGCGAGACCGAAGATGTCACCATCGCCGAGATCTGCGTGGCCACCAACGCCGGCCAGATCAAGACCGGTGCCCCGGCCCGAAGCGAGCGCGTAGCGAAGTACAACCAGCTGCTGCGCATCGAAGAGGACCTGGGCGAGGCAGCAGTTTACGCAGGAACCAGCGCGTTCCCGCGTTTCAACAGCTAATCTTCAGATAAAACGAATAAGCTCGTCGGTAGTTGGATACCGACGGGCTTATCGTTATTTAATGGAGATACCGTTGGAAGTACGAGTTTGAATGGGGGAGTATGGCGCAGCGACCACCGCGCATGCCGCGACGAAACACCCCAGCAAGCACCGGGAAACCGGAAGCTGACTCCGGTGAACGTAGCGAAATAGACGAAGCACCGGCAGCCGGCGCGCGCAGTGAAACCAGTGGGGCCCACCAGGCGGAGCCAGCCACCGACGCGTTGCACGTGGTACCAAGCGCGAAAAGGAATGCTCCGGCGGCGCGCAGGGCGCGGACGGCTCCATCCCCGGAACGCAAAACAGCTGGCACCGGTTCTTCTGGCGCGCCCGCGGCGCCGCGGCCAGCCAAGCCCGCCGCCAAGCCTGCCGCGGGGAAACCGAAGGCGCCGCTGCGCGAACGTGCCAAGGAGAAGCAGAGCGAACGCCGCCGCGATGACCGGGTGAAGTTCTCCGCCGCAGTCCGCCGCAAGCCGGGGGAGAAGGCCGAGGCCCACAGCCAGCCGCCGGCCGGCGAACCGGTGGCGGCCCATCGCTTCTCCGGACGCGTGGCCGCACTGCTGGTAGTGCTCGCGTTCTTCGCCGTGATGCTGGTGCCCACGGTGAACTTCTACCGCACCCAAATGACCGAAATCAACGAACTGCGTGCCTCGATCAGCGCGAAGGAGCAGCAGCGCGACGATCTGAAGGCCGAGATCGCACGTTGGGACGATCCGCTGTATATCAAGCAGCAGGCCCGCGAACGGATAAACTTGGTGATGCCGGGCGAAAAGCTGTACAAGGTGGTGGGCGAACTTCCAGCTGAGGAAGAAGTCCAAACAAGCAATGGCAGCACCTATGAGGTGCGCGCCGATCTTCCATGGGTTGATGCGCTGCTCGATTCGGTGCATCGCTCGGCGACCGACTGATAACTTACCGGCTCCCTGCACCAGGGACGAACCACACGACGCGAAAAGACGATAACTTGACTGATAAGCCAATCCGCGAAGCCCTCGATGCCGCCGGACGTGTTCCCAGCGAGCAGGACCTGGATACGCTCAGCCGCCAGCTGAACCGTCCGGTACGCGATGTGGTGGAGATCGGTGCACGCTGCGTGTGCGGCAATCCGCTGGTGGCGACCACCGCCCCGCGGCTTTCCAGCGGCATCCCCTTCCCGACCACCTACTACCTGGCGCATCCGGTCATCACCGCCGCGGTGTCCCGGTTGGAAGCCGCCGGGCTGATGGGCGCCATGAACGATCGCTTGGGCGAGGATTCGCAGCTGGCCGCCGACTATGTGTCGGCGCACGAGTCCTATCTGGCGAACCGCGAGGCGATCGGCGAGCGTTCGGGCACCGGGGCGGTCCCGGAGATCGACGGCGTCTCGGCCGGCGGCATGCCGAGCCGGGTGAAGTGCCTGCATGTGCTCGTGGGGCATTCGCTGGCGGCCGGCGAGGGCGTGAACCCGCTGGGTGACGAGGCCATCGCGGGGATCGCGGAATGGTGGACCAAGGACAAATGCTTCTGCGAAGGCGCTTGGGATACCTCCGGCGAGGCTCCGAGCCTGGATCGATCGCGCCATGTGAAGACCCAAGAGCGGGTTGACCCGGCGGTGAAACGCGCCGAGCGCGCACGCAAGCGTGCCGAGCGCGAAGCCACCGAAGCGGATCAAGCCTGATGCGCGTAGCGGGAATCGACTGCGGGACGAACTCCATCCGCCTGCTGATTGCGGATGCCACCGTTGAGTCCGACGGCGTGCAGTTGCGTGACGTCGTGCGCACCATGCGCGTGGTTCGGCTGGGCCAGGACGTGGACGCCACCGGCGGGTTCGCTCCCGAAGCTTTGGAACGTACCTTCGCCGCGGTGCGCGAGTACAAGGCATTGTGCGATGAGCATTCAGTCCAGCAGATCCGTTTTGCGGCGACCAGCGCGGCGCGTGATGCCTCGAACCGCGAGGTCTTCCTGTCCACCGTCACCGGCATCCTGGGCGTGAGCCCCGAGGTGATCACCGGAGATGAAGAAGCGAGCCTGTCCTTTACCGGCGCGGCCTCGGTGCGCCACGCCAAGGACGGCCAGCTGCTGGTCATTGATCTTGGCGGCGGTTCCACCGAATTTGTCCTCGGCGACGATTCCGGACCGCTGGCCGCGGCCTCGCTGGATATGGGTTGCGTGCGGGTGACCGAACGCTTTGCCGACCGCGACGGGGCGATCGAGTTCATCGATGACACGCTGGCCACGCTGGACGGCCGAGTCGATGTGTCCCAGGTGGATACGGTGATCGTGGTGGCCGGTACCTTTACCACCCTCACCGCGCAGGCGCTGAAGTTGAGCGCCTATGATTCGGCAGCCATCCACGGCGCCCAGCTTTCTTTCCCGCAGATGCGCCGAGCCACCGGTGAAATGCTCTCCTATAGCCGTGCGGAACGCGAAGCGTTGGGCTTCATACATCCGGGACGCGTGGATGTGATTCAGGCCGGCGCGTTGATCGTGGAACGCATTCTGGGTTACCTCGAACGAACCAGCCAAAACCGTCCGATGACGTTGATCGCCTCGGAGCACGATATTCTCGATGGAATCACGGCCTCGGCCGCGCGTAACTAGCCAACTGCAGTTCTAGCCCTACTGGCCCGGCATGCCGGAGCCCCTTGCGAGGAGATGATCGTGGGTCACTTGACTACCGGCAAGCCCGTCGCGGCGCGTACCTTGTTGGCTGCCGTGTTGGCGGCGCTACTGGCCGGGGCTACGGTGCTTGGCGCCGCTCCGGCCCATGCGGACGATATCCGCAGCAGCGAATACTGGTTGGCGGCCCAGGGCATTACCGAGGCGCACAAGGTCACCAAGGGCAAAGGCGTCAAGGTCGCTATCATCGATACCGGCATCGATACCAGCCACCCTGATCTGAAGGGCGCGATCGCCGGCGGGGCGGACATGTCTGGTTCCGGCGGGCCTAAGGGCGATAGGCCGATCGGTGTGATGAGCGAGCACGGAACCCTGGTGGCCACCTTGCTGGGCGGGCGCGGCAACAATAAGCAAGAAATTGAGCGGATCAAGTCCGAGAACGAACGGCTGAAGGCCGCGTGGGAACGCGCGAAGAAGAACGCCGAAGAAAAAAATGAAGACAAAGCGGACGACGAAGAGCCGGTAGAAGTCCCCGAGGAACCCGAATACGAGAAGGTGCCGCCCCTGCGTGCGGGCAATGACGGAGTGCTCGGCGTCGCTCCGGAAGCCGATCTGCTTTCGGTGTCCTTGTGGATGGGCGGGGAAAACCCTTCGGGCATTCCCGTCGAGGAGCAGATCCCCAAGGCGGTGCGCTGGGCAGTTGATTCCGGCGCGAAGGTGATCAACATGTCCCTTGGCTCCACCTCGCCGGCGTGGCCCGAAAGCTGGGATGACGCGTTCAAGTACGCGGAGGACAAGGATGTGGTCATCGTGGCCGCCGCGGGCAACCGTTCGGGCGGGATGAGCCAGGTCGGTGCCCCGGCAACGATCCCCGGCGTGCTGACGGTCGCCGGGGTCGATGAGTCGGGCAAGGCTTCGAAGGATTCCTCCACCGAGGGTATCTCCATCGGTGTCGCCGCTCCCGCCGAACAGCTCGTCGGAGGCCTGCCCGGCGGCGGATACGCCCGCTGGTCCGGTACCTCGGGCGCTGCGCCGCTGGTCGCCGGCGTGGCCGCGCTGATTCGCGCCGAGCATCCGGAGATGAAAGCGCCACAGGTGATCAACCGAATCCTGCAGACCGCCAAGGACACCGGCGCGGCCGGTGTGGACAATCTGTACGGTTACGGCATTATCGATGCGCACGCGGCGCTGACCGCAAATGTGCCGGTGGCCGAGACTAATCCAATGAACACCATTACCGAGTGGATTCGGATCCATCGCCGAAATTCAGATGAAAAGACCGAGGCGCCGGATCCAGGGGTCTCCATGGAGAAGTCGACGCTGGATCCCGTAGCGGCTCCCGAACCGATCCTTCCCGATGACTCGGCCCCGGCACTGCAGCCGGTGATTGTGCTCGGCGGTGGAATCCTGCTGGTGCTGGTACTCCTCGGCGGGGGAGCGCAGGTAGGAATTCGTGCCCGACGGCAAAAGAAAATCCGTGAAGCCGAGCTCGCGGCCCTGAGTAAATTGCAGGTCGGCAAGTCGGGCGATGGGCGCGATCTATTCGACGAAATCCCGGAAGACGATAAGTAGCCGAAACTTGTTGCTGGCGGTGAGCCAAAGGAGATAGACCTCCTTTGGCTCACCGCCAGTTCGGGTTAACCCGTGGCGGTAGGCGCCCGGTGTCCGATAACCGTTTCCAGGGCAGGTTTTCAGCTGGAAAGCGCGGAATTCTCCCGGTGCGCTCCGCCGCGGCAGGAACTTGTGCGGGCGGAGAGACGAAGGCAACAGAGAAAGTTAGTGAATGTTTTCACTAACTCCGATATTCCGCGTAGAATCAAGAGTATGTCGATCATCGAAAGCTCCCAGAAGCGTCCGCGCATTCTTGTCGTTGGCGGTGGCTATGTTGGCCTTTACGTCGCGATGAAGTTGCAGAAGAAGGTCAAGGACCACGGTGGCATCGTCACCGTCGTAGACCCGAACCCATACATGACTTACCAGCCATTCCTGCCAGAAGTTGCAGGTGGCAATATCGAACCACGCCACGCGGTGGTCTCCCACCGTGCGCACCTGAAGCACTCCGAGCTGGTTAACGGCCGTGTGCTGAGCATTGACCACGCTAGCAAGAAGGCCGTTGTCGCCCCGGTCAGCGGTGAAGAATTCGAGCTGGAATACACCGATATTGTGATGTCCGCTGGCGCCATCACCCGCACCTTCCCGATTCCGGGACTGGGCGATGCAGGCATCGGACTGAAGACCATCGAAGAAGCGGTAGCACTGCGCAACAAGGTTGCCGAACGCATAGAGTCCGCAGCGAATATGACCGATCCGGTTGCACGCAAGCGCGCGCTGACCTTCGTTGTGGTTGGTGGCGGCTTCGCTGGCATCGAAACCATTGCCGAACTTGAAGACATGGCTCGTCACCTGGTCAAGCTCAACGACCGCGTCGATGAGAAGGAAGTCCGCTTTGTTCTCGTTGAGGCGATGGGCCGCATCATGCCGGAAGTTACCGAAGAGCAGGCCTTGTGGGTTGTTGACCACTTGCGCAGCCGCGGTATCGAGGTCCTGCTGAACACCTCGCTGGCAGATGCCACCGACGGAAACCTGCAGCTGATCAATATGGCAGACAAGTCCCCAGCCGGCGAATTCGGCACAGACACCTTGATCTGGTGCGCCGGTGTCATGGCGAACCCGATGGTGCGCTCCACCGATTTCCCAATCGAACAGCGCGGTCGCATCGAGACCCGCACCGATCTGCGGATCAAGGATGAGAACGGCAACCCGTTGGACGGCGCCTGGGCTGCCGGCGATATCTCGGCCGTGAAGGACGTCACCGGCGGTCTGCCGGATGGCACCTGCGTGCCGAACGCACAGCACGCAGTGCGCCAGGCCAAGCTGCTGGCGAAGAACCTGTATGCATCGCGCTACGGCGTAGGCACCATCAAGGAGTACAAGCACAAGAACCTCGGCGCAGTTGCAGGCTTCGGCCTGAACAAGGGCGTCGCCAAGGTAGTTGGCCTGAAGCTCAAGGGCTGGCCAGCTTGGATGGCACACCGCGGATACCACGGTATGGCCATGCCAACCTTCGAGCGCAAGTTCCGCGTCCTGGGCGACTGGATGGTTGCTTGGTTCTTCTCGCGCGACGCGGTGCAGCTGAACAACTTGGAGACCCCTCGCGCGGCCTTCGAAGAATCGGCTAATCCCAAGAAGGCTGCTTCAGCGAAGTAAGCTGTTTTGATCGACGAATGATCGCCACAGGGGCCGGAAGTGACTTCTGGCCCCTGTGGCACTGATCGATGCGGGAATTTCAGATTTTACGATCTGATCGCGTAAGATTTTAGAGTCTTGCCCTCATGGTGGAATTGGCATACACGGCTGACTTAAAATCAGCTGCCGAAAGGCTTGTGGGTTCGAGTCCCACTGGGGGCACCTGTGAAAGGGCCGCTGCTTACCTGTAAACACGGGGAAGTAGCGGCCTTTGCTTTGCTTGAATACTGGTGCTTTGCAGTTGACTTGTCGATTCTGGCGAAGCGGATCTACATCAGTCCTTCGGCCACCGACCGAGTACAGGCGACGCTGAAGCGTCCTGGTTCCGCGGAGCTCAGGAACAAATTCCAGAGCTGGATTCTGCCACTTGGATTGGCTCATGAGGCCCCAAGCAACTAGTTCCAACGGACTGTACGTCCCGGCCCCGGATTGCTATGGCGACGTCGAGCATGCCGGGTATTGGGAACTCCAGGATTCAATTTCCCCCGCAGCCCAGCCCTCGAAAAAACTCGTTGAAATTCTCTGCGCCATTGCCAATGCAGAAAAATGGATCACATCAAGAGCTCATGAATCGCGCGGAAGCAAGCCAGGACGGCCTGGTTTTCCGCATCGGACGGTACTGAAACCACACAAGGCTATTGCTATCGGCGGGGCCACCACTTGCAGGAGGCCATCTCCACGAGGCGATTCCCTCTGGCTCTGCATTGCGACGCTGCATGCAAAAATTCCCCCATGCTGCCGGGCCAAAGGGGATGGGATTGGAGTTCTGTCGCTCGCAATTAACGTGGCTAGCGGCCTAACCATGAAGCGAAGCGGAAGATGCACACGCTCTAGGCATAATTCAGGCTAAATATATCGATATCATCCCTATGGCTGAGCCGATTCACAGCAAACCCAAATAAGATCGGTAGCAGGACACAGGCGATGGGCTTGTGCTTGAACAAACGACTTATGGGGGAATTCAGGTTGAGCGGTAACCCGATCTTCGGTTCCAAGAACCAGTCTGCAAACTGGGGCACTGGCTCCAATGCAGGCAGTCCGGTCGGATTCCACGAATCCGGCAACCTCAGCGCCGACCAGTTGCAGGGCATGTACCAGCAGCCATCGGCCACTAGCCACGACACCGGTCGCATGACGGTCGGTGACACCATCAATAAGACCATCCTTACCTTGGGACTTGTTGTGCTTGGCGCCGCAGCGGGCTGGGCTGTGCCAATCCTGATGTTGCCAGGCGCGCTGGTCGGTTTCGTGCTGGGCCTGGTCAACGTGTTCAAGAAGAAGCCATCGCCGGCACTCATTCTTTTGTACGCAGTAGCCCAGGGCTTGTTCCTCGGCGGCTTGTCGCAGTTCCTGAACGGGCTATACCCGGGTGTCGCAATCCAGGCGGTCGTCGCGACCTTCTGCGTCGCCGGCGTGACCTTGGCGCTGTACCGCTCGGGCAAGTACCGGATGAGCCCGAAGCTGAACAAGATGTTCATGATCGCGATGATCGGCATGGTGGTCTTCTCGCTGGTCAATATGGTCATGATGATGACAGGTACGGTTGACGGCATGTTCGGCATGCGCAGCGGTATGCTCGGCGTCATCATCGGTGTCGTTGCGGTCCTGCTTGCGACCTACGCGCTGGTTTCCGACTTCACCATGATCGAGGAGCTTTCCCGCCAGGGTGCCCCGGCCATCATGGCTTGGCGCGGTGCCTTCGGCCTGACCATGACCCTGGTCTGGCTCTACACCGAGATTCTGCGCATTCTGGCTATTCTGCGCGAAGAGTAATAACCATATTGGAATAGATTTTGAGAACCAGTGCCCAATACGGGCACTGGTTCTGTTTTTTGTGTCACAATACCGACATGGATCCCGGTGCGGCGCGGAACTCACGGTAACTTAGAGAAATGAAGAGTAACCGGCTGTCGCGACTGCGCCGGTTCCGAGTGGTGCTACCAGCTAAAACCAGCCCGGGACCGACTCCACGCTCAGCGAACGTGGATTTCCATGATGCGGATGACATGCCCTATGGGGTGCGGCTAGCGGCCTGGTGGTCCTGGCGTTTCCTCGTGGTGGCCGCCGCCGTAGGCGCGATTGTCTGGCTCCTGTCGCAGCTGTCTTTGCTGCTGATCCCGGTGATGATCGCCGCACTGATCAGCGGTCTGCTTTCCCCTATCGTCAACGTGCTGAATCGTAAGTTGGCGGTGCCGCGCGGATTGGCCGTGGGATTCACCGTGCTTGGCTTCCTCGCGTTGGTGGTGAGCGGATTATCGATGGCTGGCCAGCGCCTTTCCGCCGGGTTCGCAGCACTGTGGAACCAGTCGATCGCAGGGCTGGAACAGGTCCAGGATTGGCTTTTTAATGGCCCCCTGCAGCTAACCAATGACGACCTGCAAAACGTCATCGATGACGCGTTAGGCCAGCTACGCTCGAACGCCACGAATATCTTGAGCGAAGCGATCAGCTGGGGTTCGGCGCTCGGCCAGATCGTCACCGGAGTCCTGCTGGCCCTGTTCACGCTGATCTTCCTGCTCCTCGATGGACGGAAGATCGGCCTGTTCCTGATCAACCTGCTGCCTCTTCGCGCCCGTCCCGCCATGGACGGCGCGATGAGCCGCGGCTGGTTCTCTCTGGTGCGCTACGTGCGCGTGCAGCTGCTGGTGGCTTTCATTGACGCGGTGGGCATTGGCTTTGGCGCGTTCTTCCTGGGCGTTCCGCTAGCGATGCCACTGGGCGTGATCGTCTTCGTTGGCTCCTTCATCCCGATCATCGGCGCGCTGGTTACCGGCGCATTGGCGGTGCTCCTGGCGCTGGTCGCCAACGGTTGGATCAACGCGCTGATCATGCTTGGCGTGGTGTTGCTGGTTCAGCAGGCCGAATCGAACATCCTGCAACCGCTGATCATGGGCAAGGCGGTGAGCCTGCATCCGCTGGCAGTGGTGCTCGCAGTCGCCGGCGGAGCCATGGTGGCTGGCATCCCCGGAGCGCTGTTCGCCGTACCGATCATGGCCGTATTGAATTCGGTGGTGAAATACCTAGCTCGGCGCGGATGGGACGATGACCCGTTCGTCCGCGAACAATATGGGGTTGGCGAGGATCCTCACGCCCCTCCAGAGCAGCCCACCGAAACTTCCCCCGAACAACCGCCGGTGAGCCGGCGCACCGAGAACTTCGCAAATGAGGAATAGATGAGCAGCAAGCCAGAACTACCTGTCACCTTGGCGGATATCGAACACGCAGCACAGGTGCTCGAACCGGTGATCGCCCGCACCCCGATCGAACACTCTCGGGTACTTTCCTTGCATGCAGGCGCCGAGGTGTTCTTGAAGTGCGAGAACCTGCAACGCGCGGGTTCCTTCAAGGTCCGTGGCGCCTATGTGCGCATGTCAAAGCTCAGCGCCGAAGAGAAGGCCCGCGGAGTGGTGGCCGCTTCGGCAGGCAACCATGCGCAGGGTGTGGCCCAAGCGGCGGCGCATCTAGGAATTAAAGCACGCATCTACATGCCGCGCGGGGTGGCGCTGCCGAAGCTTGCGGCCACCCAAGACCACGGCGCGCAAGTGGTGCTGCATGGAGACACCGTCGATCAGGCGCTGGCCGAGGCGCAGCGTTTTGCCGATGAAACCGGTGCGGTGTTTGTGCACCCCTTCGACCACCCCGACATCATTGCCGGCCAAGGAACTATTGGCCTGGAAATCCTGGAGCAGCTTCCGGAAGTGGAGACCGTGCTGATGGGCGTGGGCGGCGGCGGCCTGCTGGCAGGCGTGGCCATTGCATTGAAGGAGAAAGCTCGTCAGCTGGGCCGCGACATCAAGGTGATCGGCGTGCAGGCAGAAAATGCCGCCGCGTACCCTCCGTCGCTGGCCGCGGATGCACTGGTGCCCTTGGACACGGTGCACACCATCGCTGATGGCATCGCGGTGGGCAAGCCGGGCCAGTTGCCGTTTGCCATCATCAAGGAACTCGTTGATGACGTGGTGACGGTCTCCGAAGATGCGCTGGCGCAGGCGCTGGTAGTGCTGCTGGAGCGCAACAAGCTGGTTGTGGAGCCGGCTGGTGCCGTAGGCGTCGCGGCCCTGCTGGAGGACCGTTTGAAAGCCCATGGAATTGACCCGGCGACTACCGTGGTGATCCTCTCGGGCGGAAATATCGATCCGCTGCTGATGCTCAAGGTGATCCAGCGTGGTCTAAACGCAGCCGGTCGTTTCCTGACCGTGCGCATCATGCTGCCGGACCGTCCAGGTGCGTTGGCGACCATCTCGCGGGTCATCGCCGAATCGGATGCAAATGTGACTCGTCTGGACCACACGCGCATCGGCGGCTCGCTGTCCATGGGCGATGTAGCGATCACCATCGATTTGGAAACCAAGGGCCATAAGCATTCCGAGCATGTGCTGGATAATCTGCGTGCCGAGGGCTTCGACCCGCACATCACGAACAGCGCTGGCGGCTCGGTAGCCTAATTTCGAAATTACAGATGAAAAGCAGCTGGCCTGACACTTTTTCAAGTGTCAGGCCAGCTGCTTTTGATGCGTGGGGGACTAGCCCTCGTATGGCGTGGCGGAGATGATCTCCACGGCGATATCGCGGCCGTTGGGCGCGGTGTAGGTCAGCTTGTCGCCAACCTTCTTGCCATGCACTGCCTTGCCGATTGGGGACTGCTCCGAGTACACCTCAAGGTCGCTGTCGCCGGCAACCTCACGGGAACCGAACAGGAAAGTGGTCTCATCACCAGCGATGGTGGCACCCACCAGCATGCCTGGTTCGACCACTCCGTCATCTGCGGGCGCTTCGCCTACGTGGGCGCGGCGCAGAAGGTCCTTGAGATAAAGGATGCGGGCCTCGGCCTTGCCTTGCTCCTCACGAGCAGCGTGGTAGCCGCCGTTCTCCTTGAGGTCACCCTCCGAACGTGCCTGCTCGATGCGGGCAACGATTTCGGTGCGGCCTGGGCCGGAGAGGAAGGTCAGTTCGTTCTGAAGGCGGTCGAAGGCCTCCTGAGTCAGCCACACGACAGGTTCGTTGCTGTTGGTGCTCACGTTGTACTTCCTTTGGTCTGTCAGGGACTTCTTCTGTTAACCGTCCGAGGTGGACGGCAAAGCCGAACGCCACCATGCGGTGGCGTTGAAGAAGTCAGATTCGGTACGAATTGGCGATCTGTCGAATTTCGGCGGATGCAAGCAAAGACCCCGCTAGGCTCCTGTCCCAGTTGCTTTTCAACTAGGCGCACAAACCGATGCGGGGTTAAACGTACTTTCCAACGATAATAGTCGTGTTTGGGAAATAATCCCAATAGATTCAGCTCTGAGGGAAGAAGAACGAGCTAATTGTTACTCGGAGAAATCGTTCGGGACCTTGTAGCAAGCCTCTACCCCAGCGGTGACGGCCAGGTTATCGGTACGCAGCGGCACCGTGATGCGCTGGGTAGTCAGCTGACCCGGATCGGCGGATTCAAGTGCGATGCTGGTAAAGCCAACGGTAGCCTTGGACTCGTTCAGCGCTCTCACATCGCACTGCACACGGTGCTTGGAATTGTATTCGACCTCGATCACCGCGGTCGCCTGAGCTGGCGAGGCAACCGAAAACTCGATGTCCTGCGCGGTTATGGCACTGAAGTTTGCGAATCCGATATACGCCGCACCGGCGACGCCGACGGTCAGCGCGCCACCGATGAGCAGGAAGCGGGTGCGCTTGGACAGCGGGCGTTTCTTGGGGTTGTTGTATCGAGCCGTTAAGCTTGGATCAGACATCGCTTACCCTGTACCACTCTCTGCCGCTATCTATGAGGTATCTCTTAGTCTACCGGCAGGCGGTTCAGGGAATAACTCGGGTCTACGTGAGAGTTGTCATTGATGGTATGCCATGACGGCATACCGGCCTGTTCACAGTGCAGAAGGAAGATTTTACGTGGAGATTCACGACGTGAAGAAGTTAGCGCCGTCCCAGGGGCTGCGTCTCATGGCAATTCATGCCCACCCGGACGACGAGTCTTCAAAGGGGGCTGCCACCATGGCCGCCTATGTTGAAGCCGGCGCCGAGGTCATGGTCGTCAGCTGCACCGGCGGTGAACGCGGTGACATTCTCAACGCTGCGGTCGGGGAACTGGCCCACGCGCATCGTGACCTGCCCGGCGTGCGCCGCACGGAGATGGCTGAAGCCGCCGCGGTACTCGGGGTCAAACACCGCTGGCTAGGATACGTCGACTCGGGCCTGCCCGAGGGCGAGCCGTTGCCGGAACTGCCTTTCGGCGCGTTCGCACTGCAGCCGGTGGAAATCGCGGCAGCTGGTGTCATCAAGCTGATCCGCGAATTCCGTCCGCACGTGATTACCACCTACGACGAGAATGGCGGATACCCGCACCCGGACCACATCCAAAGCCACAAGGTCGCCACCTTCGCGTTCGAACAAGCCGGAAACCCTGAGATGTACCCCGAGCTCGGCGAACCCTGGGAAGTGGACAAGCTCTACTTCGACCGTGCGTTCTCCTCTGACCGCTTCCGCACCTTGCACTACGCAATGCTGGAAGCTGGCTACGAATCTCCGTACACCGAACGTGTTGCCATGTGGGAAAACGACGAAGAGAACGAAATGTTCAAGTGGGTTTCGCCACATACGACCACCACCCAGGTGCACTGCGCAGACTACTTCACACTGCGCGATCAGGCGTTGCTAGCGCACCGA
The DNA here is from genome assembly GCF_002975405.1 of Arthrobacter sp. MYb229. Classification (GTDB taxonomy): domain Bacteria; phylum Actinomycetota; class Actinomycetes; order Actinomycetales; family Micrococcaceae; genus Glutamicibacter. Next base: position 71,498 of record NZ_PCPS01000009.1, on the reverse strand, counting down.
ACCCAGATTGACCCGGAAGGTTTCTTCTTCGCGGTCCCCGAGCACATCTATGCCGAGTCATGGCCGTGGGAGGACTACACGCTGATCTCCTCGAAGGTTGCCACCGAGTTGCCCGAAACAGATCTGTTTGCCGGACTAAGATAGAGCTAAGTACCAACCAGTCCCAGAAAAGAGTTGTCCCCACACCGTGAATGCGATCTACGCGACCATGCTGGTTGCGAGCACTAAAGTGCAGAACGAAAACTTGGACGAGAACAGTTATGGCCCGGGGTTCCTCGGGTTCGTGTTCACCGCGTTTCTGGCACTGGCAGTAATCTTCCTCATTCGCGACATGGTGCGCCGTGTACGCCGCGTGCGCTACGCCTCGGAAGCCGAGGCTAAGCAGAATGAGCTGATGCTCAAGGGCGAGAACCAGCCACGCCAAGAATCTACCGATCCGGTAGATCCGAAAACTTCCGAGGACAGCTAAGCTTCACGGCAGTTGGATCAAGGCCTCGTGCCGTGTGCGCCAAATTTTTGGTGCGCCCGGCACGAGGCTTTCCGTTTCTGATCGGGCGGGACATGCGGGAACGCAGTGTGGCCTAGCAAACCGATTTTGCCTTTGGCCACGTTTGCAGGTGAGCTCTAATCCTCATGGGGCAGAATGGCGCTATGGGACAACGAATCGCCACAAGCTCCTCTGCCTACCTGCGTCAGCACTCGCACCAGCTCGTTGACTGGTGGCCCTACGGTGATGAGGCTTTTGAGCAGGCCCGGCTGCGGGATGTTCCGGTAATGCTCTCCATCGGCTATGCGGCCTGCCACTGGTGCCACGTGATGAGCCACGAATCCTTTGATGACCCTGGGATTGCTGGAAAATTGAATGACCGATTTGTCGCGATCAAGGTGGACCGCGAGGAACACCCGTTGGTGGATGACACCTATATGATGGCCACTCAAGCCTTGACGGGTTCCGGCGGCTGGCCCATGACGATCTTCACCCTGCCCGACGGGAGGGCATTCCACGCCGGCACCTACTACCCCCGCGAACCCCGGGGGAAGATTCCATCCTTCACCCAGCTGCTCGACGCGGTGCATCAGGCCTGGGAGGAACGCCGCGAAGGGCTGGAAGAACAGGCCGATATGCTCGCCAACCATCTGGCCGAACTTGGCTCCCGGCAAGGGGCATTATTGACCCTGCCGAGCACCTCTCCGGTAGCCGAGGCGCTTGCGGTCGCGAGCACGCATTGGATTACCGCGACCAAACCCGAAGGTGGATTCACCCCGGCGCCCAAGTTCCCACCGAGCTGGGCGCTAAAAACCCTGTGGCGCACGGTGATGCTGAACCCCGAGCGCAGCGCTGAAGGGTTCAATGCGCTGGCGACTACCATCGAGGCGATGCTGCTTGGCGGTCTGCGCGATCATCTGGCTGGCGGGTTCGCCCGCTACTGCGTGGATGAGCACTGGGCGGTCCCGCACTTTGAAAAAATGCTCTACGACAATGCGGGTTTGCTCTCCCTGTGTGCGCGCACCGCGGTCTTTGCCGAAGAGTTGGCGGCACAGGACACCGCGGAGTCGGTACGTGCAGCTCAGCTTGCGCAGCTGTCCCGGCAGGCGGCGCTGGATACCGCGCAATTCTTGTCCGCCGAGCTGCTGACCGGAGCGGAAGGCGAAGCGCATCGTGCGTTGGCCGCCTCGTTGGATGCGGATTCAATGCGTGCCGGAAAAAGTGTCGAGGGTGCGGCCTACACCTTCACCCGGGAAGAATGCGCCGAGGCGCTGCGCCGGGCGGGAGTGGAACTGCCTGCGGGTCTGGTGCGGCTCGCGGCGGTGGCCGAAGATCCCGGCTACTTCCACCTGTCGTTGACCGAGGCGCCGGCAAACGACCAGGTCGAGATCTGGGAGGCCTTCAAGGAGCAGCTGCGCATCCTGCGGGCCGCTCGCGAACGTCCGGGGCGAGATGAGAAAATCATTGCCGGATGGAACGGGCTGGCGATCGAGGCCCTCGCGGAGGCGGGCGAACTGCTCGCCGACCCGTGGCTCGGAGAACTTGCCGAGCAGGTGGCGACCACGCTCTGGGAGGTTCACTGGGACGCGCAGACTAGGACCCTTGCCCGAGTCAGCTTCGCCGGTCAGCCGGCGGCCGGCAACGAGGGGACCTTGCAGGACTATGCTGCCCTCGCCCTGGGGTTTCTGGCGCTGGGCCAAAGCCCAAAGCGTGCCACATGGCAAGAGCGCGCCGGGGTGCTGCTTGAGCGTGCTGCGAGCTTCCTCGATCCCGAAACCGGGATCCCAAGAGATACCGTCAGCCTAGATGCACGGCTGAGCAAGCAGCGCGCAAATATCGCACCGGTCACGGTACTCGATGATGCCATCCCCGCCGCCGGGGCGCTCTACGCCAAGGCCATGGCGCGCCAGGCGCTGCAGAGCATGGCGGACGGGAGCTTCGATGCGCTGGGCGCCGACCGGCTTGAGCAGGCAGGCAAGCTCAGCGCGCACGCTTCGGCGCTCGCCGGCGAAGCGCCCACCCAGGTGGCAACCGCGCTAGAGGTGCAAGCGGTGCTCGACGCGACGGTGCATTATGTGAATTTCACCGGAGGCAGCAACGCGGAACGCGTGAGATTACGGGCGCTTTGCAGGGGACTGGGGATCGAAGCCAGGAGCGCCGGCGAAGCGTCCAAGGACGTGCAGAGCCTGCAAATCCAGCCCTGCAGGCTCCAATTGTGCAACCTTCCGGTGACCGGAGTAGACGCATTCTTGCGGATGCTGCGTGGTCAATAACCCTTGAGCCGGCCCGGTTGGATGCACCGGGCACGCGGCGAAACACGATAGATTTAGTTAGAAGAATTCTTTGATTGTGTGCGAAAGCGAGGAACCAGGTGCGATTTCCCTCTCTGGTGTACCGTTTCTACGAACGGCGCCTAGCGAAGTCGTTGCCCAGTGACAAGCTTCCGCACCACATTGGGGTGATGGTTGACGGTAATCGCCGGTGGGCAAAGCTTGCCGGAAGCCCGACCCTTGCCGGCCATCAGGCCGGAGCAGACAAGATCCTTGAATTCCTTGAATGGTGCGAGGACCTGGGAATCAAGGTCGTCACCCTCTACATGCTCTCCACCGACAATCTGAACCGCGAACCCAGCGAACTGCGCGACCTGCTCAAGGTCATCGGCAACACCCTGGATCGGCTGGGGGAGACCAACCAGGTCAAGGTGCAGCAAGTCGGTGCGCTGGATCTGTTGCCCGAAGAACTTGCCACGAAGCTATCGGCCCTGGAAACGATCACGGCACACCGCACCGGGGTGCACGTGAATGTCGCTATCGGCTATGGAGGCCGGCGGGAAATTATCGACGCGATCAAGTCATTGCTGCACGATGCAGCGGAGCACGGACGTTCGCTGGAATCGGTAAGCGAGTCGCTATGCATCGATGAGCTGGAGTCATACCTGTACACCAAGGGGCAGCCGGATCCCGACCTGGTGATACGCACCAGCGGTGAACAACGGCTCAGCGGATTCTTGACCTGGCAGAGTGCCTACTCCGAGTTTTATTTCTGCGAAGCGTTGTGGCCGGACTTCAGGCGCGTCGATTTCCTCCGCGCGCTACGCGACTTCGCAGACCGCCAGCGCCGGTTCGGCGCTTAATAGCCCAGTGAAATGCCAAGTATCTAGCGTTCAAAAAAATGATACTTGCGCTTAACCTACTGGAGCCCTTTGCGGTCTATGGTGAGAATATGGCGGGATGACACAGTCCCGGCTGACCGAAAGGTTCCTCACTAGATGACCAGATGCGGCGTTTCCCCGGAGCAATTCGTGGGTCACCCTCGGCATCCGGTGGCGGAACTTCCCACTGAAGCGTGGGGAGATTCCCCCACGCCGGATTCGAGAATGGGTGCGCTGCTATGACCCGAACTACCGACTCGGTTGTCCGAACTTACGTCATCGACACCTCGGTGTTGCTGTCGGACCCGAAAGCGATGTTCCACTTCGAGGAACACCATGTGGTGATCCCGTTGACAGTCATTACCGAGCTGGAACACAAGCGCAAGGACCCTGACCTGGGCTTTTTTGCCCGCCAAGCGTTGCGCCTGCTCGACGAACTGATCGCCAGCCATGGCGGCTTGGCGGATGCGGTTCCGGTTTCCGATGCCGGAGGTACCTTGCGCATCGAGCTGAATAACATCGCCTCTGAGGTGCTTCCCTTGGGGATGCGCTCGGGAGACAACGACACCCGCATCCTGGCGGTAGCCAAGCACCTGCTCGACCAAGGCCAGGACGTGGCCTTGGTGACCAAGGACCTGCCGATGCGCATCAAGGCTTCGGCCATCGGCATCCACGCCGAGGTGTACCGCAACGAGCTGATCGCTTCCTCGGAATGGAGCGGGGTGGAATCACTGGAGCTCGATGAATCGAAGATGGCAAGGCTCTACGACACCGAGCGGCTCACCGATCTTCCCGAGGCGAAAGATTCTCCGGTGAACACCGGCTACGTGATTACCTCGCCGCGCGGCAGCGCGCTGGCCCGCAAGGTCTCGGCCGACACGGTCAAGCTGGTGCGCGGGGACCAGCAGGCCTTCGGGCTGCATGGGCGCAGCGCCGAACAACGCATCGCCCTGGATTTGTTGATGGATCCGAATGTCGGAATCGTTTCGATGGGCGGCAGCGCAGGCACCGGCAAGTCCGCGCTGGCCTTGTGCGCGGGGATGGAAGCGGTGCTCGAACGCCGGGAACACCGCAAGATCACCGTGTTTCGACCGCTCTATGCGGTGGGCGGCCAGGAACTTGGCTATCTGCCGGGCTCCGAGGGAGAGAAGATGGGACCGTGGGCTCAGGCGGTCTTCGATACCCTGGGCTCCATCGTGTCCAAGAACGTGATCGACGAGGTTCTCGAGCGGGGGATGCTCGAAGTCTTGCCGCTGACCCACATCCGCGGGCGTTCGCTGCATGACTCCTTTGTGATCGTGGACGAGGCGCAGTCCTTGGAGCGCAACGTGCTGCTTACGGTGCTCTCGCGTATCGGACAGAACTCGAAGGTGGTGCTCACCCACGACGTGGCCCAGCGCGACAACCTTCACGTGGGACGCCATGACGGTGTCGCCGCGGTGGTCGAGCAGCTCAAGGGGCATGCGCTCTTCGGGCACGTGACGCTGATGCGTTCGGAGCGCTCGGCGATCGCGGCGCTGGTCACCGAGATGCTCGAGGGGCCGCTGGTCTAGCGCTGTGCGCGCACCGTCCACGGGATGTGTGCGCGCACATCAGTCATGGTGGGTGTGGCTACGGTGAACAGCGAGTCGATGTAGTACTCGTTCTTCGCCAGCACCGCGATGCGCAGCGGCGGTTCGCTCCCATCCAGCAGCCGGCGCTCGACGCAGATTCCGGTATCCAAATCCAAGACAAGCAGCGCAGCAGTTCCGGCTGGGACCAAGGTAAATGAGTCGCTACTGGGCTGGTAGCTGTGGCCTGCGGTGAGCACCGCGGAGAGTTGCGCGCGACCGTGCTCGCTGCGTGTGGGAGCCAGCTCGTGGATGTATGTGGGATGTTCGAAGGCGAGGTCCAATGATGCCGGCTCGGTACCGGCCAGCTCAAAGGGGTCGAGCATGCTCGCCAAGAAATCCAAGGGCAAGAGGTCCTGGTAGCCGTCGATGTCCGGCCGCCGGGCGATCAGGTGGTCATTGGTGTAGACCGGATAGGTGAGCGAGGCCGGAAGCTTCCAGGAGGACTCGGTCGCGGCCACGTAGTCGCGGCCCCGGTCCGCGGTGAACAATTCGCGCTGGTAGCGCAAGGTATCGGATTCGTCGCTGATGGCGATAGCCTCACGGCCGCGCAGGATCATGCCCAGCGTGCCCGATAGCGAGTGCTGGGCGAAGGCCGGCGGGACATCGAGTTCCAGCCGCAGCGAGGTGCTCAGCCAGGGAGCCGAGCGGGCCAGTGCACGGAAGCGCCGGCGCGCCGCGGAATCGGGTGCCGGATGTTCGGGGAACAACTGCGGTGCTGCTGGCTGGGTCATAATTCAAGTGTAGAAGCGCTCAAGTTATTCACAACCCCACAAGCACCACTAGAGTCCAAGTCCCTGCCCGCTTATGCTCTAACCATGATCGGTATTTGGCAGGAATCGGTGGGTGCGGCGTTGCTGCTCATGCTGTTCTGCGCCTGCTTTCTGGGCTTCGGGGTGTCGCTGGCGGTGGCCGATGTGAAAAGCCACCGGTTGCCGAACCGCTGGCTGCTGCGTTGGGCCGCGGCCAGTGCGCTGCTCTTGCTGGGGCTCAGCGCGGTGCGGGCAGCCTACATGCCTTTGCTCTGGGCGCTGCTCGGCGCCGTCATTCTGGGCGGGGCCTACTTGGTGCTCGCGCTGGTCTCGCGCGGGTCAATGGGCATGGGCGACGTGAAGTTGGCCGCGGTGCTCGGCTTGAACCTCGGCTACTTCTCGCTGCCCGCGTTATTCGTGGGCAGCGTATTTGCCTTTGTGCTCGCCAGCCTGGTGGTGCTGGCGGGAATTATCGCGCGGAAGCTCACTGCCAAGTCGGCGGTGGCCTTCGGCCCGTTCATGATCCTCGGTGCGGCCCTGGCCCTGCTTATGACACGATAGGCCCATGGCAACTCCGGAATTCATCACCGAACTGCGTACCCATATCGGCCATGACATGCTCTGGCTCAGCGGGGTGAAGGTCGTCGTGCTGGACGGAACTAAGGTCTTGCTGGTTCGCCGGGCAGATAACGGGCTGTGGACCCTGCCGGCAGGAATTATCGATCCCGGCGAAGAAGCCTCGCACACCGCGGTGCGCGAGGTCCACGAAGAGACCGGCATCGACTGCGAGCTGACCCACCTGCTGGGCATCGGTGTCACCGCGCCGGCGACCTATCCGAACGGGGACCACGCCCAGTATCTTGATGTGGTCTTCCGGGCGAGGCATCTGGGCGGCACTGCGGAAATAAATGATGATGAAAACGTGGAAGTCGGCTACTTCGAACTCGATGACCGCCCGCGGCTGCCGCCGCTGCACGAGCGGGCCATCGACTGGGCGCTGAATCCGCGCCCCGGAGGGTATTTCGCCGCCTAGAGCAAGGTGTAGTTTGCGATTCCCCGGAAGCGCATAAGTCGTTTGCCTGCCCTTCGCTTGGTAAACAAGAAGACTTTGGAAAACGACAACGCCCCGCACGAGCGATTCCTCATCTCCCAGCAGGCTGGGGAAAGGAATCGCAGGTGCGGGGCGGCGCCTAGCACGAGGCTAGCTACACCCTAGGGCGTTCGTCGCTTTTCGGGGCGGTAGCTGCATCCTGCTCCGACTCACCTTGCGGAGGCTGATTCACCAACCTTGCTTGTCGTTCTGCATCTTCAAGTAGCTTGGCTTCCTCGCCACCAATCGCCTCGCCACGTGCCACCATGCCAGCGGTGTCCGAGAGCGGAACCTGCTTGAGCAGCAAGGCCAAGACGAAGGCGATGAGGATGAACGGGATCAGGTACCAGAACACCGGGGCCAGCGAATCGGCATAGGCGGTCACGATCCCATCGCGCATTTGCTCCGGCAGCTTGGCCAGGGTCTGCGGATCCAGAGTCGCGGTCGCATTGCCGGCGTCCGTGGCGCTTGCCCCGGAAGCGGTGAACACCTCGGTGAGCTTCTCGGAGAGTCGGTTGGTGAACATGGCACCGAAGATCGCCACGCCCAACGAGGCACCGACCTCGCGGAAGTAGTTGTTCGTCGACGTGGCGGTGCCGACCATTATCGGGTCCACCGCATTCTGCACCACAAGCACAACAACCTGCATGATCAGGCCAAGGCCCGCGCCGAAGACGAACAGGTACACGCAGATCAGCCACAACGGGGTGCTGGCGCTCAGCGAGGTGAACGCGAGCATCGCCAGCGCGGTGACCAGGGCACCGGCGATCGGGTAGCCCTTGTACCTGCCGGACTTCGTGATTGCGATACCCGAGAAGATGCTGGTACCCATCATGCCGATCATCATCGGGACCATGAGCAGCCCCGAGACCGCGGCGGAGGTGCCAGAGGACATCTGCAGGAAGGTCGGAACGAAGGCAATCGCCGCGAACATGCCCAGGCCCAGGGTGAATCCGATGGCGGTGGCGTTGATGAAGATCCGGTTCTTGAACAGCGAGAGCGGAATGATCGGGTCTTCCGCACGGGCTTCGACGACCACGAACAGCACGGCGGCTGCCAGCATGCCAAGGCCCCAACCCCAGGTTTCCAGGGCTGCCCAGCCATGGTTCTTCGAGCCGCCGAAGTCGGTGAAGAAGATCAGGCAGGTGGTGGCGGCCGAGAGCAGCAGCACGCCCAAGACGTCGATCTTCTTGGTGGATTTCTTGTTCGGGATGGTCAGCGCGAACCAGGCGATCAGGAACGCGGCGATCCCGATTGGGATGTTGATGTAGAAGGCCCACTGCCAGGTCAGGTGATCTACGAAGAATCCACCAAGCAGGGGACCTGCGACGGCCGAGATGCCGAAGATGGCGCCCAGCGGGCCCATGTACTTGCCGCGCTCGGAGGCCGGGACGATATCCGCGATGATGGCCTGCGAGAGGATCATCAGCCCGCCGCCGCCCAGGCCCTGCATGGCGCGGAAGAAGACGAACATCCAGAAGGTGCCGGCAAACGCGGCACCCACCGAGGCCAGGGTGAACAGCGCGATGGCGATCAAAAACAGGTTGCGCCGGCCGAGCACGTCACCGAATTTGCCGTAGATCGGCATCACGATGGTGGTGGCCAGCAGGTAGGCGGTGGTGATCCAGGCCTGGTGCTCGACGCCGCCGAGCTGCCCCACGATGGTTGGCATGGCGGTGGAAACAATGGTCTGGTCGAGGGAGGAGAGCATCATTCCGGCGATCAGCGCGGAGAAGATGATCCAGATACGCCGTTGCGTCAGGAGCAGCGGCGCCGGTTCCGGGGTTTTCCGGGACTCGGTGGTCGTTGACATGCGTGGGTCCTTGCGAGATTTATGGGTGGCTGGTGGTTCTGGCGTCCGTCTAGGAACGCGTTAAGGGCTGGCAGTACAATTCCCGAGCCAGCTCGATGACTGTGAGGAATTCTTCGGCCAGGCTTCGTTCGCGCTCGGATTCGAGGAAACGGTCGATGGCTTTGAACGTGGCGAACTGCAATGAATGAACAAGCAGCGCGAGACCCGGATGGTCCGCCTCGACGCCTTCGCGCTGGGCGATGAGCTTCATGAATTCGGCTTGCCGCTCGGGGCCCACCTGCATCATGCGTTCGAGCAATTCGGGTTCGCGATGCACGGCTGCGAAGAATCCCTGGGTGCTGCGGATAGCCTGTTCGTCGCGGTTCAGCTGTTCGATGATCAGTGCGACGAGATCCGCCTGCAGGGTGGGGGAGATCCCGGTGATTCCTGCCGGCCGGGCGGCCATGAACCGATCCATTGCGCCGTGCGGCACCCCGTCATCAACGTGCCCGAAGACCGCGTCGATCTTTGTGGCGAAGTAGTTGAAAAAGGTGCGGCGCGAAATGCCCACCGCCGCGCAGAGCTGATCCACGGTGAATCCGGCAAAGCCGTATTCGGCGGTGAGCTCACGTGCGTGCTGGGTGATCGAAAGGCGCGTTTTTTGCATGCGTGCGCTGAGCCCGGCAGGTGCCGCAGCCGGTTCGGAATCGTTCGTTGCACTTTTATTCACAAGATGCAGTTTTGCACTCATGATGCACACAGTGCAACTTAAGTAATCGGGAACACAGGACGGCACCTGCCGACAATGGCGGGGGACGGCCAGAAACTACTAGGATCGGCCCTATGACTTTGCTACAGCTGCTCGAACCGAGCACGCATCTTCACGAATCATGGCTCGCGAGCAACCGGGAATGGAATGGCGAGGACCAGCAGGGAGCCTCGGTATTCTTTGCCGAAAGGTTCGGGTGGGAGTTGGAGAAGCCCGAGGATTTTGCCAGCTGGGTACGACTGCTCAAGGACCTCAGCGACGACTCAATCCTCCCGCCGCAAGGCTTCGTCAACCAGAGCACTCTCTGGCTGGAACGCGAGGGCGAATACCTCGGTGCGGTCAGCCTGCGCCACGCATTAATCAACGAATCCCTCAAACAGGTCGGAGGGCATATCGGCTACGGGCTGCGCCCCAGTGCACGCGGAGCCGGCCTGGCCAAGCGGGCGCTCGCCGAAATGCTCGAGATTTCTCGCCAACGTGGCCTCGAAGAAGTGCTGCTTACCTGTGCCGACTCGAATATCGCTTCGGCACGAACCATCGAGGCCTGCGGCGGGGTGCTGGAACGTGTCTGCCCGGTAGCCGAGATCGCCGAACCGTTCGGGCTTCAGGAGCCGCAACGCCGTTATTGGATCAAGCTCTAAGCTCACTGCCCCGGCGAATGCACGCGGGCGGCCACCGGGAATCTCCGGTGGCCGCCCGCGTCAGGACCTGGAGCGCCACGAAGGGGTTGGCCTTCGCTCCTAGTATTTGCCCGTCATCGTGGAAACATCCAGCAACTCATCAAGCTGTGCTTCGGTGACTTCGCCACGCTCCACAAAACCCAGCGCAACGGTTGCTTCGCGGACCGTCAGGCCCTCGGCGACCGCTTTCTTGGCGATCTTCGCAGCATTTTCGTAGCCGATGAGCTTGTTCAGCGGAGTCACGATCGAGGGGGAAGCCTCGGCGAGGAAACGCGCACGTTCCACATTCGCGGTAATCCCATCGATCATCTTCTCGGCCATCACCGTCGAGACGTTGGCCAGCAAGCGAATGGATTCAAGCAGGTTCGAAGCCATCACCGGGATGCCGACGTTGAGCTCGAAGGCGCCGTTGGTGCCGGCCCAAGCGATCGCGGTGTCATTGCCGATGACCTGGGCTGCAACCTGAATGGCTGCCTCGGAGATCACCGGGTTGACCTTCCCGGGCATGATCGAGGAGCCGGGCTGCAGATCAGGAATCGCGATCTCGCCCAAGCCGGTGTTCGGGCCCGAACCCATCCAACGCAGGTCGTTGGCGATCTTGATGATCGAGATCGCGATGGTGCGCAATGCGGCGGAACCCTCGACCAGGCCATCGCGGTTCGCTTGGGCCTCGAAGTGGTTGCGCGCCTCGGTGATCGGCAGGCCGGTATCTTCACGCAGGAATTCCAGGACGCGCTGCGGGAAGCCGTCCGGGGTGTTGATGCCGGTCCCCACCGCGGTGCCGCCTAGCGGGACCTCGGCCACGCGCGGCAGGGCAGCCTCGACGCGTTCGATGCCGTAGCGGATCTGTGCCGCGTATCCGCCGAATTCCTGGCCCAGGGTGACCGGGGTGGCGTCCATCAGGTGGGTGCGCCCGGACTTCACCACGTCCTTGAACTCGGACTTCTTTGCCTCCAGCGAAGTGGCAAGCGTTGCCAGGGCCGGGAGCAGGTCGTTGAGTAGCGCGTTGGTGGCCGCTACGTGCACCGAAGTGGGGAAGACGTCATTGGAAGACTGCGAGGCGTTGACGTGGTCGTTCGGGTGGACTTCCGTTTCGCTTCCCGACTCCTTCAGCGCACGTGTCGCCAATTCGGCCAGGACCTCGTTGGTATTCATATTCGAGCTGGTGCCGGAACCGGTCTGGAAGACGTCGATCGGGAAGTGCGCATCAAATTTTCCGGTGGCCACCTGGTCAGCGGCCGCTACGATGGCGTTTGCGCGTTCGGTGTCCAGCACCTGCAAGGCTTCATTGGCGCGTGCGGCGGCCTTCTTGACCTGCGCGAGCGCCTTGATGTGGGCAGACTCCAGCGTCTTGCCCGAGATCGGGAAGTTCTCTACAGCACGCTGGGTCTGGGCACGGTACAGGGCCTGGGCCGGGACTCGGACCTCGCCCATGGTGTCATGTTCAATTCGGAATTCTTCGCTGTTGCTCATGAGGCTCACCATACGCCTGGAACGAGTGCCGGAACAGGGATCTGCCTCAAAGATCACAGTCATCAGTGAGGTTAACGAAAACCGGGAATAAGCTCGGGATTAAATGCAGTGACCCGCGGAAAATCCGCGGGTCACTTCGATTATTTCAGGCCCATATTGGAGACCAGCTGCGCTTCGCCTTCGGCTAGCTTGTAGGCAACGCCGGCCACTGCGGTACGTCCTTCGGCAATTGCGGTTTCGATGATGCTCGACAGATCAACCAACCTGGCGGTGGTCTGCTTGACGTGCTCGACGACGGTGCCGTTGACATCGGTAATGTTGGCGCTTTCGGCGGCGAAGACCGAAGGGATGATGTGTTCGACCAGGTCGCGCACGAAGCCCTTGGGCATAATGCCCGATTCCTTGGCCTTGATCGCGCTGGTCACGGCACCGCAGCTGTCATGTCCGAGAATCACGATCAGCGGGATGTTGAGGATGTCCACGGCGAATTCCAGCGAGCCGAGGCTTGCCGGGTCCAGCACGTGGCCGGCGGTGCGCACCACGAAGACGTCGCCCAGTCCCACATCAAAAATGATCTCCGCAGCAAGGCGGGAGTCGGAGCAACCGAAAATGACGGCGAAAGGTTCTTGTCCCGTCACGAGGGACTGACGTCGAGCACCGTCCTGGTTGGGGTGCTCTGTGGCGCCTTGGATGAATCGACTGTTGCCTTCGGTGAGCTTTTTCCAAGCTTCTTGAGGGGTCAACGGTGTCTGGCTGTGTTCAGAATCCATAACTGAAATTCTACGCTTGAGGTCCAGAGTTAGGTCGCACTGATGTCCACGGTGAAGCGAAAATTACGAGATCTGCGCCTCGGCCGCCTGCACAATTGCCATAATTTCTTCTTCGCCGGTGTCGCTGGAGACGATCAGCGTGGACTCTTCGCGTTCCGAAATCATGTAGGTGGTCTCGTCCTTAACTCGGACCTCCCACTTCGAGCCGTCGACGATGCGTTCGTCGGTGGGGGCAGCATTATCGGTGACCAGCGCAATCCATGTGGGATTCGCGTCGGCAGTCTGGCGAACGTAGACAAAGTTCGTTTCGCTCATCACCAGTCCGAACTCCCAGTAAGAGATGTCCTGCACCTGGTTGCTCTTCCAGCGGGCGAAATTCGCGTAATCCTCGCCGGAAACCTGCGGGGCGAATACCTCGAATTCTGCAATGCCGGAAGCGTCGCTAGCCACCTTTTGCAGATCAACCGCGTGCTGGAAATTTTCTTCCTTGGTGCCAGGGTTCAGCAGCAGCAACGGAATGAGCACCGCGACGGTGAAGCCAATGGACAGGACCATGCCCTTGAATGTCTGGTTGGCGCGCTTCGACTGCTTCTCGGTGAGTACCGGGGTGAACGGAAGATCCTCAAAGGTTGCTTTGGGGTCGTTCAGGTCGCGGCGGACCGGCTGCGCGCCGGTCTGGGCGTCATTCTGGGGAGTGTTCTCTGGCTGCACGAGTCCATTCTCCCCGATGTTCCTGTGCAAATCGAACCGAGGTGCCCAAACACACGTTGTCTGCGCTCCGGCGCGCACGACATGAATTACATGCTGAAAATCGATGGGGATATGATGGAGTTGTTTGCATAGGCGCAATGACTACGACTCAGTGATGGGATCTTTCGTGACCGAAAACAACAATTATGCCCACCTTTCTCCCCGACTGTCGGTAACCGACTCGGAGCCGGACCGCAACCTTGCCTTGGAGCTGGTGCGTGCCACGGAAGCGGCAGCCATTGCTTCATCCCCTTGGGTTGGCTTCGGTGACAAGAACGCAGCCGACGGCGCCGCAGTGGACGCCATGCGCGGCCTGCTCTCCTCCGTGAATTTCAACGGCGTGGTAGTCATCGGCGAAGGCGAAAAAGATGAAGCTCCGATGCTTTTCAACGGTGAACAGGTCGGCAACGGCTCGGGAGCCGAATGCGACGTCGCGGTAGACCCGATCGACGGCACTCGCCTGACCGCCCTGGGCCTGAACAACGCCCTGTCTGTGCTGGCCGTGGCCGACCGAGGCTCGATGTTCGACCCTTCGGCAGTGTTCTACATGGAGAAGCTGGTGACCGGCCCGGAAGCCGCGGACCTCGTTGACCTGCGTTTGCCGGTGAAGCAGAATCTGCACCTGATCGCCAAGGCCAAGGGCAAGAAGATCAGCCAGATCACCGTGACCCTGCTCGACCGCCCACGTCATGCCGGGCTGATCGAGGAGATCCGTGCCGCTGGCGCCCGCACCAAGCTGCTGATGGACGGCGACGTCGCCGGCGCCATCGCGGCCACTCGCGAGGGCACCGGCGTGGACGCGCTGATGGGTATCGGCGGCACTCCAGAGGGCATCGTCACCGCATGCGCCATCAAGGCCATGGGCGGCGTGATCCAGGGCCGCTTGTGGCCAACCGATGACGATGAGAAGCAGAAGGCCATCGACGCGGGCCACGAGCTGGGCCGCGTGTTGACCACCAACGACCTGGTTACCAGCGATAACTGCTACTTCGCAGCCACCGGCATCACCGATGGCGACCTGCTGCGCGGCGTCCGCTACAAGAACGGGCGCATCCACACCCAGTCGATCGTGACGCGTGCCAAGTCCGGCACCATCCGTTTCGTCGATGGTGAGCACCAGCAGGACAAGTGGGAAGCCTACACCCGCTAAAAATCATTAAACGAGTCGAGCCGCAGATTTCCCGAAAGGGCGATCTGCGGCTCGACTCGTTTATGGGCTAGTTGGCGCTATTTGCCCTGTGCGCTGGCGGCAAAGAGCGTGGCCGCGCCCGGGGACGCGGATACCGCGGTCACCGGCAATTCATGGGCGGCAATGAACACCGACCCGCCACGGGAGACCTGGAGGGTCTGGGATGAGGTTTCCAGGCTGAACTCGCCTGCCGTGCACAGCACCAGCGCGGCACCGTGCAATTGCAGCTCGGTGCGAATCTGCGGCGCCGCGGTGTCCACCACCTGGAGCTGGAATTCGTCGAAGGCCGGCTGGAAGAGCTGGGAGTGCTCCGAAACCGCAGTGCCCTGCAAGAGCGGTGCCGCGGAGGGCTCGGCGATGGTCACCTCGAGCAGTTCCGGAACATCGATATGCTTGCTGGTCAGCCCGCCGCGCAGCACGTTGTCCGAGTTGGCCATCACCTCGATGCCAAGCCCGCGCAGGTAGGCGTGGACGTTTCCGGCACCGAGGCTAATCGCTTCGCCAGGCTTCAAGAACACCAGATTCAGCAGCAAGGCGACGAGGACCCCGGCGTCCGCAGGATAGATCTCGTTGATCCGCACCAGCTCGGCGAACTGCACATTTTCCTGCAGGACCGGGTCCGCGGTAATGGTCCCGCAGAGCGTGAGCACCAGATCGCTGATACCGGTGCCCGAGGTGAGCACGAGATTCAGCGCCCGTGCCAGCGGGTCGGGGGACTGCAAAGCCGCAATCAGGTTTTCGGTGAGGGCCGTCTCCGTGGTGGATAGCCGGGGCAGGAAGAGGCGCAAATCCGCGATGATCTCCTCGGGCACGCGAAATCCGGAGAGCGCCACGAAATCGGTGAGCGCATAGAGCATCTCGGGCTTGTGATTGTCGTCCTTGTAGTTGCGTTCTGCCGCATCACGGGGGACACCGGCGGCATCTTCCTTGGCGAAACGTTCCCGCGCCTGCTCCAGGGTCGGGTGCACCTGGATCGATAGGGGCTGAGCGGCGGAGAGCACCTTGAACAAGAAGGGCAGACGGCCATAGCGTTCATTGACCTGCTCGCCGAGCATATTCACCGGATCGGCCGCAATTGCCTCGTGCAGTGGCCGGCCGGAGTCGACGAGCACGCTCGGGCATCCGGGGTGGGCGCCGAGCCACAGCTCGGCCTGTGGGCTGAGCCGTGCCGGCTGACCCAGCAACTCGGTAATATCCTGCTTCGAACCCCAGTGATAGTCCCGAATGGAATTTTTCAACTCAAACACGTTTTGCACCCTTCAATTTTCACAAACGATAGTGGTTTCAAAACGGTCGGGGGGTCTTAACCGTGGGCGAAACCTTGAATGCTGATTAAGGCACCGAGCATTCGTCGTTGTTTGCAGCGATCTGCGCCAGGCGGGTCGTTTGGCCGATCATCTCAAGTTCCACCAGATACTGCTCGTCGATCGGGCTGCCGTCGCGCTGCGTGAAGGTTTCTTGTTCACCGTTGGACAGCTTCGGAGCGTCGTTGATGCTGGTGGATTCTTCCTCGGCGCTTTCGGATGGTTCGGCCGAACCTCCGGCCTCGGTGGTGTCCTTGGACTTGGCAGGCTCCTTGGATTCCTTCGATTCCTTGGGCTTCTCCGGAGCGTTCTGCTTTTCAATGATCTTGGTGATGCGATCATCGATCTTGCCGAAGTCAGGATAGGTGGAGAACGAACGCTCGAAGTCCGGCGCGCCCAGGGTCAAGCGGCTGAACGGCGTGCCCGATACCTTGTCAGCCACCGACACGAAGGAGCTGAGCTGGCTGGCGGGAATGTTCGTCTCGACCAGCTGCTCGCCTGCCTGCATGATGCTGCTGAAGTTGCTCAGAATGGTCTGCGGGGTGAACTGCTTGATGATTGCCTGCTGCAGGCACTGCTGCCGCTTGATGCGGTGGTAGTCATCGGTGAAGTCACGCGAACGAGCGAACCAGAGCGCGTCCTTGCCGTTGAAGGTTTGCTCGCCCGGGGCGAACCAATGGGTATTGACCAGCGAGCCTTCCCACTTCTTGCCGTTGTAGGGGACCCAGCCGCCAGAGTCGATGGTGACTCCACCGAGGGCGTCAACGAAGTTTTCGAAGCCGGCCATGTCGACCATGACATAGCCCTGGACCTCGAGCCCGGTGGTCCCGGTCAAGGCATCCATGGCGGCCTGCGCACCGACGTTCTTCACCGAATCCGGGAATCGATCCGCGTGGTTATCTACCGCGTCGCGGTAGATCGCATTGAACAGGCACTCGTCCCCGCAGCTGTACCCGTCGGGGTAGACCTCAGCCATGGGCGAACCCTCGGCGAAGCGGGCATTCTGGAAGTTACGCGGCACCGAGATCATCAGTGACTTGCCGGTTTTGGCATCCACCGAAAGCAGCGCGATGGAGTCGGTACGCACGCCATCTCGGTTCGAGCCGGAATCGGCGCCGAAAACCGCGATGTTGTAGCGGCCATCCACCGGGTCAAAAGCAGGACCCGCATCGAAGACCTTGACGATGGTCTCGCGTCCGGTGTTCAGGATCGAGGCACCATAGACGAAGATGCCGCTGGTCGCGATGACCGCAGCCAACGTGAAAATGGAGACGATTGCGCGCATTCCCGGTGCCAGCATTCGGGGCCGGATGATGAACAGTGTATTCAGGAACATGATCAGCCAGCCGACGGCCAGCACCGAAAGCACGATGATCAAGAACAACTGGAAGTTCGGGTGCGCAACCCAACCCAGGATGATCGAACGGTCAATGAAGTAGATGACTGCGAGCCCAATGAGCGCGGCCCAGCAGAGCATGGTGATCGTGACCGCGATGCGTCCCAGCTTGCGGTTACCCGCAATCAGCTGAGCGCTACCCGGGAAAATAATGGTCAAGACGACCAGTATTAGGGCGCGTTTGCTCCGGGCCGGAGACGAAATCGTCTCCGGGTTCCTGAGCGGACTTGGAGCGCGGTGGCTGGCAGAACCCATGTACTTTGTGACTTTCCTTAGGAAGAGAAGTTCTCGTTTGCTACCTCGGCACGCAACGCGGCGCCCTTGGCATACGCAGAATCGCGCAGCGAATCTGCGAAGGCTAGCAACTTAACCTGTAACGACTTGGCGAGCTCGTCGGTTCCCGATGCCAGCATACGCACAGCTAACAGGCCGGCATTGCGGGCACCGCCAATGGAGACGGTAGCCACTGGCACGCCGGCAGGCATCTGCACGATCGACAAGAGGGAATCCATTCCATCGAGCTTGGCTAATGGTACCGGAACACCCACCACCGGAAGCGGCGTCACCGAGGCGAGCATGCCCGGCAGATGCGCGGCGCCACCGGCGCCGGCGATAATCACGCGCAGGCCACGGGTGTGGGCGCGCTGGCCGTACTCGATCATTTCGGTGGGCATACGGTGCGCCGAAACGACGTCAGCTTCGAAGGGGATACCGAATTCGGTAAGCGCCTCGGCGGCCAGCCGCATAACCGGCCAGTCGGAGTCCGAACCCATGACGAGTCCGACAAGTGGTGCTGTTTCAGTCATTAGAATCTATGTCCTTGAAGATCGTGGCCCAAAATGAGCGAGCCTTGCTGAAAGCCTAGGCGGTCGGGGTGATGCCATCACGGATTAAGCTCGCGACCCGGTCGGCGCGTTCACGTAGTTCTTCTACGCGTTGGCCATCCTCGGCCACCACATTAACGTGTCCGATCTTGCGTCCGGGACGCACCGATTTTCCGTAGGCGTGTACCTTGACATCCGGCGCGGCGGCCAATGCGGCCTGGAATGCGGAGAACAGATCCTGGTTGGCTCCGCCGAGGAAATTCTTCATCACGGTCAACCCAAGTTCGCGGGTTTCACCCAGCGGCAAGTCCAAGACTGCACGAAGGTGCTGCTCGAACTGGCTGGTGACCGAACCGTTCATGGTCCAGTGCCCGGTGTTATGCGGGCGCATGGCAAGTTCGTTGATGACGAAACCGGCACCCTGTCCCGGAGTTTCGAAAAGCTCAGCTGCCATGACGCCGGTGACGCCAAACTCTTCGGCGATGCGCATGGCAGCGTTTGAGGCGGTAGCCGCGGTTTCCGCCGAGATGTCTTGGGCCGGTGCAATCACTTCGTCGCAGACGCCGTCAACCTGGATGGTGTGGACTACCGGCCAGGCTTTCCGCTCGCCGGAAGGAGTGCGCGCGACCATGGCCGAGAGCTCACGGGTGAAATCCACCTTGTCTTCGGCCAGCAGGGCGCCGTTGGCGAACCAGGCTTCGGCTTCACGCGCCTGTTCGGCGTTCTCCAACATGCGTACGCCCTTGCCGTCGTAGCCGCCGCGAGGGGTTTTGAGCACGATCGGCCACCCGGTCTGCTCACCGA
Source organism: Arthrobacter sp. MYb229 (assembly GCF_002975405.1). Lineage (GTDB taxonomy): Bacteria > Actinomycetota > Actinomycetes > Actinomycetales > Micrococcaceae > Glutamicibacter. Next base: position 52,657 of record NZ_PCPS01000009.1, on the reverse strand, counting down.
AGGCAATCAGCTCGGCTACGTTTTCCACTTTGGCCCACGCCGGGTTTGGAAGTCCGAGCTTCTCAATCGCAGCACGCATCACCAGCTTGTCTTGCGCGTGGATCAGGGCCTCTGGGCGGGGCTGGACATTGATCCCCTCATTAATGAGTGTGGTGAGGAACTCATTGGGAACATGCTCGTGGTCGAAGGTCACCACGTCTTTACCCTGGGCGAAGGCGCGCAGGGTCGCCAAGTCCTTGTAGTCGCCAATGGGCGCATCGGGCACGCAACGTGCCGCCGATACGTCCGGGCCTTCGGCGAGAACATGCAGTTCAAATCCGAGGTTCAGGGCCTCTGGGGCCATCATTCGGGCTAGTTGCCCGCCGCCAATCACACCAATTTTAGGGAAGCTCACCCCTCTAGGTTATCGAAATAGTTCTGGCTTCCCGTCCTCGCGGTGACTGATTACTCACCAAATCCGGGGAATTGTCAGGAAATGCGGATAAAATAGGCAGATGTGCCCTCATGCCATTGCGTATTCGGGGCAACACTAAACCGATAACCGAGGGAACTGCACTTCCCGGGATTCTGACGATCTCTAGGTCTTGCTGATTCGAAATTGGGTCAGCAAGAGCGACGAAACGTCTGGAGGAAAATGTTCGAGCGCATCTCACGAAAACTAGCTGGACTCATTTCGCTGCTCTGGCGCGAAGTGGCGAAGTTCGGCGTTGTCGGTGGAATTGCGTTCATCATCGACTCCGGAATCTATGTGTGGTTGTTGCATGGACCGATGAGCGATTCGCAGGTAAAAGCCAAGATCATCGCCGGCATCGTCGCGACCTTGTTCTCGTGGGTGGCCAATCGCTTTTGGACCTTCCGCCACCGCCGCCAGGCAAATGTCGCTCGCGAACTGGTGATGTTCCTGATTATGAACGCCATCGGGCTGGGCATCGCCGCCGCCTGTGTTTGGTTCACCAAGTACGTTTTGAACCTGACCGACCCGACCAGCGTATTTATTGCCGGCTCCGTTGTTGGCTTGGTGCTGGGCACCATCTTCCGTTTCTTCGCATACCGTTTCTGGGTCTTCGGCGCCGAGATGGATCAAGAGGGGAAGTTTGCCCACGACCATGAGCTTTTGGCCCATCACGAGAAGACTGCCGGCACCCAGGCCGTTTCCCCGGACACCGGCACCATCCCCACTGGGAAGAGCTAATCAGCGAGTAGGTAATCGTGGCTGATTTTCTCGCCCTCGCGAAGCCGGTCGCTCACCTCCATGGTTTCATCGACCAATACGATCGTATCGCCGGCCTTCCACTGCGCCACCGCGTAAGGCAGCAGGTCAAGAACCGGGATATCTGCGCGCACCAAGATGGTGCCGCGGGCCGGTGCTTCGGCGGCAAATAATTCTGCGTTAGACAGCTCTTGGCCGCCGGCGGTGATGAGGCTGATTCGTGAGCCGGATACCGCCGAGGGGTAGAACTGGTCCCCATAGGTGCGCACATTGGCGTTGTAGTCTTCGGCCACCGGGCCTAGATCGGCGCCGAAAGACAGCGCCATGGCTGCGGGGTTGACCGCCAAGATTTCCGCAGCGCCGGGAATGCGCTCATCTGTTGGGTTGCTGGTGATCCAAAGTTGCGCCTCGGCCGCCTGGCCATGTTCGGCGGAAACCAAGGTGGCTCCGTGATGCAGGGAAGCAAGCGCCAGGACCAGGGATTTCCAGTGCGCGCTGAGGTCCAAGACCACTATCGATTCTTCGTCGAGGTCGAAAATCTCGCCCAGAAGGTTTGCGCTCTTAGCGACCCAATTGTCAAAGACCTTGCCCGACAGCTCGATTCTTTCGCCGGAAGTCGAGTACCAGGTGAGCCATGGTGTGGCCGAGGCCCGGCGCGGTGCTAGCAGACCTTCGGCAAAGGCTCCCTTAGCGGAGTTGAACGGCATTTTCCACCTTAAATAATTTACTGAGAATTTACCGACAATTCGCGGAAGTTGCGACTCGCCGGATTCATTGGTGTCTTTCGCGGCGTGTTGTGCCGAGAGTTTCCTGAGAACTCTCCATAGAATATCCTCCCCGCTTGACTATGACCGAGTTACACGGCTGTAATTAGATGGTGAGTTCGGCTCGTCCATCGTTTCACTATTTCGATGGAATAAATAGAGACGTATGGATCGGGAGCACGGATGGCTCGATCTTCTCAAACCAATCGAAAGGTCAACATCAACATGACGAAGCTGGAGCAGGGGTACTCCGATTTTTCGACATCGGCTGTAGCGTCCGCCCAATACGGGGTTGAGGGTGCACCATCGGACTGGTTTGTCGATCCACAGGCTGGTGAATCCGCACGTGTTGCGGTTGCCGCAGATCTGGAGAACGCCGCAGAAGACTTCCTACGGGAGCATGCGCCAGCGGAAACCGAAGGCGGATCGACCGCAGGGTCGTGGGCTCCGGAGCTGGATGAAGACGAACAGGTTCGCGAAAGCATCAAGGCCGTTTGGCTCGGCGTCGGTGGCGAAGTCGACGAAGGCGAGCTCGGTTGGCAGGCCCGCGCTTTGTGCGCGCAGACCGACCCCGAAGCATTTTTCCCAGAAAAGGGCGGTTCGACCCGCGACGCTAAGCGTGTCTGCGGTGCCTGTGTTGTACGTTCAGAATGTTTGGAATACGCGCTGAGCAACGACGAGCGCTTCGGCATCTGGGGAGGGCTCTCCGAGCGCGAACGCCGCCGACTACGGAAACGAGCAATCTAATTCGACCGCCAATTCATGTCACCGCCATCGTTGCCGCGCACGATGGCGCTGACTTTTTACCCCGAACTTTAGCCGCACTGCGAAACCAGTCCCGGCCGATTGAACGGTACCTCGGGGTCGATGCGTCATCCCAAGACGCTTCACGCCAGGTATTAAAAGCAAATCTTCCTTCCAATGCGACCCTGCTCTCGGCCCCTGCGGGGTCGTTGGGACTTTCGGTTCAAGAAGCGGTTGATTCCCTGCCCGAAGCTCGTGCAGATCGCGACGAGTGGCTGTGGATCATCCACGACGATTCGATGCCGGCTCCCGACGCGCTAGAACAACTGACGCGTACGGTCGAAGCCTCCGAATCCGTGACCATTGCAGGCTGCAAGATCCTGGACATCGACAATCCTCGCCGCTTGGCCGAAGTCGGGCTCAGCGTGGACCGCAAGGCGCAGCGCCTGACGATGATCGATATCGACGAAGTCGACCAGGGACAGTACGACGGGCGAAGCGACTACTTTGCCGTATCCTCGGCCGGAATGTTTATCCGCCGCGACGTCTTTGAAGAATTAGGTGGTTTCGACCCGGCGCTGCCAGGCCGCGGCGACGACGTGGATCTATGCTGGCGCAACCGCCTGGCTGGGCACCGTGTGGTGGTCGTTCCCTCCGCGAAGGTCTACCATCAGGTCGATGTGGTCGACTCGCTGGCTGGACCGGGCGAAGCACGCCGCGCTGAGGTCTTTCAGCGGCTGAAGTTCGCACCGACCTTGGGGCTCCCATTTCTTTGGCTAGGCCTGCTTTTGGGCGGCATCGGGCACTTCCTTTTGGCTCTTCTAGCCAAGGATCCGGGCCATGGGTTCAGCCATTTGGGCTCGACCTTGCGGGGCTTGTTCTCGCCGGTGAAGCTGGCTTCCTCGCGCCGCGGGACCAAGCAAATCCGCAAGGTGCCACGTGGCCAGGTGCGCAAGCTGATGACTTCGAATAGCGCCGTGCGCGAGTACCGGCGAAACCTGTCAAGCGGTGCGGACGACTCGCAGGTTTACGGAGATGGCTCCGGCGCCGAGGGCATGGTGGAGCCAAGCGGAGAGAACTTCTCGGACTTTGTCCGAATTGCTCGGCCGCCGCGGACCACCGCGGTGCTGTCACTGATTCTCGCATTGCTCATCACGACCGCGGCCTCGCTGATCGCCTGGCGTTCGCTGATCGGTGCCAACGCCCTGAGCGGCGGTTCCATGCGTCCGCTGTCGCGCACGCTCAATGAGATCGGTGCCAATGCCACCTCGTGGTGGCAGAACGCGGGCACCGGCTTCAGCGCCGCTCCAGATAACACGGACATCATGTACTGGCTGCTTTCGGTGCTGAGCTTCAACCACGCGAACCAGGCTTCGGTTGTCTTGTTCCTGGCGGCCATGCCGTTGGCGGCGCTCACCGCCTGGTGGGGCGTGGGCGTAGTGAGCCGTTCGCGCGCGGTACGTTTCTTCGCCGCCGTGATCTGGGCCTTGCAGCCTGCCCTGATTTCGGCCCTGGCCAGCGGCCGGGTGGGCTCGGTACTGATTCACGTCCTGCTGCCGTTGTTCTTCCTGGCCATGCTTCGTGCGCTTAACGCGCATGTGCGCCCGGAGGGCAAGCCGGCAACAAGCGAGCAAACCAAAAAGACTTCCGCCTGGACTGCTTCGGCCTGCGCGGCACTGATCCTGTGGGTAATTTCTACCGGTTCAATGCCTTTCTTCTTGGCACTTGTGGTGCTGATCTACGTGTTGGCGCTTTCGGCTCCGCGCCGGGCGCGCACGCTGTGGTGGGTTCCGCTGCCGGCCGTGGTGTGGAACCTGCCCTTGCTTTTCGAGGCACTGGGCAACCCACGACTGTTGTTTACCGAACCTGGTGCACCGCTGGCATTCAACCCGGCCCCGCTGTGGCAGATGCTTTTGGGCTTCCCCGAGGCCTTTGACGCAATGCTCGCCCCGCTTGGTTGGGGAATCCTGCCTGCCGGACCGTGGGCTTTGGTCGCTGCGGCTCTGGTGGGCGCGCCTGTGGCGATCTTGGCGGTATTGGGCGCACTCGGGTCATCCTTTAGCCTGGACCCCACCATGCGGCGGAATTCGCGCAAACTCGTCTGGGCCGCAGCCTTGTCCTTGGTGGCCGGCTGGGGGATCGGTTTCATTTCGGTCTCCCTGGACTCGTCCACGACGGTCAGCGCGTACACCGCGCCGTTTGTTTCCTTCGCGGTCTTCGCCATGCTTGCCGCAGCCGCCAACGCGCTGGCAGCCTTGCGCCATGAGGAGCAGCCACGCCCACTTCGCCATCCGGCGAATCGGGCAGTCTTGAGCCTGATGGCAGCGCTGAGCGTGGTTAGCGTATTGGCCGCCGGTTCGGTGGCACTCGGTGCGCAGCTGAATTCGCAGAATCCAGATGGCACCTTGACCGCGCTGAACGCCGCTCAGCGGGTGTCTCCCTCGCAGGAACGGACGATTCCGGCCACCGCGGCGGACGCCGGCCGCTCGGAATCCGCAGAGCGCACCTTGGTGCTCACCCCGCGGGCTTCGGGCGAGATCGACAGCCAGCTGCTCACCGGGTCCGGCGAAACACTCGACGCCATCAGCCGTTCCTCGCAGGTGGCGCAACTGAGCGGATCGCTGCTGAACCCCGCACGAAACGAGGCTTCGGCCACGGGCAACGTGCAGCGCGAAGCCGTGGCAATGCTTTTATCTGAATCCGCTCTCGACTCCCGCGAAGCCTTGCGGGATCTGGGTGTTGGGTTTGTAGTGCTCAACGAGACCGGCGAATCCGTCTCGGCCACCGTGCGTGTGCTGGATGCCGCGACCGGCCTGGCCGCCGTGGGGCAAACCGACAACGGATGGCTTTGGCGCGTCAACTATGAAAGCTCCACGCCGAATGCGGGCGCAGGATTTGCACGCTTGATCGACAAGTCGGACCGGGTTCAGGTACTGCCCACCAACCGCGGGCGTATCCAGGATCTTGAAATACCCGCAGCCGATGCATCGCGCACGCTTGTATTGGCGACCGCGCAGGATCCAAAGCTGCGTGCCAGTATCGATGGCGCGCCGTTGCGCGCGGTAGCGTACCCCCGGGATTCGGATGCCCGCTGGGCGCAGGCCTATGAGGTGCCGGCCGAAGGCGGCAAGCTGACGCTGACCCACTTCGAACCCTTGGCATTGCCTACGCTGATCCTCGGTGGCGTCGTGTTGCTCATCGCGGTATTGCTGGCGATCCCGGTACCCAGTACCCGTCGCCTCGCTAGCTACCGAAATAGCGAATATCGTTTCCGCGCCGCCGAGGAATCGGCCGACGGGGAAGTCGACGTAGCCAGCGAGCCGGCAGAACCAGCCTTCGAAGCGGAACCCGCGACGAGCTCAACACCGTTGAGCCGTCGGGAGGCTCGCGAACGGACGCACGAGATCCGTGACACCTTGGCCCCGAAGCTCGGTGACCGTATTTCGGACACCGACACCGAGCAGGAGAAAAAGTAGTGAGTGATGAGAAGAATCCCGCTTCGGATGACGCAAAAAACGAGCATGCCGGACACCCCGCGCACGCTGCGGAACCACGTAAGGATCAAGGATCAGCGGTAGCCGATAACGCCTCCCCAGACGGCAGCGACAAGCTCGCCGCGGATGACGCAAAAAATGAGCAGGCCGGGCACCCCGCGCATGCTGCGGAACCACCTAAGGATCAAGGATCAGCGGTAGCCGAAAGCCCCTCCCCGGGCGGCATCGATAAGCCTGCCGCTAAACCGGCCACAGCGGAAACCGGCTCCTCAACCGAACCGGCCAAGCCCGCACCGCAACCGGTGGCTGCGGCGAAGCCGGAATCCACTCCGGCTGCCGAACCTGCCGTAAACGCGCGGCAAACAAAGAGCAAGTCTGAATTGCGCGCCGAGGCTAAAGCCGAGAAGGAAGCCAAGGCTGAGGCCAAGGCAGCGGCGAAGGCTACTGCAAAAGCCGACGCGAAAGCAGCTGCCGAGGCCAAAGCCACCGCAAAGGCGGAAGCCAAGGACCGGGCCAAGGCCCAGCCGCAAGCCAAGCCAGAACCGAAGCGTCAGACTGAGCCGGAAGCCGAGGCTGATCCTGAAGCCAAGGAAGAGAAAATGGCTGCAGCCCTGGCGCAGCCGGCAATCCTAAGCGCCGCGGAAACTAGCGAGGCTTCGGTGCCCGCAGATCCGACTGCGAGCCGACGCCGCCGCAAACTAGACGACGCAAATAAGGCAGCACGTAAGGACCAGGAAACTGCTCCGGTGCGTCGTCGTGCGGGCGCCGTGCTGCTCAGCCTGGTGGCCATCATTGCCGCTGGTGGCGTGGTCGCCGCGGCTTCGGTGCTTGCACCACAACCGTCCAATACGGCGCTCCCCGCGGCGGTGACCAGTCTTCCGGCCGGCGACGCCCAGTCGGTCTGTGCCGGAACTCCGCAACTTCTCAAGGGCGTGGACGGTACCGATCCACAGTTCGCCGCCGGTGCAAAACAAATCTCAAGCAACATCCGCACAGCCCTGGTCTCAGACTTGGGCAAGCGAATTCCCGGTGCCACGCTCCGAGACCTGGGCAGCTCAGATCCGGCCCAGCTCAGCGAACGCATTCCGGATGCTGAAGCGGCGCAGTCTCTGGGTGCCGATGACGAGGGGCTGACCGGTCGGGTTGGAAAGGTAAACACCACCAACGGCCGAGACAAGGCGCAAGTCTTCTCCCTGCAACCCTTGGGTGAGCTACCGTCCTGGGGAAGCGCCATGCGCAGTTTCTTGGCCAAGGATGGCGACCTCGCGGGACTGGCCGCGGCGACCTGCCAGGCGCCAGCCTCCAACTGGCGCTTCACCGGGCTGCTGACGAATACCGGTGCGACCAGCGTGCTTCACCTGTCGAACCCGACCCACACCACCGCTCAGGTCTCCATCGATCTGCGCGGCCCGGAGGGTCTGATCGACACCTCCACGCTGCAGAACATCGTGCTTGCGCCGGGAAGCTCGCGGGCCTTGGTGCTTGGCGGGTACGCCCAGAATTTGGATTCGGTGTCCGCCGATATCACCAGCCTCGGCGGAAAGATCACCGCTTCGGTCCAACAGGCCGCGTTGCGCGGCCTGACGCCTTCCGGGGTAGACCTGGTGGCTGCAAATGCTTCGGCAGCCAATACGCAGGTGATTCCGGGCGTTTGGCTCGGCAACAAGAATGACCGAAACGAACTAAGCAAAGATGACAAGAAACTGGTGCCGCAGCTTCACGTTTCGGCCACAGGTGCGCAGGGTGCAGGTTTCAAGGTGAAGATCTTGGGTGCCGAAGGCGAAGTCAAGGCGGATCTTGGCTCGAACCTCGCGGTAGCCTCCGACGCAACCAGCGTCATCGACCTCAACGGTCTCGAGGCGGGCGCGTACTCCGTGGTCGTGGAAGCTGATGCTCCGGTGACCAGCAGCGTGCGCATGGTGCGCGGCGCGGATCCCAAGGATTCCTCGGACAACGCCTGGGCCGCCAGCTCCATGCCGTTGGCGGGAAAGCAGGTTGCACCTATTTCAGCGAACGGCACCGGTGAATTCAGCATTGCCGCGCCATCCGCCGATGCCTCAGTCGAAGCTGTTGTGGTCGACAAAGATGGGAAGCTTTCAAAGCCGACCAAACTTGAGGTGAAGACCGGGCAGAACGTGGTGTTCAAACCGAAGGAAATCACCGAAGACGCCCAAGCCGTGATCTTCTCCGCAGATGCAAACGCCTACATTGGCCAGTTGATCTTCGGGTCGGATCGTTCACTGGCCTGGGCTGCAATGCCTCAAGCCAATGTCGGACGTGACGGTATCGTCGTCAACGTCGGCGGCTAGCAGGACTAATAATCCGGGTTCTCCGGAAAATATTCGGGATCAACTTCGTGGGGCGAAAGCATCCACAAGTTAGCGACCTCGTGCACCACACACTGGTGTACGAGGTCGACTAATTCCGTGTGGCTATGACTAGCTTGTTCCAATGGCAGCCGGTAAATGGAAATCCGGGCACGGCGCTTAGCCGTTGCCGGTCGTGCAGAAGACAGCGGCATGCGGTCTCCGGCGGCTGCGGCCTGCGTCATGACCTTGTCTCCAGGTACCGGGACGATGCGAAAATCGATGATCGCGAGTTTTTGGCCCCAGCGTTCGCCTAGTCGCTGGGCGCTGGCCATCACCGCGTCGTCAAAGCGTTCCGGTCGTGTGCGGAAGGCGGGCAGGTGCATTGGCATCAACGGGCCACGCCGTCCGCGTCCATGACGGTTGCGGCGCGAGCGCTGCTGTGGTGTCTGGGGATTATGCTCCATGGCTCCACAGTAAACGTTTGCGCGAGCGAACGTGGCCGTTCGGACCAGATTACCGGGCTAGGACGGCTAGCAAGAGTAGACTTGAAGCCGTGGAAAGTCTTCGTCTTTGCTCTCGCCCCGCGTGCCGTGAATCGGCCCGCGCAACCCTCACCTACAACTACGCCGATTCGACCGCCGTGCTCGGCCCATTGGCGCAGTACCCCGAGCCGCATTGCTATGACCTGTGCGCCCGGCACGCCAACCGGCTCACGGTGCCCAGTGGGTGGAACCTGCTGCGCGGCGCCCTGCCCGAGGTCATTGAAAACGAAGATGAATTGCATGCGCTGATGAATGCCGTGCGCGAAGAACGCAAACCCAAGCACTCGGTCGAAACACCTGCACCCCGCGAGGTGCGCGGCACCCGTTTCGATTCTCGCCCACGGCTGGCAGTGCTTCCGCCGGAGGCCGAAGAAATCTAAGAATTACCACCGAGTTTATTTAGCTTCGCGTGGGATCTGACCTCCCGCTACACCGTAGGCCGCGCCGCCGCCGTCAGTTTCGCATTTCTACTAATCGGATGGGAATGACTGGCTTTGCCGTTTCCCGCACCACGGTCCTAATTTAGGTGTGGTAATGCGCGGATTGGCGCGATCGGCTGGATAAGCTGAAACCGCGGGGCCTGTTGTGCAGGTTTCGTCTATTTATGATGGTCAGAGATCGCGCGATTTGCAGGAGGACTCCTCATGGCTGAGGCGGCGAAGAACACCCCCGGTGGTAAGGGCCCAGAAGGCCCGGACATGCCCATCGCGGCCACCAATGCTGAATCGAACGAGTCGGTCACCAAGGCCACGCTCAGCCAGCGAGCCGAAGAATTATCGGCACGCCTTGAAGAGCATAAGAAACAAGCCAAAGCGCAGCAGGACGCTCGTGCTGCAAAGGCGGCGGCCGCTGCGAAGGCAGCGTTCCTGAACCCCTCAGGGGCCAAAGCAGCAGCGTCCAAGCCTGCCGAGGCGAAGCCGGCGGCTCCTGGAACTTCAGATGCCAAGCCTGCTGCGAATCCAACCACGGCGCAGCCGGCCACGAAGTCTGCGACGGCCAAACCTGCAGCTACCAAACCTGCAGCTACCAAACTCGTTGCGAATCCTGCGCCGGCCAAACCGGTGGCGACTAAGCCGGCGGCCGCAGCTAAGCCGACTGCAGCCAAGCCGGCCGCAGCCAAGTCAGCAGCAGCAAAGCCAGCAGCAGCAGCAAAGCCAGCAGTGAGCAAGCCAGCTACGAGTGCAGCCAAGCCGAAAGCGGACGAGCCGGTAGAGGACATCATTCGAGCGATTAAACTTCCGCATGAACTCGACGCGGAACAGCAGCAGCCGAAGGCCTCCACGAAAGCCGAGGCACCCGCCAATACCGATGCGCCGCTCAACGAAACCAAACAGACGGTGCCGCCGGTCAGCGCTGCGCCAAATAAAGACAACCCGGAGACTACATCCGCCGCAGTTGCCCAGGCGCGTTCGCGTGTCTTTGGAAGCTACGCCCCGGAATCGGAGCCATCCGAGGCAGCGGTGAAACGCCGTGTGGCCCGCGAACGTGCACTAAATTCCAAGCCGCCGCTGGCCCGCACCGCACAGGTGCTGCTTGCACTCATCTTCCCGGTACTGACGCTGATCGCCGCGATTCGTCTGGTCGCCACCCCAGCGTTCTTGGCACTGGCCTACGCCCGGCCAGGGTTCCCCAGCGACCAGTTCGGCTTCACCGATCCGGAGCGCCTGACCTATGGCAGCTACGGGGTGGACTACCTGAATAACTTCGCTGGCCCGGAATTTTTATCTGGATTGAAACTTCCAACTGGCTCCAGTATGTTCACCGCCCAAGAGGTGCAGCACATGCTTGACGTGAAAAACCTGATTGGTTTGGGCTATGTCATCGGGGCAGTGCTAGCGGTATTGGCCATAATTTTCATCGCCTACCTGGCCAACCGTTACTCCGGCGGAGTGCGCCGAGCGCTCTTCTCCGGGGCAATCTTGACCCTGGTGCTCATTGCCGGAATCGCGGTCATCGCCATTACCGGGTGGAACACGTTCTTCTCCGGTTTCCACCAGTTGTTCTTCGCCGAAGGCACCTGGACTTTCAACCTCAGCGACACCCTGATCCGTCTATACCCCGAGCAGTTCTGGGTCGATTCTGCGCTTGCCATCGGGGTGTTGGTGGTCGTCACCGTGCTTGTTGCGCTCATTGCCTGCTGGCCAACCGGGCGCCGCCGCGAAAGCTCACGCCTACGCCAAGAAGCGCGAGTTTACGGCTTGAATAGCTAAGTAACTACGCGGGGCAAAACGCCCTGGAACAGTAAAACCTCGGGAACCGGGCAGTACGGATCCCGAGGTTTTACTGTTCCATGGCCAGTCAGCGACGGTATAGCTCTTGGGTTTCGGAGACAAAATCATCTAGGACTTGCTGGCGTTTAAGCTTTAGCGAGCTGGTCAAATGTCCGGAAGCCTCGGTGAACTCTGCGGGAAGAACCACAAATTTGCGAATCGATTCTGCCTGAGAAACAGTGTGGTTTGCGGCGTCAATATAACTTTGCACCTCGGAGCGTACCTTGTCGTGCAGGGCCGCCTCGCCGAGTGACAGCTGGCCCAAATCGTGGGCCTTGGACCACAACGTTAGTTCTTCGGCGTCTAGCGTGACCAGAGCCGCGACAAACGGTTTGTTCTCACCGACCACTACGCATTGATCCACTATCCGGCCGGCCCGGACCATCTCCTCCAATGGACCGGGGGAGACGTTCTTGCCCCCGGCGGTGACGATCAGTTCCTTCTTGCGCCCGGTGACCCATAGATAACCGGCCTCATCAAGGCGCCCGGTATCTCCGGATTTGAAGTATCCGTCTTCGGTGAATGCCCCGGCACTGGCTTCGTTGTTGTGGTGGTACCCGGCGAATACACCGATGCCTTTGATCAGGATTTCGCCGTCATCAGCGATCCTGACGCTGGTGCCCGGAAGCGGGCGGCCCACGGTCCCCACTCGGTTGCTATGAGCCTGATTCACCGTCGCAGGTGCAGTGGTTTCGGTAAGTCCGTATCCTTCGACCAGCTGGATTCCGGCGCCGCGGAAGAAATGCGCCAGATCCTGGTTAAGGGCGCTGGCCCCGGAGATCGCGTAACCGCACTGTCCACCGAAGACCGCGCGGAGTTTGGGATAAAGCAGCTTATCGAAAAATAGGTGGCGGGCTCGTAAGGACAGCGGCATCCGCACTTTTTCACCACGGGATTTCGCATCCCGGATCTTGGAGATCTCAATGGCGGTCAGCTCGGCGCTGTGGAACAGGCCGGCCTTACCGGACTGCTCGGCCCTATTCAGTGCCGTGGCGCGGATCTTTTCAAAAACGCGGGGGACGGCTAGCAGAAACCCCGGCTTGACGGCGTTCAGGTCCTCCATCAACGTTGCCGTCGAATTGCTATGAGCAATGATTGCGCCACCGTGAATGCAGACTTGCTGGACCGCACGGGCTAGGACGTGTGCCAATGGCAGGAACATCAACGTGCGGCGGCGTTCACCCAGCACCTCGGCCATGTGCTCGGCGAGGTTGTAGGCGACCAAGGCGAAATTCGCATGGGTGATATTGCAACCCTTAGGCCGCCCGGTAGTTCCCGAGGTGTAGACCAGGGTGGCCGTGGTTTCCAAGCTCAGGCTCGCGCAGGCGTCGTGGATTTCTCGTTCGGCGATCTGTGCATCGTCGACCAGAATCTGCTGCAGGCCTGCAGCGGGAATCGCTTCCGGATCCGAGGTATGCGATCCTTCAAAAAGGTGGATGGTGACGGATTCTCCGAGCTGGGCCGCGGCCCGGCGAACGTTGGCGCGTAACTCGTGGTCCTCGGCGAAGACGACCCGTGCGCCGGAATCGCGCAAGATCCATTCGATTTGGAAGGGACTTGACGTCTCATAGATAGGTATTGAAATTCCGCCGGCGAACCAGATGGCCTCTTCGGCCAGCGCCCACTCATAGCGGGTACGCGAGACGATGGCGACCCGGTCGCCGGGTTGCAATCCGTCGTGGATCAGCCGGGAGGCTAGTCGCTTCACATCACGTAGGAAACCCTGGGCGCTGACGTCTCGCCACCCGGAGGGGCGTTGGACCATGAACAAGGTGTCGTTTGGCGAGGAAGCCACCCGGTCCAGCAGCAGGGTGGTTGCGTTTACCTGGGGGTCGAGGTCGTGCAGGAGCTCGACGTGCAGTTCGTGCATGGAAATCCTTTGAAATCGTTCGAGGTCAGGTGGCGCAACTCACGGTGCAGCGGGACCCTGCGCACGGGAGCTTATCCCCAGCTAGGGATCCACACGTGCATGCGATAGTACGCATCCGAGGTCAGTTCTCCGGACCATACGGACCAGAAAAATGCCGAGACCACAAGGAGCAGCGCTACGAAGAGGGCCACGACAACAACCCTTGACCGGTAGGCCACATCGGAGCGTGGTTCGCGGGGGATGAACCTGCCAATCATATAGGTCAATGCGAGAACCATGAACGGGACCAAGGGCAACGTGTAGAAGAAGAACATGGTGCGCTCGGGGTACATCAGCCAAGGAAGGAACCCCGCGGCAACGCTTGAAAGCAGGGCTCCGGCACGCCAATCGCGCGCGCCAAGCCACCAGAACACCAGCAAGATCATGCTCAACGTGCAGGCCCACCACATCACCGGGTTAGGCATGTCCATGATCACTTCGGTGCAGCGATCTATCGTGCAACCGTTCTGCCCGTTGTCGTAGCCTTCGAAGTACATCAGTACCGGGCGCCCGGAGAAGAGCCAGGTCCACGGGGACGAAGCCCAGCCGTGTTCCGAATCCAGCCCGGTATGGAAGTTGTAGCTGGCCTGGTGATAGTGCCACAGGCTGCGCAAGGTCTCGGGCAGCCAGGAGACCCCCTCGCCGGGATTCTCTAGGGCCCATTGCCGATAGCGTCCGCCGGCGGTGCTGAGCCAGCCGGTCCACGTGGCAAGGTAGGTCAGGAACACCACCGGAATCATGGTGAAAAACGAGTAGATGCCGTCGCGTACGAACGCGGCCGACTGCCACCGCTGAATTCCAACGGTGCGCCGTGCGCCGAAGTCCCAGAGCACCGCCATCAGGCAGAACACCGCAACGAAGGTCAACGCGGACCATTTGATGCCAACCGCGCAGCCGAGCATGACCGCTGCGATGAGCCGCCAGGGGCGCCACCAGAGCACGGGGCCGAAGATGAGCAGGAACTCGTTGGGTCTGTTTCCGGCGGGCACCGAAAGTTTTCTGGCGAGCTGAGTTCGTCCGTGGATCCGATCCTTGAGCAGCGCATAGAAGGCGGCCAAGACGAAGAACATCAAGAAGATATCCAGCAACGCGGTGCGCGACATGACGATTGAATGTCCGTCGATGGCGATCAAAAGGCCGGCGATACCCGCCAGCAGATGCGAGCCGAAGAGCAGGCGGGCGCACAGTGTTGTCAGCAGAACCGCGAGCGTACCGAACAGAGCTGTAGCAAAACGCCAGCCAAAACCGTCGAATTCGCCAAAGAGCATCATGCCGAAGGCGATGAGCCATTTGCCCAGTGGCGGGTGCACCACGAAGGAGGCGGTATCCTTCAGCTGCGGATCGCCGGCAACGAATTGGTCGTTTGATTCGTCGACCCATTCCATCTCGTAGCCGAAGTGCAAGAGCGAATAAGCGTCTTTGACGTAGTAGGTCTCGTCGAAGATCAACATATTCGGATGCGCCAGGTGCATAAAGCGCAGCAGACCACCGATAACGGTCATTACCAGCGGAACAATCCACATCAATGCACCAGAGGGCGCCGCAACCGGCAATAACCTTTGTTTGAGGTTCTCAAAGGTGAAGGCAACGCGCGCGGAACGCACGTGCCCGGTATCTGGGGTCTTTGCTGCAGTGGTGCTCATCGTTGTTCATGCTACCGGCGTAACCCTGAGAATGTGTGCTTTTGGTACTTCGCGTAGGCTAAAGGATGTGCAGAACTCAGATAATGAGGGCGTAATCGTCCTGGGCGCCACCCCAATTGGCAACTTGTCCGACGCTTCGCCACGGCTCCGCGAAATTATGGAAAGTGCCGACGTGATCGCCGCCGAGGACACCCGCAACTTCCATCACCTAGCTCATGCCTTGGGAATTAAACCCGCCGGGCGGGTGATGAGCCTGCATGAACACAATGAGGCCCATAAGCTCGGCGAAGTGATCGAACTGGCTCGCGAAGGAGCCACCGTGCTGGTCGTCTCGGATGCCGGAATGCCTGCGGTCTCTGACCCGGGCTACCCCTTGGTGGCAGCCGCGATGGAAGCAGGCATCCGGGTCACCGCGGTGCCTGGGCCTTCGGCGGTGCTGACCGCCCTGGCGCTATCGGGACTGCCCACCGGACGTTTCACCTTCGAGGGGTTCTTGCCGCGCAAGGCTGGTGAACGGCGCAAGCGCTTGGGCGCGCTACTGCACGAGGAGCGCACCATGGTGTTCTTCGAAGCCCCGCACCGGGTCGCTGACTTCTTGGCCTCGGCGATCGAAGCCTTCGGCGCGCAGCGCCAGGCGGCGGTGGCCCGAGAGCTGACCAAGAAATTCGAAGAGGTCCGCCGCGATGAGCTCGGTGCGCTCAAGGCATGGGCAGATGAAGGTCTTCGCGGTGAGATTGTCGTGGTGATCTCCGGTGCTTCGGCCCCGGAAACGGCCTCCATTGAGGATCTGCTTCCCAAGGTCTCCACGCTGGTTGCGGACGGGATGCGCATGAAACAGGCGGTGGCCGAGGTCGCCGAAGCCGCCGGGGCGAAGAAGCGGGACCTGTACGAAGCGGTTCTGGCGGAACGTCACGAAGCGAAAAAATAGCCGAAATCGCTTAGGCTGAATGCACAATGAAACAACGAGTTTGTAGTGCACCAGGCGATTTACAGCCGTTCGAAACCAGCACTAGCGTTGTGATCAACGAAGATTCCTTTCATTTACGACTTTCAGGAGAACCGCGTTATGTCGATTACCGCTGAACGCGAAGCAGAACTGCTCGCCAAAGTACCCACCGGACTGCTTATCAATGGTGAATGGCGAGATGCCTCAGATGGTGGCACCTTCGACGTACTTGACCCAGCCACCGGTGAAAAGCTGGCAACGCTGGCCAGCGCCACCAGCGAAGACGCGATGGCGGCCTTGGATGCAGCCGACGCGGTCCAGGCCGAATGGGCGCTGACCGCTCCACGCGAACGCGCCGAAATCCTGCGCCGCGGCTTTGACTTGGTCACCGCGCGCGCCGACGATTTTGCGTTGCTGATGAGCCTGGAAATGGGCAAGCCACTGGCTGAGGCCCGCGGCGAGGTTACCTATGGTGCCGAGTTCCTGCGCTGGTTCTCCGAAGAGACCGTGCGCCACTACGGCCGCTACGTCACCACCCCGGAGGGCAAGAACAAGGTTCTGGTCCACCACAAGCCGGTGGGTCCGTGCCTGCTGATCACCCCATGGAACTTCCCGCTGGCGATGGCCACCCGCAAGGTCGGCCCGGCAATCGCCGCGGGTTGCACCATGGTGCTCAAGCCTGCGAAGCTCACCCCGCTGACTTCCCAGCTATTCGCCGCCACCATGATGGAAGCCGGACTGCCGGCAGGCGTGCTGAACGTGGTTTCGGGATCCTCGGCATCGAAGATCTCCGGCCCGCTGATGCAAGATGATCGTCTGCGCAAGGTCTCCTTCACCGGTTCCACTCCGGTCGGCAAGCAGCTGATGAAGGATGCCGCAGACAAGGTGCTGCGCACCTCGATGGAGTTGGGCGGCAACGCACCATTCCTCGTCTTCGAAGACGCTGACCTGGACGCAGCCGTCGAAGGCGCCATGGCCGCGAAGATGCGCAATATGGGCGAAGCCTGCACCGCAGCGAACCGCTTCCTGGTACATGAAGATGTGGCCGAGGAGTTCATCGCGAAGTTCTCGGAAGCGATGAAGGCGCTGAAGACCGGACGCGGAACCGATCCATCGTCCACCGTTGGCCCGCTGGTCGAAGAGAAGGCTCGCGACGAGGTCCACGCGCTGGTGACCGATGCCGTGGCACAGGGCGCCACTGCAGTCACCGGCGGTGCTCCGGTAGCGGGTCCGGGCTACTTCTACCAGCCCACCGTGTTGGCTAACGTTGCCAACGACGCGAAGATCCTCACTCAGGAGATCTTCGGCCCGGTCGCTCCGGTGACCACTTTCAAGGATGAGGCGCACGCGATTCGCCTCGCCAACGCGAGCGAATACGGACTGGCTTCCTACATCTACTCCCGTGATTTCAACCGGATGTTCCGCGTCTCCGAGCAGATCGAATTCGGTCTGGTTGGTTTTAATGCCGGGGTCATCTCCAACGCTGCCGCACCATTCGGTGGCGTGAAGCAGTCCGGTCTCGGGCGCGAAGGCGGCGCCGAGGGGCTCGGGGAATACACCACCGTGCAGTACATCGGCATTGCCGACCCATACGCACCGGTTAAGTAATTTCGGTGATCAACGGCCGCGAGTAGTTGGCGGACGGTACTAGCCAGTGAAGCCCAACGCCTTTTCAGGTGTTGGGCTTCAGGCAATTAATCTCGCAAATTACTGTGCGTTGGTGAACCCACTTGCCTCGCGCAGTTGCCGCTCGCGCAGGGAAGCCGGGAAGCAGAAGCGGAGCACGCGTTGCGTGCCGTGCAGCTCGCGGCCTAGTTGGGCAGCGAGCTGTTCCAGCGCGGCTGCAAGTTCGGCGCCTTGTACCCCATCCGGGTGTCGATGAGCGTAGAAGCTCGCCTGGATTCCTTCGCGAAGCCTGGACAAGGGTGCTGCAAGCTGCTGGTGGTTCTCGGCCAAGCGCAGGGTGTAGTCGCTGACCGATTCTTGCTCACCTGCGGGGCTGCCGACGTCCGCACCCAGAGCACGCAGCTCATCCCATAATGCCTGGGCGCTCTCGGCACCGCCGGCAAGAACTTGTTCGATTCTGCGCCGACGCAATCGAGCGCGCTTCCAGGGGAAAACCGCCAGTAGCAAGGCGATCACCAAGACTCCAAGCACGATCATCCAGCCATAGTCTTCGGCCTGCACGGTATTTTGTTGCGGCGCGTTGGCGGTTGCGCTTTCCTCGGCCTCCGGGTCATCGAGTTCCGGGGCACCGGAAGGATTCAGTTCCTCGGGCACCTCTTGCGGCGTTTCGTTGGGCGTTGCCCCCGGGGCGTAGTCAGGTGCCTGACCTTGGCCGGGGGTCGGTTCAAAAGGAACCCAGCCGATCCCCGGGAGGAACAATTCGGGCCAGGCATGGGCTTGTTGGCCGGTTACCTCATATTCGGTGAATTCAACTTCCGGAGGCACATTGCGCCCGATCCCGTTGCCTTCGGCAAGGTCAGCAGCATTAAACGTCTCACCGGTTGGCTCGCCGGGGGCATAGCCGACCACGATGCGCGAAGGGATCCCGGACGCTCGTGCCAGCAGGGTCATCGTGGAAGCGAAATGTACGCAGTAACCTTGACGGCGATCCAGGAACGCCTTAATTACCTGCCGGTTAGCTCCGTCATAGCCTTCGCGGAGCGGCGTGCGTTCGGAATATCCGAAAGAAGCCGAACGCAGGAAATCCTGAATGGCGACGGCCTTATCGAAGTCGTTCGCCGGGGGGCCCTGCGCGCCGTAGGCTTCGGCGAGCGTCTGGCGCAGCAATTGGTCGAATTCGCCGTCGAGGTCCTCGGGCATAGAAAGATTTACATTCGCTATTTCATTCGTCAGCTCGCCGCCAAAGTAGCCAAGATTGCGCGCCATCTCCGCGCTCAAATTCATTTGCGTGTGTCCCACGGTGACTTGGCCTGTTTCGGCCATGGCATCCCCGCTGAGCCGAGCCACGGAGGTCTGCTTGGTCCAGTTCCAGGAACCATTGATGCCGGTGATATAAAAACTGCGGTCTGGCAGCGGCAGACTAGGGCTGCTGACCTGCCCATCCCAAGTCAATTGGGTGAGCTCGGGGGTTCCGTTGAAAATGTCGGCATCGGTGTCCATCGCGGTGTCCCCAAAATACGCGGATTGGAGCAAATCTTCGCTCGGTTCCCAGCGGGTGGCGCTCAGATCTTCGATAATCGAGGTACGCAGATATACCGGTTCAGCAGAACTGGTGAGATAGCTAAAAGCGACGCTTCCATTGTTCGCTCTGAGATCTCGGCCCAGATTGAGCAGCGGGTCAACGTTGCTGGCTAAGAGGTCGCCGGAAGGCCGAGTGCCTTCGGGGAGCATGCCATTGCGAAAGCCCGGCATGAACAGGCCGCTGAGAATCATCGCGAGGGCGCACGCGGCAGCGGTGACGGCGAGGATTCCCACCTGTCGTTTCGCAGGTAATCCCGCGCCTGTAGGCTCGGAACGGAAAATATAGGGGAGCAGTGCGAAATAACCAAGTATTGCCAGCGTCATCAGCACGAGATAGCCGATGCCCGCCCCTTCTTGCTTGAACAGCGACGCGATCACCGGGGCGAAGCACAATGGCATGATCACCAGTGGCGCTAGGCGCTTGAATGATGCGAGAACCTCGACCACGAGGCTCAGCACCACCGCGAGCAAAAGCAGAACGAACTCGACATATCGTGAGTAGGCCACCGGGGGCACCTGAGTGGAGAACTGTATGGCGGCCTCGGAGGCTAGCGCACCGAACCAATCGATGAGCCTCATGGAGGGGGGATTGGCGCGCATCGTTTGGTGCCCCAGGACCGCGCCAACCGCCACAAGCAAGGCAACAGGCAATGCAGCCCAGTGCCAGCCACGGATGCAGCGCAATACCCCGGCGCTGCCATGGATGAAGACCACTGGCCAGATCAAGGCTCCGAACCACGCCCCGCCTTGGACGACTCCGCTGAGCGAGGCTAAACCAGCGAGCAGGGCAAGGCTCAGAGCTGCAGCCGCTAGCGATCGCGCGTACAGGTGATGCGTCCTGGGTTTTTTGGGCCCAGCGCCCGACGCGCTGGAGTTCGGAGCTGGCCGCTGGGTCACTGCGGCGCTCATGGCCGTGACCACAATTCGTTGATGTTGGTGTTTGCCGCCAGGAAATGCACTTTCCACCCAGTCTCGGCCAGGTGTTGCTGCACCTCGCGGTAGCGCTCCGGATGGGAGACCAGCAGGAACAGTTCGACATGGCGCACCGAACGCGCCAGAGTTGCCAGCCACGCGGCCTGATTGGTTCGGAGCTCACCGAGGATCATGATGACCGGTTCGTCGCGAAAGCCCAGCAGCAGCTTGCGCAATCCCTCTCCGAGAATTTCAGGTCCCTCGGCGGCGTTAGTTGGTGCGCGCAGCGACATTTCGGCGCTCGCGGCATGAAAGTCTTCAAATCCGGTCTGGGCGGAAGCCCCAGACAGCGAGACGCTGCCGGCCTTGAGCAGCTGTTCTCCCGAAAGTTCTCTAAAGAGCAATTGATAACCGTTGGCGGCGTAGCGTTGGCCGATACTGC
Source organism: Arthrobacter sp. MYb229 (assembly GCF_002975405.1). GTDB lineage: Bacteria > Actinomycetota > Actinomycetes > Actinomycetales > Micrococcaceae > Glutamicibacter. Next base: position 32,265 of record NZ_PCPS01000009.1, on the reverse strand, counting down.
AGGCCAGGGAGAGCGCCATTTCAAAACGTCGGCTGCTTGGGATCGGAGGGCCGTCGCCCTGCGGGATCCCCAGACGCAGGTCCGCGCCGTTAATATGCCAGTGCTCATAGGTGCGGTCAAAGACCAACAATGCCTGGGCAGTAGCAACATGGTTTTCTTGACGCACCATGAGCTTGCCCTGCCGTGCGGTGGCTTTCCAGTGAACCTGTCGGATCGAGTCGCCTTGTTGGTAATCACGGGTGGCCACGTCATAGTAGTCGGCGGTGGTGCTTCGGGAGAACCGTGCGTCACCGGTCAGCATCTTGTCTCCGAGCGAAGCGAAGCGTTCCAGCGGGTGAATTTCGGCGCAAACGGGGACGGGCAAGGCATCTCCCGAATCGACCATGCCGTCCACTAGGCCTAAGGGGTCAGAAAGAATTTGCTTTGCCGGGCCCACCAAATGGATTCCGCGGGTGCGGAAGATGAGCTCGTACACGGTCTCTCCGGGACCGGTGAATTCGGGGCCCGGCCCAAACTCGGGTGGAAGCGATTCCTTGACCTTCGCATTCTCCGCACAGGACAGCTGCAACCTGGTGATGTCACCGACCACCGGATTTGCGGTGAGCAGTTTGCGGGTCAGTTTGGATTTATTGCGTAGCCGCAATACCAGCAACCAACTGACCAAGGCCACTGTCAGCAGTCCGATGCCCAAAGCCATCATCTCGTGGCGGCCCAGGATGTAGGCCAGGAAAATCAACAGGGCTCCGCTGCACAAGGTTGCCCAGCCGCGCACGGTGAACAGGTCAAGTTGGAACCGGCGTAGCGTTGCGGGCGTCGAATCCGTGCGTGTCCACGACAGAGCATCGCGCGAGTCGAACCGCTGCATTTTTTCCATGGCGTGCCTTGCCTATCCGACTGGTGTGGCGGAAACAAGCTCCTGGATCAAAGCAGCGGGTTCCACGCCTTCGGATAATGCCCTGCGGGTCAGGATCAGCCGGTGCGAGAGCAGCATCTCGGCTACTCCACGCACATCTTCGGGCAATACATGATCCCGTCCGTTAATAGCCGCATGGGATTTTGCGGCGCGGACCCATTGCACGAGCGCACGAGGCGAAGCGCCCAACGAGATATGCGGATGGTCGCGGGTGGCCCGACCCAAATCAACGACGTAGCCACTCAACCGATCGGTAACGGTCACCTGCCTCACTTGTTCGATCATTTGCCGCAGTTGTTCGAGCTCAAGCACTGAGCGCAGCGAGTCAAGCGGTTCGGCTACATGGTGGCTGGTGAGCATGGAAATTTCTGCTTCGCGGTGTGGGTAGCCCATCGAAATTCGACCCATGAACCTGTCCCGTTGTGCCTCTGGCAGCGCGAACGTACCTTCCGAATCTATGGGGTTCTGTGTGGCAACGACCATAAATGGCCTCTGCAATGGGTGGGTAATCGAGTCCACGGTGACCTGCTGCTCTTCCATGCACTCAAGCAGGGCGGACTGGGTCTTCGCGTTTGCCCGGTTGATCTCATCCGCGATCACGATATTTGCAAAGATTGGGCCGGGATGGAACGTGAACTCATGATCTTGCGGGGAGAACACCGAGACGCCGGTAACGTCGCTGGGCAACAGATCCGGTGTGAACTGGATTCGGTGCACGGATCCGTTGACACTGCGGGCCAATGACTTGGCGAGCATGGTTTTGCCGACTCCGGGAACGTCTTCGAGCAGCAGATGCCCTTGCGCGAGGAGCACCACAATGGTGTTGGTAATTGCTTCGGGCTTACCCGCGATTACTGTCTGCACAGCATCGAACATCCGTTGGTAATTCGACCTAAACGTCGAATCTACCAAGGGGAGTGTTGGGTGGGCACTCATGCGCATTCTCCTGGCTGGGCAACTTATCGTGCCGAGGTCATCTTTGACACGCTAAGCAATTCCCGTAGCTTGTGTTCACATCATATGGGGTTCTTTTCTCCACGAATAGCTTCTAAATACCTTGATTCTTTCCCTGTGTACCGGTGGTGGAAGAATTAGACCCAAGAACTGACAATATTTATGACGAAAGGTCCGGTGCGCAGATGAGCGAATCCGATTTCTCACGGATTCCCGAGGGGTACCGTCCGGCAGAAGAATCGAATTCTTCACCTACCGGGGAACGCGCCCGCTCGGCAAAGACAGAAAAGAACGGAAGCAAACGAAATACCCGTTACCCGGAGGCACCCGCCCCGCTGCCGGTACCGGTGATCGACAACCATACGCATCTGGATTTTCGCGATGGTTCGGTGAATGCCAGTGTGCAGCAGGCCCTCAGCGCGGCCGCAGCGGTCGGGGTGGAGGGGCTGATCCAGGTTGGCTGCGACGTGGAATCGTCAAAATTCGCCGTGCAGGCGGCCAAGGACTTTCCAAACATCTTGGCTGCGATCGCTATCCACCCCAATGATGCCGCACGCCTAGCGTTGCATGGCGAACTTGAGGCCGCGATTGAGCAGATCGAGGAGTTGGCGGCAAACGAGCGGGTGCGGGCCATCGGTGAGACCGGGCTGGATTACTTCCGAACGGGCGAAGCGGGGCATCATGCGCAGGAAAAGTCCTTCCGCGAGCATTTGCGGATCGCCGTGGAACATGGAAAAGCAGTCCAAATCCACGACCGTGACGCACATCATGATGTGGTTCGGATCTTGAACGATGCGCCGTTGCCCGAGCGCGTGGTTTTCCATTGCTTTTCCGGCGACGCCGAGCTGGCGCGGATCTGCAATGCCAACGGCTGGTACATGTCATTTTCGGGGACCGTGACCTTCAAGAATTCAACAGATCTCCAGCAGGCCTTGCGCCTAGCAGACCCGCAGTTGTTGCTTGTCGAAACGGATGCGCCGTTCCTGACGCCACATCCTTTCCGGGGGCGGCCAAATGCGAGCTACATGATCCCCCATACCGTCCGCTTTATGGCTGAAACCAGGGGTGCTGAATTAGCTCAATTGTGCGAGCAGCTAGCCGCGAATACGGGTGCGGTGTACGGCGCATTGTAGTCCTGCCGGGTGTGGTTTCCGACATATAAAGGTTGCGCCAATTATTACAATTCGGTTACGGTTATTGGAAAGCGTTGAGTTGCGAGCGCGCCCTGAGCCGGTCGCAACCTAGTGCGTTGCCGTATTTCCGTAGGGGACTAGATCCTCCGTGGATCGGGTGACGCGCAAACTGAATTTTATACCGGCGGCCTGGCCGCCACGGTTGAGCAAGACTTACCGGGAGTATCTTCCTGGCGTTCGACCTACAAACGATGGGGATCTCACTACCGTGATGCACTTGCTCAAAAAAAGCTGGGTCAAATATCTGGCCCAGGCCGTGGCTGTTGCCGTGGTCATTGCCGGAGCTGTTTTTTATATTTCCGGCCAGAAGTCCGTGACCGTGGCCATTGATGGCGATGAGCAGATCTTCACCACCCGCGCAGCAACCGTGCAGGATGCCCTTGAGCAGGAAGGCATCAGCGTTTACGAGCGTGACGAGTTGAGCGTGGCCGCAGATTCGGAGCTTTCCGATGAGCAGCGCATCGAGATCAGCCGCAACAAGTCGGTACAGGTCAGCATCGACGGCACCGACCGAGTAGTGCACACCACCGGCATGACCGTGGCGGATGTCATGGACGAACTGAAGCTGGATGAGAAGTCGGAAGTATCCCTCGGCGAAGATATCGAGCTCGTCAGCCTCAGCGACGAAATCGAGATCATCACCCCTAAAAATGTGACTCTGCTTGTCGACGAGAAGAAGCAGAAGATTTCGACCACCGCGCAGACCGTCAAGGAACTGCTTGCCGAGCAGAAGGTCAAGCTCGACAAGGACGACGAGGTCAACGTTCAAGTAGGTAAAGACACCGACAAGGACGCGAAGACCAGCACCAAGATCGAGGACGACACCAAGATCGAGGTCATCGTCGTTTCGGTGAAGACTTGGGATGAAAAGCGAGAGATCGGTTTTGATACCGAGAAGGTCAAGGATTCGAAGCTCGAAAAGGGCAAGACCAAGGTCAAAACCGAGGGCAAAAAGGGCGAGCGTGAACTGACGCTTCGCCAGGAAACCCGCAATGGTAAAAAGGGCGAGGAAGAAGTTCTGAAGTCCAAGGTCACCAAGGAGCCAGTCGCAGAGGTTATTCGAGTCGGAACCAAGAAGCCTGAATCAAGCTCGGATTCCAAGAGCTCGGACTCCAAGACCAAGGCTCCAACCGGTAGCATCTCCTCTACCTGGGCGGCTCTGGCCAAGTGCGAGTCCGGTGGCAACTGGTCGATCAACACCGGTAACGGCTACTACGGTGGACTCCAGTTCTCCGCTTCGTCATGGCGCGGAGCCGGCGGAACGAAGTACGCGCCGCTGCCACACCAGGCCAGCCCTCAGGAACAGATTGCTACCGCTGAGAAGCTGCGTGCCAACGGCGGATGGGGCCACTGGCCACACTGCTCGTCCAAGCTCGGGCTGCGCTAAGCAGCAGAAAACTTTTGACGCGACGCGTCCACCCCATTCGGGTGGGCGCGTCGCGTCGCGTCAGCAGTCCTTGCGCGCTGAACTAGAATTGTAGGTGTGATGTCTAAGGAATCTTTGCCACTGCTTGGGGCTACCGAAATCCGTCGACTGGCCGAGGAGCTTGGGATACGTCCCACGAAGACCCTCGGGCAGAACTTTGTCATTGACGGAAACACCATCCGCAGGATTGTGGCCACCGCAAATGTCGCCCCGGAGGAGACCGTGCTTGAGGTCGGACCGGGCCTCGGCTCGCTGACCCTCGGAATCATGGATGCCGCGGCAAAGGTGGTCGCCGTAGAGATCGACCCGCCGCTTGCGAAGCGGTTGCCGCAGACCATGGCCGAACTCCGTCCGGGCCGCGAAGAGGACCTGACGGTGATCCTCAGCGATGCCATGAAGATCACCGAGCTTCCGGGCAATCCCACCGCCCTTGTCGCAAATCTCCCATATAACGTTGCAGTGCCCGTGGTGCTGCACCTGATGGAGCATTTCGAATCCATCACCCATGGCCTGGTGATGGTGCAGGACGAGGTCGCCGACCGGATGTGCGCGACACCGGGAAATAAGATCTACGGTGTCCCCTCGGTCAAGGGCGCCTGGTACGGCACCATGCGCAAGGCAGGGGTCATTGGCATGAACGTCTTTTGGCCGGCCCCCAAGATCCATTCCGGCCTGGTGGCTTTCACTCGCGACAAGGATCGCAGCGACGCACCAGACCGCAAGGAAGTCTTTGCCATCATTGACGCAGCCTTTGCCCAACGCCGCAAGACGCTGCGCGCTGCCCTGTCCGGGTGGGCCGGATCCGGCGCTCGCGCCGAGCAGATCCTGCACGCTGCAGGCATCGACCCGAAGGAGCGCGGGGAGAAGCTGGACGTAGACGGATTCATCTCGATTGCTCGTGCGGCTCACACGGTGCCGGCGCTCGTGCAGACCGAAGACTAACGATGGCCAAGCAACGCGTCATCGCCACCGCGCCGGGAAAAATTAACTGCTATTTCCGGGTGGGACCACCGCGTGAGGACGGCTACCATGAGGTCGCCAGCCTGTATGTCGCGGTATCCCTGCTGGAGCAAATCGAAGCCACACTGCGTGCAGACGGTGAACTGCAGCTGAGCCTAGAACCGGGCTCGCCGGTAGTTGCCGATCCGGAAAATTTCCCGCTGGGCCAAAATAACCTCGTGTGGAAAGCCGCCGAGCTTCTCCGCGAGCATACCGGTTGCACCTTGGGTGCAAACCTCCACATCACCAAGCGCGTACCGATTGCCGGCGGGATGGGCGGCGGTTCCGCGGATGCCGCGGCTGCTCTCGTTGCCTGCAACGAGCTGTGGGGGACCGGACTGGACCGTGAAGAGCTTGGCAGGCTTGGCGCCCGGCTCGGCGCCGATGTGCCTTTTGCGCTCATGGGCGGTGCGGCCATCGGCCTGGGCATCGGCGACAAACTCGCCCCCTTGCTGACCCGTGCCAAGACGCAGTGGGTATTGATCCCTGCCAGTTTTGGCTTATCGACCCCTCGCGTCTATTCGATGCTCGACCGGCTGCGCGCCGGCCAGTGTGTTGAGGTTCCACAAGAGATCGATCCACAGGTTATTAAAGCGCTGATGGAATCGGATACCGAAGCGCTGTCGCAGCTTCTGGTCAATGACCTGACGCAGGCATCCTTGGCCTTGGCTCCGGAACTTGGAACCGTGCGGGACCTCGCCGAAGGCGCCGGCGCGCTGCGGGCCATGGTGTCCGGGTCGGGACCGACCTTGGCCCTGCTGGTGCGCGATGCCGAACACGCCGAGCAGGTGATGACGCAGCTCGGAGACGAGGTGGGAGTCGCCACCATGATGGTCAGTGCTCCGGCACCGGGCGCGCATGTGGAGCTTTCCGAATAGCTTCTTGAACCCTTGCCAGGGTGGGTGCCGTGACTCTAGAGTGATTTCGGAACCATAAAGTGAGCGTGGTTCATTTATTCGTTGTGGAACGAAGGAATCACATGATCAATGGCCATGTCTCTCATTGGTGGGAACGCCTTGGATTACCCACCTCGCGGGAAACTCTGCGCGGATCCCATGCATTTGACGTTGCCATTGTGGGTGCCGGTTTTACCGGTCTGTGGGCCGCCTACTATTTGAAGCAAGCAGCGCCTAGCCTGCGCATCGCTATCCTGGAGCAGCGCCATATCGGGTATGGGGCGTCCGGACGCAATGGCGGCTGGCTGACCAACACCATTACCGGTGGACGCGAACAATATCTGAAATCCCACGGCCGGCAAGCGGTCGACGACTTTCAGCTGGCCATGAATCAAACCATCGACGAAGTGGTGCGGGTCTGCGCCGCGGAGAACATCGACGCGGACATCCTGCAGGGCGGCGAATTCGAGGTTGCGTACAATCCGGCCCAAGAGGCACGATTGCGCGCTTTCGTGACCGCCGAGCAGTCTTGGGAGCACAGCGGGGTGCAGCTGCTGGAAAGCTCCGAAGCTGCACAGCAGATCAATGTCGCGGGCACACTTGCCGCCGCCTGGCACCCGCATGCCGCTCGGATCCAACCGGCCAAACTGGTCAGTGGGCTGGCACAGGCAGTCGAATCTCTCGGAGTAGAAATCTTCGAGAGCACCAGGGTCACCGAGATCAGTTCTCACCGACTGGATTTTGCTGGTGGAACCGTCACCGCGGACTTCATCATTCGTGCGACCGAGGGCTTCACCGCCGGAATTAAAGGCCATAAGCGCTTGTGGCTGCCGATGAATTCTTCGATGATTGCCACCGAGCCGCTGGATGCATCTTTCTGGGATGAGGTGAACTGGAAGAACGGCGAAGTGCTTGGCGATTTTGCCCACGTGTACATGTACGCCCAGCGCACCGCCGATGATCGGATCGCCATTGGAGGTCGCGGAGTTCCCTACAAATTCGGGTCGCGTACCGACCTTGATGGGATGACTCCAGCGGTGACGGTCAACGGACTCCAAGAAATTTTGCAACGGCTATTCCCGCAAGCCAAGCAAGCGGCGATCGCTCATGCCTGGTCCGGGGTGCTCGGGGTTCCGCGAGATTGGGCCGCCACCGTCGGTATGGATCCGCGCACTGGAATCGGCTGGGCCGGGGGATATGTGGGGACCGGCGTGGCTACCACCAACCTTGCCGGTCGAACCCTGCGCGATCTGGTCTTAGGCCAGAATACCGCGCTGACCAATTTGCCCTGGGTCAACCACAAGGTGCGGCAGTGGGAACCCGAACCGCTTCGTTGGATGGCCACCACGGGGCTCTATGCTGCCTATGGGATGGCGGACCGGGCCGAATCCAAGGGTGGGACGAAGACCTCCGCCATAGCGCACCTGGCGGATCTGGTGACGGGGAAGAGATAGGCGAGTTGCCTGGCTGCTGCGGAGTGCAGCGCAAGCATCGTAGATGCCGCAACCAAGGCGGTCGCCGAATTCACGGCAGCACACAGGCCAACTCGCACCTGCTCGCGGGCCTTCCCCAGTTCCTTCGACGATTCGGGGAAAGCCTCAGCGATTTTAAGCGGCGAAAGCTTCCCATCCACTAGCGAAGCATGGCATTCTCAGTAAATGACTGTGGAGCACCGTGGGTCCCAGGCGCTGTTCCAAGCGGCCCTGGCAGCTGGGGAAGACCCAACCAATAAAGCACGGGGCCTCAAAGCCCTGCATCAGAGCTGGGCCGAAGGCACGCGCATTCCCTCGCTGGTTCGACCCGTGGTGGCTCGTTCCTGGTCGCGCGCCGGAGCGCAGTACAAGGACATTGTTCCCCTGGACCTTGCAACTGTCCGCGAGCGGCGGGAATCCAATGAGGAATTGAACGGACTCGTTGAGCTGTTCAAGGACCGGTTGCTGTCACTGGCCACGCAGGCTGGAAACCAACTGGTGATCTCCGATAGCCAGGGGTACGTGCTTTGGGTTCTGGGACCTTCGATGATCCGCCGGAGAAGCGATGACATCGGCTTTGTTGCCGGGGCCAGATGGCGGGAAGGCGACGTCGGCACGAACGGCATCGGCGCCGCAATGGCCGAGCGGACGCCGGTGCAAATTTTTGGTCCGGAGCATGCTCGCGAAGAACAGCATTCCTGGGTCTGCACCTCGGCGCCGGTCAGCAACCCTGCCACTTCATCCTTGGTCGGCACCATCACCTTGGCCGGATCATTTCGCACAGCTCACCCGCACTCGCTGGCGCTGGTTTCATCCGTCGCCCACGAAGCGGAACTACTGCTGCGAGGCGAGCACGACTTAAAAATGCAACGGCTCGAACTGGCAGCAACGCTGCCGGAGGGCGCATACCTGCTGGTTGATTCCCAGGGTTCTGTGGCGTCCGCTCGTGGATACAGCATCAGCGGTAGAATCTCCTTGCCACCGGCCTTGGAAGAAGGGCGCAACTGGATCATTGGCATCGGTGCGGTGGATGCGCGCAGAACTGCCGGCGGCTGGCTCCTGCAACGAGCCGATGAGCAAGTGACGCTTGAACTCTGCGCCGGGGGCCTCCAGGAAGCGCTGGTGCATACGCCAAGCGGAACGACCCGCATTGGGCTCAGTGCCAAGCACTGGCAAATCTTGGAGCTTCTGGCGAGCTGCCCCGCGGGAGCCACCGCGGCGCAGCTCCAGGAACTGTGGCCTGCGCAAACGCCCAACGTGACTATTCGAGCCGAAATCTCCCGGCTGCGTGGAAGGCTGCGTGGCCTGATTGCCTCCCGGCCCTATCGGCTGATGGTACCGGTGTACCGCCAACCTTGATCCCTGGAGGCATGCAACCTTTTGCAACGCTTCCATTTTGTGATGCAGGTCATAGCCTTGCTTCAGGGCGGCAGAATAAGCCGCATCATTTCCCGGACTCCCGATGAATTGAAGTGATGGCTATGGCGAACAACGATCCACTGGCGCAGGCTCAAGAATGGTGCCGAGCGCTGCAGCAGGCCTTGGAAGCAGGCGATGTGCAAGGGGCCGCGGAGCTCTTCGGCGAGGAATGCTATTGGCGGGACCTCACCGCATTGACCTGGAACCTGCACACCAGCGAGGGGCGCGAAGACATCGCGAAGATGCTGCTCGGCGTCGAGCGCGGGGCATGGCCGCGAAACCTGAAGGTGACCAGCGCACAGGACGCCGATGGAGTCGTCGAGGCCTGGTACACCTTCGAGAACGATGCCATCAACGGGCTCGGGCTCTTCCGGCTGCGCGACGGCCGGTGCTGGACCCTGCTGAGCACGGCCCAGGAACTGCGCGAATATCCCGAACCTGCCGGGTCCAGGCGCGAACTCGGGGCCGAGCACGGCTCGGCCATGAGCAAGGAGAACTGGCTGGACCGCCGCGAAGCCCAGCGGCAAACACTGGGAATCACCGAGCAGCCGTACACTCTGATCATCGGTGGCGGCCAGGGCGGCATCGGATTGGCCGCACGGCTCAAACGCATGGGCGTCCCGGCCCTGGTCATCGACAAGCATCCGAGGCCGGGGGACCAGTGGCGCTCGCGCTACCACTCGCTGGCCCTGCATGACCCGGTCTGGTATGACCATATGCCGTACATCGAATTTCCCGACCACTGGCCGGTGTTCACTCCCAAGGACAAGATGGGCGACTGGTTGGAAAGCTATACCAAGCTCATGGAACTGGACTACTGGTCCCTGACCGAAGCGACCAGTGCGAAGCAAGACCCGGACGGCGACGGCTGGATCGTCGAAGTCGAACGCGACGGGGTGCCGCTCACCCTGCGTCCCACCCAATTGGTCCTGGCCACCGGAATGTCCGGAATCCCCAGCGTTCCCCGCTACCCGGGTGCCGAGAGCTTCGCCGGGGAACAGAGTCATTCCTCGAAGCACCCAGGCGGTGAACGCTACGCAGGGAAGAACGTCGTGGTGATCGGTGCGAACAATTCGGCCCACGATATTTGCGCGGATTTGGTCCAGAACGGTGCCAAGCCCACCATGGTGCAGCGTTCCAGCACCCACATCGTGCGTTCGGAATCCTTGATGAATACCGTGCTGGGGCCGCTGTATTCCGAACAGGCCTTGGCCGCAGGCATCGATCACCACAAGGCTGACCTGATCTTTGCTTCCATCCCGTACAAGGTCCTGCCGGATTTCCAGCGTCCGGCGTTCGACAAGGTCCGCGAACAGGATGCAGAGTTCTACAAGTCCCTGGAGGACGTGGGCTTCGACCTCGACTTCGGCGATGACGACTCGGGGCTGTTCCTCAAGTATCTGCGCCGCGGCTCGGGCTACTACATCAACATCGGCGCGAGCGAGCTGGTGGCCGATGGGTCCATTGCCTTGGCCCAGGGCGAGGTCTCGCACTTGACCGAGCACAGCGTGATCCTGGCCGATGGAACCGAGCTGCCCGCCGACGCGGTGGTCTACGCAACAGGCTACGGGTCGATGAACGGCTGGGCCGCCCACCTGATCTCCCAAGAAGTCGCCGATGCGGTGGGTAAATGCTGGGGCTTGGGCTCTGAAACCACTAAGGATCCAGGTCCCTGGCAAGGCGAACTGCGAAATATGTGGAAGCCAACCAAGGTCAAGAATCTCTGGTTCCATGGCGGGAACTTGCACCAGTCCAGGCACTACTCGAAATATCTGGGCTTGCAGCTCAAGGCCCGTTTCGAGGGGCTGCCCACACCCGTCTACGCGCTCGCCGAAACCTATCATCAAGCCTGATCAACTAGCTGTTCAAGGTTGACTTGTGAGCTGGGCCCGGAGGATCTTTAGACGCCGAAGATCCTCCGGGCCCAACTGCGCTTTCACCGAATCGTTGATCTCTTGCCCGGTGTTTAGAAGTTCTGGAAGGGGGAGCCGTCCGCAAGCCTTCCGCAGTGGATGAGCTTTATGCAATTTGATCTCCGTGCTCAACCCACCCCGGAGTGAATTTCCGGATATGCCGATTCAGATTTTTCACGGCGCTGGACCTGCCGCGCTCGCTCGCCTGTCGATAAGCGATCAGGATCCAATCCTTCGCCAGATTCGGCCCTGATCCGCCGGCCGGCGTGGAATGAGTGTTGATCCGCAGCGGCGAGACGAGCCACCACTTCACGATAAAAGCATTGTGAGCTGAATGATGATCCATTCGCGAGTGCGGAAAACGCCCCGGATTGGATCCGGCCAATCTGCTGAGCAAAGCCTAGAAGGCCTGGCGCCAGATCCGCGGCGCGTCTTCGCTGCATTCCATTCGGATCGGCAAGAGCGGTGTTGTTCGCGCAAGGTGCTGAATTCGGGATTTCTCCTCGATGCAGAGCCTCAGGGAGCCCTTGGGTGGGGTCATATACACCCCGATGACAGCGGTGGCTTTTCCTGCAAGGTACGCGGTCGGTGGAGTATTTGCAGGTTCCGCTGCACTCTGGTTGCGCACCGTTAGCTATTTGGCCTTGGCGGTGAGGGAGGCATCCTCTATAAGTTTAGGGCCGCGCTTCCCGCGGGTGCCGCGAAGCCCTGCCTGCCTTGAGTGCAATGGCTAGTTTTCGGAAATCGGCGGCATCCCCGGGGTGGTGCTTCGCGCTCCGATTTCTCAAACTGCGATCCTCGGCTGGGCAATTGTGCATGAAGCGTCTACCCGGACATCGGATAATCAATGTATTGATGACGCAGTTCGTTGGATCCAGTGGCTTTGAATTTAACTGAAAATATACCCTATGGGGGTACTTGACTCGATACCCTCTAGGGGTATATCGTCAAGGTATGGAAAACGCAATGGCCGCTGTTGAGGCTCATGCAAAATCATGGAGATGGCTGCAAGGCCAGCCGTTTGCCCAGATGACTTTTCGAGAACCGAAAGATCCCGCGAGAAGAGGAACTCATGAGCAACGAATCAAGCTGCTGCGGATGCAGCTCGAGCGATGAAGAAGCAAATAGCAATACAACAAACACGGAGGACATCATGAGCAACGACATCACCTTGAAGATTGAAGGCATGACCTGCGGGCACTGTGTTTCGTCAGTGACCGAGGAACTCCAAGAGATCCCTGGTGTCAGCAATGTCGAGGTTGACCTCGTCGTCGGTGGAGCCTCTACGGCTACCATCGCCACCAACAAACCAGTCGAGAACTCGATTCTCGAAGCGGCCGTCGCCGAAGCGGGCTACAAGCTCGTTTCCGCGGAAGCCTAAATACCGGCCCCGAGACGGGGCGCGAATAGCTATATGTGCCCGTCTCCGGGAGTGAGAAAGAAGTGGAATCATGAGTAACGACACCGCATTCCCCACCAATCAACGCATCGTCGAGTTGGATATTCAGGGAATGACCTGTGCTTCCTGCGTGGGTCGAGTCGAACGCAAGCTGGGGAAGCTGGAAGGCGTGGAAGCGCTGGTGAATCTTCCGCTGGAGTCCGCTCGCGTGACGGTTCCGGAAGGCGTAACGGACGAAGAGCTGATCTCGACCGTCGAATCCGCCGGCTACAAGGCCAACCTCAAGGTGGACCAATACGCAGAGCAGACAGCCCGTTCGCAGACCGAAACCGCGCGAACCTCCACTGCAGCAGCATCGCTTGAGCCGCCGCGCAGGAACAAGCCCGCCGCGCAGGCAGGCCAGGACCTGAAGACACGCCTCATTGTCGGCGCGATCTTCACCGTGCCGCTGTTCATTATTTCCATGATCCCCGGCGCTCAATTCCCGCATTGGGGTTGGGTTGCGCTGGCGCTTGCCACCCCGGTGACGTTCTGGTCAGCCTGGCCGTTCCACCGTGCCGCTGCCATCAACGCGCGCCATCTGTCCTCCACCATGGACACCCTGGTCTCAATTGGTGTACTTGCGGCTTACTTCTACTCGCTGTGGCAGCTGATTGCGGATCCGAATATCACGGCCCACGTCGGCATGGCCATGAGCGAGCATGCGCTGTACTTCGAGACCGCGGGTGTCGTGGCGACCTTCCTGCTGCTCGGCCGCTGGTTGGAAGCCCGCGCCAAAGTCCGGGCCGGCGACGCGCTTAAGACCTTGCTGGATCTAGGCGCCAAGGAAGCCACATTGATCCGCGAGGGCGTCGAAACCAAGGTTTCAGCGGCCGAGTTGCTTCCTGGCGATGAGTTCATTGTGCGCCCCGGCGAAAAAATTGCCACCGACGGCTTTGTCGTCTCGGGGCACTCGGCGGTGGATACCGCATTGGTTACCGGAGAATCGGTGCCCGTGGAAGTCGGCCCGGATGACACCGTTACCGGTGCAACAATCAACACCTCCGGCGTACTGGTTATTCGTGCTACCCGCGTTGGCAAGGACACCACGCTGGCTCAGATGGGACGCCTGGTATCCCAGGCGCAGACGGGCAAGGCGCCGATCGCTCGACTTGCAGACCGCATCTCCGCGGTCTTCGTGCCGATTGTGCTGGTCATTGCGCTGTCCACCTTTGTTCTCTGGCTATTGCTCACCGGTGATATGGGCTCGGCCGTCGCTGCCGCGGTAGCGGTGCTGGTCATTGCTTGCCCTTGTGCCTTAGGCCTGGCGACTCCTATTGGTTTGCTGGTGGGTACCGGACGCGGGGCCCAGCTGGGCATCCTGATCCGTGGACCGCAAGTCCTGGAAGACACCCGCAAGGTTGACACCGTGCTGCTGGACAAGACCGGCACCGTGACCGAGGGCAACCTTGCGGTCACCTCTACAACCCCGGCGTCGGGATTTGACGAAGAAGAGCTGCTGGCACTGGCCGGCGCGGCGGAAGCGGGGTCTGAGCACCCGATTGCCCAAGCAATTGTCGAAGCGGCGCGTGCCAACGCTTCCTTGGCCGTGGCTACCGGGTTCGTCTCCGCCGCCGGTGGCGGCGTGCGAGCAACGGTGGGTGTGCACACCGTGGTGGCCGGCCGGGAAAGCTGGCTGAAGGAAAATGGGATTGAGCTAACCGATCGGCAGCTCGCGGATCTTGCAACCGCGCAGAGCAGTGGCGCGACCTCGATTATGATCGGCGTGGATGGAGCCTTTGCCGGATTCGTCAACCTGACCGACACCATCAAGGAGTCCTCGGCTGCCGCCATTGCAAGGCTCAAGGGACTTGGGTTGCGCCCGGTATTGCTCACCGGGGATAACAAGGCGGTAGCGCAGCAAGTTGCCGCCAAGGTTGGTATCGCGCCGGAAGACGTGTTCGCGGATGTCTTCCCCGAAGGCAAGGCTCAGGCCGTGCGCCAGCTGCAGGAGCAAGGCAGGGTCGTGGCAATGGTCGGCGACGGCGTCAACGACGCTCCGGCGCTGGCTCAGGCAGACCTTGGCATCGCGATGGGTTCCGGGACGGATGTGGCGATCGAAGCAGCCGACGTCACCATCATGGGCAATGACGTCGAGCAGGTTGCGCAAGCTATCGAGCTTTCCCGCAAGACACTGGGAACTATCAAGATGAACCTGTTCTGGGCGTTTGTCTACAACACCGCTGGTATTCCGGTGGCAGCCCTGGGGTTCTTGAATCCCATGATTGCAGGTGCCGCCATGGCCGCCAGCTCAGTGCTGGTCGTCGCGAACTCGCTGCGGCTGCGTGGGTTCGGACGAAAGCAACGATCAAGCTAGGCTTCGTTTCTAGGCCAAAAACATGAATGCCGGTGTTCCTCCACTAGCGGAGGAACACCGGCATTCTATGTCCGATGAGGTAAGCATCGGATTCCCAAAATCGGTGTTGCCGCACTAAACACGGATGTACGCGGCACCGTCGATTTGAGCGGTGGCTAGGCGCGCCACCGCGGCGCTGACAATTCGAACGCCGGCTGCCAGTCCTTCGCCGTCAACCGCGGCCGAGCGCAGGCTGTTGGCACAGGCACTCACGATGAACCCGGCATCCACTAGCGAAACCACCTCTTGGGCCAGCTCGCTCCCGGTGGCCAGGAGCGCTACCTGCGGGCCCTGGACCACAAGCTCGATGGTCCAATCGGGGAGCTCGGCTCGGGCGTTGCGGGCGACGCGCGCAGCCATCTCCAGATTGGGCTGCGGGGCTTCGCCGGTACCGGCAAGATGGAGCAGGAGATGGTGGTTCATGGTGTTCCCTTCGTGGAAGTGGACTGCGCCGACCGAGCGCTAGCCGATGCCGATAAACGGCGAAGAGCTTCTGCAACCCACCAGGCGAAGAAACCGGCCGCGGCCAGAGTGATCCAGATCCACGTTGGTATGGCCGCGTCGATGTTCGCGGCAGTTGTAGAAATTCCATCGAGGATGTCGTGCGGCAGCAGCTCGCCGGCGGTGGCCAAGCCGCCGGTGAGAAGCATCGCCACACCGACGAGCAAGGTGACTGTTCCGGCGATCAGGGTGTTGCTGTGCAAGTGCAACCGGCCCAGCCGAAGCTGGCGGCCGCGCATCCACCTCCAGCGCATTCCGCCATACTTCTTGACGGCCCATGCCAGAGCGATGATGGGCAGTACCGTGCCAGCGCCGTACACGGAAAGCAGCAGGCCGCCGGCTAGCGGGCTGCCCGAGGTGAGGACCAAGGTCAGGATTGCGCCAAGGACCGGTCCGGTGCAAAAACCTGCGACACCGGCAACGGTACCCAAGAGCGCTGCACCCCATAGCGAGCCCGGAGCGCGTGGTTGGCGTACTCGTGACGGCAAGAATCGCGCGGCGTCAAAGCCGCCGCCAAAAATCTGTAGTAGTCCGAAGGCCACTATCACCCATGCGGCGATGACAATGAGCAGCCCGCGGTCAACGGCAAGGGCGCCGCCGAGCCACCCCATGCCTAGGCCAAGTGGTACCAGCGTGGCTAGCGTGCCGACAAGAAAGGCCAAGCCGATGGCGCCAAGTCGCCGGGTGGAAGTCGCTGCATGGGCAAAGAACGCCGGCAGAAGCATTGCATTGCAAGGGCTAAATAGGCCGAGCAGCCCACCGACAAAGGCAAATAGGATTCCGGCCTCCACTATGGTTGCTCGGCTTCGGCCTTGGCGAGCTCTGCCTCGATTGCCGCCTCGAAGTTGGCCAGTGGCTGGGCGCCGACGAATGGTGTCCGGTTGATGAGGAATGACGGTGTGCTCAATACGCCCAGGGACTGGGCTTCTGCAATATTGCGCTGCACTGCGTCCTTGACCTGGGCGCTGCCCATGTCGGTGACGAGTTTGTCGCCCTCCAGCCCCAGGTCTTCGGCGATCGCAAACAGGGATTCATCGGTGAAGTCTTTTGCCGCGGAGATGTTCCCGCCCTGGGACAGGCGATGGTGGAAGTCGATATAGCCGCCTTGCAGTGCGGCTGCCTGGCCAGCCTGGGCGGCCGTCAGCGAGGCCTCGCCGAAGATGTCCAGATCTCGCCACTCGATCCGCAGCTGCCCGTTGTCTACGTATTTCTCGGTGAGTTTCGGCAGGGTGCTATCGGTCCACTTGGCGCAGAACGGGCATTGGAAATCTGAGTAGGCCACCATGACGACGGGGGCGTCGACCGACCCCACGGCAGTTGGATCCTTTGGATCCAGGCGAGAGACGTCGGGAAAGGCCGGCGGTGCCGCGGGCGTAGCGGGTGCTTCTTGGATGCTCTCCGCTATCGCCGAAGGTGCCTGCGCCGATTCTGGAGCTTTGCCCGGTATTTGGGACCAAATCAGCAAGGCGACGACGATGACGATCGGAATGGGGAGGAGCCAAAACCACGGAAGCCGTTTCCCCTTTGGTGTCCTCGAAGCGGTTTCATTCGTGCTCATCATCTATATTTCCTTCCCTGCCGTCAGGGCGCCAATACTTACTACTACGTTGATTAGTAACAGTACGATGGGGCATAGTAATAAACAAATGCCGGCGGAGCGACCGCCTGCGCTCGGTAAGGAGCTAGGTTGCCAGCGAACGAATGGGTGAAGGGGTTTATCAGTCGGATTCCTTTGTCGGGACAGGCCTTGAGCTTATGGGGGACTCGGCAGTGGCTGGCGGCAATCGCCGCCACCGTGGCGGTAGGAGTGCTTTTGGGGCTCGCAACAGTCTTGATTCCCAACGGCATCTTCACCCGCGAGATCCCCGCGACCCTGTGGAATTACCCAGTGTGGATCGCCACCTCGGGACTCTCAGGACTTCTCTTGGCAAGCTACGTCAAAAATTCAACAGAAATGAATTCAAGTGGTTCCGCGCAGAGTCAGGATCCGGCAACTCGGTCCGCCGAGAAACGGCAAGGAAAAGAAGAAAAAGCGACTTCTAGGCTAGGGCTCACCGGCGGCGTTCTGGCTTGGTTCGCCGTGGGTTGCCCGGTCTGCAATAAAATCGCCCTCTTGGTCTTAGGGTATTCCGGAGCAACTACGTACTTTGCTCCGTTGCAGCCTTGGCTGGCAGGCATCGCAGTGGCATCAACGTTCGTTGCTTTGATTTTCCGGCTTTCCGGCCAAGTCCAGTGTGCTGTACCTGCGCGTCCACGCGTATCGATTGGAGGTCTTCCTCGATGACCAGTGACTCTGTGCCGCCGTCTTTGCCCTTCAGCGTGGAGCATGCCCCGCAGCTCGGGTCCCTGGAGCGACGGGTGATGAACATCTTATGGCGCAGCGGCCAACCGCACACCGCGCGTACCGTACTCGAAATAATGGATGCGGAAGAGGAGGTCACACCTGCTTACACCACGGTCGCCACCGTGCTTGGGCACCTCTTCGACAAGGGACTGCTCGCGCGCACGCTGATCGGGAGAGTCTGGACATACGAGGCCACGCTGACCGGTTGCCAGTTTTCTGCAGCGCATATGGTCCGTTCGTTAACGGAGACGAACAATAAGGAGAACTGCCTCGCGCGGTTCGTGGGCTTGCTTGATGGGGCAGACCGCGCACTCCTGGCGGCGCTGCTGGATGATGCTCGGGACTAGGCGACCAGCTTTCGGCCATATGCAAGATGGGGGATCGCTTCGTAGTCTCCAGGGCAGCCGCCGGCTTCTTGCCTAGGCCAGTGAGAGGAATAATTTCTCCATGTCGGCTCGGTCTAGTTCCGGATTTTCGGATTGCAGGCACTGCTCCAGTCCGGTGGCGATGATGGAGAACCCCGCGCGGTCAATCGCCTTGGAGGCGGCGGATAGCTGCGTGACCACTGCGCGGCAATCGCTTCCCTCTTCCAACATGCGAATCACTGCATTGAGCTGACCCTGTGCCCGCTTGAGCCTGTTGATTGCGGGCTTCATGGTTTCGACTTCAAGCTGCATGGAGGGATCCTTCGGGGTCGTAGTTCAGTTCAGTCTATACCCCTAGGGGTTTCCCTGTCGTGGTTGAGTCCATGCTTTTAAATACCCCCTAGGGTATGTGCAATACTGGATATGCTCGCGGAGATACCCTCGAAAGTGCTACTAAGTTTAGGAAGTGTAAGCATGTGCCGTGCCGTCAATTGTCGCCTATGCCATAAAACAACTTGGGCCGGCTGTGGCCAGCATGTCCAGCAGGTCATGGCTCATATTCCACAAAAAGAGCGCTGCAGTTGCGACCCAAATGCGCCGAAGAAATCACGCTCCGCCCGAGGATTCTTCTCACGCCTTTTGGGTCGGTAGGTGAACGGGGCAACCAGTAATCTGGTGTCAGGTCAAGGGCGAAGGGGCCGTGTTCGAGCCCCCGCAGATCCAGCTCGGCTCCGGCCCTGGTGCTGGAATTGCCTGTGGCAAGGCGTTGGGCGCCATCTAGTCGTTCATTGTTGAATGCAATCGAAGCTTCTCTTGGTAGGGAACTAGCGTGGCGCTGACGACGGAATCGGTTTAATCGCGATGCTGGGCGACGGCCAGCCGGATCTTCAGGCCTGTTTTGTCCATTGAAGTTTTGGTCCTCGGGCCGGGATAGCTTTGAGTCGGACTTTACAATTCGATGTGTCCGCAGGGCGAACACGATGCGGGACGCTGCGCCCCCTGGAATTGGATGACACCGCCTGTGCTCAGCATTGCGTAACAGGTTTATCTGCGGACATTCGGAATGAAGGTTTTAGCCATGCTGGTAGTGATTCGTGGAAATTCGGGGTCTGGTAAGAGCACCATTGCGCGTTTGCTCCAGACCAAGCTCGGGGCGCCGACAGCGGTACTTCAGCAGGACCACTTCAGACGGGTCATCTACCACGAGCGTGAAAACGAAAGCCTAGCTCACAAAGATCTACTCGAAATGGCGGCTACGTATTGCATAGGTCGTGGCCACAACGTGATTCTGGAAGGAATCTTCAACGCCTCCCGATATGGCGAAATGTTAGAGCGCGTGGCAGAACATGTTGATGATGCCCGGTTCTATGCTTTCGACCTGACGTTCGAGGAGACGGCTCTACGGCATTTGAGCAGGGCAAAGGCCACTGAATTTAGCATCGCGGATATGCAAAGTTGGTATCACGGATGGCAGCCCTTGTCGTTTGTTGCAGAGCAGCGAATTCTGGCTGACGAACACCCTGACGAGATCGTTGAACGCATTTTGCATGGCCCTGCGCTTTAGACCCTAGGGCTCACCTTATGCCGGATCCATACGCGGAAATGCATTCGGTACACGGAACGTAGGCGAGAATCGCGAGTCACTTCCAGGGAGCGTTTCAGCCCAACGAGTCTTGTAGGCTCATGACTATGCCAATGCCAGTAATCAACTCCGGCCTGACGTCTATCGTTGACTTTGCGATCGCGGATCTTCCACGCAAGGCGCGTGGCGCGCGTCGAAAAGTCGTCGAAGAAGGTTCCGCCCACGTTGTTGTTCTGCTGGAGCAGCAGGCCGCTATCAGAATCGCGCGAGACAAATTTACCGGCGATCAAATGTGTCGGAGGCAAGAGCTTGTCGACATGATTCCGCGCGATATCGGATTGAATCTGCCCTGGTCGATGGGGCCGGTTATCGAGGTTGACGGCATATCAGCTGTCGCGACGGAATTCATCCCGGGACGCCCATGCCCCGCCGGTGAAGGTTCGCCGGGCGAAATCAGGCGGCTGCTGGATTTGGTGTCCTCCATAGATCTGGTGCCGTTGCGTTCTTTGTTGGCTGAGCCCCTGTCATTTTGCGGAGGCTCGGACTGGCATCGGGTTCAAATCGATGAGGTCCTTCCAAGGATTGAACCACAAATTCGAGCGTTGGCTGGAGAAGCGGTTGAAGCCCTTGCCGGAATCAGTGCTGAGGATCGAGTCTTCTCGCATGGGGATTTGGGCGGCCATAATGTCTTGTGGGATCAAGGACGTGTATCCGGCATTCTGGACTGGGATTTGTCTTCCGGGAGCGATCGTTCAACTGACCTCGCCAGTATGGGAGTCTGGCATGGGTGGGAGAAGCTATCGAAGATTTGCTCCGCCGATCAAGTGCAACGGGCATTGATTCGGAGGAATACCTTCCGGCTTCAACAGGTGGGTTTCCTGATAGTCTCCCAACGCCCAGAGCCTGAGATTCTCGCCGCGGCCGACAATGCATCCAGATGGCTCCGAGAGAACCTTGCCTAGGCCGACACCAGCTGGATGCACAGCGTAGTCGGTGCCTGAAGAAGTCATCGACAGTATGCCTCCAAATCAATCACGGTTTTTCCTCGGATGCATTATGAGTTCTGCGGAATAGCTCCAGTTGTCCGGGCGAATTATGATGGAACTAACCTTTTTTCGACTCCGCGCATACGCGCAAAGCAGCGTCGTTGGACGGGCACATTGCCGGAATCAGAACGCAGCCGCCGTGCGTAAGGCACCTGAGCCTGAAGCGCTGAATGTCGAGACTGGTGACGGAATCGATTATTTGTCTTAGTCCAACAACCGGGGCGAAAACAGGCCCGGAGCCACGATGATCCCGAAACGAGTGGAAACATCCACGGAACCATTCGACA
This sequence comes from Arthrobacter sp. MYb229, assembly GCF_002975405.1. GTDB lineage: Bacteria > Actinomycetota > Actinomycetes > Actinomycetales > Micrococcaceae > Glutamicibacter. The sequence goes on along the minus strand of NZ_PCPS01000009.1, from coordinate 11,161 downwards.
AGTCTTAAGGGATGCGCTGCCACCGGGGTGCAACATGGTTTTTCGGTAATCGATTCTGCTCGACGATCTTTTTGATTGAACTCAACGAGAACTCCATTCCGAGGACCAAGAATATGCACCCTAGTAGTGGCTCGGATCCGTTCGTGTTTACGTTTCACAGGCTAGTTGGCTCAGAACAGCACGAAGCCGTCATTCGAACGCATTATTCGGATGACGGCTTCACCGCGGTGCTCGTGCCGAACTGCTTCAGCTGCTTGGCCGGAAGCATTGCGGAACTCTTTGATCACTTCTCGTAGTAATGCTGAAGCATCCGCAACACGGCTCGGTATCTGACCTCGTAATTCTCAGCAGAATTATAGATCAGCTCGACCTGGAGGCTGTCGACCACCGCCAGATACGCTTCCGTCAGATCGCGCGTTTTCTCGTCTTCCTTGGCCGCAGCTGACACGAATAGGGCTCGCAGCTCGTTTTCGAAGTTACGATATTTGCCAATGATCTTTGCTTCAAGTGCATGCGGCGGGGCATACACGGACCGCAGCAGGAATCGGAAGTTCACTGACGCTGCATACCTCGCGGAAAGTGCCTCCAAGTACTCGATTCCCGGCATTTTCCCGTCCGCTTCGCTAGCGAATGCAGCTTTCGCTGCGGCCTCCTGGTCGGCAAATGCCAAATCCAGAGTCTGCTCGTATAAGGAATCCTTATTGGAGAAGTGCGCATACAGTGAGGCCTTGCGCATGCCTGCGCCTTCGGCGATGACGGTGAGTGATGAGCCATCATAGCCATGTTGCGCAAAATGCTGGGCAGCCACTAAGCAGACGCGTTGGGCTGACGGGGACAGGGGTTTTGCCAATGAAACCTCCACAAGTTCAGGCTTCTGCTAGTGACTTCCGAGATCGGTGATCGCCGGGGCGCGCTTAATGCTCACTCCTACGATGATAAAGGCTACCAAGGAGATGCCCAGAAGGAATCCCAGCCATGCCCCCGTGGATATCCCCACGGCAAGCCCTGCCAAGGGCGTAGCCGCCGAGGAAATGATCAGCTGGAAAGCTCCCAGGAGCGCAGCGGTTGAACCAAGCGCAGTATTTTGCGAAGCCATTGCCAAGGCCATCAACGTCGCTTCGGCTATTCCGACTCCGAGGAGTGCAACAAACATGCCGATGACAATGCCTGCGAGACCCAACCCAATACCTGAGAGAATTAGGCCGATCAGCGCGCCGAGTGCGATCAAGATAGTGCCAATGACGCCGAGTTTGCCGGCGCCGAATTTACCTACCGTGCGCCCGGCAATAATTGCACCGAACATCACGGCGAGCCCGGTTCCACCGAAAACAAGGCCAAAGGTATCTGAACTGAGACCAAACTCCCCCTGGTAGATGAAGGGCGCCCCGCCGATGTAGGCGAAGAGGAAAAAGAACACTGCCGAGAGGCCTAAGGCCGGTAGCAGGAATTGCCCATCCCGTGCGATGCGTCCGTAGGTGCGCATCACCTGGCCCAACCGCAACGACGTTCTGGATTCAGCTGGAAGTGTCTCGCGCAAGCTCACCGTTGAGTTCGCAAACGCGATTGCTGCCAGCCCCGCCAAGACCAGAAGCACAGCACGCCACCCGAAATGCTGGTCGACAAAACCACCGACCGTGGGAGCCAATACCGGAGCCAAGCCTTCGATCGTCATGAGCAATGCAAAGAGCTGCGCGGCTCGGACACCTTGCGCTGCGTCTCGAACCATACTCAGGGCCACGACTAGGGTAAGGGCAGCTGCCAGCCCCTGCAATGTGCGCGACATTAAAAGTATGCCCATTGATGGGCTCATGGCAGCCCATACGGAGGACAGCAGGAAAACGATCAGGGCGGCCAGCAGTGGCCGCCGGCGCCCGAAAGCATCAGTAATCGGCCCGAATACCAGCTGGCCTGCACCCATGGCCAGCAAGTAAACGGTTAAAGTGAGCTGGCCTGAAGCCGCTGTGCCGTTTAAATGCTCCACCACATCGGGCAAGGACGACAGGTACATATCCGTGCCTGCCGGACCAAGAACTGTCACGAGTGCCAATGAGATAGCAAACCATGCACCCACCTTGAGGGGGCGGGAAATTGTAGTAGTCATGCAAACGCCTTCTAAATCAAGAATCTTGCCTACCTATCGGTAGGTAGGTTAAAAAGTATCTGAAAATGTTCCAGATGGCTACCTCGAAACCGAAAATGTGAGGAGTGACGCACGGTATGAATTGGTTGGATCGATCAGGGGGAGTGGCGTAGTAAAAGTGCGGCGCTCGCCGGATGGATGGGAGCTTTTCCATAGTCGGCATCACACCATGCCGGGTGTACTGTGAATCGCAGAGATCAATGGCGGGATTCTCGAAAAGCTATTAGGTGGCTCGTGCTCACTGTTGTCCGGTTGGCGATCGGCACCTGAAGCGATGGGATACTGACAGTTTGCCGGCCCGTGCGAGTTCCAGCCGCGCGGGGTTGCCACGAAGTCGAAAGCCGCACGGTCGGCGAGCAGGAAGCGGGTGGAGTGCATGGCTAGTCGAATTGCGGACATCGTGATCAAGGCACGGAATCCGGAGCGCTTGGCTCGTTTTTGGTGCGCGGCGCTCGGCTACCGGATCACGGGGTCGGACGCGACGGGAGTCGCGATCTCCGGGGCTCCGAATGCCCCGACGATGCTGTTCCTGCGTACGGACGACGTCGTGCCCAGAGCCGAAACGTTGCACTTCGATCTGTGTCCGACAGATAGCGGCCAGGCGGAAGAACTGGAACGGCTCCTGTCGTTGGGGGCCATGTCGACCGATGTGGTCCCGTCGGGCAGTTGGCACGTTCTCACTGACCCGGAGGGCAACAAATTCTGCCTCATGGCCAAACGCATCGCACCGGAGCCAGCGGACTTCCATGATTCATGACGCCGCAACGGGCCGGCGGCGGTGGCTAGGCTGCCTTCGCGAACCGGCAGCCACGGTGATCGACCACCCGGCATGGTTTTGTGAAGTAGGAGAAAGCCTGACTGCTCAAGCGGCTCCCGAGATGCGGCTCATAAAAGTCAACTTCCAGCGATTCTTCGTCCATGCTTGGCGCCAGAAAACAAGTGCAGAGTATACGGAACCCTCACCAGATGCGATTCTACGGTTCAAATAATTCATGCGACCTAGGCAACTGGTTGTTCTAGAGCTCCACCGCACAGCCTTGTATCTTGGTGCCATGCGCGCCATAGGAACTGACCACGCCGAACCACGCGCCTCGGTGAGTTCGCCCTGCTATCGGGTCAATTTTTGCTCGCAACTGCACCCCGGGAATGCATGGAATCTGGATGCCTATGCGCTCGTTGAGTTGCAGGACGTATCCCAGGCGCTCCGGTGAGTGGACGAACAGGCGGAAGGACGCTTGTTCGAGTTGTTCGTCGAGATGGGCTTCGAGCGGGAGGGGACTTTCGGCATTCCGCGAAAAACCGGATAGTCCGCCTGATGGGAAACAACCCCAATGCCGGGAAACCCGTAGAGATGGGAAGCATCAAAAAATAGGAAACGAACCCTCGGGCTGGCTTTACCGCCGGCCAAGAAACCTTGCTCGTCAAATACGGCGTCAGGCCATGTAGGACTGGATCAACAGTGGGATGGCAGTCAGAATTGAATAGAACGAGAGGGCGGCAACGGCGTATCCGATCACGAGCGCAACGATTGCGAGCCAGCGGCCGCGACCGCCCCGTCGGGTGATCTGGTTTAGCGAAACGTGGCCCGCGCCCACCGCAAAGATCGCCAGACCCGAGTTGCCAAGGAACCACATGCTCAAAAGGGTTAAGGCCGCAAGGGCCAGGGCCGTGACGGACAGCTTGTTCAGTGGTTCCGAGCCCGTGTGTGGCGACACGCTTTGCGTTGCCATGGTTCCTCCATCGTTTGCTGTTAGTGCTGAGCCTAGACGTTGATGCACTCGAAAAGCCAGCGAGGTAGCTGAAGCTTCTCTGCCCGTCGGAGAGGGCCGCCGAAGACGGAGGAAGCGGCAGCCAATGGTGGTTGCCATCAACTCTCGAATCGAAACCCTGTCCATGCTCGCGTTGGTTTGCTCCGGCACTATTGAGTACTTATGGTCCGTCGTGGAAGGCGGTGTTCTGTTTCCTGAACGGCAACGTGATTTCCTTTTTTGCAATCCGTTTGAAGGGGCGCTGGCTTAGACCGCACCAATATTGGTGCTCCATATTGATTTGTCCCATAGGACGGTCACTGGTCGGGACCTGGATCCATGGTGCGGCGTAGCCCTGTTTCCGAGAAGCGCTCGGTCCGCTAGCGGCGCCCGCTACGGACACGTTCTCGGGCGAAGCCATCGACGTGCTGGTCCCAGGTGCGATATCTGGACCAACACTGGCGCAAGGAATCTCGACTGGCTCAACGGATATCCGAGCATACTTCCTGGTTTAGGACGAGGGGACTTGTTCAAGAACCGGGTGACTCGCTGGTGGCGAGTTCTTCGGCCAATTCCATGCAGCGCAGGCGGGCCGGGGAGAAATCGTAGGGCATCTTTCCAATAGCTTCGATTGCGCTCATGGTCTCTGGCCCCGTGCCAGGGTCTTGGTCGACTCCGCTCTCATCTTCATCTTCGTTCTCGGGGTGCAACGCGTCCCAGGAGTCGACGATCGCTTCGTCGCTCAGCGCCAGGCTGGAACCCTCGATGACTGCGTGCAGCTGCAATTCGAATGCGTGCCGTTTGGCAGCTACCAGTGCCACACGCGGGTCCTCGGCAGCGATCGTGTCATCGAGTGCCTCCTCGGCGATATCAACACGGTCGGATTCTTCTTGCAGACCCGGGTGGGTCGCTATGGCAATGAAACGGGTGGCTTGGAGGGCCGCGCCGAGCGGGCCGAAGATCCGCTCTGTGACCAGCAGGCTGTCCAGATCCGCCTGGCGCAGGGAGCCCTTGGGCAGGGGCTTGAGGCGGCAGGTGACGAAGTCGGAAAGTAATCCCATTCTGCCATCTGGGGTGCGCATGCGTTGCGCGATAGCGGCGTTTTGCACGCTGTCGGCACCAACAGGAGCCGTGCCGGCAAAGGCGTCACGGATCTCCTCCGAGGCGAACCCGGCGCCGGTCATCTTGTGGATCCACAGCAGCCGGATCATGTCTTCGTAGCCGTATCGGGGGCGGTCATCGCTGCCCCGTTCGGGCTCGGGGAGCAGGCCAATCTCGTGATAGCGACGGATCGCCTGCGGTGTGGTGCCGACGAATGCTGCCGCGTCGCCGATATTGACCTGACGCGGCGGGATAAAGGACAAAGGCAAAACGGGACCTTCCTTAGTGGATCGAATCGTGACGCCAAATGCCTCACCGCTGAAAACTCAACCGCCGGACTGACTCCAAGGGGCAACCACGATCATTGTTTTCCCTGCAAGAACGTGCTCACCTTGTAGGCTACAGCCATTCGCCACGGGGTCGCGGCTGTCAACACGCGAGGCGGTTACAGCGGAGACTGCCTCAAGGTCAACGTATCCACTCGGTTTGGCGGCATTTACTTCCGCACCGCAGTACTCGGATCATTGACCTACATCATCCGGATCTGCCGCCGGCGTCAGCGAAGCAACCTTCCTGTGCCCGCTCGCAGGCCCTTGGGGGAACGCCGGCAGAGGGAACCGTCATCGCGGCGCTGCCCGCCGCGGCATCACCTGCGCCCTGGGCATCCGGGTACGATTTTGGGATGAAGACTGTCCGATTTCCGGTGGCGCAACTCAAGTAGGAAGTCGTGTCCGCTGTCGTTCTCATCGGCTTGTCGGCTTGTCGTTCGTGCCGGGTGTGGCGCAGCAGGGGCTCGAGCTGGCTGCGTCGCCCGATCACCGGCTCAATCCGCTCGGCGTTTGTCTGATCGTGATCCAGGGAGGCTCGGTCGCGATACTGCGCCGCTGGCCGCAGTGGTCCTTGGCGCTGGCCTTTGCGGCGTTCGCGGCGTACCAATTGCTCGGGTTCCCCACCACCTTCGCCGCCCTCGGTCTGCTCGTTGCCCTGGTGGGCGCGGGGCATTGCTCCAGCGGCACCGGATGCTGACTTCGCTGCTCGTCCTAGGCGGCTATGCCGCGCTCGCCGCGGCGCTGATTCCGCTCGACGCGGCACTGACAGTCTCCGACGCGCTGGCTTTCGGAGCGCTTCTGGCGGCGCTGTGGTTCTTCGGCTCGTGGCTCCGATCGCAGGCCGCGATGCGTCGCAGCCGCTCCGAGGCGGCCGAACGGGAGACGATCACGGCCGAACGGGCGCGGATCGCCCACGAGCTGCACGACGTGGTCACCCATCATGTGACCGCGATGGTGGTGCAGGCCGAGGCCGGTCAGTTTCGTCCGAATCTCGATCGGGGGACGCTGGATCTGCTGGCCTCCATCGCCGGAATGATGTGCGCGATCGCCGTTTCGGAAGAAGTATTCTTCCGCGGAGTCGTGTTCCGCCTGCTGCGCGGCCGCTGGGGCACAGCCGTGGCACTTGGCGCCTCGGCGATCCTCTTCGGGCTCGTTCACCTCGTGAATCCGGATGCTTCGCTGCCGGGCGCCTTCGCCATCATGATTGAAGCCGGAATCATGCTGGGCGCCGCATACCTTGCCACCAGATCGCTATGGCTGGCGATCGGAGTGCACTTCGGCTGGAACTTTGCGACAACGGGCCTTTTTTGGATCGATCACCTCGGGTTCCGAGGCCCGCGATTCGCTGGTCACCGCGGTGACCAGCGGACCGGACTGGCTTTCCGGGGGAAGCTTCGGGCCGGAAGCCAGCATCGTCGCCATCTTGGTGTGCTCGGTGGCTACCGTGGTATTCCTGGCCATTGCGCGTCGTCGCGGCCGGCTTTCGCTTCCACGTCGCTGATCGCCCGGGGCCGAATCATTATGCCGGGCCAGGGCTCGGCATTTGACCGAGTGCAGTGATTCGTGGGGCAGAAAAAGTCCTTCATCCAGAAACCCTGGACCGTGCCGGGACACAGACAACCGATCCAGCGAACTGTCTGGCCGGTCTCCCGCGGCCAAGGGCATCGACTGCCGTCCGGTATCCGGCTGGGCCGCCCCGACACGGAGAACCCCCGGTGCGCCAAAGCGGGAATAATAGGGATTGGACTCGAAGTTGCTCATCCGGCGGCTCTGGGAATCCGTTCGGAACGGCTGTAATTAGGAGTGCGAATGCCAAGAGATTTCAATAAGCTACTCGGGGTTCTTGGCGGTTTGACGCTGCTGGGCCTTAATGTCGCAGTCGTAGCATTTTTCTTTCTCTGGCAGATTGCGGACAGCGCCGCCGTCAATCGAATGGAGGCGGCCGCTGGAGTCGATCCCGCCCAGATGCTACCCGATGCGAATCCGTTATGGATTGCAGCTCATGCTTCACTGCTCATGGTGCTGGCCGCTGATGTACTGGCCGTGGTGTTCGCCGTGATGCTGGTGAAAACACTCCACCGTACTCGCTCAGGCGTCGTTGCGGCTTCGGGCCAATCCGTCTTTTAGCGCTGATTTGGGTAGGGGGATTGCGCGAGTTGCCGCTGACAGCTTGGACCCAAAACTTGTAGACGAGCTCGGCGCTCGAACCGCGGAGGCGCTGTGCGGCAAACAGTGTCGGGACAACTAATCGCAGACCATGCCAATTCATTCATTTCGAATCGAGAACCAGCGAGGCGCATTTTTCCAAACGGAACAGTCGCACCGTTCCGGAAGGTGGGCGCTGGCCTGCCGCCGGATCTAAGGTGTGGCATGACCCTGATTGCGATAACTGATCGTTCCGATTGAGGAACCTTTACGGGGGCACCGTGAAATCATCGTTGGTCACAGCGGCCACGCATCGACGGATCAAATCCTGATCTTCACCTTCCTGCGCGCTCGTATCTCCGCACCAGCAAGAACCATCGGAACTGACTGCAGCGAAGTGATTGAACCCCGGGCCTTGCCCGCCATGCCCAACAACAACTGGAGGTAGACCGCGCGTCATAAGTCCCAGCCCGTACCCAGCTTCCGGCGACATTGGATGATTCTGCGGAGCACCAACCAAATGGGTTTTCGACATTGCTTCAGGCAAAGCCGACCCCAGCTCGTTTCGCATGATTAACGCAATTCCACGTGCAGCTTCATCGGGTGTGGCCGCGAAAGTTCCGGTGTACACCCATCCTGGGTGGTAGTTGCGTAGTTCTTCAGTGATCGCGGGATGATTGCATTGTTCCCAATCATCAGGGGAATCAAAAGGAGAGGCTTGAATCCCAAGAGGGCTAAAGATCAAGCTGTCGAGCACGTTGTAAAAAGGCTTCTGGTGGAATTCTTCGAGAGCTAAGCGTAGAAGTAGATATCCGATATTTGAATAGCTAAAACCGCCAGGGTTTTGCACCTCTGCACGCGCAATGATGTCCATTGCGTCCCAAGGTTCTGCGGCGTTCTCTACTGCTGCTCGATAGTCCGGCCAAACAAAATAATCATTGAGCCCGGAACGGTGTGAGAGCAAGTCTTCGAACGACAGAGATTTCAACTGCGCTGGTAGCCAGACCAGGCGATCACCGATGTGTAGTTGCGGATTAAACGTCAAGAGAACAGCGGCGGCGGTGTAGGATTTCGCGATGCTGTAAATAGGGACAGTGTGCTGCATATCTCCATCCTGCCATCAGGCTCGGACAAGAGGGATAAGTGCCCACCTGAATTGATTTCCTAAACGATCGATTTCAATGCGCACAAGAGGAACCTTCACTGGGATACTATTTGATGAGTTCGGCTCAGATTTATTTGTTGACCGTAATTCAGCGATGGAGCAGGTTGAAGTTGGAACCGGCCGTGGTAGGCGAGCTTGCGCAAGCCGATACATACGAGTTGGTGACTAGTGTGACCGCAATCCCCGCTAGGGCGACCGGCATTCTCGATTGGGATTGCTTACTACTCTTGTTTGTTCGGGGTCTGGCTGCCTTTTCGACTAGAGATCAGTGTCCATATGACGTCGATGACGAAGAAGATGACCCATATCTTTCCTGCGCCGTACAAGAAGCTTGGGATTCCTTCGAGCTCGGGTCGGCCTCCGGAGGCGAGGTGTTCGCCGAAGTCGTTGGTGCTGAATGAGTCCACTATCCAGGACATGCCCGTGAAGGCCAGTGCGATCTGAGCGATGGCGAAAATGAGTAGATGCCAGCCGAGGCCAGTGAGTTTGGAGTTATCTGCCTTGGTTGTTGCCATCATCTTTTCCTCTTGGTTATGTTCGGGTTGCCAGGCCTGTGGGCCTGGCGTGTTCATTTCCTCTGAAGTAGAAACAGCCGGTGCTGTCACCGGGCTTGGCTCGTCCCGGGGGACGTTGGCGGCGCCAGAACGACGTACAGCCCACGGCGTGACGATGGCTCCGGCGGCGATGACGCTCGCAAACAGGATGCAGGCAACCTGCCAGGAAGTTGTCTCATAGCTGACGCCAGCCACTAGCGCACCGACTCCGGCACCGGCCAACTTGGCTGACTCGTAGAGCCCAAATCCTTTTCCGCCGCGTTCACGTGCTACCTCGGCGATGACGGATTGCTCGATCGGGATGATAGCTGCCCACGCCGCTGCACTAAGAATCCACAGGGCGGCGATCGGCAAAGGTGAGGGCGCGAACGCTAAAGTGAACGCGAATGTGGCACTGGATAGCGCTGCGATAGCTGCGACTCTGCTCCGTCCGATCCTCAAAGTGATCCGGTGTGCTGGCCCTGGAACCAGGCTTATCACGATGGCGCCAGGCAGGAATACCAGCGCGATGGAAACCACGTCGAGGTCGAAAGCCTTTTGAAGGTGCAGCAGCAACAGCAAGCCAATTGCTGCTTCAGCCAGCGAGGTTAGTGCGGTAGCAACCAGCATTGGTCGTAGTCGCTGCGTCGGGAAGGCTGACTCTGCCTGTTTCGGGGACACAGTGGCGCGTCGAGGTGCTGTTGCGATCATTACCGCAGCGACGAAGCAGGCACCGGAAGCGGCCCAGAAAACACCTTGGAAATTCAGTGAACTGATTAGTGTCAGGCCGGCGACGAAGGCCACCCAAGATCCAGTTTCCTGCCACGTCATCAGCTTGGGAAAGGCAAACGAATCTGTGCCCGCCGATTCGCTCACTATGGCCCGTAACGACACCCAGAACAACGCACCCCCAAACCCACCGAGTGCCGCCGAGATAAAGGCCATTGCCGAACCCGCGGATAGTGCATATCCAGCGCACGAGAGCCCATACAACACTGCCCCAGCAGCTGCAATATTCCGACGTTCCCACACATCGGCCAGCAGCCCGGCGGGAAACCTGGCGGCAAAAGAGACAAAGAGTTCCGCTGCAACCAGTACGCCTATCACGGTCGCATCCAGCGCGAGCGCTGTTCCCGCCCAAAGGGGAATAAGGAAATCCAGCAAGTCTGCGGGGCCACCGACCAGCGCTGCCGACCACCTCGCTGAGGATTGGCGAACGGGAGCGCTCTGGGTAGTTGATGGCGATTTCATATTCAGAGAATACACACGTATTCTGGTGTTTATGAAATCAGGGATAAATAAGCGGGAAGCCTTTGCCGCATCGGTACTGGACCTGATTGTTCGTGGCGGTATCCAAGCTGTCAGTATCCGAACCGTGGCAGCAGATTCGGGCTGGTCCGTCGGGGCCTTGCAAAAGACGTTCTCCAACAAGGAAGCCCTGCTCCGTGCCGCCGTTAATCTGGTTATTTCCAGAGCCGAGGCGCGTATGAATGCTCTCCCTTTCAGTGGAGATGCGGTGGACTACCTGGTTCGCATGGTCGAGGAAACTTTGCCCCTCGACCAGCAGCGCAGAGAAGAGGCCATCGCCTGGAATGCCTTCGCTGCCGAGGCTATCCACACACCGTGGATCGCTGAAATCCTTATAGGCCAGGACAAGCTAGTCTCTGAACAATTGGTAGAGGCCTTGCGGTCTTTTGGTACAGCGCAACCGGAAGCTGCTGCGGCTGGCATCATTGCTATTTCAGACGGCTTCGCGCTCCGGCTTCTATATGACCCGACACAGGCAGCGGAATTCTGTACGGCACTGCGTCCAATCATCAATCATTTGCTCACCATCTAGGCCACCTAGCACGGAATCCCGCAAGCCGAACGCTCAGTTGGACGGTCGACGGAATGAACAGACGCGGGAATTTGAAAGGTTAGCCCGGGTATTTCATGAAGGCCGGTAGTCATTAACTGACTTAAAAGATGAAAAGGTGACCTGAACTGGGAAAATGGGA
>NZ_PCPS01000008.1 GCF_002975405.1 Arthrobacter sp. MYb229 | reverse complement strand
TTCCTTTTTTGTCGCGTGCAGAGCCTTCACCCGAGGCGAGAATCACAACAATCTAAGGAAGTTCTCCGCCTTCAGCATCTACCGGCGGTTCACGGCTACTCCGCTTCGATAATCATTCCCGCGGCCACCGTATTGTTGGTAATTTCATCGATCAGGATGAATCCACCGGTGATTCGGTTCTTCTGGTACTCATCAGCCAATAAGGGTTGCGTAGTGCGCATGTTTATCCGGCCGATCTCGTTCAGTTGCAGCACATCGACTCCCTCGTCGCGGTGCAAGGTGTTGATGTTCAGCCCATACCGCAGCTCCTTGATCAGCGCTCTGGCGGTCTTCGTGGTGTGCTTGATCGCAAGCTTCTGCCCGACGTGCATGGGCTTTTCGCTCATCCAGCAGATCATGGCCTCGAAATTCTGCGCCACCTTCGGCTGGTTATTGGGACGAACGATCATATCCCCGCGGGATATATCGAGTTCATCATCCAGCCGGATGGTCACCGACATCGGCGGGTAGGCTTCGGACACCGGGCCGTCGGCGGTGCGGACCTCCTTGATGGTGGAGGGCAGGCCGCTGGGCAGCACCACCACGTGGTCTCCGGCCTTCAGCACGCCGCTGGCCACCTGGCCGGCGTAACCGCGGTAGTCGTGGTAATCGTTGTTATGCGGGCGAATCACATACTGCACCGGGAAGCGCACATCCACCATGTTCAGGTCACTGGCGATCTGCACATTCTCCAGGTGGTGCATCAGCGAAGCGCCCTGGTACCACGGCATGTTTTCCGAGCGGGTCACCAAATTGTCGCCGGTCAATGCGGACACCGGGATCACCTGGATATCGGTGATGTTCAGCCGGGCCGCGTAGTTGGTGAATTCGCTGCGGATCTGCTCAAACACCTCTTCTGACCAATCGACCAGATCCATCTTGTTCACCGCGACCACCAGATGCGGCACATTGAGCAAGGACACCAAGAAAGCATGGCGCCGGGACTGCTCCACCAGCCCCTTGCGGGCATCCACCAGAATGATCGATAGATCCGAGGTGGAGGCGCCGGTGACCATATTGCGGGTGTACTGGATATGCCCCGGGGTATCGGCCACGATGAATTTGCGCTTCGGCGTCGCAAAGTAGCGGTACGCCACATCGATGGTGATGCCCTGCTCACGCTCGGCGCGCAGGCCATCGGTCAACAGCGCCAGATCGGTGTAGTCCGTGCCGCGCTCCTGGCTGGTTTTCTCCACCGAGGCCAGTTGGTCGGTGAAAATGGCCTTGGAATCGAAGAGCAGCCGGCCAATCAAGGTGCTCTTTCCGTCGTCTACCGACCCGGCGGTGGCAATGCGTAACAAGTCCATTTTAGAAGTACCCTTCCTTCTTGCGGTCTTCCATGGCCGCCTCGCTGACCTGGTCATCCCCCCGGGTCGCCCCGCGCTCGGTGATCCTGGAGATGGCTACTTCCTCCACGACCTGAGCTGCCGTCGTCGCGCTGGAGGCTACCGCCGCGGTGAGGCTGGCGTCCCCCACGGTGCGGTAGCGGACCAGCTGGGTCCGCACCGGCTCATGATCCCTGGGCTGGCAGAAGGCGTGCACCCCGAAGATCATTTGGTTGCGTTCGAAGACCTCGCGTTCATGGGCGTAGTAGATCGAGGGCAGCAAAACGTTCTCGCGCAGTATGTAGTTCCAGATATCCAGTTCGGTCCAATTCGATAGCGGGAAGACCCTGAGGCTTTCTCCGTAATTCAGCTTGCTGTTGTACAGGCTCCACAATTCCGGGCGCTGGTTCCTTGGATCCCACTGCCCGAATTCATCACGGAAGGAGAACACCCGTTCCTTGGCCCGGGCCTTTTCCTCATCTCGGCGAGCGCCGCCCATCAAGGCGTTGAGATCATTTTTCTCGATGGTGTCCAGCAGCACGGGGGTCTGAATGCGGTTGCGCGAACCACCGCGCTCCTCGACCAGATCCCCCGCGTCAATGGCCTTCTGCACCGATCCGATGATGAGCCGCACTCCCCTGCGGGCCACTTCGGCATCGCGGAAGTCCAGCACCTCCTGGAAGTTGTGCCCGGTATCGATGTGCACCACCGGGAACGGTATGGCCGCCGGGGCAAAGGCCTTGGCCGCCAGGTGCAGCAGCACCGCCGAGTCCTTTCCTCCGGAAAACAGCAGTCCGGGCCGTTCGAGTTCGGCAACAACTTCGCGGATGATAAAGATCGATTCCGCCTCGAGCGCCGTCAATTGGTCCAGCTGGTACTTCAGTCCCGCCGTGGTTTTCGTTTTCAATGTGAACCCCCCAAAGTTCCTTTTCTTCTCGCTAGCCGGAAACCGGCCTGGCGCAGCGTGCCATCGTGTCGACGAGCAGCTTGCTGATCTCCTGCCTGCAGACGAGCAGATCCGGTAGATACGGGTCGGCCCCGTTGTAGGCGAGTTCCGAGCCGTCGACCCGGCTGGCGTGCAATCCGCTGGCGCGGGCCACCGCGACGGGCGCCGCGGAGTCCCATTCGAACTGGCCGCCGGCGTGGATGTAGGCATCGGCTTCCCCGCGGATCACCGCGCAGGTCTTGTATCCGGCCGATCCCATCGGGATCAGTTCCGCATCCAATGCTTCGGCCGCCCGCAGCACGCTGTCGTGCGCCCTGGTGCGGGATACTGCGAACCGCAGCCTCCCGTGTGCCGGCCAGTTGGTTGCCAGCTCGCGTGGCGCACTGCTGAAGATGGAGTGCAGGCCCGGCAGCGCCACCGCGCCGGCGGTCAGCTGGCCGCGTTCCCACAGCGCCACATGCACCGCCCAGTCATCCCGGTACTCTGAATACTCGCGGGTCCCGTCCAAGGGATCGATGATCCAGACCCGCTCGCGCTCCAGCCGTACGGGATTGTCTGCCGCTTCCTCGGACAGTACGGCGTCCTGGGAGTGCGATTGCGCCAGCGCGGCTATCAGGTATTCGTGGGCGGCCCGGTCCCCGGCGTCTTTCAGTTCCCGCCCGCTCAGGCCGCGCGATTGCGCGTGCTTGCGCAACTCGAGCAGTATCGCTCCGGCGCCGTCGGCTAGCTGGATGGCGCGCGACAAGTCCCCCATTTGCCCCCCTCCTTGACCCCTCAAGGTCACATGGAACAAAAATATGCGCCATGTGGTTTAGATCATAGTATCCAGCTTTGGGTGCAAGATGATAGGCGTTGCCCGGATTATTCCCCAGCCCTGCCCAATCCGTGACACACGACTGCCGGGAGCCTAGGATGGCCATATTCATCCATGGGAGGGGACCCAATGGAATCCGAAGATCACCGCACCGCGCAAGAAGAAGTCATCCACATGGATCCGGGGGATCTGGATGTCTTGGAATTGGCGCTGGGCGGCCTGGCAGAGCCTGGCTCTGTCGAGCACGCCCTGGCTCGCCATTGGCCCGCAGCAGGCGGAGCCGGCGCGCAGACCTTGGCCGGGCAAAACAGGCACCTGCTTCTTGCCGATCCCGACGGAACACCTCTGGCGAGGCTGAGGCTGGCCTCCGGGGGCGACGCCGCTGGCCTGGTGGCCCTTGCCCCCGCCGAGCACGGAGCCTTCCGCGATCTGCGAGTCACCGGCCCGCTGCGCGCCGAGCGCATCGTGCTCTTCGATCATGCGCCCACGCCGGGGCAACTGCTGCAGCTGCGTCAGCAGCACCCAGACCTGGCAGACGTCACGCTGCTGCTGGTCGTCTCAACCCCGGAGGCCCACGGCGCCGGATTCGCCACGCTCATGGATCAGCTTTGCTCCGCCGCGCAGCTGATCGGTGCCCGCTCGGGCCGGCATCTGATCGTTCCCCCCGGGTTCTCTCCCCCGGAGCTGATCGCTCGGCTCTCCGCGGTGGTACTGGACGACTTCCGGCAAGGTGCCATGCATCCGGATGCCCGGCCGGGCGCGGTGGTGCTGCTCACCGGCCTGTCCGGGTCCGGGAAGTCCACCCTGGCCAGGGCCATTCAGCAGCAGGTCCACGCGCATTCCCGCCAACGCGCCGTGCTGCTCGACGGCGATGAGGTGCGGCGCTATGTCTCCAAGGGGCTGGGCTTTTCCCGGGCGGAGCGGGAAACCAATGTCGAGCGGATCGGCTGGATCGCCGCCCGGATCAGCGAGGCCGGGGGCCTTGCGATCTGCGCGCCCATTGCCCCGTTCGCGCAGGCTCGCAGCACGGTCAGGCGGCTGGCCGAGGCCGTAGGATCATTTACGCTGATCCATGTCAGTACCCCCTTGGAAGTCTGCGAACAACGCGACCGCAAGGGACTGTACGCCAAGGCCAGGGCGGGGCTGATCGCGGACTTCACGGGCATCGATTCACCCTATGAGGTGCCGGTCCAAGCGGATCTCCGGCTGGATCTGTCGCAGTTAAGCATCGAGGCGGCCACCGCGCAGGCCATGGAGGTGCTGCCGCCCGAGCTTGCCGGGCCAGGCGGGCTAGAAAGGCCAGAAGAGCGGAATTAGACCCAAGGCGACGCTCGCGGTCAGCAGCGTCATCGGTATCCCGATGCGCACGAAGTCCTGCATCCGGTACCCGCCGGGACCCATGACCATCAGGTTGGTCTGGTAACCCAGCGGCGTGATGAAGCTGGCCGAGGCCGCGATCATCACGGCCACGGCGAAGGGCATGAAGTCCGCGCCGATCTGATCGGCAATCTCCATGGCTATCGGGAACACCAGCACCGCGGCCGCGTTATTGGTCAACAGCTCGGTGCACAGAACCGTCAGGAAGAATACCGCGGCCAAGGCCATCCACGGGCCGCCGCCGACGGACAGCAGGGTGTGCGCCAGCCAGCTGGCTGCCCCGGTTTTGGTCATCGCCACGCCCAGCGAAAAAGAGGCCGAGATCACGATGATCACCTGGATATCGATATAGCGGCGCAGCTTGCCAAGTGCCACGCACCCGGTGGCCAGCATCAACCCGGCGGCAACCAGGGCGGCGACGATCACTTCCAGCAGGCCGAGGGCATTGAGCAGCACCATGAGCACCAGGATCGCCACCGCCCAGGGGGCTCTGCGGAAATTGGCCGGGGACTCATCGTTGATCGGGCTGACCAGCAGGAAATCCCGGCGGAACCGGTATTGCTCGACGAAGTCCAGGCTCGCTTCGAGCAGCAGCGCGTCGCCCACCCGCAATTCGATATCCCCGATCTTTCCGGGCAAGCGCTGGCCCGCACGGGAAATCGAGAGCACCACGGCCTTGTAGCGCGAACGGAACCGGGACTCGCGCACGGCCATTCCCAGTCCCGCGAAGTCCGGGCCGATCACGACTTCCACCAGCCGGCGCTGGAAGTGATCCACGTCCAGTTTCCCCACATCCCCAGCCGATGGCTGCAGGCCGCGCACCTTGCGCAACTCACCGGCGCAGCGCGGGTCGCCGATGAAGGTCAGCCGGTCCCCGGAATGCAGGACGGTTTCGGGTCCGACGTCCGAAACGAGGTTCTGCTCCCGCTGTATCTCGGCCAAATAGCAATAGTTCAGGCTGCGCAGCCCGGCGGCCGCAATGGTCTTGTTCCGCACCGGGCCGTCCTCGGTGACCTGGAACTCGACGGCATACTGGCGGGCCGCCTGCAGCTGCTCCAGGGCGCCGTGCCGGGTGGGCAGCAATTTGCCGGCAAAGAGGATCAGGAACAGCGCCCCGGTCACCGCCAGCGGCACGCCGATCGCGGCAATGTCGAACATGCCCAGCGACACACCGCGTTCGGATTGCAGCAGCCCGTCGATAACGAGGTTGGTGCTGGTCCCGATCAGCGTGGCGGTACCGCCGAGGATCGCCATGTAGCTGAGCGGGATCAGCATTTTGGAGACCGGGATGCGCAGCCGTCCGGACCAGTCCTGGATGGCGGGCAGCAGCATGGCCACCACCGTGGTGTTGTTCAGGAATGCGCTGAGAGCTCCGACCGGGAAGGCGAGCCGCGCATAGGCGCCGCGCTGGGTCTTAGGCCGGCCGAGCAACAGGTTGGCGAGCCATTGCACCGCTCCGGTTTCCTTCAGGCCCGCCGCGACGATATACAGCACCGCCACGGTGATGACTCCGGGATTGGCAAAACCTACCAGCGCCTCGGCAGGTTCCAGGACGCCGGAGAGCAGCAAGATGAGCACCGCGCCCATCAGCACCACATCCGCCGGCAACCGCCCCCAGGCCAGGGCGGCGAGCACCCCGATAATCACCGCGAAGGTGATGTACGCTTCAATGCCCATCTGCTGGTCCCACCGGTGCGGTGTCCCGCAGTTTGCAGGTTCCAGACGGGTGCGGCTCACTCATCGAAAAGCCCCTCCTCGATGATCAACCGCTCCAGCTTCCACGGGTCATCGGTGTATACGCCGTCGATTCCCAGCTCCAGGTACGGCATCAGCCGTTCGGTGCTATTGATCGTGTAGATGTACACCGTCAGCCCGGCATCCTTGAGCGCGCGAATATAGTCCGTGGGAAGATCTCGGGAGGCCCCCACGTAGTCGATCCCTTGGGCCTTGATCTCCGCGGGCTCCGGCATCTCCTGCAGCAGCAGGAGCAAGGCCTGCAACCCGCTGTCGGCCAGCTGCACGGCGGCGGCGTAGTCGTAGGTTTGCACGATCACCGAGCCCTGGATTTGCCGGCTGGTCACGGACGCGGTGAAATCCTCCAAATCCGGCACCGGTCGCTTCAGCTCGGGGAACAGCACGTTGCCCGTGGTGTATTCGTCCAGGATCTCCGGCCAGGTGGTGGTGCTTCCGAGCGTTTCGCCGTCTTGGGAACGCACCTTGGCCAGCTCCCACTGCTCCAGCGAAAGTTCTTCTAACGGTCCGGTGACGCCTTCCAGGCTCCGGTCGGCCAGCGGGTCATGGCTTGGAACCAGCGTGCCGTCGGCCAGGGGACGCAAGTCGAATTCGATCGGATAGCCGGTGTTGGCCAGCGCCTGCATGGCTTCCGCCGAGGATTCCGGATACACCCGCCAGGCGCTGCGGTGCGCGATCAAGGTCAATGGCTGAGCCGCCGGCGCGTCGGTGGCTGCCGGTTCGGCGGTCGTTTCGGTGCCGGCCCCATTGGTGCACCCGGCCATCAGGGCCGCCAGCACAATGACTACGCACCCGGCGGCGCTTCGTGCCCGGATTCCCCCGGGCCTTGGCGAATTCATGGATCCTCCCCAGTAATACATGGATTCAATAGGCAAGCACCAGAGTCCAAGAGCTGGTTCCCGGTGCCTGCCGATAGTGCTATTTAGTTGCATTCAACGCTTTTGATCAGCACCTCCAGCGACTGCTCGGCCTCTTCCAGCTGCTTCTCGCCGTCTTGCTCCTCGTCGGCTTCCACCGCCAGGACGGTGCTCCAGCTGCGCTTGACCGCATCGAACTGCTGGCTGTGCTCGGTGACCGAGGGATCGCCTTGCAGATCATCGATGGCATCCAGCCAGCCGCGGATTGCGTCCACGCCCTGCAGCTGTACGTCCTGGTTGATGGTGCCCAGCCGCTCGGCCACGTAGCCGCAGCCCACGCTGTCCTGTGGAGCCTCCGGCCAGTCCCCGGACGTGGCCCCTTCGAAGGTGGTGATCGGCTCGGCGGGCCCCTGGTCTTCGGCTTCCCCGGCCGCCACCGCACCACCGCCCTCCGGCTCGTTCCCGGTTTCCTGGCCTTGCGGGCCGGAGCCGCCCAGGGCATTGATGATCAGCCAGGTGGCCAGCGCCACGACCAGCAGCGCGCCGAGGATCGCCAGCAGCCAGCGGGTCCGCGCCGGCTTGGAGTTCTTCTGCCGTTCAAGGGTGTTGGACATGATTATTCATCCTTTCCTGCCAGCGTCACCGTCATGGCAACGGTTCGCGCTCCGGCACTGTCCAAGGTGGCGGCAAAGCCGCCCACGGTACCGGCTGGAACCGCGCCGTCGCTCTGGGCTACCAGCGAGGTGATCCGCCCGCCGCCGGAACCGACGGTGCTGCCGCGGTCCAGCAACTCGGGCTGCGCCGTAAGCGCGTTGTCCTGGCTTCCCTTATCCGCCCAGTAGCCAAGCACGGTCAATCCGCCACCGCTAGCCTCCACTTGCGGAGCGATTTTCTCCACCCCATTGGTACGGAGCAGTTCGATGG
This sequence comes from Arthrobacter sp. MYb229, assembly GCF_002975405.1. Lineage (GTDB taxonomy): Bacteria > Actinomycetota > Actinomycetes > Actinomycetales > Micrococcaceae > Glutamicibacter. The sequence goes on along the minus strand of NZ_PCPS01000008.1, from coordinate 131,953 downwards.
CGGAGTCTTGCACCCACGCCTCGCCAATGCCCCGGTAGGCCAGGAGGTGGATCCCCGTTTTGGCCGTTGTGCTTAGCGGTATGGAGACCTGGGTTCCGGCGTCGGAGGCGGCGGCGACCTTCGAGTACAGCACCGTGTGCGTACCGTCCTCTTGCAGGGAATCCTGCAAGGTCCATCCGGTGACGCCGGCCGGCTCGTCCAGGGCCGCGGTGGAGGAGTTGACCGTCGCCATCAGCAGCAGCCCATCACCCTCCTGGACCGACTCCGGAACGTTTAAGCGCGGCAGGCTGCTGGACAGGTTCGCCTCGACCCCGGCCACGAAGTCAACGACCTGCCCGGGGTCCGGGTCAGGGTCAGGGTCTGGTTCCGGCGCGGTGATGCTCACCGTCTGCGTGACCGGCTCGGATTGGAGGCCCTCGCCATCGGTGACGCGCAGCGTGAGCGTGTAGTCCCCGCCCTCGGCGTAGCTGTGGCTGGCGGCGGCCCCGGTGGCGGTGTTCCCGTCTCCGAAGTCCCACGCATGCTCGGCGATCTCTCCATCCGGGTCCGTCGAAGCGTTTCCGTCAACGGCGATGTCCAGGCCGTCAACCTCGACGGCGAAGTCGGCCACCGGAGGCTGGTTCGGTTCCGGTACCGAGGAGGAACCGGGATTGATGACAATGGACCACATGGCCGTGCGGACCGAAGCGACATCCATCGTGCCCACTACCCCGCCGGTGAGCCCGGTGGTCAGCGTCTGCTGATCGGCGGCTACCGAGACGATGCGCCCGTTGCCGCTGCCCACCGCGGTCCCGCGCGGCTCGGTCTCCGCGGCAGGGGTGATCGAATTCTCGATGCTTCCCTTATCGGCCCAGTAGCTGATCACCGTGCTGCCCGGCTGCTCGACGGCCACGGCTGGAGTCACTTTCTCCACAGAGCTGCTGGTAGTCACTACCGCGGCCGAATCGGCGATCCAGTCCGCGGAAATGCCGCGGTACACCAGCGCGTGGATGGTTGTCTTCAGCATCGACCCCGTAGGCAGCGTCACCGTGGCTCCGGCGTCCTCGGCGGTGGCTACCTTGGCGTAGGCCCTGGTATGCACCCCGCCCACGGCTTCCTGGCCCAGCTTGCTCCAGCCGGTGACGCCGCTCGGTTCCTCCATACTGACACTGGTCGAATTCGACGTGGTCAACATGATGATCCCGTCCCCAGGCTCGATGCCCGCGGGCAGCTGCAATTGGGCATTGGAGCTGTTCATATATCTCGCCGCGGAATCCACGAAGCTTGCCGGGGCGATCTGCGTGACCGGGATCTCCTTGGTCACGCTGTGCTGTCCGGCTCGATCGTCGGTCACGGTCAAGGTGACCTGATAGCTGCCGGCCTCGGCGTACTCATGCTCCACGACCTGGCCCGTGGCGGTATTCCCGTCTCCCAAGTCCCAGGAGTACTCCTGGATGGTTCCGTCCGGGTCGCTGGCCGCGGCGGCATCCAGGGTGACATCCAAGCCGAGCGAGGAAGCCGTGAAATCGGCGTTGGGAAGCTCGTTGGGCAACTGCTGCACGCTCACCGTTTCGGTCTTCGAAGCGGTGGCACCGCGGTTGTCCGTCACTGTCAGGGTGACCTCGTAGTCGCCGTCCTCGGCGTAGCTGTGGTTGACGAATATCCCCTGGGCGGTATTCCCATCCCCGAAGTCCCATTCGTAGGAGGCGAGCGTGCCGTCCGGGTCGCTGGATGCCGATCCATCAACCGAAATCGTCAGGCTGTGCGCGCTTGCGTCGAATTCGGCCACCGGCAGCTGGTTTGCCGGCGGTTCGTTGCTGCCCAGCGTATAGTGCTCGGCCGCCTGTTCGGCGCTCAATGCCCTTCCGTAGACCGCGAACTCGTCCACCGAACCGATCAGCCAGGCACGGCTGTTGCCGGACCAGGTGGTTTCGGCGCCGACCTTCCAGTACCCGGTGAAATTCTCCGCCGTGGTTGCCGGATGGCTTGCGGCCAGCGCACCGTCGACGTAGAGCCGCATGCCCTCGCTGCCTTGGGTGGCCACCACATGGTGCCAGGCGTCGTCGTTGTAGGCGTTGCTGGTGGTGGCCCGGGCCTCGGATCCGGGATAGGTGCCGAAGACCAGCTGGCCGGAATTCGTCAGGAAGATCTTGCGGTCATGCTGGTTCGAGAGCTGATCGGCGCGATTGCCGAAGGAGGCGATGGTGCCGCCCTGCGTGCTCGAGGTCTTGAACCAGGCCTCCACGGAGAACGGCCCGGGATTCGTGTAGCTGTTGTTGCTGGAGATCCATCCGTAGCTGAACGAGGAATTGCTGGTGAAGCTGATCGCCTTGTCATCCTCGCCGACCAGTGCGCCCTCGGTCCCCCGGGTTACGAAGCGCCGGTAGGTGCCGTGGCTTTCACCGCCGGAGGCATCCACCGCGGTACCGCCCGTGGCGTCATTCAACCGCCAGTAGATCTCCGGGACATCGTTGTACACCGCTTCCCCATAGGGGTCGTCCGGAATGTCAGGGCCGGTATTGCTCCCGCCCACTACGATGATGCGGCTGGCCTCGCCCACTTCGCCGGAGCTGGTGGTGATCTTCAGGGCCACCGTGTAGCTGCCCGGTTCGCCATAGGTGTGCTGGGCAACCGGACCCACCGCGGTGTTTCCGTCCCCGTAGTCCCACTCGTAGTTCGTGATGGTGCCGTCCTGCGTGCTGCTGCCCGCGGAGTCGAAGTTCACCGTGGCGCCGCTGATCGTGGCCTCGAACTCGACGTTCGGGTCAAGGACCTCAAGCTCCTCGGCGGGATGGTTTCCTGCCAAGACGAACAGATCCTGGCTGCTCCAGTCCACGCCGTCCACCCGCGGACCGGAGACGGCCCGCTGCGAGTCCGGAACCACGTTGCCCAGCGTCGAATCCCATTCCCAGGTACTCAGCTCTCCGGTGTTGTCGGCAACGTGGAGGGTGTCGCCCGAAAGGAATGCGGATTTGACCCGGCTCCAGTTGATAGCCGCCCCGCTGGAAGGGGCGGCATACAATTCGGCACCGGTAATCGTGCTCTCGGTGTTGAAGTAGCGGTAGTTCAGCGTGCTTGACCCGCCGCGGGTGAAATACATGCGCGCCGTTTCCGGATCGAAGAAGGCAGAGGTCATCGAGGTCATCTCGCTGGCAAAGGCGGTGAGCAGATTCAGGTCGATATTCTCGGCGGCACCGAAGCTGGTCCCGTCGAAGGTCCGGCGCTGCAAGGTGCCATCGGAGTTGGCCGTATAAACCCAGCCATCGACCATGAACGCCGCGCGCACTCCGGACCAGTCGACGTTAGTCGAAACGCTCTGGCTGGTCGCCAAGCCCGCCGAAGACAGCTCGCGCATGACCAGCTCGGTCTCTCCGGTGGCTTCGGCGGAATCGATCAAGAACAGCGGGTTGTCCGCGTTGCCGACATTGTCGTGCGGGAACTGCACGCCGTTGGCCAACGGCATATAGGCGATGCGCCCACGGTACTGCCAGCCGGATATCCGGTCGGTATCGCTGCCGATCCACAGTCCCTGGTCGTCCGCCAGGAATTGGTAGACGCCGTAGCCTCGGGTGCGGCCCGGGTTCCAGCTAAAGGGCATGCCGTTGCGCACATCGAGTGCGGCCAGCCCCTCGCGGGATACGGCGCCGGGCCCGACCCGGTCCCCGGCAAAGGGGTTGTTCATCCATCGCTGGTGCCCACCGACGTAGACCACGCGTTCGGTGACCGAAACCGAAATCAAGGTATCGCCGCCGGTGTAGTCGATCCACGTCGGCTCCTGGGCGGTGCCCACGGCCCCGGTCTCGAACCTGGCGGCGGTGTCGCACAGGGTGCCGCGGAAGTAGGCTCCGGTGGTGACGACCACGAAATAGGATCCGTCCGGGGAAAATTCAACGTCGCGCATGTAGCTGTCGAAGGAAGAGGAGCAGGCCGGCGCATACCGTTCGGTGGCCCATGGTGCGGTGGTGGCGCCGGTGGAGTCGAGGGCCAGCATCACGATCTGCGGATGGCGCTCGCCATTGACCTTGAGGAAGTTGCCGATGCCGATGAGCCGGGACCCATCCGGGGTGATGTCCATGCTGTACAGGTTCAGCGTGCCCTTGCGCGGTTCCTCGAAAAGCACGTCGACGTTCTCCAGCACCGCGCCGGTGTCCGGGTTCAGCCCGGCCAACAGGGTGCGGTCGGCGCTGCCGACCTTGGTAAAACGGCCCGAGACGTACAACGTGTCGTTCTTCAGCAGCACCTGGGTGACCCGGCCGTTGAAGGCGGGGGTGGTAAATCCGGCAGTCTTTTGTCCGGTCTGTCCATTGAGCTTGGCCACGGCACGGGTCGTGGCGCCGTTGACCTCGTTGAAGCCACCGCCGATGAAGACATTAACGCCGTCACCGGCCGGGATGATATCGGTGACTTCTCCGTTGACCTGAGGTGTGAAGTCCGAATTGACCTGCCCGGTCTCGGTGTTGAAAGAAAAGATATTGGTGCGCGAGATTACCGGGGTGTCGCTTCCGGGATTTCGCACCTGCGTGAAGTTTCCGACCGCAATAGTATTTGGGCCAACGTGGGCGAATCCCCTGACATAGCCGTCCAAAACATGCGGGGTATTGCTGCTGGGCTCCGTACTGACGATATTGCCATGGTCGCCGGGAAACGCGCCTTGGGCCGGCGGCGGCGGAGCCACCAGCAGCGTGATGACCATAGCCGCCGAGGCAAGCACTGCCACGAATAGACTCCGCAAATATTTTCCGAAAGTCCCATGCCGATTAATCATGGAATTGCCCTTCCCCCAAAAAGTGACATGATCCACCGCGCAGCACCACAATTTCCCTGGTTTGCGCGAACCCCAACCCACGCAGCACGATTAGGACAAATTATGCGCCACATTCCGATTCCCGAACAGATCTAGCCGGGGAATCAAGTAGTTTGCGGCCGATTAGAGTATGGCCTTTGCCCCAATGCGACAAGGGGCAAGGCAGCGGCCGGATGAATGCTGAAACCGTCCCGGTCCCCTTCGGTACTCGATGGATTGCCGCCGGATACCTTGTCAGGGTTCGCGCTTGTCGGTACGCTCAAGTAACTGCTCAATTGGGAATGGTGCGAACCATAGCGGGAGCAGGCTCGACGCGCTTTGGGGGTGCGGATTCGTGCAGGTCAGTTTGGTGCCATCGGCGGTATCTTCGGATACCGAGGATTCGTCGCACCCAAAAATGCTCACTCGGACAACGTGGCCGCTGGTCCTGCTGGTCCTCGGTTTCCCCTTGTGGTGGCTGTTGGGACTCAGCGCGATCCTTCCCATCCTGCTCGCGGTGCCCCTGCTCTGGCAATTGGCCAAGAAACGCAGCCTGGCCACTCCCAAGGGCTTCGGCTGGTGGCTGCTGTTCCTGGTTTGGATGTCCGCCAGCTTATTCCTGCTCTGGGCGAACGCCCCCGGAGCCGTTCCAGGCGGCGGGTTCAGCCGGGTCCTCGTCTTCGGGTACCGCTTCTTGTGGTACCTCAGCTGTACGGTCATGCTGCTGTGGATCATCAACACCAAGAAGGAAGAACTAAGCAACGCTCTTGTCGTGCGCCTCATGGGGTGGATGTTCATTTTTGTGGTCGCCGGCGGCTTGTTGGGCGTCTTGGCCCCGCGCATTGAAGTGACTTCCCTGGTGGAACTGCTCTTGCCGGAGTCCTTGCGTTCCAACAGCCTGATTAATTCCATCGCGCACCCCGCCGCGGCGAGTCTGACCAATTTCCTGGGACGGCCCGAATACCGGCCGATCGCGCCGTTCGCTTTTGCCAACAGCTGGGGCAGTAATTTCTCGTTGTTCCTGCCGTTTTTCATTCTCGGCTGGTTCTCGAAGCGTGCCGGTTGGCGCCGCGTTCTGGGGATAGCGATACTGGCCCTGGCCACCATTCCGGTGGTCCAATCGATGAACCGCGGGCTCTGGGCCTCGCTGGGGCTGGGGCTGCTCATCCTGCTTGGCTACATTGCGGTGCGCGGCCCGCAGCGGCACCGTTTCAAGCTCGTGGCCGCCGTGGTGCTCACGGTCCTGGTTGGTGCCGTCGCTTTCTCGATTAGCCCGCTGGCCGATACCGCTCTTGAAAGGCTTGACAACGCGCACAGCAACGAACGCCGCTCGCAGCTGCTGACGCAGACCGTGCTGAGCACCGCCGAGGGATCCCCGGTGGCCGGTTTCGGCAGCACCCGCGACATCCAGGGAAGCTTCGCGTCCATCGCCGGTGGCGGCACCCCGGACTGTCCCGCCTGCGAGGTGCCGCCGTTGGGAACGCAGGGTCATATCTGGCTGGTGATCTTTTCCCAAGGCTTGGTAGGGGCCGCGTTCTTCCTGCTCTTCTTCCTCTGGCAGGCGTGGCATTTCTGGCGCGTGCAGACTGCGTTGCAGCTGGTAGGGATGTCCCTGCTGTGCTTTTTCGCCCTGCAGATGTTCATCTACGACACCCTGGGCATGCCGCTGCTGACGATCATGCTCGGGCTGGGGCTGATGTGGCGGGAACGCTACGCCGCACTCGATCCGCAGGACTTGCCTCAGCTCACCGGCTATTTCGTGCTGCACCGCCGGCAGAAGATCGTGCTGCTGTCGGCGATGTCCTGCGCGCTGGCGCTCGGTGTGCTCTGGACGTCGAGCAGACCCGCCCAATACATCGCGCAGACCTCGCTATTGCTGGCTCCCACCCCGATGTATTTATCCGGCACGGCGGGTGAGGGTTCGCGCAGCATCACCGTGGATACCGAAGCGGCTCTGGTGCTCACGCAGAGCACGCTGGACAAGGTCAACGCCGCCTATCCGGAGCTGAGCAATGCCGAGATCCGCAGCGCCGTGTCGATTTCCGCCACGCCCAATAGCCGCGTGCTGCATTTGAACTACGCGAGCACCGACAAGCGGCGGACCACCGAGGTGATGAGCCTGATTGCCGAGGAGTATCTGGCGGTGCGAAACGAGTTCCTGGCCCAGCGCAAGGAACAGGTCTTGCGGGATCTTCAGGAGCAGCTGATGGCGTTGTCGCCCGATACCCCCGAGCAAATTGAGGTGGACTCGCTGCTGGACATCGACCCCGAGCTGGCGCGGGAGATTGAATTGCGCGATTCCCTCATTGACTTGACGGTCAGCGATACCCGTGCGGGTGAGATCCTGCGTGCGACGACCACCAGCGAATCCAAGAACCAGCCCGAGGTCGTGCTTGTCTCGCTGTCTCTGCTCGGGCTGCTGCCGGCCCTCGCGCTGCAGCGGCGCTCCAAGCCGCGGAAAAGCGGTGTGTAAATGCGCTAGCCAGCTATATCACACAGCGTTGCCCGCACCCGTCCCGGTGCGGGGCAAGCCAGGAAGTTCAGTTGCCAGGTGAATGATTGGGGAGAACATTGAGCGACACATCTGCAAAACAAGCCGCACGCGAAGCATCCGAGGCCAACGGCGAAACGATGGTCAGCGTGGTCATTGCCACGCATAACCGTCCGGAGCTGTTGAAGCTGGCCATCGAAGGGGTGATGGACCAGGACTATGACGGAACGATCGAGTGCATCGTGGTCTTCGACAAAAGCGTTCCGGATACCTCGTTGGTCCACGACGGGAGCGACCGCACGGTGCGGGTCATCGCCAACGATCGTACGCCCGGTCTGGCAGGAGCCCGGAATTCTGGAATTCTTCAGGCTCGTGGGGCGTACGTGGCATTCTGCGATGACGACGATATCTGGCTGCCAGGCAAGCTCACGGCTCAGGTCGCGGTGCTCGCTGACCCTGCCGCGCTGACTGCGGTCACCGGGGTGATCGTGGACTACCAGGGGCACTCCAATATCCGGGTACCGCAAGCCGAGGACCTGACCTTGCGCAGTCTGGTTCGGCGCCGGGTCATGGAAGCCCACCCCTCCTCGGTGATGGTCAAGCGAAGCGCCCTGCTTGATCAAATCGGGCTGGTGGATGAACAGCTGCCGGGCAGCTACGGCGAGGATTTCGATTGGCTGCTGCGTGCCGTGCAGGCAGGTGACATTGCGGTGGCCGCAGATCCGCTGGTTCGGGTCCGCTGGGGCGGCTCGCAGTTCTCGCAGAACTGGGCCGTCATCATCCAGGCCATCGACTACGAGCTGCACAAGCATCCGGTGCTGAGCCTCGATCCGCATGGCCATGCCCGGCTCCTCGGGCGCAGGGCCTTTGCCAATGCGGCTCTCGGGCAGCGCAGGGAGGCGGTTCGCGGCGCCCTGCAGACGCTGCGGCGCTCACCCACCGAGCGTCGTGCCCTGCTGGCCCTCGCGGTCGTCTCACGGCTGGTCAGCGCGCAGCGGCTGCTCGGGTGGGCGCACCGCCGAGGGCGCGGCATCTAGTCCTGGCTACCGCCGCCGCCCGCCGCGGCGCCACCATCGCTGTGCCGGCGCCGCTGCGGTCAGCCTGTCCACGATGCGGCCTAGCCGGAGGGCGCTCTCGGCCGGGGATGGCAATTCGATGCCGGGATTCAGCCGCTCGTCGGCGCCAGCGGTGAATTGCTCGACTTCGGCACGGACTTGTTGCACCGAGTCGACCAGCTGGATCAGCCCCAGTCCGGCCATATGCCGGGCAAAGCGCTGTTGATGGCCGTCCACATGCTCTCCGCGTTCCGGATCTCGTGGCATCACCAATGGCATCTTTCCGCTGCGCAGGATCTCCACGATGGTTGACGGGCCGCCATGGCACAGCACCAGGTCGGCTCGATCGATGTGCTCTTTGACTTCGTCCTTGGCCAGGAAGTCCCTGCCCTGGGCGGAACTGGGCGCCTGGGCGGTGCCGAATTGGATCAGGCAGCTCAGCGCCCCGTCCGACGGATCATGTCCTGCCAGCAACTCGTCAACCAGGTTGACCATGCGATCGAAGGGGTGGTGGTCGGTCCCGACCAAAGCCAGCACCGTGACATCTGGTTTGGCGGATTTCACAGCAGCGGTCCGATCACGCTGGCACCGGGATAATATTTCAGCTGCTCTTCCCACTGGACACAGAATTCGGATGACAGCGGACGGCACAGCCGACCGGTCAGCGTGCGCGAGTCGATGCGGTCATACACCTCCACGTAGACGGTGGGAATACCCATCAGCCGCGCGGTCAAAAAGAAGGGCAGCGCCACCCCGGCCCCGGTACTGATAACCGCCGTCGGCCGGTGAGCTCGCAACACCTTGATCGACAACCACAGGTTCCGCATCGCGTTCACTGGATTCCGGGTGGTCGGATGATAGGCCCAGGTGACGTCTTCGCCCTGCAATGCGCTTGTGGCATCCGGGGTGTCGAAAGTGACCCACGCGCGCCGGTGCTGCTTCCACCAAGCGTCCATGCTCAGCATTTGTGCCAGGTGCCCCCCGCTGGACCCCACAAATAAAAGTGTTCCCATCCGGCCAGATTACTCATCTTGCGTGCAGACGAACAGGGGTTTAAAAAGTATTCGTCCGGTTTTGCGGAATCACGCGCAAATGAGAGGTATATTACAGTCATTACCGGGAACAGCGATACCCGGCGGATTAGAACTTGGGGGAACTAATCTTGGAAGCTCGCGCTGATCATAAATCTCGCTTGACATTGTTCAAGTCCGCATCCAGAAAGATGTGGGTCATAGCCGCCGTCCTGGCCTTGTTGGGGGCAAGCCTCGGTTTCGCGGTTGGACACGCCGCTCCGCGTGCGCAAACCGCGTCCACGGTGATCCTGGTGACGCCGCTGGATGGCAATGCCTTCTATCCTGGCACCCGAGGTGAGCAGCTGGTCAACCTGACCACCGAAGCCCAGGTGCTGAAATCAGACAAGGTCGCCGCGAAGGTCATCGAGTCCACCGGGCAGGGCTCGGATCCGCTTTCCCTGCTGCGCCAGTTGACCACCACCGTGCCGCCCAACACGCAGCTGATCGAGATCACTTTCGAGAATGATGACCCCGACGCCGCGGTGATCGGAGCGCAGGCCTTCGCCGATGCGTTCCTGGAGTTCCGCAGCGATCAGGCTGCCGCCTATCTTGAAGGGCAGATCACCGGCATCCGCGACGAGATCGAGAAGCTGACCGCGAATATGGGCGAGCTGAGCGAACAACTCGGGAAGCCGAATATCACTGCCTTGGAACGCACCACGCTGGAAGCCCAGCTGAACGCCGGAGCCTCGCAAATCGCTTCGCTCGGTGCCCGGGAAAGTACTTTGGCGACCACCCGCATCGACCCGGGGCAGGTAGTCACCGCAGCAGCCCTGGATCGTGCCGCGCTGCTGAGCCTGCGCGAATTGCTGGCTTTCGCCGGGCTTCTGGCGGGCTTGGGACTGGGAATGCTGATCATGGTGTTCATGGCCCGGAGCAACAAGGTCCTGCGCCGGGTCGATGAGCTGAAGTCCTTCGGGGTCAATGCCCTGCGAGTGTTGAACGAAGCCGAGCTATCTCGCGGCGAGGCCAATGGCAGCAACCCTGCATTGGCCAGGAATTCTCCCAAGCTCACGCAGTTCCGCTCCGAACTGCTGGGCATGGTGCAAAACAGCAACCGCCGGGTGCTGCTGATTGCCTCGGCCGATGGCGGGTGCGATTTTCCGCTCTCCTACAACGCCGTGGCCGACATACTGGCCTCGGCCGGGCTGAAGGTGCTGGTCATCGACGCCACCGGCAGAGCCGTGGAATCCGGGAATACCGTCAAGCTGCCAGGCATTGGGGAGGTGCTGGCCGGCCAAAGCACCTTGGCGGAGGCGAGCCAGAGCTCAAACCAGATGCTGTGCCTCATTGGGCAGGGGGAACTCATCAAGCAGTATGAGAATGGGCTCTCTTCCGAGCGGCTCAACGAGTTCCTGATCAGCGCAGGCAAGGAATTCGATGCGGTGCTGGTGATCGCCCCAGACCTGAACCTTTCCATCACCCAATGGCTCGTGTCCGTCATACCCACCGTGCTCGTCGAGGTCGAGCTGGGCACCACCAAGCGGAAGGATGTCCGGGCCGCGCAGAACGTGTGCGTGAGCCTGGCCGCCGAGCTGCGTGCCCTGCTCATCCGGCCCATGAACGCTCAGCCGGCACGGCACCGGCCGCGCCCCGACACCGGCCGCTCCGAGCATTTGTCCAAAGGAGTTTCGGGAAGCAAGACCACCTGATCCATGGCTGCCCAACTTCAACTCCATTTGGCGGGCATCGCCCGCAGCGGTAGCTTAAACGTGCTCGGCGCGGCGGTGGCGGCATTGCTGAACTTCGCGTTCATTGTGGTGGTCACCCAGAGCTTTGAGCAGCGCACCGCCGGCGCCCTATTCACCGCGACCTCGATTTTCGTGATCGCCCTGAGCATCTGCTCGCTGGGCACCGATGCCGGTCTGGCCCGCTTCCTCATGCGCTATCAGGCGCTGGACCGGATGGGGCACATGCCCCTGGTGCTGCGCGCCGCGCGCAACCCGGTGCTCTGCTGCGCCCTGCTCTTGGCACTTGCAGGCAGCCTGCTGTCCGGACACATCGCCGCGACTATCGGCCTGCATGGCACCGAAGGCCAGCTGACTATCATCCTGCTGATGCTCCTACTGCCCATGGCAGCCCTTGGCGATCTCAGCCTGGCGGCCGCACGGGCCTTGGGAACTGTGCAGAGCACCGTCTTGAGTGAAAAATTGCTTCGCCCGGTCCTCCAGCCGCTGGGCGCGCTAGCGGTGGCGGCGATGGGCGGCTCGCTGATCTGGCTTACCGCGAGCTGGGCCATTCCCTATGCCGTTGCCGCTGGCTTGTCGGTTGTCCTCTTTCGCCGCGTGTTCCGCCCCTACCGGAGCACCACGGCCCCAGCCCGGCCCGAGGTCCGTGCCGTCGCCCGAGAATTCTGGACGTTTTCCTGGCCAAGGGCCATCTCCCGGATCTCCCAGTCCATCGTCCAGCGTGCCGATATTGTCATTGTCGCCGCGCTGATCGGTCCGGCAGAGGCGGCTGTGTACACTGCCGCCACCCGTTTTGTGGCCTTGGGGCAGTTCGGAGTCCACGCAATACAACAGGTTCTGCAACCGCGCTTCAGCCAATTGCTGGCGATGGATCAGATCAAGACCCTGGAAGCAGTATTCAAGACCGCGACCTCTTGGAATATGGGACTGGCTTGGCCCCTGTACATCACGGCCATTGTCGGCGTGGATCATTACCTCATGCTGTTCGGCCCGGACTACGGCACCTCGTCCGCTCGCATGGTGGTCCTGGTGATGGGCTTGGCCTTGATGCTGGGTACTGCCGCCGGCCCGCTGGACACGATGCTGTTGATGTCCGGGCGGAGCACCACAAGCTTGGTGATCTCGCTGCTCGGCTTGGCCGCCAATATCGGCTTGTGCTTCGTTTTTGTTCCGGCCTTCGGGTTGCAGGGTGCCGCGTTCGCTTGGGGCACAGCCATTGTGCTGCGCAACGTGCTCACGTTTTTCGGGGTCTTCCTAGCACTGCGAATCAATCCTTTCAGCGGGCAGGCCGCACTCATTGCGGTGCTCGCGATTCTCAGTTTCGGCGGCCCCGTGCTCCCTGTGGCGCTCTCTGGCACGCATGCCATCCTGCCCTTCGCGATTGCCCTGGGTGCCGGTGTGCTGATGTACCTCGCGGCGTTGTGGGTTTTCCGGCGGCGGCTTCGGCTGACAACATTCCGGCACATTCTGCCCAAGCGGAAGTCCGGCCAAGCGAAAGGATGACCCAGTGGTACGCACCATGCTGTTTGAAAGCTGGCGGGGCCGGTATGCCGACAGCCCGCGAGCCATCTCCGAAGGCGTGAGCAAGCTGCACCCGGAGATCAGACTGGATTGGGTGGCAGCGGAAGGAGCCCGTCTGCCAGAGAATTGCACGCCCGTAAAACGGCACTCCCCGGACTATTTCCGCAAGCTGCTGACCACCGATTTCCTTGTCGCCAACGACATCGTCTCCAAGCACCTGCTCAAGGGACCACGGGTAACCTATATTCAATGCTGGCATGGCACACCGCTGAAGAAGGTCGGATTCGATGAATCGCATCCGAGCTCCAAACGTTTCTCGGCCCACATGAGGCGGGTCATTCGCGATGTGCGCAAATGGGACTATCTGGTGTCCCCCAGCCCCACGTGCACCGAACTGCTCAGATCCGCGTTCCGCTATGACGGCCCTGTCCTGGAGACCGGATATCCACGAAATGACGTCCTCAATTCGCCGCAGGCTCCGCGGATTCGCCAGCGCGTGCGGGCCCGTTTGGGGGTTTCCCCGGATCAACTCGTGGTGCTTTACGCGCCGACATGGCGGGATGACAGCAAGGACGAGCACGGTCGCTTTCGGGACCCGAGCGCCATGGACTACAAACTGATGTCGCGACTGCTGCCAGCCGGGACCGTGGTGCTCAACCGGCTTCACACGGTGGTGCAAAGCAAGGCCAGCACGTGGCAGGATGACCGGCTCAGCGTCGTTGACGTCAGCAGGTACTCCGAGGTTGCCGACCTTTACCTTGCGGCAGATGTCTTGGTATCGGACTATTCTTCGGCGATCTATGACTTCGCCGTCACCGGCAAACCCATCATTCTCTACCCCTATGACCTGGTGAAGTACAGCGAACAAACTCGCGGGCTGTACTTCGACTATCACCAGTGGGCCCCCGGGCCCATCACCCAAACTCTGGAAGAACTCATCGCCGAGCTACTGCGGCTCGATGACTACGCCAATCGCTTTGCCCCGGGCTACGAGATGTTCAGGCAGCGATTCTGCCCCTTGGAAGACGGGCAGGCCACCAGCCGTTTGCTTGCCGCTGTCCTGCAGTGATTCCCCTGTCCTTCGCTAGCGCCGCCACGAAGGGGTCTTGCCCATCAGCTCCGCGAGCTCGCTGTCCGGTGCGGCAAAATAGTCACGCAGCCGAGCACGAAGCTGTTCATCCATTGCGGCCCGAGGTTGCGCGTTTTCCGCCGGGACACTGTCTGGAATAGAGTCCGGCAGCCCCAGCCACTTGAGCAAGGCCCTGAATTCCTCGATGGGGTGCTGGAAGAAATCATCGGCGTCCATCAGGTAGAGCCGGTCGCTGCCCACGGCTTCGTGGATCCGACGAATTTGCTGGGCGTACAGGCCGCGGCGCAGATACGCGTGGTGCCGGTGGCTGTGGCTCTGGTATTGCGGATCGTCGATGAGCCGCTGATTTTCTCCCGCCAGCCGGCGGTCCTCCAGGTCGAGGGCCGTTTCGAAATCCTCCGTCTCGAATCCGCGGACCAGTTCGTGGCGGTGGGCAGAATAGGCACGTTCCACCGGGTCGCGCAGCATCATCACGAGTTTGACGCCGGGCAGGTCCTTGGAAATCCGCTCGGCGGCTCGCGGATGGAAGCAGTAGTAGCCGCTGCTCTCAAAGACTTGGCGGACGGAGGAACCTGGCAGGATGCCGGCGGTCAAACGCAGGGGAAAGTGTCCGCGGTACCAGCGCATGCCCCTGGCATAGTTCACGTCGAAATACCCGATCCCTTTGGAGGCGGTGGGACGGGCGACCGCTGGGTGGGCCGAGAGCAATCGATACAGCGAGGTCGTGCCGCTGCGTTGCGCGCCGATGATGATGAAATCGGGCAAGGTCCGCGCCGGAGCGCTCAGCATCCCTATGCCCTGCATCCCGGCACGCAGAGCACCGATCACCGGTGCCGGAAGCACCTTTTTGGCCTGCTTGGTCAGCGCGCGTATTCTGTTCCCAATCATTTGCTAATCCCCCAAAATGGTTTCCAGCACAGCTACCAGTACTGCGGTTTTCTGCTGCACCGCTTGCACCTGTTGCTCCCGCTCCCCGAGCAGGTATCTGCCGGCCAGGTCCGCGAGATAGCAGGCGGCGAGCGCTTGTTCCCCGCGTTTCGCCTCCCCCAGCACAGCCCGCAGAGTTCGTTCGCTGACTCCTGAACGTCCGAATGCCTCATGCACCGCGAAATGCAGGCGGTCAAGGCCTGCCGGTACATTCGCAGCGAACCTTTCCCAGTCCCACACCTGCAATCGGCCGCGGTAGTCGGCCATATTCCAGGCGGTCCAATCCCCGTGGGTGGCGCTGAACTCCAGTTGCTCCGACCCGTATCGACCTTCCAGCTGCTCCAGGGCAGTACGCCATCGCTGCCACAACGGCGACGGGGATTCGTGCTGCCTGGCAGCCGATAGCCAGCTCGCGAGCCACAGGCTACTGCCCAGCGGCTTGCGGCCGGCGAAAAATACCCGGTGCAGTTCTCCCTCCGCCCGTGCCCTGAGGCGCGCCAGGCGCCTGGGCGGAGCCAGTGCGGTGGTTGGCAAGGTGCCCATGACCAGCAATTCAAGGCCTCCCCACGAACCGGAATGCAAAACGCTGGGAAACTCCAGATGCTCCAGACGCTGCTCGCCCAACTCCCGCAGCGTCTGCGCCTCTTGGCGCACGAGCCGTGCGGTGAATTCATTGCTGCCGACCTTCGCGAATCCAAGGCTTTCGCCGGAAGTCGAGAACAGCTGCAGAATCGGCTTCCGGTTGGCGCGGACCTTCCCGATGGTCATGCTGAACGTCACCGGTTGACCGAGACTTTCGGACAGGTAGGCGATGAGCCCCTGGTTGATCCCCCGCGCGAGACGGAGCTGATGGCGGGCGATCGGGGTCCGCGGCCCCCAAAGCCGCACCGCCTGGGCGGCGAACAGCCGTTGCATCCGCGTGGCGATCCCCAGATCTGCGCTGTAACGCTGCAGCGAAGCGCTTGCGGCCCTCCGCTGCCCCGCCGGAACCAGGATGCGCGGGTTATCGAGGCTCGGGATAATGACCAGGCTGTCCATGGCTGAGCCCACCCCAACCGGTTCCAGCGTAATCCTCCCGGCCAATCCTAATTCGCCGAGGGCATGGCAAAGGGCAGCCACCGGCCCACCTTCCATCGGAACATGACTGTTCACCTGCAAGCTAGGCACGGAGCTGCCCCCCATAGCGCTCGGACTATTTAATTTTGGTTGAGTCCTTCAGGACTTCACCAAATTGCTTAGTCTTAAGACTATCGGTAATTTCCCAGGTTGTGCTCGAATTCAGGTGGGTATTAAAGTAGCTCATCGCAATGCCTCCACGGTTGACGATCTGGTCATAGGTGCGTTGCATCCATTCCGGATCCGAGGCGGCCGCTTCGTTGTTGATTCCGGTTTCGCCGATTCCCCATTCAACATCGTGTTTTGCGGAAAATGCCTCGAATTCCTGGAAATAGGTGTCCATCGGGCTCGTGCCGCGCACTTTGCCGTCCTTGACCGTCTCGTCGTAGTTGTACACGTCGAATCCAACGATGTCGACAAGTCCATCTCCGGGCCACGTATTTTCCAGCGAGTACTGCTCCTCGCCAGAGACCTGATGCCAACCGGTCAGGATGGTGGCGAACGCGATGTTGTCGGAGCTCTTCACGATCGGTGAAAGGTGTTTCTGCATGGCCACCCAGTCCTTGATTGGACCGTCCCCCTCTGGTTCGTGGTGGAAGGTCAACCACACCGGTCCCTGCAAGGCATCGAGCTTGGCCACCAGGTCCTCGGCCCAGGCGTCCCCCTTGCCCGCAGCCATGTCATTCCACGAATGGGGCAGCTTGAAACTGATCCAAGGAATACGCTTGCTCGCGATGTCGGTCTTTGCGTTGTCCACGGCCCAGTCCACCTGGGTAGGGCCGTAGAAGGTACGGCGGATGCCCAATTTTCCACCGACTTCTTGCTCGAAGGACGATGGATCGCCGTTGCTTCCCACGGTGGCTCCGAAGTAGGCGCCCTCGGAAGGGATACCAATCTTGCTGTAGGTGCCGCCCTCGGTGAGGTAGCCGCCGATCTGATCATTCGGGTCCGCATCGACCGCGTCCGTTCCCGGCGTCAGTTTCACATCGTCGATGAGCAGCCCGGTGCCAACAGCCAGGTCATAGGCTACGACGTTCAAGTCGAAATCCGCGCCGGCTCTGGTGTTGGTGAACGTGAAGTTGACCTTGGTCCAGTTCGTGTCCTTCAGGTGGAAGTATTCACGGTGCGTATCGACACCATCGTTGCCGACAGCGCGGACGCGCAGGTGCCCACCCATGCCTGGTTCTTCCGCTTTGACCCAGGCCGTTGCGGTGAAGGTCTGTCCGGCGGCAACGTTGGTCAAGGTGGACTTCTGATCGTTCAATACGGAACCGGCGGGACCGGTGGTCGCCGACAGCCGTGCCGCGCCTCCATTTCGGCCATTCGCAACGTGGCTAATGCTCTGCTGCTTCGAGTTGGTCTTCCACCCCGACACCCCCGAGGCGAAGGTCCCATTGACCACGTACTGTGTGTCTGCGGAGGCCTTGGGCACCTCGACCCAGGGGTAAAGGCCGGTGAATACGAGGCCGGCCGCCAAAGTGCCGGTAAGGACTCGGGCTGCCGAGCGGCGGCTACGCGAAAGGGGAAGAATCATGGAATTCAAGGATGACAAAAATTACTCCGAATACAATTGGGCCCGCAATAGTGAGCGGTTCAAGCGAACATGGTTGCTGACTTTACCCATGTAAATATTCGATTACAACGTTTAGATAACGATTACTGCATGCATTGCGATTATCTAAAAGCGCCGTATATTCTTTGCCATTTTTCTAATACTCAAGATTTGCACAACGCCTTACGTCAGTATAAATCTTTTGATCATCACCCGGGCGCGTTGCAGAAAATGATTCCCCGTACCCGCTCAGTGAGACTCTCGTCACCCTAGGTGCCGAGAATTCAAGCCCTCGGCTTCCGGCCTTCCCGGTTCCTTCGCAGGAGAGCGCAAAGGAGGAGCCAGCGACGGCTGGGGGCGCATACCACATTGTGGCAGCTCTACGTCACTGGCTCCGTCTTAACAGGCAGGAGGTGATTGAACGGCTGGGGACCGTTTTCTGCAACCCCAATGTCCTTGCCGTATCTCAAAGACTTGCCAACAAGCCCTCGGCACGAATCTCGAGGTTCTGCTCTCCTACCTAGCTCCAAGATACGAACCACGCAATAGACTTGCACGCGTAGTCCATACCCGAAATTTGTCCACCAGCTAGGTGGTTCCCGGGTGGTCTGGTAGCCCCAAGGCCCCGAATCGACCCACAGCGGAAGCAGCGGCACCATGCTCGCTGACCAAGGCGGCGCCTGCCGAACCGCGCTTGGGCGAATCGCCAGGGCCGAACCCCGCTCCTTGCGCCTCAGTAGGCGCCTGCCGGACGCAGCATCACCTTGAGCGTGCGCCACATAATCATCAGGTCCCCGGTGAGCGACCAGTTCTCCACATAGTAGAGATCCAGACGTACGCTTTCTTCCCAATCCAAATCTGATCGCCCATTGATCTGCCACAGTCCGGTCAGTCCGGGGTTGATGAATAGGCGCCGTTCGGTGTACCCCTCGTAGCATTCAACCTCGCAGGGCAACGGAGGCCGAGGGCCCACGAGCGACATATCGCCACGCAGGACATTGTAGATTTGCGGAAGTTCATCCAGAGAGTACTTGCGTAGCCAGGCACCAACCTTCGTAACCCGTGGATCCGCCTTGAGCTTGAAGAGCGGGCCACTTCCCTCATTTTGTTCCCGTAATTTGCCCAGTTGCTCCTCGGCATCGACGACCATCGAACGGAACTTGTAAATTCGGAAAGACTTGCCACGCCGCCCCACCCGTTGCTGGCTGAAGAGAACCGGCCCTTCGCTTGAAAACTTTATAGCGAGGGCAATGGAAAGGAATACCGGGGCCAAACCAAGTAGTGCGATTCCCGAAAGGACAACATCCAAAATCCGTTTGACTACATGGTGGCCACCGGTGAAGCTTGGCATTTCAACATGCATCAAAGGCAAGCCCTCAACAGGCCGCATGCTGATGCGCGGTCCTGCCACATTGGTGAGCGAGGAAACCACGATCACATTCGTCTTCGTTTCCTCCAGCCGCCAGCTCAAGTCCTTGAGTGCGTTGCCACCACCACGCAGGGGCCCGGCGACGATGACGGAGTCTGCCTCAACATTGTGGACTGCCGCTTCCAGGTTTTCCAGACCCGAAAATGTTGGTACGACATCAATGCCTAGAACATTATCTTGCGGACCGTCAATCAGCAGGCCAGCAATCTTGTAGGCCGGCCCGGCCTTTCTGCGTAGCTGACGCACCACGTACTCGATATCGTGCTCTTGGCCGACGACTACTACCTGAGAGAGTGCATATCCGAATGCGGCTTGCTTCCACAGCCAGCGCCGCCAGACCCATCGCTCCAGCACAAGCAATCCCATTCCCGCTGGGAAGCCAATCAGAATCAATTCCCTGACGCCGTCTATGTCGAAAAGCACCGCTGCGAAGGCCATCAAACCTGCGACTAAGGCCGTGGAATCTACGACGCGTTTGTACTCGCTCGCGCCCACGCCGATTTGCTGAGTGGCACGTGTCCTGCCGAGAATGAGAAACAGAGCCCAAATGAGCATCGCGGCAACGATGAAAAACTGGGCCGCATTCAATTGGAAGGGCGCGCTGGCCATTCCCAGTGCACCGATGGAAAGCAGAATCAGGAAGTCCGAAACTGCCAATTTCCGAATGTAGCCCTGCCGCCATTTGGCGGCGGAGAATCTGATGGGTACTTCAATCCCCGTTCGTGAACCACCCCATGCCTGCGCCGTTGCAGACTTATTCTTCAAGTTGCGGATAATCTCTCGACTACCCAATGACCCAAATGCTTGCGACACGCCGTCCCCCTAGTAGGCGGTGCCGATATCGTGACACAGGACATGACAAATAATGGTCCTGCTAATCCCAATTCACGAGTATCGTTGGCTCCCCATTGCCTTAAATCCCCATTGTTTACATGAGGTTCTTTCCGTGTTCACGGACAAGCCTCATGATCGCTAATTCTATGGAGCGGGACTTTGTTCCCTCACGCGTAATGAGGCACCCTAGTTGCCCAGAACTGGCTGCGAAAACACGCGCATGTACTCTATGTGCCAGATCGAGCTAGGTAGTGGATACCCAGAAGGGACGAATGCTGCAGTCCGGCGGCCGTATTCCCTGGCTGGATCGGACCATATTCGGCTTTCCCTGTGGCCGCTGCGCCTTTCCAAGCCGGCGTTGAGCAACACCAGCTGTTCACTAGTCACCGACGAAAAGCTCAGAACGCTCGTAAACACCCAGCTTGGCAAATATCCGGTAAAGATGTCCTTCCACGGTGCGCTGCGACACGGTAAGTACACGGGCGATTTCCCGGTTGGTCAACCCACGGCGAACCAGTTCCACGATCTCATTTTCGCGTGTGGTCAAACCCGTGAGTTTCAGCGCTGCAGATATGACTCCCCACGGCTCTTGCTCTATTTCGCCAAGCCATGACTGTATTTTCCGGATCGCCGTTCCTCGCCGGCGAGCATCCTGCCGTGATGACCAGTACTGCACTACTTGCGACATTATCTCCAAGGCGAGTACTTGGTCGCCCGCCGCATGCAATTCTTCGCCAAAATCCAGCATGGCTTCGGGGTCCGCTTGCCCGCAAAGTTGCACAATGCGCACCATTCGCTGCGCGGTTAGATACGCGGGCGGGACCTGGATCTCGCTGATCGCGTCGGCGCAGAACTGCCGAAGCTCGTTGTCCGCGCTGCGCAGCGCGGCATAGTAGAGTCCGTTGACGCGCGGGATTACGTGCGTTTCCGGAATCCTCTCCAGCAGTTGCGTAATTTGCCCATCGGCATGGATTCCTGTGCACAAGGCCGCCATCAAAGGACGAAGCAGGGCATCACCGAATCTGTCTCCGGCACCGTTCGTGTCGGCTCGCTGGAATCCCGGGCGATCGAGTAATTCCTGTCCGGAGAAACCATGGCCCTGCACATTGTCCACAGAGGGCGCTTCCCCACCGGACAGTACATACTGCAGGACTGCGCTCATTGGCAACATTGATTGCGGATCTCTGAGCTGCAGTTCCACCTGTGCGTGGCGCAGGTGGACGCGAGACTGAGCGACGTTGCCTATTCTGGATTCCAGCATCGAACGCAGCAGCTCTAGGGTTCCGTTCGCGAAGGATACTTCGAAGGAATTTACCAGCTCGAAGTCATCGAGCTGCTTCCGTGCGCGACCGAATTCGGCACGCTCAATCATCGCTCTGATCTTGAGGACTAAAAGCGTCAATCGGTAGTTGATCCTTGGCAGGAGTAGCTGGGCTTCCGTATTGGTCGCGATTGATTCAAGATCCATCAGCCGGTCAAAATTCCCGCTCCGGTAGTTTTCCGTGGCTAGCTGGATCTGAAAAATGGCTTCCCGGTCCAGAGGCAATGGGGCCATCTCCTGCGGCCCGACCGGACCTCGTAGAGTCCCGGCATCGGCGTTCGCCAGTGGCTCGCCTTCGCCTCTGTCCTCTTCGCCACGGATCCAGCACAGCACCGCTTGTGCAATATCCGCGAGCTGGGTAGCGTCGTCGCCCGCCCCGCGTGCGGAGGCCTGCGCGATGACTTCGGCGGCATGAAACCTCCGCTGTCCAAACAGCAACTGAATCTTCGCTTGTTGACTTCTGCGCGAAGGAAATCCGTCGGCCTGCTCGAGCAGGTATGCCGCTTCTTCAAAGGCGTTGTCCTCAAGCGAATGGCGGATGGCCTCTTGCAGACGGGACGAATCAACGCTTTCGCCCTGAGCAATAGCCCACAGCGTGTAGCGTGGGTCCGTCGCCACGCCGGATTGCAGCAGCTCACCATATCGTTCAAATAATTCTCTGTTCTTGCCCGGAGGGAAGCTACCGCGAATCGCTTCGGCGTAGAAACTGCTCCGGAGGCCAACTTTGCCGTTGCGCGTTTCGATGAGGGTTAAGTGATGCTGCTGAGTCACTTGGAGCAGACCGAGGTGGCGTAATGCGGTCACGGGAATTGTTCCGGCCATTGCCAGCAGTTCCAGCACGTCGCGAAGCTCTGCATCAAACCGCTGGGCCATCAGCCGGACTTCTTCGGCCGCGCGTGCGTCGCAGTTCAGCGAGGGGCGTGTGAGCACAACTACCCGGCCATCGCTTAACAAGGCACCCTGCCTTTTGGCCATGAGTACGTATTCCTCAACCAACGCATGCAGCCCAGCGGTTTCGAAATGGATCATTTGCGCCGACCCATGGCCCAATGAAGTGCCAAGAATGTCGACACCGATGCGTTCGATTTCCTGCACGGTCATTGGCTCCAGCATGATTCGATGCAGCTGGGCCACGGAGATCAGCACCTCAGCGGCGACCGTGTTCTGTTGCACCTCGTTGCTCAGGACTAAGAGCTTGACCAATCCAGACCGGACTAGTTGGGACAGCACAAAGGCGCTGGCCGAGTCGATATATTGCCCTTCTTCAACAATGATCAACACCCGGGTTGCGAAATCATCCGAGTCGAGCATGCCATGGACCGCGTTTAATGACTCACGGATCGCCCCAACGTCGTTGATTTCCTCCGTGATTCCAGCGAGCAATGGCGCTAAGGCGCCGTATGCGGTACCCCGCAAGGCGGCGCTGCAAATGAGGCGAACAGTATGGAAGGGGAACTCGGCGAGTTCGAGCAGGGTTCGAACCAATGCCGATTTTCCGCTGCCAGTTTCTCCCACCAGCAAAACTCCGGTGCAACCCTCCTCTGACAGGGCATGAACCAGCTGTTCGTATTCCTTGGGTTGCCAATAGCCAGAAGTCTGTGCGAAGTCAGGATATTTAGTCATTTCTCACCGGCACGAGCATGCAACTTGAGGTCGGCACGCTTGCTGATTCCAAGCTTCGAATACACCTGGTAGAGGTGCCCCTCGATGGTTCGTACAGAAACACTAGCCTGTTTGGCGATCTGCAGGTTCGATAGCCCCCTGGCCGCCGCCGACGCGACAAATTTCTCTCGCTCGGTTAGGACGGTGAGCGAGGCTAGACTTGCGAAGGTATCTGAACCTGCAGAACTGGGCTGGATCTTGGCGAGGAAGCTGCCGGCGCTGCGAGCGAGCTGCCGCTTTTGTCCGGCATTCAGCATCCCATAAACACCGGCCTCGGGGCCGTCGGCCAGGGAAACAAAACCTAGTTCAATAAGCCGCCCGAGTTGTGCGGTGATGCTCATGGTGTCTGCGTTGTCAACGCCTAATGCCAACATGCGCAGGTTATTCGCCAAAGGGTGTTCGAATCCGTGTTGCAAGTCCGCAAGACGTGAAGTCAGATGAAAGTCACCCCGGCAGATCTGCTGAGCCAACAACAGCGAGGCCAGCAGCTTTTCCCCTTGCGTTTCCGCCCACTTGGACAGTTCACTGGCCATCCGCGAATGGACGCGGTTCGAAAGCAACTGGCCAACGCACAAGTCGATGCCTATGCGTGCGCAACCGCTGGTTGACGCATCCATCGCCGGGACCGGAGCATCTCCGCTTTCGCTATCCACCAGCGCGGCGCCGTTGATCATTGCATCAACGAGACGCAGGTCGGCAATGGTTCCAGAATGCAGCACCTGGAGTCTGAGCGGTTGCCCAATTTCTCGTGCTTTTGTCTCATTCCCGGCCATGGCCAGCAGCAAGGCATGAGCCGTCTCGGCGAAGGTCAGCAGACGGTGATCAGCAACGGCGCCGTCCAGCACCATCTGGATAAGATTTCGGCACTGCCCCCATTCCCTCAGCGCCAGGCAAGTAGAAATTAATGCCCGCACTGTCCGTCCCATGCACAAACGGATCGTGTACTGCACGGCTTGATGGCTTTGGGCCTCGTGAACGACATCGGCGAGAATCGCACCGACCAATGCTCGGGCAGTATCTTCGTCGTTGACTCGAACCGAGTACAGTGCAATGAGCGCCAAGGCTAGATGCTGCTGGCAGTGATCGAGGTCTTCCCACAGATGCTTCCGGCCATTGGGGCGCAGCTCGTATATCACTTTTTCGGCCTCATGCATTCGGCTCTCTTCGAGCAGCCGCTCCAGCGTGACTAGATGCTCGTTCCTTTGCGCCGTTGTGTGCTCGGTTGCCAGCTGCAGTTCTGGCCGTGCCGAGAACACTTCGATCGTTTCGGTGATTTGACCGGTGCAACTAGGCGCTGCGATCTGCGAATCCTGTTCGTTCTGGAACTTGGTCGCACGCTCCGGAAGCAAGCGCTCTCGCTGAGCCACCGCCGCTTGGCACGGATCCTCCTCTGGCAGCTCCGTCGCCTCAAAAGCAGGTTGTCCCTGCCAGCTAGCTATCGTGTGCGCAATAGCTGGACATGGAATCGACCATTTCTTCCCCTGCCGTTCCAGCAGCTCGCGAGAAACGAGGAAGTCCACCGCTTGGCTCGAAGCACCGGTCGATGCGGCAAGTTCCCCACGGATGGCAACGGAATCCAGAATCGCTCTCTGGCCCGAGGACAATTGTTGAATTCTCGACTGCACGTAGTGCTCGGTGTGCAGCCCGATTGGCAACTCACTCTGCTTTAAGGCTGCGAACCTGTCGGTCGCTTGGATAGCTTGGGCATTCCGGCAATCACTGACCACAGCCCGGAGGACCTCGGAGCTGCCCGCACAATAGCGCCATAGATGGAACGAAGTTAAGTAGGAGACGCTCAGACCCAACATCAGCGATATTTCGGTTCGGGCTTCCTTTAAGGTCAAGCTGTCGAGGTGAATCATCTCGATGGTTCCCATGCGCACTAGAACCGCAAGGTCCTGAGGCATCTCATCGATTGCTTCTTCCAGGAGAATCAATCTAACAAGGCCGTTGCTCACGAGCTGGGACAAGACGGCGGTGGTCAAAGGATCAATCAGTCCAAGATGTTCGACGATCACCACAGCTTTGGGCGCACAGAGTTCAAAGTGACTCTTCAAATGGCCGAATACAGCCAACGGGGAGTTCAGTTGCGCATCGGGCAAACCTGTTAGCAGGAATTGAATCGCGCCGTAGGATTTTTCGCTTCCGTAACGACTGCCCGAAACCCAAATTGGCTCGATTCCGGCGTCGGCATGTTCGAATGCCGCGCGGACCAATTCGCGTTTTCCGGTGCCCTGCGCACCGCGCAAGACGAAGCCGCCCGGCGTCCGCTCCTGCACCATGCGCCGAAGACGATCCTGCATGTCAGCTCGAAAAAGATGTAGATGGGATTCTGACCGCCAGCAATCCTGACGCAAGCCATCCCAATGGTCAAGCCACATAGTGGATACAACAAATCCACCCATTTACCCTATCCCCCCAAAGATCTGGATAAACATCAGGTCTCCCCCAAAGAGACCATATAGATTATGGAAGTCATGCTACCCGTCTTCGAGCATTTAAACGAGAGGAATGCGCTGCCGTAGGGTTCGCAAGACCTAGTGCATGCACATCCACCAACCGTGAATGCGAAAAGAATCCGTCCGTTCGAAACAACTTCGCAACTCGAGCACGAGAAAAGAACTTGGTTGACGCGAGTCGCCCGCGTTCCTACGCGGAACGGGATTCAGCATGCGCCCAAGTCATGCCTTTGGCGCGGGGCCGGTCGCCCGGGGTGCGTACTCAAGTCAATCTCAGGACACGAGCGATACGGCGTAGTGCAGTTTCCAACGCAGTTGGAAGCCTCAATAAAATCCAGGTCGCTGCTCTGCGGATCATCGTTGAGCCGGTCGTGCCGTCATATTGGCGGATGTACGGTTTCATCTCCTCGATGAATTGGGGCACTCCGCCTTCCTTCAAAGCGCGGACGTAGGCTGGTCCCGAAGCCAAGGCAATCTTTTCCCGATTAAGCATGCGCTGGGCGAAGACTGTTTCCATTTCGACGTCACTAGCTGGCGCTACACGTTTGCCGGGAACCCACTGCCCGTTTCGAATACGATTGGCGAGCCGCACCGCTAGCCCAGGTCGCCGATGGCGTACCGCGCCGGCCTGCGACGCTGCCACAGTGTCAGCGTCCCATTCGATGACATCCAGAGAGCCATTCAATTCACCCTCGGAGAGGATCTCCGCCGCAAGATTCGACCTCGCAACGGCTACATTCGCGCCACGCCAATCCGACATGAATGGAGGCAGCCACGCATCTCCGAGACTAATATCGGCTGTCTCCCCGGTGATGTCGTCGCAATAGTCGCAAGCTCCCAATTTGAAAATGCCGATTCCCCAATTGGCCATGGGTATTTGCTCAGCGCCACGAATAACTTCCGTCCCGTCGATGCGTGCGACCTTGGCGCTATAGCGGTTCGGAGGACGGCCAGGTTCTTTGTGGCGATAGTCGATGTCGTTTACTTCCGGAGGGTCCATGTCGACCGAGCGGGCCAGGTAGTCCGAGTACAGGCTCGACTTCAGGTGCCCGCAGAATAAGGAAGCGGCAAATACAACTCGTTGTCGAATGAGCTCATCTCGGTCCGCCAGCAAACGCACACTCTTGATGAAGCATGGAACACCGACAATTGCATACCTGCCAGGGACTTCCCTGACCTCTGTGAGCACCTCCGCGAGGGTCTGCACATGGTACCGGGACTTCCGTCCGCCAAGGAGGTCCAGCACAGTCCGTGAGATCGTATAACGGGACAGCGGATTAGGCAGCGCCTCGAAGGTGGAGGCCACATGAATGACCGCGTCAACGTCGCCTCGCTGCAGTAGTCTGCTCAACACCCAAGTTGTCATGCCACCTGATGTTCCGAGGCTTCGGAAATCATCATCGGCTACGTGGCCGGCTACAATTTTCCGGTGGTAGCCAGTCACGGCATGGTGTGATGCGTCAGCGCCGCCAAACTGTTCTTCACCGATGGAATCTTCGTTTCGGGCGTCCGCGGAAAAAGGGCAGACTGCACTGGCGTTCGTCAGGACTTGGTCTCCCAGTTCCGACAGCGGAACACCGCTGCGGGCCACAGGCAGGTAGGTACCCAACTCGGTTTTTCGCATCGCA
The DNA here is from genome assembly GCF_002975405.1 of Arthrobacter sp. MYb229. GTDB lineage: Bacteria > Actinomycetota > Actinomycetes > Actinomycetales > Micrococcaceae > Glutamicibacter. Next base: position 105,345 of record NZ_PCPS01000008.1, on the reverse strand, counting down.
AGCGCCCCCGGCTCTGCAACGGCGCAAGCACCGCACCCCACGCATAAACCAGTAGACACAACAGTAGCGAGATCTTTAGCCATGGCTCCCCCAGCCGCTGAGCAATAGAATTGCTTGTCAGTCTAGAGGAGCCGAAGCATCTTCACCAGCAAACGGGAGGTATGAAATCCAGACGAACGCCTGTACCGCCCCGTTCAGCGGAAACCAATTCAAAAACCTGTTGCATCGAATTTAGCTGCGCTGCCAAGCCCCTTGCTGGTCCGCGCAGCGAGGCGTATAGGCGCCGTGGCTTTCCTTGACCTGCCCGGCATAGCGGTGGGCAGTGAATGGGACTGATATGCTCTGGATCACAACCTGGCTAGCCACCAATATAATTACGGTTAGCCACGTCAATATTCGCAGGGGGCGCGAAATGGCAACCATTGGGCTTATGTCGATGCATAGGATTTTGAACTATGGATCCTCTTTGCAGGCATATTCGCTACGCAGGCTCTTGGCCGAGCTCGTACCAACCGCTGATCTCACTTTTCTCGACTACCGGCCAGGAACACCGTTAGTCAATGAATCTCAGTCCAACGCGATGCCTTCGCATTTGGGCCGAATCGTTCGCAAGGTCAAGGAATACGGTTCTGATGACGCGTCGTGGCCGGACAAGCTGCGCTTCTTCGAACACAAGAGAACGTACGCGAAAAAGTACTTTCCGCGGATTGAATTGCCTGCTTCCCGCAATTACGACACGGATGTGGATTTGCAAGTCATCGGCAGTGATGAAGTATTCAATTGCGTGCAATCAAACGCCAATGTTGGGTTCTCCAGAGACTTATTCGGTATCAATTCTCAAAGCCAAAGTCTCATTTCCTTTGCCGCTTCCTTTGGCAATACGACCTTGGAGAAAATCCGCACGCACCATGTGGAAGAAGAACTTGCCGCTGCTTTCGCCCGATTTGACCGCATTTCCGTACGAGATGAAAATTCGGCCCATATCGTTGAAAGCTTGACCGGTGCCAGGCCGCCGATCCATCTGGACCCGACGCTAGTCTTCGACCTCTTGCCACTGTCCCTGAGCCCGAACGGCAGGAAAGTTGCTGAACCCTACCTATTGGTCTACGCCTACCCTGGCCGACTCGACGATATCGAGAACGCACACATCAGGGCCTATGCAAAGAAGAAAGGCCTCAAAGTCATGTGCTTTGGCGGAGCCCAACCGTGTGGCGACACCTTCGTTGACTGTAGCCCTTTCGAATTGCTTGGCTATTTCAGCCGGGCCTCCGCGGTGGTCACGGACACCTTCCATGGCACCATTTTCTCCGTGCTCACCGAACGTCCATTCGCAACGATCACGCGCGCCAACCAGCATCATGGATACGGAAATATGGAAAAGATTGGCTACCTGCTGGACGTGCTGGGTCTGCGAGAACGCGAATTGGCACAGATCCAACAGCTGGAATCCATTCTGGCGCAGAGCATCGACTATTCAAGCGTTCACCAAGTCATCAAGGCCGAACGCCAGAAAGCGCGCGAATACCTGGCCGACGCCGTGGCACCGCTACAAGAACCGAAACCTATTCGACGACCGCAATAGGCCGATGGATCTGTCGGGCCGCACCGCGCAGGAATAGCAAAACGCTCGTGGATCCCGTCGGCAGGCAGCCAACGGGGTCCACGAGCGTCATGACGTCGTGCACCGTGCAGTAGGTCTTGGCGAGCTACGGAACCATCCACGTAGTCATCCGAAGAGGAATCCGAGATCCAGGAGAACAGCGAGCGCAGTTCGCGGCCGGTGGTCTCGATTGGGTGCTCTTCGCCCTTCTTGCGCAGGTTATTGAACTATACGTCATTTATAGAAAGTCCGTCCACGGAACGGGTTCGTGCCGGAAGGCGCACATACCAAATCGAATTAAGCGAAGCGAAATCCGTTCTATCCAACAGCTCTGGGCAACTTTCATATTCTGCGATTATTATGTCGTCTTTGGAAATTCACTCAACTTATTCTTCAGTGACTTACCCTTCGCTGAGATTTCGATGAGAAGGCGAACAACGAGATAGGTCAAGTAAATGCTAAATAAATAAACAATTACGAAAAGAGCCTGCAGTGGGTCATACAACCGAACAGACAACCCGTTACTATCCAGACTCTCTAACGTCTTAAAGATAACTTCTGAAAAAATTACTGGAAGTAGAGCTATCGTCGTCATCAAAGACACCACTGCTAGTGGCATCACCTGAGCTCTCAAGAGACCTAGGACATGTGCATACTGAGATCCTACGCCACCTCTTGTCCCACGGTTTGGCTCGTTGATGGCACTTCTAATACTCGGCCACCAGACCGAATACAAGGCAGTAAGGATCGTAACGATTAGTGCAAATATTGCAATAATACTATCCAGCATCTACTGCCAAGTGCTTCATTAGTTCCTGGTAGGATTCCCGATTCACTTCGCATACATTGACAGAATGCCGTTGGCGAACGATGGGCTGTAGGTTTCCGTTTAGTCTTCCTAAAATTTCATTCAGTGAGGTCACGATGTTTTCGGATTCTGGAGTAAAAGTCAGATCACAATTAGCATCTTCGGAAGCCACAGGGACACAATGGTTCAATGCGTCCAATAAAGTGGCATCGATTGCTGTTTTAAGTTCATATTGGAATTTTGACATCACTGCTCGGAGTAGGCTGCGAGCCTGAGACGATGTAACTTGGAAAGTTTCACAAATCTGCTTCTCAGAGGGCAATCTATCATCATAAACATAACGTATTAGTAGATACAGGCGGTATTCGCGCACGTCAGACCCACGTGTGTATACTTTCTGCCCCAAAACCATTCTCGAATATTCTTCAAGGGCTGCTCGCGCGTACTTCTCTAAATGTGAATGCAGTTGCTCCTGGACGCATCCGATCGTGTCAGAAAGTTGCGATTTCTCCGGACCAGATAGACCAGATAGTAAGTCCTTAACCGCAGTTTTTGAAACTGTAACTTCTTCGGTCGGAACGACCATATCAGCAGACACAAACCCTCCAAAAGTGGCTAAAACTACTTCGATCTATTCACAATATACTATTTTATGTATCTTTGGATAAATTTTACAGAAAATTGTAAAAATATTGACTTAGAAGTCAATGAACCCAAAGACCTTCCATCCAATGCAATACCAAAAGGAACCCATCCTAATTGCATACTTTAGCCATTTTATGCCCAAAATATCATTGAATAGAGAAAGAATAAAACTGCAACCCCGGAAATCTGAATTAATCTCCTCCTGTTTCATGCACCCGATCACTAAATGGACAAGTCGACAGCAAAAAGCCGCTGGCCCGCACGATTTTTCAATCGCTAGGGCCAGCGGCGTTTAGTTACTGGATTAACTCAAAGCCTGCAATTAGCGAGCTACGGAACCATCCACGTAGTCATCCGAAGAGGAATCGGAGATCCAGGAGAACAGCGAGCGCAGTTCGCGGCCGGTGGTCTCGATTGGGTGCTCTTCGCCCTTCTTGCGCAGTGCCTTGAATTCCGGGGCACCGGCCTTCTGGTCTTCCATGAAGCGGGTGGCGAAGGCGCCGGACTGGATATCGGCCAGCACAGCCTTCATGTTTTCCTTCACCTCTGGGGTGATCACGCGTGGGCCGGAGACGTAGTCGCCGTACTCTGCGGTGTCGGAGATCGACCAGCGCTGCTTGGCGATGCCGCCTTCCCACATCAGGTCGACGATCAGCTTCAGCTCGTGGAGCACCTCGAAGTAGGCGATCTCTGGCTTGTAGCCGGCTTCGGTGAGAACTTCGAAGCCGTACTGCACCAGCTGCGAGGTGCCGCCGCACAGCACAGCCTGCTCACCGAACAAGTCGGTTTCGGTCTCTTCGGTGAAGGTGGTCTCGATGACTCCGGCACGGGTGCCGCCGATGCCTGCTGCGTAGGACAGTGCCAGTTCCTTGGCGCCGCCGGTGAAGTTCTGCTCCACTGCGATCAGGTCCGGAATGCCGCGGCCTGCTTCGAATTCGCGGCGTACGGTGTGGCCCGGTGCCTTCGGAGCTACCAGGGCCACGTCAACGTTGGCTGGTGGCTGGATGAAGCCGAAGCGGATGTTGAAGCCGTGGCCGAAGAACAGGGCGTTGCCCTCTTCGAGGTGCTCGGCGATCGACTCGGCGTAGACCTGGGCCTGGACCTGGTCCGGGGTCAGGATCATGATGACGTCTGCCCACTTGGCGGCCTCGGCCACGGTGGCGACCTTCAGGCCTTCGGCCTCGACCTTGGCGCGGGACTTGGAGCCCTCGGCCAGGCCGACGGTGACGTCCACGCCGGAGTCGCGCAGGCTCAGTGCGTGTGCGTGGCCCTGGGAGCCGTAGCCAATGACGGCTACCTTGCGACCCTGGATGATTGAGAGGTCGGCGTCGTCTTCGTAATACATATCAGCCACTGTGATTGCTCCTTAGGTTTTCTTCGAATAAGAAGTTTGTTGTTGAAAGTTGTGGAAATTTGCGTGGTGCCGTTCAGGCGGAGAGGGTTTTCAGTGCCCTGTCCGACATCGACTTCGCGCCGCGTCCTACCGCTAGGGTACCGGCCTGGACGATCTCGCGGATGCCGAAGGGTTCGAGCACCGCCAGCAGCGCATCGATCTTCCCGGCATTGCCGGTGGCCTCGATGACCAGCGAGTCCTGAGCCACGTCGATGACGGAGGCGCGGAAGAGCTCGGCGGCCTGGGTAACCTGCAGGCGGGTTGCCGCATCTGCGCGTACCTTGACCATGATGTGGTCGCGCTGCACCGAGGTTTCCGGCAGCAGCTCGACGATCTTGATGACGTTGATCAGCTTGTTCAGCTGCTTGGTGACCTGCTCCAGGGAATCCCCCTCGGCGTCCACCACCACGGTCATGCGGCTGATTCCCTCGATTTCGGTGGGACCCACCGCAAGCGAGTGGATGTTGAACGCACGGCGGGCGAAAAGGCTGGCCACTCGGGTGAGTACGCCGGGAACGTCTTCGACGAGTACCGACAACGTATGCTTTGCCATGTTCTAGTCTTCCTCTTCCCACTCTGGGGTCATGCCCTTGGCAAACTGGATCTGGTCATTGCTCACTCCGGAGGGCACCATCGGCCACACCATGGAGTCCGCGGAGACCACGAAGTCGATCACCACTGGGCGGTCATTGATTGCAAGTGCCTGCTGGATGGTGGCATCGATGTCCTCGTCGCGTTCGCAACGCAGGCCCACGCAGCCATAGGCATCGGCAAGCTTCACGAAGTCCGGGACCCGTGCGGTGCCGTGGCCGGTGTTCAAATCGGTGTTGGAGTAGCGCGATTCGTAGAACAGCGTCTGCCACTGGCGGACCATGCCCAGCGAGGAGTTGTTGATGATGGCGACCTTGATGGGGATCTGGTTGATCACGCAGGTGGCCAACTCCTGGTTGGTCATCTGGAAGCAGCCGTCCCCGTCGATGGCCCACACCACGCGGTCCGGCTGGGCGACCTTGGCGCCCATGGCCGCCGGTACCGAGTAGCCCATGGTGCCCAAGCCGGCGGAGTTCAGCCAGGAGCGCGGGCGCTCGTACTTCACGAACTGCGCCGCCCACATCTGGTGCTGGCCGACGCCCGCCACGTAGACGCCTTCGGGACCGGTCAGCGCACCGATGCGCTCGATCACGTTCTGCGGCGCGGAAAGCCCGTCATGGGTTTCGGTGTAGCCAATCGGGTAGGTTTCGCGCAGCCGGTTGAGCAGGCCCCACCAGCTGGTCAGATCCTGCGGCGGGTCCGCTTCGAAGCGCGTGGTGCACGCCTCCTGCAGCTGCGGGATGATCTCATCCAGCGAGCCGACAATCGGCACGTCCGCGGTGCGGTTCTTCGAGATTTCGGCCGGGTCGATATCCGCGTGGATCACCTTCGCGTTGGGTGCGAAGGAGGAGAGCACGCCGGTGACGCGGTCATCGAAGCGCGCGCCCAGGGTGATCAGCAGGTCGGCCTGCTGCAATGCGGTGACGGCCGAGACCGCGCCGTGCATGCCTGGCATGCCCACGTGCTGGGTGTGCGAATCCGGGAAGGCGCCGCGCGCGGTGAGCGTGGTGACCACCGGGGCGTTGATGAACTCGGCGAAGGCCTTCAGTTCCTCATGCGCGTTGGCCTTGATCACGCCGCCGCCGACGTAGAGCACCGGGCGGCTGGCGCCGGCGATCAGTTTCGCCGCTTCGCGCAGCTGCTTGTTGTGTCCCTTGGTGACCACGCGGTAACCGGGCAGGTCCACCTTCGGCGGCCAGGAGAAGGTCATATCTCCCTGCTGGGCATCCTTGGTGATATCCACCAGCACCGGACCGGGGCGGCCGGTCTGCGCGAGGTAGAAGGCGCTTGCCATAACCCGCGGGATTTCTTCCGGGTCGGTCACCAGGAAGGCATGCTTGGTAATCGGCATGGTGATGCCGACAATGTCGGCTTCCTGGAATGCGTCCGAGCCGATGAAGGCGCTGTGCACCTGGCCGGTGATTGCCACCATCGGCACCGAGTCCATATTGGCATCGGCTAACGCGGTGACGAGGTTGGTTGCGCCCGGACCGGAGGTGGCGATGCACACGCCGACTTCTCCGGAAACCATGGCGTAACCCTGTGCGGCATGGCCAGCACCCTGTTCGTGGCGGACCAGGATGTGATTAATCTTGGTCGAATCCATCAGTGGATCATAGGTGGGAAGGATGGCCCCGCCTGGTAATCCGAAGACGTCCTTGACGCCCAGTTCTTCCAGTGAGCGGACGATGGCTTGTGACCCCGTCATCTTTGTGGCAGCGACGATAGTATTCGGACCCTGTACCGGGTTCGAAGCTTCCACGACGGAAGAGACAGCGGTGGCGGCATCCTTTGATCGATTAATTGATTTCGCAACCGAGGCCGGATTGGCTGGTGTTACGTTGCTCATCGGGATCCTTTCCTGATCTATCTCTTCGTTTGCGCATAAAAAACGCCCCGCGGCCGTCACTATTGACGAAAGGGGGCTGGCGCGTTTCCGACGTTCTGTCCTGGTGGACAACGTTTCAGGCTTCGCGCCTGATAACTAGTAGAACCTCGGAGGTTGTTTGCATATCTCTAGTTTTCTCCACCGGGAGGTAAAGAGCAACTAGAAACCCCTTGTATCTCATTATACGAGATGGTTGTCCATTGGTTGGACGCTTTTGCGTCCAACCAATGGATCACACTGGCTTTTTGCTAGCCACAGTAGGCGCCGGTTGACGCCGAGTTGACCAGCTTCGCGTACTTGGCCAGCACACCGGTGGTGAACTTGGCAGGCAGCGGCTCCCAGCCGACCTTGCGGGCTTCCAGCTCGGCAGGCTCAACCAGCAGGTCGAAGCTGCGCGCCTGAATGTCCACGCGGATCTTGTCCCCGTCCTGGACGAAGGCGATGGGCCCGCCGTCCACGGCTTCGGGGGCCACGTGCCCGATGCACAGCCCGGTGGTGCCCCCGGAGAAGCGGCCATCGGTGAGCAGCAATACGTCCTTGCCCAGGCCTGCCCCCTTGATGGCGCCGGTGATGGCCAGCATCTCGCGCATTCCCGGACCGCCCTTGGGGCCTTCGTAGCGGATGACCACTACGTCGCCGGCCTGGATCTTGCCCGCGTCGAGCGCCTCGATGGCGCTCTGCTCGCGTTCAAAGACGCGCGCGGTGCCCTCGAAGACGTCGGCGTCGAAGCCGGCGGACTTCACGACCGCGCCTTCCGGGGCCAGCGAACCGTGCAGCACGGTCACCCCGCCGGTCTTGTGGATCGGGTTGTCCATGGCCCGCAGGATCTTGCCATCTGGATCCGGTGGGGCAATGTGCTCGAGGTTCTCCGCCATGGTCTTGCCGGTGACGGTCAGGCAGTCACCGTGCAGCAAGCCGGCATCCAGCAGCGCCTTCATGACCACCGGCACCCCGCCGATGCGGTCCAGGTCGTTCATCACGTAGCGGCCGAAGGGCTTCAGGTCCGCCAGGTGCGGCACCTTGTCGCCGATGCGGTTGAAGTCGCTCAGGGTCAGTTCGACCTCGGCTTCGCGGGCAATGGCCAGCAGGTGGAGCACCGCGTTGGTGGAGCCACCGAAGGCCATGGTGACGGCGATGGCGTTCTCGAAGGCCTTCTTGGTCAGGATGTCGCGGGCGCGGATGCCCTTGCGCAGCAGTTCCACCACCGCCTCGCCGGACTTGTGCGCGAACATGTCGCGGCGGCGGTCGGCTGAGGGCGGGGCCGCCGAGCCCGGCAGGGACATGCCCAGCGCCTCGCCGATGGAGGCCATGGTGTTCGCGGTGTACATGCCGCCGCAGGCGCCTTCGCCCGGGCAGATGGCCCGTTCGATGCGGCCCAGGTCTTCTTCGCTCATCTTGCCGGCGGCGCAGGCGCCCACGGCTTCGAAGGCGTCAATCAGGGTGACGTCCTTTTCGGTGCCGTCCTCCAGCTTGACCCAGCCGGGCATGATCGAGCCGGCGTAGAGGAACACCGAGGAGAGGTTCAGCCGGGCGGCGGCCATCAGCATGCCGGGCAGCGACTTGTCGCAGCCGGCCAGGAGCACCGAGCCATCCAGGCGCTCGGCCATCATGACGGTCTCGACCGAGTCGGCAATCACTTCGCGGGAAACCAGCGAGAAGTGCATGCCTTCGTGGCCCATGGAAATGCCGTCCGAAACGGAGATGGTGCCGAACTGCATCGGGAAGCCGCCACCGGAGTGCACGCCCTCCTTGGCGCCTTGCGCCAGCCGGTTCAGCGAGAGGTTGCACGGGGTGATTTCATTCCACGAGCTTGCGATGCCGATTTGCGGTTTGACGAAGTCGTCGTCTCCCATGCCGACCGCGCGAAGCATGCCGCGTGCGGGGGCCGCATGGATACCATCGGTGACCACACGGGAACGTGGTTTGATGTCTGGGGTAGTCTCCTGGCTCATAAATCAAATTCTAGAAGTCAATATGACCAATTGGACAACCCATGACGCGACAATGACATATTTCGCTAAACGAGGAGACTGATCAAATTGTCCAGCATTATCGGTAGAGTGTGAGTTATGGACCCACGCCCAGACGAAAATCCTACCGACCACGTCAAGCGCCTCCTGCACGAGGCCTTTGATACGCAGATCCCTAACTTCGCCAGCTATAACCTGGTAGCAGGGACCGGCATTGCTGGCTCTGGCGGGCTCAAGGTCATTGGATATCGACGTCAGCCAGCGGAACTGGTCCTCGCCCCGGTCTCCTCGGCGGACCTGCGCGCTTCCGAAGCGGCAATCACGATCAACAACACCAACGTGAACCAGCTGGCGCTGCTCAGCGACGGCGGCTATGAGGTAGCCACCTCCACCGGACGCGTCTTCCGCTTCAGCATCCCCAGCCGCCCCAGCATCGACATCCATATTGACGACGCGGTGACGCTCGGCGCCCTGATCGACCAGGAAATCGATGCCCGCGACTTCGCGGACTTCATGGACCACTTCATGAACACCATCGAGGGAACCGAGAGCTTCGTCTAACCACCGGCATTTTCACGACAGTTCACAGCGAAGCGCAGCGGCCCGCCGGCCGCTGCGCTTCGTCGTATCCGCCTTATGCTTCATCCCGCACGCTTAGTCCGAGTACACCGACATTTCCACGTCATCGGCGTGCAAGATACCCTCGCTAAATAAAGACAGTCCAAATGACAGACCGGTGAACCCTTCCGGTATCGCAGGAGCAACCCATACCGCTTCCTTGGCCGCATCGGTCGGTGCCAACCAGTCTGAAGCAGTCCAATATAGCCAGTCCCCCTGCGGATCGCGGAGGTACAACACAAATTGGGCTGTCGTCGTCGCGGAATAGGTCGCCTTCATTTCGTAGCGCTCCCCCGGGATGATTTGGGTAGCGCATTCGCCCAGATCCAGACGCTGCAGAAATTTGAAATCGCCGTCCCGATAGTTGGTGATTTCTAGCCTCACACCGTCTGAATCGTTGGTTGCCTTCGGCTCTACTCGAGCATGGCCATTATTTTTCCCATACCCGGCCGCTTGCCAGCATCGAGAGAAATCATCACCCCTAGGCTGCTCGCTAAAGCCTGAGTTGACCACCAAGTTGCCCTCGGTGTTAGCAGGTAGTTCTGGTTCATCTACGATCGGACGGATCGGACCGCCAACCACCTCATCCACCGTCCGAACGACGGTCCCGGTTTTTTGCTCTCGGTCTTTGAGCCAAGAAACGAATTGCGCAAAGTCTTCGGTCTGCACAGAAATTTCATTGCAGCTCGATGGGCACAAATGATGGAAGGTAATCTGGATCCACCCGCCCCCGTTTTCTTCCGCGTTCAGCACCAGATTCTGCATGTCCTCAACGGTCCAGTCAGCATCCACCATGGCCGGAGCCAAGGTATGCCAGATGTTCTTCGGATCAAAGGACTCGGCGTATCCGCAGCCTTCGCAACCGGTCACGGACTCTATCCCGCCTAATCCCCGTGCGCTGTTGTACCCGCAGTCCGCTACGGCCTGTTCGATGGCCGGGTTGGACCCGGCCTCGGGGAACGCAAAGCTAGTTACCTGGTATCCCCAATTGCTGAGGTTTTTACGATCCATACATATTTGGCGAACGGTTTCCACCGGTTCCAAGTCGCTCAAGTTGCGGTGCTGCACACCGTGTCCAGCGATCTCATGACCGGTGTTCGCCATGGCATCAAGTTGCGCTCGCGAAAAGTATCCCGGACTGTCGAGAACCGAGGAATTCACGTAAAAGGTACCTTCAAGCTCAATCTCGTCGAGTATTTTTACGGCTTCATGCTGGCTCGCATTCCCATCATCAAAAGTCAGTGACACAACCGTTTTGTCGCGGTCATAGTCACGTCGTTCAAGCTGTGGTGGCGATTGATGCACCGTATCTAACCGCGGCTCCGGAGGAGCCGGTGCTGGACCTTTGGCTTTCATGGTTGGTGAGCTAAACAGCACGTCGGCCGAAACGCATCCTGTGAGCAAAGCCCCCGCACTAAGAAATGCCACCAACATCTTCATCCCACGCTTTGACGCAGATTTCACGTACTCCCACTCATTTCAATTAAGTCTTGGTGTAGTTGCAAACTGAGTTCGGAATTGCCGAGGGTCCGTCCGCGTAGGGCAGGACGGACCCTCGGCAATTGCTTTCAGATGATCTAGACGGCGATTTTCAGCATTGCGCCGGGCCGTCCCATGAGCCGCTCGTTGAGTGCACCACGGGATTCCAAGTCCTTCGCGACGTGGTCGATAATCTGCTCGACGTTGGTGTGCGGAACGAACCCGATGAGCCGATTTGCCTTGGTATTATCTGGCACGCGGCGGCGCATGTCTTCGTACCCTGGGGCATATGCCTGGTCGTAAGGAATTAGTTCAATTGTGCTTTGGCCACCTACGCGCTGCAGAATCTGTTCTGCCAACGCGCCGATGGAAATTTCTTGGGAACCGCCGAGGTTGTAAGCCTGGCCGTAACTGCGCTCGTTTTCAATCAGGGCAACCAGCGCTGGCACCACATCGCCGACATAAGAGAAGCACCGGGTCTGCTTGCCGTCTCCGAACACGCTGAGCGGCTGTCCGGTCAGCGCCTGGCCAATAAGGTTTGGCACCACCATGCCGTAGCGACCGGTCTGGCGTGGACCAACGGTGTTGAATAGGCGCACAATTGAAACTGGAACTCCGTATTCGTTCCAGTAACCATGGGCGAAGGCCTCATCAATGCCCTTGGCGGCCGCGTAGGTCCACCGTGATTTCAACGCGTCGCCGAGAATTCTGTCGGAATCCTCGCTGAGCGCATCGGTTGAGTTCTTGCCGTAGACCTCCGAGGTGGAAGCTAGCAGCAGCTTCGCGCCGGCGGCTTTGACAGCGTCCAGCACGTTCTCGGTTCCATGGATATTTGTGCGCAGGCTCACCAATGGTTGCTCAACAATGAGTTGCACACCTACTGCAGCAGCCAGATGGAAGACCCTGTCAGCCCCTGCGATTGCGCTGCTTACAGCTTCTTTGTCTAGAACTGTCCCCTCGATAAAGTTGAACTTCGGGCTTTTGAAAGCCTCTGTGAGGTTATCCACTGTGCCCGTGGACAGATCGTCAAAAACTGTTACTTCGTCACCTGCGGCCAGCAGGTAGTCTGCCAAGTGGCTTCCAATGAATCCGGCTCCGCCGGTAATGACTGTGCGCATGTTTTCTCCTGATAATCATGGCAATGGATCCCTCGTACCCGTTCCGCCTCATGGATGCGATACGTGGAAATGAAAAGGTGTGTTGCTGTGCCTAGAGCAGGACCCGATGGGTAAGTTCCTCGGCGCGATAGGTGGCGTCGAGGACAGTGGTTTCCTTGTTGATCCAGGACAGGTCCGCCGCGGCGTGACGAGTGTGGAGCAGGACCAAGTCTGCGTTGAATTCGGCAGGCTTCGCGCAGCCGATAATCTGTTTGCCGTTCACAGTGACCGACTCTGGAAAATGGTGGTCATAGAAGGCCACGTCGGCTCCGGCTGCGATCAGCTTGTCGATGATCTGCAGCGCCGGCGATTCGCGCAAATCTGCCACATCAGGCTTGTAGGCAAGTCCGACTACGAGTACACGAGACCCCAAGAGCCCCTTTCCGGTATTCGACAGAACCTGGGCGCAACGAGCTACGGTCTGCGCCGGGCGTTGTTCAATTCCTTCCATGGCCGCGGCAATCACCGGCAGGCTCATGTTGTGGGCCCGAAGCTGCCACAACAGATAGTGCGGATCGCAGGGAATGCAATGCCCGCCCACACCGGGGCCCGGAGTAAACGGCATAAATCCAAATGGCTTGGTGGCGGCCGAATCAATAACTTCCTGAACTGGCAAGTCAAGCACCTGGCACGCCTGGGCAAATTCGTTGGCCATGGCAATATTTACTGCGCGGAAAGTGTTTTCCAGCAGTTTGGTCATCTCGGCGACTTCCATTCCGCTGGTGCGGTGCACGGTACCGGTGTAGCTAGCGAGTAGTTTCACTGCCGCTTCACGGCACCTAGAGGTGTATCCGCCAACGACACGAGGCACATCTTCAATGCTGAAATCGGAAACGCCCGGATTGATGCGTTCAGGGCTAAAAGCCACGCTGATATCGGCACCTGGTACCAGAGAACGCTTACGCAGCGGTTCAACGATCATTTCGCGGGTGCACCCGGCATAAGTCGTCGACGTCATGAGGATCAATTGTCCGGCGACTGCTTGTTGCACGACCATGCGGCTCGCACTGGCCAAAATCGAAAGGTCCGGTACATGATGCCCATCGACAGGAGTTGGCACGCAGACAATGACCGCCGCCGCCCGAGACAGATCCGTCGATTCTTGGCTCAGCGTCCACGAATCTGAGGCCAACGCACTGGCCAAACGCTGGTGATCCGTTGGCAGAAGATCAACTTCGCGCGCCTTGATGTCTCCAATACGCTTACCGCTGATGTCGAAGCCTAGTACCTTGGCACCCGAAACATGGTGCGCCAAGGCTGTCGGCAAGCCAACGTAGCCCATTCCCACGATCGCGACGTCATAGTCGAAGTCCCGGCCCGGCTGTGGACGGTTTCTCACTTTTACTGCCCACGGCTCGCCGCTGTCGAGTTGTTTTTGAGCCTGAAGACCGTCGGTAATCAATTGTGTGGTCATATGCTTCCCCCAAGAAGTTCTTCGATTGCCCCAAGGCAAGAATTGCTTGCCTTTTGTGATTGGACGGACCATTTCCATGGGTTGCAAGACTGTCTGTTCGCCCCCAAAAAGCTTTACGAACAGGTTCTTGTGCAGCCAAGACCCAGTGACCGCTGGTCCGCCCAAAACAACACTGGGCCACGGTCCAGGCTGCTGGCTACGTCCTGCGCGAACACTTGGGGTTAACCCCATGGGGTTGTTTAACTGTGGGGTTAACCCCACTGAGAATCATTGGCTGACCGAGAAGTAAGTGGTTAGCGTCGAGTGATGGAAAGTTCATTTGTTCCTTGGGGGAAACATGTTAATAATCATCATCGCCTTGGCAGTCACGGTCGTGGGGCTGACCACCATATTGTGGTCAACAGCCGGATTGCTTCGTCTAGTGACCGAGGTATCGCCGTATCCGAAAGAACCTGCCAGAGGACGTAAAAATCTGATAGCGGGGCGGGATTATCCTGACTATTCACAGGTAGCGGTGCTCATTGCCGCACACAATGAGGAACTGGTCATCGCCAAAACTCTGCAATCGGTACTCGCCCTGCTGCCGGCCACCCAAATCTTCGTCGCTTCTGATGGCTCAACGGATAAGACCGCCGGCATAGTCCGGTCCTTTGGAGCACAAGTAATCAGCCTGAATCCAAACCGTGGCAAGGCTGGCGCGTTGGCAGCTGCGGTAGAGCATTTCCAGCTGGACTCCGGATTCGAAGTTGTGATGCTGCTGGACGCAGATACCCAGCTTTCCCCCGATTACTTTTCAACCGGTCTTCCGCAATTCGCAGACCCGCAGGTCGTGGCAGTCGCAGGGCGGGCCCGAACGATCTTTGACCCGGCACCGGCAACCCTCATGGGCAAGGTGCTGGTGGCTTACCGTGAACGTCTCTACCAATTCGTGCAGGTGCTCGTGAAGTATGGCCAGGCGGCTAAGAAAGCCAACGTGGTCAACATTGTTCCTGGATTTGCGAGCATGTATCGGGCTCGAATACTCCCTGAAATCGATATTGCGGCAGAAGGGCTAACCATTGAAGATTTCAACATGACCTTCGAAGTCCACGCCAAGAAGTTGGGACGCGTGGCTTTCCATCCTGGTGCCGCCGTGGCTTACACCCAAGATCCAGATAATCTCGGCGATTACATCAATCAGGTGCGACGCTGGACGCTGGGCTATTGGCAGACTGTTCGACGCCATGGGCTACACATCGGCAAATTCTGGGCAGTTCAGGCGCTGTACATTGTTGAGTTGGTGAGCTGCTCGCTGTTCTTCTTGCTACTACTTCCCGCTTTGCTGGTCAGCGCCGCTGCTGAAGTAGCTTTGAACTTCTGGGCAGACCCGAACGGTGTGATCACCACGCTATCTGGAGTATTGCCCCCTTATGCACTCCTTCTGGGGCTTCTCATTCCTGAATTATTGCTGACGCTCTTTGCGGTGGTAATGACCCGTCGCATGTCTTACCTTTGGATGGCGCCGCTCTTCCCGTTTCTGCGCGTGGTGGATTCATACCTGTGCATTGCTACCTTGATTCGATCCTTGCGTTCGGGATCCACTGGCATCTGGAACAGCCCGACCCGGCGTTTCTTGCCCCCTGCCATATCCGATCAGGGGGAAACATTTTATGATGATGCCCGCTAGCCCGGGGCCTGCTCGCAGCAATCGGATCGACTTAACGTTTCAACCATGTGCATGCAAACCCGAGGATAATTTCTAATAAATTAAAGCGAGAAGGAAGGAAAATATTACGGACAAGTGAGCTATAGTTTTTGCGCAAATTGTTTTTAGGTCATATTCTTGAAATAGCTATAAAATCAAGTCGTTTGTGAATTGCCTACTGGGGAGTAGTGCATTCACTACCGCTACAACTCGCAAAGTTGATGGCGCAACAACTGTACTTTGGGGAGTACTATCCATGCTATTTCTGCCTCTGAGCACCATTTTTTCGACAACTTCTCAATCTGCGAGGGGTTGCCATGCGTAATCGCCAACAGCTTCTGGCCAAGCTTCGAAAGTTTACTCACGGATATCGCGATCGTGCGGCGATCATTTCCGGAGGGCCGGGATTGGGAAAGTCCTGGACTTTAGAGCAGATTGGGCAACAACTCAACGGTCAACCGCACCGGTTAATTCGATCGAGTAAGCATGAAACCTCATGGCCGTTGTCTGGACTTTTGTCGTTTCTTTGCGCCGTCCCGCTCAAACTATCGCCAAAAGTCACCGAGCTATTTCCCAACGCAGTAGATGCCCAGGTGGACTGCTACCAAATTGCTATGGCCCTGCACCAAGAGCTCGTTGAGAAGGTAGAACCCGAAATGGTTTTTCTCATTGACGATTTAGACTTAATGGATGCTGCCAGTCAGCGAATTATCGGTTTTCTCGCCAGTCGCATGCAGGGAAATCGCGTCAGCTTTATTACGACAATCAGCACGGATCGCGTTCCCGAGCCCTTCGAAGCCTTTCGGAGGTACAGCTTGGACAGAATGGATCCTACAACCCTGAAGCAGGTCGCCAAAGACCACTGCATCGTCGACCTTCAGGATTCCGTGGCCGAAGTGCTAGCACAATTCGCTCACGGTAATCCTGGAACCATTGTCGAACATGTCAAGTCGCTAACAGATGCGCAATTGGAGAACCACTGGCCACTGGCGATTCCCTATCGTCCAAGGCAAGAATCCAGCGCGACTATGAGTGACTTGCATGCGCAGTTTACTCCTGCGCAGATCAACGCGTTGCGTTATATTGCTATTGG
This sequence comes from Arthrobacter sp. MYb229, assembly GCF_002975405.1. Taxonomy (GTDB): domain Bacteria; phylum Actinomycetota; class Actinomycetes; order Actinomycetales; family Micrococcaceae; genus Glutamicibacter. The sequence continues at coordinate 89,005 of NZ_PCPS01000008.1, read as the reverse complement.
TCCTCTGATCTCATATGCCAGCGCCTTGAAGCTGCCGGAGGTAACCAGCTTCGACCTCCGCGAACTAGTCACTGCCGGGATCGTCTCACTGCACGAGGATATGCTAAGCCTTCCGGATCTTTTGATGCGCAGCCGTTTGTTCTGGAGCGCCGATTGTCCGAACCGGATCCAACTGCATAAGCATGTCGCCGAGATATCTGAGACGCCGGCACTGAAGCTCTTTCACGAAAGCCACCTTGACGATTCGATGGCCCCGTCCGGAGAACTCATCATCGCCGCCATTGAGCTACTCAAACGAGGCAGAATCCACGCTGCCATCGAATTCGTTGAATGGGCGCTAGTCCGGCTCGAGGAAGAGAACCCTGTTCCCGAACTACTCGCCTACATCTTGCAGCTGCTGCGCAGCGGTCAACTTGGAATTGCACAGCGCTACACCCAATACACCTTGACGCTGGAAATGACTTCCAGTGAAAAGCTCAAACTAATGACCCTGGAGTTGGAACTGATGGCTCTTAAAGGAACCTTCATTCCGACATCAAGGATTTATAGCGCAGTTGATGAACATCAATGCGAACATCACGCATTGTGCGGAAACTTGCTGAGCATGAGTGCTCTCGCGCTTTGTTTGAACGGCCAATTGGAAGATGCCGGTGCGGATCTGCGCCGCGCCAAAGAGCTATTCACCAAAGCGGATTCAGACGGGACACCACGATTTTTGCAGGCGCGGATGGTGCACGACTCATACACCCAAAACTTTGATCCAATCCTGTCGGAATCGCAAGTGATCAGCCGCGCGAAGCCAGGCGAAGTGGATGAAATCACCTACTTGACTGTCGCATCGGCGCTCTCGGAGCTCGGTCAGCACGAGCAAGCGCGAGCCACCTTGGCACGACTATTAAGTGGTGCGCATGGCGTACCTTTATATAAATCTCTGGGCTTGCTCTACGACGCACAATTGGCAATCAAGGCCCACGATGTTCCCCGTGGTTTGAAAGCCGTTGAACGGTGGAATTCTTCGGCTAACGCAGGGTTGATGCGTCCGTTGCCTCGAATTATTAATGCTTGGTACTGGCTCATGAAGAACCGCGCGGACAAGGCGATGCCTATCCTTGATTCGCTTCGTCCTTACGCCCATGACGAGATCCCCTCGATTTACGCCAGCAGAGTCACCGAATTGGCGGGTCTCCATGCACTGATGAGCGGCAGATTCGACGAAGCCGCTACGCATTTCCAGCACACGCAACTCACGTACCGGAAGATAGTTAATACCCAGTATGTGGAAACCTGCGTGAACCTGATCGAGGCCCTAGCCTCGGCCAATCATCCCGAACAGGCCGCCAATGAATTTCGTGCAACGCAATCTCTGATGGCGTCGGTGAAGAGCCGCCAGGCGAAGTTGCTCCTGCGTCGTGCCCAAGCCATTGCCTTGCCCGGCGAAGTGGCCCTCTCACGCTTTCAATCGTTGCTGGAAACCTGGCAGCCTGGCGACAGTTTGTTGGAACTTGCAAGAATCCACCACTGCTATGGTGTGCGCTTGGACTTCATGGGCCGCCAAAGCCAAGCGGTGAAGCAGTTCATCGCGGCCAAGACAATTTACCGCAATATTGGTGCCCTAGGTTGGGCCGATAGCGTTGTAAAACTACTGTCAAAGGTAGACGACGCACCGACGTCCGAACCCGAGCTGGAGTTGCTGACTCATGAAGAAAACCAGTTGGTCTCGATGGTTCGCCAAGGCCTAACAAACAAGGGCATCGCTGATGAGTTGTTCATATCAGTCAGCGCGGTCGAAGCGAGGCTTACGCGGCTATTTCGAAAGACCGGGACGCGCAATCGGCAACAACTCTCTGCGCATTTCGCGCTGCGCATCGCCTAGGAGCATGTGTTTTGCCCCTGCGCCGGATGAATCCGGCTGGCGCAGGGGCATTGCACATTCGATGGCTAGCTACCGTTAGTGGCTAGCGATCCCCCAAGCCTATGCTTGGCTTCGCGCCAGCTCGTGCGGATACTGCGCGTGGCGCTTCTGGAACTCCAGGATGGCCGGGTTCTTGACCACGCCGTCCTGGATCTCGATGGCGTGCGCGAGCGTCTTGTTCTCTTTCCACAGCTCTGGACCGCCCATGACCTCTTCGAGGAACGGAAGCAGCCCCAGGCTGATTTCCCAGCTGGCCGAATTCCACAGATACGACGGCGAATGATCCACCGCGTAGTAATTGATATTCGGCCCCACCTTGAACATCGGCTCGGCGAAGGACGTCGGCCTGGCCCAGTCGAAGCCCATGCCTTCATCGCAGGACACATCGACGATGATGCTTCCGGGATAAAAGGCATCCAGCTGCTCGGTGCTCAGGTACATCAACGGGGCATTCGGATCCTGCAGGGTGCAATTGACCACGATATCGCTCTCGGCGAGGAACGGAGCCAAGGGAACCTTGCCTTCGTCGGTGATCACTTCGCTCAGGTGCGGCCCGCTTTCGTGTTCGAACTGCACCATCGTCACCGCGTGGATCGGCGAGGCTACGGCCGCCACGGCGCGGGAGGTGAGCACCTGGATCTCGTTGATGCCATGGGCGCGCAGTGCGGTGACCGCCCCGCGAGCGGTCGCGCCGAAGCCGATGACCACCGCCGAGAGCCGGCGCCCGTAGTCTCCGGTGACCCCGCACAGCTGCATGACGTGCAGCACCGAGGCGTAGCCGGCGATCTCGTTGTTCTTGTGGAAGACGTGCAGCCCGAAGCTTCCGTCGCTGCCCCAGTGGTTCATCGCTTCGAAGGCGATGAGCGTCAGTTTCTTGTCCACCGCCAGCTGCGTGAGTTTTTCGTCCTGGACGCAGTGCGGCCAGCCCCACAGCGTTTGCCCCACCCGCATTTCTTCGAGATCCGCGTGCTGCGGCTTGGGCAAGAGCAGGATGTCTGCGGATTGCATGATTTCGCTTCGCGTGGCGATTTTGCCGACCAGCGGGGCGAGTTGTTCGTCGTCGATGCCGCAGGGAAGACCGTAGCCGGTCTCGACCATCATCCGCTTTCGGAAGTTCTCATCGATCCGCTCAAAGTGCAGCGGGTGGATCGGCAGGCGCCGTTCGTCCGTCTTCTGCGAAGTTGCGATGACACCTAGTGAAAGGTCTTTTGTCGAATCCATGCGTCGTTTTCTCTTTCTGTGTGGGACAGGCCACAACGGACCGCCCCATACAACCCACGGTACAGTGCCCTACCAAACGCCTGGCTTGCCTCGGCATCAACGCGCTGCCCGGGAATCGAGAAAACGAGAGGACTCAGGGAGTGGGGCGCGGCGAGAATTCGGCCAACTGCCAGCCCATCCACGGGCTGAATGCCCACGGGGTGCCCTGCACGGCGGCTTCCAGCTTTTCTGCCTCGACCCACTGGAAGTCCATGACCTCCTCCGGGTTGGGCGCCAGCTCATTTTGCAGGGTGGCGATGAATACCGGGCAGCGTTCATTCTCCACGATTCCGCAGGCGTCCACGGCGCGATAGGCGAACTCCGCCAGCACCACCTGCGGGTCGGCAATTTGCGCACCGAGCTCATGGGCCGCGTGCCGGCGCACCGCATCCACCAGTTCCTCACCGGGCATCGGGTGGCCGCAGAAGGAGTTGGTCCAAACCCCGGGCCAGGTCAGCTTCGACAGGGCGCGGCGGGTCACCAGCAGCTGTCCTTGCGCGTTGAACAGGTAGCAGGAAAAGGCTTGGTGCAGCGGGGTGTTCTCCGTGTGCACTAGTTCCTTCGGGCACGAACCGATCGGTTCGCCATCCTCGGAAAGCAAGATGACGTCCATAGAATGTTGTACTTCCTTCTCTGCCTACTGGGCTACGCGAACATGGTGGTGTAAATAATCAGCATAGTGAGCAGGAAGCCGCAGAGGTAATTGATCCAGAGAAATCTCTTCCACGCAGCATTCACCGCCCCGGAACTTGCATCGCTCACCGCCAGATGCGGCAGCACGTTGAGCACGTAGGGAACTGCCAGCAATGCCGCGCCGGCCGCAGGCCAGGACAAGCCCAGCAGCACTGCCCCGGCCAGCAGATAGGCGAGCAGCACCAGGTACAGCGTGATCCGCGCGCCGAGCACCGTGGCAATCGAGCCCAGCGCCCCGGCCCGGTCCGGGATGATGTCCTGGATGGCGCCCAGGGCATGGCTTGCCATCCCCCAAAGCAAAAACGCGCCGAAGACGCACCACTGGGTGAGGGTCAAGCCGCTGCCTGCCAGCACCCAGCCGTAGACCGCCGGGGACACAAAATGCACCGCACTGGTCAGCGAGTCCAGCCCCGGGCGTTCCTTGAAGCGCAGCCGCGGTGCGCTGTAGGCCAGCACCGCGGCCACGCTGGCCGCCAGCACCGCGTTGGACAGCGCGGTCCCGCCAATAGCCAACACCGCGATGAACGGCAGCGAACTGATCAGGCAGGCGGAGAGGATCGTGCGGTGCGCATCCCTGGACAGCACCGCGCCCTCCACGCCGCCCTTGCGCGGATTGCGCAGGTCCGACTCGTAGTCGAAGACGTCGTTGACCCCGTACATCAGCAGGTTGTACGGGAACAGGAAGAAGAGCGTTCCCAGAACCAGCAGCCAATCGAGGCGCTGCCCGGCGATCAGGTAGGCCGCAGCAAAGGGGTAGGCGGTATTCACCCAGGAGATGGGTCGGGAGGTGGCGAGGATTGCGCGGATCATTTGCTGCTCCCCTGGTTCTGATGCTCTGCCGTTGGTTTCCCGCCAAGCAGCCACCACAGGGCGGGCATCAGCAGTATCGCGCACAATGGGTAGAGGAAGTCTTCAAGCGGGGCGCGTCCGATGCGCACGCCCAGCAAGGTCTGCTCGCCATAGTCGAACAGGCCCGCCGCGATCATCACGTTGTCGAAGATCGCGGTGAGCAGCACCATGATCAGCAGTCCCAGCCCCAAGACCGGAAGCGCTGCGGCCGGCCTGATCCGCCGGTACAGCAGGGCCGCGATCAGGGCGAGGGCGGCGCTGGCCGTAAACCAGAAACCCAATTCAAGAAACATTTCCTGCTCCTTCCCGGGGTGGCCGCGCAGCGGCTTTCGGCCGGCGCAGCAGCGCAACCCCGTTGACCACGATCATTGTCGAATAGCACAGGAAGAACAGGAAGAACACCTCTTCGAGCGGCAGCTGCTCGGCCACCATGATCCCGGTCATCAGCGCCGAGTCCAGGTGCAGGAAGATGCCTTGGGCAATGGCGATCACGTCCCAGAGCAGAAAGAAGACCGTCCCCAGCACCAGGCTGGCCAGCGCGGCCCAGGGCTTGGCGAAAACAAAGAGCTTGAAGCGCGCGTCGAGCAGCCCCATGCAAACGATGAGCCCCAGCAAGATCAGCAGATAGGTCATTGGCCCACTCCGCACACCTGCGCCCACTGGGCTTCGTCGATGGCGCCCGGCGTGCCGATGCCGTTCACCGCTTTGGCGGCCAGCTCCCCGCTGATCAGGCACATCGGCACCCCGATCCCCGGGCGCACCGAACTGCCGGCGAAGTAGAGCCCGGCCACCTTGCTGCTCTGGTTGCCAGGGCGCAGCATCGCGCTTTGCCCCAAGGTGTGGGCCAGGCCGAGGGCGGAACCGCGGAAGGCGCCATATTGCGTGAGGAAATCCGCCGGTCCGATGCTCTGGCGCACCACCACGCGCTCGCGCAGATCCGGGATCCGTGCCCAGGCGGCCAGCTGGTCGATGGCCGCGTCCGCGACCTGCTCGACCATGAAATCCCCTTGCCCGTCGGCTCCCCCACGGCCCCACTCGGGCAGCGCCGGCGCGGGAACGAGGATGAACAGGTTCTCATGTCCTTCCGGGGCCACGCCCGGGTCCGTGGCGCTGGGTTTGCAGACGTAGATGCTCGTCTGCTCGTCAAGTTCGCGTCCTTCGTGGATCCGGGCAAAATTATCATCCCAGTCGCGGGTGAACAGCAGGTTGTGGTGCTCCAGTTCCGGGAGCTGGCCGGAGATGCCCAGGCAGAGCAGCACCGCGCTGGGCCCCGAGTCCTTGGACTTCCAGCTTTTCGCCGGGTGGCTGTGCAATTGAGGGTCCAGCAGCTCGCCTTCCAGGTGGTGCAGATCCGCGGCGCCGATGACGAAGTCCGCTTCGGTGCGCTGCAGATTGCCCGCGGCATCGACCCAGCGCACCGCTTCCACCGCCGGTCCGGGGCGCTTCGCGGTTTCGATCTTCGTCGCCGTGGCGCCCAGGTGCACAGTGGCGCCCCGGGAGATGGCCAGCTGGCCCATGGCGTCGGCGAGGCCCGCGAATCCGCCCATCGGGTATTTCACTCCGTCCACCAGATCCAGGTGGCTCATCAATTGGTACAGGGCCGGGGTGCGCCGCGGGCTGGAGCCGAGGAAAACGGCCGGGTATCCGAGGATCTGGCGCAGCTGCGGATTGGCGAACCGCTTGGCTATGTAGCCGTGCAGGTCGCTGGCCAGCAGCGGGGCCAGGCTCCGCGCATGGCGCGCGAGTCCGGGGTTGAGCAGTCCCCTCAAGGAGCGGAAGTCGTCATAGAGGAAATGCTTCAGCGCCAGCGCGTAGCTGGTGCCGGCCTGGGCCAGGTATTTATCCAGCGCCGCGGCGGATCCGGGCTCCAGCTCCTCGAAGAGCTCCCGGACCGCGGCGCCGGTACCCATGTCCACCGGCGCGGCGCCGTCTTCGAAGAAGGTCCGGTAGCCCACCGGCAGCTCGCGCAGCTCCAGATGCTCTTCCACGCCCGTGCCCATCAAGTTGAACCAATGCTCGAAGACCTCGGGCATCAGATACCACGAGGGTCCGGTGTCAAAGCGGAAACCCTCCCGGTGCAGGCGGCCGGAACGTCCGCCGAGGGTGGGGTGCTGCTCGAGCACGGTCACCTGGTGCCCGCTGGCGGCCAGCAGTCCGGCGCTGGCCAGCCCGGAGAACCCGGCGCCGATCACCACGACGCGGGAGGAAGAAGTGCTCATTTGCTGCTCCAAGAAATAGTGCCGAGCATGGTCCTGGCCGCGATCAGGGCCTTGCGCGGGGTTGAGACGGAGATCCGCCGGGTGAGCAGCTCGCTGGCCGCGGTGCGTTCGAGCTGCCGGTTCAGTTCGGCGAACAGATCGTGTGCCATGCGCACCGCGCGTGCCGCGCCGGGCGGAAGCAGTGAGATGCCGCGCTCGGCGATGGCAAGGTCGGCGTAGATCTCGGCCACCAGCGCGGATTTCTGCGCTTCGGAGAAACCCTGGGCCGGGGTGCCCGGGAAATAGCTGCGTCCCAGCTGCTGGCTGTCTGCGGCCAGATCGCGCAGGAAGTTCACCTTCTGAAAGGCCGCGCCCAGGCTCCGGGCTGCGGCGGTGGCCTCCGGGGTGCGGCTTCGCTGGCTTCCGGGCATGGCGCGGAACACCTGCAGGCACATCAGCCCCACCACCTCGGCCGACCCGTAGATGTACTGCTCCAGGGATTGGGCGTCGTGGGTGCTGCGCAGCAAATCCGCGCGCATGGAGGCGAAGAACGGGCGGGTCAGCTCCGTGCCGATGCCGGTGGCCCGGGCGGTTGCGGAAAATGCGTGCACCAGCAGGTTGGTGCTGTATCCGCTGCCCAGCCCCTGCTCGGTTTCCGCTTCGAGCGCGTCCAGCGCGGCGGCGACCTGCCGGGCATCCAGCCCGGCTTCGCGGGCTACCCCGTCGACCACCTCGTCGGCCAGCCGCACCAGGGCGTAGATGTTGGCGATATGCCTGGCCGTGGCCCGGTCCAGCATTTTGCAGGCCAGCGAGAACGAGGTCGAGTAGGAGCCGATCACCACGCGGGCGCTGCGCTGGGCGGTGTCCGCGTAGCGTTGCAGATCTGTGGGTTCCATGGCTCAGTTGCTCCGGGAGAGGATCAGGGCGGTGCATTCGTGCAGCATGCGCTGCGCGGCGGCAGGCAGGCGCAGGAAGGTGGCCGAACGGGTGGCGGAGGCGCAGAGCTCGTTGGCGAGTTTCCGGGCGAACTGCTCGGCTCCGGATTCTTCCAGGGCGTGGCGCACGGTGGCCATATCACTGTGCCCGGCCCGGTAGGCGGCCAGCAGCGAGCTGAAGCCTTCCTGTTCGCTGGCCAGCGAGGTCAGAATGGTGCTCTTGGCTTCGCGCAGATCCGAATCGTTGGGCTTTCCGGTGGATTCCGGTTCCCCGAAGGTCCCCAGCACGTCGTCGATCACCTGGTAGGCGATGCCCAGCTGGCAGCCCACCTCGCCCAGCCGCGCGGCCTGCTGCGCGCTGGCCCCGGCGAGCAGCGCCCCGGCCTGCAGCGGCAGCTGGAAGGAGTAGGCGGCGGTTTTGAGCTCTTCCATGCGCAACACCTCTCCGGTGGTGGCCGGTGCATCGAGCAGCGAGTAGAGCAGGTCTTCGAGCTCACCGGCCCCGGCCTGGGCGATGGCCTGCGCGAAGGCGTCCTCCACGGCCCCTTCGCAGTCCAGGCCGTGCCCGGCGCGGGCGGCCAGCTTGATGGCCTCTGCCAGCAGCAGGTCCCCGGCGATGACCGCGGCGCTGTTGCCCAGGTGCTCGGCATCCGCCGTGCCGCGTCCGGCGTCCAGCGCCTGATCGCGGTAGTGCGCCGACAGGGTCGGCTGGCCGCGGCGCATGTAGTCGCGGTCGATCACATCGTCATGCATCAGCAAGGCGGTATGCAGCAGCTCGAAGGCGCAGGCCAGATCCTTGGCACGGCCCGGATCCCGGCCGGCGAACGCCTGGTAGCCGAGGAACACCAGCGCCGGGCGGGTGAGTTTTCCATGTTCCACACTGCGCGCGATCTGCTCCCAGAGCTGCGCGGTGTGCGGGGAATAGACGCTCGCCCGCGCCTTGGCCTGGTTCAGGATAGTTTCCAGATGCCGGCGGATTTCGGCCAGCGTCCGGGCATCGGCAAAGCCGGGCAATCCGGGGTCTTTACTGGATGGTGCCGTGTGTGAGGTGGCGTGGATGGTCATGGCCCTTTGCTCCATAGGTGGGTTTCGGTGTCGGATTCCAACGCTTGGCAGGCCTCATGCAGGAAGCCAAGCACCGTGTGCTGTTGCTGCTCGTCCAGTTCCCGGAAGGCCCGGTAGATTCCGCGCAGGCTTCCCGCGGCTTGCTCCGGGAGGCCTGGAAAGTTCTCTCCATGCAAGATCATCTTCTTGCGCCGGTCCTGGGGATGGTCCTCGCGGCGGATGTAGCCATGGGCCTCGAGCCGGTCCAGCACGGAGGTGATTCCCGCCGTGGACACCGCGAGCTTGGCGCCAAGCTGTCCGGGACCGAGCTGCCGGTTGACTCCCAGCGCGTTCAACGCGCGCAGATCCGTGTCGTTCAGGCCCAGTTCCCTGCGGTATTCGTCCTCGGCCGCCGCGTAGGCATGCTGGAATTGGCGCATGAGACGCAGCACGCTAGAAGACCTGGGGTCCGCAGTGGTAGCCATGAAGAACTTCTCTCGCTAGGTTGATTATTAGCTTCGCTAGATACATCATGGTTTAAGTATCTTCATTTGTCGACTCCAGTTTCAAGATTTTTGCCCCACCAACCGCGAGGAGCGGATCATGAAAGAACCACAACGCAGCGCATCGCTGGCCTCCTGGCCTACGGTGCTCCTGGAAATCGCAGCCCTGGGCGCGGCGATCACGGCGGCCTTCATCGGCAGCGGCGCCCTGGGCGGCACCTCCATCCAAGATGCCGCCGGCGGCTACCTCGGTGCCGACTCGACCTTGCTGTCCCCGTCCGGGCCGGCGTTCTCCATCTGGAGCTTCATCTATCTGGGACTTGCGGTGTTCGCCGTCTACCAGGCCTTGCCCGCCGGGCGGCGCTCGGTAACCCTGAGGACGCTGCGCCTGCCGGTCGCGGCCTCCGCGCTGCTGAATGCGGCCTGGATCGCGGTGGTGCAATTCGACCTGCTGGCGCTGAGCGCCGTGGTGATATTCGCGCTGCTGCTGGTGCTGCTCTGGATCCTGGTCCGGCTGGTGCGCTTCCCCAGCAGCACGCGGGCCGAGCACTGGATCATGTGGCTGACTTTCGGCGTCTACCTGGGCTGGGTGAACGTGGCCAGCATTGCCAATGTCTCGGCATTGCTCTCCTCCTGGGGCGTGGGAGAAGACGCCGCGTGGGCTCGGGTGGCGGCGCTGGCCCTGCTGGTCGTTGCCGCGCTCATCGCGGTGGCGGTCTGCTGGTACTGTGCAGGAAAGCTCTACACGGCGCTGGCCATGGCTTGGGGCATCGCCTGGATTGGGCATAGCCGGCTCACCGGGACCAATGAATCCGAACTGGTCGGCTACGGCGCGCTGGCGATTGCGGTCCTGCTGCTGCTCAGCGCGGGTGGAATCGCACTGCGCTTGGGCACCCGAGAGAAATCGAGGCAATTATGAGCACCATTGCGGTCACCGGCGCGACCGGCTACATCGGCGGGCGGCTGGTTCCGCTGCTGCTCGAACGCGGGCACCGGGTGCGCGTGCTCACGCGCAGCGCCGACCGGCTGCGCGACGTCCCCTGGCGCGAGCAGGTAGAGGTTGTCTCCGGAACCCTGGAGGACGGCTCGGCGGTCGCACGGCTCTGCGCCGGAGCGGACGTGGTCTATTACCTGGTGCATTCGATGTCCAGCACCAAGAATTTCATGGCCGCCGAGGAACGGTGCGCGCACAGCATGCTGAAAGCGGCCACCGAGGCTTCGGTGGGACAGCTGGTCTACCTCTCCGGGCTGCATCCCGAGGGCGAACTCAGCGACCATCTGGCCTCCCGGGCCAAGGTGGGCCGGATCCTCGGATCCGGCCCGGTCCCCTTGCTCACCTTGCAGGCGGGCCTGGTGATCGGTTCGGGCTCCGCCAGCTTCGAAATGATCCGGCATTTGAGCGACGTGCTGCCGGTGATGCCCGCGCCGCGCTGGGTGCTGAACAAGGTCCAGCCCATCGCGGTGCGCGACGCCCTGCATTATCTGGCGCGCTGCGCGGAACTGCCGGCCGGCAGCTGGGGGACCTATGACATTGGCGGCCCGCTTGCCTACAGCTACGCCGAGCTGATGCGCAGCTACGCCGTCCAGGCGGAACTGCGCAAGCCGTGGGTGATACCGCTTCCGCTGCTGACGCCGCGGCTGGCCTCGCATTGGGTTAACCTGGTCACTCCGTTGCCGCATACCCTCGCCGGCGCGCTGGTTGATTCGCTGCAGCACGATTGCCTGGTGCGCAACCGGGCCATCGATGAGCTGATCGACCGCCCCGAAGGCGGGCTGACGGACTATCCACGCGCGGTCGCGCTGGCCTTGGAGAAGATCCGCACCGACTCGGTGGACACCAATTGGGCTACGGCGCACCCCGTTTCGGCCCCCGCGGATCCGCTGCCTTCGGACCCCGAGTGGGCCGGGCACCGGGTCTACGTCGATGAGCGAACCCAGGACAGCGCGGCAAGCGCCGCCGGGCTGTTCACGGTGCTTGGCCGCATCGGCGGAGAGTCCGGCTACTTCTCCTTCCCGCTGCTCTGGAAGGCCCGCGGGCTGCTGGACAAGCTAGCCGGAGGGGTAGGCCTGCGCCGCGGACGGCGGCAACGCGAAAAGCTGGCGCTGGGAGATGTGGTGGACTGGTGGCGGGTCGAAGCCCTGGAGCCGGGCCAGCTGCTGCGCCTGCGCGCCGAAATGCGCGTGCCCGGACGGGCCTGGCTGGAATTCCGGCTCAGCGACCAGGAGGCCGGAAAGGTGCGGCTGACCCAACGGGCCATCTTCTTCCCGCGCGGGCTCGCCGGACGGCTCTACTGGTGGTCCGTGTACCCGTTCCACGGCCTGATCTTCTCCTCGATGCTGCGCAGCATCATAACGCAGGCCGAAAACGAGAGCACCCCGGCCTAGGGAGTTATTCGCCGGACTCGGAGGCTTCGGGCTCGACCCCGTAGAGGCTGTCCTGCAGGGCATCGGAGGTGCCGGCGAGGAAGCGGATCACCACATCGCGTTCTTCGGCGCTCAATCCCAGGGCCACGTCGAATCGCTTGGCGTGGTGGCGCCCCAGCTGCTCGCGGGCGGCCAGATGCGTTTCTTCGCTGACTTCCACCTGCCAGGAGCGCCGATCGGTGGGGTGCGCCTTGCGCACCACATGCCCGCCGGCCACGAGCCGGTCGATCATCTTGGTCACAGAGGCGGTGGTGACCCCCAAATGGCGGGCGAGCAATCCTGGGGTCACCGCTTGCCCGGCATGCTTTGCGGAAATGAGCTGGCGAATGGCGCGCATATCCGTTTCGTTGAGCTTCATGAAGCTTTGCGCGCTATGCATGATGCGCCGCTCCACCGCACGCAGCCGTCCCAGTTCGGCCATGATGCGCTCGATCTGGGCGAGGTCCTGCGCCGGGATGCCAGCGCGGGGTATGAGCGCTTGCTCCGGATCCGATTGCGCCAAGCTATACATCGTGGGCAGCTTTTCGCGCTCCACATTCCACCCCTTGAATAATCACCTTCAGCATTCCCGATCGCAGGATTGCTCTTCCAAAGCCTACTCCCCCGGCCCGCGGCAACGAGCAGGATCCGAGCCACGGCACCGCTCCGCGCGCCAGCGTCCACCTTGCAGAATGCACAAAACCTCCCGAACTTTGCTAGTTCGGGAGGTTTTGTGTGGTTGGTGCGAGTAGAGAGACTTGAACTCTCACGTCCGAAGACACTGGAACCTAAATCCAGCGCGTCTACCAATTCCGCCATACTCGCTCGCGCTACACCTGACTCGAAGTCCGGTAACTCGACCTCAACTAGTCTAGCGGAATAATTCGCAGATATAAAATCGGCGAACCATGCTTCTACTTGGGATCAATCCCCAAGTCACGACGCAGCTTTGCTACGTGACCGGTGGCACGAACGTTGTACTGCGCCAGGGAAACCAGACCCTGCTCGTCGACCACAATGGTCGAGCGAATCAGCCCCTCGTAGGTGCGGCCATAGTTCTTCTTTTCGCCCCAGGCGCCATAGGCTTCGGCGACCGCATGGTCCTCGTCGGCCAGCAGCGGGAAGTTGAGCTCTTCCTTGGCGGCGAACTTTGCCAGCTTGGTGACCCCATCCGGGGAGATTCCGAGAACTTCGTAGCCCAGAGCCTTCAGGGACTGGATCGAGTCGCGGAAATCGCAGGCCTGCTTGGTGCAGCCTGGCGTGGAGGCCGCCGGGTAGAAGTACACGATGGCTTTCTTGCCGCGGAGGCTGGACAAGGTCACTTCATTGCCCTCGGCGTCGCTCAACGTGAAGTCTGGCGCCTGATCCCCCGCAGCCAAGCGAGTTGGCGTAGTGGCTTCATTGCTCATTCGTAGAACCCCTTTTCCGTGGATATACAAAAAATCCGACCTGATAGTTCAGGTCGGATCTCATTGTGCGCCCCTCGGGACTTGAACCCGAAACCTACTGATTAAGAGTCAGTTGCTCTGCCAATTGAGCTAGAGGCGCTTACTTCGCTCTGACTAGTCCGTTTCCGGTTCATGTCGTTGCGACGTAGATAATCATAGGCAGAAGGCACCCAAAAAGGAAAATCGACTGCCCGCACCCTTGGAACCCTACAAACACCTAGTCAGATAGGACTTACCGGATCCCCTGGGGTCGCAGGGCAGGAAATTCGTTAAAATTTCCTGCGTGGTTTGAACCACATTCTGAATCGTCCTGCGGGAACTTATGAATTAATTCCACGAGATCTAGTGTTTAGTCATCTGCAGGCTCGGACCAAGCAAATAGCCCATGCTGAAGAAACTGATTCCTCGACTCTGAGAAATTATGGGTTCCAAAAGTGCAACGGATTCGAGAAGGGGAATATTTATCGGATTACACGCGCAAGATGAGGCCGCGGAAGAATCCAGCAAGGACAGTTCCGCAGAAAGGCTGGCGGCTCATCTAAAGCTAGTTTCGATTGGTTCCAGTTGGAACAGAAGACTATCCGGGCTATATTTTCCGACCCTGGCAACTACATGGATGTTGTCTCGGATGCCAATAGTGCCTGTGGGGCTCTCATTGGTGTAGTGCAGGTCGTTAGTGGTATTGACATCACGAAATTGGAAGCTTGGGCCAGGCGACCGGTTTTCATCAAAGTTCCCGGCAGCGATCAAGATGTCATACCGAGTTTTGTAGTTACCATGTTGCGCGAGAGCCCAAACGCTGGCATCGAATTCAATCAACTGGTCCTTGTACTTCGCTGCGAACTTTTCAACCACAGGACCGGAATCGCTCCCAGCCAGAAGCTCAGCTAAGTCTTTGCTGTTGTCCACGGTCAAGATTTCTTCTGCGGGTGCTGCACTTGGAACTTCGGTCAGCAACGAATCACCGGACGGCAGCTCTGCGTCTATCACTTCCGCGGTCGCATCGATTATTGGTTCTTCATTTGATTGCTCCGATTCACGAGCAACTGGCGCAATTGGTTCTTGTTCATTTCCACTTTCGAGAACGGCCATGACACCAATAAAAATAAATAACGCGGCCATACTTCCGCCAAGAACTACCATCGCTCGTCTAGACAACTTGCGCTTTGGGCGACGGAAGGTAATTTGAGTTTGGAGTCGTCCGCGCTTTTCCTCTACGAGTTCCCACCCTTCACTTGTCCACTTCGAAATCGCCCTGGACTCCGCGCCTCGGATCGTTTTCACGATTTTAGAGTGGTAATCAATTTCCGATTCAGACATTTCGCCCCCATAGGTACTAACTCTGCACTTCTCCAACTGCCGTGATTCTAACTGTGAGCTTCAACTATTCGTTATTTATGAGGATAAATACGCAGAAACATTCCGTAGCCACCAGAAGCAAACGCGGGTTCGGCTCGTACTTCCACTTTCTCCGTCTTTTTGGCGACAGCTCCTTCACCTACTCTTACTGACCGATGCGGTGCCCGTTCAGCGGGTTCGACTTCGCGGTGACCTTCCATCCATGCCAAGATTCCACCTTTCAGGAACAGCGCGGCAACGCACACGCCAAGTATCACTTAGGCGTGCTTCGGGAGCTTCTGCCTGGGCCGACGCAAGGTAATTATCGTTAACAGCAGCCAGTGCCATTACCTCGGCTACTTCCCAGCCTCTTTTTGTCCAGTTTGAAATGGTGATGGATTCTGTGCCTCGAAATTCCCGCAGGACATTGATTTGGTATTCACGTTCTGGCTCGGGCATGGCGCTCCCCCATAGTCGTGGTCCGCTGTTCATTCCTCTCTGCCATGAGCCAAACGATGAACGGCTAACGAGCGTTGAGGCTGGGGCAAATGAGGGGACGATCAAAGTCGGCCGTGAGAGAAGAAATCCGACCCCAGGTTTACGGCCCGCATTTCAGGGCTAGGTGCCGAAGTTTGATCCGGGTACGCAAAAAGGCCGGACCGAAGTCCGACCTTTCTCACTGTGCGCCCCTCGGGACTTGAACCCGAAACCTACTGATTAAGAGTCAGTTGCTCTGCCAATTGAGCTAGAGGCGCCCGCTGCGATGTTCTAGAAGCTTTTTATGCTTCGCGCTTTCGCAACGAGATAAAACTTTACCAGCTTTCGGCGAGAGTGCAAAACGAGAGGGGCCCTCCGGCCGGTGACCTTCGTTACAGCAGATGACTTGGGGTTATTTCCATAGGCATCTCCTGCTTTATACAGTGAACCCATGAACAGCCAACGCACGGTTTCCTTTCCCACTCAAGAACTCCTCGACGCTGTCGGCGAGCTGCCACGCAACCTCAAGCCAGTTATTTGGGACTTGGTCAACGAGCCATCCACGAACCTGGAGGAGATCGACATAGCGATCTTCCCTTATATGGCTTCACCGCACAGCCTGCGCAACATCGATCGGGCGCCAAACGTCAGCCACGTTCAAACGCAGACCACCGGCTACGACGGACTGGTTGATCTCGTTGGCGACCGGGCAAGCATCACCACGGCCGCCGGGGTGCACGCCGCAGCCACCGCAGAGATGGCACTAGGGCTGGCCATCGCATCACTGCGGGGCTTCCCACAGGCGGTACGCGACCAGCGCGAAGGGGCGTGGAACCCCATGCAGTGGCCCGGCTTGGCCGATCGCACGGTGGGCCTAGTAGGCGTCGGCGGCATTGGCGAGGAGATCCGCAAACGCTTGGATCCCTTCGAGGTGAACCTGCTGCGCTTCGGTTCCCGCGCCCGCACCGACGCGCACGGCCAGGTGCTCTCCATTGACCAGCTCTCCGCACACGCCGGTGAAATCGAGGTGCTGATTCTGATTGTTCCGCTGAATGACTCCACGCACCATCTGGTGGATGCCCAGCTGCTCGCCAAACTTCCCGACGGAGCACTGGTGGTCAACGTGGCCCGCGGTCCAGTGGTGGACACCGATGCGCTGGTCGCCGAAGTTTCCTCCGGCCGGCTGTCGGTGGCCTCGGATGTTTTCGAACCAGAGCCGCTGCCGGCGGACCACCCGCTGTGGCAATGCCCGAACGCGTTGATCTTGCCGCATAACGGCGGAAACACCGGCGCCTTCTTCCCGCGGATGGTGCGCCTGCTCAAAAAGCAGCTCCCGGCCTGGTCCGAAGGCGAACTTGGCCAGAACGCTGTGCATCAGATCACTAGTTAATGCTTTTTAGCTAACAATTTGATTCCACTTAGCGGCACCCCGAGAGTTACTGGGGGTGCCGCTAGCGGCGTGCGCTATCTTTGATAAATACCCAAACCGTTTACCGCCGCGAAAGCCGCCGGTTCACCGCGGCTGGGAACCGAAAGCAATCAAGAGGAAGTCGAGCCACAACCGTGCCTTCGAAGCAACAACATCTCGTGACGCGACGCTTGCTGCTCACTGGATCGCTCGCTGCGACAACACTGGCGTTGGCTTCCTGCACCTCTAAGAACGGTGAAGGCGTAGCCTCCGCCAGCCCGTCGGCAAGTGAACCTGCAATTCCGCGTACCCTGCGTCTGGCAGCTTCCGCTCCCCCGGTGTCGTTGGATCCCGCATTGGCCAATGACAACGAATCCTTCCGCATCACCCGCCAGATCTACGAGACGCTGATCTCCATCGATGCGAATACCGGCAGCCCCATTGCCGGCCTCGCCGAATCATGGACCGAGAGCGAAGACGGGCTGCGCTATACCTTCGCGCTGCGGCGCGGGGTGCGCTTCCACGACGGCAGCGAATTCAATGCCGCAGCCGTCGTGGCGAACTTCAACCGCTGGGTCAAGCTGCCCAAGGATCTGCAGCTGCGCTCCAGCCAGGGCTTCATGCACGTCTTCCACCACGAAAAAGACATTCCCAAGCTGCCTACCGAGGCGGAGCTGAAGCTCAAGCTGGACCAGGGCACCACGGTCACCGAGGAGCAGAAGGCGGCCGAGACCCAGCGCCTGGCCGAGCTGGAGAAGCTCAAGGCCATTTACGCTCAGGACCTATTCACCGGAAAATCCCTCGGCGGCAGCGCAAGCTATTTCGCCGGAGTCGAGGCCACGGAGCCATACGTTCTCACCTTGAAGCTGCGTCGACGCCGTGCCGGGCTCATCGAATCGCTCACCCTGCCGGGGATGGCGATCGCCGCACCGGATTCGCTTACCGGAGGCCCGAAAAGCAACCCGAGCGAAGCGCTGCTCACCGCGCCTTCCGGCACCGGCCCCTACAAGTTCGTATCCAACGACGAGGGCACCGTGAATCTGGAGCTCTTCGCCGACTATTGGGACAAATCAAAGCTCAGCAACAACCCGAACCATCCAGAAGTAGTGGTGGTTTCCCCGGTCCCCTCCCCCTACAACCGCGAAAGCGCGCTGATGGCGGAGGAAATCGACGGCTTCGACATGGTTTCGGTCGATATCATGCGTACCTTGGTGCGCAACGCGAAAGTCGTCGTGCAGCGCGACCCGTTCTCGGTGCTGTATCTCGGACTGGATCACCGCAACGAATGGCTGGCCAAACCCGAATTCCGCATGGCCATCACCCACGCGGTCAACCGTGGACGGTTGGCCGACAACCTCTTCCTGCAGGGTTCCAAATCCGCGCAGAGCATCCTGCCGCCGGCCTTCGGCGTCCCGGATCCGGAGGGCACGCTGAACCACAGCTCCGATAAGGCCAAGCAGCTGCTGGCGGACATCGACTACAAGGGCGAAATCATCGAGTTCGCCTACCCGCTGCGGGTCTCGCGAAACTACCTTCCGCTGCCCGAGCGCACCTTCGCCCAATTGGCCGAAGACCTGGCTGCGGTCGGCATCCGGATCAAGCCACGCCCCATTGCGTGGACCGACGGATATGTGGATACGGTGCGTTCGGAGGAATTCAACGGGATGCACCTCTTGGGCTTCTCCGGTGGCTATCGCCTGGAAGATGACTTCATCTCCGGAATTCTCGACGCCAAGGAGCATGAGTTCGGATACACCTCCAAGTTACTTGACTCACAGGCCTTGGCTGCCCGCTCCTTGCCTCCTGGCGAGGAACGCACGGCGGCCATGACTGCCATTTTGGCCACGCTGAACACCGATCTACCGCTGGTCCCACTGGTATTTCCGATTTCCGCCTTGGCCTTCAACCCGAATGTCACTTACTATCCTTCTTCGCCCATGCTCAATGAGAGCTATCTGGACGTGCAGATGACTAACTCACCCGCACTTTCCAGTTAAGGATTTTTAACCGGTGGTCTACTAGGTCTAGTCTGTAGTAGAGCAAAGTATCACTGTCGATGGAGATCCTCGTGCCTTCTGAAACGTCAACCGAATCTTTTGACGTAGTACTAATCGGTGCCGGCATCATGAGTGCCACCCTTGGCACCATGATCAACCAGCTGGAACCAACCTGGTCTATTGGTCTTTTCGAAAACCTCGACAAGGCCGGAGAGGAATCATCCTCACCATGGAACAACGCAGGTACCGGTCACTCGGCACTGTGCGAACTGAACTACGCCCCGGCCAAGGCCGACGGAACCGTTGACCCAGCCAAGGCAATCGGCATCAACGAGCAGTTCCAGGTATCCCGCCAGTTCTACTCGTGGGCAGTTGAGAACAAGCGCGTTGCAGACGCGGATTTCATCAATGCGCTGCCGCATATGTCCTTCGTCATTGGCGAGGACCACTCCAAGTACCTCAAGGCGCGCTATGACGCGCTGAAGCCGAACGCATTGTTCGGCGAAATGGAGCACACCACCGATCTAGACACCATCAACGAGTGGACTCCGCTGGTCGCCAAGGGACGCGACGCCTCGCAGAAGGTTGCCGCCTCCCGCGTGGCCTCGGGCACCGACGTGGACTTCGGCCGCCTGACCAAGGATCTGACAAACTCGTTGAGCGCCGCGGGCGCCTCGGTGAACTACGGCCACAAGGTCAAATCCCTCAAGCGCGATGGCGCCGGCTGGGAAATCACCGTCAAGGACAACGCCAGCGGCGCCGTGAAGACAGTGAAGGCCAAGTTCGTCTTCGTCGGCGCGGGCGGCGGCGCCTTGTCGCTGCTGCAGAAGTCCGGCATCGATGAGATCAAGGGCTTCGGCGGCTTCCCGGTCTCCGGCCAGTTCCTGCGCTGCACCGATGAAGCGGTTATCAACCAGCATCATGCAAAGGTCTACGGCCAGGCTTCGGTTGGCGCCCCGCCGATGTCCGTGCCGCACCTGGACACCCGCTTCGTTGACGGCAAGCGTTCGCTGATGTTCGGCCCGTACGCCGGCTTCTCGATGAACTTCCTGAAGTCCACCGGGCAAATGGACTTGCCGCTGTCGCTGCGTCCGCACAACATCATCCCGATGCTTGCCGTGGGCAAGGACAACATGTCGCTGACCACCTACCTGATCAAGGAGGTGCTCAAGTCGCGTGCCAAGAAGGACGAGGCCCTGGCCGAGTACTTCCCCGCGGCAGATGGCTCACAGTGGGAGCTGATCACCGCCGGCCAGCGCGTCCAGGTCATCAAGAAGGACGCCAAGAAGGGCGGTGTCCTGCAGTTCGGCACCGAGGTCATCACCTCCTCGGACGGTTCGATCTCCGGTCTGCTCGGCGCCTCCCCTGGCGCCTCGACCGCGACCCCGATCATGGTTGGCCTGCTTTCGCGTTGCTTCCCGAAGCAGTTCGCCGGCTGGGAAGCGAAGCTGAAGGAAATGATCCCTTCCTATGGCACCAAGCTGAACGAGAACCCGGCGCTCTACGCCGAGGTCAAGGCTGCTACGGATAAGAGCCTGGAACTGATCTAGACAGCCGAGGCAAGGCCCGGTTTGCTTCCTGCCGCCTAACGGCCAGGGAAGCGAACCGGGCCTTTGTCATTTTGCTAACGCGGTGACCTCGATGGCCAGCGGGGATCGCAAGGTCTGCAGCACCACGCAATATTTTTCCGTCGCCTCGATCAGCTGCGCTATGTCCTGCTCGCTGGCCTCGGTGTGCAGCTCGAAGGACAACTTGATCGAGCTGAATCCCACCGCGGCTTCGGGGTCCAGCCCCAAGGTGCCGCGCACATCCAGCACACCGCTCGCGTGGACGCTGCCGGCAACGCTCAGCGAGCGGTTGATCGCGACCGCAGCCAGGGTGACCCCGGCACAGGCCACCAACGCCTGCAGGAGCAGATCCCCCGAACAGGCCAGCGTCCCATCCCCGCCGGTGGACGGGTGCAGGCCGGCGCTCACCAGCGCCTGACCGGTTTGCACCGAACAGGAGAGTCCTTCTTCTCCGAGAGTTCCGGTGGCCTCCAATACGATGCTTCCGGCTTGCGGCTGCTCGCGGTAAAGCTGTTTCAACGGCCGCTGCACGCTGCGTAAAGTGTCCCGATCCATGGCCGTCCTACCCATCTGCGAAGTTCCGTGGGGCATTCCCATACACCGAGTATGCGCTCGAATCCCACTATGGGACCCGATCAGTTGGCAGTTTTAGCACCTGCTTGCTGGCAGCCGTAATTCGTTACGTCAGGATCGCCGTTCCGTGTACTTGAATCTTTGAGGCCCTTGGAGGCCCTTACCAGCTCGCAATCCCCATAGGTATGGAGGCCGGAGGGAAAATTCTGCGTCGCGATCCTATCGGTGAAGATCCCAAAATGATCAATCAGGCTATCCAGATATAGAAACCCAGAAAGAAGTCGGCCAAGGACAGCGGCTGTGCTCGCACTGCTTTCTTATTCACTGTTATACCCAAGCACCGCGCGGCACCTACCGTCAAAATCCACAAAACACTAGGGTGAGAGCGCAATCCCTACCTCATTGCCAGAGCCAATTACAAAGTCCAGTAGTGCAGGTCCGATGATCTGGCACCCCTGAGACCTAGGCTGAGTGCCTTTTACCCTGCTTTCGCCAAGGGCCCGCCACACGAAATGACAACACCGGCGGGTGCTAGAACCGAAAGGGAAAGAGCCCCCCAAAAAGAATGTTCCCGCCACTGTGACTCTGGCTAGCACTGCACGTCATCTATCGAAGATTAATTCGCTGCCGTCGGAAAGGTTCTGGTCTGTGCGCAGGAATAACCGCCAAACCGCAACGCAACGAAGCTTAAAACTATGAGTGCGAAATTCCATGAAATTCTCATCACGACCTACGCCCGCTTCCAATCTACCTACGCGCATATCTGCATTTTGTGAGCGAACGGTGTCATAATGTAAATATGGGAACGATTAGTACCGCGCAAGAACTGGGGCGAGCAATCCGTGGCGCAAGGATTCAAAGCGGATTGAGCCAGCAGGGGCTTGCAAACAAAACCGGGCTTTCCCGAAAATTCATCTATGAGCTTGAATCCGGCAAAGAGACAGCTGAGCTTGGCGCTTCGCTTAGAGTTGCCGACGCCTTGAACATCCGCTGGGCCGCCCCTGCTCCGACGCCTCAGGCGATCCTCGACGAGGCGGCCCGCGATATTGCCCGCGAGCTGTCCTCCGGTGACAGAGAATTCGCTTTACGAATTGCAATGGATTCATTGAAGCAATTGAAAATGATGAAGCCGGAGCACCTCAAGAAGCCCGGCCCCACCGGAAGCGAACGATTTGATGCTTTGCTTGCAGCGGGCGCGCGAATCGCCCTTGAAGGCGTTTCTGCACAAAAACCTCGGTGGGGTGTAAAACTGCAGGACCCTTGGTTTCCAGGTAGTGACACGCGGAGCATGAGCGACGCATTCAGAGAACTGACAATCAAGCGCACCCCGAAGACATTGGCTGATTTTAATATTTTCCTCAAAGATAATTCGCTGGAGATGGCGTGAGCAAAGACTTCACCATCTATGAGATTCGCGAACTGCTTGGCGAGCTTGGGAGCAGGCTGCGTGCCAAGGGAATCACCCCGACGATCCGACTGGTCGGCGGGGCGGCCATCGCCTTCACGGGAAACGATCGTCGGGTGACCCAAGACATTGATGCCTCCTATACACCCCCAGCCGACGTTGAACGCGTCATTGAAGCAATGGCCCAGGAACGCAATCTTCCCTCCGGGTGGCTGAACTCCAGCGCGACCGCTTTCATCCCCGCAGGAGCAAAATGGGTCAGTATCAACCTTGGCGACGGGCTCGAGGCATATATCGCTTCGCCTGAAACGCTGCTTGCCATGAAGCTGAGTTCAGCACGAGATCGGGACATGCCCGACCTCAGCTTCTAGCTGGAAAAGCTGGGTATTCAAAACGTAGATGCGGCCACGGAAATAGCCGCAGAGCTCTATGGCGGCGATGACGTCGCATATTCTAGGACGAGCCGCGAAGATGCTCCTATCGTTGCCGAAGAAGCCCTAAACCAGAAGCGAAAAAACGAACCTAACTAGGCGTTGGCCCTCCGCGGCGGCGACCTTCGTGGATCTACGAAGGTTGCGAAACTTTGAGGACCCCTCCAACGAGCATTCATATTCGCAACGTTCCTGCCTACCTCATGCCCCAAGGAAACGGCTCCAACGAAGCTCCTCCTAGTCGGGCTGACCATCCAAGGGCGCTTGGTGCGATCCCAGCCGAAACGGAGTTCCGCGGTGAACTTCGGCTACCCCATGCCACGGCCATCGGTGGCGCTCGCGGAAATGATGCGGCCCCTGAGTAAAAAG
Organism: Arthrobacter sp. MYb229; assembly: GCF_002975405.1. Classification (GTDB taxonomy): domain Bacteria; phylum Actinomycetota; class Actinomycetes; order Actinomycetales; family Micrococcaceae; genus Glutamicibacter. The sequence goes on along the minus strand of NZ_PCPS01000008.1, from coordinate 66,194 downwards.
CCGTTCTCGATGGCCAATAATCCACGTACAGCCTCTAACTCGATTTCCCGGTTCGTCCCGACCCACTTCCGTCTAAGATTGGTGGGCGCCGCAGCCAAAGTTCTCGGGCCGAAGTCACCATCACACGCTCGGCGCACGTCTGCGAGACCCTGCGGACTCAGTGCGAGGTGCAGGCCTTGTCCTGCGGCGGGACAACGTGGACAACGCGCCAAGCAGAGCCAGAGTTCTACAAGCGCATTTTCCTTCCATACGACGCTGGCACATGGTTCCTCAAGGCATGGCGCGGAGAACAGTAGACGCCCCAAAAACTAGCTGCCGCATCCGGCGCCGCTGCTGCAGGCAACTCCGGGGTAATCCATTCGGATGATTTTTGCGTGCTTAACATCTCTCGGTGACTGTTGAGCAATGACAACCAACTAAAGTTGTGCTCAGCCCCTCCCACTGCGACACAGCTAGGACCACACACGCATGCAGCGCTTGGCCATCTTGTCTTTGAAGAACCGGGCGCTCATCGCGCTCATCACGATCTTCGCCGCCGTTTTCGGCGTGATCTCCATGGGATCGCTGAAGCAGGAACTGATCCCCGCACTGGAGTTCCCGCAGATCTCCGTGATGGCCACCCAGATGGGCGCCAGCCCCGAGGTGGTCGACGAACAGGTCGCCGCCCCGTTGGAAACCGCGCTGCAGGCGGTCGAGGGCCTGGAATCCTCCACCGCCACCTCGCAGACCGGATTCACCCGCATCGCGCTGACCTTCGAGTACGGCACCGATATGGACCGTGCCCGCGCGCAGGTGGAACGCGCGATCTCCAACGTGAAGACCCAGCTGCCCGAAGACGTGGAACCCACGGCGCTGGCCGGCTCCATTGCCGACCTTCCGGTGCTGATGCTCGCGGTCTCCTCGAACGAGTCCCTGGAAGCGCTGAACGATGATGTGGAACGCATCGCGCTGCCTAAACTGCAGAAGATCGACGGGGTGCGTGAAGCCGCAGTCTCCGGCGGCGCTTCCCAGCACATCGCGGTGATCCCGGACGACGACAAGCTCAGCGCCGCCGGGCTGAGCGTTGCCGACCTGAAGGACGGCATCGAGAACGCCGGCTCCCCCATGCCGGTGGGCAATATGGACGTCGACGGGCTGCAGCTTCCGGTCATCGCCGGATCCTCCCCAGATACCCTGGCTGCGATCGAAGAGATTCCGCTGGTGACCGACAACGGCCCGGTGCTGCTCAAGGATCTCGCCGAGGTCTCCGTGCAGGCCGACGAGGCCACCAGCGTCACGCGCACCAACGGGGATGAGACCCTGTCCATCCAGGTCACCAAGACCCCGGACGGGGATACCGTCGCGATCTCCCACGCGGTCACCGCGATGATCGCGGATCTGGAGGCCGAGCTCGGCCACAAGGCGACGATGACCACCATCTTCGACCAGGCACCCTTCATCGAGGACTCCATCAGCCACCTGGCGCTGGAAGGCGCCCTGGGCCTGGGCTTCGCCGTGCTCATCATCCTGATCTTCCTGTTCTCCGTGCGCTCCACGCTGGTCACCGCGATCTCCATCCCGCTGTCTCTGATGGCCACCTTCATCGGCATGAACGTGTTCGGGTACACGCTGAATATGCTCACCCTGGGCGCGCTGACCATCTCCATCGGCCGCGTGGTGGATGACTCGATCGTGGTGATCGAGAACATCAAGCGCCACCTGGCCCATGGCGAATCCAAGGCCCAGTCCATCCTGCTGGCGGTCAGGGAAGTGGCCGGAGCGATTACCGCCGCGACGCTGACCACCGTGGCGGTGTTCCTGCCGATCGCCATGGTCGGCGGCATGGCCGGGGAGCTGTTCAGCCCCTTCGCGATGACCATGGCCATCGCCCTGCTCGCCTCGCTGCTGGTCTCGCTGACCATCGTTCCGGTGCTCGCCTACTGGTTCCTGCCGCACCGCCCGGGAACCGGGGCGACCCGCACCGTCCACGTGGCCGAGGACAAGTCCTGGCTGCAGCGCGCCTACGTGCCGGTGCTCAACGGCACGCAGAAGCACCCGGTCATCACGCTGCTGGCCTCCGTGCTGATCCTGGCCGGCACCGTGGCGATGACGCCGCTGCTGAACACCAACCTGCTCGGCTCCACCGGGGAGAACTCGATCTCCATCACCGCGAAGCTGCCCTCGGGCACCGCGCTGGAGACCACCTTGGCCGAGGCCGAAAAGGTGGAAGCAAAGCTGCAGGACATCGAGGGCCTGGAAGATGTGCAGATGACCGTGGGCACCGCCAGCGGCATGGCGGCGATGTTCGCCTCCGGCGCGGACACCGCAAGCTTCACCGCGATCACCGACCCCGATCGCGACCAGGAGGCGCTGAGCAATACGGTCCGCGAACAGATCCAGGGCCTGGAGTTGTCCGAGGATGTCACCCTGAGCTTCGGCTCCAATTCCTCGGCGATGATGTCCAGCGACGTCACCGTGGAGGTCAAGGCCCCGAATGAGGATATTCTGCGCGAGGCCACCGAGAAGCTGCGCGAAGCGCTGGCCGGCACCGAGCATGTCACCGGCATCGCGGACAACCTCTCGGCGGAACGCGAGCAGGTCTCCATCGATATCGACGCGGACAAGGCAGCCGAGGCGGGGCTGACCGAGGCGCAGCTTTCCGGTCTGGTCGCCTCACAGGTCTCCGCCGTCCCGGCGGGCACCCTGCGCCTGGACTACACGGACATGACCGTGCAGATCGGCGAGCCCATGGATCTGAACGGGCTGAACAAGCTGCGCGAACTGCAGATCCCCACCGCCGCCGGCCTGGTGCAGCTGCAGGATTTGGCGACGGTGGAACGCACCAAGGTCGTCCAGCAGGTCACCACCTCCAATGGCGAGCGCATCTCCACCCTCACGCTGACCCCGGCGGAGAACATGCTTGGCAAGGTCTCCACGGACGTCACCGAGCGCCTCGACTCGGTGGATTTGCCCGAGGGCGCCAGTGCCGAAATCGGCGGCGCGGCCACCGAGCAGGCCGAATCCTTCAACCAGCTCTACCTCGCCTTGCTGGCGGCCATCGCGATCGTCTACGTGATCATGGTGGCTACCTTCAAGTCGCTGATCCAGCCGCTGATCCTGCTGATCTCCATTCCGTTCGCCGCTACCGGGGCCATCGGCCTGCTGCTGATCTCCGGCATCCCGCTGGGGCTGCCTTCCTTGATCGGCATGCTGATGCTGGTGGGCATCGTGGTCACCAACGCGATCGTGCTGATCGACCTGATCAACCAGTATCGGGCCGATACCCCCGAGCGGCCGGCGATGGCGCTGAATGAGGCCATCATGCAAGGTGCCCGCCAGCGTCTGCGCCCGATTCTGATGACCGCGCTGGCCACCATCTTCGCGCTGATCCCGATGGGTCTGGGACTCACCGGCCAGTCCGGATTCATCTCGCAGCCGCTGGCCGTGGTGGTCATCGGCGGCCTGATCTCCTCCACCTTGCTGACCCTGATCCTGGTACCGGTGCTCTACCGCCTGGTGGAGTCGCGCAAGGAGAAGCGCGAGCTGCGCCGCGCGGGACGCAAGCACTCCACCGAGCAGCACACGGGAGCCCAGGATCTTGCGCTGGCCATGAACGGGGCCACCGCGAAGATCACCCCGGGGGCCAAGCAGGTGCCGGTGCAGGCCAAGGACAAGAAGCAGGCCAAGCCCGAGCCGAAGGTGGCGGACGCCAAGCCGGCGGATCCGGTTAATCCCAAGGCGATTCCGGGCCAGGTGGTCAATCCGCTGACCGGCCAGATCCCCGTCTCCCGCAAGGAGCGCCGGGCGTTCGAGGAATTGATGAACAAGGCGGCCCAGGAGCCCAAGGACTAAGTTCTCCGGCGCCAAGCATTCGGGCCTGCAACCACTAGATGTGGTTGCAGGCCCGAATGCTTTTTTTGGTTGTGCAGACGCGCTGTCTTAGACCAGCGGCAGCTCGGTCAGGCAGGTGGCGTTTGTGCTGCCGGCGGTGGACACGGTGGTCTTCGCGGTTTTGCCTTCGTAGCTGAATTCCATATCCAGGATAATTCCACGCGGAACCCAGAGTCCAAGGAATCCATTGTCGAAGGTTTTTACGCCCTTCTCCACCAGCACCTCGCCGGTGTCGGCGTCAGTTGCCTTCACCTGGACTTCCTTTCCCGCCAGCTCCCCCAGACAGGTGGTCAGGCTGTGGAAATGGCAGCTGTGGGTCTGGCTCACATAGGGTGCCGCCGAAAGGTAGTACTCATCTTCCGGCATCGGCAGACCCGCGGTGCGTCCCGACGCATCGGTGAGCACCAGCTGGGCCGGCTGCACCGAGGCGGTGAAGTCGCCCGGCCGCTGCGCCACCGGCATCCGGTCGAGCCGATCGATCGCCGCCCTGGCATCGAGCCCGGCCAGGCCAAGCTCCGCGAGGAACTCCCCGGTGTCCTCGGCCGCAACCACCGTAGGCTCGGGCTGCGCGACGGGCGCCGGTGCAGTGCTGCACCCGGTCAACGCGGCCAGCGCGAGCACCGCGCCGGCCGCCGCGGCCACAATCCCGGCGCGCGCACCTTTGCTGCCTTCAAATTTTTTGGGCACGGTCAATCCCAACCTTTCTGTCTTCACTTCCTGGCTACAGCGTTTCAAGCAGCTGCTTCATCTCGTTGATTTCCTTGGTCTGGGAATCAACGATCTGCTTGGACAGGTCGATGGCCGCCGGGTAGCTTCCTTCGTTGATCTCGGTCTCGGACATCACCACGGCACCTTCGTGATGCATGATCATCTGCTCAAGAAAGAGCCGGGCAGCTTCGGACCCCGTTGCGTCCTCTAAGGCCTTGATCTCATCTTCCGGAACCATCCCGTCGCCGTGGTCCATAGCCCCGTGATCCATGCCCTCGGGCATGTTCCATTCGGAAAGCCAGCGGTCCATGCGTTCGATCTCCGGGCTTTGCGCCGCCTTAATCCGTTCGGCCAGGGCCACCACCTCGGCGGGAACCCCGGACTTGTCCAGCAGGATCTCGGACATGTCGATCGCCTGTTCGTGGTGCATCTTCATGCCCGAGGCGAACGCCATATCGGCGTCATTGGCCGATGGGGACTGCTCCATGGAATGCCCGGAATGCGCTTCGGAAGCCGAGGCGCTCGGCGCCGGAGTGCTTGATGGTTCCCCCGCGCAACCGGTGAGGGCGAGCATTGCGCCCAGTGCGAGGGCGCTGGAAAAGAAGGTCTGCTTGTTCATGGGTGATTCTCCTGATGAGTTCGGAACGTGAGCGGCGCCTGCCTGCGGCGGCGCCGGAACGAGCTGGCGGCAGGCCAAATGACCTGCCAAGCTCTCACGTTCTGCAGATCCCCAAGGCCGTCAGATCGGGTTTGCGCGGCGCGACCCCACGAAGCTTCGAAGCTGCGCGCAAGGTCCGCAGGAACACCGTCCGGGCCACAGCTACGGTATGCGGTGGCCGCAGGAACAACAGCATGATCAGCAGCGCCAAAACACAACCTGCGGCGGCCATCTCATGGCCCAGCGGGCAGTCGGTGCAGCCCTGCTCGGAGGGATGGCCCGGATCGGCTAGCGGAGCGTGGTGCATGGGCAGGGCTTCTGCCGAATGCGCCTGCGCCGGCGGGGCCGAGGAGTCAGCCGAGAGTCCATGATTCATCACGTGCATCGAGAACAAACCGAAAAGCACCGCGCTAATCAGCAACAGCGAGCGAACTATCGCCAGGCGGGGGTAGCTGCGCCCGCCGGCATTCGCCAGATGCTTGCCGATGTTCATGAATCCCAGCTTAGCGATGCCAGCCGAACTGCGCGAAACGTGACCGGATCAAGCTACAGGGCTGGAGTTCTCCCGATGCCTCCAGCTAGCTAAGCACCCCGAATCCATAACCAATTCGGCGCCATCGCCAAGAGCCCGATCGGTAGCCCGAGCAGCACCGCGCCCAAAGGACCAATAATTTAAGTTGCGCACAATTGAATTGCGTGCAATCATTATTTTATGGCAATAGTTGACGAAATGGTGTGCTTCTCCCTCTATTCGGCGAGCCGGGCAACCACCCGGGCGTACGCCGAACTGCTCGCCCCATGGCAGCTGACCTACACCCAGTACCTGGTGCTCGTTGCGCTGTGGTCCGAAGGCGATAAGCCGGTGCGCGAAATCGGCGAAATGCTCCAGCTGGATTCCGGGACCCTGTCCCCGCTGTTGCGCCGGCTGGAACAGAAGGAATTCATAAAACGCCAGCGCGATGAGGAAGATAGCCGCGTCGTCAACGTCAGCCTGACCCCCGCCGGAGAATCCCTGCGCAAAGAATTGGCGCATATTCCGGCGCAGATTGCTTGCGGCACCGGACTCCCGGATCTCCAGAGCGCGCAGGCACTGCTGGCAGCCCTGCACCGCATCACCACCTCCATGCAGGAAATCTCTTCTCCGGATCAACCCTCCGGAGAATAACTACAAGCTTTCACCATCATCGAAAGGCAGTTCCATGGAAACCCTATACACCGCAGAATCCCTGTCCTCCGGCCAAGGCCGCGAAGGCCGCGTCCAGACCCCCGATGGCAAGCTCGACCTGTCCCTGACCTCCCCGGCAGAACTGGGCGGCTCGGGAACCGGAACGAACCCGGAACAGCTTTTCGCCGCGGGCTACGCCGCCTGCTTCCACTCGGCCTTGAACGTGGTGGCGCGCAGCCGCAAGGTCAAGATCGAGGACTCCAGCGTGGGGGGGCGAGTCCATTTGAACCGCGACGGCGATGACGGATTCAAGCTGTCAGTTGAGCTGGAGGTCATCATTCCCGGCATGGAACCCGCACTGGCCCAGGAACTGGCCGATGCGGCCCACCAGGTCTGCCCCTATTCCAACGCCACCCGCGGCAACATCGATGTCTTGGTGAGCGTCAGCGATGACTAAGTCGCCGGCGGCGAAACCGCTGGGGTTCGCCCGGCACGGCGCACGCATTGGGCTCGGAGCATTCCTTGGCTTCGCCGGGGTCAGCCACCTGACCTTTGCCCGCGAGGAATTCCGCTCCCAGGTCCCGGACTTTGTCCCCTTGGATCCGGACCTGACGGTGATTCTCTCCGGCGTGGCCGAAATCGGGCTGGGGCTATCCTTGCTGGCGCTGCTCAAAAAGCGGGTAGCCGTGGGCTGGATTGCCGCACTCTTCTTCGTCGCGGTGTTCCCCGGCAATTTCGCGCAATGGCAGGAGGGACGCGACGCGTTCGGACTGGATACCGACGGGAAACGGCTCACCCGGCTGTTCTTCCAACCGGTGCTGATCGCGCTTGCGCTCTGGAGCACCGCCGCATGGCGCGATCGGGCGCAGCTCCGGTCCAAGGCATAGTTACAGCAACCAATTGCGCAAAGCGAGGTATCCGGCGGTGAGCCGGATACCTCGCTTTGCGCTGTCTGTGCAACTGCGTTGGCAGGTCCCCCGCACCGGCCGCGGCTAGGCGTCGCGCCGCTTCAGCGAAATATACCCGGCTCCGAGCAGGGCCACGGTCCAGCCGATCAGCACCAGCAGCGCCGCCGGCGGCCCATAGGGTTCGGACGCGCCGGTGGCCATGAACGTCGCCGCGTTGGTCGGCAGGTATTGGGCCAGCGTCTGCACCCACTCGAACGGAATCAGCTGCAGGATCTGCGGAAGCCCGATCACCAGCATGATCGCCGAGACGATCGCTCCCGCCGAGTTCCGGCAGAGTAGCCCGAGGCCGAGCACCATCAAGCTCAATAGCGCCAGATATGCACCGGCGCCGAGGCAGGCCGAGACCAGGTCGGAGAGAGCGAAGGCGCCGTACTGCCCCGCACTGAGCGTTGCCGGGATGGTGCCCAAGCCGATCATGCAGACCCCGGCAACCAAGCCGAGCCCGGCCAGCAGCAGCGCCTTGGCGCCGAGCATGACCGAGCGGCGCGGCACCGACTGCAAGGTGGTGTAGATGCTCCCGCTGGAGTACTCGTTGGTGATGTGCAAGGCGGCCACGGCGGCAAAGAACAGCTGGCTGAATTGCAGGGTCGCAAACACCAGCAGCGGCGCCGGCATCGCGGTGTCGAAGCCATTGTCCCCGCTGGCTTTCGCGCTGGCCCCTAGTAGCCAGCCCAATGCGATGGTCACCAGTATTCCCGAGGCATAGAGCCCGACCAGGGCACGCAGCCCGAAGAATTTGGTGGCCTCGGCGCCGGTTGCCCGCAACAGCGGTCCGGCAAAGTCACCGGTCCTGGATTCACCGATCTGCAGCGTGCTCATTTGCTTCCCACTCTCCCTGCTAGCTCGGTGGAGTATTCCACCGTGTCGTGAGTCAGTTGGTTGTAGGCGTTTTCCAGCGACCCGTGGGCAACGCTGAGTTCATGCAGCTCGATACCACCGGCAAAGGCCGAGGCGCCGATAGCTTCCAGCGGCAATCCAATCACTTCCAGACGGTCTCCGGCGGTGGCATTCACCTCGACACCGGGTTGCAGCAGCAACCCGGCGAGCGCGGCGGCCTGCGGCGAGCGCACCGTGATGACCGGTTCGGTGAATTGCTTGATCAGCTCCTGCGTGGGTGCTTGGGTGATCAGCGCCCCGCGTCCGATCAGGATCAGCTGGTCCGCGACCTGCTGCACCTCGCTCATCAGGTGGCTGGAGACGAAGATGGTTCCGCCGCGCTCGGCCCGGGTGCGCATCAGCTGCCGGATCCAGGAGATGCCTTCGGCATCCAACCCGTTCATTGGCTCGTCCAGGATCAGGATTTGCGGGTCGCCCAGCAGGGCGGCGGCGATTCCCAGCCGCTGGCGCATGCCGAGGGAGAATCCGCCGATCCGTTTGCCGGCCACCGGCTGCAAGCCGACTTCGGCCAGCACCTCATCCACCCGGGATGCCGGGATCCGATTGCATTGCGCCAGGGACTTGAGGAAGGTGCGCGGGGTGTGCCCGGGGTGCCCCGCCGTGCCGGAGATGTGCGCACCTACCGTATGCAGCGGGTAGCGCAGCTGCGCGTAGGGAACCGAATTGACCAGCGCCTGCCCGCTGCTTGGTGCGTCCAGTCCGAGGATCATGCGCATGGTGGTCGATTTGCCGGCCCCGTTGGGGCCGAGGAATCCGGTCACTTGCCCGGGTTCTATGGTTGCGGTCAGCGCATTGACTGCGCGGGTGGCGCCGAAGTCCTTGCTCAGCGCTTCGAATGCGATCATGGTGTGCTCCTTTAGTTCTGCTCTCCACCCTAGGATTCGCCGCTGCCGCCGCGCACCGGCTGGAGGTCTGCATTCTCGCGGCACCGAACCCCTACCTTGGTCGGTGTCTGCCCGCGGCGATTCTGCGTAGCATGTTGTTCATGACTACCTCGTGGAAGCAGCTGGTTCTGCTGTTGCTGCTGGCTCTCTGCGCCTATTTGGTCCCCATCTCCACGAACGGGGCCTGGGTTGTGCTCGCTCCCCTGGCCGCGGCCTGTAGCTACCTGGCCGGACGGCATGTTTCCTCCCTGGCCCATGGATTGCTGGCCCTTGGGGCGGGGACGCTGGCCGCCGGGGTGACGCTGGCACTGTCCTCGCACCTGAGCCTGTTGACCTTTGCGCTGAATATCCTCACCGGCTTGGTGCTCTTTGCGCTGCTGCCCTGGTGGGCCGGCCGGGCGCGGCGCAATGCGGTGCTGTTCCGCAGCCAGGAGCGCCGGCATGTGGTGGTGCAAGCCGAGCTGCGCGAACGGGCGCGCATCGCCGAAGCCATGCATGATCAGCTGGGCCACGATCTGGCGCTGCTGGCGCTGTCCTCCAGCGGGCTGCAGGTGTCCCTGGAAAAGGGCACGCCGGCCTATGCGCAGGCGGCGCGGATCCGCGAGCAGGCCGATGAGTCCATCGAGCATCTGCACCAGATCATCGGGGTGCTGCACGAGGACGGCGACCAAGCGCCGCTGGGTCCGGCAGGTTCATCGCTGGAGCAGCTGGTCGAGCAAGCCCGGGCCAAGGGCATGAAGATCAACTTCACCCGGCATGGTCCCTCGCCGCAGGCCCCCGGATCCATCCGGTGGGCCGCCGTGCTGCGCCAAGTGGCCCAGGAGGCGTTGACCAATGCGGCGAAGTACGCGCCGCACGCCGAGGTGGAGCTGGAACTCGATACGCGCTCGGAGCAGGCGGTGCTGAGGATTTCCAATCCCCTGCATGGCCCTGTCCCGCCGGTCCGGCCCGGGGCCACCGGAATCGCTTCGCTGCGCGGCGCCCTCGAAGCCGCCGGCGGTTCGCTGGCGGTGCACCGCACGAAGGAGCGCTTCGAACTGCGCGCCTGCATTGCCCAGTCATCCTCGCCCCCGGCGCCTGCCGGGATGCACTCTCCCGTGAAGCGCACCAGCACCTCGATGCTGGTGCTGTTGCCGATCCTCGCCGTCACGGTGATTTCCGCGGCCCTGCTGCTGTTGCAGCATGCCACCTACCAAGCCACGGCCCTGCACCCGTCGGAGTACCAGAAGCTCAAAGTGGGCATGGACTCGGGCGAGGTAGCTTCGCTGGTCCGCGCCCCGGGCCTGGATGAACCGCTTCCCGTGATCGACGAACCGGCGCCGCCGGAGAATGCGCAGTGCCGCTACTATGCGGCGCGGACCGGCCTGCTGGATCTGGGCAGCGAGATGTTCCGCCTGTGCTTCACCGATGACGTATTGGTCTCCACCGACCACCTCTACCCCGCCGGCTAACCAAAGGAGCTGCAGATGAGCATGGATACCCCAGTCAGCATCCTGCTGGTGGATGACGACGCCCTGATCCGCGCCGGGCTGCGCGCGATCCTCGCCAGCGACCCGGGCATCTCGATTATCGGCGAAGCGGAGAACGGGGCGCGCGCCATCGAACTGGCCGAACGCCTGGCGCCGTCGGTAATCCTCATGGATATCCGCATGCCGCAGCTCGATGGGCTGGGCGCCCTGGAAGCGATCCTGGCCCAGGCCCCGGAGGCCAAGGTGCTGATCCTGACCACCTTCGGCGAGGAAGACTACATCGACCGGGCCATGTCCGGCGGAGCCTGCGGATTCATGCTCAAAAGCTCGGGGCCCGAGGAACTACTCGGAGCCATCCATGCGGTGGCCGAGGGCGCCGCGGCGCTGTCCCCGCGCATTGCCCGTCGGGTGATCGACAAGGTGCGCGGCATCGATACCGCCTCGCTGGCCCGCGCCCGCACTTTGGTCCAAGGGCTGACCGTGCGCGAACGCGAGGTGCTGGCGCTGGTGGGATCGAGCCTGACCAACGCGGAGATCGCCGCCCGGCTGGTGCTCACCGAGGCGACGGTCAAGGGGCATATGACCGCGATCCTGCTTAAGCTCGGCGCGCGCAACCGCGTGGATGCCGCGCTGATTGCCTATCGCGCGGGTGTTGTCCACCCGTAGCGGCTCACGACATGTTTCGCAGGCTGCCGGCAGGGGCGGAGAATGTTGAACGCACCGCTCATCCCAAAAGGTGGCTTTTCACGACGCAGCAGCCCGTTGATCTCATCGCAGCATGCGGCCTTCTCGACACGTTCATCGAAACTGAGTTCGTCGAGGTTGCGGCAGGGATTTAAACGCCATCAGATGATATGGCAACAATGGTCGACCTATATTCAAGCATGCCGAAGAGGAGCTATTCGGATTCAGGCCATTGGTCGTTCATCCGTTCTGGAAGACCAGGGATGAAGGCCCGCCGACTTTCCCAGAACTGCTCGGGTTTCGTGCCAGTTATCCCTATACCGTCCGTCCGCATTATCGGGATTCCCTTGACAAACCAAGTGGATTCCCAGCGAGGCTGAACCACCCCGCGAAACGCCTTCGCTGTTGGCACTTTCAGCTGGTCCGAGGATCCCTAGCTGACATCGGCGGAAGTTCGGCCGGAGAAAACTCGTAGGACGTCATGGATAGATCATTCCTGCAACCCAGCGCGCCGAGCGGCGACCGGTGGAAGCTGCCCGTCCATCCAGTGCTGCTGCTACTTAGGGCGGGACCTGTAGTGTCCTGGGACGTACCTGCCTGCGCGGTGGTGGGCTTTAATCCACACCTGTCCGGTTTTCGGCTGGCCGGAATCTCCGGGTTCTCCAGCCGCTTCCCCGAGGCTGATGGCAGTGGGTGGCGAAATGTCTTTGAGGCCCGCGACTCGGTTGCGGTTCGAGCCCTCGAAGGCGCGGTGCATTGATTCGGCCGCGTCGGCCTCGGCACCGAGCCTGATCGCCTCCTCGGCCCAATGGGAGACAGCTTCATTGATCCGGCGCAGACGCGTGACGGCCTCGGTACGGGTGAGCCGGAACGAGTCAAGGTGGTCCAGCAGTTCGAGTACGTTCCGGTCGAAGGTATCCCCACCCGGCACGAGAGGAGTGTCGGAGGTGCCTGTCCGCATGGGATTCACGTCGAACGACGGCGATAACCTCCAGCCCCTGCCAATCTTGAGCAGGCCGTGATTTCGCATGTGGTCATCGATATTGTTGACCATAGCGCCGAACGCTGCTCGGCTGAACATCTCCTTGGAATCTGCCACGGGATTGGATGAGACCATCGAAATTTCACGGGCAAGCTTGACATAGCTTGGGTGCTCGCCGTCGTTTAGCTGGAGGGCCGTGCGTGCACTCATGTATGGTATGCGCTCATCGCCCGACCTGTCGAAACGCTTGGTGAGGAAGATCTGGTGGTATTCATCCAGCCTCATCAGCCGGGAAGGTTGGACTTCGATTCCAGCTCGCTGCTGCAGGCGTATCGCTACCATTTCCCAGAGCTGGACATTGCCCAGGTCCGAGGTCTTTGGGAATTTGGCGAGCAACATCGACCCATCCGCGTCGCGAACCCAAGCTTTTGGCTGAGCACCTCCAGGAGATGATCCAGCCCCGATGAGCAAGCTGTTTTGCTCGTCTATGTACCCGGTCTCCTCGTAAGCGCGTGACTGTTCGGCAAGCACTGGCAGGTCGCGAACACCCGCCCATTGTCCCCAGCTGGAGAGGAATTTTCCGTTTTCCCGGAACCGCAGTGCGCCTTGCCTCGTCTGGTCGTTGACCATGAAGAGCCGGGATATCTGCGTATTCCTCGGTGCTGGTACGCCAGTTGCCTTGGAATGCAGCCGTGCCTCCTCATGGAGGAGTCGCTGACCCCATGCATCCGGTGCAGCATCCATGAACGAGCCGAACATCTCCCGTCCCAAGGTGGGGCGCTGCGGCCCCTTTATCAACGGAAGTTCGGGCGAGATAGCGAAGGAGCAGTCAGAGGCAAGCCAGGAGTCGGAGTACGTGAAGGCTATATGCTCCAGTGGTGAGAGGGCATCGGACTCGATCGTCAAAGTGCCCGTTGCAGTCTCGCCAGTCAGTACCTCGACACGCCTGATTTTTATGCGGTTCCGCCGGCTCATGAACTCCCCCTTGGTGCACGCTGGCGACTAAGCAGTCGTGATCTGGCACGACCCAAGTCGGTGTTGAGTGGCTCGACAGCATCATTTATACGGTCGACAATGCCGAGAACCTTGGCGACTACAAGGAAGGTTTCGAGTTTTGCTCCTGCGCCTTGTTCTAGTTTGATCAGCGTGCTCCTGGAGATGCCGGCCCGCTCGGCAACCAGTTCTTGAGTCAACCCAAGAATAATGCGCCATTCCTGCAGGCTTGCACCGAGCTTTTGAGCCTCAAGCATTTAAGCTCCTAATGTAGCTACTTATAAACATTATCGCATACAGTGAGTGCAAATAGCTACATTGCGATGCCTAGAATTCACCTCATAACCAACTAACGGATGAGGGTCAGCCCAAGCTTCAGCCGACGGCCCCGATGGCACGCAACGATGCAATGGGCAAGTTGGCCACTACTGCGGTTCAATAATGCGGACTGCAGATCCTCGGGTCAACACGCCACCCACCACCGCAACCCGCACTCGCCGGCAACTACCAAGCATTCAATCCGCATAGGGTGGCACTGCTTCGAATGCGCAATTTTCCGAACTCTCGCACAGGCGCGTGTCCGACGCCATACTCCACCTCAGGGAATATTTGACGCATCAACTTGTTATTACATGCATACGCATATAAATTAGAGGTAAGCACACAGCGTATCTCGACAGCTTAGGAGCGGACATGCAATTCGGAGTCTTTTCAGTCAGCGACATCACCCGCGACCCGACCACCGGCAAGATGCCAACCGAAAAAGAGCGCATCGACGCTTCGGTAGCCATCGCCAAGAAGGTCGAAGAGATCGGCATGGATGTCTTCGCCATCGGCGAGCACCACAACCGCCCATTCTTCTCCTCCTCGCCCACTACCACGCTGGCCTACATCGCCGCGCAGACCGAACGCATCATCCTCTCCACGGCGACCACGCTGATCACCACGAACGACCCGGTGAAGATCGCCGAGGACTTCGCGATGCTGCAGAACCTGTCCAACGGACGCGTGGACCTGGTGCTGGGACGCGGCAACACCGGTCCGGTCTACCCATGGTTCGGCAAGAACATGCAGGACTCGGTGAACCTCACCGTGGAGAACTACGACCTGCTGCGCCGACTCTGGGATGAAGACGTGGTGAACTGGGAAGGCAAGTTCCGCACCCCGCTGCAGAATTTCACCTCCACCCCGCGCCCGCTGGACGACGTGGCGCCGTTCGTCTGGCACGGCTCGATCCGCACCCCGCAGGTGGCAGAGATCGCCGCCTACTACGGGGACGGCTTCTTCGCCAACAACATCTTCTGGCCCAAGGAGCACTACAAGCAGCTGATCGACCTCTACCGTGAGCGCTACGAGCACTACGGCCACGGCAAGGCGCACCAGGCGGTCGTCGGCTTGGGCGGCCAGTTCTACATGGCCAAGGATTCCCAGCAGGCGGTCAAGGAATTCCGTCCGTACTTCGACAACGCCCCGGTCTACGGACACGGCCCATCCATGGAGGACTTCACCGCGCAGACCCCGCTCACCGTCGGCTCCCCGCAGCAGGTATTGGAGAAGACCCTGAGCTTCCAGGAGTACTTCGGCGACTACCAGCGCCAGCTGTTCCTCATCGACCATGCCGGGTTGCCGCTGAAGACCGTGCTGAACCAGCTGGATATGTTCGGCGAGTACGTATTGCCGGAGCTGAAGAAGGAAATGGCATCGCGGGCGGCCCCGGATATCGCCGATGCCCCAACCCACGTGGGCCGCGTGGCTGCCCGCAAGGCTAAACTGGAAGCCGAGCAAGCCAACGCCCCGAAGGAGCCAGAAGTCAGTGACCGGGACCAGTAGCACCCAGGCCTCGTTGAAGGTCACCACCGACGCGTGGGAGGCGCTGTTCCGGGCGCAGGTCGCGGTGATGCGCCAGATCACCGCGATGCCCGAATTCGCCAAGCTCTCCATCCGGGAGTACGACGTGTTGTTCAACCTGCGCCACGCACCGGAGAACGAGACTCGGTTGGTGGATTTGAATAAGCACCTGCTGATCTCCCAGCCCAGCCTGAGCCGGATGATCACTCGCCTCGAAGAGCGCGGGCTGGTCTCCCGGTGCACCGATCCCACCGATCAGCGGGCGAGCCGGATCAGGCTCACCGAAGCGGGCCTGGCCACGCAGCGGGACATCGGCCGGGCTCACGTCAAGCAGCTGCATCGGCTGATGGGCGAGGCATTGAGCGAAGAAGAATTCATCGAGCTCCAACGGTTGAGCACCAAGCTGCGCAACGCCGTGGAGTAGGGACTGCAAGTTCATGCCAAAAGGGCTACCAATTAAGTACCGGCAGCCCTTTGGCGTATCCACTCAGCTTAGGTCCCCAGCGCTAATGACATGCTGAGATTTATCCCGGCATTCCTCGAGAAGTGAATTCCCGGCGACGATTTGCCCAATCGGAACAACTCCCCCTGTACATGCAGGCCCGATCCGGTATCGTCTGTGGCAGCAACCAACCGACGTGCAGGAGTTCTCATGAACATCGCAACGCACCTTCTGATCCACCGCTATCTTCCGGGCAGCGGCCCGCAACCGCCGAGCGAAGAGTTCGATGCGGAAATGCTCCAGTGGGAATCGCTGGATGCCCAATTGCGCTCCGAAGACATCCTGATCTCGGCCTATGCCCTCCAGGACCGCGGCTCGGTGTGCTCGCAGGAAAGCAACGCCGAGTTGGACACTGAAGCGGAAATCGTATTCGCCGTGCACGCGATCAAGGTCTCCGATGAAGCGCAGGCCCAGGAAATTGCCCGGCGCATGCCGCATCTGCCCTACGGGAGCGTGGAGATCCGGCCCCTGATGGAGTAGCCATAATTACTTGTAGAAACCTTCGCGCAGATTAATTCCATGCTCCAGCCAGATCTTCATCGCGCAGAGCATCCCGGTCCAGCCCTCGCAATTGCCGAAGGCCCCGGTGAGCCCCTGCGGCGAGGAGAGCCATCCCGACTCGGTGATCTTCACCTTGGTTCGCGCAGCATCGTCGATCGCTTCGAATTCGAAGGTGACGGTGTTCATTCCGTCGTCCGCGGCGACACCCTCGCCCGCCCATTTCAACACGATGAGCTCGTCCGGAATGGCTTCGAGCACCTGCACCGGGAAGCGGCCCGGGAAATCGTGGAAATCCCAGCTGACTTCGGCGCCGGTTTCCAAGCGTCCCTGCGCTCCCCCGGTAGTGAAGTAGGCGGATAGTTTTTCCGGATCCGCCACGGCTTCGTAGACCTCGTGGCACGAGGTGGAGATGCGGCCGGTGACGTCGAAGGACAGCGGTTCGGACGGCAGATTAGTTTCCATACTGCATCCTTACCCGGCAGCCCTCCGCACGTCAACGGTTGCGGTTAAGTCCGCTCAACCAGTTCGGCGAATCCATGCTGGGTTCCGGTGGCTATCCCGAAGCTCACCGGCACAGGAGCCGAGCAGCAGGAGTCCTCCTGCGCAGGCGCTTGGGCCGATTCTGCGGAACAGCTGCTCGCTCCGGCGGCGGAGGCTGCCGGCACCTCGCAGGAGTTGCCGGTGTCGGTGGAGCACACTCCGGTTTCCGGCAAATCCAGTTCCACCTGATCCGCCGCGGTGCGGTCTCCGGACAGGGCGGCGGCCAGCGAGCGAACCTGCTCGTATCCGGTAGCCAACAGGAACGTCGGGGCGCGGCCGTAGCTCTTCATGCCGGCAATGTAGAAGTTCTTCTCCGGGTGCCCCAGTACTCGTTCGCCGTGGGCCGAGACGGTGCCGCAGCTATGGAACTCGGGATCGATCAGCGGGCCCAGTTCACGCGGTGCTTCCACCGCGAGGTCCAGATCCAGGCGCAGCTCGGAAAGCATGCTCAGGTCGGGGCGGAAGCCGGTGGCAGGCACCACGAAGTCAACCTCGAGCTCGCGCCCATCGGCGAGCGACACCTGCAAGCTTTCTGCCGAGTGCAGCTCGCGCACCGAGACGTGTTCGAGCAAGGTCACCTGTCCGGTCTCCACCTGGCGTCGCAGGCTTGTGCCCAGCTGGCCACGAGCCGGCAGTTCATCGGCGGATCCGCCGCCGTAGAGGCGAACCGGGTTAGCCTGCCCACGCAGTCCCCAGAGAAGTTGGGTTTCCGGATTCTGCTGCTTCAGCCGTCCCAAGAGGATCAAGGTGTTGGCGGCCGAGTGCCCGGCTCCGAGCACCAGCACCCTCTTGCCTGCAAAACGCTGCGCATCGGCGCCCAAGGGATCCGGCAAGGGCGAGGTGATGAAACCTTCGCTTCTCGCCGTTTCTTCACCGAACGCGCGGAGACCCGAGCGGCCAATCGGGTTGGGAGTTTCCCAGGTTCCGGAGGCATCGATGACCGCACGCGCCGTCAGCTCGGTTGCGCCGTCCGCGGTTTCGACCCGGACCAGGAACAACGATTCGTCGCGCGCGGCCGAACGTCCCTTGTCCAGCCCGCCGCCCTCGGCGCTCACCCGGCTGACCGAGGTGACTCGCTGCCCGTAGCCGATGGCTTCGCGCAGCTGCGGGTGGGCGGCCAATGGCTCAAGGTATTCGGAGACCAGCTCCGCACCGGTGGGCAGGCGCTTGGGATTCGGCGCCTGCCAGTCGCCAGCGTAGTGCTCGGTCGGGGTTTCGAGCAGCCGGCGGCTGGCCTCGTCGATGTTGTAGCGCCAGGTGGAGAACAGCTTGATATGCCCCCACTGCTTGATGGCGGCTCCGGCGCTTGCTCCGGCTTCCAGGACGCGAACCGCCTGTCCGCGTTCGAGCAGGTGCGCTGCGGCCGCCAAGCCGATGGGGCCGGCGCCGATGACGACGACGGGGAACTGGGATTCCATGGTGCTCCTTCGCTACAAACTCTAGACTTTGTTTTCGAGCAATTCGGTGATGAGGTTTTCGATGCGTGCGCGAATCTCGTCGCGGATCGGGCGCACTCCATCGATGCCTTGCCCGGCCGGGTCCTCAAGCACCCAGTCTTCGTAGCGCTTGCCCGGGAAGACTGGGCAGGTGTCTCCGCAGCCCATGGTGATGACCACGTCGGATTCCTTGACTGCTTCGGTGGTCAGCACCTTCGGCACCTCGGCGGACATGTCGATGCCCACCTCGGTCATCGCGGCCACGGCGGAAGGGTTGATTTCCGCGGCCGGAGCCGAGCCGGCCGAGCGGACCTCGATGCGACCATCCGAGAGGTTGGACAAGAATGCTGCCGCCATCTGCGAGCGGCCGGCGTTGTGCACGCAGACGAACAGGACCGATGGCTTCTTTAGAGGAGTAGACAAGATCTTAGCCTTTGCTAGGTGCCGAGTTGGCGAGGACTTGGGTGGGGAAGAATTTGCGCGACCAAAGCGCCACGTAGACCAGGGCAACCAGGATTGGCACCTCGATCAGCGGTCCGACGACGCCGGCAAGCGCCTGGCCGCTGGTGACGCCGAAGGTGGCGATGGCCACCGCGATGGCCAGTTCGAAGTTGTTGCCGGCCGCGGTGAAGGACAAGGTGGTGGTGCGCGCGTATCCGAGCTTCAGCGCCCAACCGATCAGCATGCTGGCCCCGAAGACCACCACGAAGTAGGTCAGCAGCGGCACGGCCATGCGGGCCACATCCCACGGACGGGAAATGATGGTGTCCCCCTGCAGCGCGAAGAGCAGCACAATGGTGAACAGCAAGCCGTAGAGCGCCAACGGGCCGATCTTTGGCAGGAAGCGCGACTCGTACCATTCGCGCCCCTTGGCCCTTTCGCCCAGCGTGCGGGTGAGGAATCCGGCGAGCAGCGGGATGCCGAGGAAGACCAGCACCGAGAGCGTAATGGCCCAGACGGAGAATTGCGCGCTCGTGGTTTCCAGTCCCAGCCAGCCCGGCAGCACCTGCAGGTAGAACCAGCCGAGCACGCCGAAGGCGAATACCTGGAATACCGAGTTGATCGCCACCAGCACCGCGGCCGCTTCGCTGTCGCCGCAGGCCAGGTCGTTCCAGATCAGCACCATGGCAATGCAGCGCGCCAGACCGACGATAATCAGGCCGGTGCGGTATTCGGGCAAATCGGGCAGGAATACCCAGGCCAGCACGAACATGAATGCCGGGGCAAGGATCCAGTTGATCAGCAGCGAGGTAATCATCAGCTTCTTGTCGCCGATTACCCGATGCGTCTGGTCATAGCGCACCTTGGCCAAAACCGGATACATCATCACCAGCAAACCGATGGCGATAGGCAGTGAAACCCCGGCAACTTGCAGGGAGTCCAACGCCTCACCCAGCCCGGGAATCACGCGCCCCAAGGCAAGGCCAATGACCATTGCGGCGAGGATCCAGACGGCTAGATAGCGATCAAGGGTCGACATTTTTGCTGCCACCTTGGCGGTGTCAACGGGCGCTACAGATTGACTCACGAGTACATCCAAATCATAGACATCGAAGAATATCGATATACCTAGTATGATGAGATGCATCGAAGGTTGTCAATATGATCGATCTGCCCGTAGCCGTTCAGGAAGAAACACAAGGATGCCACAAAACGTCGTACTCGAAACCAACCGCACCGACCTTTCCCAGGGCCCCGGATGCTGCGTGCCCGAGAGTGGCCAACCGTCACTGAACGCTTCCGATGCCGAGCTCTTGGCCGCGCGCTTCAAGGCGCTGGCCGATCCAAACCGGCTGCGCATCCTGTCCATCATTTCCTCCAGCGCCGAGGCCGAAACCTGCGTCTGCGACTTCTCCGAACCGCTGGGACTCAAGCAGCCCACGGTCTCCCACCATCTGAAGATCCTGGTGGACGCGGGCCTCTTGCACCGTGAGAAACGCGGAGTCTGGGCCTACTACTCCGTGGTGCCCGGAGCCCTGGGCGAACTAGCCCGGACCCTGGAACTCAAGAGTTAGCTCAACACCCAAACGGGGAGGCGTACCGATACTGTCCGGCGGGCAGGCTTCGCTCGTCAAAAACGCGAACCATGAAGTTATCTCCCCACGAACGCTGCGTGGGAATAATGCCGCGGGCGATGGCCGGCTCGTAGCCGAAGCGCTGGTAGTACTTCGTCGCGCCCAGCAACACGATCCCGGAAATGCGTTCATTTTCCGCGCGGTCCGAGATGGCCTGCATCAGCGCGGTCCCTGCGCCCATATTCTGGTATTCGGGTGCTACCGCAAGGGGCCCAAGGCCCAGCAGGCTGTGTTTCCCATCGACCGTACCCCAGGTGGCAATCACATGCGCTATCACCGTTTTGTCGTTCGTCGCCACCAGCGAAAAGGTCGGCGAATAGGCGTTGCAATCAAAAAGCCGTTGCACTAATCCGACCTCGATCGGCTCGACCAGATGGTCGTCCTTGCTGAAGGCCGCATGCGTCACAGCGTAGATTCCCGCCCTGTCATCGAAGACTTCTTGCCTGATCTGCATGATGGATAACTTACCAAAATTGTGGGTCCGATGAAGACTCGATAGTTCACAGGATCTCACGCTCACGTGGCATCAGGCCGATTAAATCCATGCCCTATAGGTGAATTTAGTTTTGTCACTCGCCGCAATAAACAACAATCGGCAGACGAACTTTGCGCAATAAGTCACTTGAACCCTTGCCCACACATGGTCAAGGATGGTCGAATGAATCATCATCACTCGGACTACGGAGCGACACGAGATGCCCAAATATTCTCGCACCAAGCTTTTAATGGCTCTTTCCGTCAGCACGGTCCTCGCGCTCGGAGTACTGCCCGGACCGGCCATGGCCGCCGGCCAACCAAGCGCAGTACAGTCCGCGGTGAACCCCGCCTCGTTGCCCGTGGCCGCAGCCAGGAAGCTAGACCGGAATCCAAGCCACCTCGATGTCTTCGTCAATAAGAGCTACCCGCTGAAGCCAGCGAAGTACGTACCGAAGACCAGTAAGGTGCAGGGCACCGGCATCCGGCTGCACCCGGAGGCGGCCAAGGCCTACAACAAGATGGTCAAGGACGCCAAGAAGTCCGGGGTCCGCATCCAGCTGATCAGCGGCTACCGCTCCTATGACCGCCAAGCGCAGCTGTTCAATCAATACACCAGGATGTATGGCAAGAAGTATGCCGAACGCATCTCCGCTAGGCCCGGCACCAGCGAGCACCAGACCGGACTAGCCGCAGACGTAGGTAACAGCAATGGCGCCTGCGCCTTGCAGTCCTGCTTCGAAAACACTCCCGTCGGCAAATGGACAAAGAAGAACGCCCACAAGTTTGGCTTCATCCTGCGCTACCCTAAAGGCCAGGAATCGGTCACCGGATACGCGTACGAGCCGTGGCACTTCCGCTATGTCGGCACCTCGCTGGCCAAGTCCTACACAAATTCGGGCGCCAAAACCTTCGAGCACTTCCACGGTGTGGCCGCCACGAAGAAGAACCCTCCCAAGTCCGGCAAGGGCACCGCGCGAACCACCGCGAACCTGAATATGCGCACCGGAGTGGGGACCGGCAATCGAGTTGTCCTCACGATCCCGCGAGGCAAGACCATCAAGCTCACCGGCTCCAAGAAATCCGGCTGGTACCAGGTCAGCTACAAGTCCAAGAGCGGCTGGGTCTCCGGGACCTACCTGAGCAACGTGTCGATGCCGCAGACCTCGAAGCCAAAGACCGAAACCAAGAAGAAACCGGCGCCGAAGAAGAATACCGGTTCGACGAAGAAGACCACCGCAAACCTGAACATGCGCACCGACGCCGGCACGGGCAACCGCGTCATCCTCACGATCCCGAAGGGCAAGCGCGTCAAGGCCACGGGCAAGAGCACCTCCGGCTGGCTGCAGGTGACCTACAAGTCGAAGACCGGCTGGGTCTCCGGGACGTACTTGGCCAATACCTCCGCGCCGAAGAAGTCCAAGCCGAAGAGCGAAAGCACGCCAAAGAAAAAGACCAGCGCCAAGCAGACGACGGCGAACTTGAATATGCGTACCGGCAACAGCACCAAGAAAAAGATCATCCTGACCATCCCGAAGGGCAAAAAGGTCGAAGTCACCGGGTCGAAGAAGTCCGGTTGGTACCCGGTGAAGTACAAGTCGAAGACGGGCTGGGTCTCGGGAACTTACCTCAGGTAGTATCCACAGTCTCCAAGGTGGATCTGCGGCGTACTCGAGTGCTCAGGCTTCCTCCGGAGCATGCGAGCAGCCAAGACACTCAAGCAAGGCCGCGAGCGCAGCCGGGATGTCCTCCAGCGGCACCGCCTGCGCCAGCAGCCGCGCGTAGCGCACCTTGTTGCCGCTGCGCCCGCCGAAGAATCTGGCCAGCTGCCGTTCCACGGGCTGGTTCCGCTGGTAGGGCTGGGCCTGCAAGCGGCGGAAGGACCCCAGCTCTCCCTGCCCGGCGATCACCGATTCGACGCCCAGCGGTCCGAGCGCCCGGATGAATTCGTCTTCCAGATCGGGGTCGCAGACGAACACCGTTGCCAGTACGCGTTCGAAGTCGCGCCGCTCGGCGGCGTCCACCAAGCCGAACAACTGCGCGCCTGCCAGTTGCTGGGCGGCACGGCGGGCGCCCTTGGATCCGCCCACCGGCAGCACCCGCGGGACGGGCATCTGCAGCCTTGCGGCCAGCGTCCGCACCGCCACCGCGTCGCTTTCCCCCTCGACCAGCACGATCCTCATGAAGTCATGGAAACATAGCGGAGCTTCCGCTTCCAGTCCCATGCCCCGCATTTCGGTACGAAGGCAAGCATCAGGGGGCCATTCAGCGGGTCACGAAAGCCCCGCGCAGGCAGTGCATCGTCACCATGAGATTTTCGGCCAACTCCGTTTGTTCCTCTGGGACCGTGGGGCCTACCGGCGGCAGTATATAAAAGTGGTGGTGTCCTCGCGGCGTTTGCCGTGGGGTCACCACCACTTGGGAGCCAGCAACATTCGCCGTTCAGCCGCGGAAGTCCAGCAGCACCTTTCCCGATTCCTCACTGTTCAGCGCCGTCTTCAGCGCACCATGGAGGTCCCGGGCCGCGAAGGTGTGAGTCACGATCCCATCCACGTCTAGCGAGCCATCTGCCAGCGCCGCCAGCACTCGGTCCATCTCGTCATTGAAGCGGAAGGCTCCACGCAGATCCAGCTCGCGTGCGATGGCATGCGCCATGGGCACCGCGACCTCGCCCTGGTGTTGCAGGCCCACCATGATGACCGTGCCGCCGCGCAGTGCCGCGCTGATGGCCGCGGCCAACCCAGGCACCGAACCGGAGGCCTCGATGACCACGTCGGCGCCAAGCGCCGCGATCTGCTGCGCGTCCGTCGCGTCAATGGTTTCGTCGGCGCCAAGCTGCTCCGCGCGATCCCGCGGGGCCTGCGCCAAATCGCTGAGCACAATCCGCGACGCGCCCAGGGCCTTGGCCGCGGCCACGCAGAGCAGGCCGATTGGCCCGCCGCCAATGACCGCTACGCTCCGGCCATCCACCGAGCCCGCGCGCTGCACCGCATGCCAGGCCACCGAGGCAGGCTCGGCCAGAGCCGCAGTGCGCAGTTCCAGACCTGCTGGCAGCACCCGCAGCATCCGCGAGGGCAGAGCCACCCGCCGGGCGAAGGCGCCCTGGGTATGCGGCAGGCGGGCCGCCGAGCCCAGGTAGGTGGCACCGGGCGCCAGATGCGGCTTGTCCTGTGGCCAGCGGGTCTCTCCGTCGGCATGGGCGGTGCCCGGGTGCACTGCCACGTTCGTGCCTGCCGGAGGCGAGGAGCCATCGGCAGCGGCGGCATGCACCGTGCCCACCACCTCGTGGCCCAGCACCATCGGCTCGCGCAGGATCGAGGCGCCTGCCGCACCGTGCTTCCAGTAATGCAGATCCGAGCCGCAGATCCCGCCGTAGGCGATCTCCACTACCGCTTCATCTGCTGCCGGAACCGGCTCTGGAAGGATTTCCAGGCGCACATCATCTGCAGCGTGCGCTACCACCGCCAGGTTTTCGGGACTAGACAACGGAAGTCATCCCGCCATCGACGTAGAGCACCTGGCCGTTGACAAAGGTGGCCGCGTCCGAAGCCAGGAAGACCAGCGGCCCGACCAGCTCCTGGATCTGCCCCCAGCGTCCGGCCGGGGTGCGCTGGGCCACCCAGGCGGAGAATTCCGCGTCCGCCACCAGGCCGGCGGTCAGCTCGGTGCTGAAATAGCCCGGAGCCAGGGCGTTGGCGGTGATGCCGTGCGGGGCCAGTTCGGCGCACAACCCGCGGGTGAGCATCACAATCCCGCCCTTAGTTGCCGCATAGGGCGTGATTCCGGGACGGGCCAGCTGGGATTGGACCGAACCGATGTTGATGATGCGTCCGCTCCCGCGCTTGGCCATCGAGGATGCCACCGCGCGGGACATGAGGAAGGCACTGGTCAGGTTCGTCTCGATCAGGGTGTGCCAATCCTTGAGCGAGAATTCGGTGATTGGTGCGCGCAGCTGCATGCCGGCGTTGTTGACCAGGATGTCCAGCACTCCATGCTCGGCCGCCAGCGCAGCCAGCGCGGTTTCCACCGCAGCCTCGTCGGTGACGTCGAAGACCGTGGTGTGCACCGGCCGCCCGGTTCCGGCGGCGATCTGCGTGGCGGTGGCCCGTACCGCACCCTCGTTCCGCCCGTGCACGATCACGGTGGCTCCGGCCGCGGAAAGCCCTGCGGCCAGCGCACGGCCGATGCCGCGCGAGCTTCCGGTCACCAGGGCGAGCTTTCCGCCCAGGTCGAAGCCGTGCTCCGCCGCCGGGCTCAATGCTTCTCTCCCGCGGAGACCGTGCGTTCTGCGGTGAAGGAGGTGTGCGCGGTGACCACAGAGGCTCCCGCACCTTGGCTCCCGGCCAGCCAGACGTCGTCTCCGGCTTCCACCGAGGAAATCTTGACCGCGTCATCGGTGCGGGTCAGGTCCCGGCGCAGGGTTTCGGGTACCAGGAAGGTGGAGGCAACGGTGATTGCGGCCAGTGCAGCCATGTAGAGGCCAAGCACCAGCCAGTTCGCGTCGGTGATGGCGATCAGGTACGCGCCGAGCACACCGGCCAGGCCGCCGGCCAGCACCGCGGAAAGCTCGCGGGCCATGGCCACACCCAGGTAGCGGTGGCGGCTGCCGAAGAGTTCGGGCAGCATGGCGCACTGCGGGCCGAGCATGGTGCACACGGCCACCCCGATACCCACTGCGATCACGGCGATGGCCAGTGCATGGTTGCCCAGCGTCAGGGCCCACCAGGCCGGGATGGAATAGGCCAGCATGAAGACGGCACCGAAACGGTAGATGATCCGCCGCCCATAGCGGTCCGAAAGGGCCCCGGCGAAGGGAACGGTGAACACTCCGATTAGCGAACCGATGGTCACGCCCCAGGTCAGCAAGCCCTTGTCGGCTTCCGGTCCGACAACGGTGACGAAGAAGCTCAGCGCTAGCCCCTGGAACATGTAGGATCCGCCGTTCTCCCCCATGCGCAGGCCGATGCCCACCAGCACGCCGGGCAGCCCGTTGCGGAATAGTTCCCGCAGCGGGTGCTCGGAAACCTGGTCCCGCTTCTCCATCTCCACGAAGGTCGGCGTCTCCTCGAGCTTGGCGCGGATGAGTACCGCCAGGATGATCAAGGCAAAGGACGCGAGGAAAGGCACACGCCAACCCCAAGTCATCAGGGCTTCCTCGGGCAGCATGGTCAGCAGCGAGAAGACCACCGCGGCCAGCAGGGTACCGGCCTGGATTCCGATGAATGGCAGCGCGGAGAAGAATCCTCGGCGCGCCGGCGGAGCATATTCGGCCATCAATACGGTAGCTCCGGCCTGTTCGGCGCCGGCTCCGAAGCCCTGGAGCAGGCGCAGCAGCACCAGCAGGGCCGGCGCCCACATCCCGGCAGTTTCGTAGGTGGGCAGCACGCCGATCAGCGTGGAGGCCCCGCCCATGAGCATGATCGTAATGATCAGCACGAGCTTGCGCCCCAGACGATCGCCGAGCATTCCGAAGAACAGGCCGCCGAAGGGGCGGGCGACAAATCCGACGCCGAAGGTCGCGAAGGCCGCCACCGTGGCCATGGCGGGATCTGCCTGCGGGAAGAACAGCACGTTGAAGATCAGTGCGGTGGCCAGTCCGTAGAGCGCGAAGTCGAAATACTCCAGGGCGCTGCCGATGCTGGCTGCGAGCGTGGCCCGCTGCAGGTTCTTGGCGTAGTTCGGATCCGCGGCGGGTCCGTCCGACCCGGTGGGTGTGGCTGGTGTGGTGTTCATGGAGGTCTCCTTCGACGAGTGAGTCGCATCACTTCTTCCTGTGCATCGAAGATATCAGCATAGCGAACGTCGTACAACCCATTGAACGACGTTTTTGCGATCCGAGCCGCCGAACGGTCAAAAAAGAGCAACCCCGCCGCCCCTAAAAGGGGCAACAGGGTTGCTCTTTGACGGCAATGCGGACATTCCCGCGTAGTTAGCTCAGTCGCGTGCGGTGCGTGCTCGCCAAGGGTTCTCCAGCCGCGCGGCGACCTCGCGAAGCGCGGTTCCAATGGCGGCGATGCGCACCTGATCAGCTTGGTCGGATGGTATCGCAGCCCCTAGGGCCAGCGGCGGATCCCCGGGCGACCAAGCCGGCAGCGGCACGGCAACTCCGAGCACGCCAACGGTGGAATGCCCCTCGTCCACGGCGTAGCCGCGCTGGCGAGCCACCTCCAGTCGACCCTGCAGCTCGTCGAGGTTCAATTCCAATCCGTCTACCCCGCTGCGCAGCGGCAAGACTGGTGCGAGCAGCTGCTCCAGCTCCAGGGCATCTAGCGAAAGCAGCAGGGCGTTGCCAGCGGCGCTGAATACGGCAGGCAGGCGCGATCCGAGCGGCGTGCCGAACCGGTAGGGGGCGCGACCCTCATGGCGGGCGAGGTACAGCGCATCGGCGCCGTCCAGCATGGCGATCTGCACTACCTCGCCGCGCAAGGTTGGCGAGGAGGAGATCAGGCCGAAGAATTCACGCACCTGGTTGAATTGCAGCGAATAGGCGCCGCCGAGTTCTGCGGTGCGGCGGCCCAGCCCGAAGCCCTCGCTGGTGCGCCGGATCATATCGCCATCTTCCAGGGCCTGGCAGAGATTGGCGCAGGACGATTTGGCGATGCCCAGAGTGCGGGCCAATTCGCTCAGCGACAACGCCCGCCCATCAGACTCGGCCAGAAGTCCCAGAATGCCCAGTGCACGGCTGACCGCGGGCGCGGGGTCACGCGTGGCACGTTCAGCTGCTTCGCTCTCCGCCTCATTTACGCTTGTCATCAGTAGAACTCTACGGTATCCACCCGGTTGCGCAACAGCTTTCCGTCCAGCAGGCACGTCGCGTTTTGCGCGAACAGGCGGGCGATCCGACTAGTCTCCTGATCGCTGAGCGCAGCCGTATGCGGGCTAATGAGCACGCTGGGATGATCCCAGAGTGCACTGGTGGCCACCAGCGGTTCGTGGGCCACCACGTCCAACGCGGCGAAGCCGATCCGCCCGTCGTCCAAAGCGGGGATCAGGGCCGCTTCGTCCACCACGGTGCCCCGTCCCACGTTCACCAGAATTGTTCCCTGCCGCACCGCGGCAAAGACCTCGGAGCCAAGTAGTCCCTCGGTGCTTGCGGTCCCCGGCAGGGTGGCCACAATGGCATCCACCTTGCCCGCGGCCTGCGCCAGCTGGGACGGATCGATCAGCCGGTCCACCCCGGGCACCGCCTTCCCGCTGCGCGAGGTTCCCCAGATGGTGGAGCCGCAGGCCTTAAAGCGCTCGGCCACCGCGGCACCGATGCCGCCGAGGCCCACCACCAGAACAGTCATCTCGTCCAGGTGGCGCATTCGCCAGCGTTCGGCCGGCCACAGCTTTTGCGCCTGGTCTGCCTGAAGCTTGCGCAGGTTCTTGGCCCCGGCCAGCACCCCGAAGAGCGCGAACTCGGCCAAAGTAGATCCATGCACCCCGGCGCTCGTGGTGAAGGCTACGCGCTCCAGCTCTGCGGCAGTCAGCCCGGCGGCCTTGACCTGCGCGCCTCCCCCGGCGGCCGTGGTGTGCACCCAGCGCAGATCCCCATTGGCGCGCACCGTCTCGCCCAGCAGGGCCGGGTTGACATCGGGGATTCCGAACAGCGCGTCCACCGAGTTCAGCATACGGGTGTAGCGCTCGTTCTGCGCTGGTGTCCGGGTGAAATCCGGGTCGCCTTCCCAGTCGCCGTTCCAGCGATGCGGACGATAGAGCCCAGGTTCATGGATCAGGTCGAGCCGGGGCTCAATTTCGCTGATCAATTCGAGGTCTGCGTCCGGCAAATCTACGGCGATGCCCACCCGTAGCTTCTGTTTCATTGGATTCATGGTTCCTTCATCCTTCCGTTTAGATGACAGCATAACCGCTTAGACAGTATATTGAACAGAGTTCTACATATTGACCACGTGTGTCGAGAGTTAGCTGCGGCGCCTAAAGACAGAGGATTAGCCCATGAATGCTGTGACCGAAGAACGGCCAAACCGCGTGGGAGTTATCGGGCTGGGGGCCATGGGCTGGCCCATGGCCCGCCTGCTTGCGGCCGGGCATGGGGACGCATATGTCACCTCAAGCCGTCCGGCGAGGCAAGTTCTATCCGACCTCGATTCGGAAGGTTCGCAGGTTTCGGGGAGTATCCATTGGTGCGAAACCCCTGCGGATCTGGCAGCTTCCTGCGATGAAATCCTGCTGATGCTCCCCGATCTGCCACAGATCATCGAATGCCTGGACGCGGTTGACGGACTGTTGGCGGGCCTGGAGCGCCGTACCGCTGCGGCGCCGGCCTTGTTGCTGGCCATTGGCTCCACCTGCTCGGCTACGGGAGTGCGCAACTTGGCCGGACGACTGCACCGAACGCACGGCGAGCGCATAGTCCTGGTTGACGCGCCGGTCTCGGGTGGAGAGGACGGGGCGAAGGCAGGGACGTTGTCGATCATGCTCGGCGGCGTCGAGGAGCACTGCCACCGGGCCGCCCAAATGCTGGCACCTTGCGGCACTGCCGTACGGCTGGGTGAGCTCGGTGCGGGCCAGGCGGCCAAGGCATGCAATCAGCTGGTGGTGAGCGCCACGATCTTCGCTTTGGGAGAGGCCTCCGTCTTGGCTGAACGCTCGGGACTGGATCTCGCGGCCATGTGGGAATTGCTAGGTGGCGGCTACGCTTCTTCGCGGTTGCTGGACAGCCGCAGGGATCGCTTGGTAAGCGGGGATGATTCGCCATCCGGGGTCATCAAGTATCTGCGCAAGGACCTCGACTGCGCGCGGGAGCTCGCCGAGGCTACCAGTACGCACGCAGTGTTGCTGCCTGCCCTGCGGCAGGCGGTGGACGAGGTCATCGACGCCGGGCTGGGTGATAGGGATCTGGCGGTGACCAAGCGCTTCATCGCCGAGCGCTAGTCGCGCCCAACGAATCCCGCACAGTTCGGGCACCGTGCAGCCGCTGCCGTTGCCCTGAGTTCGCGGTCAACAAGCGAACTGTTATATCGTCCCGGTCCTGCTTCGGGGACTTAGCCAACCAGCGCCTTGACCGTGGCCACCACGGCGCTGGCTACCTGGCTGATTTCGTTTTCCTTGATCCCCCGGGTGAAGGACAGCCGGACGGCGGTGTGCGCCAGTTCCGCTTCGTAGCCCATCGCGGTTAATACCGCCGAGGGGTCGGTGCTTCCGGCCGAGCAGGCCGAACCCGAGGAGCAGAGCACCCCGCGGCGTTCCAATTCGATCAGCACGGTCTCCCCCGCGGTGCGCGGGAAGACGAAGGAGACGATCCCGCCCACACGCTGCTCTCGATGCCCGGTCAGCTGGACCAGGCCTTCTTCTTCGGAGTTGAGGCCCTTGCTGATGCGTTCGATCAGATAGTCGCCATAGCTATCCCCCACTCCGGCCAGGCGCTGTTCGGCGCAGAGCGACAGGGCGCGGGCGATGCCCACCGCGGCGGCCGGATTTTCGGTGCCCGAACGCACCCCGCCCTGCTGCCCGCCGCCGTGCAGCAGCGGCACCAGCGCGTGATCTTTGGAGAAGTACAGCACTCCGCTGCCCTTGAGCGCTCCGATCTTATGCCCGGACAGGCTCAAGGCATCCACCTGCGCGGCCAGCTGCGCCAAATCCAGCCAGCCGGCGGCCTGCACCGCGTCGGTGTGCATGAGCGCCCCGGCCGCCCGAGCCAGCTGGGCGATTTCGGCGATCGGCTGGATCGTGCCCACCTCGTTGTTCACCGCCATCACCGAGACCACTGCAACCTGCTCGTCGATCAGCGCCGCCGCCTCATCGAGGCGCACCATCCCATACGCATCCACCGGAATCATCCGGTGCTCAAATCCGTGGAAGTTCACCAGATAGGCGCAGGCCTCGAGCACCGCGGGGTGCTCGATGGAGCTGGTCACCACGACCTTGCCGCGCGCCGCTGCGAGCGCGGCGCCGATGATCGCGGTGTTATCCGCCTCGGTACCGCCGGAGGTGAAGTAGATTTCCGGCTCGGTGACGCCCAATGCGGCCGCAACCTGCGTGCGAGCCCAGTCGTTGGCGCGCTTGGCCTGGTGCCCCAGCTCGTGCAGCGAGGCGGGATTGCCGAAGTTGCTGGTCAGCAGCGGGGTGACCAGGTCCAGCACCTCCTGGCGCGGAGGAGCGGTGGAGGCGGCATCCATGTCGATCATGCAACCACCATATCCAGCCCCAGGTCGATGGCCTGCACCGAGTGGGTGATCGCCCCGGAGGAGATGATATCCACCCCGGTCTCGGCGATGCCCGCCACCGTCTCGGCGCGCACATTGCCGCTGGCCTCGATGATCGCCTGCCCGTCGATCAGCTTGATGGCCGCCGGCAGATCCGCCAGCGCAAAGTTATCCAGCATGATCACATCCACCTTCGCCGCCAGCACCGCCGGAAGCTGGTCGATGGAGTCCACCTCCACCTCCATGGCGGTGGTGTGCCCCAGCCGCGCGCGCACCGATTTCAACGCCGTGGTCAGTTCCTCGCCGTCATCCAACAAGGCCAGGTGGTTGTCCTTGGCCATGAACGCCTCGGAGAGGTTGTCGCGGTGGTTCACTCCGCCGCCGCAGCGCACCGCATAGCGTTCGAGCACGCGCAGCCCCGGGGTGGTTTTGCGGGTATCGGCGATCCTTGCGTTGGTGTGCGCCACCAGGTCCACCAGCTGACGCGTGGCGGTGGCGATCGCGCTCATCCGCTGCAGCAGGTTCAGCGCCACCCGTTCGGCGGTCAGCACCGAGGCGGCCGGACCGGCCACCGTCAACAGCCTGTCCCCGGTCTCGAAGACGTGCCCCTCCTTGACGAGCTGGACCACGTGGATCTCGGGGTTGACCATTTTCATCGCCCGGGCGAAGACGGCGCCGCCGGCCATGACCCCGGCCTCGCGCGCCCGCACCGCGGCGGTGGCCTTGGCCCCGGCGGGCACGATGGTATCCGCGGTCAGATCCCCGCGCGGATTATCCTCGGAAAAGGCGAATTCGAGGATGCGGTCAATGGCCGCGGTGGGCACCGGGTGGATTGGCTGGTTCACGCGTTGATTTCCTTGCTTTGTGGCCGGCTGCCGGTGTGCTGCGCAGCATCCAGAACCCAGCCGTATCGTGTGGTGGTGTGCTCGCCCGGGCTCGCGTCGTCGAGCCGATGGTGCGCGCCGAGGCTGGTGCCGCGCGCGGCGGCCGCCTGGGCGACTATCCGCGCGGTGATCCAGAGGTTGCCCAGTTCGATCAGTTCGCGCCGCCCCTGGGCCACCGGGGCGCTGGAGCCCAGCACCCGGAGCAAGGTTTGCAGACCCTGCACGGTGCGGTGGACGCCGAGGTGCTCGCTGGCCAGCGCCTGCAGCTGCGGCAGTTCCAGGGGCGCGTCGGTGCGCACCGGCGGCAATGCGCCGAGCTCCACGTTATCCAGCTCGCAGGCGCTTCCGGGCTCGTCCTGGGCCATGGCCGCCACCGCCTTGCGGGCGAAGACCATTGCTTCGAGCAGCGAGTTGCTCGCCAGCCGGTTCGCCCCGTGCACCGTGGTATTCGCGCATTCCCCGGCCGCATAGACCCCGGGCACGCTGCTGCGTCCGTGGGTATCGGTGTGGATCCCGCCCATGGCATAGTGCTGGGCGGCCACCACGGGAATCGGCTCTGCGGCCAAATCCAGCCCGGCGGCCTTCAGCCGCGCGGAGATCGAGGGGAAACGCCGCGCCAGGAACCCGGCTCCGCGCTCTGCTTCCACGCCCCGCGCGTCGAGAAATACCCGGTGCCCGGCAAGGTTTTGCGCGTGGATCGCCCGGGCGACCACATCGCGCGGGGCGAGCTCGGCCCGCTGGTGCATCCCCGGCATGAAGCGGTCACCGGTTTCGGTGACCAGGATTGCGCCTTCGCCGCGCACCGCCTCGCTGATCATTCCGGCTCCCGGGTAGGCTTCGGGGTCCACCAGGGTCGGGTGGAATTGGATGAATTCGGCGTCGGTGATCACCGCGCCGGCCTGGGCGGCCAGAGCGATCCCGTCCGCGGTGGCGCCCTTCGGGTTGGTGCTCGCCTGGTAGAGCGCGCCCAATCCCCCGGTGGCCAGCAGCACCGCGTCGGCTTCCAGCATTAGCTCTTCATCGCCGTGCAGGTAGCGGACCGCGCCGAGCCGCTGGGCACAAAATTCGAGCTCGGCGGCCAGCGCATGCTCGATAATCTCCAGTTGCCCGGCCGCCTGGGCGGAGCGCACGGCCCGTCGCAGCGCCTGGATCAACCCCGCACCGGTGGCATCCCCATCCACGTGCAGAATCCGGTGCGCACTATGCGCCGCCTCCAGCCCCAGCTGGTAGCTTCCATCCGTGTTCTTGTCGAAGGCCACCGCGTACTCTTCCAGGCTGGCGACCAGGCTCCCGGCCGCGCCGCACATTTCCTGCACGGCATGGTGCCCGCAATGCCCGGCCCCGGCCTTCAAGGTGTCCGCCACATGGGTCTGCACGCTGTCCCCGGCGGCCAGACCTTGTGCCGTCACCGCCGAGAGCCCGCCCTGGGCGAGCTTGCTGTTCCCGTCCCCGAGCGCATCCTTGGTCAGCACCGTCACCGTCAAGCCGAGGCGCACCGCTTCCAGTGCGGCGCTCAGCCCGGCGACCCCGGAACCGATAATGACGATCCGCTTCCCGGTGCTTTCATTCATGGCTTGGCCGCGAGCATGCGGTCCAGGGCGATCCTGGCGTCTGCCTGCTGGTTTTGAGGCACCCGGATCTGATTGACCACGCGTCCTTCCACGAGTTCCTCCAGCACCCAAGCCAGATAGCCCGGGTGGATGCGGTACATGGTGGAGCAGGGGCAGATCACCGGATCCAGGCAGAAGATGGTGTGCTGCGGGTATTCGGCCGCCAGCCGGTTGACCATGTTGATCTCGGTGCCGATGGCGAACACCGTCGGCTCGATGGCCTCGGCGATAGCCCGGCGGATGTAATCGGTGGACCCTGCCTCATCGGCGGCATCCACCACCCCCATCGGGCATTCGGGGTGCACGATCACGCGCACGCCCGGGTAGTCCTCACGGGCCTTGGCGATCTGGTTGGTGTTGAAGCGCTTGTGCACCGAGCAGAACCCGTGCCAGAGGATCACCTGCGCCTCGCGCATGGTTTCTTCGCTGTTTCCGCCCAGCGCCTTGCGCGGGGTCCACATCGGCATGTTTTCCAGCGGCACCCCCATGGCCTTGGCGGTATTGCGGCCCAGGTGCTGGTCCGGGAAGAACAGCACCCGGCGCCCGCGCTCGAAGGCCCATTCAAGCACCGTCGCGGCGTTCGAGGAGGTGCACACCAGCCCGCCGTTGCGTCCCACAAAGGCCTTCAGCTCGGCCGAGCAGTTCATGTAGGTCACCGGAATCACCGGCATCCGGCCGTCATCTTCTTCATCCCGGTACAGCTCGGTGAGCTCATCCCAGCACTGCTGGACGCTGGGGCCGTCGGCCATATCGGCCATGGAGCAGCCCGCGGCCAAGTTCGGCAGGATCACCGCCTGCTCGGGGCGCGAGAGAATATCTGCGGTCTCGGCCATGAAATGCACGCCGCAGAAGACGATCGCCTCGGCCTTGTCACGGGTCAGCGCCGCATTGGCCAGTTGGAAGGAGTCGCCCACGAAGTCCGCATACTGCACCACTTCGTCGCGCTGGTAGAAGTGCCCGAGGATCACCGCGCGCTCTCCCAGGGTTTCCTTGGCGGCGCGGATGCGGGTATCGAGTTCGGCATCGCTGGCCTTGAGGTATTCCTCCGGCAGGCTGCCCTGCACCGGGTAGCCGGACGGGATCTGGTCCTCCTGCGAGGCGCCCGGACCGTATCCGGCCGGGGTGTCCCAGGGATTGGAGGCCAGTTCGGTGGAGCAGGTGGAGCCCGGGGCCAGCAGGGTCAGCCGGGTGATGTTCTGCGCCACGGATCCGGAGTTGTTTTCGGTGAGTTGCGTGCTCATGGTGTGTTGTCCATTCCTTGCCAAAAAATCGATGAGTCGGGGGGGCTTAGCTTTGCTGCGGGTCGACTTCCAGCGGATCCGGCCCGTGGCCCACATAGCGGTAGAGCCGCGGCGGGCGGTGCTGCCCGCCGGCGAGGTATTCGTCGGTGGCCTCGATGGTCGCGGTGCTCTTCAGCGTGCGCCGGAAGTTCGCCGGGTCCAGGCGCCGTCCCAGAATCGCTTCGTACACTCCGCGCAGGGCCGCCAGGGAGAACCGCTCGCCGAGCAGCCGGTGGGCGATCTGCCCGTACTCGGTCTTGTTTCGCAGCCGCCACAGCGCATAGTCCACGATCTTGCGGTGGTCGAAGGCCAGCTGGGCGATCTGCGGGTCATCGATATC
This sequence comes from Arthrobacter sp. MYb229, assembly GCF_002975405.1. Lineage (GTDB taxonomy): Bacteria > Actinomycetota > Actinomycetes > Actinomycetales > Micrococcaceae > Glutamicibacter. Next base: position 31,278 of record NZ_PCPS01000008.1, on the reverse strand, counting down.
GAACCAGGCCACGTTCTCGTCGCGCACCGTGGCCCCCACCTGGTCGGCGTTGAGCAGCGCGAAGTACGCGATGGTCACCAGCCGCCCGGTGGGCGAGCGGTCGATATCCCCGAAGGTGTAGAGCTGCTCGAGGTAGCTGGGCCGCAGTCCGGTGGTGTCGGCCAGGCTCCGTCCGGCGGCTTGGCCCAGGGATTCGCGGGGTTCCACCGGACCGCCGGGCAACGCCCACCTTCCGGCGTGCGGCTGGCGGATCCGGCGCACCAGCGGCAGGCAGAGCTTGTCCGGTCCGCCATCCTGGCCCTCCCGGATCCCGAGGATCACGGTGGAGACGGCGAGTGCGGGCGGCAGATTGCGCCGCTCGTCGACGTTGGCCCATCCGGGTGCCGATGACATCTATGCCTTGCCTCATTTCCAGTGCTGCAGAATTGGTTAGAGTCATTCTGACATTAACAGCATTGCCGCGCTAGTTCCAGATCACAGTCCCGGGTCAAAATGACCTATGATCGAAGGCATGACCCTGGATCTTAATCTTCGAGTGATTCCCGCAAACGCTGAGGTGAACGGCCCATCCGTGCTTTTCATCCACGGTTTCGCCTCATCCGGCGAATTGAATTGGGTGCGTTCGCGGTGGCTGAAATATTTCACCGATGCCGGACGTAACGTACTGCTCATTGACCTACCGGGCCACGGCGAGGGTCCCCGCCGCAATAGCGGCAGCTGGGCACCGAGCCAGATTCGCCAGGCATTGGCAGCGATCGTCATGGATCGCGATGAGGGTCCGGTTGACGTGATCGGCTATTCTCTCGGCTCACGCCTCGCGTGGGAATTCGCCGCTTACAACCCGGATCTGGTGGAGCATTTGGTGATCGGCGGCCCCGGCGCCGGCGATCCGCTGGCCGCTTTCGCCTTGGATCAGGCACGCGCCAACCAGGCTACCGGCGAAGAAATCAATGATGATTACACCGCCACAATCATGAAGATTGCCGCTGCCGAACCAAGCAACAATCTCACCGCGTTATTCGAGCTGATCGAAGCGATCAAATCCGAGCCGTACGATCCAGCCGCCAAGGTGCCTTCGATACCGACTTTGCTCGTCGCCGGCGATCGCGATGAGCTCGCCACGACCATGCCCCATCTGCGCCGACTCCTGAAAGATGCGGGTACCGCCAACGAGGTGCTCTGGCTCGCTGGACGCAATCATGCGAATGCGGTAACTAGCCATGAATTCCGGGAGAAGGCCCTAGAGTTTTTAAAGTGAAAATATCACTGAATTCCTCGGATAAAGTTTGCCATTTGCATAAACTGATCCAGCATGAGTCAACTCTTTTCCCGCACGGGTGACGCCCCCATCTTTTATTTCCGGTCAATCGTCGATAAACTGAGCCCAAACGACTAAGTATCGCCACAGAACAACTATTCGACTGAAATTTATGCAACCAAACAAAGCGTCAGTCGTATATTAATGGAAGGTTCGACTAGCACTTTGGAACCAATCAGTAGTGCGATTTTGTCTTCTCTAGCAAAGACAGTTTTCGGATCTTTATCCGACGCAGCTAAGAAAACACTCAAGAAGAAAAGACTATCTGCACGTGTAGCAAAAGCTGTTTCAAAGTTGAGTTCCCAACAGGAAATCACAGTTTCCCGTAAGGCCCTGAAAAAATGGCTTCAGCGAGAAGACGTGAAACAACAAATTGCAGAGGGAAGCACCAGCCAGATCGATTCGGCGTTGAACAGCTTGGCTTTCATCATTGAAAGTGAATCCCCGGAAAATCGAAAGACACGCGCAAGGCAAGTGCTATTCTTGACTTACCAAGAATATCAGCGTGAGTTACCCATAAATGATGCAATGGTCATGGGAACCAACATGATGCTAAACCATCTCGGCAATGAGAGTGAGACCACCAGAGAAATAGTCACGCATTCCACGGGATTAATAATTGATAAGATTGATTCTAATGATCTATTCAAACTTTCCTTATCGAAACTGCATCCCTGGCGCGTTAACGAAGGTACCAAATTACAGAAACTTTGGCCAGATCTAACAGAATTAGTCGTATCCTTAGTCGATGACAAAGAACGAGCCAAAGTTCTATCGAACTGGAGCCGAATTCCACCGAGCAAATTAGAAGATGCACCGGCCTCTGTTTGGGCATGGCTTGGTACTCTAGCTGAAGACTATGGGAATCATAGCGCTGCAGTTGAATTTATTAAGGTAGCCGTTTCCAAAGGTGTTACCAGGCCGGATTATTGGTTTGCGCGAGCCGCCTTACTATTGCACCCCATGAATACTGAAGCAATTAATAACCTAAAAAACGAGATGGGAAACTTCCACTTCGATCATTCGTTGGCTAACGCCTGCTGCCAATTAGCCCAAAGAAATTTTCAGAAGGCTAGACAATTCTTGGATGCATGGGATGCAAGTGAGATGAATGATCGGATGCTCAAGTCCAAAATCATCTCAGTATGCCTTGCCGAAGAGGGCGACATAAATTCATCGATAGCGCTCCTTGTTGAATCGATCGATCAAGACAACAATTCAGATGTGCTAGCGATTACGGCCGCAAGCAACCTAATATGGCGCAGCTTGCACGGGAACAGTGAAAATAGTTCTGGAGATCTCATACAAGCAGGTGAGCTTGCGTTATTAGCAAGGAATCAGCGGCGACTATGGTCAGGGGACAGCTCAGAACCTGCTCTTGTGGCAATACACGCATATATGCTTTGCAACGATAGTGACAGGGCTTGGAAGATCACCCAGGCTCCTCCCATTGGCGAGGCCACCTACCTTGAAGCCAAGGATTCTAGAATTTTGCTGGAAGCCGCTTTCGTGTCAGCTAGTAAAAATAACTTCAAACTCGCGAAGAATATTGTCTCCCAACTAGATAATCCTTTCGCGACTTCTTACATTGACGGTTGGGCTTCATTCAATTCAAAAAGGCTCGACGAAGCTGTCGACTACTGGTTCAAGTCTTTCGAATTAGCAACGAACGATTTCGACCTTATCCGGGCCGCCAATGCGCTTAGCCCACTAGGGATGGGCTTACCGGATATAGAGAAGTTAGCTGCCAAATATCCTGAAGCGATCAGCCAAATACGAGAAATACATGAAATTATGTCTGATCCGGACAATAAAATCATATTGCTGCGCGCGAGAGCCGGCAAATCAGAATTACTGGATTCTTTACTGGCAGAACACCTAGCAACATCAGGAATGCATCACGAGTCAGCTGAATTACTAAAGGCGGCCTCCTTGCGGTGGGATTCTGCTCAACTTATGATCATGGCAGCCGAAGCCTATTTTAGATCCGAAAACTACGTGTTGGCCGAGAAGACTGCTCATGAAGCTGTCAGTATGTGCATGCGCGGATCGTCTGGACACGAACGGGCCCTGCGTGTTCGCTTTGAGTCTTTAGAAAAATTAGGCATGCACGAGGAATCTCTTAGTGTGGCTCGCCAGATGGTCTCCGCTAATCCTAAAGATCAGAATTCCCGCTGGGTTCTCATACATGCATTGGCCCGGGATGGAAATTATTCCCCTGCCTGGAATACCCTAAATCACTTCGGTACAGCACTTGACCCTCGCAACCATCACGATGCCCGACTATGGATCTTCCTTTCATCACAATTCGACGATAGACCCTCGTTCGTTCGCAGTGCGTTAAGGCTAATTGAAGAACGTAAGGAAGATACAGAACTGGTCGGGATTTTACTGGCTAATACATTAGTATCGGCCGATAAAGCACCCAAAAAAGATCTAGAGGAGCTACAAGAAAAACTCAGTTCTTACGTCTCAGAAAATCCGGAAAGCAGCACCCTGCGTTCTTTCAAGTCAGAGTCCATCGAAGATCTACTTGACGTCATGAAGAATCATTTTGTAAACCAACAAGAAGATCAGGATCTTGTGGAGTACGAAAGACAGATCTGCGAAGGAAAGCTTCCCTTAGGAATGGTGACATTACTATATGATAAGACTTTAGCCGAAGCTTGTATTCTACGTGCCGCTGGACGAATATTTAGTTCAGACAATGAGCAGCAAATTGTATCAGAAACGAACATTTCAGAAGCATTAAATAAGCATGTTTCATTAGACACAACAGCTGCATCAACCCTTGCTTTATTGGACGATAAAATACAAGATACCCTTATAGGTAAGTTTTCTGTACTAAAAACTACGACACCAATTTATAAAGATGCTCTCGAGGCAAGGTTAAGCCTTCAGCGACGCTCAACCATGACAGTCGGCTGGAACAAAGAAGCGCAAAAACTAAATTTTCACTCGATATCTGATGACGAAGCCGAGAAGCGTTACAGTCATATTGAGGCGACGGTCTCCATTCTGGAAAGAGCTCACAGAAAGTCATGGCCACAGATTTCATTCGTGGATAACGACCTTCCTCGTTCCGCATGGCTCAGCGCACTTGACTTAGCACTAGTCAATCGGACTGCATTTTGGTGTGACGATTCATCGCTTCGATCTCTCGCGACACTTTTAGGTGTTCCAACATTTGGCACCGTTGCGCTACTTCGCTATTTGTCGAAAATAGGCGAGATTGATGAGGCAGATCTTGATGCGGCAGAGGCAACCTTGGTCGCAAATTTTCACGTTGACATGAACCCTGACATTTCTACGTGGATTGAAGCGGCGAGGATAGATTCTTGGAAAGCTGCAGGAGCAGCTTCATACTTGAGTTTTGCGGCTGTATGGAATAATCCGATGAAGGCTTATGCCTTCATTCAAGAGTTCATCAAAAATAACGCTGAAAACGGAGAAGAGGACTTAGAAATCGTTGCTTTCTATGCCGCAAAAGGGGTTTTAGAATTTGCAGGCGACTCACCTGAGTCACAATCGAGTAATCTTCAACTATTGTTGAAATTTCTTTTGGTTAATCTTCGGTTACGAATTGATCTAATCCCGCATATTCTAAAGGCCGTTAGACTGTCATTCAAAGATAGCAATGAAGTCCGCGATCCCTTACTGCCTGCTGTCGAAGAACTATACCTATTATTTAAGTCTGATTTCGGAAAGCCAATCGCACAAAATCGAATAATTGACATTTTATCCAATCTCGACGAATCGGATTTAATTATTAGTCGCACATTGTTCAAACGAGACTAACATTGTGCTGAAAAGCCTCAGTCAGTACCTCTGTTCTGAGGATACACAAAGTATGGAGATCGATTGTCAACGAAGTTTTGATCTCAGTGCCCACGAATTGAGGAGATTACACGTGAGCAGCCAGATCAAGAGGTACCTACAAATCGTATTTAGCACTGAGCTGGTGCGTAGAAGATAAGTGTTAAATCCGATGCTTCAACGGGTATGAAATTGTGCTGTTCATAACTTGTCATCCCCTTGCAAGGATGCCTAAACAACCTCTCCCCTGTGCGAAATCCGGCTACATCACGCTCCTTCCAGATTGCAGCGAACTCCGGTGAAGCTTCCGATACGCGTGCCACGATGCCGCTATCCCCCGAAGGGCTGAGCCAGCCCCGGGTTTCGGCACGGAAGCTGCCCACGAAGCTTCGACTCTGCGCTTCCCAGTCTGGGAGCATTTCGCGTAATTGATCATCAGTGAACACCAACCAGAGAAGATTCCGGTCAGTCTCTTCAAGAGATGCAATCCGCGGGTAGAGCATTGCGTAGGCCGCGTTCCAACCGATAATCGTCCAGTCCGCGGCAATCAGGAATGCAGGGAAGTCCAAGGCATCGAGCAATCGCTGCAGGGCGGGGGTCACCTCACTAGTCACGTCCGAAACGCTTTCGCCGTGACCACCCAACGACAAGAGGTAAGTACTCTCCACCGGAGTCAGCCGAAAGAGCCGAGCCAGCGAGTCCAGTACCTGACGTGAGGGATTGATATCCCTTGATTGCTCCAGCCAGGTGTACCAGGTCACCGAAACTCCGGCCAGGGTGGCGACCTCCTCGCGTCGCAGCCCGCGCACTCGGCTTCTCCCCACCTCGGGCAGTCCATGCGAGGCACGCTCCGCCCGGGCTCGGCGGTCTTTGAGGAAGGCTGCAAGTTCTTCCCTGCGCCGCTGACCAGCGTCCATTATTGGTCCTTTTATCATGGTAGTAGTACTACTAGTATCAACGCCGTCTGGGTCAGGGAACAAATCTATGATGGGATTTTAGAATGACCACTTATCGCTCGCACACCATTACCCACGGCCGAAACATGGCAGGCGCCCGCGCACTGCTGCGCGCAGCCGGAGTCAACGGCGCGGATCTCGGCCGCAAGCCGATCATCGCCGTGGCCAACAGCTTCACCGAATTCGTTCCGGGCCACACCCACCTGCAGCCCGTGGGACGCATCGTCTCCGACGCCATCATCGAGGCCGGCGGCATCCCCCGCGAATTCAACACCATTGCCGTGGATGACGGCATCGCCATGGGTCACGGCGGCATGCTCTACTCGCTGCCCAGCCGCGATCTGATTGCCGATTCGGTCGAGTACATGGTCAATGCGCACTGCGCGGACGCGCTGATCTGCATCTCCAACTGCGACAAGATCACCCCGGGCATGCTCATGGCAGCCCTGCGCTTGAACGTCCCGACCGTGTTCGTCTCCGGCGGCCCGATGGAATCAGGACGCGCCACCCTGGTCGATGGCACCGTACGCACGCTGGATCTGGTGGACGCCATCTCGGAGGCAGTGAACGAGAACGTCTCCGATGCAGACCTGCTTCGGATCGAGGAATCCGCCTGCCCTACCTGCGGTTCCTGCTCGGGCATGTTCACCGCGAACTCGATGAACTGCCTCACCGAGGCCATGGGTCTGGCTCTGCCAGGCAACGGCTCCACCCTGGCCACTCACACCGCACGCACGGCGCTGTATCAAAACGCCGGTAGGACCATCGTGGATATCGCCAACCGCTTCTATGCTGACAGCGACGAGACGGTACTGCCACGCAATATCGCCACCATCGAGGCCTTCGGCAACGCGATGACCCTGGATATTGCCATGGGCGGCTCCACCAACACGATTCTCCACCTGCTGGCCGCCGCCCACGAGGCTGGCGTCGAGTTCGGCTTGGAAGAAATCAATGAAATTTCCGGCCGCGTACCATGCCTTGCCAAGGTCGCGCCGAACTCCGCCGGCGCGGGGAAGATCTACTACATGGAAGATGTCCACCGTGCCGGCGGCATCCCTGCCATCCTCGGCGAACTGCGCCGCGGCGGACTGCTCGATGACACGGTGAACACCGTGCACGCCGCCACCATGGGCGAGGTACTGGACGACTGGGATATCCGCGGCGGCAAAGCCACCGACGTGGCCCTCGAATTGTGGCACGCCGCTCCGGGCGGGATACGTTCCTCCACCGCCGGTTCGCAGTCCGCGCGCTGGGAAGAACTGGATACCGACGCAGCCGAAGGCTGCATCCACTCGGTGGAGCACGCTTACTCCCAGGACGGCGGATTGGCTGTGCTGCGCGGCAACATTGCCGTGGATGGCGCCGTGGTCAAGACCGCTGGCGTGGACCCCTCCATCTGGAGCTTCACCGGTCCGGCGGTAGTCTGCGAGTCCCAGGACGAAGCCGTAGAGAAGATCCTGAACAAACAGGTGAAGGCCGGCGATGTGGTGGTCATCCGCTACGAAGGCCCCAAGGGCGGCCCGGGCATGCAGGAAATGCTCTACCCGACTTCCTTCCTCAAGGGCCGCGGCCTGGGCAAGTCCTGCGCGCTGATCACCGATGGCCGTTTCTCCGGCGGCACCTCGGGACTATCCATTGGACATGTCTCCCCCGAGGCGGCGTCCGGTGGCATCATCGCCCTGGTTGAGGATGGCGATTCGATCTCCATCGACATCCCGACCCGCGACCTGACGCTGAATGTAGCTGATGATGTTTTGGCCGAGCGCCGCGAGCGTTTGCTGGCCACCACCGGCTACCGCCCGGCGAACCGCGAGCGCGTGGTCTCCCCCGCACTGCGTGCCTATGCCGCCATGGCATTGTCCGCAGATAAGGGCGCCGTGCGAGACGTGGACCGTGTGGAGCGTGCCCTGCGCGAAGCGGACGAGCGCGCCGCGGCCGTTACCGCAAACATTTAATTCGCACACCTAATTGGCGGGCTCCAAACTACATACTTGTCGTGCAGTTTGGAGCCCCTGTCATACACAATGATCTCTCGTCGTATCAGCTCCAAGATTTTTCAAGCGGACAATTCTAGTGCCGAGTAACTTGTTGCCTGGGAGCGAGCACAAGCTCGTCGGTCTGTGATCAGCCTGCGGATGAGTTCGATTCCGAAATGATGCTCCTAATTTGCAACCGCGCACTAGCCCTATTCAGTGCGGCTTTCTTGGCCAGATATCGAGAAGCTACCGCGCGGAGGCTCCAATCGTATAGAAATCCGCCAGGTATCGCTCTCGGCCATATCAGCATGGCCAGGGGAACGATGAAAGTAAAAAGAACTATGATCGCTGGAAAAATGCCAGCCGCCTCCACGAAAATAGATATCAACAGTATAGAAAACAGCGCCGATAGCAGTGCGATGGCGACTGTTGCATACTTGTCAATTTTGCCATTGCGTGGAGAAAAAGATGTTAAGAGGCCGAAGCACAACAGCATATAACCTCCCGATAGCACGAGGAGCAATACGAACAGGACCACCACCCCGATCGAAAATTCGGGACGGTAAAAAATCAAGCAGCAAATCCATAAAATAAAACTCAAAACCAAAGGTTCAAAAACGAGAACTTTCCATGTTTTGATCTTGGACCGTTCTCTATATTCGATCCCGTCTTCGATTGATTTCTTCAGCCTAATCTCGGCAATTTTCAGTTGCACTTTCTTGTCGTTCACTGCAAAACCGCTCAGCGTCAGGGACATTACTATCAACACAACTAGCGCAGGGACCGCGACCACGAGTTTTCCCAATTTTTCAGGGTCGCCAATAGCGGCCATTACGCAAAGCACCAATGCCGGTACGATCGCCCCTACGATAAATGTGGCGTATAGCCCAAGCGTCCGGCTTGTCCTTGTCGCTCGCTCCGAGATACCTCGGATCTGGCCACTTATCGTGACCACATAGAAGCCGATGAGGATAGTTAGATAGAAACCACAGATCCATCCGATCTCATCGAGGATAGCGGCACCGAATTCGCGCGCGACTGGCACAGTTTGGTCAATTTCGCCGCCTTCCAGATTTATACTTATCAGCCCGAAAATAACAACTGAGCTGGCAACGACCAGAGCAACAGCTTCAGCTATGGATTCGCTTATTGGCCTCGTGGGCTGCGATCCGTATTTCGTCACATTTGAGGGCCTTATGAACACCTAAAATTCTCTCCTTGGTGATGTCTAGTTAATCAACCCGCCATGAAACATCCAGCCGAGCGGGCCTTGATCGGGAACGTCGATTTCTCAGGCTATCCTGTTGAACCCACAAAGTGGCACCGGATCGTATATACGATCTCTCGCTCCATCGCACTGACTTGCGCCTATTTCTACAACCCATTCGTGCCTAGAAAAGTGGTTGATTAACCGCCCGCCCAGGTGAAGAATCGGAGTTATCCTCCGCGGAATCACGGGAAAAATCCACCTCGCCAAGAGCCGCCAACCACCACCCACCAAACAACTTGGCTCCGCGACTTGACAGTGCCTGAGATTCAGCGCACACTGATCGTATACGATTTGATGTACGACGAAAGTGGGAAAATCAAAGATGAATAATCCGATCCCGGTGAGCGAAGAAACTTTCGCCCAGGCTGGCAAGGTCCTTGCAGTGCACCTGAGCTACTCCTCGCGGGCAGCCCAGCGTGGCCGCACCCCGAAGTTCCCGAGCTACTTCATGAAGGCCACCAGCTCGCTGGCGACCACCGGTTCCACCGTTGAACGCCCGGCCGGCACCGAGCTACTCGCCTTCGAAGGCGAAATCGCCTTGATCATCGGCAAGGCCGCCCGCCGCGTCTCGGTTGAGGAAGCCTGGAGCTACGTCGGCTCGGTTACCGCCTCGAACGACCTCGGCGTCCACGACATCAAGTACGCGGACAAGGGCTCGAACATCCGCTCGAAGTCCGGCGACGGCTACACCCCGATGGGCCCCACCGCCCTCGCGGCGGCCGAGCTGGATCCAGCCAAGCTGCGCGTGCAGACCTGGGTCAACGGCCAGATCGCCCAGGACGCCGACACCTCGGAATTGCTCTTCTCCTTCGCGCAGATCGTCGCGGATCTTTCCCAGCAGATGACCCTGCAGCCAGGGGACGTCATCCTCACCGGCACCCCGGCCGGCTCCACCGTCTTCTTCCCGGGCGACGTCGTCGAGGTTGAGGTCACCGACCTGCTCTCCGGCGCCACCACCGGCCGGCTGAAGACCACCGCGGTCGAGGGCACCCAGACCTTCGCGGCCTTCGGCAACCAGCCAAAGGTCACCGACAAAGACAAGGAAGATGCCTACGGCGACCGCGAAACCGCCGGCATGCCAGCGCTTGTCACCGGCAAGTCGGTGCTCACCGACAAGGTCCGCGAGCAGCTCGCCGCGGTGGCCACCGCCACCTTGTCCGCCACCCTGCGCAAGCGCGGGCTGAACAACGTGAACATCGAAGTCCCCGGCGCCACCAAGGGCATGAAGCGCGTGATCGGCACCGCCCGCACCCTGCGCTACATCCCTAACCGCGAGGACCTGTTCAAGGCCCACGGCGCCGGCTACAACATGCAGAAGCAGTCCATCGACTCCCTCGGCGACGGCGAAATCCTGGTCATGGAGGCCCGCGGGGAAACCGGCTCGGCCACCCTGGGCGACATCCTCGCCCTGCGCAGCCAGCAGCTGGGCGCCGCGGCGATCATCTCCGATGGCGGCGTGCGCGACCTTGACGCGGTGAGCAACCTGGAGATCCCGGTCTTCTACAACGGAGCGCACCCCGCGGTCCTCGGCCGCAAGCACGTGGCCTGGGACAAGGACCTGACCGTGGCCTGCGGCGGCGTGTCGGTGCAGCCCGGGGATGTCATCGTGGCGGACTCGGACGGCATCGTGGTGATCCCGCCGGCACTGGTCGAAGAGGTCGCCGCCGAAGCGATGATCACCGAATCCAACGACGAGTTCATCTTCGCCATGGTCCAGCGCGGCCACGGCATCGAGGGCCTGTTCCCGATGAACGCCGAGTGGAAGACCAAGTACAACGCCTGGAAGGACGCCGGATCCCCGGATCTGGCCAGCTGGGAACTGTAATGAGCAATTCCAAGTCAGAGGTCGCCTACGCGCTGGTCTCCGAACGGATCGTCAACGGGGCCTACTCCCCGGGCTACCGACTCGTTCTGGGAACCATCGCCGAAGAACTGGGCTGCTCGGTGGTCCCGGTACGCGAGGCCATCCGACGCTTGGAAGCCGAAGGTCTGGTGCACTTCACCCGCAATGTGGGCGCCACCGTCGCGCAGGTCGACTCCACCCTGTACCTGCACACCATGCAGACCCTCGCGGTCATCGAACCGGCCGCCACCGCACTTGCGGCGGCGGCGATGGACGAGGCGTGGCTGAAGCGGGCGCAGGAGCTGAACGACGCGATGCGCCAGTGCCTGGAGGACTTCAACCCGGTGGCCTTCACCGCGTTGAACAACGAGTTCCACCAGCAGCTCTACAGCCAGTGCCCGAACCCGCACATCCTGGACCTGGTGCAGCGCGGCTGGCGCCGGCTCGCGGCCATGCGAGCCAGCTCCTTCACCCACATCCCGCACCGCGCCAGGGCCTCGGTGGAAGAGCACCAGCACCTGTTGGAACTCATCCGCGCCCACGCCTCCCCCCGGGAAATCGAAGAGGCCGCCCGCACCCACCGCACCAATACGCTCAACGCCTATCTGGACCAGGCCGGAATGGCCCCCTCGGTCATCTAGCCTCCGCCCAGCCACCGAAAAAGATTTCACAATTTCATGACTTTCACAGTTGAAAGCCACGCGAAAGGAAAACATCCATGAGCAAGCACTTCGTTCCGGAAAACCTGCCGACCCACCTGCAGCACTACATCGGCGGCAAGTTCGTCGATTCCATCGGCGGGGAAACCTTCGGCGTCCTGGACCCGGTCACCAACCAGGACTACGCCACCGCCGCCGCCGGCCAGCAGGCCGATATCGACGCAGCGGTCGCCGCCGCCACCGAGGCCTTCAACAACGGCCCATGGCCGAAGATGAAGCCACGCGAACGCGCCAACGTGCTGTACAAGATCGCCGACGCGGTCGTTGCCCAGCAGGACCGCCTGGCCGAGATGGAAACCTTCGACACCGGCCTGCCGATCACCCAGGCCAAGGGCCAGGCCCAGCGCGCCGCGGAGAACTTCCGCTTCTTCGCCGACCTGATCGTCGCCCAGCACGACAATGCGCTCAAGGTCCCGGGCTCGCAGCTGAACTACGTGAACCGCAAACCCATCGGCGTCGCCGGGCTGATCACCCCCTGGAACACCCCGTTCATGCTCGAATCCTGGAAGCTCGCCCCGTCGATCGCCTCCGGCTGCACCGTGGTGCTCAAGCCGGCGGAGTTCACCCCGCTCTCCGCTTCGCTGTGGGCCACCATCTTCGAAGAGGCCGGCCTGCCCGCCGGTGTCTTCAACCTGGTCAACGGCATCGGCGAGGAAGCCGGCGACGCACTGGTCAAGCACCCGAAGGTCCCGCTGATCTCCTTCACCGGCGAATCCTCCACCGGCCAGCTGATCTTCCGCAACTGCGCGGAGAACCTCAAGGGCATGTCCATGGAGCTGGGCGGCAAGTCCCCGGCCATCGTGTTCGACGATGCAGACTTCGACGCGGCCATCGACTCCACCCTGTTCGGCGTGTTCTCGCTGAACGGCGAGCGCTGCACCGCAGGCTCGCGCATCCTGGTCCAGCGCGGCATCTACGAGAAGTTCGTCGAGGCCTACGCGGCCCGGGCGAAGAACATCAAGGTCGGCGATCCGCACGATCCAACCACCCAGGTCGGCGCGCTGGTCCACCCGGAGCACTACAACAAGGTCATGAGCTACGTGGAAATCGGCAAGTCCGAAGGCCGCCTGGTCGCCGGCGGCGGCCGCCCGGAGAACCTGCCCGAAGGCCAGGAAAACGGCTCCTACGTCGCCCCGACCGTGTTCGCCGATGTCGCACCCGATGCACGCATCTTCCAGGAAGAGATCTTCGGCCCGGTCGTGGGAATCACCCCCTTCGACACCGAGGAAGAAGCCCTGGAGCTGGCGAACAACACCAAGTACGGCCTGGCCGCCTACCTGTGGACCAACGACCTGAAGCGTGCCCACAACTTCGCGCAGGACATCGAGGCCGGCATGGTGTGGCTGAACTCGCACAACGTGCGCGACCTGCGTTCGCCTTTCGGCGGAGTGAAGGCCTCGGGCCTGGGCCACGAGGGCGGCTACCGCTCGATCGACTTCTACACCGACCAGCAGGCCGTGCACATCACCCTGGGAGACGTGCACACCCCGAAGTTCGGCGCCTAATTACTTACCCTGCCCATTCGCAAAGGAGCAACACAATGAGCAAAGAGATTTCCAACCCCATCGCCACCCCCTCGGTTCCAGCGCCGGACATCCTGCGCTGCGCCTACGCCGAACTGGTCGTCACCGACCTGGCCGCCTCGCGCAAGTTCTACGTGGACGTGCTCGGCCTGCACGTGTCCTACGAGGACGACACGCAGATCTACCTGCGTTCCTTCGAGGAGTTCATCCACCACAACCTGGTGCTGACCCTCGGCCCGGTGGCCGCGCTGAAGGCCATGGCCTTCCGTGTGCGTTCCACCGCCGAGGTCGACGCCGCCGAGGCGTACTACAAGGAATTGGGCTGCCGCACCGAGCGCCGCAGCGAAGGCTTCGTGCGCGGCATCGGCGATGCCGTGCGCGTCGAGGATCCGCTGGGCTTCCCGTACGAGTTCTTCTTCGAGACCGAGCACGTCGAGCGCCTGCACATGCGCTATGACCTGTACTCCGCCGGCGAGCTGGTCCGCCTGGACCACTTCAACCAGGTCACCCCGGATGTGCCGCGCGGCCGCAAGTACCTCGAAGACCTGGGCTTCCGCGTCACCGAGGACATCCAGGACGAAGAAGGCACCACCTACGCCGCCTGGATGCACCGCAAGGGCACCGTGCACGACACCGCGCTGACCGGCGGCAACGGCCCGCGCCTGCACCACGTGGCCTTCTCCACCCACGAGAAGCACAACATCATCCAGATCTGCGACAAGATGGGCGCGCTGCGCATCTCGGACCGCATCGAGCGCGGCCCGGGCCGCCACGGTGTGTCCAACGCGTTCTACCTCTACATCCTGGATCCAGATGACCACCGCATCGAGATCTACACCCAGGATTACTACACCGGCGACCCGGACAACCCGGTCATCACCTGGGATGTGCACGACAACCAGCGCCGCGACTGGTGGGGCAACCCAGTAGTTCCATCGTGGTACACCGAAGCCTCGAAGGTGCTGGACCTGGACGGCAACGTGCAGGAAATCATCGAGCGCACCGATAATTCGGAAATGGCGGTGACCGTCGGCGCCGACGGCTTCTCCTACACCCGCGAGAAGGACGAGACCGGCACCTACCGCGGCCAGGCTTCCAAGGGCTTCAAGCTCGGAAACCAGGTCTAGGAACCCACCGACGTAGCTTCCCTGAGCTACTACGTGAAAACCCCGGGGCGCTAGCGATTAGATTCGCTGGCGCCCCGGGGTTTTGCCGTTGCCCCTCATTCCCCTTCAGGCTGCCGGGGCGCCACACAGGGGTTCGTGCGCCACCCGCCCTACCGCACCGCCCGGAAACGGAATGCCGAGCCCAGCGCCACGATGCTGACGATGGACAGCACCGCCAGGTAATAACCTGGTGCGATCGGCTGCCCGGTGGCCTCGATGAGGAAAGCGCAAATCATCGGGGTGAATCCGCCGAATACCGCCACCGCCGCGTTATAGCTGAACGAAAGTCCCGTAGCCCGCGTGGAATCGCTGAAGACGTCCGCCATCACCGAGGGCAGCGCACCGAAATACAACGCCTTCAGCAGCCCCAGGATCGTCATGACGACCGCGAGCACCAGGAAGGTCTGGCCCGCGATCAGCCAGAGGAACAACGGGATAGTCAGCACCATGATCGCCAGCGCCGCCGGAACCATGATGCGCAGCCTGCCGAAGCGATCCGAAAGGTGCCCGACCACCGGGGTGGCGAAGGTCAGGATGACCCCGGAAATAATCAGCGAGGAGAACGAGATCGTAGGGCTCATCCCCAGGTGGTTGATGCCGAAGGTCGGCATGTACTGCAGCACAAAGTTCAGCGCCGTGGAAATGGCGAGCCCGCCGCCGGCCATGAGCACCGAGACCTTATTGGAGCGAAAGAGCTCGCGTACCGGAGCATGCACCGCGGGCACTGCGCCCTGCGGGCCGGTGGCAGGGCGTTCCGGCAACGGTGCTTCGTCGACGTGACGCCGTATCCACCAGCCGGCTGGTCCCACCAGCAGGCCGATGAAGAACGGGATGCGCCAGGCCCACTCGTTCATTTGCTCGGTGGTGAAAATGCTCGTCAAGACGACCACCGTGATCGCGGCCATCAAGGCACCCAACCCCTGGCTGGCGAATTGAAAGCTGCCGAGGAATCCCTTGCGCTCCTTGTTCTGCGCCAGCAGGTAGGAGGTGGCCGCGCCGAACTCTCCGCCGGCGGAGAATCCCTGAACGAGCCGGCCCACGATGAGTCCCAGCGGGGCCAGCATCCCGATCGTGTCATAGCCCGGCATCAGGGCAATGATCGCCGTGCCCAGCACCATGAGCCTGATGGTCAGGATCAGCCCCTTTTTCAGCCCCTTGCGGTCCGCATACGACCCCAGCACCAGCCCGCCCAGCGGACGAATCAGATAGGAGACGCCGAAGACCGCAAAGGCCTGGATGACTTCTACCGCCGGATTATCCGAGGGGAAGAAATTGTGGCCGATATAGATGGCCAGCAGCGCGTAGATGGACATGTCGTACCATTCCAGCGCATTTCCAACGGTGGCCGCGGCAATCCCGCGGGCTGCTGACTGGCGGCGTTGCGGCGCGCCGGAGGCGGCACGCTCCGGCCGTTGATGCAGGCCGGCTTGTTCCTCAACTGGTGATTGCTGGTGATTTTCCATGCTGGGTCCTAAATCTTCTCATTGGTCAACGCCACCGTGCGTGGCAGGTCATTGCGAGTTCCCAGGTCATGGAAGAGTCCGCACATCATTTTCAATCCCTGCCGCAGCACCGATTCCAGGGCGTGCTCATTGGGCCCGTGCTGCTGGCACCCCGGATAGGAGTGCGGGATCCACAACGTCGGCAGGCCCAGAGTTGCTTCAAAGACCTCATTGGGCAGCGAGCCTCCGATATTCGGCAGCACCACGGTGGGCATGCCCGTGGTCTGCTGGACAGAATCGCTGGCCCAGCGCACCCATGGGTTATCGGGGTCGATTCGGCTCGCCGCGAAGCACTGGCCCATTTTCAGCTGCACCATTGGATACCCGGCCTCGTTCAACGCCCGGCGAATCGCTCCCTCCAGCTCATGCATATCTGTGCCAACCACAAAGCGCAGCTGCAATACCGCGCGCGCTTCGCCGGGAATGGCATTAACCGGCCGGGAAATATCGGCGGAGCGAAGGGCGAGTACCTCCAAGGTATTCCAGCCATAGAGCCGCTCAGCGGGGCTCAGGCTGGTGTCGCCCCAATGGGGATCCAGTTCAGGATCCTGCGCGCCACCGCCCACCTTGACCATTTCGAGCGACTGGCGCACCGAGGAAGGCAATTGGCTAGGAAGCAACTCCGGCACCTGGATGCGCCCATGGCCATCGACGAGCACTCCGATGGCACCTGCGAGGGTGGTCGCGGGGTTGCGCAAGAGCCCGCCCCAATTGCCCGAATGGTAGCCGCCCGGACGCAGCGGAACGCTGAGTTCGAAGGTGGCTCCACCGCGCGCGCCGAGAAATATCGTGGGCCGCTCGGCGGACAGCCTGGGACCGTCGGAGGCGATGAACACGTCTGCGGCCAATTGACCACGATGGGCGGCGGCGTATTCCTGCAGGTGCGGCGAACCGATTTCCTCGCCGGCTTCGAAGAGGAAGACGAGGTTGAACCCGAGCGCGCCACGCTGGGCCAGGACCATCTCCAGTGCCTTGAGGTTCACCAAATGCTGGCCCTTGTTATCTGCGGTTCCGCGTCCGTACCATCTGTCGCCCTCGGCGCTCAGGACGAAGGGCTCGCGTCCTTCGTCCCACTGGCCGGCTTGGCCATCAACCACATCGGCGTGCCCATAGCAGAGCACCGTTGGGTGCTGATGGTGTTCGGTGCGCACCGCGCGAAGGAAGGAATTGCCCGAACCTTGCCAGTCGAGATCCAACTGCACCGTGAAACCCATGCGCTCCAGCCTGGCGCGCAATACCTCATCAAGATATGAGTTCATTGCAACTCTCATGGCTGCGTCGGTGCTGACGGTAGGGCAGGCAACTAGTTCGGACAGATCCTCGAACAGCTGGCCCGAGTCGACATATTGATCCGCAGTAGCCAGTAAATCTCGTCTATTCTGCATGGTTTCTCCCTTATCCCAGTGAGGTACTGTAGATCACAGTAGGAGATGAATTACGTGCGCACCAGTGCCGTTTCCTGCATGAGGTTTGAGTTAAACGCAAAATGCTAGTCGAGCGGAGTTCCCAGGAATGCAAACGTTGCCGACCGCGCTGCGCTATTTCCACGAAGTGGCCAGCACCGGCTCCATCTCCGAAGCGGCCGAAGCCCAGCATGTTTCCGCTTCGGCCATTAGCCGCCAGATCACCCAGCTCGAGCATCAAGTCGGGTCCGCGGTTTTCCGCCGCCACGCCCGTGGAATGGAATTGACGGATGCGGGAGTCCTGTTGCTGGCGCATACCCGTCGCATGCTGGCCGAGGGCGAGCAGCTGACCCATGATCTGAGCGAACTGTCCATCGGGGCATCGCGGATCATCGAGGTGGTCAGCTCGGAGGGGCTGGCGGCATCGCTGACACCGCGGGCGGTGTCGGCCTTTTGCAAGGAGCACCCCGAGGTTTCGGTTCACCTGAGCGTCTTGCCCTCCGCGGAGGCCACCCGGCAAGTCATCGAAGGAACGGCGGACCTCGCCACAATTTTTGCGCTGGGGCCGCAGCGCGGCGTCAACGTCGAGCATTCCTGCCCTGCGCCGGCATATGCCGTCGTCAGCACCGGGCATCCCCTGGCGGTTCGCACCGAGGTGTCGCTGGCCGAGCTATGCGACTATCCGATGTCCATGCCCGCGAAAGGCATCACCCAACGCGAGCTCTTCGACATAGCCACGTCCATGGCAGGCCTCACACCTAAAATCGTGCTGACCACGGATCACATCAACCCGGCAATGGAGTTTGCGCGCTCCGGAGCCGGGGTGACTCTATTGAGCCATTTCGCCCGCCGCGACGGCCTGAGCCACGGCCTGAAATTCATCCCGATCGACCATCCGGCGTTGGCCGAACGCACCGCGCAGATCCTCACGATGCCAAGGCGGCGACAACCTGCCCTGGTCAGCGCCTTAATTCAGCAGATCGCCGCGCACATGCAGGAATACTAGAGCCGAGGCACCGGGGCACGTCCGTCCCACGGGCCGAAGGCACCTGTGATGCGACTAGTTATCGTCCTTCAGCAATGCCACATCGGACACCATCTCAATATGCTCACCCATGGCATCGGCGGCGCCTTGGGCATCACCAGCGCGGATGGCGTCGGCGATCTTGTGGTGGGACTCCAGCGAACGCTCGGGACGACCGGGCTGCCCGAGGGATTCGATGCGGGTTTCAAGGACCATCTCGGCGATGAACGTCATCAGCTTCTGCAGCACTGATGACTTCGCCGCTCCCGTGATCGCCTCATGGAACAGCTCATCCCCGCGCGCGCCGCGTCCGCCATCGCCGATTTCTGCGGCCATCACCTCCAGCGCCTGGTCAATTTTCTGCAGGTCGGCCTCCGTGCGGCGCTCGGCGGCCAGCGCGGCCAGCTTGACCTCCAAGGTGCTGCGCGCCTCGACGATATCCGGCAAGCGGTTTTTGTGCGCCCGCAGATCGCGCAGCACGGTGGCGACGCTGGGCCGGTACATCAGCACCGCTCCGGTGCCATGCTGCACATCGATGACTCCGAGAACTTCCAAAGCCACCAGCGCTTGGGCGAGAG
Organism: Arthrobacter sp. MYb229; assembly: GCF_002975405.1. GTDB lineage: Bacteria > Actinomycetota > Actinomycetes > Actinomycetales > Micrococcaceae > Glutamicibacter. The sequence continues at coordinate 12,181 of NZ_PCPS01000008.1, read as the reverse complement.
TCGCCCGCGAAACGCCCAGCTGCTCCGCCAATTCGCGTTCCGCCGGCAGATGGTCGCCGGGGCCGAGCTGCTCTTCTTCCACAAAAGTCAGGATCTGCTGCATCAGTTGCTCATAGAGCCGCGGGCGTTGCACCTTTGCAAACTGCCTGGGCTTCTTGGCTTCAGCCACCTTGATTCCTTCCTCACGAATGCGTTATAGCTCAAACCTACACCGAAAATTCGCTTGACAAGACACCGAGAGTCTAGGAGGCTAGGCCAGTGAGCCAGTGATGCCCATCACAGGCAAATCAACGACCACGCAACCTTCAATAAAAGGAATTCCCATGTCTGTCGCGCTTGTTTCCATCATCGTGCTGGCGGTGATGTTCATAATTGCCACGATGTTCCCGATCAACATGGGGGCTTTGGCCTTCGTCGGAGCATTTCTGCTCGGCACGGTTTTTCTCGGCATGGATGCCAAGGACATCCTCGCGAACTTCCCCGGAGGATTGTTCCTGACCCTGGTCGGCGTCACCTATCTGTTTGCCATCGCGCAGAATAACGGCACCATCGACGTCCTGGTGGACAAGGCGGTGAAGCTCGTCGACAATCGAATCTCGCTGATCCCCTGGGTCATGTTCGCCATCACCGCGGCCATCACCTCCATCGGCGCCCTGGGCCCGGCGGCGGTAGCGATCATCGCGCCGATCGGTCTGACCTTCGCCCAGAAATACAAGATCAACCCGCTGATGATGGGCATGCTCATCGTGCACGGCGCGCAGGCCGGCGGCTTCTCCCCGATCGCCGTCTACGGCGTCATCGTCAACGGACTCATCGAAGAAGCCGGCTTCCCCTTCAGCCCCACCGCATTGTTCCTGACCAGCTTCGTATTCAACCTCGTCATCGCGGTCGTGCTCTTCCTGGTGCTCGGCGGCAAGAAGCTCGCCGGACAGCGCGCCGGCGCCATTGCCGAACGCGTCGCGGAGGCACGCCTGTCGGTATCCGTGGGCACCCGCGGGGCCGACGTCGATTTCAAGGGCAGCGGATCGGGCACCTACGGGCCACGCGATCCGGCCGGAGACGGCGCAGCGCCCAAGGCGCCCGGCCAGCGTTTCGGACAGACCATGACGATCATCGGGCTGATCGCCCTGGCCGTGATCGCCCTGGGCTTCAAGGTCGATGTCGGATTCGTATCCATCACCATCGCGGTCTTCCTCGCCCTGGTCAACCCGGCCGGGCAAAAGGGCGCGGTCAACAAGATCAGCTGGTCCACGGTGCTGCTCATCTGCGGCATGCTCACCTTCGTCGGTGTGCTCCAAGAAGCCGGAACCATCGAATATGCCTCCAACGCCGTGGCCACCCTGGGCGCACCGCTGCTGGCGGGCCTGCTGATCTGCTACATCGGCGCACTCGTTTCGGCCTTCGCCTCCTCCACCGCCATCCTGGCGGCGCTGATCCCGCTGGCCATCCCCTTCCTCAACACCGGATCCATCAGCGCTATCGGCCTGATCTGCGCGCTGGCCATCGCCTCCACCGTGGTGGATGTTTCCCCGTTCTCCACCAACGGTGCGCTGGTGCTGGCCAATGCGCCGGAAGGCACGGACAAGGACCGCTTCTACAAGCAGGTCCTCGGCTACGGCGGCATCGTTGTCCTCGTCGGACCGCTGCTGGCCTGGGCCACGCTGGTGCTGCCGGGCTGGCTCTAAGCCCGCACTCCCCATTCAATCCAAGATTTGCTAGGAGGAGCCTTGAGCTCTACGACGGCCGTTGCCGAGAAAATGCAGTCAACCACCGCCGGTCCCTTAAACGGATACGTGGTGCTCGACCTGACCCGGGCGCTGGCCGGGCCCCATGCGGGAATGATGATGGGCGACCTTGGCGCCAAGGTGATCAAGGTGGAATCCGTCGAAACCGGGGACGACACCCGAGGCTGGGGTCCGCCCTTTGCCGGACCGGAGGACAACCCGCAAGCCACCTATTTCCTCTCCTGCAACCGCAATAAGCAGTCGCTGTCGCTGAACCTGAAAGCCGCGGCGGACAAGGAAAAGCTCGTTGAGCTGATCAAGCACGCCGACGTGCTGATGGAGAACTTCCGCACCGGGGTGCTGGAGCGGCTCGGATTCAGCACCGCGGTGCTGCACGAGCTCAATCCGCGGCTGGTGATCATGTCCATCACCGGCTTCGGCCACGACGGGCCCGAGGCCCACCGCAGCGGCTACGACCAGATCCTGCAGGGCGAGGCCGGGCTGATGTCGATTACCGGTTCCGGCCCCGAGGATCCGCAGAAGGTCGGGGTGCCCATCGCGGATCTGCTCTCCGGGATGTACGGCGCCTTTGGCGCCCTGGCGGCACTGCTGGAACGCGAGCAGACCGGACGCGGACAGGTGGTGCGCACCTCGCTGCTCGCCTCGATCGTTGGGGTGCACGCATTCCAAGGAACCCGGGCCACCGTAGCCGGCCAGAACCCCCACGCCATCGGCAACCACCACCCGTCCATCGCCCCCTATGGCCTCTACCCCTGCAACGGAGGCAAGGTGCAGATCAGCGTCGGCAGCGAAAAACTCTGGCAGAAATTCGCGGCGACCTTCGGCCTGGCACCCGACGATGCCCGCTTCGCCAGCAATGCCGCCCGCGTGGAGCACCGGTCGCAGCTGAACCCGCTCATCGAGCAGGCCTTCTCCGGCTACGGGGCAACCGAACTTCTGGCCCTGCTCGACTCGGCCGGCATCCCCTCGGGCAAGGTGCGGAGCATCGAGGAAGTCTACGAATGGGAACAGGTCAAATCCCAGGGGCTCATCGTCGAGGTCGAGCATGAGGTGCTGGGCAAGATCAGCCTCCCCGGCCCGCCATTGCGTTTCTTCGACCCCGCCACCAGCGCGGAAACCACCAAAACCAGGCATAGCGCCCCACCGTTGCTGAACGCCGACGCCGCGGACATCGAACAATGGCTGGACGCCGGAAGGGAAGAACGGTCATGAACACCAAAACCGCTCGCCTCGGCGCGGCCGAACTGCTCGGCATCGTGCTGGACGAAGGCTCCTTTGAATCCTGGGACAGCACCCCGCACCAGCCCGAGCTCAGCGAAAGCTACGCGGCGGATCTGGACGCCGCGCGGCTCAAGAGCGGTGCCGATGAATCGGTGCTCACCGGCAAGGGAATGATCCAAGGGCGGCCGGTGGCGGTGATCGTCTCGGAGTTCAAATTCCTGGCCGGGTCCATCGGGCAAGCCGCGGTGAAACGCATCGTCGCCGCGATCACGCGGGCCACCAGCGAAGGGCTGCCCCTGCTCGCCGGACCCGCCTCGGGCGGCACTCGGATGCAGGAAGGCACCCTGGCCTTCCTCGGCATGGTTGCGATCACCGATGCGGTGCGCCGGCATAAGGAAGCCGGTCTGGCCTATTTGGTGTATTTGCGCCATCCGACCACCGGCGGGGTGATGGCTTCCTGGGGTTCGCTGGGACATATCACCGTGGCCGAACCCGAAGCGCTGCTCGGCTTCTTGGGACCCCGCGTCTATGAGGCGCTATCTGGGGAAAAGTTCCCCGAAGGAGTGCAGGTCTCCGAGAACCTCTTCCGCAAGGGGCTGATCGACGCGGTGGTCGCCCCGCAGGAACTGCCCGAGCTGGTGCTGCGGGCGTTGCGGATCCTGCAGCCGACCGAGGTGAGCACTTCGTTGCCCGCGCCGCTGGGCCGGACGGTGCCCGGCAGCACGCCTGATGTGTGGGAATCGGTGCAGATCAGCCGCAATCCGCGCCGCCCGGATACCCGCATGGTTCTCGCCTCCGCCGATGACGCACTGCCGCTGAACGGGACCGGGCAGGGCGAAAAGGACCCCGGCCTGATTCTCGCGCTGGCGCGCTTCGGCGACCAGCGATGCGTGGTACTTGGCCAGCAGCGTCCACGCCACCTGAGCACCTCCAGCATGGGCCCAGCGTCCTTGCGCGAGGCACGCCGCGGCATGCAATTGGCCCAGGAGCTCGGCCTGGCCCTGGTGACCATCATCGACACCACCGGGGCCGAGCTTTCGGCCGAGGCCGAAGAAGGCGGGCTGGCCGGCGAGATCGCCCGGTCGCTGAGCGAGCTGATCGGGCTTCGCTCCCCCTCGGTATCGGTGCTGCTTGGCCAAGGCACCGGCGGGGCCGCGCTGGCGCTGCTCCCGGCCGACCGGACCATTGCCGCGCAGAATTCGTGGCTCTCGCCGCTGCCGCCGGAAGGCGCGAGCGCCATCATCCACCGCAGCATCGAGCAGGCCCCGCAGATGGCCCGCGCGCAACGCATCGGAGTCGGCTCGCTGTGCGCTTTCGGGCTGGTCGACCACGTGGTCGACGAGCTCGATGAGGCCGCCGGGCACCCGCGTGAATTCGCGCAGAAGCTCTGTGCGGCGATCGCCGCCGAGGTTTCCTTGGCCCGGGTGATTCCCGACGAATACAGGTTGGAGCGCCGGCAGCAGAAGTTCCAGAACCTGGGTACCTTAGGCACCTAGCCGGCGCAGCTTGCCTGCGCTACTCCGTGCAAATCCCGGGGCGCTAGCGATTGAATTCGCCAGCGCCCCGGGATTTTGTCGTTGCAGCACGCTCGGTTAACGGCGCACCGGGTAGCACAGGTGGAGCACCCGGTCGCCCTGAATCACCGCGTCGGGATCCTCCAGCGGGTGCTGGGCGTGGGCCGGCCCGAAGTAGCGCTTGCCGGAGCCGAACACGACGGGAACGACGTCCATGCGCACCTCGTCGACCAGGCCCGCGGCCAGCGCCTGGCCGCCAACATCGCCAGCGGAGACCTCGACGATGCGCTCACCGGCGAGCTCCTGCGCCTTGGCCACGGCTGCGGCGACGCCGTCGGCGAAGTGAAAAGGCGCCTCGGGATCCCAGCCCTCGGGCTTCGGCCGGTGCGTCACGACGACCATGTGCTCGACCCCGCTCGGCGGCTTCCCGTCCCAGCCATCCGTCATGTCGAAGACGTGGCGGCCGACGATCGTCACCCCGATCCGGTCCCAGTATGGCCGGGTGTAGTCGTAGGATGCCTGCGACACCTTCAATGCGCCGCTCTCGTCCAACGGGACTTCGCCGCCGGTCAACCAGTCGAACAGCGCTCCGGGCTGGTCGTTCGCATCCGCGATAAAACCGTCCACCGACACCGAGCCGTACATGACCACCTTGCCCACGGGAGGCTCCTTTGCTTTGGGGTGCCTCATCGTAGCAGTTCCGCATAGATCAGGGTGCAGCGGGCGGACGTTGCCTTGCCTCAGCCGGCCGGCTCGTGGGGCTCGGTCTCGTATTGACCAGGCCGCGGTTCGGCGCAAGGGAACTCCGGCTAGCCGTCCTCGCCCCAGTAGGTATTGCGCCGCGGCTTTTGCTCCGGGTCGATGTGCTTGGGCAGGATCACCCACGGCAGCCCGTCCTGGAAGATGACCTTGATAATTCCGAGGTCATAGGCCGTATGGTGCGCGTCGCAGCCTGGCCCGGAATTTTCCAGGCTCGTATCCCCGCCGTCGGCGTGGGATTTGATGTGGTGGATTTCCACCCGTTCCGGAGGCGTGGTGCAGCCAGGCACCAGGCATCCACGGTCCCGCGCCAGCACCGCCTTGCGCAGGCTCGGCGGAACCAGCCGCTTAGCTCGGCCGAAGTCCAGAAGTTCACCGCGCCCGCCGAACACCGCCGGAATGATCTTCGCATCGCATAGGAGCTTTCTCAGCTCCCCCGGCGGAAGATCCATTCCATGGGCCGTTCGCCCGTGGGCCCCGGCCAGGTTTCGCAGATCATCGAGCTTCATGTGGACGATGACCTCGGGTTCGATGCGGCGTCTCCCGGCGTCCTCTCCGGAGGTGCCCAGCAGTTCCAGGAGCGCATTCAACGCTCGTTCCGGTGGGCTCACCCGCATCTGCGGCGCCTCCGGTTCCCACCGGGCACCGGCCGCCTCGGGAGGCAGGAAGTCCGGCAGCTGGGGCTGTTCGGGCAGGGAGTCCGATCCCTGCGCCGTCCCGGAATGACCCGGGTTTTGCCGTGCGCGCTGGCCGGCCTGGGTTTTCGGGTTGTTCGCCTGGGCGATCAGCGAGTCGAGCATTTCGGCTTCGAGCAACCCGACGCGCAAAACGAATTCAACGACCTGTGGGTTGCTGGTTTGCCGCCGATACATGCCCCGGCACAGCGCCGCAGCGGTGGAGGTCTCGGGATGAGAGCTGGCGATCGTGATCAGGCTGCCGATCTTCTTCTCGGCTTCCTTCTCGGTCAGCTCATCGTGCAGGATCTGTGCCGCACGTTCTTCAACCGCGATTCCGGAGTTGTCCAGCAGCGTCGGCTCGGTCGGGGTGCCTTCAAAGGTGGTGTCTTCCGGTTCGCGGCGCGAGATCTTCTTGCTGGTCTCGCAGACCGCCTCGGGGCTGACCTTCGGATCATCGAGCAGCTGGCCCAGATGCGGGAAGCGCGGCGGCACCGGTTGCCCTGCGGGATCACGACGCCCGATCAGGTCGCTGGCGTCGAGCATCATCCGCCTGGCCCTGGCGTAGCTGATCTTCAGCCAGCTGGCCAGCAGCTCTGCAGGGTCTTTGAAGCAGGAGCGCCCGGAAGCGCGGCGTGCGGCGCGGGTGGTGTCGGCGGGCTGGACGCGCAGTTCGCTGAGCTCTTCGGCTTCCAGCTGGTGCGCGTTGGTGGCGGCCAGCCGATCCGCGGCCACCAGGCTCATCCGGGTGCATTCATCCTGGATCCGCTTCGCGGCGGCCAGAAGTTCCAGGGCCAGGCGTGGGTCTGCGGTGTCCTGCAACGCCCGCCGCAATCCGATGAGCACCTGGGTCTCTTGTTCGATGACCGCCCGCAGCGCGGCCCCGTCGATCCGGCGGCACGCCTCGGCGTCGGCCGGTTGCAGCGTCTCCAGCAGCTGGCCGTACCCGTCGAGGGCCTGATCCAGGTCGGTGGTGTCCATGCAGACCAGTGTGCCCCGATGCGCGGCCTGCCGGGATGCGCCAGAAAAATCTGTGGATAAGTGCGTCCGATCGGGCACCGCGCCGGAACATCCGCTGGCGCAGGAACCGATCGAGGGCCGGACGCGGCTTCTTGGTACGAAGATTTTTCCGGGCTTCCTTGACTCCGTGATGCGCCACGTCTAGGGTCTTGTGTCATGCGCCACGTCGATTTCCACACACAGTCCACGGACTGGTCGATCTCTGTTGCGCGCAATCTGTCCAGCATCAATGCAGCTGAGAAGCTTCGCATAAACTCTCCTCGGCGAACCGCAGGCTACGAGAATGATTCCTGGGAATCCAATGCCATTGGCTGGTGGGGCTGCGAGCCGTAGCCACACGGCACCCGTGTAGGCACTTTAGAACCAGGCCTCGATGGCTTGGTTCCACTTGAGCATGGCTTCGATGCCGGCTCACTCATCCCAGCTCCTTAATCGCACCGCGCCCCCGTTGGCCGATCAGTCATGTCGTTCGCTCTCTCATCCGCCATGCCTGTTCCCACGCCGCCGGGGTGCCCCTGCATCACCAAAGGTAGAATTTCCATGTCCAAAACCGATGAAACCCGGCCCACCCCTGGGGCGGAAACTGCGCAGGACCGAAAACGGAAAAAGTCTCGGCGGCGGTTGCCCAATCTCGATTTTCGCCGACCCGGATATCCGCATAATATCCACCCGGCGCTTGTTCCGGGTATCGGAATCGACGAACAGCGTCGTCGCTACCAGGTCAGCAAGTTTGTCCTCTGCCTCACCGGGGCACTGACCATTGGATTCGTCGTGTGGGGAATCCTCGATCCGGCCGGCGTTGCCAATATAGCTTCCGCCGCGTTCTCCTGGTCCACGCTCAACCTGGGCTGGCTGTTCAATACCGTCGCCATCATCACCCTGGTCTCCCTGATAGGCCTGGCGATCTCTCCCTATGGAAAAATATGCCTCGGCAAGGACGGTGAAAAGCCGGAATTCAGCACATTCTCCTGGGTCGCGATGCTCTTTGCGGCCGGCATCGGCATCGGAGTACTGTTTTTCGGCCCGTCCGAGCCGCTGACGCATTTCATTGCCCCTCCGCCGTTGACGCACCAAGCGGAAACTACCGAGGCCATGCACGGCGCCATGGCGCAGACCTACTTCCACTGGGGCTTCCATGCCTGGGCCATGTACGCGCTGGTTGGCGGTGCCATCGCCTACGCGGCGTACCGCCGCGGCCGGGCACTGCTCATGTCCTCCATCTTCCGCACCTTATTCGGCCAGCGATATTCGGAAGGCTTCGCCGGCAAGCTCATCGATGTGTTCGCGATCGTGGCCACCCTGTTTGGCACCGCGGCGGCCCTTGGCATTGCGGCGATGCAAATCGGCACCGGCATCACCATCGTCACCGGCGCGGGTGAACTGACCAATAACATGCTGGTCATCCTGATTCTCCTGCTGACGGTTGCCTTCATCATCTCGGCGGTTTCCGGGGTTTCGCGGGGCATCCGGTATCTGTCGAGCATCAACATCATCCTCACCGTGGGCATCGTCGGGCTGGTGCTGTTCCTTGGCCCCACGCTGTTTCTGCTCAATCTGCTGCCCTCGTCATTGATGGAATATCTCGGTTCGATGTTCGAGCTGATGGGGCGTTCGCTGTCCTGGGGCGCAGAAACCCAGGAGTTCCAGTCCGTCTGGACCGTGTACTACTGGGCCTGGTGGATCTCCTGGTCGCCATTCGTCGGCTCGTTCATCGCACGCATCTCGCGGGGGCGGACCATCCGGCAGTTCCTGCTGGGCACGATCCTGATTCCCTCGTCGCTGCTCTTTGTCGCCTACGGCATCATGGGCGGCACCTCGATCTGGATGTACCAGCAGGGAATGCCGGGGTTCAGCGCCGATATGCCCGCCCCGCAGGTGTTCTTCACCATGATCGAGAATCTGCCGTACCTGCAGTGGCTGCCGTACGTGGCCATCGTGGTGCTGGCGATCTTCTTCATCACCTCCGCTGACTCGGCCTCGGTGGTGATGGGCATCTTGACCTCCCGGGGCAATCAGGAACCCAGCCGGTGGATCGTGGTCTTCTGGGGCCTGGTGATGTCCGGGATCGCCGTCGTCATGCTCTTGCTCGGTGATTCCTCCGCCTTGGCAGGGCTCCAGCAACTGGTCATCGTCAGCGCGGTCCCATTTGCCTTCATCATGCTGCTGATCATCGTCGCCTGGTTCCGCGATTTGCGGACCGATCCGTTCGCGCTGCGGCACCACTACGCCGAAAATGCGATCAACAACGCGGTATTCGAAGGTGTCGACCGCTACGGGGACGACTTCGCCCTGCACGTGGTCGCCACGACGCCCGGCGAAGGAGCCGGTGCCGATGTGGATTCCACCAGCGAGGAATACACCGAGTGGTATCAGCGCACGGACGAGAACGGACAGCCGGTGGGGTACAGCTACGCCACGGGCGAGTGGGCCGACGGCTGGGATCCGAAAACCGGGGAGATTTCACTGCAGCCGGTGGTGGACTCCCCGGAAAAACCCGGCGGCGAACCGCGGCGTTGAGCCGATTGCCGGCGGCGCAGCTCAATTCACGTCGGCGGCCAAGCGAAATCCCGTATGGGCCAGCGAGGTGTCGGCGGTGACGGCGGTGCGTGCCGAGGTCCGGTATCGCCGGCAATACGAGGCGTGGCACATGTGCGAACCACCGCGCACGGCGGGACGCGGATCCTCAGCGGAGAAGGTCCCCGAGGTCCACTCCCACACGTTGCCGGTCATGTTGTAGAGGCCGAATCCGTTGGGCGGATATGCGGCCACCTCCACGGTGCCGACCGGGCTGGTGGGGCCATGCGGGAATTCTCCGGCGAAGGTCTTCATCCGGGCCTGTCCCCCGGGCTCGAATTCGGCGCCCCAGGGATAAGGCTGCTGCTCCAGCCCGCCCCGGGCGGCGAATTCCCACTCCGCCTCGCTGGGCAGCCGGGCGCCGACCCACTGCGCGTAGCTTCGGGCATCGCGCAGGGATACGTGGGTCACCGGATGGCTTGCCCGCTTCAGGGCATCCGAGTCCGGACCTTCGGGTCGCTGCCAGTTGGCCCCGGCGACCGTGTACCACCACGGGGCATGCTCGTCGGGCGTTGCAAGCCTGCGTGTTTCGTTCGACAAGTTCCCGTCGAAGACCAGGGAATCCCCGTGGACTTCCGCATCGCTGCGGTATCCGGTGGCCAAGACGAAAACGGCGAATTCCGCGACGGTTACCGCGGTGGCGGCGATGGCGAAGGGCGCCACGGCGACTTCACGCACCGGGCCTTCGCCATCTGCCCGGTAGGCCAGTTCGTCCTCGCTGCCCATCAGGAAGCTGCCGCCGGCCAATCCGAGCAGGCGCAGCTGTTCCGGAGCCCGGGCCGCAAGGGTCTCCAGCTGGCTTGCCTGCTGGGCCGCAGCCGGCACCGGCCGCGCAGGAGGGGTATTCCCCGATCGCTGGGCTCCACAGCATGCACTCATCAACTAGCTCCAATTTCAGTTACTACGAAAGGAAAAACGATGTCAATCAAACGACCTAACATCATTGTTATCCAAGCCGACCAGATGGCCGCCCAAGCGCTTGGCGCCTACGGAGATCAGGCAGCCAAGACGCCGCATATCGACGCATTGGCCGAATCCGGGGCGGTTTTCGACCGCGCCTACTGTAACACCCCGCTGTGCGCCCCGTCACGCGCCTCGATGATGACCGGACAGATGCCTTCGGATCTGGGCTGCTTCGACAACGGCGACGACTTCGCCGCCTCGATTCCCACCTTCGCCCACCGGCTGCGCGGGGCCGGATACCACACGGCCCTCATTGGCCGGATGCACTTCATCGGCCCGGACCAGCAGCATGGATTCGAGCAGCGGCTCACCACGGATGTCTACCCGGCGGATCTGGACATGATCCCGGATTGGACCCGCCCGCTGGAGCAGCGCTTGCAGTGGTACCACGATGCCGCCGCGGTCTTCGAGGCCGGGGTGTCCAAGGCAAGTGTGCAGCAGGACTTCGACGATGAGGTCACGTTCCGTTCCTTGCGCCATCTCAACGACCGGGTGCGGGCCAACCAGGCCGCGGGCGAGGACCTGCCGTTCTTGATGGTCACCTCCTTCATCCACCCGCACGATCCCTATGAGCCGCCGCGCGAGCACTGGGACCGGTTTGCCGACGGCGAGATTCCCGACCCGGCGCACCCCGAGGTTCCCGACCCCGCCCAGGATCCGCATAGCCATCGCCTGCGCGCGATGAGCGGCTTCGACCAGCGCTATCCGGATCTCGACGGCGTGCGCCGGGCGCGCCGCGCCTACTACGCGGCGGTGAGCTACATCGATGACCAGATCGGGCGCATCCGCGCCCAGCTGCAAGCACTGGATCTCGACGACAACACGGTGATCATCGTGATCAGCGACCATGGCGACATGCTGGGCGAAAAGGGGTTGTGGTTCAAGATGTCCCCCTATGAGCAGTCTTCGCGGGTCCCGCTGATCATGCACGGGCCGGCGCATCTGGTGCCCACCGGCCGCTTCGCCGAGCCGGTGTCCCTGCTCGATCTCGCGCCGACGCTCCTGGACTTGGCCGGCATGGAAGCGGCGCAGCTTCCGGGCAGCTCCTTGACAGAATCGATGCGCCGCGCGCAGCGCGGCGAAGCCGGAGCCGGGGACCGCGATGTGGTCATCGAATACCTGGCCGAAGGGACCTTGCGTCCGCAGCTGACCATCGTCCGCGGGAACTACAAGTTCGTGCTCTGCCCGGGAGACCCGGAGCAGCTCTTCGATCTGGCGGCCGACCCCGATGAGCTGCGCAATGCAGCCACCGACCCGCAGCATGCCGAGGTCGTCGCGGCAATGCGCGGCGCGTTGGAATCCCGGTACGACCTGCCCCGGCTGGAGTCCAAGATCCTGGCCAGCCAGTCAAGCCGCCGGGTGGTCGCCAACTCGCTGCAGCAGGGCAAGGTGCACCATTGGGACTACAATCCGGAGCCCGAACAGCGCTACGTGCGCGGCGATTTCTGGAACGCGCTGAAATACGGAACCATCACTGACCCCGAGCGCTAGGGCAACTGCCGCACCCGGCGCTGCCGCTACCGACAACCTTCGAAACTTTCTCTGGAGAACACATGAACCTGCAACCTCAATTAGCCAAGAGCCTTCAAAGCAACCAGAATCCGCGCTTGCACAGCGGCGAAACGCTGTTCATCGACGGCAGCTTTGGCCCGGCCAGCTCGGCCGCGACCAGGCAGATCTTCTGCCCGGCCAATGGTCAGCCGGTAGCCCT
>NZ_PCPS01000007.1 GCF_002975405.1 Arthrobacter sp. MYb229 | reverse complement strand
CGCAGGCTGCGGGTCATGGTGGCGAACCCGTAGGAGAAAGCTTCTGGCTGTTCTTTGATCCGGCCCATGAATCGGCTAACCGTGGCATCCGACGCTACTGAGCCAAAGAGTTCTGGTGCGGCTCGTAGCTGGTCAATATGGCTCATCCCAATCGGGGGTGTAGGAGTTGGGGTCTGAAGCCGCCGGTCTCGAGCAGGCTTCGGGCGATGTAGTTGGTCAGGTTGCGGAACCCGAGTGCGGAGCCGCGCAGGTGTTCGAGCCGTCCGTTGAGCGCCTCGGTCGGCCCGTTGCTGGTGCCGGGTCGTTCGAAGTAGGCGAGCACGTCAGCGGCTCGCTTCTTCAGGGTCCGGCCCAGGGTGGTGACCTCGGTGAGCACCTTGGGGACGCCGGCGCTGAGGTCGGTGATCAGCTTCTCCTTGAGCTCGCGGCCACGTTGCCGGTCCTCGTGGCGATAGGCGGCGATCATGCGCTGGTAGACACCCCCGGTCGCCTCGACCTCGACGTGAGCGTCATCAACGAACAGCGCGCGTAGCCTGTCGCTCTGCTTGTCGGTGAGCAGGTCCGCGCCAGTGTGCAGCGTGCGCCGCGACTTGTAGAGCGGGTCGTCCCTGAACCCACGGTGCCCGTGGATCGCGAGTTGGACCCGGCGCCGGCACCTGTCGAGGGCGTCACCGGCCAGGCGCACGACGTGGAAGGGATCCATCACCGTGACCGCGTCCGGGATCTCCTCTGCAGCGGCGGTCTTGAACCCGGTGAAGCCGTCCATCGCGACCACCTCGACCGCGTCACGGAAGGCGTCGTCGCGGTCGGCGAGCCAGGTCTTGAACGCCGCCTTCGACCGGCCCTCGACCATGTCCAGCAGCCTTGCTGGGCCGGCGCCATCGCGGACCGGGGTGAGGTCGATGATCACGGTGACGTACTTGTCGCCACGCCTGGTGTGGCGCCAGACGTGCTCATCGACGCCAATGACCTTCACGCCCTCAAACCGCGTGGGGTCGTTGATCAGCAGCCGCTTGCCTTCAGCCAGGACCGCGTTGTTGGCGGTGTCCCACGCGACCCCGAGTCCCTCGGCGACACGGGCGACGGTGAGGTGTGCGACCACGATCCCTTCCAGCGCCCACCGCAGCCCGGTGCGCGAGAGCTTCGCGCGTGGCTCCGCCGCGGCGCTGGTGTCTTGGCGCCACACGTGCCCGCAGTCGGCACAGCGGTAGCGGCGCACTACAACTTCCAGCACGGTCGGTCGCCAGCCCAGCGGCTCGTGGGCCAACCGCCGGATCACGGTGTCACGAGCAGCGCCTTCGCTGCCGCACCGTCGGCACCACTGATCTGGTTCCACCACGCGGCACGCGAGGACCGCGCGATCCGGTTCAAGTCGTTGTCCGGTCACGCTCAGACCGAGGCCGTCGAGTCGAGCGAAGGCGGTCAGGTCAGGGCGGCCGAAGCCGGCCGGCGGGGTAGCGTCGGTCACGTCGAGGTCTTTCGGATGGATGCGTAGGAACCTCCATCGTCGGGAGACCTCGACGTCTATCTGCGGACCGACGCGCCCGGCCGACCTACACCGTCATCTGAGAAGACCCCTGAAACGTCTTCGACGACGACGGGACCGGCGAGGATGAGGGCGCGGTGAGCTAAAGGAATGGAGCTAACTCGGCTTCGACGCCGCCGCAAGCTCCGGTGAAACGGTCGGTACTGGTCGGTCGTCGTCGGTCACCACCGGATGGCGGCGTCCCCCACGCTCGGCGTTTGCGCAGGTCAGCGGCTCGTTCGCCCAGTGGGCGCATCAAGCGATAGACGCAAAGCCGACGTGATTCGGTCGTCGGTTCGATTCCGACAGACGGCTCCGGCGAACAGCCCCTGACCTGCGGAAACGCAGGGCAGGGGCTGTTCGGTTCTGGTGGTCGCGCGATGCGCTGGCCTCACGGCTCTGCCCGACACCGACGTCGCTCTCCTCTGCGACGGACCCCTCGCAGGCTGAGCGCTCGCGGCCGGCATCCTGTCCGTGTGCCGATAGGCCTCGCACCGCTCGGCAACGCAGCGTGGCGTTGCGTCGCGACCTGGCGACGGCTCGGCGGGGCGCGATGGTCTCGTGCGTTGGCGGACTACGGGAGCTTGGACGCGAGGACGTCGGCCGCCAGGATCTCGGGTGCTGCGCCGAGGAGGTGCTGGTTGGCCATCAGGGCTGCGACGATGGCGCCGTTGGCGTGGGCGTCGCGAGCGGCCTCGTCGGGGAATGCATCGAAGATCCAGAAGGTGTCGGTGTGGGTCCTGACCGCGAACCAGACAATCGTTCCTACTTCTTCGTTGGCGAGCGCGACAGCTCCGGCGAGCAGATCGGCGAGCGCGTCGTGCTGTCCATCGGCCGCGACGATCTTGGCGACGAAGGCATACGGAAGTGATGCGGGTGTTGACATGAGGGGTTCTCCTAGGTGTCGAGGTTTCTTGGTGAAGCGAGTTCAGTCTATGACGAAAAAGGGCATGTGAGAAGTGGCGTATACGGCAGTATTGCTATTGTTTACGTCATGCGTATCGGACTGATTGCGATCGACGGCTGCTTCGGTTCGGCTATCGCGTCGATCATCGACATCGTGCGGGTGGCCGACGGAGCCCGCGGTGATGTCGACCCGCGGATCGACCCGATCGAACTCGCCATCCTCGGACCGAAACGGCGAGTGACCACGACGGCATCGATGACCCTGTCGGTGGACCACCCGCTGTCGGAGTCCGCAGAGTTCGACGTGGTCGTCGTCCCTGCGCTTGGAACCCTTACGGCCGCCGCTACCAACGACGCCCTCCAGAGCCGAGATGCTCGTTCGGTCATCGCCTCGCTCGGGCGCCTCGACGAGGCGACCACCCGGATCGCCGCGGCGTGCACCGGCGTGTTCGCCGTCGCCGAGACCGGACGGATGCATCATCGGCGGGCGACGACCAGCTGGTTCCTGGGGCCGGAGTTCCTGAAGCGCTATCCGACCGTCGCCCTCGATCTCGACACCATGGTCGTGGTCGACGGGAACCTCGTCACCGCCGGCGCCGCCTTCGCCCACATCGACCTCGCGCTCTCACTCGTGCGATCGATCAGCCCCGACCTGGCCCAACATGTCGCCAAGCTCCTCATCATCGACGAGCGTCCGTCGCAGGCGGCCTTCGTCGCCTACGAACATCTCCGGCACGAGGACCCGATCGTCGTCGAGTTCGAACGCTTCGTGCGCGCCCGCCTGGACGAACCGTTCAACGTCGCCTTCGTCGCGCAGTCGCTCGGCACCAGCCGGCGCACCCTCGAACGACGAGTCCGTGCGGCGCTCAACCTCACTCCGCTCGGCTTCGTCCAACGGCTTCGCATCGAACGAGCTCGGCACCTCTCAGCAACCACGGACCTCACCTCCGCCGAGATCGCGCTACGGGTCGGCTACGCGAACGCCGAGACTCTGCGCTCCCTCCTGCGCAGGGAGCGACGCCGTTCCTGACCTATCGCCATGCCTTAGAACCACCTCTCAGCACGTCGCGTCGACGCTCCTGCGTCGCCCCTGGACGCCCCACTCGACACGCCCGCAGCACAGGCCATGCGACGTGCCCCGGCTTCCCGGACGGTCGGGGTTGGGTGGCTATGATGTCGCTGCGTTCTCGTCGAGAGGATCAGCAGACCCGATCAGGGTCGATTGGGATGAGACGCGAAGGCGGTCAGGTCAGGGCGGCCGAAGCCGGCCGGCGGGGTAGCGTCGGTCACGTCGAGGTCTTTCGGATGGATGGCGTAGGAACCTCCATCGTCGGGAGACCTCGACGTCTATCTGCGGACCGACGCGCCCGGCCGACCTACACCCTCATCTGGGAAGAGCCGTCAATATCTGTGGCTTGTTCACCGCCGGCCGCCAAGGACAGGGCCAGCGCGCCGAGGATCTTGCCTGGCCGGTGCGTTGCGGTAGCGGGTACGAACTGGCTGAACCGGTCCTCGCATACCCTGCGGAAGTCCACCGCGTTCAGGAAGCTGGTCAGCACCGACAACCCTGCATGGGAGACCAGAGATTGACCGGTGAGTTGGGTCGGGATAGCAGGGAAAACGTGAGTAGAATGGTTCACAGAAAAGGTGATCCTTCGAACGGGTATTTTGGAAGCTTAGACACTCCCATTTTCCCTGTTCAGGTCACCTTTTCATCTTTTAAGTCAGTTAATGACTACCGGCCTTCATGAAATACCCGGGTTAGAATGTGGAGTGTGAATGAAACCGGTGAAATTGCACTCCTGCCAGAGAACTACTCAGACAAGGTGTTCGCGATCCTGCTCGGCATAGCCGACGGCGCAACCCACGCCCGCGACGATATCGATCCCGGCGCCACCGAATTGCTCCCGCTGTATATGGCCGACGGGCTGCTCGAAGCCCTCGAATGGGCCAACGACGGTGTGGGCAGCGATGAAGCGGCCTGTATGTGGCTTGCCTCGCTGCGCGGCTACGCACAGCTGACCGGGTCTTTCCCTACCGGAGCGCCCGAACCGCTGAAACGCTGGATCGATGCCGAGTTCGCCAAGGTTGAACTGCACGAAGGCATCCTGCCCGGCGACCCGCAAAATGTCGCCGGACTGAACTCCGCCGATATGGGTCAGCGCGTTCGCCCCACGGGCCCCAACGCCGATTCAACCGGAGTGCTTCCGCGTGCGGCCGTTGCCGCACTGCTGGCCCGCGTACCCGTGGACACCACGGTTGCCGTGGCCCGCTCGGCCGCATTCCTGACGCACGATACCCAGGCTGCCAACACGGCCATCGCCGCCGCAAAGATCATTCGTTCGGCCATGGAACGCTCCGAAGGCTCCGCCGGCGAATGGGAAGGCATGCTTGAAGGGCTGGAAGGCCCTTCGGCCGAGGCCCTGCGCCAAGTCGTTTCGATCGTCCGGGATTCGCTGCACCTGTCACCGACCGATGCCTACGCTGCCTACTTCGCCGACAAGGGACCCGCCGAGGCCGAAGAAGAATCCGATGTCGAAGCCGAAGAGGCGCCAGCAGACGACGAGACCACCGTACGCGACCCAGAAACCGATGCCTACGCCGTAGCCCTGTTGGCTGCCGTTTATGGTTCCGATGCAGTGGGCGACCGCCCTGCCTCCGCGTTGGATGACATCATCTCCGAGCTGCATGACCGTTGGATGGCCCTGCTCGTCTAAACGCGTATCGCTGCGACGGTGCCGACATAATCGTTGGCTCGCCTGGTCCCGGATTCCGGAAGATTGGTGCCGGGACCAGGTGAGCAGACTTCTCAAGGTTCTAGGCAAACCTGCCGTACACGCCACAGCGGGATGTCGACGCGAACACTCTCGGGTTCTCACATTCCGCCGGCAACGCGCAGCGTCGCCCCGGTGGTGTACCCGGCATCCTCGGAGAGCAGCCACGCGACGGCTCCGGCAATCTCTGCCGGATCTCCGGCGCGCCCTAGTGGGATCGCAGCGGCCACTTTCGCTGGCCGCTGCGGGTCCTGGTGGAAGTCGGTCCAGACAGTCCCGGGCTCGACGCAGTTGACACGGACGCCATACGAGGCGACCTCTTTTGACAACCCGACGGCAAGGGCGGCCACGCCTGCCTTCGCGGCAGCATAGTGCACGTAGGAACCGGGGCTGCCAATCGTGGAGGCTGCGGAACCAATAAGCACCAGTGAACCGCGCGTCGCCTTGAGGCGCGGGATTGCGGCGCGTGCGGTCAGCACCGGGCCAAGCAGGTTGACCTCGAGATCCTGCCGGATCGCCTCGGGGTCGAGATCGTCCAATGCTCCGACAGCCTCGACGGCGCCGGCCGACGCAACCACACCCGCTAGCGGACCGAGGGCCTCGCTGGACCGAAAGAATTCTTCCAACGACGTCGGATCGGTGACATCGACGCGGGAGGCGAGCGCATGACCGCCCTGCTGGCGGACATTGTTCGCTAAGGAGATTGCGGCTTGCTCATCGCAGCGGTAGCCGATGAGAACATTATGCCCCGCGGCTGCAACGCGTTGGACGATGGCAGCGCCAATGCCCCGTGACCCGCCGGTGACCGCGACCACCATTCCAGAAGAGTTCATTCACCGAGCTTAAACGCGGCAGGCGGGCGCGCCAAATCTGGGCACCTGAACACTCATGCAAGTTACTGGCGCGAGGTTATTCCTGGCTTGATCCCGGCTCGTTAACCACTAGACGATGAAGCTAGCTCTTGTTCCTCACCGGTGGTGGAGTTCTGCTCCGCGTCTGGGAAGACAAATTTGTGCAGCGCCCACCAGCGGAAAACCATGGCCAGTACGGTGCCGATGATCGGCCCTGAAACGAAGTCGGCGATTTCCTGGCTCAGGAAGGAGACTTGCGGATAGTGATATCCCAGGATCCACCGGGACACATACAGTGGGGCCGAGTTGATGCCAATGCCAATCAGTGAAACCGCGAAAAATCCGATCGCCTGGACGCGCTTGCGGAAGGCATCGTTCTGATGCTGGAAGGTGTACTGCCGGGTGAGGACGAAGGAGACGATTGTCGCAACACCGTTGGCAATGATGAAAGCGGTCGTCGGGTGCGCTTCGAGCACGGTGAATTTCAGACCGTAGTTGACCACTAGCGTCACCACAAAGCAGAACCCGCCCACGCCGACGAAGCGCATGAGTCTTGTTAGCACGCGATTTTTATCGCTCACAGTTGCTCCGTGGTTGTTAGTGGCTGAAGACGTTGTTGCGGCTGGCCGTGCTTAACCCTGGACGGCCATTCCGAAGCCTTCGACCAGTTGCATGAATTCACCTTCGGAGATGATTTCCACGCGTTGCCCCTTGTCACGCAGTTTCAGCACGTGCTTTGCCTTGTTGGTCAGCCGCCCGTTGGAGAGATCCTGCGGCACAAACCCATCTCCGACAACCAGCGCGGTCGTTGCCCGGGTGACCCGCGAGGCGGTCTGCGCACCGTAGTTAGCGGCCCATTGCTTTGCCTTGGGGCGAGGCACGGCGAGATTGCCGGTAAAGACCATCACCTGTCCGTATAACGGATGCGTGGGATCGGCACTCGAATTCGGTTCGGGATTATCGCCTTCCTGCGGCCATGAGCCGAAGGCGTCTTGGGGCGGCAGCGGTTGGCCGCTGGCTATCCAGCCTTGTGCGTCACGGGTAGCGCGGGAAAACTCTTCGCCTGGGTTCCACGCGGCGGTCAATCCAAGCCCGACTTTGTAATGATCGGCTGCCTGCAAGACAGTGCTCGCATTGCTGCGTTGCGCTATGTCGATCATCGCCCACGCGCAGGCCTCGGCATCAGCCAAGGCTTCGTGGTGGTTTTCGATTGGGTGCCCGGCCTCTTCGGCGACGAACGGCAGCGAATAGCTCGGCAGATCATAGGCCTTGCGCGAAAGCTTGACCGTGCAAAGGTGAGCAAGTTGCGGTACCGATAGCTCACTTGCTTCGGAAGCTGCCCGAATGACGCCCGAGTCGAAAGCCGAGTTGTGGGCTACGAGAACATCTGAACCGACGAACTCCAGCAGGTCGCCGAGCTTCTCGCCGACCCGTGGCGAGTGTGTGACCATATCCTCGGTGATGTGGTGAATCGAGACGTTCCGTGGGTCGAAATGATCGAAACCCTCCGGAGGCCGAAGCAACCACTGTTCGGTTTCGACGATACGTCCGGAACGGACCTTTACTAGGCCGACCGAGCAGGCCGAGCCGATAAATCCGTTCGCCGTTTCAAAATCTAGCGCTGTGAAGTCCAATGACACGCCTGCCAGTTTACTCCCTTTCGCTAAATCAACGTCATCGGTGTCCCCTCGACGGCCTTTCTCGGCTGCAAGACTCCCTTTTACTACAGCGTTGCGTATCTCATTAAACACGTATCTGACCTGCGTTTATTAACAATCGATTCGATTCGCCGCAAAATAGGAAGAGCAAGACAGCTCACATCAGAAGGCACTGCAGTTCCCGCGATTCACGCCGTAATGGATTACGCATTTTGATGGCGAACCGCTCAGCATGCGCAGGCCATTTCCACTAGCTGCCTCCCTTCGCCCATAGCCCATAGCCCCTAGCCCCTAGCCCCTAGCCCCTGCAAGGATCCATCGTCCACAGGACGACAATCGGATTTTCGGGTTAAAACAGCGAAAGGCCCAGAGCTGCACCGAACACGGCATTGGATGCTCGCGTCGCCCGTAAAGCCGATATACGCAAGCGATTACTCCCGGGGCGCGGATGGGAAGAGCGACTCGTAGTAGCCGCTAAGTGCTGGGTAATAATCCGGTTCGAATCGGATTTCATCGGCATCGGCACCGGAAACGGCTGCCACCAGCCGGTCCAGGTAGTAATCCCACCCAGGACCCACCGAGCCGGCCATGCTCGGATCGAGCCCCGGCATCCTGAACACCAGCTTGCTGCCGTCCGAAACTTCCTCGATCGATAATTCCAACCGCCAAACTTCCTCGCCTTCCCCGGTGCTGACGCTAAGCAGGTAAGCAGCCCGGTCACAGCTCAGGATCTCGACTTTCTCGCGGGGCGTTCCTTCCTCGGCGGTCAAAGCCACTTCCACTTCCCCGCTGCTGGGGTCACCCCGCCAACTGCCGAACCACAAAGCAGTTCGATCCGAAACAGCAAGGTAGGTCCAAAGCTCTGCGGCTGGCACCGTGAAAACTCTGCGCAGCTCCAAGGCGCCATCGGGTGCGCGGGTTCCGGTCGGCAGGGCGTTCATGGCCACTCTCCTGATTCTCCATGAATTGCCGAGGTGGATTCAGTATCCATCGGGCTCGACAGCGGTGTATGTAGGGTAGCAAGAAAGGTGCCATCCGTCATTGGAAAAGAAACGCCTTGCCATGCTCGGTCACGATCGAGACATGATTTATGGTTGTTCGGCTAACCCTGACCGGCCAAGCCCTCATCATCTGGCGACCGCCCCGGCGTCGGCAGGCTGATTTTGCCGACCGTGGGCAATTCGCCTCTTCCCCACCCTGGCGACCAAAACCACTGCGGGAAAAGTGCTATTTCAAGCCCATCTGTTGCTCCATGCAGCTCTCGATAGACCCGATTCGACCTGGCTTGGGACAGGAATTATTCGCCTAGTCTTTGAGTTTTCGGCCCGACCTGTTTCAATTCGAAGGCTGTGGCCCAGCTGCGGAGCGTCGTATCGTTGGGCACAGCACTTCCCATCCAAGCATTGACCTTTCCAAGGAGCACCATGGTTTCGCTATCTCCCGAACGCCAAGACATCTTGGGGCTGCTGGCGGAGGCCCGTTTCTTCCTGAAAAATACGACCCGCGGGCTGAGCGATGATCAGGCCAGGCTTCGCCCCACGGCCAGTGCCCTCTGCTTAGGAGGAATCATTAAGCACGTTACCGCCACCGAGGATTCCTGGGCGCGATTTGTCGTCGAAGGCATGGAGGCCCAGTCGGTCAATGGGAAGCATTTTGCGCAGTGGGGAGCGGAGGAATACGCGATTCGGCAGGCTCAGTTTGAAATGGGAGCAGATCAGACTCTGGCGGAAATCATTGCTGATTACGATGCCTGCGCCGCACGCACCGAGGAGATAGTGACTACCCTTGCGGATCTTGATCGACGTTTCGAGCTACCGCCGGCTCCATGGAACGAACCTGGTGCGAGCCTTAGCGTGCGCCGGTCATTGCTTCACATCGGTGCAGAGACTTCGCAGCATGCTGGGCACGCCGACATCATCCGCGAGTCCATCGACGGTGCGAAGTCGATGGGATAGGGATCGCGCTGCGCTGGGTCTCCGGGTAGCAGAATACCCAGGAAGCGAGTGATTCGCTCCCCGGGTATCAGGCCATCTATCGGGCGGCTAGGCCACTGTTGCCTTACGCAAGGTCAGATACGAACCGCCGGCCATCACCACCGCTACGGCACCACCCCACAAGGTCACCCCGGCAGCAGTCCAAGTCAGCGCCCAGCTCCAGAAATTGTCCCAAAAATCGCTGAAGGTCATCAGCGCGGCAACTCCGAGGAGCACAACTCCTAGTCCAATGAAGAAGACCACCATGCCGGTCGTCTTCCAACGCATGTAGATCGTGGCGATCAAGAAGCCGATCATGAACAGCAGTACCATCAGCACGAAGTAGAAACCTACCTGAACCGCCGCGTTGTTATCCGCGATCCACTCCAAGGCGAAGAACCGGGAATCCAGCCACCAACCACCGGTTGCCTTCTCCACCAGTCCCATCAAGTAGTAGAAGATCGATAGCGCCAGTGCGCAGGCCGAAAACAATAGGACCGTTCCGAGGTAGAAACTGCGTCGCGAGACGCTCATGGCCTGAGAAAAGGGGAAGGTTAAGGTCAGTGCCTGGATACCCAACGCCAAAAAGTACCACATGGGCGCTTGGGCTCCGCCGCCATAAACGGCTCCCTCGGCTCCGGCTTCGCGGACTATCCAGAAGATCGCCAACGAGAAAATAAAAGAGCAGCCGAGAATCAACAGCGGGAGGCCAATAAAGACCCATTTGTTGATCAGTTGCATGCGAACTACCTTTATTACACGCTCCATTGCTTTGCCTCCTCATCGCCTTCGGTTGTTTCGCTTTGAACCGGCTGCCCCAAGGCAGTCCGTACGACCAGTTGCTGTAGTGAAACGGGGCTGAGATCAAGACCCAGTTCTCGCGCTTCGGTTTGTTGCCTCTCCGAAAGTCGCGCTCGGATGCTGATGCTCGCCAGCGTTCCCAGAGAATCCCGGTGAATGACCGGGTAACCCTCGATAAACTCGTGCACCGTGCTCGAGTTGCCGCTGACCGTCACCGCGGCCCCTTGAAGGGATTCAGCATCGCTGTCCATCACAATGCGACCACCGTCGATGATGATCACGTGTTCGAGGAGATTTGCGACCTCGTCGATCAGGTGGCTGGAGAGCACGATCGTGCGTGGATACAGCGAAAAATCTTCCACCAGTCGGTCGTAGAAGATCTGCCGAGCCACCGCATCCAGGCCCAGGTATGGCTCGTCGAAGAAGGTCACTTCGGCCCGCGAAGCCAGGCCAATGATCACTCCAACGGCCGAAAGCTGGCCGCGGGATAGCTTCTTGATCTTGCGCTTGACCGGCAAGTTGAAGTCTGCGATCAGCTCCTGGGCTAGCGCCTCGTTCCAATTTTCGAAGAAGAGGGACGCTGCTTTGAACGCCTGAAAGACCTTGTACTCATCGGGGTACTTCTGCGATTCACGAATGAAGCAGATGCGGGACAGGGTTGCATCATGCTCGAAGGGCGCGTGCCCGAAGATCTCGATCTCGCCACTGCCGGGGTACCCCTGACCGGTGAGGATCGACATCAGGGTCGTCTTGCCAGCGCCATTGCGGCCGAGCAGACCGTAGATCTTGTTGGATTCTAGCTGCAGGGTAACGTCATCCAGCGCCTTGACGTCCTTAAACGTCTTAGTCAGCCGTTGCGCCGAAACTGCGATTTTCTCAGACATCACTCATACCTCCGTGGGTCGAATCCAATGGATGTGCGGATTTGATCATGTCCATCAGCTCCTCAACTCCGATGCCAAGTTTCCCCGCTTCGGCCGTCAGCGGCTGGACGTACAGGTCATTAAATTTCTGTCGACGCTTTTGCCTCAGCCGTTCCGGCGCGCCCTGTGCTACGAACATCCCGATCCCCCGCTTCTTATACAACAGCCCTTCTTCAACGAGCTTGTTAATTCCTTTGGCCGCAGTTGCCGGATTGATCCGGTAAAAGGCGGCGAATTCGTTTGTCGATGGCACTTGGGCCTCTTCGGCAAGCACGCCAGCGAAAATATCATTTTCGATCAGCTCGGCGATCTGCATGAAAATCGGTTTCGAATCATCGATCACGCCATGCACTTCCCCTCGTTTGTGGAACCAAATCTCCCAACCAGTTCATTGGTTCATTACTCATGTAACTAACCATAGAACCTGGGCGAAAATTATGCAATACCACTGCCTTCCGCGCACGAAAAAACCGGCCGGCTCTCCGTATTTCCCATATCGGGGAAATGCGGAGAGCCGGCCGGTTCACCAGAAGCCCGGTGGCTATCTGCGCCAAGTCACGCTGGCGCTTATTTGACGGCTAATGCCTTGCTGACCTCAGTGATAATCGCTGGTAGCAACAGTTTGAATGCCTGGGCGCGATGCGAGATCGAGTTCTTTTCCTCTGCCGAGAACTGAGCCAAGGAACGGTTGGAATCTTTGGGCTGGAAGACCGGGTCGTAGCCGAAGCCATGCTC
The DNA here is from genome assembly GCF_002975405.1 of Arthrobacter sp. MYb229. Taxonomy (GTDB): domain Bacteria; phylum Actinomycetota; class Actinomycetes; order Actinomycetales; family Micrococcaceae; genus Glutamicibacter. The sequence continues at coordinate 148,000 of NZ_PCPS01000007.1, read as the reverse complement.
GCCGGCACGCTCGCGGCGCAGCCGGCCTACAAGCTTGCCGAGTTCCACTTGCTGCGCACCACTCGGAGTAGCCAGTGCCGCGGCGCAGACGAACGCGGCGCCACGGTGTTCTTCGGAGATATCGCCGAGCTGCCCCAGCAACAGGTCGATATTCGCTTCGTCGTCACCGTGCGATCCAGACCAGCGAGCCGAGAAGATCCCGGGTGCCCCGCCTAAGACATCAACGCTCAATCCCGAATCATCGGCCAGCGCGATCAGCCCGGTAGCGGCACTGATCTCCTTGGCCTTCTTCAGTGCATTGCCCTCGAAGGTGACCTGATCCTCGACCGGGTCCGGGGCGCCGGCGGTGGCCGCGTCGATGACCTGGGTGTCGACATCCAGGCCAGGCACCTGGCCGCGCAGCAGCTCGCGCAGTTCGCGCAGCTTGCCCTGGTTGCGTGAGGCTAGGACGAGAACTGCCTCGCTCATTTGGCGTTTCGCAGGGTCTCGGTCTGGATCTGCGCCAGCTCGGTGGTCCCGATCAATGCAAGGTCCAGCAATGCGTCGAGCTCTGCACGCTTAAACGGTGCGCCCTCCGCTGTACCCTGCACCTCGACGAAGTCACCGGAACCGGTGACCACAACGTTCATGTCGGTCTCCGCGCGAACGTCCTCCTCATAAGGCAGGTCGAGCATCGGGGTACCGTCGATAATGCCCACGGAGATCGCCGCGACAGAATCGGAGAGCACCTTCGCGTTGGACTTCAGGATTCCCTCGCGGCGGGCCCATTCCAGCGCTTCGGCCAGCGCCACATAGGCGCCGGTGATCGCGGCGGTGCGGGTTCCGCCATCTGCCTGCAATACGTCGCAGTCGAGCACGATGGTGTTTTCGCCCAGCTGTTTGGTGTCAACCACCGCGCGCAGCGAGCGGCCGATCAGTCGGGAAATCTCATGGGTGCGGCCCGACAGCTTGCCCTTGACCGCTTCGCGGGAGTTACGGGTGTTGGTGGCACGTGGAAGCATCGCGTATTCTGCGGTAACCCAGCCGGTCCCCTCGCCCTTGAGCCAGCGCGGCACGCCCTGGGTGAAGGAAGCGGTGCACAGCACGCGGGTATTTCCGAATTCGATCAGAGCCGAGCCTTCGGCCTGGGTGGACCATCCACGGGTGATGGTGATGTCGCGAAGTTGCGCGGCGCTGCGGCCGTCGGCACGTAAAGTCATGCTTCCATCCTAACGAAAGCACCCCGGCTTCCGGGTCTGTGACGGCACCAGAAGCCAGGGTGTTTAGTCCAACAGGGTGCCAACTCGACTTGGCTGGCGGGCGGTGCTAAATCACCGATTCTTCGACCTCGGCAGATGGGCATTTTTTGGCCGGTAGGACACGGTCGAAGAGCCAGGCAAAGACGAAGGTGTAGATCAGGAAGAACACCAGCAATCCTGCTTCCAGGACCAACGCCTCGAGCAGCGTAACCGAGAGGATCCAGGCGAGAATCGGCACAAGAATCAGCACCAATCCGCCTTCAAACCCGAGCGCGTGGGCAATCCGGCGCCCCACGGTGCGCACCTGGGACTCCTGGCGCTTTTCCCATGCCTCGAACAGGGAGGTCCAGATGTAGTTCCAGATCAGGGCCACGACCGAAGAAGTCACGGCGACAATACCGGAATGCCCGCCGCCAAAACCCAAGAGGACCAAGGCCACGGAGGTCAGCACAATGGCGAAGAGCTCATAGGAAAAGACGTAAATGATGCGTCGAAGAACCGAGGACACGAGGTACTCCTTAGAAGTAGTCCATAGGAAGTCCTTGCGGGTTCGCGTCCATGGTGTAGGTAGTTAATTGCCCCGCGAGTCCTCAGCGGGGTGTGCTTTCCAAGCTAGCACGCGGCAATTCTGCTCGCTAGAGTTCGGTGAGCGAAATCACCGGTCTGGCTGGCTGATCCCTCAGCCGAACGGCGATTTCCGGTGATCAAGGTGCGACGGGGTACTGGCTGCGAATCGCGATCCGATTCCAGCTGTTCATCACGATGGTAAGCCAACTGATCGCGGAGACTTGCTCCGCGCTGAGCACCGCGGTGTCCCCGGCGCGCGACGGCGGCACCTCAAGCTGCGTGACCTCTTCGGCCAAGGCCAGCGCCGCGGCCTCCACCTCGCTGAAGTATTGCGATTCCCACCACGCGGCCAGCACAGCCAAGCGGTCGGACGTCTCCCCGAGTTTCAGCGCATCGCGAGTGTGCATTCGCAGGCAGAAGGCGCAGCCGTTGAGCTGCGAAACACGGATCTTGACCAGCTCACCGAGCAGCGGGTCCAGACCGCAGGCCACCAGCGCCGCTTCGGCCTGCGCATTCAACTCGATCAGGGCCTTGTAGGCCTCGGGATGTTGCTTGCCCAGATTTACGCTGCGTCGCGGTGCCGATGGCATAGTTCAGTTCCTCTGTTGGGTTGGCCCGTGGGTGCGGCGGGTTCGGTTGCCTACCCGTGCCGCAAAACCCTGCCCGCTACTTCTTGCGCTTGAGCAGCGGGAACTTGCGGACCTTCTCGTAGTTGATCTTCGGCAGCGAGCCGGTGCGGGACTTGAGGTAGTCGGTTCCGCGGTCGCCCTTGAACAGCGTCGGGTGCTTGTCCTCTTTCAGGGAGCCGGAGTAGACCCCGTAGGTCACCCCGGAAATTGCCACGGCGATCCCGCGGTCATAAGTTTCCTTCGCCTCGTCGACGACCTTGTTGATATCGGTCCACACCGGAATGTGGGTCAGCAGCAGGCGCTCGGCGCCCGCCTCGGTGGCCATCTGCCCGGCACGCTTGCCGGTCAGGTGCACCCCGTCGATCGCGTCGTCGCGGCCCTCCTCGAAGGCCGCTTCGCAGAGGAAGATATCCGAACCCCGGGCGGCATCCACCAGCCCCTGGCAGGTATCGGTATCCCCCGAGTAGGTCAGCACACTGGTCAGCAGTTCCCCGTCGGGGCCAGGCTCGCGGGCCTCGACACGCAAGGCGTAGGACTCTTCGATGGGGTGGCGCACCGGGTAGGGGGTGATGGTGAATGGGCCGATATTCACCGGCTGCAGCGCGGTCCACTGGCGGAAGTCGTAGTCCTTGTGCATGGTGTCGCCCTCGGGCAGGCCGTAGGCGGTCTCGATCCGATTGGCGGTATCCGCCGGCCCATGAACCAGCATTTTTTCGCGGTTCCAGCCGTTTGGGTCCCAGCGGATGGCCACGTGCATGCCGCACAGGTCCATGCAGTGATCCGGGTGGAGATGGGAAATCATGATCCCATCGAGGTCCTTGATATCGGTATAGCGCTGCAGGACGCCCAGGGCGCCGGAGCCAAGATCGAGCAGGATCTTCCAGTCGCGAGTGCCATCAAAGGCAGTGACCAGGTAACAGGACGCCGGGGAGCTCGGGCCCGGGAACGACCCGGTGCACCCGATAATGGTCAGCTTCATTGCTTACTCGCTTTCGCCGCGGCAATCAGTTCCGGGGTTAGCCTGGTGATCGCACCGGTGGGATAGTGGGCGGCCACATGGTCCACATGGCGCACCTGCAATACTTCCGGTCCGAGGAATCGGCGAGCCAATACCCCAAAACTATCAGCGTTCCCGGTGGCAAGGAATTCGTGACGCGCCGCCAGTTGGTCCTCGCGTACCAATTCATGGGTCGTCAAGGCGCGGAAGGCATCCTTTGCGGTCTCCTCGGCGCTGGAGACCAGGGTGACCGACTCCCCCATCACGTAGGAAATCACGCCGGTGAGCAGCGGATAGTGGGTGCAGCCCAGGATCAGCGTGTCCACCTCGGCGGCCTTCAGCGGGGCCAGGTATTCCTCGGCCTGCGCCAGCAGCTCGGCACCTGCGGTAATCCCTGACTCCACAAATTCGACAAACCGCGGACAGGCCACCGCGTGCACCTTCAACGACGGCGCGGCGGCAAAAGCGTCCTCGTAGGCGCGCGATCCCACCGTCGCCTGGGTGCCGATCAGCCCGATCTTCCCATTCTTCGTCGCCGCGACCGCACGGCGCACCGCCGGCTGGATCACCTCGACCACCGGGATCCCGTAGCGCGCGGTATAGCGTTCGCGGGCGTCGCGCAGCACCGCCGAGGAGGCCGAATTGCAGGCGATCACCAGCAGCTTCACCCCGGCGTCCACCAGCTCGTCCATCACGCCCAGCGCATTGGCCCGCACCTGGGCGATCGGCAACGGGCCGTAGGGCGAGTTCGCGGTGTCTCCGACGTAGATCAACGATTCGCCCGGCAGCTGGTCGATGATCGCGCGGGCCACGGTCAGTCCGCCGACCCCTGAATCGAAGATCCCGATCGGGGTATTGGCATTCGGCGCGCTGAGCGGAGAACTGGCGAAGTAGGAGTTCATCGCCTAGCGCTCCGCATTCATCAGTGCCTGCATCAAGGTGTCCTGCACCCAGGAGACCAAGTTGTACACCAATCCCAGATACTCTTGCGGCGATTGCACGGCCGCGGCATCGACCAGCTGGGCGATCCGCTCCGAATCCGCCTCGTCGCGGATGTCCAGCCGCTCGGCGAGCACCAGGCGCACATCGTTCAACGCCCGCGCGAAGCGTTGCGCGGCCGGGACCTGGAGCACCAGCTTCTCGGTCTCCAGCAAAAGCTGGGCCTCGCGTAATAAAGAGGTCTTTTCGGCGATCAGATCCGCTTCGGTCAGCCGGCGGAATTCCGCGGCCACCGCCTTGTCCTCGCTGGCATCCGGAAGCAGCCGCTTGACCGCGGCATCGGATGGTTCGGGAAGATCCGCGCTCTTCGGGCGCATCCCGGTCAGCGCGTACAGCGGATCGATATCCTCGGGCAGCTCATGCACCGCGGCGCGTTCTTCGAGCACCTTGATGACGTCGCCGAAGAGTTCGCGCAGCAATTTCCGTTCCGAGGCGTGCAGCGAACCGGTGATTCCGCGCGCGCCACTTTTAAAGGCCTTTGCCACGTAGCTTAGGCCTCCTGGGTCATGGTTGCCTGCAATCCGAAGCCGTGCATCGCATGCACGTCGGACTCGATCGCCTCCCGGGCACCGCTGCGCACGACGCAAAAACCGTCGTTGTGCACCTGCAGCATCAGCTGTTCGGCGCGCTCGCGGGTGAAGCCAAAATACGACTGGAACACATAGGAGACATAGCTCATCAGGTTCACCGGGTCGTTCCACACGATCAGGCGCCAGGCCTTATCCTGCGCCTTGAGGGTCTCGGGGTTCGTCATTACATCGGGCATAGCGGTCATAATTCTCATTTTACGCCCCATCTTGCCAGGAGGCGCGGTGCGTTGTGAATATCACCGCAAGCGTGAGGCGTTATACAGTAAAGGCCGGTCCATCCACTTTTCGATCAGGAGCACCACATGCTCACCAGCCTTTTTACCGATCACTACGAGCTGACCATGCTGCAGGCGGCCCTCGCCTCCGGCGCCGCTCACCGCCCCTCGGTGTTCGAAGCCTTCTCGCGCCGACTGCCCGAGGGACGACGCTATGGCGTGGTCGCCGGCACCGGGCGCCTGCTCGAAGGCCTCAAGGACTTCCACTTCGGCGACGCGCAGCTGCGCTTCCTCTCGGATACCAAGGTGGTGAACAAGCAAACCCTGGATTACCTGGAGAACTTCAAGTTCACCGGCGACATCACCGGCTACGCCGAGGGCGAGCTCTACTTCCCGCACTCCCCGATCCTCACCGTGCAGTCCACTTTCGCCGAGGCCTGCGTGATCGAAACCTACATCCTCTCGATCCTGAACCACGATTCGGCCATCGCCTCGGCCGCCTCGCGCATGATCGCCTCGGCCGGCACCCGTCCGTGCATCGAGATGGGCTCCCGGCGCACCCACGAGGAATCCGCGGTGGCCGCGGCCCGCGCCGCGATCATCGCCGGATTCGATTCGACCTCCAATCTGGCGGCCGGCGCACGCTACGGGATCAAGACGGTAGGCACCTCCGCGCACTCCTTCACCCTGCTGCACGACACCGAAGAGCAGGCCTTCGCCGCGCAGATCGAGTCGCTGGGCAAAGACACCACGCTGCTGGTGGACACCTACGAGGTGGAGGCCGGGGTGCGCACCGCGGTCAAGGTGGCCGGTCCCGAGCTCGGCGGGGTGCGCCTGGACTCCGGCGACCTGGTCCAGCAGGCCGGCTGGGTGCGCGAGCTGCTCGACGACCTGGGCAACTGGAACACCAAGATCACCGTCACCTCTGATCTGGACGAATACGCGATCGCGGCCCTGGGCAGCGCACCGGTGGATTCCTACGGCGTAGGCACCGCCCTGGTCACCGGATCCGGGCACCCGACCGCCTCGATGGTCTACAAGCTCGTCGCCCGGCAGGATTCGGCCGGCAGCTGGATTCCGGTGGCGAAGGCCTCGGCGAACAAGGCGAGCGTCGGCGGGCGCAAGCACGCGGTCCGCCAGCTGAACGAACGCAACCGTGCCACCGCGGAGATCGTCTCGCTCGAGGAGTACAGCACCGGCGGGCCCGAGCGCCAGCTTTCGGTGCCCTTCGTCACCGCGGGCCGGATCGATGAGTCCTTCATCGGCGCGGCCGGCGTGGAAAAGGCCCGGGCGCGCCACCACGCCTCGATCCAGGAAATGCCCGGAGTGGCACGCAAGCTCCAGCGCGGCGAGCCGGTCATCCCGACGATCATCCGCGAGGACTGAGCGCCGAAGCAGTATTATGGTTAAAACCCTATTCACTCGCAATGATTAGGAGCAAAACATGACTCGAGCCCTGCTAGTTGTCGATGTCCAACCGGATTTCTGCGAAGGCGGCCCGCTGGCCGTGGCCGGCGGCAACGCCGTCGCTGCCGCGATCGCCGAGGATGTGATGGCCCGCCGCGAGTCCTACAGCGCGATCATCACCACCCAGGATTGGCATATCGATCCGGGAGCCCACTTTTCCGAGGCCCCGGACTTCGCCGACTCCTGGCCGGTGCACTGCGTCGCCGGCACCGAAGGCGCGGAGCTGCACCCAAGCATCGCCGCGCTGGAGGTCGACGCGCACTTCGCCAAGGGCCGCTTCACCGCCGCCTACTCGGGGTTCGAGGCCCGGGTCCTGGATCCGGGCGCGGCCCCGGAGGATGAGTCCGGCGCCCTGCTGGATCAATGGTTGCGCGAGCGCGGCATCACCACGGTGGACATCGTGGGCATCGCTACCGATCACTGCGTGCGCGCCACCGCGCTGGATGCCGCCCGCGCCGGATTCAGCACCACCGTGCTCGCCCCGCTGACCGCGGCGGTGAGCCCGCAGAACCTGCCGGCGGTCTACACCCAGCTGCGCGAGGCCGGAGCCATCGTGCTCACCCTGGGGTTGGAACCGGTCAGCCCCGCGCCCTGAGCCTTCGTTAAACGCCGACGGCGCCCCGCTTTATGCGGGGCGCCGTCGGTCGTTGGCCGGACCTATTTGCACCCGAGAAACCAATCCTGCAGCCTGTCGCTGCGCCGCCGCACCGGCTACTTTTCGCCCACGGACAGCGAAGCATCCGCGGATGCGGTAGGCGTGGGCTCCGCCTGGCGCTCGCGCTGGATCGCTCCGGGCTGCCGGCTGCTGGCGATATCCGCGGGGTTGACCAGGTCGATCTCCCCGGTGGCCTGCAGGTACCAGTCGGTCAGCAGCGGATCCTTGGTGCCCAGCCCGGCACCGGCTCCTTCCTCCTTGCGCACCTCGGTGGCGTTGAACACGAAGTCATCGCCGAAGTCCTCGATGCCGCGGCGGATGCCCTGGGCGATCGCCGCATGGGCGAACTTGACCCGCAGAATATATGGATCGGTGCGCAGATCGCGCCACCAGGCGATCATGATGCCCATCACCACAAAGGCGAACGGCAGTGCCGAGACCACCATCAGCGATTGCAGTCCGGCCAGCCCCTCCGCTCCGCCGGCCAGCAGCAGCGAGGCCGCGGTGAGCCCCAGCAGCAGCCCCCACACCACGGTGACCCAGCGCGAAGGCTCGGGCCGGCCGCGCTGCGACATCGAGGCCATGACGATCGAGGCCGAATCGGCCGAGGTGACGAAGAAGACGATGATCGAGGCCATCGCGATGATCGACAGCACGGTGCCTCCGGGCAGCTGGTCCAGGACCGCGAACAGCATCGCCTCCGGCGAACCGGCATCGCTGATGCCCTGGCCGGTCAGCTCCATCCACATCGAGGTGCCGCCGAAAATGGAGAACCAGAAGAAGCAGACCAGCGCGGGGACGATGATCACCACGGTCACGAACTCGCGCAGCGTGCGGCCGCGGGAGATCTTGGCGATGAACAGGCCCACGAACGGGGTCCAGGTCACCCACCAGGCCCAGTAGTAGGTGGTCCAGCCGCCCATGAACTCGGCCGCTTCCGGGCTCTGGTTCGGGTTGCGCATCAGCATGGTCCACAGCTCGCCGAAGAACGCGGCCATGCTGGCGGGCATGAAGTTCAAGATGAACAGGGTCGGCCCGACGATGAAGATGAACAGCGCCAGCATCCCGGCCAGCACCATATTCAGGTTCGACAGGGCGCGGATGCCGCGCTTGACCCCGGAGACCGCCGAAAGGATGAACAGCACCGTCAGCACGGCGATCGAGCCGATCAGGAACGTGTTGCCCACCGGCCCGGCCCCGCTGACCATCTGGTAGCCGCGGCCGATCTGCAGGGCGCCGATGCCCAGCGAGATGGCCGTGCCGAACAGCGTCACCAGGATGGCGAAGATGTCGATGGCCATGCCGATCGGACCGTGGGTGCGGGCGCCGAAGATCGGTTCGAAGATCGAGGAGATCAGCGGCGGACGCCCGCGCCGGTAGGCGCTGTAGGCGATGGCGCCGCCGACCAGCGCGTAGTAGGCCCAGGCGATCGGGCCCCAGTGCAGCATGGTTTGCGCCATGGCATCGTGCATGGCATCCGGGGTTCCGGCGGCCGACTCGAACCCGTAGGGCGGATCCTGGAAGTAGACCAGCGGTTCATAGGGGCCATAGAACAGCAAGCCGATGCCGATGCCGGCCGAGAACAGCATCGCCACCCAGGACACGGTCGAGAATTCGGGTTTCTCATCGTCGGCGCCCAAGCGGATGCCGCCGGTGCGCGAATAGCCGACCACCAGCATGAACACGGCGATCGCGATCGAGAGCAGCCCGAACATCCAGCCGAAGTTCGTGGTCACCCAGGACAGCGCCGTGCCGCCGAGCGTGGCGACGGTATCAGGTGCCAGCACGGCCCAGAGAATCACCGCCACAATCAACGCGCCGGATAAGGCGAAGACTAGTTTATTGGTGCGGAAATCCTGCCTGGTCGATTCTACGCCGATGCCCGGAATCAGGGCCGGATGCACCAGCCCGGGCTGGGTGAATTCCTTGAGCAGCTTGCGCATCGGAGGCCGGGGTCGGGCGGGGTGCGGTTCCCGCGGGGTATTCTGCTTTGCCATGTTTTCCACCTGAGGTCGCTTTGTCGTCACTGCCTTGCCGGCGCGGGCTGGATCCGGTTCCTCACCCGATCCTGCGCCCGCACCACGGCGGCGGGTCCGCGGCAGCGCGCCGGGCCGCGGACAGGATGCCGGGCCCAAACGGCACGGTGGCCCCGGCCGCCTGGTCCACGTGCAGCCCGAGGATTTCCTCGGTCGCCACCAGTTGCCCCGAGCGGTACAGCTCGTGAGCCAGATGCAGTTTCTTCGCGCCGAAGCCGGCCAGCACCGTGCGCACGCTCAGCGGTTCGCCGAGCGAAACCTCCTGCAGGTAGCGCACATGGGCTTCCACGGTGTAGAGCGAGCAGCCGCTGGCGGCCCGGTAGTCCTCCCCCAGGCCCAGCGACTCCATCGCGGCATCCGTGGCGTATCCGAAGACCAGCACGTAGTAGGGCTCGGACATGTGCCCGTTGTAATCGATCCAGGCCGCGTCAACCGTCGTTTCGTAGCTGCTCAGCAGCCCCGGCTGTTGGGCGCTCATCCCCGGCCTCCGGCAAGTTTGCGGATGGCGATAATCCCGGCGTCGCGTTCGGCGACCAGCTGCCCGAAACTCCGTTCGCCGGCGGCCGTGTCACAGCCGGCCACCACCGAATCGCGCAGCTCACCGGTCAGCTCCGGGGCATCCAGGCGCGTCCACGGCGACTTCAGCGACGGTCCGAAATGGTCGAGCATATGCGCCATGCCGCCTTCGCCGCCGGCCAGATGGAAGGTGAGCATCGGGCCATGCATCGGCCAGCGCAGCCCCGGGCCGTCGGTGATCGAACGGTCGATCTGCTCGACCGTGGCCTCGCCGTTGTCGATCATGTGCAGCGCCTCGCGCCACAGCGCCTCCTGCAGGCGGTTGGCGATGAATCCGGGGACCTCGCGGTCCATCAGGATCACCGACTTGCCGATCTGCTCGTAGAATTCGGCGGCCCATGCCTCGGCCCGCTTGCTGGTCAGCTCGCCGCCGACCACCTCGACCAGCGGGATCAGGTAGGGCGGGTTGAACGGATGGCCGACCACAAAACGCTCGGGGTGCGCCAGCGCCGCGGCCATATCCGTCATCGGGTAGCCGGAGGTGGAGGAACCGATGACCACGTCCGGATCCACCACCGCGTCCAGCTCCGCGAACAGCTTGCGCTTGAGCTCTAGCTGTTCGGGGGCCGATTCCTGCACGAACCCCGCCCCGGCGACCGCTTCGGACAAATCGGTGTGCACGCTGAAGGCGTTCTTGTCCGCTCCGTGGACCATGTCCAGCTGTTCCAGGGCCGGCCAGGCCGCCTCGATCAGCCGTCCCAGTTTCGCGGCCGCGTCGGGTGCCGGGTCCCAGACCTTGACCTGGTAGCCGCGGGCCAGGAAGTAGGCGGCCCAGCCGCCGCCGATGGTTCCGGCACCGATGCAGGCGATGGTGTCGATGTCGTTGATTGCGCGAATGCGTTCCATGCTCAGGCTCCTGCCGGGATCTGGACTTTGAGGTCGAGGATTTCGCGGGCCTCGTCGGGGGTCGCCACTTCGGCGCCCAGGGATTCGATAATGCCCACCGCGCGGTCGGTGAGCTGCGCGTTGGTGGCTTTCACTCCCTTGGACAGGTACAGGTTGTCCTCCAGGCCGACGCGGGCGTGGCCGCCGGCCAGCACCGACTGGGCCACCCAGGGCAGCTGGTTGGCGCCGATGGCGAAGGAGGTGAATTCCGCGCCCTTGGGCAGCAGGTTGACCATCGCGTGGAGCAGGCCCGGGTCCACCGGGGCCCCGTAGGGCACGCCCATGCACAGCTGGTACAGCGGCGGCGGGTCGATCAATCCCTCCTGCACCATGACATTGGCGAACCACAGGTTCCCGGTGTCGAAAATCTCCAGCTCCGGGCGCACCCCCAGCTGCTGGATCCGTGCCGCGCCTTCGCGCAGCATGTCCGGAGTGGAGACGTAGAGGTTGCTGCCATCGCCGAAGTTCAGCGAACCGCAGTCCAGCGTGCAGATTTCCGGCAGCAGCTGCTCGACGTGGGGCAGCCGTTCCAGGCCGCTGACCAAGTCGGTGCCCGGCAGCTGGGCGGTCGGGTTCTGCGGGTCGAGGACCAGGTCCCCGCCCATTCCGGCGGTCAGATTGATGACCGGGTCCACCTCCGAGGCGCGGACGCGTTCAACGACCTCGCGGTAGTATTCGACCTTGCGCGAGCTGAGCCTGGTCTGCAGATCGCGCACGTGGATGTGGACGACCGAGGCACCGGCCCGTGCCGCGGCAATCGCATCGTTGGCGATTTCTTCCGGAGTCACCGGAACGAACTCGCTCTTTGCGGTGGTGTCGCCTGCTCCGGTCAGGGCGCAGGTCAAGATTATTTTTCGGTTCATCTCTAAACTCCTTTTGTAGCTCTTTTGCCCGGTCTGCGAATTACCGGGATTCCGCGGCCCAACGGGAATCGGCCCGGGATCCGTCCAACGCGATGCAGCGCCGGAGATAGTCGCGCAATCCGCGGGCCATGGCCGGCTTGTCGATCACCCGGGTCAGCACCTTGATGCCGTATCCATCCATCAGCGAGGTCAGTTCCAGCGACATGCTGTCGGGGTCGCCCGCCCGGAACAGCCCCTGGCGTTGGCCATCCTCGATCGTGCTGCGTACGGTCGCTACCCAGCGCCGGTAACTCTCGACATAGGCCTCGTCGTAGCGTCCATCCACGGTGATCTTGTTCCACATCTGGACCCAGATCGACCATTCAAGCTCCGCGGTTCGCCCATCGGGAGATTGCAGCTCAAGCAGCCTGGTCAACCGCTCGGCCGGGTCGGTTACCTCGCTCAGCCACGCGACTTGTCGGTTATAGGCCAGTTTCACCGAGTAGTTCATCGCCGCGCCGAACAGTTCCTGCTTGGTCGGGAAGTAATAATGGACCGTCGCGCTGGATACTCCGGCTTCGGCCGCGATGTCGGCAATCCGCACCGATTCAAAGCCCTGCTCGGCAAATAATCGCCAAGCCGTTTCGATAATTTTGCGATGGCCTAACTTTTGATCAGCCGACGGGAGACGCTCAGCGGCACCCTCCAGTCTCGGGATGGCGGCGGAAACCGCAGAGCTCTCCTCGCCCATGATCCAGCTGACCGTCACCCCGGTAGCTGTGGCAAGGCGCAGCAGCTCGTCGGCGGTAAACCGCCGCAATCCTTTCAAAGACTTGGAGAGCTTCGTTTCATCGATGCGAATTTGCGCGGCGATCTCCCGCTGCGAACTGCCGCTCTTTTTGATTGCGGTCCGGATTCGCTCGCCGATCGGGCCCATCGCTGTGGTACTTGGCATGCCAGCTAGCCTATATGCAACTTTCATGAATCGCAAAGTATTTTGATATTTAGTCAGAACTTGCGATTTTGGGAACCGCGTCGCATTGGCGATTCATGCCGTGACAGAAGCGAGCCCGGGAGCAACGGCGCAAGACACGGAACGGTTCCCAGCAGTACGTAGGCCGAGCCGCTCTGGGAAAGCTCCTTGCGAGCGGCCGGAAGCAAGTACGCCAAAGGTGCATCCCGCAGCTGGGCTCAACTCCGCCGGCCGCGGAGACGATGTTTGCGTCATGCGCTCGGCGACCCTGTCCAGCAATGCGAGGAAAGCAAGCGGTGCCCGAAGCCGGGTCCTACCGGATCCTGGCGGGCAGGCTGCATGGAATGGCGACTTTCAAGAGCGAAAATAACAACTGCTCGCCGCTCGGATTCCGTTCGGTTCACGGCGCTGGCCACGGGCCTGGAAGCGGCCAGCCCCGCGCCCTGAGCCTTCGTTAAACGCCGACGGCGCCCCGCATGATGCGGGGCGCCGTCGGCGGATCGCCGGACCTATTTGCGCCCGACGAACCAATCCTGCAGCTTGTCGATGCGCGCCTGCAGCTGGTCCGCGGTCGCCTGCGGCACCGCCGGACCGCCGCATACGCTGCGCAGCTTGTTGTGCACCTGCCCATGCGGCACGCCGGTGCGCGAAGCCCAGGCCGAGACGTTCTTGGACAGCTTCGAGCGCAAGTCCATCATCCGCCGGTGGTCGCTGACCGGTTCGGGCTTCGTGGCCCCGCGCGAAATCTGCTTGTTCTGCTGCTCGCGCAGCAGCGCGGACACCTGCTCGGTATCCAAGAGGCCGGGAATCCCGAGGAAGCCGAGCTCCTCATCGCTGCCCAGCTCCGCACCGGTGCCGAACTCGCCGCCATCGAAGAGCACCCGGTCGAAGGAGGCCTGGGAATTCAGCGCCTCGAATTTGGCCTTGTTCAGCTCGTCGCTGGCTTTCTCCTCGCGATTCGCCTCTTCGAGGAACGCGTCGTCCAGTCCGTCTTCGAGCTTCTCCCCTTCGCGGTCCAGCGCGTGGTCGCGTTCGATCTCCATCTCGTTGGCCAGCGCCATCAGCACCGGCACCGAGGGCAGGAACACGCTGGCGACCTCGCCACGCTTTCGGCTGCGCACAAAACGCCCGACGGCCTGCGCGAAGAACAGCGGGGTCGAGGTGGAAGTGGCATACACGCCCACGCACAGCCGGGGCACGTCCACACCCTCGGACACCATGCGCACCGCGACCATCCAGCGCGAATCCGAGGCGGCAAAATCGTCGATCTTCTGCGAGGCCTTCGGGTCATCCGAGAGGATGGTGGTGACCTTCTCGCCGCTGATCGCCTCCAGCTGGGTGGCATAACCGCGCGCGTCCTCATGGTCGGTGGCGATCACCAGGGCGCCGGCATCCTTCACGGTGCGCCGCACCTCGGAAAGCCGGCGATCCGCCGCACGCAGCACCGAAGGAATCCAGTCGCCGTGCGGGTCCAAGGCGGTGCGCCACGCATGCGCGGTGACATCCTTGGTGAATCCGGCGCCGAGCTCGGCTTCCATCTCCTCGCCAGCCGCGGTGCGCCAACGCATCGCCCCGGAATAGGCCATGAACAGCACCGGGCGCACCACGTGGTCCGCCAGCGCCTTGCCATAGCCGTAGGTGTAATCCGCCTTCGAGCGGCGGATGCCATCTCCCTCGTCCACATACTGCACGAAGGGAATCGGCGCCGCGTCCGAGCGGAACGGAGTACCGGTCAGCGCCAGCCGGCGGGTGGCCGGCTCGAAGGCCTCGCGAATGCCATCGCCCCAGGAGAGCGCGTCGCCTGCGTGGTGCACCTCGTCCATCACGACCAGCGTGCGCGCGCCTTCGGTTTTCGCCCGGTGCACCGCTGGCTTCTGCGCCACCTGCGCATAGGTCACCACGACACCCAAGTAGTGCGAGCCGTGCCGCCCATCGGAGTTCTTGTAGTTCGGATCCAGCGCGATTCCCACACGTGCCGCGGCATCGGCCCACTGCTTTTTCAGGTGGTCCGTGGGCGCGACGACGATCATCCGGTTGATCTTGCCCGAATCGACCAGCACCTTCGCCAGGCGCAGCGCGAAGGTAGTTTTACCCGCACCGGGGGTCGCCACGGCCATGAAGTCCCGTGGTTCGGCGTCAAAGTATTTTGCCAGCGCCTCGGCCTGCCAGGCACGAAGCTTCGGCCCGGTTCCCCAGGCAGCCCGTTCCGGATACGCCGGAGGGAGCTTGTCTTCCAGCGGAAGCTTGTCACCAAAATCAAAAAGTGTCTCGGTCATTTACCTTTTCCCGATGGTTCCTGCTGGTTGTCCCGCTACTTAACCCATCATGGATTCGTAGATTTCCTTGCATTCGGGGCAGACCGGGAACTTCTTCGGGTCACGGCCCGGCGTCCACACCTTGCCGCACAGCGCGATCACCGGCTCGCCGGACAACGCCGACTCCATGATCTTTTCCTTCTGCACATAGTGCGCAAAGCGCTCATGATCGCCGGCCTCGACGCCATGCGTCGTCTCCGTGCGTTCGATCGTTGATGTTCCACCACGGGTTTCTTCAGACTGTTCCACCATGCCACCAATTCTAGTACGCCACGGCGCAGCACGGCACCCTCGACGATGGGAGCTTGTCCACACTGCCATCCCCTTGACTCGTCTGCTGCCCCGGCAGGACGCGCATGAATACCCGCACAACCAGCGCTTTTGCCTCCCCTCGCCGGCGTCCCACCCACTTGAGCTCGCTGCCTTCCAAACCTCCGATGCCACCGGGTGTGTCTGCGCGCCCAATTGCGCGGAGGCTTATCCACAGTCCGCGCTCCGCACGCCCACCCCCTGTTTGTCCGGGCGCATACTCGAACCCATGAACACCACCGCCCTCGGGGACACCCTCAGCCAGCTGGACCGGGAGCTCACCGAGCTCACCGGCCCGGGCTTGTCCCCGAGCCTGGCGGGCACCGACCTGCGGGCCCTGTTCACCGGCACCACACAGCTGCTTAGCACCCTGCGCGAACACCTGGCCGGCACCGAGGACCCACGCCTCGCCCTGGAACTGGCTTCTGCCGGACAAGCGCTGGCCGATGAAGCCGCCCGCATGCGCGTGACCGCCGCGGACCGCCTCGCGGCCACCAACGCCCACACCCTCCACACGGAGGAACTGGACGCACTGCGTACCACCGGCGCCGACACCAGCCGGGACGCGCAGCGCTGCACCGGGCGGCCCAGCTTCCTGGACCCCGCCGCCCTGCTCGCGTCTTGGCTGCACCTGCCCTATGCCGAAGCGGCCGGCCTCGTCCAGGACGCCAGTGACCTCATCGGCCGCCGGAACCCGGCAGGCCAGTCGGTCCCGCCGCGCTTCACCCACCTCGGTGCACTGTTCACCACCCCGGACCCCACCAGAACCCCGGTGCTGCATCCGTCCCTCGTGCAGGAGACCAGCCGCAAGCTGGCCAAACGCGAACCGAAGGACCTGACCTTCGAAGGCACCGGCACCGGCACCGAACCAACACTGCGCCATGCTGACGGGCGGGCGGTGGAAGAACACGCCGCCGACGTGCTGCGCGGGGCGCAGAGCGTGAAGGAAGCCGAGAAGCACGTGACGCAGCTGATCAGCAGCGCCGCCACCACGCCGGGCACCGCGACCAAAGCGTCGGTGCGGCGCGGGTTGTATGCGTTGCCGGTGCGCAATGCGCTGAGCCGGGAGTTCCTCTTGCGGGTGAGCACGTTGGAGGGCGAGGTGCTCGATTCGTTGATCGCGCAGGCCAATAATCCGCGTACCCGGGTGGGGCAGGCGGTGCGCACGAACCCCGGTGACCCTGCACCGTCCCACGACGAAGCAGAAGCATCCGGCACCATCGACCCGACCAGCGGCGAACAAAACGGCACCGACAAGGACGCGGAGCCAAACAGTTCCACAGCGGACGCCGATCTTGCGAACGATCCGGTGGTACCGGAAGCCGTTGTCGCTGACACTCAAAGCGCTGCAGATCGTGAAGCCCCTTCACCGGAAGCCGGCACCAAAGCCGCATCGGGTCCGGGCTTCCCGGATTTCCTTCCCGAAGGGGTGGGCAACGAAGCGCGCTGGGACCCCGAAGAGACCGAAACCATCGCCACCGTGCCCGAACGGGCGCTGAACGCGCTGCTGGACATCCTCACCACCACCACCACCACTGCTGGTGGAGGGGCGCGGATCCGGCCCGAGGTGATCGTGCATCTGAAGCTGGAGAACCTGCAGGATTTGGCTGCCGGGGATGCGCGGACCGCGCACGGGGTGCATCTGCCGCCCGGAGAGCTAAGACGGCTCTTGTGCCAGGCCGAGATCATACCGGCGGTGTTCAACTCGAAGAGCGAACTGCTCGACTACGGCCGAGCCCAACGCATCGTGCCGGAGAAGCTCAAGCGGGCGGTGCTGGCCCGCGATCGCGGGTGCATTGTGCCCGGCTGCACGGAGCCGCCAGAGAAGGTGGAGTTCCACCATATTGATCCGTGGTGGAAGGGCGGGGAGACGAAGCTGGGCAATTTGGGGGCTTTGTGCCGTGGTGCGCATATGGATGCCGATGCGGGGCGGATCCAGGTGGTGTTGGTGGATGGGTTGCCGCATGTGATTTTGCCGAAGCATGTTGATCCGGAGCAGCAGCCGCGGCGTAATACGTATTGGGACTAGCCACCGGTGAGCGGGAGAACTCCGCCCACGACCGTGACCGCGCAAGGCGCAGGAGACCAGGGCATCAATTCGGTTAGTTCGTGAGTTAAGACAACGCCCGCATCAACCGGGTCGGAGAAAATCCGACCCGGTTGATGCGGGCGTTGCAGGGTTTGCTGTCTAGCGGTTGACCAGCACCGCTTGCATCAGCTCCGGCTGACGCGCGTCCATGGTCTTGCCGCCAATCCTGATCCCAAGGAACAGCATGATGGAACCGGTGATCAGGCCGACCGCGACGGTAATGTATCCGGCCAGCATCGATTGAGTCACCCAACCGAAGATATATGGCACCAGCGTTGGAATCAGCAGCACACCCATGATGCCAAAGGTCGCCAGCTGAGTCAGCGCCACGCGGGCACCATTGCCTGGCGGAGTCTTCATCGGATTGTCCCCAGGCAGCGGCACCGCGTAGGTGTACCGCGCCGAAGCGATCGAGGCGACGCCCAACGCAATCAGGAACGCTCCTAAGGACATTCCCAGATCGCCGGGAATACGCCACGGCTGACCGGTCAGCGAGGCCGGCAAGACCGCGGCCAGGATCAGCGGCACGATGACCAGTGCAAAGCACGCCAGCACGCGGCCCAAACGATCGTCCTTGCCCGTCACACCGGTGAGCACATGCAGCGCAAAGGCGGTGTTGTCATAGGAGACATCCGCGGAGATCGAGAAACCCATCAGAATGCCGATCAACGGACCGAGCAGCAGCATCATGGAGTAGTTTCCCGTGGTTCCGCTGGCAAAGTAGAAGATGATCGGGAGCATCGGCACCATGATCACGCTCAACGCATAGCGCGGGTCTTTGAACCAATAGGTCAGGGCGCGCGCGGCCACCGCGCCGCTGGGCGTAGCCGGGGTGATTTTGAAGAACCCCAATCCCTTCGCGCTCGATGCACGCTGCGCGGCCGGCGGAGTGACCGTGGCCTTGCCGGTGGCTCGGGTCAGCAAGAGATACAGCCCGGCCAGGTAGACCAGCGCCAACGCAAGGTGCAGCCCCAAGGCCGCGAACTGACCGGTGGCAAAGTCATTTGGCACGGCTGCAAAGGCACCGAGCGGGGTGAACGCAAGGACCTTGGTGGCGGGGATCAGCAGGTCGAAGATCGATTCGACGTTGGTGGCGATCGTGGTGATGATCGGGCCCAGGCTGATCAACAGCAAGAACAGCACACCGAAAGACAGCTCGCGGAAACGGCGCTTGGCGCGCAGCGCGGTGGCCATGATCGTCAGGTACTGGCAGAGCAGAATCGCCATCACCCAGGTGCCGATCGCACAGAGCAGCCCAACGATGAGCGCCAATGGATCCAGTCGCCAGATCGTGGAAAAGCCCAGCACCGCAAGCATCGTCAGAAAGGCCGGAACCGAGATGAACCCGGCGAGGATCAGCCCGCGGGCCAACGTCTTGGCCTCGATGCCGAAGTGGACGAAGCGCTGTGGCTCCAGGGTCAGGTCCACACCGGTGATCATCGGCGGGATCACCGCCCAACCGAGCACAATCACCGAACCGACCAGCACGCTCACCCAGCCGCGCGCCTCTAAGTTGTCGGCGCTAAACCACATGGCCAGCGACAGCATCACCACCATGCCCAGCGCGTAAAGCCCACCGATGATCACGCCCGCCAGCTGCCACGGGCTGCGCTTGAAGCCGTTGGCCAGCAGCCGCAGCTTCAGCTTTAGGATGTACGCAACCATGACAGCCCTTCACTTGTGCCACGGCCGCCGACCAGATCGACGAAGCGGTCCTCCAAGGACATCCCGTCGCGTACCTCGTCCACCGTGCCCGAGGCCTTGAGCACGCCGCCGTCGATGACCGCCACATGCGAGCACATACGCTGGACCAGGTCCATCACGTGCGAAGAAACGATCACGGTGCCGCCGAAGGCGACGTAGTCGTTGAGGATGTCGCGGATATTCGCCGCGGAAACCGGGTCCACCGCTTCGAAGGGCTCATCGAGCACCAGCAGCTTCGGCGAGTGGATCATCGCGGTCGCCAGCGAAATCTTCTTGGTCATGCCCGCGGAGTAGTCCACGACGAGTTTGTCGCCGTCCGCGCTCAAATCCATCACGCGCAGCAGGTCTTCGGTGCGCGTGGTGACCTCCTCGCGGTCCATGCCGCGCAGCAGGCCGGCGTAGGTCACCAGCTGCCGGCCGGTCAGCCGGTCGAATTGGCGCACCCCGTCGGCGAGCACGCCCAGGGTCCGCTTGGCGGTGTGCGGCTCCGCCCAGATGTCCACCCCGTTGACCAGCGCGCTGCCCTGATCCGGGCGCAGCAATCCGGTCGCCATTGAAAGCATCGTCGTTTTGCCTGCACCATTGGGTCCGACTAGTCCATAGAAGGACTTGGCGGGCACCTGGAGGCTGACATTGTTCACCGCCACCTTGTCACCAAATTGCTTGGCAAGGTTCCTTATTTCGAGCGCCATGCTATTCATGTGTCGAGAATATCAACCTGCCAAGTCAAGACGCATCATCCTTTGGAGTTAATCTCGCAGCCCAGGCCCGTCGTAGGAGCATCCGGGCAGATTAAAACGGCCCACTTTCATCGCCTGAGCAATGAAAGTGGGCCGTCATGGGCTGCGGGTGCTTAGAACAGCACGCGGGCCAGCTTCTGGCGCGATGCCGCCACACGCGGATCCGCGTTGCCGATCACCGCGTAGAGCTCGATCAGCCGGCGGCGGATCCGTTCGCGGTCTTCATCGGCCAACCGCGAGATCAGCGAGACCAGCCGGGCGAAGGCGTCTTCCACATGTCCGCCGACCAGGTCCAGATCCGCAACGTTCAGCTGCGCGGTGAGATCATCCGGGTTTTCTGCCGCGGCGGCTCGCGCCTCGTTCAGCTCCAGGGCCTGCGTGCGGGAGAGCAAACGCACCTGGTAGACGCCGACCTGGGCGTCCTGATCGTTGGGCTTTTCGTTGAGCGCCTCAAGGTAGGCTGCCTCGGCGGCGGCGTAGTCACCGGCGTCGATCGCATCCACCGCCTTTTGGTGCAGCGGCGGCAATGGCTGCTCTTCGCTTCCGCCGGAGAACGCCGGAACGCTCCCGGCCAAGCCCTGCTGCACGCCCAGTTCGGCCAGCTGGTTGAGCACCTGGTCGATCTGCTCGGCAGCTGCCGGGCCTTGGAAGAGCGGGACCGGCTGGCCGTTGACCAACGCGATCACCATCGGGATCTGCTCCGCCTTGAACGCTTGGGCGATATTCGGGTACTTCTCCGCGTCCACCAGGCCGAGCACCATCTTGCCGGCGCGGCGATCCACGAGGGTTTTCAGCGCGGCATCGAGGTCTGCGGAGACCTGCACCCGAGGCGAACCCAGGGAGACGATCGCCGGCACCTGCTGGGAGAGCCCGACAAACTGCTGGAATGCGGCCTCGTCCAGGGTCAGCGTCCAGCTAGCCGCCGCGCCGGGTGCGTTCTCCTCGGTGGCCTGCGGGCCGTGGGCGGCCAGGGAGCCTAAATCGATGGCTCCGCGCGCCGAGGGAATATGTGGTTCGGTCATTAGTTCTCCTCCGCCTGCTTGACGCTCAGCAACACTACCTCGCTGGCGACAAGCTGAATCTTGTCGTCATTGCCGGACGCTGGGATGTACATCATCACCGGTTCGGCGTACGTGATCTCTACGTTACCGGTAGAGGTGCTCGATCCAAGCAACTTCTTGGTCAGCTCGTCGGCGCTCTCCAGCGGATCTGCATCCTCGGTGCGCTCGAATACTGCCTTCTGGTTCAGCCGGCCGGTGACGATCGCACCGCCATCGGGGGTGGAGATCACCTGCGTGTCCTTCTTGTTGACCGAGCGCGAGTACTTCACATTCGCCTCGTTGGCTTCTTCCTTTTCCTTCTTCTGCCCCGAGTGGATCGCCTTGATGAATTCGGATTCCGCGAAGTTGCCCTTGTGCTTGGACTTCTCGTTGGTCAACACGTCCGCGAGCTGATCGAGCGCCTCTTCCGGCTTGACCTTCAGCCCTTCGGCATTGCTGCCCAGCTGCTGGATCGAGGGGTCTCCCACCGCGATGCCCGGGAAGGTCGAGTTCGGCAGCATCTGCGCGGCGAAGCTGACCTTGTAGTTTTCGCGAGCGCTGTCCTGCTTCAGGGTCAACGCCATCGGCAAGGTGGCCGGATCCGAGTCCTTTGCGGTCACCACCGAGATCACCCGCGGGAATTTCGCCTCGGAGCTATTTGGCACGGCGGCCGAGCGAATCACCGCGGTCTTCAGCGCCAGCGGCTTGGCGATCTTGATGTCGTCATTCAGGATGTCGTAGCGCTTGGTGCGCAGGTCCTTGAAGGCACCGGAGGTACGGGCATCCAGGTCCTTCTTCGTATTCTTCTCGTCGGCCTTGCCGATCTGCTTCTCCACGTCGCCCAGGATCCGCTGCAGCTGCTCCTCGGTGAGCACCGGGTAGCTATCGGGTTCGGCTTCCGCGGACGTCGATTCGTCGGCCGGCTTCGAGTCGTCGGCGGGCTTGGATTCCTCCGCTTTCTCCGATTCCTCGGATTTCGCGGAGTCCGATGCCTTGGCCGATTCGGCTGGCTTGTCTTCCGACGGTGCCATCGGCACGCTGACCCCGCCCACGGCCAAGGCGAGCACCGCGGCCATGGCCAGCGAGTTCTGCGTGGTCGAGCCGCCCTTGGCGCTCGGGGAGGCAGCTTCTCCGCGGCGTGCAGGCTTGGAAGGCTTGATCACGCGCATCAGCAGCAGGGCCACACCGAAGACGAGCAGCAGCGCGCCGATGATGATCAGCGGCAGCGCCCATGGCATGGCATCGTCGTTGGCATAGGTGACCGAAATATCGGTTGGCGCCGCCTTGGTGCCATCGGCGGCCAGCAGCAGCGACCAGTCGCCGTTATCCGGCGCGGTCCAGCGGTAGGTCATCGTGCCATCGGCCTTCTGCGAGTCGAAGAACAGGTCATCGCCAGCCGGGTTCGGGGTCTTCTTCTCCCCGTCGATCAGTTCGGCGACCAGCTGGTGGTTTTCGCGGTCCACGCCGGTCAGCTCGACATGGGAGGCGTTGTCGACCCACGCCTCGACGTCGTAGCTGCGCGCCAGCGAGGCGGTGAACTCGCCGTCTCCGCTGATCACCAGCTCCACCGGTTCGGCATTGGCATTCTGCACCGACGGTTGGATAACCGTCAGCGGCGCCTCGGATTCAAATTCTGGCATGCTTGCGGTGACCGTTTCGGGCGGAGCCCAAAAGGTCTTCTGTCCGATCCCTACCACCAGGGCAACGGCCCCAAGCAGGATCGCGATCACGGAGATAACTTTTCGCACGACTTCACCTATTCGCCAACGGTCACAGCTGTTCTTTCACAAGTCTAACGAGTCCATTGCCCCAATGGTTCCGCGATCTACCTGTGAAGTGGCTCAAATGACCATGTCGGAGTGTCATAGAGCACTTTCAGAACCCATTCCGGCGGTATGCTCGGTGCCATGGAGAGTAATCAGCCGCCCAATGAACTTCCGGACCCGGCAACCAACCCCGCGCACCCCTCCGCCACCGAGCCGTCCGCCGGGCAGCCCGAGCAGGGTTCCACCGAGCCCGAATCCCCCACCGCGCAGTGGGCGCGCCGGCTTTCCGCCAAGGTGAACGCACTGCTGAAGTCCCCGCGCCGCCCCAACGCGTTCGGTGAGCTCCCGGAGGCCACCGATCAGGGGACCCCCGAGCCGATCCCCGCCCTGCACCCGATCTCCATGGGCTTCTTGGGCACCATCGGCGTGGGAATGGCGCTGGCCGGCTACTACCTGCTGACCAATGTCGGCTCGCTGATCACCTGGATTGCGATCGCCCTGTTCATCGCCCTGGGACTGGACCCGGTGGTGCGGTTCCTGATGCGCCGCGGGTTGAACCGGCCGCTGGCGGTCACCTCCACAATGGTCGGGTTGCTGGCGATCTTCGCGGGGTTCATGGCGCTGATCATCCCGACGCTGGTCACGCAGATCACCCAATTCATCTCCCGCGCCCCGGAAATCACCGACAACTTCCTCAACAGCCAGTGGGTCAGGCAGATCGATGCGCAGTATGCGCTCTCGGCGCGCGTTAATACCGAGGTGCAGCGCTTCTTCGGCGATTCCGGCGCGGTCACCAATGTGTTCGGCGGCGTGCTGGGCGTCTCCCAGACGGTGGCCCAGTCGATGTTCGGCGTACTGATCGTGCTGGTCCTGGCGATCTATTTCCTCGCCTCGCTGCCGGGCATGATGTCGTTTTCGATGCGCCTGGTCCCGCGCTCCAAGCGGACGCGCGCCAGCGAAATCGCTACCCGCATCACCCGCTCGGTGGGCAACTACGTCATGGGCCAGGCCTCGGTGGCGGTGCTCAACGCGCTCGTCGCGCTGGCGCTGATGACCCTGCTGGAGGTCCCCTTCGCGGCGTTGCTGACCTTGCTGGTCGCGATGCTGGCCTTCATTCCGCTGGTCGGCGCGGTGATCGCCGGGGTGCTGGTCACCCTGGTCACCCTCACCCTGGGCTGGCAGACGGCGCTGATCTACGCGGTCTGCTACTTCGGCTACCTGCAGCTGGAGGCCTACTTCGTCTCCCCGCGCATAATGAACAAGGCCGTCGCGGTGCCCGGGGCCGTCGCGGTGATCTCGGTGATCGCCGGCGGCACGCTGGTGGGGATCACCGGGGCGCTGATGGCCATCCCGGTCGCCGCCTCGGCGATGATCCTGCTGCGCGAGGTGTTCATCGCCCGCCAGGACCGGCTCTAGTAGCGGTAGGAGCGCGATTCCCAGCAGTTCGGATGCCAGTGCCGGCGATTCGCCGCGGCCGCATCGTCCCCGGACCAATGATCGGCCCGCCAGGTCACCAGGTGCGCCACGCCCGGGGTGATCATTCGATGGCAGCCCGGGCAGGTATAGGTTTTCACCGCGTTCAGCGGGGACACCTTGCGCACATGCCATTGCCCGTCCGGGGCATCCTGCAGGCGCACCACCCCATAGCGGGCGCGCTGCATCCAATCTTCGTCATTGCCCTGCGGCGCGCTGGACCGCGAACGAGCATTCGGTGCGGATCCTGGTTTGCGGCGCGGGCGGTTCGAACGTGGCATGCCTTTAATCATGCCGTATCGCGCACCGGCGGCACGAACCGGTAAAGTAGGTCGGGTGCGTTTAGTGGTTGCAAAGTGTTCAGTAGATTACGAGGGCCGTCTTCGAGCCCACCTCCCCCTAGCTACCCGGCTGATCATGGTCAAGGCCGATGGTTCGGTGCTGATCCATTCCGACGGCGGCAGTTACAAGCCGTTGAACTGGATGAATCCGCCGCTGGTATTACGTGAGGCGAGTCCCGATGAGGACGCCGCCGCCCTCGGCGCGCTCAGCGTCTGGCATGTGACCAGCGCGAAGACCGATGACAAGTTGACCATCAGCTTCCATTCGATCGAGCACGATTCGGCTCATGAGCTCGGCGTGGACCCGGGGCTGATCAAGGACGGCGTGGAGGCCGATCTGCAGCGCCTGCTGGCGGAGCAGATCGGGCTGCTCGGCGACGGTCACCGGCTGGTGCGCCGCGAGTACATGACCGCCATCGGCCCGGTGGACATCCTGGCGCGCGATTCCTCCGGCGCCGCGGTGGCGGTGGAACTCAAACGCCGCGGAGACATCGACGGTGTCGAGCAGCTCACCCGCTACCTGGAGCTGCTCAACCGCGATCCGCTGCTCAAACCGGTCACCGGAGTGTTCGCCGCACAGCAGATCAAGCCGCAGGCCCGCACCCTGGCCGAGGACCGCGGGATCCGCTGCCTGACCCTGGATTACGATGCAATGCGCGGAGTCGATGACTCTGCGGGCAGACTCTTCTAAGCTAGGTACATGAATACCGCTTCGCGTTACGCCATTTTCGCCACTCTCGTCTCCGATGGACAGGAAGTCAGCGATGGCGTGCTGGCCATCGAGGACGATCGAATCCGTTTCGCGGGCAACCGCGACGACTGGCTCGCCCTGCCCGAGGCGGAAGAATTCACCGACTATCCGGTGCCCGAAGGCACCATCCTCATCCCCGGGCTGATCGACCTGCACTGCCACGGGGCCCTCGGCGCCGATTTCGCCGCCCCGGAACACGGGCCGGTCACCGACGCCCTGGAGTACCTGCACCGCGCCGGCACCACCACCCTGCTCGCCTCGCTGGTCACCGCCGAGCAGGGCGAGATGACCCGGGCGGCCGAAATTCTGGCCGAATTCGCCGAGGCGGGCCAGATCGCCGGCATCCACGCCGAAGGCCCCTTCCTTTCAGCGGCGCGCTGCGGGGCGCAAGATCCGCGCTACCTCACCGACCCGGACCCCGAATTTGTCGAAGAGCTCGTGGCCGCCAGCCGCGGCCAGCTGCGCACCATGACCTACGCCCCGGAGCTGGCCGGCTGCGAGGAGCTGATCGAACAGCTGGTGATCCTCGGCGTCGTGCCCTCCCTGGGCCACACGAACGCGAGCGCCGAGGTCACCGCCGCATCCCTGCGCTACGCCCGCGACCAGCTGAGCAACGCCGGGGTGGACGGCTTCACCGAGAAGCCCACCGTCACCCACCTGTTCAACGGCATGCCTCCGCTGCATCACCGTGAGCCCGGTCCGGTCGCCGCCTGCCTGGAGGAGGCCTCGCGCGGCAACGCCTTCGTGGAACTCATCGCCGATGATGTGCACCTGTCCCCCGATACGGTCCGCCTGGTGTTCAACTTGATCGGCGGGCGCCATGTGGTGCTGGTCAGCGATTCGATGGCCGCCACGGGGCTGAGCGACGGGCACTACTCGCTGGGCCCGGCGCAGGTTGAGGTCAAGGATTCGCAGGCCCGCCTGGCCGACGGTTCGCTGGCCGGCGGCACCAGCACCCTGCTTGAGGTGCTGCGCTGCACGGTCGACGCGGGCATCCCGCTGACCCGGGCCATCGAGTCCGCCACCTCCATCCCCGCCGCGCTGATCGGTCTGGCCGACGAGGTCGGCAGCCTGCACTATGGCTTCTGCGCCGACGTGGTGATGCTAGACGCGAAGCTGCAGCTGCAGCAGGTGATCCGCAACGGGCAGGTCCTCTAACCCGCATCCGGTTTAAACAGCGCATCCCGCCGTGTCCACCCAATGGGTGGACACGGCGGGATGCGTTTTTGCGGCGCTGGCTCAGATTTGCCAGCTGCCGGCGATCGGCCCGGCTTCAAGCCAGGCGGAGAAACCCGTGTAGTCGCGGTAGTCCATCGCAAGCAGCTGCTCTTCGCCCGATTGGGTGAGCTGCACGATGACGAACCCCGGAGGAATCTGCATCGCTTCATCCTCGCTGGGCCGACGCCAACCGTTCATTTCTAATCCGCGGCGCTGCAGCACGTAGCTGGGCACCGGGGAGACAGAGAAAAACCGCAACAGGTCCAGATGTCCCCCGCCGTAGCGGCCGATCGCCATCATCCAGCGGCCCTTGGGCGTGCGGATGGAGGCGTCGAAGGTGCCCAGGGTGCGCCGCAATTGAATGCGGCGCACACCCATGGCACCGAAGAACAACACGATGCAGGTTAATACCAGCAGCGCTATCAGAACTGGTGCGGTTATCTCGATCAATTCAATGCCTACGCTGCGGTACCAATCACAGCGTTATCGGCGACGATCACTACGCGATCCGAATCGACGGAGCAGAAGCCACCGTCGATCTGCACCGAGAAGCGCGCTTCGGAAACTGGATCGATTTCCAGATCCCCAGCGGCAAGCACCGACAGCATCGGAACGTGACCGGGCAGAACGCCGATCTCGCCGTCAACCGAACGTGCCTTGACCAGCTTCGCAGCGCCGGACCACACGAAGTGGTCCGCCGCAACGATTTCGACCTGAAGTTCGGCCATGGTTAGCTGGCCTTCTGGATTTCGGCCCACTGGCGCTCGACGTCATCAAGACCGCCGATGTTGAAGAACGCCTGCTCTGCGATGTGGTCCAAGTCGCCATCGCAAATGGCCGTGAAGCCTTCGATGGTGTCCTTGATTTCAACGGTCGAACCCTCAACACCGGTGAACTGCTTTGCGGTGTAGGTGTTCTGCGACAGGAACTGCTGGATGCGGCGTGCACGCGACACGACGATCTTGTCCTCTTCGCCCAGTTCGTCAATGCCGAGGATCGCGATGATGTCCTGCAGTTCCTTGTTCTTCTGCAGAATAGCCTTCACGCGGATGGCAGTGTCGTAGTGCGCCTGACCGATGTACTGCGGATCCAGGATTCGCGAGGTCGAGGTCAGCGGATCGATCGCCGGGTACAGACCACGCGACGCGATTTCACGCGACAGTTCGGTGGTTGCATCCAAGTGAGCGAAGGTTGCAGCTGGAGCCGGGTCGGTGTAGTCATCGGCCGGGACGTAGACGGCCTGCATCGAGGTGATCGAGCGGCCCTTCGTCGAGGTGATGCGTTCCTGCAGCAGGCCCATCTCATCGGCCAAGTTCGGCTGGTAACCCACGGCCGAAGGCATGCGGCCCAACAGGGTCGACACCTCGGAACCGGCCTGGGTGAAGCGGAAGATGTTGTCGATGAACAGCAGCACGTCCTGGTTCTGCACATCGCGGAAGTACTCCGCCATGGTCAGTGCCGACAGTGCCACGCGCAAGCGAGTTCCAGGTGGCTCATCCATCTGGCCGAACACCAGGGCGGTGTCCTTCAGAACGTTGGCTTCTTCCATTTCGACCCAGAGGTCGTTACCTTCACGGGTGCGCTCGCCCACACCGGCGAATACCGAGGTACCGCCGAAGTTACGTGCCACACGGGTGATCATTTCCTGGATCAGCACGGTCTTACCCACACCTGCGCCACCGAACAGACCAATCTTGCCACCCTTGATGTACGGGGTGAGAAGGTCAATCGACTTGATGCCGGTTTCCAGCATCTCGGTCGAGCCCTCAAGGTCTGCGAACTTAGGTGGCTGGCGGTGGATTGGCCAGCGCTCGGTGACCTGGATCTCCGAGTTGTCAACGTCCAGGGCTTCGCCCAA
Organism: Arthrobacter sp. MYb229; assembly: GCF_002975405.1. Taxonomy (GTDB): domain Bacteria; phylum Actinomycetota; class Actinomycetes; order Actinomycetales; family Micrococcaceae; genus Glutamicibacter. Next base: position 119,727 of record NZ_PCPS01000007.1, on the reverse strand, counting down.
AACGTTGAAGATGTGGCCCTTGACGCCGTCGCCAACAGGGACGGAAATCGAAGCGCCGGTGTCGATTACCTGGGTACCGCGTACCAGGCCGTCAGTGGCCTGGAGGGATACCGCGCGGACCATGTTGTCACCGAGGTGCTGGCTGGTCTCGAAGGTAATGGTCTTGGTTACACCGGCGAGGGTTAGCTCGGCGGTGAGGGCGTTGTAGATTGAAGGCAGTGCATCGGCAGGGAACTCGACGTCCACGACCGGGCCAATCACGCGGGCAATACGACCGGTGGCCCCTGCGGTAACCTGCTCGTTGAGTTGGGCAGTCATCTTTCTCACTTCTTGTCTGGTCGGAGTTTCGAAATTTAGCTGTTCAGCGCGTCTGCGCCGGCAATAATTTCCGAAAGCTCCTGGGTGATTTCAGCCTGACGGGCATTGTTGAGCAATCGCTTGTACTTCTTGATTAGTTCGCCAGCGTTGTCGCCAGCAGCCTTCATCGCACGCTGACGAGCAGCGAGCTCCGAGGCTGCGGACTGCAGCTGGGCGTTGAACAATCGCGAATCGATGTACCGCGGAAGCAGCGCGTCAAGCACTTCCTCCGGCGATGGCTCAAATTCGTACAGTGGCAACAACTCGTCGGTTGGCGTCTCGGTCTCATCCTCGACTACCTCCAACGGCAACAGACGGATGACCGTCGGTTCCTGCGTGACCATCGACTTGAACTGGGTGTATACGACGTGGATCTCCTCCACACCGCCCTGCTCGTAATCGGTAGCGAAGTCCTCTAGGAGGATTTCGCGCAGCTCGCGTGCGGTTTCGAAACGCGGGGAATCGGTGTCCCCGGTCCACACTCGGGCGTACTCGCGCGAACGGAAATCGAAGTAAGCCTGAGCCTTGCGGCCGACCAAATAGGTCTTGACTTCCTTGCCTTCCTCACGCAGGAGTTCCACGAGATGCTCTGCCTGCTTCAGAACGCTGGCGGAGTAGGACCCGGCGAGGCCTCGGTCCGACGTCATAACCAAGACCGCGGCGCGGCGAACCTGCGCCGGCTCGGTGGTCAATGGGTGATCGACATCGGCCTGGGACGCGACGGCGGTTACTGCACGGGTAATCGCATTGGCATACGGCAATGAAGCCGAAACACGCGCACGTGCCTTGCCGATGCGGGATGCAGCGATCAGTTCCATCGCCTTGAAGATCTTGCGCATCGACGAAGTCGAACCGATCTTCTGGCGGTAGACCCGAATCTGGGCTCCCATGTGTGTCCTTTCCTTAATCCTTACGATCGGGGCGTGGCGCCGCTAGCAGCGCCCCACCCCTGCGTAAAGAAAATGTCAGCGCTTCTGCTTGACGATCTTTTCCTGGTCGACGGACTCGGCGTTCAGAGCGTCATGCTCTTCGTGGCCGGCTGCAACCAGCTGGTCATCGCCTTCACCGAAGAAGCCAGCCTTGAAGTCGACGACGGCAGCCTTCATGGCTTCCACGGTCTCGTTCTCCAGCTTGCCAGTCTGGCCGATAACGGTCAGAACCTGAGTGCGGTGACGCAGGTAATCGATGAACTCGGTTTCGAAGCGGCGGACGTCTTCCACTGGAACATCGTCCAGGTAGCCGTTGGTGCCGGCCCAAACCGATACAACCTGATCTTCCACGGCGTACGGCTGGTACTGGCCCTGCTTGAGCAGTTCCATCAGACGTGCACCACGGGTGAGCTGCTGCTTGGAAGCGGCGTCCAGGTCCGAAGCGAACATGGCGAAGGCCGCCATGTCACGGTACTGGGCCAATTCGAGCTTCAGCGTACCGGAGACCTTCTTCATGGCCTTGACCTGTGCCGAACCACCCACGCGGGATACGGAGATACCCACGTCGACGGCTGGACGCTGGTTGGCGTTGAACAGGTCCGACTGCAAGAAGATCTGACCGTCGGTGATCGAGATCACGTTGGTCGGGATGAACGCGCCCACGTCGTTTGCCTTGGTCTCGATGATCGGCAGACCGGTCATCGAACCTGCACCGAGTTCGTCGGAGAGCTTGGCACAACGCTCAAGCAGGCGGGAGTGTAGGTAGAACACGTCGCCTGGGTAGGCTTCGCGTCCTGGTGGACGGCGCAGCAACAGCGACACGGCGCGGTATGCTTCAGCCTGCTTGGACAGATCGTCAAAGACTACCAGCACGTGCTTGCCACCGTACATCCAGTGCTGGCCGATGGCCGAGCCTGCGTATGGGGCGAGGTACTTGAAGCCAGCTGGGTCGGATGCCGGGGAGGCCACGATGGTGGTGTACTCCAAAGCGCCCTGCTCTTCGAGGGTCTGACGTACGGCAGCGATGGTCGATGCCTTCTGTCCAACCGCTACGTAGATGCAGCGAACCTGCTTGGTCTCGTCGCCGGAGGCCCAGTTGGCGCGCTGGTTCAAGATGGTGTCAACCGCGATAGCGGTCTTACCGGTCTGGCGGTCACCAATGATCAGCTGACGCTGGCCACGGCCGATCGGGATCATGGCGTCGATAGCCTTCAGACCGGTCTGCATTGGCTCGTGCACGCTCTTGCGCTGGGTGACGCCTGGTGCCTGGAGTTCCAGTGCACGGCGGCTCTCGGCCTCGATTGGGCCCAGGTTATCCATTGGCTCACCCAATGGGTCAACCACGCGGCCCAGGAAGGCGTCGCCTACTGGAACCGAAAGGATCTCGCCGGTGCGCTCAACCTTCTGGCCCTCTTCGATGCCGGTGAAGTCACCAAGCACGACAACACCGATTTCGCGGGTGTCAAGGTTCTGGGCCAGGCCCAGAGTTCCGTCTTCGAACTTGAGCAACTCGTTGGCCATGACGGAAGGAAGACCCTCCACCTTGGCGATGCCGTCGCTCGCGCTGACGACGCGTCCCACCTCGGTACGCTCTGCCTTACCCGGTTCGTAGGAAGTAGCGAACTCGTTTAGGGCATTACGGACGTCGTCGGCATTGATGGTCAAATCGGCCATCTGCAGTCCCTGCTCTCCTAAATTGTGATCCGTAGAAAAAGATTACGAATCGAATATGAATGAAGTCTGTTGTGGTCCTGGTTAGCTAGGACTTCGATGCGGGGATCGCTCCCCCACCGAAAATTCCTAGCTAGCCAGTGCGCGGCGCAAATCGGCCACGCGTGATGCCACGGAAGCGTCGACAACTTCGTCGCCAACCTTGACCACCAATCCGCCGACCAACTTTGGGTCGATGGAGGTGTTGAGGTTCAGCTCGCGAGCGTAGAACTTGTTCAAGCCCTGCTGAAGTCGCTGAAGCTGAGTCTCGGAAAGCTGGACAGAGCTGGTCACCGTAGCGATCCAGCGCTGCTGGCGCTTGGCCACCAACTCAACGAAACGTTCCACCAAGGCCATTGGCTTGAGCCCACGAGGAGCTGCCACCGCTTGCTGGATCAATACCTTCGAGGTTCGCGACGCGTTAGGCACGAGCTTGAGCGCCAGGGCGCTCTTTGCTTCGGCTGGGGCCTGCGCCTCATCCAACGCACGCTGTAGTTCATGGTTAGAACGAACTACCTCGATGAAGGAGAACAGATCCTGCTCCAGCTTGGCCAGCCCCGAAGCGCCGTCCTGCTGCTCTGCCACCGCGGTGACCGCGGTGACTGCCAGCGTTTCGAGCGCATCGCTAATGTCGCGTTCCGAGCTCCAGCGGTACGAAGCCAACTCTGCGACGATTGCTTCGGCGTCAGCCGAAACCTTTCCGCGCAACAGCTGGGCCAGAAGGCCTGCCTTAGCGGCAGCTTCACGTGCTGGATCAGTCAATGCGCGGCGAAGACCGGCATTTGCATCCAGTACTTCCAGGACCGCGAACAGATCCTTCGGCAGATCAACAGATGCCTGCGCCAGCTTTGGTTCCAAGAACTCCAAGGCCTTTGCCAATGACTCGCTCGATACACTTGCCATTAGTTCGATGCACCTGCATTCTGCTGAGCTTCCAAATCGGTCAGGAACGAATTAACCACGCGCTGTGCACGGGTATCGTCCTGCAGAGCTTCGTCAACAATCTTGCTTGCAAGCTCGGTGGCCAAAGAGCCAACATCGCTGCGAAGCGAAGCAAGGGCGCTGGTGCGCTCTGCTTCGATCTGACGCTGAGCCTGCTCGGTGATACGAGTAGCCTCATCGGTTGCTTTGGTCTTCAGATCGGCAAGGATCTGTGCACCTTCACTACGTGCTTCCTCACGGATGCGGTTAGCTTCGGTGCGCGCTTCCAGAAGCTGGGCCTTGTACTGAGCCAAGGTCTCCTCTGCTTCTTTCTGAGCGGCCTCAGCCTTCTCAAGTCCACCTTCGATCGCGGTGACGCGATCTTCATAGGACTGCTCAAACTTCGGAGCAATCACCTTGATGACGATGAAGAGCAATACCGCGAAGCCAACGCCCGTGACGAGAATCTCCCACGGGTTCGGCAACAGCGGGTTAACCGATTCGCCCGCAGCGAGGATGAATTCAGTGCTGTTCATTCTCACTATTCCTATCTACTAGTTTCCGCATGTGTGTACGCCTCGCAACAGTGGCGAGGCCACTACTACAGTCGCGAAAAGACTAGGCGCCGATAACGAAAGCGAAAACCAGGCCCAAAATTGCAAGTGCTTCGGCAAGTGCGAAGCCAAGCATTGCGATTGGCTGCAGGATGCGCTGAGCTTCTGGCTGACGTGCAACACCATTGATGTAAGCAGCGAAGATCAAGCCCACGCCAATTGCCGAACCGATTGCAGCCAGGCCGTAGCCGATCATATTCAGGGAGCCATGCAACATGTGATTATGTTCCTTTCAAGATACCGAACTTTTGCCGGTAGGTTGTGAGGTATTCCTTGAGCGACTCAAGGAAGATCTTTAGTGGTTAGAAGAAGTGTTGGCCTTAGTGGGCGTCGGCTTCAATTGCACCCTGGAGGTAGATCGCGGTAAGCAAGGCGAAAACGAACGCCTGCAGCACCATGATCAGCAGTTCCAGGAAGTACATTGCGACCGATCCGAGGATGACCAAGATGCCAAGACCATTCATAGCCAAGGAATCCTGAACAACGATCAGGTGACGTGCGCCGGCAGCTGCCAGCATCACGATCATGTGACCGGCCAGCATCGTTGCCATCAAACGCAGCGAGTGCGTCAGTGGGCGAACGATGAAGTTAGAGATGATTTCCAGTGGAATCATCAGTGGCATGATCCAGCCCGGAACACCGGATGGAACGACGGCCAACTTGAAGTAGCGAATACCATGATTCTTCAAACCCACGGCAATCCAGGTGCCGTAGATGATGATGGCCATCGCGTATGCAGAACCAGCGTGTGAGAACGATGGAATCTGCAGGAACGGAATTGCTCCGAAGAGGTTGTTCAGCAGGACGAAGAAGAAGGTCGCGAACAGCAGAGGAATCCAAGGACGGAAGTTCTTCTCACCAATGATGTCGCGGCCAATTCCGTTACGCACGAAGGCGTAGCCGGACTCGGCGAGGTACTGCGTCTTGCTTGGAACCAGCTTCGGGTTCTTGATGGCCGCGGTGAAGAACCAAGTAATGAGCACGATCGAAAGCACGATCATGAGCATCTGCTTGCCGAAACCGGTGCCGTACTCAACCATCCAAGGGAAAATATCTGGGAGGTGAGTATCGGATACGGATGGCGGAATGAATCCGCCTTCTTCTGAGGCCATTGGGAGCGCAAACGCGAACAACGCGCTGTCCTCTCTGCAGTAACGGTCACGGGCAAAAGGCGGTGACTGGCGGTAACTGCCTCTCACCTTGTGAAGAAAAAATCAAACGGGTTCCATCAGCGCTTTTGCATAGCACATCGACGTTGATGAAGTGCCACCCTCAGGTTCCCCTGAGAATGCCTTTCGGAGACGGCCCCTCGTATTTAAACGAATTGCCGAAAATGACCCGTAGTAAGCCTATCAAACTCACAGCTCACCCATGACATAAACGTCGCGGGCTAAATGTCTATGACTCGTTGTAGATGGCAAGGCGCGTCTTCATGAAGGCGCGAACCTCGCCGACCTGCCAGGCAACGAGTGAGACCGCAGCTGCGAGCACGAATCCCTGACGGTTGACCCATTCGGGCAACCCCAGGTTCAACAGCACGAAGGCAATGCCAAATACCTTGATGACGAATGTTCCCAGAAACGCGGGCATCGCCCACGTGCTGCGGATTCGTCCGGCGGCCTCAGCAATCAAGATGCTGACGGCGAAGAAGCCGATCACTAAGCCGGCGGCAAACGCCCCGGAAAGTGCGTATCGCAAATCTGCAAGCAGCCACGAAATCAGGAAAAATGCGGCCGTTGCGATCAACGAGTACAGCACGGAGATACCAAGAATTGGCAGCCAGATGGACTTCGGAGCGGCAGAGGCGGTTATGCGGTCAGAACGTGAATTCATCTCCGCATCCTCCTCTGTTCACTTTCGACGATCCATCGGGCACCGGATGATGCTGATGATACTCATTTCCCCCGCACGGTTATTACCCTCGCGGGAGATGATCCACCATGAATTCTACACGAGATAGAAACTGCTTGGGTTCTGGTTACTTCCCGAGCTTGGCCCGAAGGTTGGTGTAACGCACCGAGACCAGCGGCCACCAGGTGAGCAAGGCGGCTCCGATAACCAGAATCACGATGACCGGGATCAAGATGACCAGCGGTATGAAGGCGATCGATACGACCGTAGCGGCCACCAATGCCGCCCAGATGTAGAGCAACACCACACTTTTGCGCACCGAGTGGCCCTGGGAGAGCATGCGGTGGTGGATGTGCTTGGAATCCGGGGAGAAGGGCGAGCGCTTGTTGAGCAGGCGGCGCACCACCGAGAGGCTCAGATCGAGCACCGGCAGGAAGACGATCACCATCGGCAGCACCATCGGCATGTAGGCCGGCACATTGCGGAAACGATGGGCATCGAGCCCCTGCACGTCGCCGGTGACCGCGATGGCCGAAACCGACAGGATCAGCCCGATGGTCAGCACCCCGGTCTCCCCCATGAAGATGTTCGCGGGGTTGAAATTATGTGGCAGGAATCCCACACACGCACCGAGTAACAAAGCGCAAAGCAGCGCTCCGACATTCGCGTAGTCATCGGCACTCACATGGGTGGCCAGGATGTAGGAGTAGAGGAAGAAGGTGGCCGCGCCGATAGCGGCCAGGCCCGCGGCGAGCCCGTCGAGCCCGTCGGAGAAGTTGATGGCGTTCATGGTCAGCACGACCAGAAACACCGTCAGGGCTCCCTGTGCCCAGGGCTCCTCGATCCGCCAGGTGCCAACCGGCAGCGAGCGGATCAGGATGCCGTGTCCGGCGATCACCGCGCCGATGGCCACCTGGCCTGCCGCCTTGTAGTACCAGCGCAGGTCGCCGACGTCATCCCACAGCCCGAGCAGCGCGATCATCACCAGTGCGATGGCGATGCCGCGGATGGTCAGCCCGTTTTCGAAGACCCCGGCGAAGAAGCTGAAGTGGCTGGCCAGCCAGAGCCCGGCGCCGAAGGCGATCATGATCGCCAACCCGCCGAATTTCACGATCGGCGCGTTGTGCTGGTCGCGTTCGCGCACCATTTGGCTGCGGGTGAAGCGGTGGCCGATCGAACGGATGATCGGGGTCAGCAAAAAGGAGGTGGCGAAGCTGAACGCGATCAGCAGGACGTAGCTTCTCATGCGTCCTGGCTCGGAGCCTGGGGCTCCACATCCGCAATGTTCGGGACCACGACGCGCAGTTCGCCGATGTCGATGGCGCCGGCGCGGACCACGCGGAGGGTCTCGCCGGTGGCGTCGACGATGGTCGAAGGCAGGGTGGCGCCGCCATCGGAGCTGCCGCGCGCGCCGCCGTCGAGGTACACGTCCACGCTCTCGCCGAGCTGCGCGATCGCCTCGTCCACGGTGGTCGCCGCCGGCTGGCCGGTGCGGTTGGCCGAGGAGACGGCCAGCGGTCCGGTGGCGCCAAGCAGTTCCAGCGCGGTGTCGTCGTTGGGCACGCGCAGCGCGACGGTGCCGCGGGTCTCCCCCAGATCCCAGGTCAGCGAGGGCTGTGCCTGCAGGATGAGGGTCAGTGCGCCGGGCCAGAAGGCCTCGGCGAGCTTGCGGGCTTCATCGGGGATGTCCCGGGCGAGCCCGTCCATGGTGGCGACCTGGGCGATCAGCACGGGAGGCGGCATATTGCGTGAGCGGCCCTTGGAGGCCATCAGCATGGCGACGCCCTGCGGGCTGAATGCGTCGGCGCCGATCCCGTAGACGGTGTCGGTGGGTAGGACGATGCAGCGCTTCTCGCCGAGGGTTTCCTTGGCTGCGGTGATCGCTGCGGCGCGCTGCTCTGCGTTGCTGACATCAAATGTTGTGCTCACGGGTTTATTCTTTCATGCGGTCGGAGGATAACGGGGCAAGGCCGCTGGTGGCTCGCGCCCGTCCGGTGAGGTCTTGGTGCCCGGTGACCGCCTCGAAACCCAGTTCGTCCAGCATCGCGGCGGCGCTGGCGGCTTGCACCTCCGCGTGTTCCATCACGTACATGCCGCCCGGGCGCAGCAGCCGCAGGGCTTCGGCGGAAACCGCCCGCGGGATCCGCAGCCCGTCGCTGCCCAGCCCGTACAGCGCCATCTGCGGGTCGTGCTCGCGCACCTCGACCTCGCGCGGGATCGCGTTGGGCGGGATGTACGGCGGGTTCGAAATCACCAGGTCCATGGTTCGGTGCAGGGCAACGGGCAGCTGCGCCGCGTCCTGGTGCAGGACTCTCACGCCCAGCGGTTCGCAGTTCGCCCGGGTATAGCCGATCGCCTCGGCGGAGAGTTCCACCGCCCACACGGTGGATGCGCTCAGTTCGGTGGCCAGCGCGGCGGCGATCGCCCCGGACCCGGAGCACAGGTCTACACAACGTGAACCTTGTAGCGAGCCGATGAAGTCCAGACCTACCTGCACCACCGACTCGGTTTCCGGGCGCGGCGAGAATACCCCGGGCCCGACCTGCAGGGTCAGGTAGCGGAAATGGCCCTCGCCGGTCAGGTGCTGCAGCGGGATGCGCCGCGCCCGTCGGTCTACAAGGTCCAGATATTGTGCGTACTGTGCCTCGTCGAGGTTTTCCCCGCGCAGCTCGCGCAATTTGAGCTCGGCACGGCTGTCCCCGGTGACGAAGCACAGCAAGAGGTCGGCATCGACGCCGGGGCTTGGCACCCCGGCGTCGGAGAGAACCGCGGCGGCGGCCCGCCGCGCGGTATTCAGCTGCTCCACGCTATGGCTCTTTGCCGCTTAGCGTTCGCCCAGCGCCGCCAGGCGCTCTTCTTCATCGAGCTGGATGCAGGATTCGATCACCGGAGCCAACTCGCCGTCCATCACCGCATCCAGGTTGTACGCCTTGTAGCCGGTGCGGTGATCCGCGACGCGGTTTTCCGGGTAGTTGTAGGTGCGGATGCGCTCGGAACGGTCCATGGTGCGGATCTGGCTGGCACGCACGGCGGAGTTCTCTTCGTCGATGATCTGCTGCTGGTGGGCCAGCAGGCGCGAACGCAGCACGCGCATCGCGGCTTCGCGGTTCTGGATCTGCGACTTCTCGTTCTGCATGGCGACCACGATGCCGGTGGGGATGTGGGTCAGGCGCACCGCGGAGTCGGTGGTGTTCACGGACTGCCCGCCGGGGCCGGAGGAACGGTACACGTCGACCTTCAGGTCGTTCGCGTGGATGTCCACCTCTTCGGGCTCGTCCACCTCGGGCAGCACCAGCACGCCGGCGGCCGAGGTGTGGATGCGGCCCTGGGACTCGGTCTGCGGCACGCGCTGCACGCGGTGCACGCCGCCCTCGAACTTCAGCTGCGCGTAGACGCCTTCGGCCGGGTCGTTGGACTTGCCCTTGATCGCCACCTGGGCGTCCTTGTAGCCGCCCAGATCGGACTCGTTGAAGGAGATCATCTCCACCTTCCAGCCCTTGTGCTCGGCGAAGCGGGTGTACATGCGCAGCAGGTCCGCGGCGAACAGGGCCGCCTCGTCGCCGCCTTCGCCGCCCTTGACCTCCAGGATCACGTCGCGTGCGTCGTTCGGGTCGCGCGGGATCAGCAGGCGGCGCAGCTTCTCCTCCAGCTCGGGCAAGGCCACCTTGAGGGTTTCAACCTCTTCGGCGAACTCCGGATCCTCATCGGCCATTTCCTGCGCGGCTTCCAGATCCTCGGTGGCCTGCTTCCACTTGTTGTACGCGTCGACGATGCCCTTGAGCTGAGCCGAACGTCGTCCGAGCTTGCGGGCCTTGGCCTGGTCGGCGTAGACTGCTGGGTCTGAAAGCTCCGCCTGAATCGCGGCGTGCTCCTCAAGTAGCGTCTTGACGGATTCAAACATGTTGGCTGTTCTTCCTGTTATGCGTTGCCCGGCCCACGGATCGTGCGTCGCGCGCTGTAGTCAAAGTCTATGTCGTGTGACGCGCCGATGGCGTCCAGGCGGTCGGCGTGAAATGCCGACTGCCTGAACGCCATGGCGGTCAGGGGTGCTAATCCTTGTTGGGAGTGGTCTTGTTGACCAGCATCAAGAATTCGGCGTTCGATTCGGTTTCGCGAATCTTGCCGGTGAGCACCTCGAGGGCCTGCTGCGGATCGATGCCCGAGAGCATCCGGCGCAGGCGCCACATGATGCGCACCTCTTCGGCGCTCATCAGCTGCTCTTCGCGGCGAGTCGAGGACTCGTTGACGTCGACCGCCGGGAAGATGCGCTTGTCGGCGAGCTTGCGCGAAAGGCGCAGCTCCATGTTGCCGGTGCCCTTGAACTCCTCGAAGATGACCTCGTCCATCTTGGACCCGGTCTCCACCAGCGCGGTGGCCAGAATGGTCAGCGAGCCGCCGTTCTCGATATTGCGGGCGGCACCGAAGAAGCGCTTCGGCGGGTACAGCGCGGCCGAATCCACACCGCCGGACAGGATACGTCCGGAAGCAGGAGCGGCCAGGTTGTACGCACGGCCCAGGCGGGTCATCGAGTCAAGCAAGACCACGACGTCCATGCCCATTTCCACCAGGCGCTTGGCGCGCTCGATGGCGAGCTCGGCGACGGTGGTGTGGTCATCTGCCGGACGGTCGAAGGTGGAGGCGATGACCTCGCCCTTCACGGTGCGCTGCATGTCGGTGACTTCTTCGGGACGCTCATCAACGAGCACCATCATCAGGTGCACTTCTGGGTTGTTGATGGTGATCGCGTTCGCGATAGCCTGCAGGATCAGGGTCTTGCCGGCCTTCGGAGGCGAAACGATCAGGCCACGCTGGCCCTTGCCGATCGGGGCGACCAGGTCGATCACACGTGGGCCGACCAGCTTCGGATCGGTTTCCAGGCGCAGGCGCTCGGTTGGGTACAGCGGGACGAGCTTGTTGAACTCGACGCGCTCCTTGTTGTCTTCGGGCTTCTTGCCGTTCACCGAAGTCAGCTGCACCAGGGCGTTGAACTTCTGGCGCGGATTCGGGGTTTCGCCATCGCGTGGAGCGCGGACCGCACCGACGATCGCATCGCCCTTGCGCAGGTTGTACTTCTTGACCTGGCCCAGGGTGACGTAGATGTCGTTCTGGCCTGGCAGGTAACCGGAGGTGCGGACGAACGCGTAGTTCTCCAGCACGTCCAGGATGCCAGCCACCGGCAGCAAGACATCGTCTTCGCTCAGCTGTGGCTCGTCCAGGTCATCACGGCGGTTGCGGCGGTTGCGGTTGTTCCGGTCGTTGCGATCGTTACGATCATTGCGGTCGTTACGATCGCTGCGGTCGTTCCGGTCCCCGCGGTTGCGTTCGCGGCGGTTGCGGTTGCGTTCGCTGCGCTCGGCATTGCGGTCATTGCGATCGTTGGAACGCTCATTGCGGTCTTCGGAGTCGTTTGCGCCCTGCTCGTCGTTGCGCTCGTTGTTGCGGTCGCTATTGCGGTCGTTGCTGCGCTCACGCCGGTCATTGCGGTCGTTGGCGCGCTCGCCACGCTCTTCGCGCTCGTTGCGGTTGTTGCCGCGCTCTTCACGCTCGTTGCGGTTGTTGCCGCGTTCGCCGCGCTCTTCGCGATCGTTGCGGTCGGTATCGGCCTCGCTGCGCTCGGTGCGCTCGCCACGGTCGGCGTTGCGCTCGCGACGATTGGAATTGCGTTCCCGGCGGTTGCCGCGTTCGCGCCGCTCTTCGCGGGCCTCCGGCTGGTTTTCGCCCTCGGCGGCCGGGGCCGATGCGCCAGCATCTGCTTTGGCTTCCGCAGCGGCTTCGGTGTTCTCCGCGGCGACCGGTTCGGCCTTCGCACGCGAGTTACGACGCTGGCGCGGAGCCTGCGTCTGCTCGGCCTTCGCGGCCGGAGCCTGCTCGGCCGCTGGCTGCGGAGTTTCGCCGCCTTCGGCTGCCGGAGCGCTGATCTTGCCCGAGTCGGTGACGCGACGCGAGGTGCGACGTGCCCGCACTGGCTTTTCGGCCTGCTCGGTCTTCGGCTCTGCCGCAGCTGCCGGAGCTGCCGCCTGGGTCGAAGCCTCGCCCTGAGTTGGCGCTTCGGCCTCGGCCTTAGGTGCGCGACGACCGCGCGGGGCCTTGGCCGCCGCCTTCTTCGCAGGAGCCTTTTCGGCGGTTTCGCTCTGCTCCTTGGCCGGAGCCTTGGCTGCCTTGGCGGATTCCTTGCCGGTTTCCTTGGAGGCTACAGAGCCACCGCGCTGATGATCGCCAATGGATTTCACCAGATCGGCCTTGCGCATGCGCGATCCGCCGGTAATGCCTAGTTGGGAGGCCAGCTGCTGGAGCTGGGTCATCTTCAAAGAGGCCAGGCCGGCGCTCTTGGTTTCGGAAGTCTTAGTGTCCACGCCTTCGTTGAGGCTTGTGGTTTCGGTCACGAAAGTTCCTTCTGACTCGTAGGATGGGCTGGTTCAAGCAACCCACTGTGCCGTATGTATAGGCGTCACGACCGAGATTCGATGGTCGTCACGCCATCCAGGCCGCTCACGCTAAAAGATTGTGTAAGGCAAACGCTGGACTTAAAAGGTTGATATCTCGACGGCACGAGGAGTGCACAAACGTGGGATATCAGAGGTGCTGCGAACTGCAGAAAAGATCCGGAACGGCTGGACGAACGAAAGTTCGGTAAACCGATTTCGCCCGATCAACACTGGCCAAGTGGATTCATTACTGCGCAATGCGCTCAGCAATCCGGTCTGCCGTGAGTGTTACAGCACTTCTACTGTAACACCGTTCTTGGCCAGTTCGGGCACTTTAATGCTCCACGACACCGAAGATCCTGTGGCGAATGACTCGATTACGGCGCGGGCGGCCTGCAGCTGGGCCTCATCGGAGACCAGGGTCAAGATCGTGGGACCGGCCCCGGAGACCACCGCGGCCAGCGAATTCCCGCGCAAGGCGCGCAGCAGCGCGGCGCTTTCGGGCATGGCCACCGCCCGGTAGTCCTGGTGCAGGTAGTCCCGGGTTCCGCCGAGCAGCTGGCTTGGGTCATTGCTCAGCGCGTGGATGAGCAGCGCGGCGCTGGCGGAGTTCGCCGAGGCCTGCGCGTGGTCGATCTGCGCCGGCAGCACCCCGCGGGCGGCCTCGGTGGAGAGCCCGTTCGAGGGCACGGCGAGCACCGCGCGCACCGCCGGGTGCAGCGGCACGGCCACCGTGGTGAAGCTACCTGCCGCATCGGTGGTGGAAATGCTCAATCCCCCGTACACGGCCGGGGCCACGTTATCCGGGTGCCCCTCCCAGGCGGCGGCGGCCTGGAAGATGGCGTCGATGCCGCCGCGCGCATCTTCCGGGAGCAAGGCGTCGGCGGCGGCGAAGGCGGCAACGATGGCCGCGGCGGAGGATCCCATGCCGCGGGCATGCTCGATATTGTTCTCCGCCTTCAGCTCGATGCCCACCGGAGCGAAACCGCGCGCCTTCCAGTAGCCGTGCATCTGCGCGATGATCAGGTGCGACTCGTCCGTGGGCAGCGTGTCCGCGCCCTGCCCGGTCAGCGTCACGGAGCTCTGCTCTACCGTGCGGATTTCGAGGCGGTCGCGGTATTCCAGCGCCAGGCCCAGCGAGTCGAAGCCCGGGCCGAGGTTTGCACTGGTGGCCGGAGGGGCCACGATGAGGTGCTGGCCCAGGGCTATCTGCTGCGTCATGGTTCCTTCGAGAAGTTCGGGGTTCATCGGCGTATCATTCTTGGCTCGGATAGTGCTCGGCCCGCCGCATCGAGGGATGATGCGGCGGGCCGATGCTGCATTTTTTAGGCCAGGCCCAGGGCGGTGGCAACTTCGACCACGTCGAAGCCGACCTTGGTCGGTTCCACCGTGGTGCCGTCCGGGTTCTGCAGGGCCCAGTTCGGGTCCTTCAGGCCGTGGCCGGTGACGGTGATGACGATCTTCTTGCCCGTCGGCACGTTGCCGGCGCCGTGGTGCTTGATCAGCCCGGCAACCCCGGCGGCGGAACCAGGTTCCACGAACACGCCCTCGCGGGAGGAGAGCCAGCGGTGCGCGGCGAGGATTTCCTCGTCGGTCACCGAATCGATCTGTCCCCCGGATTCATCGCGCGCGGCCTCGGCCTGCTCCCAGCTGGCCGGGTTGCCGATGCGGATCGCGGTGGCGATGGTGTCCGGTTCGGTGACCGGGTGGCCCAGCACGATCGGCGCGGCGCCCGCGGCCTGGAAGCCCCACATGATCGGGGTCTTCGTGGAGACCGCCGGCAGCTTGCCGCCGGCCTGGGTGGTGTACTCGGCCGCGTACTCCTTGTAGCCCTTCCAGTAGGCGGTGATATTGCCCGCGTTCCCGACGGGAAGCACATGGTAGTCCGGGGCGTCGCCGAGGAAGTCGACGACCTCGAACGCGCCGGTCTTCTGGCCTTCGATGCGCGCCGGATTCACGGAGTTCACCAGGAACACCGGGTAGTTCTCGCTGAGCTTGCGGGCCACGTCCAGGCAGTTGTCGAAGTTGCCGTCGATCTGGATGATGTCCGCGCCGTGCGCGATCGCCTGGGACATCTTGCCCATGGAGATCTTGCCCTCCGGGACGAGCACCGCGCACTTCAGCCCGGCCTGCGTGGCGTAGGCCGCGGCGGAGGCGGAGGTGTTGCCGGTGGAGGCGCAGACCACGGCCTTGGCGCCGGCGGCCACCGCGGCGGTCATCGCCATGGTCATGCCGCGGTCCTTGAAGGAGCCGGTCGGGTTCATGCCCTCGACCTTGAGATAGACGCTCGATCCGGTCAATTCGCTCAGCGCCGGGGCGAAGACCAGCGGGGTCCCGCCTTCGCCGAGCGTGATGACCTGGGTGTTCTCATCGACCGGCAGCCGGTCGGCATATTCGCGGATGACTCCACGCCACTGATGCGCCACTTAGTTTCCTTCAACTCGCATTACGGATAGGACTGAATCCACCGCGTCCAGCGCGGTGAGCGCCGCCACGGTGGAGCTGAGCGCGGCCTCGGTGCCCTGGTGGGTGAGGATGCGCAGCTGGGCTGCCGCATCCGGGTGCGCCGCCTGCTGGTTCATGGATTCGATGGAGACCCCATGCTCGCCGAAGATCGCCGCGATGCGCGCGAGCACTCCGGGCTCGTCGGAGACGGTCAAGCCGATCCAGTAGCGCGTGGTGATCGCGGAGAAGTCCATCAGGCTCGCGGCGGCATCCGCGGAGCCATTGGGCAGCGGGGCCCCGGCGGCCAGCTGGCGGGTGACGGCGACTACGTCGCCCATCACGGCCGATGCGGTCGCGTTGCCGCCGGCTCCTGCGCCGTAGAACATCAGGTCCCCGGCGTTCTGCGCCTGGACGAACACCGCGTTGAACGCACCGTGCACGGTGGCCAGCGGGTGGTTGCGGTTGACCAGCGCCGGGTAGACGCGCACCGAAATGCCCTGCTCGGACTTCTCGGCGATGGCCAGCAGCTTGATCACGTAGCCGGCCGCGGCGGCGGCGGATACGTCGGCGGCGGTCACCTCGGTGATGCCCTCGGTGTGCACCTGGTCCGAGGAGACGGTGGTGTGGAAGGCCAGCGAGGCGAGGATCGCGGCCTTCGCGGCGGCATCGTGCCCGCCCACGTCGGCGGTCGGATCGGCCTCGGCATAACCCAGCGCCTGGGCTTCGGCGAGCACGTCGTCGAAGGCGGCGCCGGTGGTGTCCATCGCGTCGAGGATGAAGTTGGTGGTGCCGTTGACGATGCCCATCACCTTGGTGATGTGGTCCCCGGCCAGCGAATCGGCGATCGGGCGCAGGATCGGAATCGCCCCGGCCACCG
Source organism: Arthrobacter sp. MYb229 (assembly GCF_002975405.1). Taxonomy (GTDB): domain Bacteria; phylum Actinomycetota; class Actinomycetes; order Actinomycetales; family Micrococcaceae; genus Glutamicibacter. The sequence goes on along the minus strand of NZ_PCPS01000007.1, from coordinate 103,598 downwards.
CGGCCTCGTAGCGCAGCTGGGCGCCGGAGGCGGCGGCCAGCGCGTTCAATTCGGCGCCCCGGGCGGCGATCAGCGCCTTGTTCCCGGTGATCACGCTGGCCCCGCGGGCCAGCGCCCGGGAAATGTACTCCCCGGCCGGCTCCATGCCGCCGAGCAGCTCGATCACCACGTCGGCGCCGTCGATCAGCGCATTGGCATCGGTGGTGAACAATTGCTGGTCGAGCTGCACATCGCGCTTGGACTCCAGGTTGCGCACGGCAATCCCCGTCAGTTCCAAGCTCGCGCCGGAGCGGGCCGCCAGGGCGCCGCTGTCCTCGATCAGGATTCGTGCCACCTGGGCACCTACCGTGCCGCAACCCAGCAGGGCGACCTTCAGGCTTTTTTCACCGCTCACTTAAACTCCCATGTCACGGGCCAACAAATCGGATTCGGTTTCCCTGCGCACGATCAGACGGGCTTGGCCGTCGCGCACCGCAACCACCGCCGGACGGGTCAGGTAGTTGTAGTTGCTCGACAGCGCCCAGCAATAGGCGCCGGTGCCCGGAACCGCCAGCAAATCGGCGGCGGCTACGTCCTCGGGCAGGTAAACGTCATTCACGACTATGTCACCCGACTCGCAGTGTTTCCCAACTACGCGAGAAATAATCGCGTCGCTTTGCGTCACACGGTTGGCCAGCACGGCGCTGTAATCCGCGTCGTAGAGCACCGGCCGGGCATTGTCGCTCATCCCGCCGTCCACCGACACGTAGCGCCGCGGCGCGGTGCCCCCGGCCCCGTCCTCGACGAACACGTCCTTGCGCACGCCCACCTCGTAGAGGGTGAAGGTCGAGGGCCCGGCGATGGCGCGGCCCGGTTCGATGGACAGGCGCGGGCAGTCGATGCCCAGCTGCGCGCAGGTCGCGGCGACCACCTCGGCCATCTGCCCGGCGAGCTTCGCCGGGGTGGAGGGGTGGTCGGCCTCGGTGTAGGCGATGCCGTAGCCGCCGCCCAGATCCAGTTCGGGCAGCGTGACCCCGTGGCGTTCGCGCACCTCGGCGAGGATGCCGAGCATCGTGCGCGCGACGATGGCGAAGCCCTCGGCGTCGAAGATCTGCGAGCCGATATGCGCGTGCAGGCCGAGCAGGTTGATGCCCGGGGCCTCCAGGGCGCGGGCGATGGCCGCCAGCGCCGGGGAGGTGCCGGTGGGCCCGGGCTGGATGGACAGCCCGAACTTCTGGTCCTCGTGCGCGGTGGCGATGGCCTCATGGGTGGAGGCGTGCACCCCGGGGGTCAGGCGCAGCATCACCTGCGCCGTGATCCCCTCCGCGGCTGCGACCAAGATCACGCGTTCCAGCTCGTCCAGCGAGTCGATGACGATGCGTCCCACGCCCATGCGCAGGGCGCGGGCGATCTCCGGCACGGACTTGTTGTTCCCGTGCAGCGACAGCTTCGCCCCGGGCACGCCGGCGGCCTGGGCCACCGCGAGCTCGCCGCCGGAGCAGGTGTCCAGGCGCAATCCCTCGGCGGTGACCCAGCGGGCCACCTCGGTGCACAAGAACGCCTTGCCGGCGTAGTACACGTCCACCGCGCCGCACAGCTGCGCGAAGGCGGCATCGAAGGCGGTTTTGAACCCGCGGGCGCGGGCGCGGAAGTCGTTTTCGTCCAGCACGAACAGCGGGGTGCCGAATTCCCTGGCCAGTTCCGAGACCGCCACGCCCTGCACGGCCAGCTCGCCGTGGGCATCGCGGGAAACTCCGGAGGCCCACTGCACCTCGCGCAGCGCGTTGGGGTCGGCGGGGAAACTGAGCCAGGCCGGAGCCAGTGGTGAAGCGGTCATAAGAATTACATCCTCTCCGGGGCCGAAACGCCCAGCAGTCCGAGTCCGTTGGCCAGCACCTGGGTGGTGGCGTCGTTCAGCCATAACCGGGTGTGGTGCACTTCCTGCACCGGCTCGTCGCCCAGCGGGGTGACGCGGGTGGCCGCATACCAGGAGTGGTAGGCCCCGGCGACCTGCTCCAGGTAGCGGGCGATGCGATGCGGCTCGCGCGACTGCGCGGCCCCGGCGACCACCGAGGGGAATTGGCCGAGCACGGCCAGCAGTTCGTTCTCGCTCGGGTCGGTGAGCAGCGCCGCGTCGAAGCTCTCACGGGTGACGCCCTTGGCGACCGCGTTCGCCGAGGCGCCGAAGGAGCGCGCGTGGGCGTACTGCACGTAGAACACCGGGTTGTCGTTGGTGTTCTTCTTCAGCTGCTCCGGATCCAGCGCGATCGGCGAATCGGCCGGGTAGCGGGCCAGCGAGTAGCGCAGCGCGTCGGCGCCGATCCAGTTGATCAAATCGCGCAGCTCGATGATATTGCCCGCGCGCTTGGAGAGCTTGGCCCCGTTGACGGAAATCAGCTGGCCGATCAGCACCTCGATGTTTTTGTCCTTGTCGTCCCCGGCGCAGGCGGCGATGGCCTTCAGCCGGTTGACGTAGCCGTGGTGGTCGGCTCCGAGCAGGTAGATCTTCTCGCTGAAGCCGCGGTCCTTCTTGGACAGGTAGTAGGCGGCGTCGGCGGCGAAGTAGGTCGGTTCCCCGTTGGCGCGGATCAGCACCCGGTCCTTGTCGTCGCCGAAGTCGGTGGTGCGCAGCCAGACCGCGCCCTCCAGATCGAAGATGTGGCCCTGTTCGCGCAGCCGGGCGACGGCGTCCGCCACCGCACCGCCCTCATGCAGGGTGGATTCGGAGTAGAACACGTCGAAGTGCACGCCGAAGTCAGCCAGCGTGGACTTGATGTCCGCCAGCTGCGCGGTGTAGGCCAGTTCGCGCAGCTTGGGCAGCGCGGTGGCCTCGTCCTGCTCGGCAAGTTCCGGGGCGGCGGCCTGCACGATGTCGGCCAGTTCCTTGATGTACTCCCCCGGGTAGCCACCCTCGGGGACCGGCAGGCCATGCATGCGGTTGTACACCGAGCGGGCGAACACGTTCATCTGGTTGCCGGCGTCGTTGATGTAGTACTCGCTGGTCACCTCGGCGCCCGAGGCGCGCAGCACGCGGGCGATCGCGTCTCCCAGCGCCGCCCAGCGGGTGTGGCCGATATGCAGCGGGCCGGTGGGGTTGGCGGAGACGAATTCCATGTTGACCACGTGCCCGGCCAGCGCCTGGTTGTGCCCGAAGCCCGCCCCGGCCTCGACGATGGAGCGGGCCAGCTCGCCGGCGGCCGCCGCGTCCACGGTGATGTTCAGGAAGCCGGGTCCGGCGATCTCCACCGCGCCGACGCCCGGGACTTCGGAAAGCCGGCGCACCAGCATCTGCGCGAAGTCGCGCGGGGCCATGCCGGCCTTCTTGCCCAGTTGGAGCGCGATGTTGGTCGCCCAGTCGCCGTGCTCACGGCTTTTGGGTCGCTCGACGCGCACGGTGTCGGGTACCTCGACGGCGATTTCGCCGGCGGCTACGGCCTGCGTCAGGCATGCGGATATGGCAGCGGAGAGTTCTTCAGGAGTCACCGTTCAAGAATAGCGGTTTTTCGCAGGCATCTTGGGCATTGATGACTTTGCCCCCTGTGATGCTGCAGGCATCACCCGCGTTGGCGCGCCGCCGGGCCAATTGCGCAGATGGCGCTTTCACCTGATAGTATTTTTCCTGTTGCCCAGCAACATGCCTCTGTAGCTCAGTGGATAGAGCGTCTGCCTCCGGAGCAGAAGGCCGAAGGTTCGATTCCTTTCAGGGGCACCAGCAAAAAGGTTCCGCAGTCGCGGGGCCTTTTTCTTTTCCCCGCGCTCGCTCGATCGCTGCCCCGCCTCGGCAGGCTGGCGCTCAGGCGCTCAGCCGGGCATGGCGCTGCAGCCGGCGCATCCCTTCCGCGTCCGGACCCTGTGCCGGCCGCAGCGTTTGCGCTAGCGCTCCGCGCACCAGATGTTCATCGATCCCGACGCCGATGGCCACCAGCCCCGCAGCATCGCTTGAAGGATGCGCGGCCACATGGATATGGCGTCCGACCAGATTCACCGCCCAGGATTTCGCGCCGCGGGCCGTGGCCACCTGGACGATCCCCTTCAGCCGGTAGACCCCGGACGGCGGGCGCTCGAGCAGGTCCAGCAGCGCGCCGGCGGCGATGGGTGCGCCGGCGGTCACGCTCACCGAGGCGGCATGCTGGTGGGTGTGCGAGCCGTGTTCGGCCCGCATGAGCGCGCCGAGCGGCAGCTGGTCCTCGGGGTCTTCGGCCAGCGCCACGTCGAATACCAGCTCCGGGTCGATGGCCCCGCGCACCGCGTGCACCAGCGGCACGCGCGGATTGCGCAGGGCGATGCGCTCGGTGATGCGCTCAAGGACGTCGGCTTGGCCCGCGCCCGGGTGAGCTTCCTGCCCGAGCTGGTCGAGCTTGTTCAGCACCACCAGCGAGGCGGCCTCGAATCGCGCCGGCGGATCGGCATGGGTGTCCACCGTCTCGAAGTAGTTCGCCGCATCCACCACCTCGATCAGCCCGGCGGGGCGGATGTTCTTCGCCTGGCTGAAGCGGATCAGCCGGGCCAGGGACAGCGGCTCGGCCACCCCGCTGGCTTCGATGATGATCACGTCCAGCCGCAGCCGCGGTGCGGCGAGCCTGGCCAGGGCCTCATCCAGTCCCCCGGAGTCGTCCAGGCAGCACACGCAGCCGCCGGCGATGGATTGCGCGGCGTCCACCTGCCCGGTGATCAGCCCGGCGTCGACGTTGATGGTCCCGAAATCGTTGACCACCACCCCGATGCGCGCCCCCGGGGTGCGCAGCAGGTGGTTGAGCACGGTGGTTTTGCCGGCCCCCAAGTATCCGGTCAGCGCGATCACCGGAATCTGCCTGCGTGCCATCTATCCACCTGGACCTTTCATGCGGTGCTCGCCGGGGCTACGGAAGCCGCGAGCGGGAAACATCAACCGCTCCAACCCTAGTACGCCCCGCGCCGCCGCGTTGTCCGGTTAAAGCACCGATGGCCGCCGGCGAACCCTGAACTACAGGGAACACCGGTGGCCAGCGGAGGCAAAAGCCAAGAAAAAGCTACTGCAGCATCGTGCGATCGTCGAGCTGCGCGCCCTTGATCTTCTCGAATTCGCCCAGCAGGCCCTTGACCGTCATCTTGCTCTTCGCCTCCTGGTCCAGGTCCAGGATGATCTGCCCGTCATGCATCATGATCAGCCTGGTGCCCAGGGCCAGCGCCTGTTCCATATTGTGCGTGACCATCAGCGTGGTCAGCGCATGGCGCTGCACGATCTCGTTGGTCAGCCGCGAGACCAGGGCCGCGCGCTGCGGATCCAGCGCGGCGGTGTGCTCATCGAGCAGCAGGATCTTCGGCTTGGAGAAGGTGGCCATCAGCAGGCTGAGCGCCTGGCGCTGGCCGCCCGAGAGCAGCCCGACCTTCGTCTTCAAGCGCTTTTCCAGCCCCAGCTCCAGGGACTTGAGCTCCTCGACGAACAGCTTCCGGCGCTTGGCGCCCACCCCCATGCCCAAACCGCGGAAGCGGCCGCGGGCGTGCGCCAGGGCCATATTCTCCTCGATGGTCATCGTCGGCGCGGTGCCGGCCATCGGATCCTGGAAGACCCGGCCGATGTACCTGGCGCGGGTGTAGTCGGCCATCTTGGTGACGTTCTTGCCGTCGACGGTGACCGTCCCGGTATCCGGGAAGAGCTTGCCGGCGACCATGTTCAGCACCGTGGACTTGCCCGCTCCGTTGGACCCGATGACGGTGACGAATTCGCCGGGCCCGAGGTTCAGGTTGATATTGCGCAGCGCCTTGCGCTCGTTGACGGTTCCCGGGAAGAAGGTCCGTGAGAGGTTGGAAATTTCAAGCATTGCTGCGCACCTCTTCCTGGATCGGCGCGGCGTCCGAATCCTTGCGTTTGAAGGTTTTCACGATCTTCTGGAAGCCCTTCCATTTCGGCAGCAGCAGCGCCACCACCACGAGCACCGCGGAGATCAGCTTCATGTCGTTGACCTCCAGCCCGGCGACCAGTGCGAACTGGATGACCAGCCGGTAGATGACCGCGCCGAAGACGACGGCCAGCGCGGCAAGCCAGATGTAGCGCTGGGTGAAGATGGCCTGGCCGACGATCACCGAGGCCAGCCCGATCAGGATCACGCCGATGCCCATGCCGACATCGGCGAAGCCCTGGTACTGGGCGATCGCCGCGCCGGAGAGGGCGACAAAGCCGTTGGACAGGGCCAGGCCCAGGATCTTCTGGTTATCGGTGCTCACCCCGAAGGAGCGGATCATCTCGTGGTTATCGCCCGTGGCGCGCATCGCCATGCCCATTTCGGTGTGCAGGAACCAGACGATCGCGGCCACGAAGAGCAGTGCAACGGCGAAGAGGATCAGGACCGAGCCCGCGGAGCCGAGAATTCCCGCCGTGCGCAACGGGCTGATCAGCGTGTCCTCGCCGAGCAGCGGCGTATTCGCCTTGCCCATAATGCGCAGGTTGATCGAATAGAGGGCGATCATCGTCAGAATACCGGCGAGCAGGCCGTCGATCTTGCCCTTGGTATGCAGCAGGCCGGTGATCGCGCCGGCGACCATGCCGGCGAAGAAGGCGAGCAGCGTGGCAAGCCAGGGGTTTACCCCGTTCACGATGCCCACCGAGGCGACGGCGGCACCGGTGGTGAAGCTGCCGTCGACGGTGAGGTCCGGGAAATCCAGGATGCGGAACGTCAGATATACCCCGAGCGCCATCAGGGCGTAGATGAGCCCGAGTTCAACCGCTGTGATCATAATTGGATCCTTGAGTTGTGGGAAAGTTCTTGGTCACGAGGAAGGCGAGGCGTCTACGTGCTCGCCTCGCCTTCCTCGCAGGTGGGTGGTGCTTTGGCCCTAGTAGGTTTCGACCGCCTCGGACTTCAGTTCCGCGGAGAACTCGATGCCGATCTTCTTCGCGGCGGTTTCGTTCAGGTACAGCTCCACCTCGGTGAGGGTTTCCACCGGCATGGTGGCCGGTTCCGCCTCGCCCTTGAGCAGCTTGTCCGCCATCATCGCGGTCTGCTCGCCGAGCTTCTCGTAGTTGATGCCGTAGGTGGCGGTGGCGCCACGCTTTACGGAGTCACCATCGGCGGCGATCACCGGGACCTTCTTGCCCTGCGCGGTCTGCAGCAGGCCTTCCAGCGCGGAGACTACCGCGTTGTCGGTGGGCACGTAGTAGGCGTCGACGTCCAGCGAGTTGGCCGCCTGCTGCACCTCGGAAGGCGCGGAGATGGCGGACTTCTCGATGGTCAGGCCGAGCTCGCCGGCGGCTTCCTCGGCCCACTGGACCTGGATGGCGGAGTTCGCCTCGCCCGAGGAGTAGACGATGCCGACCTTCTTCGCATCCGGGGAGAGCGTCTTGAGCAGTTCCAGCTGCTCCTTGACCGGGTTCTTGTCCGAGGTGCCGGTGACGTTGGCGCCTGGAGCCTCGTTGGAGGCCACCAGCTTCGCGTCCACCGGATCGGTAACCGCGGAGAAGAGCACCGGAATGCTGGTGATCGACTGGGCCGCGGCCTGCGCCGACGGGGTGGCGATCGCCAGCACCAGGTCGATGTCGCTGTCGGCCGCGAGCTTGCCGGCGATCGAGGCGTTGGTGGCCTGGTCGCCCTGCGCGTTGTTGTCGTCGTAGGAAATCTTGTCGCCGGTGTAGCCGGCGTCTTCCATGCCCTGCTTGAAGCCCTTGGTGACGGCGTCAAGGGATGGGTGCGAGACATACTGGAAAATGCCGATCTTGACCGGGCCCTCGGCGGCGGCTCCGCCGTCGCCGGAACCCTCGCTGCCGGTGTCCGAGCCGCAGGCGGTGAGCGCCAAGGCGCCGGTGGCAGCCACTGCGGCTAGTTTCAAAGCTGTGAATCGCTTCATGGTGATCCTTTCAACATGTTCCCTGTGCGAGTGATGTCCCCGTGCGCGTTGGCCCGGTAGCCAGCTCATCGGCGAAGACAAGCGAACCGGGAACTGCCCGAACCACGTGCAGGTGATTACCCACGATCTTACATGTGAAAGACCTCACTTCGCCGATGAACCCGGTGATGCCAAAGACGTTTGCCCCTTGATTCGGCCAATGCCGGACACAACTGGGCATTTGGCGTGCTCTCGGGCGCGAATCCGTATTCGGGCCAGCGAGGCTGCCGGCATTTCGGTGGACGGATTTAAAAATTGACTTCGCCGCACTGTGACGCAGATCAAGAGTTTTTGCCGGCGCGCGGCCTGTTTTGCGCCCCCGCGGGCGCGCTGAGTCGCGGTGACTGCCGGCAGCCGCCTGGCCGGAATAGAATGGGCACATCATGGCCCTCACCATTTCTTATCCCGAAGCCCTTCCCGTTTCTGCCCGCCGCGCCGACATCCTCGATGCGGTGCGCCAGAACCAGGTGGTGATCATCGCCGGCGAAACGGGGTCCGGCAAGACCACCCAGCTGCCCAAGATGCTGCTCGAGCTCGGGTTGGCCAAGCACGGCATGATCGGGCACACCCAGCCGCGCCGACTGGCCGCGCGCACCGTGGCCGAGCGCATCGCCGAGGAGCTGGGCACGAGCATCGGCGACGAGGTGGGCTTCCATGTGCGCTTCACCGGGGAGGTTTCGCGCCAAACGAAGCTGAAGGTGATGACCGACGGCATCCTGCTCGCCGAGATCCAGCGCGACCGGCTGCTGAAGAAGTACTCGGCGATCATCATCGACGAGGCGCACGAGCGCAGCCTGAACATCGACTTCCTGCTCGGCTACCTCAAGCAGATCATGGTCCAGCGCCCGGAGCTGAAGATCATCATCACCTCCGCGACCATCGACCCCGAACGCTTCGCCGCGCACTTCGGCACCCTCGATGCTGCAGGTGCGCTGGTGCCCGCGCCGATCCTCGAGGTCTCCGGGCGCACCTTCCCCGTGGAAATCCGCTACCGGCCGCTGGAGGCCGGCGGCGAAGAGCCGGACGAGGCGGATGCGAACGCACTGGAAGATGACCGCGACCCGCTGGATGCGGTGACCGACGCGGTGCGCGAACTGTCCGCCGAGGAGCCGGGAGACATCCTGATCTTCTTCTCCGGGGAGCGCGAGATCCGCGACGCCGCCGACGCCTTGCGCGCCATGGTGGCCGGCAACAAGCGGCTGCCGCGCTACGAGGTGCTGCCGCTGTTCGCCCGGCTCTCGCTGGCCGAACAGCACCGGGTCTTCCACCCGGGGTCCGCGCCGCGGCTGATCCTGGCCACCAACGTGGCCGAAACCTCGCTGACCGTGCCGGGCATCAAGTACGTGATCGACACCGGCACCGCACGCATCTCGCGCTATTCGCACCGCACCAAGGTCCAGCGCCTGCCCATCGAGCGGGTCTCGCAGGCCAGCGCGAATCAGCGTTCGGGCCGCTGCGGGCGCGTCTCGGAGGGCATCGCGATCCGGCTGTACTCCGAAGAGGACTACGCCGCGCGCCCGGAATTCACCGACCCCGAGATCCTGCGCACCTCGCTGGCCAGCGTGATCCTGCAGATGATCTCCATGGGCGTAGTGGCCACCGCCGCCGACGTGGCCGACTTCGGCTTTGTGCAGCCGCCGGACGCGCGGGCGATCTCCGACGGGGTGAATCTGCTGCGCGAACTGGGCGCACTGGGCGAAGACAAGCGCGCGCAGGTCACGCAGATCGGCCGCAAGCTGGCCCAACTGCCGCTGGACGTGCGCCTGGGCCGGATGATCCTGGAGTCCGCGGAGCGCGGGGTGGCGAAGGAGCTGATGGTGCTCGCCGCCGCGCTGAGCATCCAGGATCCGCGCGAGCGGCCCAGCGAGGACACCGGGCAGCGCGAACGCGCCGCCGAACTGCATAAGCGCTTCGCCGATGAGAAGTCCGACTTCATCGGGCTGCTGAACTTGTGGGCCTACCTGCAGGAACAGCAGAAGGAGCTGTCCTCCTCGGCCTTCCGCCGGCTGTGCAAGGCCGAGCACATCAACTACCTGCGGGTGCGCGAATGGCAGGACCTGTTCACCCAGCTGCGCCAGCTGTCCAAGTCGCTGGACATCACCGTCGCCGCGGCCCCGGTGGACCCGGCGGCCAACGAGGATCAGGTCCACAAGTCGCTGCTGTCCGGGCTGCTGGGGCATATCGGGCTCTATGACGAGCGCAAACGCGACTACCAGGGTGCGCGCGGCGGGCGCTTCTCGATTTTCCCCGGCTCCGCGCTGTTCAAGAAGTCCCCGACCTGGGTGATGGCCGCCGAGCTGGTGGAGACCTCCCGGCTCTGGGCGCGCACCGCGGCGGTCATCGACCCCGCCTGGGTGGAGGAGCTCGCCCCGAATCTGCTCAAGCGCAGCTACTCCGAGCCGCACTGGTCCAAGAAAATGGGCTCGGTGATGGGCTACGAGAAGGTCACGCTCTTCGGGCTGCCGATCGTGCTCAAGCGCCGCATGCACTACTGGCGGGTGGATAAGCCGCTGGCCCGCGAACTGTTCATCCGGCATGCGCTGGTGGAGGGCGACTGGCGCACCCACCATAAGTTCTTCGCGCGCAACCGGGCGGTGCTCGCCGAGGTGGAGGAGCTCGAAACCCGGATGCGCCGCCACGATCTGCGCATCTCCGACGAGGACCTGTTCGACTTCTACGATGCCCGGCTGGGCGAAGAGGTGGTCTCCGAGCGGCACTTCGACCGCTGGTTCAAGCGCGCGGCGGCCAAGGATCCGGGCCTGCTGGACTTCGATCCGGCCGCGGTGCTCGCCGGCGACGCACAGCAGCTCGATGAGACCGCGTTCCCGCGCACCTGGTCCCACGGGTCCATCGCGCTGCCGCTGAGCTACGAGTACAACCCGGCCGCCGCCGACGCCGAAGGGGACGGGGTGAGCCTGCAGGTGCCGGTGGTGTTCCTCAACCAGCTCGATCCGGCGCGCTTCGCCTGGCTGATCCCGGGGCTGCGCCACGAGCTGCTCACCGCGCTGATCCGCTCCATGCCCAAGGCGATCCGCAAGAACTTCGTGCCCGCCCCGGATGTGGCAGGCCAGGCGCTGGCCATGCTCGACGCGGATTTTGATCCCGGCACCGATGACCTGGCCGTTTCCCTGGCGCTGGTGCTGCGCCGGCTGCGCGGCATCGTGGTGGACCCGGCGATCTTCGACTTCTCCGCGCTGCCCGCGCACCTGCGCTTCGGCTTCGAGGTGGTGGACGCCGCCGGAAAGCTGCTGGGGCACGGCGATGACCTCTCCGCCCTGCAGTACAAGCTGGCCGCGGCGAACCGGGCCGCGCTGTCCAGCCAGGTCAACTCCCCCGCCACCGTGCGCGCCGCGGCCCCGGCGCAGGCCAAGGGCGCGAAGGGATCCAAGGGCACCCCGCCGGCCAAGGCTCCGAAGTCGGCGCCTGGCTCCGGGCAGTGGGACCAGCGCGGGCTGACCGGCTGGCCGAAGCTGCACACGGCCGGGAACGCGCTGCCGGCCCAGGTCACCACCACGGTGATGGGCCAGGAGATCACCGCCTATCCGGGGCTGCACGACGCCGGCAAGGATGCGGCGCTGAGCGTCTACCGCACCGCGGCCGAACGCGATGCCGCGCACCGGGCCGGGATCATCCGCCTGCTGATGCTGCGCCTGCCCCCGGCGGCGAAGTTCGTCATCGGGCACCTGAGCAATGCCGAGCGTCTGGCCTTCAGCCAGAACCCGCACGGGTCGATCGACGAGCTGATCGCCGACTGCACCATGGCCGCGGTGGACAAGCTGGTGCCCGAGGCGCTACCGATGGATGAGGCGGGCTACGAGAAGCTCTTCGAAACCGTGCGCGCCGAGCAGATCGACACGGTCTTCTCGATCACCTCGGTGATCTCCCAGGTGTTCGGCGCCGCGACCCGGGTGGCGAATGCGCTGAAGTCCACCAAGTCGCTGGCGATGTACGCCGCGGTCAGCGACATCCGCTCGCAGCTGGAGCAGCTGATCTACCCCGGGTTCATCGCCGCCACCGGGGCCGCGCACCTGATGCGCCTGCCGCGCTACCTGGCGGGCATCGAATCGCGGTTGGTGAAGCTCAATTCCGGGGCGGTCACCCGCGACGGGCAGTCGCTGACGGTGATCCAGAAGCTGGAGGACGACTACGACGGCGCGCTGGGCCGGGTGCCGGAGGGCGCGCGCACCCCGGCCGGGCTGCGCGAGGTGAAGTGGATGCTCGAGGAGATGCGCATCTCGCTGTTCGCCCAGGAGCTGGGCACCGCCTATTCGGTCAGCGAGAAGCGCATCCGCAAGGCCATCAAGGACGGGCTCGCGGCGCTCTAGCCGCGGGGCCCGCCGGCGGCGATCACCTGCACCGGGTCCTCGTAGACGATGCGGCCCGGATCGGCAGTTTCCAGCCGTTCCCAACGGATCTGGTGCGCATCGAGCAGCAGCAGGTAGGGCTCCACGCGCGCCAGCAGGTGCACGGCGCCGTGCTTGAACCAGGCGGCCGCGCCCGGGTTGAGCACCCGGTCGTAGACCTGCGGGTCGCTGAGGCACGGATTCGGGTAGGCCGCGTTGTACCAGTCGTTTCCGGCCCGCCAGCGCGCGTGCTCGGCCGGGCTCAGCTCCCCCTGCGCGCCCAGCTTGTTGACCAGCGCGAAAATGCCGGGGTGCACCCCGCGTTGATTGGGCGCCAGCGACTGGTAGCGGATGAACCGCGCAGGCTCAATCGGCGGGCACAAATTCGCTGTGCCCGTCTTCGCGCAGGGCCGCGCGCAGCTTGGCCGCGCTCGCGTCCATGCGTGCCGCCTCCGGGTTCAGCATCGCGTTGGACAGGTCGAAATCGGCCAGCGAGTTCGTCGGCCAGACATGCACGTGCAGGTGCGGGACCTCAAAACCGGCGATCATCAGCCCGGCGCGCTGCGCGTTGAAGGCGCGTTTCTGGGCGCGGCCGATCTTCGCGGCCACCAGGTTCAGGTGGCTGAGCAGCGCCTCGTCGGCGTCGGTGAATTCGTCGATCTCCGCGCGCGGGACCACCAGGGTGTGCCCGTCGGTCAGCGGCCCGATGGACAGGAACGCGACGCAGCTCTCATCGGACCAGATGAAGCGTCCGGGGATCTCGCCGTCGATAATTTTGGTGAAGAGCGTGCTCATGGCGGCCTTTCTCGGCTCGGTTAGTGGCGGTGTTGTTCATCGCTCGTGGCGATCGGAGACTGCGGGTAGGAGCAGTATTGCGACCAGCTGCCCGGGTAGAGGGCGGCCGTGCGGCCCGCGTGCTCGGCGGCGAGCACCTGGTGGGCGGCGGTGATCCCGGAGCCGCAATAGGCCGCCAGCGGAAGGTGCTCCGGCGCGATTTTGGCGAAGGCCGCCGCGAGCCGCTCGGCGGAAAAGAATTTGGCCTGCGCGTCGAGGTTGTCGGTGGTCGGCCGGTTGCGCGCCCCGGGGATATGCCCGGCTACCGGGTCGATCGGCTCCTGGATGCCCAGGTAGCGGGCGGTGGCGCGCGAGTCGATGAGCGTGCCGGAGTAGCTGGCCAGCTCCTGGTATTCGAGCACCGGCATCCCGCCCCAGCTCAGCGCCACCTCCGACGGCTCCCTGGTTTCGATCCCGGTGGCCAGGTGGCCGCCGCGTTCCTTCCAAGCATCCAGTCCCCCGTCGAGCACGGCCACGTTCTCAAAGCCGGCGTGGCGCAGCAGCCACCAGGCGCGGGCGGCGGCCAGCGCCCCGGAATCATCGTAGGCGACAACGAAGGAATCCGCTCCGATCCCCCAGCGGCGCGCGGCGGCCTCGAAGTCGGCCGGTTCGGGCAGCGGGTGGCGGCCGGTATGCGCTCCGGTCGCCCCCGAAAGCTCGGTTTCCATCTCGACGAACACCGCGCCGGGGATATGCCCGGCGGCGTAGTGCTCCTGCCCGTCCTTGCGGCCGAGCACCCAGCGCACATCGAGCAGCACCAGGCTTTCATCGGCTAGCTTGGCGGCGAGTTCCGCGGCGCTGATCAGCGTGTTCATTCTCTCTCTCCCGCCGGTGTTCCGGAATTCTGCCCGCTGCCTTCGGCCAGCTCGTCGAGCAGGTAGGTGGTGCCCGCCTCCAGCCGGCGCAGCAGGCTGCCGTTGGCTTCGGCGCGGGCGCCGAGCATGGTGTCGAAGAGGTTCAGTCCGCGTTCGTTGAGCAGCCCGTCGTGGATCGGCACCCAGACCGGCGCGTTCAGCGCGGTGGCGAAGTCCATGGTCTGCCCGATCCTCGCCCACGGGGCCATCAGCGGCAGCAGCAGTACCTGCGGGCGGATGCCGATCGGCACCTGGTAGCTGTCTCCCGGGTGGAAGAGCTGTTCGTCGCCCAGCAGGTAGCCGACGTTGGCCACCAGCTCGATCGAGCCGTGGATGGTGGCGTGGGTTCCGCCGAAGGTGCGCACCCGGATGCCGCCGACCACGAAGTCCTCCCCCGGCGCCACGGTGATGATCTGCGCCCGCTTGGGCGCCGGCAGCTGCTCGCGCAGGATCCGGGCCAGCGCATCGGGGGCATACCCGCGCAGCAGCGAGCTGTCCTGCACCGCGGCGAGGATCTGGCGCTGGTCCGCATGGTCGGGGTGCTGGTGGGTGAGCAGCACGGCGCTGATGCCGGCGAAGGCCCCCTCCAGCTGCGAAAAGCTGCCCGGATCCAGCAGCAGCGAACCGTCGATGGTGGTGGCTTCCAAGCAGGAATGCCCGCGTAATGTGATGCGCATAGCTTCAGCCTAGGCCGACGGCGCGCCCTCGGCCAGCCACTGACACGCACTCGGCCGAAAAGTTGGCTAAAATTGGGTGGAACGGGGCCGAACGCGTTTCGCCCGAAACAGCTTTTCAGAAGGAATGGTGCAAGTCGATGGTGCAGCCAGAAACCCGCGTGACCAAGCAGCGGCTCGCGGTGGCCGAGGCCTTGGGCGAGGTCGATGATTTTGCGACCGCCCAGGAACTGCACCGCTGGCTGGTGGATACGCAGAAGAAGGTCTCGCTGGCCACCGTCTACCGGCTCTTGCAGTCCATGGCCGACGACGGGCTGGTGGACGTGCTGCGCAGCGGCGACGGCGAGGCGCGCTTCCGCCAGTGCCTCACCGAGGTGCACCACCACCACCTGGTCTGCCGGGTGTGCTCGAAGACCGTGGAGGTGCTCGCCCCGGCGGTGGAGCGCTGGGCCGCGCGCGTCGCGCAGGAAAACGGCTTCACCGACCCGGAGCACACCGTGGAAATCTACGGGCTCTGCGAAGAGTGCCGCCGCAAGGCCAGCTGAACGGCTCCATCGAACCCCAAAGGCGAAGGCCGCCCGCCATTTACGGTGGGCGGCCTTTGCGCTGCGCCGAGCGGGCCGGTGGCCCGCTCGGCTAGACCAGGTGCTTGCGCGGGGAGCGCAGCGCCTCGATCCCCCGGCAGACCAGGTAGATCACGAAGGATATGGTGGTCACATAGGGGCTGATCGGCAGCGAGCCGGCCAGCGCCAGCAGGATCCCGCCGAGCACCGAAATTTCGGCGAAGAGAATCGCCAGGAACACCGTGAGCCCGGGGTTGGAGCTGATCCGCAGGGCCGCGGCGGCCGGGGTGATCAGCAGCGCCAGCACCAGCAGCGCGCCGACCACCTGGATGGCGACGGCCACCGCCAGGGCGAGGATCACCATGAAGATTATCGACAGCCCGCCGGTGCGCACCCCGCGGGCGTTGGCCAGCACCGGGTCCACCGAGGCGAAGGTCAGCGGCCGCCAGACGACCAGCAGCGCGAGCACCACCACCGCGCAAAGGGCCAGCATGCCGGAAAGCTGCACATCGTCCACCGCGACGATCTGCCCGGTGAGCAGGCCGAACTTATTCGCGCTGCGCCCCTCGTAGAGCGAGAGGAACAGGATCCCGAGCCCCAGGCCGAAGGGCATCAGCACCCCGGTGATGGAGTTGCGGTCCTTGGCCCGGGTGCCCAGCACGCCGAGCACCAGCGCCGCGACCAGCGAGCCGAACACCGAGCCGGTGACCACATCCACGCCGATGAGCAGCGCAAAGGCCGCCCCGGCGAAGGAGAGTTCGGCGATGCCGTGCACCGCGAAGGCCATATCGCGCATCATGATGAAGATGCCGATCAGCCCGCCGACGATGCCCAGCGCCGCCCCGGCGATCAGCGAGTTGGTCACCAGCGGCAGCAGCTGCGCGTAGTCATCAAAATTCAGCGTGCGCTCCAGGAAGTCTGCGAAATTCATCGCGCGCCTACCTTCCGGTCTCTAGTGCGTGGTCTTCGGGGTGCTCATGCCCGTCCGGCGGCAGCTGCCGGTTCCCGTCGCCGCTGAGCACCACGATCCGCCCGTTGACGCGCAACACCTGCACCGGGGCGCCGTAGAGCGCGCTCAGCACCTCGGAACGCATCACTTCGTCGACGCTGCCCAGGTGGAATTTGCCCTCGGCCAGGTAGAGCACCCGGTCCACATAGGGCAGGATCGGGTTGATCTCGTGGGTGACGAAGATGACCGCGGCCCCGTGCTGCACGGCCTGGCGGTGGATCACCTCGCTGATCGCCTGCTGGTGGTGCAGGTCCAGGGAGAGCAGCGGCTCGTCGCAGAGCAGCACCCGCGGATCCCCCGCGAGCGCTTGCGCGGCGCGCAGCCGCTGCTGTTCGCCGCCGGAAAGATCGGAGACCGGGCGGTGCGCGTAGTCCTGCGCGCCGACCAATTCGAGCAGTTCGTCCACCTTCGCGTGAACCTTTCGGCGGGCCAGCCGGATGCCGGGGCGGTTGCCGTCCACGCCCAGGGCCACCAGGTCGCGGGCGCGCAGGGGCACGTTGTCGCCGAAGGGGCGTTGCTGCGGGATCAGGCCCACCAGCTCCGAGCCGCGGCGCACCGGGTCCCCGGCGATGGACACGGTACCGGCATTCAGGGCCGTGGTGCCGAGCATGGTGTTGATGAAGCTGGTTTTGCCCGAGCCGTTGGGCCCGAGCACCGCCAAGAACTCCCCGGGCTGCACTTGCAAGTCCAGCCCCTCCCACAGCACCCGGGACCCGAAGGCCAGGCGTGCGGCGTCGAAGGTGACAATCGGGGATGTGCTCATGAACCGGCTTTCGCGCTTAAAGAAGACTGCGGCACCGCTGAAGCGGTGCCGCAGTCAATCCTACCAGTTGCGACTGGTTCGCATTACGCGTTTGGCTGTGAGACTAATTGCCGTTCGCCTTGCTCGGTGGAGCGTGGCGCTTCTGCGTCGAGTCGCTGATCTCGCCGACCAGCACCTCGATGATGTCCTCCAGGAACAGCACGCCGATGGTGTGCCCCGCCTCGTCGACCACGGCCGAGAGGTGGTTGCCCTCCTGGCGCATGCTCTCCAGCGCCTCCTCGATTTCCGCGTCCTGCTTGACCACGCCCAGCGGGTGCAGCGGCAGGTCGCGCAGCGGCGCGGTGGAGTGCGCGTCGTCGATCAGCATCACGTCCTTGACATGCCAGTAGCCCACCGGCACCTCGTCGCGGGTGATCAGCATGCGCGAGTAGCCGGTCTTGCCGACCTTCTTCTCGAATTCGCGCGCGGTGGTCTGCCCCCACTCCAGGGTGAACAGGTCATCGACCTGAACCATGCAGGAGGCGGCCGTGACGGTGGAGAATTCCAGCGCCTTGGTCAGCCGCAGCGCATGCTCGTTGCGCAGCGTGCCCTCCTGGGAGGAGGTGTCGATGATCGAGCGGACCTCCGCTGCGGTGTAGGAACTGGTCACCTCGTCCTGCGGCTCGACGCCGAAGAGCTTCAGGAACAGGTTCGCCGCGCCGTTGAGCATCGAGATGATCGGCTTGAGCACCTTGGCCACGCCCACCAGCGGCATGGCCAGCACCAGCACCGCCTTGTCGGCGACGGAGACCGAGATGTTCTTCGGCACCATTTCGCCGAAGGTCACGTGCAGGAAGGTCACCAGCACCAGCGCGATGAGGAAGGCGGCGGTGTCCGCGATCTGCTCCGGCATGCCCAGCGCCGTCATCGGCACCTCCAGCAGGTGGTGCAGCGCCGGTTCGGAGATGTTCAGGATCAGCAGCGAGCAGACGGTGATGCCCAGCTGGCAGACCGCGAGCATGATGGAGACGTGCTCCATCGCATACAGCGCGATCTTCGCCCGCTTGTTTCCCTCGTCGGCCAGCGGCTCGATCTGCGAGCGGCGCGCGGACATCACCGCAAATTCGCCGGCGACGAAAAATGCATTGACCGCCAGCAGCACGACCAGCCAGGCCAGCCCGATGAAATCACTCATTGGACTCCTCCTTGGTGTGCGTGGCAGGTTCGAAGCGCACCTGGGCGATCCGGCGGCCATCGAGCTCGGTCACCGTGAAAATTCCCGCCTCGGTTTGCACCGCATCGTTCAGTTCGGCCAAACGCCCCAGCTCGGAGAGCATGAACCCGCCGATGGTGTCGTAGGCCGAATCGTCGGCGATGATATCGCTCGCGAAGTGTTCGTTGACCTGGTCCGGGCGGTACATGCCGGGGAACAGCCACTTGCCGTCCGGCTGGGTGACCGCCTCTTCCTCGTCCTCGTCGTGCTCATCGGAGACCTCTCCGACGATCTCTTCGACCAGGTCTTCCAGGGTGACCAGCCCGGCGGTTCCGCCGTACTCGTCCATCACGATGGCCACCTGGAATTCCGCGGCGCGCAGCTGCTCGAGCAGCACGTCTAGGTGGATGGTTTCCGGCACGTAGAGCGCATCGCGCGCAAATTCGCCGACCTGCAGCGCCGCGCGGCGTTCGCGCGGCACCGAGACCACGGCCTTGACATGGCAGATGCCCTGGATGTCATCGCTCGATCCCTCGGTGACCGGGAACCGGGAGAACCCGGTGTCCGCGCTCATCAGGATCAGTTCGGATAGTGCCGCCTCGGACTCGATGGTGGACATCGAGGTGCGCGGGGTCATCACATCGGCCGCGGTGCGTTCGGAGAATTCGATGGTCGATTCCACGAAGCGCGCGGTTTGGATGTCCAGCGTGCCGAGTTCCGCCGAACGGCGCACCAGCGAGGCGAGCTCCTGGGCGCTGCGGGCGGCCGAAATTTCTTCCTTGGCCTCCAGCCCGAAGAATTTGCGCAGCACCGAGTTCGAAAAGCCGTTGAGCAGCACAATGGCGGGCTTGAAGATGGCGGTGAAGATCAGCTGCGGGCGGGCCAGCGCCTTGCCCACGGCCATGGCCTTCGCGATGGCCAGGTTCTTGGGCACCAGCTCGCCGATCAGCATCGAGAGCAGCGTGGCGATCACCATGGAGATGACCACCGAGATGGCCTTGGAGCTGGCTCCCACCACGCCGATGTTCTCGAGCACCGGTGCCAGGAGCTTGCTCATCGCCGGTTCGAGCACATAGCCGGTGAGCAAGGTGGTCAGGGTGATGCCCAGCTGGCAGCTGGAAAGCTGGGTGGACAGCGAGGTCAGGCACTGCAACAGCGCCTTGGAACCGCGTTCGCCGCGATCGATGGCCTGTTGAACGGTGCTCTTGTCGAGGGCAACGAGGGAGAATTCCACGGCCACGAAGAAGCCTGTGCCCAGAATCAGCAGCAGGCCGAAAAGTATGTAGATCCATTCCATGGGCGGCTAACCACGCCCCCGGGGTGAATGGGTTAAATTGCGTCTATGTTGCCGTAAGCGGCAACTAGAAGGCTCCAATTGGGAGGCGGAGCCTTCCGGACGATGGCAAAGGTGGCCGGCACTGCGCCCGCGGGCGGCGGTCCGGCTAGGAGAATGAGATTCCATAGTGCGATTCATTCTATCCAATGAACCCGCTTCGCGCACAATAGCCACGCACGCACGACCAGCGGTACGGGAAACAAGCTAAATGGGCAGTGTTAAGCGCCACTTTCGTGAGATTCCCGACGACTCGTGGCAAATCCCTTGGAAAAGTCACTAGACTGGGGCGCAGGTCTAGAAATCTTGTGAGTATCGGTGGCCATTATTCACGTCCTCGGGCTACCACCGGCTCAAGCTAGAACAACGTAGAAATCAGGGAAGAGGCGTTGCACGTGCCAGAGCAAGCACACCACCGACTTACTGAAGAGTTTGGTGGAAACGAGTGGCTAGTAGACGAGCTGTACCAGCAGTATCTCGTCGATAAGAACTCGGTCGATAAGAAATGGTGGGACATTTTCGAGTCCCTCACCACCGAAAACAACGCACCGGCAGCACCGGCAGCATCCGCGGCCAAGGCCGCGCCGAGCGCGCCGCCGGCGGCGGCAGCGGCGGCGAAACCTGCTCCTGTAGCCAACGGCCAGGGCGCACCACGCGCCGCGGCCGAGGCGCGCAGCACCGAATCGGCTCCCGCGCCGGCCGCGGCCAAAGCCGAACCAGCAGCAAAGGAAGCAGCGCCGAAGACTGCTCCGATTCCGGCCCAGGCTCCGAAGGCAACGCCTTCCACCGGGCTGTACGGCGAGGAGAAGCGCACCCCGTTGCGCGGGCCAATGAAGGCCATCGCAACCAATATGGATGCTTCCCTCACCGTGCCGACCGCCACCACCGTGCGCGCGGTTCCGGCCAAGGTGATGATCGATAACCGCATCGTCATCAACAACCACCTCAAGCGCGCCCGCGGCGGCAAGATCTCCTTCACCCACCTGATCGGCTTCGCCGTGATTCGCGCGCTGAAGCAGATCCCGTCGATGAACGTCACCTACGATGTGATCGACAAGAAGCCGACCGCCGTCCAGCCGGCCCACGTGAACTTCGGCATCGCCATCGACATGCCAAAGCCGGACGGCTCGCGCATGCTCGCGGTCCCGAATATCAAGGTCGCCGAGACCCTGAGCTTCAACGAGTTCTGGGCCACCTACGAGGACCTGATCAAGCGGGCCCGCAACAACAAGCTGACCGCCGACGATTACTCCGGCACCACCGTGTCGCTGACCAACCCCGGTGGCATCGGCACCGTGCACTCGGTGCCGCGCCTGTCCAAGGGCCAGGCAGCGATCATCGGTGTCGGCGCGCTGGAATACCCGGCCGAGTACCGCGGATCATCCGAGAAGACCGTCGCGTCCCTGGGCATCGGCAAGCACATCACGCTGACTTCCACCTATGACCACCGCGTCATCCAGGGTGCCGGTTCGGGCGAATTCCTGAAGCTGGTCGAGGCGCTGCTGCTCGGCGAGCAGGGCTTCTATGATGAGATCTTCGAGCAGCTGCGCATCCCTTACGAGCCGGTGCGCTGGGCCATCGACAACCAGGTCGACGTCGACCTGGCGGTCAACAAGGTCGCGCGCATCCAGCACCTGATCAACTCCTACCGCGTGCGCGGCCACCTGATGGCCGACACCAACCCGCTGGAATACGTCCAGCGCAAGCACCCGGACCTGGACATCCAGACCTATGGGCTGACCCTGTGGGATCTGGATCGCGAATGGGTTGCCGGCGGGCTGGGCGGCAAGAACCGCGCGCTGCTACGCGACGTGCTGGGCATCCTGCGCGACGCCTACTGCCGCACCACCGGCACCGAGTACATGCACCTGCAGAACCCGGAAGAGCGCGAGTGGTTCCAGGCGAAGCTGGAGTCCGGCTACGCGAAGCCGACCCGCGACGAGCAGCTGCGCATCCTGAGCAAGCTGAACGCCGCCGAGGCCTTCGAAACCTTCTTGCAGACCAAGTTCGTCGGCCAGAAGCGCTTCTCCCTGGAGGGCGGTGAGTCGCTGATTCCATTGCTCGACGCGATCATCTCCGACGCCGCCGACGAGCAGCTGGACGAGGTGGCCATCGGCATGGCGCACCGCGGCCGGCTGAACGTGCTGACAAACATCGCCGGCAAGACCTACGCACAGGTCTTCCGCGAATTCGAAGGCACCGCAACCCCGGGCTCCGTCCAGGGTTCGGGCGACGTGAAGTACCACCTGGGTACCGAGGGCTCCTACACCTCGGACGCCGGCAACGCCACCAAGGTCTACCTGGCGGCCAACCCGTCGCACCTGGAAGCCGTGGATCCGGTGCTCGAGGGCATCACCCGCGCGAAGCTGGACCGCATGGGCTCGAAGAACAACGTGCTGCCGATCCTGGTGCACGGCGATGCGGCCTTCGCCGGCCAGGGCGTCGTCTCCGAGGTGCTCGCGATGAGCCAGCTGCCCGGCTACAAGACCGGCGGCACCGTGCACGTGATCGTGAACAACCAGATCGGCTTCACCACCGCTCCGAGTTCTTCGCGCTCTTCGGTGTACGCCACCGACGTGGCACGCACCGTGCAGGCACCGATCTTCCACGTCAACGGGGATGACCCGGAGGCAGTGGTGCACGTGGGCCAGATGGCCTTCGAGTACCGCCAGAAGTTCGGCAAGGACGTGGTCATCGACCTCATCTGCTACCGCCGCCGCGGCCATAACGAGGGCGACGACCCCTCGATGACCCAGCCGATCATGTACAACCTGATCGAGGCGAAGCGCTCCACCCGCAAGCTGTACACCGAGGCCCTCGTCGGCCGCGGGGACATCACCGCGGAAGAAGCCGAGAACGTGCTGGCCGAATACAAGGAGAACCTGGAGCGCATCTTCTCCGAGACGCATGCCGCCCAGACCTCCCCGATCCCGATCATCACCCCGGGTTCGACCATCAACGACCTGGAGAAGCCTTTCGCGCAGGCCGCCGACGAGAACACCGTCGACGGCGCCCGCGGATCGGCGATCAGCGAGCAGACGCTGGCGAAGATCGGCGCGGCCCACCTGGCGGTGCCCGAAGACTTCACCATGCACACCAAGCTCAAGGCATTGCTCGAACGCCGCGAGAAGATGTCCCGCGAAGGCGGCATCGACTGGGGCTTCGCCGAGCTGGCGGCCCTCGGCTCGCTGTCCATGGAAGGCGTGCCGGTTCGCCTGGCAGGCCAGGACTCGCGCCGCGGCACCTTCGTGCAGCGCCACTCGGTCTTCCACGACCGCGAGAACGACAACGAGTGGTACCCGCTGCACCACCTGAGCGAAGGCCAGGCACCGCTGTGGATCTACGACTCGCTGCTTTCGGAATACGCGGCCCTCGGCTTCGAATACGGCTACTCGGTGGAGCGCCCGGATGCGCTGGTGATGTGGGAAGCGCAGTTCGGTGACTTCGTCAACGGCGCGCAGACCGTGATCGACGAGTTCATCTCCTCGGCCGAGCAGAAGTGGTCGCAGTCCACCTCCCTGGTGATGCTGCTGCCGCACGGCTACGAAGGCCAGGGGCCGGACCACTCCTCGGCGCGCATCGAACGCTTCTTGCAGATGTGCGCGGAGAACAACATGGTGGTCGCCCAGCCTTCGAACGGTGCCAACCACTTCCACCTGCTGCGCCGCCAGGCCTACGCCCGGCCACGCAAGCCGCTGATCGTCTTCACCCCGAAGCAGCTGCTTCGCTTGAAGGCCGCGGCCACTTCGGTGGAGGAGTTCACCACCGGCGGCTTCCAGGAGGTCATCGGCGACAAGTCGATCGCCAACGCGGATGCCGTGGAGAAGGTGCTGCTGGTTTCCGGTCGCCTGTACTACGATCTGCTCGCCGCGCGCACCAAGGCGCAGGACGAGAAGGTCGCGATCGTCCGCGTCGAGCAGCTCTACCCGGCTCCGGCCGAGCAGATCGCTGCCGAGCTGGCCAAGTACCCGAACGCCACGGTTTCGTGGGTTCAGGACGAACCAGCCAACCAGGGCCCATGGCCGTTCTTCGGCCTGTACGTCGCCCCGGAGCTGGAGAAGAAGGTCACCCTGGTCTCGCGTCCGGCCTCGGCCGCGACCTCTGCCGGTACCGCCAAGCGTCACGACGCCGAAGCCGCGGTGCTGCTGAAGCAGGCCTTCGCCCGCTAGCCGACACGCTCGGTTGAACGGCGCACAGCCGGCGAACCCGACCCCGTCAACACGGAGCCGGGTTCGCCGGCTGTGGCATTTAACCCGCCTTGTCCTCCCCGATCCGGCAAGTCAACACTGCTAAGGTTGACAAAGATTCAGATTTCCCAACGAAAGGTCGCCAAGTTGGAGTTTCGCACCATCCGCATCACCGCCATCGGCGATGAGCTACTTGCAGGACATGGCGACCCGCGTGCGCTGGGCTGGTTCGGCCGCGTGCTGGCTCGGACCCAGGACCCGGCATTGCGCTTGCAGTCCTTCGTGCTCGCCAGCCCCGCCGAAGGTTCCGAGGCCTTGGCCGAACGCTGGATGGGGGAAGCCTCCCGCCGTTTCGGCGATCAGGTAGAAAACCGCCTGGTCATCGCGCTCTCCGATCGCGACGTCGACCTCGGGCTGACCACCGCGCGCAGCCGGCTGAACCTGGCCAACATTCTCGACTCGGCCTCGCAGATGAGCATCAAGGCCTTGCTCGTCGGTCCGGCCCCGGGCTTGGACGACGCGCGCAACGAACGTGTGGCGGAATTAAATCGGGTCTATTCGGATGTGGCCCTGCGCCGCAACCACCACTACATCGACACCTTCACGCCCTTGCGGGCGCATTCGCAGTGGCGCAGCGACCTGACGGCTTCCGGCGGAGTGCCCGGACAGGCCGGCTACGGGCTGATGGCGTGGCTGGTGCTGCACCGCGGCTGGTACTCCTGGCTGGACCTGCCCGAACCCGACGCCAGCTAAGCCGTCGGACCGCGAATCGCGGCCCGGGCCTCTGGTTAGGGAAATCACATCAAGGTGTGAAAGACTACTAGCCGACCCGAGAAATCGGGAAGAGAAATATTGATCGCGCAAAGGAGTCACCATGTCGAAGCGTTCGCGTAAGCGTAAAGATCGCAAGCGTGGCGGTGCCAACCATGGCAAGCGCCCAAACAGCTAAGCGATGCGAGTAAAAAGAACCCCGTAGCATTCGAAGTTTTTCGAAGGATACGGGGTTTTTCTTATGCCCTTTGGCCGCCTGCGCCTCGCACCGGCGGCAAAAGCGTGAAAATCAGTGTCCGGATTCGATCCGAATCTGCGAAATACGCGTGATGATATTCGCCTTCAGCTGCTGCGGGGCATGCTCCTGGCAGCTGCGGCGCACCACCGAACGGATAATGCATTCCAGGTCGTACTGCTCGGTGCATTCCGGGCAGTGGTCCAGGTGTGCCTTGACGTCTTTGAGGTCATTGAGCGTCAACGCACCGTCTAGGTATTCATAGATGCGCACCATGCGGTCATCGGCGCAATCCCCCAATGAGTTACAGTCCATCGCTACTTCTCTGCTTTCTTCGCTGTGGCCTTGGTTTTGCTCTCCGCCGGCTTGATGCCGCGGTCGGCTGCATAATCTGCGAGTAGTTCACGCAACGACTTGCGTCCGCGATGCAACCGAGACATCACCGTGCCGATCGGCACCCCGAGGATTTCGGCCGCTTCCTTGTAGCTGAAGCCCTCGACGTCCACGAAGTAGACAGCCATCCTGAAATCCTCGCCGATGGACTGCAGCGCAGCCTTCACATCCGAGTCCGGCAGGTGGTCCAAGGCCTCGGCCTCCGCGGAGCGCAACCCGGTGGAGGAATGCTCCATCGCGGCGGCCATCTGCCAGTCCTCGACCGTGTCGGTGGAGGTGCGTTGCGGCTCGCGCTGCCGCTTGCGGTACAGGTTGATGTAGGTGTTCGTCAGAATCCGGTACAGCCAGGCCTTCAGATTCGTGCCGGGCTTGTACTGATGGAATGCCGAGTAGGCCTTCGTGAAGGCCTCCTGAACCAAATCTTCGGCGTCCGACGGGTTGCGCGCCATGCGCAGCGCCGCCGAGTACAGCTGGTCGACATAGCCGAGCGCATCGCGTTCGAAGCGCTCGCGACGTTGTTGATCGGTCTCCTTGCTCACATCGGGCAAGTCCGTGTCCACGGTGTTATCAGTCATCACCACAGAGTCTACGCGCTTGGCCCGATGGCTGGACAGGGTGCGGCTCACACCGGGGCAAGCCGTCTGCTGCGTCTGAATGTCTTCAATCGTCGTCACACTTATCTCAACCGCGGTAGCTGTGCGGTTATTCCCGCCACGCTCTCGGCTAGAATTATGCCAAGAGTCCAACGGCTGATTTGAAGGAAGTGCGATTATCTCTGTGAGCACTCATGGAAGCGAGCTGAACTGGTGGGAGGCACCTTTTGCCTCCGGCGCGCTGGATGCGACGGTGAGCGTTCCGGCGTCGAAATCCTTGACCAACCGGTATCTGGTGTTGGCCGCGCTGGCAGATTCACCCTCCACGATCCACAACACGCTGATCAGCCGCGATACGGAACTGATGCTGCGCGCCCTGGAGCAGTTCGGCGTGCGCGTTCAGCGAACCGCGCAGGAGGACGGATCCACCACGGTGGTGCTCACCCCCGGTGTCCCCGCGGGCGCCGAAACCCCGCGCGTGGACTGCGGACTGGCCGGCACCGTGATGCGCTTTGTGCCCGCATTGGCGGCCGTCACCGGGGCGAAGGTCCACTTCGACGGGGACCCCGCCGCCCGGGTGCGCCCGATGGCCCCGGTGCTTGACGCGCTGGCCGCGCTCGGCGTCAAATTCGACTTCGACGCACAGCCCTCCATGCTGCCCTTCACCATGGATGCCTCCGCGGTGGCCGCGCGCGAATCGGTCACCATCGATGCTTCGGCCAGCTCCCAATTCATTTCCGCGATGCTGCTCATCGGGCATGCGCTGCCCGGCGGGCTGCACCTGCGGGCCGCCGCAGGGCAGATCGCCAGTCCCGACCACATCCTGATGACCGTGGCCACGCTGCGCGAACTAGGCGTTGCGGTCGCGGAGGACGCCGACGGGCGCGGCTGGCAGATCGCCCCCGGGGCCATCGCCGGCTTCACCGTCACCGTGGAACCGGACCTGTCCAACGCCGGACCGTTCCTGGCCGCGGCGCTGGCCACCGCAGGCACCGTGCGGGTGCCCTTCTGGCCCGAAAACACCACCCAGGTCGGCGGTAAATGGGTGCAGATCCTTAGCGCCATGGGCGCCGAGGTCGCGCGCTCCGCGGACGGGGTGCTCTCGGTGCGCGGCTCCGGGACCATCCACGGGATCGACTACGCGGACGCCTCCGAGCTGGCCCCCACCCTGGCGGCGCTGTGCGTACTGGCCGATGCGCCGAGTACGCTGCACGGCATCGGGCACCTGCGCGGCCACGAAACCGACCGGCTCGCCGCGCTGGAAACCGAGCTGGCCAAGGTGGGCGCCCGAGTGCGCGCCACCGAGGATGGGCTGCGCATCGAACCCGGTGCGCTACAGGCGGCGGACCTGCACAGCTATGAGGACCACCGGATGGCCACCGCCGGCGCGCTGCTGGGTCTGGCCATCGACGGGGTACGCGTGGAAAACATCGCCACCACCGCCAAGACCATGCCAGATTTCCCGCGGCTGTGGGCGCAGATGGCCGGCACCGCGGCGCCTGGCGCACCGGGTCAGGCTGGCTGATGAGCTACAGCGAATACGACGATTTCACCGTGCGGGTCCGGCCGAATAAGAAGGGCTCCCGCCCGCGCACCAAGGAGCGCCCGACCTACGAGAAGGCGGTCATCGGACGCATCATCACCGTGGACCGCGGGCGCTACACGGCGATTCTGGACGAGGACACGCCCGAGGAGCGGATCGTGGTCGCCGCGCGCGCCCGCGAGCTGCGCCGCCAGGCGGTGGTGCCCGGGGATCTGGTGGCGCTGGTCGGCGACACCAGCGGCAAGCCCGACACCCTGGCACGGCTGGTGCGCATCGAGGAACGCACCACGCTGCTCCGCCGCAGCGCCGATGACACCGACGCGACCGCGCGGGTGGTCGTGGCGAATGTCGACAAGCTGGTGATCGTGGTCGCCGCAGCCAACCCCGAGCCGCGCACCGGCTTCGTGGACCGCGCCCTGGTGGCCGCCTATGACGCCGGGATCCAGCCGGTGCTCTGCGTGACCAAAGCCGATGTGAAGGACCCTGCCGAATTCCTGGGCCACTACGAGGGGCTGGCACTGCCGGTAGTCATCTCGCGCACCACCGGGGATGAAGCCACCGGGGTGGATGCGCGCGGCGCCGACGGATCCAGCGCCCGGCTCGCGGTCGGCGCGCTGCACGAACTTGAAGAGCTGCTCTCCGGCTGCGTCTCGGTGGTGCTCGGCCATTCCGGGGTGGGCAAATCCACGCTGGTCAACGCGCTGACCGGGTCCACCCGTGCCACCGGGCAGGTGAACTCGGTGACCGGCCGCGGCCGGCACACCTCCTCGAATGCGTTGGCGCTGCGCCTGGGCGAGGCCGCCGGCGGCTGGCTGATCGACACCCCCGGCATCCGGTCCTTCGGGCTGGGCCTGGTGGATCCGGACAATATTCTGGGCGCCTTCGAGGAGCTGGCGGATATCGCCACCGGCTGCCCGCGCGGCTGCAACCACCATGCCAACGCCGCCGGCTGCGCGCTGGAAGCCTGGGTGCAGGATCCGGCAACGCCTCCGGCCGCCGCCTCCCGGCTGGCTTCCTACCGCCGACTGATCACCACCGAGGACACCACGCACGAGAAGGAGCTGGGCGCGCTCTAGCGCCACCACACCATGGCCGAATACACCTTGCAGCAAGACCTTGAATTCGCCTTGGCGATGGCCGATAAGGTCGATGCGCTCACCTTGGCCCGCTACGGTTCGAACGACCTGCGGGTGGAAACCAAACCAGATATGACCCCGGTCTCCGACGCCGACCGCGGCGCCGAGGAACTGATCCTCGCAGAGCTCGCCGCGCACCGCCCCGAAGATTCGGTGCTCGGCGAGGAATTCGGGGTGCACGGCACCGGTTCCCGGCGGTGGGTCATCGACCCGATCGACGGGACGAAGAACTTCGTGCGCCGCGTGCCGGTGTGGGCGACGCTGATCGCGCTGCTCATCGACGACGAGCCGGTGCTCGGCGTGGTTTCCGCTCCGGCGCTTTCCCGACGCTGGCATGCGGCCACCGGGTTGGGGGCGTTCGTCACCGAGCCGGGCAGCGAAGGCCAACGACGCTTGGCGGTCTCGGCGGTGGCCGAACTGCCCGACGCCTCGCTGTCCTACGCGTCGCTGAACGGCTGGAAGGAGCGCGGCAAGCTCGATGGCCTGCTCGAACTGCTTGGGACGGCCTGGCGCACCCGCGGCTATGGCGATTTCCTGTCCTACGCGCTGGTCGCCGAGGGCGCGGTGGACGCCGCCTTCGAACCGGAACTGGAGCTCTACGACATGGCCGCGCTGGTCCCCGTCGTACGCGAGGCCGGTGGCCGCTTCACCAGCATCGCCGGCGTGGAGGGCTGCCACGAAGGCAACGCGCTGGCCAGCAACGGGAAGCTGCACGACGCGATCCTGCCCTATCTGAACCGCGGCTAGCCATGCCCGGATATGATCCGCGCAAGCTGACCACCAGCGAGGAAGACTACCTCAAGGCGCTGTACCTGCTCACCGAGTGGGAAGAGACACCGGTCGGCACCGGTGCGCTGGCCGACCAGCTGGGCCTGTCCCCCGCCTCGGCCACCGCGATGGTGCAAAAGCTGGCGGCCAAGAACCTGGTGGACCATATTCCGCGCGGGGCCATCTCGCTTCGCGCCACCGGGCGGCGCGAAGCGCTGCGCATGGTGCGCCGGCACCGCATCCTGGAGACCTTCCTGCGCGATGAGCTCGGCTACGGCTGGGACGAGGTCCACGACGAGGCTGAACAGCTCGAGCATACCGTCACCGACCGATTCATCGACGCGCTGCATGCACGTCTGGGCCACCCGGCGGTAGACCCGCACGGAGACGCAATCCCCTCGGCCGCCGGCGTGCTGGCCGCACGCGATGCGCAACGGCTGGACCGCTTCGACGGACCGCGCGCGGTCATTTGCCGGGTCAGCGACGAGGACCCGGATTTCCTGCGCCGCGCCAAGGACCTGGGGCTCGTCCCCGGAGCGGTTATCGAGATTCCGCACGGCCTGGATTACATCTCGGCATCGCTGATCTGGGTTCGCGAACTGTGATCCGCAGGGAGACCGTCTACCGGCTCTTTGCGGTAGCAATTGGCGGCGCACTCGGAGCCTACGTCCGGGTCGGGGTGGACATGCTCCTGCCAGCCAACGAGTGGGCCGCGTCGACATTGCTGGTCAATGTGCTGGGCAGCACCGCCCTGGCCGGGCTGAGCGCCTACGGCGCCCGCAGGCCATTGAATCCGCTGCTCCAGCTGGCCGCCGGTACCGGTTTCTGTGGCGCATTCACCACCCTGTCCACCGTGCTGCTGCTCTTCACCGCGATGAGCGCCACCGGCTACCTGGGCTATTTGGCCCTGACCGTCGCCCTGTGCCTGGCCGCGGTCTTCACCACCCACCGAGTCATCCTGCGTCTGGTCCCAGCGTCCGAGGGCCGCCCATGATCGGGCTCTTGCTGCTGGCTGGGGCGCTGGGCGCGGTGGGACGATATCTGCTTGACAGAGCGCTTCCTGCCACCCATGGCGATACCCACAGCCTCTGGCGTGGCTGGCCGCTCGGAATCCTCGCCGCCAACATCGTTGGAACCTTCGCGCTGGGCCTTTTCCTTGGCTATGCGCACGCTCACGGACTAGAGCTCGCTCGGGATAACTTCGCCGGCAGCACATCTACCGCGGACCGGCTATGGTTGCTGACGACCGGATTCTGCGGTTCGTTGACGACGGCAAGCACCCTCTTCGTCGGCTTCCACCTGCTCTACGAGGTAAACCGCGCCCGCGCCATCATGTTCCTGTTAGGCACGCTGTCACTGGCCGGAACCGCCGGGCTGCTGGGCTGGTTGCTGAACGTCTAAACCTTGCGTGGCGGGTATGAGCAAGGGCCCGGTCAGCCGACCGAGCCCCTCATTACTTGCAGCGAAAACTTAGCGTGCCGCGCGGCGTCCACGATTTTGGCTGCGCTTGGCATCCTGTGCAGGTTGCGGCGCGACCGGTGCACGCTTCTCGCGGTCATGTGGAACCACATATCCGCCGGTAGCCAGAATCAAGATTGCGCTAATTCCAGTCAAGGAAAGCATCGCGATCGCCCAGATTTGCGATTGATCGGTGAATGAATGATCCACGCTCAGCCAGAGCACGTAGGCACCGACCAGGTAAATCAGATGAATGAGCATCAAGCGTGTGCGCAAGCGGAGCCGGAACTTCGCCTTAGGCGAGAAGAACAGCGCCCAGATGATCAGCAAAGGCACCACGACCACGAGGATCGCTGGAATCGTCGGCCAGGGAATGAAGGCGATGGCGGCCAGCGCGGCGGCGAAAAGCAATCCCACCTCGAGGAGGAACGCGATCACAGCATAGATTGCCGAAATTGCCGGTGATACCCGCTGGGAACCGTTTTTACCCATCGTTTTCGATCTCACTCCGTTTCAGCGATCTGGCCATCGGCTTGGCCGTTCTGTTTAAGTCTAGGTGGTAAACGGCAGCCCCGCGACATGGACTCGCTCGCAAGGCTCCTTGTTACCTATCATATCCACAGCTGGGAGGGCCCGGAACCGGTGGTCCGAAGCCTGCTGGAGACCGGAGTTAGCCGAGTTGCAAACGTTGCGCCATCAATATTCATTGCCGCGGCCACCGCAAGGTTCCGCAAGGTTCCGTAAGCGATTCGTCCTCGACCACCCTGCCTGGATCTGCCCTATCCGCTGGATTATTGCTCGCATTAATTGCCGGCCGAAAGATTTTCCCACGAAACCGCTGGGCAGGTGGCCGTGGTTCTGCATCGTCTGACGATATTTCTCCACCCCGAACGATACAACTCCTGCCGATGCCTGACGGAGGATTCCTGACGAGATTAGCCCCGCACCCCCTGGCAGTTGCGCTGCCCCTTGCCGGCTTTACCGCCGATGAAGTGCCCCGGGATCTCGGATGACGCCCGCCTTTGAGGCGGGAACTGGGGCCAACATCGGTTCCACCGAGCTGCGCTACTATGCCAATGAGCTCACCACGCCGGAGAACCCGCAGCAATCAGCCGACGAGAAAATAAACCAATACCTCAATGGTCTGGTAGCTCGAAGCATCGCAGCCTTCAAAGGCTGGACACCGCAGCACGGAACCACAAGCTGGGAATCGCCGGAGACAAGTTCATTCGTGATCACCGTCGAGGACGCCTACTGGGTGTACCTTCAGACCGCGCATGCCTACGCCGAGGCTGTGATGTCCGGGTGGGATACGCGTCGCCTCAGCTGCGTCATATGACCCCGAGAACGCCGGACAGCAGCAGTAGCGTTGCCATTTTCCGCGAGGATCCCTCGGACCTTGATTGAAAGAAACGATTGGAAGGTAACGAGGTGCCGCGTATCGTGTTGAGCCATGGTCGCGCGGCCAATGGTCAAGCCGATTTGGGCGTCGAGCAAAAAAGAAGCCCCGGGATCACTAGGATCCCGGGGCTAAAATACGTGGAGATGGGGAGAATTGAACTCCCGTCCGATGTGGTGTTGCCAGGTCTTCTCCGGGCGCAGTTTGCTGCGGATTTTCTCTGCCCCAACCATCACGCAAACATGTGGTTGATCCAGGCACAGTTACCAAAATATGTACCCAACAGCGGTAACGGCCGCTGGATACAGGGGCTATCTAAATGACGTAAGGTACAGGGGCGATAGCATCCCCTGGCTTACGGACTGTCTGGCTGCTTAGGCAGCGAGAGCGAAGTCAGTGCGCTTTGAGTCGGCACTTATTGTTTTGCAAAGAGCGTTTACGAGATAACTTTGCATCCTCGGCCCGCTTCATCTGTCGCGACTCACACCGTCGAAACCGATCATCCCCGTATTTTGTTGTCAGTCCCGGTTTCCCGGGTACAACCACACCAAAGGTGCGTTAAACAATCATAGCGCAATCTTGGAGGGTATCCCAACGAGTTTCGCCTCACGCTTATGCGTGTCCGCGATTACGCTCTCGCATTGCACGCAGTGCTTCGCGGTTATCTTGCTGTTCACGCAGCGTCTGTCGCTTATCGTATTCGCGCTTACCGCGAGCCACGCCGATTTCGATCTTCGCGCGCCCGTCTTTGAAGTACAACTTCAGCGGGACGATGGTCAGGCCTGACTCAGAGATTTTTCGTTCGATCTTAAGCAGTTCTGCACGATGCAGCAAGAGCTTGCGGCGGCGGCGTGCGGCATGATTAGTCCACGAACCGTTCAGGTACTCAGGAATGTAGCAATTCTCAATGTAGAGCTCATTGCGGTAGAACTGGCCGAATCCGTCCACCAGCGAAGCTTTACCTTCGCGCAGCGACTTGACCTCGGTCCCTGTCAGCACCATGCCCGCTTCGAAGGTATCTAGAATCTCAAAATCGTGGCGCGCTTTGCGGTTGCTCGCGATGATGCGATCTTCTTGGTTCTTCTTAGCCATGACACTCCTTGCATGTCGCGGGCGGATTCCCGCGCACAAATAACAAGTCTAACGCTAGAGAAGTCCCAATGGGTTCACGTGCGAACCGTTGATGATCGTTTCGAAGTGCAGGTGGCAACCGGTCGAGTTGCCGGTGGTGCCCACGTACCCGACGACCTGGCCCTGGTTGACGTGCTGGCCGTTGCTCACAGCGATACGTGAAAGGTGGTGGTAGTTCGTTGCCAAAGCCTTGCCCTTGACGACACCGTGCGAAACAGTCACCTTGTTGCCCGAGGAACCACCCCATCCGGCGAACCACACTTCACCACTGGTAGCTGCGACAACCGGCGAACCACACTGGCCACCGAAGCCCCAGTCAACGCCTGCGTGAACATAGCCGCCGCGACCGGTGTAGTCGATGGTTCCCGCCGGGGTCGGACGCCAGCCGAAGCTGGAAGTAATACGCGAGCTGCTCGTTGGCTTGATCAAGCCCCAGCTACTTGGTTCCGCGCGGGATTCGGTTTTCGGTTTTGCCTTGGGAGCGACGTATTGCTTCTTCTTGTACGTCTGCTGCTTCCGCTTCGCTTCGGCGGCTTGGCGCTCCTGCTCGGCCTCGTAGGCTGCCTTCTCTTTGGCGATGCGCTGACGCTCCGCCTCGGCTTCCTTGCGAGCTTTCTCCTCCGCCTTGCGCTTGCGCTCGGCTTCTTCGCGGATCAAGCGCTCTTGGCGTTCTTTGATCTGCTGGTTAACCGTGGCGTATTCCTGCTCTTGCGACTTCAGCTTCGCCTGAATCTGCGGCTTCTTAGATTCCAGCTCGGCACTGAGTGATTCGGTGCTGGCCACGAGGGCGTTCAGTTCATCTTTGGCCGATTGCGCTGCATCGCGAGCGCCCTGTTCCTGCGCGAGAGCTTCTTCGGCTTGCCCCTTGAGCGAAGAAATTTCTTCCTCTACGGCGGCCAGGCGAAGTTTGTTGCTTTCGTCCGTTGCCTTCTCTTGCGCCAGATCGTTATATACGGCGTTCTGAGAATCCATAGCCCTATTGGCCATGTCGAGACCTTCGGCCATGGCAGTGGCTGAGTCCATGTTCAGGATCATGTCTAGACCACTAGAAACTCCACCGCGCTTGTATGCCTCGGAGGCGATCTGCGCCATGGTGTTTTCAGCTTCAGCAATCTTGGCTGCGTTTTCTTCGATCGCCTTGGCAACCTTGTCACGCGTGGCCTGGGCGCTGATCAACCGATTCGTCAGGTCAGCGACGGTGGCTTGGGCATTCGCTACACGGCTTTGCGCGTCAGCCAAGGCCGCTTCTGCCACCGGAACTTGTGCTTGTTGCTCTCGCAGCTTGCGATCCGTCTCAACGATATCCGCGTCTAGGACTTCCATATCCTGTTCGAGGTTGTCGATGTTCTGTTCGACCTTTTCCTTACGGTCATCCAATTCGTCGGCGAGTACGATCCCCGCCGGCAAAGTAAGTGACAAAGCAAGGGCTCCACCGATGGTGGCGCGTAGGAACTTACGTCGCACCGCGTTGGACAGCATACTGCTCCTTAGAGGTTTTTGTGCATCAAGTTCTGAAGTTCGACCAAAGATAACGAACAACTAAACCTTCAGGTAACGCTTCAACGTTACCACTGAAGAAATTGTGGCCAAAACGATACCAATAATCAAGAGCCCTGGAGCAACGAGTAGAACTTCATTCGTCGAAATGAAGGCAACTCCAACGTTTTCGTTGGCGAGTTTATCTTGAACAAGGAACTTCACAAGCAGCCACAGGGTGCCCGAAGCAAGTAAACCACCGATAACGGAGGCAATCACGCCTTCGATAATAAACGGAAGTTGAATGGTCGTTTTCGAAGCACCGACTAAACGCATAATCGTGGTTTCCAGACGCCGGTGCATCGCAGAAAGTTGAATGGTCGTGCCGGTCAACAGCACCGCGCAGGCAATCATCACGATCGCCACCACCGCCGCGGCGGCCGATGCTACTCGTACGAGCTGGAAAACCTTTTCCAAAAGTTCGCGTTGGTCCACCACCGAGTCCACGCCCGCTACTGTGGAGAACGCCTCGTTGATCACCGGATATTTCTCCGGGTCAACTAGCCCAACACGGAACGATTCCGGAAGCTGATCTTCGGTGACCTGATCGACAAGTGAGGAGTTCTTGTACTGCTCCTTGAAGTTCTTCAGCGCATCAGACTTCGACTCATACGCGAATTCCTTGATGTACGGAGCCATCTCGTCAGATTCCAGCAGGTGCTGGATACTCGTGCGCTGCTCATCGGTGACCCCCTCGCCGGCGCAATTCGGCGCGGCGGTGTTGTCGTCGCACAAGAAGACCGCAACTTCCATGCGGTCATACCAGTAACCCTTCATCTGGTTGATCTGCAGCTGCAGCAACGCCGAAGCGCCCACGAAGGTCAGGGATACGAAAGTCACCAAAACAACAGAGACGACCATGATGACATTTTGCCGAAGGCCCTTAGCAGCCTCGCGGAGGATGAATCCTAGTCTCACTGGTCCTCGTCCTTCTCTACGTTCGTTGCGAGCTCGCCAGATGCTTCCTTAGCGGCCTCACCGGTGAGCAGCTCGCGAGAACCATCTTGATTAATTACGGTGGTCATCGCCGTGTACTGACCATCAGCTTCGTCGCGGACGACGTTGCCCTTACTCAGTTCAATGACGCGATGACGGAATTCGCTGACCAGTTCATGTGCGTGCGTGGCCATCAGCACGGTGGTGCCATTCTGGTTAATCCGATCAAGCACGTTCATGACCTCGACGCTGTTTTTGCGGTCGAGGTTACCAGTCGGCTCATCGGCAAGCAGGATCGATGGCTTGTTCACGATGGCGCGGGCAATACCCACGCGCTGCTGCTCGCCACCTGAAAGTTCGGTTGGTTTACGGCGGGCCTTATCTTCTAGTCCGACCATTCTCAGCGCGTCCGGAACACGTTCACGAATTTGCGCGCGTGAGGCACCGATAACTTCCATCGCAAACGCGACGTTATCGAACACGGTCCGTTCGCGAAGCAGTCTGAAGTCCTGGAACACGAATCCGATGTCGCGGCGCAATTTGGGCACGCGTCGGCTCGGGATACGGTTCAGGTTTTGACCTGCAACGTATACCGCTCCGTCCGTGGCTCGTTTTTCGCGCAGTATCAAGCTCAGAAAAGTAGACTTTCCCGAGCCGGATTCTCCAACTAAGAAGGCGAATTCGCCACGGTTAACCTCGATGTTTACGTCATTCAAAGCAGCATTCTTCTGCTTCGGCTCGTAAACCATCGAGACATTTTCGAATTTAATCATGTCTTCAATCGCTAGTTGCCGTCGGGGCGCGACCCACGGAAACTCAGGTCGAGATCGAACGTTTTTGATGCGCCAGTCTTCCAAACCTTATCGGTGCAACGTGAACATCGCGTGCGGCTGGGACGGTGTGTTGTCACATTCATGCTGTTTCCACAGGCTTGGCGCAAACCGTGAAGCACAGTGACCTGACTACTTTTTCGTCAAACAAGTGGCCCCGGTGACCTTCCGCACATCAGCGGTACTTCCGGATAACTCAAGGGCCCGACCTATCCAACAAGGGATCTTGATCTGGCCGCCGTTAAATATCTCGGGGGTAAGCGTCGGCACATGACCGGCACTTACCCCCGAATTTAGAATGCTAGATCAGCGGGTGGCCATTGCGCTTTGCTGCGCGGGCCTCGATGATGAAGGCCCTGCCAATAAAGATCGCCACTCCGGCAACGACCACGGGCCAGGCCAATACGTAAATGGTGAGTGCCAGCATGTTTATCCCTTCCCCTTCGGAGTATTCGTACCTTCGGTTTTATCCGCACCACTTGTGGCGGTGCTGATTAGTTCTTCGACCGGGTCGAAGTCGCCAGCGCGCTCGGCGATGACCGCGAAGTCAAAGTCTTCCTTGGAACGGAACGACATGAAGTAACAAATCAAGGTACTCACCGAGTAAGCGACGAGCGAGGCGGTCAAGGTCGTGTAGTCACGCAAGAAGCCGAAGCAGAATGGTGCTGCGACGAGCGAGGCGATGGTGCCGACGATCAATGCAGGACGCAGCCCAAAGAAGCCGAAACTCATCAGACCAAGCACAATGCCGATACCAAGAATCGCCAGGAGCTCAATGACTATGGCGGTGAATCCGACCATTGGAATCAAGTCGAAACGCACCGGAATGAAAACAGCCAAGGCGGCCAATACCGCTGCGGTGAAGGCCTTGTTTGTGACCTTTTTCCAGTAGAAGCTGGCAAGCACTGGGAACACCAAAGCTCCCCAGAGTGCACCGACGAAGACCAAAAGGTCAAGGATGTTCAATTGCAAACTAGCGAGGCAGACCGCCAAGACCGTTGCCACGATCATCGTGATACGTCCAACCAACAACATGGTCTTCGGATTGGCTTTCTTCTTGCCTGCAACGTTCTGACCGTAAACATCGGCCATCATGATCGATGACAAAGCAGCTAGGTCCGAGTCAGCGGTGGATGAAAGCGCACCGATGATCATCACGAAGAACAGAGCCAACAAGATACCAGGCAGGTAGCTCATGGCCATTTCCGGAATGATGTTGTTGACGTTGCCATCGGTTGGTTCGAAGCCTAGGTACAGGGCTAGTACGCCGATCATGCCGACACCGATAACCATGGCGCCGTAGCCGATGGTGGCGGTGATGAAGGTCGGCTTGATCAAATCCTCGCGAACAGCGAACAGACGCTGTGCGATGGTTTGGTTACCGATTGCGTAAGCCAACACCGCTGCGATATACGGGGCACCCTGGTTCAGGAATGCTTCGGAAGAGAAGAAGTTCGACTGTTGGGCGCTCAGGTTGCCGGCACCGGTCTCGAACGCCGCGGGGAATCCGGCAGCGAAGAAAATGAACGGGACGATGATTGCCACGGCGCCAAGCATCGCCATAACTTGCATGAAGTCGGTGAGAACCGAGGCGCGGAATCCGGACCACAGCGTGTAGAGCAGTACGCCACCGGCTACCGCGAGTACGCCTTGAATGAAGTTGAAGGGAGAGAGCATGGAGATGAGCACGCCACCGGCGATGAAGTTGGACATCAATGAAATGACCGAACCGACGATGTTCGAACCGGCTAGCATCAGCTGGCTAGAGCGACCGTGGCGGGCGTGCATAACTTCGGCCAGGGTATGAGCCTTCGGTGCGACTTTACGGATCCGCTTACCGAACGGGTAGATGAACAGAATCATCAGGGCGCCCCAGAGACCGTAGTGAATAGGACCACTGATGCCGTAGGTGTAGCCCGAGGCGGCGGAGGCATACATTGAGGATGCCCAGATCCATGTCGCGGTCATACTGGCCGCGGAGATTCCGAATCCGATTTTATTGCCTGCGGTCATGTAACCGTCGGCGTTTTCATTTTTCTGGCCAATCTTCGTGGAAACAAAAAAAGTTCCCCCATAGAATAAGACCAGTAAAAGTACGATGATCAAGGCGCTGAAACCGACCGTTTCCGGGTTGTTCACACGCCACCTCCTTCAAACGACGTAGTTGAGAATTGGCATCTTCCGAGGCAAGCCTCGGAACCTTTGATGCGTGGTTCGCACGTCTCATCCCGCGAAATGATTCGCGAGGATTCGCTTAGCCGACGTACATAAGCCCTCTATCCATCAATCACTTCCTTCACTCATCGTTACGTATCGTTTTCAGTTACTTCGCATCCTCGTACTGGCACGCAAAGAGCTGTCCCGATTCCGGGACAGCACGGTCGCATTAATGCGATTTCTTTCCTTAAAAACCGAAATGCCACACACAATTGCGCGCAAACATCCGTTCAAATCCATAGATTCTCGGTTGTTCATTCGTTGCCGTGGTCTCGCAAAATGATGCACCTAATTTTCGCGTCTATCTGCCATTATCGATGGCGCTTCCGACGGCTTCAAAGAGGCCAAGGTGCCTACATCGAGCGGGTTCTGAGCTACTAGAATCGCGAAAACCGCAGGGTGCAATGCCCGCAGCAACCATTTCATCCTAGCATGTACTTGATTTTCAGGTAGCTGAATTCCTAGGATATCGCCTCGAAATCGGCGATAAACTTGAACTTTTTAGTTCTAAAAATTAGAGAAATTTGGAAACAAAAAAGCCTGAAACTATTTCAGTTCCAGGCCTTTGAGTTAGTTCGCGGGGCGTCGGTTTCCCGCTCGCCAACGGATTCCAGCATCAATGAAATCATCGATTTCACCGTCGAGTACCGCCTGAGTGTTGCCGACCTCGTGTTCGGTACGCAGATCCTTAACCATCTGATAAGGGTTGAGCACGTAGGAGCGCATCTGATCACCCCACGATGCTTTAACGTCTCCAGCCAGCTCCTTCTTCTGCGCACTTTCCTGTTGCTTCTTAATCAGCAACAGACGCGACTGCATGACGCGCAAGGCGGCGGCGCGGTTCTGGATCTGTGATTTCTCGTTCTGCATCGACACCACGGTGCCAGTGGGAATGTGCGTCATGCGGACCGCCGAGTCGGTGGTGTTCACGCTTTGTCCACCTGGTCCCGAGGAGCGGAAGACGTCCACTCGAAGCTCGGATTCGGGTATTTCGATGGTGTCGGTCTGTTCGATCAGGGGCACAACTTCCACCGCAGCGAAGGAGGTTTGACGGCGCCCTTGATTGTCGAAAGGTGAGATCCGTACCAGGCGGTGGGTTCCGGCTTCGACGGAAAGAGTTCCGAAGACGTATGGAACGTCGATTTCGAAGGTAGCGGATTTCAACCCTGCTTCTTCCGCATAGGAGGTATCCATTACGGTGGCCTTGTAACCGTGCTTTTCCGCCCAGCGCAGGTACATGCGCAACAGCATTTCGGCGAAGTCTGCGGCATCGACGCCGCCGGCTCCGGCACGGATCGTCACCACCGCACCGCGCGAATCGAACTCGCCATTGAGCAATGTGACGATTTCCAGCTCATCCAGCGCCTTGTGGATCGAGATGAGTTCCTTGTCGGCTTCGACCAGGGTTTCGTCGTCGTCTTCCATTTCGGCAAGTTCCACGAGAACTTCAAGATCGTCAATTCGCGTGCGCAACTTATTCAGGCGTTCAAGTTCTGTCTGGCGATGGGACAGCTTGCTGGTGACAACTTGCGCGCTGGCTGGATCATCCCATAGGTCAGGGACACCGGCCTCTTCCGAAAGCATGGCGATATCGGCCTTGATTTGAGCAACGTCGCTTACGTCCTCAATCGCAGAGAAAGTGGATCGAAGCGAACGAATTTCAGCGGAGAAGTCAGTTTTTGCCATAGTTATCTAAGCCTACGCCATGAAAGCGGACGGCTTAAGCTCGCGACACTATCTGCTCAAAACGGTGCGCGCGGAGGAATTGACGCTGATATTCACCCCGGACGGGACGATCCACCCGATGATCGGTGGCTGTACCGAACCAGTCAGAGATAAACGCGCGCCTTGGCCATCGGGCAGAATCTGTACCGATCCAATGGCAAGATTATCGACACGCTGTCCCGCGTCCACATCCTGCAGATAGCGCTGAACTGCCGCCCGCACTTGAGCCTGGTTCAGTTCGATCCGTGGCTGACCTCCGTCGGCTACAAATTCGAACTCATCCACGGCCGCGACAATCGCACCATCGGCGACGGACAAAAGCTGGCGCGCTTTGAGGTTCACCGCGCTGGCGGCGAGCACCACCGAGATAGTCAACAAGGTGATCGCGCACAACCCAATGGCAAGCACCAGCGACTGCCCGTCCTCGGCGCGGGCAGTCCGCAGCAACCTCGGCCACCTCCCGCCGCTATCCAAAACGGTCGATTCGTTGTGTCGAGGCAGCGTCGACGGTGAAAACGGAGACATCAAAGTAGTCGGAGACAAAAGGCAGCTGCACGCGCAAGGACACTTGAATCGTGACGATGCTACCGGGGCTCAGACAATCAAGATCGCAGGATATCTGCGTGCTGGCACCGGATAAACCGAAGTTATTCATCGCACGCTCCACCACCTGATGGGCGTTGGACTGCGCCTGGGCGGGAGTATCGGCGACGGCGAAGACCTTGGCGGCTTGGTCGGCCGCGCCGACCACTGCATAGGATCCTGCCTGGAGTTGACCGGCCGCGAGGATCAGGTAAATCATTGGGATCAGCAGAACCGTGGAGGCGAACACAAATTCCACGATGGCGCTGCCTTCATCGTGCGAGGCACGGGGCGTACTTTTAGCCATAACGCACCGCATCGCCGCGAACACTCAAATTCCACCCGTTGGGCAGTAGCCCGATCAACGGCACCCGCGTCGACACGGTGACGCTCACTAGCTGGCTTTCCCCAACCGCGCTCGTTGACACCTGCACGTTTTGGGCGAAACCACTATGCAAGGATTCGGCAATCAACAGGCGGGTTCGACCGCCCGCGTCGGCTGGAGTTCGGTTTGCCAACGCCCCGTAGTGCGCGCCGTTGGCCGCCGCGTCGGTGAGCGTATTGCGCACATGGAGCACCAGCGTCAATTGAATCAGCGTTAACGTGATGACGATCAGCAAGCTGGTGATCATAACGAATTCGGCCACGGCCGATCCTGCCTCATCCGGGCCTTGTCTCCGGAAGCGACGTCGTACCACGGTCGCGGCGCTGCTCATCTTCGCGGACCCCTGGCTCAGCCTAATCCAGAGACTCGATCGATCGCCTGGTTGAAGAGGTCTTGCAAACGCGGACCAGCGATGGCCAACAACGCGGCAACGAGCAGAGCGGACATTAAGGTGATCATGACCCATCCGGGGACGTCGCCGCGCTCTTCGCGCAGCTTCACCGTGAATTGACGCCAGAAATTCTGGCAACCTTCGGACAGCCGTAGTGACATGATCAGAAGCCACGATTGGAAGCTTGACATGGGATTACTTCCTAACATTTTTGCGTTTGGCAAATACTGTGATCTTGCGGCAAATTGTCAATAGCTCATCTCCAAGAGGGCTAGGCCGGGGAACACCGCAAATACGATGGTCAACGGCAGGACTCCAAAAACTATTGGAATCAGCATGCTGATTTCACGTTTTCCGGCAACTTCCATCAGCTCTCGCTTGGAGGCATCACGCACATCTTGAGCCTGATCTCGGAGCACCTGTGCCAGCGGCGTGCCTCGCTCTGTGGCCACGACGATCGCGTCGACGAACCTGGTCATCGCCCCAACTTGGATACGATCGGACATATTCTGCATTGCCTGAATCATCGAGTTGCCGGCGTGGATTTCGTTGAGTGTTTCGGTGAATTCATCGCCAATCACCCCATGGCAGATACGCGAGATCCGTTCGATCGCCCCGGTGGTCGATTCACCGGCTCCCACAGTGAGGGCGAGAACCTCCGCAACCGTGGGGAATTGCGTGAGAACCTTGCGGGCACGACGCTGAATCTGTTCGTTCAGCCACCATCCACGGGCCATGAACCCGAGCATGCCGCAGCCGAGCGCCACGATGAGAGCGAAAGCGAAATTTATGGGCCGGCTCAGCGCGAGCAGGGCCATGAGCGCCGAGCCGGCCAGCAGGCCAAACAGCGCGCAGATGATCTCTTGCGAGCGGTAGTCCACAACGCTGGCTTTCAATCCTGCGGCACGAAGCCGCTTGCGTACGGTCTCGGTGCCGGGGCTGTGCAGGCTGGCGAGGCGTTTGATCTGGTTCAGCAGCGGCGCAGCGAATTGCACCACCGCCGGGCTCCGCGATTCGGCCCGCCAGGAATCTTCGAGCATCCTCGAAGTACGCATGCCCACACGGATGTGAGGGGCAACGCGTTCGGCGAAGGACATCGGACGCCAAGCGGGCAGGTTGACGATGATCATCCATAAGCCCAGGCCGAAGCCGAAGCCGCACAGCACCGCCCACGGGATCAGCGAGTTCATGCCAGCACCCGCTCTTCGACCGGCAACGTGCCAAGGCGCAGCATCACCCGATAGCAGAACAGCGAGATGAGCAGTCCAGCGATGAGTACTACCACTCCGCCCGAGGTCAGGTAGGCGTTTTTCGCCGCGTCTTGGGTACCGAGCACCAGCAACAGGATCCAGGGGGCCGCAACCGCCAGCCGGGCCGCGGAAACGATCCACGACTGGCGGGCGGCCAGTTCTCCCCTGGTGCGCACGTCATCGCGCAAAAATGCTGCCAGGGTGCTCAAGGTTTGCCCCAGGTCGGTACCGCCGACCTCGCGGGTGATGCGCAGCGTGGCCAGGATCTTATCGGAGACCGGATCCGCCAGCCGCGCACCCAATTGCTCAAGTGCAATGGAAAAATTGGAGGTGGCCCGATAGTCCAGGGCGAAGTCGCGAAAGGCCGGGCGCAGCAGTTCTGGTCCCATGCTGCCCAGCTGGCTCAACGATTCGGGCAGCGATAGCCCGGCCCGGATGGCGCTGCGCAGGTGATCAACCACCTCTGGCCACTGTTCGTGCAACGCCGCCTGTCGTTTAGCCGCCTGATGGCGCAGATACACCCATGGCGCCCACAGCCCGAAGAGCAAAAACACGCTGGCAAAAAGCCACGAACCGGTCAAAGCGAGGGTGATCAGCACGAACACCAGTCCATTGGCCGCGCAGATCGCCACAAATTTTGCCGGGCTCAGGCTTACGATGCCCGCACGCAGCAGGGACAACCGGATCGCCGACTGGCGTTTGGCCCGCGGCGGAGTGGGGTCGAAAAGCAGCCAGTCCACTATCAACGCGATGCCCAGCCCGCCGAGTAATCCTAGAAATGCGATCATGAGCGTTCCATCAGCAATTGGGCGACGTTAATCCCGGCGAGCGCGAATTTCTCGTGCGCCCAGTCGGCTCCTGATGCCTGGTTCAGCTCGCCCTGCCCGTATTCGAAAAGCGTTGAGGTTTCGAACTGGCCGTCCTCCACCCGGCCCCGCACGCTGAGGATTTCCTGCACGTAGCGTTTTCCGCTCGGGTCGCGGGTGCAGTGCACCACCAGGTCGATGCAGGCGGCCACGGTCCGCACGGTGAAGTCGCTGGTGATATTGGGTCCGGCTAACAGCGGCAGGGTGCAGATCTTGGTGATTGCATCGCGCGCAGAGTTCGCGTGCAAGGTGCACAGTCCGGCGATGCCTGAGTTCAAGGCGATGAGCATGTCCAATGATTCGGCCTCGCGCACCTCACCTACGATGATTCGGTCCGGGCGCATGCGTAGCGCTTCCTTGACCAGCCGACGCATGGTGATTTCCCCGGTGCCCTCCAAGTTTGCTAGACGGGTTTGCATGCTGACCACATCGCGCAGGGCCAGATTCAGTTCGAAGATCTCCTCGATGGTGATGATGCGTTCGCGCGATCCGATGGAGGATGCCAAACAGTTGAGCATCGTCGTCTTGCCAGCTTGGGTAGGACCGGTGACCACCACGTTGAGCCCTGCGGCGATCGACCACCCTAAGAAGGCTGCCCCATCCTGGCTGAGCGAACCGATTTCCACCAAATCTTCGAGCTTCGTTGCGCGGGCGATGAATTTACGGATGTTCACCGCCCAGTGTTCGTGGGTGATGTCCGGGATGACTACGTGCAGTCGGGAGCCATCGGGCAATTGGCAGTCCACGAAGGGTTGGGACAGATCCAACCGGCGCCCAGAGGATTTCAGCATTCGTTCCACCAGGCCGGCTACCTCGTCGGATTCGAGCCTGATATGCGTCAGTTCGCTTTGCCCGCCACGCGCGCAAAAAACCTGTTGCGGCGAGTTGATCCATATTTCTTCGACGTTGGGGTCATCGAGCAGCGGTTGCAGCGCCCCGAATCCTGCCACATTGTCGAAGACCGAACGGCGAACCTGATCGAGCGATCCGATGGCCGGGACCGCGCCGAGCAGGGAACGTTCGTCATAGTCACGCAAGACATCGTCA
The DNA here is from genome assembly GCF_002975405.1 of Arthrobacter sp. MYb229. Lineage (GTDB taxonomy): Bacteria > Actinomycetota > Actinomycetes > Actinomycetales > Micrococcaceae > Glutamicibacter. The sequence goes on along the minus strand of NZ_PCPS01000007.1, from coordinate 58,815 downwards.
ATCAGGGATCTGATGAGCGCAGGTTGTCTGCCAGGGTCCAGTCCGCGCCGGCGCACCAGCTCTCGCACTTCGTCTTCCACGATGGATAGCGCGTCCACGTCAAAGTCCTTAGCCGAAACTATGAAAATCGTTCCCGAATGCTTCGAGGTACACCGGCGAGCGCGGCACCGGCACAGCGTCTTGCAACCCTTTTCTGGAGTTTAGCTAGAAGGGCTATGTCAAGGGAGCCTAGCCCCACCGGCTAGCGCTTTCAATAGCATGCCCGAAGATGTGGATAAACTCCGACGGGTTTTCCACAGTGCGAGGTGCGGCTCGAATAGTGGACCATCGTGCGTGCTGAAGTGTTGCCAAGACCCAGCTAGCGATTGAGGAGGAGAATTCATGGTGCGCTATGAGTTGCTGCTGGCGGCGCGGTGTTTCGCCCAGCCGCGCCAATTCAGGCTCGACGTTTCCGCGCAGCTAGATGGCGCTGGGCTGGCCAAAATTTTGGCCGGCTCCTTCGGCGCGACGCGCTGGTTTGTGGCAGACACCGCTCTGGAAGATTGTGGGATGCTCAGCGCGCGCACTCACCTGTTGCTGACCGATATTCCGCGAGCCACTGCCACCTCGGGGGTCCGGATGCCTGCCGCGCTGCAACTCTTTGTCGCATCTGGGCCGGACGCCGGGGCGAGCGTGCGACTGGACCAAGGCGTGCATCGGCTGGGGCGCTGTGCCCCGCTGTGGCTGCAGGACCCGCTGATCGCCCGGCACCATGCCCAAATTGCAGTGGACCAATCGGCCCTGGTACTGACCTGTGATGATGCAAATACGATCGGGGTGGAGGACCGCGTCGGGAAGCGGAGTTCGGTGACCCGTCTGCAGCTGCACCGCGGAACGCGCTTTTGTTTGGGAGACACCGAATTGTGCGTCGGCGATCCGGTACTGCTTGATACCGGCCAGAGTCTGTCGGCCGAGCAACTGCGCTGGCAGCTGCCAGACAAACCGGAGCTACAACGATTGATCGCCTTGTGCTTGGCTGCCCTGGTTCCGATGCTTTCCGGGGTGTTGCTGGCGGTGCTCACCGGGTCGATGTTGTTCTTGTTGCTCAGCGGCGCTTCGGCCCTCTTGGGAATCGTACCTGCCGGGCAGCTGATCCTCGAGCGTCGCCGGTGGAAAGCCAAGGCCGTGGTGCACCGCGCCCAGGTGGCGCAAGCTCGTGAGGCCTATGCGCCGCCGTTGGGGATCGCCCTGCTCGCCGGGTTGGATCGTACCGAGTTGGGGATGCCGAATTCCGGATTGCCTCCGCTGGTGTTCGGCCGAGGACTGTGGTCCCCGGCGGCGGAAGAGATGACGCCGAAGAAGAAGCGGCGCAGGAAACCGCGCAGCGCTTTGGATGCCCCCTGCCCCTCGCCGGTGTTCACCGCCAGCGTTCCCGGCGCCTGGCAGATCGTCGGCGATCAGGACAAGGCGAGCTGCGAACTGCTGTTGGCCCTGCTCGCCCGCTACCTGCCCGCGGTCCTTGCCGGACGGCTGGAACTGATACTTGACCCACAACTCGAATGCCTTCCGGCCAGTCTGATCCTGTTACCCGGGGTGAGTACCGGGCTGCCACCGGCTCCACGCGCAAGCCTGCTGGCAGCACCGGCGACCGGCGAAGTGCGTTCCCTGTACGTGGTGGCCACCGCAGCACAGCCCTGCGAGGAGTCGATAGTGCTCGGGCTGAGCCGCGCCCCGGTGCCGCAGGGCACCTGGTGGGTGAATCCCCTGTTGCCGCTAGCCTCGCTCGAAGATCCGCAGCTGGCCTTGCAGAACGTGCAGCGGCTGAGCGCACCGCGTTTCGCCCGGCTGATCGATCGATGTCTGGACCTCGCCGAAACCCACGGTCCCCTCAGCAGTCCTGCGCCGCCGACGGGCGAGGGACAGCCTGTACGACCCGGGCTGACCGCCCACATTGGCACCACCACGCAGCTTGATCCGGTGGTTCTGGACTTTGACTCCGACGGGCCGCACATGCTGATCTGCGGCACCACCGGATCAGGAAAATCCGAGGCGCTACGCCGCATTGTCAAAGAACTAGCTGCCGGTTACTCCCCCGAAGAATTAGCCTTCGTCCTCGTCGATTTCAAGGGCGGAGCCGGGCTTTCGGTCTTCGCCGCATTGCCTCATGTCCAACTCTTCGCCAGCGACCTCGACGCGGCGGCCGCGCAACGCACCCTGGCTCAATTAGAAGTCGAGGTCACTCGCCGCGAACGACTGCTGGCCAACTATCGCTGCAGCGACCTGCTCGAATACCAACAACTGAGCGATCCGGCGCCAGCCTTGCCAAGGCTGTTGGTGGTGATCGACGAATTTCGGGTGTTTAGCGAATCCATCCCGGAAGCCAGCCCACGAATCGACCGGCTCGCGGCCGTGGGCCGGGCTCTGGGCATTCACCTGTTGCTTAGCACCCAGCGGCCAGCAGGAACCCTGACCGGGCAAACCCGGGCAAACCTCAATACCGTGATCGCACTGCGCGTTAATGACCCGGGTGAATCCATTGAACTGGTCGGTATCCGGGACGCTGCCTCGCTGTTGGACCCCGGGCAAGCAATCATCCATTGCGCCACGCGGCAGACCCGAAAATTCCAATTTGCGCTCGCCTTCGACCCACCGCCCTATGGTGAACTGGCCGAACGAGGGCCAATGAACCTCCGCGCACGGCAGCTCTGCACCTTTGGGGCGCCCCCAACTGCCTACGAAGCTATGGAGGCACTGCACGACCAGATGGAAACTGTGGCTCAGCGCTGGGCGACGCTTCGATTACCGCGCTCACCGTTTGCCCCCGCACTACCCGCGCAACCTGAACCACCCGGTTCGGACTGGTCACCCATGCGGCCAGACACTATTTGGTGCGGGTTGATTGACCAGCTAGAGCACGGCGCCCTCGAGCCACTAGAGCTTGGTGGCGAGGCGAGGCGCAGCCTGTTGGTGTGCGGCCTTCCGGAGGCTGGCCCTCGTCAGCTATTGACCGGCCTGTGTCGGCTGCCGCGCAAAATACTGAGTTTCGGGCCCGCGCTGAACGCAGATGAACGCAGCAGCCCGCACCTGCGACAAATTACCGGGGAGGACGTTTACGACTTTCTAGATGCGCTGGACTACCTCGAGGAACGGTGCGAAGACACGCGCCTACTCGTTCTAGTTCATGGTGTCGCGCAGCTGCAATCCTTGCTGCACCCACAGCATTTTCAACGCTTCGACGAAGTTCTCGGGGGTCTCTTGCGTCGCGGTGCAGCCGGTGGCACCACCATCCTCCTCGCGGTGGATCGGGATCAGGCGCTGCTCAAAGCCGCAGGGCTGTGCACCGAGCAATGGTACTTTCCTTTTCAGGCCACCGAATCCTTGAAAATGGCCTGGCCTCGCCTGCCCGAAACTGCAAGCGTGGTCGGACGAGGAATAATAGTGTGCGGTACCGACTCTGCACGCACCATCCAGTTAGGTTCGCCCCAGCCCGCGGCCTTGGAACAAGGCGTGTGGAATGCGAATATCGATGACTCTTCCTACTTAGCCGAGCCAGGGGCTTTCCCGCTTGGCAAGCGTTCATTTGTAGATGCCACGATAAGTCTGTCTGCCTCGGCGATGACGCTCCTGATCTGTGGAAACCCTTTGATCAGAGAAGAGCTAAGCAAATGCCTGTGTCACCGGTGGTCGCTAGAACGCTTGCACGGAATCGACGAATTCGAATCACGGCTTGACCAAATGGCACCGGGGAATATCGCGCTGGTGCTCGAACATACGAACGACCCACGACTTGCCGGGTTGCTAAATTCCGCGCTAAGCCGTGCGGTGATTCCGGTGCTATTCGTACCGCCTTCCAGCCGACTTGCCTACGAGATCGGGGCGCCGGGCATGGCACTCGATGACCGTTGTGTTGCATTAGTCGAAGCCCACCATCCGCACGATATGCAACCCATGTCGTGGGAACCATTGAGTTCTCAAGAATCGAGACAGCGGGTAAACAAATGGCGCGCGGTCACCAGTTACCGTGGGCAACCACGCGCCATCTATATCGACATGGATGACTTCTAGGATTGCGGGCGGTCTCCTAGAAATATGGTTGTCTTGGGTGCAAACAACATCACGACGATGATTCCGGCGATCACGATGGCCGCAATCGCGATACCGCTAAACGGGCCTTGCAAGAAGGAAAACGAGAGGATCAATTGGAACAGTTGCCACACGATAATCGGTGCGCGTGTGAAGGCCTTCCCCTTGAAGAAGTTGAAGGAAACGCTGATCTGCCAGGCGCCGGCTGCGAAGCACAGGACGAGCATGAAGATTCGGCCGCCCATGTTCAAGTCCCCCGCGTCAGCGAGATGCATTAGGTAGTTGACCGCGTAAACCAGGACCGCCACCGCTTCGAGCATTGTCAGGGCTGAGACGGCCAAAACGCTGGGAGGACGGGATACGGAAGATTCGTTGTTGCTCACGACAACAATTTTCGTGCAAGCAACTCAGGAACTCAAACGCGCAACATCGAAGGCGAATATGGCACCGACCACAGCCCCTTCAGTTAGCGCAGCGAGCCACGGAAATCCATGTGAGAAAGCACTCAGGCATTCAACCACATTTCACTTCCGTGACTCTTGTTTACTTTCTCGTAACATGAAAACCTAATGTGGTTGGTTAAACGAACACCCCTGCTCGTACCTCTCCAACTCATCGATGACCTTTCCGGTACACACAACGTAACGCACCTGCAATTCCTATTCGCAGTTGTTTTCTGTTTGTGACGATTTCTGGGAGGTCTTCGTTCCCCTAAATATTTCAAGGAGCATCAATAAGCATGGATTGGCGTAGCCGCGCGGCGTGTCTGGAAAAGGACCCGGAACTTTTCTTCCCGGTGGGTAACACCGGTCCGGCCCTATTACAGATCGAAGAGGCCAAAAGCGTATGCCGTCGATGCGACGTCACGGAAACCTGCCTGCAGTGGGCCATCGAGTCCGGGCAGGATGCCGGCGTCTGGGGCGGCATGAGTGAAGACGAGCGTCGCGCCCTGAAGCGTCGTGCTGCACGGGCCCGTCGCGCTTCTTAGAGTAATAGCTGCACCCGAGGTAGTTCTCGCAACCCGGGTTGCTGTCCGAAATCCGTCAGTGGCAACTCTACTGGCGGATTTCGACTTTAACCCGTGAAATTCTCAGGCCAGCTGAGTAACCTACACTTAGTATCTGTGTTCGAAAGGAGCAAGGTCATGTCCCAGACTCGCCATCAGCGCTCCCCTGTGGCAGGAGTTTTCTTTGATTAGCCCGGATCGACCAGACTCGCTCGTCGGACAAGTAATTGGTCACCGCTATCGGTTAGATACGCTGATCGCGCTCGGTGGGATGTCACGGGTATACCGGGCGATGGATCAGAATTTGCACCGGTCTGTGGCCGTCAAGGTACTGGACGAGAACTACGCTAGCGAACCGATGGTCCGCGAACGGTTCGAGTCCGAAGCCATTATCGCAGCGAATATCTCCCACCCGAATGTAGTGTCCATCCGCGACCATGCCGTTTCCGGAAGTCACGTGTATCTGGTGATGGAGTACGTTCGCGGACGTAATCTTTCCCAAGTTATCGAGGAACGTGGACGGTTTACTCCACGGCAGATGCTAAGCGTTCTCGAGCGAATCTGCAGCGGCCTACGTGCCGCGCACCTCGAAGGCATTGTGCACCGGGATATGAAACCGGCGAACGTTCTACTTTCAGATAATGGCGAAATCAAAATCACCGACTTTGGCCTGGCTCGTGCGGCCAGCGCGCATACTCAGTCCGGGACGCTTGTCGCCACGCTCTCCCATGTTTCCCCCGAGCTAGTTTCAGGGGCGCCCTCCGATTCGCGTAGCGACATTTACGCCGTTGGAATCATGATCTATCAAATGCTCACCGGTCAGTTGCCATTCCCGGTATCCAACCCCGCAGCGATGATGAAGCAACATCTCGATTCGCCAATGCCGTTGCCTTCCACAATGGTTCCAGGGCTCAGCGAAGATCTCGATGAACTGGTGCGCTACTGCACAGAAAAAGATCCGGATCTCCGTCCGCAGAATGCAGGCTTCTTACTCGATGATGTCATCCAGATCCGTTCCACGCTCACCGATGAGGAGCTCGACCTTGATGCCGATTCTCTAGGTCAGATTTCGGACTTGGCCCCATTGGCTGCCGAGGCAATGCCTACCACCGTGCAGCAACGACTAGACGAGTGGCAGCGTTATCGTGAGGAACAACGCCAACCGTGGTGGTTGGACGAAAACACGCTCGGGGAGACATCCGCTTCGACGACCGAAGACTACTCTGCAGTTCCCTTCGAAGAAGCCACCGCGGTCATCAGCACCTCCCAAGCAACCGAAGTATTGGATCTTCGCGAGGCCCAGCCCACCACTGTGACACCTCAGCTGTCCCCCGGCGATCCAGTCCAAGCGATACCGGTAACGGACGCCACTGCGGCTTATTCTCGCGAAGATTTAGTTGGGTTCGACGATTCAGCTCTGGTGGCCGAAAAACCCGTGGCACCAGCTATTACCCATGGTTCAGCTCGCGCGCAGAAGCAGGAGCAAAAACGCGCGGCGAAACAATGGCGCAAGACCGCGCAAATACCCACCCATCAACTGGTGAAGCCAAAATCTGCCGGAAAGCGTTCGGTGATCCTGGTGGTACTCATTTTTATCATCGCGTTAGTCGCTGCTGGTGCATGGTTCTTCGGCCGCGGCCCGGGAACCATTATTCGCATCCCATCGCTGACCGGAATGTTGCAAAACCAGGTTGTCGCCCAATTTGATGAGCAAGGCGTACCGGTACGAGTGAACTCCGTCTATGACGATGAGATCGCTGTCGGCCGCGTAGTGCAAACCCAGCCGCGCACCGGTGAAAGCATGATGAAGTTTCAGGGCGTCGATTTACTGATTTCTCGCGGCCCGGAACTCTTCGAAATTCCGGCGCTCGAAGGAGTGACCGAGGAGGAAGCCGCCGAGCAACTTTCCGATCTGGGCTTGGCCAAAGTGAAGACGAGCCTTGAGTATTCCTCCTCCGTCGCCAAGGGACAGGTCATTTCCAGTTCACCGGCTGCCGGCGAACTGGCGGGGCGGAAAAACACCGTGGCGTTGGTGATCTCGCGGGGTCCGGCACCGGTGCAGATACCTAACCTCGCTGGGATGTCACCGGAGCACGCCGAGCAGGCGCTGAGCGAGGTCGGCTTGAAGCTGAAGCTCGGCGAGCAGCAGTACTCGCCAAAAGTTGGCCAAGGGTTGGTCGCGGATCAGAGCCCACGGCAGCAAACCGTTGAGTTTGGCAGCACGGTCACCGTTCATGTTTCCAAGGGGCCTGAATACCTTCAGGTGCCTTCGGTGATCGGTCAAAGCCTGGCCGAGGCGAGTGCAACGCTTGAGGAAGCCGGATTCACCGTCTCGACGCGATCGGTGCTTGGCGGCTTCTCGGACACGGTACGCATGCAGACCCCACTGAACCAGCGCGCCGTACGCGGCAGTGAAGTCAGCCTGTACGCGTTCTAAGCCAAAGGCTTCGCTATTTTAAATAACTTTGGCTTCCCGCAGTCGCGGGAAGCCAAAGTTAATTAGTGCCGCGGGCGTTTAGCGACGACCACGGCTCTGCAGCGCACTGGAAACCAAGAAGGCCATTTCCAGGGACTGTTTGTGGTTCAGGCGTGGGTCACAGACCGACTCGTAGAGGTCGTCGAACTGTTCCTGGCGGATCGGGTCGGCACCGCCGAGGCACTCGGCCACGTCGTCACCGGTCATTTCCACGTGCAGGCCACCTGGGAAGGTGCCCAGCGAATCATGGACCTCAAAGAATCCACGGACTTCGTCCATGACATCGTCGAATTTGCGGGTCTTGTAGCCGTTCTCGCTGGTGACGGTGTTTCCGTGCATCGGGTCGGTTACCCACAGCACCTGGGCGCCGGAGGCGGTGACCTTCTCGACCAAATTTGGAAGCTTTTCGCGAATGTTCTGCGCACCCATTCGGGTAATGAAGGTCAATCGCCCTGGTTCCCGGTTTGGATCCAGCTTCTCGATCAGTTCCAGCGCATCGTCTGGCGAGGTGTTCGGGCCAAGCTTTACGCCGATCGGGTTGCGCACTCGTGACAGGAAGTCCACATGTGCGTGATCCAACTGGCGGGTGCGTTCGCCGATCCACAAGAAGTGTCCCGAAGTGTCGTACGGCTGGCCGGTACGCGAATCGGTACGGGTCAAGGCACGCTCGTAGTCCAGCAGCAACGCCTCGTGGGAAGCGAAGAATTCGGTGCGCTTCAGTGCTTCGAAGTCGGCTCCGCAGGCATCCATGAAGCGGATGGCGGAGTCGATCTCTCCGGCAAGCTGTTCGTAAGCAGAGTGCGCAGGGTTAGCCATGAAGCCGGCATTCCACGAATGCACGCTGCGCAAGTCTGCGAATCCACCCTGGGTGAAGGCGCGGATCAGGTTCAGCGTTGCCGATGAGGTGTTGTATGCCTGCACCAGACGCTTCGGATCATGCGCACGGGACTCGGGGGTGAAGTCATAGCCGTTGACGATGTCGCCGCGGAAGGCCGGCAAGGTCACGCCATCGCGAGTCTCGTCATTTGAAGAACGTGGCTTGGCGAACTGGCCCGCCATGCGTCCCATCTTGATAACTGGCATCGAAGCACCATAGGTAAGTACGACGGCCATCTGCAAAATGGTCTTCACGCGCGCTGAGATCTTATCCGCGGTCGCCGCGTCGAAGGTCTCGGCACAATCGCCACCCTGCAGCAGGAAGGCTTTACCCTGCGCCGCGGCGGCCAGGCGTTCGCGGAGGACATCCACTTCACCGGCAAATACCAGTGGCGGACGTGAACCCAGTTCGGATATTGAGGCACTATAGTCCGGGTGCTCACGCCAGGTGGGCTGTTGGGCAATAGGCAAATCACGCCACGCATCAAGTTGAGGGTCGGTGGCGGGGCCGGCTACAGAAGAGCCAGGCAATGGGGTTCGGTTTTCTTCGCTCACCTTAACAATTCTACGTCCGAGAGCATCAAAGCACCGCGATGAATGTAACAACTCGACGTAACACACCGATTCTGGAAGTCCGGCGTGTTGCGAGACCAACTATTTTTTGATTTTTTTCGGGGCGTAAACGTCAACATAGTTCTGTCCGGAAAGCTCGTTGATGGCCTTGCGGATTTCATCTGCCACGTGACGCAGCGCCTGCGGGTCATCGACCTGTTCGGCATACTTGCTGAAGTCCAGGGGTTCGCCGACGTGGATCCCGATACGGCCCGGACGCGGGACTCCTTGCCCGATAGGTTGAACCCTATCCGTGCCGATCATGGCGACCGGAATGACTGGAGCTCCGGATTCCATGGCGAGTTTCGCTACTCCCAGCTTGGCTCGGTAGAGCCTGCCATCAGGCGAACGCGTCCCTTCCGGGTAGATCCCAAGCAATTTGCCTTCTCGCAGTGCCCGGTTGGCGCTGTCCAGCGAGGCCGCGGAGCCTTTGCCGCCGGAACGGTCCATCGGCAGCTGATTAATGTTTCGAAAGAACCAGGCGACGAAGCGTCCCTTGGGCCCCTTGCCGTTGAAGTAGTCGTCCTTTGCAAGAAAAATAACCGGGCGCTCAAGACTCGCGGGCAGAAAGACCGAATCGCTGACCGACAGGTGGTTCGAGGCGAGGATCGCGGCACCATGTTCGGGGATATTTTCGATGCCTTGGAGATCGATCTTGAAGAAGATACGCAACAATGGCCGGACCGCGAACCGTTTAAGAAAGTCGTAGAGCACGGGGTGGCATTTCCTTATTCTCGTCTTCGAACAACTTTGCGCAGGAGACAACCGGACGGCGCCTTAGCCCACACCATACAATTGTGCACTACGCTCGACAGTGAACCGTTGAATTTTAGGGGTGCACATGATGAAAGATACTTCCTTGGTCCCGGAAACCGGGTCCGCTTCGGACGTGGCTGTATTGCTGATCCACGGTTTCACCGGCTCCACGACGGCTATGCGCCCATGGGCTGACTCGCTGCAGAGCCATGGTGTACACACGAGCGTACCTATACTTCCCGGACATGAGACACGCTGGCAGGATCTGATCGGCCGACCCTACGGACAGTGGATCCAGGCGACGGAGGATGCCTTCGATGAACTGGCGTCCGCGCATCAACATGTTTTTGTCGCCGGGCTCTCGATGGGCGGGGCGTTGGCACTGCACCTCGCATCACGCCGTAATGTCAGCGGAGTGTCCCTGGTGAACCCTGGCTTGGTCATCGATTCGCCGGTTGCCCCCTACGCGGGCTATCTGCGCCGGGTGGTTCGGACAGTCGCGCCGATAAGCAATGACATTGCCTATCCCGGGGCCGACGAGAATGCCTACGAACGTACGCCGGTTGCGGCAGTACATGAGGTGTACAAGCTTTTCGCGCAGACGCGGGCTCGTTTGCCATTGGTGGCGGCACCAGTACAGTTACTCCGTTCCGCAGTGGACAACGTGGTCTCGGATGCATCCGTTCACGCCTTGCTCAACGGGCTCGGGCCGGGAATTCTGCGCGAGCGAATTGCGTTGTCACGTAGTAGGCATGTGGCGACATTGGATTATGATGCGCCTAAAATTTTCAAGGAATCGCTGCGCTTCATTACTGACGTCGCGGCACGGGAAGAGGCCCAATGAGCCCTGCAGAGAACGAGCCTTCAAAAGCCGAGGACCCGCGCTGGGATCAACTGGTGGAGAATTTCAAAAGTCTCGACGCGCAGGCTCCTCGCGAGCCAAGCGCTGCCGAACGTGCCACCCAATTGGACAAGTTGTTTAACACCGGGCCGCTCGCTCGCGGACCACGCGATTATGAACCAGTAGATACTCCCGACGAATTCGTTCCCGAAGAGCCCGCCGCTCTGGGCAGTGGCGATCCGATGTTGAATTTGGCGTGGGTCGGCGCGGCCGGCGGACCCTTTGGATTGCTGTTTTGCGTGATCTTTTTCCGCAGTGCACCGGGGTTTATTTATCTCGGCTTGGCCGCAGCTGCGATTCTTGGCATTTTTTACCTGCTGCGAAGACTACCGACTCAGCGCGATCCGGGAGATGATGGGGCAAAGGTCTAATCGACTTGGAACACTGCAACTGCTACGTTACTATCGAGTAATATAAATGTGACGCAGCTTACGAGGCGTTATAACCTAGGACACTTACCACAGGAGTTGAGTACCAGATGCGCGAATTTAGCTCGCCACTTCGCATCCACTCGCCGGAAAATTCGAACATCACCGATCTGCTCCTACGACATGCAAATTCGGCAGCCAACCCTGCCTTATTCTCCGTGCCGACCGCCAGTGGGGCTTGGCAGGACATCACCGCATCGCAGTTCGCAGCCGATGCCTCGGCCATCGCGCGTGGTTTCATCGCTTCCGGCATTGAGCAGGGGTCACGCATCGGACTCATGGCCCGTACCCGCTATGAGTGGACACTCGTTGATTTCGCTATCTGGTACGCGGGATGCGTCACCGTGCCCATCTACGAAACCTCCTCCCCCAGCCAGGTCGCCTGGATCGTCGCCGATTCCGAAGCCTGCGCCATGGTCGTTGAATCACCCAACCACGAAAACGTCGTCCGTCAGGCGGCCCATCAAGAAACCCTCGAATCCTTGGACAACATCTGGCAATTCGAAGGTGGCCTCGATGAGCTACGCAAGGCCGGCGAAAATGTTAGCGACGAAGAGTTGGAAGAACGACGCGCCTCGGCAACGCTGAACGACGTGGCCACCCTGATATACACCTCTGGCACCACCGGACGCCCCAAGGGTTGCGAGCTGACCCATGGAAACTTCGTTGAACTATCCGAAAACGCTGCAGCTGAACTTCCGCAGTGCGTGTATCCGGGAGCCGCGACGATCATGTTCTTGCCGCTGGCGCATGTGTTCGCCCGCTACATCTCGGTGCTGGCAGTTTCCGCCGGTTGCCGCGTGGGACACACCCCGGATGTCAAAAATCTCTTGCCTGATTTACAGTCCTTCAAGCCAAACTTCATTCTCGCGGTGCCGCGAGTCTTCGAAAAGGTCTACAACTCTTCGATGCTCAAGGCAGAAGACGCCGGCAAGGGCAAAATCTTCCATGCCGGCGTGGATGTTGCTGTCGCATATTCCAAAGCTCAAGGCGCCGGCAAGGTTCCGCTGGTCCTCAAGCTAAAGCACAAGCTGTTCGATGCCCTGTTGTACAGCAAGTTGCGCGCCGCGATGGGCGGAAACATTCGCCATGCAGTTTCCGGCGGTGCCCCGCTAGGAGAACGCCTCGGTCATTTCTTCCACGGGATCGGGCTGACTGTCCTCGAAGGCTACGGGCTGACCGAGACTACGGCTCCGATCACCGTGAACACCATCGATCGCATTAAGATCGGCACGGTGGGTCCACCGCTACCGGGCAACGCTGTACGCATCGCTGAGGATGGCGAGATTCTAGCCAAGGGCATCTGTGTCATGCGCGGTTACCACAACCGCCCCGAGCTGGAAGGCGAAACCTTCGTCGATGGCTGGTTCCGCACCGGTGATGTTGGCGAGCTGGATGCCGACGGCTTCTTGAGAATCACCGGGCGCAAGAAGGAAATCATTGTTACTGCCAGTGGCAAGAATGTAATTCCAGCACTGCTTGAAGACCAAATTCGCGCCGATTCGCTTGTTTCCCAGTGTGTCGTCTTGGGCGATGGCCGGCCGTTCATTTCGGCTCTGGTCACCTTGGACCCAGAGGCATTGCATGGTTGGTTGGAGCGCCACCAGCTCGATACCGCGCTGACCGTGGAAGAGGTTAGCGACCTAGATCAGGTAAAGACCCACGTGCAGTCCCTCATCGACAAAGCCAATAACTCTGTTAGCCGGGCAGAATCGATCAAGGCCTTCCGGATTGTACCGACGGACTTCACCGAATCTTCCGGACATCTGACCCCTTCTATGAAGATCAAGCGCGCCGTGGTCTTCAAGGATTACGAAGCGGTCATCGACGAAATCTATTCGGCAGATAAGCCCGTCGCATAGTTCAATACAGCATCGGCAAGTTCCCACGATTCGTGGGATGCAGCGGCCCAGGGCAACCTGCGGCCGCTTTGCTGCGTCTGCTCGGCAAAATTCATTGGGAGCACAACCCGTTCGAAGACCGGCGCCGGGGTGGCAGAGGTTCTCGCACCGAGCTGCACGTACACCAGGTTCTCGGCCAGTGCCGTTCGGCCGTTGAGCAGTAGCCACTGCACTAGCTCCATCAGTGCAGGCTCTGCAGTTGCGGAGCCATCGCCCACCACGACCAGCACGTCGGCCTCGTTGAAGCGTCCAGCAAGTGCCGCCTTGACTCGTTCGGGGCCCGCGACGTGGACCTGCGAGTTCAGCGCTAGCTGCGCCAACTGGCCTTCAAGGAACTCGGCAAGTTCTGCGGCCGGCAGTGCCGCACTAAGCGCGAAGACGGTAATTTTCAAGTTCTCCCGCACCTTGCCCGCCGCGATGGCTTTCGCTCGCAACGTGGCTGGCTTCAGCGTCGGACCTGACTTACGCGCTATCCTCATGTCTCTCCTTGAACAAGAATTTGAGCTCTCCGGACTTCTTGGTGAAAATCGAAGCCGTCAGAGAGCATCGTGCCACATCTGCCCGTTGGGGTACTACTCCGGTGGACCGCGCACAAGCGCATTGATGCCAATGTGCAAAGGTGTGGCCCCAAGGACCAGTTCAAAGTCCCCGGGGCCACACCTATTGCTCAGCGAATGCTGCGCCTTCGTTGACTTACTTTGGTTCGATGACGAGCAGCAGATCGCCGCCCTGCACCTGGCTGGTTCCGTCCAACGTTACCTGCGAAACGACACCCGAAGCGTTGGCCGTGATGCCAGCTTCCATCTTCATCGCTTCGATGGTTGCTACCGATTGCCCTGCTTCGATCAAGTCGCCGACCTTGACGTTGACCGTCACGGCGCCGGCGAACGGTGCCGCCACGTGGCCCGAATTGGTCGGATCGGCCTTTGCCGCACTCTTCACCGTCGACTCGACCGATTCGTCACGCACCTTGATCTGGCGCGACTGGCCATTGAGCGAGAACACCACGGTGCGCAAGCCCTTCTCATCAGCTTCGGATACCGAGATCAGCTTCACCAGCAGGCGCACACCGGTACCAAGGGACACCACGCGCTCAACCTCTGGGGTCAGGCCGAATAGGTAGTCGCGGGTGTGCAGCACGGACAGGTCGCCGTAGTTCTCCAGGGACTTCTCGAAGTCGCGCGTCGGACCGGCAAAGAGCAAGCGGTTCAAGGTCGCGCGGATCGTCTCGTCGTCGGCATTGAGCGCCGCCGAGTCTTCGTCCGAGAGCTCTTCAACGCGTGGGCGCACGCTGCGGCCCTGCAATGCCTTCGTGCGGAATGGCTCTGGCCAGCCACCCGGAGGATTGCCCAGCTCACCCGAGAGGAACTGGATGACCGAATCCGGGATGTCGAAGTTCTGCGGATTGGCTTCGAAATCTGCCGCCGGAACGCCGGAGCCGACCAGCTGCAATGCCAGATCGCCGACAACCTTGGAAGACGGGGTCACCTTGACCACGTTTCCGAGCATGGCGTTGACCGAGGCATACATGGATTCGATGGCCTCAAAACGCTCGCCCAGCCCCAGTGCGATGGCCTGCTGACGAAGGTTCGAGAGCTGTCCACCGGGAATTTCATGCTGGTATACGCGCCCGGTTGGTGCAGGCAGCCCGGATTCGAACGGCTTGTACATCGCGCGCACCGCCTCCCAGTACGGTTCCAGCGAGGCTACCGCGTCCAAGGAAAGCCCTGAATCGCGTTCGGTATGCTCAAGCGCTGCCACGAGGGCAGAGGCAGAAGGCTGGCTGGTAGTGCCGGCCATCGCAGCCGAAGCCACATCAACTGCATCCACGCCTGCATCGATCGCTGCCATCAGGGTAGCAAGCTGTCCACCAGAGGTGTCATGGGTATGCAGGTGAACCGGCACGTCGAAGCGTTCGCGCAAAGCGGTGACCAGCTTCTTTGCGGCGGCCGGACGCAGCAGTCCTGCCATATCCTTGATCGCGATAATGTGTGCACCGGCATCGATGATCTGCTGAGCCAGATTCAGGTAGTAGTCAAGGGTGTACAGCTTCTCGTTGGAATCGAGCAGGTTGCCGGTGTAGCACAGGGCCACCTCGGCGACGGCGGTTCCGGTTTCGCGCACAGCCTTGATGGCCGGAGCCATCTGCGAGACGTCATTCAACGCATCGAAGATGCGGAAGATGTCGATGCCACTCTTCGCGGCCTGCTTTACGAACGCGTCGGTAACCTCGGTGGGGTACGGGGTGTAACCTACGGTATTGCGGCCACGCAGCAGCATCTGCAGCGGGATATTCGGCAGTTCGGCACGCAGCAGTTCTAGACGCTTCCATGGATCTTCGCCCAGGAATCGAAGCGAGACATCGTAGGTCGCGCCTCCCCAGACTTCCATGGAGAACAACTGCGGCACGGTATGCGCGTAGGCAGGCGCAGCGGCGAGCAGATCGCGGGTACGCACGCGAGTGGCCAGCAATGACTGGTGTGCGTCGCGGAAGGTGGTGTCGGTAACGCCCACGGCCTTCGCGTCGCGCAGCGCCTTGGCAAAACCTTCGGGCCCCAGATCCAGCAGCTTCTGACGCCAGCCAGCTGGAGGTGCTACCGATTTCGAAGGGCCGTCGAATGGCGAACGCTCCGGCTCCGAGGATTTGTCCCCCGGGAAGCTCGGAAGCTTCTTGCGTGGATCGATGCCATCGATTCGTTCGCCGTTCGGCTTGTTGACGGTCACGTGAGCCAGGTAGTTCAGCGCCTTGGTGCCGCGGTCCTGAGATTCGTTGCCGGTCAGCAGATCCGGGCGCGAGTCAATGAAGTCGGTCGCGACGTCTCCGGCGATGAACTGTGGATCGTTGAGAACATTCTGGATGAACGGAATGTTGGTGGCCACACCACGGACGCGGAATTCGGCCAGCGCACGTCGTGCCCGCGCTACGGCGGTCTTGTAGTCGCGGCCACGACAGGTGAGCTTAACCAGCATGGAGTCAAAGTGCGGGGAAACTTCTGCGCCTGCGTAGATGGTGCCGCCATCAAGACGCACGCCGGAACCACCAGCAGAACGGTAAACGGTAATGGTTCCCACATCTGGTCGGAAGCCATTTGCCGGGTCCTCAGTGGTGATGCGCGACTGCAGCGCCCAACCACGAACCTCGATGTTGTCCTGGCTGATGTCAAGATCGCTCAGCGATTCACCGGAGGCGATACGCATCTGAGCCTGTACGAGGTCAATATCAGTGACTTCTTCGGTCACCGTGTGCTCCACCTGGATACGTGGGTTCATTTCGATGAACACGTGCTGTCCTGCCCGCTCACCGACGGTATCAACCAGGAATTCGACGGTACCAGCGTTCTGGTAACCCAGGGTCTGCGCAAACTTCACGGCGTCACGGAACAGCGCCTGACGGATGGACTCATCCAGGTTCGGTGCCGGAGCGATCTCGACGACCTTTTGATGACGGCGCTGCAAGGAGCAGTCACGCTCGTGCAGGTGCACCACGTTACCCTGCTCATCGGCGAGGATCTGCACCTCGATGTGACGCGGGCGAAGGACTGCCTGCTCAAGGAAGACGGTCGGATCGCCAAAGGCGGTACCGGCTTCGCGCATTGCCGCACCCATTAGCTCGGGCAGGTCTTCGCGCTTGTCGACACGGCGCATGCCGCGGCCGCCACCGCCAGCAACTGCCTTGACGAAGATCGGGAAGCCAATGCGGTCGGCCTCGGCTAGGAGGAAGTCAACATCGTCGCTCGGTTCGGAGGATTCCAATACCGGGATGCCGGCCTTGCGCGCTGCCTTCAGCGCAGCGACCTTGTTTCCGGCCAGCTCAAGCACGTCCGCCTTTGGACCGATGAACTTAATACCGTTTTCTGCAGCCTTGCGGGCCAGGTCTGGGTTCTCCGAAAG
Organism: Arthrobacter sp. MYb229; assembly: GCF_002975405.1. GTDB lineage: Bacteria > Actinomycetota > Actinomycetes > Actinomycetales > Micrococcaceae > Glutamicibacter. The sequence goes on along the minus strand of NZ_PCPS01000007.1, from coordinate 41,906 downwards.
GAATCCGTAACCTGGGTAAATCGCGTCTGCGCCGGCTTCCTTGGCGACGCGGACGATTTCGTCAATGTCCAGGTAGGCGCGAACCGGGTGGCCCTCTTCGCCAATCTGATAGGCCTCTCCGGCTTTCTGGCGGTGGATCGAGTTACGATCTTCATATGGGTAGACGGCAATTGTTTTTGCGCCTAGTTCGTAACCAGCGCGGAAAGCACGAATTGCAATCTCACCGCGGTTGGCGACCAAGATTTTCTCAAACATAGTTTCCCTACATCGATTCAGCACACCCATTTGGAAGACGGGGGAACGTCCTTCGGGGGACGCTTTGTTCCCGTTTTCCCGGGTGTAGGGCCTCGCATAACGGATATTTTTAACCGCTGCTGTGGATACCCTACCGTGACGGGGTGCACAATTACCAAACATTTCGCCCAGTGGTCTGACCACACGACTTTCTAGCGTCCGCATGCTGTTTTTATGACATAGTTACATTCGTGCTAAAAATCCCACGTTGCGGAGTCGGGGAAATACCGCGTGGCACACTATGATAAAGAGAGACTAAATATTCGGTGGGACGTTTAATCAGCAAGCAGTGAAAGGCGTGGTCTGGTCCGTGCATGTAGTGAGCATCAGCAGCCTCAAGGGTGGCGTAGGAAAAACCTCCGTAACACTCGGATTGGCCTCAGCAGCACTCGCAGCCGGAATTCCGACGCTCGTGATCGATTTAGATCCGCATGCAGACGCGAGCACCGGCTTAGGCGCCCGAGCCAACGGCAAACAGCCAATTGGGCAAATGCTCAAGAATGTTCGCCGTGCGCGACTTCAAGATAATGTCGCAGCCAGCGCATGGCAGTCAAAAGCTGCCGAGAAGAAATCGCGCACCCGAATTCCGGTACTCGATGTCGCCGTGGGCGACGCGTTCACCGGAATTTATGATCGACCAGATCTTCGTACACGAGATTTGCGTCGCCTCTCGCAGCTATTGAGCCGCACCAGCGGATACCAGCTAGTACTTATCGATTGCCCACCATCGCTTAACGGTCTAACCCGCATGGCGTGGAGCGCTTCAGATCAGTTATTGCTCGTCGCTGAGCCTAGCTTGTTCTCAGTAGCTGGAACCGAACGCACACAGCGAGCACTTGAACTCTTCCGCCGCGAATTCGCTCCGTCCCTGGGCCCGGTTAGCGTGGTAGCCAACCGTGTGCGCAAGGATTCTGCCGAGCATACGTTCCGAGTGAACGAGATGCGCCAGATGTTCGGCGATTCCATGGTGAAGCCGGAGATCCCCGAGCACCCAGAATGGCAGCAGATTCAGGGCGCAGCATATTCGGTACATCAGTGGCCAAGCAAGGCCACTGCCCCCATGCTTTCTCAGTTCGATGCGCTACTCAAGGACCTCATGTCCACGGCGCCGACACAGAACGCACAGTCCTAGGGTTTAGAAACAAGAAAGCTTCGGCTCGAACAAACTTATGGAAGTTTGTTCGAGCCGAAGCTTTTGCAATTCTAAGTACTCATCAGCTAACGTTACGGGCGGCCTTAGCAGCGCGTCGTGAAGCGAGCTCATCGGTGACCAACTGGTCCCCCGTGCTTTCCGATGGCAGCATGGCCAACGTTCCTTCAACTTCGCGCCACACTCGGCCTACGGCGATACCGAAGACGCCTTGACCGGCCTGAACCAAGTCTATGACTTCGTCGGCACTGGTGCACTCGTAAACCGAAGCGCCATCGCTCATCAAGGTAATCTGAGCCAGATCTTCCACACCACGTTCGCGGAGGTGGCTCACCGCTGTGCGGATCTGCTGCAGCGAGACACCGGTGTCCAATAGGCGCTTAACCACTTTCAGTACCAGGATATCGCGGAACGAATACAACCGCTGAGTACCGGATCCCTTGGCTTCACGAACTGCCGGTTCAACCAGACCAGTACGAGCCCAGTAGTCCAGCTGTCGGTAGGTAATCCCGGCAGCCTTGCATACAACTGGTCCCCGGTAGCCGGCATGTTCATCCAGCTCGGGCAGATCATCAGTGAAGAGCAAACCTTGGGTATTGGATCGCTGAACGCCACCGGTGGTCCCATGGCGAGGACCGGTCTGGCTAGACTCCATCCAAATACTCCTAGCGTATATGCACATTCATTTGAGAGGCCAGAGACTTTCATGCGACTGACCGGTGCGAGTGATGACGAACCTGGTATCGGTCAACAGAAATTTTCTCTATGCTTCGACGGTACGGCTATAAGGGGCGTTGGTCAAAGACCTTCAAGCTTAACTTTAAGGCGTGTCGCCAATGACGAGTGGGAGACGAGCTAGGCGGAGAAATCTTCGGGGTCAATATTGTCAAGGAATTCTCTGAATTCACGCATTTGCTCCTCGGGAAGCTCTTCGTCTTCGGACTCGATTTCGATGGCAACCCCCGCTGATTCCATGACTTCCTCGGTGCACAGGATCGGGCATTGCGTACGTACCGCCAGCGCAACTGCGTCAGAAGACCGCGAGTCGACGCGCTTGCCGTTGGAGAGCACCAGCTCCGCGGTGAAAATTGCATTCTGCACCGAGACGATCTCGATTTGCACAAGTCTCACTTCAAGAGCTTCGAGCATGTTAACTATCAGATCGTGAGTCATCGGTCTTGGCGGGGTGAGCCCCTGTTCCGACATCGCGATAGCGGACGCTTCGGGTGCGCCAATCCAGAGAGGGAGATACAAATTCTGCTCATGACGCTTAAGTAGCAGCAGCGGCTGATTCGATGGAAGCTGAATCCGAATACCGGCAAATTCTAGTTCAAGCATGCACTCCCCCTAGCGTTGCGAACTCGTTCCTACTATCAGCCTAGCGATCAAGCTGCGAAATCGCACGCTGCACGAGCGCTTCATGAAGCTCTAGGCACTGTCGCGAGATTTCTTGAGCTTCTTCGGTTGCCCTCGCGCGCGCGGAAACTTCAGGCTTTTTCAAGTCCGCACCAATGATGGACTCGATCAAGGAGAACTCGCGTTCTGCAGCGGTACGGAACTGGCGAAGGTGGCGAGGCTCAATACCGTGATTGGAGAGATCGACGGCGGATTTGGTGACCCGCACGCAGTGGGCATCGAATTTGCCCGATTCAGGCTCGACCAGGCCAAAGTTAACTAGCTCATGGACGAGCTCTTCGCTTGCTCCGGTCAGCCCCTGCAGCTCCGCTAGGGAGACAGGACGCGAATGACGGTCGACTGCCTCAACCATATCGCTATTGACTGCCTGCGGTGCTGTGGGCGCTCCACCGGGCAATGCTGCGGGAGCTTCACCACGGTCGATGGCATCGAGATGGTCCTTGATGACCTTTAGCGGCAAGTACTGATCGCGCTGTACTGAGAGAATGAAACGAAGTCGACTCACATCGGAGGCGGAATATTTTCGATATCCGGCCGAGGTGCGCTGCGGGATAATTAATCCCTTGTCCTCCAAGAATCGAATCTTGGAGGCGGTTACCCGTGGGAATTCGTCTTTCAGTTCAGAGAGCACCTCGCCGATATTCAGTGCTGCCGCCCTCACGTTCTCGTGGCGTATTGCCTCGAGTCGTGAGCTACGGGCTGCATCAAAGATTGGCAAAGGAGAATCTCCTCAAGTAGTTAAGCGGATTGACAGCCGCTTGCGAGGCTGCCAGAAAACTAGTTCTTCACTAGTTTAAACGTTAGGTACGCTCTGGTAGAAATTCAGACGGAACTTACCGATCTGCACCTGTACCGCGTTAGCCAAAGTCACCGAGTCGATACGGTCGCCGTTGATGTAGGTTCCATTCAATGAACCAATGTCGGTGAGCTTGAAGATGTCGCCAACGCGCTCAAACTTTGCGTGCCGCCGAGAAACCGTAACATCGTCCAAGAAAATGTCCGCATCCGGGTGGCGACCGGCAATGCTGGAATTGGTATCCAGCAGGAAGCGGGCTCCCTTATTAGGTCCGGTATGGGCAATCAGTAGCGCAGATCCCTCAGGAAGTGCTGAGACCGCTGCGCGTTCGTCCTCGGACAGGGGATAAATTACCGAGGGCTCTGCAGTCTTGTGAGCTGCCGGCAAGGAGATATTGGTCGTTTCGGAGGCAGACTCGTTGTGCGGGTCAACCGGCCCATGTTCAGACATTTGGGGTCCTCCAAGAAAATTTGCTCTCAAGCTCGCGCTTGACGACCTTCAGTTAAACGGGTGTTTGGTGGTTTGCACCAGACTATCTCCAGATTAGCCTACTCAACGCTCAAGAGATAACACGAAATTACACATTTTCAATGCTTGGCATGCTCAAACGTGCAATGATTCCTGCATGGAAGAGAATTCTAATGCCATTGCACCGGCAACACGCGGAGAATCCGCGCCTACCAATAAGCACTCAAATTGGAAACTACGGCTCGTACTAGGTTCGCTTGCAATTCTCACTATCCTGGCAATTTACGCGATCGCTACGATATTTATGCCGGTATGGTGGGCAACTCGAATTTCCAGCCAAAATATTGGATCAGCCACCGGAGGCTGGATTTCGGGGTTCTCTCTCGGGTTCGTCTTTACATTGATCCCGCTTCTCGTACTTTGGCAGATTCGGTTCCGCAAGTTGAGCTGGCGATGGCGTGGAGTTATTGCGGTCCTGGCAATCATTCTCGCACTGCCCAATTGGCTGACGCTTGGAATCTTCTGGAACGGCTCGGATGCCGCGCAGAAGGCTCAGGCAATTTTGAATACCGGCGCTACCTGGTTTGGTGGCGCCACACTAGTTGGAGCCATCAGCGCCGCAGCCATCTTCTTGGTCATCTTCATTACCTGGATGATCTTGCGTCGACGGGGATCGCGCGTCAAAGATCTTGAAGCGCAGCATGAAGCACAGCGCCGCACAAGCTCACACGATGAAGCACAATGATCGAAAACAACATGACTGACATTCGGCTCAAACGCGCATACATCGACGCTGAAGCATCCGACGGATACCGGGTCTTGGTCGATCGTTTGTGGCCACGCGGGCAGACCAAAGAGAAACTCTGTGTGGAGCGGTGGGCCAAAGGCATCGCACCGTCAAATGAACTACGCAAGTCTTGGCACCACGATCCGGCGCGATTTGATGAGTTCGCGGAGCACTACCGTGAAGAGCTAAACCAGAACCCGGCTATTGACGAATTCTTGGAGCTGGTCGCCGAACACCCCGTCGTTACGTTCATCTTTGCGGCAAAAGACGAGGAAATTAATCACGCGGTGGTGCTTCGTGACTTTCTGCTTGCACAGCTGAAACAGTGACCTCATCTCGGGTCGAGGCTGGCGGAACAAAACATACACCTTCGACACACGCCATATCGGACTCCGAGACTTGCTGCAGATCAAATTTGAATTCCATTGTGCTCCCAAAACAGTTGCGGTTCTTAGCATAGAGAACAGCAAACAAGAACTGAATATTCCGGCAGCAATGACGATTGCCCCGCCACGTGATTCGTGACGGGGCAATCATTGACCTTGGGTAGCCTGATTCGGCTTCGTGAGCAGCCTAGTTCTTCGGAACCAGAACACCGTCGAAGAAGGTCGCCAGCTCGGCCGTCGCATCCAGCGGCAGGATATTAGCAACATACTGATCAGGGCGGACGATCACAATGGCACCGTTAGCCGAGATGTCACGCTTCGCGTAGATATCTGAGCCATCGAGCACCGCGTAGACCTTCTCGTAGTCCATCAGTCCGAACTTGCCGCTGTTAGGACGGAAGACCTTCGGCGCGTCATTGAGGTTGAAGGTGGTGTAATCCTGCTGGAAGACGACCTTCACGTCGAAAAGTGAATCAATATCGGCATCAGCCGGGGTGAACTTGACGATTGGTGATTCTGGCGATTCGAGCAGCCACTTCGACAGGTTGGTCACCTTCGAATCGGCACCGGCCACAGCTTGGTCGGCGAACACGTAGATACGGTATCGACCGTCTGCGCGGTGGTGGTGGCCCAAGTGCACAGGATTGTTGTCGCCTAGGCGCATGACCTCAGATGATTTGAAACGCTTGCCGATCGGGAAACCCTTGGCCAAGTCCTGATGATCTTTTTCGCCGGTGAGAATCGAGGGCTGGTATTCGGTCATGAAGCCTGCAGGGAACTCGGCGGTACGCACATAGAATTCAGCGATACCTTCCTTGCCTTCAAATTCTTCAGGCCTGGCCGCCATCAACGAGGACCATTCCTTATCGAAGTCGATCAGGTTCTTTGCGATGACCTGGCGCTCGCCCGAATAGGTACGCAGCAGCTCTTCGGGCGCCCGGCCGGAGAGCACGTAGCCGAGCTTCCAAGCGAGGTTGAAACCGTCTTGCATGGACACGTTCATGCCCTGGCCGGCCTTGGCCGAGTGGGTGTGGCAAGCGTCGCCGGTGATGAAGACGCGTGGCTCCCGAGTACCAATTTCTTCGACCTGGACATCGTCGAAGCGGTCGGTCAGGCGGTGGCCAACCTCGTAAACGCTGTTCCACGCAACGTCTTTCACCTCAAGCGTGTACGGGTGCAGGATCGCCTTGGCATGTTCGATGACCTGGTCCAAGGTGGTTTCACGGACCTTGCCTTTGTTGTCTTCTGGAACCTCGCCTAGGTCCACATAAAGCCGGAACAGGTTTCCACCCTCGCGAGGGATCAGCAAGATCGAGCCAGCCTGGGAGTGGATGGCGCACTTGGTGCGAATGTCAGGGAAGTCGGTGAGCGCGAGAGTGTCCATAACGCCCCACGCATGGTTTGCTGCGCCGCCGGCGAGTTGCGCGCCGATGGAACGACGCACGCCGCTGCGGGCTCCGTCCGAGCCAACGACGTACTTGGCACGCACAACGCGTTCTTGGCCCTTGGTCTCGCCATCGGTGGAAATCAAGGTGGCCTTGACAGGGTATTCCTCACCGTCATGGACTTCGAGTGTCTTGAATTCCCAGCCGTAGTCTGGGGTGATTCGTGCTGGCGAGTTGTTTGCGTAGTCGGCAAAGTAGTCAATAACGCGAGCCTGGTTCACGATCAGGTGTGGAAATTCGCTAATGCCGTGAGCGTCATCAGGCGTACGGGCGCCACGGATGATGTTCTCCGGGTTCTTCGGATCCGGCTCCCAGAAGATGGTTTCCTTGATCTGGTACGCCTCGGCGGTGATGTGCTCAGCAAAGCCAAAAGCCTGGAAAGTTTCGACGCTGCGCGCTTGGATGCCGTCGGCCTGGCCGATTTCCAAGCGGTGCGGGCGCCGGTCGATAATCCGCGTGTGCACCTCGGGGAACTGCGAAAGCTGCGCAGCAGTAATGATACCTGCGGGACCAGCACCGACGATCAATACGTCCATCGCGTCCGGAAGGTCGGCCGGTCGGTTGAGACCGGTTCCGGCGGCCGGCTCGATGCGTGGGTCGCCCGATACATATCCATTGTGGTGAAACTGCACAGCTTCATCCTCACTTCTCTGTGAACGCTTTGGCTCAAAACTTAGGTGTTCTATAATCGAACATTAGATTCGCATATCGCACACTAACTATAAGTGAACTGTGAACGTCGACACAAGCCGAGATTACGCACATCTCACCTTTGCCTAAGTCACTGGCTCAAAATCTACGCCGATAAAGCATTTCTGGATACACCCTTTCCGACCCTCGCCCTGGTGTACCACCGTCCGTGAAGTGCCTTCGCCGCCCTCAGCGGACTTCGGTAACGATCCCGCCCGGTGCAACAAGCAGGCGCCGCACTTGGCAGGACTCGAAGAGTTTTTGCTGCCAACGCCGATCGTGTGTCACCGTGATGACGGTTCCGGCATAGTCGGCAAGGGCTTCTTCCACGCTTTCCACGAGTTCTGGAGACAGATGGTTCGTCGGTTCATCGAGCAATAGCAGCTCAGCCCCGCTAGACAGGGCGACCGCCAATTCCAACCGGCGCTGTTGACCCACCGAAAGGCTTTGCGGATGGCGTGAGAAATCCTGCGGCTCGAAAAGCCCCAAGTGCGCCAGCTTTACCCATGCTTGCGGTACATACTCGTCAATTGCCAAGGCAAAAGCTTCAACGACGCTTTGCCCGGGCAGAGCGCATAACTCCTGCCGCAACCATTGCACGCTCAAATGCGATGCGCGCGCCACGAGTCCATGGTCTATTGGAAGTTCACCGGCTAGCACTCGCAATAGTGCTGATTTACCCGCCGCGTTGGGCCCTGAGACCAGCCACCGCTCCCCCGTCCTGATGATGAACTTTTCTGCGTTTACCGCCGGCGCCTTACTGCGTGACGCACCATCAACTAGGATCAGCTCTTCGCGGGTCCCACCGTTTTGCTCGGCTGCCTCGGGCAAGGCGAAGTGCAGCTCCTTGGCCGGTTCCACGGCAGGTGCTGCAGTTAGCTCGTTGATACGCGACTTGGCCTGGCGTGTTTTGCTCGTCGAACCATGAGTACGGCTGCGCTGTCGAAAGGAACCGTGCCCAAATCCTGCCTTTTCGCGCTTTCGCGGTACAGCTGACACCCGAGACGCATTTTTGAGCACCAGCTTGCGAGCCCGTTCAAGTTCCTGGCTCCACTGCTCATGTTCGGCAATCAGCCGCTCGCGTTCTCGTTTTTTCTCACTTAAATATCCTAGGTAGCCATCACCGTAGTGCTGTAGCTTTCCCTGATGCACCTGCACGATTTCGTGGGCGAACCTGCGTAAAAACACCCGGTCATGGCTGACGACCACCAGCGCACCGCGATGGGCATGCAAGCTCTGCTCCAGCCATTCCAAGGCGGTATCATCCAAATCATTGGTCGGTTCGTCCAGGAGCAACAGCTGCGCCTCTGCGCACAGCACCGCGGCCAAGGTCAACCGAGACCGTTGGCCGCCAGAAAGGGTCGCCACTGGAGCGTTGCGATCAACTTCGCCGAGGCCAAGCTGTTCCAATGCACGGTTTAGCCGCTGATCCAGCGAGTAGCCTTGGCGTGCTTCATAGAGCTCTGTCACTTGCGACAGCTGAACTAGAAGTCGTGCGGCCTCGTCCTCAGGTGAACGTTCCAAACGTCGGCCAATGGCGGCGAGGAGACGTTCAAGGTCGCGGAAGGTGCGGTGATAGCCGTCGATGGCCTGCTGGACGGTGGCACCGGATACGAACTGTGGATGTTGGCTAGCCATGGCGATACCGCCGGGCACGTGAACGCGTCTTCGCCCGGATGTCGGCGCCAATGTACCGGAAAGCAGCCGCAGCAACGTTGATTTGCCGGCCCCGTTGTCGCCAAGTATGGCAAGTCTTTGGTGTGCGGCCACATGCAGCTCAATCTCCTGCAGCACATCGCGATCGCCGAAGCTGTGGCTGACCTGTTCGAGCGAACATTGGAAGCTTTCGAAGCCGTCGATGGGACGCGGCGGATTTTCTGGATGTTCGGGTTCGCGGGACATGGGGATATCCTCCCTCGCGGACCGAAGCCAAAGGGGGCTATCGGCTACACGGATAGTCGTCGGCTAAGAGCCAAAATGGACCGGGCTCACGAAATAATCCCGGGAATGTCCCGGTATTCGTGCGAAGGATACACCGCGGAGTGTGACTCAACGCGGTGTTCCGGTCTATAAAAACAACGTTCCCATGCATTCCACAGTACGCGTGGACTTCACGGCTGCCAAGGCCGCTACCGATTAAACATCGGTAGCGACCTTGGCCGACACGTCAGAGATCGATCTGTCCCGAGATGGCTACGTGCGTTGCGCCGCCGACCCAAAGCTGGCCGTCGGAGACCGAAATTTCAAGGTGACCGCGTCGATTCATCGCAGTTCCCTGGCGCACCGCGTACGGCGCCTGGGCACGATCGGTATCCAGCATCCACGCTGCGACGGCCGCGTTGAAACTTCCCGTCACCGGATCTTCGCGCATATCGAAACCGTCTTCGGTGAAGAAGGTGCGCACCTCAAAGTCTTCCCCTGTCGGGCTCTCACCCGGCGCTAGGGCACCGATGACTCCGATGTTCCAATCACCTGGGTGGCCAGCGGCGTTGGGGTTCAGGCCCAGAACCGTTGCCGCATCGGAAAGCTGCAGGCCTACCCACCCCGGGCCGTTGTCCACCCATTGGGCAGCGAGCACGCTTTCGGCGGCGACACCCAAGATCTCGATGACCTGTGCCAGATAGCCTGGCTCGACCTCCCCGGTGCGAGTGGCGGGAGGAGAAACGAAACTGAGCAGGTCATCCTCGATGCGAATCGGCACGAGACCCGCCTCGCATTCGGCAATAATCATTCCCGCCTGGCGCGGTACTCCTCCCTGATCCAACCATGCCCGGGCGGTACCCAAGGTGGGGTGGCCGGCAAAGGGAAGCTCCGTGCTCAGGCTAAAAATTCGGAACCGGTAGTCGGCCTGCCGCGAGGATGGCGGGTAGACAAAGGTGCACTCCGACAAATTCGACCACACCGAATAATCGCGCAGGTCATCGTCGCTCAGTCCCACCGCGTCCAGCACGACGCCTACCGGGTTGCCCTTATAGTGTTGTACGCCAAAGACATCGACCTGTCGGAAACTACGCAGCATGAGTTGGGACCTTTCACCCGAGTATAAAAAATACTAGCGAAAGCCGCGCTCACTTGCGTTTCGACATGCCAAAACCCCGGCGAAAACGTATTTTCGCCGGGGTTTTTCAGCTGGTCGGGCTAACAGGATTTGAACCTGCGACCTCCTGACCCCCAGTCAGGCGCGCTACCAAGCTGCGCCATAGCCCGATGCTCTCGCAGCCGTTATCCCCGCGCCTTTCGGCTCGGGGTGCCGTCTACGAAAAGCTCCTCAATCACCCTACCTCATGTGCGGGGTAATTTTCGAACCGTTACCGGGTGCGGCTGCGACGCTCTCGGATACGCATCGAAACTTCGAGCGGAGTGCCTTCGAAACCGAAGGTCTCGCGCAGGCGACGGGCGATGAAGCGGCGGTATCCCGGATCCAGGAATCCGGAGGTGAACAGCACGAACTTCGGCGGACGGGCCGAGGCCTGGGTGCCGAAGAGGATCCGCGGCTGCTTGCCACCGCGCACCGGGTGCGGGTGCGCCGCAACCAGCTCGCCGAGGAACGCGTTGAGCTTGCCGGTCGGAACACGCTTATCCCAGGATTCCAGCGCGGTATGCAACGCCGGAACCATCTTGTCCTTGTGCCAGCCGGTCAGCGCGGACATGTTCATGCGCGGCGCCCACTCGATGTGGGCCAGGTCGCGCTCGATCTCCTGCTCCAGGTAGTAGCGGCGATCCTCGTCCACCTCATCCCACTTGTTGAACACAAGCACCAGCGCGCGGCCGGCGTCGACGGCCAACTGGATGATGCGCACGTCCTGCTCGGAAACGGTTTCGTTCGCGGCCAATAGCACCACCGCAACTTCCGCCTTTTCCAGGGCAGTCTGGGTGCGCAGCGAGGCGTAGTAGTCCGAGCCTTGCGCCATATGCTGGCGGCGGCGGATACCTGCGGTATCCACGAAGCGCCAGACTTCGCCGCCGAGTTCGATGAGCTCATCAACCGGGTCGCGGGTGGTGCCGGCGTAATCGTCGACGACGACACGCTCGGAGCCTGCGAGCTTGTTCAGCAGCGAGCTCTTGCCCACGTTGGGGCGGCCGATCAGCGCGATACGGCGCGGACCGCCCGAAGGGATCACTCCACCGTGGGCGGAGTGCTTGGGCAGCTTCTCCATGACCGCGTCCAGCAGGTCCGCGGTGCCGCGGCCGTGCAGAGCGGAGACCGGCCATGGCTGGCCGAAGCCGAGGCCCCACAGCGTGGCGGCTTCGGCTTCCTGGTTGAAATCGTCGACCTTGTTGGCGACCAGGAAGACCGGCTTGCGCTTCTTGCGCAGCATCTTCACCACTGCCTCGTCGGTCGCGGTGGCACCCACATGGGAGTCGACAACGAAGAGGATCGCGTCGGCCACATCGGCGGCGATTTCGGCCTGGTCGGCAACGGAGGCGTGGATGCCCTTGGCATCGTGCTCCCAACCACCGGTGTCAACCACGCTGAACGGGCGGCCCAGCCACTCGGCCGAGTAGGAAACACGGTCACGGGTGACCCCCGGTACGTCTTCCACGACCGCTTCGCGGCGGCCGAGGATGCGGTTGACCAAGGTCGACTTGCCTACGTTGGGGCGTCCGATGATGGCCAGGACCGGTGGGATGACAACGTCTGAATCGTCTTCGGAGTCATCGTCCAGGCCCGAAAGCAGGGCGGAGTCCTCCGCGTCCAGGTCATAGTCTTCGAGGCCGGAGAGCAGGGCGCGGGTACGGATTTCCGCGTCTTCCTCGCTCAGTTCGGCTAGGCGCTCGGCGATATCGTCGTCTACGACCGGGGTGTACTCCCCGTCGTGGGAGGTGTTGTGCTCGCTCATGATTTTCCCTTCAAGGCGATAGGTCCGACCCGTTGTTTCGGGCGGGACGTGAATCTTCATCGGCTCTCGCCGAGGATGGGCGCCGATTATGGCTTAGTTGGTACTACTTTTTCGCAGCCGTGGCGATTGCGTCAAGCACGGCTGCGACGGTCTGCTCAAAATCCAGGTCCGAAGAGTCCACGGTGATGACTCCGTCGGCGGCCTGGGTGAAGTTCACTACCGTCGAATCTTTTTTGTCCCGTTCCAGCACCTGGGCTTGGAGCTGGTTCGCGTCTTGGGTTCCGCCGAGCTGGATTCCGCGGCGGCGCAGGCGCGCTTCCTCGGAAGCGGTCAGCAGGATGCGGGCTTCCGCGTCCGGGGCGACGACGGTGGTGATATCGCGTCCCTCGGCGACGATGCGCGTGTTGGCGGCGATGATTTCGCGCTGCCGGCGCACCAGCTCGGCGCGGGCCTCCAGATTGGTGGCCACCGCCGAAACCTGCTCCGAGATGCGCGGTTCACGAATCGCGTCGGTCACCACGGTATCCCCGATGACCACCTGCTCGCGGTCCGGATCCACCGAAATCTCCAGCGTCGCCGCGCGCACCGCCTGGGCGATCGCGTCCGCGTCGCTCAGATCGGTTCCCGCTTCGAGCACCGAATAGGTGATCGCCCGGTACATTGCACCGGTATCGAGATAGGCCGCGCCCAGTGCGCGGGCCACGGCCTTGGAGACCGAGGACTTGCCCGAACCGCTGGGTCCGTCGATGGCAACGACAAGGTTCGTCGGGTTAGCTGCGTGCGTCACTGGGCTACTTTCCATCCGTTGTTCGTCAATACGTTTATCAGTTCATCGCGCCGGCCAGGGAGCACCGACACGTCCACCAGGCCAACCTGGTGTCCGGCGGAGTGCTCCATGCGCAGGTCCTCCAGGTTGATCCCCGCTGCCCCGATGTCTGCCATCAGCGCGGCGATCTGCCCCGGCTTGTCATCCACCACGACGGTGACAAGCGCGAAGGCCTGCGGCGGCGCACCGTGCTTGCCCGGAATCCGCGCCTGCCCGGCGTTGCCCTCGCTCATCAGCTGCGACAGATCCAGCAGCGCCCCAGGGCCCTGCGGGTTGTGCAGCGTGTTGATCAGCCGGTCCAGGTCTTCCTTCATCCCCGAGAGGATCGGGATCAGCGCGGTGGCGTTATGCGCGAAAATCTGGATCCACAACTTCTCATCGCTGGCCGCGATGCGGGTCATGTCGCGCAGTCCGTTGCCTGCCAGGCCCAGCTGGTGGGCCTCGGCGTTGAGCAGCCGCGAGGCGATCATCGAGCTGGCTGCCTGCGGGAAGTGGCTGGTCAGCGCGACCGACTCGTCGTGGGTCCGGACATCCATGCGATGCAGGGTCGCCCCCAGATCGATGGCCAGCGCCTCGGCGGTCTTCACGCTGGCCGCGGTTGCCTGCGCATGCGCGCAGATGACCCACGGCATCGAGGTGAACAGCGCCCCGCGCGCGGCGGCCGGACCGGATTTCTCCCGTCCTGCCATCGGGTGGGTTCCCACATAGCGGGCGAGTTCGGCCTCACCCAGCCGCTGGTCGGCGCATACGGCGTCGAGGATCGAGCCCTTCACGCTGGCGATGTCCACCACCGTCGCGTTCGGGTAGGCCAGCAATGCATCGGCCACCAGCGCGGCGGTGACATCCGGCGGAGCGCCGATGACCACCAGCTCCGGGGCGATGCGCGTCTGCGCATCCAGCGGCTGGCCGGCGCCGATGTCCTGGGCCACGCCCGCCGCGGTCGGCGAGATGTCCTGCAGGTAGACCGCCACGCCCTTGGCGCGCAGTCCTAGGCCCACCGATGTGCCCAGCAGTCCGGTGCCGATCACCAGCACCGGGCCGGCAAGGTGAGAGGTGGGCATGGGCTACATCCCCACCATGGCCATCAGGTGTCCGATTTCCTGGTTGCCCAGTGGCCGGATGGTTCCCTGCTTCTGGTCGCCCAGCTGGACCGGTCCGATGCCCACGCGCACCAGGCGCTCTACCGGGTGGCCCACCGCGTCGAACATGCGGCGCACGATGCGGTTGCGGCCCGAGTGCAGGGTCACCTCCACCATCACGGACTTCGGTGTGGTGTCAATCACTTTAAGATCATCAACCTTGATCCAGCCATCTTCCAAGCGGATGCCTTCGCGCAGGGCATTGCTCGCGGCGCGCGAAATCGGGCCGGGAATCTGCACCAGGTAGGTCTTCGGGACCTCGTACTTCGGGTGCTGCAGGCGGTTTGCCAGTTCCCCGTCGTTGGTCAGAATCAGCAGGCCTTCGGTCTTGTAGTCCAAGCGCCCGACGTGGAAGAGGCGCAGCGACTCGTGCTCGTGGCGGAAGTAGTCCGCGATGGTGCGACGGCCTTCTGGGTCATCCATGGTGCACATCACGTGCTTGGGCTTGTTGAACACGAAGTACTTGTTCGACTGGTTCAGCTGCAGACGCATGCCATCGACGTGGATCGAGTCCTTTTTCGGGTCCACGCGGGCACCGAGTTCGACGACCAGCGAGCCGTTGACCTCGACCCGGCCCTCGGTGATCATCTGTTCGCAGACGCGGCGCGAAGCGACCCCGGCGTTGGCCATGGCCTTCTGCAGACGGATCCCATCCTGGTTTTCGACGCGGTTGGCCTGGTTTTCGACCCGTGCCTGGGCGCGAGCGCGCTGGGTAGGACGAGCGTAGCTGGACTGCACTGAGTTGCCGAAGCGCTCCTTGCCGAAGGCGCGCTCGGAGTTCTTCCCAAAGGCCGCCGAGCTCGACTTATCGCGGCTTTCGCCCGGCTTGCCGGACCTGGTCCCCGGCTTGGAGCCGTAAGGCTTTGCACCGGACGCGTTCTTCGCACCATAGGACTTGTTGCCCTCGGAGCGGTTGCCGTACGACTTCTCGCCGGAGGAACGACCGCCTTCAGAGCGACCACCCTCGGAACGATTGCCATAGGACTTGTTGCCCTCGGAGCGGTTGCCGTACGACTTCTCGCCGTAGGAACGACCGCCCTCCGAGCGACCACCCTCGGAACGATTGCCATAGGACTTGTTGTCATCGGAGCGGTTGCCGTACGACTTCTCGCCGTAGGACTTGTTGCCGGCGGACTTGCCGCCGAAGCTCTTGGGGCCACGCGGATTGCGCGGTGCCGAGGAACCCTTGTTCATGGTTCGTACTTCCCTTGTCTGTTACGTATCGCGGGCGCACCGCTCAGCCAAGCGGGACGCATCTGGTGTCCGGTCGGCATCCGTTATATTCGCGGATGCCTAATCGTCGTAGGTTGCCGAATCGAGCGATTCAAGGTCGGCTACTCCGGGAAGATACGGGGAGAGCGCCGGAAGTTCCTCCAGCGTGCCCAGTCCCAGTCGTTCCAAGAAGTACTCGGTAGTTTGGTACAGCGTCGCTCCGCCGTCGCCCATTTCCGGGTACTCCGTGATCAATCCCCGAGTCAGCAGTGTGCGCACCACCGAATCGACGTTAACACCTCGAATCGCCGAAATACGTCCACGCGAGACCGGCTGTCGGTAAGCGATGACAGCCAGGGTTTCTAGGGCGGCCTGCGAAAGGCGTGCTGTTTGCCCGTCGAGCACATAACTGGAGACGAAATCGGCGTAATCGGTCCGCGTATAAAAGCGCCAGCCAGAGGCGACACGGCGTAGTTCAAATCCACGCGGACGATCTTTACCATCATACTCGGTCGCCAGCTCTTCCAAGGTGGTGGCAATCCGGGCTACCGGCAACTCGAAGATTTCGGCCAAACGTGCCGTTGATACGGGCGAATCGGCGACCATCAGCACCGCTTCGAGCCCCGATTTGAGCCCTCCGGGGAGCTCGTCGATGGGTGCAATCTCACTCATGATCTGGCTCACCAGCACTCCCCTCGTAGCTATCCTGCACCGCTTGGACGTCGAAGTCCTGCTCGCCGGCCAACGAAATCTCCAGCCGGCCCAGCGGATCCTGTTGCGCGAATACGATGACCTTCTGCCTGAACATCTCCAACAATGCCAGAAAACGCACCACCACGACCAACTGTTCGCTGGTGTCTGCGATCAGCGCCGCAAAATCCAAGGTGCCGCGCTCGGTGAGCATCGCGGTGATCGCCTCCGCCTCGGCGCCGATGGTGACATTCGCCCCGTGCAGGTGCGAAAGCCCTACCTCGGTCACCGGCTCTGGCTTCGGGACCAGAGCCGCGGCGGCGAGCTGCGCGAATTTCTCCGGGCCGATGTTGAAGATCAGCTCCGGCAGCAGGGCGGCGAATTGCGGCTCCAGCGACACCTCGCGCGGCCGGCGCGCCGATTCCTCGTGGTAGCGCTGCCCGAGGAATTCTGCGGCGTGCTTAAACGCCTTGTACTGCAGCAGCCGGGCGAAGAGCAGGTCCCGTGCTTCGAGCAGCTCGAAGTCTTCCTCGTCGGCCATTTCGCCGCGCGGCAGCAGCCGGGCCGCCTTGAGATCGAGCAGCGTGGAGGCGACCACCAGGAATTCGGTGGTCTCATCGAGCAGCTTCAGCCCGTCCCCGGCGCCCTGCAGTTCCTTGAGATAGGCGATGAATTCGTCGGTGACCTCGGCCAGCGCCACCTCGGTGATGTCCATTTCGCGCTGCGTGATCAGGTGCAGCAGCACGTCGAAGGGGCCGTTGAAATTTTCCAGTGCAAGCCGAAAACCGCCAGCCGTCTCATCCGTGGTGGATGGGTCGGTGGCGGTTTTTTCGGTGGCCTGCGCGCTCATTAAGGGGCGCCACCACGGTAGATCAGTTCCTTCGCGAGATTCCGGTACGCCACGGCGCCCGGGTGATTGCCCGCATAGGTGGTAATCGGTTCGGCGGCGACATTGGCATCGGCGAATTTGATGGTGCGCTTGATGACCGTCTCGAAGAGCTTGTCCCCGAAGGCTTCCTCCAGGCGGGACATGACCTCGCGGCTGTGCAGGGTGCGGGCGTCGTACATGGTGGCCACCACGCCGTCGACCTCGAGCACCTGATTCAGCCGGTCCTTGACCTTGTCGATGGTTTCCATCAGCAGTGCTACCGCGCGCAGCGCGAAGAATTCTGCGGTCAACGGGATGATCACTCCGTGCGCCGCGGTCAACGCGTTGACGGTCAGCAGCCCCAGGGAGGGCTGGCAGTCGATGAGCACCACGTCGTAGTCGTCGATCACGTTGCGCAGCGCACGTTCCAACGCCTGCTCGCGAGCGACCTCGTTGACCAGCTGCACCTCGGCGGCGGAGAGATCGATATTGGCCGGCAGCAGATCGATATTCTCCACCTCGGTGCTGCGGATCGCATCGGTGATATCGGTTTTGCGGTCCATCAGCACGTTGTAGACGGTCATGTCCAGCTCGTGGGGGTTCATCCCGAAGCCCGCGGAGAGCGCGCCCTGCGGATCGAAGTCCACCAGCAGCACCTTGCGACCGTATTCGGCGAGCGCGGCGGCCAAGTTGATGGTGGAGGTGGTTTTACCCACGCCACCCTTCTGGTTGACCATCGCGATCACCCGCGCCGGGCCGTGCGATGGAAGTTCTTGCGGGGTCGGGAATTCGGTTAGCGGTTTACCGGTGGGACCGAGCGGGCGGGGCTCCTTGAGCATTCCCGTGCCGCGCTGTTTGCTTCCCTGCTGTTCGCTCACGATGGGTGAACCACACTTCCCGTTCGGATCGGACGATGTACTTGGTTAAAGGTTAACGGTTCGGTTCAAAAATTCTCGGGTTTGCGGTTCTCATACGGCGAGCCTTTACCTTGAACCTTAACTCAAATGTTGTAAGGGAGCTGGAAGCCTCTCGGAGTATCAGCTGAAGACGACGACGCGGGCATTTCGCCACCCATGCACCGGCCGGCAGGGCGATGAGCTCAGTGTTCAAGCCGGTGGTCTTCGCAATCAAGGCTCGACGATGGCTGCATCGTGATTCTTTCACGAAATAATTGCCCGTCAACCCATCGGCTCCCCGAACTCCGCATCAGAACATCCGCCGTCTGGCGTTGTTATCGATAAACTGCTTCGGGAAACTTCATCTATGGATGTTGCGCACCCATCGCCACCTGGCCATATGAATCATCTGGAGGAATCATGAGCACACCACAGCAGCTAACCGTGAAACAGCTTGAACGCGCATTGTCCTCGGTCGCGGAACTCATCAAAGGGACTGATGCCGGAGAGCTCTCCGCGCCCACCCCGTGTACCGATTGGACGGTGCGCGAGTTGATCGCGCACCTGGTCGGCATGAACCTCGTCTTTACCGCCCTCATGACCGAGCAGTCACCGCCGCAGCGCACGACCGACGTCCTGGGCGATGATCCGCTCGCCGCTTATCTCGATTCATCCACCCGGCTACTCGCCGCCTTCGATCGCCCCGGAGCCCTTGAACGCAGTTATCAGAGCCCCATGGGTTCGGCCACCGGACAGGAGCGGTTGCAGATACGCATGTACGATCTGCTCGCGCACGGCTGGGACCTTGCCCAAGCCACCGGCCAGCAACTCGAGCCGCTAGAGGACTTGGCCGAACAAGCTTTGCAGTTCGTTCGGCGCCAGCTCGCAGATCAGCCCCGAACCGGGCGCTTCGATCCGGTGCAGGCCATCGCAGATGATGCGCCGGCGATCGAAAGGCTCGTAGCATTCCTTGGCCGTCGCGTCGAAGAAAATCCAACCCCGTAGTTTGAAAACCGCCCGGCTCAAAAGGCTTGCAGCAGTTCAGCTCCCGTGTTCGACTGGAACACCACGGTGCAGAACCCAGCAACGAAGGACAGAGCCATGATCAAAGGAATACTTGCCAATTGCACGGTCACCGATCTTGCACGTGCCGAAGAGTGGTACACCGTCTTATTCGGTCGCGAACCGGATCACCGGCCCATGCCTGGCTTGCTGGAATGGCACCTTGGCGTAGGTTACGGGGTGCAGGTTTGGTCCGAACCTGACCATGCTGGCAACTCGACCATCGTGCTCGATGAGTCCGACCTCGATGCGGAAGCCGCTCGCCTGCTTGAGACCGGACTCGCGCATCAGGGTCCGCAATTGGGCGGGGGCGCGCATATCCTGCAGTTGGAGGATCCCGACGGAAATCGCGTAGTTCTCGCCGGGGCCCTGGTCATTCCGCTGCCCTGAATGCCGCGGCAGAACGGCCAATTGGCCCAGGCTCGCTGCCCAACTCAGCACAGGTCGGGAGAATCGCGAGAACATCAGCGCACAGTGGAACGATGTTTTATTTCAAGGTTCAACTACTTCAAAGTAATGTCTGCGCTTGTAACACTGAAGGAATGAGAAAATCACTCGCACCCATCGCACTTGCGCTGACCGTAATGCTCGTCGGATGCTCCAGTGCCCCTGCAGCTACCGATAAATCCGCCGAGACAACCGAGGCGCAAGTCATACAAGAAGCGAAACCGGCTGACCTGACCGGGGAATGGAAACAGGTTAACTCCCAAAGTGATGACGCCTTCCAAAGCGCCACCGTTAGCGATGACATGATCAGCATCGATTGGGTGACCAATAACGGCGATACCAAGTCCGTGTATTGGGTCGGCACCTTCGAAGCTCCTGCAAAAGCCGCGGAGTCGTACGTCTGGACTTCGAAACGGGATGAAGCAGCTACCGATAGCGCATTGTTGGCTTCGACTTCGGACACTAAAGAATTCACTTTCAGCGACGAACAGATCAGTTACGAAGCGGGCATGATGGGCACCACTACTACGGTTCGCCTTGCCAAGGACTAATTCAGGGCACTGAGCCCAAGCTCGGTTCGCGATGGGTGCCGGCTGATCATAGATAGACGTCAGCGGCCCAACGCTGGCGGTTGCCTTGGGCGGTCTGTGCCGATGCGCCAGCTCCAATGCCCGGTAGTTCGACGTGGTTTCATGCCAGAAACTAAAAATTCCGCGGTTCCATTTAGAGGAACCGCGGAATTTTTGGGTTATGCGTCTATCGAGACTAGTGGGCGTCTGGATTCATTGAGAGCTCATCGAACGGACGGTCGCCGGCAAGCACGGCGCGGGCCTGCCCCATGTCCAGTTCCTTGGTCCACTTGCCGATCAGCAAGGTGGCCACCGCGTTACCGGTGAAGTTCGTCAGCGCGCGAGCCTCGGACATGAACTTGTCGATACCCACGATCACGCCCATGCCACCAAGCAGTTCCGGACGGTGCGCCTGCAGTCCGGCGGCCAATGTGGCCAGACCCGCACCGGTCACGCCGGCTGCGCCCTTGGAAGCGATAATCATGAACAGCAACAGGCCGACCTGCTGGCCGAGGTTCATCGGCATATCCATGGCGGTGGAGACGAACAGCGCGGACATGGTCAGGTAGATCGCGGTGCCATCGAGGTTGAAGGAGTAGCCGGTTGGCACGGTGATGCCCACTACCGGCTTCGAGACACCGACGTGCTCCATCTTGGCGATCAAGCGCGGCAGCGCCGACTCGGAGGACGAGGTGGAGAAGATCAGCAGGTATTCGCGGGCCAGGTACTTCAGCAGCGAGAAGATGTTCAGGCCGGTGACCAGGCGCAGAATAGTTCCAAGGATTACCACGATGAACACCGCACAGGTCAGGTAGAACGCGCCCATCAGGATGGCCATCGAGCCGATGGCGGCCCAGCCGGTGGCGCCGACCACGGCGGCGATCGCGCCGAAGGCGCCCAGTGGAGCAACCCACATGATCATCATCATGATGCGGAAGACGACCTGCTGAATGCTCTTGATGGCGTTCAGCACCGGCTCGCCCGACTTTCCCATGGACTGCAGCGCGAAGCCGACGATGAGCGCCAGGACCAGGGTCGGCAGCACCGGCAGATCACCGGGGATCAGTTCCAGCAGGAAGGCGACGGTCGGGTTTTCGGCGTCGCCGCCACCGGCCTCGTAGGGCTTGAGCTCCAGGCCTTCGCCGGGGTGGATCAGGTTGCCCACCAGCAGGCCCAGGGCCAGCGCGAAGGTCGACATGGTCATGAAGTACAGCAGCGCCAGGCCGCCGACCTTGCCCACGGTGGCTGCTTTGGCGATCGAGCCGATGCCTAGGACAATGGTGCAGAAGATGACCGGTGCGATGATCATCTTGATCAGCGCAACGAAGCCCGTTCCCAGTGGCTTCAGTGCCTTGCCGAGGTCCGGTGCGATCAGCCCGATGGCTGCGCCGAGCACCACGGCGGCGATCACCATGATGTAGAGCCAGTGGGTGCGGTCCTTTTTCTTGACCGGTGCCTGCGACGCAGGGTCCTGCGGAACTTGTTCTGTGACAGCCATGGAGATTCCAGCCTTAATATGCCGAGGGGCCAGCTCAACGTCATCATCGGGCTGGCGCGTAAAATCGTTCTTGTCCCATCGTGCGCGCCAAAGTGATCCGCCTCTCTATTGCGTTCATATTGTTCACACAGCAGAAACTTAAACTTCCCCGACGAAGGAGTCAGCCAGATGGTCAGCAACCCGCAGGAGGTTGCCGCTGCCAATGCGCCGGTCCCGTTGACCCGCGACGGCTGGTCCTTCGCGGCACGAATCTTCGCCGCGCAGATGCTGCTGGTCATCGTGGTGGTGGTGTGGCTGGGCATCGCTTCCTACCAGCAGCAGGCCCGGGTGGTGCTCGATGTACGCCAATCGACCGTGGCCACGGTGTCTACCACCTTGGCCAACGACCCGTTTGTGGTTGACTCCTTGCAGCAGCCGGATCCCAGCGCCGGCTTGCAGCCCTACACCCAGGACATCTTGTCCCACGCGCCGACGATAGATTTCATCACGATCATGACACCGGACCTGCTGCGCGTGACCCACCCGAATCCGGCACAGCTGGGCAAGCGCTATTCGGGCTCCACCGCGCAAGCGCTGCGCGGGCAGGTCTATTCGGAGCAAGCGGTGGGAACCCTCGGCCGCTCGGTGCGCACCATCGCCCCGGTCTACGCCGCGGACGGCACCTTGGTCGGCATGGTCGCCACCGGCATCACGCTGGAGAGCCTGCAGGTGCTCTACCGCGAGGAGCTCCCGCAGATCCTGCTGGTTTCGCTCTTCGCCCTGCTCTTGGCCGGTTTCACCTCCTGGTCCTTCTCCCGGTACATCCAGAGCGCCACCCTCGGCTTCGGCCCGCACGGGCTGCGCCGGCTCTACGCCTTCTACTTCTCCGCCCTGCATTCGGTCCGCGAGGGGCTGATCCTGCTGGATCGCAAGCACCGCATCGTGCTCTACAACTCCGAGGCGGCCCGGCTGCTGCAGCTTCCGGCGCAGACCCCCGGCGGCGGGTTGGAATTGGCCGACGCCGGCTTGCCCGACACCCTGCGCGAGCTGATGGCCGGTGGCCGAGCGGCCCGCGATGAAATCCATCTGGGCCACGGATCGGTGCTCGCCGTGTCGCAGAGCAACGCCCGGCTGACCGGCACCCAGCTGCCCGGCCGCTACCGCCTGCCCTTGCGCTGGCTGCGCGTGCAGCCGCCCACCGGGCAGGTGCTCACCCTGCGGGATCTGACCGAGGTGCAGGAGCTGACCGGCGAGGTGCAGTCGCTGAAGACCTTCTCCACCGCCCTGCGCGCGCAAACCCACGAACACGCAAACCGCCTGCACACCATCGCCACGCTCATCGAAAACGGCAGCTCGGACAAGGCGCTGGCCTTCGCGGTCGACGACCGGCAGCACTCGCAGGCGCTCACCGACGCGATCGTGCGCAATATCGACGATGTGTACCTCTCCAGCTTGCTGGTGGCCAAGTCCGCCCAGGCGCACGAGCGCGGGGTGACGCTGAGCATCAGCGCCGAAGGCGTGGTGCGTCCGGACACCTTCCACGCCACGGACATTGTGACCATCGTGGGCAACCTGCTCGACAATGCGCTGGACGTCTCGGTGGGCACCGCGGAATCCACCGTCTGGGTGGAGGTCACCGCCCTTGCCGACGAGGTCATCATCGCGGTGGCCGACTCCGGCCCGGGCATCGAACCCGAATTCTTGGAGAACCTGCTGCGCTTCGGGGTGAGCACCAAACAGGGCAGCGCACCGCGCGGGCTCGGTCTGGCCCTCGTCCAGCAGGCGGTGGCGCGGCTTCATGGAACAATGACCATAGACAACGACGCCGGTGCGATCTTCACCGTCACCCTGCCGGTACCGCCCAAGGAGGAGCACGCGTGAGCCACACCGAGCCGACCGCCGAATTCCTCGTGCTGGTGGTCGACGACGAACCGGAAACCGCACGCGCCCACGCCACCTATGTGGACCGGGTACCTGGCTTTCGCACCGGAGCCATCGCGGCCAATGGACACGGCGCCCTGCAGTTGCTGGCCGAAGCGCACGCCGCCGGCACGCCCTATGATCTGGTCCTGCTGGATATGACCCTGCCGGATCTGCACGGCATCGACGTGGCCCGGCGCATGCGGGGGCGCGGCTACACGCTGGACATCATCGCGATCACCGCGGTTCGGGACTTGGCGGTAGTGCGTTCGGCCGTAGCCACCGGCATCACCCAGTACCTGATCAAGCCCTTCAGCTTCGCGGTGTTTGCCGAAAAACTCGAAAACCACCGGGCGTTCATCGCCACCATGCGTTCCACCGGCTCCTCCACCTCGCAGGCCTCCATCGATACCGCGTTCTCCGCGCTGCGCACCACCAGCGCCTCGCTGTCCCTGCCCAAGGGGCTGATCAGCCAGACCCTGGAGCAGGTGCGCACCCATCTGGCAGCCAGCCCCGCCCGCGCCTTCTCGGCTACCGAGCTCGGCGAAGAACTGGGCCTTTCCCGCGTGACGGCGCGCCGCTACCTGGAGCATCTGGCGATGGCTAATTCGGCGGTGAAGCAGCCTCGGCATGGCACGCGCGGGAGACCGGAATTCGAATACCGGCACAATTCGAGCTAGCGCCGTCCGTGGCGGAATAAGGTTTCCGCCACCTTCTCTCGCGGCGTTCGGTATGATTCGCTGTGATTCCAGGGGCAAATGGTGACCGACTGCGCGGCCTGGTTGGCGATCTCGATGGTGCTCGTCTTAGGACTTTATCCACCGCACAAGGCAAGGGCCTGGCCTCGCAGAATTTCTGCGGGGCCAGGCCCTTGCAGCGTTAACCGTCGGAGGTTCCGGGCTAGGCCTGTGGACGCAGGTACCGGGTCAGGTCATCGAGCACCGTGCTGTCTTCGATGGTCGAGGGCACCGTGTAGTCCTTGCCGTCCGCGATCTGCCGCATGGTCTTGCGCAGGATCTTGCCCGAACGGGTTTTAGGCAGTCCGGCGACGACGGTGACCTCGCGGAAGTCGGCGACCGGGCCGATATGCTGGCGCACCAGCGCGACGATCTCCTTCTTCAGCGTCTCCGCATCGGTGTCGACACCGGATTTGAGCACCACGTAGCCGCTGGCCCGCTGCCCCTTGAGCGCGTCGCTGATGCCGATCACCGCGCATTCGGCCACCGCCGGATGGCTCGCCAGCACCTGTTCCATCGCCCCGGTGGACAACCGGTGCCCGGACACGTTGATCACGTCATCGGTGCGGCCCATCACGAACAGATACCCGTCTTCGTCCAGGAATCCCGAGTCGCCGGTCAGGTAGAAGCCCTCGATCTGGCTCAGGTAGGTGTCGATGAACCGCTGGTCGTTGCCCCACAGGGTGGTCAGCGCGCCCGGCGGCAGCGGCAGCTTGATCACGATGTTCCCCTCGGCACCGGCGGGCACCAATTCACCCAGTGCGTCGCGGATCTCCACGTTGAATCCGGGGACCGGGGTGGTCGGACTGCCGGCCTTGGCGCTCAGCTCCTCCAACCCCAGCGGGTTCGAGGCGATCGGCCAGCCGGTTTCGGTCTGCCACCAGTTATCCACCACCGGGATTCCCAGCAGGTCCACCGCGAAATGGTAGGTGTCCGGGTCCAGCCGCTCGCCGGCGACAAAGAGCGCACGCAGCGTGGACAGGTCGTGGGAGGCGATCATGGCACCGGAGGGATCCGCCTTGCGCACCGCGCGCAGGGCGGTCGGCGCGGTGAACATCGTGGTGACCTTGTGGTCCTCGATGATGCGCCCGAACACGCCCGCGTCCGGGGTGCCGATCGGCTTGCCCTCGTAGAGCACGGAGGTGGCCCCGGCGATCAGCGGGGCATACACGATGTAGGAGTGCCCCACCACCCAGCCCACATCCGAGGCGGTGAACATGACATCATCCGGGTGCACGTCGTAGATCGCATTCATCGAATACTGCAGCGCGGTGGCGTAGCCGCCGGTATCGCGCACCACGCCCTTCGGTGCCCCGGTGGTCCCGGAGGTGTACAGCACGTACAGCGGATGCGTGGAGGGAACCGATACCGGTCCGGCCGGCTGCGCGAGTTTGGCCAGCTCGTCCCAATCCAGCCAGTTCACCGCCGCCGCGCCCTGATATTCGCCGGGCGTATGTGCAAAGCCTTCGCGGTGGGCGACGATGACATCGCGCACCGAGGCATCGGCGAGCGCCAGCGCCTCGGCCACGGCCGGCAGGTATTCGATATGCCGCGAGGGTTCGATGCCGCCGGAGGCGGTGACGATGGCGACCGGCGCGCAGTCGTTGATGCGCGCGGCCAGTTCCTTGGGCGCAAATCCGCCGAAGACCACCGAGTGCACCGCCCCGAGCCGCGCGCAGGCCAGCATGGAGATGACCGCCTGCGGGATCATCGGCAGGTAGATCAGTACGCGGTCCCCGGTTTCCACCCCACGGGATTTGAGCACGCCGGCGAAGATTTCGACCTCGCGAAGCAGTTCGCTGTAGCTGTACTCGGTCTTCGTCCCCAGCATTGCCGAGTCGTAGACCAAGGCCGTGGAGTCTCCGCGCCCGGCGGCCACATGCCGATCCAGCGCGTTGGCCGACAGGTTGAGCTCGCCGTCCGGGAACCAGTTGTACAACGGCGCCTTCGAGTCGTCGATGGCTTGGGTGGGTTCCTTATCCCAGTGCACATCTTGGGCGGCGGTGAGCCAGAACGCGGCCGGATCGGCAGCGGCCTGGTCAAAGGCCTGACGGTATTCCTGTGCCATGTTTCCCTCCTGGGGCCGGGCGTCATCACCCGGCGGCTGTGCGGTAACTTCGATTCCAAGCGTATGAGCGCAGTCACATGATCGCAAGTGTTATGTATACATTTCTCGTTATTTGACGAAAAATATTCGGGCTCTCTGTCGCTTTTTCGCTATTCGTGTATACAATCGAACCATGAAAGCAAGTGACAAGGTCTACGAGAGCCTGCGCCGAGACATCGTCGAATGGCGTTTGTCACCGGGCACGGTACTCGCCGAGGTGGAGCAGTCGGCCAGGCTCGGAGTCTCCCGCACCCCGGTGCGTGAGGCACTGGCCCGCTTGGTCGCCGACGGGCTGGCGGTGCAGCAGCGCGGGCGCGGTGCGATCGTCTCCGAGGTTTCCGAATCCCACGTCGAGGACCTGTTCGTCTTGCGCCGGGCGCTGGAATGCGAAAGCGCGCGGCTCGCGGCCCGCTCAAGCCGGAGCGAGGCCTTCGCCAAGCTGGCACGGCGCTTCGAAACGGCCGCCAAGCAGCTGCGTGCAAGCACCCCCACCGAGGGCTACTACGAGCTGGTGGGCGAACTCGACGAAATGATCGACGACGCGGCCAATAATGCCTACCTATCTCACGCGCTGCGCACGCTGCGCGTCCACCTGCAACGGGTGCGCCGGCTGGCCAAGGACAACCCCGATCGGCTCGAGCAGTCCGCCGGCGAGCATGCGGCGATCGCCCGGGCCATCGCTTCGGGCAAACCAGAGGTCGCCGCGGCGGCCACCACCGTGCACCTGCACCAATCGTTTGAACACATCATGACCCACGCGGTCGCCTCTGAAAGGACACCATGATCAATCATCCAGTTCGCGTTTACCGCTCCGAGGAAAATCTGGCCCGCGAGGATCAGCTCGCCCACAAGATCGCTTCCGTCGCGGTCGACCCGGTAGAGGTCACCGCCGAGGTCACCGACATGATCATCAACCGCATCATCGACAACGCCTCGGTGGCCATCGCCTCGCTGAACCGCGGCCCGATCATCGCCGCCCGCACCCAGGCACTGGCCCACGCGCCGTCCACCGGCGGGACGGGCGCCAACGTCTTCGGCATCACCGAGAAGGTCTCCCCCGAATGGGCGGCCTGGGCCAACGGCGTGGCCGTGCGCGAGCTGGACTACCACGACACCTTCCTGGCCGCCGAGTACTCCCACCCGGGCGACAACATCCCGCCGATCCTCGCCGTCGCCCAGCACACCGGGGCCTCGGGCAAGGACCTGATCCGCGGCATCGCCACCGGCTACGAGATCCAGGTCGACCTGGTCAAGGCGATCTGCCTGCACAAGCACAAGATCGATCACGTGGCGCACCTGGGCCCCTCGGCCTCCGCAGGCATCGGCACCCTGCTCGGCTTGGATCTGGAAACGATCTTCCAGGCCGTCGGCCAGGGCCTGCACACCACCACCGCGACCCGCCAGTCGCGCAAGGGCGAGATCTCCACCTGGAAGGCCCATGCCCCGGCCTTCGCCGGCAAGATGGCCGTCGAGGCCGCCGACCGCGCGATGCGCGGGCAGACCTCCCCGGTCCCAATCTACGAAGGCGAAGACGGCGTGATCGCCTGGATGCTCGATGGCAAGGACGCCGCTTACGAGGTGCCGCTGCCCGAGGACGGCGAGGCCAAGCGCGCGATCCTGGACACCTACACCAAGGAGCACTCCGCCGAATACCAGGCGCAAGCCTGGATCGACCTGGCCCGCAAGCTGCACGGCGAGCACCCGGAAGCCACCGATCCGAAGAACGTGGCCTCGGTGCTGATCAAGACTTCCCACCACACCCACTACGTGATCGGTTCCGGCGCCAACGACCCGCAGAAGTACGATCCGACCGCGTCGCGCGAAACCCTGGACCACTCGATCCCTTACATCTTCACCGTCGCGCTGCAGGACGGTGCCTGGCACCACGTGGACTCCTACGCCCCGGAGCGAGCCGGACGCGCGGATACCGTCGAACTGTGGCACAAGGTCACCACCGAAGAAGACGCCGAATGGACCCGCCGCTACCACTCGCTGGACATCGCGGAAAAGGCCTTCGGCGGCAGCGTCGAAATCACGCTGAACGACGGCACCGTGATCACCGATGAGATCGCCGTGGCAGACGCGCACCCGCTGGGCGCCCGCCCCTTCGCCCGCGAGCAGTACATCAACAAGTTCCGCAGCCTGGCCGCGGGCCTGGTGGACGAGCAGGAGATCGACCGCTTCATCGCGGCCGCCGAAAACCTGGAAAACCTCGGC
Organism: Arthrobacter sp. MYb229; assembly: GCF_002975405.1. Classification (GTDB taxonomy): domain Bacteria; phylum Actinomycetota; class Actinomycetes; order Actinomycetales; family Micrococcaceae; genus Glutamicibacter. The sequence goes on along the minus strand of NZ_PCPS01000007.1, from coordinate 13,466 downwards.
GCCGGCGAGCTGGAGCAGCTGAACATCGTCGCCGCCACCGGCGTGATCGACCAGTCGAACGCACCGAAGGGCCTGTTCTAACATGCTGTACTCAACCCTCACCCCCGCCGCGAAGCGGGTCGCGCTGCGCGAAATGCTCACCCCGGGTGCCGCCCGCCAGTTCCCCGGGGCGTTCAACCCGCTCTCGGCCAAGCTGATCGGCGAGAAGAACTTCGACGGGGTCTACATCTCCGGCGCGGTGCTCGCCAACGACCTGGGCCTGCCGGACATCGGGCTGACCTCGCTGACCGAGGTCGCCACCCGCGCCGGGCAGATCGCCAGGATGACGGACCTGCCGGCGATCGTGGACGCGGACACCGGATTCGGCGAGCCGATGAACGTGGCCCGCAGCATCCAGGAACTTGAATACGCCGGCCTGGCCGGCTGCCACATCGAGGACCAGTTCAACCCCAAGCGCTGCGGCCACCTGGACGGCAAGAACGTGGTGGATACCGACACCATGCTCAAGCGCATCGCCGCCGCCGCGGACGCACGCATCGATGAGAACTTCCTGATCATGGCGCGCACCGACATCCGCGCGGTGGAGGGGCTGGACTCGGCCATCGACCGGGCCAAGGCGATGGTCGATGCCGGGGCCGACGCGATCTTCCCCGAGGCGATGAAGAATGTTTCGGAATTTGAAGCGGTCTGCAACGCGGTCGACGTGCCGGTGCTGGCGAATATGACCGAGTTCGGCAAATCCGAGCTGTTCAACCGCCAGGAGCTTGCCGACGCGGGCGTCGCGCTGATCATCTACCCGGTGACCTTGCTGCGCAGCGCCATGGGCGCCGCCGAGCGTGTGCTCGACGCAATCAGCGAGGATGGGACTCAGGAGCGTGAAGTGGATAACATGTTAACCAGGTCACGCCTCTACGAGCTTGTCGACTACGAGGCGTACAACCGGTTCGACACCGGGATCTTCAACTTCCAAGTCCCCACCCTGGACATCGATACCAACAACTCGAACCTCTAGCACGGGAATCCATCAACGAAGAGGATGAACTCATGACCACCACCGAGGAAATCAAGAAGGGCCTTGCAGGCGTCGTCGTGGATTACACGGCCGTCTCCAAGGTCAACCCGGACACCAACTCGCTGCTCTACCGCGGCTACCCGGTGCAGGATCTGGCGGCGAACAAATCCTTTGAAGAGGTCGCGTTGCTGCTCTGGACCGGCGAGCTGCCCAGCGAGTCGGAGCTGACCGAATTCTGCGCCTTCGAGCGGGCCAATCGTGCGCTCGATCCGCGGGTGAAGGCAGCCATCGATCTGCTGCCCACAGATTGCCACCCGATGGATGTCGGGCGCACCGCGGTCTCGGTGATCGGCGCGAACCACCTGGAGGCGGAGAACTCCTCCCCCGAGGCGGAACTGCGCAAGGCGAAGGAGCTGTTCGCCGCCTTCCCGGCGGTCGTTGCCTACGATCAGCGCCGCCGCCGCGGCCAGGAAGTGGTGCCTCCGCGCGAGGACCTGGACTACTCGGCGAACTTCTTGTGGATGACCTTCGGCGAAGAAGCCGCGCCGGCGGTAGTCGACGCGTTCCGCGTGTCGATGGTGCTCTATGCGGAGCACTCCTTCAACGCCTCCACCTTCACCGCGCGAGTGATCACCTCGACGCTCGCGGATCTGCACTCGGCGGTTACCGGTGCCATCGGCGCCTTGAAGGGTCCGCTGCACGGCGGCGCCAACGAGGCGGTGATGCACACCTTCGACGAGATCGGAATCGACAAGAACGAGTCGCGCAAGGATGCCGCGGCCCGCGCAAAAACGTGGATGGAAGAAGCCCTCGCCGCGAAGAAGAAGGTCATGGGCTTCGGCCACCGGGTCTACAAGCATGGGGACTCGCGCGTGCCGACGATGAAGGCCGCGCTGGATAAGATGATCGAGCATTACGATCGCTCCGAAATGCTCGGCCTGTACGACGGGCTGGAATCCGCGATGGACGAGGCCAAGGCGATCAAGCCGAACCTCGACTATCCGGCGGGCCCGACCTACCACCTGATGGGTTTCGACACCGAAATGTTCACGCCGATCTTCATCGCGGCGCGAATCACCGGCTGGACCGCCCACATCTTCGAACAGCGCGCCTCCAACGCGCTGATCCGGCCGCTGTCCGCATACAACGGCCCGGAGCAGCGCGCCCTGTAAACACCTAGCGCAGCTACGGCTCATTCGGCGGGGTCGGACCTACGGGTCCGACCCCGCTCTTGCGTTTCCGGCAGGTTCGGTCTATTGTTTTTCGATAGGTATGCATCGCTAAGCGACAATTGGAGAGTGTCACATGGGTAAATCGAGCACTTTGGCGTTGCGAATCGTGCTGGGACTGGTAGTCCTCGGCTCACTCTTCATCCAATGCTTCATGATCCCCCTGGCGGCCATGGAACTGGCCGACCGTCCAGCAGAATTCGCCTACCTGCGCATCTCGTTGTTCAGCTACGCGGTATTGGCCCTGCTGATCGTTCAGATCTGCTGCGTCTGCGTCTGGAAGCTGGTCGCCCGGGTGCGGCGCGGAACGGTATTCACCCACGCCTCATTCAAATTCGTCAACATCATCATCACCGCAATTGCCTCCGGAGCGGTGCTGACATTCGTACTTGGCGCGATCATGGCCCCGGGCGAGGCGGTGGCTCCCGGCGTAGTGCTCCTGGTCGGCGGATTCGGTGTCCTGCTAGCGGGCATCGCCCTGATCGTCTTGGTGCTGCGTCATCTGCTGTCGCAGGCGGCGACCACCGAAGCCCAAGCGGCCATGCTACGCACCGAGTTGGGCGGGGTGATTTAGTGGCCATTCGAGTGGATATCGATGTGATGCTTGCCCGACGCAAAATGGCGGTCGGCGAATTAGCCGAGCGGATCGGCATTACCCCGGCCAATCTTGCGGTCCTGAAGAATGGACGTGCCAAGGCGGTGCGCTTCAGCACACTGGAAGCGCTGTGCCAGGTCCTGGATTGCCAGCCGGGCGACCTTTTGATATTCGAAGCCGAAAACCACGATCCGCGCGGATCCGAAGCTCCGCTGTCCCAAGCCACGCTTCCATCCGACGCGTCGAAAATAGCCTAGTCCCAGGGCTCGAAATCGATCGATTGCACCGCCAGATTATCCGCGGCCAGAATGATCTTCGCGGTGAACCGCGTCCCTGCAGCCAAGGCCGGGAGCCAGAGTGGGGAATCCTCCCACATCTGCCTCACCGGCAGTTCGCCGACAGGGAACCATAACGGTTCAAGTTCCTCGCTGGGCGCGGGCATTCCGCTGGCGATTCGCGCAGTGAAGACCGCGCAGTCCATATCCGCGCGCGGATTCGCCGGAAAGGTGAAGGCCACCCGGGCGGCGAGCGTCAGATCTGCCGATTGCACACAAACCCCGGTCTCTTCGCGGAACTCCCGCATCGCAGCCTGCTGCGCAGACTCCCCGGGCTCAATCTTTCCGCCCGGCAGCACAATGTTCCCCCGCCCAAAGCCGCGCAGCTTGCGTCCCAATAGCAGCTCGGTGCCCCGGGTGCCTTCGCGCAGCAGCGCCAAGAGCGCGACGGGTTGCGGCTGGGTCACCATCGTAGTGGCCTCCACTCCGCTAGTTCACGCGCGGGTGCGCGAAGAGGTACGCCTCCCGCAGCGAATCGACGGTGACCTTCGTGTAGATCTGCGTGGTGGTGACCGAGGCATGGCCGAGCAGTTCCTGCACCACGCGAACATCCGCACCGCCCTCCAACAGATGGGTGGCGAAAGAGTGGCGCAGCGTGTGCGGGGAAACATCGCCCTGAATCCCGGCGCGTTCGGCGGCCTTGGACAGGATCAGCCACACCGACTGGCGCGAAAGCCGCCCACCGCGCTGATTCAAGAACAACGCCGGAGTGCCCTTGCCTTTGGCGGCCAGCCCCGGACGGGCCCGCACCAAATAGTCGCTCACCGCGCGTTGCGCATATCCGCCCACCGGAACAACGCGTTCCTTGGAGCCCTTGCCGAACAGCCGCACTACCGCGTCGGCGGCAAAGTGCAGGTCGTCGACGTCCAGGGCGACGACCTCGGAAATGCGCGCCCCGGTGGAGTACAAGAATTCGAGAATCGCCCGATCGCGCAACCCCGCGGGAGTATCGAGAGCGATCGAGTCGAGGATCTGGGTGACGGCAGAAATGCTGATCGCCTTGGGCAGCGACTGGCCGACGGCCGGAGGCTGCACCTCGCGGGCCGGATTCGGGGAGCAGATTTCCTCCAGCTCCCAATACTTATGCAGCTGCCGGATGGCCACCGTATGCCGGGCGACCGAACGCGCCCCCAGCGCCTGGTGCTCCGCATCCCCGCGGGCCAGCTGTTGCAGGTAGCCGCTGACCTCATTCTCGGTGAGGCGTGCCGGGTCGGTGATGCCGCGCGCTTCCAACGCTTCTTGGTACCGGGTCAGATCCCGCCGGTAGGACTCCAGCGTATTCTTCGCCAGTCCGCGTTCAATGGCCAGATGCTGCAAGTAGCGGCGTAGCGCGGAAGCGAACTTCGAGGACTTCGGGCTTGGTACCGCGGCGTGCTCGGGAAGGCTCATCGCTACGATGAGGCTTTGCTGCGCAGCCCAGGGTGCGCTTCGAAGGCGCTGTTGGCCTCGCGTAGCGAGGCGTAACCGGTGGCTCGGGCCGCGTGCGCTGCCAGCAGGCCGACGACCGCCGAAGGGTTGTGGATCTCCCCGGCGAGCACTGCGGCAACAGCCTCGTCCAAGGGCACCCAGCGGGTGATGATTTCAGCTTCTTCTTCGGTCCGTGCGTGGCGTTGGTCCTCTGGCACCAACTGCACATCGCGCGCCAAGAAGATGCGCAATGCCTCGGAGGAAGAGCCCGGTGAGAGGAACACGTCGGTGAGCACCGACCAGGTCTCGGCGGTGCTATCGGCTTCTTCCCAGAGCTCGCGCTTCGCCCCGTCCAAGGGCGGCTCGCCAGCCACGTCGAGCAGGCCAGCGGGTAGCTCCCATAGCCGCATGCCTACCGGGTGACGGTATTGGTTAACGAGAAGGACCCGTTCACGCCCATCGAGGGCGAGAATCGACACGGCACCAGGGTGCACGATGTAGTCTCGCTCGATGCGGGTTCCATCATCCGAAAGTTGCACCGTATCGTGGACGACATTCCAGATGCGTCCTTCATAAACGGTTTCGCTGGCGATGAGCTCTCGTGGTGAAAGTTCATCGGCTATCGGTTGTGGTTCCACGCGAACGGGCCCTTCTATAGGTATTACCTTGCTGGTACTACCTTAGACGGTTTAGAACCGGGTTTTGCTTAGGCGTTGCGCTTGGCCAGCGCCGCGGCGACCAGACCTGCAAACAGCGGGTGCGGACGGGTTGGGCGGCTGGAGAGTTCCGGGTGGGCCTGCGTGGAGACGTAGTACGGGTGTACGTCCTTAGGCAGTTCCACGAACTCGACAAGCTGTCCGTCCGGGGAGGTACCAGAGAAGACCAGACCTGCTTCTTCGAGCTGCGCACGGTAGGCGTTGTTGACCTCATAGCGGTGACGGTGTCGTTCTGCGACCTCGGTCTTGCCATAGGTTTCAGCCAAGACCGATCCTGCTGCGAGCCTCGCGTCATACAGTCCCAGACGCATGGTGCCGCCAAGATCGCCCTTTCCGTCAACGATGCTCAGCTGCTCTTCCATGGTCGCGATGACCGGGGTGGAAGATTCTGGATCGAATTCGGTCGAGGAAGCCCCTGGCAGGCCGGCCATGTTGCGGGCGTACTCGATCACCATCGACTGCAGCCCCAGGCAGAGGCCGAGGGTTGGAATCTGGTTTTCGCGAGCGAAGCGCAATGCTCCGAGCTTGCCTTCCAAGCCGCGAATGCCGAATCCGCCGGGGACGCAGATCGCTTCGGCGCCCTCAAGCGACTTGCGTGCACCGTCTTCGGTGGCGCAGTCATCCGATGGCACCCAGCGAATCTTGACCTTGGATTCATTGGCGAAACCACCGGCCTTCAGCGCCTCGGTAACCGACAGGTAGGCATCTGGCAGATCGATGTACTTGCCCACCAGAGCGATGGTCAGTTCATGCTTCGGGTTGTGCACCACGTCCAGCAGTCGGTCCCAGCCCTCCCAGTCCACGTCGCGGAACTTCAGTTCCAAGGTCTGCACGATGTAGGCGTCAAGGCCCTGGGAGTGCAGGATCTTGGGAACTTCGTAGATGCTTGGCGCATCGGCGCAGCTAATGACCGCTTCGGTTTCCACATCGCAGGTACGGCCGAGCTTGGCGCGCATCTCGTCGGGAATTTCACGGTCCGAGCGGATTACCAGTGCGTCTGGCTGAATGCCGATGGAGCGCAGGGCTGCCACCGAATGCTGGGTTGGCTTGGTCTTCAGCTCATGGCTTGGACCAATGTATGGAACGAGGGAGACGTGCACGAAGAAGGCGTTCTTCCGGCCGATATCCTGGCGGACCTGGCGGGCCGCTTCGAGGAATGGCTGGGATTCGATATCGCCGACGGTGCCACCGATTTCGGTGATGATCACGTCCGGGGCGGACTTGCCGGCACCGGGATCGGTGGCGGCCAAACGCATACGGCGCTTGATCTCATCGGTGATATGCGGGATGACCTGGACGGTGTCGCCCAGGTATTCGCCGCGACGTTCGCGTTCCAGAACGGTTGAGTAAACCTGACCGGTGGTCACATTCGCGCTGCCTGGAAGATTTTCATCCAGGAAACGCTCATAGTGTCCAATGTCCAGGTCGGTTTCTGCGCCATCGTCGGTAACGAAGACTTCACCGTGCTGGAAGGGGTTCATTGTACCTGGATCGACGTTCAGGTACGGATCGAGCTTCTGCATGGTCACTGAGAGACCACGAGCTCGAAGTAGATGTCCAAGGCTGGATGCCGTCAATCCCTTACCCAGGGAGGAGGCCACACCGCCGGTGACGAAGATATGCTTTGTCGTTTCAGACGACCGAGAATCACGAGTTAAATTACGCTGCACCACGGGATTTCATCCTATCACCATTGCTCGCTTGCGCGAATACCGACCATCCACTTTGCAACTCTACGACACGCATCCGCGATGCCAAAGTCCGATTCCGCAATCTAGCGTGCGCTCTTCGTCACCAGAGCGTCGACCATCTTTCGCGCGTCGGCGAGCAGCTCTTCGGCATGCGCCTGCGCGGTGTCGGAATCCTCCTGACCTGCCAGCATGCGCGCCAACTCGCGCACGCGCTCGGCCTCGTCCAAGGTGATTACATCGCTGGCGGTAAACCCTGCACCGGCCGCGGATTTTCCATTTGAGGTCTTGATCACCCGGATATGACGATCTGCGTAAGCGGCAACCTGGGGCAGGTGTGTGACCACAATGACCTGCACATGGCGCGCGAGCATGGCTAACCTCTCACCAATGCTTACCGCCGCCTTGCCGCCCACGCCCGAGTCGACCTCGTCGAAGATAAAGGTTGGCACCGGGTCCACCGCCGCGAGCACCACCTCGATGGCAAGCATCACGCGTGAGAGCTCACCACCACTGGCCCCCTTGCCCAGCGGCCGCGGCGAGGCGCCGGCATGCGGAGCAAGCAGCATCTCGATCTGGTCTTGGCCGTAGGCACCGGGTTCAGGCAATTCACTGATCTCGACAAATAGTTTCGCATCCGGCATGGCCAACGCCGTCAATTCCTCGCTGACCCGCTTGGAGAGCTTTGCGGCCGCCTTACGACGAGACTCGGATAGTTCGGTAGCCAGCGACGCGGCCTTCTGCTCCAGTTCGACCACCGTGCTTTCGAGCTCCTCGATGCGGGTGTCATCGGAACCAAGCTGCTCCAGCCGCTGTCGGGACTCATCAGCCCAGGCAAGCACCTCATCGATGCTCGGTGCGTACTTGCGCAGCAGCTTGTTCAGTTCCGCGCGGCGGGATTCGATCAGCGCCAGCCGCTCCGGCCCCTCTTCATCGAGGTCCGAAACATAGCTGGCCATATCACTAGAAAGTTCGGAGGCGAGAATGCCCAATTCTGCGGCGCGCTCGGCAAATGCCGCCAATGCTGGATCATCGCCGCTTGACTGCGCGAGCACACCGCGAGCGGATTCGGCCAGGGTGGTGATCCCGGGGGTCTCAAAATCTTCGCTGTCGACGATCGCGCGAGCCTGCTGGCTGGCGTTGCGCAGCGATTCGACATTGCCCAGCTTGATTGCGGTTTCGCGCAGTTGTTCGTCTTCGCCTGGCATTGGCTCCAGCGAATCGATCTCGTCGAGAGCCAGTCGTAGATTTTCGGCTTCGCGCACCCGATCTCGCGAGTCTTGCTTCAGCGCCGAGAGTTCCTTGCTGGCGGTGCGCCACTGCCGATAGGTGCGCTGATAGCTGCTTAACGTGCGGGCAAGGGCCGAGCCAGCGAAACGGTCCAGCGCGTCGCGCTGCGCGCTGGCTTCCTTCAGACGGATCTGATCGGACTGGCCATGCACCGCGACAAGCTCTTGGCCCAATTCGGCCAGCAAACCTACCGGAGCGCTTCGTCCTCCGACAGTCGCCTTCGAGCGCCCCTGCGCGGACAGCGACCGGGTGAGGATCAGTTCGCTCTTCTCCCCCACCTCGTCCACGAACGCGCCGGCATGGGTGGCGGATTCAAGTACGTGATTGTCGGGCTCCAGATGCACGACCGCTTCGGCCAGCGCATGCTTGGCGCCGTTTCGCACGGCACCTGCATCGGCCCGCCGCCCAAGCAATAGTGACAAGGCGGTGATGACCATGGTCTTACCCGCGCCCGTTTCACCGGTGACTACCGTCAACCCCGGCCCCAGTGGCAGAGTTGCCTTAGTGATCACGCCAAGGTTGGAGATCGAAATTTCCTGAATCATAGCCCGCTCCCGGTCGTTCTAGTTCATGCGTTCCAGTTCTCGTCCTAATAGTACTTGCTCAATCGTAAGTTTGTTCGAATATCGTTACTGCGGGTCGTGTTTCCTACTGCTTAGTTTCGTCACGGGCTACCAAGGGGATGCTTGGTTCGTCTTTGTGGTGCGGCTCAATGCTTTGAAAGCCCGGGCCGGTCACCTGCAGCGCGGTGGTCGCCGGACGACGATCGTCCTCGTCGGCAGGTCCGCGCCAACCCTGGATGGGCAATTCAAACTTCTTCACCAGACGTTCGGAGAAAGGAGTGGTGTTCAAGCGAGCCATGCGTACCGGTATTTCACTGCGCGTAACCTCGATGCGTGCACCCGGAGGCAGGTCGATGGTACGGCGCCCATCGCACCACAGCACCGCACCGGCCTCTGAGCGAGTGAGCGTCTCCACAGCCATAACCGAGTCCGGGGAAACCACCAGCGGTTTGGCAAACAGCGCATGCGCACTAATCGGAACCATAATCAGCGCGGCAACCTCTGGCCAAACTACCGGGCCTCCAGCCGAGAATGCATATGCGGTAGATCCGGTGGGGGTAGCCATCACGACGCCATCGCAGCCGAATGTGGAGATTGGTCGACCGTCTACCTCGATTACCACTTCGATCATGCGTTCACGGTTGGCTTTTTCAACGGCGGCTTCATTCAGAGCCCAAGTTTCGGCCAGGCAGACATTGTCCAACCACACCTTAACCTCGATGGTCATCCGCTCTTCGACGGAATATGCACCGGAGACGAGATCCCGTACGGTGCTCGCCAGCTCGGAGCGCTCGGCCTCCGCAAGGAAACCGACATGCCCTAGATTCACGCCGACCAATGGCAGCGGCGCTTGGCGGACCAGTTCCGCGGCGCGCAGCACCGACCCGTCGCCGCCAAGGACTACGCCCAGATCCACCTCATCGATGGTGCAGTCCTGGTCCAAGATCTCCATGGGAACCTGCAGCCCGTGGCTGGCCTCCAGCACTGCTTCGTGATCCTTTTGACGCATTACCGGCATCACACCTGCCGCATCGAGCAACCCACAGGTTTCGATGGCCGCGGCGATCGCTTCTTGGCGCCCGGTGTGGGTGAAAACTAGAATGCGTCGCAAGGCAGGCTGCCCCTCTCTGGTTCGAGGTATGTGCTTGGCGCTGAGTATGTCACCGCACAAGCAAGTCACTTCTAAGAGTAGTCAACCGCGTCCCACATTTCGGTTTCACTGACCGATTGTTGATGACCGGTTGGAACTTTTCCGAGCCAAAGGAAGAATTCAACGTTGCCGTCTTGTCCGGGCAGCGGGCTGCGGGCTACTCCGCAAAGCTCCAGCCCGGCTTCCCGCGCGGCTTTCACGACGCCTTCAATGGAGCTGCGGCGTAGCTCGGGAGATGAAACCACACCGGTGCGGTTCAAGTGGTCGCGGCCAACTTCAAACTGCGGCTTGACCATCAACATCAAGGAACCGCCTAGGCGTGTTGCTCCCGCGAGCGCATCGATCACCAAGCGCAAGGAGATGAAGGACAAGTCGGCCACTACAAGGTCGACTTCTCCTCCAATATCTTCGGGTTTCAGATAACGAACGTTAAGCCCTTCAAAAACCGAAACCCGTCGGTCTTGGCGGATCTGATCGACGAGCTGTCCATGCCCAACATCGGCTGCCACTACATGCTTAGCCCCGCGGCGCAATAGCACATCGGTGAATCCGCCGGTCGACGCTCCTGCATCGAGACAGCGCATAGACATTGGGTCGACGGTCGTAAACACATCTAGTGCTCCGGCAAGCTTGTGCCCGGCTCGGGAAACGTATTCTTCGCCGATACTGGCCAGCACTTCGAGCCTGGCCGTGGTCGGAATTTTTTTGGCGGCCTTGGTGACGCACACTCCATCGAGCAACACCCGGTGAGCCTCGATGAGCTTGGCGGCCTCGGTGCGCGAACGGGCCAGAGATCGAGAAACAAGTTCCTGATCGAGTCGGTTCATCCGTGGAGCTCCGTGGAATTGAGTTCGGCTTGGAGGGAATCGAGCAGCTGCTCATATACTGCGGCGTGCGCGATCACATCCTGCTGCCCTAGCGAGGACAACGTTGCGTCTACCCGCTGGTCGTCCATGGGGGCTACTGGCTTGGGGCGAGGGGGTTCCATGTTCACGTCATTCACCTCTGTGCTCGTCGCAGGGTATCCAATCCGCGGGAGGTGAACCGGATTACTGGGCTGACATGTTCTTGCTGACGCGAATGAGCCAGCCACCATGCGTGACACGCGGCCCGCCAGGCATTCAGGTCCGATTCGTTCCCGTTGACCTCAATGGAGTCACCTTCCACCTTCGCTACAGACTCGCCGACTTGAACCCCATATCCGAGGACCTTGATCGTCGGGTACGGCCGGTAGAGGTCCGCGAGACTTGAAATCAAGTAGTTTGGACGTTCGGCAACCGGGGCCCCTAGCGCAGTGCGCGGGGAATCTACACCGGTCAGCACCAGCGCGGTTGAGAACCCCGCCCGATAGCCACCGAGAATATCGGTGTCAAGACGATCACCGACTACCAATGGGCGCCGAGAATCGAGTCGGTCCGCGGCGCGGGAGAAAAGATAGGATTCAGGCTTGCCGGCCACACGTGGGGTCACACCGGTGGCCAGTTTTACCGCGTGGACCAACGAACCGTTGCCCGGGGCGATGCCCTCGGCGCGTGGGATCGTGAGATCCGTGTTTGTGGCAACCCACTGGGCGCCGTTGTTGATGGCATAGCTTGCCTCGGCTAGATCGTTCCATGCGACGTTAGGATCGAAGCCTTGGATCACCGCCACCGGCTCGTCTTTGTGCGATTCGACGACTTCCAGTCCCCGCACCGCGATGCATTCACGCAGATACGGGGACCCGACCACTAGGACCTTGCTGCCCGGATTCAATTCGCGTGCCAGCATTTCGGCGCCGGCATCGGCAGAACCGAAAACCTGCTCAGCACCGGTTTTCACACCAAGCTGACGCAGGTGGGCCGCGACCGACATCGGCGATCGCCCCGCATTATTGGTGATGAACGCCAGAGCGACGTTTACTTCGGCTAGTGCATTCAACGACTCGACGGCGTCGGGGATCCCATTGGGACCCGCATAGACGACGCCATCGAGGTCGGAAAGCACAGAATCAAATCCGGAGATCAGCATTCGGTACTAGTTCCTACTTCTGGGAGTCGGTTTCGGTCTCGATCTCAGCCTCGGCCTCTTCGGCTTGAACCTCGACCAGTGCGTCTTCTTCATCGATGCCGGTCTGCTCGGCAACTGAGTCGTCTTCGTCGATGCCGTCTAGTTTGGTATCAACTTCGTCTTCCTCGGCTTCGTCCGAGTCGGCCTCTGCGACAGCATCGTGCTCATCAGCTACGACGACGATGTTTTCATCAACCACGTCCTTGGCCCGTGGACGCTCATCCTCTTCGTCCATCTCTGGAGCCAGATCCACGATGAAGGATTCGGTTTCTTCCTCGATGCCTAGGGCCCGCTCGGCAGTAGCGACCTGAGCAAACCAGCGCTTTGACTCTTCGCCACGTCCAGCTGCGGAAAGCAGATCAGCGTAGGCGGTGAACAAACGCGGGCTGAACGAATAGGCACGGTTGAAGTCTAGCTGCTCCAAGGACTCCAGTTCCGACAGGGCCTTATCAAGTTGTCCCAAGTCGCCGAAGCAGCCGGCCGCAACCATATGCATTTCGACCTTCACTGCGGTTTCCAGGTTCGCGCATTCCTCGGAGTGCGCCAGTTCGATAGCCTTTTCGGCACGGCCCAGGCCACGCAACGAGTCGGCAATCAACGGCAGGTTGTAGTCCGAACCGGAGATCCGGCGGTGAGTGCGCAGTTCACGCAACGAATCAGCATATTTGCCTGCGTGGTAGGCAGCGATGCCAACTGCTTCTCGGACGACCGCAACACGGCCACCACGACGGGAAGCTGCCAGTGTGTGCTCGTAGGCCAGCTCTGGATCTTCTTCAAGTAGACGCCCTGCCATTACAAGGTGCTTAGCAACCCAGCTTGCCGAACGCTCTTCGAGATAGCGAAGCTGGGCGCGTGCGACGCGATCCAGCTCCTTACCGGTAACGTCCTCGTCGATTTCTGGCGACTGCTCACGGTCGGGACGGTTCGAGATGCGCAGGTCGCCCGGGTTGTGAGCGCGAGGTGCCTCTGGTCCCCGGTCGTCAAAACGGCTTCCGCGATCGGGGCGGTCGCCCTTGCTTCGGAAGTCACCGCGGTTGTCATCACGCTTGAAGCCACCGCGGTTATCGTCACGGGTGCCACCACGGCTGTCATCACGCTTGAAGCCACCGCGGTTATCGTCACGGGCACCACGGAATCCGCCTTCGCGGTTGTCATCGCGCTTGAAACCACCACGGTTATCGTCACGCTTGAAGCCACCGCGGTTATCATCGCGGGCGCCACGGAATCCGCCTTCGCGGTTGTCGTCACGCTTGAAGCCGCCGCCACGGTTATCGTCACGCTTGAAGCCACCGCGGTTATCGTCACGGGCGCCACGGAATCCGCCTTCGCGGTTGTCGTCACGCTTGAAGCCGCCGCCACGGTTATCGTCACGCTTGAAACCACCACGGCTGTCGTCACGGCTGCCACGGAATCCACCTTCGCGGTTGTCGTCACG
>NZ_PCPS01000006.1 GCF_002975405.1 Arthrobacter sp. MYb229 | reverse complement strand
AGGGCTACCGGCTGACCATTGGCCGGGCAGAAGATCTGCCTGGTCGCGGCCGAGCTGGCCGGGCCAAAGCTGCCGTCAATATAAATCGTCGCGGCATTGAGCAGTAGCTCGTTTTGGTTCTGCGGAAAACTCATGACTCGTCCTTCGTCTTAGTTATCAGGGGAATAGAGGAAGTTTCAAAGTCCGACTCCCAGTCAGACTTTCCGGCTCCCGCCGCGTTGATCTGGCTGGGTCCATCGGATTCGATCTGTGCGTTCAGGAAGGTGAGGTGCGCTTCGTACTGGTCCAGCACATCGCAGATGAGCTGCTCTTTGCTCAGCCCCATCAGGTCGTATCCGTGGCTGCCTTCTTGGGAGAAGACTTCGATGCGGTAATAGATGTCGTCGCCCGCGGAGACTCTCGCGTAGCTCGGTACCGGAAGCTGGACCGGGTACACCTGGTATTTGAAGGGACGTTCCTGCCCGTTGCCGACTACCAGGTCCAGGGAGTCGAGGTTCAGGTTATGCACCGCTTCGGTCTCCAGCTGAACAGCTGCGCCGCGGGCGGTGAACTCCTCGCTCACCTCGCGCAGTGCAGGCTCGGCCACCTCAGCGAGGTAACGCTGCACCGCCCGGTGCCCGGGATAATTCATCGCCCGGGACAGGCGCTGCTTCCAGCTGCGCCGTTCGGAGCTGGGACCCATCCGGCTGCTCAGCACCTTGTGCATGGCCCCTTGATAGCTATCGGCCAGCGCAGATTCAACCCGCAGCGATTTAAACAGTCCCAGCATGATGAAGAGCAGCACGAAGGAGAAGGGAAGACCCATGATGACGGTCGCGCCTTGCAGGGTGGGCACGCCATCGACGAAGAGCATGCCCAAGGTCAGCAGGCCCGTGGCCAGCGACCAGAACAGGCGCACCGGCTTCGAACCGTCCGATTGCGCATCCTTCAGATGCGAGGTGAAGTTCGCCATCACCAGGGCACCGGAGTCGGCGCTGGTGACGTAGAACAGCAGGCCGGTGAAGGTGGCGATCGCCGCGGTGATGGGGGTACCCGGGTACTGCTCGAGCAGCGAATAGAAGGCCCGCTCGGGGGTGTTCATGGCGACCTCGCCGAAGGCCTCATTTCCGCCGCGCACCAGCGCCAGCGCGCTGTTGCCGAAGATCGAGATCCACAACAGGATGAAGGCGAAAGGAACTACCAGAACGCCGGTGACAAACTGGCGAATGGTTCGCCCACGCGAAATGCGGGCGAGGAACAGTCCGACGAAGGGCGCCCAGGCAATCCACCACGCCCAGAAGAAGAGCGTCCAGCCATTGAGCCACTCATCGGGTCGGTCATAGGCGAAGGTATCCAGCGCCATGCCAGGGAAGTTCGCGAGGCTGTCGCCGATGTTGATGATGATGCCGTCGAAGAGGTAGGCGGTACCGCCGACGATCAGCACAAAGAGCATCAGCGCAATGCACAGCAACACGTTGAGTTCGGATAGCCGGCGAATGCCTTTTTCCACACCGGTCAGTACCGAGATCGTGGCCATGAAGACGGCCGAGACGATCAGCACGATCTGCCAGCTCATGTTCTCGGGAATTCCGAACATGAAATTCAACCCATAGTTCAGCTGGGCCACGCCGATGCCCAGCGAGGTCGCGATGCCGAAAATCGTACCCAGCATGGCCGCGATATCCACGGAGTGGCCGATCCAGCCATTGATCCGGCGGCCCAGCAGCGGGTAGAGGGCGGAGCGGATCGACAGCGGAAGATTGTGCCGGTAGGCAAAATAGCCCAGCGCCAGTCCGATCAGCGCGTAGAGCCCCCATCCCAGCAGTCCGTAGTGGAAGAGCGTCCAGACCACCGCTTGGCGGGCCGCCTCAACGGTTGAGCCCTCTCCGGTAGGTGGCGCCAGGTACTGCGTGATCGGTTCGGCCACCGAGAAGAACATCAGGTCGATGCCGATGCCGGCCGCGAAAAGCATCGAAGCCCAGGTGAAAACGTTGAAGGTCGGCCGTGAATGATCCGGCCCCAGCCGGGTCTTGCCGACCTTCGAAATGGCGATGCTGATGACGAAGACGAGCACGGAGACGACGATGAGCGTGTAGTACCAGCCGAAGTTCTTGCCGATCCAGGCGACCGTGGCTCCGATCACCGCGTCGGCAGACTCCCTATCGAGAATGGCCCACAGGGCGATGCCGAGCACCAGCGAGGCCGAACCGAAAAAGACAACTCGATTGATTCGAGTTTCTTTCTGGACCGGTTCGGGCACCTTGGCTTGGTCGTTGGGTTTGCTTGGCGGTTCGGAATCATTCTTAGCCGTTGACATGCGTTCAAACCTACTCAAATTCGTGTCGAAAAGCACCCGAAACCGTGAATCCGAGGCACCGCGAGCATCCGAATTTGTGCCGCCGGGTCTAGTTATACCGGCTTGCTGGCGCGCCTGGCCGCCTTCGCCATCCGCTGCTTCGAGATAGTCCTCACAACCAACAAAAACGCCCGTGACCTATCCTTTCGAGTCGGCCGCGGGCGTCGGAAACTGCGTGCGCTAGAGCACGTCGGTAGCTCCGGAGGCCTTGAGCTTCTCCACCGTCTGCTTGACCTTCTGCGCGTGCTCCTTGGTCGTGACGAGCAAGGCGTCGGCCGTATCCACGACGATCACATCGTCGATTCCGATCAGCGCAACCACCCGGGGGCGATCCCCATAGACCACGCCGGTGGCATTATCCGAATACACCCGAACGTTCTCCCCCAGGGAGATCACCCCGGTGTCCTCGCTGGCCTTGTTCAGCCGACCGATGGCGGCGAAGTCCCCGACGTCATCCCAGTTGAAAACGCCGGGAATCACCGCGACGTCGCCGGCGGCCGCGGCGGGCTCGGCCACCGCGTAGTCGATCGCGATCTTGGGCAGGTCGGTCCAGACCTCGTTCATGACGGCTTCGCGCTCGTCGGTATCCCACGCCTCGGCGATGCGCATCAGGCCGGCATGCAGATCTGGCTCGTTCGACTTGAGGTGCTCGAGCATCAGCCCCACGGGGGCGACGAACATTCCGGCATTCCAGAGGAATCCGCCGCCGGCCAGGTAGCCGCGGGCCGTATCCTCATCCGGCTTCTCCACGAATTCCACGACGGCGCGGGCGGTGGGCGCGTTGGCAACTTTTAGCAAATCGCCGGCCTTGATGTAGCCAAAGGCCGTCGAGGCATGAGTCGGATGGATGCCGATCGTCACGATCTTGCCCGTGGCCGCGGTATGGATCGCTTCGCTCAGCGCCTTCTGGAAGATGTCCACCGGGCCAATGACCTGGTCGGCGGCGAAAGAACCCATGATGATATTCGGGTCACG
Organism: Arthrobacter sp. MYb229; assembly: GCF_002975405.1. GTDB lineage: Bacteria > Actinomycetota > Actinomycetes > Actinomycetales > Micrococcaceae > Glutamicibacter. The sequence goes on along the minus strand of NZ_PCPS01000006.1, from coordinate 165,061 downwards.
GCGATACAGGATGGCTGCGGCGAGTCCGATCGCGGCCGCCGAATCACGTGGCTCGGGTTCGAGCACCAGGTTCTCGTCACACAGTTCGGGGAGCTGGTCCATGACCGCGCCGCGGTGGGCACGACCGGTGACGACCATAATCCGCTCACCGGCCAATGGCACCAACCTGTCGTACGTCGCACGGATCAGGGTAGAACCCGAGCCGGTGAGATCGTGCAGGAATTTGGGAGCCGAGGCTCGGGAGAGGGGCCACAGTCGGGTTCCGACGCCACCGGCCGGAATCACGCCATGGAATCGCGCTAAAAGGTCTGCATTCACGAGCACAACACTAATTCATTCGGTGGGCAAACCCGGTCATTGAAGCTCTCGGGCGATCAATAAATACGAAACGTGTCTATGCGTTATTACGCGCGTATTTCCGGCCTTCTGGCGCATATTTGCCACTATTCGGTGAACATACTCACAAGGGCGAGACTCAAGATAGAACCGAGGCTCATATGTGGTTTAGACTCGCACAAGGAACGCTCGCACAAGTGCGTCAAATCTCATTGTGTGCAATATACACATGCGCCGTTGCGAGCCTTGGAGGTTTAGTTCAGTGTCGAAGACTTCGTCAGGCACCCTATACCGCGGCCGTGAAGGCATGTGGTCCTGGGTGGGACACCGGGTCACCGGTGTCGTTATTTTCCTTTTTCTTTTAGTGCACGTGCTTGATACAGCACTTGTACGCGTCGATGCCAGTGCATACGACGCAGTGATTGCCACGTACAAAAACCCCCTGATGGCACTCGGTGAAACCGCTTTGGTCGCCGCCATCCTCTTCCACGCATTCAATGGACTGCGTCTGATCTTGGTTGACTTCTGGAAGCAGGGCACCAAGTACCAGCGCCAGCTGTTGTGGGGCGTCATCGGCGTTTGGGTCGTTGTATTCGCCGGCTTCGCAATCCGCCACCTCTCGCTTGCATTCGGAGGACACTAAACCATGAGCGCAGAAATTGCTGCCCCCCGTAGCCAGCGTATAGACCCGAAGTATGTTCGCGGACCAAAGTCCCGCAGCAGCTTCGAGATGCTCGCATGGCTGTTCATGCGCCTATCCGGCGTAGTACTGGTCGTTCTGATCTTCGGTCACCTGATCGCCAACCTGCTGACCGGCACGGGCATTAACGCCCTGTCCTTCGGCTTCGTTGCCGGCAAGTGGGCCTCACCAATCTGGCAGTTCTGGGATTTGGCGCTGCTTTGGTTGGCGATGCTGCACGGCACCAACGGTGTGCGTACCATCATCAACGACTACGCCGAGAAGCACGCAACCCGTGCCTGGCTCAAGGGCGTCCTCTATGTGTCGACGATCTTCATCATCGTGCTTGGCTCCCTGGTGATCTTCACCTTCGATCCTTGCGTTGTGAACAGCCCGTTGCCACAGTGCTAAAACCCCTTTTTTAGCCACACAGATTTTTCAGAAAAGAGAGCATCAAGAATGCAGGTACACAAGTACGACGTAGTCATCGTCGGTGCCGGTGGTGCAGGTATGCGTGCCGCGATCGAGTCCGGTCAGCGCGCGCACACCGCAGTGCTTACCAAGCTTTACCCAACCCGTTCGCACACCGGTGCGGCCCAGGGCGGCATGTGCGCAGCACTTGCCAACGTCGAGGAAGACAACTGGGAGTGGCACACCTTCGACACCGTCAAGGGTGGCGACTACCTGGTGGACCAGGACGCAGCGGAGGTCATGGCGAAGGAAGCCATCGACGCCGTGCTCGACCTGGAAAAAATGGGTCTTCCGTTCAACCGCACCCCGGATGGCAAGATCGATCAGCGCCGCTTCGGCGGCCACACTCGTGACCACGGCAAGGCCGCCGTGCGTCGCGCCTGCTACGCAGCTGACCGCACCGGTCACATGATTCTGCAGACCCTGTACCAAAACTGCGTCAAGCACAACGTTGAGTTCTACAACGAGTACTACGTGCTGGATATGCTCATGGTTGAGGAGGATGCCTACCGCGAGGACGGCACCGCCTACAAGCAGAAGCGCGTTGCCGGCGTCGTTTCCTACGATCTGGCTACCGGCGAGCTGCACATCTTCCAGGCCAAGTCGGTTGTCTTCGCAACCGGCGGCGCGGGCAAGGTCTTCAAGACCACCTCGAACGCACACACCCTGACCGGCGACGGCATGGGCATCGCCTTCCGCAAGGGCATCCCGCTGGAAGACATGGAATTCGTGCAGTTCCACCCGACCGGCCTGGCCGGCTTGGGCATCCTGCTTTCCGAAGCGGCCCGTGGCGAAGGCGCGATCCTGCGCAACTCCGAGGGTGAGCGCTTCATGGAGCGTTATGCTCCGACCATTAAGGACCTCGCTCCGCGTGACATCGTCGCACGTTCGATGGCCAATGAGGTGCGTGAAGGCCGCGGCTGCGGCCCGAACAAGGACTACGTGCTGCTCGACCTGACCCACCTGGAACCGGCGCATATCGATGCGAAGCTTCCAGACATCACCGAGTTCGCCCGCACCTACCTGGGCGTTGAGCCGTACACCGAGCCAGTTCCGGTCTTCCCGACCGCGCACTACGTGATGGGCGGCGTGCCAACCAACATCGAGGCCGAGGTCCTGCAGGACAACGACACCGTGATCCCGGGCCTCTTCGCCGCCGGCGAAGTTGCTTGCGTTTCGGTCCACGGCTCGAACCGTCTGGGCACCAACTCGCTGCTGGACATCAACGTGTTCGGCAAGCGCGCTGGCCTCTCCGCGGCCAAGTACGCGGCCACCGCGGACTTCGTGGAACTTCCGGAAGATCCAGAGAAGTTCACCAGCTCCCAGATCGACTCCATGCTGAACTCCACCGGCACCGAGCGCGTTTCGGTACTGCGCAAGGAACTTCAGGACATCATGGATGCGAACGTCCAGGTGTTCCGCGACAAGGATTCGCTGGATCGTGCACTGGTAGTCATCGAAGAACTGCGCGAGCGCTACAAGAATGTTTCGGTCCAGGACAAGGGCAAGCGTTTCAACCTTGACCTGCTTGAGGCCATCGAGCTCGGCTTCCTGCTGGACATGGCAGAGGTCATGACCGCTGCAGCCATGCACCGCAAGGAATCACGCGGCGGACACTACCGCGAAGATTACCCGAACCGCGACGACGAGAACTTCATGAAGCACTCGATGTCGTACCGCGACGCAACGGCTACCACCGAGGGCATTTCCGGCATTCGCATGGAAACCAAGCCCGTAATCTTCACCCGTTACCAGCCGATGGAGCGTAAGTACTAATGAGCACGGAACTTCCGGAACCAGCATCAAAGATTGAACTCAAGCCAGGTGTCGGCGGCGGCGGAGAGATCCCTACCTTCGACATCACCTTGCGTGTTCGCCGGTACACCCCGGAGAGCACCGCTGACGCTTACTGGGAAGACTTCAAGCTGACCATGTACGGCACGGACCGCGTGCTGGACGCCCTGCACAAGATCAAGTGGGAGCACGACGGTTCGCTGTCCTTCCGCCGCTCTTGCGCCCACGGCGTCTGCGGTTCCGATGCGATGCGCATCAACGGCCGCAACCGCCTGGCCTGCAAGTCCCTGCTCAAGGATCTGGACACCTCCAAGCCGATCACCGTTGAAGCCATCAAGGGCCTGCCCCTTGAAAAGGATCTCATCGTTGACATGGAACCGTTCTTCCAGTCCTACCGCGAGGTCATGCCGTTCCTGATCAACGAAGGCCATGAGCCTTCCGGCGAGCGTTACCAGTCGGCAGAAGACCACGCCAAGTTCGAGGACACTACCAAGTGCATTCTTTGCGCCGCGTGCACCTCGTCTTGCCCGGTCTTCTGGACCGACGGCCAGTACTTCGGCCCGGCAGCCATCGTCAACGCGCACCGCTTCATCTTCGACTCGCGCGATGATGCAGGCGACATGCGTCTGGAGATCCTGAACGACAAGGAAGGCGTGTGGCGTTGCCGCACCACCTTCAACTGCTCCGAAGCTTGCCCACGTGGCATCCAGGTGACCAAGGCTATCGCCGAGGTCAAGCAGGCGATCCTGTCGCGCACCATCTAAGGATTCATCCTTAACCCGCCAAGGGGCTCGAACCATCCGGTTCGGGCCCCTTCGCGTTAACTGCTGGCAACCAGCGGAGGAATTCCCTCCAGCGTATTTTGACCGATTCTGATTTGTGGCATGATGAGCAACAAGGGAGCTGGCGGCGACGCCAGCAGCCCTAAAAATTTCACAGACTTCCACGCACGCCACCCGTCCGTGGTTGAGGCCCATGCACAGGGCGTCCGCGTCGCAGCTGCCCGCGGAGCGCACGGGGTAAACCCGTTCCTGGCAAACATGTAATTTCCACGCAAAGGAGAAACAATGGCTGAGAACAAGAACGTGAACCCCTCTGGTTCGACCACCCAGGCTGGCATTCCGACGGTCAGCGATCGCAACTCGCTCACCGTAGGCGCCGACGGGCCAATCGTCCTGCACGACCACCACCTGGTCGAAACCCTGCAGCACTTCAACCGGATGAACGTTCCGGAACGCCGCCCGCATGCCAAGGGCTCCGGCGCTTTCGGCGAATTCGAAACCACCGAAGACGTTTCGCAGTACACCAAGGCGGCCCTGTTCCAGCCCGGCGTCAAAACCGAAACCCTGATGCGCTTCTCCACCGTCGCTGGCGAGCTCGGCTCCCCGGACACCTGGCGCGATGTGCGCGGCTTCTCGATGAAGTTCTACACCACCGAAGGCAACTTCGATCTGGTCGGCAACAACACCCCGGTATTCTTCGTGCGCGACCCGATGAAGTTCCCGCACTTCATCCGCTCGCAGAAGCGCCTGCCCGACTCTGGGCTGCGCGACGGCACCATGCAGTGGGACTTCTGGACGCAGAACCCCGAATCAGCCCACCAGGTCACCTACATCATGGGCCAGCGCGGCCTGCCGAAGACCTGGCGCGAAATGAACGGCTACGGATCGCACACCTACATGTGGGTCAACGCCAATGGCGAGAAGTTCTGGGTGAAGTACCACTTCCTGAACCAGCAGTCCGAGAAGTTCGAAACCATGGGCGGGGAGAGGGCCGAATCGCTGGCCGGCTCCGATGCCGAATTCCACCGCCGCGACCTGTTCGAGAACATCAAGGCCGGCAACTTCCCGAAGTGGGACCTGTACATCCAGGTCATGCCGTACGACGAGGCCAAGACCTACCGCTACAACCCATTCGATCTGACCAAGGTCTGGTCGAAGAAGGACTACCCGCGCATCAAGGTCGGCACGATGACGTTGAACCGCAACCCGGAGAACTTCTTCGCGCAGATCGAACAGGCGGCTTTCTCCCCGGGCAATATGGTTCCCGGCATGGGCATGAGCCCGGACAAGATGCTGCTGGGCCGCAACTTCGCCTACGCGGATGCCCAGCGCTACCGCATCGGCACCAACTTCCAGCAGCTGCCGGTGAACAAGCCGAAATGCCCGGTCACCTCGTACAACTTCGAGGGAAGCATGACCTACGAGCACACCTCGGATCGCAGCGTCTACGCCCCGAACTCCTTCGGCGACAGCTACAGCGACCAGACCGGTCCGGCGGAGAACTCCTTCGAGTCCGATGGCGAGCTGGTCCGCTCGGCCTACACCCTGCGTGAGGACGATGGCGACTTCGTCCAGCCAGGCATCCTGGTGCGCGAGGTGATGGACGACGCCCAGCGCGCCGAACTCGTGGAAACCGTCACCGGCGCGCTGGGCGGAGTGATCGAACCGGTGCTCACCAACGCCATCGAATACTGGAAGAATATCGACCCGGACGTCGGAGCCAAGATCGAAGCCAACGTGCGCGCCCAGTAGGCATTGCGCGGCGCTCTTCCGGGTGCAGGAGAGTGAGCTGAAACAGGTTGGTCCCCGCGAACATTCGCGGGGACCAACCTGTTTTTTTGCTTAACCGTTAGCGTGCTGTAGCTCCCGTTAGCGATTCTGACTGATTTTCGGGTTCATCGCACTTATGCGGATCGGGTTCCGATTCCAGGACTGCTTCCGTTTCATGCTCCGGGGAGACTTGCTCCCGGTTTGTGCCCGTTGCTCCAAGGGCGGGAACGTCTTCCCCGTTGAAAACCCGGCGGACCCGGTCGATATCCAGGGATTTGTCCCACCAGGCGATGAACAACGTAGCCACCGCATTGCCGCAGAAGTTCACCAGAGCACGGCACTCGGACATGAATTTGTCGATGCCGAAGATCAGCATAATGCCCGCTGCCGGAATGGTGCCCAATGTGCTCAGCGTTGCCGTCAGTGCGATGAATCCACCGCCGGCCACGCCTGCCGCGCCCTTCGAGGTCAGCAGCATCACCGCAAGCATTCCAATCTGCTGACCGACGGTAAGGTCCGTGTTGGTGGCCTGGGCTATATACACGGCAGCCAGCGACAGGTAGATCGCCGCCCCATCGAGGTTGAAGCTGTAGCCGGTAGGGACCACCAGGCCCACGGTTTCCTTCTTCACTCCTGCATGTTCCAGCTTCTTCATCAGCCCCGGAAGAGCCGGTTCGGCCGTTGAGGTACCCAGGATCAGCAGCAGTTCTTCGCGGAAGTGCTTAAACATCTTGAAAATGTTCAGTCCCAAGAAGGCCATGATTCCGCCAAGGAAGAAGACGACGAAGACGATAGAAGTGCCATAGAAGAGCAGGATCAGCCAGCCCAAGCTTGAGAGCGTTTCCACCCCGTATTTGCCCACGGCGAAGGCCATGGCGCCAAAGGCGCCCAGCGGGGCTGCTTTCATGATGAAGTTCAACACCTTGAAGATGACCGTTGTCAGACGCTGAACCATCTCCAGCACCGGGGCACCTATTTTACCGACCGCGTTGATCGCGATACCGAACACCACAGCCATGAAAATGATCTGCAGGATGTCGCCCTCGACGAATGGCGAAGCGACGGATCCCGGGATGATATGGGTGAGGAATTCCCACCACTGCTGGTTCTCGCCCTTGTCTATGAGTTCGGCCGCCTGGCCGGTGGTTTCGATCTTGCTCGCATCGGCGTTCACACCGTCACCCAAGCGGAAGATGTTGATCGCTACTAGTCCCAGGAGCATTGCGCAGATGGTGCCGATCTGGAAGTAGCCTAATGCCTTTAGCCCCGTGGCTCCGACCTTCTTCAGGTCGGCAACGCTGGCGATGCCGCCAACAATGGTCAAAAAGACGATGGGACCGATGAGCATTTTCATCGCTTCGACAAATGTCGTACCGATCGGTTGCATGGCTTGACCGGTCTTCGGCGCGAGCCAGCCCAGAATGATGCCGGCGACGATGGCGATCAGCACCCAGAAGTACAATTGCCGGTACCAGCGCTTGCGTACGGGAGGGTTGCTTTCGCTGTGCATGGTATTGCCCATGATTCCTACCTCAGTGTTGGAATAAGTCTTACTCCGTGGATCTCAGGCGTGCTTAGGAGCGAGACTAGAAAATATGTGGGGGGTCGAAGACTAAGTCGCTCCGTGGGCGGAGTGCGGACTCTCGGGTCGGGTCGAGCACCCGACCCGAGAGCGCCGTGGCGCAGCTTAGACGGCTGCCAGGGTGCTGCTCAGCGCGTGGACGATGGCTTCGGTGACTGCTTCCGTGTCGGCGTTGCCGCCGATGTCCCGGGTCAGGTTTCCGGAGCCGGTGGCGACCTCGATGGCCGCCTCCACTCGGCGCGCCTCCTGCTCAAGGCCAAAGTGCTCGAGCATCAGCGCGGCGCTGGCGATCGCACCAATCGGATTGCAGATCCCCTGGCCAGCGATATCCGGAGCGGTGCCGTGGACCGGTTCGAACATCGAGGGGAAACGGCGTTCCGGATTCAGGTTCGCGCTGGCCGCCAGGCCCAGGCTGCCGGCGAGAGCCGATCCGAGATCCGAAAGGATGTCCGCATTGAGATTTGAGGCCACGACCACCGAGAGTTCTTCCGGATTCAGGATGAACTTCGCGCTCATCGCGTCGACGAGCACGCTTTCAGTGCGCACCTCCGGGTAATCCAGGGCCACCCGGTTGAAGACCTCGTCCCAGAGCACCATGCCGTACTGCTGGGCATTCGATTTGGTGACTGAGGAGACCTTCTTCACCGTGCGAGTGCGAGCCAGATCGAAGGCGAAGCGGATGATGCGTTCGCAGCCCTTCTCGCTGAACAACGCGGTCTGCAACGCGATTTCGTTGCCCGGTCCACGGCCCGATAGGTTGCGCCCGCCCAGTCCCGCGTACTCGCCCTCGCTATTCTCGCGCACGACGATCCAATCAAGTTCGGTGTCGTCGGCCTTGCGCAGCGGCGAGGTGACACCGGGCAGGAACTTCACTGGTCGGATGTTGGCCCACTGGTCGAAGTTCTGCGTGATGTTCAGGCGCAGACCCCACAGGCTGACATGGTCGGGGACGTTTTCCCAACCGACGGCACCGAAATAGATCGAGTCGAAGTCCTTCAACGTTTCCAGTCCGTTCGGATCCATCATGACCCCGTGCTGGGCGTAGTATTCACAGCCCCAAGGAAATTCGGTCCAGTCGAAGGCGAATTTGCCCGAGGATTGCTCGGCGATGGTGTCAAGCACGCGGCGCCCCGCCGCAACAACTTCCTTGCCGACGCCGTCGGCCGGGATTGAAGCGATCTTGAATACCTTGGTCTGGCTCATAGCGTTCTCCTCTGGAGTGAAAGTGTTCCGCGTCACATGCGAACTTAGTTTCAATTAGACCGGCTCCGCTGAATTGCGTCCAAGACTGAAATTGCATATTCCGAATAGGAAAAACCTATGAGTGGTGGCCAAGACTCGACGCGGCATACGCTTCGGCGACGCTCAGAAACGCCCGGGCTGCCGGCGTCAGGTTCGACTGCCTGCTGATAATCGCCACATGCAATTCGGCCACAGGCTCCAGCCGCGTCACGCGAAGTCCCGAACGGCGCGCCAGCGGCGCCCACGAGACGGGGAGGATCGCGTGCCCCACGCCGGCCAACACCAGCGGAAGTATCGAGGTGCGATGTGCAACCTCCGCCACGATCTCAATGTTGACGCCACCGGCGAGAAGGTCGTCAACCAGGGCGCGCATCAGTGAGCCCCGCTGCGAGATGATGACGCGTTCCCCACCGAGATCCTGGCCACTGAGCACCTCGCGTGCCCCAAAATTATCGGCCGTCGGATTGATGATCAGCATCAGCGGCTGGCGTTCGAGTTGCACCACGTCGACCCCGGGGGCGGTGATGGGCCGATCCGCGCCAAGCAGTCCTATTTCATTGCTGCCGTTACGCACCGAGGAAACCACATCGTCGACGGTAAACGCCGCGGCGGTGCTCACGGAGATCTGCGGATAGCGTTCGGTGTAGCCGGCTATCAGCGTGGTCAGCGGTTCGATTGCGGGCGAGGGCATGGCGATCAGCTCCAGGCGCCCGCGGCGCACCCCCTTCAACGCTGACATGGCCGAATGCGCGGCATCCAGGTCCCGGACCACCAGTCGCGCGGGTCCCACAAGCTCCTTGCCGGCCTCGCTGAGCACGGCCCTGCGCCCGACCCTGTGGAATAGCGGCAGCCCGATTTCCCGTTCAAGGCTTTTGATAGTTTGCGACAGCGATGGTTGTGCGATCAGCAAATGCTCGGCCGCCCGATTGAACCCCTCATGGTCGACCACCGCTAGAAAATACCTCAGCTGCCGAACATCCATGTCTCTCCTCCGCCGCGTTGCCCTGGCCATCACCGTGGCCCACTGACTATTATGTGATGCACCCCACGGGTCGCGTCACATCGTGAGTCAGTATGTGTAGCGCTGTTGGGGTTCCGTGCAGCTGGCCGGACAGAGAAAAACCCCGTGGAACATTTTTGTTCCACGGGGTTTTTGCTTTCCGTTCGGTTAACGCTAGCATCGCAGCGCGAGTTCCTCGCTGAGATTCCACGCCCCGCCGCGGGTGTCGAACAGCTGCAAAGTCCGCACCTCGAAGCTCAGCTCCACCTCGCGCAGCTGTTCCTGCGCGGCATCCAGGTCCGCACTGGGCACGTTCTGCGCGATCGTCAGGTGCGGGTGGTACTCGAATTGCGATTCGTGGCGCAACTGGTCGGCCAGCAGCTGCCGATGCAGCTCCCAGCACCGCTCGGCCCCCGCCGCCAGCGGCAGGTAGACCACCTCGCTGGCCGGGCGGAAGGAGCCGACCGAGGCGAGCCGCACCTCAAAGCACGCACTGCCCTGGGCAACTCGGCGCACCTGCCTGGCCGCCTGCTCCCAGGACTCGCCGTAGGACCCGGAAATCAAGGTGATATGCGGGGCGATCGGCTCGGTCGCCGCTCCCCCATAAACCCGCCGCCATTCGCGCAGCACGCTGCGCTGTGGTTCGGGCACGGGAATGACGACCCCCAGCGTGAAGCGGGGCTCGAGCATTCCGGCCTGCGGCTCGATCACGGTTAGCCGTGGCTTCCCAGCGGCGGCAGGAAGCCGACCTTCTCGTAGACATCGGTTATCGTCGCCGAGGCCACCGTGCGCGCCTTGGCGGCCCCGGCCAGCAGCAGCCGGTCCAGTTCCGCCGGGTCATCGAGCAACGCCAGGGTGCGCTCGCGGATCGGGGTGAGCCGTTCCACCACGGCCTCGGCCACGGCCACCTTCAGGTGCCCGTACATCTTGCCCTCGAATTCGGCGACCAGCTCGGTCACCTGGCGCCCGGTCATCGCCGCCAGGATGTCCAGCAGGTTCGAGACCCCGGGCTGCTCCTGCCGGTCGTAGGCGACGACGCTGCCCGCATCGGTGACCGCGGACTTGATCCGCTTGGCGATCAGCTTCGGCTCGTCGAGCACGTTGATCAGCCCGGCCGGGGACTCTGCGGACTTGGACATCTTGGAGGTCGGGTTCGCCAGGTCGTAGATGCGCGCCCCTTCCTTCGGGATGAAGGCCTCGGGCACCACAAAGGTCTCGCCGAAGCGGTGGTTGAAGCGCTTGGCCAGGTCGCGGGCCAGCTCCACATGCTGGCGCTGGTCATCGCCCACCGGCACGCCTTGGGGCTGGTAGAGCAGGATGTCCGCGGCCATCAGCATCGGGTAGGTGAACAGCCCGACGCTGGACTGGTCGGACCCGCCCTTGGAGCTCTTGTCCTTGAACTGGGTCATCCGGCTCGCCTCGCCGAAACCGGTGAGGCAGTTCAGCACCCAGGCCAGCTGCGCGTGCTCGGGGACCTGGGACTGGACGAACAGCGTGGATTTCTCCAGATCGATGCCGCCGGCGATGTACTGGGCCGCGGTCACCCGGGTGCGCTTGCGCAGCTCGGCCGGGTCCTGCGGCACGGTGATCGCGTGCATATCGGGGATGAAGAAGAACGCCTCGTAGTCGTCCTGGGCCTTGACCCAGTTGACCAGCGCGCCGAGGTAGTTGCCCAGGTGCAGCGAGTCGGCCGAGGGCTGCATGCCCGACAGGACGCGGGGACGGGTGGTGGTGGCGAATGTTTCGCTCATGGGATGAAGTGGTCCTTTAGAACTGGTAGTCGACGACCAGCGGTGCATGGTCGGAGAAGCGCAGATCGTAGGCCGAGGCACGGTCTACGTGGGATTTGATGGCCTTCGCCGCGAGCTGCGGCGTGGCCATCTGGTAATCGATGCGCCAACCGGCATTATTGTCGAAGGCCTGCCCGCGGAAAGACCACCAGGTGTAGGGACCCTGGGCTTCGGGGCCGGCCAGTTCGCGGGCCACGTCCTTGTACCCGATCTCCGCGCCGAAGAACCCGTCGAAGTAGGCGATCTCCTCGTCCATCACGCCGGCGCGCTTATTGTGGTTCGGCTTCCAGTTCTTGATGTCCTTCTCGGTGTGCACGACGTTCAAATCGCCCACCACCAGCACGTGGTCCTTCTCGTTCTTCAGCTCGAGCAGGCGCACGTTCATGCGTTGAAGGAAACGGTACTTGTCCACCTGCTTCTGGGTGTTCAGCTCCCCGGAGTGCACATAGGCGGAGACCACGCACAGCGTGCTGCCGTCTTCCATGCTGAAGTCCGCTTCCACCCAGCGCCCGGATTCGGCGAAGTACTCCTCGCCGATATCCCCGCGCACCGCGGTCGGCTCGGCGCGCGAAAGCACCGCCACCCCGGCGCGGCCCTTGTCCTTGGCTTCGGCGTGCAGAATGTGCCAGCCCTCGCCGATCAGCTCGCGCACGATCGCATCCGGCGCGCGCACCTCCTGCAGGCACAGGATGTCCGCGTCGCGGGCGGCGATCCAGTCGGCCATATTGCGCTTGTAGGCCGCGCGAATGCCGTTGACGTTGACCGAGGCGACGCGCACGGCGCCCTGAAGCTTGCTCAAAATTTCCACGCTGGTAGGTATCACAGTTCCACCTTACAAAAAGACAGCGCAACGTTCGGCGTGAACGTTGCGCTGCGCGGTAACAAAATAATTTAGTTGACGATCTCGCCGTCGATAGCCTCGCCGGAGGGCTTCATCATGTCGCGCGCGTTGGTCGCGGTCATTTGGATGGTTTCCAGGGCACGGTCGATCATTTCCGCGGAGTTCTCCGCGTTCTGCTCGCGCTGCTCGGCGATCACCCGGGCCTGCACCTGGATGATCTTGAAGGAATGGTCCAGCTTCATATCGCGCTGGCTCGTGCCTTCGTCGACGACGACGGTGGAGCCACCCTGCGCGCGGCCGGTGGCTGCCGCGGTGGCTTCGCGCAGCGAGCTGTTGATCTTATCCGCCCCGCGCTTCAGGCCGAACATCATGAACGCCGCAAGCAGCAGCCAGCCGGCGGAGATCGCGACGATGAACCAGCCGACGACCTCGTTCGAGTTGGCGGCGAACACGACCGCCACCAGGAGGACGACGACCATCACTGCCATGGCCAGAGTCGATGCGTTCAGGGTGACTTTCTTGCCCTGCTTCGCGGTGCTGCCTAGAGGTTCCATAGCTGAAATTATCTCATTTTGGCTCCGCGCTGACCAATTTTCAGGCCACCGGTTCGCCCACAGCGTGCCCCCGTGGCGCTAGGAATTGAATACGCGACTCATGAAGTCCCCCAGAGACATCCCGTCCAGCGCCGCCCGGATGATCAGAAAGCCGGCGATGCCCACCACCCAACCGAGGGTTTCCTGCGCGTAGCCGCCCAGTTTTCTGCCCACCCGTTGCAGCCAGTTATCCAAGCGGTCTCCGGCCGCCGCGCGGATGGCCACGAAAATGAGGCCCGGGACGATCATCACCACGCAGTAGATCGCCAGCAAGGAGAGCTGCATCGGTTCGGACCAACCGCTCTGCTTGAGTATCGCCATGGCGCCGAGGTAGGGAAGCATCGTGGGCAGTTCCAGCAACCCCGCGACCAGCGCCAGCACCGCGATCCCGGACTTGCTATCCAGTGCCCGGGCCAGGAACCCGCGCAGGTTCTTCGGCACTTGCGGCCCGGCAGCCCCCGGCGTAGCTGGGTCCGTTGGCTCCGCGCGCTCTCGGGACGCGCCACCGACGGCCGATTTGCGCAGCGCAGCGGCCTTTTGCGCATCGGTTTTGTAGGTCAACGCCCAGATGATCATGCCCGCCCCGAGCAACAGGCTGAGCAGCCTGATCGTCGGGTGTTGGAAGAAGCCGGCCGGAACCAGTCCCGCACCAAGGTTCCAGCCCGAGCCGATCAGCACGCCAATCACCCAGTAGAACGCCGCGAGCAGCCCCAGATACACAATCACGCGCGGGATGGCTCGCCGGTAGTCGCGCCGCAGCAGCAACCAGATCGGGATGACCAGGGTGCCGATGCTTGTCGCATCGATGAGCGCGAGGATTAGCAGCATCAGGCCCGGGGACTGCATCAAGAAGTTCATGCTTCTCACTGTGCGGCTTCGCGGCGTGCTTGAAAATCGGGCAACGGGCCACCTGGCCTCCTACTTTAGGAGGACGCGAGGCGGCCGGAATAACGGGCATGCTTAATGGGTGAGAAGAAAACTAGCGCAGCTGCTGCGCCGCCTGGGCAGCGGGGATCAGGAACCCGAAACCGTAGGCATGTACTTGCTGCTCACCTCCGTGCTGCACTTGGCAAACCTGGTCAATCCGCCGCTGGCGGGTTTTGCTGCGCTGGCCGGATGGTGGTTCCCGGTGCTGGCCCTTGGCACGGCTCCGCTGTTTCTGCGCCGCCGGATGCCCACGCTCTGCGCCTTATGGTTGCTGCTGTTCGCGGCATTGCTGCTGGCGATGGGCAGCATCGGCGGGTATTTCCTGCTCTTCGAATCCGTATTCACCATCTACCTGCTGGCCGGCGCACCGGTGCGGCGCTGGACGCTGATCGTGTTGAGCCTGGTCACGCTCACCGTGGCCGGGTACATCTGGGCGAAGACCGGGTCCACCTCCGATGCGGTGCTGGCGATCTTCATCGCCGGGTTTGTCTTCTTCACCCCGATGCTCTGGGCCGAGAACGTGCGTACCGCCAAGGAGCTGGCGCACAGCGAATCGGCGCGGGCCGCCGCGGTAGGCGCCGCCGCGGCGGATCGCGAGGAACTGTTGGTGGCCGAGCATCGGGCGTCGAATATCGAGGAACGCACCGCGCTGGCCCGGGAGATGCACGACGTGCTTTCCGCACGGCTGTCCTCCATCGCGCTGCTCAGCGGCGCACTGCTCGAACGCGAGCCGGTGACCAGCCGGCCGGATCTGCGCGCCCCGCTGGAAAGCATCCGTGCCGAATCGGTAGCCGGGTTGCAGGAGATGACCTCGATGGTGCGGATGCTGCACGCGGGCAGCAGCTCGGCCCTGCGCGCGGACCTTAGCGGGCTGCCCGAACTGGTGCAGTCCTTCCAGCAGGCCGGGCAGCGAATCCGCTATGACACCGGCGTGGATTCGGACCTGGCCCTGGTAGCCGAGCAGACCCAGACGGCGATCTACCGGACGGTGCGCGAGCTGCTGGTCAATCACGCAAAGCATGCGCCGGGCAGCGCGCTGCACCTGGAGCTGCTCCAGGCGCCGGCGGCCCTGGTGGTGCAGTCCAGCAATCCGCTGCGCGACGCGCCCGATTCGGCCGGCGCCCCTAGCGCTGGCGGAGCAGGCAGCGGGCTGAATAATATCCGTGCCCGCGTGCAGGCCCTGGGCGGGCACTGCGAATTTGGCAGCGGCAGCACATTCTGGACGCGGTGCGAATTCCCCACCGTCCCGGAAATCCAGCAGGGGAGCCGCATGAGATGAGCGTCAAAATCTTGATCGTCGACGATCATTCCACGGTGCGCATGGGGATCCGGCTGGTTCTCGAGGCCGACTCGTCCATTGAAGTCCTCGGCGAGGCGGCCGACGGCCGGCAGGCGGTGAGCATGGCGCGGGCGCTGCGCCCCGACGTGGTGCTCATGGATCTGCGCATGCCGATCCTCGATGGGGTCGCGGCGACAGCCGAAATCAGCTCCGCCGGATTGGCCCGCGTGCTCGTGCTGACCACCTTCGACGATGACGCCTACCTCTTCGGTGCGCTGCAGGCCGGCGCGCACGGGTTCCTGTTGAAAAGTTCCACGCCGACGCAAATCCTCGACGGGGTGAAAACGACCGCGCGCGGCTGTTCGGTGCTGGACCCCGAGGTGACTTCCCGCGTCGTGGCGCAGGCGATGGCGGCACTGGACCCGCACCCGGTGCCGCCCCCGCTACCCGAGACCCTCACCGACCGGGAATTGGAGGTGCTGGCCGGCCTCGGTGCGGGATTGAGCAACCCGCAGATCGCCGCGCGCTTGGGCATCGGGGAAACGACGGTGAAAACCCACGTATCCCGGGTGATGGGCAAGTTGTCAGTCAGCTCCAGATTGCAGGCGGCAAAGATCGCCTTTGCGCACTGGGGCTAGGCAAAACCCGCGCGGCTTACCAGCTCACCAGGCAGAACGGATGCTGCTGCGGGTCCAAATACACGCGGAAGGTCTTCGAGCCTTCACCGGTGAGCGCGGCACCGAGGGCGAGTACCTGCTGCTCGGCGAGATCCAGATCCTTGACCTTGACATCGAGATGCGCCTGCTGCGGGTGCAGATGCCCCGGCCATTCGGGGGCCACATAGGGGCTGACCGCCTGGAAAGCCAGTCCGGGACGGTCCGGTGCGTCGCCGATGCTCACCCAGTCCGGCTCATCGTCGAGCCGGATCATGCCCAGCAGCTGCTCATAGAATGTGGCCAACGCGCTGGGATCCTCGCAGTCGATGACCATGGCCTGCCATGTGCCAATCATTTCCTTAGCCCTTCGCCTTGAAAAGTCGTGTGTGCTTCGGATGCTTCCCATTATGCCCAGCCGCAGGCCCCGGCGATAGTGCCCGTCGGGGCAAGAATCCACGCTCTGCGGCGGTTCGGCCGTTGGCTTGGTGCGATGGGTTTTTGCCGATTCGGGCTAATTGCCGGCAGAGCTCTGGTTCTCCGGTTGCGCACGCTGCCAGGACTCGTTCATCGCGGTAATGGCAAAGTCGATCAGGGCGAGCACCCGCGCCGAGAGCTGCGCCTTGCGCGGCCAGATCGCCACGACGGCGCTGGGATAATTCGGCGGGTTGAGCCGGCGAATTGCCAGTTTGCGCCCCTCGAGCGATAGCTCGGCATTGTTCGGCCGTGACATCAGCAGCCCGTAGCCCAACCCGCGGCCAACCATCGCGTTGACCAGAATCATCTGCGGCACCGAGGCGGTGATCTTCGGCACCAGCCCGCGCGCCGCAAAAAGCTGCATGGTGTATTCGGTGCTCGGCACCGACTGGTACATGATCAACGGTTCCGTCACGAGATCGCTTAATTCCAGTGGCCGCTCAAGGCGCGCCAGCGGGTGCTCGGGGTGCAGCACCACCTGCATCTCGGTCTCGTAGATGACCTGCTTATTCATCTCTTGCGGCAGCAACAGGTCGTAGACGAAGGCAACGTCGAGGTCCCCGGAGTTCAGCGCCGGGATCAGTTCCTCGTGGGTGCCCACGCGCACGCTGACGTCCAGCTCCGGGTGCACCCGGGGAAATCCCTCGAGCAGCGCGGGGACCACATGGGGTGAGAGCGAGGCGAAGCAGCCAAAACGCACCGGACCGCGCAGCTTTCCCTCCTGGTGCGGAAAGGTCGCCTGCAGCTCATCGACCTGGGCAATGATTTTTCGCGCCATCGATGCGAAGTACTCCCCCGAGGCGGTCATCGAAACGCCATGGGCCTTGCGGCGCAGGCACAACGGTTCGCCGGCGATTTTTTCGATTGCGGTAATCGATTGGGACAAGGCCGATTCGGAAATCCTCAGCTCGCTGGCGGCCGAGCCTAGGGTGGCATGTTCGGGCAATTCGGCAATGATTTCCAGATGGCGCAGGGTGAACTTCGGCATACAGTTAAGTCTACCTTCAATAGTTCTGCAGATCTTTGAAGTTTACCTAAGGTTTGTGCGGTGCGACACTGTAGTGACTTACAACTCACGCAGTACTGGTTTTTGGGGCCAGCGCAGCTCAGCGAGGAGCACCATGGGTAACACCGCAAACATCGCAGGACGGAGCGCCAAGTCCAATCAACGGCGCGTCGCTTTTGCCACCATCATCGGCACCACCGTTGAATGGTACGACTTCTTCATCTACGCCACCGCAGCCGGCCTGGTCTTCAGCCAGCTGTTCTTCGAACCGGCCGGCAAGGAAATTGGCCTGCTGATCTCCTTCGCCTCGGTGGGCCTGTCCTTCCTCTTCCGCCCGCTGGGTGCGTTCCTCGCCGGGCACTACGGCGACAAGATCGGCCGCCGGGCGATGCTGGTGCTTACGCTGAGCCTCATGGGCGCCGCGACGATGCTCATCGGCGTGCTGCCAACCTACGAGACCGCAGGCATCCTGGCGCCGATCCTGCTGCTGTCGCTGCGCATCCTGCAGGGCATCTCCGCCGGCGGCGAATGGGGCGGCGCGGTCCTGATGGCCGTCGAGCACGCACCCGATACCCATCGCGGACGTGCCGGTTCCTACCCGCAGATCGGCGTGCCGCTGGGCATGCTGCTCGCCTCGGGCACCATGGCGCTGATGACCGGCGTCATCTCCCCGGGCGAAGAATTCGTGCAGTGGGGTTGGCGCGTGCCGTTCCTGGCCTCCATCGTGCTGATCGCCGTGGGCTACTTCGTGCGCCGCGCGGTCGACGAGTCCCCGGTCTTCGAAGAGATCGCCGAGCAGAAGGCGCAGACCAAGGTGCCGATCCTCGAGCTGTTCCGCAAGCACTGGCGTCTGGTTGTCGTCGCGGCATTGGTATTCGCGGGCAACAACGCGGCCGGCTACATGACCACCGGCGGCTTTTTCCAGTCCTACACCACCGACCCGGATGGGCCAATCGGTCTGGAACGCACCGACGTGCTCATCGCGGTGGTCTTCGGGGCCGCAATCTGGCTGATCTTCACGATGATCGCCGGACTGCTGGCCGACGTGCTGGGCCGCGTGCGCACCTACCAGGTAGGCTTCGTGATTCTGGGACTGTCGATGTTCCCGGTCTTCGCGCTGGTCAACACCGGGTCGCTGGGCCTGCTCTACCTGGCCTTCGGCATCTTCGGCATCGGGCTGGGGCTGACCTACGGCGCCCAGTCGGCGCTGTACTCCGAAATGTTCCCCGCCTCGGTGCGCTTCTCCGGTGTGTCGATCTCCTACGCGATCGGCGCGATCGTCGGCGGCGCTTTCGCCCCGACCATCGCCCAGGCGCTGGTGCAAGCGACCGGCGGGACGAACGCGGTGGCCACCTACCTGCTGATCGTGGTGGCGATCTCGCTGATCGCAGTCTCGATGATCCGCGATCGGAAAGGCATCGACCTGTCCTTCCGCAATCAGGCCGAACAGGAAGTCGGCGCGCTGGTCTTCGACAAGCGCGTGGCAGAACCTGCCAAGGATCTGAGCAACCGCTAAACGGCACCTGGCATACAGCAATGCCCCGGCAAGAAACCAAATGGGTTTCCTGCCGGGGCATTGCCGTGCCCGTGGTGCTTAAAGTGCATGGATCTGCACGGCAAGATCCCGCATGGCAACGGCCGCGAGGGAGAGCCTGACCCCGGCTCCGTACACCATCGAGACCCCGACCCTTCGAACCGCCGGGTGAATTCGCTTGGTCACCAACCTCCGCCCTTCGTAGGTCAGATCAGAAGCGGGTCTCTGCACCAAAATCGCGTAGCCCATCCCCCGCCCCACCATCGAGCGGGTGACTTCGAAGTCGGTGGTGCGATACCTGATCCAGGGAGTCAGCCCCGCGGCTTTGAACACCATTTCTGTATGCTCTCGGCTAGGCGGCACGTCCAGCAGGATCATCGGCTCTGCGACGAGCTCCGCCAAGGCAACCTTCTGTTCACCGGCCAAAGCGTGGCCTGCCGGCAGCACCAGCGAGGGCTCGGTGGAAAAGAGCTTGGTCCGCTCCAGCCCGGCATCGAGCGAAAAATCGTAGACCAAGGCCAAATCCAGTTCGCCGGCCAACAACATCTCGTTGATGCGTTGCTGCGTTCCCGCATAGAAGTCCAGCTGCACCTGAGGGTGCAGCTGGCCATACACGTCCAAGAGCTCGGTGAGCACGGTGGGGGCCAAGGACGAGTAGCAGCCGATCTTTACCCGCCCACGCAGCACCTCTCCCACGCCACTGGCCATTAGCTCCAGATCTTCGGCGCCTTCGATGAGATTGCGCGCCTGTGACAGCACGTAGCTGCCGGCAGGAGTGAGCTGCACCCCATGGGCTTTGCGCCGGATCGTCAGCTGGGTATTGAAGATCTTCTCCAACTCGTTCAGTGACCCGGTCACCGCCGAAGCCGATAGCGATAAATTTTTCGCCGCGCCGGCTATCGATCCGGCCGCGCCGATCGCTACCAGGCATTCGAGCTGCCGCAGGGTAAAACGCATTTCAAAACCTCGCCTAAACCGTGGATACAGCTCACATAAAACCAGTTTACCGACGATTGTGGCTTGTCGCACACTGGAGGAAGCCAGGAACATAACACGTACAGGAGCCCAGCCATGAGCACTTCCACCGACGCACCTGCCAGCTGCCCATTCAGTGGGGCAGCCGCCGAGGCTTCCAGCATTTCACCTGCGAAGGCCCGGCCGTCCAGCGAGACCGGAGCGGAAGCGCCTAGCGCGGACTGGGTCACCATCGCCGACTTGCACGACGATCCGTTCCCCATCTACCAGAAGCTGCGGGCGCAGGCTCCGATCCACTGGGTGCCCGCCGTCAACAGGTATATGGTCACCTCTTACGCGGCCGCACATGAAATCGAACAGAACGAGGCAGATTTCACCGCCAATGAACGCGAATCCCTGATGAAGCGCTCCATGGGGCATTCGATGCTGCGCAAGGACAATCCAGAACACCAGATCGACCGTGACTCCTATGGCAAGACCCTGCGTCCGGCAACCATCAAGAACCACTGGAATGAGATCTTTGCCGCCAACAACGACAAGTATCTGAACGAGCTGCAGGCCAAGGGGCCCGGCGCCGACTTCGTCTGGGACTATGCGGCCCCGTACACCGCGGAAAACTTGCGTCTGATCTGCGGATTCCACAACGCCAGCCAGCAAGACATGCAGCGCTGGAGCCAGAGCATGATCGACGGCACCGGAAATTACGCGGACGACCCGGCGATCTGGGCTAAATCCGCCGAGTCCTCCGCCGAGGTCGACGCCGCCATCGCGGAAATGCTTCCCTACCTGGCGAAAAATCCGGATCATTCGCTGCTCTCCGGGCTCGCTTCGATGCCGATTCCATTGGAAGCGATCCGCGCAAACCTGAAAATGACCATCGGCGGCGGGCTGAACGAGCCACGCGACGTGCTGGCAACTACCGTCTGGGCCCTGCTGAATCACCCGGACCAGCGACACGCGGTGCAGAATGACGATGCGCTTTATTCCAAGGCTTTCGAGGAATCCGTGCGCTGGGTGGCACCGATCGGCATGTACCCCCGGGAAACCACACGTGATCTGGTGCTCGAGGGCATTGCTCTACCCCAGGGGGCCCGACTGGGGGTCGTGCTTGGTGCCGCGAACCGCGACCCGCAGGTGTTCGATGATCCGGAGTCCTTCAACATCTTCCGTCCGAAAAAAGCCCACTTGGCCTTCGGCGGTGGCGTGCACTTCTGCGCCGGCACTTGGATCGCCCGCGCACAGGTCGCCCAGATCGCCCTGCCAACTGTCTTCAGACGCCTGCCGAACCTGCGATTGGATCCGGCCAATGCGAGCGTCGACGCCGGATGGGTCTTCCGCGGCATGACCAAGATGCCGGTGCTCTGGGACAGCTAGTCCGCGCCGCATCTCCCGAATTTCCACCAACTATTCCAGTACGAAAGCGAGCCCCCGTGCCTACCATCATTTTTTCACAATCGGACCAGTCAGCTACCGAGATCGAGGTCTCCGAAGGCACCACCTTGATGCGCGCCGCGGTCAGCAATGGTGTGGCCGGAATCGTCGGCGAATGCGGCGGTCAAGCCATGTGCGCGACCTGCCACGTCTACGTCGACCCGGAATTCTCTGCCGAACTCGATGAGATCGGCGAGGACGAAGAGGAAATGCTCGACTGCACCACCGCAGCCCGCACCGAATACAGCCGGCTGGGCTGCCAGGTGAAGATGTCCGCCAAGCTCGCGCGGATTCGCGTAAGCGTACCGAACGAACAGGTCTAGGGCCCGTGGGTGCAATCAACGAACGCGTCGTGATCATCGGCGGCGGGCAAGCGGGAATCCAGCTCGCCGACTCGCTGCGCGCGCAGGGGTACCAGGGCGAGATCAGCATCGTGGACGATGACCGGGCACTGCCCTACCAGCGTCCGCCGCTGTCCAAGGACTTCCTCACCCAAGGCCCGGCCCCCGAGCCGCTGCCGCTGCGGGCGGCCAGCTTCTTCGCGGAGCAGAACATCGAGCTGCGCAGCGGTCTCACCGTGCTTAGCGTGGACACCGTACGACGCAGCGTGGCGCTCAGCGACGGAAGCACGCTGGGCTATGCGCATCTGGTGTTCGCCACCGGGGCACGCAACCGGCAGCTGGCCTGCCCGGGGGCGGAACTTCCCGGCGTGCTGGGGCTGCGGACCTTGGCTGACGCGCAACAGCTGCAACAGGCGTTGGGCCGCGCGCGGCAGGTGGTGGTGATCGGCGCCGGATTCATCGGCCTCGAATTCGCTGCGGCGGCGCGAGCCCGCGGGCTCGCCGTCACGGTGCTCGAATTCGCGCAGCGGCCGATGGGCCGCGCGGTGTCCACCTGCCTGTCGGACTGGTTTGCCCAGACCCACCGGGACAACGGCATCGATCTGCGGCTCGGCGAGGGTGTGCGCGAAATCCGTGCCACGGGCAATTCCCTGGTGGTCGGATCGAGCACCGGCGACGAATACGATGCTGATCTGGTGGTCTATGGCATCGGAGTGCTGCCCAATATCGAGCTGGCCCAAGCCTCCGGGATTCACACCGAAAACGGAATCACCGTGGACGCCGCGCTGCGCACCAGCGCCGCCGGGGTCTACGCCATCGGCGACTGCGCCTGGTTCCCCAACGCCTTCAGCGGATCGCGGACGCGCCTGGAATCGGTGCAGAACGCCACCGACCAGGCCAAAGCACTGGCCGAAGTGATCGCGACCGGATCCGGCGAGTACGCCGCGCTGCCCTGGTTCTGGAGCACGCAGGGAGCGTTGCGGCTCCAGATCGCAGGGCTTGCGCACCCGGAGGATACTCCGCTCGTGCTCGGCGAAATGCGGGCCGGCAAGTATTCGGTCGCGCTCTTCCGCAAGGGAGTGCTCACCGCGGTGGAGTCGGTTAATTCACCGGCGGACCACATCGCCGCGCGCAAGCTGCTCGCCTCCCGCACCGAAATTACCCCGGCGATGCTCCGCGAACCGGGGAGCACGCTGAAGGAATTGGCCAAGCGCGCGGTTCTCATCGGCGCCTGAGCCCGAACCTCGGAATCAGCTCAGCCATCAACGTCCAGTCAGGAACTCCATGAACACCGCCACCAGCCCCCCCAGGCCGCCGCGGCACCAATCAGCGCCGCGTCGCCTTCGCCACGGTCATCGGCACCACCATCGAATGGTACGACTTCTTCATCTACGCCACCGCCGCCGGACTCATCTTCGCGCAGCTGTTCTTTGAACCGGCCGGCGCCCAAATCGGGCTGCTGCTGGCGTTCGCCTCGGTGGGCATCTCCTTCCTCTTCCGCCCGTTGGGTGCCTTCCTCGCCGGACACTACGGGGACAAGATCGGCCGCCGAGCCATGCTGGTGCTCACCTTGACACTCATGGGGGCCTCCACCACGCTGATCGGCGTGCTGCCCACCTACGACACCGCCGGGGTGCTGGCACCAATTCTGCTGTTGTCCCTGCGCATCCTGCAGGGCATCTCGGCCGGCGGCGAGTGGGGAGGCGCGGTGCTGATGGCCGTGGAACACGCTCCGGCGGACCGCCGCGGCCGGGCCGGGGCCTACCCGCAGCTCGGTGTGCCGCTGGGCATGCTGCTGGCTTCCGGGGTCACTGCCCTGATGACCGGAGTGATCTCGCCCGGCGAAGCATTCCTCGCCTGGGGCTGGCGGGTCCCGTTCCTGCTGAGCATCGTGCTGGTCCTGGTCGGATACTTCATTCGCCGTGCGGTGGATGAATCACCGATCTCCGAGGAGATCGCCGCCAAGAAGGCGCAAACGAAGGTCCCCGTAGTCCTGCTCTTCCGCAAGCACTGGCCGCTGGTGCTCATTGCCGCACTGGTCTTCGCTGGGAACAACGCCGCAGGTTACATGACCACCGGCGGATTCCTGCAGGCTTATATGACCAACCCGGAGGGTCCGGTCGGCTTCAGCCGCACCGCGGTGCTGATCGCGGTGTCCTTTGGCGCGGTCATGTGGTTCATCTTCACCGCGCTGTCCGGATTGGTCGCCGACAAGCTAGGGCGCAAACGAACCTACCAAATCGGTTTCATCTCGCAGCTGCTGTGCATATTCCCGCTCTTCTGGTTGGTCGATACCGGGAATCTAGGTCTGCTCTATCTGGCGTTCGCCTTCTTTGCCGTCGGGCTCGGATTCTCTTATGGTCCGCAGGCGGCGCTGTATTCCGAGCTGTTCCCGGCGTCGGTGCGCTTTTCCGGTGTGTCGATCTCCTACGCCCTCGGTGCGATCCTGGGTGGGGCCTTCGCCCCGATGATCGCCACCGCCCTGGTGAACGCCACCGGAGGGACCAATGCGGTGGCGCTGTACCTGATCAGCATCACCACGGTGTCGCTGATCGCCGTGTCGCTGTTGCGTGATCGCAGTGGGATCAACCTGTCCATCGAGAACCAAGCCGAGCAGGAAGTCGGGGCCACCATCTTCGACAAGCGCGTTGCCGTCGCGGTTCCGGAACAAGCAGGCATCCGCTAGACCACTTTGAGCATGTTTCAGGCTCGATAACCTGGCTCTTCGGCGGTCGTGCCCGGGTCAGCGCCGGAGGCATCACCAGCCGGCGTTCCGGGTACGAAAAAGGCCCGTGGGCCATCCCCGCCGCGGCGGGATGGCCCACGGGCCTTCGGGTTGCGTTTCGCCTAGCTGGCGACGCTGGCGGCGTGGGCGGCGTTGCGTTCGGCCGCCTCGACCACATTGTTCAGCAGCATCGCCCGGGTCATCGGGCCCACGCCGCCCGGGTTCGGGCTGATCCACGAAGCGACCTCGGCGGCCGCCGGATCCACATCCCCGGTGACCTTGCCGTCAACCCGGGAGACCCCCACGTCGAGCACGATCGCGCCGGGCTTGATCGCATCGGCCTTGATGATATGCGGCACGCCGGCGGCGGCGATGATGACATCGGCCTGGGCCAGCAGCTCGGGCAGGTTGGTGGTGCCGGTGTGCGCCAGGGTGACGGTCGCGTTGACCGACCGGCGGGTGAGCAGCAGTCCGACCGGACGTCCGATGGTCACGCCGCGGCCCAGGACCAGCACGTGCTTGCCGTTCAGATCGATATCGTGCCGGGCCAGCAGGTCCACGCAGCCCAGTGGGGTGCATGGCAGCGGGGAGGCCATCGGGCGGTTCACGTTGGCGACCAGGCGGCCCAGGTTCATCGGGTGCAGCCCGTCGGCGTCCTTCTGCGGATCCATCGCCTCCAGGATCGTGTCCTGGTCGATATGCTTGGGCAGCGGCAGCTGCACGATGTAGCCGGTGCAATCCGGGTTCTCGTTCAGCTCGCGCACCTTGGCCAGCAGCTCCTCCTGGGTGGTTTCCTCCGGCAGATCCACGCGGATCGACTCGATGCCGACCTCGGCGCAGTCCTTGTGCTTGCCGCCGACGTACCAGGCCGAGCCCGGGTCGTTGCCCACCAGGATGGTGCCCAGCCCGGTGGCGTAACCCTGTTCCTTGAGCTTGGCGACGCGTTCGGCCAGCTCCGCCTTGATGGTTGCCGCGGTGGCCTTGCCGTCGAGAATACGTGCGCTCACACTGTTCCTTCCGTTGTGGCCTGCGCAGCTGCTGCGCGGCTCACGATGCTGTTCGGTACCAGACCCAGGCGCGCGGTCCGTATTCACTGCAGGTTGCTCGCTCCCCGGTGGTTATCCACCTCACGCCAGTCACGATGCTTCTGCGCACAAGTCTAACGAACTTCGCGGTGCGCACACCGGTGGATGACGGGCGAAAAATGTGATTTCCTCGGCCGAAGGCTGTGCGCCATGTAGCAGGTGCGGCGGGAATGCGCACCGCTCCGGGGTTGTTGTACCCGTTGAGCGCAACGTGGAGAAAGCAGGTTCGGGTGAGCTACCAGAGCATCGTGATCGGCGCCGGCCAGGCGGGGCTTTCGGCGGCCTATCAATTGCACCGGCGCGGGCTGGTACCCGGCGAGGATTTCCTGGTGCTCGACGCGAACGAGCGCCCCGGCGGCGCGTGGCAGCACCGCTGGGACACCCTCACCCTGGGCAAGACGCACCGGATCCACCCGCTGCCGGACTTCCCCTTCGAAAATCAGGACCCCACGCGGCCAGCCTCCGCGGTGGTCTCCGACTACTATGCGCAGTTCGAAGCGCTGCATCGCTTGGCGGTGCGCCGGCCCGCGAAGGTAGCGGCGGTCAGCCACGACGGAACCTGGTTCAGCGTTCGGCTTTCCAGCGGCGAGGAGCTCGCGACGCGCACGCTGATCAACGCCAGCGGCACCTGGACCAACCCCTTCTGGCCGGTCTACCCCGGCAGCCAAGAATTCACCGGGCCGCAGGTGCACACCTCCGGATTTGTGGCGCCGGAGCAGTTTGCCGGGCAGCGGGTGCTGGTGGTCGGCGGCGGGGCGAGCGCCACCCAGTTCATCGTGCAGCTGCGGGCCGCCGGGATCGACACCCTCTGGTCCACCCGGCGCGCCCCGGACTGGCGGGAGGTGGGCAACGATCCCGAATGGGGCGTGGCCGTGGAGCGCGAGGTCAACGCGCGGACCGCCGCCGGGCTGCCGCCGAAATCCGTGGTCGGCACCACCGGGCTGATTCTCACCGAGGCGATGCGGGCGGGCATCGACTCCGGCGCGCTGATCTCCCGCGGGGCCATCTCCTCGCTGGGTGCACGGTCGGTGCGCTTTGCCGACGGCACGAGCGAAAAGATCGACGCGATCCTGTGGGCCACGGGGTTCCGCCATGCCCATCGGCACCTGCGCGGGCTGAAGCTGCACACCAGCGCCGGCGGGATCCGGGTGCTTGCCGATTCGGTGAGCGCGGCGGCGCTGCCGGGAATGTTCTTCGTCGGGTACGGCGCCTCGGCCTCCACGATCGGGGCGACCCGGGCCGGGCGGAAAGCCGCGGTGGCGGCGGTGCGCCGGCTGGCCGAGCTCGGGGTGGCGGCTGGTTCCGCGGACGCGAGCGAAGCGGAGGCCGAAAATCGCCCGCCGCAGATGACAACGGCCAGGTAAATATCGCGCTGGCAAGACGCCGGATTCGGCGCCGGGGGCTTGCGGAGGTTAACCTCGATCCATGAGCAACCAGTACATCGTGACCCTTTCCTGCCTGGACCGACCGGGCATCGTGCATGCAATTTCCGGCGGGCTGCTGGGCGCTGGTTGCAATATCACCGAGTCCCAGCAGTATGAATCGCCGGATTCGAACACCTTTTTCATGCGCATCGAGGTGGCCACCGAACAGTCCCTGGTCCAGGTGCGCGCGGCGCTCGCGCCGATCCGCGAGGAATTTGTGATGTCGCTGCGCGTGGACGACGCGGCCAAGCGCACCCGCACCATGATCATGTGCTCCAAGGCGGGGCACGCGCTCAACGACCTGCTCTTCGCCCAGCGCGCCGGAAATCTGGCCATCGAGGTGCCGGTGATCGTCTCCAACCACCTGGATCTGAAGCCGATGGCCGAGTTCTACGGGGTGGACTTCGTGCACCTGCCGGTGACCCCGGCGAACAAGTTCCAGGCCGAGGCGGAGCTGCTGGCCCTGGCCGATGAGTACGATATCGAACTGGTGGTGCTCGCCCGCTACATGCAGATCCTCTCCGACGCCTTGTGCGAGCGGATGGCCGGACGGGTCATCAACATCCACCACTCCTTCCTGCCCTCCTTCAAGGGGGCGAAGCCGTACCACCAGGCCCACGCCCGCGGGGTGAAGCTGATCGGCGCGACCGCGCACTATGTGACCGCGGACCTGGATGAGGGGCCGATTATCGACCAGGAGGTCACCCAGGTTTCCCATGCGCGCACCCCCGCCCAGCTGGTCGCGCTCGGGCGCAGCGTCGAGGGCCGCACGCTGACCCGTGCGGTGCAGTGGCACTCCGAGCACCGGGTTATGCTCGATGGGCAGCGCACCATCGTCTTCTCCTAGTTTCGCGGCAGTGCCCGGCGGCGCGCACCGCGCAGCGCTTCGCCGAGCCGGACCCCGGCTGCGGATAGGATGGGTGCCATGGCTCACATCATTACCATTGACGGCGTTACCCCTACCGTGGGCGCCGAAGTTTTCCTTGCCCCGACCGCGACGCTGAGCGCCGACGTGCACCTGGCAGATCGCGCCAGCGCCTTCTACGGTGTCTCGGTGCGCGGCGATTCGGCCCCGATCCGGGTGGGCACGGGCACCAATCTGCAGGACAACGTCGTATTGCATGCCGATGCGGGGTTCCCCTGCACGCTCGGGGACGCGGTATCCGTCGGCCACAGCGCGGTGGTGCACGGCGCCACCGTGGGCGATGGCTGCCTGGTCGGGATGAGCGCGACGATCATGAACGGCGCGGTCATCGGCGAGCAGTCGCTGGTGGCGGCCGGGGCCCTGGTGCTTGAGGGCACGCAGGTGCCGCCGCGCTCGCTGGTGGCCGGGGTTCCGGCGAAGGTGCGCCGCGAACTGACCGCGGAAGAGGTCGCCAGCCTGAACGTGAACGCCGAGCACTACCTGGTGCTCGCCGCCAAGCACCTGGCCGCCAACGGTTCCTGACCGCCCCGCCGATTCTCGACTCCCAGTACAAGGACACCGCCGATGACCTCGCATATCCGCACGCCGCCCACCGCGCAGCCCTCGGCCCCGCCGGCCGCCGAGGCCACCGGACGGACGTTGAACTGGGGCGTGGTGTCCACCGGGCGGATCGTCTCCAAGGTCCTGGGCGACCTGCAGGCGCTGGCCGACGCCAAGGTGTGCGCGGTGTCCTCGCGGAATACGGCCAAGGCGCGGGAATTCGCCGACGAGCACGGCATTGATCGGGCCTACGGGTCCTATCAGGAGCTGTTCGCGGACGAGCAGGTGGAGGTCGTCTACATCGCGACCCCGCATGGGCAGCATTATGAGATCGCCATGGCCGCGCTAGCGGCCGGCAAGCATGTGGTCTGCGAGAAGTCGCTGACCATCAACGCATCCGAGGCGCGCACGCTGGTGGAATTCGCGGCCGAACGTTCGCTGTTCCTGATGGAAGCGCTCTGGGCACGCTTCACTCCGGCATTCGCCCGGGCCCTGGCGATCCTCGCATCGGGGGAACTGGGCGAGGTCACCTGGGTGCAGGCGGATCTGGGGTTCCACGCCGCCTATGATCCGGCCTCGCGCCTCTTCGACCCGAAGGCCGGCGGCGGGGCCCTGCTGGATCTGGGCGTGTACCCGCTGACCTGGGCCATCGGCGCGCTCGGCTTCCCCGAGTCGGTGCACGCGGTAGCTCAGCTCAATCAGGACGGCGTGGATACGCAGACCGCGATGAACCTCTCATACGCCGGTGGCAAGCATGCCCAGTTGCTGCTGACGCTCAACGGGGGCGCCCCGCAGCAGGCGCGAGTCACCGGCACCGGCGGATGGCTGGCCACGAACGCGCCGCTGTACAACGCGAGCAAATTATTCATCCACCCCACCGATGGCCCGCCCCGCGTAGAAGAGTTCGAGGCGGTAGGCGAGAACTACGGATACGAATTCCGCGAGGCGACCCGCTGCATCCAGCAGGGGCTCACCCAGTCGCCCACGATGCCCTGGGAGCACTCGGTGAAAACCATGGAGCTCTTCGATACGATCCGCGAGTCTGCAGGGGTCGTCTACCCGAACGATCTGGTGACGCGCTGAGCACCTGTCGCGTCAAAGCTCTGCGGCACAAAAGCGCCGGCCCCACGCTGAATTTCAACGTGAGGCCGGCGCTTTTTGCGTGGTGCAGCCGTGCGGCTAGTTGACGGGCTGTTCCGCGGTGGCCAGCTGGTCATTTTTGGCGCTGCTGCGCCGCCAGTAGGCGGCAATGAGCGCGCCGGAGAGGTTGTGCCAGACGGAGAAGACCGCGCCGGGAAGCGCCGCCTCGGGGGTGAAGAAGTCCTTGGCCAGCCCCGAGGCGAGGCCGGAGTTCTGCATGCCGATCTCCACGGCCATGGTGCGGCGGCTCGCGATCGGCTGCTTGAACAGCTTCGCGGTGCCATAGCCCAGGGCGATGCCCCCGGCGTTGTGCAGGATCACCGCGAGCAGGATCAGCAGGCCCGCGCTGAAGATGGCCGCCGAGCTGCCGGCCACCACGATGACCACCACAAAGGTGATCGCGATGACCGAAACCCACGGCAGGGCCGGCAGCACCATGTTGACCAGGCGCGGCAGGATCGTGCGCAAGACGAGGCCCAGGACCACCGGAATGAGCACGATCTGCACGATGGACAGCGCCATGGTTCCCGCGGCCACCGGCAGGTATTGCCCGGCGAGCCACAGGGCCAGCAGCGGGGTGAAGATCGGCGCGAGCAGCGTCGAGACCGAGGTCATCGTCACCGAGAGGGCCACGTCGCCCTTGGCCAGGTAGGTGACCACATTCGAGGCGGTGCCGCCCGGGGCGCAACCGACCAGGATGACGCCGGCTGCCAGCGCCGGAGGCAGCGCCAACGCCATGGCGATGCCCAGGCCCAGCAGCGGCATGATGACGAATTGGGCGATGACTCCGAGGAGCACCGGCAGTGGCCTGCGCACCACGAGGGCAAAATCGGGCAAGGTGAGCGTGAGCCCCATGCCGAACATGATGACCATCAGCAGCGGATTGATCAGCTTGGAGAAGCCGGAGAAGGTTTCGGGGGTGAGCAGTGCGAGCGCGCCGCCGGCCAGCACCAGCAGCGGGAAGAGGGTGACCGCAACTTTGGCGCTGCGTTCCTCGCCGGCCTTTTCGGGCGCGGAGTGAACAGGAAGATCAGAAGGCATGGGATAATCTTGGCAAATCGATCATCGTTGCGCCAATTGTGACGGCAATTCGATCAAGCGCAGACGGTCAGGGATCGACGATTTCCACGTCCAGCTGCCCCGCGCGCCACAACCGCGTCATCCGCTGCGCCAGCTCCTCGGCTTCCA
Source organism: Arthrobacter sp. MYb229 (assembly GCF_002975405.1). Lineage (GTDB taxonomy): Bacteria > Actinomycetota > Actinomycetes > Actinomycetales > Micrococcaceae > Glutamicibacter. The sequence continues at coordinate 134,531 of NZ_PCPS01000006.1, read as the reverse complement.
AGGCCTCCGAAGGCGTCATGAAAAACGTATTGACCCGCAGGCGCTGTTGTGGATCCAGCTCCTTGGAGAGCAGCACCATTGGCCGGCACCCCTTGATCTTCACCGCGTGGAACAATCCGCAGTGCCGCTCGATATGGTGCACCGAGCAGCCCAACTCCGAGGATTCCACATCCGTGGCTCCGCCCTTCTCCCAGGCGTCCAGATGATCCAGCTCGCACCGCTCGGCGGGCATGCTGCATCCAGGATAGGCGCACCCCCGATAGGCGGCGCGTATCGCCCGGCCCTGGGCCTTGGAAAACAACCGCTGGGTGCGTCCCAAGTCCAATGGCAGGCTCTTGCCGTTGAGCACCAACGGGTACACTCCCGCGTTGCATAACGCCGCCCGCGTTTCGCCTGCCGACAACTCGATGCCCGAGGAGGTTACGGCGAAATCCTTGCCGCGCTCGCGCATCTTCTCGTAGTCCAAGATGATGCTCACCTGCGGGGCGACCAGTCCCGGCCGCTTCCCTTTCGAACCACCCAAACCGGTGCGGTCGGCCATCAGCAGCGCCATGAAGCCGATCAGATACCGGCGTTCGGGCCGCAGCTCTTCCCACGGCGCCTGCGCCTCAGGGCCGGCACGGGCAAGATCTGGCGGGTCAACCGCGGATTCGGGAAGGTCCTCGGCATCGCGGCTCTGCGCCACCGCGGTCGAGAGCCGCGGCGCATCGGTGCCCGGGAGCGCCGGCGCTGCAGGACAGCCGCCGGGCAGATCCGCTGGGCGGCTTTCGGCTTCCGCCGCCGGAGCCGCCGGTTCTTCATCCTGGGCTGCGCTGCCGCGCTCCACGGCGTTGCCTGGCTCGTCGTTTTCCGCGGGCTCGGTGGCGTCGTTGCCGGGCTCGGCATGCGCTGGGCGGTTTTCGACGTTCTCGGCATCCGCGTCGCCTTTGGCCCAGCCGGGCATCGAATCCGAGTCGTCCCACGAGCTGCCTGGCTCCCCGGTCAGCTCGGCATCCAAATCCTTCAACGCCTCCCGGTTGCCCGCGATCGTCTTCGGATTGTTCAGCGCCTGCTGGAACGCTTCGATCTGCGCCGCCTGCGCAGGCAGCACGCGCAGCAAGTACTCCACCAGCCCGTTGCGCACCCCGAGCTTGAAAAAGCCGATTTCCGCCAGCAGCGCCTTCATCGGCCGCTTCCCGGCCTTCACCTGCGCGACCAGATCCGCCACATGCTTGCGCGCGGTTTCCGGTTCGTTCTTGATGAAGCTAACCGCTTCGGCCTGCAGCCGCGCTTTGGCGGCCTCGCCCTCGGCTCCTTGGCCCAGATCGTTGCGGGCCGCGTGGATCTTCTTCGCCGTCCCCACGACCAGGCGCGGATCTGCGGCGGGATCGGCGAACTGCTCTGCCAATTGCGGCAGCCAGGGGTCGAGGCGTTGCCCGGCTTCGTCGACCCCGGCGATCAGGCAATCGGCCTGCACCAGGCGTTCCCGCGCGGTGGTTGCGGGCACGCCCAGCCAGCCGTGCAGCAGCTCCGCGGTCGCCTTGAACTGCGTCCGGCCGGTGGTGGTCTGCCCGTGCAGTGCGTCGAGCTCTTCGGGTGCCGTCTGCGAGCCGGCGTCGGAAATCTTCTGGAGGGACTGCTGGTCCAGCTTGTGCGCTCCGCTGCGGCGCAGTGCGTCGGCCGCATGGATCTGCGCGTGGGCCACGGCCGCGGCGGCCCGCTCGGTGAGCCAGGCGAAGTAGGCGGCGTGCCCCGGGGCGGGCGTCTCGGCGGCGATGGCCTGCGTCGCGGCGGTCATCAGCGCCAGGCCCCGGGCCAGCTGGCCCAGGGCCTCTGCGGTGCTGCGGGAGTTGTCCATGGCCCCAGTGTGCGCGGCGGCTAAAGCTGCAGTGCGGGTTCCCTCGCCGGCTGTGGACAAGTGGTGCGTGCCGGGCCGGCGACGTTACGCGCGGCGGCCAACCCGAGGGAAAGATCCGCGATGAGGTCCTCGGGTTCCTCGATGCCCACCGAAAGGCGGACCAGGTTGGCCGGGATTTCCAGCTCGGTGCCGATCAGCGAGGCATGGGTCATTTCGCGCGGGTAGCAGACCAGGGATTCCACCCCGCCCAGGGAAACCGAGAGCTGGAAGTACTCCATGGATTCGGCGAAAGCGCGCGCGGCGGGTTCGCCGGTGAGCTGCAACGAGACGATGCCGCCAAAACCACGCTGCTGGCGCGCCGCAAGCTCATGGCCGGGATGGGATTCCAACCCGGGGTAATAGACCCGCGTCACCTCAGGCTGGTCATCAAGCCAGCGTGCCAGCTTAGCTGCGGAGGCGCAGTGGCGTTCCATGCGCAGTCCCAAGGTCTTCAGGCCGCGTGCGGCCAGGTAGGAATCCTGCGGGCCGGCCACCGCGCCGCCGGCGAATTGCTGGAAGCCGACGGCTTCGGCCAGCGGCTGGCCACGGAAGAGGTGATCGGCGACGATCACCGCGCCGCCGAGCACATCCGAGTGTCCCCCGATGTACTTGGTGGTGGAGTGGACCACCGCGTGGGCCCCGAAGTCCAAAGGCCGCTGCAGGTAGGGAGTGGCGAAGGTGTTGTCCACCACCAGCAGGGCGCCGTGCTCGCGGGCGATGTCCGCCCAGCCGGCAAGATCGGCGATGCCCAGCAGCGGGTTGGAGGGAGTCTCCACCCAAAGCAGCGCGGTGTTCGGGCGCACCGCTGCGCGCACCGAGTCCAGGTTGGTGATATCCACCGCGGAAGAGGTGATGCCCCATTTGCTGTGCAATTTGGAGATCAGCCGGTTGGTGCCGCCGTAGCCGTCGGCGCCCAGGATGATGTGGTCGCCCGGTTCAAGCACCGCACGCAGCAGCGCGTCTTCGGCGGCGATGCCCGAGGCGAAGGCGAACCCCGCGGCTCCGCCTTCCAGGGCGGTGAGCTGCGCTTCGAAGCCATCGCGGGTCGGGTTCGAGCCGCGGGAGTATTCGTGTCCGGAGCGCAAGACGTTGATTCCGTCCTGGATGAACGTGCTGGTTTGGTAGATCGGTGGGACCACGGCTCCGGTGTGCGGGTCTTTATGCTGGCCGGCGTGGACGGCGAGGGTGTTGAAGCCGCTCATGATGCTCCTTGGGTTTGCGGGGCCAGGGCCCGGTTTAGTGCGCTGTCCAGCGCTTGGGTGAGGTCGGCGAGCAGATCGGCGGGGTCTTCAAGCCCCACCGAAAGGCGCAGGGTGGAGGTGTTCAGGCCCGCGGCGAGAAGTTGCTCCGCGGAGAGCCGGCAGTGCGTCATGGTGGCCGGGTGGGCGACCATGGTGCGGGTATCGCCCACATTTGCGGCCAGGGAAATCAGCTGCAGCCCGTCGATCACCGGGGACACCAGCGAGGGGCGGGCCAGTTCGATGGCCAGCACGCAACCGGTGCCCTTGGGCGTGAGCTTTTTGGCCAGCTCGTGGCTCGGGTGGGCCGGCAGCGAAGGGTGGTGGATGGCCGCAATGCCCGGGTGATCTGCAAGTTCCTGGATCAGGGTGCTCACGCTGCGCTGCACGTGTGCGGCACGTACCGGCAAGGTTTCGATGCCGGTCAGAATGCCTTGGGCGCTGGCCGGGGCCAAGGCCGGCCCCAAGTCGTGCAGGAATTTGGAGCGGACCAGCATGGCGTAGGCGGCCGATCCGTGGCGTTCAAGCAGCGAGGCATTGTTCAGCCGCACTCGCGGGGCGGCGATTTGCGGCCAGCGGGTGGAATCGGAGAAATCGAACTTCCCCGAATCCACGACCACGCCGCCGAGCACCGAGCCGTGTCCGGCTAGTCCCTTGGTGGCCGAGTGCACCACAATGTCGGCGCCAAAATCCAGCGGGCGAATATTCAGCGGGGTGGCCAGCGTATTGTCGACGACCACCGGAATGTTGTGCTCGTGCCCGATCGCCGAGATGGCGGGCAGGTCCGCCACGGTGCACAGCGGGTTGGAGACGGACTCCAGGAAGAACGCCCGGGTGTCTTCTTCGATGGCCCCGGCCCAAGCTGCGGGGTCGGCCTGGTCGACAAAGCTGACCCGGATGCCGAAGTCGGAAAAGGTGTCGGTGAACAGGTCCACGGTGCCGCCGTACAGCGAGGAGGAAACCACGATGTGCTTAGGACCCTGGGTCAGGGCAAGCAGCGAGAGCGCAACGGCCGACTGCCCCGAGGCGGTGGCTACCGCTTGGGCTCCGCCTTCAAGGGCGGCCACCCGCTGTTCCAGGATGGCCACGGTGGGGTTGCCGGTGCGTGAATAGGTGAAGCCGGCCTGGCGCAACGCGAATTTTTCGATCGCTTCTGCGTGCGATTCGAACTGGTACGCTGCGCAATTGTGCAGTGGCGGCAGCATCGGGCGGAAATCTCCGCTCGGACGATACCCTGCATGGACCGCGTCGGTTCCTTGGCGTTGGCTCATAGCTCCTTCTCGTTTCTGATCCACGAGAGAGTGCACCGAACACCCGGCGTCGTACCGCCCCTCGGCCGCCCTGAGGCCACAACGGTACGAAGCATGGCGCCTTATGGCACGTTCGGAACTGCTCCATCGTTCCTGGCATTAGCACCTTTCGGTTTCCCGATGGTTGCTGCGACGTCTACGAGCCAGATCTCTCGGTCGCTCTTGATGGGTTGTTGTTCTTCCATGGTTGGACATCGGCATCCGGCGGCGCAAACGACGCCCACGCCCGCGCTTCATACAGGGGCACCTAGCTTCACATCCCGCGCCAGTCCCGTAATGGGGCCCGGCCCGCAGTCCCTTTGTGACGCGCGGCAACCGCCAGAATCCTTGAAGAACCAGGGTTTTGCGCAACTATTATGTCGCCGACGGTCCGCCAAATGACACGGTGTTACGTCTTGGGGGCCGGGGATTCAGTCCAGGACCTCAACTCCGAAGCTTGAGACGACCGAGCGCACCTCGTCCAGATAGCGCCGCGCTTGCTCGGTCAGCGGAATCGCTGCATGGTCGATCCAGCCGATCTCGATGCGCTCATCGACATCCAGCGGGATGGCGACGATGGACGGGTCCAGCTCGTCGCTGATGATGCCCGTGGAGATGGTGTACCCGCCCAGGCCGATCATGAGGTTGAAGATGGTCGCGCGGTCCGAAACCTGGATTTCGCGCTTGCTGGAGCTGGTGGAGAGCACTTCCTCGGCGAAGTAGAACGAGTTGTTCGCACCCTGGTCGAAGGTCAAGCGCGGCAGGTCTTCGAGGTCCTCGAGCGTCACCCGCGCCCGGGAGGCCAGCGGGTTGCTGCGCGAAATGAAGATGTGCGGATCGGCGAGGAACAGGGGGTGGAATACGAGCCGGGACTCGCGCAGCAGCTTGTCGATGACCTTCCGGTTGAAGTCGTTGCGATAGAGGATGCCGATGTCGCTGCGCAGGGTGCGCACGTCCTCGATGATCTGTTCGGTGCGGGTCTCGCGCAGCGAGAATTGATATTCCTCGGCCCCGCTGGCCTGAACCATCCTGACAAACGCATCCACCGAGAAGGAATAGTGCTGCGTGGAGACGCCGAGCAGGCGACGGACCGAGGGACGGCCGAGGTAGCGATGCTCAAGCAGCTCCACCTGCTCCAGAACCTGCCGGGCATAACCGAGGAATTCTGCTCCCTCGGCGGTGAGCGTCACTCCCCTGGCCGAGCGGACCAGCAAGGTGCGTCCCACGCGGGCTTCGAGCTCCTTCATCGCCGCCGACATGCTCGGCTGTGCGACGTAAATCAGGTCAGCCGCCGCGGAGATCGACCCCTCGCTGGCGACCGCGATGAAATAGCGCAACTGCTGCAGTGTCAAACCACTCGTCCCCTGAACCATAGTGCGAGTCTATATGAATCCATAGTTATATCGAGTTACCTGATATCCGCGATCTCACTGCATGATGGACGCATCGACTTACTTTCGGCCGGCCCAGGCCACTGAGCACCAGATAGGCCACCATGGCAGACGCGTTCACCTTCAGCATCAGCACCACCAAATTCGACGAAGACTACACCCCCTGTGCGAGCTCACGAGTCACGACAAACTTCGCCAACCTGGCCCGCGGGGAAAACCGCCAGGAGAACCTGCGCAACGCTCTGACGATGATCAACCGCCGCTTTAATTCCCTGGCTCACTGGGACAATCCTCAGGGCGATCGCTATGAACTCGAGCTGGAGATCATCTCCGCCAATGTGCACTTCGACTCGGCGAACGCAGCGGAGCAGTTCCCGCTGCTTGAAGTCTTAGACACCACCATCGTGGACCGAGCCACCAGCACCCGCAGCCACGGCATGGTGGGCAATAATTTCTCTTCCTATGTGCGCGATTACGACTTCAGCGTGGTGCTTCCGGCGGCCGGCAACGGCTCCGGTGCCCCTAAATTGCCTGAAGATTTTGGCGAACTTCATGGCCAGCTCTTCCAGCACTTCCTGGATTCGCAGGCTTATCGTCAGCGCTTTGCGCAACTACCCGTGGTCTGCATCAGCGTCTCCACTTCCAAAACCTACTACCGCACGGGCAACAGCCACCCGGTCCTCGGCTTGGAATACCAGCAGGATGAGAACTCCCTGACCGATGCGTACTTCGGCAAGATGGGGCTGCGCGTGCGCTATTTCATGCCACCGGGCGCCGTCGCTCCGCTGGCGTTCTACTTCCGTGGCGACTTGCTCAACGATTACACCAATCTGCAGCTGATCAGCACCATCGCCACCATGGAGACCTTCCAGAAGATCTACCGCCCCGAGATTTACAACGCAAGCTCCGCTGCACCGGCCGTCTATCGCCCAAGCTTGGGGGCACAGGATTTCGCCCCGACCAGGATCTCCTACGACCGCGAAGAGCGCACCCGGCTCGGCGCAGTGCAGGGCAAGTACACCGCGGAGCACTTCATCACCCCGAACCGCGAATTGCTGGACCAGTGGGCCGCCACTTGCCCCGCTCCCGTCGCCTGAGAACCGAAAGACACACGATGACATCAAAGCTACTTCCCACCTCCATTGTCGGCAGCCTGCCCAAGCCTTCCTGGCTGGCGAAGCCCGAAACCCTCTGGTCTGATTGGAAGCTGGAAGGCGCGCAGCTGCGCGAAGGCAAGCAGGACGCCATGCGCGCAGCGGTGCTGGAGCAGACCCGGCGCGGCATCGACATCATCAGCGACGGCGAGCAGACCCGCCAGCACTTCGTCACCACCTTCATCGAGCACCTGACCGGGGTCGATTTTGAAAAGCGCGAAACGGTGCGCATCCGCAACCGCTACGACGCGAGCGTGCCGACCGTGGTCGGTGCGGTGCGGCGTGAGAAGCCGGTGTTCGTTGAGGACGCGAAGTTCCTGCGCTCGTGCACCGACCGCCAGATCAAGTGGACCCTTCCCGGCCCGATGACCATGGTCGACACGCTGTATGACGCGCACTACCGAAGCCGCGAGAAACTGGCCTGGGAGTTCGCGGCCATCCTCAACCAGGAGGCCAGAGAACTCGAAGCAGCCGGGGTGGACATCATCCAATTCGACGAACCGGCGTTCAACGTGTTCTTCGACGAGGTCGCGGACTGGGGCGTCGCCGCGCTGGAGCGCGCCTGCCAGGGGCTGAAAGCTGAGACCGTGGCGCACATCTGCTTCGGCTACGGGATCAAGGCGAACAACGATTGGAAGGCAACTCTCGGCGCCCAGTGGCGCCACTACGAGAAGTCTTTCCCACTGCTGCAGGCCTCCTCCATCAACACCATCTCCCTGGAGTCCCACCACTCCAATGTCCCGCTCGAGGTCGTTGAGCTGGTGCGCGGCAAAAAGGTCATGCTCGGCGCCATCGATGTGGCCAGTGAAACGGTGGAAACCCCCGAAGAGGTCGCGCAGACGCTGCGCAATGCACTTGAATTCGTCGACGCGGACAAGCTGGTGCCCAGCACGAACTGCGGCATGGCACCGTTCCCCCGCGACGTCTCGCTGGCCAAGCTGAGCGCGCTCAGCGCAGGAGCCGGCATCCTGCGCGAGGAGCTGGTTGCCGCACGCGTCTGAGCTGGCGACGGCCAATTCACGGATCGGGTTAAAGGTGCATGCTGGGTCTCAGCGCCCGGCTGCGGAAGGTCCTAGCAAAGTTCTTGCATGAAGGCCGAAAACCCATCAGCCCCGGCACCAGCCGGAGGCTGATGGGTCTCGCCGTTCCAGAGCCGGGAAATAGGGCCAATCTCTGACCCGCGTGTCGGCCACCACTGGACGGAAACAATCACCATTGCAGGGACCGGTCCAGAGCAATCGTCCCGGCGCCGGATGCATCCCTAGCGGCAATCAGCAACTAGGGGCAGGATAGGTGCCATGGATCCTGACGATGCTTTGATTCTTCCCGACGTTGCCGCTTGGCGCGCATGGCTCGACGAGCACGAAGAAACCAGTGATGGGATTTGGCTGGTAGTTGCCAAAAAAGGTACAACTACTCCGACAACGCTGACTGTCACCCAAGCCCTGCCCGAGGCGCTATGCAGCGGATGGATTGATGCCATTCGTCGCAAGCGCGATGAGACGACCTTCCTCCAGCGCTACACCCCTCGGCGCAAGGCCTCTGTCTGGTCGGAGAAGAATACTGGATATGCCCAGGAGCTGATCGACCAAGGCCGCATGCGCCCGCGAGGGTATGCGGAGATCCAAAAGGCGAAGGACGATGGACGGTGGGAACGCGCGTACCAAGGCCAAGCCACCGCCCAGGTGCCGCAAGATCTCCAAGATGCGCTGGACCGCGCCCCGCTTGCTGCCAAGAATTTCGCCGCGTTGAAGTCACAGCCGCGCTATCACATCCTGCACCAGCTGATGATTGCCCGGACCGAGAAGACCCGGAGCGCGCGGCTTGCCAAGTTCCTGGCCGAGCTGGAAGCCACCGACACCGAAGGCTGAGGGGCCAGCTCCCTGTCCACGATGCGCAAAACGGTCAACGATGCTACTTCGTGCGGTTCCGCCGCCTAGGCTGATTCTCCGGGTTCTCAAGTAATCGAGCCGATGCGACCTTGCGCAAACTACGTTGATCCTAACTGTCGGTCGGACATGTCAGCATTGAGTCAGACCACTATCGAAGGATATTAATTGGACTCTCAGCTGCCTCTGCGAATACTTGAAGCCGTTGGACTGCTGCACCGCTTGGGCTATTACGGTCTGCGTGTTTTGCCCGGAATGAATGCCTCAGGTACGGCCTGGCGGATTGTTATTTTCAACGTCACGGAATGGAATTTCGAGGATGAGTTCGGCGACCCCTATAACGCGGAAGAGCGTTGCCTCTACTCCACCGCTGGCCAGAACGTCTTCAACAATGACATCCAATTTCCCGAAGACGTCAGCCATGTGAGCGTTGCGGAAGCAATTCTTGAGGCGATGCCGTCGCTCCAGCGCGGTATGCGCCAAGAGAGCGGAAACAAGCAATATACCGACTGGTACGCGATGCTTTTGTCCCAAGTTCATAGCCTGGCTGATCTCCCCGTTGCCTACGCCGACTACTTCGACGATTCACTCGGCTGGGAGCTGGGGTGGTGCAGCAGGCACCGTGTGCCGGCGCCGCCGAAGCATCTGCCTGCACCCACGCTCAGCAAACGCGCTGACAGCGACGAGCACTACGTGCTCGAGCTCTGCGATCAGGTGCTGGAGGCAAAGCGGACAGGCCAGCAAACGTTCCCCTGGCTCGTCGGCGATCCGTCAGCCAAGTATGGAAAAGTTAAGCCGCTACCGGTGGACGGTTATTGGGCTGAACTAGGAGTAGTCGTGGAATATCACGAAAGGCAGCACACCGAATCGGTGCCGTTCTTCGACGACAAAATCACGGCGAGCGGACGACGACGCGGCGAACAGCGCAGAATCTACGATGCCCGCAAAGCAGAACTCATTCCGGAGCACGACTTGAAGCTTGTCATCATTGATTTCAAGGACTTCAGCAACAAGCGCGGCAAGATCGTTCGAAAGCCTGCTGAAGATTTGAGAATCGTCGAATCGATACTCGCACAGGCTATGGAAGATCCCGCAGGAAATATCACAAGATAAAGATCGCAGAGCTACCTGCGGCACCCATCGGAACTGCAAGGCCAGGATGGCACATCCGGATCTGCGGCAACACCTTGGCACCGAGGTGCCAACGCGGCCGGCGAGGCTATTTGGTGCGGATTGCCTCGGTGATGGTGGTTCCCACGTAGAGCACGGCACCGGAGAGCAGCAGCAATCCACCGCTGATTCCACCACCTAGGATGAGGCTGGCGAGGCCAAGAACCATCACCGTGCATCCCAAATACATGAAGATCGACGAGCTGGTATTCGCCTGGGACTTGTTGGATGTTTTCACGTATTCTTCCGGCTGCGGCATGCCTAAACTCTAACATCTTGACAATCAGAAGGGTTTCATGAAGCGCCTGACTCGCCTACTCAGCGCGCGCTTCACACAAGGACAAGGCACTTGCACGGTGTGGCAAAGATGCGCAGAATAAGCTCCGAGGCTCGCACCAAAAACTTACGTCACCGGTGTGACCAGTTCGGGAGGGAACCCTTTGACTTTACGTGTGCTCGTGCCCAATGGCCGGCTGGCAATGAAACTGGATCTGCCTGGCATCACTCCGATCTACTGGCACCTCAACGACTCGAACGAAGAAGCGCCGGAAGCAGAGGTGCTGATCACCGAGCGTCCGCTGCTGGTCGAACGGCGTGCACGGGTCGCGCAGATTCCAGGGTTGCGCCACGTGCACCTGCTCTCCCTTGGCTATGAATGGGTCCTGGAACACCTGAACCCCGACGTCAGCTTGAGCAATTCCCGCGGGGCGGTGGAAGACGCCACCGCCGAGCACACGCTGGCTCTGGTTCTGGCTTCGCTGCGTGAGCTTCCGGAGGCCGGGGCTCAACAGCTCAAGCGGGATTGGAATCCGCTCTGGGGTGGCACGCTCCACGGAGCCACCGTCTTGCTCTTGGGATTCGGCGGCGTCGGACAGGAAATCCGCGACCGTCTGCTGCCCTTCAAGCCCAAGGAAGTGATCGCGGTAGCCAGCCGTGCTCGGCAACTGCCCGATGGCACACCGGTCCATGGGATCGATGAGCTGCCAGCGCTATTGCCCCAAGTACAGGTCGTGATCGTGGCTCTGCCCGATGCCCCGTCGACACGCGGACTCGTCGATGCCGAGTTCTTGGCCCATATGCCGGACCAGTCCCTGCTGGTAAATGTGGGACGTGGTCCAGTGGTCGATACCGACGCGCTGCTTGCCGAATTGCAGTCCGAGCGGCTGCGCGCGGCATTGGATGTCACCGATCCGGAACCATTGCCCGAATCCCACACCTTGTGGGCGGCCCCGAATTGCCTGATCACCCCGCATATTGCCGGAAACACGTGGATGTTCATCGATCTGTCCATGAATCTGGCCGTTGAACAGATCCAACGCATCGCCGCGGGAGTCGAGCCACTGCATGTGGTCCGCCATGCGGAGAAGCAAAATTAGCATCACCAAATTTTCCTAGCTTGCCTGCTCCCCGGGGTCCGATCACCTAGGCTGGTTCCTACGATGGATATCAGGCAGAAAACCCATGACACCGGCGGCCGGGAACGCGCGATCGACGAGGCTAACCGTACAGGTGAGGACGAGTTCCGCATCGATATCGAGCGCATTCGATTCTCCCCGTACTTCTCGCGCCTCTCGGCGGTGACCCAGGTGATTCCGCAGGCCGGTTCGGGCACCACCGTGCACAACCGGTTGACGCACTCCTTGAAGGTCTCCGCGGTGGCCCGCACCATCGCGATCCGCTTGCGCACCGCAGATGAGCCAACCCGAAAACTCGTCGCCGAGCTCGGCGGCTGCGACCCCGTGGTCGTGCAGGCGGCGGCCGCGGCCCACGATTTGGGCCACCCGCCATTCGGGCATTTGGGTGAGCAGGAATTGGATCGTGTTGCCCGCAATACCTTGGGGTTGCCCGACGGCTTCGAAGGCAACGCGCAGACCTTCCGCATCCTCACCGCGCTGGATAGCTGCGATGCCACCCCACGCGGGATGAATCTGACCCGTGCCGTACGCGGCGCGGTGCTGAAATACCCGTGGACTCGCAACGAATGGCGCACCATGGCTCCGCTCGCCCCGGAAATGCTGCCCCGCGGGGTGGGGACCGACCCGGCGGCGGGAGCCTTGAAGTACTCCGCCTACGACATCGAGGCCGCCGAAATGCGCGACGTGCTCTCGGTGTTCCCCGCCATCGGCAAATTCCAGCAGACCCTGGAAAGCTCCGTGATGGATATCGCCGACGATATCGCCTACGCGGTCCACGACCTCGACGATTTCTACCGTGCAGGGATCTTGCAGTACACCACCGTTTCGGCCGAGTTCCGTGCCTGGCTCGATCAAACGGTGCAGCTAGCTGCCATGCGCCAGGCCGACCTCGACCTGCGCAAGCCGGGCCACGCCTTGGAATCCACCTGGCGGCGCGCCTTTGCAAAAGACCCGTGGATCGCCGACGCGGAGGCCTTCCGCGCCTCGGTGCAACGCGTGGGCCATGACCTGGTCGAGGGGCTGCTGGCGGTTCCTTATGATGGCGGTCTGGAGGCGGATCGGGCGGTCACCGCTTTCACCCGACGCTGGATCGACCGGCTGCAGGAATCCGTCACGGTGGAACGCAATCCGACGATCCGCAGCGGACACGTCCGCCTCACCAAGGAGGCCTGGCACGATGTGGGCGTGCTGAAGTTCGTGCACTCGCGCTTTGTGCTGGACCGCTCGGATTTGGCCGTGTACCAGCGTGGCCAGACGCGCATCGTCAGGTCTTTGGCCGAGGGCTTCCACAGTTGGCTCAACGACGCGGAGGATGCCGCCCGTGCCCCGCGCCGGCTGCTTGATTCGGTGGAAGCCGCCACCGACGAATACCGTCAATTGCGCGCGCACTCCCCCGAGCTTTTCTTGCAGGCCGGACCGGATGAGGTGCAGCGTTTGGGCCAGGCCCGAGCGATCGTGGATTACATTGCCTCGTTCACCGATGCCCAGGCGGTCTCGCTGAATGCCTTGCTGGCAGGTACGGCGGATAACCTCTGGGAGGCCGGGCGCGGGCTGTAGCTCGCCGAAGCCATTGCCCGACTAAAGCAACTCGATGCCGGGTCCGGAGAGGCTGCCCTCGCGCGCCTCGCGGGCGGTGGCGATCATCAGCAGCTCTAGCGCCGGGCCGCGGACTTCGGGTCCGGTGCCAAAGATGACGCCCGCATCTTCGGCCACGAGGCTGACGCGTTGGGCCAGTTCCTTCGCGCCGCCAAAGGACTGGCTCGTCCGGGTCTGGTAGCGAATAGCCGCGGTGACGGCCTGCGCCGGATAGCTGCGGGTGATCCCCAAGGGCCTGCGGATATCTTCGCCATGGGCGACTTCTTCGACGAGTCGGCTGGCGAGCGGGGCCGGCGGCCCGCTCTTGCGCACAGCTACCTCGCGCAGCCGCTGCAAGGTCAGTTGCGGAGTCGCGCCCTTTTCCGCGGCGACTCCATTTGAGTTTTGCCGGTCGAAATCAAAGCGCGCCCGGAGCATGGCGAGCAGCAGCCCAGGGGTGGTGGTGCGCGCGTTGTTCACGAGATGAGCGGCGACGTCGTGAATCGTCCACCCCGAGCACATCGATGGACGCTCCCACTGCTCCGGGCTCAGGACGGACAGGTCATCGATCAGTGCCTTGCGCTCGGCATGTACTAGTTCCCAGACTTCTTGCATAGGTAGAGTCTGGCAGTTGGAGCCACGCGAAACAACACGCGTGGTGTGCCACAGCGTCGGCCAACACCTTGGAGGAAGCGTTCACTCGCCATGTGCCAGCGGGCAATCATCCCGTGCGCTCGGAGGCACAGACCATCACTTTCTTGGACAACGTATGTTCGCCGCTCAATCGGTCGGACACCGCCGGAGCTCTCTACCGTAGTTTTACTTTTAGTGGCTAGGCTAATAAGCGGCCCCTCGTGGGCTTGCTCCGAAACCAACTCAGCGAGGAATGAAATTGAAGTTGAGACCTCTCGCAGTCGTGGCTGCGGCACTTGCCGTGGCGACGCAGCTGGCTGCTTGCGATGCCACAGGTGACATACGGCGAGCTGGATCGAACGACGATGCCCCGCCGTCCTTGCAGGGCCATGAGATCGCCGTATTATCTACGGTTGTTCAGAACAATAATCAAGAAATTTCCATCGGCCGCGCTATCGCCGGCGGTCGCTATTCGATTGCGGTCCGGTGCAACGGTCAGGACCAAGCAACACACATCCCCTGGGCTGGCGGCACCGAGAACAATCGAGGCCAGCTGGAGATTCTTTGCTCGCCAGAGAGCCCGGTCAGGTACGCAGAGATCGAGCTTCCTGACTACGCCGAGGCCGTCTCATTCCAGCTTCAGCAGCTGCGCGCCAGCGAAGTGACCATCTCGATTGCCGCGGTCGAAGGCTGATCCTGGAAACTCTATGCACGAGTTCAGATACTTCAGGTTAAAACCGTGGGCACCAACTCTTTCGAGTTGGCGCCCACGGTTTTTGGCCGGCTAAGACTACTTGGTCAGCAGTTCCAGCGTCTTGTTCAGGGTGGCGCTTGGACGCATTACGGTTGAGGTCTTGGCCTCGTCCGGACGATAGTAACCAGCGATATCCACTGCCTTGCCCTGGACCTCGGCAAGCTCGGAAACGATTGCTTCCTCATTCTCGCCCAGTGCCTTGGCAACTGCGGAGAAGGCCTCAGCAAGTTGAGCGTCCTTGTCCTGCTTGGCCAGTTCTTCTGCCCAGAACTTAGCCAGGTAGAAGTGGCTGCCACGGTTGTCCAGCTGGCCAACCTTGCGCTTTGGCGACTTGTCTTCCAACAGGAAGGTGCCGGTCGCGGCATCAAGGGTGTCAGCCAGCACCTGAGCGCGGGCGTTGTCATTGGTGGTGGCCAGGTGCTCGAAGGAAGCGGCCAGGGCCAAGAACTCGCCGAGCGAATCCCAACGCAGGTGGTTTTCGTTCACCAGCTGCTGGACGTGCTTTGGAGCCGAACCACCGGCACCGGTCTCGAACAGCCCGCCGCCGGCAAGCAGCGGAACGATCGAGAGCATCTTTGCCGAGGTGCCCAGTTCCAGAATTGGGAACAGGTCGGTCAGGTAGTCGCGAAGCACGTTGCCGGTCACCGAAATGGTGTCCTCGCCACGGCGGATACGTTCGATGGTGTACTTGGTGGCCGCAATCGGATCCAGGATCTCGAGGGTCAGGCCGGCGGTATCCAGATCCTTGAGGTACTCGTTGACCTTGGTGATCAGCACCGCGTCGTGCGCGCGCTTTTCATCCAGCCAGAATACGGCCGGGGTGGCCGAGGCGCGGGCACGGTTCACGGCAAGCTTGACCCAGTCGCGGATGGCAACGTCCTTGGTCTGGCAGGCACGCCAGATGTCACCGGCGAAGACCTGGTGCTCGATGAGGACCGCGTCGTTCTCGTCCAGGATCTGGACGTGGCCGTTGGCCGCCAGTTCGAAGGTCTTGTCGTGGGAGCCGTACTCTTCGGCCTTCTGAGCCATCAGGCCAACGTTTGGCACGGTGCCCATGGTGGTTGGGTCAAAGGCGCCGTTTGCACGGCAATCCTCGATCACGGTCTGGAAGACGCCCGAGTAGGAGGAATCTGGCAGGACTGCCAAAGTCTCGGCTTCCTTGCCATCTGGGCCCCACATCTTGCCGCCGAGGCGGATCATTGCTGGCATCGAAGCATCAACGATCACATCCGAAGGGACATGCAGGTTGGTGATGCCCTTGTCGGAATCGACCATGGCAACCGCTGGGCCCTCTTCAAGTCCCTTGGCGATCAGCTTCTCCACACCGGCGCGCACGTCGTCGGAGAGCTCGTCCAGTCCGGCGATGATGGCCGCCAGGCCGTTGTTCGGGTTCAGGCCGGCTGCTGCCAGCTCGTCGCCGTAGGTCTCGAAGAGTTCGGCGAAGTACGCCTTGACGACGTGTCCGAAGATGATTGGGTCCGAAACCTTCATCATGGTGGCTTTCAGGTGTGCCGAGAAGAGCACTCCTTCTTCCTTGGCGCGGGCCACTGCGTTCTTCAGGAATTCGGACAGTGCCGCCACGTGCAGGACGGTGCCGTCGATGACTTCGCCTTCGAGGACCTTGAATGGCTTCTTCAGAACCTTGACTTCTCCGTCTTCGCCCACGAAGCGGATGGAGATGCTCTTGTCCTTGTCGATGACGACGGACTTCTCGTTCGAGGCGAAGTCATCGGCGGACATGGTGGCGACATTGGTCTTCGAGTCGGCTGCCCAGGCACCCATGGAGTGCGGGTACTTGCGTGCGTAGTTCTTCACGCTCAACGGCGCACGGCGGTCCGAGTTGCCTTCGCGCAGCACAGGGTTCACTGCCGAGCCCTTGAGCTTGTCGTAGCGTGCGCGGACGTCGGTGTCCTCATCCGAGGATGGGTTTTCCGGGTAATCCGGAAGCGCGTAGCCGGCTGCCTGGAGCTCGGCGATGGCGACCTTCAGCTGCGGGATGGAAGCCGAGATGTTCGGCAGCTTGATGATGTTTGCCTCTGGGGTCTTGGCCAAATCGCCAAGCTCTGCCAGGGCATCGGAGATGCGCTGTTCCTCGGCGAGGTAGTCCGGGAAGGTGGCGATGATGCGTCCTGCCAGCGAAATGTCGCGGGTCTCAAGTTCAACACCGGCGGTCGACGCGAAGGCCTCCACGATCGGCAGGAACGAGTGGGTTGCCAGCATCGGGGCTTCGTCGGTGTGGGTGTAAATAATCTTGGCCATAGGTGTGGCGTCTCCCTGAACGTCGTGCGGAAGCGGGCTAACCGCCCTAAACTCAACGTTCCAAACTTACCTGATTTTAGCCTGCACCACACTTTTGGGTGCCCAGATTTCCCCGGGCAGCACAGCGTTTAGCCCCGAAATGCCGGGATGAATGGCGGTAGAGCAGTTCGTCACATTTAAGTTAATGCGCAATAACTCAAAGCGGGCTATGGCGTCTTTTCGGCGCTCGGAGCGGGCAATGAAGCGATTTGCGCCAGACCCAGTACCGCCTTCTCAAAAAGTTCAGCAGGCTTTGAATCAATTCCCGCCCGTTCTTCATGGGCGAAACATTGCCACGCAACGCGCCAGGTAGTCGCCAGCATTTCGGCAAGCAGCAGGGCTTGGATCGAATCCAGCAGCTCGCGGTCAATCAACGATTGGCTCAGCGCTACGACCAGTTCCTGCTCACGCCGCGTGGCGATCATGAGCAGCTTCGGATCCTGCAGCATGAGCCTTGAGATCCTGCGGAATTCATGGTGCCTGACTTCAACGCTGAAGTGCCCGCGGCACACTTCGAGCAGTGCGTGAAAAATTTCTGCGGCGGAGCTTCCCGGGGTCATTTCGGCGGCGACGAGCGCGTTGATCAGTTCTCGCTGGCCCGGAACTATAGCGGATTCCTTGGAATCGAAATAGCGGAAGAAGGTGCGGTCCGAGATCCCTACGCGTTCGGAGATCCGCGCCACCGTGATGGCCTCTAGCCCCAAGCTTTCGACAAGGTCGAGGGTCGCGGCCTGAATCTCCCGTTTGGTCGCGGCTTTGCGTTCGTCACGAATTCCCATTGAGCTCCCCCTGTCATTCTGCGTGCATTTATCGTCCCATGACCGCACGGCGAAAACTTATTTCCTGTCACAGTCTGCCAGTTCTTCTTACGAAATTCTGTCACTCTGTGACAGAATTTGAAAGTTGACATCACCTAGAAAGAGGAATCCGTGACTTCCGAGCGCACCGAAATCAAGGCCGAGTCCGCCCCTCCGCGGCCTGAGAAACCCGAACTGACCACGAAACAGCTCACCGGAATCATCGGCGCACTGGCACTTGCCGCCTTCCTGATGATCCTCAATGAGACCGTGCTGACCGTGGCGTTGCCCGGAATCATGTCCGACATGAATATTTCGGCGGCGGCCGGCCAATGGCTCACCACCGGATTCCTGCTCACCATGTCCGTGGTCATTCCCACCACCGGCTTCCTGCTGCAGCGTTTCAGCACCCGCTCGCTGTTCATCTTCGCGCTGTCCAGCTTCTTCATCGGCACGCTGCTCGCCATCTTCGCCCCGAGCTTTGCCGTCTTGCTTGCCGCCCGAATCATCCAGGCTATTGGTACCGCGATCGTTTTGCCGTTGCTGATGACCACCACCTTGACGCTGATTCCAATGCACAAGCGCGGCGCGGTGATGGGCCTGAACTCCATCGTGATCTCCGTCGGCCCGGCAGTCGGCCCAACCGTATCCGGCGCGATCGTCCATGCTTGGGGATGGCACTACATCTTCGTCCTGATGGCCCCGCTATCGGTGATCATCCTGGCCTTGGGCATCATCTTCCTCAAGCTTCCCTCGAATACGCGCAAACTTCCCGTTGACGTGATCTCCGTGATTCTTTCCGCGCTTGCATTCGGTCTGCTGGTTTACGGAATCTCCACCATCGACAAGGCCAGCGAAAACATGCTGCTCACCGTGGCAACCTTCGCCATCGGCTTGGTCTCCCTGGCCCTATTTATCAGGCGCCAGATTCGCTTGACCCGCGAGGGCAAGGAATTGCTGAACCTCACCCCGTTCACCTCGCGAACCTTCACCTTCGCGATTCTGATGATCATGATCGCCTTCGGCACCTTGCTCGGCTCGATCATGATGGTTCCGATCATCCTCGAATCCGGCAAGGGCATCAACTCCCTGGCAATCGGCATGATGCTGCTGCCGGGCGGCCTGGCCCAGGCCATCGTTTCGCCCATCTTTGGTCGCATCTACGACAGGCACGGACCACGCCCGGTGCTGATCCCCGGTGCCATCATGCTCGCGCTGGGACAGTGGATGTACGTTTCGGTCACCACCGAGACCGAGCTATGGATGTTCATGCTCAGTCACATCGTCTTCTCGATTGGCCTGGCACTGCTCATGACCGGCTTGATGTCTTCGGCCATGGCCTCGGTGAATCCACGCCTCTACGGCCACGGCTCGGCCATCTTCAACACCGGCCAGCAGCTCGGCGGTGCCATCGGCACCACCATCTTCATCACCGTGCTGACGGCGCTCTCAAACGCCAAGCTCCAAGAGGGCGCCGAGCTTGCCGAAGCCTTGTTTGCCGGCGCCCACGCTGCCTTCATCGTTGGTGCGTTGCTCGGCACGGCCGGCGTGGTGCTTTCCTTCTTCGTGAAGGTTGAAAAGCGCGGCTAGCCACGATTGCCCGAAGCGCGGGCAAAATTACGCGGGGTTCAGCAGCCAGTGGCTGCGGAACCCCGCGCTCTTTTAACGATTGCCTTCACTTCGGCCGCACCCCGCCCCGCACAGCAAATTTACGATCCAGTCAAAAGATTGTTGAACAATCTCTATTTTTGGTGCATGCTTAGATAAACGGCACAGCGAGACGGGGATCACAAATGACATGCATCGACCTGAATTCCGACGTAGGCGAATCTTTTGGCAATTGGGTTATGGGCGACGATGCGGCCATTTTCAGATCCGTCTCCTCGGCCAACGTAGCTTGCGGCTTCCATGCAGGGGACCCCACCGGCATTGCGCAGACCTGCCGCGCTGCAGTCTCTGCGGGCGTCACCATCGGTGCACATGTCGGCTATCGCGATCTTGCCGGGTTCGGACGTCGATTCCTCGACTGCTCCGCTACCGAACTCGCCGATGACGTGCTCTACCAGCTGGGCGCACTGCAGAGCTTGGCCCGAGCTGCGGGATCCAGCATCAAGTATGTCAAGCCGCACGGCGCCCTCTACAACACCATCGTGCACCATGAGGCCCACGCTCAAGCCGTCGTCGACGCCGTTAAGGCGTTCGGCGACGATCTTCCGGTGCTGCTCTTGCCCGGTTCGGTGGCACTGGCCAAGGCCGAGGCCGCCGGGCTGCGTCCGGTCGCCGAAGCCTTTGCCGACCGCAATTACACCCCCGAGGGCACCCTGGTCTCGCGCCGCGAGGCGAACGCCGTGCTCCACGACTCCGTGCTGGTCACCGAAAACATGATCCGCCTGGCCACCGAGGGGACCATCAAGGCGGTGGACGGTTCGATTATCCAGATGCCAGCCGAGTCGATCTGCGTGCACGGCGATACCGCAGGATCGGTCGCGATGGCGGCCGCGGTTCGCGCCGGACTTGAATCGGCCGGCGTGCAGATCAAGAGCTTCGCATGAGCATCACCGCGGTACACGCCGCCGGAAGCCACGATGTGCTCGTCGAATTGGATGATCTCGAATCCGTCCTTTCCCTCGACGCCCTGTTGCAGGCCCAACCGTTGCCTGGGCAACGCGACGTCCTAGCTGCCGCCGCGACGCTCATGGTGAAATTCGAAAACGTCGAACAGGCCCGGCAGGCCAGGCAGCTGTTGCCCAAGCTGACATTGAACACGGCAGCGGCAACTACGGGCAAACTTGTCACCATCGAGGTCTATTACGACGGTGCGGATCTGGAAACCGTCGGGGAGCTCACCGGCCTTGGGGCCCAGGGAGTTATCAACGCGCATACCGGCCAGCAGTGGCGTGCGACGTTCGGCGGATTCGCGCCCGGTTTCGCCTATCTTCTGGGAGAAAACACCGACCTGCAGGTTCCCCGCCGCGAGAGCCCCCGTACCCAGGTGCCCACCGGTTCCGTGGCCCTCGCCGGTGAGTACTCGGCCGTTTACCCACGCCAGTCCCCCGGCGGATGGCAACTGATCGGCCATACCAATGTCGCGCTGTGGGATCTGGGTCGAGAAAATCCGGCGCTCATCCGCCCGCAGGACCGTGTGCAGTTTATTGCCTCACGCCAAGCGCTGACCGTGAAAACGGCGGCCTCGGCCGCTACCGAAACCGAAGCTCCAACGGGTACCGGATTGGCCATTCTCGATTCGGGTTTGCAGAGCCTGCTCCAGGACACCGGCCGGCAGGGCTTTGGCGGGCTCGGCGTACCGGCCAGCGGCGCCGCCGATCTCGCCTCCTTGCATCAGGCAAATCGGCTGGTTGGAAATACGGCCGATTCTGCCTGCATCGAAAACCTGACCGGTCGGATGAGCCTGCTCGCCCACGGCGACCAGGTCCTTGCGGTGTGCGGAGCCGAAGCGAGGCTGGTCATCACTCCGGCGGCCGGCGACGACCTCCGTGCCGAACGCGAGGTTTGCATGGACGCGCCCTTCGCCCTGCTGGACGGCGAGCGCCTGGATCTGGAGCCCACCGGGAACGGATTGCGCAGCTACCTTTCGATTCGAGGCAAGATCCAGCTGCCCCGAATTCTGGGTTCGCTGTCCACCGACACGCTCTCCGGGGTGGGTCCGGCTCCACTGATGGATGGAAGCTTCCTGCCGGTATCGCTGCCGGAGAACCTGCAAATCGTGGGACAGGGCGAACCGAGCACCCTGCCCCGGCCAGATGCCGAGGGCTGCTATGTTCTGCGCGTCCAGGCTGGCCCGCGCGATGACTGGTTCGGCCCCGCCGGACTGGCGAAACTACTGGACCAGCGCTGGCTGGTCACCAGCGAGTCCAACCGCATCGGCGTGCGGCTGGGCGCGGAAGGGGACGCCAGCGCGCTTGAACGCGTTCGGTCCGGCGAGCTTTCCAGCGAAGGCGTCGCGCTCGGCTCCTTGCAGGTACCTCCCTCGGGATTGCCAGTGCTGTTCCTGGCCGATCACCCGGTCACCGGCGGCTACCCGGTGATCGCCACGGTCATCGCCGAGGATCTATCCGCCGCGGCACAGTTGCCGCCAGGCTCACAGCTTCGTTTTGAACTTTCCGAATCCACCCCAAGCACCGAAGGATCCCAGGCATGAAAAAGGTCTTGATCGCCAACCGCGGCGAAATCGCTGTTCGTATTGCCCGCGCCGCAGCCGACGCCAATTTGGTATCGGTTGCCGTCTATTCCGATCCCGATGCGGATGCCCTGCATGTGCGCCGGGCCGATGAAGCCTACGCGCTGGGTGGGACTTCGAGTGCCGAAACCTATCTGGATATTTCCAAGATCATCGCCGTTGCCAACCGCTCCGGGGCCGACGCGGTCCACCCGGGCTATGGGTTCCTTTCGGAGAACGCCGGCTTTGCCCGCGCAGTCATCGAGGCCGGGCTGATCTGGATCGGCCCAACCCCTGAAGCTATTGAGCTATTGGGCAATAAGGTGACGGCGCGCGAAATTGCGGTACGCGCCGGTGCCCCGCTGGTGCCCGGTACCGATGCACCAGCGGCCGACGCATCCGAGGTGCGCGCCTTCGCCGAGAAGCATGGCGTGCCGGTAGCCATCAAGGCGGCGTTCGGAGGCGGCGGACGCGGGTTGAAGGTTGCGCGCACCATGGAAGAAATCGAGGATGCCTTCGAATCGGCGGTCCGTGAAGCCACCGTCGCCTTCGGCCGCGGCGAGTGCTTTGTGGAGCGATTCCTGGACAAGCCGCGCCACGTCGAGGCACAGGTTCTCGCCGATACGCACGGCAATGTCATCGTGGTGGGTACTCGCGATTGCTCGTTGCAGCGCCGTCACCAGAAACTCGTCGAAGAAGCGCCAGCCCCATTCCTCTCGGATGAGCAGCGTGCCAAGATCCACGAGTCGGCCAAGGCCATATGCCGGGAGGCAGGCTACGTAGGCGCAGGAACCGTCGAATACCTGGTTGCGCCGGACGGACTCATCTCCTTCCTGGAAGTTAATACCCGTTTGCAGGTTGAGCATCCCGTTAGCGAGGAGACTGCCGGAGTGGACCTGGTCATCGAACAGTTCCGGATCGCCGAGGGCAAAGAACTGTCTTTGAAGGAAGATCCGCAGCCGGTAGGCCATGCCTTCGAATTCCGCATCAACGCCGAAGATCCGGCCCGTGGTTTCCTGCCCGGCCCGGGGACCGTGACCCGGTTCGAGGTCCCTACCGGCTCCGGAATTCGTGTCGATGCCGGGGTGCGCAGCAACTCGAATATTCCCGGGCAATATGATTCGCTGATGGCTAAGCTGATCGTGCATGGTGCGACTCGCGAGCAGGCTCTGCGCCGCGCCCAGGTGGCTCTGGCGGAGTTCACCATCGAGGGTGTTCCCACGGTTTT
This sequence comes from Arthrobacter sp. MYb229, assembly GCF_002975405.1. Classification (GTDB taxonomy): domain Bacteria; phylum Actinomycetota; class Actinomycetes; order Actinomycetales; family Micrococcaceae; genus Glutamicibacter. Next base: position 111,647 of record NZ_PCPS01000006.1, on the reverse strand, counting down.
GCCCTTCCACCGGGCCGTCGCCAAGCATCCAGACTTCACCGCCGAGCAAGGCTTTAAGGTCTACACCACTTGGATCGAATCGGACTTCGCCGAGGAACTGGCAAATAGCGAGGAAATCGCCACCACGTCCGTCGGCGGTGAGCGTGAAGTGCTCACCATCGATCTAGACGGCAAGGCGATGGCGTTGGGCCTGCCTGCCGCGCTGGTGCACGCCATCCGCCACGGTGGTTCCGCCTCGGATGGGGCAGGCGGAGGCGAGGCTTCGGTGGTCGACGCCGACGCACTGCTGTCCCCCATGTCCGGAAATCTGGTCTCTTTCTCGGTCGAGGACGGAACCCCGGTGGCCAAAGGCCAGACGGTGGCAGTCTTGGAAGCAATGAAAATGGAATCACCGGTCATCGCGCATCGCGATGGAGTCTTCACCGCGGCATCGTTTAACCCGGGACAGGCAATTAATCGTGGTGAGTCATTGGGAAGCATCGCTTAGCCAATGCGGGATTCTGCGAAGCACTGGCTAGATTAGAGGAATGAGCGTGAACGAGATCTACACTTCGATTCCACTGGGCAGCGGATCCACCCATGCGCATACCAGCACCTGGGTGGCCTCGACGTTGCGCCAAGAAATCGCCCAGGGGCGGCTGTTGCCAGGCTCTAAGCTGTCGGAGCAGGCGCTGGCCGACGCGCTGGGAGTCTCACGTAATACCCTCCGCGAGGGGTTCACGCTCTTGGACAGTGAATTGATCATCACGCGAATTCCAAACCGTGGAGTGTTCGTGTCGTCCCCGGGTGCCGCAGACATCCGTGAGATCTACGCGGTGCGTCGCACCATCGAACCCGCAGCGCTTGCGTGGGGGCCCGCTTTGGATGTCCCGGCACTGGCCCAGGCGATCGTCGAGGCGCGCGCCGCGGCCAAAGCGCAGGACGTTCCGGGCATGGCTGATGCCAATCAACGCTTTCATGAGTCCGTGGTGCGAGCCACCGGGAGCGTTCACTTGCTCGAACTCATGGGCCGAATTCTCGCCAAAATGCGCTTGGTCTTCCATTCGATGAGTGATGCCCCAGATTTCCATTCGCACTATGTGGAACGAAACGCTGCACTTGTTGCATTGCTGGCCTCCGGCCAACGGAACGAAGCAGCCCAAACCCTACTGGGCTACCTGGATACCGCGGAAGCCGAACTTCTCGACCATTACGAGTCATCTCAAAAGATCTAGGAGCGCTATGCCTGAGTCTTCTTTGCCTGCATTGGCCGAAACGATTGCACGTCGAGCCCACGAAGGGCAAAACGATAAGTCAGGCGCGGATTACATTACGCATCCTGCTCGCGTGGCGGCCAACGTTAGTGAACAAGGCGGTAGCGAAGAGGCCGTCGCAGTGGCCTGGCTACACGACGTCCTTGAAGATTGCGCGGTCACTTCCTCGGATCTTCTGTCTGCTGGGATCCCGCAGCGGGTCATCGATGCCATCGAATCGGTGACCAAACGTGAAGGGGAACAAATCGAAGATTATTGTGCCCGGGTCCGGGCAAACCCCATCGGACTCATGGTCAAGTACGCCGACCTCGCGGACAATACCTCCCCGGAACGCACTGCGCTGCTTGAGGACGCGGTACGAACCCGGTTGGCGGAAAAGTACGCGTACGTCCACTCATTGCTGGCGAGCTAAGTGCGTCTGCGCCTGGTCGTCCAGTCCTGAGGTATACCAGGTTATGGGACCGGCATAGCCGGTCGTAGATTAATGTCCGGGCTGTGCCGATGACTTGGTGTGCGGAAATCGCTAACCAAAAACTGTCCTCAATACGGTTGCAGAGGCCCCTAGCCGTGCTCGCGAATACGCTGTGTCGTTGAAAATCTGCACGGCATTTTCTCTTCACATGATCCGTGAAGCGCGTAGCATCGAAGTACTAGGTGGGAAGGACCGTGCCGACATGTTTGAGAAATTCACCGATCGAGCACGGCTTGTCGTTGTCTTGGCACAGCAAGAAGCCACTGCTCGAAACGACGACCATTTAGGCACGGAGCATTTCCTGCTCGCTCTGGTGCGAGAACCTGATGGTATTCCTGCCAAAACTTTTGAGGCCCTGAACATCTCCTACGAAAATGTGCGCGAGCAGGTCAACGCGTTGGCAGGCAACGAGAAGTCCGGAATTACTGGCGAGCTGCCGATCACCAAGCATGTAAAGAAGCTCTTAGAGCTATCGCTGCACGAGGCCAAAGAGCTAGGCCATGACTTGGTCGACACCGAGCATCTCTTATTGGGGCTGCTTCGCGGTAGCGAAGGCATCGCGTCCAAAGCCTTCAAAAGGTTGGGAACCACTCCCAACCGAATTCGCCAGGAACTCATTAGGCTCTGGTCTGGTAATTCTGGTGAATCTCAAACCGGCAGCTAAGCCGGTCCTTCCAGCACTTGGGTGATCGCCACCTCATCATGCCTTGGGCCCAGCGTTCTGTTTGGAGAGTATCGTTAGAAACGGCTAGCAGGTCAATTAGTACGTGGCCAGAGCAACTTGAGTGGAGTTTGTCCGACACGGATACTGCATATTTTCCTTGCGCCGATGCTGCGACGGACCGAAGCAGCCATACTTTGGTTCATTTTCCGAAAGGACAAGACTTGAAACTGCCTGTAGCCGAACTACACATCCATTTGGAAGGTTCGTTAGAGCCCGAAACGATTTTTGCCCTTGCCGCCAAAAATCGGATCGCTCTGCCCTACCAGTCGGTGGAGGAGCTGCGGGAGCAGTACGATTTTAACAACCTTCAGTCCTTCCTTGATCTTTTCTACGCGAATATGGCCGTGCTGCGCACCAGCGAAGATTTCCATGAAATCACTCGCGCCTACCTGCAGCGAGCACACGATTCTGGTGTTCGTCACGTTGAACTGTTCTTTGATCCCCAAGCACATTTGGAACGCGGGCTGACACTGTCCGACGTGATTTCCGGAATCAGTGCTGGTCTTGATGAAGCCAAGCAGCGTTGGGGCATGACTCATAAGCTCATTGCCTGTTTCTGGCGACACGCCCCGGCAGCCTCTGCCATGGAAATCCTGCAGCTGATTGTTTCCGAAAAGCATGAGATCGATGGAATCGGCTTGGACTCTTCCGAGCTTGGATTCCCTCCTGAGCTCTTTACTGAGGTCTTCGCTTACGCCCGCGAGCACGGCTTGCATCTGGTGGCCCATGCGGGCGAGGAAGGGCCAGCTGACTATATCCGTCAGGCCTTGGACCTGTTGCGGGTTGAGCGCGTTGATCACGGCATCCGTTGCTTGGAGGACCCTGAGCTCGTGACACGCTTGGTCAATGAACAGATGCCGCTGACGGTATGTCCTTTTTCGAATGTGCGATTGCGTGCAGTGGATACCCTGGCAGATCATCCGTTGCCTCAGATGCTCGAAGCTGGGCTGAAGGTTTCCATCCATTCGGATGATCCTGCCTATTTCGGCGGCTATATGGATGCCAACTTTTCGGCCATCACCGAACAATTCTCCTTGACTGCCTCGCAGCTGGCTACGCTGGCCCGGAATTCCTTTGACGGATCTTTCCTCGAAGCGGGAGAAAAAGCGGCTCGCGTAGCCGAGGTTGATGCGTGGCTCGAATTACAGGCGGACGCGGAGCCGCGTTAATTAGAAGTGCCGCGATTCCTTGGGGATGGAATCGCGGCACTGGACTCAACAGGTACTCGTACTTTGGGGGTTACGGCACCTGATACATCGAGTCCCTGGCATCGGTGATTAACATATGCCCGGGGGCGTGTCCGATAGCCAGCACAGGACGGGATTCCATGACAGCGGCTTGTGGGGTCACGCCGCATGCCCAAAAAATTGGAATGGTTCCGTCCGGAATGGTGAGTGCATCTCCGAAGTCTGGTTTGCCCAGATCCGTGATGCCTATTTCTTCGGGATTGCCCACATGAACCGGGGCTCCGTGTACCGCTGGGTAGCGGGAAGTGATACGCACGGCGTCCGCTACCTGAGAAGCCGGTATTGGACGCATGGAGACGACCATCGGTCCGGAAATACTCCCGGCCGAGGCGCTGCGAATGTTCGTCTTGTACATAGGCACGTTCACACCTTGGTCGATGTGGGCAACGCCTATGCCATTTTCAATCAGGGCCGCTTCGAAGGTGAATGAACACCCCACGATGAAAGTCACCAGATCATCTCGCCAATACTCGCTCAGATCCGTAGGTTCGGCTATTTTCTGGCCGTTTTGGTAGACCGTGTATTTCGGAAGATCGGTGCGAATATCGCCATCGGGCAGTAATTCGTTGCTCGTCTGGCCCGCTTCCAGTACCCCTAGAATCGGGCAAGACTTCGGGTTGCGCTGGGCAAAGAGTAGTACCTCAAAGGCCAGCTCGCGTGGCACGATGATCAGATTCGCTTGGGCATATCCGGCAGCATACCCAGCGGTGGGTACGCTCAGTCCTTGCCGAAAGAGTTTACGGGCTGCTGACGGGGCCATACTGGCACGTTCGTCGCGATGTGGTTCGAGCGGGATCATGAAGTTCTCCTAGATCTCAGACGCGAGCTCAGGCCCACATTTTTGACAGGCCAGTGAGCGACATCCATCCGAGGTAAATAGTCAAGAGCCAAGTCAAGGCGCCAATAATCAACAGCCATGCCGGGTACTTGTAATCGTTCAGCAAGTCTCGGCGGCGCCAAGCCACCCACAACAGGACCGCAAAGCCAACGGGGAGGATCAATCCGTTGAAGGCGCCGGCGAAGATCAGCAAGGTCTGTGGGGCTTGGCCCAGGAATAGGTAGATTGCGGCGCATACGGCGATGAACGCCACGGTGATCAGATTTCGTGTGCGTTCTTTGGTCACCGATTTGGTGACGAAGGAAACCGAGGTGTAGGCGGCTCCGATGACGGAAGTCAACGCGGCGGACCAGAGGATGACGCCGAAGGTGCGTAGTCCAATATCTCCGGCTGCTGCGCCGAAGGCCTCGGCGGCCTTGTTGTCGCTGGTCAAGGCCACGCCACCGGCAACGACGCCGAAGATGGCGAGGAACAGCAATACTCGCATGACACCTGTGACGATGATGCTGACAACCGAGATGCGGCTAACGGCCTTGACATGCTCGACGCCCGAAGTGCCGGAGTCAATCATGCGGTGCGCACCGGCATAAGTAATGTAGCCACCGACGGTGCCGCCGATCAGCGTTGTAATGACCAAGAAATCTATGTTTTCCGGCATCACGGTGTTCTTCAGCGCTTCGCCAACCGGCGGGGCAGCAATGATTGCAACGTAGAGCATCAACAGGATCATGATCGCCCCGAGGAGTACCACGATCCGGTCCAGTGCCATGCCGGCTTTCTTCGATAGGAAGATGAGAATGGCGATTGCCGCTGAAATTGCGCCACCTATTTTTGGGTCAACGCCCATCATCGCGTTCATGCCAAGACCGGTGCCGGCAATATTGCCAATGTTGAAGACCATGCCACCGATAAATACCAGCGCCGCAAGGAACCAGCCGACGCCGGGAAGCACCTTGTTGCCCAATTCCTGGGCGCGCAATCCGGAGACTCCGATAACTCGCCAAACGTTCAGCTGAACTGCGATGTCTACCAAGATCGAAACGACAATCGCGAAGGCGAAGGACGCTCCTAGCTTGACCGTAAATTCCGAGGTCTGGGTGATGAACCCCGGCCCGATTGCGCTTGTTGCCATGAGGAACATGGCGCCCATAAGGGCTGTGCGCCGTGCCCTACTGCTGAGCTGCGGCTGAGTCTCTGAATGTGCCATGGTTCCATCCATTACAGGTTGCGGTGACTGCGGTCACAAGTCTTGGTGACTCACAGAAGAATACAGGTTGTTCAACAATCTGCACAAGAGGTTGTTCAACAATCCTCTTCCCGAATTTCCCAGAGACCGCGGTTGACCTGTAACTGTGTACACAAACAATGGCACAAGAATTCTTAAAATACGACACCTCGCCCCGCGAAAAACACAACTTCAGAGTTTTTGCGAGCCGAGGTGCCGAGCGAGCATGGCTAGCCCTGACGCGCTTTCATCCTTGGATTCTTCTTGTTGATCACAAAGACCCTGCCGCGACGGCGGACCACTTGAGCACCGGGCACCTTCTTCAGTGCTCGGATTGAATTTCTAACCTTCATACGCTTTCACCTCTTCCCCATATATCCGACTCCTCCTGATCTGGCCCAGTTGCACTCGAAGCGCCATGCAGGGCCAGAAGCTGTTCATCGCTTAGTTCGCAGGATTCCAAGAGCGCCCTGACCTCAGCTTCGCAATGCTCCGAGCCGGTCAATTCCAGATGAGTGCAAGCAACGTCGCTTTCCCATGCCCCGGTTGATTCCATCCAGACCCGTGGCCCAGTACCGGTGAGCGCAACACGTACGCCGGGGCAGCTTGCCATCCAGAGCGTCCCGCGAACGCACATGCAGGTTGCGACTACCTCCGGCAGCACCTCGCGGAAACGGTCGGCATCAAGTGGTCGCTCGACTCTGATGAGAATTTTTGAATCTGCGATCTCCGAATCACCCGCGCCATGCGAGAAATGACCGGGGCGAGACCTAAGAAGGGCTTCGTGCTGGTCATAATCACCCAAAACAACTTCGCTTGCGCCTGAATTGAGCGCCGCATGCGGCGCTAATTCCGCGATCAGCCTCGCCCCATGCTCGTATTGCTCACCGGAAGCTTTTAGATGCTCAGCCGATTCGCCAAGAAGCTCTACGCTCACTCCTTCAACGAGCATCAGGCTATCGGCCAGCGCGAGTTCACGGATCAGGAACTCCCCTGCGGTTCGCTCATCATTTGGCACGGCGTTGAAGCCTGACTCCCACAGGGTCCTTCGATCCCAGAACTGGTCTTCCGTCGCGGCCGGGTCCAGCGCGAGGACCACGTGGTCGATTGTGACCCCACGCCCCGCAAGCTCGGAACGCACTATGTCCAAGACCTGATCACTATGCCAAGTAGCCGGCAGCAGTTGGATCACCACGGCATCTTCGCGCCCAGGTAGCAGGCGCAACAGCGTCGGGAGAATTTCAAAGCGCACAGCGCAGCCTATGCAACCGTGCTCGAGTACGGATTCGGCGCGCTCGGTAGCATTATGCTTTCCTTCAACTCGGCGCAGGACACGATTGCCCTCTAGCAGATCGTGGCCAATAACCAGCGCCTCGGGATATTTCCCAAGCAGTCGACTGACGGCGACATCTCGGCAGTGGACTTCCAAAGATGAGACAAAAATAAGCTTCATAAGGCTCGAGCTTACATGAGAATGATTCTCAATATAAATAACGAATACTTCGTGTTAACCGGCAGCGGGCCGCCAAAATCATCAATGATTGATGATTTGGCGGCCCGCACCGTGGAAAATTCCTAGTGGAAGAAGTGACGCGCTCCGGTGAAGTACATGGTGATGCCAGCAGCGTTTGCCGCGGCGACAACTTCCTCATCACGAACCGAACCACCAGGCTGAACGACAGCCTTAACGCCGGCGTCAAGCAAGATCTGCAGGCCATCGGCGAACGGGAAGAACGCATCCGAGGCGGCAACGGCACCTTCGGAACGTTGCTCGGAAGCGGAGCCGTCAACGTTTTCCGCGCCCCCGGCGGCATCTGCACCGGATTCAACCTTCACGCCAAGGGTATTGGCGCGCTCGACTGCAAGCTTGCACGAGTCGACGCGGTTGACCTGGCCCATGCCGATACCCACGGCTGCACCGTCCTTGGCGAGGAGAATTGCGTTCGACTTCGCCGCACGCACCGCACGCCAAGCGAAGGCAAGATCTGCCAGCGTCTTCTCGTCGGCAGCCGGGCCGGCCGCAAGGGTCCAGTTCGCCACGTCGTCACCGGCAGCAGTGATCTTGTCACTGGCCTGCACCAGCATGCCGCCGGAAACCTGACGGAACTCGTTTGCGTTGCGCGCGTAGCCCTCTGGCAATGCCAGCAGGCGGATGTTCTTCTTGGCCGAGAGGATCTCTACTGCTTCTGGCTCGAAGTCCGGTGCGATGACCACCTCGGTGAAGATGCCCTTGACCGTTTCGGCCATTGCTTTGGTCACCGTGCGGTTAGCGGCGATGACACCGCCGAAAGCCGACACCGGATCGGTGGCATGCGCCTTGGCATGGGCCTCGGCGATTGGATTGGCCGCCTCCGGGGAAGCGACCGCAACGCCACAGGGGTTGGCATGCTTGATCACTGCCACCGCGGGCTGCTCAAAATCGAAAGCGGCGCGCAGCGCCGCATCGGCATCCACGTAGTTGTTGTAGCTCATCGGCTTACCGTGCAGCTGGTCCGCCTGAGCAATACCGGCTGGGGCCGCCTCGTCAACGTACAGGGCTGCCTGCTGGTGCGGGTTTTCACCGTAGCGCAGCGCTTCGGCACGCTGCAGGGCTACGCCCGCGTAGGCTGGCCAGTCGATAACACCGTCGCCGTCCTCGTCAAGGAACTGGCTGGCGGTCCAAGAAGCCACTGCGGTGTCGTACGCCGCGGTATGGGCGTAGGCCTTCGCCGCCAGACGCTGACGGGTCTTCAGATCGAAGCCGCCCTCTGCGGCGGCCTCGACGACCTTGGAGTAGAAGGTTGGGTCCACCACGATGGACACCGCTGCGTGGTTCTTCGCAGCCGAGCGGACCATGGCAGGTCCTCCGATATCGATCTGCTCGACAACCTCGTCCTGGCTGGCTCCCGAGGCTACGGTCTGGACGAATGGGTAAAGGTTCACCACGACTAGATCGATCTGCTCGATGTCCATGGCGGACAGGGTGTCCATATGTTCGCCCACGCGACGGTCGGCAAGAATGCCGCCGTGGATGCGCGGGTGCAGGGTTTTCACACGGCCATCGAGCATTTCCGGGGAGCCGGTAACCTGCTCTACCTCGGTGACTGGAATCCCTGCTGCCGCGATCTTCTTGGCGGTGGAACCGGTGGAGACCAACTGCACGCCAGCTTGGTGCAGTCCGGCGGCCAGTTCCTCCAGGCCAGTCTTGTCGTATACGGAAATCAAGGCGCGGCGGATGGCCACACGATCCAAGACGGTCTTACTCACGAAAATGCTCTCCCGGCGGTGAGATGAAAAGGGGCGGGCAACCAATGGTCGCCTTCCCTATTCTAGCGCCGGAAGCAGGCGATTCTTCAGTTCATGTCAGCGCTACTGAACTGGTTGCTCCAGCTGCGGGAAATGCTCGACGAGCTGCTGCGGTGTCAGGCAGAGTTCGAGCAGTTTTTCTGCATGATCGTCGTCGGCAACATAGGCGACCAAGTCGACCTTTGTCCGTTCGTTCAGCTCCTCACGCAATGACTGAGCGACGGCAACGAGGGTGTGATAATAGCGCTTAATTGTGCTCTCCCACCCTTCGCGGGTAGCCAGATCCGTCATCGCATCCGACCAGATTTGGGCGGCCGGGTCTTGGCATAGATCGATAGCGGACCAATGCCAATCGCTCGGTTCCCACTTATCTGAGTAGAAACTGTCGCCATCGTCTTCTTCGAGATCTGCCTCGATGGCACTCAGGACGGCATCGAGATCTTCGCTGTCCCCGTCCTCATCTGCCTCATCGTTCTCATCCGCGGAGTCTTGAAACTCATCCTCGGTTTCGGTGACATGCTCAACGCTGAGCTGCCCCTGAAGATCAGCGTCCGAACGATCCTCGTAGTTGTCGTCCTCGTCGAGATCTTCGCCGCGTTCCACCAGTAAGTCCCGAGATTCGCTTTGGCGATCGCGTTCGAGCGCTTCAACAGAATTTAATGCCAGCAGCGGCATTGCGATGTTCTCGCTCTCCGAGGTGCTGACACCATGCAGGGCAATGGCATAGAAGTTCTGTTCCGGGTGTTCGGCAATCACTTCCGCCGCGTGTCGAAGGGCAGCCACCCGTATCGCCTCTTCGAGAGCGGTCCAATCTACTCCCATGACCAGAGAATACTCCCTTCGGGCCTCGCGCAACAGGCCTTGACGAAGCCGTGCAAAAGGCGTAATGAGATGCGCTGAAGCTACAGGTTTCGGTATGCTTCGACGCGAAGCGTGCCGCACTTTATGTGGCCGATCCTAGGAAAGGCCAACGACAGTGCCAACTGCCACACTCCCCTCCGGCACGCACATTGTGCAGGAGCTGCCCTTCAAATGGAAGGTGCAAGGCACCATCTTCATCATTGGTGGGCTGGGCTTCATGTTTGATGCCTGGGACGTGACCCTGAACGGTGCGCTCATCCCGTTGGTGGCCGCCGAATGGGGCCTGGACCGCCCCACGGCCGCGTTGCTTGGAACCTCTAACCTGGTGGGCATGGCGCTTGGCGCTTTCCTATGGGGAGGAATCGCGGACAAATACGGTCGCAAAAATGCCTTCTCACTGACCTTGCTGATGTTTTCGATATTCACCGTGCTTGGCGCGCTCTCCCCTAACTTTGGTTTCTTTGTCGCCTTCCGCTTCCTTGCAGGAGTAGGCTTGGGAGGCTGCATTCCGGTGGACTACGCCTTGGTTGGCGAATTCACCCCGGCAAAACTGCGCGGACGGGTGCTCACGGCAATGGATGGCTGGTGGCCCATCGGCGCGGCACTGTCCTTCTTCGTTTCCGGGTGGGTTATGGCCACTGCCGAGAACTGGCGCTTGATTCTCGCGGTGATGATCCTTCCGGCCTTCATGGTGTTTCTGGTGCGTTTGAAGATGCCCGAATCCCCGCTGTTCCTCGCGGCCAAGGGACGCGAGGTCGAAGCCCGACAAGTCATCGATGAATTGGTGCAGCGTACCGGTGCCGCACCTCGGGACTACGTCATCGAGGCGGCCCCATCTGGCAAGGGACCACGCTGGTGGGAGCAGGTCGTGGAGCTGTGGCGCTACTCGGCCAAGCTGACGGCAACCAGCTGGCTGTTGTTCGTCACCGTCTTGCTCGTCTACTACCTGGCACTGACTTGGCTTCCCACCATCTTGACCGAGGCCGGCATGGCGCAGTCCGCCTCGTTTTTCGCCACCGCGGTGATGGCCCTGATGGGTCTGGTCGGTGTGCTGATCGCCGCCTTGCTCGTAGAGCGAGTGGGCCGCAAATGGCTGCTCGGCATCTCCGCACCACTGGCGGGGATCGTGCTGATCGTGGTCGCCGTCAGCCTGGACGCACCGGCCACCGCGGTGGCCTGGATTCTGGTGTTCGGCGTTGTGGTCCAGGTGGCGATTCCGGTGTTGTATGCCTACGTCTCCGAGCTGTACCCGACCGAACTGCGCGCCAGTGGCTTCGGCTGGGCCTCAACCATGTCCCGCTTTGCCGCGGGCTTTGGTCCGTTGCTCTTCGCCGCCCTTTGGCCGATCGTCGGACTGCCCTGGCTCTTCGCCGGGGCTACCTTCTTGGTGCTCCTCGCGGTGTTGTTCATGGCCCGCTTCGCCCCGGAGACCCGCGGGCGCGACCTTCGCTAGGGACTGCGCAAGCCAAAGGGAGCACGAATACTTCGTAGTGGACGAGGCGACTTTTTCCTCGCTTACCGAGGTATTGTGAGCTCATGCCTAGGCTCGGAACTGTGCGGCCGCTCGGCGTCACGCGCCGGGTAGCTTTCCCGCTGATTTTCGCGGGCGCCCTGGCGGGAGCGCTGGCCTCCTGCAGCGCGGACACCCGGCCGGATTCGGCCTGCATGCCGCCGGAATTTTCGCTGTCCCAAGGGACCGCGCAGCGCGGAGAACCGGTGCAAATTTCGGCACCAGATGCGGATTGCGACCCTCGTTACGGACCTCAAGCCCAGGTGGAAATCAGCATCACCGATGCGCAAGGCATCGAAGTCATCCACACCACCGAACCCATGGGCGATGCCGGGAAGTTCAGCTACACCTTCGAAGTGCCGCAGGACATGGAACTTGGCAAGGCGGCTATCAGCGCCTTTCCGCACGCGGTGGACTGGTGCGATGACACCGGGGTGAACAACCGGATTTACGGCGGGCTGGCTATCGTTCGCGCTTCGTGCAGTATTCCCGTGAAAACCTTAGAGATCATCCGCTAGGCCGGCAAGGAATGCCGCCCCGTGCACCGGGCTTCGGGCCAAGAAGCGAAGGTCCTCGAAACCTTCGGCGGCCAGTGCCGCGCGGAGGCGCTCTTGATAAATGGGCTGGTGCTCGATTACCCCACCGCCGAGCACCACGGGAGCGGAGATTCCCAGCTGGCCGGCGACAACGCATACCTTGGACACCACAAAGGTGATCGCCCGCTGAAGAATTTCTTCGGCCGCGGCATCCCCCGACGCAATAGCTTGGAAAACTAGCGGTGCGCACCGAGCCCAGTATTCACGCGAACTTCGCTTGTGGAAGAGCCCAATGAGCTCTTCGGGATTCGCGCACCCGACATGCTCCAGCAACGACGAGGTCAGAGCCGACTCGCGTCGGCCTCGGTTGAACTCATCCAGGGCGTGGCGCACCGCCTCACGGCCAAACCAGTAACCCGCTGCTTCGTCTCCCAGCAGGTAACCCCATCCCCCGTACCGTGCGGTCTTCCCGGCGGAATTCAGACCCCAAATCGCTGACCCGGTTCCCAGAATGACCGCGATCCCCAGATCCGATTGCCCGGCGGCCAGGATCAGCCGCGTATCGTGCACCACCCTGACCTCAGCATCCGGAACAAACGGTTCGATGAGTTTGCGCAGCGCCAGGCTATCGGCGTCGGTGTCGATCCCTCCGGCACCTGCAATCACCAAATCAACCTGCGGTTCGCCGAGTTCCGCGAACGCTTCGCGTAGCGCCTGCCGGGCTTCGTCCAGGCTGACGTTTTGCACGTTGGCGCTGCCGGTGCGAACCTCTGCAACGATCTGGTCGTCCAGGTAGCGCACCGCGTGCGTTTTTGTTCCACCGATATCGAGCGCGATCAGTCGAAGCGGTGCTGATTTACTTGCGTGCGTCGATTCCATGGTGACCTTTGTCTGCCGTCTCTTCGGGTTCTTACCCGGCTTTAGCTTTTCATGGCGCTTGCCCAATGGCCGAGGAAGCAGCCAAACCACCTGCACAGAACGCGATTTTGCAGAACCGTCCACGTGAGAGCGCGGTGGAGAGCTCAACCATTCCGCTTATTGGATAGTCTAAATGCAAGCTTACTGTTCTCAAGGAACCGTTGTTCCGAGAAAGGCATTCATGCATGATGACATCTCGCTGACCACCGGACGCGTCAAACGCGTCCTCAATGAACGAATCCGTCCCTCGGTGTATTCGGATTCGGTCCCGTTCGAGGTGTCGTGGCATGAGCTGCCAGGTGAACCGATCCCCGCCGTGGAAGGTATCGCCCTTGACTACACGCCGACGCAGGTCGGCGCCGCGTGGGGTGCCGCTTGGGGTACCACCTGGTTCAGGCTTCGCGGGCAGGTCCCGGAAAGTTGGGCCGGACGCCGCGTGGAGGCGGTCATTGACCTGGGCTTCGATGCCAACATGACCGGGTTCCAGTGCGAAGGGCTGATTTACCGTCCCGACGGAATCACCATCAAGGCGCTGAACCCGCGCAATCAATGGGTTCCGGTCAGCGAGTCAGCCGAGGGCGGTGAACAACTCGAGCTCTTTTTGGAGGCAGCTTCCAATCCGGTGCTCCTTGATTATCACCCGTTCTTGCCCACCGAGCAGGGAGATATCCTTACCTCGTCCCCGCGCAAGCTCTACACCACTCGCCGCATGGATTTAGCGGTCTTCGAACCGGTCGTCCATGATCTGGTCCTCGACCTTGAAGTGCTGCTGGATCTGCAAGCCGAGCTGCCCGAAGGTCCACGTCGCATGCAGATTCTGCAGGCGCTGGATAACTCAATGGACGTGCTGGACCTGCAGCGCATCGTTGACACCGCGCAGGCTGCACGCGACCGGCTCGCCCAGGTGCTCGCCGCCCCGGCGGAACACAGCGCCCATCAGATTTCGGCGATCGGCCACTCGCATATCGACTCCGCCTGGTTGTGGCCACTGCGCGAAACCATCCGTAAGGTCTCACGCACCTGCTCCTCCATGGTGGAACTGCTGGATTACGATGATGAGTTCCTCTACGGAATGTCCAGCGCACAACAATACGCCTGGCTGAAGGAACACCGTCCCGAAGTGTGGGACCGCGTGAAAAAGGCGGTGGCCGACGGCCGTTTCCTCCCGCTAGGCGGCATGTGGGTCGAATCGGACACGGTGATGCCTTCCGGGGAGTCTTTGGTCCGTCAATTCCTCTATGGACAGAAGTTCTTCCGCGACGAATTCGGGATCACCTCGGCCGGAGTGTGGCTTCCGGATTCCTTCGGCTACTCCCCCGCGCTGCCGCAGCTGATGCGCCGGGCAGGCTTTGAATGGTTCTTCACCCAAAAGATCTCCTGGAACCAGCAGAATAAATTCCCACACCACTCGTTCTTGTGGGAGGGAATCGACGGATCGCGAATATTCAGCCACTTCCCCTCCATGGATACCTATAACTCGCAGCTTTCCGGCGAGGAAGTCGCCAAGGCTTCCCGACAATTCCGCGAGTCACGGCTGACCAACAATTCGATCGCCCCGGTGGGCTGGGGCGACGGTGGCGGCGGAACCACGCGCGAGATGACCGGCAAGGCGCGCCGACTGGCAAACCTTGAAGGCAGCGCCACGGTGAAGTGGGAACATCCCAACGACTTCTTTGACCGCGCCCAGCAAGAGTTGCCAAGCCCTCCGGTTTGGGTGGGCGAACTCTATCTTGAGCTTCACCGCGCCACGCTCACCAGCCAGCACCAGACCAAACAGGGGAACCGGCGCACCGAGCAGCTGCTGGTCGAAGCCGAACTATGGGCGGCCACCGCCACCATCTATGCCGGTGCCGAATACCCCTACGAGCGGATCGACGCGCTCTGGCAGACGGTATTGCTGCACCAGTTCCACGACATCCTCCCGGGCACCTCGATCGCCTGGGTGCACCGCGAGGTGGTGGCCCGGTACGCGCAGGTCATCGAGGAAGCAGAAACGCTCATTGGTGCAGCGCAGCAAACGCTCGCCGGAACCGGCACGACATCGCTGACCTTCAACGGCGCAGCCTTTGCCCGTGCGGGCATACCCTTCGGGGCCGCCGGCGAAATTTGCGCAGCCGAACACGAGGCCGTGCAGGTCGCGGACCATGAGGGCGGATACCTGCTGGAGAACGCTCTGGTGCGGATTTTCGTCACCGCCGAGGGTCTGGTGAGCTCCGCAATCGATGTGGCTACCGGCCGGGATGCCATCGCTCCGGGGCAGGTGGCGAACCTGCTGCAGCTGCATCAGGACTTCCCGAATATGTGGGATGCCTGGGACGTGGACAAGTACTACCGCAATCAGGTCACCGACTTGCGCGCGGTGGACTCGATGGAGCTTTCCCGCGAAGCGGATGGAAGCGTGAAGCTGACAATTCTGCGCAGCTTCTCGAATTCCAAGATCGAACAACAGCTCGTTCTGGCGCCTGGCTCACGGACCCTGCAGATCAAGCAGAGCACCGAGTGGCATGAGGCGGAGAAGTTCCTCAAGGTCTCCTTCCCGCTGGATATTCGTGCGGAGCATACGATCGCCGAGACGCAGTTCGGCTACCACCAACGAGTCACCCATGTGAACACCAGTTGGGAGGCTGCGAAGTTTGAAACCTCCATGCACCGCTTCGTGCTCGCGCAGGAGCCCGGCTTCGGTGCGGCACTGATCAACGATTCCATCTATGGCTTCGATGTCACCCGCGACTCCACCGAGGCCGGCATCTCCACCACCTTGCGCTTGTCGCTCTTGCGCGCTCCGCGATTCCCGGACCCGGAAACCGACCAGGGGCGCCAGACCCACCGCTACGGTTTGGTCATCGGCGCGGATATCGCCTCGGCGACCGAGGCAGGAGCCTTGCTGAACAGCGCCGCGCGGGTCATCCAGGGTGCCACGCCGGTGGCTCCGCTGGTCACCCTCGACGGCGAAGGCCTGGTGGTTTCCAGCGTGAAGCTTGCCTCCGATCGCTCCGGCGACCTGGTGGTTCGGGTCTACGAGTCGCTGGGACGGCGGGCGCGCGGCAGCTTGAAAATCAACGCAAAAATCGCGGCGGCGAGTACCGTGAGCCTGCTGGAAGATGCGCTCCCCGAGAACGGCACCGAGGTGGCAGACGCTGAGGTGCGCCTGGCCTTGGGTGCCTTCGAGGTGCGCACGGTTCGCTTCGGCTTGGCCAGCTAGCCGGCGACAGGCAAGGGGCGCCTGGTCCACGCGCTGACTCGTATGGACCAGGCGCCCCTTGCCGCTCCGTGAGGCGACCGCAGTATCCGGCGCCGCTACTGGATCATCGTCCCGTCGGGTGCGACCGCGTACCAGACTTCGTTAACCCCTTGGCCGGCAACATCACCCGCTTTGCTGTCATTGATGAAGGTGTACAGCGGCATTCCGTTGAGCGTCAGATGCATTTCGCCCTCGGGGCTGGTGATAGTTCCAACTTCGCCGGTGACTCCTTCCAGGGTCGGGGTGTCGCTGGTGGTTGTGGCGATTGGCCAATTGGCCAGGCACTCGCCGGTGCAGGCGCTGGTCGTGGTGCCGGCCGTGTCGTTGGTGAAGTAGTACAGGGTCATGCCGTTCGCGTCCACCACGACATCACCCAAACTCGTGGAAGCAACGCCCAAATCAACGCCCGCGGCGGTGTCCATCGGCGCTTCGGAGGTGCTCTTCGGCCCGCCGTACATGCCGCCACCGCTGTCGTCGCCGCTGCCCGCGCCGCCACCGCAACCGGCAAGCAGCAAGGCCGCGCCAAATAACACCGCGGCGGGAGCAGCAAATTTCCTGCGGCTGATCGTATTCATGATGCATTCCTTTCATCGGACGGGCTGAGCGGTCTGGCCCCGGCCAAGACCGAATCCACGCGAGGCCATTGAGCAGAGTTGCCCGCAGACTGCCCTCAATGTCTAAGACGCAGAGAAATGTGTTCTGGTTCATGTTTTTGCAAATTTTTCTGCGCATACTTGGAATGTGAATGAACCATTTTCCGTACCGGCGCGTCTTAGTGGGTGAAGCTTTGCCCTCACGACGACCGACTGGAGCGAAGGTGCCATTAGACGCACAGGTAGTCTCCGACATCTACCGCGAGCATGGAGAGGCTCTGCGGCGCTTTGCCTTGCGTGTCGCGGACAATCGGGACGAGGCCGAAGATGTGGTGCAGGAGACCGTGCTAAAAGTTTGGAAGGCTGCGCCGGTATTGACCGGCTCGCTACGCAGTTATCTGTTTGCGACGGCGCGCAATGTGATTATCGATCGGCACCGCCGGGCGGCTGCCCGAATTTCGGCCCTGCCCTTGGGCGAAACCGATCCGGAGGCCGGCGACACCTCGCGAGAAATATCCGAGGCCTTGGACCGGATACTGATGGAGGAAGCGCTCATGCGCTTGAGCTTCGAACACCGCAAGGTAGTTTTGCATCTGCATTATTTCGGTTCCACGGTGGCGCAGGCAGCACGGGATCTTGGCATCCCGGAGGGTACGGTGAAATCGCGGGCCTACTACGCGATGCGTTCCCTGCGCGGGATCTTGGAGGAGATGGGGGTTGGGCAGTGAACGAGCACATTGATCTTGGAGCGCATGTGCTCGGCGGGCTGAGCCCTGATGAGCAGGCTGCCTTCGAACTGCACCTGTCCGGATGCTTGGAATGCCGGCAGGAATTGGCTGTCTTCGCTCCCGTGGCCGGGCGTTTAGGTTCGGTGGACGCGGGCACTGCGCGGACCTTGCTGGAGCCGCGCCCCACAGAACCAGAGCTGAGGGCCGAGGTTGATTTGCTGGACTCCTTGCGTGCCCGGCGGCGCTCGCGGCGCCTGATTCAACGGTCGGCGCTCGCGGTCGCGGTCGCAGCTTCGGTGGCCGCCGGGGTCTTCCTGGCCCCGGTAGTGCGCCCAGCCCCGGCGCCGGATGCCACCTATGAGGTTGTTGGCCTCACCGGGCAACAGGTCGGTCTGGGGCTGAATGCAAAGGCCTGGGGCACCGAACTCCGATTCGAAGGTAGCGGACTTCCCACTCAGGGCACGCTGTCGCTCTGGGTGGTCGATTCCACCGGCGCGGTGGACCAGGCTGGCGCTTGGAGCGCCACGAAAACGGGCAAGACCCAGATGACCGGTGCCGTCCCCGTGCAGCTGGACGAAATTTCCTCGATTCAGTTGCGCGACGTCGATTCGAAAGTTCTCGCCGAGCTGCAATTGCCTGCGCATCCCGCGCCGCAGTCAAGCTAGCTGCTGGCGGTCCACCGCCGGCAGCCCGTGATCCTGCCATCCGGTTGGCGCCCGGCCAGCGTGGCGGGCAAGAATCTAGCCGCTCCCGGTACGAGCCTCGCTCAGCCCGGGATGTGGCCGGTGGCCTACCAGGGGGAGGGCTCGTAGTCCTTGAGGAAGCAGCCGTAGAGGTCGATGCCGCGTTCCCCGTCGACGATCGGCTGGTAGACCCGGGCCGCCCCGTCGATCAGGTCCAGCGGCGCGTGCCAGCCCTCGGCGACCATGCGGACCTTGGAGTCATGCGGGCGCTCGTCGGTGATCCATCCGGTGTCCACCGCGGACATCAGGATCCGGTCGGTGACCAGCATTTCCTCGGCGCTGGTGCGCGTGAGCATGTTCAGCGAGGCCTTGGCCATATTGGTGTGCGGGTGCCCGGCGCCCTTGTAGCGGCGGGAGAACTGGCCCTCCATGGCCGAGACGTTCACGATGTACTTGCGGTGCGCGTCGCTCGCGGCCAACGCCGGGCGCAGCCGCGAGGCCAGCAGGAACGGCGCGGTGACGTTGCACAGCTGCACCTCAAGCATTTCCAGCGCGTCGACGTCCCCCAGGATCTGCGTCCAGGAGTTTTCGGTGACCACGTCGGGCACCAGCCCGCCGGCGTCGATCGCGGTGCCGGTGGCAATTTTTTCGAGGGTGGCCGAACCCGCGGTCATCGCTAGTTCGGCGAGCGCCTGCGCATCGTATTGCGCGTGGGCTGCCGGTGCCAGCAGGGCTGAATCTTCGAGCCGGAACGCGCTGGCCAGCGCCTTGGGGTGTTCTGCCGGCGGATTGGCCTCGCCCCACAGCTCCGGTCCGCCGCGCACGAATTCGAGCTCAGCCGGAAGTTGCTGATGCTCGGCTTCGATCAAGTGCTGGTAGGAATTGGTGGTGCGCCGCACCGTCTGGGCCGCGTTATTGATCAGGATGTCAAGCGGACCTTCGGCGGCGACGCGGTCGGCCAGCGAGATCACCTGAGCGGGGTCACGCAGGTCGATTCCGACGATGCGCAGCCGGTGCATCCAGTCTGCCGAGTCTTCGATCGCGGCGAAACGCCGGACCGCGTCGCGTGGGAAACGCGTGGTGATGGTGGTGTGGGCGCCGTCGCGCAGCAGGCGCAGCGCGATATGCATCCCGATTTTTGCCCGGCCACCGGTGAGCAGTGCGCGTCTTCCGCTGAGGTCTGCGCGGGCGTCCCGGCGTTCGCGGCCCTGCGCGGCACAGGCGGGGCAGAGGTAATGGTGGAAGGCATCGACCGTGGTGTAGCGCTGCTTGCAGATGTAGCAGCCGCGCGGGCGCAGGTATTCACCTGCGCTTTGCTCCGCGGCGGAGGAACTCAGATCCAGACCCAGGGTTTCGTCATCCAAGCGATGTGGCGAGCCGGTGGCGGTGCGTTCGATGACCGCCCGGTCTGCCGCGGTGATTTCGGCGCGCTTCTGGGATTTGCGGTGGCGTTTGGCGGCCTTGAAC
This sequence comes from Arthrobacter sp. MYb229, assembly GCF_002975405.1. GTDB lineage: Bacteria > Actinomycetota > Actinomycetes > Actinomycetales > Micrococcaceae > Glutamicibacter. The sequence continues at coordinate 92,066 of NZ_PCPS01000006.1, read as the reverse complement.
ATGTTGCTGGTGGCACGGCGGACGGCGATATGCCGCTCATCCTCGCTGGGAAGCCGGTGCACCATGCCCAAGACCTTCAGGGCGGTTTCGAGTTCGGCTTCGGTAAAGTGGGCGTCGTCGCCGGTGGGCTCTGCCGGGTGTGGATGTTCAGTCATGTCGCCATCCAGTCTACTTTGTGCCGTTGCTGGCTACTTGCCCGTTGCCAGATCCGCCAAGGTATCGATCAGCAAGCGGCGTTCGACCAGCTTGATGCGTTCGTGCAAGGTGTCTTCGGTATCCTCGTCGCGCACTGCCACGGCTTCTTGACGTAGGATCGGGCCGGTGTCTACCCCGGCGTCGGCGATGTGCACCGTGCAGCCGGTGACCTTGACCCCATAGGCCAAGGCGTCCCGCACGCCGTGGGCTCCCGGGAAGGAAGGCAGCAAGGCCGGGTGAGTGTTGATGTACGTGCCGTCGAAAGCATCGATGAATTCCTCGCCGACAATGCGCATGAATCCGGAGGAAACCACGTAGTCGGGCCGGTAGGACAGGCACTTTTCGGTGAGCTCATGATTCCACTGCCCGCGGTCGGCGTAGTCCTTGAAATTGACCACGAAGGTTTCGATGCCGGCGGCCGCCGAACGCTCAACGCCGTAGGTGCCGTGCTTGTCCGCACCGACTGCGGCGATCTCTACATGAGGCAATTCGCCAGTTGCCACGGCGTCAATGACCGATTGAAGGTTCGAACCGGTTCCGGAAACAAGTACAACAATGCGCATACAGGCTATTCTACGGTTCCTTTGGCGTGCGGTTATCGCCGCCGCCGGCAGGTGAAGTAACGGCGCTCACAATAGCTGCGCTGCACAGCCTAGACTGGGCAGAAGCGCAACCAGAAAAGGAGCATGCCATGACCGAGATCATTCCGGATGACAAGAATTGGACCTTCGTCCTAGAATCCGTCTGCACCGAATGCCATCACGACGTGAGGAACGTGTCTCCAGCCGATGTTATCGAACAGCTCCCCCAGCTCGTCGACCGCTACCTGCTCGCATTGCGCCGCCCGCAGGCGCAAGAGCGCACCAGCCCGACGCGTTGGAGCGATCAAGAATATGTGCTTCATGTAGCCGAGATGCTGGTGACGATGACTCGCCGTTTGGAGCTTATGACCACTCAGGATGATCCGACCTTCCCCAGCTGGGACCAGGACCAGGCCGCCGAAAAGGGCAACTACAACCAGCTCGAAGTCGACGAGGCAGCAGCACGGTTGCGAGCCGCAGCCTCGCTCTATAGCAACAAGCTGGCCCGCATCGACAGCTCCGATTATGGCCGCAAGGGGCTGCGCTCCAATGGCGCAGCCTTCACCGTAGCTACTTTGAACCAGTACGCTTGGCACGATGTACTGCACCACATTTGGGATTTGAAAGCCTAGCGGACTACTAGGAGTTATTTATTTCAACCGTTTTTTGCCCCGCGGATCTCCTTGATTAGACTGCTTGATAAGCACGCCAAATCCTCACAGTTCAAGGACCGCAAGAGTATGAAGAATCATCACGCCGGCAAGGTATTGGTCTTGGCTCTCCTCGGGCTGTTCATGCTTTCGGCCTGCAGTGCCGATACCGCGTCCGAGGAAACTACCGCCCCGGTTCCGGACGCAACCGAACTAATGCCGGTGTTGAGCGAAGAAGCTGGAGACGCAGACCGGCTACCGGAGGGTTTCGAGACTTCCGAGGCCTACACCGCCGAAGCGCTGAGGATGTTGGCGCAGTCGAGTTATGGCGACCATTTTGTGGCCGAAGGCGTCAACGGCGAGCTCTGCTTGATCACCGTGGCCGCACCAAAAGAGCAAGGCATGGAACCCGAAGTCGCCGCCTCAACCTGTCCACCGGTCGAGCATGTGGCCGAGAACGGTATCCTGCTAGCGGTAACCGGCGGCGAGTCGAGTTTCGACGTGGTGACATTCCTGTTGCCACCGGATATTTCAGAGCAAACCGCCACCGAGACGATCAACAAGCTAGTACCCAATAATCACACCGACCTTCGTCCTGCGGTGGAAATCCTCAGCAATGATTCGGCCGTCTTGCTTGTCATGACTTCAGAGACTTCTCAGGAACTGGGCGATTTCCAGCTTCCCCGCCCGAATGGTGATTCGCTGACGATACGGCCATTGGATTAAAGCAAAAACGAACACCTTGGAATCTCAGATGCAATGATCTACGCTGAAACGCCAAAGTGCTCGACAGTTGATTCGGTCCATACGCGGGTGCGCCACCACCGCAGCGCTGTGCAAAAAGATCGCATGCTTTTCTGCGCCTCTCGCCCCGCTGGCTACAAGGCCCAACCAACTCGGAGGCCGGTTGCCCTTCGCTGAATTGAATGCGAACCTGAGGTTGCCGGGGTTTTCTATCCTTCTAGTACGGGATCAGTTTCGAACAAGGGGGCAACCAGATAGCCGATCGCGGTACCCAAACCAATTTGCAGCGCCAACGCGCCGGCGGTGATCCACATATGCGGGCCCAACTCGGTCAGCCGGCCAACGGCCAAGGAACCCGAAGATAACCATGAACCGCTCAAGCTCACGAGACCGGCGACTATTCCGGTGAAGATTGAAAGGCACATGGTGGACAGGCCAAGGGAGAGAATTGTAAAAGGGATGCGGCGGGCAAACCAATCTTCCAGATGGTTTTCTCCCACACGAAGGAAGTACCAGCCAGCAACGATTCCGGCAACTACCGGGAGCAAGAGAAATAGCCATTGATTTCCCGCTTCGCCCGAGGGCAATGCCGCGAAGAGCGGCATGGACGGCAGCGGACCCACGGTGGTTTCCAACGTTGAAAGCGTGCTTCCGGCGCCGATGCTAAAACCGCCACCGCTAATCCAAGACAGCACCCAAAATACCGCATTCGGGATCAGCCCCAGCTGCAGCAGGGTCAGCGCAAAGGAACCGATGGGGCCCGGACGCAGCTCCTGGTAAATATTTGCTACATCGGCCCAGTGCAATCCCACGGTCACACTCATCAAGATGCCGGAAATAGCTACGGCGGCCATATATCCGATGAAACCGGCCACGATGACGTGCCATACATAGGATCCGGCCCAACGCCGATGTGGCGAGACACGCGATATATGTGCCGCAACGTCGACGCCGATGAGCCTGCCCCAGGTACCGGCTTCCCGGCGTGCGCCAAAGATCAGTCCGATGAAGGCGATGATCAGCGGGATAAAGGTCGCCGGCACGACGTCTGCCCTCGCGTATGCGTTACTCGCCAGGAAGGCCATGCCGGTGCCGATGGCACCATAGGTAATGAATGCCCCTGCAAGGCCTTGCCACAACTGGTCGGTGTATGAGGCCCTCGCGATTCGCCGCCCTGCGCGCCAGCAGAAAATGAATGGCAGCAAGCTCAAGCCCAACGGCAAAAGTGTCAACCACCCGGAGGCCGAGCTGGGATCTGCCTCCGGTCCGAGGTTCATGACTTCTAGCGGAACCCCGTGAATCAATAGCCACAGCAGGCCGCCAAATTGCAGGATCGTTTCAAAGGATTCTTCGAGGAACCCACCGCTGAAATACACCGCAACCAGGGGCACGATCAGCAGCGCCATGCAGAACACGACAGATTGCACAATCTCGAACACACCCTGCAGGGCAAGGGGCATTGGCCATCCGTTGCGCAAGCGCAGCATCACGGCTTTCATGGGTTTCTTTTCGCGGCTCATCATCTTCAATGGTGCCACCATTGCCGCCGCCCACCGAGAAGCGACGCGCAACGGCAACCCATCAGGTCATCGGACCGGAAGCTAGTAACTTGCCGGAGCAGCTGCCTGTCCATCGTCCTTAAAGCTCGCGGCCAATGCCTCCGTGGCCCGGGCAAGCAAGGCAACGTCGGCACCGACACCCACATAATCGGCGCCGGCTTCGATGTACTTTCGCGCAGTTGCCTGATCGAAGGCATTCACTCCGGCATATTTGCCGGCGGCTTTTGCTGCCTCGATGGACTGCAGCACGCCGGAGACCACATCCGGGTGGCCTTGCTGACCGATCACGCCCATTGATGCTGCCAGATCCGAGGGGCCGATAAAGATCCCATCAACACCTTCGGTGCCAACGATCTGGGCGACGTTTGACACCGCCTCAGCCGACTCGATCTGCACCATCACGGTGATCGTATCGCCTGCACGATTAAGGTAGTCGGGAATTCGGTTCCAGCGCGCCGATCGCGCCAGCGCCGAGCCGACACCGCGCACGCCAAGCGGCGGATAGTTGCATGCGGCGACCGCGCTAGCCGCTTGCTGGGCATCGTTGACCATCGGAATGATCAGCGACTGCACGCCCAGATCCAAGAACTGCTTGATAACGACCGGGTCGTTGACCGGCGGGCGCACTACCGGGATGGTGGAATAGCCGCGCACCGCTTGGAGCTGCGCCAAGATGTTCTGCAGGTCATTGGGTGAATGCTCGGCATCGATGAATAGCCAGTCAAAGCCTGCGCCCGCGCAGATCTCTGCGTTGAGCGCCGAGGCGGAGCAGACCCAGATGCCGGTGAGCGCATGGTCTGCCTCGCGCAGCGCGTCCTTGAGCGACGGGTCGGGTTCTACTCGAAATGACATGTCACGGTTCCCATCGGTCCGTAGTCCGCAAAGACCGTGTCGCCCTTGTCCACCGGCATGGGACGGGTGAATGAGCCGGCCAGGATGATCTCCCCGGCGTTGAGCTTGTCCCCGTGCGGAACGATTTTATTCGCCAACCAGTACACTCCAGCGGCCGGGTGGTTTAGCACGCCCGCTGCGACCCCGGTCTCTTCGATGGTCTGGTTCTTGAACAGGATGCCCGAGACCCAACGCAGGTCGATGGCATCCGGCTTCATCGGTGTGCCACCGATGACCATGGCACCCATCGCGGCGTTGTCGCTAATGGTGTCGACGATGCTGCGGCCCTTCATCTCAATGCGGGAGTCTAGGATCTCCAGGGCCGGAATCACATATTCGGTGGCCTCCAGCACGTCAAAAATATTCGCGTTTGGGCCTTCGATATCTTTCTTCAGTTTAAAAGCGAGTTCCATCTCCACTCGTGGGAACGTGTATTGATCCCAGTTGAAGGTGCACCCGGTGTCCAGCACCATATCTTCGAAAATGATGCCGTAGTCAGGTTCGGTGATTCCGGTCGCCATCTGCATGGCGCGCGAGGTCAAGCCGATCTTCCGGCCTGCCAAGACACGGCCGTTGGCTTCGCTGCGCTGGCGCCACAGGTTTTGCACCCGGTAGGAGTCCTCGACGGTCATTTCCGGGTAGCGTGCGGTCAGGAGCGGCACGGGCGTACGGGTAGCGCCTGCCTCGACAAGTTCATCGGCAATCGCCGTGATAATTTCCTCGGATAGCATCGACGGCTACACCTTTCGCATTCGAATTAAATCTACATGGGCTTTGTGGATGACATAGCTCACAAGTAAATATGCTATCGAGCTTCAAGGCTTCTGGCACATCGTACTAACATCCGCCGCCCGCAACGTCCGGAGGCAACGGCTAGATCGTGGATCAGCTTTTGCTCCCCTGGATGTTCGCCAGTAGGGCTTCGAACGGAAGTGTGGTTAGCGGGTCGTTGGGGTTTGCCGTGTCGCTGACCGATGGAGCAATCGAGCGCGTATCCGCCAGATCGGTATCGGCTTGGAGGTTTCCTCCATCCGCGGCAAGGGCCACAATGACCTCGCGAGCCACCCGCCGGGTGCGTTCGGCCAGGGTCCCGGCAAGGCCCTCGCCGCCAAAATCTTCCGAAGCGGCAAAAACGGTAGTAGGCATGATCTGCGTACGCAGGTAGGAGAAGATCGGTCGCATGGCGTAGTCCACGGCAAGTTGATGGCGCTGCGAGCCGGCAGTTGCAGCCAAAACTACCGGCTTTCCGTCCAGCGACCTCGGATCCAGGATGTCGATAAAGGATTTGAACAGTCCCGAAATCGAGGCCGAAAAGACCGGAGTGACAGCCACCAGTACGTCGGAATTCACAACCGCATCCACGACTTCCTGCAGCGCAGGTGGAGCGAACCCGGTAAGCATGTTATTCACGATGTCCTGCGCAAATTCACGCAATTCTACGTTGAGTACGTCGGCTTGGACTCCTGCACCGGCCAGTTCCGCTGCGACGCTTTCACCGATCTGGCGCCCGAGCAGCGAGGTGCTCGAAGGGTTGCCCAGTCCGCCGGAGATGACCACGATTGATTTGCTCATTATTCCCATCCTGAATCCAAATTTTATATGCGTATGCATGTAATAACGGGCGGGCGGTTGATTCTATTCCCGCCCCGGCGCGAATGCCCCTGCAGCTCATCTTGGGAACTTGTTTTCATTATTGTGACGGTCGCAAAGATATTGATACGATGATCTTTATGAGTAATGACCATGCAGAGTCCAAGAATCAGCGCGACATCGAGTCCGGCGTTCGCACCGATTTCCGAAATGCCATGTCGTACGGAAGCTACCTGGATTTGGAACGCATCCTTTCGGCCCAGCACCCGGTCAGCGTCCCAGAGCATCACGACGAAATGCTGTTCATTATTCAGCACCAGACCAGCGAACTCTGGCTGAAGCTGATGCTGCATGAACTGCTCGAAGCTCGCCGGCTGATCGACTCGGACGACCTCGGCAAGGCCCTGAAATGCCTCGCTCGTGTGAAACATATCCAGAAAACCCTCACCGAGCAGTGGTCTGTTCTCGCAACGCTCACACCACGCGAATACGCGCAGTTCCGTGGTTTCCTCGGCTCATCCTCGGGTTTTCAGTCATTCCAATACCGTGCGGTGGAGTTTATCCTCGGCAACAAGCACGAAGGCATGCTCAAGGTGCACGAATCAGACCCGAAGGCACACGAAACGCTCACCGAGCTACTTAACGAACCAACACTTTACGACGCCTTCCTCGCTGCGCTTTCGCGCAAGGGCTACCAGATCTCCTCAGAAATCCTCGAACGCGATGTCACCAAGCCCTGGGAATTCCAAGCGTCGCTAGTGCCAATCTTCAAGGAAATCTACGAGTCCGAAGATACCGTGTGGAATCTCTACCAGGCCTGTGAAGACCTAGTGGATCTGGAAGACAACTTCCAAGCTTGGCGCTTCCGCCACTTGCGCGTGGTGCAACGAACCATCGGCTTCAAATCCGGGACCGGCGGCTCATCAGGCGTCAGCTTCCTGAAACGCGCACTGGACCTGACCTTCTTCCCCGAGCTCTTTGCGGTGCGTACAGAAATTGGCTCCGACTAGCCCCCTTGCCGCATTCGCCCTTGATGATTTCGAGTCTAGGACCGGTAGCGCGGCGTCGGTGGTACGCACCATTGCCGGCCTCTACCTGCGCCATGAGACAACGCCGGTTCCACGTCCCCGAATCATTGAGATGGCTCGAGCGGCAGGGGTGTCGACTCCCGCAGCACAGACCGCTGTTTCGCGGCTCATCGACCGCGGTGTACTGGAAACCGCGGGGCCTGCGGCACTTTCGGTGACCACGCCCGCTATGGCGATGTTTGCCCGCGGCAATAGGCGTATTTTCACTCCGCGTTGCATGGAACATTCCGATCGTTGGGTCCTTGTCGCTTTTTCCTTGCCGGAAGCCCTGCGCGCCACCCGGCATCAGCTGCGCAAACATTTCGTCCAGTTAGGTGGAGGCCTCGTCTCGGCTGGCCTGTGGATCTTCCCCGAATATTTGCAATCCGAGGTCTTGGAAGTCCTGGGAGCCTTGGACGCGAGGAACTACGCCACGCTTTTCATTTCGGAGACATTCGACCACCCGGGATCGGCCCGTGAAGCCTCCGCACAGTGGTGGGACTTGGACAAATTGGCCAAACTCCACCGCTCTTTTCTTGCTGCCACGGCGGGACTCGACGCGACGTCGATAGACGCTGAAGATGCCTATCTCGGCTATGTCGTGCTCATTGATGCGTGGCGAGCCATCCCGTACCTTGATCCGGGTCTCCCCGAACAGATGCTCCCCGATAACTGGCCTGGCCAAGCAAGCCGGGAGCGGTTCGTGGAAATTTCGGCCGCCTTCAAAGACCGGGCTGCGGCACATGCCGAGCACCTGCTGCGCTTGGCGGGCTGAAATCCTTCGATTAGCGCCAGACGGGCTCATCTGTGCCGTAGGGAGCCGGCGGCCCTGCATAATCAAGTGCCAGGCCTCCACACGATAGAGCTGGCGGGGCATAGGTCAGTTCTCCGAACGTACTGTTGATCTTGCGCACTGCGGGTTGACCCAGCGGTTCAATGTCCGCAGTTGGCAAGGGCTGCTCCAGCAGTGCCGTAGCCGTGCGAACCAGCGAGAATCTCGCGTGGCCGGTCATTCCCTGAGTTCTTCGCGCAGCCGCCAAGGACACCACGGCCGCAGCCATCCCGTATCCGGTTGCATGATCCAGCGCCTGCACCGGCAATGCGCCCGGTCTGCCCTCGGCGTCCCGGTAGATATCCGCGATACCGCATGCGGCTTGTACGATGCTGTCGAAGCCACGACGCTTTGCGTAGGGGCCGGTGTCACCCCATGCGCACAACTCGACGATGATTAGATTCGGATAGCGTTCGCGTAGCTGCTGAGTCCGCAATTCGTGCGCCGCTAAAGCACCGGGACGGTACCCGAGTAAAACCACGTCTGCTTCGCTCAACAGCTCATGCACGGTGTTTGCCTGCCGCAGATCGCGCAGGTCAATTTCCGTGCTTCGCTTTCCGAATCCGGTTTCTATGTACTGGCCCTGCAGTTCGGGCATTTGCGGAGGATCGACACGTAGGACGTCGGCACCCAACATCGCTAGGGTACGCGAGGAAGTGGGTCCCGCTATGACCCGGGTGAAGTCCAGGACGCGTAGCCCTCGAAGCGGCTTGGCTAAGTCTTGAGAATATTTCCACAATCGGCCCTGCGACACCTCGCTCATCGCGAACTCGACCCAAGGTCCGGCGGCAGCCGCTTGCCCCATTGCCGTAGCTTGCCATTGCGCGCGCGTTCGAACCTCTGCCGCGATCCCTCCGCAGGCGGTGATCAGTTCGACGACGTCGCCGGCTTCAACCATCAGAAGAGACTCAGCGAGCCGTTCGGGGCGGTCAATCCTCAAGGCTTGGAGCAGGGCGCGACGGTGATGCGGATAATTCGCGTGCGTGCGTATCCAGCCGTCGCTCGTTTGATAGAACCCAGAACAGGCATCGAACGCATCTCTTCGTTGCCCAGCGATGCGCAAGTGTTTCGTGGAAGCAAAGGCGGCGGCAGCCCTGCGAGCATCGATGGTGAACAAATCTTGGCTGCCGGTCAGCTGATTAACCGCCGCGGCACATAATTCGGTGGAGGCAATCGTTAGCCCCTCAACGTCCAAAGGCCCACCCCACCACCGCCGGGGCCCACTCCAGTTCTTTGCACGCAGAGCTGGAAGCAGCCCACACTGGGCAAATTCGGCATCGAGTGAAGGCACATCTCGGAGCTGGGAGGTACTCATCCCCGCGTGAACTGACTTTTAGGCATGTGGCTAGCGTGCCATTGCGCTCAATCACAGGCAAATGCTGCGGATACCGCGGTGCCTGCCCTGCAGACGCAGGGTTAAACACCTTGAGCTCGTGCCATTACCCAGCTGGGTAATGGCACGAGCTCAAGACCAAAAGCGAAATTAGTTCGCTGGTACGTTCAGGGTCTGACCAACCATGATCAGATCTGGGTCATTCAACTGATCGTCGTTCAGCACGAACAATCCACGCCAGTCCTTGACGCCCAAGCTGTCAGCAATCTTCGCAAGAGTATCGCCGGACTTTACGGTGTAGTCCTTGCCCGAGTCGGTAACCTTGATGTTGAAAACTGGTGCCTGAGGTGCCGCTTCAACGTGCTTGCCAGCGCTTGGCTGCGTGACCTTCTTGGAGCTACCGGTGCGCTCCAACGACTGCGAAGGCGCAGCCTTCTTGGTGGTCTGCTGCTTAGGCGCTGCCTGCTGCTTTGGCGCTGCCTGCTGCTTTGGAGCCTGCTTCTTTGGAGCTTCCGGAGCCGAGTTGCCCGATGGCGTGCCGCTCAGCCCAAGCTTCGCCGAGCAAGCTGGCCACGCACCCCAACCCTGTCCGGCCTGGACCTTGGTGGCGATACGAATCTGCTCGGCCTTCGAAGCCTGGTTAGGCATGCCACTGCCGCCGAATGCCTTCCAAGTCTGAAGCGAGAACTGCAAGCCACCGTAGTAACCGTTGCCGGTGTTGATGGACCAGTTGCCACCGGATTCACACTGTGCAAGCTTGTCCCAGCTGCTAGCCGCGGAAGCCGGCACGGTCGAGGCGACGACTGCGGTGCTTGCTACTGCTACGGCGGCCAAGGTGGCTCCACCGCGACGAATGATGTTTTTGGTCTTCTGCTGGATCATGACTCTCCAGTGCCCTTCCACGCTCAGGCCTTCCTAGGCCATCCCTGTGCACCGCTCTGCGTCGCATTTCGACTTTTTTTGAAGTACTGCCCTGGTGAGCGGTTTGGAAGTCCCGGCAGTAGGTGTTTCCCCATAACACTGCGAGTGTTATCGAAACGTTATAAATGACCATAGCGCACGACCCCGCACCCTACGCAACTCAGGATTCTTTCAGAAACCCCGTAAATACAGGTCAAAACGGCCAAAGAAATTTTTTCGACGATCCCTTTTTTGGGCGATTTCTTCGAATCCACCGCCGAAGTTGTTATCTTTTCTAAGTGGATCTTGCTTGTGCTTTTGTGATACAGCTTTCACCGTTTTCTCGCTGTGTCCTCCACCTAGGTTCACTGCCCGATGGTGCACTAACGAGAAAGTTTGTTTCCTCACCGTTCGCCACCTCCTTGCCTGCCGAGCCGCTGATTGGGAAACTTCGATCCACTTCTAACTGCCGCCTCACCGCACGGTATTTAGGTAGTGTGGGACTCGGAATAACAAGTAGTGTTTCTGCAAAACGGCAGATAAGGGAACCCGATGGCATTTAGCGACCGACTGACCAAGGAACGAGTCAGGGAGGCCTTGAGCTGCTATCCCCGGGCGATGCGAGAATTCTTCCGAATCGACGGGCTAGACGGAGCCGCTTCCCTTTCCTACTATATGGTTCTAGCGATGTTCCCCGGACTGCTGGCACTGATCTCTTTGCTTTCGCTGGTTGGAGCAAGCGAAAGTAGCACTCAATGGATTATGGATCTGATTCGCCAAAGCCTCGCTGCTAGCGGACAGCAAACCGGCGACGCCCAGCAACTAGTCGAAACCGCTGAGCAGCTACTCACCGGCCTCGCGAGCTCAGCCAAGGGCACATTTTGGGCCATTTTGATCGGTTCCCTCGGTGCCCTGTGGAGCACCTCCGGATACGTGACCGCATTCAGCCGGCAAATGAACCGGCTTTTCGGTGTACGCGAAGGTCGTCCACAATGGAAGAGACGCCCGCAAATGTTTGCCATCACCGTGCTGATCATGGTCGTGGCCGTGATTTCTTTGGCACTGCTGGTAACGTCCGGTTCGATCGCACGGGCCATGGGAAATCTTTTCGGACTCGGCGACAGCTTCGTGCTGCTGCTGAACATCGCCAAACCGCCAGCCCTATTTGTGATGATCCTGCTGGTTCTTGCCTTGTTGTACCACTTCACCCCGAACGTTAGACGCGTAAAGTTCCATTGGTTTTCCCCAGGAACATTTACGGCTCTGATAGTTCTTGGCCTTTCCGCAGTGGGATTCACCGTCTACCTCGCAAAATTTGCAAGCTACTCGGCCACATACGGAGCGATTGGCGGCGTCATTGTTCTCGTTCTGGCCTGCTGGATCAGCAATATCGCACTCATTATCGGGGCATTGGTAGACATTGAATTTACCCGTCTGCGCCAACTACGAACCGGCCTTGCCTCAGCAGCTGAGGTGCATCTTCCCTTGCGCGACAACACCATGGTGGCTCGCGAACAACTTGCGGTTTACAAGGACTTAGTCCGAGCCCAGGAGATTCGCATCAATCATGGCGGAGATCCATTACAAGATATGGAAATTGACCCGGCCGGACGGACCAAGCGCAAAACAAAGTGGCTGCCGGTTGGCATTGCGGCTGCCACGGCTTGGCTGGTGTCGCGTAGCCGTGCGACTAAAAAGCTAAAACAGCCGAAGAAGACTCTGAACTCCTAAGAATATGCCGGCTCCGCCCAACGCCATGATGACCAACAGCCAAAGCGTGGCAAAGGTCCCGGTGGCGCGGGCAATCAGGTAAGCATCGGATTGCTCAATGTCACGGCGCCGCCAAGTATGAACTGCCAAGACCTTGAGGTAATCACGGATTCCCGAGCAAAGCAGGAATCCGCCAAGGAGCAAGGCCAAATATATGTAAGCACTGGACGGTGCAAAGAAAACGACTCCGAGAGCGACCAAAGCGCTCGCGCTGCACACGACAAATGCTGGCCAGTTACGCACGAAAACTAAGGCAAGCACAAAGAACAACGCGTATATGCCCAAGGCTCTGCCGGCATAGCCGGCGGCAGTGGCCCACAATAATGCAGCCGAGACTAGAAGTGGCGCGGGATAGCCAAAGATCCCAGAAATAATGATCGAGACCTTTCCCCGACCACGGCTGACAACTTCGCCGGAGTGGTCCCAGCCGAGGCGGAGCCCAGTGACGAAGCGCCCGGTGAACAGCGCACTGATTACATGTCCTAGCTCATGGACCAGAGTGGAATACATTCCGGTAATTCGCCATACCGGGCGTGGAAGTACCAGCCCAAGGACAAGGACTAATAGGATTGTCCATTGCCCGGAGACGAGATCAACAGGTTGCGATTCCCATAGCCGAGCCCAAGCTCCATTGAGATCTACAATCATGTTCGCTCCAGATGCATTTCGATCGTCGATTTCTCTCATTCTTTCAATCCCTAGCGCATTCCCCGAATTGCCACTTCGACCATGCACCAACTTCTGGGGATGGTCACAGGTGAGAGCAATACGATTAACGGCAGCATACTGTTGTCGTTTTCTGGAGGTTTCCTTGTCTCGCTTGGCTTCTACCGCCATTGCCGTCACCGGATTGACTGGCGGATACGCCACGGGTCGCATCACCAAGAAGCGCCCACTTGCCGCGGTGGTGTTGGCAGCAGCCGGTACCGGGGCATTCTTCATCTGGAAAAAGGATGCCGGAACAGCCAAGGCAATTGCCTTGGTCGGCGCATACCTCACTGCTTTCGGTGCATCGCACCCATTGTCAAAGAAAATCGGAGCTTGGCCAGCGGTCAACACGGTCACCGCCGCGGTGGGTGTTCTTTCGCTAGTTGTCGGCGGCGCGACGAAGCCTTCGCAAGACTAGGCAACGGACATCAATTGGTCGGGGCAGAGTGCTACGTTGACTAGGTAACCACCCAGTCTGCGAAAGGCACCGCCCCCGTGTTCTTCTTTGGTGATCAGTTCGTCTTTTCGGCTAGTGACCTTGCGGTCGCAGTCGACTGTCATTTTCAATCGTTGTGCCTGCTGGATGTAAAACTCGGGCGCCGGGGAAAGACCGAGTCGGCTACCGACGAAATGCTTGTAAGAACCGCGGAGCTCGGAGACGTCCACGAACGAAACGTGCTTGCGGAACTAATTGAGCAATACGGTGACTACGACCCGCAGTCCGGCACCGGCGTCAAACAGCTCCTCACAAGACCCGAACACAATGCTGCGTCCTTGCAGGCAGCGCACCGCGAAACCATCCAAACGCTTCGCAGCGGTGCGGACGTCATCTTCCAAGCTACGTTCTTTGACGGCTCTTTTATCGGATTCGCCGATTTCTTGGTTCGCCAGCCCGACGGCAGCTGGGCTGTTTGGGACACCAAACTCGCAAGGCATGCCAGGGTTTCCGCATTGCTTCAAGTTGCCGCCTACGCAGACCAACTGCAAGCCGAAAACATAGCCGTACACCCACAAACAACATTGGTTCTTGGCGACGGTACTCACTCGGTGCACCGAATCGACGAGATCCTCCCGGTGTTCCGCGCTCAGCGCGAACGATTTATCAAGATGGTCGGTGAGCACTCCGCAGCCAATGGCCCGGTGCTCTGGGATTCGGACACTATACGCATTTGTGGCCGTTGTGATTTCTGCGCGGAGCAGGTGAGCATCACACGCGATGTGCTGCTGGTAGCCAATATGTCCATGGTGCAACGTGAGAAGCTTCGTCGACAAGGAATCTTCACTATCGACCAGCTTGCCGCAACGAACGCCAAGGAAGGCACCTCGCTGGCCCGCACGGTCGATCAAGCAATAATGCAATTGGGTTTGGGACAGGTGGACGGTACCGAGCAGGGGGTGTCCTACCGGGTGAAGTCGTCGCAAACGATATCGACGCTGCCCAACCCCGACCAAGGTGACATATTCTTCGACTTCGAAGGCGACCCGCTATATCAGGAACCCGTCGATAACTCGTGGGGATTGGAATACCTATTCGGGGTCATTGAAAATGATACTGGAGCACCGGTATTCCGCCCCTTTTGGGCACACAGCCGCGCCGAAGAACGACAAGCCTTCTTGGACTTTATTGAGTACGTGCAAGCGCGCCGTCAGCGCTTCCCGAACATGAAGATCTACCACTACGCGGCCTATGAAAAAAGTGCACTACGTAAACTCTCACAGGTTCATATTGCAGGAGAAGACGAAGTCGACCAGTGGCTCCGCGACAATCTACTCATTGATCTCTATGAAACGGTACGAAACTCGTTGGTGGTGTCCACCCGTTCGTATTCAATCAAGAAGCTTGAACCGCTTTATATGAAAGAGCATCTGCGCTCCGGTGATGTCACCGATGCGGGTGCTTCCGTGGTCGCCTATGCCCACTATGTATCTGCGCTGGCCTCCGGTGCTGATGCGCAGGCAGCGCAGATTCTCGAATCAATCGCTGACTACAATGAATACGATTGCCTGTCGACGCTTCGCTTGCGCGATTGGCTCTTGTCGCTCGTAGACTTCCAGCCACAAAGGCATCCTGATGTAGAGCTTTTGGACGAAGTCCCCGACGAATATGAGCCCACCGAAGAAGAGCTACGGCTCCAAGAATATTTGGCCGGGCTCCCGCACAACCAAGCACTGAGTGACGATGACCGGGCAATCGCCATGGTCGCGGCGGCCACTGGCTACAATCGCCGCGAGAGAAAGCAGTTCTGGTGGGAGCATTTCGACCGGCTCTCCGCACCTATGGACGATTGGTCCGAGGTACGCGGCATCTTCACGGTGGACTCCGCAGAGCTACTTGAAGATTGGCATAAAGCAACCGAACGCGCCCGGACGTTGACCAGAGTCACCAAGCTTTACGGAACTCTGGCCGAAGGATCACTGCTCAGCCCGGGCACCGGGGTCTTTGCCATGTTTGCCGCACCCCTGCCCGAAGGCATGGAAGCAGGCGACGACGCGCTTCGCGGCGGAGCTTTCAACGCCACGGTGGTCGAGGTTGGCGAAGGATGGATTGCCATCGCAGAAAAGACCAGTGGGAAAGTCTCCGAATACGGGTCTTTCCCCGTCGCGCTCACCCCAGGCCAGCCAATAGCCACCAAAAGCATTGACGAAGCATTGGCACAGATCGCCCAAGAGGTAGGTGCCATTGTCCCGGAGCTACCGCAACAGCCTGGCATAGATATTCTGCGTCGAATTCCACCGCGGTTGAAAACTCTAGCTACCCCGACCGCCCCAGCAATAGTGGACGGTAACGCCCAAGTTTATCCTGCCTTGGTGGAAGCCCTGAAGGACTTGGATCATTCTTATCTTGCTGTTCAGGGCCCTCCGGGCACCGGCAAGACCTTTGTCGCTTCGCATGTGATTCACGAATTGGTTAAGGACGGCTGGAAGATTGGAGTCGTCGCCCAATCTCACGCGGTAGTTGAAAACGTTTTGCGCAAGGCCATCGAAGCAGGCGTGCACCCCGATCAGGTTGCGAAGGAAGTCAAGCACAAGGACCCGGTGCCGTGGACTGGTATCAGCGCCGCGGCGATTGACGATGCGATCCGCTCTGCAGACGGTGCGCTAGTTGGCGGCACCGCGTGGACGATGACCGGCAAACGGATCCCGGCCGCGAGTTTGGATTTATTGGTCATCGACGAAGCCGGACAGTTTTCGCTGGCTAACACCTTGGCCGT
The DNA here is from genome assembly GCF_002975405.1 of Arthrobacter sp. MYb229. GTDB lineage: Bacteria > Actinomycetota > Actinomycetes > Actinomycetales > Micrococcaceae > Glutamicibacter. The sequence goes on along the minus strand of NZ_PCPS01000006.1, from coordinate 76,034 downwards.
TTCACGGGCAGCACGTAACCTTCTGCTGCTCGGAGATCCGCAACAGTTACCGCAGGTAACCCAGGGTTCTCATCCCCAGCCTGTGGATGAATCAGCATTGGGCTGGCTATCCGAAGGTCGCCCGGTACTACCGGAGGAATTGGGCTACTTCCTTGCAACATCATGGCGCATGCACCCGCAGCTTTGCGAAAAAGTCTCGGCGTTGAGCTACGACCACAAGTTGTTCTCCGCGAAGGCCGCGGGGCTCCGCGAACTGAGAGGAACAGCCCCTGGCGTTGAGACCCGCATCGTGCAGCACCGTGGGAACACGACCAGCAGTGCCGAAGAAGCCTCAACCATTGCGGGGCTAGTCCGCGAGCATCTGGGAATGCTGTGGAATCCGGGTGGCGGGAAGGAACCGCGGGTACTGGCCGAAGCAGACATTCTTGTCGTGGCCGCCTACAACGCCCAGGTGAATCTGGTGCGCGAGATCCTTGACGGGGAACAGCTTTCCGGGGTGAAGGTCGGCACGGTGGACAAATTCCAGGGTCAAGAAGCACCAGTGGTACTGGTGACAATGGCCTGTTCAAGCGCCGACGATGCTTCACGAGGTATCGATTTCCTGTTGAACCGAAATCGCATCAACGTGGCCATCTCCCGAGGCCAGTGGAAAGCGGTGATCGTGCGTAGCGAGCGACTCACCGACTTCCTGCCATCGAATCCCGCCGCATTGTCGCAACTCGGTGCTTTCATGGCGCTTTAACCATTGGCCGTCCATCGATTCGGCGCGTCTTTCACCGCGCCGAATCGATAACTTCTGCTACGTCAAAGAAGGACTTCAGCACGGGCCGATCCCCGCGTTGCTCTTTGTCGAATTGCAGGCCATCGACGTTTATTCGCATCTGCCGCTGGTAATCATCGCGTTGCTGCATCCATGCGGTGATGGTGCCGTCTACACCGTAGAAGTACATAAACCCTTCCTTCTTCAACAGCTCAAATCGTGCACCCGAGTATGACCCGGTGCGAGCGATATCTGAGCCAAAAGGGTAAATGAACTGATCGGTTTCGCCCAGGATTGGTTCGACTTCGTCCTTCCACAGCTTCATGTCACGTTTGAAACGGCCCAGGCTCACGGTTCCGGTTGCGATATGACCCCATGAATGAGAGGCGAAGACCCACCCTTCCTTTTTCATCGCCTCGGCGATTTTGGTTGCTTCTTCCCGGTCCTTTTTAAGATTCTTACTATCCGGATATTGGCTTTGCGAAGTCCGGTAGCCGAATACACCGTTATAGCCGGTCATGGCGATGATCCCGCGAGCATCCCGGTAGGAAAAATCCGGATGCTCGGCTACAAAGTCATCGAGCACTGTGGTCACGTCGTACGCGCCCACATGCTTCTTACCGTCACCGTCTACATATTCGTTTCGGACGTTGCCCTTCTTATCGAGCACCAGCCGGTCGGCGAAACCATCGCCTTCCATATATTCGTAGTAGCTCAGGTCATCAAGGGATAAGACGATGGGTTTTTTCCCGGCCGGAAGCATAATTTCCCGGTAGCTCATATTTTTCTTCTTATCGAGACCGGCGAAGTCAGCAGGGTTGACCAGCACGAAATCACGGCTGTGCAGCTCTTGGAGGATCGCTTCAAATTCCTTTTGCGTCACCATATAGTCCCGGTAGCCCTGTGCCCTATTGTCTTTATCGAAGGCGCGCTTCGGATCAACAACGAGCGAGTGGAAGAATAAGTGCGGAATCTGGTCGGGGTGTTCCCACGCAGAGGTGCCCTTCTTTTCAGATTCGAGACCCCGAACCAAGTCGTTGAGTTTGGCGCTAGGGTCTTCCTCCGCCAGTTTGATGGCGGCGTTGTAGTCGTACCCGTCGGCAAGTCGATTGATCTGGGCAAGGACGCCTTCTTCGCGTGCAGCTTCATCTGCAGCCTTTTGAGCCTCTACGGCTGCTTGAGACGCGCTACTAGCAGCTATTTCAGGGTCGACTTGGTCACTACAACCGGCCAATGCCAAGACGACTGTGGCCACTACCGCGATCTTGATGTGCTTCACTTCGCATCTCTCTCCTCGTAGCGGCTATCCCCATGGACGCTACGATTTCTCCTTGCCATCACCTTGTTTCCGACCTTACACATACTTATCTGGGGTTTGTACCCTTGGACGCAGTCGGCCGGGCAACAACTTGGCAACACTTTTCACTTCACAATTTCTCACATGAACCTTCAGGCTCGATGGCTTAGAATTGATAGGTTAGGCGTCGAAAGATCAAGGATGTACATGCAGCCCTCGCATCGCGCGAACAGCTTGTGGCTTCAGTCCCAGCAGTTCAGGAGTTCGGCAGCATATCGGCTTCTTACCGCGCAGCCTTGGGCTGTTGCCTTTATCCGATCAGAATTTACTGCGGACAAGCCACGTGTAGCCCTAGAACTTTTCCATGCTTCATTGGATTCGTTCTTGAAGCTCGCTCGCACCAGCGACGAACAGATTCCCCAAACGTATTCCGCCCAAGACTTCGCCGAGGTCTGGGTCAAGCAGGGAATCTTGGCCCGTCCCCTGATCGACGGGCGTTTCGTCTACGAACCGAGCGCACAGACCTTGCGTACCCTGCGTTTCCTCGCAGATTTTTCGGCTGACGACTCGCACCTGAACTCTTCTCGCTTGAATACCTTGCTGTCCTCGCTGGAGTCCTTAGCCCACGAGACAGATCCAGACCCTGAAGCGCGTATTCGTGCCTTGGAGTCACAGATTGCCATGCGGCAAGCGCAGATCAATGAACTGCGCACCGGTGATGCTCCTGCGGTGCTTTCGCGTGCCACCGCGCTGTCCGCGACTCGCTCGGTGCTTGACTTGGCTTCGAGCCTTCCTGCCGACTTCCGCCTAATGCGCGACGGGGTTCAGGAGATGTTGCATTCCCTACGGGAAGGCATCTTGGACGCGTCTACGGCAAAAGGCGTTGCGGTAGGCCAAGTCTTAGAAGCCGACCGCCAGCTCCGTTCAACCGCCGAGGGCGAGACCTTCCGGGGCTTCACGGAGTTCCTCAACTCTCCAGACGCGCAACAGCGTTTCCGCGCCGCACTTTCTGAAGTCCTAGAACGCAACTTCGTGGACGACCTCGATACTCCGGAACGCCAGATTCTGACCAATTTGCTTCGTGAGCTCCGACGTCAGGCAGCAGAAGTCCATACTTCGTACGGAAAGCTCTCCGAATCGCTGCATGCCTTTGTTCAGTCTGAGGACTACCAACAAGCACAGCTTCTGCGCCAGGCGGTACGTAGTGCTGAAGCGGCGATCGTGAAGTCTGTGACGCTCAGGCCACGCAGTGCTTTGGCTCCGCTTGAACTTTTCGCCCCACAGTTCATGACGCTTGCTGGCCTAGGCATCTTTGACCCGTCCGAGCATGTGGCCCCGCCGCCGTTGGCGGCAGCACCGGACTACAGCGCCTCCGATATCGTGCGCACCCCATCCACTCCGCAAGCGAATATGGCTTTCCTCCGTGAGTCGGTAACAAGCAAGCTTGGCCACCGCTCAGAGGATCGGCTCCCGCTCGATGAAATTTTCAATGATCTGCCCGAAGAGCACCGCCATCTGAATACCGTGCGTGCCTTGATCGAAATAGGCCGGACCAACGGCGAATCACTGAGTGAAACGGATTTGATGACCATCACCTTCCGGCAGATTGATGGTTCTGAACGTACAGCAATTCTTCCCGCCCTAACTTTCACGAAGGAGCCGCTATGACCAGCACAAATTCATATGCTGCACCCATCACCGAATCGCTCTTTGAGGGAGACCGCGGCAACTTCTCATTGGAGCTGCGGCAATTACTAGTACGTTTGCTACGCGGCCCCTACCTCGATGGGTCAAACGACCCGGCGGCTTGGCAGCTATTGCTAGACCAGCAGGAAGTAGTAGGAGCCTATGTTTCGGAAATTTTTCTGACCATCTCCATGGACACGGATCGAAAAATTGCGATGCTTACTCCAGCGCAAATCGATCAGGTGCACACCTCTCCGATTGCCCCGCGCCGCGCCTTGAAGCGCGACGAAACCTTGCTCGCGCTACGCCTGCGCCTACTGCTGGAACAGCATTCCGGCACCGGAACCGACGCAGTCCTTTCACGAAGCGCCATGCATGAGATCTTGGCCGAACATCGTAGTCCCTCCGATCGCGATGACAAACGCTTTGCCGAATCCTGTGACGCGGCAATTGCCCGGCTGAATTCCCTGCGCTTGCTCACCGGCACGGAATTAGCCGACGAATTCAGGATTTCTCCGGCCCTAGCGATGGCCCTGCCCATTTCACGAATCGAAGATATTCCCCAATATATCGCTGCGATCGATGCAAACGAATCGACGCTGAATCTGTCCGCCGACACTTCCGAAGAACTGTCCCTGGATTCAACCGACCTGGTGCAGGAGTAGCCGATGAGTATAGAAATGACCCTCCCGCTCGGTGTCGCCCTCAACCCGGGACAGCATCGGCTCTGCCGGATCCAGATCGTTAACTGGGGCACTTTCCACGGCCTGCACAACCTTGAAATTGATCGCGCTGGAACGCTGGTCACCGGACACCCCGGCGTGGGTAAGTCGACCTTGTTTGATGCCATGGGGCACATCTTCTTTGCGACCCCCAAGCTCAACGAGTCTGCAAACGATGCCGCAACTCGCGCCGATCGCCGCACCACCTTCTCCTACCTGCGTGGCCGCAAGTTCAAGACCAGCTCGGGCACCGTCTATCAGCGCCCCGGCGCTACATGGAGCGCCATCTTGCTGGGCTACGAGGATGGCCTGGGCAACACCGTCAGCATTGGCGCGGTTTTCGACCTGCCAGACGCAGGGTTAGAGAATCAGGTGTCCAAGCATTATCTGCTCAGTGAAGGCGCGCTGGATATTGCGGAGCTTGAACATCATGGGCCACGACGTTTTACCGTGTCTTCGCTGTCCAAGTCTTTGGAACCAACCGAGGCATTTGATACGCACAAGGCCTTCATCGAACGTGTCCGCCGCCGCCTTGGGGTGGAAAGCGACAAGGCTTTTGCCTTGCTTCGCACCTTGCAAAACGGCAAAGGGTTGGCGAAGGGTGTCAACCAGTTTTTCCGTCACGAGGTGTTGGAAGAACCCACCACGCTGAAAGCGGCAGCGGCGGCGGTGGAGGACTTCGCCCATCTGCGCGGCATCTACCGTCAATTGGATACGGCGCGCGCACAGCGCGATGTGCTGGCCCAGGTTCCAGAGCAGGATCAGGTTTATCGAACGCTCGCCCAACGCATCGGCGAGACCGAACAGCTGCTCAATAGCGATCTGCAGCAACTCGATGCCAAGGTCCGCCAGCATATTCTGCGCAACGACTTGCACCGTCATCAACGCGAACTAGCCGAGCTCAAGGAACAAGAAGCTGACATTCTGGCGCGCAAGAGCCGGACCGAGGGCCAGCTTCAGTCGCTCGCGGCGGCCCACGATTCCGCTGGTTCAGCCTCGCTGATGCTACTAGAGCGTGAGGCGGATGCGGCACGCAAGGCACTTTCGGAAAAGGAATCCGCGTTACGCGCGTTGCAGGAACAGGCGACCGCTGCCGGCTTGAACTTCGAGTTCAGCGCCACCGGGCTCGATGAGCTGCGCGGGAATGCCGCCCGGACCATGCAACAGCTGGCTTCCATCACCAAAGATGCGCAGACGGTTGAGTACGAGGCCATGGCCTCGCTGATGGCGCTGCGCAAGCGTGCAGAAGCATTGGACGAGCAGATTCGTTCCTACCAGCGCCGTGGCACGAATATCGATGACCGTTCAGTGGCAGCACGCAGAGCCATCGCATCGGCTTGTTCCTTGAGCGAAGAGCAGTTGCCCTTCGCTGGCGAACTGATGGATGTGGCCGCTGACTCGGCCATCTGGCGGCTGGCTGCCGAAAAGGCATTGCGCTCGCTGGCTCGCACCATTTTGGTGCCAGGCGAATTCCTCACCCAGGTAACGCACGCAATTGACGAACTCGACGGATTGGGTCGAGTACGTTGGGTCGATACGTCGGTCAAACCACGCGAAGCAGAAGCCGGACCGGCCGATTTGGTCAGCAAACTCGACTTTGCTTCAGGTGAAGCGGGAACCTGGCTGCGCACCAAGATCACCGCCGATTATCCGCTGGCCTGTGTGGAGAATGACGCGGCGATGCATGTGCATCCCAAGGCCATCACTCCCGCAGGAACCATCAAATCCGGTGCGGGTAGCTTTGAACGCGATACCCGCAGCGTCCCGGCCTCTGATTATCTGCTTGGTTTCACCAACGAATCCAAAATTTCGGAATTGCAGAACAAAGCCGAACGCCTCAAGGAACAGATCCTGAAAGCCCAGGATGCCGCCGATGAACGGACGGCAGCAAAAAACCAAGTCGTTGCGAAGTCTCAGCTGCTTGCGGCCATCGTTGCCGACGAACGCAATTTTGCCCAGCTAGATGCTTCAGCTGCGCTAGATTCCCTGCGTCGCAGCGAGCAGAAGCTCGGCGACGCACTGGTGCTTTCGGGCGATTCTTCGAAAATTCGCCAGCAGATCGAAAACGCAAAGGCAGATTCTGAGCAGTTGGTTGGCGACCTCGCGTTGGTGCGCTCGCGTATTGATGATCTAGAGCTACAGAACGAACGTGCGCAGAAAGTGCTCGCAACCACCGAAGGTGAGGATGCAAACGGCAACTGGGTCTCCGCTGTCCCTACTCATCTGCGTCACCATGCGATCCTTGGCCCGATTTTGGAACAGGTGGCTGCGGGCGATTGCCCGCCAGTAGATTCCATTGGCGAAGCCTTCGCCGAGGTCAAGGTGCAGCTAGGCGGCCAGCTCAACGATTTCTCCTCGCAACGCCATGAAGTAGGTGGGGCGCTAAGCGACACCTTCAAACGCTTTGCCCGAGAATTCGGTACCTCGCACGCGCAGACGCACGGAACAACTCCGGAAGCCGCCGAGCACTATGCCAAACTGCATGGTCAGATCGTTGCAGACGGATTGCCCCACCACGAAGCACAGTTCCGCGAGTACTTTGCCAACCGTTCCTACGAACGCTTCAGCGACCTGTTGCAGCTGCTTGACGAGGAACGCCGGATGATTTCCGAGCGAATCAAACCGCTAAACCAGATCCTTGCCGATGTCACCTTCGAACATGGCTCGATGCTGCGGTTGGAAGTTGAAAACTCGATTCCCGTTGAGGCTGGAACCTTCCGCAAGGAACTGAAGGCGGCATTAAATGACGCCTACACCACCAAGGAAGAAAGTACCCTGGCGAAGTCCTACCAGGCACTTGAAGCCCTAGTTTCCGCACTGAGCGATCCAGGCTTGAACGCCTGGCGGTCTACCGTGCTGGATGTTCGGCAACACGTGGTGATTAGCTGCAATGAGCACAAGCCGAACGGAGAGGTGGAGACCGGCCTGGAACCTGGCACGCTATCCGGTGGTGAGGGCCAGCGCTTCACGTCCTTCATCATGGGCGCAGCCCTGGCCTATCAGTTGGGCTTTGCCTCGGCGGGTTTCACTTCCTACGGCACCGTGATGATTGACGAAGCGTTCATCCAAGCGAACTCCGAATATGCGGCAGCTGGCATCCGTGCGCTGCAGGAGTTCGGTTTCCATCTGGTTCTGGCGGCGCCGGAAGACAAGATCGATTTGAGCCACCACCTGGGTTCCATTATCGATATCATCAAGCATCCGGGATCTAATATCTCCGGCTTCGTCACTACTGGTCGCTCCCCGGCGCTGGCCACCACCATTACGCTGCGTGGTTAGCGCGGCAAGACAACAGGCAGCACCCAGCCCTGCTCCCAGGAGCATTTCGGCAAATTAAACACGACGGGGTCGGAATAGTTGCTCATCAACTATTCCGACCCTTGCCGCATCATCAATTACTCGGTAGCGAGCCCCTCCACCGGAGATAGCTTCGCCGCACGACGTCCTGGTGTAATCGAAGCAAGCAACGCTGCCAGGAGGCTCACCAGCAGAACCGCCGCCAGCTGCAGCCATGGGATCTCGTAGCTCATACTTCCCACGCTGGACAAGGCGCTGTGCGCACCGAGCAATCCGTAGACCGCGCCGAGAATGAGTCCCAGCAAGGCTGCCACGCCACCGATCAGCACCGCCTCCGTGGCAAGCATGGAACGCAACTGCTTCTTCTTCAGCCCCAATGCGCGCAGCAGGGCGTTTTCCCGGGTGCGTTCGAGCACCGACAGGCTCAACGTGTTGGCCACGCCGATCAATGCGATCAGCACGGCTACGGCAAGCAGACCCGAAACGATCATCAGCAACACGTCGATAATCTGGGAGAACATTGCCTTCTCCGTCACGCCGCCGGAAATCATCGAATTTTCAACACCCGCGACATCCGCAATGGATTCCACCAGCTCAGTGACCGCCCCATTGGAGAGCGACGGATCAACCTTGATCGCTACCCCGGACTTCCCCTCCTTGTCGGAGATGCCTAGTTTGGCTGCGGTGTTTTCGGTCAATGTGTTCGAAACGAAGCTTGCCGAAGTAGTTCTGAGCTTCACCGGCTGACCGTTGACCGTCGCGTGGTCCGCCTCGATCTGCCACCAGGTCGAAAGCAATTCGCCATCTCGTGGAACGATCTGCTCGTCATGGACTACCGATGCGTACGACTCCGGGTCGACAACCATCGCGTACTCTTCGCTCGAGGAACCGTCGGGGAATTCGGTGGCAACGGTGCGCATGGTGTACGCCGACACGCTTTCAACGCCCTCCAGCTCGGCGAGCTTAGGCGCCACGGAGTCACTAGTCAAAGTGTCTTGAGCCACCGTCAAGTCGATCGGGTATTCGCCGCTGATGCTCCCATTCAAGGTGGCCTTGGCACTCTGCCCGCCGACCATGATCATCGAGACTAGCGTGACGCCGATCAGCAGCGCGGTGGCAGTAGCGGTGGTGCGTCCGGGGTTTCGAACGGCGTTGAGCGAAGCCAGCCTGCCAGCCACCGAGCGACCGGTCATCAGCTTGCCGATACCGAACACCGTAGCCGGAACAAACAACGAGGCCAGCATCAAAATGCCGGGGAAGGACAACAGCCCACCGGCGAAGGCAATCAGCAGCTCGGAATTGAGTGCTCCATAGGCTAGCAAGGCTGCGCCTGCGAGCGTCAGTAACGAGCCGAAGATGATGCGTACGAGGCCTGCACGGTTCTTGACGCTGGCCGCATCAAATGGGCGCAAGGCGGCAAGCGGGGCCAGGCTCATGGCTCGACGCGCCGGCAGCCAGGCAGCCAGAACAGTCATCACGATACCGACGGCCAAAGGAATAATGATGCCGCGAGCATCCACGGCCAAAGTTGCGTAGGACATTTCAGGTACTAGATTTCGCAGCAGCTGAATCAGGCCTGCCATCAGTGCCACGGCCAGAGCTACACCCACCACCGAAGCGATAACGCCGATCAGCAGCGCTTCGATCAGCACCGAGCTGCGGATCTGTGCGCGTTTGGCACCCAGGGTGCGCAAGAGCGCCAGCTCGCGGGTGCGTTGCGCGATGACTACCGAGAAGGTATTCATCACCACCAGACCGGTGACTATCAGCGCGACCAAGGCAAAGACCAGCAAGATGATGGTCAGCTGATCGGTTCCTCCGGTCATGCTTGCCACGTCGTCGAGCACCTGTTCGTCGGCGGTGTTGACCACCACATCGACCAAGTCCTTGCCATGGAAATACTCGGCCACTGCGGCTTGGGTTTGAGCGACGTCCTTCTCTGCATCGATCACCAGCCTGTTCAGCTGGGCATTCTCGCCTGCAAAGCGTTCCCAAGCGTCTTCTTGCATGGCGAGCTGGGCGAAGGAGGAAGACATCGGATCGGTGGTAGTCTCCACGATTCCGACGACTTTCAATTCACGCATCTTCGCGTTATCCTCCATGCTCGACAACGCGACGGTGTCGGCAACTGAGAGGCCCATCTGCTCGGCATGCTCCTGGTCGATCACGACCTCATCGGCGCCCAGCGGGGCACGTCCCTCGAGCATCGACATACCCGAGAGCTTATTTTCTGCGGAGATGGGTTGCAGCATTACGGTGTAGCCGTTGTCGCCGGTACGCAATGCTGCGCCCATGACTCCGTCGCCATAAACGCCTGAGACTTCGGGAAGATCACGGATTTCACGGACCGTATCCATGCTCAGCATGCTCGTGTCGCGATCGTTGGGTGTTAGCTCCCAATCGACCGAGGCCACCAGGTCGGCGTTCTTATATGAGTCGCCCAAGCTATTCTTTAGCGTTGCACGCGTAGAGGAATCCACCGCGAGGGTGGCGCCAAGGAAGGCCGTGCCAATGGCGACGGCCAGGAGCACGGCGATATACCGTCGCGCATAAGTTTTAATGTTCGCTATTGCTACCTGAAGCATGATCCTACTCCGCTAGGGAGGCGAGAGCCTCGGTGACGCTGGCTACGGTGGGGTCTTCGAGCGAACCGACGAGGTTTCCATCCTTCATCAGCAATACGGTGTCCGCGTAGGATGCTGCAGCCGGATCGTGGGTGACCATGATGATGGTCTGTCCCATTTCGCGGGTGGAGGTGCGCATCAAGGAGAGCACTTCAGCACCGGTTCGAGAGTCCAAGTTGCCGGTCGGCTCATCGCCGAAGACGACTTCAGGGCGGGTGAGCAATGCACGAGCTACGGCTACGCGCTGCTGCTGTCCACCGGAAAGCTCGTGTGGTTTGTGCGTCAGCCGGTCACGCAGACCCAACGAATCGATGACGACGTTGAACCATTCACGGTCGTGCTTCTTGCCGGCTAAGGACAGCGGCAGCAAGATGTTGTCCCTGGCATTTAATGTTGGAACGAGGTTGAAGGATTGGAACACGAAGCCGATCTGCTCGCGGCGCATAGTGGTCAGCTGGTCATCGTTGAGTTCGGTAAGGTTCTTGCCACCGATGATGATTTCGCCAGAATCGGCGTTGTCCAAGCCCGCCAAGCAGTGCATCAGGGTCGACTTGCCAGAACCTGAGGGTCCCATGATTGCGGTGAAACGGGAACGGGCAAAGGCCACATCCACTCCGCGCAAAGCTTCGACTCGGGTGCTGTCACGACCGTAGCTCTTGCTTAGTCCTCGAGCTTGGACTGCATAGTCGGTTACCTGCTGTGTTTCAGTTGTCATGCATCAATTATATAAAGCTCCTAGCCAATTGAGGATCGGTCAGAAGGTTTGCATCTACGCTGCGGGAGTCATACCACGGGATGAGAGAGCCTCCCGGTACCCTCATCCCGTGCACGGTCACGAACGCCTAGCACTGCGAATGGTAGTCCGAGTCGCGGTGGCTTCGGGGTTCGATCTGGAAGGTTGAATGCTCGATGCTGACCTCAAAATGATCCGCCACGCACTGTTGAAGTTCACGCAGCAGTTGACCGGCCGCACCGGCCGTGAACATGTGGTCCTCGGCGACAATATGCGCGGTGAGCACCGGAAGGTTCGAGGCAATTTGACTGGCGTGCAGGTCGTGAACGGCGATCACGCCCGCCTGTTCTTCCAAGTGCCGGCGTACCGATTCAAGGTCCAACCCACGGGGCGTTGATTCGAGCAAGATATGCGTCGTCTCCCCCAGAAGCTTCACGGCGCGTGGCACGATCAGCGCGGCAATGACGAGCGCTGCGACCGAGTCCGCGCTCGCCCATCCGGTGAAATGGATTGTCAGCGCGGCAATAATGACCGCTACGGATCCCAGTGCGTCATTCATGACCTCGAGGAACGCAGCGCGCATGTTCAGATTGGCCTCGCGCCCCGCGGAGATGATCCACATGGCTAGGAGATTTCCGGCCAAGCCGACGATACCGAAGATCAGGAGGCCTTCGGCGTGCACCTCTGCCGGTACAAAGAGGCGACGAACCGCGTCGATGGCCGCGTAGATGCCGACGGCGAGCAACAGTGCGGATTGTAAGGTCGCGGAGAGCACCTCGGCGCGGCGGAACCCCCAGGTGCGTTTGAGTGTGGGCTTGCGCTGAATCAGATTGGCTGCGGTCAACGCAAGCAAGAGCCCCACCGAGTCGGTCAGCATATGGGCCGCGTCGACGAGCAAAGCCAGCGAGTTGGTAACTAGCGCGCCAATAATCTCCGCGAGCAAGATACTCACGGTAATCGCAAATGCCCATGCCAGCCTGGTGCGGTTCACATTTGAGTGGTCATGTTCATGGCCATGGCCAGAAGTGTGCTCATGCCCCATGCCCTAGGCCTCCAGAGATTGGTGCGGGTGAGCTTCGTGCCATCGATGACCGCTGGCGCTGGAACTTGCCAACTGCTCCGCTTGGGTGAGAATCATTGTCAGTTGCGTGGTCTCAGTAAGGGAATAGAGACTTGCACGTCCCTGCGTGCGCACGGAAACGAGATCGCTTTCGCGGAGGCAAGCCAGATGAGCGCTGACGGTGCTTTGCGCTAGCCCAAGGTGTTCGGTCAGCTCTTTGACCTTGTGTTCACCTGTTTTGAGATGCACCAGGATGAGCAACCGCGTGGGGTCAGCTAGGGCGTGGAACAACGCTGCCATTTTCATGCGTTGAGTTGCTCCAAGCTTTGCATCGACAAAAGACTCTATTATCGCCATATGACGATAATAGCTCGAGCTTCTGCAAATGGCCGTTTATGACTCTGCGTCCTCGATACGCAAGTGGCATGATGATTTCATGAGTGAAGATTTAGTTATTGGTGCAGACGGGTTGGCCCGCCCGCAATGGGCCGCAAGCAACGCGCTGCTGCGCGAGTACTACGACACCGAATGGGGCATGCCTGTCACCGGGGAACAAGCCCTGTTTGAACGACTCAGCCTAGAGGGCTTCCAGTCAGGTTTATCGTGGGCCACAATTCTGGCCAAGCGCGAAAACTTCCGTTCCGCCTTTCAGGGATTCGACCCGCAGTTGGTCTCGGCCTACGGTGAGCAGGATTACGAGCGACTCATGGACGATGCCGGTATTGTCAGAAATAAACTCAAGATTCGGGCAACCATCGCCAACGCTCAGGCGACGCTCGCATTGCGTGACGATGGAGGCCTGTCCCAGCTGATCTGGTCTTTCAAACCTGAAAGCACCCCGTTCCCACGCACCTTGGCTGAAATTCCCACGCAGAGCCCGGAGTCCAGCGCGCTGGCCAAATACCTCAAAAAGCGTGGCTTTAAGTTCGTTGGCCCAACGACTATGTTCGCGCTAATGGAGGCTATTGGGATCGTTGATACGCACCTAGTCGGCTCACATCGCCGCGGCACCTCTGGCGTCTGGCCAGCCTAGATGAAGTTCACGGTTCCAGTGGACGGAGTTCTGGATGCCTCGCACGCACTCTCGGTCCTGGCTATCCATTCATTGCCGAATCAGGAGCGGCTGGATCGCGAAGCGTCGAGCGTCGTCCGCGTGCTACGCATCGATGATCAGCTCCACGAACTCAAAATACTGCTCGGCACCCACGAGGCCACGGTGCACACGCAAGCCCCAGAATCGCTGCACCCCAGACTCGCCAAGATCATTAGCACCTGGCTAGGCCTAGCTGACTCGAATGAGCTCAGTTATCAGCAACTGGCCACCATCAGTGCCCTGCAGCCAGCATTGGACAACTTCCCGAACCTGCGGCTTATCAGCTACCCGGACCTCTTTGAGGCGCTCGCCACGACAGTTCTAGGGCAACAGATCTCAACGAGCGCAGCCCGAACCCTCGCCACCCGATTCGTCGAAGCGCTCGGAGAACTTCACGCCTGCGGACTGCGGGCGTTCCCCGATGCGCACGCCACCGCGCAACTAACCGCCGAAGAACTCCAGCAGGTGATCCGCTGCCCGCTTTCCCGCGCAGAGACGCTTCTCCGGGTCGCCACGTGGTTTATTCACACCGGCGGGCGTCTAGCCGAAAACCATGACGAGTTCCTCAGCAGCCTGCTCGCCCTGAAAGGCGTTGGCCCCTGGACACGGGACTATGTTGCATTGCGTGGCTTACGTCAGAAGTCCATATTCTTGGATACGGACTTAGTAGTGAAACGGGCCATGCGCCAGTTGCGCATCCCAGACATTGAATGCCTTCAGCTTCCAGAAGGCGCTAGATCACTGGCCACCGTCTTGTTGTGGGCCTTCGAAGCAAACAAAAATTGAGACGCACCGACAGATTCTAAGCCGATACGTCTCAATTTTGCGGTTCGGCTGATTGAGCAAGCCAGCTGATCCCCTGTTTACAATTTTCCCGGTACCGCCGGCAACTACTGCATGGTGAGTAAGCCACGTGGTAGCAACCGAACGATCCCCGTCGATCAAATTGCTTGCCTTCCCCGTCCACACACGGGGTAGGCATTGACCTTAGCTTACGGCAAATTCAGCCAATAACGTCAAGCATCAATGATCATATTTCCGATTATTAAGCTTAGGGGTGCCTAATTAACCGAACTTGCAGTTCACGGATCATTTGCACTGCAGGCCCAAGGCTCCATCCAGGCCAATTGCGTTCGGGCTACTCGTTGAATATTTGACCCACGGGCGTCCGCTTTTCAGCTTGGAATACATCTTCCGCGCGGCCAAAAGCCCAGTAGGCCGACAGCGACATATCCCGACGGTCCACGCCACGCTCGTCATAGAAATAGGAGCGCAGTGCCTTCATCACCTCACGCTCGCCATGCGCGAAAACTTGCACCCGTCCGCCCGGCCAAGGGTGCTGGCGCACTGCCGACTCAAGGGTTGAGGCCTCCGGGGTAAACGCCGCGCCGCGATGGATCCAGCGGATATCAACACCACGGGGTGCGCGCATTTCAATTTCGTCCCCTGCGCCTTCGACCTCAATGAGCACCTGCCCCACCATGTCTTCACGCATGGCCTCGAGCGATGCCGCGATCGCAGGAATCGCAGTCTCATCACCTACGAGGAGGTGGAAATCGAATTCGCCCTTGGGCTCATACATGCCACCGGGGCCCGAGAAGCAGACAGAGTCGCCGATCTTCGCATCACGCGCCCACGGTCCGGCCAGCCCATCGCTTCCATGGACGACAAAGTCAACTTCAATAGTGCCCGCGGCCGCATCGGAACGGCGCACCGTATACGTCCGGCGCACCGGCATATCTTCTCCGGGCAGCCGTTCGCGCAATTCATCCATGTCGTAGGGTAGCGTCAAGCCCAGCTCCGGCTTGGCGAAAAGTATCTTGATGTAACGGTCTGTCGCTGATTTGTCGACGAAATTCTCAAACCCAGGGCCACCAAAGGTGAGGCGAACCAGGTGTTCCGAAATTTGCTGCCGCTTAACAACCTGCAAAACAACTTGCGGGCGCACCGGGCGCCCACCCTCTGCTCGTGCCACAAAAACACTTCCTAACTGAATAAGACTAGATAGACCTACCCTAATTCATTTACAGCCCACCAGTTATCGCGCGAACGTCGATGGACCTTCCAACACAGCCAATGATTCACGCTCCGCGATGCTCAAACGTTGCACGCGTGAAGTTAATGGGTCAAAATAGGCCAGCGTTGTCGAGGCCTTTACGCAGACGTGGCCCTCCACAGGATCTCGGAATTCATAACAAATATCAAAACTCGCAGGCTTGATATTCGCTACCCACAGATCGACTCTGACCGGAACATTCCGATATTCCAGCGGCCTGGAGTAGCGCACGCGATGCTCAACAACAAGGATCTGCACCCCATTGGGGACCGCGGAGAATATATCCACCTTAGGCTTGGAACCTGGTGCGCCCGTTCCGCCAGGTACGCCGAAGCCAGCGATTCGCGCCTCTTCCATAAGCCGAATCAGATTGACGTTGTTGACATGTCCATATGCGTCCATGTCGCCCCAACGCATGGGTACTTCTACGCACAGTACCGAGCCGGACATTATTTTTCCTCCCCCAAGCGATCATCGGGACGAATCACATCATAAGCAGCTAATTGCTCTAGGATCTGGGACCCGTCGGGCTCGTAGCTCCAGCGAATGCCTGGTGTCGTGCGGCGCAAATCAGTTGAACGCCCACCGGCGAGCACCGCTTCGGAGGGCGTCAATTGACGGATGACTATCGTGTGCACATGCTCCGGGTAGCGCCGGGCAAACTCCGCGTAAATCGTCGGATCATGCTGCCCGTCGTCTCCGATAAGCATCCACTCAATGTTTGGAAATTCCACAGCGAGCCTGCGCAATTGGTCAACTTTATGTTGCATACCGCTACGGAACCAGCCTCGGTCGGTTGGCCCCCAATCGGTCAGAAGCAGCGGACCCCGTGGATACAAATTGCGCGAGATGAATCGTTCCAGAGTCTGCGCAACATTCCACGCACCGGTAGAAAGATAAATTGTTGGGCTCGTCGGGTGCTCCGCCAAAACGCGTTGCATCATCACCGCCATACCCGGCGTCGCGACGCGGGCATGCTCCGAAAGCACGAAGGAATTCCACGCGGCGAGCAGTGGCCTAGGCAGCGCCGTCACGACAACCGTGTCATCCACATCGCTAATGATGCCGAAACGTTGCGTCTCGTCGATGACGAGAATCTGCGCGGTGGCGGATTGCCCATTGTGGGCAGTGATTTCAATATCGTTCCAGCCAGCTGGCAGATCCACCGAAAGTTTGACATCTAGGACGCCGCCGCGGTCCGCGAGGACTTCGAACCGCTTTCCGTCAGCAAGCACAGTGACTTTCCCAAAAGGAAGTACCGCCGAGGTGAAGTTGCGGAACCCTCGGATCCCATCTTCGACAACCTTGGCATGGTGCTTGCCACCCTCGAACGCGCCGGGTTTAGCCATGACCACGCGAGCGAGAACCCGCACCCATCCGCCTTTTTTGGCCGCATATCCGTACCCGTTGTAAGGAAGGATAACCGGACCCAATCCCTTGTCGATGGCACGGCGTGCTCGCCATTGCAGGACATGGTCCTCAAGTCGCGAGGCTACGTGGCGTGCGACCCTATTACTTGCTGCATGGCTCATGTTAGTAGTCTTTCATGTTCGGGGACTGCAACGCGTCTAAAAACAAATGCGTCACAAACTCTTGAACTTTTCTACATAACGTAGAAAACTAGTTGCATGAGATATCAGCACACTAATGATGCTCCAGTTTTGGTGCTCACCGAAGAACAGTCCTGGGAGCTATTGGCTCACACGGCACATGGCCGAATAGCCACTGCGGCGGCCGGAACCGTGGACATCGTTCCGGTAAATTACGCGGTGCATAAAGGAAATATCTACCTACGCACTGCGCCGGGAAACAAACTCGCTTCGATGGTCGTGAACTCCTCGATTGCTTTGGAGGCCGACGGAATCCTTTCCGACGAGGCCTGGTCCGTAGTGGTGCACGGTACCGCAGAAATTTTGGAGCACGAAGCAGATATCAATGAGGCTCTCGAAAGCGGTGTCAGCCCCTGGGCACAGAGCATCAAAGATTTTTGGATCAGAGTGACCGTCAACTCGATCTCCGGTCGTCATTTCATCCTCGGTGAGCAACCGGAAGCCATCTAATCCCTCCGCATATGCGGTAGCAACACGATGGGCTCGCGGACAGCACATTGTCGATACCGGCCGCGAGTCCAGATTCTGCAGTTTGCTGCTACCTGCGATATTCGTAGAATCCTTCACCGCTCTTACGGCCCAGTTTCCCCTCGGTCACTTTCTGCGTGATCAACGGGTGCGGTTGGTCCACCTCCTCACCGGTCTCTGCGTAGGTCGCTTGGGCAATGAAATCGATAACGTCCAGACCCACGAGGTCCATCAGCTCAAAAGGCCCCATCGGGTGCCCCAGCGCGGTACGCGCCGTGGTGTCTATATCTTTGATGCTGGCAACCTCCGCAGAAGCCAGATTGAGCGCTTCACGCTGTATTGCCCCCATCATGCGGTTAGCAATGAAACCCGGGATTTCTTTATTCACCAGCACCGGCTCTTTCCCTAGCGCGCGGGCGACCGCCGTCACCGCCTGGATGGTCTCATCACTGGTTTGCTCGTTGCGCACAATTTCTACGCACTTCATGACCAAGGCGGGGTTGAAAAAGTGCATATTGCAGACCTGGCTCGCGCGCCCGCTGGCCTCAGCCACTTGGGACGAAGCCAAGGTCGAGGAATTGGTTACCAAGATGGCATGAGCTGGAGCGTTTTTGCCCAGTTCGGCGAAGATTGAGCGTTTAATGTCTAAACGTTCGGCTGCCGCTTCGATCACTAGGTCCGCTTGGGCCGCGCTAGCGTCCAGCTCGGTAGATCGGCTCAGCCGTGCCAAGGCGGCGTCGGCAAACTCTGCCTGCAGCTTGCCCTTAGCGACACGTCCGGCGGCCCAACTTTCCAGATCGCTGCGAGCCGCGTCCAAAGCGCTGCCCGAGATGTCCTGCAGGATCGTGGTGTAACCGCCCAGTGCGCAACTCATCGCAATCTGCCGGCCCATAGTTCCGGCGCCGATGATCAGAATAGTCCTAATATCCATTAGTTCCTCTTCCTAGCCGCGGAGATACACGGTAGTGGTGTGGGTATAAAACTCGCGGGCGGCGGCTCCCTGTTCTTTCGGCCCGTATCCGGATGCTTTCGCCCCGCCAAATGGTACGTGCGGATCGGCTCCCGCAGATTCGGAGTTCACATGCAAAATACCGACGTCCAGGCGTTCTTGCGCGCTAATCGCCGTAGCCAGGTCGCGAGTGAACAGCGCAAGACTCAACCCGAATTCGGAATCCGCGGCGGCTTCGAAGGCGGCCTCGGTTCCGGAAACGCGCAGCACACTGAGTGCCGGGGCGAAGAATTCCTCACGCCAAGCGCAATTTTCCCGACCCCGAGAATCGCTTGGGATGCCAAGCACGGTCGGTGCCACGTAGTTTCCGCTGGCTGGAACTGCGCCCTCGAAGATAACGGTGGCGCCTTCCGACCTAGCTTTTGCGACGCCCGCCCTGACCGATTTCGCCGATTTGGCGTCGATGACCGGTCCCATCTGGACCCCTGGATCCAGTGGATTTCCGGTTACCCAGTTTGCCAGTCGCGAGGTGAGCTTTTCCAAGAATTCATCGGCAATCGAGTCATCCAAGATCAGTCGACTCGTAGCGGTGCATTTTTGCCCGCTGGAGCGGAATGCCCCAAAGAGTACCTGTTCGCTGGCCAGGTCCAGGTCTGCATCGGCCAGCACCACCGAGGCGTTCTTTCCACCCATTTCTGCTTGCACTGGGATGCCACGCGCAGCACCCATGGCGCAGAGCTTTCTCCCGACACCTGTGGATCCGGTGAATGACAAGCCCTCCAGATGGGGGTGGCTCATGATCGAGTCTCCCAGTGCGCCCGGACCGATCACCAGGTTGAGCACCCCGGCAGGTAGTCCGGCGGCTTCGAAGGCTTCGACCAACCGCACCGCCAGCAGCGGGACCAGGCTCGCCGGCTTGAAAACCACGGTATTTCCGAAGATCAGCGCGGGGGCGATCTTCCAGGCGGGGATAGCTATCGGAAAATTGAATGGGGTCACAATGCCCAACACGCCCAAGGGCTTATGCGAGACCAAGATCTGCTCCCCAGCGCGCGGAGATTGGAACATTGTTCCGGCGCTACGTTCGGCTTCACCTGCATAATAGGAGAGGATCTGTGCCGCACGGCGTACCTCGCCTATTCCTTCTGCGAGCGTTTTACCTTCTTCACGAGTAAGTTCCGTACCGATTCTCTCCGCATGCTCCGTGAGGTAGGCCGAAGCTCTCAGCAGATAACTGGCACGTTCGGCCATCGGGGTGGCCGCCCACCCTGCCTTCGCCGCGTTCGCGGCTTCAAAGGCTTCAACTACCTGGTTGGCATCTGCCGCTTGGCCTGCGGCAACAATCAAGGAGGAATCGGCGGCGCTGGTGGAGCTGAGCTCGCTGGCGTTTCCCGGAAGCCAGACACCGTTCAGGTACTGGCGAAGGCTTTCCACTTTCGTCTGCTGTGTCATATTCTAAGTTTTTCCTTGTACTGATTTTTAGCGGAAGGCCGGGACACCGGTGAGCTTATTACCCAAAATCAAGGTGTGTACCTCGTCGGTACCTTCGTAGGTGCGCACCGACTCGAGGTTATTTGCGTGACGCAGTGGCGAGTAGTCCAAGGTGATACCGTTTCCGCCAAGGATGGTGCGCGCTTCGCGGCAGATCGCGATTGCTTCGCGGCAGTTGTTCAGCTTGCCAACGGATATCTGGTGCAGGTCGAGGGTTCCTGCATCTTTCTGGCGCCCGATATGCAGGGCGAGGAGGAAGCCCTTGTTGATTTCCAAAGCCATATCCACCAGCTTCTGCTGGGTCATCTGATAACCGGCCAATGGCTTGTCGAATTGCAGCCGTTCCTGGGAATACTTCAGCGCCACCTCGAAGGAGTCACGCGCCGCTCCCATGGCGCCCCAGATAATGCCGTAGCGGGCTTCGTTGAGACAGGAGAATGGGCCCTTGAGACCGAGAACGTTCGGTAGCACCGCGCTAGCTGGCAGCCGCACATCGGTCAATTCGATCTCGCACTGGATCGAAGCTCGCATCGATAGCTTCGGCTCGATTGGTGTGGCCTTGAATCCAGCGGTCTCGGTAGGGACCACGAACCCGCGGATGCCTTCGTCGGTCTGCGCCCAGATGACGGCAACCTTTGCCACATTTGCCAAGCCAATCCAGCGCTTCATTCCGTTGATCACCCAGTCGTCCCCGTCGCGGCGGGCAAAGGTCGTCATGCTCGACGGGTCGGATCCGGCGGTTGGCTCCGTCAGGCCAAAGCAGCCGATTGCTTCGCCGGAGGCCAGCTGTGGCAGCCACTCTTGTTTTTGTTCCTCAGAACCATGTTTGTAAATGGCGCTCATGGCTAGCGATCCTTGGACCGAGACGAAGGTGCGCAGTCCGGAGTCGCCGGCTTCCAGCTCGGCTCCCGCAAGCCCATATTCGACAGCAGAACGTCCTGCGCAGCCGTAGCCTTGCAGGTGCATGCCCAGCAGACCGAGTTTGGCCATTTCTGGAACGATTTCCAGGGGGAACGTCGCTGTTTCGTACCAGCTGGCAATGTTTGGTTTGATGTTTTCGTTCACGAAGGAGCGGACCTGATTCCGCAGGGCAAGTTCTTCGCCGCTGAGCAGTGCATCAAAATTGATCAGGTCTGCTGGGTCAATGGCGGTGTTAGGTGAAGGGGCAATCATTTGAGCTGTCTCCTTTAGAGGCTGGTGGTGCTGAGGAAGATATGCTGGTGTTCACCCAAGGCCGGGGGCACTAGCCGATATGTGGGCTTAGTTCGGGACAGGACGATCGGGTTGGCAATTTGCCGGGAGCTTCGTCCGGTTTTTAGATCGTTGATCGTTACCACCGGTTCCAGTCCTAGCTCGTCGGCGAACTCCAAGGCTTCAAGAACCGAGTTAACCTTTCCTGCAGGTACTCCGACCTCCATGAGTCGATTTGTCCACTGGGCCGCCGATCCTCGCCTGGTGACTTCTTCGATCAGGTCTTTGAGTTCCTGCCGGTGTTGCACACGCGAAAGATTGTCTGCGAACCGTGGATCTTGCGGCAGGTTGGTCAGTCCCAGCTCTGTGCCAAGGGCGGTGAACTGGCGGTTGTTTCCCACCGCGATCACCATGACACCATCAGAAGTTGCGAAGGTTTCATAGGGCGCAATACTTGGATGTGCGTTCCCCAAACGCGGTGGCGGATTACCGGTAACCGCGGTGCTGCTAGCTTGATTAGTCAATCCCGCCAGCAGGGAGGTCATCAATGAGATTCCTATATTTTGCCCCTGCCCGCTAATATCCCGTTCCCGAAGCGCCAAGAGTATTCCCGTCGTGGCGTTCTGTGCCGCGAGGACATCAACCAGCGCCACTCCCACCTTGCTTGGCGTTCCATCGGGCTCACCGGTGATGCTCATCAGGCCTCCGACCGCTTGAACCAGAAGATCGAAGCCTGGCAGCGAGGCGCCGAGCCCATCGCCAAATCCCGAAATTGAGCAGTAGACCAACGCAGGATTCGATGCTCTCAAGGACTCGTAGTCCAGGCCGAACTTGGCGAGCACGCCCGGACGAAAATTTTCCACGACAACGTCGGCATCTCGGATGATCTCGCGCAGCTCGGTTAGTTCCGCGGAGTTGTTGAAATCTACAACGATTGCCTGCTTATTGCGGTTCACTGCCGAATAGTAGGTACTCACCCCGTCTTCGGTGACCGGCGGCAACCATGCCCTGGTTTCATCTCCATCTCGGCTTTCTACTTTCAGCACCTCGGCGCCAAAATCGGCCAGCGTCATGGTGCATAACGGACCGGCGAGGATGCGGGAGAGGTCAACGACCTTGATTCCTTGCATTGGTTGAGTCATCGGGTTACCTACGTTCTCGTCATCGAAAAAACGTTGTTACATGTTGCATGCAACTGTATGGCAAATGGTCTCTGTGTTCAAGACCACCCCTATATGTTTATGGCTCTAGAAGATCAATTCGTCCAAGCGCGTCAAATAGCGCTCGGCCTCAAGTCCCGGGGTCCGCGCGCAGACAGCCGTCACGAGCATCTGCGCAGTACGAAGCACGTGGTTGCGCATCGCAGTAGCCGCGCCAGATGGGTCACGTTCCAAGATGGACTTCATCAATTCATCTCGATCGCTGGCCAGGTCTTGGCTGGTTCTGGCCTGAGGAATCGTTACTTGTCCGTGCGCGAGCACCAGGTTGCGCAACTCCCCCACGATGCCGTCAAGTTTGGCGTTGCTTGCCAGGCTTAGCAGATAGAGGTGGAACTTTTTATCTGCCTCCAGCGTTGCCCGGCCATCCCCGGTCTGCCCCACCTCAAGCATTTCACGGTGCAGCTCACGAAGAGTTCCGAGGTCTTCTTCGCTAGCATTGAGCACGGCTCGTGCGGCTGCAGGTGGCTCGACGATCAGCCGGACCTGAAATACCTCCACGATGTCGTCTAGCGAAATCTGGTTCACGCGCACGCCACGATTTTTCGCGACGGTCACGATGCCCTCTTTTTCTAGTAGCTGCAGCGCTTCGCGGACCGGAGTGCGTGAAACTCCGAGCTTTTCGGAGATAGCAATTGCCGAATAATGGTTGTCCGGGGTCATTTCGCCGGACACGATAGCAGCGCGGATCTTCGTGGTGACTTGCTCGGTCAACGATTCTTTGGGCGAGATCGGTTGCATGCTACTCATATTTGAAGTCTATCTTCCCCTGTCAATGTGGGCGCTGAACACCCCGCTGCACTTTTGCGCTGCGGGATTTCGTTCCTCGCGGATTCCGGTGCCGGCGTTCGCCAATACCGCAGTGCACCAGGCTCCCATGCTCCTGAGATCCTGCGGTTTTGAACACTATTGGGCGTCGTATTACTTGGTTCGTGAATGCTTCTTCTCAGACTTCGCTCTTCTGCCAGCGGTCTCAGTCAAAAAGATTAAGGTGCACTTAGAACACCAAGATAGGGTGGAACCGTGAATGCTCAGATGACTCCCACCCGACTAGCTCTGGCCGAATCGCTGCGTCAGGCAGCACTGATTGCCGCGCTCAAAGCTGCACCACAAGTTCGTGAAGCATTCCGCGGAAGTGTCGGCGCCGAAGAAAAAACGAACGCCCATGATCTCGTCACCGATGTAGACCGGCAAAGCCAAGAGATCATTACCCAGTCGCTACGCGAGGCCTTCCCAAAGTCTTGGGTACTCGGCGAAGAGAACATAGCCGCGGACTCAGGCATAGCCTCCCCGACCGAAGTGCAATGGATTGTGGACCCTATTGACGGAACCAGTAATTTCGTTCACGGCGTCGCGTTCTTCTGCATTTCAATTGCCGCGGCAATCGACAACGAGTTGGTCGCAGCAGCAATAGTCGATCCGATCTCCGGAGATCAGTTCAGTGCCAATAGTCAGGCTGCTTATCACAATGGGGAATTGTTGAGCCCAGGCAATCGACCTGAACAAGCACGCGCAAACTTGATGACAGATTACCCGGGAGCCGAGTCCATGCTTAAGGACGGCCCATTGGCGCTTGAGCTCTTTGGGCAGTGGATTCAGGATTTCGCCACCGTGCGGCGCAAAGTTTCTGCCGCTCTGGGGCTCGCTCATGTGGCCGCCGGCTGGTGCGATGCAAGCGTGGGGTTCGATACGAAGCCTTGGGACGTGGCCGCGGGAGCGCACCTGATTCGAATGTCCGGCGGAAGTTACCGAGGCTTGGCTTTCGGCAAGCAGGTGGCCGCTGACCATCTCTGCGAAGGTTTCATCGCCCAAGGCCCAGGCGCCGACTACGAGTCGTTGGCTCGATCAGCCTCGCGGGTTCATCAGTTGAGAAGCCAGAGCCAAGTCAAACAAATCTGACAATACCCAGATTCTTATCCGGTGCACCGCAGATTGCTTGGCTTCGGTCGTACCATGAGTGCATGACACCACGTATCCAACGAACTGCACATTCCGCCGTGCAGCATCATGGTGGCGGAGGGTTGATCCTCGGAGGAATCGGAGCCATGTTGCTCTTCGGTATCTTCGCAGTGATGTTGGCAAGCCAGTCCCTAGACTGGGTGCCACTGCTCATAGGCATCAGCCTGGGCTTCTCCACATTAATGTTTGGCGTGGTTTACCACTTCACGCACTAACAAGAGTCACTTCGGCGCCCCCTTCGAAGGGCGCCGAAGCTATGCCTTACTCGCCTAAATGCGTCGGGGCGAACATGCGTAAGAGCGTCTGAACCACGATGACATTTGGGCCTTCTCCGGCGAATGACTCGCGTAACGCGTCACCGATCTGGTCAGCTTCGACCAGTCGCGCAGGAACTCCGAAAGCCTGGGCTAAGGCAACGAAATCCGGGCGTTCCAGCTCGGTGGCCGTTGCCTTGCCAAAAGCCCCTTCCATGTATTCACGCAGAATTCCATAACCACCGTCGTCAACGATCAGCCAAGTGACCGGCACGTTGTGCTGTTTTGCCGTGGCTAATTCTGCAATGGAGTACATCGACGAGCCATCACCGGAGACCGCGAGCACTCGCGCTTGCTCGGGCGTAGCTCCCTCGATCTGCAAGCCGATGGAACCTCCAATGGCCGAGGGGAAACCGAAACCTAGGCCACCGGCACCCTGCGCCGAATGGAACTCTCCCTGGCGCGAATCCCAGCAGCTCCAACCCCAATAAGCCGCAATGGTCATATCCCAGAAGGTCTGCATTTTCGCGGGCACTGCCTCGCGGATATCAGCCATGAACCTTCGTTCATGGTCCAGGCCCTGCTCCGCCAGCCGTGCCTGCACCTTTGCCAAGGTCTGGGTGACGACTTGAGTCGGGCTCTGCCCATGCCAATCTGGCCCGTTGGGCAGGCTTACTTCCTTAAGCTTCGAAGTTAGGAACTGCAACGCCGCCTTGGCATCCGCGCGGATACCCAATGCTGGCGTATTTGACTCAAGGACGCGCGGTTCGGCATCAATTTGGATTATGTGCCCACGAGGTGCGAGCGAGAAATAGTTGCTGGAGACTTCGCCGAGCGCTGAGCCCACGACCACCAATACGTCAGCATCTTCGAGAACTTCGGTGACATGCCGATCCTCCACCCAAGATTGCAAAGACAATTCGTGATCCCACGGGAATGCACCGTTGCCTCCCGGGGTGCAAAGCACCGGGGCATTGAGCTTCTCGGCCACCTCCAGCAATTCGTTTTCGGCTTGGGCCCGACGGACACCTCCGCCCGCAACAACCACCGGTCGCTTTGCTTCCGAAAGCCAGCGAACCGCTTCATCGATCAATTCCACACGTGGTGGATGATCGTAGGCTTCGGCAAGGGCATCACGCACCGGAGGAATGAGCACCGATGCCAGCAAGACATCCTGCGGAACTTCGATCCAGACCGGCCCCATCGGCACGGTGATCGCCTGCGCCCAGGCATCTTGGATCGCCGAGGGAATACCCGAGGCGTGATGCACCGTCTGCTGGAACTTGGTGACGTTTGCGGCCGAGGCCTTCTGGTCATCGAGCTGGTGCAGCATGCCTTTTCGGCGAGCGCCCAGTCCATCCAAAGGAATCTGGCTGGCAACCACCACCATGGGCACGCCGGTGGCATAGGCTTCCTGCAATCCGGCGAGGGCGGTCAGCGCTCCCGGGCCGGTAGAGAGGAAAAGCACTCCGACCTCTCCAGTGGCCCTGCTGTAGCCGTCGGCGGCGAAGGCCGAGTTGTTTTCTACCCGGGAAGAAATGAATTGCAGATTGGAGCGTGAGAGCGCATCGAACAGCCCCAGCGCATGTTGTCCAGGAATGCCGAAGACCGTTTTCGCGCCGAGCGCTGTCAGCGTCTCAACGACGAGATCTCCACCGTTACGTTGTACTTCGTTGCCCATTAGTTGTTCTGTCCGTTCAGCTGACGGTATTCGCTGATCAGGCTGATCAGGTCATAGGTGACATGTGAGGCAGCGACGCCGGTTAGCTCCGCATGATCGTATGCCGGTGCCACCTCCACGATATCGGCTCCCACGATTTTCAGCCCGCGCAAGCCGCGCAAGATTTCCAGCAGTTCGCGGCTGGTGATGCCGCCTGCTTCCGGGGTGCCGGTGCCCGGTGCGTGCGCCGGATCCAGCACGTCGATATCGACCGAAATGTACAATGGGCGGTTGCCGATGCGGTCCCGAAGTTTCGCGACGATCTCTTGCACGCCCTGATAGTAGACATCTGAGCTGGTGACGATGCCGAAACCGAAGCGCTTGTCGTCTTCGAGGTCTTTTTTGCCGTAGAGCGGGCCTCGGGTTCCTACATGGCAGATCGCCTCGGTATCGAGAATGCCTTCCTCCACCGCCCGCCGGAAAGGGGTTCCGTGGGTGTATTCGGCTCCGAAGTAGGTGTCCCAGGTATCCAGGTGGGCGTCGAAATGCAACATTGCTACCGGCGCACCGGCACGTTGCGAGGCCGCACGCAACAAGGGCAATGCGATGGTGTGGTCGCCACCAATGGTCACCAGCGTTGAACCGTCTTCGGTCAGCTCCAGCGCATTGTGCTCGATGGTCTCGATGGCCTCGTTGATGTTGAACGGGTTGACCGCCATATCACCGGCGTCGGAAACCTGGCTCAAAGCGAAGGGGGAAACCTCGGTGGCCGGGTTGTATGGGCGGATCAACCGAGAGGACTCACGGACGTGGTTTGCTCCAAAACGTGCGCCGGAACGGTAGGAAACACCGGAGTCAAAAGGAACACCGACGATCTTGATATCGGATTTCTGGACTTGGTCCAGCCGCGGAAGCCGTGCATAGGTGCCGCCTCCGGCATAGCGCGGAATTACCGCGGCATTAATGGGTCCGATGTTCCCATTTTCTTCGATCCGGACTTCCTTCATGAGCGCTTCTTCCCGGCACACTCGACAAGAGTTGCCTAATATGAAACATGAGTTTCCTCCCATGCTATTTATCGGTGCGCCGACCGTCAAGGTGCAATCAACAGCGAAGCCACGAAAACCGGTTTTTGCTGGTTAAAACAGCGATCCCGCAACACCGATTGGGTTGCGGGATTAGGTCGCTGATTTGGAACGTGAAAATGCGATGAAGCGAATAGTGCGCATTCGCAGGAAACGAGTTACCCGTGCCACCGGGCCAAGTCCGCAGCGCCGATCAGCCCGGCATCCGAGCCAAGCTCGGCTCGTACAACGCGAGCAAACGGCCGGTAGCCTCGCCCCGGCAGTAACTGCCGGTAGGAGGCCTCCGCCTGTTCGACCAGGCAGGTAGAAGCAGACCCTAGTCCCCCGCCGATGACCACGACACCAGGATCCAGCACAGCCACAAGATTCGAGATTCCCCTCCCGAGCCATCGGCCCATCTCATCGATGAGCTCCATGCAGGCAGGGTCGCCATTGACCGCCAATGCCGTCACCATCGCTCCGCTCACCTTGGCTGGATCCGCATGGCAGGCTTCACGCAGGCTATGCGCCCGCGGAGAATCCAACCGGACAAGCTCCGCGCCTTCACGGCCCAGTGCGTTGCCCGACGCGTATTGTTCCCAGCACCCTCGATTTCCGCACGGGCAACGATGGCCGTCCACCACCAAAGTCTGGTGCCCGAACTCCCCTGCGACGCCAAAACTGCCACGCAGAATACTGTTGCCGAACATGATGGCACCGCCGATACCCGTGCCAAGGGTCAGGCAGACGCTCAGCTCTTCGCCTCGCGCAGCTCCGAAACGATGCTCGGCCCACCCTGCGGCGTCGGCATCATTATTCAGGACGACCTGGCGGTTCATCTTCGACTCAAGACGTTCACGCACCGGCTCATCACGCCATGCAAGATGCGGGGAGAAGAGGACATGCGAACCGCTTCGGTTAATCCAGCCGGCGACCCCGACGCCCACGGGCATATGAGCATCCCCGTCGCTGAGCTCGCTGACTACCTCGGCAATAGAATCTTCGGTCAAGGCTGCGCTCCGGCCCGGAGTAGGGCGGAAGCTTCGGCGAAGAATCCGGCCGTGGCCATCGACCACGCCCCCGGCGATCTTCGTCCCGCCGATGTCTATGCCGACCGCAAGGTTTTCGGTAGACATTTCACCCTCCCAATGCGTGCATGTAGTTCAGCAGCTAGCCTTCGAAGGACTTCTTGCTGCTCGCTACCAATGCCCGGTCCACCTCATGGAACCCAAAACAGAAACCTGCCGAAAGCACGAAGGACTTAATCGCAATCTCGTCGAGTTCATCCGCCACATATACCAGCTGGACGGGCCCGGCAAGCACTAGTAGCACCAGCGTCCACACCGCATATACCCAAGAGGTTTTCGCCTGTGCCATCTGCGGGTATTGAGAACGACGGTGAATAGTGCGTAAGCCGATGACCAGAATGACCCCCGCCAGAATCGCCGCCCCAGCGATGAAGAAATAACGTTGAGTGCGGATCAATGTCATGGTCACACCAATTAAGACACCGAGAATTGCAGACATCCACCAGCTCGCGGAGCGCAGTTCGACCAGTTCAGCCCGTGGCTCGCTTTCCGTCACGGAGCTCCCTTCGGTTATTTATCGGCGTCGAGAAAAGTTGTTGACGCTATGTCAAGGATACGCTTTGGGCTTTGCCCGGCCGAAACCCGGCACAGACGGAAAACGCGCAAGCCCTTCAAAAGCGCACTGCGGTTTTGGTCAGAGCAACAGCGTCCAGGTCACTACGGCGGTCCGGTCCGAAGTATTCTCCCAACTGTGCGGCTCACGGCCCGGGAAGGTTACCGTATCGCCCGCTTGCAGTTCAATGCGGTCCTCGGGCAGAACCAAGGTAAATTCTCCGGAAATCACGTGCAGAACTTCCACCTTGCAATCCACCGAATACAGCTCGGCTTCCCCCGAGCCCTGAGGCGCG
Organism: Arthrobacter sp. MYb229; assembly: GCF_002975405.1. GTDB lineage: Bacteria > Actinomycetota > Actinomycetes > Actinomycetales > Micrococcaceae > Glutamicibacter. The sequence goes on along the minus strand of NZ_PCPS01000006.1, from coordinate 46,907 downwards.
ACCTCTGCCCTAATCATCTGCACCCTGGTCTCGGCGCGGGGAGTGACCAGTTGTTCGGTGATCCCGTGACCACCCAAGGCGATTCGCGGCGCGTGCTCCAGCCTGACCAATTTGGTTTCAGGTACTGAGAAGAGCTGTCCAACCTCTAAGCCCAACACTTCGCAGAGCCTGAGCAACGTCGACACCGAAGGGCTAGTCAAGTCTCGCTCCACGCGAGACAAGAACCCCTTGGTCAGTCCGGACATTTCGGCCACCTGGTCGATGGTCATTCGTCGGGTTTGGCGTACCCCACGCAAACGGGCGCCGATATTAATCGACGAGCCGGTGGGCTCTACGGGCAGTGTTTTCATGCTCTCCCACCATTTTGACACCGGCGCAGCCCTAGCTTGGCAGTACCCGGCCTACAATTCCGCTAAACCAATCCGGTTCAGGTTCCTACACTGCGTCAGTTTACCAATAGGCAACGAGAACTTCGCCGAACTCACGCTTCAGTCCTGAAGTCAGCAAACAAGCCCTCAATGCGCCGTCGCTGTTTATTCAATCGCCATGAAACTAGACTCGGCACATGGATACCGATAGCAATCCGTCCTCCAAGAGACTTCGGAACTATTTGAACGAGGCCCGAAACACCGTGCTCTGGAAGTGTCAGGGACTCTCCGAAGAGTTGGCCCGCCGTCCCATGACGGATACCGGAACACACATGCTTGGTGTCATCTACCATCTAGCAATCACCGAATACGGTTATTTCGGCGAGTGCCTAGGTCGTGTGCCCAACGATCGGCATGTGCTTCAACTACTGCAAAGCGATGATCCGCAGATCGACTTCCTGCCTCCCGCCAGCTTCTCCGTAGAAGATGTTCTCGCGTTGTATCGAAAGTCCATCGCATTCGCCGAGCAGACGCTCGATGAATTAAACTTAGAGTCCCCGGCTGAGGTCCCCTGGTGGTCAGTGCATCGGCATACCACCGTGGAGCATCTCATTGTTCATATGATCGCGGAAACCTCCCGGCATGCTGGGCATCTTGATATCGTCCGAGAGCTTCTCGACGGACAGGTAGGACTGCGTGAACAGGCGAGAAATATCCCCGGCTTTAGCGCTGAGCAATGGAAGCAACAGCGCTCCACCCTGCAGCGAATCGCCGAGCAGTCCTAACACCGGTCTTGGTTAAAGCTCGCTCAAACCCCTAGCCGGGCACCGCCTCAAAGTGCTCGCATAAGCTCGCACCAGCTCGGATGGCCTCATCCGAGCCCAGCGGCTAGAGCACCAGCTTTGAAATCCTCACCACGCAAATGATTCGGATCCCCTTCCCTTCCTCGCACGCCTGAAGATCTCGAAGGCCAAGGCCTCGCCTGCGACGATGGAACTCTGGTTGATCGCTGTAAGGAGCTGGCAGGCTTGGGACTTGGCCGTGACTTTCACCCTCGCAGCATGCGCTCCGGCAGACTCCGGGATCTCAGGCAATGCAACCTTGCCGGGGAAAACTCGTTGTCCTTCTCAGGATTGCAGAATGAGAATTACCTGCGCAGCGTACAGCTCACAGACGCGAACGGCATCGTGCGCTTCACCAGCATCTTCCCCGCGTATTACGCCGGACGCTGGCCGCATATCCACCTCGAAGATTGCCCGGCCCCAGAACTCGTTCACCGATTCGGCCAACGCTATCGCCAACTCAAAGGCAGCCCTGCCCCAAGAGGCCCGTAATGCGGTGCATGCAGCGACCGGTCACGAGCGGTCGGCAACTAATCTGAAGGGCGCCACCTGCGGCGAAATCACCTCCGGTTACGCCGTAAAGTTCGAAGTCGAGGTCAACCCCTGGACCGAACCCCGCGACGGGGCATGCCTGGCGGTGGCCCCGGCAACGACGGCGGGCCGGCAGGAGAATCACCGGTAATGCCGGATGGGCAGGGCCCCGGCCAGCAATCTGCACCTTCGGCGAGCGCAGAATCCTAATCGGCACGGGGCCGTGCACCATGAGACCCGCGAGAGCTGCGTATGACGTTTCACTACGCGGCCGGATGGCGCACCGGTGTAACATCGTGGTGTTGCTTCACGAGATGCGGCGCCAAGCTCCGACTGGCCGCACACCAACCCCAGGTTCATGGGTGGTTCGGATGAAGAAGCGGTCCGTACGCCAATCGGCTACGGGCAAGAGCTCTTTTAAGGGTCCACGATAGTTATGGCTTTAAACGTCCTTCCCATTATCGACCTGCAAACCGGCCAGGTGCAGTTTCCGCTTCGCGGGGTCTGGGTCAGCTATTACGTCACGGACCCGCACCTGCTCACCCGTTTGCTAGCCAGAACCGTGGGTCCGCCGAGCTTCGATAGTCAGCGCGAGGAACTTTCGGTATTCGTGGCAGTTCGGGGGCAAAACGCTGGCACCGCCCACGTATTTAGTCTTGCCAAATTCCCAGTGCTTGAATCGCTCACTAAACTAGGGGGTTGAACCTAATCCGGATCATCTGCCCGTGAACATGATCCAATCTGCCGCAGGAGACGCATCCCCGTGATGGCCCAAACCTCAACTCCCGAACCAACCAAGGCGCAGATCCGCCGCTGGCGCCAGTACATGGCCGATGAGGTCGCCGAAGGCGCGATCTACCGTGAACTGGCCGAAAAGCGCACCGGACAAGAACGCCAAATTCTCCGTGGGCTAGCCGAAGCGGAAGAACGCCACGAAAATTACTGGCGAACCAAGCTCGGCGAACATGTACGCCCGGTCCGCCCGTCCATGCGGCGCACAATGTTGCGTTTCATGGCCCGTCATTTCGGTTCGGTGTTTGTCTTGGCGCTGGCCCAACGCGCCGAAGGCAACTCTCCCTACGCCACCGATCAGGACGCCGCTCCGCAAATGGCGGCGGACGAGCAGGTGCATGAGGAAGTCATTCGTGCTTTGGCTACGGTCGGCCGGTCCCGGTTGTCCGGCAACTTCCGAGCCGCAGTATTCGGGGCGAATGACGGTCTGGTCTCAAATCTAGCCCTGGTCATGGGCATCGGGGCCACCGGTGTGGCCTCGTCCCTCGTGCTCTTCTCCGGAATTGCCGGCCTGCTGGCTGGCGCGCTGTCCATGGCTGCCGGGGAATTCGTGTCAGTCCGTTCCCAACGTGAGCTTCTCACCGCGTCGCGCCCTACCCAGGTCACGCTTTCTGCCGCCCGCGACCTCGATCTAGATGCCAACGAATTGGTCTTGATCTACAAGGCACGTGGCATGAACAATGAGGATGCCGAACACCGCGCGGCAGAACGCATGGGGCTGTTTACCTGCGATTGCAACCCCTCCTTCTCGCTCCATCCAGAAGTTCGCAGCGCGGAGCTGGAACGCGAACATGAGGAGCTAGGTTCGGCACCGGGAGCCGCCATTTCTTCGTTCATGTTCTTCGCTTCCGGCGCAGTTATTCCGATCCTGCCTTACATCTTCGGGCTCACCGGGCTAGCTGCGGTGAGCGTGGCAGTCGCTTTGGTCAGCATCGCGTTGCTGCTCACCGGCGGCGTCGTTGGCCTGCTATCCGGCGCGTCCCCGCTCAAACGCGGCATCCGTCAGCTGGCCATTGGCTTGGGTGCGGCCGCTGTAACCTACTGCTTGGGTTTGCTCTTCGGCACCACCGTGGCTTAGCTCCAAGAAGCAGACTACTGGCCGTTGCCCCAACATGATGCGTCGTGGGGCAACGGCCGGTCTCGTTATTAGAACCGCGTGCGGCGCCGCAATGGAGTCATTGTTTCAATGAATTCGACAGCTTCTTGCACCGAGTCCACCAAAGCTATCCTGCTTTCCATGGCCCTCCCGGCGGCAAGCGCCTGCAGCAAGGGCCAGACTGGAAGCTTCCGGGTCCAATGCTCGCGGCCCACCAACACAATGGGAGCTACGCGAGCGCCAGTCGCGTAGTAGTTTTCGCAGGCGTCTTGGAATATTTCCTGGACTGTCCCGGCTGCACCGGGAAGCACAATGATTCCGCCATTTGCCTGTTCGAGCAGGATGGCTTCGCGAATCGAGTTCGTGAAAAACTTTGCTATATGCGTGGCGAACAGGTTCGGTGGCTCATGGCCATAAAACCAGGTGGGTACGCCCATTGAACTTTTCGTGCTGGGGAATTTTTCACGCACTCGCAATGCCGCACGCGCCCAGGCAGTCCGATGACGGATCGCGTCCGGAGCTTGTGCGAGGATATCCACGGCTCTACCGATAGCCGTTTCGTCATAGTCTGCAAGCCACGCGCCGGCGTTAGCCGCTTCCATGGCCCCTGGTCCCCCACCGGTAACAATCGAATAGCCTCGACCGGTCAGCATTGCACCGAGCCGTACTGCATCGGCGAATTCTTGCGTGCCACGTGCTACCGCGTGCCCACCCATGATCCCGATCATGGGTGTCTCGGCAAATACCCCGTCGTAAACAGCATTCAACATGGCCTGGCCAATATGGTGATCATGCAAAGTCGTTGCCATCGTGCTGTCATCGGTAGAAAATTCCGCAGGTGAATTTGCTTGCGAATAGGTATAGATCTGCGCGTCGAGCACCTGCGAGTAGGGCGCTTCCTTGATCCCCGCGTAGAGCTCTAGCGGGGAATAGAGCTCACGTTCGGAAATATTGAAGGGCAGTTGCGCTCCGGTACTCATGCATAGCCCGCCGGTTGCTTCCACGAGCGAACGTCCGGCCTTGGAGTAGACGCAATCAATAAAAAGGCAGTCGGCAAGGTCCAAAGCGCCTAAGACCGCGTCCCTAGCTTGAAGATCAACCCGGTGTACGCGCCAGTTTCGGGCAAGCGATGCTTGGGTTTCCATGGCTTCGGCGGCGAGCCTGTCGAACTCAATCACTGTGGTGATATTGACCGCTCGGGCGGGGAGGTGGGGCCACACATGAGACATGCACCTACGCTACCTTGAACACAAGTGATTATTCACAGTTAGCGTCCTCAACTTTCACCTACGCCCCGAACGTGAAACGATGAGAGGATGACTGATTCTGTGCCACCACTCATTGACGCAAGGCACCTACTGGCGTACCTGGGTGACGTTCCATTCTTCTTCGGGCAACAACTTGCCAAGAACGACGAATCAGTGACTGAGGTCGCCTTTGACGAAACCTCGAGTGTCATCTCGGGTACCGTCCTCGAAGATGGTCAGAAGTTCTCACCCACTCTCACGGTAATTCGCAGCGCTTCGGGCTGGTCCATCGACGTTTCGGCCTGCAGCTGCGACAAAGGCTCGATCTGCCCACATATCGCGGCGCTGTCCCTCACCGCCAATAAGATCGCAAAGCTGCCCCGCCCGGCGGTCGTCCAAGAGCAAAAGACCGTTGCCGCTTGGTCCCAGCAAGTGAACACCTGGTTTGAAGAACCCGAGCCGGGGCCCGCAGACGGACTCTTAGGGTCCCCAAATGACCCGGTCGTGGCCATGGCCTTGCAGTTCATGGTCTTTGATTCGAAAAATACCTCCCAGCAACAGCAGTGGATGCCTTCGGGAGCGGTCCCCCACCCCACGCGCAACAAACGCTTCCGTTTGGGCGTCCGCCCCATGGTGCGCAATTCCGAGGGACGCTGGGTTCGTGGACAGCTGCGCTGGACTACCATAGCGTTCAAGACTTACGGCTGGAATATGCTGCGCAATCAGCACCATTGGTTCACCCGTTTTGCTGCGCTAGCTCGAAGCAACACTCAGCTGCAGTTTAAGGTCGACGAAGACTGGCTGTTCCTCGATGAGTATGCCTCGGATCTGCTGTGGCCAATGCTTGGCGAAGCTCAAGATCTTGGCATCGAGCTGATTAGCACCCGCAATGAGACCAGCGTGAATATTGACCGCCAGTCCAGATTTGAGTTGCTCGCCGACCTCGGCCAGGACAAATCGCTCACCGTGGCTGGACACTTGAACATTGCAGGTCAGGGCCTAACGCTCAACGCAGAGACTCCCAGCGGAACGATCTCGGACCACGGGTTCTATGTTGAATTGGAAGCACCTGAACAAATCTGGTTGGCGCCAAGCCAAGAGATCGTTCCCGCTCAGCACCGCCGCTGGTTTCAGAATCGCGAACCCTTGCAGGTTCCCGAAGATCAAATGCAGGACTTCTTCGCCGGTTCGTACGCGCGCCTTGCGCGCCGTTTCAATCTGCGCAGCATAAGCAAGGATCTGGTACTTCCCGCCCTGGCCCCGCCGATGGTCCACGCTGATGTGAAATTCATGCGTGAGGAAAAGGAAGATGGCAGCATCAAGGAATCTGCCACCATTGATTTCCAGATCCACTACCCGGGAGTGCCCAACGACCGCGAGGTCTATGACGCCCAGGCCGAGGATTCTTTGCGTAGCACGGTCAATGACGTCTTCGAGCGGCACACAGGCATCAGCAACCACGACTTGGACTCGAAGTTCTTCTCCGGTGAACACATGATTGTTTTTGTTTCGGAGCTGCTGCCCGCCCTACATGGCCTGTCCATCATGAAGATCACCGAAGAAGGTATTCGCCCGGTTTACCGTCAGCTACGTGAACTTCCGCGGCTGAAGATCAACGCGGTGAGCCACGAACGCAATGACTGGCTTGATTTGGGCTTGCTGATCGCCGTAGGCGACCATGAAGTACCTTTCTCCACCATTCTCGAGGCGCTCACCAGCGGAGCCATGAAGGTCAAGCTTCCGGATAACACCTGGTTCTCACTGGACCACCCGTTATTTGCCAAGCTGAAGGCGCTGGTCGATGAGGCTCAGGCGCTGAATGACAAGCCCAAGGATGCCGACCTGAAGCTCTCGGTCTTCCAAGTCTCGCTCTTCGATGAATTTGATGAGCTTGCCGAGGGAATCGAAGGTGCCGACCTATTTATCGGGCGCATGCGTTCGCTCCTGCGTGTGGCGGAAGGTGAAGAGGCCGAAGTGCCCGATACGCTCAATGCCACCTTGCGCCCGTATCAGGTCGAGGGCTATCAATGGCTTGCGCGCCTGTACCGAGGCGGTTTTGGCGGCATTCTTGCCGACGACATGGGACTGGGCAAAACCCTTCAAACCATCGCGTTAATGCTTCACGCACGCAAACTCTGGGATGACCCGAAGCATGTGGCGCAGCTACCAGCCGCTCAGCGAAACAGTGCCCCCTTCCTCGTCGTTGCTCCAAGCTCCGTTGTTTCCAACTGGGAGATGGAGATCAAACGGTTCGCTCCGAGCCTGAGCGTGATCACCGTAGAAGGTACCCTCGGTTCCGAACGCGAGCTGAACGAACTAGTGGCCAACTATGACGTCATCCTGACCACCTACACGCTGCTTCGGCTCAACGATGAGATGTATGAATCCCAGCGATTCGCTGGCCTGATCCTGGACGAGGCTCAGTTCGTGAAGAATCGTTCGACCAAGGCCCACCGCAGCGCGGTGAATATCCAGACGAACTTCAAGCTGGCGGTCACCGGCACGCCAATGGAGAACAACCTCGCCGAGCTCGGCGCGCTGCTTTCGTTGACTTCTCCATCGCTGTTCATGAATACCAGCCGGTTCAACCGCCAGTTTGCCCGTCCCATTGAAGTGCTAGGCGATAAGGAAACCCTGAAGTTACTGCAGCGCCGCGTGAAACCTTTCATGCTGCGCCGCACCAAGGAATCTGTCGTCTTGGATCTCCCCGCCAAGCAAGAACAGCAGGTCTTGGTGCGTCTGAGCGAAGAGCACCAGCATGTGTACGACACGCATCTGAACCGTGAGCGACAGAAGATCTTGCACCTTGTTGAGGATCTAGACCGCAACCGCTTTACGATTTTCCAGTCGCTGACCCATCTACGCATGCTTGCCTTGGAACCTTCTCTGGTTGACCCGGAACTTGCCGAAATCCCGGGCTCTAAGTTGGAAGCGCTCTTCGAGCAGCTTGAGGATGTGCTCAGCGAACAGCACCGCGCTTTGGTATTCTCACAATTCACTTCCTACCTGAAGGTCCTTGCGGCAAAGTTGGAAGCACGTGGTATCCCGTACGTATATCTGGACGGCAACACACGCAACCGTGCGAAGGTCATTGAGCAGTTCAAGGACGGCGAAGCGCCGCTGTTCCTGATCTCGTTGAAGGCCGGCGGTTTTGGCTTGAACTTAACCGAGGCCGACTACTGCTTCCTACTTGACCCTTGGTGGAATCCTGCCGTAGAAGCGCAGGCGATCGACCGCACCCACCGAATCGGGCAAACCCGCCAGGTGATGGTTTACCGGATGATTGCCCAGGGCACCATCGAAGAAAAGGTTGTTGCTCTCCAAGAATCCAAGCGGAAGCTGATCTCCACGGTTATGGACGAAGCCGATGGATTCTCGAAGGCTTTGACGGCTCAGGATATTCGCGGGTTGCTCGAATAACAGCTTTATTACATCTGCGTTGTTTGACGGGCTTTTACCAGCGAATCGCGCTATATTCAATATGTCTAGTTGCGTGTTCTCTGCCACACTGAGCGCAGGCAAAGAGGCAAGCCCCGGAGGTCTTCTCCGGTGGCACAACGCAAGATGAAGGCGGTTATAACCGTGTCCCTGATTAAATCGGAGACTCTGAGTACACCGAGTGACGACTGGATGAGCGCATCGGTGAGCACTGAACAAGATCGTGTGGTGATTGAAACCGAGCAGGAGCGTCTGTCTCTGGACAACGAGCGGCTCTTGGAAAAGATCCGGCGAGTTATCGCTTCGCCGCTCGAGGAAATTTTCTATAACCCAAAGCACCGGATGCTTTTGATACCTGGTGCTTTCGCGGTCATCGGCTCCTCGTTCTTGAGGGTCGACACGGACGCAGCTGCTGGCCTACGCGGCTAGGACATTGTCCGAGTACAGGTAAAGCCCCACGGCATCGAAAACCGATGCCATGGGGCTTTTTCGCGTCTGCGAGTTGCCTAGGGCTTAGAGAGCCGCGAAAACTTCGCGCAACAGGACGGCAGTCTCCGAAGGAGTCTTGCCTACCTTCACGCCGGCAGCTTCGAGAGCTTCCTTCTTGGCCTGAGCGGTACCTGCCGAGCCGGAGACGATGGCGCCAGCGTGGCCCATGGTCTTGCCCTCGGGAGCGGTGAAGCCAGCCACGTAGCCAACAACTGGCTTGGTGACGTTGGCCTTGATGTAGTCGGCTGCGCGCTCTTCAGCGTCGCCGCCGATCTCGCCGATCATCACGATGGCCTTGGTCTCTGGATCAGCTTCGAAAGCGGCCAGGGCATCGATATGGGTGGTACCGATGACTGGGTCGCCGCCGATCCCGATGGCGGTGGAGAAGCCCAGGTCGCGCAGTTCGAACATCATCTGGTAGGTCAGGGTACCGGACTTGGATACCAAGCCGATTGGGCCCTTCTTGGTGATGTTGTTCGGGGTGATGCCGACCAGTGCTTCGCCTGGTGTGATGATGCCTGGGCAGTTAGGGCCGATAATGCGGGTGATCTGGTTGCCGTCGGCGTCAACCTTCGACTGTGCCAGCGCCCAGAACTCGGCCGAGTCCTGCACTGGAACGCCTTCGGTGATGACTACGACGAGGCCAACCTCGGCCTCGATAGCTTCAACGACTGCGTCCTTGGTGAACTTAGGTGGGACGAAGACGATCGATACGTCTGCGCCGGTCTCGGCCTTGGCCTCAGCCACGGTGCCGTACACCTTGATGTCCTTGTCACCGTGGGTGACGGTGGTGCCGGCCTTGCGGGCGTTCACGCCACCGACAATGTTGGTGCCAGCCTTGAGCATCAGGGCGGTGTGCTTGGTGCCTTCGCCGCCGGTGATGCCCTGGACGATGACCTTGGAGTCCTTGTTCAGGTAAATGCTCATTGTTCGCTTATCCCTCTTACTTCGCTGCGTTGGCGAGCTCGGCAGCCTTGTCGGCGCCCTCGTCCATGGTTGCTGCCAGGGTCACCAGTGGGTGGTTGGCTTCGGCCAGGATGGCGCGGCCTTCTTCAACGTTGTTGCCGTCAAGGCGGACAACCAGCGGCTTGTTAGCGGAATCGCCCAAGGTGTTCAGCGCGCCAACGATGCCGTTTGCTACGGCGTCACATGCGGTGATGCCACCGAAAACGTTCACGAAGACCGAATTGACCTGTGGGTCATTCAAGATGACGTCCAGGCCTGCAGCCATAACCTCAGCCGAGGCTCCACCGCCGATATCCAGGAAGTTAGCTGGCTTCACGTTGCCGTGGTTCTCGCCCGCGTAGGCTACAACATCCAAGGTGGACATAACTAGGCCAGCACCGTTACCGATGATGCCTACTTCGCCGTCCAGCTTGACGTAGTTCAGGCCAGCGGCCTTTGCCTTGGCTTCCAGTGGGTCTGCTGCGCCCTTGTCCTCAAGCTCTTCGTGAGCCGGGTGGCGAACCTCGGATGCGTTCTCATCCAGGGAAACCTTGCCATCCAGTGCAACGATGTCACCGGCACCGGTCTTCACCAGCGGGTTCACCTCAACGAGGGTGGCGTCCTCTTCCTTGAAAACAACCCACAGCTTTTGCAGGGTGTCGGCAACCTTTGCGCGCAGTTCTTCAGGGAAACCTGCTGCGGCAACGATTTCGTCGGCCTTGGCAGCGTCGATGCCAACCAATGGATCGACGGCGACCTTTGCCAGTGCGTCCGGACGCTCAACTGCGAGCACCTCGATCTCCATGCCACCTTCTACCGAGCACATGGCCAGGTAGTTACGGTTTGCACGGTCCAGCAGTACCGAGAAGTAGAATTCCTCAGCAATGTCGGCGCCCTGGGCGATCATGACCTTGTTGACGGTGTGGCCCTTGATGTCCATACCGAGAATGTTGGAAGCGTGCTCGAAAGCCTCGTCTGCGGTCTTGGCAACCTTAACGCCGCCAGCCTTACCGCGGCCACCGACCTTGACCTGTGCCTTAACTACAACAACGCCGCCGATCTTCTCAGCTGCGGCTTTGGCTTCTTCCGGGGTGTAAGCGACGATACCGGCAAGCACGGGAACCCCGTGTGCCTCGAATAGATCGCGCGCCTGGTACTCATACAGGTCCACGGGTTTGTGTCCTTCGTTCGAAGTTCATGCTGACTCGCGACATGGCCATAAATCGAAATCCATGCCACGCCCTAGAGAGCGCAACGTAACTATCGGCAGTCATACGGCGCCGTAGCCGTGCGCACCTCTCAGACTATCCCTACTTTTACAAACTTCCCACTTTTACAGGCTGTAGAGAACCGCCGAGCAGCCTGTCGCCGGTTTCAAGAAACCTCAAAGCGCGCGCCAAAGATTCTTCGGTTAGTCAACCATTTCTAATGGCGCGTAACGCAATAGAAGCCGTTTTTCCGAGTCAGCAAATTGCACTTTTGCAACCGTCTTATCACCGACACCTTCGATCGCGATAACAACACCCAAGCCAAAGCCAGAATGTTTCACGTTTTGACCAACCTTTGGAATGACAATTTCTTTGTTCTGCTGCACGCGCTGCTTGGCCACCGGAGCGGCGTTGTGCCCACGAGATGCAAAATTCGAAGCATTGCCGGCACCCCAATGAGATCCACGGTCATACCGACTCGTGGCGAAATTCACCGTTCCGTTACTCGCACCCCACCCTGAAAGCTGGGCTCCTTCACGCTTCCAGTCCAACAAGTGGGAAGGAATTTCATCGAGAAACTGACTTGCAGGGTTATATTGCGACTGTCCCCACAAGCTACGCTGTTCGGCACGCGTCAGGTACAACCGTTCCCTAGCCCGCGTTAGCCCCACATACGCTAAACGTCGTTCCTCTGCCAATTCCTTTTCGTCGGTCATGGAACGCTGGTGCGGAAAGACTCCGTGTTCCATGCCGGTCAGGAACACTACCGGGAATTCCAGCCCTTTCGCGGTGTGCAGCGTCATCAGCGTGACCACACCTTCACGAGCCGCCATTTCTGCGCCTTCGCTATCCGTAGGCGCCTCGGGAATCTGATCTGCGTCGGCCACCAACGCCACCCGCTCCAAGAACCCTTCCAGGCCCCCCTCCGGCTCATCATTCACATAGTCACGGACCACCGCGACGAGCTCTGCAAGGTTTTCTACCCGGGATTCATCCTGCGGATCGCTCGACGCGCGAAGCACCTCGAGATATCCGGTCTGCTCCAGCACCGCTTCCAGCGCTTCGGCCGGGCCGGAGCCTTCTGCAACAGTCTTCAAATCGTCCATCAAAGACACAAAAGCCGCGGTCATCTTGATGCCACGAGTCCCTAGACCCGGGGCTTCATCGGAACGGCGCAACGCTTCCATAAATGAGATCCGGTCGCGTTCGGCTAGCGCTGCCACCGCTCCTTCGGCTCGGTCGCCGATGCCGCGTTTGGGCTCGTTGAGGATGCGGCGAACGTTAATGTCGTCTTCGGGATTCACCAATGCTCGCAAATAAGACAGGGCGTCTTTGATTTCCTTGCGGTCGTAGAATCGGGTGCCGCCAACCACCCGATACTTTAGATCTACGCGCATGAGCTGCTCTTCGAGAGCTCGGGACTGAGCGTTGGTGCGATAGAAAATGGCTACATCGCCCGGTCGCACGTCTTCTTCGTCGTTGAGCCGAAGGATCTCCTCTGCGATCCAGCGCGCCTCGTCCCCCTCGGATTCGCCCACGTAACCGGTGATCTGATCGCCGTCCCCGCTGGCCGTCCACAGTCGTTTATCGTTGCGGTCCGGGTTCCGTTTGATCACTTCGTTCGCTGCCGAAAGGATGTTCTGGGTGGAACGGTAGTTCTGTTCAAGTTTGATCGTCGCCGCGTCTGCGTAATCCTTTTCGAATTCCACAATATTGCGAATATCCGCTCCACGAAACGCATAAATCGACTGATCGGAGTCGCCGACCACCGTCAGTTCGCCAGGCATGGTCAGCCCATCAGGTCCGGTTAGTTCTCGTATCAACGAGTACTGCGCGTGGTTCGTATCCTGATACTCGTCAATCAGCACATGGCGGAAGCGGCGACGATAGTTGTCCGCCACCGCTGGGAAGGCCCGGAACATGTAAACGACCTGTCCAATCAGGTCGTCAAAGTCCATCGCGTTCGCCGCGCGCAGCCGTCGGGTATAGCCCCGGTAGACCTCTGCCACGGCTCGCGCGAACGGATCATTGGTGTTCATGGTGGAGGCGAAATCTTCTTCGTCGATAAGTTCGTTCTTCAACGACGAGATCTTGTGGGCGATGGCCTTGGGCGTGAACCGCTTTGGATCAATGTCCAGTCCCTTGGCAATAAGCGTGATCAAGCGCAGGGAGTCGGCCGAATCGTAGATCGAGAAGTTCGACTTCAAACCGATAGTTGCCGCCTCACGGCGCAGAATGCGTACACATGAGGAGTGGAAGGTAGAGATCCACATCTTTTTTGCCCGATCTTCACCGATCAGCGCGGAAGCGCGCTCACGCATTTCCGCTGCGGCTTTGTTGGTGAAGGTGATAGCAAGAATTTCGTGCGGTCGGGCCCGTCCGGTAGCTAGCAAATACGCAATGCGATGAGTCAGCACACGGGTCTTACCAGAGCCAGCACCAGCAACGATCAAGAGCGGACCGCCGTGATAGCGAACTGCCTTGTCTTGCTGTTCGTTCATCCCCACCAATAGCTCTTCGGGCGTTGGTAAAGTGCGCTGTGCCGGCTCCGCGGCGAAGTCATCGTTAAGGAAATCCATGGTGAAGCCAGTCTACGTGGGCTCTGCGACGGTTTCACCGACCTACCCGGCATAATGGACGGTATGGCAAAGAACGTTAAGAAGAGCAAAGAGTACCGCAAGCCAGCGCATTTCCAAGATGAGCAGGCCAAGAGGCTCGGTCAAGGACTGCGAGATTCTGCGCAGCAACGTGAATCCACTTCCAATCCGATGCTGTTGATATCGGCGGGGTTGGTCACGTGCGTGTTCCTCTTTGTGTACTACCACCTGCTCACGATGCACCAGATGACCGATCTCAGCAACGGGTTAGCCATGCCAGATCAGCGTGTCTTCGGTTACACGGTGTCGGATATTGAAGCGCTACGTGCAGCCATGGATTCGGATGCCACCGGACAGCTAAATTATCTTCACAAGACCGCCGGATTGCTGTTCCCGTTGCTGACCGGGCTGTTTTCCATGCTGATCTTCATTCGGTGGATCCCCAACCGTCAGATGCGCTGGCTGGCCTGGCTGGCACCGTTGCTGTTTGCGGTGACCGACCTGTGGGAGAACTTTGCCATTGATTCGCTCTTCGGCGCGGAACTCAACGAAAGCACCGTCGTGCTCGCTTCGATCCTGACCACGATTCGGTGGGCCACGCTATTCATCACGGCTGCGCTAGTCTTTGGCTTGGCGGCTCGTCGTGCGAACAAGGCGATGATTAAGAAAATGGCTCAGATTCGACAGCAGTCATCCTGACAAATTCATCATCAACTTCCTAGTAGGATAGTGTTGATGGCGCGCTTAGCGCCTGCGCCCCTGTAGCTCAGTAGGATAGAGCGACCCTCTCCTAAAGGGTAGGCCGTCGGTTCGATTCCGGCCAGGGGCACCAACAAAAAGTTGAGGTCCCGCTCCTAACCGGAGCGGGACCTCAACTTTTTGTTGGTCTTATCGAACGACTTAGCGCAGTAGCAGTGCGGTAGCCTTCGGCGAGAGCGAGGCATCCATGACGACGCATGCGCCACCGATGGCGCCAACCTGCGAGCCTAGGCTCGAGGTGCGGGTACCGACCTCGTGGACTGCACGTAGCCCGAAGCGACGCTGAACGGCTTCATCGACTTCATCAGCAACGAGCTCGCGAACCTTGTCCCACTGTGGACCGCCGAAGACGATCTCGCGGACGTCCAGCGCATTGGCCAGCTGTCCGGCGACTTCACCCACCCGAATCATCGATTCAATGATCAGCTCCTTGGCGACGGCGTTGCCTTCCAGCGCAAGTTCGGTGAGACGGTTGATGCCTTCGGAGCGCTGCTCCGGGCCCATGATTTCGTAGGTCGGCAGTTCCAGTCCGCGTTCCTTAGCCTGGGCGGCCATGAACTCGTAGGAGGTGCCTGTAGCCAAGCAATCGTCGGCGCCGCACTCTTCGCAGGCGACGGCCTTGCGTCCGGTGGAGTAATGCCCGATTTCGCCAGCGTTGTTGCTCGAACCGTGGTGGACTTCGCCGTCGATGACGATACCTGCGCCGAAGCCGTGGCCGCAGTAAACGAAGACGAAATCATCTGATTTCTCTTCCTTGGACTGCCAACGCTCACCGACCGCAGATGCGATGGTGTCCTTTTCGATGATTACCTGCAAGCGCAGTAGCTTACGAAGTGGATTGACCAGCTCTACATCTGCCCAGCCATCGAGCAGCGGTGGGTTGAGCACCACACCGTCTTCGACGTTAACCGGTCCGGGTACGGCAATGCCGACACCGACGATGTGTTTTTTCGGCACACGAATCTCGGAAATCAATTCCTTGACCGTGTCTGCCATCAGCTGGATGGTTTCCGCGGCTACTTCGAGATTCGGTACATCGATACTGCGCTCACGCAATACTTCGCCGCGCAGGTTCATGGCCACGAAGGTCAGCACGCTTGGGTCAAGATGGATGCCGATGGACACTAATCGGTTTCCCTCTAGTTCCAGAACGGTTCTCGGCTTACCTGGACCGGACACAATGGTTCGGTCTTCGCGAACGATGCCATCGTCAAGAAGACGACGAACGACGTTTGAAATTGTCTGTGGTGAAAGTCCAGTCGAACCTGCGAGCTCCACACGGCTGATGCCGTCCGGGGCTCGTCGGATGGACTCAAGGATAACCGCCTGGTTAAAATCGCCAAGGCGGCCTAAGTTTGTTCCCCGTCGCATTAAAGCTCCATAGATCTATAAATTTGATGGATCGATCTCTCTATTCCAACATCCGGCCAAGACGTCGTCGTACGATCTGAAACTGCGAGTTCTCTAATCACGACGTTGCTCAACTAAAAACGTTGGAGATCCAATAATGCACGTTACCATTCGTCACGAGTTTTCACACGCGATATTGTGTTTTGGTGATGAAAAATTTAACTATCTCGGCAGCGTGTTTAATCAACGATCAGGGACAAATTCTTCTTGTTCGGAAGCGTGGGACTTCAAAATTCATGCAACCCGGCGGAAAACCGGAAGCGGGCGAGACACCCTTAGAGACCGTGATGCGCGAGGTACATGAGGAATTAGGGGTGAAGTTCGAGGAAAAAGACTTTGCAGAGTACGGCCAATGGCTTGGACCGGCGGCCAATGAAGCAGACACCTCAATACAAGCCTATTTGTTCGGCGCAAGATATAACGGTTCCCCCAAACCATTAGCCGAACTCGAAGAGCTCATGTGGATCCACCCCCACGATGCCCTATTGCGTGATGACATCGCCCCACTATTACGCCAGCACGTATTGCCTACCCTTCTCGCTCGGAGAAACGCTCCCAACTAACGAGCAGATATGTAGAAGAGTTTGTCACGTGGCGTTGAGGACCGACCTCGAACCACTTTCATTGGTGCCCGCGGCCATGACAGCTCACCGGTTCTCTGGCATCGCCACGAGTTCCGCGTAGTGCAGGAATATGGCGCATAAGCTGCTTTAGTTGCGATCCGGGTCCTGGGCCGAATTGAACTGAGTTTCATAGAACTTTGAGTAGGCGCCTTGTGCGCTTAGCAAGCTCTGATGCGTTCCACGTTCAACGATGCGTCCACCGTCGATCACCAAAATTTGATCCGCTTGCCGGATCGTTGAAAGCCGATGGGCAATGACCAAAGCCGTGCGGTTTTCCAGCGCCTGGGACAGCGCCAGCTGCACAGCAAGTTCACTGCGTGAATCCAAAGCTGCAGTTGCTTCGTCGAGAATGACCAGTCCCGGATTCGCCAGAATCATTCGGGCGATCGTCAGGCGTTGGCGTTCACCGCCAGATAGCCGGTATCCGCGTTCCCCGACCACCGTGGCCAGTCCGTCCGGGAGGGCTTCGATTTGGCTCCGCAACTGCGCGTCTTCCAAAGCCGACCAAAGTTGCTCTTCGCTGGCGTCAGGGTTTGCCAGCAACAAATTGGAGCGTACGGTCTCGTGCAACAAGTGCCCGTCTTGGGTGACCATGCCCAGTTCGCCATATAGGGACTTGAGGGTGATATCGCGCAGGTCGTGTCCGTTGAGCGTGATAGCACCGCCACGCACGTCGTAGAGCCGTGCGAGCAGCTGCGCGATGGTCGATTTACCAGCGCCGGAAGAGCCGACCAACGCGACGGTGTGACCGGGCTGAATTTCAAAGGAAATATCGTGCAGAATCTCTTCGCCACCGCGTTTGTCGAGCACCGCAGTATCTTCCAGCGAGGCTAGCGACACTTCCTCGGCACTCGGGTAAGCGAAGTTCACCTTGTCGAATTTCACTGCCACAGGCTCTACTGGAAGGGCAATCGCGTTCGGGGCGTTTTTGATCAGCGGTTCGAGGTCTAGCACCTCAAACACCCTGTCGAAGCTAACCAGCGCGCTGGTGATCTCCACGCGGGCGTTAGCAAGTCCCGTAAGCGGCGTATACAGGCGGATAATGAGCATCCCGAGCACTACCACGTCACCCGCCGCCATCTCGCCACGCAAGGCATAGAACCCGCCCAGTCCGTACACTAGGGCCAGCGAAAGCGCCGCGACCAGCCCTAGCACCGTTACAAATGCGAATTGCCGCATGGTCATCTTGATGCCGATGTCGCGTACTCGCGCAGCCCGCAATCCAAATTGCTCGGATTCTTCGTTGGGACGCCCATAGAGTTTGATCAGCGTAGCTCCGGGTGCGGAGAATCGTTCGGTCATCTGGGTGCTCATTGAAGCGTTCAGATCTGCCGACTCCTTGCGCAGCCCAGCTAGGGACTTTCCGAAGCGTCTTGCCGGCAGCAGGAACAGCGGGAAAAGGACCAGCGCCAGGATCGTGACCTGCCAGGAGGTAGTGAGCATGACGATAGCGGTCAGGATCAGTGCAACTGCATTTGAAACGATTCCGGATAAGGTTCCGGCGAAAGCGGCTTGGGCCCCGATAACATCTGAATTGAGCCGGGAGGTCAGTGCTCCGGTGCGAGTTCGTGCGAAAAACGCGATGGGCATCTTCTGCACGTGGTCAAATACCTTGGTGCGAAGATCAAAGATGATTTGCTCACCGAGGTTAGAGGACTGCCAGCGTACGAGCATCGCGAATATCGAATCGAAAACGGCGACTACCACCATAACGATCGCCAAGTTCCGCACGGTCTCCCAACTGCCTTGCGCCACGATTGCGTCAACGACTCGTCCGGCAAGCACCGGTGTGATGACAGCAATTGCCGCTGACAATACAGAGAAAATCACGAAGATTATCAGACGTGCTTTATAGCTGAGTGCGAAGTCGAAAACACGCCGCGGGGTCTCTGGACGATATGCACGTCGCTGTTCGCTCTTTGAGAGCTGCCACAGCGTACTCCACGCCGCGCCTTCCATACTCACGAGTTACCTCCGTGATTTGTTCAGATTAGTACTAACGTCTCAACATCTCACGGAGTCCGAATATTTCCTAGCTGGCATGAAGGTATTGAGCCCATGAAGAATCAATATGGTCAAGTCCGGAAACCAGATGCCCTCCCACCCTTGGCTGATGCGGTGTGAGCAACAATTGCCATCCCAATTGCGAGAGCATCTTGTCGGCCTTGCGGCTGTTACACGACAAGCAGGCCGCTACGAGGTTCTCCCAGGTATTCTGCCCGCCTCTGCTGCGCGGAATTACGTGGTCGATGGTGTTAGCGGTTTTTCCGCAGTAGGCGCAGCGGAAGTGGTCTCTACGAAGAACGCCCCTACGGGTCACATGATTCATGTTCCTGTAGGGGCGTCGCACATATCGTTTTAACACGATCACGGTGGGGCGCGGTAAGTCGCCGTGCGAGCTGCGCACGGGTGACTCGTGATCTTGCAAAATGATTGTTGCTTTCTCGGCAAGCACAAGGAGCAAGGCGCGACGGAAAGTCACCACCGCTAATGGCTCATAACCTGCGTTCAAAACCAACGTTCGCATTCGCATATTTCCTTCAATGAGCTTGTGTGCATCACTAGAAGTTGATGACGACGAGCTCGTCGCAGTTAGATCTCTTGCCGTTAGCCTATGCGATATATTGCCGATTTGGCTTCAAGATTAGGAAGATATTCGTTGATTTTCATCGCGAAGTAGCCCGTAGTTCACCCGGTTAAACGACCATTGGCCACTGAACATTACGTTCGATGGCCAATGGGAGCAGGCTGCTTAGCCAGCTAGAGTGTAGTAACCGTACATCGGGTTGCGGGTCACCGAGTGGATCATGGTATCCACGGTTGGGTTCTGCGCGCCGATCATCTGGCCTCCACCTAGGTAGATGCCTACGTGGCCGCCACCGTTCTGGAACACCAAGTCGCCCGGCTTCGGGCTGCTGGTGCGCTTGAACTGGCCGGATCCGAGGATCGCGGAGGTGCCACGAGCGATGTTGATGCCGTGCTGCGCGTAGACGTACTTCACGAAGCCAGAGCAGTCCCAGCCGCTTGGAGTGTTTCCGCCCCAGACGTATGGAACGCCCGAGTACTTCGAAGCCGTAGCCGCGATACCGGTGAGGTTCTTGCTCGGGACCGAGGATTCCTGCTTGGTGGATTCCTTCTTGGTCTCAGTTGGCGCGCTCTGCTGGCCATTGCCGCCGCGGTTCTGGCGGGTCATTGGTGCCATGGAGTCCGAGCTACCCGAAGAATCGGAGTTGCCCGAGTTTTCGCGAGTGGTTGGCTCGATGTCATCAGCGACAGCGATAACGACCGGCTCGGGCTTTGGCTCAGCAGTGAAGCTGGCGCGCTCGATCTCGACGTTATCCGCCTTCTTGGTGGATACCTTGACTGCCTTGACAGCAACGCGTTCCGGGTTGATCGTGTCAACCGGGGAAGCTGATACGTCACGTGGGGCGGTTGCCTGACCTGGTACGCCCAGGGTGACGATCAGACCGGACGCAGCAGCAACAACGGCTGCCTGACGTCCGACCGAGCCTGCATTCGAGGACACTGCCTGCGAAATGCTAGCAAGTGGGTTGGTACGTGCTGCTGGGGCGCGGTGGCGTCCCGGCGCTTGACGCTTGGTCACAATAAAGCCTCTCCTTGATACCTACGAGGTAAGCTGTCGGGTTCGAAGTGGAGTTACCTCGGTGGATTCGAAGTTTCCTTCTCTTCCACTTAACCCCTAGGGTTGTTAGCCAAAACTAACGACCCGATGTTGGTTCCCCCGTCACTGCCGTACGAGTTGTGTATAACTGCTCATTGCGCGTTGGCAGTGCTCGGTTCTCACGCAATGTTGCTCAAGGATTCCCCTTGGCACGCTGTTTAGCCTATAGGACTATCTTTCAAATGTCACGTTTTGATCACGGTAAGGTGACGAACGTCGTTATAACCAGCCGGCGGGGTCTTTGAACTGACCGTCGACAATTACTTCGAAGTGCACATGCGGTCCGGTGGAATTACCGGTGCTACCAGCCAAAGCGATGACATCTCCGCGCTTGACGGTGTCTCCCACGTTGACTAGTAGTTGCGAATTGTGGCTGTACCCGGTTTCCAGGCCGTTTCCATGGGCCAAGGTGACCCGCTGACCGGAATGACCTGCCCATCCGGAGACTGTGACCTTGCCCGATGCTGCGGCATAAACCTTTGTGCCGCTCGGCACACCGTAATCTGTGCCACTGTGGATCATGAAGCCGGCGCCAGTTGGGTTCTTGCGGTGCCCAAAGCTTGAGGTAATGCGGTTGCTATCCACCGGACGCTCGAGCAATCCACCGGTCGAACCGACCTTCTGAATGTCGCCGCCGGAAGCGGTGAGGATTTCAGAGAGCTTTTCTTCGTTGGCCACCTTGGGGTTGATGTCGGACTTCAAAGCCGCACGCTGCACATCTAAGCCAGCATCGCTTGGAGCTTTAACATCGACCACTGCGGAAGTTGCGGTGCGCTGCGCGCCCGCTACCACTGGGCCCTCTTCAGGCACGGCGCTACTGAGCTGCGGAGAAACCGCGGCTAGTGCCAAACCCGATACCGCGGCAACAGCAGCGATCTTGTGGGTAAACCCAAGTCGGGAAGTCTTTTTTGGCGAAGCGCGAAGGCTCTGAACGAGCTCTTCGTTACTTGCTACTACGCCTTCAGGCGCAACAACTGGCTTAGCTGTAGGTAGGGCAATGACGTTTCCGTCAACATCCTGGGTAGCAAGAGTTTTCTGCGTTGGCGCAACGCCGTAACGCTGACCCGACTCAAAGCGGCGCCCGACATAATCGGCGCAAAGCGGCTCTGGAACTGCTACTGCTTCGACAGCGGCTGCGCGTGATGCGCGGCGACCAACGGATCGTTCTGTGGCGGCCGCTGCGATCTCAGTGATCGCATCGATCTCGACGTCTGCGGCACGGCGTCGACCCGTCGTCCTGGTTTCTGCCAAAACATTCCTCTCATATCTACACCTGCGAAGTTAGCTGTCGGGTTCGGCCCTGAGATTGGTCCGGTCCTGCCTGTTGGCATGACTTCACCCCAAGACGAAGTATTCGTCGAATGAGTGGGTTCCCCGCTATTGCCCTTAAAAATCATTTCGCATCCAAGAGGCAGGACAATACTCGGCGTTTACGCTCTCGGAATCGGCACCAGTTAGACAACTGGCACCCTTTGATAACCCTACCGTTCGATCGGAAAAGTTACAATTTCGTTACCTTATTTAGTGCGTACAAAAACGTGCGCACTGACTTCGACTGGCAGTTCCAGCGCACCTTCGACGCCCTGCACGCGAACCACGACGTAATCATCTGCGCGCTCTAAACTAACGATCGCTCCGGGCCGGATTCCGCCTTCGTTCAGTTGTCCGAGCAGGATTGGGTCGGTCTGGATCGGCTCTGCAAGACGCTCAATGGCCACCGGGCCAATGTTCCCGGAGAGCAACGCGTTATCTAGATTCTCGACCTCATGTGAGATTTCGGTTACTTTTGGCCCGCCAAGGACTTCAAGCCCGGGAATTGGGTTGCCGTACGGAGAGACCGTGGGCTTGCCCAGCAGGTCGTATAAACGACGCTCGACACGCTCGCTCATCACGTGCTCCCAGCGACACGCCTCATCATGTACATATTCCCATTCAAGACCGATCATGTCCGATAGCAAGCGTTCGGCCAGCCGGTGCTTACGCATCACGCCCGTTGCCAGTTCGTGACCCTTTTCGGTTAAGGCAAGATGACGGTCGGTAGAAACCACAACGAGCCCATCGCGTTCCATTCGAGCGACTGTCTGCGACACGGTGGGGCCGGAATGCCCCAGACGTTCTGCGATTCGCGCGCGCAAAGCCACGATCTCCTCTTCTTGAAGCTCAAGAATGGTACGCAGGTACATCTCGGTTGTATCAATTAGGTCAGACACGTTAGCCACTCCTGGAAGTCACAACAGTTAGGTTCGCATAAGAAATCGGAACGTCAGTATGCAACTCTACTTGGTATAGCCGCAATCCCTGCGACGGCCTCGTAGTTTGCATGTCGTAACCGACGGTCTCGTTTTTCTCTCATCTCCCGCAGTTTGCGAAGATGTTAACTGAAACGTCGTAACTATCCTGAACTATTCCTTCGCGCTCGCGATCGGTCGGGAAGTCAGCACCTTCAATCAAAACGCTATTAGAGGAGCGAGATGAGCACCGGCATCAACATTCCAAGGAACCTTCTGCCAGCCGACGGACGATTCGGCGCAGGACCGTCCAAGGTTCGCCCCGAGCAAATTCAGGCAATCGTGGACGCAGGTGCCGACCTATTGGGCACCTCCCACCGTCAGGCGCCGGTCAAGAATCTGGTTGCGTCCGTGCAGGATGGCTTGAAGGAAATGTTTAGCGCACCCGAGGGTTATGAGGTGCTTCTCGGAGTTGGCGGCGCCACCGCATTCTGGGACGCTGCAGCATTCTCCCTAGTGCGCAATAAAGCTCAGCACTTGTCCTTTGGTGAATTCGGCTCGAAGTTTGCCAACGCTACCGACAAGGCCCCATTCCTTGCGGCCTCCTCGATTATCACCTCCGAGCCTGGTTCGGTTCCGAGCCCCGTTGCCGAAGCTGACGTGGATCTCTATGCCTGGCCGCATAATGAAACATCCACTGGCTCCGCTGCCCCGGTCAAGCGCGTTCCGGGTGCCAACGAAGATTCACTGATCGTCGTTGATGCAACGAGTGCCGCTGGCGGCTTGGATGTAGATCTGGCGCAGACCGACGTGTACTACTTCGCCCCGCAGAAGAACTTTGCTTCCGACGGTGGCCTCTGGATTGCATTCGCCTCCCCCGCAGCAATTGCACGCATCGAGGAGATTGCAGCTACCGATCGTTGGATCCCAGACTTCTTGAATCTGAAGACTGCGCTGGACAACTCGTTGAAGAACCAGACCTACAACACGCCGTCGTTGACCACCTTGGTGACTCTCGATGCGCAGGTCAAGTGGATCAATTCCAATGGCGGCTTGAAGTGGGCGGCGGCTCGCACCGCCGAGTCAGCTGGCCAGATTTACGCATGGGCCGAGGCTTCAAAGGTTGCCACGGCATATGTAGCCAACCCGGATCACCGCTCAAACGTCATCGCCACGATCGACTTCGACGACTCGGTGGACGCGACGGAAATCTCCAAGGCGCTGCGCGCCCACGGCGTGGTGGATGTTGAGCCATACCGCAAGCTCGGCCGAAACCAGCTGCGTATCGCGACCTTCGTGGCTATCGATCCGAGTGATGTCGCGGCACTGCTGAAGAGCATTGATTATGTCATCGAGCAGCTCTAACTTCTGAGCGAGCAAAAGCGATCCGCGGTTTCACCCCATTGGGGCGAAACCGCGGATCGCTTTCGTTTTTCTAATGCCTCGCTCCGCTAGCTTTCCTTGCGTGTCCGGTTACGCTGGGCTGCGCGGCGACGAGCCGCCGTGCGTTGCGCGGTGCGTCGCCGACGCACCTGACGGCGCGCAGGGGTTTTGATTCCCTGTTCGGACGTCGCCTCCTGTTGGCCGGTTGCTTCGTGTTCGGCTGTGGCATTGGTCGGCTCCGACAAGTCCTCCAGGGTTTCGTTCCCAGCGGGATCGGCAGCGGTGTTCTCTGCGCCGGAGTTCTCAGTTGCGGTTGCACTAGGGTCAGGTTCATCCTTGGGCTCTTTGGCCTCGGCTTCCGCCGCCTCGATTTCTTCTTTGACTAAGCGCTCGGCCCACGGGACCCATGCCGGTGCAAGAAGTGCGTCTTCACCGGCAACAATGCCAGCTTCGCAAACGGTTAGGTCTTTAGCTTTTGCTCGTGGCACCCGTGCGATTGTCGCGAACCAAGTCCAGCCCCGATAACCCTTTTTCTGGGAGACAAATCGATGGGTGACTAATCGTTCACCTTCGGGCGTGGCTCCGAGATACTCACCGATCTCCGTTTCTGCCGCGATCTCGATGAGTGCGTTGCGCGCAACATCAACCGCTTCCGCGAGGGTGGTGTCTAACTTGGGTTTACGGGCCATTATTTAAACGTCCAGATCATCGGCTACCGCGCGTAGCACGGTAGCAACCTTTTTGCCGTGTGCTTGTTCAGGATATCGCCCCTTGCGCAAGGTATTGGATACCTGATCAAGAACCTTGATCAGATCCTCGATCATTGCGGCTTGCTGCTCGGGATTCTTCCGTTTTGCGCGAGCCACCGACGGAGCTTCCTCCAAGATGCGCAGGCTCAGCGCTTGAGGACCACGGCGGCCTTCGGCCACGCCAAACTCCAGGCGTGTGCCCGGGCGCAGATCATGAACGCCTTCCGGCAGCGCCGCGGCGTTCACGTATATCTCTTTACCATCTTCGGTGGTAATGAATCCGAAGCCCTTGGCCTTTTCGTACCACTTAACCTTGCCGCTAGGCATGATCCCTTACCTCGTTCGTTTCTCGTGCTGTAGCGCAAATCAGTGCAACTAATTTACTTCACGCTACGCCTTTTCATATCTCCGGATCCATGGAGCATTCATCCGGGTCGTACATATACTTCTACCGGGTGCTCAACGTACGGATTCGAATTAAGTCGAATACCTTAGATTATGACACCTTGAGGCCCGCAACTTCACCTTGAGTCACGGCGGCTGCATTAGAAGCGCTGTATCGTTAATAGCCGTGAGCGCTTCATCGATTACCTTGACCGTCATTTCCCGCACCGCAATTACACTCGCGGTCCTCTCGGCATTGTCCCTCATGACGGTCCTCGTGTTGTATTTCAAGGAAATTTCAATCCCGCCGATCATCATGGCATTCGGCGTTTTCGGTTTACCTCTGGCCTTCATACTGGCCGGCGTGGTCATCATCGGTAATATCCGAAAACGCCGCAACAGCTAACCGCCACTCCCAGAGGGCTCTCAGCAGACTCCCAGTCTCCGCGTGCACACTGGGTTTATGAGTGCAAAAACCCCAGAGGCCAAACTCCTTGTCGTGGATGACGAACCTAATATCCGCGAACTTCTATCAACGTCCCTGCGATTCGCCGGTTTCCAGGTGGTCGCCGCAGC
The DNA here is from genome assembly GCF_002975405.1 of Arthrobacter sp. MYb229. GTDB lineage: Bacteria > Actinomycetota > Actinomycetes > Actinomycetales > Micrococcaceae > Glutamicibacter. Next base: position 21,560 of record NZ_PCPS01000006.1, on the reverse strand, counting down.
CAACGGCCGCGAGGCTCTCGCAGCCGTGGAAGCAGAAGAACCAGATCTCGCGGTTCTGGACGTCATGCTTCCAGACATGGACGGCTTCACCATCACCCGCAAGCTACGCGCTGCCGGACGGCACTTCCCCGTGCTGTTCCTGACTGCTCGCGATGACACCAGTGACAAGGTCACCGGCTTGACTGTCGGTGGAGATGATTACGTCACCAAACCATTTAGTCTTGATGAAGTTGTCGCCCGCATTCGTGCGGTGCTACGCCGCACCGCGACGGGCGAAGAAGAGAACGCCACCATAGTGGTCGCCGACCTTGAACTTGATGACGACGCACATGAGGTGCGTCGAGCAGGCGAGGTCATTGATCTATCGCCTACCGAATTCAAGCTGCTGCGCTACCTGATGATGAACCCGAACCGCGTACTGTCCAAGTCACAAATCCTGGACCATGTCTGGGAGTACGACTTCAACGGCGACGCTTCGATCGTTGAATCATATATTTCCTATCTGCGTCGCAAGGTTGACCGCCCCGAGTGGCCTGCTCTGATTCAGACCAAGCGCGGCGTCGGATACTTGATGCGTACCCCGGACCGCCGCTAGGGCCGATGCCGCTTGGTGGCCCAAGGGATTGTAAAGTCATTACATGCAGGCATTTAGAACGCTGTGGCGTCGCACTTCGTTGCGCACCAAATTGGTGATGTTGATGTGCGCGCTGATGATCTGCGGCGTCGGCGCCACGGCGTTCGGCTCCGCACACACACTTCGCATCTCGATGACCAACCAGATCGATGATCAGCTCAACGTTGCTGGCCCCACCATGGGCTTTGGCCTGAACAAGGCCTACCAGTATTCCTTGGACAATGATCAATCTGGCAGAAACGCTGGCATCGATTCAACGTTGCTGGGGCTGAACCGCTCCTATGCGGACATTCGAGATATAAACGGCAAGATCGTCTACATCATGCCTCGAAGCCGGGTTACCCCCGGTAACACCAGCGACACTCCCCTGCTCGCGCCAGTGCAAATGGCCGAGCTGGCTAAGACACCGTGGGCACCCGTGACCATTCCGGGCATCCACTCCGGCTCGGCCGGCTGGCGTGCCATGATCGTTCCGCTGCCTACCAGCGAGATGAATGTTTTCATTGCGCTTCCGTTGGAAAACGTTAATGACACGGTTCAAAAGACCGCCATCCTCGTCTTATCAACCGGCCTGTTGGCGACCTTGCTCATGTCAATGATCGCCTACGGATTAACCTCCCGGTCATTGCTTCCGCTGATCCGCGTCGAACGCACCGCAGCCATGATTGCCGAAGGAGATCTATCCCAGCGTGTACGCAATTATCCGCCGGAAACCGAAGTCGGCAGACTCTCCCGCTCCTTGAACGCAATGCTTGCACAGATCGAGCGGGCCTTCCGCGACCGTGAGGCCTCGGAAAACAAGATGCGTCGTTTTATCCAAGACGCCTCTCATGAGCTGCGCACCCCCCTAGTGACCATCCAGGGCTATTCGGAGTTCTACCGCCATGGGGGACTTGCCGACTCCGAAGCGCTGGATTCAGCTATGGGACGTATCGAAGCCGAATCCAAACGCATGGCTCACCTGGTCGAAGACCTGCTTATGCTGGCCCGGCTCGATGAGCAGCGCCCCCTCGAAAAGCAATCGGTCGACCTGCTGGTACTCGGACAGGACGCCGCCGAGGACACCAAGGTCCGAGCGCCACTACGCAAAGTTACCTTGGTCGGATTGGACACCAAGTATCCTTCTCCAGCCAGCACGGTCGGCGATGACGCGCGCATCCGCCAGGTCATTGCCAATTTGATCACCAACGCACTGCGCTACACCCCCGAAGACTCAGCTATCGAGATCGCCGTGGGAGTTCGTTCTCTCGTGGCAGGTGCCATGGATGCGGTGCTCGAGATTCGAGATCACGGACCGGGCATTCCAGAGGATGACGCAAACCGTATCTTCGAGCGCTTCTACCGCACCGATAGCTCGCGTCAACGCGAAACCGGCGGCTCGGGCCTGGGGCTGGCGATCGTCGCCGCGATCGTCCAGCAGCACGGCGGTTCGGTTGCGCTGAGCGAAACTCCTGGCGGGGGCGCAACCATGGCCATCTGCCTGCCCTATGTGCCGATGCAGGAGCCGCGTGACCACGAGCAGCAGGACGAGGACTAGAACCCGCGTTTATGTTGTCCACAGCATGTGGGAGCTTCGCGCTGCGCTTGTGCTGCCCGCCCTATGGTGATCTCATCTATCGGATCTCCCCGTAAGGCAGGATCACCCCATGAGTACCTTTTCAACCAACACCGGCGAAATGCAGGTCAAGTCGCAGGCGGTCATGAACACCATCGACAGGTTGCGCTCCGAAGTTTCCACGATGCAGATGAATCTGGATCAGCTTCAAAGCACCTGGCAGGGTTCGGCCGCCGCTTCCTTCCAGTCGATTGTGGCCGAATGGCGCAGCACTCACGTACGCATCGAAGAGGCCTTGAGCAGCATCGCAACGGCGCTAAACCATGCGTCCATGCAGTATGAAGAAGTCGAACAGGTCAACACCTCGCTGTTCCGCTACTGAGCCGTTGGAGCGGGTCCCTCGGTACGCTTAGATCATGAGCATACTGATCGACCCGCCACGCTGGCCCGCTCACGGGACACTCTTTTCCCATTTAGTCTCCGACACCTCGCTGCTGGAGCTGCACCAGTTCGCCAGCCGCATGGGCATCCGGCAGAGAGCCTTCGACAGGGACCACTATGATGTGCCGCAGGAACGCTACGAAGAGTTCGTGGCGGCCGGAGCCCAGGAAGTCTCTGGTAGCGACTTGGTCCGCGCCTTAGTCCATTCCGGACTTCGGATCCCTGCCCGGTTCCGCCCCGAACGGCTCAATCCCGCATTGCTGAAACGGTGGGAGCGGACCTTGCCCGGGCAACGGGCCATGGCTGAGGATTTATTGCTTCGCTGGAGCCAGAAGCACCGCCGCTATCACGATCGAGTACACCTGCTCGCGGTCCTTGAGTCATTGGACTGGCTCTGCGGCACACAGGTTGAGGCGCAGGATCGGCAAATATTGGAGTTGGCTGCTTGGTTTCATGATGCCGTCTACGATGGCACCGCCGAGGACGAAAAAGATTCTGCAAACTTAGCAGCGCGCAGCTTGCATGGGCTGATTACCGATAGGGCTCTTGCCAAGGTTCAACAATTGATTCTGCTGACCATCGAGCATCGACCTGCCGAAGGCGATCTGCTCGGAGCGTTGCTCAGCGACGCAGACCTAGAGGTTTTGGCACGACCAGCCAAGGCCTATCAACGCTATGCCCAAGCTATCCGGGACGAATACGATCATGTGCCGGCAGCAGACTTTGCCCGAGGCCGAGCAAGCATTCTTCGTGAGCTCCTGCGAAAAGACCGGCTGTATTGCACCGCGTCTGCTCAGGAACGCTGGGAAAAACAAGCACGGGCGAACCTTGAGGCCGAGCTTGACCGACTCCACGTGCAAGCCTGAGAACGCTCAAACGCACTCTGCTTGCCGGTTAACGACCCGAGGGCCTGCTTCGTGGTGAAGCAAGCCCTCGGGTTCAGGTTGTCCTGCGAGACAGGTGCCTGGGAAGTACGGAAGCTTAGAAGCCGCCCATTCCGCCCATGCCACCCATGTCGTCGCCACCTGGCATGGCAGCGCCAGCAGGAGCTGGCTTATCTGCAACGACTGCCTCGGTGGTGAGGAACAGACCTGCGATAGATGCAGCGTTCTGCAGGGCCGAACGAGTCACCTTCACTGGGTCATTGACGCCGGCTTCCAGCAGGTCAACGTACTGACCGGTGGCAGCGTTCAGGCCGTGGCCAGCTGGCAGGCCCTTGACCTTGTCGGCGACTACGCCTGGCTCCATGCCGGCGTTCAGTGCGATCTGCTTCAGTGGTGCTTCGATGCCAACACGAACAATGTTCGCGCCGGTGGCTTCGTCGCCTTCCAACTCAAGCTTGGCGAATGCTGCGGCGCCTGCCTGAATCAGAGCCACGCCACCACCGGCGACGATGCCCTCTTCAACAGCTGCCTTAGCGTTACGCACAGCATCTTCGATGCGGTGCTTGCGCTCCTTGAGCTCCACCTCGGTTGCGGCGCCGGCCTTCAGCACAGCGACACCACCGGAAAGCTTTGCGTGGCGCTCCTGCAGCTTCTCGCGGTCGTAGTCCGAATCGGTGTTCTTGATTTCGGCTGCGATCTGCGCCTTGCGGCCCTCGATAGCGTCGGCGTCGCCGCCGCCTTCAACGATGGTGGTCTCGTCCTTGGTGATAACGACCTTGCGGGCGGTACCCAGAACTTCGAGGCCAACGGTGTCCAACGACAGGCCGATTTCCTCGGAAACAACCTGGCCACCGGTCAGCAGTGCGATGTCGGTCAGCATTGCCTTGCGACGATCGCCGAAGCCTGGAGCCTTGACGGCTACAGACTTGAACAGGCCACGGATCTTGTTCAGGATCAGGGTGGCCAGTGCTTCGCCCTCTACGTCTTCGGCGATGATCAGCAGCGACTTGTTCGACTGCATGACCTTCTCCAGCAAGGAAACCATATCCTTGACCGAGGAGATCTTCGAGTTGACGATCAGGATGTAAGGGTCTTCCAGCACGGTCTCCTGACGCTCAGCGTCGGTGACGAAATATGCGGAAATGTAGCCCTTGTCGAAGCGCATGCCCTCGGCCAGCTCCAGCTCAAGGCCGAAGGTGTTGGACTCTTCTACGGTGATAACGCCCTGCTCGCCAACCTTGTCCAGTGCTTCGGCGATCAGTGCGCCGATTTCTGGATCGCCAGCGGAGATCGAAGCGGTAGCAGCGATCTGCTCCTTGGATTCGATCTTCTTAGCAGCGGTGAACAGCTCGGCGGTGACGGCTTCTACAGCCTTGTCGATGCCGCGGCGTAGCGCGATTGGGTCGGCGCCGGCAGCAACGTTGCGCAGGCCTTCCTTGACCAGAGCCTGAGCGAGCACGGTAGCGGTGGTGGTACCGTCACCGGCGACGTCGTCAGTCTTCTTGGCAACTTCCTTGACGAGCTCGGCACCGATCTTCTCGTATGGATCCTCGAGCTCGATTTCCTTGGCGATGGACACACCGTCGTTGGTGATAGTGGGTGCGCCCCACTTCTTCTCCAAAACAACGTTGCGGCCGCGTGGGCCCAAGGTCACCTTAACGGCGTCCGCCAGAATGTTCAGGCCGCGCTCAAGTCCGCGGCGTGCTTCCTCGTCAAATGCAATCATCTTGGCCATAGTGGCTTTCGGTCCTTTCGGGGACGATTTTGCGAAAATGCAACCGACAGACAGCGCCCGCGACGGACGAGCACACCGTTGCCGGCATCGGGCCGACAATTCGGATTAGCTCTCGCTATCTGAGGTATTCTTCACGCTCCGTGCGTTGAGCAACCGCCGAGACGAAAGGGTTCGATTCTAAAACGAACAACCGATCGGCATTAGCAGTCGTAACGCATGAGTGCTAATACAAATATTGGCACTCTCGCATGGCGAGTGCAAGCTGATCGGCTGTGAGCGAAGCTAATTATTACTTCGAGTTCAACGTATCGTCAGCGCCAAGGACGACCGAAACTCGGTTGGGGATGTTCCGGGTCTGCAGAACCTCATCGATGTTCAAGACTTCGGCGGCTTTTTCCGCGGTGGTCCGGTAGGCCTCGGACATGTAATACACCGTCGAGGTCTCGGCGTCTCGGGTCCAATTATCCGTCACGATATTCGTGAAATCAGCCTCGGCAAGCAATTCTTCGCCTGCCCCTGCAGCTCCTGCAATACTTGCGCCGTTGTACACGCCGATGAGTTGTCCGTACAACACGTCAGCGTCATCGATGGTGCTAGACGGAGTTGCGCTTTCGGATGCGGCTTCGCTTTGGTCAGAAGAGCCTTCGCTCTCCGCCGGTGCCGAGGTTTGCCTCGGTTCGGACCCTGCTAGACGATCGGCAACGCCTGGACCAAAGAAGAATCCGGCACCACCAATCAACAACACCGCAATCGCGGACAGAACTACCCAACGAAGCTTGCTGTCCTTGCCCTTGGTGGCGGCAGACTGCGCCCAGCCGTGGGCATGATGCGACCCAACGCGGGTACTAAACTCCGGAACGCGATCGAATTCGTCACGTGGGTAGTTGGTCATTCTTGTCCTTGCTCGAGGTCTGGCTGGCCGAGGCCGGCTATGAACTTAGCGTTCCCCGCCGACGGTACCGCTCACACGACGCTTAGTAGATCGAAGTCTACGCAACCGCTTTACCAGCATTGGGTCATAGGCCATCGCCGCATCCGTGTCGATCAGCTGGTTGAGTAGCTGATAGTAGTTTGTCGGCGAGATAGAGAACTGCTTGGTAATAGCTTGTTCCTTGGCTCCGGCATACTTCCACCACAGCTTCTCCATGTTCAAGATCTGTTGCGAACGCTCATCCAGCTCGGAATCGGGGTTCATCACGAAATCCACTAAAACCTCATTGCCAGCCATACGTTCACCTCATCCTAGAACTTCGAAAAGTCGGGTTTATTCATGCATATTTATCCACGCGTGGTGGACACACCACCGATATTCTAACCAATCAACCAACGCCGTGCCGTGTAACGCGGCACAACCGCGCCGGAAAACCGGCAGAATGATTGCCATGAACAACGAGCAGCCCGCCCTTTTCGACGCTCCCGAGCCTACCGCGCCGCCGGCATATTCCACCGAAGACTTCCCCTTCTTCTTTGGTGCAAAATCGCTGGCAAGTCGCGGGTTTATCGCCGCGGATTGGGTTTCCACTTTGGAACCGCTCGATGGCGTGTTGCAGGAAATCGCACGTAAGTTGGCGGCACGCTCACAGGCTGGCGAGCAGATACTCCCGGCCCCAGAGGTGATGTTGCGCGCACTATCGCTACCCGTAGCCGAGATCAAAGTCCTGATCATGGGTCAAGACCCCTATCCGACGCCCGGACAGGCGAATGGCTTGGCCTTCGCCGCAGCGAAGAACGTGCGCCCCCTGCCGCGTAGCTTGCGCAACATTTACAAGGAGCTGTTCGTAGATCTTGGCGTGCCCGAAGCTGGGCATCCAGACCTCGGCGCCTGGCATGAGCAAGGGGTCATGCTGCTCAATCAGGTTCTCTCTGTGACTGCGTCTAACGCCGGCAGTCACCAGAAGCTTGGCTGGGCACCGGTAGTTGAAGCGATTATCGCTACGCTCAATGCCCGCAAGGTGCCGGTGGTGGCTGTTCTGTGGGGTGCCCACGCACAGAAGCTTGGTACCCTGATGAACAATATGCCCCAGCTTCGCAGCGCTCATCCTTCCCCGTTGTCCGCTTCACGTGGATTCTTTGGGTCAAAGCATTTTTCGCAAATCAATAGGCGCCTGGCCGAAATCGGCCAGGCGCCTATTGAATGGAAACTGCCGGCCGGCTAGCGGCGGCGGATGCGTCGGCGTTCGCGCCGTGCGTTGGAGGCCAGCGGACGGCACAGTGTGTCGCCGAAGACCACACCACCGGCGATGGACAGCATGATTGCAAACGCGTTGAACATTTCCACCAGGCCGGCGAACATTTCATCCACCTCGAAAACGATGCCGTACATGGCCCGGAAGATCATCAGGCCAGGCAGCATGAACATGACCGCGGGGGCTGCGATCACCAGCTGAGGTGAATTCAGCTTGTCCGCCAGGAAGCGCGCAGCGAAGCCAATGGCCGTGGACACCACCGCTGGCGTTGCCCGAGCGCCAAGCCCGACCTGCTCCGCCAAGAGCAGCACCAGATAGCCGCCGACCGCGATCAACGCGGTAGGCAGCAACAAGCGCTGTGCGGTCTGCTCGGTGACCGAACCGGCCAGAATGGCGACTGCTACCAAGGCGATCAGCATCCATGTCGGATAATCGGTGGCGACGATTTTATGGACATCCACCTTGTCCCCGCCCAATACGGATGAAACCACCAACGCCGCGGAGATCCCGGAAAGTATTGCCGTATAGGTCAACCCAGCGGAAAATAGACGTCCGACCGCGGTGACCGGGAAGCCATTGATTGCGTCTTGCAGCGCCGAAACAAATCTGCCAGAAGGCAGCAGAAGCAAGATGCCACCAGAGACTACCAACGCCGGATCCAATGGTGCGTGGACCTGATGGCTAAGCAAGGCTATTCCGGTGACGGTAAAAGTCGAGGTCGCCACGGTGAAGAACTCTGGGACCCGCCATCGGGATCCATACCGGCCTATCTGCGAGATCAGCCAGGACGAAGCCATCGCGACGAGTGCACCGAGCCATGAACCGCCGATGAACAGGACGAAGGCGGCGGCGAAAACCGATTGGCCAACCGCAACGAACCAACGCGGGAAAGGCTTCGGCTTCCGTGTGATCCTTTTAAGCCGCTTGGCAGATTCGGTCCGCGAAACACCGCCAGCGATGATGTCCGAAACCAGCTCGTGCACCATCACCATGCCCGCGTAGTTCGTAGTGTACGAACGCACCACGCGCAGGATAGAGTAGCTCTCAGCTTCTGGCGGGCTGTAGTTCAGGTGCAACGATTGATTGGTGATATCCACGTCTAGGTGGCTAAGCCCTAGGGCTGCGGTCACCGCGATGATGCTGGTTTCCACTTCCAAAGCACCAGCCCCATAGCGAATCAGCGTTTCGCCAAGGTCCAGCGCAAACTCCATGGTTCGCCGCGCCGAAGCATCTTGATCGACGTTGACCCTAGGGTTCGCGTAGGGGGTGCCGCGCAATCGGTCAACGACCTTCAGCGCCTCAGTCGGCGGCGTATCCGAGATCCACATTTTTGCCAGCAAACGGCGAGCCACCGGGTTGGCCCGTGTAGGCATCAGTGTAATGCCGTCATCAGAGGTGTAGACCTGGCCGGTACGCGACTCGATATCCGCCACGTCCGCTGACGCAACGCTCGCACTTACCGCGGTATTTAGCGGTAGCTCGGAGGCCATGGTCGTCTCAAAAGACGCCGTCTCGGGAAGGTGCCCCATGTTGATTTCACTCGTCGAAATACGAGGTAGCGACCCGGCCAATGGCGAAGGATCTTCTCCTGGATTTTTCGAATCCGCGTGCTTCTCACCATGGTCTTGCTGCGCCACGAATCACTCCCCCTAGGCTCTTGTTCTATTCGTCATCCTCACGATACAACCACGGCAAGTAAAGCGGGAGAATGGAATCAAAATAGGCCGAGTATCCCTGAACACATCTGGCATTTTTGCTGTCGGAAATAAATTTATCGGTGGACTGGTTACCCACTTAGATGCAATTGCATGGAAATCTAAGAGAAGAGGATCATTGTGAGTTCCATCGGTCAAACAAGCCTCCGGCCTGAAATTGGTGTTGAAACTTTCGGGGATCTCTCCGAAGACCAGCAGGGCAAGCAGTTATCGCACGCTCAGGTTATTCGCAACGTCATCGTCGAAGGGCAGAAGGCCGAAGAAGTTGGCCTTGATTTCTTCGGCGTTGGTGAACATCACCGAGACGATTATGCTGTATCGTCGCCGGAAATAATTCTCGCGGCGCTGGCGCAAGTCACCGACAAGATCCGCCTCGGTACCGCGGTAACGGTGCTCTCCAGCGATGACCCGGTTCGGGTGTACGAGCGCTTCGCAACGCTCGATGCCATCGCGCAGGGACGTGCCGAAATTATCGCCGGACGCGGATCCTTCATCGAGTCCTTCCCGTTGTTTGGGCTCAACCTCGAGGACTATGAGTCTCTCTTCGAAGAAAAACTCGATCTCCTGGCTAAGGTCCGATCCGGAGAGCCCGTGACCTGGTCTGGAGAACACCGCGGCGCTTTGAACAGCCAACAGCTGTACCCGCTATTGGAAAACGATGCGCTCACCACTTGGGTGGGCGTCGGCGGCAGCCCGCAGTCGGTACTTCGCGCCGCTCGCCACGGCCTTCCACTCTTTCTCGCAATCATTGGCGGCCAGCCATCAGCCTTCGAGCAGCTAGTTCAGCTTTACCACCGCGCGTTGAAAGAGCTGGGCAAGCAACCTCAAAAGGTGGGTGCGCACTTCCACGGATTGGTTGCACCGACCGATGCGGAAGCTCTCGAACTGTTGTGGCCGCACTATCAGCGCACCATGAATCGCTTGGGCGCCGAACGCGGTTGGCCGCCGGTTAGCAAAATGCGCTTGGAGGCCGCTATGGGGCCTGAAGGTTCCATGATGGCCGGTAGTCCGCAGACCGTCGCCACCAAGATGGCGAAGGTCACCAGAAGCCTCGGACTAGGTCGAGTAGACATCAAATATTCGGCAGGCTCTTTGCCACACGAGACCATGCTCGAGAGCATCGAGCTGCTTGGCAACGAAGTCAAACCGCTGGTTCACGAGTTACTCGCCAAATAACCACCGGCAACGCGCGATCCACTAAAAGCAGTTAAATAAAGAGAAAACCACCGCCGGCGGTGGTTTTCTATTTATTTGGTGGATCTTACTGGACTCGAACCAGCGACCTTTCGCGTGTGAGGCGAACGCTCTAACCAACTGAGCTAAAGATCCATCTTTGCGTCAACCTCCCGGTCAAGCACCTAAACGATCTTAGCGGTCATTGCCTTGGCCGCAAAATCGGCGCCAGCTGCCCCACAGCTAGCGGCTACGTCGCCCATCACGCCACCGTCCTAGGGCAGGAGCTCAAGAGAAAAGCCGACTACGGCAGACCTAAAATAATAGTGCCTTTCGTTTATCTAGATTTCACTTTATTGCCCCTATTTTCTCTTGCTAACGAGCAGAGATTGAATGCATAATTTTTTTAGTTCCTCGAGCTCATACTGGGCCCTGCAAGGACGTTGCCGTAAGCCACCGGCTGCGGCCCCCTGAAGGCCAACGAAACCCATTGCTCTGCGTCCCACACAACAGCAATAGCCAGATAGTTCGTTCGTCTTAGCATTTAGGACGGTTCCCAGTGCGCCCTACCCTTCGCTATGCCCTGTCATCAACAGCTCCTGCTGGTGCCGCACGCACCGAGATGGCGACTTTGTATCCGGAAATTGATGATCGATGGAATCAAAAAATTGACCGCGCACGTTGTGTGGTCAGCGTCCGTGACTCAGGTGTTCTGGTCGCAGCCGGAGTCGTGCACGACGCGGTGCTGGCTCCAACTAGCGCCATGGGCGCGCTTGAATTAGGTTGCATGGCGGTCCGCCCGGAATATCGGTGCCAAGGCATACGCCAGCAAGTGACAGACCTACGCCTGGAGTATGTGGTGCAGGCAGGCTGCATACCCATCACCGTCATCGATTCGGCAAATCCCAGCTCCTGGGCAGCCTACGAACGCTCCGAGCGATGGGAACGCGAACGAACTTTCGAATCCGACGGGCGGACCAAGTACATTTATCGCGCCACTGCTCTCGCATCGGATTGGTTGTCTCCCCCACCGCAGCGTGACATCGCCTCCAGCACACTGGCTGGCCACTCGGTTCGACCTTTGCCGAGCTCTTGGCATTCGCCACAAGTTCACACAACCAGATGAGCTAAAAGAGCGCTTCTTGTAGCTCATCGACGAGCTCATGCCCTGGCACTGGCACGACCTCACCGGCTCGGCGAGCGCGCGCCGACTCATGCAAGTCGATCGGAGTAACTTTCAACACCGAGTCAACCATGGCATTTAGGAACTGAGCGGTGCCGACATCTTCGGGCACCGGGTGGTGCACCGCCTTGACCTCTGGCTGCTCGGCACTGTCATCCCAGTCCACAAGCAAAAGTCCGGTCGCTGTATAGCCAAAGCCATCGCCGAAATCGCGCAGCTTGCGGATCATGTCCACGGTACGTCGGAAAGCTGCCGGTTCGGTTTCTAAAATGGTGGCGCGTTGCACGAAGTAGAAGCCGACGGCTGCCAGCGGGTAGCGGGCACGCAGGTTGGCCGCGTCCCCGTAGGCTTCTTCGTACCGATTGGACAGGTTCTTGCCGAAGGAAGAAGTCATTGCCTTGGTGCTTAATAGCAACTCCGGTCCCGTGGACCAGTGGGTCATCACCACGTCGGTCTGCTTCATGTAGGCGCGGCCCAGAATCCTGGCGTCGGTGCTTCCGGCCTTGCCGGCCAGGATTGCTTCATGCAGCTCGTCGGAGAGCCGTTCGGGGAGCTTGCGCAGCAATTCGAGGATGTCCGAAGACAACACCCGTGGCGCTTCCGCGCGCGGCCAGACGAGGTCTGCGTCGAACCCCGCCCGGCGGAGTTCATGGGCTAGCCAAGCGTCGACGCCCTGGGCAAAACGACCGGAACGGGTCGCGGCCTTAGAACGCACCGGAATGCTTAGCAACCGCTCGAGGACGTCGAAAGAAGGGTTGAACTCCTCGGTGACGGCGCCGTTAAGGATCCACGGCGAATCTTTGAGCGCAGATATCAACGTCGCGTCGTATTCGGCGAAGGCCAGGGATTTCTCGACTGTGCCTGATCCCATGATTAGTTCTCCACTGCCTTAGCTCGGGACTTGCGTCGTTCCAGCATGTCTTGGCGTGCGCCGCGTAGCGCACCGATCGCGGCAGCGTCTAGCTCCAGCATCATTCCCAACACTATTTCGTCTACCAGCTCCGTAGCTTCTTGCTTACGGCCATGCAGCAGATGTTCGCGGACCTCGTTTTTGATGGATCGCAGCGGTATTGCATGCTCGGCGACCAACTGGGTTGAGGGCACTGGAAGCTTATCCGCCTCGCCGGGTTCCAGCTTCAAGATGCCTCCCCCGTAGGAGCGTCCCACCATTTCGGCACCCAGCATAGTCAAGGTATTAAGCGAAGCCAGAGGCAGCAGCTCACGTCCCAGCTCACGCACATCGGCCCCGAGGTATACCCCATGGATTGAATTGATGTGATGCACACCTGCATGGTTAGTCGTCAGCCGGGGAGTGTCAGCATTCATATAGGTCATGAACAGATCAGGCACCGACAACAACGGGACCCGCCACCAGGGAGTACGCATCCGGCACTTATAGGCTTGGTCCACCGACTCCAGCTCGCCGCGGCCAATTAAGCGCTCTCCCGCGGTGGAGGCGCCACCCTGGGGCCGGAACATCAAGGTCGCCAAGCCGTGCTCCCCGAGTCGCTGCCATTGCTTAGCGTCTAGTTCCAAGCCGCGAAGATGCCTAGAACCGGGAGGCGATATTTCCACCAGGTCGCTCGCGTCCAAACCTAATTCCTCGGCCCGCGCCGGGCTGAGCGTAAACCATTTATTGTTGCCGGTCACCGCGCCCAGCGAGGTCTCTCCCCAGCCCTGCAGATCAATAAACCCGCCGGTAGCATGCGCCTGGTTGAGTATCCCCTGAGCTTCAAAAGTCACCAAGGACCCGGTCCAACGGTCACTTGGACGCTTCGGAGTGTGGATTGCTCCCTCGCCGAGTCCAATCAGATCCTTGGCATTACGAAATTGGTGCAGGCTGAAGGAGTCGCTGGAACCGGTCTGATAACCCTCCGCAAGCAACAGCACCACTTCTTCCTGCGCGTCGACGAATAGCCGCTGTTCGAAGACCGCGAGATGCACCTTGGCGAAACGTTCAAGCAGCATTGCACGCACGGGCCCCGCATAGTTCACGAACATCAGCTCTGCCGGGAGCACTAGGGCCAGACGACCGCCGACCTTCAGGAAGCTGGTGGCGTGCACGACGAAGGCCGCCCACACGGAGGCAAGCTCGTTCAGCTCGACTCCGGAGCGCCGTGCGGCTTCGCGCGAGATCTTGCGCTGGGCTCCGCGGTGCAGCTGATAACGCACGTACGGGGGGTTGCCAATCACCGCATCCATATCCGCGGTGCCTGGGATATCAAAGAAATTTGCGTGCTGGATCCTAGCCTGTGCGCCTTGTTCCGCGAGGATTGCGCGTGCCGCCAGCACCGAAGGCTCGTGAAGCTCCACCCCGAATAATTCGCTGGCGCCGCGCCCATCGTTGGTGACTTGGGCAGCGGTCGCCAAGAATTGGGCTTCGCCACATGAGGGTTCAAGCACACGACGACCCTGCTCGCCTAGCGCCCACTCGGTCATGAACCGGGCTACCGGCTCGGGGGTGAAGTAGGCGCCCCGCTCATGCCGAGCGGCGCTCCCTACAATATTTATCTTGCTCTTCAACACACATCGATCTTTCCATGGCCACCAGACGTTTTGGCAGGGCCAAGACGATCGCCGCACACCGTGCGAAACACCGGCAGACTTCGCGACTGGCAGGTTTTACGGCGGGGCAAGTTTCTTATCTGCCTATTCTACGTGGCCGGCCTGCAAAGCTCGTTAGTGCTTGGCACGCAGCTTGTTGATGCCCACGACAGCGGCGGCAACCACGCAACCAATCAAGAATCCGGCGATGCAAGAAAAGGCGGTATTCGTCACCCAGCCCAAGATCGCCCCGGCCGAACCGGTAGCCTCGTGCACCAGCAGTTCCATATGATGCACAAAACCGTAGGGGGCGTGCCAGCCCAGCTCGTCCATCCCGACCAGAATTAGGTGGCCACCGACCCAGAGCATCGCCACCACACCTACCTTGCCGAGGATCGACATCACGATCGGCATGGCCTTGACCAGGCCACGGCCAACCTTCTGCGACAGCTTGGATGCCTTCTGCGCCATGTGCAGTCCAATGTCATCCATCTTCACGATCAGCCCCACCGCACCATAGACCACCACGGTCATCAGGATAGCGATCACAATCAGGATTAGCGCGCGATTCAAGAATGGTTCGTGGGACACTTCGTTCAGCGAGATGACCATGATCTCCGCTGAGAGCACGAGGTCTGTCCGCACCGCCGCGCCGATGATCGCTTTTTCGTCGCGCACTCCCTCCTTGCCGCCCGGTGTGTGGTGCTTGACCACGCCCATCGCTTCAAGCAGCTTTTCGGCCCCTTCAAAAACAAGATAGGCACCTCCGAGCATCAGGATCGGGGTGAGCGCCCACGGAGCGAACTGCGAAAGGATCAGAGCCACCGGAAGGATGAACAGCATCTTGTTCCGGATTGACCCAACGGCGATCTTCCAAATGATCGGAAGCTCCCGCTTGGGCGATAGCCCGGCCACGTATTGCGGGGTGACAGCCGCATCGTCGATGACGACTCCAAGCGACTTGGTGCTTGCCTTCGCAGCTCCCATAGCGATGTCGTCGAGTGACGCCGCCGTGACCTTTACGAGGGCTGCGACGTCATCCAGAAGAGCCACGAGTCCACCGGCCATGCCAAAACTCCTTGAGATATTGTTCGGTCGTTTTGGTGCCACCGTACAGGCGCCAGAATCGACAAGGAAATACACCTGAAGTTTAGCGCCCTGAGTTGCCCAGAAACTGTGAGACACCAAAAGAATGCGGATTTTTCGGGGCAAGCCACGGTCGATCCGCAGATGCGGTTGGGAAATAAAAGACCCTCGCCGAGGTTCAAGCTTGAACATCGGCGAGGGTCATCCGAGCCCCCTATCGGATTCGAACCGATGACCTACGCTTTACAAGAGCGTTGCTCTGGCCAGCTGAGCTAAGGAGGCGTACTGCATAAGAATATCCGAAGACTGCGCCCGACTGCGAATCGAGACTTTGGCGGCGTTAACCACCCGTGGGGAGCGCACCGCTAGCGATGCACTCCCCACGGGAATCGTGTCAGAGCGGCAGAAAATTATCGACCGCAGTTCACGCAGCTTTAGGCAGTCTAGGCGTTGGCCTTGATGGCCGCCTCAACTGCTTCGACAAAGTCCTGATTGGCAAGGTCCATAACCTCGCCCTGGATGAAGATGCTCGGAGTGCCCAAGACACCGTCGTAGCCGGCAGCTAGTGTTGCAGTTTCCACGAACGGACGGTAGGTTCCCTTGTCGATGCAGGACTTCACCGAGTCTGAAGCGCCGGCGGCAATCGCCATTTCGGAGATCTCAGCATTCTTCATTTCGCCCTGATCGTAGTGCCCCCACAGAGCGCTGGCAAAGTCCAAGTAGGCTGCTGGGCTCTGGTCAGCTACACAGGCCAGCGCGTTGGCCCCACGCGAAGAGAAGTTCGTTGGCGAGTTTCCATCGAGGAAGCCGACGTTGCGGTATTCCAAGGAGATCTTGCCGTCCGCCAACCACTGCTTCATCTGCGGCCCATACTTGCTTTCAAATTCAGCACAGTGGACGCAGTTCGCATCAACAAACAAGGTCACGTTGATCGGCTCGCCCTTGGCGCCCACGGTCAGATCGCGTGGTTCGGGAGTCGCCGGCTTCGAATCGGGAGCGACAAGTTTGGTGTTGTCGATCTTCACACCCGAGGTATTTGCAACGGTGGTCGGCGACGTCAACAGAATACCGCCAGCGGCGTTGCCGCCCTGAGGCGCGGCTCCGGCGTCCGGAACCTTGGCGTTGTTATTCTGCACGATGAGCACAACCACCAGGACCACGACCAAAACGACAGCAGCCAGCACGCCAAGCTTGACGAAGAGCGACTTGCGTTTCTGGGCCGAGGCCTGAGCAGCCTGCAGCTGCGCGGCCTTTTCACGGGCGCTAGCGTTGCGCTCCGCTTTGGACGGACGCGAGTTGTTTGTAGACATAAGTTCGAATGTTCCTTGGCTCAACGGAAATACTGTAATCTGCTTCCAAGCTTAGCCAATGGAATGGCCGCCCTCCCCCGTAATTGCCAGATTCCCCAACCTTCACAGGTTGCGCATAACATTCGCCAACATGATGCAAAGCCCCATTTTGGGGTTATTTGAGACTTCAACCAAGTCATGCCGGATAAGTTCATCTTTGGGCCTCATTCGGCGTTAAAAGCCCATCCGCGCCGCTTCTCACGTACATTGAGTGATGGAACACAGTTTCCTCCCGCTTCCGGCTAGCATCCGGAATCCGGGATGACAGTGAAGTTGAGCTGACAAAGAGGTCATTCACTTACAACCGACAAAGCTGCGAGGTTTTCTTCTCGCAGTAAGTACGTGGCCAGGAGGTTTACGGTGGGTAATGAACTAGCAGGCGTAGCGGAAGGCAATTCCCATGACTTTGTAGTGGTGGCTAACCGGTTGCCGGTGGATCGGATCACGCTTCCGGATGGCACCCAAGGGTTCCAGCGTTCTCCCGGCGGTCTGGTCACCGCGCTCGAACCGATCATGGCTGCCGCGGATGGCGCATGGGTCGGCTGGCATGGCGGAATCGACGAAGAGCTCGAAGAGTTCGACAAGGACAGCATCCACCTCGTTCCGGTCCCGCTCAGTGAACAGGACCTAAGCCTCTACTACGGCGGATTTTCGAATTCCACCCTCTGGCCGCTCTATCACGACGTGATCATACCTCCGGAGTACCACCGCACCTGGTGGGACCGTTACAAGAAGGTCAACCAACGTTTCGCTGACGCGGTGGTGCGAACCGCCGCGCACAATGCCACCGTGTGGGTCCACGACTACCAGCTGCAGCTGGTTCCACAGATGCTGCGGATGGCACGCCCCGATCTGAAGATCGGCTTCTTCCTGCACATCCCTTTCCCCGCCGCCAGCCTGTTTTCTCAGCTGCCTTGGCGCACCCAAATCCTGGAAGGTCTGGCCGGAGCCGATCTAGTCGGCTTCCAGCGCGAGACCGATGCGTCCAATTTTCTACGCTGCCTGCGACGGTTCACCGACTATTCGACCAAGGGGCACGAAGCTACCCCGTCGTCGACGCATAAGATTCAGAATCTGTGCCGCGCTGTGGCCCATCCGATCTCAATCGATACCGAAGAAATCGCCAAGCTGTCGCGTGATCCGCAGATCATTGCCCGCGCCGCACAGATTCGTTTGGAATTGGGCAATCCGAAGACAATCATGCTTGGCGTGGACCGGCTGGACTACACAAAGGGCATCAGGCACCGGCTGAAAGCCTATGGCGAGCTGCTCAACGATCAGGCACTTCGCGCCGGAGATGTCTGTCTGATCCAGGTAGCCAGCCCAAGCCGTGAAAACGTAGATTCCTATATGGAGCTGCGCGATCAGGTAGAACTGATGGTCGGCCAGATCACCGGCCAACACGACACGCTGAGCCACACCACGCTTCGCTACTTACACCACTCCTATCCGCTGCGCGAGATGATCGCCCTATACCTAGCCGCCGATGTGCTACTGGTGACAGCCCTGCGCGATGGGATGAACCTAGTGGCCAAGGAGTTCGTGGCATCCCATCAGGATGGTCGTGGAGTCCTTGTGCTTTCCGAATATACCGGTGCGGCCGATCAGTTGACCCAGGCGGTGCTGGTCAACCCTCATGACATCGATGGCATGAAGGCAAGGATCGTCGAGGCGGTCAACATGGACCAATCCGAACAGGCACGACGCATGCGTCGAATGAATCGCCATCTGCTGGAACATGACGTGACCCGTTGGTCCGCTCGCTTCTTGGAAGAACTCGCCGAAATCAATTCGCGAGCGAACCAAATCAACGCCGTAGCCAGCCGTTAATAACATCGCCTAGTCTGAACGGAACGACAGTGCCGAATCTCGCGCCCGAATTACGCGCCGATCTCTCCACCTTCGCCGGGCACCGGCGAATCCTGGTTGCTTTGGACTTCGACGGTACGCTCTCGCCGCTCGTGGACCGCCCCCAAGACGCCAGGCCTTCCACGCGGGCCGCACAAGCCTTTGACGAACTTGCGCGACAATCCGGCGTGCACACGGCGGTGGTCTCCGGCCGGAACCTTGAATCGCTCACGGCGGTGTATCCGGCCCCCAGACCGGATAACTTGATCGGTTCCCACGGAGCCGAACGGCGCGTTCCGTCCGTAACCCCGGATGCGCCAGAACAACGGGAACTCACCGATGCCCAGCGGGAGAACCTCACGGAAATCACCGCCCGGTTGAGCGAAGTCGCGCAGCGGCATGAGGGAGTCAATCTGGAGCACAAACCCTCGGCTACCGTCCTGCACGTACGCCAAGCCCAAAGTCCTGGCATTGCCGAGGCCGCCTTGGCCGAGGGGAACCACGCCCTCGCGCACTTGCCGGAAGTGCGCCTCATGGCAGGAAAGGCGGTGCTAGAGGCCTCGGTCCATGCAGGCGACAAGGGACAGGCTTTGCAATGGTTGCGCCAGGTTCTCGATGTTGATGCGCTGCTCTTCGTCGGAGATGACGTCACCGACGAGGATGGCTTCCGGATCCTCACCCGTGAGGACCTCGGAATCAAGGTAGGCCCAGGCCCTACACTGGCCGCGCACCGCATTTCTGGGCCGGAGATACTGTCCGAACTTTTGGAATTGCTGCTTTCTATGCGAGACTAAGGTGTCCCATATCACTTTCACTACGGATCGTCGGGCACGTACCTGCCCGTGAAAGGATTGTCATCATGGCAACTGTGACCTTTGAAAAGGCCACCCGAATTTACCCGGGCGCACTTGTGCCTTCAGTCGACGCAATTGATTTGCAGATTGAAGACGGGGAATTCCTTGTTCTAGTTGGCCCATCGGGCTGCGGCAAATCGACTACCTTGCGCATGCTAGCTGGTCTCGAGGAAGTCGACTCCGGGCGAATTCTCATTGGCGATAAGGACGTGACTAACGTTCCGCCAAAAGACCGCGATATCGCCATGGTCTTCCAGAACTATGCTCTTTACCCGCACATGACGGTCGCTGAAAACATGGGCTTCGCCCTGAAGATCGCCGGCGTCGATAAGGAAGAACGCAATAAGCGCGTCCTCGAAGCTGCAAAGCTGCTGGATCTAGAAAATTATCTAAGCCGCAAGCCGAAGGCGCTCTCCGGCGGCCAGCGCCAGCGCGTCGCCATGGGACGAGCAATCGTTCGCTCGCCTCAGGTCTTCCTGATGGACGAGCCGCTGTCGAACTTGGACGCCAAACTTCGCGTGCAGACCCGCACACAGATCGCATCGCTGACCCGCCGACTCGGTGTCACCACCGTGTATGTCACCCACGACCAGGTGGAAGCGTTGACCATGGGTGACCGCGTGGCGGTGCTCAAGGACGGCGAAATCCAACAGGTTGGCACTCCCCGTGACCTCTACGACCGCCCACGCAATGTTTTCGTGGCTGGATTCATCGGATCTCCGGCAATGAATCTCATTGAATTGGAAGCCTCTAACGGTCAGGTCGCCTTTGGCAACACTTCCTTGCCCGCTCCTGGCGCGCAGGGTGCAACCACCATGGGCATCCGACCGGAGGATCTGACTCTCGCCACCCCAGGCGAGGGTGCAGAGCTGATGGTGGATGTGGTCGAGGAGTTGGGTGCAGATGCTTATGTCTATGGCACGGCCCAGCTAGGCGGCAAGAGCCAAACCATCGTGGTCCGAGTCAACGGCCGCACCCCGCCTGCCCGCGGCCAGAAACTGCATATCCTGCCGCTAGGGCAGCACGTGCACCTCTTCGACACCGCCTCGGGCCTGCGTCTAGCTGATTAGTCTCCGAAAGCAATAAGACCGGTTGTAGGACTCGTTAGAGTTTCACAACCGGTCTTTTGCGGTCCGTACGGGAGGACGTGGAACGGTGGTTAAACATCGAAGGTCCCGAGATATTTCTCGGGACCTTCGGCAAAATATGCCCGGCGATGACCTACTCTCCCACACCCTCCCGAGTGCAGTACCATCGGCGCAGTGGGTCTTAGCTTCCGGGTTCGGTATGGGACCGGGCGTTTCCCCCACGCTATGATCGCCGTAACTCTAACCCTCACGGTCAAACCGTGGGAAAATTACAGTGTCATTCGCAGTTGCGATAACTCAATAACTATAACAGGGCCAGGCTTCTAAGGGCCAATCGATAGGCTCCTATCCGACGGTGCCCTTCGCCACACTAAATACAATTCGGTTGCAGCCTGTGCAGCTGATAGACACTGCCCGCCCTCCGACTCCTGAGCCGGTACAGGACATGCGTGCAGACCGCCGAGCGCGTATCGATTGCTGCCATATGCGCTGCGTCAACGCCGAGTTTATTGATTCGGATTCGCCGCGGCAGAACGGCTTATTGCAAAGTTTATTGCTCAGGGCCGGCGTGAGCAGCTGTCTGTCGGAGCTGTATGTACGTTGATTGAAGTTAAATTCTGGCCAATGAGTTCAATATCATTGAGCTGGTCGAGTTTCTGGGCGCTCAACCCGCCATTCGCCGTATGCGGACGTTTCCGGTTGCGCCAATCCTCGATGTAGCATTACCGCAGTCCTAACCGCCACCCGTCTGGTGATCACGCACCGTCGTGTTCTTGAAGGCACTCATCGGTTTGCCTCGATCCCCAGCTCTTTCATGATCGACAAAACCGTCGACTTCGGTATGTCGTCTTCCTAGTGCTTGCGGATCAGGTCCACCAGTTGCCCGGCGCCGTCTACCCCATTTCGATGCTTCGTACTCGTGCTGGACCGGCGTGCTGCGCCTGGCTCACAGCGCTTTAGCTTCGCTCGGTTCCTGTGATGGGCTCATCAATCAACCGGCGGAGCACTACACAGCGCCGACAAGAACAAAGCCTATGCAGGAAGATGGAGTAGTGACTATCGCGCCAGAGCTCTATGGAGTGCACCATCGCGGGGAAGGAGTCGTCGATCAGAACGACTGGGTCAAGATCCAGAAATTCAACCCTGGTTAAAGCACTAAAAGGTCCCGCCCCACCAGGCAGAACCACACAACCCACACACCCCGCGGGTTAAACAGGTGAGGCCCCCACACCAACAGGTGCAAGGGCCTCAAACCATCATACTAAGTTAAGTCCGGCGGTGACCT
>NZ_PCPS01000005.1 GCF_002975405.1 Arthrobacter sp. MYb229 | reverse complement strand
GGTGGGGTTGGCGCCGGGGTATGGCTTTAGGTGACGGGCAGGCCGGCACGTTGCCAGGCGGTCATGCCGCCGGCCATGGTGTCGGCGGTGAATCCGGCGCCGGTGAGGGCGTCGGCGACGCGGGCGCTGCGGTTGCCGCTGCGGCAGATGACGATGACGGGGCGGGTCCGGTCGATCTCCCCCAGGCGGGTGTTGAGCTCTCCCATGTGGATGTGGATGGCGCCGGGGATCATTCCCTCGGCGACTTCGAAGTCTTCGCGGACGTCAAGGACCTGGTCCGTGGCACGTCGCTGGTCGGTGTCGGTGATGGTGATTTCGGGCATGGTCTGCTCCTTCGGGGGCGTGTTCAAGCGGTATGTGGGTGCTTTCCGGGCCCGGATCAACGCGACCCGGGCCCGGAAACCGGGAGGAATCCGGTTGGCGGCGGGCCAACCGGGTGTGCGCTAGGACTTCTTGGGCGGAAGCTGGGCGAGGACCGATGCACGGGTCGGTTCGTTGCCGGTCTTGTTCCACGGCATCTTGGCCAGGGCCTTGCCCATGGCGCAGGTGTTGGTGGCCGCGGAGAAGGTCAGGCCCGCGCCGATGGCACCGGCGACGGTGCGCAGCTGCGGGGAGAGGAACTTCCCACCCACCAGCCCGGCCACCACGAGGGAACCGGCGGCCATGCGCACCTGGCGTTCCAGGTCCCAGCGCTTGGAACCCTCGACGGTCCCGCCACCGGCCTGCTTGTAAGCGGGGACGCCGCCGGACAGGACATGGGCGTTGCCGAATCCGACTGCCGCGAGGTGTGTCTTGGCTTCGGTGGCGCGCACGCCGGATTGGCAGACCAGCACCACCTTGGTGTCGAGTTTCGAGGCGAGTTCCTCGGTGTGTTCTGCCAGCAACGGGAGGGGGACGTTGTAGGAGCCCTTGATATGCAGGGATTCGAATTCGGCGGCGGAACGCACGTCCAGCACCACGACGTCGGTGCCGGTATCGATCCAGTCCTTGAGCTCTTCGGGGCTGGTGGCCTGGGGGATGGTGTTCATGGGGGTGTGGGCCTTTCTGCCGGGCATGGCGCCCGGCCGGTCCCGCATCCGGAAAGGGGGATGCGGGACCGGGAATACGTAGAATTTATTGTTGAGGGATGGGCAGTGGAGAACCTAGGCGTTCTGCATTTGCTTCCAGTCGGCCCATCCGGCGTAGCTGCCCTCGAGTTCAACGACGTCGAACCCGGCCCGGCGCAGGGCGGAGGCGGCCACGGAGTTGCGCACCCCGGACTGGCAGAAGCTCACGATCACGCCGTCGGACGGAAGCTTGTCGGTGTTCCAGAGCACCCGTCCGGCGTTGAGCTGTTCGGAGCCGGGCACGTGTCCGGCAGTGTGCTCGGTCTTGTTGCGCACATCCAAGACCATGGCCGCATCGAACCCTGCCAGGTCGGCCGGGGAGATCGTGCGGGGCACGTAGACCGGCAGGCCGTCCAGGGAAGTGATGTATCCGGCGACGCGGTCGATGCCCACGCGGATGAGGTGGTCCCACATCTCGGTGGCCGTTTCGCTGTTGGGAGCCAAGAGCACCAGCGGTCGCTGGTCCGTTTCCGGGTCCACGGCCCAGGCACCGTAGCTTGCCGCCTTGGTGCCGGCGGGAATGTTCAGTGCCCCTGCGACGGTTCCCTCGTGGACCTCGGTGTGGTGGCGGGTGTCGACAATGCCGATTTCGTTCGCGGCCAGGGCGGTGGCAACGTCCTCGATGGCCAGCTGGGCCAGCGGTGCGCGTTCGCCCAGGACGGCCGGACCCTGGCGGTTTTCGCGCTTCATGCGGCCGAAGTAGGCGTGGGCGTCGGGCTGCCCGTCAAGCAGGGCCTCGACGAATCCAGCCTCGTCGTTTGCCTCTAGGTAGGGACCCCACCACGCGAAGTTGCGCTCATACCCGACGGTGGAGGACGGGATGGCGCCCAAGGCCTTGCCGCAAGCGCTGCCGGCGCCGTGGCCCGGGTAGACCTGGACGTAGTCAGGCAGGGTCAGGAACTTGTTCTTCAGCGAGACGAAGAGGTCGTGGGCCCCGGCGAAACGGGTGTCGGTACCGCCGGCGGCCTCGTCGAGCAGGTCCGGGCGGCCCAGGTCCCCGGAGAAGACGAAGTCGCCCGAGAGCAGGAAGCCCGGCTTGTCACTGAAGGCGCCGTCGGTGACCAGGAAGGAGAGGTGTTCGGGGGTGTGCCCCGGGGTGTGCAGGGCGGTGACGGTGATGTTTCCCAGCGTGATGGTGGACTGGTCAAAGAGGCGTTCGGCTTCGAATTCGTATTGCCAGTCCGGCCCGCCCTCGCCCGAAACGTAAATCTCCGCGTCGGTGGCGGCGGCCAGCTCCCGGGTGCCGGAGAGGTAGTCGGCGTGGATGTGGGTCTCGGTGACGGCGGTGATCTTCATGCCGTTTTTTGCGGCAAGGTCCCGGTACACCTGGATGTCGCGCCGGGCGTCCACCACGAGGGCCTCGCCCTTGGCTTGGCAGCCGATGAAGTAGCTGGCCTGTGCCAGGTCCTCGTCATAGATTCGTTCGAGAAGCATTGGTTCTCCTTGTGGTTGGTCAGTTTACCCTTCATACCCCTGGGGGTATCCGGTTCACAGGCAACAATAATACCCCCTGGGGTATACGTCAAGTCGTTCACGGATGCACAAAAAAGCGGCGATCGACACCATCGGGAATGGTGCCGATCGCCGCAGGCGCATGCGAGGCTGGGCCTAGCGGCCCAAGAGGCGCGCGAAGAAGCCGCCTTTCTTGCTGGACTCCTTCGGGGCATTTGGATCGCAGGAGCAGCGCTCGCTCCGCGGCACGTGGGCCATGACCTGCTTGACATGCTGGCCACATCCGGCCCAGGTGGTTTTCTGACACTTACGGCATTTGGTCGCACGGCACATATGGTGACTCCTTGCGTCTGGGGTTGTTGATGGAGGCTTGGCCGCCCCCTCTGTATTCGAGTATGGCATATACCCATGGGGGTATCGAGAATCACTGCCATTGATACGCTAAGGAAACCCCCGGGGGTATACCATTGAAGAAATCAACACCTTGAAGGGACCCACCATGGAACTTGAAGCGGACACCATGAAACCGGCCATCAACAGGCTCAAGCGCGCCCAGGGCCAGCTTAACGCCGTGATCCGCATGCTGGAGGAAGGCGGCGACTGCCGCGCGGTGGTCACCCAGCTTTCCGCCGCCTCCAAGGCCATAGACCGTGCCGGGTTCTCCATTATCGCCACCGGGCTCGAGCAGTGCCTGAAAAGCGAGGACCCCACAGCCGACCGTGCCGACATGGAAAAACTCTTCCTCTCCCTGGCCTAGCCCCAGCCATCCAGCGATAGCTCTCCCCGAGACCACCCATGGAGTCCGGCAGGACCACTGCGCGAACTTCGGCAGTGCGGCGGTTCCGCAACCGCCGAGGAATCACTCCCTGCCGCCAAGCGGGCCGTAGCGATCAGCACCCCTGTTCACTAATCAGACGCCGCGCACCGAGCGACAGCAGTCAATGTGGGTGCTTGATCCATCGGCCCGAAGATGCAACAGCCAAGGCCAGAAAACACCGCCACTAAGCACTGTGAAAAACAGGCCACTTATCGTTGTGGCTCACAAGTACTTATTCAGCGAGGCGAAGAACTCAGTAAACACCTGGGAACTGATGCACCAGACATGGATGCCTCAAATTTGCATCCTTGGGCCTGGGAACGAAGCAAATCTTTGTGGAATAGCGGGCACTACCACGAGGCTGTGATGGAGGCAGCTAAAACTATCAATCACGAAGCACAGCAGAAGCTTGGACGCATGGATCTTTCGGAGCGAAAGCTCTTCAACGACGCATTCAGCACCAACCCGGCCAAGCCAGGCGCGCCAAGACTTCGACTCGCCAAAAATGACGGTGGGGACACATATGCGAACCTGCACCAGGGCGCGCGTGCATTCGCCGAAGGGCTCTATGCGGGCATCCGCAACCCAGGCATGCACAAACCGCAGGAAAACCATGGCGGGCAACAGCAGCTAGCCCTCGAACAGCTCGCAGCATTCAGCCTGCTAGCCCGCTGGATAGACCAAGCAGAAGTGGAAACAGCTCCCGCCAATTAGCCGGCACTCAATGAGTGTTCCCATAAACGATAAAAAAACTTTCTGGGAAGAATCTATTTCGGGAAGCAGTTTCGGGAAAACAAGAACATTGAAAAACCGCCGATCCTGTCAGTTTCCGAAGTCCTCAGCATTTCTGTCCATAGTCCACAGCACTGCCACCCGCAAGGGGAACGTTCTACGGGACACCGAAGTAAGTCGCGATCTCAAAACCTATTAACTCGTCAGTTCGTGACAACGCCAGGGTGCAAACCGGAAAGCACATCTCTATGCGATTACCTGATTTCACAGACGATTTCGTAAGGCTCAAAATTAAAGCCCTGACGCATGGCTTCTCTACAAGCTTCCTGGATCTGTTCATGCACCGGCCGCCCAGGTGAGAATGCACCGACCCTCACCTCGATCCGTGCCCCATTAAAATTAGACTCCAGTACAACCGCGGATTCCACTGCGGCAATTTTCTCTATCTCAGAAGCAATATAGTCGGCCTTCTCTTTCCCCGGTTCCGCAGTACGACTAACGTCTCTGGCTTCCGCCCACGAAACGATGAAGTGATTCAGCCCAAGATGGATTGAGAAGCCCACACCGAGCGCAAGGAACGCAGACGTTGCAACTATCACCAAGATAGTTTTTATCGTTCTGCCATAATATTTCATTTTTACAGCATAGGTTGTTTCACTGGAGTTTCTTCCCGGCTCCGGCATGCAGGGGACGTGTTGCGGACTTGCAATTCCGCAGTTCTGGCTGCGTCATCGCAGCTCTCAGGCCCGAATCTCAACGCATCCGACGAGAATCACGCCAAGATGGACTATTGATTTTACAGCTCATCTTCGTGACAGAGGGGCAACACTGCAGTAGACCGCTAACGTGCACAAAAGGCTAGCAATCCGCAAGTTGTTCCCACGGTTCAAAGTATCAAGCTTCTGGATGGAAATCGGACTGTTCAGCGAACTTTCTGGCAAGTGACTGGTACTTGTCTCTGAACTCCTCTTCGGGAATGTTCTGCCGAGCAACGACGGAGATATTTGTGTTTTCTACGATGTATCGACAACTCATGAGCTCTTCGTAGGCTTCGAGCGTTTCGCATGATTCACCGAAGAGACCAGCCATCCTTTCACCACTGCTATCTTCGACGGCGTCATAGGAGATGAAGAAAAGCTGCACGACACCATCAGCAAGCGTAAGCGCCAAATCTCTATTGTTGCATTCGCCTCCAGTCGCAGAAAGCTGGTGCCCCGATTCCAGATAGAGAAAGGTCCCGATGTGTTCGGTCTCTGTGGACATCTGCTCGTCTGAAGGGTTGCCTGTGCAGAACCCGGTCTCTGCCGCTCGTTCCGCAGTGATGAGTTCGTACCCGTCGATCGATTTTGACACCTTTGAATTCATATCTGTGCCAGATTCAATCAGCGGGCTAGTACAACTGGCAAGCAGTAGAACTGACGCAAGAAGTAAGGCTACTATCGGTTTGCGCATCATGTTCTGCCTCATCGTTCTCTTCCGTTTCTCAATCGCTGCAGCTTTCCAACAAGGCGTACTACGTTACTTATGCCCAGAGTTGGGCCTACAAAATGTAATTCACTGCGTCGTATGCAAACTGCTACGCGCATAGAGCTGACGAATATCCAGAATATCGCCTTGAACAGGAAATACTTTTTCTAGCATTCCTCCCGTTATTCGAGCTGATTCAAAACGGCTCTGGCGAATTCAGCCTACTTTTCATTATCGGGAAGAGCCAGTCCCTGTTGGAGCGAATCTAGCATCCTTGTTCCACAGGTGAACGTGAACTGGCAACTCGCTACTATTGCCTGAGGAGGCGCTGCAATCGCTGAATTCATCCTCAACTCATCAATTAGCTATTCGACATCGTCGTATTAGAGGGACCCATGAAGAAAAATGTCACGAGTTCCACCCTGATTATGGCTCTCGCGCTCTCTGGATGTACTGCTTACGAAGTCGCGCCCGGCCCATCAGTTGTCCCAGCAGAGGAACTTGCACATGGCACTGACGGCGGCCAAGAATGGGCGGATACAAAAATCAATGAGTGGCTCGGAGCGAATGGAGCCAGGAATATCAGTGCGCTCAGTGGTCCGACATTCTACGTCGATTCATGGGAGTCCCCGGCTGAAGGCGAGCTAGTCGTGCGAACTAAAGGTGGAGCCTACGACAAAGTTGCATTAGGCATGATTGCTTCAAGCATTCTTCACGGCACGGGTGAGGACATGCAGAAAATCACTGCGATCAATGAGTACAACAAAATTCAAGCCACCTACGAACGGCTTAAGTAGCGCGGGCTCGTCTCGAGAAAACATTGAGTCACACGATAAAAACGCGTAAATTCATCCATCCATCCGCTGGACTGAGGCATACCAATATAGATCGACTAGGGCATGCCCGTAGAAGGAACGCTAAACGGGAAATTTCGGAGTCAGTCCAGTCGCACTGTGCATGTCTTACCGGTCGGTTCATCGTCAACTGTGAATTCAAGTGTTAAGAATCGGGCTGCTCTCGGCGGGTTAGGAAGATATACCCAGGTGGACTCCCACTCTGTCGCGCTCCCGGCGACCTGTCCGGATGTCAACCGATAATTGGTTCCCACGTCGTCCGAGATGACAGCTCCAACCGGTCCAAGAATGAGCTGGCCGGGCATTGAAGGTGCGTCGCCCGCTGCTTCCTCCCCCTTACGCTTTCTCATGTCAGCCCATTGCGTCAGTTGCTCTTCGTAGCGAACGTCGCGTTGCCAGGTCTCGTGGCTGCGAATTCCTTGGAAGTAGATTTTGATGCCTTCACTTCCCAGCCATCCGGCGGAGTCGATCGGAACATCGGCAATCGACTCGATGCCGGCAAACCGTACGTCCACGCCATCATTGGTTGCGACAACGAGATCACCTGGGGCTGAAATAACTGTCATCATGTGATCATCTTAGAGCCACCCACTAGATTTGCTTCGGGAACAGCTGTTCCATTCCCATAAGACGAACCCATAAGGTCTATGTCTCAATTCTTGCCAGGTAAGCTCGCACTATGTCCGAGACTGAACCTGTATTGGAATTGAATCCCGCGTCTTACACCGTGGTGGAACTCGTCAAGAAATTGGTCGACGAGCCTTGGCCCCAGTCCGATGAAGAACGTGAAAATCTATTCGCGCACCTTGGATTCAAATCAGGGAGCCAGTACAAGCTGGAGAACGAAGAATCGCCCCACCAGATGACTGAGCTGGATATAGGCCTCGGCGGACAAGCACCTAGCTCGTGGGACACCTATAACAAGGAGTTCCTAGGTGTGTCCGTCCACCTCTACGGCACTCAAGACTCCGAGGATCCAGCTGCTCAAAGCGGATACAACAAACTGCGGATGGAACTCACCGAACTCTTTGGAAAACCGGATCATCCGTGGGACAACGAAGAGACGCCACCCTGCATCTGGGAAGCAAACGGCCGGACAATTATTACACACCTCTTCAACCGTCGGGATAGCAGTGTGATGTTGAGCGTGGAGGATTCGGCTCTAGCCGACATTGCGGAAGCCGATTCAATTTCCAGCTGAGCAACCCCAGACAGCATTCCGTGAGGAACACATCTCGTGACGAACAGTCGTATTTCGCCTCAAGCGAGTTTCGGCATCCTGTCAGAGAGTTTTCCGAATAGGAACTCAGGTGTCCCGTAAGACGGTCGCCATACGGGACACTCGATCCGTTGACTTGTTAAGTTTTCGAAACTCCGAGTTTTCAACGATTTCAGATTCCCATATACCCCGCCCGAGAAAATGCCCGGTGAAGGGGCCTTATACGGACGCCAAAAACGGTCGTTTACGACACACTGACCCACCGACTTGGTAGAAATCATAGACAGTTGAAAACTCAACAGATTTTCGAACTCGATTGGTCGCGAAACACAGTGCTATAAACTATGTATCGAAAGTTTTGCATTCCACGAGTATTGAGACATTTAAACATGGGGCATCGCCTCCCGCGCATTCGCGCCCGGCCCGAGCTCGATGAGCTCCTGAGCCAGATCCGCCCCGGCGGCACCCTCATAGTCTGGTGCCTCGACCTACTCGGAAGATCCATCCGGAGCTCACTAGCCACATGGACGCCCTGCAGCCTTGCGGTTATCGCATCGCAATAACTCTAAGATGATGTCCATGGGAATGGCTAAAAGACTACAAATTGAAATTGACGAGCAAGGATGGGCACCAACAGACTTATCCATTTGCGTCGACTGCGTTGAGGATCGAGCACTAAAAAACGCCGTGAGCGGCTCTGCTTCCGCACAAGATGAGTGTTCCTTCTGCGGACGGCAAAACGCAGCCACATTTGATCTCGTTGTTGGCATGTTTGCAGATGGAATTAAGAACGAGTTCAACAACATCGATGATGAAAGTGTTGCCTACGATAGCCGAGAAGGCGGATACCAAATCTCGGATAACCAGAGATGGGATACATGGGATCTCATTGGGGATTTCAGTGACTCGTTCGCACGGGAAGACATCGTCGAATCGCTCAGAGATTCGATGCAGGACAGAATTTGGGTCAAACGAGACGTTTTCTCACTAGGACCCGACATCGCTATGGCTGACGCATGGGAGAATCTATGTGAGCAGGTGAAGTATAAGACGCGATATGTTTTCTGGCTCGCGGATAGCAGGAAAACCGAATCATATCCATCTGCAGGTGAGATTACACCAGCCGAAGTCCTGGATCATATCGGCGAAGTAGTAGATAGCCAGCTAGGCCTGATTTCCACATTAGAGCGGGGAACCACGTTTTGGCGAGCCAGAACCCACCCCGAGGGAAAACTTAATACAGACGTACCAGCGGGTGAGTTGGGGACATCGCCGCGTCAATATGCGAAATCGCCTAACAGGATGAGTCCTGCTGGCATTCCGATGTTCTACGGCGCCGAGGATCAGATAACAGCCATCAAAGAAGTCTCAGCTCATACGCCACTAGAATCTGATCATGTCACTTTCGGACGCTTTAGGCTAGAAAAAGACATAGCGGTCCTAGACCTAACTAAGTTACCGGCAGAACCATCGATCTTCTGCCCCCAACTTGGCCATTTGCGCCGTGAAATCCGCTTTCTACATAAATTTGTAGAGCAGCTTGGACTGAAGATTGATAATGAAGATCAGCCTATTGATTACATCCCCACCCAATTAGTCACCGAATTCTTCATGCAAGCTCACATGCGTGCGAATAACGAACCTGTCATTGGGCTCCTCTACAATTCCACCGCCAGTCCTGGAGGTCTAGCTTGCGTTCTAGACATTCCCAACGACTGTTGCCTAGAAGAAAACGCAACCATCACGCACGATGAGGATGCTCCTACGCTAGTTCTCGAACGCAGAACAGTAGAAACTAGGCCACTGCAAAACTAGAACGTATCCGTATCTTCTATTTCCCAAAAAGAGGCTTCCACCTGGATGAGACGTCTTGCAACCCATGGGTTGCAAGACGTCTCACCGAGCGCCGCTCCCCCAGCTGAAAATCCTTGAAAACTCAACGGTTCTAAATTCTCGCAACTATGTGTCACAACCAATGTCGTAGAATCATATTGACACTATTAGTTGCGAGACACTTTCAAGGGTTCCATGACCAAGCTGATCGGATACGCTCGCGTATCCACCAAAGTCCAAGACGCCGACCGGCAAATCCAAGACCTATTGGCGGCTGGCATCCGGCGCGATGACCTCTACACCGACCGTGGACTCTCCGGGGCGCTGGCCAAACGTCCTGGACTCGATAAAGCCCTCGAAGCACTCTACCCAGACGACACCCTGGTGATTACTACCCTGGACCGGCTCGGACGCTCCACCCAGAAAATGCTCGAACTCGCCCAAGAACTGCGCGAACGGAATATCGGACTGCGAGTGCTAAACCTCGGCGGCGGCGATGTAGATACCAAGACACCCATGGGAGCCATGGTCTTCACTGTCATGGCAGCACTCGCGCAAATGGAGCTGGAGATCAAACGTGAACGCATCAACGACTCTGTGACCAAACGCCGCACCGCCGGAGGGGACCTCGGCGGTCGCCGACCTACCTTCACCGAATCCCAGATCCGAACCGCAGCCAAGCTCATCCAGGCAGGCGATCCAGCCACCCAAGTCGCCAAAGATATGGGAATGTCCCGAGCGACCCTCTACCGCAGAATTAAAGAGTTAGACCACTAAACATCCCAAAAACCTTCCGTGCCCCTTCAAGCCCGGTCGACTTTCGGTACCAGGTTTTGGGAATCCAAGAACATTGAAAAAGCGCACTTCGAACTGATGCTCGGAATGCGCTTTTCAGGTTCTCAGAAACGATCGATTTTGGGCGGTGCCACTAGTACATCAAGTGCTGTATAGTACATCGTATGATGAACATTGAATCGCGGATCGATGCGATGAACCGGCTTGGCCGCGCCATGGCCGACCCCACCCGGTCACGCATCCTCCTGTCCTTGCTGCACGAACCCGGATACCCAGCGGAACTTGCCCAGACCCTGGGACTGAGCCGCGCCAACGTCTCCAACCATCTGACCTGCCTGCGCGGCTGCGGAATTGTCGTGGCGAAACTGGAAGGCCGCAACACCCGGTACGAAATCACCGATCCGCACCTCACCACCGCTCTGAGCGCCCTGGTTGACGTGACGCTGGCCGTCGATGATCAAGTACCTTGCCTGGACTCTTCCTGCCCTGACTGCGCCACCAGCGCCGATCGAGAACACGAGGAGCAAGCATGAGTTCCGCCTGCGGTTGCGATTCACCGGAACCCACCGAAGAATTCGAAGAGGAACTGCCCTGGTGGCGGGATTGGCATGTGCTCGTACCCATAGCCTCCGGCGTTTTCTTCCTCGCTGGGCTCGTCCTTGAATGGAGCACCCACGGCGAGAGCGCCGCCATCGTGGCCATGGTGCTGTTTTGGATCGGCCTGCTGCTGGGCGCTTTTACCTTTGTTCCCAGCGCCCTACGAAACCTGTTCACGAAACGGAAACTCGGCATTGGGCTGCTGATGACCATCAGCGCCACCGGTGCGGTCATCCTCGGCTATGTCGAAGAAGCCGCAGCCCTGGCATTCCTGTATTCCATTGCCGAAGCACTGGAAGACAAAGCCATGGACAGGGCACGCTCGGGCCTGCGCTCTTTATTGAAGCTCGTCCCGGAAACCGCCACCATCATCCGTGACAGCGCACCGGTCGTGGTCAGTGCAGCAGAGATCAAGATTGGCGATGCCCTGCGCGTGAAGCCTGGTGAACGCTTGGCAACCGATGGCGTGGTCAGCCAGGGATCAAGCAGCTTAGACACCTCCGCTATCACAGGGGAATCAATTCCCGTGGAAGTAACAGTGGGTGACCAGGTTGCTGCTGGTTCCATCAATTCATCCGGCGCGCTAGTAGTCACTGCAACGGCTAACGGCACGGACAACTCCCTGACCACGTTGGTGAGCCTAGTCGAGCAAGCCCAGTCGGAACGTGGCGAACGGGCACGGCTCGCTGACCGCATTGCCCGCCCGCTGGTTCCCGGTGTCATCGTCCTGGCGGTACTGGTCGCTGTGCTTGGAGCGATCTTCGGCGATCCCGAAACCTGGATCACACGCGCACTGATCGTGCTGGTCGCAGCCTCGCCTTGCGCGATGGCCATCGCCGTTCCTGTCACCGTTGTTTCCGGTATCGGAGCTGCCAGCAAGTTCGGTGTCATCATCAAAAGCGGAGCAGCGTTCGAACGGCTTGGTTCCCTGCGCCGCATCGCGGTAGATAAAACTGGAACGCTCACACGCAATCAGCCAGTGGTCACGCAAGTCCAGACCGTTGATGATGCGACCCGCGAAGAGGTGCTCGCCGTTGCCGCCGCCCTGGAACAGCACAGCACCCACCCTCTAGCTACGGCCATCACCGCAGCAGTGTCCACGATCTCTGAGGCAACGGCGGTTAACGAAGAGCCAGGAAACGGCATTACCGGCGTCCTGGAAGGTGTGCAGGTCGGGGTCGGCAGTCCTCGATGGATTGCCCCAGGATCGCTTGCTTCCGCTGTTGAATCCATGGAGGCCTCCGGGCAAACCTGCGTCATGGTCACTCGCGCAGAGCAGGTCATTGGCGTGATCGGCGTGCGCGATGAACTACGCCCTGAAGCGGCCGAGGCAATTCGAGACCTGCATGACCAGGGAATCGACGTGGTGATGCTCACCGGCGATAACTTCCGTACTGCCCGCGCGCTGGCTTCAATCGCCGGTATAGACACCGTTCATGCCGAACTGCGGCCTGAAGACAAGGCCCGTGAAATCGCTTCGTCGGTGCAGCAGGTTCCTACAGGGATGATCGGTGACGGGATCAACGATGCCCCTGCCTTGGCTAGCGCTACCGTGGGGATTGCGATGGGCGCTACCGGTGCCGATGCTGCCATAGAATCAGCCGACGTAGCCTTCACCGGCCACGATTTGAGACTGATCCCGCAAGCCTTGTCCCATGCTCGACGGGGCCGGGCGATCATGAATCAGAACATCGTCCTGTCAATGGCGATCATCGTTGTCCTGCTGCCCTTGGCTATTACCGGAGTGCTGGGATTGGCCGCGGTAGTGCTGGTTCACGAGGTCGCAGAAGTCATCGTGATTGCCAACGGCCTTCGTGCTGCCCGCGTCCACCGCAAGCAGCTCACCCAGCAGCCGGGCAACGTCCTGCATTAGCGCTGGTTTCGTTGCTGTTGAAGGCGGGGCACTATTTCCACCGGGAAATTAGCGCCCCGCCTTCAACCATTTAGAACCAGAGTGAACCGTGCTGTGCGATGCGCCATTTTTAACGGTAATAAACCGCCAATTGAAACTAACAGTCACACATCATTGACGAAGGAGATGGACACGGCGGTAAGAGCATGATTGAACAATGGGACCACGCGAACGCCAACCTCATCTCCGATCAGTTCCGGAAACGTCCGGAGGATTCGAACAAGTAGTGCCGCTAGCCCGGCTATACCTGAGGCGTCGGCCAAACCCGATCGCCGCTCAATAGGGGGCTGCGCTTAGCCCGCTTGAGCTGCTCAAGGCAGACGCAGACTGTGCTGCGCAATCCTTGAGGAGCCGGAGCCAAATTTTCGTTTGCGTGTTTCGAAAGCTTGCCAGGGGGCTAGAAGGCTACGTTTTCACGCCCCTTGAGCGCCAGCATTTCGCGTGCTTCATCGGGAGTGGCCACCTCAAAATTCAGTGCTTCGAGGATAGTTCGGATACGGGTCACCTGTTCGGCATTCGACGCCGCAAGCTGCCCCGGGCCGATCCACAGCGAGTCTTCTAGACCCACACGGACATGGGAACCCATCGCGGCGCCAATCGTCGCCAGCGGCATCTGATTTTTGCCGGCTCCAAGAATCGTCAGTATGAACACGAGGGACAGTAGCGGTACTCATCCCTAGAGTCCAGCGTTGAGTTCACCCAATTGCGGGAATGCTAGTTGTGTCAAAAACCAAGCGCTACGGGTAGCCCCGAGCGCAGTAAGCAACCCGCCAAGAAAAGAATGAACTTGATCAGTTCGCGGGGTTCTAGTCTGTTATCTGGCATTGGGTCCTAGGAAATTCTCTTCCTTCCAGGTGCTTCGAACCTATCGAGCCGGGGTTCTCTGTCCACCGCTGAACTTAGGCACGGAATGATCTGTGCTTGCCGCGCCGGGAATGAAATTTGGATTGGATTTCTATTCGTAGCCGATTTTCGGGACGAGGGCTGTGGCCGCATGACACGCATCACCGCAAGGGCGGCCTTCATAACGCCTATACTGGTAGGCGTGAGTAAAGCCGGGCAGAACACTGAAGAGCAGGCCTCGGGCCTCGTATTAGTCGACAAAGATCAGGGAATGACCTCCCATGACGTGGTGGGCCGAATCCGTCGGCTTGCAGGAACCCGCAAGGTAGGCCACGCTGGCACCCTTGATCCCATGGCAACGGGTGTCCTGGTGATCGGTGTTAACAAGGCAACACGTCTACTGACCTACATTGTGGGACACGACAAGACCTACACCGCCACCATCCGTCTGGGACAGAACACCGTCACCGATGACGCTGAAGGCGAGGTTATCTCCGAACGCATTGCGGCAGCGGTGACCGACGAGGATATTGAACGCGAAATCGCCAAGCTTCGCGGCAATATCGAGCAGATCCCAAGCCAGGTCTCGGCGATCAAGGTAGATGGCAAGCGTTCCTATGCTCGAGTCCGTGCCGGCGAGCAAGTAGAACTCAAAGCCCGCCCGGTCACCATCTCCCGCTTCGACATCCATGAAATCAGCCGCGAAGTGGGTGGCAAGGTGTTGGACGTAGACGTCACCGTCTCCTGCTCATCAGGAACTTACATCCGGGCATTGGCCCGAGACTTGGGCGAAGCGCTCAACGTTGGCGGTCATCTCACCGCGCTGCGTCGCACCGAGGTCGGCCCATATCCGATAGCAAAAGCAAAGCGTTTGGAACAGCTCGCCGAAGAGTTCGAGATCCTCTCGCTCGACAAGGCAGCCGCGGCTCTATTCCCAAGCCGCGAACTGACCGAAGACGAAGCTTCCGAGCTCTCTTACGGACGAACCATCACCGCTTCCAAGAATGTTATGGAACTGCCCGAGGGCGAGCTCGTAGCGGCTTTCGCACCGGACGGCGGACTGGTGGCACTCATTGCAGATAAGGGCGAGAAAGCTCGCGGCCAAATAGTCTTCACCGGAAAGCAGTAACTCATTTCTTCGTGAGACTTTCAGAAAGGCTCAGTCTTGTTTGCCCTTAACGGCTTCTTTATCGCCGGCGCCATCGTGTGTGCGCTCGCCGTGTTGCTCGGAATCATTGCCACCATCATCCGGCGTTATCCGGATGATTGGGCGTTGATCGCAACAGCAGGAACCGAGATTTTTCTGATTGTCTATGCGGTAGCTGCGGGTATTCGCCAGGCCGGGGGAGAAGCTATTCTCGGTGAGTCTTGGGAATTCTGGGGTTATTTGCTGACCGCGGCAATCATGCCGCCGATAGCGTTCTTCTGGGCGGTCAGCGATAAGAGCCGCTGGGCAAATACAGTACTGGCTGTTTCGGGAGCCATCACATTTGTTATGTTGTTCCGCATGGAGCAAATCTGGCACGTAGGAGTTGTTGCATGAGCGAGAAACCACGTAATTCACGCATCGTACAAGCTGCGCAAGCTCGTGGCGTTGACAAAGCGCCACGTCCGGGAAGAACCACCGGACTGGGCCGCATTATTATCGCCGTTTACGGTGTGCTAGCGCTTTCGGCCACAGTGCGTGCGCTGTACCAGATTTTCTTTCGTGACTTCTCTGAAGCCCCGCTGGCTTACCTTTTGTCATTGCTTGCAGGTCTGGTTTATATCCTCGCTACTTTTACTCTGTCCTCCGCTAAGCCAGGGGCTTGGAAGCTCTCCCTGTTTGCGGTGAGCTTCGAATTGCTGGGCGTGCTCGTGGTTGGATTGCTGTCCTTCGTGCTACCTGATCACTTCGGCCACGACTCCGTGTGGAGCTACTTCGGCAAGGGTTATGGCTATATTCCGCTGGTGCTGCCACTGATTGGTTTGTGGTGGCTCTTCCGTAACCGTAATGAGCGTCACGTCTAAAGACGTGCAAGAATTACCTCGGTAAACTATTTATCTTTCGTTGCAGAGTCAAGAGGAGCAAAGTGCACTATTGGAAGGGCCTGGACTCAGTCCCCACGGATATGGCTCCCGCTGTCGTGACCATTGGTAACTTCGACGGCGTCCACCTCGGGCATTGTGAAGTTCTAGATTCTGCGGTCTCGCATGCCAAAAGGCGCTCGGCTAAATCGGTAGCGATCACCTTTGACCCACATCCAGCACAGGTGCACCGCCCTGACTCTGCTCCCGAGCTCATCATGGGTCTGGAAGATCGTATCGACACCTTGGCCAGTGTTGGCCTGGATGCGACTTTAATGATCAACTACACCCTCGAATTCGCCGAACAGTCGGCCGAAGAATTCGTGCATTCCATCATCGTAGAGAAGCTCAATGCGGTGGCAGTGGTGGTGGGCCACGACGTCCGCTTCGGCCATGGCAACTCCGGCGACTTCGACTTCATGCGCGAGCTGGGCGCAAAATACGGTTTTGATGTCATCGGTGTCGAAGACGTAGGCGATAAGCGTCGTCTTTCCTCCACGTGGGTCCGCGAAGAACTGGCGGCAGGCAACGTCGAAGCCGCAGCGGCCATCCTTGGACGTCCGCACCGGATGCGCGGCGAAGTAGTCCACGGGGCAGCCCGTGGACGCGAATTGGGGTTCCCCACAGCAAACCTGGCGCCAGAGGCTGCCGGTATTATCCCGGCAGATGGCGTGTATGCCGGCTGGGTGATCGACGAAGCCGAAGTGCGCTGGCCTGCGGCCATCTCGGTGGGTTCGAACCCGACCTTTGACGGTGTTGCGCGCGTCGTCGAGGCCCACGTGATTGATCGCCCCGTAGAGGGCTACGAGGAATTTGACCTCTATGGCCAGCAAATTGTTGTTGAGTTCATCTCTCATCTGCGCCCCATGGTGGCCTACCGTGGCATCGAAGCGCTGATCGAGCAGATGAATGAAGATGTGGTCCAGGCGCGCAGCGTGCTGGCCACCGAATCCCACTAGGAACATGCCGGAAATTCCTTCACTGCCTCGCCGTGCGTTCACCATGAAACCCGAGCGTCGCGCGGACCTGGCCTCCGCATATGAGGCTGGGGCCGCGAATTACGACAAAATTCGTCCGGCGTATCCACGCGAAGCGTTGGAATTTACAGTTTCCGGCGATTTCGTGGAGCGCGCCATAGACATCGGTTGCGGGTCTGGAATTTTCACCGAACAGCTCCTCGGGGCGGGGATAGATGTCTGGGCGGTGGATCCGTCCGAAGACATGCTAGCCGTGCTCAAGGAGCGCATACCGCAAGTGCATACGGTATGTGCCTCCGGAGAAGCGACCGGGATGCCGGAGAATAGTGCGGATTTGATCACCTATGCCCAAGCCTGGCACTGGGTTGATCCGCCTCTTGCTAGCGCCGAAGCCGCCAGGTTGTTGCGCAACGATGGTTCGCTTGTTTTGCTTTGGAACCAACTGGACGTAGAAGTGCCTTGGGTTCATCGACTGGCTCGCATCATGCATGCCGGGGACGTGCACCGTCCGGAAATTGCGCCACCGCTAGGCAAAGAATTCGACACCCCGGAATCGGGGATCTGGCATTGGCCGATGGAACTGGACCTTCAAGGCATCTTGGAACTGACTCGTTCGCGCAGCTACTACCGGCGCTCCAAGGAAGAAACCAGAGCCAAAGTTGAGCAGAATCTGATCTGGTATTGGTGCGAGCATCTGGGCTTTGAAGCGGCACAAATCGTCGAGGTGCCCTATCTCACCCATGCTTGGAGGGCGCGCCGACGGGTCCGTCGGTGATATGATTGTCGATGGTTCTCGCTGCAGTCCGCGGTTGCGAGACGCCGTCGTGAGTGTCTGACGCTCACACCGAATGAAACGCGGTCCAACTCCAGGAGTTTGTTATGGCATTAGATGCCGCAGTAAAGAACGAAATCATCAAGGCTTACGCCACCCACGAGGGTGACACCGGTTCGCCTGAGGTTCAGATTGCCGTTATGTCCCGTCGTATCAAGGACCTGACCGAGCACCTGAAGATGCACAAGCACGATCACCACACCCGCCGCGGCCTGATGGCTCTGGTTGGTCGCCGTCGTCGTATGCTCGGCTACCTCAAGAACACCAACATCGAGCGCTACCGTGCGCTGATCGAGCGTTTGGGCCTGCGCAAGTAGTCTCACGCTTCGGTGTGAACATCCCCGCTTCCCTTCATGGGGGGGCGGGGATTTTCCTTTTGGCGCCTTTGAAGCTGAGATGTGGTGTTCCAAAACCGATTCCCTGTTTAGCGGCTGTGGATATTTGGTGAAGTCCTATGGATTCCACACCGACTCACATTGCCGATGGAACAATTGAATGGTCAAGTAAATTGTCGTCGAAGGACGGCGTGATCAATCGAGAGTTGCAATGACAGAGCAGACAGATTCAGTCCAGTCCGTCGAGAAGAAATCCAAAAAGATACGGCGAGTATGGATTATTGCTTTGGCAGCAGTAGCCATTATTGCGGGCGTCTTTATTGGCAGTCGTATCTATGCCTCCACCGTCTCGGCTCAGGCCGAAGACGTGCCAACACTTTCCCAGACCCCTGCGGCTGAACAGTCCAACGGTGCGCCGGAAACTGGCAGTGATTCGAGTGCCGGGGACACCTCTGGAACTTGGTCCGTCGGTTCGGGTTCCTTCGCCGGATACCGTCTCGATGAAGTTCTCAACGGTGCCGACGTGACAGTCACTGGGCGTACCGAAGACATTACCGGGTCTCTCACAGTTCAAGAAGATCAGCTCATCGCAGCGGATCTCACCCTGCAAGTGGATACCATCTCAACTGACTCCGACCGACGCGACCAGTACTTCCGGACTACTGCCATCGATACCGAGCAGTTCCCTGAAGCAACCTTCAGCCTTGTCGAACCAGTTGACGTGTCTGCGTCACATGTCGGCGGCGCTCAATCTTTCAACATGACTGGTGAACTGACTCTCAATGGACAGACCGTTGCGGTGACCACTGACGTGGAGGCCGTCTTTAATGACGGACAGGCCCAGCTGGTCGGCCAGATACCTGTGAACTGGGCCGACTTCGGTGTTGAAGCC
Organism: Arthrobacter sp. MYb229; assembly: GCF_002975405.1. GTDB lineage: Bacteria > Actinomycetota > Actinomycetes > Actinomycetales > Micrococcaceae > Glutamicibacter. Next base: position 181,203 of record NZ_PCPS01000005.1, on the reverse strand, counting down.
CCGGACTTGGGATTCGTTGCAGTAGAAGATGACGGATTCATCGAGTTCTCATTAAACGTCATGCAGCACTGAGCTGCGAAAGCTCAATAAACTCGTATTGTGCAGAGGGCTTAGCGGCGGCACACACCTCTTGCAGGTTCCTGCCGCTGCCTTGCCTTTGGTATTAACCGAACCGTTGCTACTGGCACAAGAAATTACCGACCGGTACGGAAAATATGTGGCGGTTATGCCGACAACCTTTTCAAGAAGCAATGCTCCATTTAGGTTCTAGCAGTTCTGCTCATTGCTGTCGCCGAGCACTGAGGAATCGGCTGAGAATTGGTGGCGCGAGTAGATCATTGAAAGCAAAAGATCGCCCAGCTCCTGCGGGAGCCGGACAATCTTAGCGAACAGTTGGTTGGATCCTCCGAGCGGAAAACCCGCGAGGCGTCCTAGACTGCCAGCCTGCGGCGGATAAACCCTGAGGCCTGGTCCACCACGATAATAAGCAACAGAACGATGATGATGTGGGTGAGCATGGTGTCGAACTGGAAAGACTTGATCGCCTGATTGATGAGCAAGCCAATACCTCCGGCACCCACCAACCCCAACACGAGTGACGAGCGAACGTTCACGTCGAAGCGGTACAGCAACAAGCCAATAAACTGAGGGACAACCAGAGGCAGGGAACCATGCGCTATCTGTTGCAACCTTGATGCACCGGTCGTGGAGAGGGCCTCTTGCGGACCATGGTCAGTTTCTTCCATTGACTCCGCCCACAACTTTCCCATCACGCCAGTATTGTGGCAGATCAGTGCCAGCACCCCGGCAAATGGGCCAAGCCCAACCGCGGTGACGAAGATCAGCGCAAAGACGATATCTGGTACCGCCCGGAAGAACGACAAAATCGCACGGGAAATTTGGTAGGCCAGCGGATGTGGGGAAGTGCTACGCGCCGCCAAAACTGCCAAGAGCAATGCAGTAGGAATGGATAACGTGGTACCCAACAGGCCAATCCATAGCGTGACGAGGGTGGCCTCCAACCCTGGCTTCACGACGGTTTCCCAGTTCAGATCCGGCGGGAAGGCATCACCGAGAAAACGTGCCATGCCCCGCCAACCCTCAACGAGTACTGCCGGGTCAAAATCCGTGCCACGTATAGCCAAGAGATGCAGTATCACGATGAGGACAGTGGCCGCGCCCCAGAGCAGGCGTCTGCGTACTCGGTTCCGGTCGTGTGGCACGCTGAGCGTTGCCGGCCGGGAAGCTATGACTGAGCTGGACTCGTCCATGGGGTGACTTTCGATTCGAGGTTCAATCTGCAGGCTCATGCTGCGCTCCGTTCAGGGGAGTAGAGCGTATCCAGGACCGGTTCGTTCAACGAGCTAGCCGGACCGTCAAAAATAATGCGACCGTGCATCAGGCCAATAGCGCGATCCGCGTGGCGCAGTGCCAAATCTGGTTGATGCAATACCGCTGCGACAGCTAGGTTCTCCTGATGGGCGAGTTCGGACAGCAGCTCCATGATGTTCTCCGCAGCATGTGGGTCGAGGGCGGATACCGGTTCATCGGCTAACAACACTGAGGCCCGCTGGCAGAGTGCTCGGGCCACGGCTACACGTTGCTGCTGCCCTCCCGAAAGGCGTCCGACTTTATCCAAGGCACGGTCTGCCATCCCCACCCGATCAAGACTAGCCATGGCTTCTTCACGTAATTGACGAGAGAAGAAAACCGGAGTGATCGAAGCTAATCCGGAGACGCGTGCCAAACCTCCAGCGCAAACATTTTCCAGCGCCGTGCGGCGTGGCACCAGATGAATTTTCTGGAAAACCATGGCGGCCCTACTGCGCGACTCGATCAGGGCCCGGCCATGGAGCGTTGCCAGATCGGTTCCCTCAAGCTCAACGATTCCGGAATCCGGTGCGGATAATCCGGCAACACATTTAAGCGTGGTCGACTTACCAGATCCGTTGGCCCCGAGGAAGGCAACCAGCTCTCCGCGGTTCACATGGAAGTTCACTTGGTCTAGCACTTTGCGGTCATTGAATGACTTTGCCAGACCGGTAACTGTTAGCGCTCGAGCGGGAGTTGAGGGTGGGGCAGGAACTGAATCGCGCACTTAGAGGTCCTTCTCGGTTAGGCCCATTTCGGCGGCAAGATCAAATAATGGCTGATAGGTATCCTTGGTGACTTCGAGCAGCGGACCTGGAGGAGTGACATCAAGGAATGCACCTACCTGGGCGATGTCCGCCTCGGGCAATTCAAGCAATGCGGTCTTGACTGCTTCCTTCAGCGCCGGATCGGCATCGGCACGAATGGTGATGGGGTCATTGGGGATTGGTTCAGAGGTCCAGATCTCGCGGTAGTCCGCAGGGTCGAAGGTTCCCTCAGCCTTTGCCACGGCCAGGGTCTGCGAGTTAATCTGGGCGGCGTCAACAGTGCCGTTGGTCAGCGCGAGCAATGACTCGGGGTGGCCTCCGGCATAGTTCAGATTCAGCTCGGATTCGGCAACGCCCGCGGTCTTGAGCGCATAGCGGGGTAGCACATCCCCGGAGGTGGAACCCACACCGCCCAAGGCCAGATCAGCATCGCGAAGCTGCTCGATGGAGGTAATATCCGAGTCCTTGGGAACCCAGATGCCGGCCGTGTAGGTACTCAACTCGCCCTCAGCGGTGCCGAAGGATACCAGTGGCTCGGCACCTGCCTGCTCGCTTGCGAAGACATAGCCCACGGGACCGAACTGACCTAGATCCAGCTTGCCATTGCGCATGGCGAGCACTTCGGCCGAATAATCTTCGACTACCTGCATCTCAACTTTGCAACCCAACTCACGTTCAAGTGCATTTGCCAGGACCCCATAAGCGGGCTCGAGTTTCGCTGGGGCTTCGAACGGTTCTATGCCAAACATCAGCGGACCATCGGCGCAAAATGCCGGGACGTCAGTTACCGCCTCCGATTGGGTCTGCGGGCTACCGCAGGCCGACAACGCTACGAGCCCTATGGCAGATGCCGCCACTGCGACGGTGCGTGAAAGTTTCATGATTACTCCTGAAGAAAGAAATGGGTAACTTTGTGTCACTTCGATGGGGCGCTCAGCGAGGGCTCCTGAATGAGCGAGCGAACGTTGCGGTCGGCCAAGCCGAAGGACAGCGTCATACCGACACCGGCGGTGACGGATACTACGGTGATGGCCTCGGCGACGTTGTGAATCAAGAGCGGTCCAACGTCGCTGGAGGCATAGACTCCCTGCCAGCGTTCGAGAATGCTCAGCGGTTCGCGGTGAAGAACGGCTTCGATGGCGCTCAGCAGGGTGTTTGAAATGTCTTCCTGGATAAAAGGCGGATGGGTTAATTCGTAATCGTGAGAGTCGCCTAAGAGCAGCGTCCCATCCGGCCGCTGGGTAAACATCACATTTGCTTGAATATCCAATAGGTTTTGATGCTTGGAGCGCACCTCGGCGCGTAATTTCTGAGCCGAGGGGACCTCGGTGAACGCTTCATAGCGCAGCATTGACGTTGCGGTGAGCACCGCTGGTTCTAGTTTGAGATCTGCAGGGCTTTCGGAACTTGCCATCTGCAGTGCGCAGCGCTTGATCCGGTGTTCTTCGGCCAGAGCGGGGAACAAATAATCAACGTCGTGGCCCACACAAACAAATATCTGATCCGCTTCGATAGGCCCCCGGCTGGTCTCGACTCGAGCGCGGCGCTGCTCTCCGATGCCGAAGCCGAGCGCCGAAGTGTTCCAACGTACCGAAGCCTGTGGCAGCGAATCGATCCACCCTGCCAATTTCGCAACTGTGGTTCGGGGATCCACACGAAGGTCATCACGCAACATGGCGCCACCGAGGAGCCCCTGGGTTTCGGAGCGCCCCAGTTCGTGAGCGACTTGGGAAGCCGTGAGCAAAGTGATCTGACCAGGGGCACGCCGATCTGACAGCTCGCGCAGGACCTGAAGCTCGGTCGGGGTGGTAGCCACCACGAGTGCTCCGGACTCGGCGGCCCAGAAACCTGCGCGATCTGCGTAGTCCAACCACAAGGGCCGTCCGGCTTGAGCTAGCTCGTAAAGTTCACCGCTTTGGGCAGTAATGCAGCAGTGGCCGAAATTGCGGACGGACGCGCCGACTGCTTGGTGGTCACGATCGATGACGAGGACAGAGAGCCCGGCATCGACCGAGCGGGCGGCATGGGCCAAGCCTACGATCCCGGCGCCAATGACCACTACATCGGCATGCATGGCGTTGGGAGTTTCGTTGTGGAAGGTGTTTTCGTTGATCACAAAATTGATCATGCACTTCTTCGGAGAGCCTATTCAAGCTAAAATAGCACTTGTCTATACAAGTTTGATTAGTGTTCAACTTGCGGGCCATTCGTTTACCTAGGATTCGTTTCGATGTCCATGAAAACCGCGAATTTTCAGTTGTCGCACTTGTATGATCAAGTTGTGAGCCCGAACAAGAACTATCCAAAGCATCAGCAATTAGCCGCCGACCTGAGGCAGCGTATTGCGTCAGGACAATGGCGAGAAGGAGACAAGCTTCCAAGTGAATCTGAACTGTGTGCCTTAGTCGAGGCTTCACGAGGTACCGTTCGCCATGCCCTCGCCACCCTGCGCTCCGAGGGACTCATTGCCGGTGGGCAAGGGAAGCCGCCTACGGTGGCGCACACCGTGCCGTCCCAGTCCTTCAGCACTTTCATGTCCTTTACCGAATGGGCTCAATCGATTGGACGCTCTCCGGGACAGCGCACGGTGGAACTCGCCCGACGCGTTGCCGACTCGATCGTGGCAGAGCAGATGGGACTCAGGGCGGACGAGAAAGTGATTCAAGTGCTGCGACTGCGACTGCTGGACGAAACTCCGGCAATGGTTGAACGCTCCAATTTTGCGCTGGAAGCCGGGCGACTATTGTTCGATTTTGACAGCGACTCAGGATCCATTTTTGGGTACTTGCGTGAGCAGGGAGTCGATCTCTCGCGCGGACGGCACACAATTGACGCAGTCGCCGCGGATGAGACGGATGCCGAACTTCTAGGTGTTCAAGTGGGCACACCGCTACTGCGCGAACGACGGATCACCTCGTCGCGTGCGGGAGAAATACTTGAATATTCCGATGACAGGTACCTGCCGCAGCTTGCAAACTTCAGCATCGAAAATACCAGCGAGCATCGTGCCGCACTAACTCGCGTCCCGAGCTCAGTTACCTAACAACACCTTGGAGTAAGAACATGATCGAACTGATCGCCTGCGACATGGCAGGAACAACCATCGATGAACATGCGGATGTCTACAGGGCGCTGGAGAATGCAGTGCGCGAAACCGGAGTGGACGTTTCGCCTGAAAACCTGCAGATCTGGATGGGGGCGGAGAAGCGTGAAGCCATTACCGCGCTCATCCGTTTGGGTGGTGGAAAAGCGGAAGAACAATTAGTAGCGGAAACTTTTAATCGCTTCCGCGAATTACTGTTTTCCTACTATGCTCAGAACCCTCCGGTCGCCCTTACTGGTGTAGTAGAGGCTTTCGAGATTTTGGCGAAACAAGGCGTGAAAATCGCTTTGACGACGGGATTCTCAAGAGACGTGGCCACCGATTTGCTCAACGGCCTGGGCTGGCGAGTTGGAGAGGGCAGGTTGCTTGATGCCGTAGTCACCGCCGATGAGGTGGCAGCTGGCCGTCCTGCGCCGTACATGATCCACCGGGTGATGGAACAGACCGGAGTACTAGACGTGGCGAAGGTGATTGCTGTCGGCGATACGGTCAACGATCTGCAGGCGGCGACGAACGCTGGAGCCATTGCGGTGGGAGTGCTCACCGGGAAGCTTGGACGCGCAGACCTCGAACTGCACCCTCACGATGCGATCTTGGAAGGTGTGCGAGAGCTGCCCGATTTTATGGCGCAACTGGGCGCTGCCCGCGTACAGGCGTAGGTGATTCAGACTCGTTGACTCGGAGGAAGGACCAGCCCAGAGTGGTCCTTCCGCTGTTTCGTGCAGGGTAGCGGGAGTCGGCGCGAGTATCGTCATTGAGGTTCGAGCGCAACGGTGTCGATAGCGCAATGCAATTCGACATCCGACATACGAAATTTAGTTTTCGCTATCAAGCGTTTTTGGTTCTAAGGTGAAGGTAACGCACGCCCACCTTGAATGAAAGTGAGTAGTCATGAGCACGACTGTTCTGCAACGTCATTTGTTCGGCCCAGGTCCCTGCAACCCATATCCAGAAGCAACCGCCGCGCTGGGGCTTCCCTTGCTCGGTCACCTGGATCCAGCATTCATTGCCCGCATGGACCGTGTAGGCGATGGACTGCGCACCCTATGGGGGACCAAGAACACTCGTACCTTGCCGCTGAGTGCTACCGGCTCCGCTGGCATGGAAGCCGCTTTCGTGAATACCATCAATCCAGGGGATGTGGCAGTCATTGCCATCAACGGGCTGTTTGGTGAGCGCATGTGCGAGGTTGCCTCGCGCGTGGGCGCCGAAGTCGTACGTGTGGACCACGAGTACGGAACACCTATCGACGCCGAGCGAGTCGCCGCGGCACACCCGAATCCCACCGTAATTGCTGGCGTGCATGCTGAGACGAGCACCGGAGTAGTTTCCGATATTGCCGCACTCGGCGCCATCAAAGGTGATGCCTTGTTGATTGTGGATGCGGTGACTTCCATTGGCGGAATGCCGGTCTTGGCAGACGAGTGGGGAATCGACATCGGCTACGCTGGAACCCAGAAATGCATTGGTGTTGCGCCCGGTCTGGCACCCTTCACCATCTCTGACCGCGCGTTTGAACGCCGCGTTCAGAAGCCCCAGTCCTGGTACCTGGATCTCGGTCTGCTCGGTGGATATGCCACCGGCGCAAGCGGCGGTGGGCGCACCTACCACCACACGGCACCAGTTGCCATGGTCACTTCGTTGGAAGCCGGCATCGACCGGATCCTCGCCGAAGGCCTGGACGCAGTGACCACGCGCCATCAGGAAGCTGGCAAGCTGTTGCAAGATGGTCTCGAGGCCATGGGCTTGGAATTATTTGCAACCGAAGGCTACCGACTTCCGCAATTGACTACGGTCAAGGTTCCAGAAGGGACGGACTCGGCCAAGGTCCGCGGCTACCTGCTGGAGCGTTTCAACATTGAAATCGGTGGCGGCGTCGGACAGTACGCGAACACCGTGTGGCGTATCGGTCTGATGGGGCCGAACGCTAACCCAACCTCGGTAGCGCTGATTCTTGCTGCGCTGAAGGAAGCAATCGACAAGGCTTAACAGAACCATACTGCGGGTTTCTAGAGATGTGGCGCAGCCTAGTCAGTGGCTGCGATAGCTACCTTGCAGATGTTTGGTAAGTGACTCTGAACCTTGTTCTGGGTGGCGGATTCAGCCTCATGCGGGCGTTCCCGATGGGCAACCCGTTCTTGGCTAAGCATGCAAAAGGTTCGCCGCGGTCCCGGTTCCAAGGCCTATTGCTTGGAACCGGGACGAACCGCGTCTTGAGAACCTGTATTCGCTCGCGTGCCGGACCTTTTGCTAAACGTAGTCGTTGATTCGACTACGCAGCGCGAAGACCGACTCGTCTATTGATTCCACGCTGGTTTTTCCGACGAAACCCATGGCGCCTTTGAACTCGTCGTGCAGAATCTTGAAGGCCTTGCTCACCGCTGGCTCACCACCGGTCGCCAAGGCGTAGGCAAATGGGCGTCCCGCCATTACAGCGGTGGCACCCAGCCCGATTGCCTTGACGATGTCATGTCCGCGACGTATCCCGCCGTCAAGGTAGATCTCGGCCTTTCCATCCACAGCTGCGACGATCGAAGGCAAAACGTCGATGGTGGCTGGTTGCGCGTCGAACTGTCGACCTCCATGATTTGAGATGAAGACGCCATCGGCACCTTCGGCTACCGCTCGCGCGGCGTCTTCGGCATCCATGATGCCCTTGATCACCAGCTTCCCGTCCCACTGCTGGCGCAGCTTAGCGAAATCCGCCCAATCAGCACTCGAATTCTTGTTGCTGGCCATCCACTGATTCATTTGATCCATGCGGAGCGCTTTGCCATCGATGGAGTAGTTTCCATAGGTCATCTTGCGCCCGGTCAGCCACCGGTAAATCCATCGTGGTCGCATTGCGGTCGTGAAGTAGTCGAAGACTGGTGGTTTAGGCGGCATGGAAAGACCGTGGCGCATATCGCGTTCGCGCTTGCTCGACGATCCGACGTCACCGGCGACAACCAAGGTTTTGACCCCGGCATTCCGCGCTCGTTGGATGTAGTTTTCGGTTTCGGCTGGATCCTTCCAGAAAGCGACCTGGGCCCAGAGCTTGTCCCCGGCTATGGGAGCGACTTCCTCGAGGGCGCACCCCGCCCAGGCGCTGTGAATGAAAATGGAGCCCGCGATGACCGCGGCACGGGCTACCGCCAGGTCTGAGCCAGGATGGAAGATGGTCAGCATGCCCATGGGGGCCACCAGCAACGGAAAGTCCACGGGTTGCTCCAGGACCGTTGCTTCGGTGGATAATTCGCTCAAGTCCACCATTGAGCGTTGCCTGAGCATCAGGGCATCGAGGCTCTCGCGATTGGCGCGAGTGGTGATCTCATCCAACGCCCCACCGTCTAAATAGTCGGTGATCATTTTTGGAAGGTGCCAGCGCGAAGCTTTTCGGTAGTCATCGATGCTGACGATCCATTTGTTACGCATGGTGTGAATACTCCAATTTGGGGCTGGCGCTAGAGGACTTTTGAGAGAAACTGTTGTGTGCGTTCGTGCTGCGGATTGCTGAGAACTTCGCGAGGGTGACCCTGCTCGACCACGTAACCGCCGTCCATAAATACGAGATTGTCACCGACCTCTCGGGCGAAACCAATTTCGTGTGTCACCACGATCATGGTCATGCCGGCTTTGGCGAGGTCGCGCATGACATCAAGGACTTCGCCAACGAGCTCAGGGTCCAACGCCGAGGTCGGTTCGTCGAAAAGCATGAGTTGGGGTTCCATGGCTAGGGCGCGGGCGATTGCAACACGTTGTTGTTGTCCACCAGAGAGCGCAACCGGGTAAACGTTGGCTTTTTCTGACAAGCCGACTCGTGCCAAGAGTTCGTTGGCCCGGGCAGTCACTGCCTTGCGACTCTCTTTTCTGACGCGGAGCGGCGCTTCACAGATATTTTCGAGAACGGTCATGTGCGGGAAGAGATTGAAACTCTGAAAAACCATGCCGATGTGTTCGCGTGACGTGGCAATTTCGGTTTCGTTTTGCTTGTGCAAGCTGCCGTTCTTGATTTTCACCCCGATGGGCCGACCATTAACTTTGATGTATCCTCCAGTCAGGGTCTCCAGCTGATTGATGCAACGTAAAAAGGTCGATTTGCCCGATCCTGAGGGGCCAAGGATGCATGTCACTTCACCACGATTCACGGTGAGATTGATCCCCTTGAGGACCTCTAGCTGTCCGAAATGTTTCTGGACTTCATAGGCCTCGGCAATAACGTCATTCATGGCTGAACTTTCTGGACTATTGGTTGCGATCGTTTCAGCGGATTGAACCGGGCAGATAATTTCTGTGGTGCCCGATTGCCCGAGCCGCGGTTGAAATGCCGCTCAATATAGAACTGACCCAGACTAAGGATGCTGGTCACCGCTAAGTACCAGAGACTGGCCGCAATGAGCAGCGGGATAGTTTTGAAATTCGAGCTGTAGACCATTTGCGCAGAATATAGTAGTTCGGGGAAAGCTAAAACGCTGACCAGAGAGGTTGTTTTGAGCATGGAGATTGTCTGGTTTCCCGTGGGCGGAATGATGATTTTCATGGCTTGAGGCAATACAACACGCCATAGAATAAGGCCGCGCTTCATGCCTAGTGCCTTGGCTGCCTCTGTCTGGCCCTTATGCACACTGAGCAATCCAGCACGAACGATTTCGGACATGTAGGCGCCCTCGTTGAGGCCTAGCCCGAGAATTGCCGCGAGGAAAGGCGTGATCAAGGTGTTGGCATCAATTGAGAAGAACTCGGGGCCGAAGGGAATTCCCATCTCGATCCGGGGATAGATCGCTGCGATGAATCCCCAAAACAATAGCTGGACGAACACCGGAACGCCGCGGAAGAACCAAATCATGAATGCAGCGACCGAGGCTACAACATAATTCGGCGCCAATCGCGCGAGTGCCAACAATACGCCGGCCACGATTCCGACGACCATGGAAATGACCGTCAGGATCAGTGTGTTGACTAGACCCGAAAACAATCGTTCGGAGAGGAACCAGCTGAAGACCACGTCCCACTCATAACGTGGGTTAGTGATGAGGGAGTAGGCCACGAGTGCTACCGCGCCAAGTACGACCGCAGCGGTTAACCACATCATTCTGTGGCTTTCGCGCGGTCTGGTCATCAGCAGCTCGTGGTGTTTAGCATCCACTGGTTGCCCTGTGGACTCGGGAGTTTTAGATACGCTGGTCATGAAAACCTACTGCGCCTTATTGAACGCAAAGTCACTTATTGCACCGTTGCCTACGCCCCAACCGTCCAGGATTTGCTGGTATCGACCGCTTTTCTCCAACGATTCAAGACCTAGCTGTACCGCTTCTTCAAGGCCGGCATCCTTGGCAAATGCGATGCTGACAGGTGATACGTTCTTTTCGCCCAGGAGCTCTACCTCGCCGCCCTGTTTGATGGCGTAACCAAGTGTTGGCCCGTCTACGTAGACGGCATCGATTCGTCCGGAAGTTAGCGCGAGAATTGGTGCCTGCATGTCTGGGTAGGTCATCACGTCGATGGCCGGTTGGGAATCCGCGACGCATTTTGCGGACGCTTCAGGTACACGCTTGAGATCTTGGAAGGATCCCTTGAGCACCCCTACCTTGACGCCGCACAGTTCATCAACATTGAGTTTCTTTGGATTTCCTGGAGTTACCCCGATGCCACTACCGGACTGGTAATAATCCACGAAATCCAACACCTTCATGCGTTCCTCTGAAGGAGACATTTGTGAAACCACGAGATCAAATTTTCCGGCAGATACCCCGGGAATGATTGCATCAAAGGTGCCGCTTTCAATGGTCAGATCAATTCCCATGGCGTCACCGAGCGATTGCGCCAGGTCGGCATCGACGCCGACTATCGTGCTTCCATCATCCGCGATGAAGTGCAACGGCGGTGAACTCTCGCTCATCGTCACGGTGAGTTTGCCACTGTCCTTGAACTTCGCGGGAAGTGCATCATGCGCAGCTTGGTCTACCTCGACTTGGATCGCTTCGTTGGCGGCGGGCGATTCGGCTGACTGTCCAGAAGGTACTTCTGGATTTGAACAGCTTGCCAATGAGAGCGCGAGCAGGCCAGTGAGGGCCAATGAAGGGAGCTTGAATTGCGAGCGCATGTTCGTGCCTTATCTGTCGTGAAGTGATGGACGGGTGGGAACTGGGCCAAGCGGATCGTGAAAAACACCTGCGAAACACGCTAGTGATGCATGTCACCCCGATTCCCGATATCATGTACCGTACATCGTGCACGATTCTGAAGCAATAGCAGATCCTCAGCGGTCTCGATGATGAATTGGCAATAAAGGATGAAGAGAAAACATACGTTGGATAGGATTTCGTCATGAACGCATTGCCGTCGGAAGATACGACCCCGCTAATCGCCGCGCGTCCGATGCTGGCAGACCAGGTCTTTGACGCGATTTTGGTTCTCCTTCTGGACGATAAACTGCCCACCGGTTCGCAGCTGAGCATTGACGGATTGGCCAAAAAATTCCAAGTTTCCTCCACGCCGGTACGTGAAGCGCTTGCGCGTCTGGAAACCACTGGCATGGTTCGACGGGAAGCATTGCGCGGATATCGAGTGGCGCCGGAACCGACGGTCGATGATGTACAAAAAATAAATGCGGCCCGTGCAATGCTAGAGCCGGGTATGGCACGGCTCGCCTGCGAGAACCAAAGCGAGACGCTGGTGAGCGAACTCCTAGCTTGCAATAGCGAGTTGAATGAAGCGCGGGGCGGTGAAGCCTTCGCGGACTACCGTGCCTATTGGAAAGCCGATGAAAAGTTCCACCGAAGTCTCGCCGAGGCCGCAGGTAACGAGTTCCTTTTCAGGGCCTATTCCGCCATCGAGGGGCATATCCAGAGGTTCAGGCTGGTTGTGCAAAATTCGATGAGTGGTGAACACACCATCGAAGAGCATGAACGGATTATCGAAGCTCTCATTACAAAGGACTCCTCGGCTGTGCACGCGGCGATGGAAGCGCATATTTCAGGTATTGCGCAGCGAGCCACGCAAAGCTATTCCTAGTGCACAGTGGGTGCACTATCCAAGGCGGGCTGGATGCCGCCGGCGATTGTCGCCGAGCTGGTCAAGCACTGCGATCTAGCCGTGTCGACTTCGAAGGCGTCAAGTTGAAGCGGGAAAACAACATGCACTCCGTGACTCGAATCCGCGACTGCGTGACCGGCCTCAAGCTCATTCGAAAGTACAAAGGCAAACTCATCCCCACCAAACTGGGCAGTTCATTGGCTCAGGACCCGCAGGCCATGGCGGAATACATGATCGAAACTCTCCGTGCGGTAGCCAATATGGATGTTTACGTTGATTCGGGGTTCTCCGAATGGGCAATTCGTGCAGGAGGCTATCGACCCGACAAGTTTGGCTACGGTGGTGAGCCGGTGAAGAACTATGTGGACGTGAGCGAGATTCTCGTGAACTTTGGTACTACGATCCCGATGCGCAGGGCCCGGTTTCGCAAGCCACCTATATCCCATGTGTCGAGCCGTGGTTCAATATTGGTTGCCTCATCGATTTCCGGTATCCACGGCGTGAAGAAGGCGAAGAAAGCGATCTCAAACTACAGCAGATCTCGCGATTCATTCTCGAGGCGTAGGCAACAAGACTAATCTTCAGATCGACTTGAATGGTGGATCGTAAAACGCAGTCTTGAGCAGCTCGTCTAAAACTGCACGTCTAGTAGAAACTATTGGACGCCGCTGAAACTCAAGATGAACATTGTCGATGACTTTCTATTTATCCAACCCAGTAGAAAATAGTTTGTCATGCGTCAGGACAATCCCTTTGGTTTGCGGTAGCCTCTTACAAGTCAGTTGAGTCCATGAAAGAAAGTTGGCTGCACAGTGAAAGCATTATTTGATTTCGGGTTCCGTAAATTTGTCACGCCGTCAATTATCAAGATCGTATACATCTTGATCATGATCATGCTGGTCGTGTCCTACCTCGGGTTCACCATCGCCGCCTTCAACGAAGACGCCATCTTTGGCCTCCTGGTGCTGCTAGTTCTCGGCCCGCTCTTCGTTTTGATCTACCTCGTGTTTGCTCGCGCATGCTTGGAATCGCTGATCGCGCAGATTCGTACCGCTGAAAATACGTCTGAACTTGTGCGCCTCGCCGGTGGAACGCCACCATACGAACTATCGACGGGAATAGTTCCACCAAATCCTGCCGGACCATCGACTACTAACATCCGCCCGGCAAATCAAGCCGACCCGACTCGTCCGGTCAACCGACAGGACCCTGAAGACGGATCAACCCCTCCAACCAATCCATACAAGTCCTAACTGCTTGTAGGCCATGCCGGGCACGGAAGTATACGTGCCCGGCTCTGCTATTCGCACGGGGCCAGTCCGGCGTCCAGGGAGTAGCCAGAAAAGCTGGAGCCGGGTGCGCAAAGACAATTGTCTTTTGCGCACCCGGCTTCAACGTTCTAGATCCTCTACCAGGCGTTGCCAGCCTTTACCGAGAGGACCGGGCACCCGGACTGCATCAGGATGCGTTGCGCGGTGCTACCCATAATAAACTTGCCCACTGTGCTGCGCTTGCGCAGCCCGATGACTATGAGCTGTGCTCGTTGCGCTTGTGCAACTCGCAAAATCTCGTCCGCTGCATCACGTCCCTGGGCGGAGCGTTCGATCCAGAAGTCGAGGCCCGCTGAGGTGAGCTGCTCTTCCAGTAAATGAAACTCCCTAGCGTCGATTAGACGATCATCTACTAATGCATCTCCCTTTGACGAGTTGACCACTACAAGTCGTGCTTGCGCACGTTGTGCCTCGATGATTGCCTGATCTAGTGCTGCCTCGCCCTGTGGCGAGGGGAGATAGCCCACAACAATTGTCATGATTTGTCCTTTCCGTCCTGCTCGTCATCGGCCGAGCGACGTGCTCCGGTTGGCAGACGAAGTTCTGTCTTTTCCAACTCGTCTTCGCTGATGGCTCCGCCGGCGGCTAGACCTGCGGTGAGCTCGGAGGCTCCGCCTCGTGCCTTGCCAATCATCTTGAGGACCGTTGGGATGAGTAGCAAGATGGCAATGATGATGTAGATCGTCACCGCTACCGGCTCACTCCAAAGCCCGGAGATTTCACCGGCGCTGAGCTGGAATGACTTACGCAGTTGTTGTTCGGCCATGGGGCCAATGATCACGCCGAGGACTAACGGGAGGATTGGCAGCCCAAAGCGACGCAAGGCAAAGCCCAGCAGGCCGAGCAGCAGCAGAAGCCACAAGTCCGCGGTTTGCATGTTCACCGAGAACGCGCCCAAAGTGGCGAAAAACAGAATGCCTGCGTATAAGAACGGACGCGGGATCTTCAGCAGCTTCGCCCACAACGGGGCAAGCGGAAGGTTGAGCAACAGCAAAAGGGTATTGCCAATGAACAGGCTGGCAATCAGCGCCCAAACCAAGGCCGGTTCATTTTCAAAGAGCAAGGGGCCTGGTTGAATACCCTTCATGGTCAGGAAAGCGAGCATGACGGCTGCGGTCGCGTTAGTGGGCAAGCCCAAGGCGAGCATCGGCGTCAGCGTGCCAGCGGCCGAAGCGTTGTTCGCTGCCTCCGGGCCGGCGACACCTTCGATTGCACCGTGCCCGAATTCCTCCGGGTGCTTTGAAAGCTTCTTTTCCGTGACGTAGGAGAGGAAGGTGGGCACTTCGGCGCCTCCTGCGGGCAGTGCGCCGAACGGGAACCCGAAAGCGGTGCCGCGAAGCCATGGCTTCCATGAGCGTTTCCAATCTTCCTTGCCCATCCAAGGACGTCCAACAGGTATCGTGCGTGCAGGATTGCGCCGGAGGTGAGCTGCGATCCATAGCGCCTCGCCAATGGCGAAGATCGCCACGGCAACCACTACGATATCCATGCCATCGATCAACGGGGCAAAGCCAAAGGTCAAACGGCTCTGTCCGGATACCGGGTCCATGCCGACCAAGCCAATGGCGAGGCCAAGGCCAAGGGCCGCGAAACCTCGGATCTTTGAGGAACCGAGAACCGCGGTAACCGTAACCAGGGCGAGGACCATGATGGCGAAATAACTCGGAGCGCCAAGGCTTACCGCAAACTTCACCACAAACGGTGCCACGGTCACCAGCAAGGCGGTGCCGATGGTGCCTGCAACGAACGAGCCGATAGCAGCTGTAGCCAACGCCTGGGAAGCACGCCCGGCCTTGGCCATCTTGTGGCCCTCGATAGCCGTGATAACCGTGGAGGACTCGCCCGGTGTATTGAGCAGAATCGAGGTGGTCGAGCCGCCGTACATGCCGCCATAGTAGATACCGGCGAACATGATCAGTGAGCTAGAAGTTTCCATGCCATAAGTGACCGGCAGCAACAGCGCTACGGCCATGGCTGGGCCAATCCCGGGCAGGACACCTACGGCCGTACCTAGGATCACGCCAACTAAAGCGAAGAGCAGATTGATGGGAGTGAGCGCCGAAGCGAAACCCTCCATCAGCAGATTCAGTGTTTCCACTTACAGCACCCCCGAGAGAATTCCGGCCGGCAGCTTGATGCCCAGACCCAAGTAGAAGCCGTAAAAGGTACCAAGCGACATGGCGATTGAGATTAGCAACGTCAGCAAGTAGCGGCGGCTTCCTAGGGCAACGGCTGCTCCGAAGAACAGAATGGTTCCCGAGATGACCCAGCCGGCTGTGTTGATCAACAAGATGTTGACCACAAATACTGCCAGCAGCGGAAGGACGACCTTCCAGTCCGAAGGCTGGCTAAGGTCAACGTCTTCGCCTTCCTCGCCCTCGGCGAGGTTTCCGCGGAGCACGGTGATCGCCAGAGCGATAGAAGAAAGTACCAGGATTCCCGCAACCCCGTACGGCAGGGCCTTTGGGCCCACCACGTCGGACTGGGAGTACGTCACATGCAGCTGCGACGCATCAACGAACACGATGATTCCCACCAGAAAAAGAAACGCGGCGAACAGGAGTTCGACGCGCTTCTTTTTCGCTGTGGTTACTTGGCTCACGCCAGACCCAGGGTCTTGAGCACGTTGGCTACGCGCTCGTCCTGTTCGCTGAGGAAGGTCGAGAACTCGTCGCCGGTCATGAACGCGTCGGTCCAACCGTTGGTATCCAGGGCTTCCTGCCATTCATCGGACTCGTGCATCTTGGTGACCGCTTCGGTCCACTTGGTCTTGTCCTCGTCCGAGATCTCCGGTGGAGCGACCAGGCCGCGCCAGTTGGAGAAGACCAAGTCAATATCGGATTCCTGCAAGGTTGGTGAATCAACGCCTTCCAAGCGTTCTTCGCCACTGGTCGCCAGCACACGAACCGACCCCTCTTCAATCTGCTGCATGTATTCGCCTGCACCGGAAGCTGCAAAGTCGAGCTTGTTGCCCAGGATGGCCGGCAGCAGATCGCCACCACCGTCATAGGAAACGAAGTTCACGTCCTTGGGATCAATGCCCACGGCTTCGGCCAGCTGCATCGGCAGCAGGTGGTCGGGTCCGCCCGGAGACGAGCCGCCACCGACCGAGAGTTTCCCTGGATCCTTCTTCCACGCAGCTACAAGATCGTCAATGGTCTTGTATGGGGAATCCTTGGACACCATGATTGCGCCCGGCTCTTCGATGAGCTTTGCAATCGGGGTGGTCTCGGTCAGCTTGGCTTCAGATTCATTGGTGTAGCTTGCGCCCACCACGCCCAAGCCCATGAGCATCCCTAGGTCTCCGTTGCCTTTTTCGTTGACGATTCGAGCAAGGCCAACGGTGCCGCCAGCACCGGCAAGGTTGAAGACTTCGAGGTTGGAAGCGATTGCTGCGTCATCCATGACTTTGGCTGCCACACGGGCGGTGGTGTCATAACCGCCTCCAGGAGTGTTTGGAACCATAATGCGCAGGCCCTCCAGTGGGCCGCTTGCGGCGGAGCCGGAGGCGCTTGGATCGCTGCCAGAGCTAGTGACGCCGCAACCTGTTGCGGTCAGTGCGAGCGTTGCAGCGGCGGCTACCGCTGTCAGCATGCGGAGTGACTTGAAATTCTTCATGGATTCAGCCTTTGTCTTCATTGGGGTGCGAATAGTTCAACACTAAGCAGGTGAGTGAGGTAGGTCACGCTTGCGTACGCAAAGAAAATACTGTTCATTGTGTAACTAAAAATTGTGAGCTGGCTCATGCCAAACTTCGGTAAAGTTGCCAGGTGCACCGCAAGGGCGGTGCCGGACGGGAAGCAACTGCAAAGGCAGCAGATGATGGGGAAGGAGGAGCAGTGAAGACTACAAGGGCCTGGCCCAGCGAACTATTCGCCAACAGAATGTCCCTAGCCGGGCAGTACCTCATATTGCAGTTGCTGATCATTGGCGTAGTGGTCACCGGATTTGTGGTGGTCTCAATTACCCAGGCAACGAATACCTTTGAAAAAGAAGAAGGCCGGCGCAGCCTTTCCGCAGCAGAATCGCTAGCGGCCAACCCGCTCTTGCGGGTCCTCCTCCCGGGGGCCGAACCGGAAATGGGGTCCGCGTTGCCAGCCATGGCCGAAGCCGTACGCAGTACCTCGGGCCTGCAATTTGTCACGATTGCGGATCCTAGCGGTGAGGCGATCACGTCCAGTTTTCCCGACGAAGTAGGCACCACAATTCTTCAGCCCGAGTCTCAGGTCACCGAAGGACGAGGTTGGACCGGAGATATCTGGCGCCAAGGGAAGCACGTACTGATCGCTCAGGTGCCGGTCTTGGACGATGATGGGTCGATGGTGGGCATTGTGAGCACAGGGCAAAAATATCCCTCAACGCAGGCTGTCATTCGTGAAATCGCGCCCAGCGCACTATTCACCCTCCTCATCTCACTACTCTTGGGGGCCACCGGCTCGGTGCTCCTGTCCAGACGCGTCAAGCGCCAAACCCGCGGTATGGAGCCAAGAGAAATTTCTGAACTCTTTGAACACCGCGAAGCCTTGCTGCACGGAGTGAAAGAGGGGATCGTCTCCGTCTCTCCGGAACACCGGGTCATGCTCGCCAACGACATCGCCATAGAGCTGTTGCAACTACCCAACAACTGCGTAGGACAAACACTCGACCAACTCAAGGTGGCACCGCAGGTTACTCGCGCTCTAACCACGCAACAGCAGCAGGCAGACCGGCAATTCCTCATCGGCGAACGTGTGCTGGTCTTCAACCGCATGCCAGTGATGACTTCCGGCAGGGACCTCGGCTCGGTGACCACTTTCCGCGATCGAACCGAGCTGACTCTCTTGGAGCAAGAGCTCGGAGACAGCAAAGCGACATCGGACATGCTCCGAGCCCAAACCCACGAGTTCGCCAATCAGCTCCACGCCATCTCCGGGCTCATCCAATTAGGAGAGTACGACGAAGTCGTAGGATTCATTGATGGAGTGAGCTTCAGCCGCAGCAAACTCTTTGAAGATGTCGCAGCGCGAATCACCGAACCAACCATAGCTGCCTTGGTCATTGCCAAGGCAAGTGTCGCGACCGAACGCGGAATCCAACTCACCGTCGCCGAGGATTCCAACCTGGGCCGCAGTGATGACCAACTGGCTCGGGACTTGACCACCGTTATCGGAAACCTCGTAGACAACGCAATAGACGCGGTATCGGCGGTGAGCCAACCACGCATCGAACTACGCATTGCAGAAAGCGATACGCAAATTACCGTTGTGGTGGGCGACAATGGTTCGGGGGTAGATGACGCGGCAATCGATGAAATCTTTACCCAGGGATTCTCCACCAAAGACACGACCGTTTCCGGCGGAAGGGGATTCGGGCTGGCTTTAACCAGACTGGTCTGCCGTCGCCGCGCAGGGGACGTCCAAGCGGTTAACGACCACGGTGCGCGGTTCACCGCTACACTCAGGAAGTAGGGAACAACTCGTGATCAAAGTACTGGTGATCGATGATGATTTCATGGTCGCCAAGGTGCACTCAGGGTTCGTCAATAACGAGCCGGGGTTCTCGGTTGTGGGAGTAGCTCACTCGGCCAACGAGGCGATCAAAGCCGCAACCGCGCTTTCGCCGGATCTCGCGTTGCTAGATATCCACTTACCCGATATGAACGGGCTCGACCTGCTCCAACGGCTACGCGAGGTACAGCCGGACTTAGATGTCATCGTCATTAGCGCGGCCCGAGAAATGGACACCGTCCGCCGTGCTTTGAGGGGCGGAATCGTCCACTACCTGATGAAGCCGTTCTCCCGCGAAGATCTTCGCGAACGGCTGGAGCACTATTCGAAAACTTACCAGCCGCTGCAAGAGGCAGATCAAGAGCTGGAACAGGCAGACGTGAACCGGCTCTTCGGACTGAGCGGGCAGAACCGACGCCCCCTGCCCAAAGGCTGCAGCGCTGAAACGCTGGCACTCGTGGAAAACATCGTCAAGGAAGCCACTAATCCCATCTCCGCCACCGAAACCGCCGAGAAACTCGGCACCTCGCGGGTGAGCGCTCGCCGGTATCTGGAATATTTGGCCGAAGAGAACCTGGCTCAGGTGAATCTGCGGTACGGGGGAGTGGGCAGACCAGAGCGAAGGTATTCGTGGAACAGTTAGGTGCTTGCCGTCCTTGCGACGCGTCTATTGCAGTCCGACTGTACTTAAACGGACCTTAAGTCGAATAACGAGGCTCTCCACATCTCAAGGTGCAAATGAGGTTTTATCCACCCGACTTCAGCTGGGAACTGCCTCGCCGGACATTACTGAAACTAAATCCTCCGGTCTCCCGATTCCACAGGAACATTGCGGAATCTCGATGCAGCTTTCGCAACTTCGCAATAGGAGCCTTCAAACGTTCAGCCAATCATCCCGGATGCCTATCGGCAGCGGCTATGAAATGACGGAAGGATTTAAACGTATTGCCCTGTGGCAAGAAATCGGCACAGGGCAATACGAACTTTATCAACTGAACTATCAAGCCAGATTCTGACTAGAATTTATGGACTTTGGCCGTCTCAATTGCCGTAAGGTCTTCGAGCTTTTCTTCCTGAGGGGATGACATGTAGCGCTGATAGCTATCGTCGAGCTCGCTCAGCCAGGGCGAGTGGTGTTCTGCTGCCATGGTGCCAGTCATGACTGAACGGTAGACCTTGTCGCGGTAGGTCAAGATATTTTTCTTCTTATCCATCTTCCACGCCATGAAAGTCCGGGTGACTTCATCCAAATCAAACATCGGGTAGTCCGTCTGCTCGATGAGATCGCGAATGTAGTCCGCCTGGAACTTCACTTCATCTTCCGCGGTCTCAATAGCGTTGAATCGCTCCAGCCACGCATCTATGCTTGCACGCTGTTCGGACGCTGAAGGGACCGCGGCTTCTCCCAAAACCAGATCACGGACATACCAAGCCTGCGCATCGAACATGTTGAAGGTGAACCATTGATCCTGGGCACCTAGGTAGTAAAGCTGGCTATTGTTCTCGGAAACCACACCACGGTACAGAGTGTCCGGGTAGACGTTGTTCGGTGAACTTAGGGCAAGGTCGGAGGGCAAGAAGGGGTAATGGTGCAGATACCCGGTGCACAAGACAACAGCATCAAATTTGCGGGATACGCCATTGCTGAAATGTGCAGTGGACCCTTCGAAGTGGTCAATGAGGGGGAGCTCTTCAATGCCTTCTGGCCAATCGAATCCCATTGGGGCCGTGCGGTAGCTGTACGTCACCGAGCGTGCACCCATCTTGAAGGACTGGACACCAATGTCCTCGGCCGAGTAGCTTGCGCCGATCAGCAGAACGTCTTTGCCTGCCAAGCGCTCGGCGCCACGGAAGTCATGGGCGTGCATGAGCTCGCCGGGAAAACTTTCGATTCCCTTGAAATCTGGAACATTCGGGAAGCTAAAGTGACCGGTGCCGACAATGACATGATCAAAATCGTTCTTTTCCGTCAGACCGGTCTTCAGGTCTTCGCTGGTGACGGTGAATAGTTTGGTGCTCTCGTCGTAATCGACCCAGCGCACTACGGTCGCAAAGCGGACGTATTTCTTGACGTCAGACTTCTCTGCGCGGCCATTGATGTAATCCCACAGCACGGCACGTGGTGGGTAGGAAGAAATGGGGCGGCCGAAATGTTCGTCGAAGGTATATTCGGCGAATTCCAAGGCTTCCTTGGGGCCGTTGGACCACAAGTTGCGGTACATGCTCGAATGTACAGGTTCGCCGTACTTGTCGATGCCGGTGCGCCAGTTGTAGTTCCACTGGCCACCCCAATCATCTTGCTTCTCAAAGCAGGTGATCTCGGGGATTTCACGCCCTGACTTCTTGGCAGAATCGAATGCCCGCAGCTGGGCGATGCCGCTGGGTCCTGCTCCAATGATGGCGACGCGTTGAGTCAAACATACCTCTCCGGCTTGTTAAGCCTTATTCAAGTTTCGCGCGATGCTCCGGATCCCGATTGTGGGTTCGAGCGTGCTACGCGAATCAACAAAAAATGCTCTAAACCAGTCGACCAGTCGCGCATAAAAAGCGTTCACATGTCGAGGCAAAACTGCCCTGTTCCAAAGGGCATCGTTATCGAGTTTACCAGTAACCGATTCTATTGACCGGGAAACCGACGGACAGGGAACAGTCGCCAGGGAGATATGGGTGCTGATTTGAGGCTGGGTAAGGGTTAAGCTGCGCCTACGAACCCAGCACCGAAAGCGCCTGAAAGCAGGTTAAAGTGATTTGCCTGCAGTCACTATCTTGGCGCAAGCAGACTTGCGTTTTGGGGCCAGAAGAGACCAGCCCCCGCCCTGTCCATTGGACTGGGAAGGAGGCTGGTGACGTGCTGCTGAATTCGGTTCTAAGCGGCGGATCGCTGCTGCTGGTGGAAATCGCATTTGCGCTGTGGACCATGATCGCTGCGATTAGCGGTCCTAGATTATCTACCCAACCTAGGTTTCCATTGCATCGACAAGAAGCAATTAACCATTTTTCAATCCAAGAATCCAACCGAGCAGATGCTCATGAATAGCTCTGAATCTGTAGCAACGACCTGAGGCCAATCCCTAGACGAAGTGCAACGGATCAGATGGGAAGGGCTGAATTGACGCGCGGCATATCGGTGAGCTCAAGGGCGGCGTCGCGGGCTGCCGCAATGCCGGACTCGATGGCGCCGTCGATGAAGCCTCCCCATCCCTTGGCCAGGTCCGAGCCTGCGATGCGGATGCGGCCCTCGGAGCGCTGCAGCTCGGCTAGGGAATCGGTGAGATATCCCGTGTAGTGCATCGACCAGGTGCAGCGTGCATGCTCGTCGTCGACCCAGTTATGGCCGGCAACTTCCAAGACCTCCAATCCGGGGACGAGAGCATCGAGGCTGCGCTGGGCCGCGGACGTATCGGTGACGTTGACAGCTGCGGCGTCGGGTCCGAAGCAGACCAAGGTGGTGGTGTCCGCATCGATGTACTCGGCTTGGGCGAAGTTCAGGGCGGCGTTTTCGGGGCCCATGGCAACGAAGCGTTCCTGCCGTCCCTTGACCTTGATCCAGAGCTTTGCGCCGCGGCCGGCATGGCTGCGGCTTGCGGCTTTGCGTTTAATGGCTGAAAGTTCAGGATGAATGTCGATGTCGTTCAGGGTGCCCAGGGGGACGGCAAGGATGAGTTGGCGGGCGGTGAGTTGCTGTCCGTCGATGGTGCTGGCGACGACTCCGTTCTCGTCCTGATGGATGGAAGCCACCGGCTGGTTCAGCCGCAACTCGGCGTCAGAGTCCGCCAGGATGGCCTCGGCCAGGCGCCGGGTTCCTCCCTCGATCTTGAAGGTTGCGCAGGTTTCGAACATAAGTTGCCAGGACCCGCTGGCCGCAGCACACCAGCGCAGTGCCTGCGTGTAGGCGGCTTGGTCTAGGGCGCCGTTGAAGTTTAAGGTCCAGAAGGAGCGCAGCAGCTGGCGTTGGTTCTCCGGAAGGTCCAGGCGGTCGATGGCCTCCGAGAGCGTGGTGCCGTCGATGCTGGCGAGCTCGGGGTTGGCCAGCGGGGACCAGGGTAAGGGGAAATACTTGCGAGCATCGGCTAGTAGGGCTTGGTTGGGGGCGTCGAGCAAGTCCATCAGCTCGTCTGGATGCCCCGTATGTTGCTGGCCCTCGGTGCTCCAATAGGCCTTGGTGAAGTCGGGGCCGGCGACCGGGGCGATCCCGTAGCGGCCCATTTCGGCCCAGACGTAGGGCTGGGTCCAGTGCACCCACGTTCCGCCGAGTTCCAGGTTCCGGCCCAGATGCTCCTCGAGGTGGGTGCGCCCGGCGATGCGGTCGCGGGCCTCCAGGATGGTGGTCTTGAATCCGCGGCGGGACAGTTCGCGGGCGGCGGTCAGGCCGGCGAAGCCCGCGCCGACGATGATGACGTCAGTGGTTTTCATGGTGGCAGTGCCTTAGCTGTAGACGAAGAATTCGATGGTGGGTTCGAGGATGGTCCAGCGCGTCATGGCGCCCTTGGACAGGGAGGCCATGGATCCGGCGGTGAGCTCGAGCATGTCTCCGCCCTGGACCTCGATGCGGATGTGCCCGGAGACGATGTAGATGGTTTCGTCTTCCCCGATGGGCAGGTCGAAGGGCTCGGGCGCCTCCTCAGGGGAGATGCTCCAGATGCCGGAGGCGAGCGCCTGATTGCCGTTGTCGCCATTGCGGCGGAGCCACTGGACGGTGCCGAGTTCGAACGGTTCGAATGCGGTGGTGGTGTGATGGGCGTGGAATACCTGTGGCATGAGGTTGTTCTTCCTTTGTTGGGGTGAATAAAGAGAGTTCTAGGCTTGGGTTTCGTGGAGGTCTGAAGGGGCCTGCGGCTCGCGCATCAATGGCAGTCGATCCTGGAATCGGCGCCGGATCACAAACAGGACCAGGGAGAGCAGGAGGATGCCGACGCCGATAGTCAACTCGAAGGGCCCTCCATATCCAGATATCTGGGACGAAGCGGCCCCGACGATCAAGACTGCCGCTCCATAGATGGTGAGAACTATGGCCAGTGGAATTGACCAACGCCCGAGCTTGAAACTGCGTGGATCGTCGGGCCGATCCCAGCGAAGAAGCAGAAAACCGGAGACGGCCAGCAGGATGGCTAAGAGGTAGCCGATATTTGCCGCCACGAGGATGGAAATCGGGTTGGAGACGAAGAGGACCAGCAGGATGTTCATGACCACGGCGGCAGCGATAGCCCTGGCTGGGACCTGATGACGGTTGAGCTTCTCGAACTCGCGGGGGACCAACCCATCGACTGCGGCTCCGAAGAGCGCGCGTGACCCGTCCGCCATGCTGGCGTTCACGCCCATGAGCAGCGCTCCAATGGTAATAAGCAGCGCCGCATCCCCGGCGAAGCCAGCGGGCAATACGGCCGCGAAGCCACTGACAAACACTGCCGCGGGATCTGCTGCGGCGTCGGCCTGGCTGAGCAGTCCGCCGATGCCAATGGGGACCAGTGCGAACATCATGAACGTGTAGGCCCCGGAGCTGGAGAGCGCGCGGCGGGCGTCCTTCTTGCTACGGTATTCGGGCGTGAACGCTGCGCACATTTCGGTGCCGTACGCGGTCCAGCCGATGAGGTAGAGCCATACTGCGGCGTCTTGCCAGCCTCCCCAGTGGTCGGCTCCGGCCTGTCCTAGACCCCAAGACAGGTTGCTCACGTCCCACTGGCCGCTAACCAGCGGGGCAACCACGAAGGTAAGTAGGGGGATCAGCAGCAAGGCTCCGAAGATTTTGTTTACCCAAGCCGCTGGCTGTGCACCGAAGAGGTTCGGCACCATGAGTGCAAGAATTAGCACAATACCGATCAACTGCGCCGGCCCTACCTGCAGGATTCCCAAGTCCAGGACCCAAGTCGCTACCGGGAACCAGCGGACCTGGATGATGGCACCGGCGGTCAGACTGACGATTGAAATAACGGCGGACCAGCCGAACCAATATCCGAAAGTCGCCAGCGCACCTGCTGGAGCAAATCGTCCTTTCCAAGCCTCATGCGCGTAGATCGGGACCCCTCCGGGCTTGTCGGGGAACATGGATGCCATCTCCGCGAAGAGGTGATTCTGCGCCCAGCCGATGCCTGCGGCAAGGGCCCAAATGAACATGGCCGACAGCGCACCGATGGCGGCCATGGTTGCACCGAAGGATACGAAGAGACCTCCGGAGACGGCCATCGCCAAGGCGAATGCATCCTGCCACCGCAAGGTGCGGTGAAGCGTCGGAGGGGATTTGCTGGGGTCTATCGAGGCAGACATGAGGGGCCTTTCGATCACGAGTTGGAGGCTGCGCGGGAATTGTGTTTCGCGGGTTTCGAGGCGTGGTCTGCCTCACATGGTTAAAACTATGCATCTGCTTAGTTCGTTGTGTCAAGGGCCACGTTGAGGAGTTAGACTCAGTATGTGAAAGCGATGCGGAACAATAAATATGGCGACGGCAAGGAAGCACTGCTTGCCGCCACCGTGGCGGTCGTGGCCGAACGCGGACTCCACGGCCTTACTTTTCGTGCGGTCAGCGAGGTAGCGCAGGTCAACAACACCCTGATTAGCCACCACTTCGGGACCAAGGACACGTTGCTCCATGAGGCGGTGGCCTGGGCAATATCTAGGGCTATACGACTAAGTGACTTGTCTGCCGCGGAAACCATAGACGGGGGGTTCGCGCGTACGCTGGTCGAACTGGTCGAGCGAGAGCCGCAGCTTCAGCTGTTTCAGTATGAATTCGTGCTGGAGTCGCGCCGCCGCCCCGACCTTCGCGATGAGGCCAAAGCGCTCTATGAGGGATATATCGACGCTTTGCAGCGTGCCTTGGGTAGGCAAGGGCACGTCAACTCACGACCGCTGGCCCGAGCGGTCTTTGCCGCTTTGGACGGTTTAGTGTTTCAGCAACTGACTGTTGCCGATCCGGATGCCGTACGGGAGGCAATCGAAACCGTCGGAGCTCTGCTTGAAGCTAATTTGGCTGCTATTCGCCAATAGCTGGCATAACGCCGCAACGGGAAATACGCCGTTGGTGATCTGCGACGTCTACGGGGTACGTTCCGGATACGGTCGATTCTCCAGCAGCCATGGTGCAGAACTGCTTGGTCGCAGGCTATGAAAGTCCCTCAGACTGATTCCCCTGCGGCCTAGAACATTTGCGTCCAATGGATACGAAGCGTGTCAGAGCGACGGAGCAACATCAGATGAAAGAAGCTGATCCGGCCTGCCGGTGCTCGCTGGCCGCGTAGGTTCCGAGGGTTTTGATTTCCCATGTGAAGAAATCCAGTTCTTCTAGGGCGAGCCGTACGGGAAGATCTTCCGGGTGCCCTTCAATGTCAACCATGAACGTGGTCGCGGCGAATGTGGAGCCGACCATGTAGCTTTCCATACGCGTGAGGTTCACGCCATTTGTCGCGAATCCGCCAAGTGCCTTGTACAGCGCACTGGGCACGTTGCGTACCTGGAAGACCAAGCTCGTGATGACTTCATCGGGCAGTTGCGCCCGGGTAGGCAAAGCTTGTTTGCGGGCCAGCACAACGAATCTGGTCATATTCGTTGGGTCGTCTTCGACCCCGCTGGACAGGACCTCGAGTCCGTAAAGTTCGGCGGCCATCGGCGGGGCCAACGACAATTTTCGGGGGTCATCCCAATCCCGGATCTCGCGGGCGGACCCTGCAGTATCCCCGGCTATGACCGGGGTCAGCTGATGTTCGCGGATCAAACGTCGGCACTGGCCTAGCGCGTGGATGTGGCTATGGACCTCGGTGGCGGCTTCAATGCTGCTTCCGGGAATTCCGAGCAGGTCGAAACGGATTCTGAGGTAATGTTCCCCAACGATTTGAAGGTCAGATTCAGGGAGCAATACGTGGATATCGGCAACACGGCCGGCAATGGAATTCTCTATCGGGATCATGGCGAGGTCTGCCGCGCCACTTTCGACCATCGCAAACGCATCCTCGAAGCTGGCGCACGGGACGGCTTCCATATCGGGGAACCTCTCGGTGCAAGCGATGTTTGAGTTCGATCCGGCTTCGCCCTGATAAGAAATCTTATTGCTCATTGAATCAACTTAGCGCAGAGTACTCGTGCTGCAAGAAAGAGTGAATCAAGGTTTCCTGATGCGCGCCAATTTTCGAATTCTGCGCGGTTGCCGCTGGAGCAGTTGCCAAGTAGTCGACCGCTTGGTAGCACTTATCCGTGGGAGAACGGATCCTAGCGACCGAGTACAGTCTCTGCGGCCTTCCGCTGGTGAGCGAGAATTAAGGATGGACACGTGATGTGGAGATTCCCCGCTGACAAGCTGTAAGCGCTCGTGGATAATCCGAGGCGTCTGCCGAGCCCAGCGGTATCTGATGCACGCCAATTCGGGTTTGGGGAACACCTCGAAGTAATCCGTCAGGTCCGGGGCTCAGAAGCTGTAGAACGCTGCGAGCCATCCAGATGTACCCTCCCGGGCAGAGGCGACTATTCTGCGGCTAATTTCCTATGCAATCTATCGATCCAGCTCAACGTAGTGCGAAGCGAGTCTTTGCAATCCCTCAGCGATGGTTACTTCAGGTTTCCAATCCAAGATTTCGTGCGTTTCGCGCTGATCAAACCAGTGTGCGGTCGACAGCTGCTCCGCAAGGAACCGCGTCATCGGCGGTTCGTCGTGTACAAGATCCTTGGCGCCAGCCGCAAGCCAGACGCGTTCGATGACTGATCCCGCACCGCGTGCAAGCCAGCCCGGAACGTTTAGCCGGGGGGCCGGTGCGCCGCCCGCTTGGCAGATCCCTGAAATGAGTTCGCCCACCGGGCGCGGCTCACCATTAGTGACTACCAGGGCACGACCGTGAGCAAACTCCATGCGCTCGAGGCCGCGAACTATCGCCGAGGCTGCATTGTCGATGTAGGTGGTGTCAATGAGCGCGGCTCCATGATCCAGCAGCGGAAGTCGTCCGGCTTTTGCTCGGTGAATGACACGTTCAACCAGCTGCGTGTCACCGGGACCCCAGACCACATGGGGTCTGATCGCGGTTACCCGGAAGTCAGACGAATCTTGGGCAAGGGCATTGAGCTCCGCCGCCGCTTTGGAACGCGCATAGTTTCCGCGGGCACGCTCAGGATCTGCCACACCGGCGGTTGCGCCGGCCAACGGTTCGCCGAAGTGCGCCACCGAAGGGGAAGAAACAAAGACGAAGTCTTTGACTCCGGCCTCTTTGGAAGCCCTGAGCAGATTATTAGTTCCGTTGATATTCGTGTCGACAAATTCTTGCCATGCACCGGTGAATGAAACTTTGGCTGCCAGATGGATGACAGCATCCATGCCCTTGGTCGCTTGCCTTACTGCCTCAGAATCCGTAAGCGAACCCAAGACGTCGTCCGTGGCTCCCTGCGATGGTCTGCGTTGGAAGGTTCGGACAAGATGGCCTTGGGTGCGTAGCCGCTCTGCTACGGCGCCGCCAAGCATTCCGCTGGCGCCGGTGACTAAGACGCGACGGGTTGGCGCGGAACTTTGGTTTTCACTCATGGCTTGCCGATCCTTCCGCCGGCCAGCGTGGTCGCCGCCCAGCCTGCCAGCGCCGCACGGTCAATCTTGGAATTGTGCCTAATATCGGTTGGCAGATCCGGGACGAGGAGTACAGCCGAAATTTCCAGACCAGTTCGTTCCACCGCGGTGCGCACCGCGTGCGCAAATGCGGCCGGGGCGGGAGACGCGCGGCGGGCCGGTGGGACTGTTTCCATCACCACTACGGCGGCTTGAGTCCCTGCCGGTCCGACACCGACCACCGCAGCTCGTCCGGCGCCGGCTACAGATTCGGCTGCCTGCTCCGCTGCCACAGGTGTTTTCGAGCCCGTGGCGGTGTGCAGCACATGGCCGAGGCGGCCTTCGACCCATAACCGTCCATGGTCATCGAGATGACCCACGTCTCCGGTGCGGTGCCAGCCAGGAATTGAGGTGCTAACCTGCTCGGTGATCCAGAGCCTGTCGTAGCGATCCTTCACGTGGGGTGCGCGCACCAGGATTTCACCGGTGAGATTTGGTTCTTCCAATGGTTCGTTGCCTGCTTGGCCATCGGAATCAAGCGGCGCAATGGCTACTTGAGCCCCCGCGACCGCAGTGCCAACGCATACTCCGTTCCCTGATCCGGCGGCGCGAATACCTGCCAAATCTATATCGGTCACGGGAAGCGCCTCGGTCATCCCATACGGGGTGTGCACCCGGGCATTGGGTACCAGGCCCTGGACCCTGGCCAGCAAAGGCTCTGGAAGCGGTGCTCCGGCCGAGAGCATCAGGGAGACGTTTTCGAGGATCCTGCGTTGGCGTCCGTCTAGAGCCTCTTCAGTTTCCAGCACATTCGCTAAGGCGGCAGGAGAAGCGAACACGGTGGTTGCGTCAACGGCTAAAGCAGCATCCGCCAGCGCCGCGGCGGTCAGTGTACGCGGTGCCGTAACATCCATATCGGGGGTGACCGAGGTTGCGCCCAAAGCTGGGCCGAGAAGTGCGAATGGTGCAAATCCTGCTACCAGAGCCGCGCCGGCCTTGAGGTTGTACGTCTCGCGCAGCGTATCCCGCATGGCAGCCAATTGCCGGTGCGTGTAGACCACTCCCTTGGCTGGGCCGGTGGACCCGGAGGTGAAGAGTACCGCGGCATCGGCATCCGGGTCGGCTTCGCCAAATGTCGGCGCATCGTGGGCAGCGGAATTACCGGACTCGAGCAGCTCGGGGACGGTATGTGCCACCCCGAGGAGTTTGCGCTTGGTGGCCGGCAAGTTTTCCACGGCAATTCGGGTGCCGGGCCAGCCAAAGAACCTGGCTCCCACGAGTGCACGATCGATCCCGATAAGGAAACTAGGGCCCGCCCCCTTGATGGCACGTCCCAAGCCCTTGGTGCCCAGGCCTGCATCTGCCACCACAATGACCGCGCCCAGGCGCAGGCAAGCATAAATCAGCGAAGTCAATTCGATGCCGGGAGGCACCAAAAGATTGACTCTGGATCCGGCGGTGACACCAATCTGCGAGAGGCCAGCTGCGAGAGCATTGACCCGTTCGCCGAGCTCAGACCAGGACAGGGAGCGCGGGGGATTGATATCCACTACCGCAATGCTGTGGTCATCTGTGCGTGAATCCAGCTCGGCGAGCATCGGACGGTAGTCGCTCAGGGCGGTGGCGCGTGAGGAGTTCTTAGAATCCCGTTCGGCGTCCAACCAATTAAAAATGGGGGAGGCGATATCGCGGTCTTCAGGCAACAGGTGGCTGGCGCCTTCGAAACGGTGCACCTGAGCGTGGGGCAGACGGCCCATCAGATCTCTTAGGTAGCGATCGGAGAACACCGGGTCCTTAGGGCCCCACAGCATGAGCGCCGGAACGGAGAGCGAGCGAATTGCGTCGGAGATCTCCTCCAATGCAGGACGGCTCGGGTGATCTTCGCTAAAAGGAATATCCGCTACGAAGTTTGCGACGCCTGTGCGCTTGTCCGCGCTGGTGTAGGGAGCCATGAATGCCTTGCGGACGTCTGCCTCCAAGGCCGGCTGAGCCAGCGAATGAGTCACTCGAAGGAATGCGTCAGTGCTCTTGGTGCCCCACCCATGGACTGCAGGGTTCGAAGCCAAACGCAGGGCGGCTGGTAGCTCGAAGCCCGCAGGGTGTACGGCGGTGTTGGTAAGGATTGCGTTCGCCAGCTGCTCTTGGTGGGCTACGGCCCAGCCCAGGGAAATGATTCCTCCCCAGTCGTGGCCAACCGTGGTGACTTTGCCGTTGAGTCCGAGGCCTTCGATCAAATCGCCTAGGTCGTTGACTCGATCGGCCAGCCGACGGAACTTCCCGGTGCGGGCAGAGAATCCCATATCAAGCTGGTCTACGGCGATGACACGCCATGGCAAGGCGTTGTCCGAAACGTGGCTCAGCAGGCTGCGCCACAGGTAGGACCATGTGGGATTGCCGTGCACGCACACCAGGGTGCCGACTGGGTGGATACCACGCGCGATGAGTTCTTCTTCGTTGTCCAGCAAATGCCACAGGTGGGTGGTTCCTGGATCGTCTACCTCCGAAGTAGAAGGGACGTCTAGGTAGCCCGAGTATTTTGCATCTACGCCGGGAAAGATCTCGGTCACCAGGCGATCTCCATCATCGCGGTGTTCAGTCCTGAACCGACGCCCATGCAGAGCACGCGGTCACCAGGCTTTAACGAGTCGGCCTCCTGCGACAAGGTCATTGGCAGGGAAGCAGGCCCCACGTTGCCCCATTTGGAGAAGGTGATCGGCACTCGGTCCTTTACTAGGCCCACGGCTTTGATAATGGCGCTGGTGTAGGACTTCGAGACCTGGTGGGTGACGTAGCGGTCCATGGACTTCCAGTCCCAGCCGGAATGATGTGCTTCATCCCAAGCATCAACTACCAGCTCCAAGCCGTTGTCCAGCAGGCCTTTGGTGTCGGTGTACATGCCGGTCGGACCGCCGACACAAAGCTCGTGGTGCTCGGTTCCTGCGCGGGAAACCCCGCCGAGAATGCGGTGTCCGTCAGGGTGAACATCCGCCGGTCCAATGACGGCGGCGGCCGCGCCGGAGCCCAGAGTCAGAGTTGCAAATTCGCGCATGTAGTCTTCACGGGTGGAGTTCTCGGCGTTGAGGCGCTGGAACGTCGTCTCCTGGGTGGGCCGGGAATCTTCGCCGGCCACGATCAGCGCGTACTTGATCTGTCCGGAATCAATCATGTTTGCAGCCAGGCTCATACCGTTGACGAACCCCAGGCAGGCGTTGGCCACATCGAAGTTCATGGCGGAGGACGGCAGGCCCAATCCGTTGTGAACCTTTGAGGCTACCGAAGGCTCTAGGTTGCGTCGGGTCACCGAAGTGTTGATCAGGAGGCCAATTTGGCCTGGTTCAACGCCGGCCTGAGCCAGCGCTTTCTTGCCAGCGAGAATCGCCGCATCATCAAATTCCATGCCTTCGGACCACCAGCGGCGTTCTTTGACACCCGACACGCGTTCAAGCAGCTTTTTGGAGAGGCGCAGACGCTTGAGGCTAGGAGCCAGACGCTCGTCGAATTCTGCCGAACTCATGACCTCAGGTGCAAGTACGCTGTTTACCGCCAAGAGGGCCACATTGTGGTGTTTAAAAGTGGCATTGCCGTTCAAAATTTAGCCTTTGTGTCGGGGCTGTCGCGCCGTTCACGGACGCGACGAAGTAACAATCGTTTGATGCGTTAGAGTCATCAACGAAAAAACGTCTACCTCTACCGTATTCCTTGTTGGAGCGCACTGCGTACACGGGCGCGCTATTTTCAGCGGTTAGCAAGAAACTCTCAGGGTTTTCAGCTAAATTCCAGTGGTTTTTCGCTCGGTGAGTTACTGCACAGTAACTTGTTTCTTGCATTTCAGCTAAATGAGGTATCGAATTCCTGAGGTTCTGCTGGGGTTATTGCTAATTTCCTTGAGCAAGATTTTCCGAACAAGCTAAATTGCGTGATGGGCTCTGGTCTTCGTAGCTGAGCTCAATGCAGGCTACATCTGAAAACTCCAAATGATCGAGTGTGGAAGTTGAACGCCAGGTCATTCGAAAGTACTTATTTTGTCGATGCGACCAGAAGCGGTTGGACCCTGCAGATAGCAGGAATGCCGCTGGTATTTGTCGCGGTAATGAGGTGCGCCGCCGCTAGCGATGCTAGAAAGTAGTCGGTTTATACCGAGCCACCCTCTACCAACGCAAAATTGATTTCGGACAGCTCAAAGGACAAATTGCGGCGGGAATGCGCTAAAAGCTAATCGACCGCTGTCCGCGTTCGGGTCAGGAACGAGCCTTGACGACAGCTAATCTGTTCTGGAGGACCGGGGTGTTGAACGAGTTGGCCGCGGTTCCGGAAAAAGTCGGGGCTGTGGTCTCGTGGCCTTAGGTAACGGAGTTGCGGAGTTTTGCCCCTGGGCCGGGGGAGACTTGCGATTCTCGTGGTGAATCAAGAACATGCGCACCGGCGCACTGGATAATTGCTGACACCGGTTCGCCGCACTCCCGATGCGTGACGAGTAGCGGTGGGCCAGCCGTATCTGCTTCGTATTTGTCGCCCCACTGGAGCAACGAGATAAGTACGGGATAGAGATCCAAGCCCTTTTGCGTCAGGCGATACTCGTTTCGAGTACGGTGGCCTGGCTCCTTGTACGGTGTGGCCGAGAGAATTCCAGCTGCCACTAGGGTGCGCAGTCTGGCAGCGATGACCGCCTCGGAAGCCCCTAGATGATTGCGGATCTCGTCAAATCGGCGCACACCGTTAAAAGCTTCACGAAGCACCATGAGGCTCCACTTTTCACCAATGGTGTCCAGTGTGCGCTGAATCGAACAATTCTCGGTGTCATAGTCGAGCCATTGCATGATGAAGAGCGCTCCTTACCGTTGACATGTCCCGTCGATCTAGCTAGCTTCAAATATAACAGTTAGCTTTTGAGAGGCCAATCAATGAAAACAAGCAACGACGTACTTCCTGACATGGGGCTCGATGCGGCTAGCGACTTTGTCGCCGCTTCCGGCTTTATCGTTGAAGAGGTCGGCAAGACGTTCCTCCGTGGGCACGTGGAGCTAGGGGCAAACCACCACACCCCATGGGGAGTGGTGCACGGCGGGCTGTTCACCACGATCGTTGAAAGTGCCGCCAGCATCGCGGCGAGCTATGCGGTGAAGGAACTTGGCCAATTTGCCGTCGGTGTACATAACGCCACAGATTTCTTGCGGCCAGGCAGTGCGGGACTGGCAAGGGTGGAAGCCACCGCGCTACACCAAGGACTTACTCAGCAATTGTGGGAAGTCATCATCACAGATGTTGCCAGCTCCAAGGTGCTTGCCCGCGGACAGTTGCGGTTGCAAAACGTGCCGTTGCCTTCGCAAGTTACTGAAGCCCGGAACGAAGAGGGAAAAACAGATGGAAGCTAGACAGGGCGAACACGAAAAGGTCGTGAGGTGGCGAGATCCTGCTAGCGCGCTGCAGCAGCTACCGTTGTTTTCCGGGCTCGAGTATTTGAAACTGATGGCCTCCGGCGAAATTCCGGGGGCGCCCATCGCAGGGCATCTCAATATGGATGTAGCCGAAGTATCTGAGGGGTCGGTGGCCTTCACCTGCACTCCGGAGGAGTCGCACTACAATCCGATTGGTGCGGTGCACGGAGGGCTGGTGTGTGCACTGCTCGATTCGGCGCTCGGCTGCGCAGCGCACTCGACGCTTCCTGCAGGAATGGGCTATACCTCTATCGAGATCAAAGTGAACTACCTGCGTCCAGTGCTTGCCGACAGTGGGCCGTTGCGATGCACCGGGAGGGTTACCAAGCCGGGCCGGCGAGTGATCTTCGCTGAAGGGGAAGTCGTAGATAAGAACGGCAAGGTCGTTGCGACCGCATCAAGCTCGCTTCTCGTATTCCCTCTTGATTCGAACAAGTAGTAGCTTCCGGCCATCTTGTCGGGCGCGCACGGTAATTTAGACACACAGCAGTAGCTGAGTATGAGTCAAATTTTCTGGTGGAGGGACCGCATGGAGTTTTCGTCTGGCATGAAGAGCCGTATCTGTGGAGCACTCGTGGGCATGGCTGCAGGGGACGCACTTGGCGCTGGCTATGAATTCGATGCCCCGATGCCTCAGGACGCCCCGGTTGCCATGATCGGCGGAGGGCTCGGAGACTTTGCGCCGGGGGAATGGACGGACGATACCTCGATGGCAATCGTGATTGCACGGGCACTCGTAAACTCCCAAAGAACACTCAATAGTGACGCAGCGGATTACATGGTGCGGCAGTGGGCCATTTGGGCTCAGAGCGCACCGGATGTTGGCAGCCAGACGCGTGCCGTCCTCGGCGAGGCCGAAAAAAGCGCGCGTGAAAGTAACCGCCACGAGCCCAGCGCAGAAGACGCACTGAAGGCTGCCGAATCCGTTCACCTGCGAACCGGCCGCTCGGCTGGCAACGGAAGCCTCATGCGAACGGCACCCGTCGCCTTGGCCTATCTAGAGCGCACGCCGGCCGAGGCCTATCAAGCGGCAACTGCCATCAGCAGGCTGACTCACTTCGACGAGGAGGCAGCAGAGGCTTGCGGCTTGTGGACTCTTGCCGTGCGTCACGCTGTGCTCACCGGTGAACTGGATATCCGAATTGGGCTGCAGCTTTTGGAACCCGCTCGCGCAGTAGTTTGGGAACAGCGCATTCAACAGGCCGAAGACAAGCGGCCGCGCGACTTCTCGCATAACGGGTGGGTCGTGGAAGCTTTCCAAGGAGCATGGAGCTCCATTGCCGTTTCCACGGATACCGTAGGGGAGAAGTCAACGCATTTAGTTGCTTCCCTGGAAGCAGCGGTACGTGGCGGAGTTGACACGGATACCGTAGCGGCGATTGCTGGATCGTTGGTAGGTGCTGCCTATGGGCTGCCGGCTATCCCAGAGGATTGGCTAGACAAGCTCCATGGCTGGCCGGGGCTCGACGCTAAGAGCCTAGTAGATCTCTCACTTAAACTTGCAGGTTAGAGATCGCAGCAATCTGCGCGCAACCCTTTGATTCGGACCAACGGGCCACCTGCCTTTTGGCACACCCGAGCGCTTTTGATTAGGACCGTCGCTCGACGAGTTTCTGCGGTGGTTCCACGCTCACCGCGTGGCGTACTCCGCGGACGCTCAGTCCCGTCAGATCAATCGCCAAGAACCATGGACCGGACTGAGGGACTTTGAGCCTGTAGGGTGCCTTGCGCGCCATTCCGCCATGGAAGTCATATTCGGCACCGTCTTGGAAGGCCGCGAAATTTTCTGGATCCATGAGCCTGAGGTTGGCAGGTCCACTGAGCGTTACCAATAGCACGCTGCCGCGTTCAAGGAAATCCCACTGATATTCGGTGAAATCGGGAGCGGTCACCGTACTTCCCCTAATTTCTCGGCAAGCAGTGGCGGGGCGTTCAGATGTAGATGCAAGTGTTTCCTCCAAAAACGGCGTTCGAACCACTCACTCTTCGGTCAATAGTTCGAACGCCGTGTGCACCTCAGTCGATCAAGTTTTGTTCGCCTAGACGAGCGTCGCTGTATCGATCACGAAGCGGTAGCGGACATCGGACTTCATCACGCGTTCGTATGCTTCGTTGATCTGCTCGGCGGCAATGACCTCAATTTCTGCGCCAATTCCGTGCTCGGCGCAGAAGTTCAGCATCTCTTGGGTTTCCTCGATGCCGCCAATCTGCGAGCCGGCGAATGAGCGGCGACCGCCAATAAGCGCGAAGGCGTTGACCGGCAGTGGCTCTGCCGGCGCGCCAACGTTGACCATGGTGCCATTGACGCGCAGCAATCCAAGGTAGTCGCTGACATTGATCGAGGCGCTAACCGTGTTGATGATCAGATCGAAGCTCTTTTGCAGCTCCTTGAAGGTGTTCTCGTCGCTGGTGGCGCGGTAATCGCTTGCCCCCATGTGCAGCCCGTCTTCCTTTTTCTTCAAGGACTGGGACAGCACGGTTACTTCGGCACCCAAGGCACTGGCGATCTTCACCGCCATGTGGCCCAGACCGCCAAGGCCCACCACTGCAACTTTCTTGCCCGGTCCGGCACCCCAGTGCTTCAGCGGAGAGAAAGTTGTGATGCCTGCGCAAAGCAGAGGAGCGGCGACATCGAGTTCTATACCTTCAGGAATGCTCAGCACGAAGTTCTCGGTGACGACCACGTGGGTGGAGTAGCCGCCCTGGGTGATGGTGCCGTCGCGGTCCGTGGCACCGTAGGTTCCCACCGACTTGTCGCAGAATTGCTGGTCTCCCGCGAGGCAGTTCTCGCATTCCATACAGGAGTTGACCATGCAACCCACACCCACGCGGTCACCGACCTTGTGCTTGGTGACAGCTGAGCCGACCTCCGCAATGATGCCGGCGATTTCGTGGCCAGGAGCCAGCGGATAAGTCTGCGGGCCCCATTCGCCACGTACGGTGTGGATGTCGGAATGGCAGATGCCCGAGTACTTGATGTCGATTAGTACATCGTGAGGCCCGACATCGCGGCGTTCGATCTGTGTGGGAATGAGTCCCTCGGTGGCCGAAGGGGAAGCATATGCGTTGACCATGGTTGTCATAGGAGTTCTTTCCCTAGTCTTGATGTAAGCCTGTCTCCGCGCGCCGGATGGCGGCACGCGGATACCAAACGTCTTTAAGTCGTCCATGGGTAGAACATGCGTAATCCAGAGAATAGTCCCGTTCTGGGGAACAAATTTGGGAGAATGCGAAACGGCCGTTGGATCCATACTTTGTCGTATCGATCCAACGGCCGTCCGGTTCGCTTCAATTGCACGGCTCTAGCAGTGCTTTCGAAGTTTGCTGTTCTGCCTAGCCGTGGCGCCCGCGTCGACGCAGGCCCAGTGCGACTGCGCCCAAGTTGACGAGTCCTAGCGCTAGGCTGCCCGCAATGAGCAAACCGTCGCTCGCGCCGGTGTCGGCGAGCTCGTCTTTATTGGAATTATCGTCCTTTGGGCTGTTGTCCTGTTCTGGCGCTTCTTGTGTAGGAGGTGCCGTAGCGGTAGGGGCCTCGTCGTCCGTTGGCTCCGTGGTTGGATCGCCCGTAGGTTCGTCCGTTGGATCGTCGGTAGGATCCGCCGTTGGTTCCGCCGTTGGGTCTTCGGTAGGGGTTGGTGTTACCTCAGCCGCTGGGGCGAACAGTCCGAACCAGGTAGACACGCTGACAACTGGATCAGCTGCAGGCTGGGCAAACGCTGCTGCGCTGCGGTTTGCGTCATCGGCCTGCTGTTCACCATAGAGGAAGTAGGTACCGGCCGTGAGTTCTGCGACTCGTGGATCGTTGACGATCAGGGTTTCACCCTCGACGGTAAAAGCCACGTCCGAAACGGAAACTGGCTGTCCCTGGGTGTCGACGAACTTCACATCAAATCTGAAGTTGTCTTCAGCCACAGTTGGGAACCCTGCGGGTACATCGAAGCCCAGCTCAACTGCTCCAGCTTCAACCAGTGGTAGCCCCAAACGGTTATCAACGATATCGGACTGCAAAGCTAGAACGCTGGCGCCGGAGAGGACGGAAGAGATGGTTTTGCCCTCAGCGTCTTGCACAGTGATGAGCAGCTGGTTGAAGTCCTTTACGGTGTCGGTGAAGGCATCGTCGCCTTGCAAAGTGAGTTTGCCGTCGCTGACATTGCCGGTGGTGGTCTGAGGTTCGGCATCAGGTGAAGTGCGGTAGTTGACGGTAATCGCGCCGTTTTCAACATCGGTACCGGTGTTGAAAACGAACTTACCCTCGTCAGGTGCAGAGGATTCACTGTCATACGACAAGTTTTCCTCGCCTGGGGCTACCTGATCGCCGGACTCTGGTTCTTGAGCTTTGGGGACCTCTGGGGAATCAGTTGGTTCTGCCGTCGGATCGGCGGTCGGTTCCTCTGTTGGCTCTGCCGTTGGCTCAACTGTTGGTTCCTCAGTAGGGTCCACGGTCGGTTCCGCTGTTGGTTCCTCGGTAGGTTCTACGGTTGGTTCCTCGGTAGGTTCTACGGTCGGTTCCGCTGTTGGTTCCTCGGTAGGTTCTACGGTCGGTTCCGCTGTTGGTTCCTCGGTAGGTTCTACGGTCGGTTCCGCTGTTGGTTCCTCGGTAGGTTCTACAGTCGGTTCCTCTGTTGGTTCTTCAGTAGGGTCTACGGTTGGTTCTTCAGTAGGGTCTACGGTCGGTTCTACGGTCGGTTCTACGGTCGGTTCTACGGTCGGTTCTTCTGTTGGTTCAACCGTAGGTTCTGTTGTCGGGTCTTCCGTTGGTTCTACGGTCGGTTCTTCTGTTGGTTCCGCCGTTGGCTCCTCGGTTGGTTCGGGAGTCGGTTCAGGAAGCTCGCCGTACAGACCCATGTAGGCGGTGGCAAGCTGATCCTCGCCCGCTCCTCTAAACGTGACAAAGTAAAAATCACCTTCGGAGAGTTTCGGTAGTACTTCATCGGAGACCGTAAGCTGACCGTTTGCAAAGGTCTTGTCGCTTAGCTCGTAGTTCATGAACCCTTGATTAGGTGCATCCGGAGCGTCGCTCCAGTATGCGACTTCGACCGTGGCATCTGCGATCCATGACGGCGACGTAGGAATGTTAAAAGTCCAAGACTCAGTACCTACCGGCAGTAGTGGAGTGTCGCTGGTCTGCTCTATTTTGTCGGCCTCCAACGAGGGAGCGCCAGCGGGCACGAAGTGAGTGCCGCCTTGGTGGATCCCGTGGTCAGGGCCTACAGAAGCCCCGAAACTCACCTGCTTGGTATCCGATGGCCACGTTTGGTAACCATTAGGGGTATCGCGTGGGCCGTTGTACACAACTTGCCCATTTTCGTATGTTGCCGGGGTCGAACTTCCGGTCTGCGGTAGGGATGACGAACTCAACCACACTTCGTCGCCCTCGTTGATGAGCCCAGTTTTGTCGTTGAGGATCACAAGTCCCTTGGCGGGGTCGCTGTTTTCATAATCGAAAGAGAACAGTTCCTCGCCTGGGTTGACGACCTTAAGTTCCTCATCGTTCTTGATAGGTGGCACATCCGCGGAGGGATTCGCAGCATTGATCGTGGCTTGTTGGACTGCCATGGCCGGAGAAATGACTGCTGCTCCGCCAACAACGCCGCCTAAGGCGAGCGAGCCGGCCGTGATGACGGCAAGTGGCAATCGAGCTCTACGCGCGTTGGATTTCGGGGACTGGTTCATAGAGAAAAGCTTTCGTCTTCAAGAAGATGCGGGCAAGTGTGAACCCAGTACCGTCGAGGTACCCGGAACTCCGGCCAGTAGATCACGAATAGATAACGAGTTCAACCAGTTGATGTACAAGAAGTGCGACAGACTGTTTTGACTAGGTGTTTTATAGGAGAGATTAATGTGAAGTAATTTTAATGGCCATTCGAATGAATGATCCGCTTGCGCGCTGCAGGCGTCCTTAGGGCGCGACTCTGAAGGTAAATGGATACGTTGACCTAGGAGCTTGATGAGGCACTAATCGGTGCATCTCGATCTGAGTATTGCGTTTCAGTGCGGCAAGTTTCGGCCATTGCTTATCGAGCGCGTGGCCTCTCCTTGATTTAGAAGGGTATTAAGAAGCAGGTGAAGGTCGCGACAATACAAGGTGCGGAATAGTCGGTGTCCGCCTAGCGTCTCATCGCTAGATCGGGACCAATTATTCGTGGCGTGCATTTAGCCTGAGCGCCGCGAAAGTTTTCTAACAATGGATCCTAGCCCGGTCCGTGGGCCAGTTCCTTTGCCTCTGGGTGCACTGTTTTCGGGGGAGGAGGGCAGGCGAACTTCGACGGCATCGCCGTTGGGCGCGCGCCAGCTAGCAGGCATTTGGCCCATGCGTTTCGACTTTGGAGTCGGGCGCTAGCCTTCCATCGGCGGCCACTGCGCGCGAGTGGCAACGTAGCTGTGTTTCCCGTCTTGCGTGAGGACCGTGATCCTTTCTAGATTGGGCTCGCGTTCTCCAATGCGCAGCATGGTGTTGCTTCCTACATACGCGAGGTCGTCGGTCGGGCTCGATTCCCATTTGTAGGGTTCTAGCGTGATGACCAGTTCGCCGTATGCGGGCGCCGCGACCGAGACAATATGACCGTGCGGGTCCGTCGGATACCACTTGAGGAAATCAGATGGTTGATGGATGTCCATTGCAACGTCTTCCCAGCCCTCGTTGATGTCGTCCATCCACTGCTGCAACTTCTCATCTGCCCAAACAGCGAGTTCTTCCTCAGTCATTTCCTCCGCTGCTGCGGGAGTCGGGGATGCCTCGGGGGAGTCGGGTTCTGCAGTTGGGCTAACGGCTATATCGAATGCCTCCTCGGTCGACGTAGGTCCTTCGGTAGAGCCGGCGGCGTCTGTGCGATCTGCTGCTGGCGTCGAACATGCCGTCAATGCGAACAGGCAGGCGGTCGCTAGTGCCGCCGCAAGGCGATGGATGGACAATTTAATACGACTCCTTCATTCCTGGTTTGGGTTTGGGCGGGAGTCCGCTGCAACGCGTCAGAGAACCCTCGATATTTGGGTTTGAGCACCAAGACACCCGCCCGATCCGACAAAAACTGCACCTTTGACTAATTCCCGGTAGGCTTAGAGTCAGGTCTTGGCCTTTGGTCAAGCCCTCAACGATAAAAACACTCCCTTGACTGCGTCACCGTGAGTCCTGACCGCCAGTATCGCGGTCCTCGGTAGTGGCTTTCGCTCTAGTCTATTGCGGCTAAAGTGCGAGTCTCGATCGAAGACCAGATCTGGGTAGGCCTGCACGGATCGCTTGTCACTTTGGGAGCGATCGAAAGGAGAACCCCCTTAATGGAGGGTCCAGAAATTCAGTTCGCCGAAGCACAGATCGACAACGGTCGCTACGGTACCCGCACCATTCGTTTCGAGACCGGCCGCCTGGCCAAGCAGGCCGCGGGCGCTGCAATGGTCTACATCGACGAAGAGACCGCACTGCTCTCGGCCACCTCGGCCGGCAAGCACCCACGCGAAGGCTTCGACTTCTTCCCACTGACCGTGGACGTCGAAGAGCGCATGTACGCAGCTGGCCGTATTCCGGGCAGCTTCTTCCGTCGCGAAGGCCGCCCATCGACCGAAGCCATCTTGGCTTGCCGCCTGATGGACCGCCCGCTGCGCCCAGCCTTCGTCAAGGGCCTGCGCAACGAGGTTCAGGTTGTTGTCACCGTTCTGGCCATCGATCCAGACGAGCTGTACGACGTCGTCGCGATCAACGCTTCCTCGATGTCCACCCAGCTTTCGGGCCTGCCATTCTCCGGCCCAATCGGCGGCGTCCGCGTTGCACTGGTTGACGACGGAGAAGGCGCCCAGTGGGTTGCCTTCCCGAAGCACAGCCAGCTGAAGAACGCCGTGTTCAACATGGTTGTTGCCGGCCGTGTGGCAGGCGACGACGTGGCGATCATGATGGTCGAGGCCGACGCTACCGACAACGCTTGGGAACTGATCCAGGGCGGCGCCACCGCGCCGACCGAAGAGGTCGTTGCCCAGGGTCTTGAAGCCGCTAAGCCATTCATCAAGGTTCTCTGCGAGGCGCAGGCCGATCTGGCTTCGCGTGCCGCAAAGGAAACCGTCGAGTTCCCTGTGTTCCGCGACTACGAAGATGACGCCTACGCAGCGGTCGAGGCAGCAGCCTCCACCCGCCTGGCCGAAATCTACGCCATTGCAGACAAGCAGGACCGCGACAACGCCGCAGGCGAGTTCAAGAACGAGATCGTCGCACAGCTGACCGGTGAAGGTGCGGCCTTCGCCGAGCGTGCAGGGGAAATCTCCAAGGCCTTCGGTGCGGTTACCAAGCACATCGTGCGCCAGCGCATCCTGACCGAGCAGATCCGTATCGACGGCCGTGGCCTGGCTGACATCCGTCAGCTCTCCGCCGAGGTCGAGGTCCTGCCTCGCGTGCACGGTTCGGCAATCTTCGAGCGTGGCGAAACCCAGATCATGGGCGTCACCACCTTGAACATGCTGAAGATGGAACAGCAGATCGACTCGCTGAGCCCGGTCACCCGCAAGCGCTACATGCACAACTACAACTTCCCGCCATACTCGACCGGTGAAACCGGCCGCGTAGGTTCGCCGAAGCGCCGCGAAATCGGCCACGGTGCCCTGGCAGAACGCGCCATCATGCCTGTTCTTCCTTCGCGTGAAGAATTCCCATACGCAATCCGCCAGGTCTCCGAGGCATTGAGCTCCAACGGCTCGACCTCCATGGGCTCGGTCTGCGCCTCCACCCTGTCGCTGCTGAACGCCGGCGTGCC
The DNA here is from genome assembly GCF_002975405.1 of Arthrobacter sp. MYb229. Lineage (GTDB taxonomy): Bacteria > Actinomycetota > Actinomycetes > Actinomycetales > Micrococcaceae > Glutamicibacter. The sequence goes on along the minus strand of NZ_PCPS01000005.1, from coordinate 138,450 downwards.
ACTGCGCGCACCGGTTGCCGGTATCGCCATGGGTCTGGTTTCGGACACCGTCGACGGCGAAACCCGTTACGCTGCCCTGACCGATATCCTCGGCGCCGAAGATGCCATGGGCGACATGGACTTCAAGGTGGCTGGTACTCCTGAGTTCATCACCGCGATCCAGCTGGACACCAAGCTAGACGGCATCCCTGCCTCGGTGCTCGCCGCAGCGCTGACCCAGGCCCGCGAGGCCCGCCTGCACATCCTGAACGTGGTCAACCAGGCCATCGACACCCCGGATGAGCTGTCCACCTACGCGCCACGCATCATCTCGGTGAAGATCCCAGTGGATAAGATCGGCGAGGTCATCGGCCCGAAGGGCAAGATGATCAACACGATCCAGGAAGACACCGGAGCTGACATCTCGATCGAAGATGACGGCACCGTGCTGATCGGCGCCACCAATGGTGAGTCCGCCGAAGCCGCACGTTCGGCCATCAACGCGATTGCCAACCCTCAGGTTCCTGAGATCGGCGAGCGTTACCTGGGTACCGTCGTGAAGCTGACCACCTTCGGTGCGTTCATCTCGCTGACCCCAGGCAAGGACGGATTGCTGCACATCTCCGAGCTGCGCAAGATCAACGACGGCAAGCGCGTCGAGGATGTTGAGGACGTCGTCTCGGTAGGCCAGAAGCTCCAGGTTGAGATCACCAAGATCGATGACCGCGGAAAGCTCTCGCTGTCTCCAGTTGTTGAGGAAGACGACGAAGCAGAAGCAGGAGCCGTAGCGGCCGAGTAATTCTCGTCTTCTAGTTCGGTTTGATAGGTCCCGGCCCGCACACTGTGCGGGCCGGGACCTTTCGGCTTAAACCGGTTGCAGTCCGTGGTTGCAGGTGAAAACGGCTGCTTCGGGTGCGGGCTACAGGGCAAGAAAACGCGTTGCTGCGATTCCTTCAGGCCAGCGCGGCCGGTCGGTGTGGACAACGGCGGTTGCTTTGGGAATTGATAGAGGATACGGCGAAGGCCGGGCACCATTTGGTGCCCGGCCATTCAAGCATGCCAGCTCGAGACTAGTGCGTATGGTTCTGCCGGCGACCTCTAGAAGCGCAAGGTGCGCAGGTAGCTGTAACCCACCTCGGCGGTTTGCAGCGGGGTGACGTCTGGGCGGTCGTTCTCCACGATGAACTCCTTCGGGCGGTGGGCCGCGAAAATGCGTGAGAAATCGATGGCACCGGTGCCGAGATCCGCGAAGTCGCCCGCGGTATCGCGATCCTTGACGTGGTATTGCAGTGTCTTCTGCGGTGCCTGGGCGATCGTGTCAATCGCGAACTGTATCGGATCTTCTGCGCCGACGCCCACGCCGCCGGTGACGGCCCAGTAGAGGTCGACTTCCAAGTGGACGTTGCACGGGTCGAGGCGGCTGGTGAAGATGTCCCACGGGGTTTCGCCGTTGCCGAGGTCGGTCGTGAACTCGTGTGCATGGTTGTGGTATCCGTATTTCAGGCCCACTGCGTTCGCGGCCGCGGCCTCTTCGTTCATCTGGTCAGCCCAGCGGCGCCAGTCGTCGGCGTTGTCGGAGACGAGGTAGGGCACATTGATATAGGTCTGGCCTAGCGTGAGCGCATCGGTGAGCTTTGCCTCCAGATCCGCGGCTGAATTGCTGATGCCATTGTGGCTGGAGGATGGAGTGAGGCCCAACGAGTCAAGCGTGGCACGCATTTGCCCTGCGGTGCGGCCGTAGAGGTTAGCTAGCTCTATCTTGGTGTAGCCGTAGTCGGCCAGGGATGCCAGTGCGCTGTCGACGCCCTCGCCTTGCATGATCGAGCGGAGCGTGTAGAGCTGGATGCTGATCTGTCCTGGAGGCACCGGTCGGCGGCCAGTGGGTGCCGCCAGCGCGGTGGTTCCGCCGAGAGCGACGAGTCCGGCGCCGGCGCCGAGGGCTACCGCGCCACGGAGGAAGCCGCGCCGCCCCACGTCGTTCTGCTCGAGGGAGCGTTTGAGGGCGGCGGGGGCATTGAATCCGAAGCACATAGTGATGCCTTTCTGGCGTGCGATAAACGCCAGCGGCAATCAGCACCAGCGCTTGGAGTATGTGACGCATGCAACACTATTTCCAGACTTTGTTGCCTGTCAAGCAAAAATCGTCGACAATCGACAAAAGGTCGTTTCTTCGCTTGGCCTAGTCTCCCTTGAGCCCATTCACGAGGGCATCGATATGCTTCGGCGACATGGCGTGGTGGATGGCCAGCATGCTGGCGCCGAGCACACCGGCGTCCTGTCCGGCTCCGGACTGCACGATCCGCAGGTGCTGGGTTGCGACCGGGATGGCCCGCGAGTAGACCACTTCGCGTATCCCGGCGATGAAGTGCTCGCCGGTGAGTGTCATCGAGCCCCCGATGACGATGACGGATGGGTTGATGAGGCTGACGCAGGCGGAGAGGACCTCGCCCACATCGCGGCCGGCTTGGCGGACGGCGTGCACGGCCTCGGCGTTGCCCGATTTGACGAGCGCGACCACGTCTTCACTGGAATTTGCGTCCAGGCCGAGGGCGTTGAGCTTCTTGGCCACGGCGGGTCCCGAGGCGACCGCTTCGAGGCAGTCCAGGTTTCCGCAGTGGCAGGTGATGCCCGAGCCGTTATGCACGCGGATGTGCCCGATATCGCCGGCGACGCCGTCGGCTCCCCGCTGCAGTCTCCCGCTCGAGATAAGGCCCGAACCGATGCCCGTGGCGATCTTCACGAAGAGCATGTTGTCCACCTCCGGCCACGAGACATTGCGCTCGCCCAGGGCCATGATGTTCACGTCGTTGTCGACGAGCACCGGGACATGGAAGTGGTCCTGCAGCAGCCCCGGAACGTCGAATCCGTTCCAGCCGGGCATGATGGGCGGGTTGAACGGGCGGCCGGTGCGGTGTTCTACCGGACCGGGGATCCCGACGCCCACCGCCAGCAGGTCGGTCAGCGCGTGATCGCTCGCCTCCAGCAGCTCCTTGCCCAACTCGACGGCGGCTTCGAGGACGACATTTGGCCCCTGGGATACCTCGATATTCCGCCCGTCCTCACGCAATCGATGCCCGAGCAGGTCGGTGAGTGCCACGCGCACGTGGGATGCGCCGATGTCGATGCCGAGAACCACCTTGCTGCCTGCGTTCAGTGCAATGCGTGAGGAAGGGCGCCCGCCGGTGGAGGTGGCGTCGTCCACGAATCCCACGAGCCCGAGGGCCATAAGCGCTTCGATGCGCAGGGTGATCGTGGAGCGGGCCAAGCCCATCATCTCCGAGAGCTCCGTGCGCGTGCGCGCTCGTCCGTCGCGGAGGATCTGGAATAGTTCGCTGGCACCTGAGCCGCTGAGGCCGCTGAAGTTGCTTATGTCATTCATCGACTAATTACAGCATACTAATCGACGGAACGCGCCCCACGCCCCTTGGGTACGGCATGAGGAGGATTTTGTGGTGTGAACCGACATGACGAAGTGGTTCTGGGCTCGCTTGCAGGCGTCGGCAAATCGGCGCTAAACCGCAGAATCGCGTCTTGCGGCGATGGAAGGTTGCGCATAGGTTTCGAAGATATATCGTCAAACAATATAGATTCGTTGTTTATCGTCATTAGTCATGTTAGGTTCATGTGACCGACATCTCATATTGCCGAGTGATGCGCTTTTGGACGCTCTGCCGGCGGTGTGCAACCGTGCCACTACGCGAGGAGAAGCCCATGACAAAGAGCAAACAAGATCGGCCGGGGAATGCGCGGCGGAAGGTCTCGCGAGGTATGGCGGTGACGGCCTCGCTGGCCTTGGCCAGCGGCGCGCTTTTCGGTATGGCGCCGGCTACTGCGGCCCCCGCCTCCGGACAAGGCGGCGCTGCGGCGCAGTGCACAGGTAAGGGCGTGCCCGCCAGCAAGATCTCCATCCAGATGTTCAGCTACCTGACTTGGGGCAACGAGGTTGGGACCGAGGCCGTGCTCGCCGAGTTGGCCGACATAGGCTATCGAAACATCGAGCCCTTCGGCGGAACCTACGAGGGCCGGAATGCCGAAGAATTTTCCGCCCTGCTCGGCAAGTATGGGCTGAAGGCGCCAACCTCCCACGGCAGCACCGACGAGGGGACCTTCGGCGATACCATCGAGTTCGCTAAGACCGTTGGCCAGAAGTACATGGGTTCGGGCGGCTCCGCCTCCCCTGGCATTGGAAGCCTTGAGGACACCCTCGCCACCGCGGAAACCCTCAACCGGCTCGGAGAGCAGTCCAAGAAGTCCGGCACCGGCAAGATCTTCGTGCACAACCACCAGGGAGAATTCACCAGCCAGTACCCCCACCCGGAGACAGGTGAGCTCACCAGCGCCTGGGAGTTGCTGGCCGAGTACACCAACCCTAGGTACGTCACCTTCGAACTGGACGTGCTCTGGGCGGCCGACTCCGGTGTGGATGTCGTGCAGCTGATCGCGGAGCACGGCGATCGCATTGAGCTCCTGCATATCAAGGACGGATTGCTCAACGGGGACGAGCGCGCCACGCCGACCGATGTAGGGGAGGGCGAGATCGACTGGACTCCCATCCTCGACGCAGCGCAGAGCCACGTGAAGTACTACGTGGTCGAACGCGATTTCGCCCCGGCCACCGCCGAGTTCGCCCGGGACAGCTTCGAGTTCCTCAGCTGCTACACGCGGTGAGCACACCGCACCGACGCAAGACCGCACTTCCGCATGAGCACTGAGCAGCACCGCTCGCACCACCGTATGTGAAAGGACAATGACGTGGGCATACCAGCCGACCTGGGAATTAACGAGGCCGCGACCGCGGACGGGGGAACCGCTAGCGGTTCCGGAGCGGGGCGGGTGGGCCTCTGGCTCGTCGGGGCCCGCGGATCGGTGGCGGCGACGGCGGCCACCGGGCTCGCGGCGATTAACGGCGGCCTGGCTCCGGCCACCGGTTGCGTGACAGCCCAGGAGGGCTTCGCCGCCGTCCCGCTGCCGGGCTTCGCAGATCTGCTGATCGGCGGGCACGATATCAGCGATGTCTCGGTCGCCAAGCGCGTCGAGCACCTGGTCGGTGCGGGCATGCTGCCGCAGCATCTGGTTTCCTCGGTCCGGGCCGAGCTGGAAGAGGTTGATGCGCGCGTCTGCCCGGGCTACCAGCCAGGCCAGATAGGAGTTTCGCAGGCAGAGACCGCCCGCCGCCTGGCCCGGGACATCGGCGAGTTCCGCCGGGATCACGAGCTGGACCGGGTGATCGTCATCGACGTGGCCTCCACGGAAGCCCCGATCGACCACCTGCCCGAGTTCGACGACCTGGACCTGCTCCTTGAGGCCCTCGACGACCCGGCCCGGGCGATCCTGCCGCCAAGCTCGCTGAGCGCCTACGCGGCGATCCTGGCCGAAGCGCCCTACATCTGCTTCACCCCCTCGCCAGCCCTCAACGTTCCGGCGCTGGCCCGACTGGCCGCCGAGCGCGGCCTGCCGACCGCGGGGCAAGATGGCAAAACCGGCCAGACCTGGCTGCGTTCCGTGCTGGCTCCCGGGCTCGCCGCCCGCGGGCTGCGCGTACTGTCCTGGGCCGGGGCCAACCTGCTCGGCGGCGGGGACGGCGCTACGCTGGCCGACCCGGAGGCCGTGGCCGGCAAGCTGCAGTCCAAGAACCGGGGCTTGCAGGCTCTCACCGGCGGCGCCGCCACCCCGCTGCATATCGATAACGTTCCAGACCTCGGCGAGACCAAGGTGGCTTGGGACCATATTAACCTGGAGGGTTTCCTCGGCTCCCGGCTGACCCTGCAAACCACGTGGAGCGCCTACGATTCCATGCTGGCCGCACCCATGATCCTGGATCTGGCACGCCTCATGGCGCTCGCCGACGCCGCCGGGGAGACCGGCCAGATCGGGGAGCTGGGCTTCTTCTTCAAGGATCCGTGGGGCAGCGAGGAGCACGCCTTTGCCGAGCAGAGCCGTCGCCTGCTGGACTGGGCGCAGGAGGCCGGGGCCCGGATCGATGCCACGTCCGCCAAGTCTTTCGGGCAGGTCGCACAGAGCGTCGTCGCACGGTGAGCCGGGTCCACGACTACCTCGAATTGGTCCGCGCGCCGGCCGTGTTGACCGTGCTGGGCGACACCCTCGCCGGCGGCGCAGCCGCCGGGCACCCGCTCCTGGGCCACCGGCTTCTGTTGCCGGCTGCCAGCGCCTGCCTCTATGCGGCGGGCATGGCGCTGAACGACTACGCCGACCGCGAGGTCGATGCCGCCGAGCGCCCGGAGCGGCCCATCCCCTCGGGCCGGATCGCACCCAGAACCGCCCTGTCCGCGGCCGCCGGGCTCACGGCGGCAGGGCTCGGGCTGAGCGCGGCGGGCGGCGGACGCCGATCCCTGCTTCTGGGCCTGCCGCTGGCGGCCTCGATCTGGACCTACGACCTGGCCGCTAAGCGCAACGCCGCTGCTGGCGCGCTGACCATGGGGCTCTGCCGCGGGCTGGATGTCCTCATGGGCGCCGGCACCGGCGCCGTCCGAGCGGCGCTGCCCGCCGCCGCCGTCATGGGCGGACACACCGTGGCCGTCACCGCGCTCTCCCGCGGGGAGGTGGACGGCACCAGCAAGGCCACGGCGTCCGGAGCTACCGCCATGACCACCCTGGTTTCCGGGGCGGTGCTCGCCGGGGTTATGGCGCCGGGCAACGCGCTGCCAAGCCGGGATGCCGGCCCAAGCCGTGCGCTCTTTGGCCGCATCCTGCCCGCCGCGGCCGCCGTAGCGCTCTACGCGACGCGCTGCGGCACGGCCCAGTGGCGTGCGGCCCAGGACCCTTCGGCGGGCAACGCGCTTCAGGCCACCAAGTCCGGCATCCGCTCCATGGTCCCGCTGCAGGCGGCGCTCGCACTGCGCCACGGCAGCCCGGGGGCCGGAGCGGTAATCGGCTCCATCGATGTGCTCGGGAAACTGCTGCGCGCCCGCACCAGTGCCAGAAAGATCAGTGAATCGTGACCGCCCGAAAAGCACTAACCGATGACCAGTTCCGCTTCGCCCTCGGCTACGGGACCAACGGATTTGCGGACCATCCGCTGCCGGTGGCCCTCGAACTGCTCGCAGAACAGGGCTACACCGCCGTCGCGCTAACGCTCGGGCACCCGCACCTGGACCCTTTTGCCGACGATCTGGAGGAGCGCCTCGACGAAGTCGGCGCCCTGCTGGCCCGGAACGGTCTGCGCGTGGTGGTGGAGACCGGCACCCGGTTCCTGCTTGATGCCAGGCAGAAGCACCGGCCTGCCCTGGTGGACAAGCACGCTGGTCTCAGGCTCGAATTCCTGCGCCGGGCCGTGGACATCGCCGCCAAGCTGGACGCCGAATGCGTCTCTTTCTTCTCGGGCATCCTCCCCGAAGATGCCACGGAGCAGACCGGCTGGCAGCGCTTGACCACTCGCGTTGCCGAGCTCGTGGAGTACGCCGCGGCCCGGGACGTGCTGCTGGCCATCGAACCCGAGCCGGGCATGGTCGTGGAAACCGTCGCCGACGCCCTGCGGCTGCACGGCGAGCTGGGCGAACCGCGGGCCCTGCGCCTCACCGTGGACATCGGCCACTGCGTGGTGGTGGAACCCGGCGGAGTCGACGGCGCCCTGCGCCTCGCGGGCGACCTGCTGGCCAACGTCCAGCTGGACGACATGCTCCCGCACACCCACGAGCACCTGCCCTTCGGCGACGGGGTCCTGGACCTCCCGCTGGCCCTCGCCACCTTGGCGGAACTGGACTACCGGGGCGTGGCCGCCGTCGAATTGCCGCGTCATTCGTGGGACGCCCCGGGCCTGGCCGAGCGCAGCATGGCCGCCCTGCGCGCCGCCTGGACCGCGTCGGCGCCGGCGCGAACCGCCGGCGCCTGGCTGGCCGACAGCACGACAGCGGTCCTCGCCGACCACGCCAGCCTGCCCCGGATTTTCGCCACCGCACCGCGCAGCGTCGGCCGGGCCCCCCGCTGCCCCGGAACCGATCCGACCGGGGTGCTCTTCGGCACCGTCGCCGATGACGCCCGCGCCAGGCTGATCGCCCGGCTCGGCCGCGACCTGGAGCCAGCGGTGCTGACCCAGCTGCTGCGGGACCTTTACCACCGCGGCGATTCCGCCGAGCGGCGCGGTGTGCTGCGCGGCCTCGGGGCCCTGGCGGAGGCCTCGCCGAGGCTCGACGGCACCCTCGTGCTGACGGGGCTGGAGCTGACCTCCGATGCGTTGCGGAGCAACGAGACGTCGCTGGTCGCCGCCGCCGTCGGACCGTTTGCCGCCGCACATCTGGACCAGCACGCCTGGCGGCATGCGGTGCTCAAGCTCGTGTTCATGGGTGTGAGCCTCGCCGCCGCCACCGGCCTGCAGGTCCGCGCCGATGCGGAGCTCGCCCGGATGGCCGCCGACTTCGCCGCCGAGCGGCGGGCCGCGTCCCGCCCCATTCCCGAAGACCTGGCGCTGCTCACGCGCCCCGCCAACCACCCGACATCGTTATAAGAAGGACAACCATGCGCATCTTCGACCCACACATTCACATGAGCAGCCGCACCACGAACGACTACGAGGCCATGTACGCCGCCGGCGTTCGCGCCCTTGTGGAGCCCGCCTTCTGGCTGGGGCAGCCGCGCACCAGCGTCGCCTCCTTCCTGGACTACTTCGACTCGCTGCTGGGCTGGGAGCGTTTCCGCGCCGCCCAGTTCGGCATCCGGCACCACGCCACCATCGCGCTGAACCCCAAGGAAGCCAACGACCCGAGGTGCCTGCCGGTGCTCGAGGAGCTGCCGCGCTACCTGGCGAAGGAGGGGGTGGTAGCGGTCGGTGAGATCGGCTACGACTCGATGACTCCCGCCGAGGACCACGCGTTTGCGGCGCAGCTCGAGCTGGCCCGCGCGCACCGGCTGCCGGCTCTGGTGCACACCCCGCACCGGGAGAAACTCGCCGGCACCCGGCGCACCCTCGATGTGGTCCGCGAATCCGGGATCGGCGCAGGGGCCGTGCTGGTGGACCACCTCAACGAAACCAACATCGAAATCGTCAAGGACGCCGGGGCCTGGATGGGCTTTTCAATATATCCGGACACGAAGATGGACGAGACGCGCATGGTCGCGCTGCTGCAGCGCTATGGCACCGAACGGGTCCTGGTGAACTCGGCCGCGGACTGGGGCCGCTCCGATCCGCTGAAGACCCGCCGCACCGCCGACGCGATGCTCGCCGCCGGCTTCAGCGCCGACGACGTGGACCAGGTATTCTGGCGCAACCCCGTGGAATTCTACGGGCAGAGCGGCCAGCTGATCCTGGATCCGCTGCCCGGATTCGAGGCCGCGGGCTTCCCCGATCCGGCCGCCGGGTTCGAAGGCAACTCCGTGCTGCGCGGGGCGCGTGCCTGATGCGCCTGTCCTACTGCACCAACGTCCACCCGGCCGAGGATCTGGACGGGGTGATCACCCAGCTGCGCGAATACGCCGGACCGATCCGCCGCGCCGCCTCGCTGGACACGCTCGGCGTCGGACTCTGGATTCCGGCCGGGCTCGCGGCCCGGCTCGCCGCCAGCTCGGAGGACCGCGACGCCCTGCGTGCGGTGCTAACCGCCGAGGGCCTGGCCCTGCACACCGTCAACGCGTTCCCCTACGGGGGATTCCACAACGAGATCGTCAAGCACGCAGTCTACCTGCCTACCTGGGCCGAACGCGACCGCCTGGAATACACGCTCCAGTGCGCCCAGATCCTCGCCGACCTGATGCCGGCCGGCGAGGTCGGGTCGATCTCCACGCTGCCGCTGGCCTGGCGGGATCCGTGGACCGCGCAGGACGATGCCGCCGCCACCGCGGCCTTCGCCGAGCTGGGCACGCGGTTGCGCCAGCTGCAGGAGCGCACCGGAAGGACCGTGCGCGTGGCGATCGAACCGGAGCCCGGCTGCGTGCTGGACACGATCTCCGACGTCGTCGGCTGGCTCGGGGCGCGCCTGGGCCGGGGGATCGACCCCGAGTTCGTCGGGGTCTGCGTGGACGCCTGCCATCTGGCCGTCTCCTTCGCGGACCCGGCATCGGCGATCGCCGAGATCCAAGATGCCGGGCTGCGCGTGGTCAAGGTCCAGGCGTCCGCGGCCCTGCACGTGGCGGACCCGCGCGACCCGGTGGCCCGCGCGGCGCTGACCCGGTTCGTCGAGCCGAAGTACCTGCACCAGGTCCGCGAGTGGGCACCGGGCGGCGTGCTGCCCGCCGACGACCTGGACACGGCGCTCGCCGAGCTGCCCGGGGACGGGCCATGGCGCGTGCATTTCCACATCCCGTTGCACCACGTGCCGGCGGCGCCCTTGCAGGCGACCTCCGAGGTCCTGCGGCGCACCGTCGCCGAGGTCGCGCGCCTGGACTATGCCGGGCAAGTGCATTTGGACGTGGAAACCTACACCTGGAGCGTGCTTCCCGGCGCGGACGGCGGGGCGGGTGCCGGGAATGATCCCGGAATCGTTGACGGCGTCGCCGCGGAGCTTTGCTGGGCCAGAGACAATCTGCTGGCACCGGTACGCGCCCGTTGACCAGCGCCGAAATCTCTGAACTGAACCATCGACCCGCACAGGAGAACCGTGAAACCCGTATTGCTACTGAACGTCGTCGGACTGACCTCCCGGGCGCTGGCCAAGATGCCGCGTCTGTCCCGGCTGGCCAACAAGGGCTGGTCCGCCCAGCTGGGCACCGTGCTGCCCGCGGTCACCTGCTCGGTGCAGTCCACCATGCTCACCGGATTGTCTCCGGCGCAGCATGGAATTGTCGGCAACGGCTGGTACTTCCGTGAGCTCGGCGAGGTATACCTGTGGCGCCAGCACAACCGGCTGGTCGGCGGAGAGACCATCTGGGAGACCGCCCGCCGGCAGGAGGCCTCCTACACGTCCGCGAATATCTGCTGGTGGTACGCGATGGGCATGAGCACCGATATAACGATCACCCCGCGGCCCATCTACCATGCCGACGGGCGCAAGTCCCCGGACGCCTACATGCGCCCGCCCGAGCTGCACAAGGAGCTGGTGGGCGCCTACGGCGAGTTCCCGCTGTTCCAGTACTGGGGCCCGACGGCGGCGCTAGGCTCCAGCCGCTGGATCGTGGACTCCACGCGGCACGTGATGCGCACGCGGGCCCCGGATCTGCTCACCGCCTATGTGCCGCACCTGGACTACGACCTGCAAAGATTCGGTCCGCGCTCGCCGCAGGCCGACCGCGCCGCGGCAGCTCTGGACGCGGTGCTGGCCCCGCTGCTCGATGATGCAGAGGGACTTGGCTACACCGTGGTGGTGGTGGCCGAATACGGGATCGAGGAGGCAAGCAAGCCGGTGGACATCAACCGGGCGCTGCGCCGAGCGGGGTTGCTGGAAGTCTACGTGCAGGACGGGCGCGAGCAGCTGGACCCCTGGACTTCGCGCGCCTTCGCCGTCGCCGACCACCAGGCGGCGCACGTGTATGTGCGGGACGAAGCCGACATCGCACGGGTCGCCGCGGTGTTGCGCGGCCTGGACGGCGTGGACGAGGTGCTCGATCGGGCCGCGCAGGCGGCCTATGGACTGGACCACGAGCGCGCCGGGGAACTCGTGGTGGTCGCCGAACCCGGAGCCTGGTTCACCTACTACTTCTGGCTCGATGATGAGCGCGCCCCGGAGTACGCCCGCGGCGTCGACATCCACCGCAAGCCAGGCTATGACCCGGCGGAACTGTTCTTCGATCCCGCCGACCGGCTGGCGAAATCCAAGGCGGGGCTGAACCTGGTGAAGAAGAAGCTCGGGCTGCGCTACGCCATGAATACCGTGCCGTTGGACCCCACTTGTGTGCGCGGGACGCACGGCCGGCTACCGGACAGCGCGGAGGGCACGCCGCTGATCCTCTGCTCGGACGCCAGGGTCCCTGCCGTCGTCGAGTCGCTGGTGGACGCGGGACGCCAGGTGCCGGCCGCGGCGGTGAAATCTCTGATCCTGCAGACGCAGGGGCTGGACGCGGAGCTGTGGAGTAAGGGATCCTCGGTTTCCGCAACCTAATTTAGTGCTTGAGGCAACATAATAAAATCGGGGTCAGGGATTGCCTGTTCCCCGATTTCTTGCGCCATTTTTTCCGACGCTTTGTGAGAGTTGGGTGGATGTACCGACTTTGTTTGATGAAACCACTAGTAAATTGTGACGCAAAGCACTAGCGTTCCAATTGACCCGATTCGGCCTGCTCCGAATCAATGGCGACAAGGAAGTGAACGATGATAGTCAACCGAACGAAGATGGCGGGCAGTGCCCCGCGGCGTGCGGCTACCGCACATTCTTTCAAGCGAAGCGCGCTACGCACCGGAGCGGGGCTAGCCACGGCGGCGGTGCTGGCTTCGGCCCTGGCTGGCATGCCGGCCCAAGCCCAGCCGAAATCTCCCGCCGCCCAGGCTCCCGCGGACTCCGCCTTCCAGAAGGTGACGCTCAACGACACCCCGGGCGAGCCCATGGACCTCGCGGTGCTGCCCGACGGCAGCGTCCTGCACACCACGCGCGGCGGCGAGGTCTGGCTCAACGACGCGGAGACCGGCATCAACAGCCAAGCCGCCGAGCTGGAGGTCTACCGGCACGACGAGGAAGGGCTGCAGAGCATCGCGCTGGACCCGGAGTTCGGGACCGAGGGGAACAACTGGGTCTACCTCTACTACGCCCCGCCGCTGGACACCCCGGTGGACGACCCCGCAACGCCGGACGTCAATGAGGGCGACGCCCCGACCAGCGGCACCGCGGAGGATTTCGCCCCTTTTGATGGCGTCAGCAGGCTCTCCCGATTCCAGTTCGACGGTAAGAGCATCGATTTGGCCAGCGAGCAGCAGATCATCGATGTCGAGGCCTCCCGCGGCCTATGCTGCCATGTCGGCGGCGATATCGTCTTCGATGCCGCGGGCAACTTGTACCTCTCAACGGGCGATGACACCAACCCGTTCGTCTCCGGCGGCTACTCGCCAATCGACGAGCGCCCGGACTCCAACCCCGGCTACGACGCCCAGCGCACCTCGGCCAACACCAACGACCTGCGCGGCAAGGTGCTGCGCATTACCCCGACCGATGGCGGCGGCTACAGCATCCCCGAGGGGAACCTCTTCGAGCAGGGCACCGACGGGGCCCGCCCGGAGATCTATGTGATGGGCCTGCGCAACCCGTTCCGTGTGGACGTGAACCAGCGCACCGGCGAACTCTACATCGGGGACTACTCCCCGGATGCGAGCAGCGCCGACCCGGACCGCGGCCCGGCCGGTACCGGCAAATGGCTTGTGGCCACCGAACCTGGCAACTACGGCTGGCCGTACTGCGCCACCGAGAATCTGCCGTATAACGACTACGACTTCGCTACCGAGACTTCCGGAGAGCCTTTCGATTGCGCCGCTCCGGTGAACGAGTCGCCGAACAACACCGGCCTGAGAGAGCTGCCACCGGTGGCCGACGCCGACCTCTGGTACAGCTACGGGCTCTCGGAGCAGTTCCCGGAACTGGGCACCGGCGGCATCGGCCCGATGGCCGGCCCCGCCTATGAGTTCGACAAGGCAGCCACGCGCGGTGCCAATCCCGTGGCTTGGCCGTCCTACTTCGACGGCAAGGCGCTCTTCTACGAATGGACCCGCGATTACCTCAAGGCCATGAGCCTTGATGCTGATGGGTCAGTTGCGATTGAGAGCGTGGTCGACACCTTGGTGACCGAAAACCCGATCGATATGGAATTCGGCCCGAACGGCGCGCTGTACGTGCTCGAATACGGCAACGGCTACTTCGGCGAGAATGAGGAAGCCCAGGTTGCGCGCATCGACTTCATCGGCGAGGGCGGCAACCACAGCCCGATCTCCGTCGCAACAGGCACCCCGACCGTGGGCACCGCCCCGCTGACCGTGGAGCTTTCCAGCGAAGGCACCAGCGATGCCGACGGGGACAAGCTGCGCTACGCCTGGGACTTCGACTCGGACGGCACGGTGGATTCCACCAAGGCCAATCCAAGCCATACCTACGAGGAGAACGGCACCTACCTCGCCACCCTGACGGTCACCGATATCGGTGGCAAGCACCGTGGCCGCCACAGCTCGGCAGAGGTGGAAATCGAGGTCGGCAACCAGCAGCCGGTTGTTGAATTCATTACTCCGGTCGCGGGCCAGGACTTCACGTTCGGAGATACCGTCAACTACGAGGTCAAGGTCACCGACGACCAGCCGGTTGACTGTGCGCGCGTGGAAGTGAGCTACATCTTGGGCCACCACACGCACGGCCACCCGCAGACGACCACGAGCGGCTGCACGGGCTCCTTCGTCACCACGGTGCCAGAAGGCCATGACCCGGAAGTCGATGACCTGTCGGCAGTCTTCAACGCCACGTACACCGACCAGGGCGATGCCGGCTCGGATCCGCTGACCGGCAACGCAGAATTGGTGCTGCAGGCCAGCAGCAACTAGCGCCGCGCCGGTGAGTCCCCGCCGCGCAGGCACAAGGCACCGTGGGTCCCGCTCCGCAGGGAGTGGGATCCACGGTGCCTTGTGCCTGTTTAAACCTGTTTATACCCTCCGAATAATTATCCGGGGCTGCGGCTTCAGGAAAGGGCGGAGGTTGCCGCGCGCAGCACCCCGGCGGGATCGGCCAGCAGCGGCGCGAAGGCCAGTTCCGCGGCGCCCACCAGGATGGGGCTCTCGCCGAGCGGGGCGAGTTCGATGGCGACGTGCTCGCGTGCGCTGCGCGCGGCGCCGAGGGCCAAGGCCCCTTGAACGACGTCGGGCATCGCCGTGGCGAGGATGCGCAGGAAACCGCCGAGCACGATCAGCGACGGGTTCACCTGGTGCACCACGCCGCGCAGTCCCACCGCGAGCAGGCGGGCCTGCCGGGCGACAACCTCGCGCAGCTGCGCGGAGGCCTCGCCGGATTCGAATAAGCCGAGCACGGTTTGTTCCAGTTCCTCGGACCGGTCCGCGGGCAGCGACACCGCCCGGAGCAGTTCTTCGCGGGTGACTTCGGCCTCGAGGCAGCCCGAAGATCCGCAGGAACAGGCCGCGCCGTCCGTGCGCACCAGCATATGCCCCAGCTGTCCGGCGAAGCCGGTCGCCCCGTGCAGCAGCTTCCCGCCGCTGACGATCCCGCCGCCGATGCCGCTGGCTCCGCCGAAGAGGTAGACGAAGTCGGCGACGCCCCGGCCCGCGCCGAAGGCCGCCTGCGCCCGGGCTCCGACAATGGCGTCGTTCGCGCAGGCCACCGGCAACTGCAGGGCCTTGGCCAGCTGCGCGGCGAGCGGCTGCTCGCGCCATCCGAGCTGCGGCGCCTCGATCACCGTCCCGTCGGCGGGGTCCACGAGCCCGGGGACGGCCACGCCGATGCCGACCACCTGGAAGTCCGCGGGCAAGGCCGCGGCCATGCCCGCGTAGACGGCGGAGACGATGTTCACGACCTCCGGCATGGAGGGGGCGCGGAGCGTGCGGAAGCGCACGGGGTTGACGATCTGCCCGCCGAGGGCCACGAGCGCGACGCCGACGGCGTCCACATCGGGGTTGACGGCCAGGGCGAGCACCGACGGGCCGGGGTTGATCATGATGCTGGGCCGGCCGTGCGGCTGGCTCTGGTCCAGGTCGCTCTCCACCACGAGGCCGAGCTGGACCAGTTCGCCGACAAGCGCGGCGATGGTCGAGCGGTTCAGCCCGGTGGTGCGGGTGAGCTGGGCGCGGGAGAGGCCCGCGGAGCCATGCACCAGGCCCAGTACGGTGGAGAGGTTATGCTGCCGCGTCGAGTCGCGGTTGTTGCCAAGCCCGGCACCGGCCGGACGCGCGCCAGCGGGTTTAGACGAAATGCTGTCCACTTCCGGACCGTCCCTTCCGAGCAAGCTGCCCTGCCTGCTCCCGCTTACATGCTATCTGCAGCGGCGCGGCAAACCGAAGCGCTTGACCGGCGGTTCAGGTGGTAGTTCTGGCCCGGTGGACGCGGCCGATGGCGGTGAGCAGAAGTTCGCGCAGTTCCGCGCGCAGGGCCGCCGGGATGCCGCCGTGCTCCAGCTGCTCCAGGGCGAATTCGGCATGACGCGTGGCGAGGTCGATCGCGAAGTCCTTGGCGCCGCAGTCGATCAGGACCGCACGGATGCGTTCGGCATCGTGCGCGGTCAGCGCCGGGGACCCGATGAGATCGGCGATGCTCTCCCACGCCGGGCCGGCGGCCGCGTAGGAGAGCAGCGCGGTCCGCTTGCCCTCGCGCAGGTCTCCCCAGCGGGACTTGCCGGTCCGCTGCTGCTCTCCGAAGACGCCCAAGACGTCGTCGGCAACCTGGTAGGCGATGCCCGCGTACCGGCCGAAGGACTTCAGCGCCGCGCACACCGGCGCGGGAGCCTGGGCGAGTATCGCCCCGGCCTGCAGCGGGGCCTCGAATGAGTAGGCCGACGTTTTCAGGCGTGCGGTCTTGAGCATCTCCTCCAGGCTGGGCATCGCCTGCGAGCGGCTGTTTTCGACGTCCAGGATCTCGCCGCCGACCGAGGCGAACACCGCCTCGTCGAGCACGTCGTGCAGCTTCCGGCGGATGGCCTCGGGCACCACGAGCGAGCTCAGCAGCCGGTAGGCGCCGGCCAGCGCGAGGTCACCGGCCAGGATCCCGGCGCAGGCGCCGGCGTGATCCGCCTCGGCCGCCGCGGCGCCCCGCCGCAGGGCCCTGGTTCGGTAGCTTCCGGAGACGTTCGGCACGCCGCGGCGCACAAGGTCGCGGTCGATGACGTCGTCGTGCACCAGCAGGGCGCTGTGCAGCAGCTCGTAGGACGCGGCCAGCGAAGCCGCCGCGGCAGCGTCCGTGCCGCCGAGCCCGCCGTAGGCGAGCAGCACCAGCCGTGGGCGGGAGCGGGCGCCGCCGGCCGCGGCACGCTCCAGGGCCTCCCAGAGCTCCAGATAGGCCGGCCCTGCGCATTCCGCGCGGAGTTTCGCATCCGCGAAGAATCGCCGAAGCCGCTGTTCGACCAGTTCGCCGCTCGCGGCCAGATCCACGATGTGCCCCTAGGCCTTCAGGGGTTGCTTCTTGGCCTTGCGCTCCTTGCGGACGGCGAAGCGCTGCTGCAGCAGGACGGCGAGCACGATGATGGCGCCCTTGGCCAGGGCCTGGACGGAGGTGTCCATGTTGTTCTGCGTGAACACGTTGGTGAGCGTGCTGAAGATGAGCACGCCGAAGACGGTGCCCATGACGGTGCCGCGGCCGCCTGCGAGCAGGGTGCCGCCGACCACGACCGCGGCGATCGCGTCGAGCTCGTAGAGGTAGCCATGGGTGGAGGTGCCCGAGGTGGTGCGCCCCATCATCATCAGGCCGGCGATGCCAGCGGCGATGCCGGCCAGCACGTAGAGCGAGACGATGTGGCGCTTGACCTTGATGCCGGCCAGGCGGGAGGCTTCGAGGTTGCCGCCGATGGCCACCGTGCGGCGTCCGAACGTGGTGCGGTTGAGCAGGAACCAGCCGGCGGCGGAGACCAGGGCGAAGATCCATACGAGCACCGGCACGCCGAGGAAGTCGGCGCGCATGAAGCCGGTGAAGTCGGTGTTGGTCACCAGCAAGGTGCGGCGCTCGGAGATGATCTCGGCGAGCCCGCGGGCGGCCACCAGCATGGCCAGCGTGGCGATGAACGCCACCACATTGCCGTAGGCGATGATCACCCCGTTGATCAGGCCCGCGAACGCGCCGACCAGCAGGGCCACCACGACCATCACCAGCCACGTCGATTCCGCCGCGGCCGTTTGGACAACGGCGAGGCTGCCGACCACCGAGGTCAAGCCCAGCACGGAGCCGACCGACAGGTCGATGCCGCCGGCGGTGATGACAAAGGTGACGCCGATGCTGAGCACCCCGATGATGGAGGCATGGCGCAGGATCACCAGCATGTTGTCCGAGGACATGAAGCGGTCCCCGCTGGTGATCAGGCCGATGGCCACCAGCACGGCCAGCGCGAGAACCAGGCCGATGCTGCGCGCGGCGGGGCCGTGCAGGAGATTGCCGAGGAGTCCGCTGGCGCCGCCGGAAGCGGCGCCGGGGTCCGGGGTCTGGGCCGAAGAGTGTTCGATGACCTGGGTCTTTTGCTTGCTCACGCGGCACTTCCCTTCATGACGAGGTCGAGCACGCCGTGCTCGTCGATATCGGTTGCGGTTCTCTGGGCGAGGACGTGCCCGTCGTCGACGACGAGCACATTGTCGGCGAGGCCGAGGACTTCCTCGATCTCGCTGGAGATGACGATGATGGCGGTGCCGGCGTCGGCCAACCGCCGGATGAGCGTGTAGATCTCGGCGCGGGCGCCGACGTCCACGCCGCGGGTCGGCTCGTCCAGCAGCAGGACCTTGGTCCCGTGGACCAGCCAGCGGGCCAGGAGGATCTTCTGCTGGTTGCCGCCGGAGAGCGTCCGGGCGGGCCGCTCCGGATCCGCAGGGCGCAGCTCCAGGGCCTCGATCTGCTCCCGCGCGGCTCGCCGCTCGGCGTTTTCGTCGAGCAGCCCGGTGCGCGCGAAGCGTTCGAAGGTGGACAGCGTGACGTTCTTATAGATCGGCTCGTCAAGGATCAGGCCCTGGCTTTTGCGTTCTTCGGGGGATAAGCCGATCCCGGCCTCGACGGCGGAGCTGACCGATCCCGGAACCAGCTTCTTGCCGTTCACCGTGACCTGGCCTGCGGTTGCCTTGCGGGCGCCGTAGATGGTCTCGACGATCTCCGAGCGCTGCGAACCAACCAGCCCGGCGATGCCGAGGATCTCGCCGGCGCGGACCGTGAAGCTGAGTTTGGCGAAGTGCCCCTCCAGCTCCAGGGCCGCTACGTCGAGCACCACGGGCGCATCAAGCGGGAGGGGCCGGCGCTCCGGGAACACGTTTGCGACATCGCGGCCGGTCATCCGGCGGATGAGTTCCGCCTTGGGGGTCTGGGCGACGTGCAGGTTGTTCGCCGTGCTTTGCCCGTCCTTGATGACCGAGATCCGGTCCCCGATCTCGCGGATCTCCTCCAGCCGGTGGGAGATGTATACGACGGCGATGCCCTGGGCGGTGAGCTCGCGGACCACGCGGAAGAGGTTCGCGACCTCGCCGGCATCGAGGATGGCGCTGGGCTCGTCCATGATGATCAGCTTGGTGTCCCGGGAGAGGGCGCGGGCCATGCTGACGATCTGCTTGTTGGCGGTGGAGAGCGTGCCAACCTCGCGCGCTGGCGACAGGTTGCCGTGTCCCAGGCGCTGCAGCAGCGACCGGGCGGTCGCGTGGGCCCTTTTCACGTGCAGCACGCCCCGGGTCGCATGCTCGTGGCCCAGGAAAATGTTCTCGGCGATGCTCAGCCCGTCGACGACGTCGAGTTCCTGGTACATCGTGGCGATGCCCAGATCCAAGGCCGCGGTAGGGCCGGGCAGGCTGACCTGCTGGCCTTCCCAGAAAATTTTGCCCTCGTCGGGTTGGTGGACCCCGGACAGGGTTTTGATCAGGGTGGACTTGCCGGCGCCGTTCTGGCCCATGACGCAGTGGACCTCGCCCGGGAGCACGGAAAGGTCGACGCCCTTGAGTGCTTGGACGGCTCCGAATCGCTTGGTGAGCCCGTGCACCTCGAGCAGAGGACGGGGCTTTTCATCTTGCAGCATGTGATGAACCTAACACATTATGTCGGCAATCGGTAGAAGTTCGTCGATTTTCTCCGATCTTCTGTTATTGTGATTGTAATCACGCTGGCTGGTGCCCGAATAATTCGGGCTGCACACGGCGGCGTTGTACCTAACTCATTGAGGAGATAGACATGTTTGCTGTTCATTCCGGACGGAAGATGCTCATCACCACCGGTGCCCTCTTGGCAGTTGGCGCGCTCGTCACCGGCTGCTCGTCGGGCTCCGATGGCGGCAGCGCGCAGCCTTCCAACGCCTCGATCGAAGGCAATTCGGCCGCGGGCGAGGAGGTCGTGATCGGCTTCTCGGGCCCGGCGGCCGACCACGGCTGGCTCGGCGCCATCAACTCGGCCGCCATCGCGCAGGGCGAGGCATTGGAAGACGTGGACCTGCGCGTCGCCGAAGGCACCAACGATGCGAACCTGCAGATCAGCCAGGTTGAGCAGTTCATCAACGACGGCGTCGACGTGATTGTGCTGCTGCCCACCGATGGCACGGCGCTGACCGCCGTCGCAACCAAGGCCATGGACGCCGGTATTCCGGTGGTCAACGTGGACCGTGAGTTCTCCAACCCCGCCGCCGCCCGCACCACGATCCTTGGTGACAACTACGGCATGGGCCGCAGCGCCGGAAACTATATCTGCGAGCGCCTGGGGGACAAGCCGGACGCGGTGGTCGCCGAGATCCCGGGCATTGACTCCCTGCCGCTGACCCAGGACCGCAGCAAGGGCTTCGAAGACGCCTTGAAGGACTGCGGCCTCAACGTGGATAACCGCGTCCCGGCCGACTTCACGGTAGCCGGCGGCGAACAGGCGGCCTCGCAGCTGCTCTCCGCCGCCCCCAAGATCGACGCGCTCTGGAACCACGACGACGATCAGGGCCACGGCGTGCTGGCCGCGATCGACAGCGCCGGGCGCGACGAGTTCTTCATGGTCGGCGGCGCCGGCTCCGCCAACGCGATGGAGCTGATCAAGGGCGGGGAGTCCGTACTCGAAGCCACGGTCCTCTATCCCTCCACGCAGGCCGCAGACGGCGTTCGCCTAGCCCGACTGATCGCCCAGAACAAGGCCATGAGCGATCTGGTCGAGGTCGAGGTCCCGAAGCGCATCGTCTTGAACGCCCCGGTGGTCACGGTGGACAACGTCGATCAGTACCTGCCGACGGCGTTCAGCTCTTAACCGGCCCAGGCAACGGATCGGGGCGGTTCTCCGTTCACCGGCGGACCGCCCCGGCCAGCGCCCCCACGTCTACCCCTCGCAGGAGGAAACACATGCCCAACCAAAAATCAGCCCTGAGAATTGCCCTGATCGGGCACGGCTTCATGGGCGCCGCGCATTCGCAGGGGTGGCGCGTCGCGCCGCGATTCTACGATCTGCCGATGCAACCGGAGATGACGCTGCTGGTCGGCCGCAATGCCGCCGGCGTCGAGGCCGCCGCCGCGAAGTGGGGCTGGGCGGAGACGTCGACCGACTGGCGCGAGGCTATCGAGCGCGAGGACATCGACGTGGTGGACATCGTCACCCCGGGCAACTCGCACGCCGAGATCGCGATCGCCGCGCTCGCCGCCGGAAAGCACGTCTTGTGCGAAAAACCGCTGGCCAACACGCTCGAAGAGGCCGAGGCGATGGCCGCGGCCGCCGAAAGCGCAGGCAAAAGCGTCCAGGCGATGCTTGGATTCACCTACCGCCGCGTGCCCGCGGCGGCGTTTGCGCGGCAACTGGTCGGCTCGGGCACCATCGGCCAGGTCCGCCAGGTCCGCGCCTCCTATCTGCAGGACTGGCTCCACGACGCCGACGCCCCGCTGACCTGGCGGCTGCAGAAGGAGCACGCCGGCAGCGGCGCGCTCGGGGACCTCGGCGCGCACGCCGTGGACCTGTCCCAGTTCATCACCGGGCAGAAGCTCACCGGTGTCAGCGGCATTCTCGAAACCTTCGTCCACGAGCGGCCGCTGCCCGGAGCGGAGTCGCAGCGCGGCGAGGTCAGCGTGGATGACGCCGCGATGTTCACCGGCCGGTTCGACGGCGGAGCGATCGGCATCTTCGAGGCCACCCGCATGGCCACCGGACGCAAGAATTCGCTGCGGATCGAGGTCTCCGGCTCCAAGGGGGCGATCACCTTCGATTTGGAGAACTACAACTCGCTGGGCTTCTACGATGCCACCGCGCCGAATACCCTCCAGGGCTTCACGAATATCATGGTCACCGAGCCGGAGCACCCCTACATGTCCGCGTGGTGGCCCACCGGACACGCGCTCGGCTACGAGCACGGTTTTGTGCACCAGGCCAAGGACTTCGTCGAGGCGGTCGCCGAGGGCCGGCAACCCGAGCCCTCGTTCGCGGACGGCCACCAGGTCCAGCGCGTGCTCGACGGCGTCCAGCGCAGCGCGCAGAACGCCAGCGCCTGGGCCCAGACGCTCTAGGCCCAGCGCACCGCACCGCATCTCAGCACGAAGGAACCGAGCAAAGGAGTACAAGGATGGCACGCGATTTCACCCTGTTCACCGGCCAGTGGGCCGACCTGCCGCTGGAAGAAGTGGCCCGTCTCGCCGCGGGCTGGGGCTACGACGGCCTGGAGATCGCCGTCTCCGGAGAGCACCTCGACGCCTGGCGCTGGGACGATGACGACTACATCGCCGAGCGCCTCGGCATTCTGCAACGCCACGGCCTGAAGGTCTGGGCCATCTCCAATCATTTGAAGGGCCAGGCGGTCTGTGATGACCCGATCGACTTCCGCCACCAGGCGATCGTCGGTGAGCGGGTCTGGGGCGACGGCGACCCGGAGGGCGTTCGCCAGCGGGCGGCCGAGGAAATGAAGAACACCGCCCGGCTGGCCCAGCGCCTGGGCGTGGACACCGTCGTCGGATTCACCGGGTCCTCGATCTGGCAGTACGTCGCGATGTTCCCGCCCGTTCCGGGCGAGGTCATCGAGGCCGGCTACCAGGACTTCGCGGACCGCTGGAACCCGATTCTGGACGTCTTCGATGAGTGCGGGGTGCGGTTCGCCCATGAGGTGCACCCCTCGGAGATCGCCTACGACTACTGGTCCACGGTCAAGACGCTGGAGGCGATCGGGCACCGTGAAGCATTCGGGCTGAACTGGGATCCGAGCCACATGGTGTGGCAGGGGATCGACACGGTGGCGTTCATCTCCGACTTCGCGGACAAGATCTACCACGTGGATTGCAAGGACACCCGGATGCGCATGGGCAACGGCCGCAACGGCGGGCTCGGATCCCACCTGCCCTGGGGCGACCCGCGGCGCGGCTGGGACTTCGTCTCGGCCGGACGCGGAGATGTGCCGTGGGAGGACGCCTTCCGCGCGCTCGCGGCGATCGGCTATGCCGGCCCGATCTCGATCGAGTGGGAGGACGCCGGCATGGACCGACTCTACGGTGCGCCCGAGGCGCTGGCGGCGCTGAAGAAGCTGGACTTTCCAGCGTCCTCCACGTCCTTCGACGCGGCCTTCAAGCAAGGCTGAGCCGGAGCGTCTGCGCCGCCGCGCGGGATGCGCCCGCTGCGATCTGGGCTTGCAGCTGAGCCCAGATGGCTAGTCCCGGAACTCTGCCCCGCACAAACTTCCGTGGTCAGTAGCGACCACGGAGTGTTTGTGCGGGGCATCGGTCTTCTAATTGGGCCAGCTCCCAGCGCCATCGCCGGCAACCACTCGTTGGTCCGCGCCCCGTGGTTTTCGGACCCGGGCTGGCCGAATTATGGCTTCCCGTTCTTCCGGTCCGGACGCCGGATATGGCCTTTGGACTCCTCGGGGAGGAAGCATCCGAAGTCCTGGCCGGAAGATTCCATGTCGGCCAGGAACTTCTGATTCTCGAAGACCGGGTGCCGGCTGCCGCACAGGACCTGGTTGAGCGTTGCGCGTTCGCCAAACACTCGGAGTCCCCTCCGGGCTTGCCAGCAGAAATTGGCGTAAGCCCAGGAAGAGCTTGTGGTGCGAGGCGCAGCATCCGTTGCCCGAGTGCCCGGACCTGGCCGGCGCGATTGGCCGTTCTACGCGATCCGCAGCGAGGGATCGGCTATGCAGCGATTCGGCTCGGATGGACGAAGTGTGAGTGCTACGGGATGTCGGGGGAGAAGCCGCGCAGAACATGCTGCTTGCTCCGCGCGGAGTGCTTTCGGGCCACTGGGCGATCGCCAATCGAATACTGGGATCAACCGGATCATTGCTCTTCACAGTTCAGGCCGATCTGATGAAGCGAATTAGTGCCCACTCATTGATCGAGAGCGTCAATTATGGGTGGAAGCGTCACCGATATCGTGCGACAAAACGGTTCTCAATATGCAGACATAGCTCATTGGACTGGAACTTTCCGTTGTGGCATTCACGCTGATGTGCAGCGGTATAAAACAGTCCTCTGGTCGAGTCGCTGGCGTGATACCGCGATCGGTCGAGCTATGTTCGGAAAAACATGGTTAGCATCGGGTCGTGGTTTCCGAGTGCTCGAACGTCTTGCCCGCGAATCAGCACCTGCCCGCTTAGGATAGAACTTGAGCTCTGTCAACGTGGCCGCGGAGAAAATGGAGGACATCGTTTCAGTGGATATCGGGGGAATGAAATTGCAGCACCAGAACTTACTGGTGACGCTCTACGGTTTGTATGGACAGCCCTCCAGCGGCTCCTTCCCGGTATCTGCAATCGTTGAGATGTTCGGCGCGTTGGGGATCAAGTCCCAAGCGTCCCGGTCGACGATTTCGCGTTTAAAAAGTCGTGGTGTGCTCATCAATGAACGCACCGGCAGCGATTCGCATTATCAACTTTCCGCCGAGATTCTCGATGGCTTCCGCAAGGACGATCAGCGGATTTTCGCCCCGTCTCGCTCCAGCTCCGATGAATCTCTGATCCTGGCCATATTTTCGGTGCCCGAGAGCGAGCGGAATCGCCGTTACGAACTGCGTTCGGAGTTGGCGAGCATGGGTTTCGGAATGGTTGCAAGCGGTGTCGCCGTCGGGCCCCAATTGGCATTTGAGCAGGCCAAAGCACGGCTGAACGCACGAGGATTATCGGGGTATGTTGAATTTTTCCGTGCCGACTACATGTCACCGGAAGATATTCAAGATCGGGTGGCGCAATGGTGGGATCTCCAAGCGCTTGACCAGCAGTACACCGACTTCTTGCAACTGTACGTAGGGCGCTTGGGGGCTTGGCAGGAAAAGCTGGCAAAGCCAGTGGAATCCGATGAGCAGCGCAGGGATCTTGAACGAGAAGCTTTCGCTTTCTATGTACCAATGCTGACCCGTTGGCGGCATTTTCCGTATCGTGATCCGAACCTTCCCTTCGAATACCTCCCCGAAGGATGGAAAGCACCGCAGGCCAAGAACACGTTCCTGGCATTGCATGAGCTGCTGGCGCCGCAAGCGGAGCTGTATGCCAATCAGTTACTCGGCCTGCGCATTGGCTGACGCCCGGGTCATCCAGTTTCGGACCGCGTCCCAATGGTGCTTCTTGGGATCAATGGCCTCGAAATGGTCCAAGTGCGGATGAAACATGGCTGTCTGCTGAGCTTTGTCTCCCAGTGATTGAATATACTGCCGTGTATGTTCCAATGGCACACGGTCGTCATCTTGACCGTGGACCAGGAGCATGGGCACCGCAGGGGACGGCTGGTGGCAAGGTGAGGCCTGCCGGTATGTCGTTGGCGCATCGCTGGGTGTACGTTCAAAATATTCTTTGGCCGCGGAATCACCGAGGTCTTCTTCAAAGACCTTGATGGCATTGGTGACCGGTGCAAGTCCTACTACGGCATCGGCGCGATCGGCATTGAGCAGAACCAGCTGCCCGCCCACCGAATGCCCGATAAGGACCAAGCGATCGGGGCGATCTTCGCGGCGAAGTGTGCTCCGGATCAGCTCGATCGCCAAAGCTACATCCACGGATGGTGTGGGCCAGGGATGCTCAGGGCCGCGCCGGTATTCCACGTTGGCCACATTCCATCCCGCCTGCAATAGATCCTCGAGCATGGGCTGCATGACCGCGGCATTGATCCGCTGCCTCCAGTAGCCGCCATGGACCAGAACCGCGGTGCCGCGTGAAGGCTGAACTCGTGAGTGCACCAGGGTGAGATGCTGATCGGGGTGGTCGCCGTAACTCAATACTTGGCTATCTTGCGAGTTTTGCGTCACGGACCGTTCCCTTCGCCGGTAAACGGCCAGCAGGATGTTCCTGCCGGCCGTTTGGAATTTCTATAGATTCTAGTCTGCTCCGGGAACCGATCCCGGCGGCAGGAAATTGACGTCACGCAGCGCCGAGCGGCGTACAACTTCCTCGGGATCTGCCAAGTCATGGAGTTCATCGAAGAGGGTGGCGAGTTGTCCCGCGGGGCTGACCCAGAACAGCGATTTCGCCGGTTTTTCATCTTTGATGTAGTAAGCGTGCGGAAGACCCATGGGCATGCGAACGGTGTCGCCGGGACCGGCCTTGAACCATTCGCCGTCTAGATAGAGGGTGTAGGTGCCCTCCATGATGTAGAGGTGCTCATCCTGGGTCGGGTGAACGTGTGGCGGGACACCGGTTCCTGAAGGATCCAGAGACAACCACGCAAAGCTGCTGGAACTTTCAACCTTGGAAAGGTACGTGTGGCCAAGCACGTTCCATGTTTTGTTGCCCATCGACTCACTTGCCAAGGTAATGCCCTTGGGCAGGTCGCCCAGGATGATTTCTTGACCCTGCTGCTGCTCCATTTTGACTCCTTTGTGGGGTAACGAACTCTCGCGTTCAGCATGGCATAGATCACATTGGATATGCAATAGGTCTTGCGATCGCAAAATATGGTGTATATGATTTCTATCACTTCGGTCATCACTGCCGAACGCTTTCACACCCTCGCAATTCACGCATCGCGGTCGATGGGACCCTTTGCTGCCCACAACGAGTTAGGCATCAATGTGAATACCAAACAGAGAACAGGAATGAGCGTTTACACGCTCGGTACCGGAGGCGGCCCTATAGTCTCCAGTTCCCGTGCTGGGACCAGCACGGCGATTCGAGTCGATGGGGCAACCTATGTCATCGATTGCGGAATGGGAAGTATCCGCAACTACCGGTCGCACGCCGATTGGGGCGAGTTGCGGGCCGTGTTGTTGACCCATCACCACTCTGATCACATCTACGATCTCGGTGCGTACTTGGTGACCGGATGGCAAGTTCCGGGTGAGTCCTTTACCCGTCCTATTCAGGTTTACGGTCCCGGGCGGCCGAATCGCATGCCTGCCCTCGACCGAAAACATGAGGAACAGATCGCCGCGCGCGTGGCCGACCGTGAAATGACAAGCACGGAAGAAATCGTGGACGCCCTGCTGGACAAGGTCTTTGCCTCGGACGTGGTCATCCGCATGGCTGACGAAGGGCGAGATGAGCCCCATGAATGGATCCAGGCGCACAACATCCAGATCCCGGAACCTGTGCGCGCCTGTGCCGTGGAGAACCGGCACCCGGAGATGGAACCATTCGAAATCTACCGCGATGAGCTAGTCACCATTTCAGCAATCCTTGTTGACCATCGCTTGTGCTTCCCCGCTTTCGCCTATCGTATTGACTCGCGCTATGGGTCTGTAGTGGTTTCGGGTGATACCGCGTATTCCGAAAATTGCGTGAAGCTCGCCCAAGGCGCCGACCTGCTCCTGCATGAAGTCATCGATCTGCCAGGGATTCTGGCTACGTTCCCGGACGGTCCCACGCGAGACGGGATCGAAGTGCATCTGCGCGAGTCGCATACTCCATATAGCGAGGTTGGCAAAGTGGCGCAGAAGGCCAACGTTTCTTCCTTGGTGCTGCACCACATCGTTCCCAACACCCCAGGCGCCGCGGATCTGGGGGCCATGCTAGATACCGCACGTGCAGATTTCGCCGGTACCGTTTCCGTTGCTGAAGACAACGACGTCTTTGAAATTGGAAGCGTAAAGTTGCAACTTGCCGGCACCGAAACCAAGAGGAGCTTGGTATGAGCGCTACACAGAACCTCTCCGATCACACCTTGAGTGCTGCCATTCGCAATGGCAAGATGAATCGACGAGCGTGGGTTGTCACCGGCATGCTCGTGCTCTTTCAAATAATCAACTTTGCGGACAAGGCTGTTTTGGGTCTGGTCGCCGACCCGGCGATGCGCGAACTGGGATTGACCGCCGGACAGTTCGGATTCATCGGCAGCGCGTTCTTCTTCCTCTTTGCCATCGTTGGCGTAGCGGTCGGTTTCCTTGCCGGTAAGGTGTCGACGCGTTGGATCCTCTTGACCATGGGCATAGCGTGGGCTGTCCTGCAGTTCCCCATGCTCTTTGGCGGAGGCGCCGCGGTCCTGCTGGTGACCCGTATCTTTTTGGGCGGTGCCGAAGGTCCCGCCACGCCCATTTCACTGCAGCATGCCCACGGATGGTTTAAGCCTAAAGAGCGCGGGCTGCCCAGCAGCATTATCGCCGCAGGCTCTACCTTAGGTCCGATTCTCGCTGCACCTGCCCTGGCCTGGATTATTGCCCACCCAGCCTTGGGCTGGCGTTGGGCCTTCGGCTTCTTGGGACTTGTCGGATTGCTCTGGAGCCTGGCCTGGCTCATTGTCGGCCGCGATGGACCCTTCAGCCATTCCAAAGACGGCAAAGCGCGGTCTCAGGACAAGACCCAGGATGCGCGGCCGATTGCACCTGAGGCACCGAAGAAGGCCGAGGACCCCTCGGAGCCGGTGGCAGAATTCGAGCCGAACGGTACCGGCAGTATTGCCGATTCGTCGGATCTGCTGAAGATAGTGCCAATCAGACGCGTTCTAGGATCTTGGATGTTCGTAGCCGCGGTGTTGGCTGGTGCTGGATGCTTCTGGGCTCAAGGTTTCCTGACGACTTGGTCCCCGAAATATCTAGGTTCTGTGGTGGCGCTGTCTCCAGAAATGATTGGCCTCGTCTCGACATTCCCCTGGGTTGTCGGCGCGATCGCGCTGTTGATTCTGGGCTTCGGCTCGCGCTACCTGATGAAACGTGGGGTTACCGTGCGTTGGGCGCTCGGTGCACTTTTCGGGGCAACCTTGCTGATCTCGGGCGTGTGCTTCTCGATTCTTCCATTCCTCTCGGGGTACGCCGCGGTGGCCATGTTGACCTTGGGAGCCGGCACGGCCATGATCTATCCGCTGGCACCAACTGCGATCGCCTTCAGCGTCTGTTCCAAGCAGCGTGCGGCAATTATGGCCACGTTGACGGGGCTGGCCTCGGTGGGCGGCGTGATCGCTCCAGCCATGGTGGGTGGTCTGATGGATCGGGCGGGGTACGTGCCCAGCCCCAAGGGCGTTGCGGATACGGCTGAAATGGCTGCATTGCTGGCACAGGGGATGAACTCTTCGTTCGGGATGATCGGAATCTACCTGGTCGTCGTTGGCATCTTCTGCGTACTGATGCTCAATCCAGACCGGACGGCCCGCAAGCTGCAAACCAGTTTCACGTTCACCGGCTGACAATCCAGTAGGGGTTTTGGGCATTCTCTTTGCTCCCGTGGCTCGCTGGCTTGCGCAGCGATCACCGCGGGAGCAAAGAGAGGTACAGGCTTGGGACGAACCCGGAATTCTCGTGAGACGAGATCCCATCCAAAGAACATGGGGAACGCCGGGCATGGCCAGCTCAAATTACCTGCGCACATCGCCGGCCCATCCGATGATTTTTGTGTTTGTTATGGGCGATTCGGAAGTCGCCCAGAGCGCAATCCACCAAGGTGGATCCAGCGGTCAATGGCGAGGTGCGCGAACTGCAGGTCCTGAATTCTGCGGAGCTAAGCTGAATCGGTGGAGCTTCCGTTTCAGCAACGGCGGAGTTGCATCCGCGATGTGCGGTGAACTCCGGAGCGTCAAACGCAATGGCACTGAAGCGAACCAGCGGCGCCGATGAGTGCATTCGCGGCATGAACTGCGCCAATACTGCGGCCGCCCATCGAACCGCGCCGATAGGAATTGGGGAATGTGCCTTGATCAGTTTGCGCCACCAGGTACGAACTGCGATCGGTCGCTTCGGGTCCGGAGATCATGGCACGGCGGTGCAGAACCTGGAATCGACCCGGGCAGCGGTGCTTGCATCGGCTGCTGCACAGCCGAGTGCATGGGCAAGTCGCGGTAGAAGGTTTTCCCTTCTTGCACGCAAGCGAACACGGCCTCGGCCCACGCGAGAAAGCGTGATCCGAAGCCGTGCCTGCACAAATACGGGGGTAAATTCCTGCGGATTAGTCCACTGCTAGCTCGCGTTCGACGGCGGTATTTGGGGACCGGTTCTCCACGATTCGCGGTGGTATCAGGGACACCGCAATCGCCGCTACGACTCCAACGATTGCGAAGAAGACAAAATTGAATTCGAAGCTAATCCCCGTTGCCGCGATCCAGCCACCGATGATGGGACCCGATATTGCACCAATGCGGGCGAAAGACAACGCCCAGCCGGTGGCGGTGCCGCGTTGGGCCGCTGGATAGTAGTCGGCAATGTAGCCGGTGAGCACCAACGAGGTGGAGATCGAACCAATACCGGCGAAGGCGACAAAGCACAGGTTGATAAACATGGTGTTCGGAAACATCAGCAGCAAGATTCCACCAGCCCCCAGCAGATAGAAGATCACCAGGATGGTCTTCTGGCCGTATTTATCAGCCAGATATCCGAGGATCAATCCGCCGACGGCCGAGGCCAAGGAGAAGACCAACAAGAAAGTCAGCGAGGACCCGAGGTCGTAGCCAGCTTTGCGCATGATTTGCGGCAGCCAAGTGTTCAGGCCATAGACCAGCACCATGCCGCAAAACAGTGAAATCCAGAAAAAGACCGTGGAACGCAGGTATTTACCAGAGAACATCGCCGACATGACTTCTCGCCAAGGAATCTTTCTGCCTGGCTGAGCCGGAGCGACCGGCTGGTAATTGGGCACCTTGAGCTTCGAGGCCAGTGCCTTGGCTTCGGCCAGGCGTCCCTTGGACACCAAGTACTCCAAGGATTCAGGGAGAATCCAGGCGATAATCGGCAGCAGCACAACCGGCAATGCGCCGACAGCTACAACCCAACGCCAGCCAAGTACCGGAAGGAGCGCCATGGCAACCAGAGCAGCGGCAACAATTCCCAAGGAGTATCCCGAATACATGATGCCGTAGTTCAGCGATCGTTTTCGAGGCGCGGAATATTCGATGGTCAGGGCCGCTGCCACCGGTATGATCCCGCCCATTCCCAGGCCGCCGAGGAACCGGAACAGTCCGAAGATTTCAGGTGTGGGGGCAAATGCCGCACCTGCTTGGGTGATAGTGAAGATCACCATGGCGAGCAGTAGCATCCGCTTGCGGCCGATAACGTCGCTTAGGGTCCCGATAAACAGGGCGCCAAACAGCATGCCGACCAGCGCGTAGGCGCCGAGGCCGCCCAGTTCGAGAGGGGTGAGCGACCATTCTTTGTACTCGGCGAGGGCCGGGAGGACCGCACCGAGCACGCCGACGTCGTAGCCTTCGGCCAGAATTGCCAGCCAACAGGCAAAGAGCACCAATCCCGTGGTGCGTTTTGGGATGTTCCATTCGGTTACTGCGGTGGGTGAGGCCATACCGTTCTCCTGGCGTAGGGGTGGTCGTTAGCGCCCGAATGGGCCTAGCCAGTATTATTGCCTTAAAGTGACGTGCGTTACAATAGTTCTATAAAAGAAAGGTGAACATGACTTTCCATGGACGGGAACCAATGACTGGTACGCCTGAAGCCGTTGCGGCCGAGGTGTCCGAGTTCCTCGGGGCTGCGCTCGCCGGAAGCTCGCTGGAACGAACTGTCGAATGGGTTGACACGGACGCTGCAGGTCATCAGCACAATTCGGTGATCATGCGCTTCGTTGAAGCCGCCGAGTCGAAGCTCTTTAGAGAGCTCGGCCTGAAGGGTTATTTTCCCATTTCACCGCGGGTCAGGCAGGAAATAGATTTCAAGTCCAAGCTGTATTTCGGGCAGTCTGCAACGGCGGCGATCCGCATCGACAGATTGGGGACCAGCTCCATGCACTTTGCCTTTAGGGTGTGGGGTCACCCGTTCGAGGGCAACGGTCTGGCAGTTGCTGCCGAAGGCAAGGTCATTACCGTCTGCGTGCCTGAAGGGTCATCGGGATCCGGGCCCTGGCCTGCGGAAATTCGGCAGACCATTGTCGACGCCCAGGCAAGTGGTGGGCGGCAGTAAGGGGTTGGCCCAATGCAGGGCTTTGCCCGGTCGGTGCCGCGAAGCGCGGGCGGGAATTGGTGCGCGCCTGATGCGCATAGCTCTTCTCGGGGCATGGCTTCGGTGGTAGGTTGAAGTCGTCCAATGGTCATGACGGCCGTCATGCATGTTCAATGCCCAGTCAAGTTTTCGCCAGTTATCGGAGTTCTCATGACCCAGCTAGCCCACGTTCTGTCTTCACTCGCCAGTGGAACTGTGACTGTTCACGACCTGACGGCGCCGCTCTCCGTCAATACACCGACCCTTGTGCTGCCGGAACCCTTCTCCAACTTAATAGACTTCAGCATCGAGGAAGTTTCCGCATATGACGAACCCGGCCCATTCTGGAAGCACCATAACATCCATACCGGAGAGCATATCGGCACGCACATCGACGCCCCGATCCATTGGATTTCGGGGCGGGACGGCAAGGACGTGTCACAGATCGATCCGCAGCGACTGGTCGGGCCGGCGGTGGTCCTGGACTTCAGCGCCGAGACCGCCGAGAGTCCGGATTACCTGATCACAGTTGATGATCTGAAAGCCTGGCAGGCTCAACATGGCGAGTTCCCGCCCAATTCATGGCTGCTCTTCCGCACCGGATGGGACCAATACGGAGAAGACAGTGCAGCGTTCCTGAACACCGATGAGCAGGGTTCGCATACCCCGGGATTCACCGCCGAATGCGCCCAATACATAGCCCAGGAGCTGGTGATCTCCGGGGTGGGCGTGGAAACCGTGGGCATCGACGCGGGCAACGCTGCCTTGCTCGATCCGCCTTTCCCGATGCACAACTTCTTGCTCGGCCATGACAAGTACGGCATCACTTCGCTGAAGAACCTCGATAAGCTGCCGGTCTTCGGAGCGCTGCTCGTGGTCGCCCCGCTGCCGATCGTTGGAGGCACCGGGGCGCCCGCGCGGGTTCTCGCACTGAGCTAGCGGCCGCCGCCGACTAGCTTGTCCGATTCCATATGGGTAAGGCCAGCGCTGCTCGCGTGGGCTGTTGCCCGGAACCGCTGGCGGCCAGGTACGCCCAGGCCGTCAGCGACAAACTACAAGCCTCTAAGGAATTCCTGATGAACGTCGCAGAACTCGTTGGCAAGACCCTCGCGGACCTCGGTATCGGACATGCTTTCGGCGTGGTGGGCAGCGGGAACTTTGCCGTCACCAACGCGCTGATCGAGTACGGAGTGCCCTATACCCAAGCACGCCACGAAGGCGGCGCGGCCACGATGGCCGATGCCTATTCACGCACCAGCGGCAAGGTGGGCGTGGTCTCCGTGCACCAGGGGTGCGGGTTGACCAACGCAGCCACCGGAATTGGCGAGGCCGCCAAATCACGCACCCCGCTGCTCGTCCTCGCCGCGGAGGCAGCACCCAGCGCCGTGTACTCGAATTTCGCCATGGACCAGGACGCTTTCGCCACGTCCGTTTACGCGGTTTCCGAACGTGTGCACAGTGCGCAAAGCGCCGTGGCCGATACCGTCCGGGCCTACCGCACGGCGATCAACGACCGGCGCACCGTGGTACTGAATCTGCCGTTGAATATCCAGGTGCTGCCTGCCCCGGAAACGACCCAGGAGATCGAGGTGATACCCCGTGAACCGGTGCGTCCTTCCCGGGATTCGATCCGTGCGCTGGCGGTGCTGATCGAGAACGCCAGCCGCCCGGTTTTCGTCGCAGGACGCGGAGGACGCGGCGCCAAGGAGGAAATACGTTCTCTGGCCCGCCACACCGGTGCACTGGTGGCTACCTCGGCCGTCGCCAAGGGTTTGTTCAACGAGGATGAATTCAATCTCGGAATATCCGGCGGCTTCTCCTCGCCGCTGGCCGCCGAGCTGATCTCGGACGCGGATCTGATCGTCGGGTTCGGCTGCGCCCTGAATATGTGGACCATGCGCCATGGCCATTTGATTGGCGCTCGAACCAAGGTCGTCCAAGTGGATCTGGATGAACCGGCCTTGGGCGCCAACCGCCCGATCGACCTGGGAGTGGTCGGGGACTCCGCCGAATGCGCCCGCGACGTGCTGGAGCTGCTGCGCCGCGAGAAGGTCTCCGCCTGTGTTGGCTATCGCACCCCCGAGATCAGCAAGCGCCTGACCGAACGGATCCACTGGCAGCAGGTCGAGTTCGAGGATCTCTCCACGGAGTCGGCAATCGATCCGCGGACACTGAGTAAGGCGCTGGATGAGCTCCTGCCCGAGCGGCGCGTGGTCAGCGTCGACTCGGGGAACTTCATGGGCTACCCGAGCCAGTACCTCTCGGTGCCCGATGAGCATGGCTTCTGCTTTACCCAGGCGTTCCAGTCCATCGGCCTTGGCCTGTATACGGCGATCGGCGCCGGGCTGGCACGGCCCGATCGGCTGCCGGTGCTGGGCACCGGGGACGGCGGATTCCATATGGCCATCGCCGAACTGGACACCGCGGTGCGGCTGAAAATGCCGCTGGTCTGCATCGTCTACAACGATGCCGCCTATGGTGCCGAGGTGCACCACTTCGCTGAGTCGGGGCAAACCCCGGACATGAGCTCGGTGGTCTTCCCTGACACCGACTTCGCGGCTCTGGGCCGCGGCTTCGGCGCCTCGGGCATTACGGTGCGCACGGTGCAAGATCTACAGGAGGTGAAGCGCTGGCTGGATTCGGACCCATCGGGACCATTGGTCATCGATGCGAAGATCGCCTCGGATGGCGGGGCCTGGTGGCTGGCCGAAGCGTTCAAGGGGCACTAGAGGCGCGCTTCAGGTATCCGGTCAGCGGCCGCCGCCTCGACCGCTTCCACCCAAATGGAGCCTCTAATCTGCTGAGCGCTGAGAGCTCGGCATCCGGCCCAAGACCCGAACCTGCTGCCTATCGCCAATGAGCGAAAGGTGCTCCGACGGTGCGAAAATTCCGGATGGCGTCCCAAGAAGTATCCACGCGGAGCCAAAAATAGTCGTGGCGTGCGCTGAGAAATCCTGCGCACGCCACGCCTTTGAACTCATTCCCTGGGGACCGGGCAGCTCATCGGTGAGTTCGGTCAGCCCACTCCTACCGAAGTGAGGGAATCTGGCTCATCTTCGGCTGCCTCATGGGATGCATCGGATTCTTGAGCGGCCCGCATGCGTTTGCGCATGAGGAAGTAGAACCCGGCCACCACGGCCGCGAAGGGAATCCCGAAGATTAAGGTGAGTCTAAATTCTTCGATAAAGAGCGTAGTGACTAAAAGCGCCAGCATGAGCAGGACTCCCAGGACCGACCCGAGGGGGTAGAAGAAAAGCTTGTACTTCAGCGGTTCCCCGGTGCGGGCATGCTGGCGACGGAAGAACAGGTGAGTCAGGAAGATCAGCAACCAGGTGGCCATAGCCCCGAACATCGACAGGGCCATCATGAGGGTAAAACCCTTCTCCGGGTTCGTCGCGTAGATGATAGTCGCCACCGCGATTCCAGCGGCCGAGAGCAACAAGGCATTAACCGGTGCACCATTCTTGCGCAGACGGCCCAGGGCAACCGGAGCCTGCCGGGCGCGGGCGAGGGAGAACATCATGCGCGTGGAGATGTATAGCTGGGAATTCATCGCTGACAAGGCCGCCACGATCACCACGAAATTCAGCAGCGAGTCGGCGAACGGAATGCCAATGACCTGCATGACCGTGACGAATGGGCTGTCGCCTTGGAGGATCTCGTCCACCGGTGCAATTGCCAAGATCAGCGACAAGGTCAGGAGATAGAACAGAAATAAGCGCAGCAGGGTAACTTTGAAGGCCTTCTTGACCGCCGATTCCGGCTCTTTGGCCTCGCCCGCGGCGACCGCAATCATCTCGATGCTCAAATAGGAGAAGATCGAGAGCACGACCGCAAACCATACGCCTTGGATTCCGCCCATGAAGAATCCCTCGCCGGCGGTGTAGTTGCCCAAACCATAGGAAGGATCGGTTTTGCCGAATACCAATATGGCCGCCAGCAAGATGAACGCCACGATCGCAAACACCTTGACGGCCGAGAACCAATATTCCAAGGTCCCAAAGGCTTTGACGTTAAACATATTGACCCCGATGAGCAGCACCGACAGCCCGACAACCCAAATGACCGGCGGCACCTCGGGGAACCACATTTGCATGTAGTCGCCCACCGCAGTGATTTCGGTGCCGACCGCCAGAACAATGCACGACCAGTACAGGTACTTGAGCATGAACCCGGTGAAAGGATTGATGTAGTGCTCCGCGAAGGCGCCAAATGAACCTGTAGTCGAGTGCGCCACCGTCATTTCGGCGAGTGCGCCCATCAGCAGTACCGCGATAAATCCGCCGATGGCGTAGCTGATGATGACGCTGGGTCCGGCAAAGGAAATTGCGAACTTGCTGCCTAGGAACAGACCGGTGCCGATGGCCCCGCCCAGTGCAATCATACTTAGCTGTTTGGCACTTAATTGGCGCGAAAGCCCTGCTTCGCGATTTTTGATGCGCTCTAATGAGGAGCTCATTTTTAACCTCGTGGTTGTCGTTAACATACATATCTGCGGGAGGTGAACTGCACGGTTTTCCGCGGGTCCGTGCGGCGGGACGATTGAACAATGCACAGCCCAATGGACGCCACTTCGGGCCGGTTGCGCACAGTCCTCTGCGGTTGATTGGGGAATTTTCTAGCTTGGGCCCTGTCCCGGGCCGGATTTTAAGGCAGGAAATTGCCGGGTTCGCAGAACGATGTCGTTCGGCGAACCCGGCAAGTGCGGCAATGCTTGGCTAATTGCCGCCTAGTGGCTGGCTGTCAGGGCCGAGGCATTTGCATCCGGGGTCCAGCGCACATGGGTCAGATCCTCTTCCTGATTCTGCGGCAGCAGGGACAGGCGAGGGCGTACCGCATCGGTGCGCGCGCTTGGCGGCTTGCGGCGCCCGGCCTTGTACTGCTTGGGCCAGAGAGCCGCGGCACCGGCGTAGTCCTGCTCGGCCGCGGCCTGCAGCGTCCACTGCGGGTTGTACAGGTGGGTGCGGCCCAGCGCTATCAGATCCGCACGGCCGGCCAACAGGATAGAGTTCGCGTCATCCCAGGTGGATACCGCGCCGACGGCGATCACGGCCACCCCGGCCGCGGCGGCGACTCGGTTGCGGATCTTGTCCGCAAACGGGGTCTGGTAGCTGCGCCCGAAGGCGGGCTTTTCGCTCTTGACGACCTGTCCGGAAGACACATCGATGAACTGGGCGCCGTGCTCGATGAAGGCTTGGGAGATCAGCACCGCATCATCATCGGTGTTCCCACCCTCGGCCCAATCGGTGGCCGAGACACGTACGCCCAAGGCCTTGTCGGCCGGCCAGATCTCGCGCACCGCGTCGAGTACCTCCAGCGGGAAGCGCAGCCGGTTGGCGAAGCTGCCGCCGTATTCATCGGTGCGCTGGTTCGACAGCGGGGAAAGGAAGGAGGAAAGCAGGTAGCCGTGGGCCATATGCACTTCCAGCGCGTCGAATCCGGCGGCATCGGCACGGCGGGCAGCGTCGACGAACTGCTGGCGGACCTCATCCATTTGGGTGCGGTCCATTGCCACGGGGACATGGCAGCCTTCCCCGTAGGGCAGCGCGCTTGGAGCCAGCACCTCCCAGTTGCCTTCTTCCAGCGGCTGGTCGATGCCTTCCCACATCAACTTCGTCGAGCCCTTGCGGCCCGAGTGCCCGATCTGCGCACCGATCTTCGCCTGCGAGTTGGAATGCACATATTCGGTGATGCGCTTCCAGGCGGTGGCCTGTTCATCGCTGTACAGCCCGGTGCAGCCCGGGGTGATGCGCCCGATGTCGGAAACGCAGACCATTTCGGTCATCACCAGCCCGGCGCCGCCCTGGGCCTTTGAACCCAGATGCACCAAGTGGAACTCCCCGGGGACGCCCTCGGAGGCCGAGTACATGTCCATCGAGGAGACCACCACTCGGTTGGCCAGTTCGATGCCGCCTAGGGTGTAGGGCTGGAACATAGCCGGGGCGCTGTGCTGCTGCCCGTTGAGCCTGGCGAAGTTCGCCTCAACGGTCTGCGCGAATCCGGGATCGCGCAGCTTCAGGTTTTCGGCGGTGATGCGCCGGGATCGGGTGAGCAGGTTGAAGCAGAACTGCACCGGGTCCTGGTCCTTGTACTGGCCGATATTCTCGAACCACTCCAGCGAGGCCTGGGCGGCGCGCTGGGTGGATTCCACCACCGGGCGGCGTTCGGTCTCATAGGCGGCCAAGGCGCGATCCACGTCCGCGTGCTCGTGCAGGCAGGCTGCCAGCGCCAGGGCATCCTCCATGGCGAGCTTGGTTCCCGAGCCGATGGAGAAATGGGCGGTATGCGCGGAGTCGCCGAGCAGTACGATGTTCTCGTGGCGCCAGTTCTCGTTGCGCACCGTGGTGAAGTTGATCCATTTCGAGTTGTTGGTCAGCACCTTGTAGCCGGCCAGTTCGTCGGCGAAGATTTCGGTGACCTTGTCCACCGCCTTCTGATCGCTCACACCGGGGGCGAAAACCTCGTTCTCGGTCTCGTCGAACCCGGCTGCGCGCCAGACATCCTCGTGCATCTCCACGATGAAGGTGGAGCCCTCATCGGAGTACGGGTAGCCGTGGATCTGCATGGTACCGGCGGCGGTTTCCTTGACGAAGAACTTGAAGGCCTCGAACACCTGGTCGGTGCCCAGCCACATGTACTTGGAGGTGCGCGGATCCAGCGAAGGCTTGAAGGACTGGGCGTACTTGGTGCGCACCGCGGAGTTCAGCCCGTCGGCGGCCAGCACCAGATCGTATTCGGCAGAGAGCTGCTCCACGTCCGGAGCCATGGTGGAGAACCGCACATCCACACCCAGCTCGATGCTGCGACGCTGCAGCAGTTCGAGAAGTTCCTTGCGGCTCATGGCGGCAAAGCCCTGCCCGCCTACGGTATGCATCTGGTCGCGGAAGTGGATGTCGATATCGCTCCAGCGGGCGAAGCGCCGTGACATGTACTCGGCCACCACCGGGTCGGCGTTGCCGATGCCGCCCAGGGTTTCGTCGGAAAACACCACGCCGAATCCGAAGGTATCCGATGCTGCGTTTCGTTCCCACACGGTGACCTGGTGGTTCGAATCGAGCTGCTTCATCAGGGCCGCAAAGTAGAGTCCGCCCGGGCCTCCGCCGATAACTGCAATTTTCATGATGTGTCCTTTCAACAACCCCAAAGAGGGGAGCGGGGGCCGGCAAGGCCCAGATAAGTTATTAGGGGGTTAAGCGACCGGTGATCCGTTGGCCGCTTCACGGAGCTTGAAATGCTGCAGCTTGCCGCTGGGATTGCGCGGCAGCTCCGTAACAAAACGGACCTCGCGCGGGTACTTGTAAGGTGCGATCGTGGCTTTGACGAAGTCTTGCAATTCCTTGACCTTCGCATCGCTGGCCTCGGCACCTTCGACGAGGACCACGAAGGCGCAAACGATCGATCCGCGGTTTGGATCCGGGCGGGCGATCACGGCGTTCTCCAGCACGTCCGGGTGCTGGTCGAGGGCCTGTTCGACCTCCGGTCCACCGATGTTGTAGCCGGAGGAGACGATCATGTTGTCGCTGCGCGCTTGATACACAAAGTAGCCATCTTCGTCTTTGTAGAAGATGTCTCCGGTGATATTCCAGCCGTTGCAGATGTAGTTATGCTGCCTCTCGTCATCGAGATAGCGGCATCCGGTAGGCCCGATGACCGCCAACCGGCCTGGCTCGTTCGGAGCGGCTTCGTTGCCAGCTTCGTCCAGGACCGTTGCTCGGAAGCCAGGAATCGCTTTGCCGGTGGCGCCGGGTCTGATGTCCTGACCCGCTGCGGAAACGAAGACGTGCAGCAGCTCGGTCGCGCCAATGCCATTGACCAATTCCAGCCCCGTGGCGTCCTTGACCTGATGCCAGGTTTCTGCCGGCAGATGTTCCCCGGCGGAAACCGCGACGCGCAGCGGCTTGAGCAGGTCCTCTTTGCCGTTTTTGAGGATCGCGCGATATGCGGTGGGAGCGGTGAACAAGATGGTCGCACCGGCTTGATGGGAATACTCGGCCAGCTCCACCGGTGTGGCTCGTTCGGTCAGCAGCGAGCTGGCACCGAAGCGGAAAGGGAATACGACCAGGCCACCGAGGCCGAAGGTGAATGCCAATGGGGGAGACCCCGCAAAGACGTCATCCTGGGTGGGTTGGAGGATGTAGCGGGCAAAGGTGTCCGCGTTGGC
The DNA here is from genome assembly GCF_002975405.1 of Arthrobacter sp. MYb229. Classification (GTDB taxonomy): domain Bacteria; phylum Actinomycetota; class Actinomycetes; order Actinomycetales; family Micrococcaceae; genus Glutamicibacter. Next base: position 98,583 of record NZ_PCPS01000005.1, on the reverse strand, counting down.
CAGCACATCGCGGTGGAAATGCATGGTGATCTTGGGAACGCCGGTGGTGCCCGAGGTCGGTCCAAGCAATGCCACATCGTCGGCGGCCGTATCCACCGCAGTAAAATCACCTGATTTGCGCTCGGCCAGCTTGACCAGGTCATCGTTGCCCGCGCCGCCGTAGCTGAGGACCGGATACCCGCCGTTGCTAGCCTGCCGCGCGTCGTCGGCGAAACGGTGATCGGTGATGAGCAGCAACGGGCGCGTCAGCTCGGCCAACTTGCTGATCTCCGCGGCACGCAGCGCCGCCATCGTGGTGACCACTACTCCGCCGGCCTTGAGCACGCCAAGCCAGGAGGCGACGAGCCAGGAATTATTCGGCCCGCGCAGCATCACCCGGTTTCCGGGACGCAGGCCATAGTCCTCGACCAGCACCTGGGCAACCTGATTGGCCTGGCGTTGCAACTTGCCGTAGGAAAGACTGGTGCCATCCGGAGCCAGCAGCGCGGTGCGATCCGCGCCGAAATCCGCCACGGTCTGGTCGATCAGGACCTGCGCGGCATTCATCCGTTCCGGGTATTGCAGCTCGGGCAAGGTGAATTCCATTGTCGGCCACAGCTCCCGTGGAGGGAGGTGGTCTCGGGTGAAGGTATCTTCATGAGCTGAGGGTGATAGTTCCATAAGGCAACTCCGTTTGGTGATTCGTTCGGATGTCCTAGTCAGTGGTGGTCCGCGCGGGGCGGATCATCCCTTCTTGGGCGACGGTGGCCAAGAGCTTTCCTTCGCGGGTGTAAAAACGCCCAAGGGCCAGACCGCGGTTATTTTGGCTGGACACGGCTTCTTGGGCATACAGCACCCAATCGTCCATGCGGCCTTCCCGGTGGAACCACATGGAGTGATCCAGGCTGGCCGTCACCAGACCCTGGTCTGCCCAGCTCAGCCCGAGGCTGCGCATGATCGGCTCCAAGATGGTGTAGTCGCAGACGTAGGCCAGGGCCGACTTCTGGATGATGGCGTCATCCGGAAGGGGCGAGAACGCGCGGATCCATACGGCCTGCTTGGCGGTTTTTTCACGCTCACCGGGTAGATAGATTGGCTCGGGCACGTGGCGCATATCGAAGCTCCGTCCGCCGGCCCAGTACTTGGCGGCATCGCTTTCGACTCCCTGCAGGACGTCGGCAGCGCTTGCCAGCGTTTCCGGATCTAGATCCAGCGATTCGCCCGGAGCGTCCTGGGAATATTCGGCACCGTCTTCGGGGACGTGGAAAGAGCCCAACGCCGCAAAGACGGGTTTGCCATTCTGGAACGCACGTACTTGACGGGTGGAATATCCGCGTCCATCGCGCAAATGCTCCACCTCGTAGCGCACCGCCTGGTGCATATCCACTGGGCGCAAGAAGTACGAGTGCATCGAGTGCAGGGAACGATCGGTGTCCACCGATTTCATCAGGGACAACGCGCCTTGGGCAACCATGTCTCCGCCGTAGGCCTTGGGCCATGGAACGTACTGCGGAACCGCGGTGAACGCCTGGTCGAAGACTTCGGCCTCGCACTGGGTGAGTTCGATGGCGTCGAGGAATACTTGCGCGGAAAGTGCGGTGGTGTTCATGCTCGGCGGTATCCTTCCAGCGAGTCGTCGGAAACATCGGGCAAGTTCACCACGATGTTTTCCGGGGTACGCGCGGTGAGCCACACCAGCTCCTCGGTTACCGACATATTCGCTTCCACATGCGGCATGAAGGGCGGGACGAAGACCCAGTCTCCGGCCTTCATATCTGCGTACTGTTCATAGTTTTCGCCGAAGTAGATCCGGCCATGGCCGCGCAACACGTAGCCGCCAGTTTCAGCTTCGCCGTGATGATGAGGCAAGGAGCGGTAGCCAGGCACATTGGAGACCTGACCGAACCAGATCTTCGTGGCGGGCGTGTGCTGGATGCTCACACCCGAAACGCGGATGCAATCCCCGGACTGCGCGGTATTGGTGTCTTCCGATCCGGCGCGGGTGACCACAGGGACGACCTGGCCATTTTCGGAGGCGTAGATCGAATTGTCGCCTTCGGTGCGGTAGGTCATTGGTGCTTCAGTCATGGTGTTCTCCTTCGAAATGAATGATGCTTGATAGTTGGCTATTAATGTGTTGCCGCCGGAACGTCCACGCGTAGCCGGAAGCGGTTTATTAGGGTTCCGATTCCTGGAATTTCTGTTTGGAGCTCGTCTCCGTCGCAGAGGAAGCGTGGTGGATTCATGCCCATGCCGACTCCGCCAGGCGTCCCGGTCAGCACGATGTCGCCGGGACGCAACGTGGTGAATTCGGAGATGTAGGCGATGAGCCGGGCCGCTGAGTAGACAAAAGTTGAGGTGTTGCCGCGTTGGACTTCTTCGCCATTAATTCGGCAAATGACCTCTACGCCCATCTCCGGGTCGATTTCTTCGGCAGTGGCGAGCACCGGGCCCAGCGGCGTCGTGCCGTCGAAGGCTTTGCCTTGGAACCATTGCAGTGTGCGGCGCTGCCAATCGCGCATCGAAATATCGTTGGCCACGGTGTAGCCGGCAATGGCGGCTGTGGCTTCTTCTTCGGAGGCGTTGGAGATCTCGGCTCCGATCACTACCGCAAGTTCGGCTTCCCAATCAACGTCGCTTGAGACGGTGCTGATGATTTCCGAATCCGGGCCGGTGAGGGTGTCGGCGAACTTGGCGAACAAGGTGGGGTATTGAGGAAGTTCGCGTCCCATCTCCAAGATGTGATCCGCGTAGTTCAGGCCACAGCAGATCACCTTGGAGGGCGCGGGAACCGGGTTAAGCAGCTGAACTTCGTCGGTTGGGATCAGTGAGTCCTCGCCGTGATTTTCAAGTATCCGGGAGGCGGTGGTGAACCAAGCCTCTTCTTTCAAAAGCTCGCTGAGATTGCTGGCTGGAAGCGGGAGGTAGCCCTGAGCAACCTGGATCGCGGCCAGGGACTTCCCTCCAGCTTGAATCGTTGCGAGTTTCATTAGTGTGTTCCCCTTGGTCGTTCGGCACTGAATCTATGTGTCGACTTTTTTACTGCCGTCACGTAAGCTCAATGTAGCACGCATCACAAAGATGGCGCTAGAGCCAAATGGGGCAAATTTGATTGGCCCGGAACAGGAGCAGGACATGACTGAAACCAAGCTTCACCGCAATGAGACGATCAACCCGGCTTCCATGGCGAAGCCCTCTGGCTATGCCCATGGAATGAAAGCCGGAGACACGGTCTACCTTGGCGGACAGACTGCCCTGGACAAGGATATGAATATCGTTCCCGGCGGAATTGTCGAGCAGTTCAAGCAGGTGTTCTCCAACGTGCTGACCACTCTGGTTGAAGCGGGCGGGCACCCGGAGGACCTGGTAAGCGTCACCATTTACCTCACCGACGTTGATGACTACATGGCCAATGGCCGCGAAATTGGCCGACTGTGGCGTGAAATGGCTGGCACCGAGTACCCGGCCATGGCCGGAGTTGGTGTCACGCGCCTGTGGCAGAAGGAAGCGCTGATCGAAATTCAGGGCGTCGCGGTGATTCAGGATCGCAACTAGGCACTAGAAACAGCAAAGGACCACGAAATCACCGGGTGATTTCGTGGTCCTTTTCTTGCGTGGGGAGCTCGGTTAATTTATACGGGTTGTATCAGTCTTCCGCACCGATCACACGTTGGGCATGGCGGGCCGCCATTGGCGCCAAGAGAGTGTGCAGGTCGTGGAATAGATCCTCGGCCTTTAACGCATTCCATCCATCTGGGAGCAGTTCTGCCGGCAGCCCGGGGTCGGAATAGGGGAGCCGGCGCCACTGGGTCAGCAGAATCAAATGATCTGCGAATGCCCGAGCCTCAAGCTCATTGCTGTCCCCGCTGCCGACGCGTTGCCGCCAGCTTTCCAACCTGCCGCGATTTTCGTTCAAAAATTCAGAATAAAGCTGATCGAGTGAGTCCAGATCCCACCACGAATCAAGATTCTTCTGAATTTGCGCACCGCCGATGTGCTCGGCAAGGAAAAACTCGAAATACTCATTCAAGCCGTGCCGGGAGAAATAGGCCAATGCCGCGTCCTTGGCATGTTCTGGGGCAATCCATAGTCCTGGAACCACCGAACCGAAGCCCATCCGCACCAGCGAAGAGCGGATTTTATGCCGAATATTCCGCTGGGTTTCGGGCACGGTAAACGTCGCCAGCAGCCAGCGGTCTTGGGCCGTGGCCCGGCGCGGATGGAAGATGCGCTCATCGCCTTCGGCGAAAGTGGTCAATACCGATTCAGCCAACGAGTACCCGCTTCGGCCTCGCACCTGAATGCTCTCGATGACTCCCCGTTTTTTCAACCGAGATATCGAGGAGCGAGTTCCGGCTGATTCAACTCCCACATCCTGCATCAACGTGATGATCGTGGCCACCGGCAGCGCTCCACCGTGCTGGCGAGCATAAAGTCCGAACAGCGAGACAATCAACTGATGATGACGAGGCACAGAGAGGTCTCCTGCACTGACACGTGCGTTTGACGGTGCCGTCATGAAACTTTCTCCGTTCGATGCATGTGGTTCGATTCTAGTGCGAACCGCAGGTGAGAGAACGCAAGGCAACGGGATTGCGCCTGGTGTTCGGCTCATCGGCCGCAGCCGATGTTCAGCCGCTCACCTGTCCGACGAAACCGCCCAGCTCTTGAGCCCTCAGTATTATTTAGCGGCGTCGATTGCCGAGCTCAGGTGCGCATCATAGAACTCGCGAAGCTGAACGCTCTTGGCCACGACAATCGCATCCCAGTCATCCATGCTGGTGGCGCTGTCGGCGTAGTCCGATGGCACCTTGAAGATCTGCAGCGGAACGTCGAACCGCTGGCACATGCTGGCATAGGCGTAGCCCTCCATATCCACCAAAGCCGCGTTCAGCCCGGAGATGTGCGTGCGCTGCTCGTCATTGCTGACAAATACGTCGCCGGTGGCCATGGTCGCCTGCGTATCTGGCAGCAGGATCTCACCGGCAGGCACTACGTCGGCCGAGGCCAATGGGAAGTCGTGCTGGATCAATCGGGTGACCTGATAGATCGTGTCCAAGCTGGGGCGGTCTTCGTCGGCGCTGCCGACGACACCGGCGGTGCCCAAAACGATTACTCGCTCAACGTTGCCCTCGGCGAGCGCACCGGCAAGAGCTACCGAGGCGTTGACCTTGCCTACCCCCGAGACCACATGCGGTACGTCCGTAAAAGCTGAGGCTTCGTCACTGTGCGCGAATACAAGCAGGGTCTTCTGATCCGACATTGGGTTCCTCTCAACAACAAACAAGTCTTTGGCACGGGCTGGAAAATACGGTGAAAGAGCAACCAGTGTTCGCATCAGAGTTTATCGGTTACGGACGATGAAGTTTTTCGATTTTGCTCACGGGGGAGCGGATAGACTGAAACTATGAGTGATATTGAACTTGCCGAAGTCGAAAGTTTCGCCCTGGATCACACCAAGGTCAAGGCCCCCTACGTGCGTCGCATCGGGGTGGACCATGGTCCCAAGGGGGACGCCATCTCCAACTACGACATCCGTTTTGTCCAGCCTAATCATGGTGAGATCCCTACTGCGGGCCTGCACACTATCGAGCACACGCTGGCCGGCCTGATCCGTACCCGTTTCGAGGGCCTGATCGATTTCTCGCCTTTTGGTTGCCGTACCGGGTTCCATCTCATCGCATGGGGCGAGCCAACGCCTGAAGAAGTTGCCGCGGCGATCAAATCTTCCCTGGAAGATCTGGCAGAGCGCGTCACCTGGGATGATGTTCCGGGCACCGAGGCAGTCAGCTGCGGCAACTACCGTGACCACAGCCTGCACTCGGCCAAGGAATGGGCCAAATTGATCTTGGAGCAGGGCATCAGCCTCGACGCGTTTGACCGTACCAACATCGCATAGCCGGCGGCATCGCATAGTTTCTCTGCTCACTGCCTTAGTTTGTGCGCACCGGATCCCTTCGTGGCTATTGAAATATCCTGCGTGGAGTATTTGAATGGACGGATAGCCGCAATAGCGGGGAATCGTTCACCGGAGCTAAGGGGAAAATAATATGGAATCAACCGATCCAGATTTTCCGAGAGAACCAGGCTGGCCATCTCCTGCCGAGCCACCGCGGCCGAACGTGCCGGACCATCCAACGACTCCCGCCGCTCCTCCAGATCCGACTACTCCACCTGACCGACCCGACCCGGGCGGTCCCAGCATTCGACCACCGTTTGATCCGACCACGCCTAGCGATAGCTGAGCAGCTGAACCAGCGGCAGGTTCTTGGCTCTCAACTCCGTCTGTCGATGCGTTTCACTCAAGGTCCGGCTCACCTGTTGGTGAGCCGGACCTTGATTGCCGTTGCTTCGAGTCGGGCTGCTTAGGCGACGTATCTTCGGAAAGCCTTGAAAATGAAGCGCGGCCAGCAATTGAGAGGTTGCCCCTAGTTCCACGTATTCGACTGCGGGGCTGTGGGAGAATAGGGACAATGTTCTGCCCGGACCAAGGCTCCGGGACCCAATGATTTAAGGATGTTTCTCTGTGGTCATGATTCCGTTGCCATTGCACTCGGTAGAGGCTCAACAGTTCTCTCCGATTGACCCGGCTGACCCCTCGCTGGTCCACCGCGGTGAAGGTGGCGCGGAAGTTCGCCGCAGCATTCTTCCGGGAGGCGTCCGTGTACTGACCGAAGCCATGCCAGGCCAGCGTTCGACCACCGTTGGTTTCTGGGTCCCGGTGGGATCCCGAGATGAAGAAGCCGGACACTACGGCTCGACGCATTTCTTGGAGCATCTGCTGTTCAAGGGAACCAAGAAGCGCACCGCACTTGAAATAGCTCAGTCCTTTGACGCGGTAGGTGGCGAATCGAACGCCGCGACGGCGAAGGAATCAACCTGCTACTACGCGCGAGTGCTGGACACTGATCTGCCGATGGCGATGGATGTCATCGCGGACATGGTGACTTCCGCGGTAATCGATCCGCTGGAGCTGGAGCAGGAGCGCGGGGTGATCATCGAGGAACTTGCCATGGACGCCGACGACGCCACCGAGGTCGCCCACGAACGCTTCGTCGCCAAGGTTTTGGGCGATCATCCGCTGGCTCGCCCGATAGGCGGAACCCCGGCCGAGATCATGGAGATCTCCCGCGAGGCAGTGATGGAACACTACCGGGCCCACTACCGCCCGAGCGAAGTGATCATCACCGCAGCTGGTTCGCTGAACCATGATGAATTGTGCTCCATGGTGCTCACTTCGTTGTCCGAGGCTGGCTGGGACCTAGATCCCATGGCCGTGCCCGAGCCTCGCCGTTCTTCGGAACCGGCACAGATCGTTTCGGTACCCGGCATAGAAGTCATCAACCGTCCGGTCGAGCAGGCCAGCATCATCATCGGCTGCCCTGGCATTAGCGGACAAGACGACCGGCGTCAGGTCCTCGCGGTCCTCAACGCGGTCCTCGGCGGCGGCATGAGTTCACGACTCTTCCAAGAAATCCGTGAAAAGCGCGGTCTTGCCTACTCCACTTATTCATTCTCGGCCGCATACACGGATGCCGGTTACTTCGGCATGTACGCAGGTTGCTCACCGGCAAAAGCCGGGGAAGTCATCGGCTTGCTCGAATCCGAGCTGGACCGTTTGGCAAGCGACGGCATCACCGATTCCGAGCTGGCTCAGGCCCAAGGCCAGCTCGCCGGCGGAACGGTGTTGGCACTGGAAGACCCGGGAAGCCGTATGTCGCGTCTGGGTCGGGCCGAGATGGTCACCGGCGAATTCCAGGACATAGATGAGGCGCTGAGCCGCGTAAACGCGGTCACCACCAAGGACGTACAGGCATTGGCTCAAGAGCTTGCGGCCAAGGAGCGGACCATCACCGTGGTTGGCCCATTCGAGTCGGCGCAGGCGCTCGGACGCTAAACGCAAGCAGAGAATTTGCAGGGACGCGAGGTCGCACTAAATGTTGCTTGACCTGGCGTCCCTTCATTTGTGCCGGAAAAACGCTATCCCTTGTTGTATTTGCCTCGAGTGGCGACGTACGAGGCCGCGGTGCAAGTGTCGGGAGCGTTGTTGATTGCCTTGCAGGCTCGCACGCGGAACCCGTTGACGGTGAGCGAATAGTACGGAATGACGCGCTTGGAATCGTCTCGATAATATTTTGTCGTTCCCGCACCACACACGTTGGTGGTCAGCCGGGACCATCCGGTATCCGGAGCATTGTTGCGTACTCCCTGGTATTGGTAGTAGACGCACTTGCCATCGCGATTGTCATCGGTGAGCGCCAGATTGAAACCGATGCTTCGATTGTCATCGCGCCATACTTTACCGCTGCTTTTCGCCCAAGAATTGTCCATGTTGTAGCTCTCGTAGGACTGTGCGGGAACCGCCAGAGTCGTGGCTGCCAGGGTAAGCGCTGCTGCTGCTGCAAATGTTCGCAGAGTGCGCCTCATCGCTTACCTCACATGCTGGGTTGATGTTTCTCAGGGCAACCCTATGCCGAGCGAAACTCTAATTCAAGGGGTTGGAGATACAGGTTTGGACAGTCCGCCAATACACTTCTTGCTTTTGAACGTCAGCACGTTGACGCTGAAACAGCCGAATTTTTTGCTTTGCGTACAAGCTCAGCGAGCTCTTCGAAATGCGAGTAATTAAAACCGTGAGCAGCGTTCTGGAACACCGTCAGTTTCGCCTGCGGGGCCTTAGCCGTCAGCCGTAGCCCAAATTCAGGCGGTGAAAGTGAATCTTGCGTACCGCAGACCACATCCACGGGAACGGGGACGGTGCGCAACAGATCAATGGTCGAGTAGTCGAGCATTTCCGAGCAGCTCTTAGCCCACCACGGAATCCCGCAGCGTAGGTAGTCAACGAGCAGGATCGCCTTGACCGCGTTCCACTCTTGAGGGAAGTCTTGGATTAAACGGCGCGCTTGACGAAAAAGCGTGTCTTCCCGGTCATTGACCGCGGGTGCGGCAATGATGAGGTGTTCGAGCAGTTCGGGTCGGGTCCGTGCAATCTCAATGGACACCTGTGCCCCCATCGAATGCCCGAGAATCACCGCATTTTTCACGTTGAGCGTGCGCAGCGCTAGGGACACTTCGTGGGCGAAGCGTGCCACGCTGACTGGGCGTCCATCATCCATATTTTTGCCATGCCCGGGTAGCTCGGGCACAATCACTCGATGGTCACGGGCCAACTCCGTGGCCAGAGGAGTGAAATAGCGGCTTGAAGCTCCCAACCCGTGGATGAGAACCACGTCCGGACCTTCGCCGGCCACGCGCACCGATAATCGAGTGCGCAAAGACTCCGGGACCTGTCCAAAATAACCGTGCCGCACACATAACCTTCCGTCCGCGGACGATTCCACGAAAAATCTAGTATTCAGTTAACTGAGGATCAAGGATAGCCAATCATCGCGGGCAATAGTGCATTGCAGCTTTAAGGCAGACCCACCGCGTGTTGCTCGATTGCCGGCCATAGCTCCTTGGGGAAGAGCTTTTCAATGTCTTTTTGGTAGTCGCTGCCGTCACCGGGAGTGCTTACTTCATCTCCATCGGCACGGAAAGGGTAGGAATGCCCCTGGTCTATTTCCTGATCGGGTGCCGAGGCTGCGGTCACGCAGGTCGCCCAGCCATAGGTGGTATCGGCGTCCTGACGGAAAACTTCGACTTGGCATGATGGCGTTTCGATCCACGAACTTTCCTGCTCCAGCAGATCAACGAGCCTAGAGCGCTCTTCATCGCTTAACGACGTCGGTACATCGCCGGAACCGCAAGCGACAGTTCCACAAGCAACAGCAAATAAGATGAATGTGATAGCGCGCCATCGCTTCAGGACGGTCCCCATTACTTGACAACTCCTAGAAAGATCCTGTCTTCCATTTTTCCTTGTGAAGAATTGAATTACAAGCTACACGCCGTATATCTCGAGATGATCGCAAAATCTTGGAGGTGGATCCCCGCGGTGCCGTCGCGACTGGATCAGGCGCAGATCACGTCACCGATGCGAAGACCTGCAGGGTACAGGCGATAGGCTTAAACCCATGAGTGCACAGATTAAGGTTGCGGTGCTTGGCGCCGCAGGACGAATGGGCGCGGAAGCGGTTAAAGCCGTCTCCGAAGCCGCCGATATGGATCTCGTGGCGAGCCTTGGACGAGGCGCAGACCTGAAAGAAATTCTTGAGGCAGGCGCAACCCACATCGTTGACCTGTCGGTACCGACAGCCACCGAAGCCAACGTGCGCTTCGCCGTGGAGAATGGCTTGCACGCAGTAGTGGGAACCACCGGGTGGGACGACGAGCGCCGTGCGAAGCTTGAGCACCTGCTCGCGCAGCACCCCGAAGCAGGTGTGCTGATCGCCCCAAACTTTGCTCTTGGTTCGGTGCTTGCCAGCGCCTTCGCGGCCACGGCCGCAAAATACTTTGAGTCGGTAGAGATTATCGAACTGCACCACCCCAACAAGGTGGATGCACCCAGCGGCACCGCGGTGCGCACCGCCGAGCTGATTGCCGCAGCCCGCAGGGACGCCGGCGTGGCGAAAAGCCCGGACGCAACGGAAACCCAACTTGACGGTGCCCGAGGCGCCCTCGTGGACGACGTGCACGTACATTCAGTGCGTCTGCGCGGTCTGGTGGCCCATCAGGAAGTTCTTTTCGGCGGCCCCGGCGAGCAGTTCACCCTGCGCCACGATTCTTATGACCGGGCATCCTTCATGCCAGGGGTGCTGCTCGGCCTGCGTACCGTCGCCTCGCGCCCAGGACTTACCTATGGGCTCGACGGCTACTTGGAGTTGGGCCAGTGAAAACCAAACTATGGGTAGGCGGCATTCTGCTGCTGTTCGTTTTGTATATTGCCATGTCCTTCACCCAAGCGATGCGCTTCATGCGCACCGGCGAACCGATCGCCATCGCCATAGGCGTTGCGGTCTTCGTCATTCCTGCGCTGGGCGTGTGGATCTTGATCCGCGAGATTCTCTTCGGACTGCGCACCGAGAAGATGGGAAAAATTCTCGCAGAACTCGGCGAACTGCCGGAAGACTTGCCCCGCATGCCCTCGGGCAGGTTCGTGCGAGAAGCTGCTGACGCTGACTTCCCGATCCACAAGCAAGACGTCGAGGCCCATCCTGAATCCTGGAAGTCTTGGTACCGCTTGGCTTTGGCTTATGACGCCAGTGGAGACCGGAAACGTGCACGAGCTTCGATGCGAACTGCCGTGAATTTCTTCGTGGCCGAGAAGAACGCGAGCACAACGAGCAAGTGATCTGAACACATGAAACGGCAGGAGCTTCGCAACCTACTCTTGGTTTCGAAGCTCCTGCCGTTTTAATTGAGATATTTCAGAAGTCTAGCTCTAGTGGATGGGGAGCCAGATGCAGCGCTCTACGGAGTCGTCATTCTCCACCACGTTGTAGAGCCGCCACCCGCCGGGTTCTCCGCCCTCAGTGCCTTGATCTTCAAGTCCAGCAATGCTGATCCCGCGGATCTCACCAGATGAGAATTCCTCCTTGGCTTCCGTCGTGGGCGCCAGGTAGTAGGGCTCGTCAAAGGGCACGACATCGCCGGGCAGTTCTTCATTGCAAACGCCGCCGTAGCCGCGTTCGGGGCCCGTTTGAACGGGAAGCCAGATCTTGTCCTCGCCAAATTGCTCGACGGCGATGGTTCGCGTTTCCTCCCAGGTTCCTCCCTCTGCGCATGATCGGTCCTCATCGAAGATGGTGCGACGAGTTTCCGTAATCTCTATGCCACCGGGTATGGCGGTCACCTCATTGATGAAATCACCGCAGCTTCTGCTGGCCGCTACAGGGTGGATTAATTGTTCTGGCTGTTCGATGGCCGCTAGCCAGATAAACCAAAGCGAGGAGAAGCTGTTGCCGTCTAGCATTTCGACCGGCGCTAAGGCATCTTCGACTCCATCGCCGTTCATATCCGAATAGACTACGTCCCCAATGGAGTATTCGGCGGTGTTGAGGTTCGCCTTGCCGTTCTTGAACTGAAGCGCTGTGGATTCTTCGGAACCGTATCCGTCGCTTAATTCCCATAACGCGTTGTCAAGATCAAATTCGCGAAGGCTTGGGGCAGCGGGGGATTCGGACGGTGCAGATGAAGGTTCGCGCGGTGGATCGATGGGCGCCGAAGAGCATCCGATGAGCGCAAGAGCAAGCAAAATGCACGAAGATTTGAGCGGAATATTATGCAGCCTCTGCCGGGAATGGACGCGTTTGATCATAAGGAAAGTCTAACTAATCCCTTGTCAGTTGGCCTAATAGCGAGATGCATATTTCTTGCCTTCGGGGACTGGCGGAGAGCTTAGCTTGGGTTCTCTTTGTGGTCCGCATTCGGCAATTCACTCAGGTAGCGAATTCCAGCTTCCAGCGGGCCTGCCCTACGGGTGTGGTGCAAGATCAACGCGGTGAGCAGCATCAGCACGCACAATACCCACCATTGGGTCCACTGCGAGAGCCCCAGCTGCAGCATCGGCAACAAGATCAAATGACCGATGTAGAGTGTCAGCGGAGCCCTCCCGGCGCTTGCAATGAGCTGGCCGAAATAGCCCAGATAGGGGATTGAGAGCAGCGATACCGCCAAGAGCGCAACGGCGCAGGCGGCTGCATGAATGGTGAAAATCAGCGACCCTGAGTGCGCGGTGGGAAGCCAAATATATGCGGATTGAGTCATGAACGAGTCGAGGTTCCCGGACGGTGAGCGCCCGGTGACCAGCGCGGTAAACAGCTGCGAGCGAGGAACCCCGGAGACCGCGCCGATCCCATCGACCCAAGGCAGGATCTTCAGCCATCCAATGAGCAGGCTTAGCGCCGCGACGACTACCGAGCCAGCTGCCAACCATGCCACCGTGCCTCGGCTAGCCAGTCGAAGTTTCCCCACAGCTACCCCGAGCAGGCCATAGCCGATCCAGATCAGCAGCGGGTAGTACCCGGTGACCAGCAGGTCCTCAAGCAGCAATCCCGGGTGCGCAAAGTCGGTGAAGGTCGGGTTGTGGTTCAGCGACGCTCCGGCATCACCGGCCGCCAGCGGCCGCCAGATGAGTGGAGCGAGCAGCAGCCAGCCACCGGCCAGTGCCCACAGAACTTTCGCTGGCACGAATAACGCCGGGATCAGCACGAGGAACAGCAATCCGTAGTGCACCAGGATGTTCGCGATGGACTCGTTCGCCGGGCCGATCAGCATGCCCAGCGCCGCGATAACCGCCGCGCGGCGCAGCAGCACCAGCGACGAGGACTTGCGATCCATGCCCTTGCGTTCCAGCGCGCGGGCGAACAAGGTCAGCGAAACACCGGCGAGCACCATGAAGAGCACCGAGGAGCGGCCATTTGCCGCGGCTCCGGTCAGGGTTGGCTGCAGCGCACCCGTCGCATCGCGGGCGAAGAGATCAAAGATATGGGCGGCAAACATTCCCAAGATGGCTAGCGCCCTGGCTGCATCTAATCCGGGCAGTCTGCGGGCCTTTGTTTCCACGTCCATAGACATATCGCATCACGGAACAACATGAATATGCCATCAAGACACTTCCGCGTGTAGATTTAAGCCATGGCAACTAGTGAAATTGATAATCAGTCGTTCCCGTTCGGTACCGTGCTGACCGCGATGGTCACCCCCTTCACCGAGGCAGGTGAGGTTGACTATGATGTCGCCGCCAAGCTGGCTGTCAAACTCGTTGATGAAGGCTGCGACGGTCTGGTCGTCACCGGCACTACCGGGGAGACCTCGACGCTCACCGACGAAGAGAACATCGAAATGTTCCGCACCGTCGTCAATGCGGTGGGCGACCGCGCAGCGGTGCTGGCAGGCTCCACAACTAATGACACTCGCCACTCCATCCGTTTGTCGCTCGGTGCTAAGGAGGCCGGAGTTCACGGCATCCTGGTCACCGCGCCTTATTACAACAAGCCAAGTCAGGCTGGAATCATCGCCCACGTGAAGGCGATTGCCGAGGCCATTGACCTGCCGATCATGATGTACGACATCCCTGGACGCACCGGAATCGCGCTGAGCCCGGAAACTATCATTGAATTAGCGCAGATTCCTCAGGTCATTGCGTTGAAGGATGCAAAGGCCGACTACCAGTCGACCACCACCGTGCTGGCTAACACCGATTTGCACGTGTACTCCGGGGACGACGGACTGACTTTGCCACTGATGGCAGCCGGCGCCGCCGGTGTCGTTTCCGTGACGGCTCACGTCGCAGCGGCTAAGTACCGTACGCTTGTTGATGCGATGCATGCCGGGGATTTGGCGACTGCACGCGCTACACACTTCGAGCTGGACCCGATCCAGCGCGGCATCATGGGCCACATTCAGGGCGCAGTTGCCGCAAAATATGGACTTCACTGGCAGGGTGTCCTGCCGAACACCGTCGTTCGATTGCCGCTACTGGCACCATCGGACGCAGAACTCGATGCCATCCGCGCGGACCTACGTGAAGGTGGATGGGATCTTTAACGAAAGGGCTTAACCACTTATGACTGAAAGTTCAGTAGGCAAGGCCGATACTGCGCGTATGCAGAAGCCGACCAAGCTGAAGAAGGGGACCCTACGTACCGTTCCGCTGGGCGGATTGGGCGAGGTCGGCCGCAATATGACCGTTTTCGAGATCAACGGCAAGCTGTTGATCATCGACTGCGGTGTGCTCTTCCCCGAAGAGCACCAGCCGGGCGTTGACCTGATTCTGCCCGACTTCTCCTACATCAAGGATCGTCTGGACGACGTGGTGGGCGTAGTGCTCACCCACGGCCACGAAGACCACATCGGTGCGGTTCCGTACCTATTGCGTCTGCGCGAAGATATCCCGCTGTATGGTTCGAAGCTGACCCTTGCCTTCATCGAAGCCAAGCTGGCCGAGCACCGCATCAAGGCGATCACCAACGTGGTCACCGAGAATGAAGTGGCTCAGATCGGCGAGTTCGAGTGCGAATTCGTCGCGGTGAACCACTCGATCCCAGACGCGCTGGCCGTGTTCGTGCGTACCGAAGCCGGTACCGTGCTGCACACCGGTGACTTCAAGATGGATCAGCTGCCGCTCGACGGCCGCATCACCGACCTGCGCCACTTCGCCAAGCTCGGCGAGGAGGGCGTGGACCTGTTCCTCACCGACTCGACCAACGCCGAGGTGCCGGGCTTCACCGTCGCCGAACGCGAAATCGGTCCGGTGCTGGAAGCGAAGTTTGCTCGGGCCCGCCGCCGGATCATCGTCGCCTCCTTCTCCTCGCATGTGCACCGCGTCCAGCAGGTGCTGGATGCTGCAGCCGTGCACGGCCGCAAGGTTGCTTTCATCGGCCGTTCGATGGTGCGCAATATGGGCATCGCCGAGCGCCTCGGCTACCTGCACATCCCGCAGGGGGTCGTTGTTGACCTGAAGCAGGTTGACCAGCTGCCGGATCACAAGGTGGTGCTGATGTCCACCGGTTCGCAGGGTGAGCCGATGGCAGCACTGTCCCGCATGGCCAACGGTGAACACAAGGTCCAGATCAACCCGGGTGACACCGTGATCCTGGCCTCCAGCCTCATCCCGGGCAACGAGAACGCGGTCTTCCGCGTGATCAACGGCCTGATGCGCTTGGGCGCCGAGGTCATCCATAAGGGCATGGCCAAGGTCCACGTTTCCGGCCACGCCTCGGCCGGTGAGCTGTTGTACTGCTACAACATCGTCCGTCCGAAGAACGTTCTTCCGGTCCACGGCGAAACCCGCCACCTGATCGCCAATGGCCGTTTGGCCGCGCTGTCCGGTGTTCCGGAAGAGAGCGTCATCCTCGCGGAAGACGGTTCGGTCATTGACCTCAAGGACGGCGTAGCCGAACTCGTTGGCCAGGTCGAATGCGGTTACGTCTACGTGGATGGTTCCAAGGTCGGTACCATCACCGACGAGGACCTCAAGGACCGTGTCACCCTGGGCGAAGAAGGGTTCATCTCGGTGATCACCGTGATCAACCGCCAGAACGGCACCTTGATCTCCGGGCCAGACATCCACGCCCGCGGCGTGGCCGAGGACGATGCGGTCTTCAACGAGATCAAGCCAAAGATCGCCGCAGCGATCTTGGAGGCAGTGGCTAACAATCCAAACCACTCCACCCACCAGCTGCAGCAGATCGTGCGCCGCGTCATCGGTTCGTGGGTGTCGCGCAAGCTGCGCCGCCGTCCGATGATCGTTCCGGTAGTGCTCGAAGCCTAAGCTTCAATCCTCGAAATGCCCCAAACCACCAGCGGTTTGGGGCATTTCGTGTATCCAAGGCAAGGAACTCTGCCGATGCTGGGGCCATGTTAACGATCCGGGCGCAGAGTTCAGTTAGCTTGCTGCTCCCCAGACTGGGCCTGCTCGGCTGCTGGCAGCGGCGGGATTCCCTGACCGCCAAGCTCGGGTCCGTGGGGCAAACGACCTGAACGACTAACCGGCAAAGACTGACGTATCACTGCAACGCATTAAATATCGACAAGTCAAATAGCAATCGCATATGATCACCATATGGTGAAAATTGCTGGGCAGAAGGCCGAATCGTTCACTTTGCCGCTCTTCGGGCTGGCGATCCTGGCCGGCATTGTGTTTGGCGCCGCGCTCGGCGCCGCAATTTTCTGGCCAATTCTGGCTAAGGAATCACCGTTCTCGCTGTCCGGCATTGGTGGGGGGCTGGTGCTGGCCTTGGCCAACGGCGCGTGGATCGGCGCGATCGCCGCGGTCTTTCCCGCCACGGGGGCAACCATCGCCCTGGCGATTCGTGAGAAGAAGCGACCCGCAGCTACCGGAAACTCCCAGGCGCTGATGGGCGCGATCGGTTCCGCCGCCGGCGGGGTCTTCGTGGTACTGGCGCTCGGCGCAATTTTCTACCAAGCGCTGGACCTCGTATCCGGGCTTGCCTCTGCTTTGGCCTTCCTCATGCTGTGCTTCGCTATCGCGTGGATGAGCATTCGTGGGCTAGCGCAACGAAGGGCAGCAACTTGGATTCGGCCACAGTCGGCAGCACCCGCGGAATAGGCAAGGCTCCAATCGAAGCGCATCTCCTCGGTGCAGGTCCAATCACTAAGACTTTCAAAACCCGACAGGAACGAATCCGTGGAGATCTCTGAGCAAACGCGCGGTGTCGGGAACAATCAACTGGTAACAAAAAACAAATGGCGATTTCTGCCGCTGCTTTGCGGATCAGGATGGGCGATCTTGTTGCTTGTCGTGGATCCGTTGCTTGCCCGTGCCCCTTGGTGGACTTATCTCGACGCGGGTTTGTGGTTTGCACTGGGTTTCCCGCTGCTGCCGTGGCTCGGATTCGCTGGGTTGATGGCGTTCCTTGGATTCGTCGTTTCAACTCGGGTGAGCGTTCTGCTGTTCACGTTGCTCTCGCTGGCTCTGGGAATTATTCCAAGCACCATATGGGCATTGCTGCTGAGCGATGCTTTCCCTGAGGCTGGAGTATTCCGAATCACCGCTGATCTATCGCTGGCTGCCGGGGCAATGGTGATCCCGCTGTCCTTCGTGGCGCTTATCAGAACGATGATCGTGCGATGGAAACAGGCAAAGCTCCGTCCAGCGAACGGTTGTGGAGGTCGGAGCATTCCGTCTTCGGCGAAAAGCGACTAATTCCAGCCCAAGCGATCTCGAAGCGGAAGAACCGATATCGGAACCTGGACCGGAGTTCCTGCATGCCCAGGAGTCAGTGTGGTCTCACTTAGAATTTTTCCTGTTTGGACGTCCACGACCGTCATTGAGACCCATTCCTGCTGCATGTTTTCGTCAAGGACCAACCCGGTGGCCGCATCGAGGGTCAGCACCGAATCCCACATTTCTGTCAGTAATTCTGCTTCGGGGCCAGTCACCGCTGGCGCAGAGGCCGTAAAAATCCCGGTGGTCAGCGAGAGGGACGCTAGGACAACGGCGGGGATAAGCAAGATATTCCTCCAAAAGTAGTAACTATGTTTATGTCGATCCTAATGTGGCTTGAAGGTTTAGTGCGTATTGTCTCGAAGATCGAGCGAAAATCAATTCATAGTCTGCCGTGCCGTCATCGGATTTTTAGGGCAGAATTAGGCTCAACGCCACCGCAAGGAGCCAATGTATGCACAGGCACGACGCAGCTGATCACAACGAGCTAGTGGGGAGCAACAGTGCATGATCGAATTTGATACCGTTTCCAAGCACTATCCAGACGGCACCACGGCTGTTGAGGACTTCAGCCTGACGATTCCAGCCCATCGCACCACCGTATTCGTGGGTTCCTCTGGTTGCGGCAAGACGACACTGCTGCGCATGATCAATCGCATGGTTGACCCCAGTGCCGGCACGGTCCGCATAGACGACCAGGACGTATCCACAAAGCCCGCGGTGGGCCTGCGCCGCAGTATCGGCTACGTCATGCAGAACTCGGGGCTTCTCCCGCATTTCACTGTGGCAGAGAACATCGCCACGGTTCCCCGGCTCGAAGGCAAATCTCGCAAGGTTGCCCGAACCCGGGCACTGGAACTTATGGAGACCGTAGGCCTGCCCTCAACCATGGCTGACCGATACCCGCACCAGTTATCCGGAGGCCAGCAGCAACGTGTCGGAGTGGCCCGTGGCTTGGCTTCTGACCCGAATATTTTGCTCATGGATGAGCCCTTCGGTGCCGTCGATCCCATTGTGCGCGCCGAACTGCAGCAGGAACTGATTCGGCTGCAACAAGAACTTGATAAGACGATTGTCTTCGTCACCCATGATATCGATGAGGCATTCCTCCTCGGCGACCAGGTGGTGATCCTGTCCGCCGGTGCGCAGAAGCTGCAGGTGGGTAGCCCGAGTGAAATCATTGAAAACCCAGCCAACGAGTTCGTGGCTTCTTTCATCGGCACAGACCGTGGAGCCAGAGCACTGAGCGTCAAAAATACGCCCCACGGTGCCGTGCTCGTGGATTCCCAAGGCCGGACCCAGGGAAGACTCGTCGAGGACGGATCCAAGGCGTGAACTGGATACTCGAGAATCTGGGACTCATCGGGTCGCTGTCGCTAGAGCACTTGCGGCAGAGCCTGATAGCGATCGTCATCGGATTCCTGCTTTCCATCCCGCTGGGCTGGGTAGCTTGGCGATTTCGAATCGTTCGCGGACCGGTAGTGACAACCACCGGCCTGCTCTACACCATCCCCTCGCTCGCGTTGCTGATGCTCCTGCCGGTGCTCACCGGAATGAGCGCGATCAGTGAAGCCAACCTGATCGTGGCACTGAGCATTTACGCGATTGCGATTATGGTCCGCGGCGTCGTGGACGGACTGGACTCCGTAGACCCTGCCGCGCGCGCGGCCGCAACTGCCGTGGGCTACGGGCCCGGGCGCCGGTTTTTCGCGGTGGACCTGCCGCTTGCCGGTCCGGTGATTCTCGCCGGACTGCGCGTCACCGCGGTCAGCACCATCTCGCTAGCGACCGTGGGAATCTTGGTGGGTGTGACGAACCTGGGATACCTGTTCACGAACGGCCTCCAGCGGCGCATCATCGAAGAAGTCTTTTCGGGGATCCTTGCGGTGGCCTTGATTGCCCTAGCCATCGACCTACTCTTAGTCCTCCTCGGACGATGGCTGATGCCTTGGACACGTCAAATTAAGCAACCAAAGCGAAAAGCCACGCATGCGGCCAGAACGCGGGTGTCGCCATGAACCTGATTGCCAAGGCACTTGAATGGATTTCCGCGCCAGAGCAGTGGGAAGGCAGCGGGGGACTGCAGGCATTGCTTGGCCAGCATCTGCTGTTCACGGTGGCGGCGGTGCTCCTTGCGGGAGTCATTGCCATCCCTGCCGGTTGGGCGATCGGGCACACCGGCATTGGGCGCGAGATCGCCGTGGGCGCCGCGGGTGTCGCCCGTGCGGTACCTTCCTTCGGCCTGCTGATCTTATTGGTGCTGCTCTTTGGCGTGCTGCACAAACCCGAAGCAGCCATGGTCGCCTTTGTTCTACTGGCCATCCCTTCGCTGCTGGCCGGAGCCTATACGGGGTTTGAAGCCATAGACCGCAAGACCCTTGACGCGGCTCGGTCCATGGGGATGACCGAGTGGCAGATCCTCTTCAAGGTTGAAATCCCGCTCGGCCTGCCGCTGCTCGTAGGCGGAATCCGGTCAGCCATGCTGCAAGTGGTCGCAACGGTGACCATCGCGGCCTACGTGAACCTTGGCGGGCTGGGCCTGCCAATTATTACCGGACTGAATCTGCGGCGCTTCGACATGGTTCTCGGCGGAGCGCTCATGGTGGCGGTGCTTGCGTTGCTCCTGGACCTGTTGTTCGCCGTGATTCAAAAGACGGCAGTTCCGGAGGGCCTGGGAAAAGCTAGGAAGAAGGCACCGCGCAAGCTCGCCCCAGACAAAACCGCCGGTGAAGATGCAAGCCCGAAAATAGGTCACTCGACATCCCAGGAAAGGGAAAAGCCATGAAACTGAAACGCACTATCCCGAGCGCAGCCGCAATGCTGGCGGGCAGTCTTGTCTTGGCTGGTTGCGCAGGGGGAGACCCGCTGGCAACCGAGAGCAACGCCGAACAAGGCGGCGGAGAAACGATTGTTGTCGGCTCGCAGGCCTACTACTCGAATGAGATCGTTGCCGAGATCTACGCCCAGGCGCTGGAAGGGGCCGGCAAAGAGGTGGAACGCAAGTACAGCATTGGTCAGCGGGACGCGTACATGCCTCAGCTCGAAGAGGGCAGTATCGATGTGTTCCCCGAGTACACCGGCAATCTGCTGCAATTCTTCAAGGAAGACACCGAAGCGCGTGCCGCCGATGAGGTCTACACCGAGCTGACGTCGGAGCTTCCGGATTCTCTGGCGGTCCTTGAAGCGGCCGAGGCCTCTGACCAGGACTCCTACACCGTGACCCGGGCGTTTGCTGAGGAAAATAACCTGAAGTCCATCAAGGACTTGGCGAATGTTAGCGAGCCGTTGACCCTCGGCGGGCCACCGGAGCTTGCCGAACGCCCCTATGGCCCTAAGGGGCTCGAAAGCGTCTATGGAGTGAAGGCTGACTTCTCCGGGACCGGCGACACCACCGTTGAAGATCTGGTCGCCGGCACGGTGAACATTGCCAACGTGTTCACCGCCGACCCGCGCATCAAAACCGAAGATCTCGTGGTGCTGGAAGACCCCGAGTCGCTGTTCCTGGCTTCGAACGTCGTTCCGGTGGTCTCCGCCGAGCTGTCAGCGGATCTGGCCGAGGTGCTCAACCCGGTTAGCGAAAAGCTGAGTGCCGAGACCCTGGTTGAGCTGAATGTGCAAAGCACCGTTGACCAGAAGTCGGCCGCCGATATCGCTTCGGCCTGGCTGACCGCTGAAGGGCTTTAATGCCAGATCCTCTCTAGGCTGGATATCCAGGAGATCGCCCGCCGTACCCGGAAATTCCGGGTACGGCGGGCGATCTATTTTTGTTCCGAGGTGCGCTGCGGCCTATCCGGGCGAGCGGGGCTGGCGTGGGTTCAAGGAGACGGCGGGCCGTCATCGTTTTGACTTTTGAGAATGATTCTCATTAGTGTTTACGATTGTTGGCTAAAAGGCGTACTCAGAGACCTAAGGTCCCCGCCCTGGCCGCACCGAATGGAGCAATGATCTATGAGAAGAATCAATCCTTGGATGGTGGCCATGCCCGCCGTCATCCTGGCCGTGGCCACCGCCTGCGCCGTCCCCGGCGGAACCGTGAACAGCGCGCAGAATGAATCGGCCGCCGGCAGCATCACCCTTGACAGCTGCGGCCGGGAGGTGGTGTTCGACGCGGCACCGCGCAGCGTGCTCGCGGTCGGTTCGGAGGCTCCGGCGCTGCTGTCCGCAGCTGGAGCCGGCGACAAGCTGACGCACTACGCTGGCAGCCTGGAGGTGCCTTTCGACGCGGCCACCAAGGCCGTGGTGGAGGACGCCGAGCGGATCACGGAGGACTCGCACGACGTCTCCTACGAGATGATCCTCGGTTCGGGAGTCGACGTGGTCATCGGCACCGATATCGCAGCCGGAGTCGATCTGGATTCCCTGGCCGAACGACTGGACGAGGCCGGGGTCCAGATGCTGACCGTGAGCGGCTACTGCGCCGGATTCGAAGACCGCTCCACCGGAGGAGTGAGCGGATTCGAGCAGATCTACCGTGACGTGCAGTCCTACGGCCAGTTGTTCGGCACCGATCAGGCGGCCGAGAATGCGGTGGAGGACATGCGCGAGCGTGTAGCGGCCGCCGCGGCGCGCGTTGAGCAGGGCAGCGGAGAGCGCGCGCTGTCCCTATACGTGCCGAGCGCCGGCGGCCTCGGATCCTATGGAGGGGAATCGCTGGTCTCGGAGCAGATGGAGCTGCTCGGCCTGGAGAATGCCTTCGGCGATGTGCCCAAGCGCTACTTCGACCCTTCCACGGAAGAACTGATCGCCAGCGCCGCCGACAAGGTCTTCGCGATGTACCTGCCTACCGGTTCCTCGGCACTGGAAACCGACCAGGAGGTGCTCCAGGCGCTGCGCGATCGACCCGAGCTCGATGGCCTCGCTGCCATCGAGGAGGACGCGGCCGTGGTGCCGCTGAACTACTACTATTCCTCACCCGGCCCGCTGGCCGTGGACGGCGTGGAGCTGCTCGCGGACCGGTTGTCCGCCCCATGAGCCAGTCAGCACAGCTGCGCCGGACCCCGCGCCACACCGGCCGCTGGCACGCCTCCGCGCTGCCTGCACGCAGATACGCGCGTTCCACTGCGGCCAGGGGCACCACCGAAGTGGACTTCGCGAAGCTGAGCCCGACATCCAACACCACCGTGCTGGTCACCAGCCAGCATCCGCCCCGGCAGTACCGCACCATCGCGGAGCAGTTGTTGCGCGCCGAGCATCTGCATGCCGAACAGGTCGGGTTCATCTTGCCGGCGGAATCCTCCGCGGCGCAGTTGCGCCTGCACATGGCAGGGGACGAATTCTGCGCCAACGCCGCGATGGCGCTGGCAGCGCTGCACGCCTCGAGGCAGGGGCAGACCGGCCGGGTTGAACTCTTTCTAGAAGCCTCGGGCGCCGAGGAGCTGCTGAGCTGCCGAGTCGAGCCCCGGGATTCGGGCTACCGCTGCCAGCTGGACAGCCCGCTGCCGCTGAGCATCGAACCCTACCCGTCCCCGGGAGCCCGCTCGGGAACGGCCCTGGTGCGGTATGCGGATTCGGTGCACCTTGTCATTGAGTGCGCCGGCCACGGCCAGGGGCTGCGCGAGCACGCCGAACAGGCGGCTTTGCAGCTGGGCCATAGCGAAGGCGTCTCCGTTGCCGGGGTGATGCTCTACGATCCGGCGCGCGGGGCGCTGGACCCGCTGATCAACGTGCCCGCACTGGGCAGCCTGCTCTGGGAACGCAGCTGCGGCTCGGGAACCGCCGCGCTCGGCGCGTACCTGGCCGCGAAGAACCGCGCTCCGGTCTGCGCCAGCGTACGGCAACCCGGCGGCAGCATGGACGTGGAAGCCGACTACGGCTCCGGAACGGTAACCGGGCTGCGCCTCGCCGGACACGTGGCCATCGTGGCCGAGGGGAGGGCATATATCCATGACTGAAATATCGATTGGCGCAAGCCCGGAGCTGAGCTCCGGTGCGCAGGCCATGCTGGCCACGCTGCGCGGCTTCCTGCGCCACTTCAGCGCGGCGGCCGACGGCTACGACGGCTCGACCCGGCACGCTGGCGAGCTCGAGGAGCTGCTGGCGGACTACGCGCGCTTCGTCACCGATCCGGGCAACGTGCCCCCCTTCGCCCAGCTTGCCGCGGCCGCCGGCACGGATGAGCTGGTGGACCAACTGCGTTGCCAGTCGGCGCGCTGCGTGGCGGTCATCGAGAAGTACCGCGCGCTGCGGCTGCTGGAGGGGCAGGTAGGAGCGGAGGGATACTTTGCCAATATCGAATCCTGCATCGCCAAGGAATTCGGGGCCGTCGCGCTGACCGGGGATTCCAAGCTGTTGCTCGTCGGCTCGGGATCCTTCCCGATGACGCTGCTGAACGTCGCCTCGCTCACCGGCGCGTCCGCGCTCGGGATCGACATCGACGCCGAGTCGATTGCGCTCGGGCGCCGGGTCGTGGCCCAGCTCGGCGAGGGCCTGGACATCGGGCTGGAGGAACGCGCGCTCCACGAGTTGGACTTCACCGCGCAGGCCACCCACGTGGTGATCAGCTCCACGGTTCCGGTGAAGTACGAGCTGCTGCACCAGATGCATGCGCTGACCCGCGAGGACATCGTGGTGGCCATGCGCTTCGGGGACGGGCTTAAATCGCTGTTCAACTACCCGATGCAGCAGGTCGACCCGGCGCTCTGGCGGCTGGTCGACATCATCCGCCAGCCGGACCAGGTATTCGACATCGCGCTGTACGTGAAGCAGCGCTCAATAGGAAAAGACGTTTAGCAGATGGACGAATTGGGAAATATCCTCATCGCCGGGACCGGTCCGGTGGCCGTGCAAAGCGCGGTGCTGCTCGGGCGGCTCCCCGGGACCCTGGGCCTTGCGGGCCGCGAATCGCAGCGCGCGGCGGCATTCTTCGCCGCGCTGGAGACAACTGCGGGCACCGTGCGCGCCGAGGTGCAGAACCTCGCCCACGCGGCACTGGCCGGGGAAGCGGAGATCGAACACGTCTTCCACGGGTACGGATCGGTGGCCGGGGAATGGGACACGCTGCTCCTGGCGGTCACTGCGGATGCCTACCTCCCGGTGCTGCGCCAACTGGCCGGTGAGGTGCTGGCCGGGTTCGAACGCATCGTCCTGCTCTCGCCCACCTTGGGCTCCGGGGCACTGGTGCGCGAATACGCCAACGCCCGGGGCGCGGACCCGGAGGTGATCAGCTTCTCCAGCTACCTGGGCGACACCCGCTGGCCGCAGGGACACCCGGGCGCCGCGGTATTGACCGCCGGAGCCAAGGCCCGCATCTACGCCGCATCGAATCGCGGCAGCTCGCCGGGACTGGAACGGCTGCGCGCCGTGCATGAGGCGGCGGGCACCGAGCTGGCGCTGCTCGGCCTGCCAGCCGAAGCCGAGGCGCGGAATATTTCGCTGTACGTGCATCCGGCGCTGTTCATGAACGAGGTCACGCTGCGCGCCGTGTTCGCCGCGAAGCCGCCGACGCAGTACGTCTACAAGCTCTACCCAGAGGGGCCGGTCACCCCATCCATGATCCACGCCATGGTCCAGCAGTGGCGCGAGCTTTCGGCCATCATCGCCGCGCTGGGCGGGAAGGGAGTCAACCTGCTGGCCTTCATGCTCCAGGACGGCTACCCGGTCCACCCGCAGAGCATCGACCCGGAGCAGGTGGCGGCATTCGAGCAGCTGCCGGCCATCCACCAGGAGTACCTCGTCTACGTGCGCTACGCCTCGCTGCTCGTGGACCCCTTCTCCGAACCGGATGCCCACGGGCGCTACTTCGACTTCTCCGCCATTCCCATTCGGCCGATCTTCCGCAACGACGCAGGCCGCTGGGACGTGCCGCGGATGCCGAGGGAAGACTACTACCGCACCAAGATCATCCAGGGCCTCGCCCGGCACTTGGCGGTGCCCTGCCCGACGATCGACCGCCTGCTGGCCGCCTACGAGAGCGCGCTGACGCAGGCGGCGCATGCACTGGGCACCCAGCCGCGCTCCGCGGCCTTCGCCGTGCAGGACTTCGGCGAAGAACTGGGCATGATCCGCGCCGGGATCGGAAGCGCCGCATGAGCCGGGCCGACCTGGACACCACCGGCAAGCTGCCCGGCGAGCGGAAGATCATCGCCGAGATCTGGCCCGCCCTGCTGGCCTCGGCCGTGGGCCTGCTGCCCTTCACCGTGCTCTCCACCTTCCTCGTGCCGATCGCCGACTGGGCCGGGGCCGGCTATGCCGAGGTCGGCTCGCTGCGCGGGCTGGCCGGCGTCGGCGCGGTGCTCACCGGCGTTGCGCTGGCCCCGCTGATCGGGCGCATCGCCCCGGGACGGGTGGCCGCCGCCGCGCTGGCGCTGCTGGGGATCGCCGCGGTGCTCGGGACCTATTCCGGGCTCGCCGCGCTGGCCGCCTTCTGCCTGGTCACCGGCATATCCAACGCGCTGCTCTACCCGGCGCTGTCCACCGCCGCGGCGGACCGCTTCGGGAATACTCCCACCGCGGGCCGCGCCGCCACCCTGGTGATGACCGCCCAGACCCTGGCCTCCACGGTGGGCGCACCGCTGCTGGTGCTGCCGGCGCTGTGGTGGGGCTGGCAGGGGAACCTCGTAGCCATCGCCATCGCCTCCTTTGCGCTGGTGCCCGCACTGCTGCGCTACGGCCGGATGGAATCCGTGGCGGGGCAACCGGCCCAACCGGCCCCGCGGTTGGGCTACCTGGCCGCCTTCCGCTCATTGGCCGCCATCCCCGGGGCACGCGCCCTGCTGCTGGTCTCCTTCGGGCGGGCCGGCGCGCTCATGGGGCACCTGGCCTTCCTCGCCCCGCTGTATGCAGACAAATTCCAGCTATCCACCGGCTGGTTCGCCTTCGTCTGGTCGCTGAGCGGAGGATCCTTTTTCCTCGGGCATCTGCTGGCCGGACGGATGCTGAACGCCGAGGACTCCGAGCGGCGCACCCGGGCGGTGATGGGCATCGCCTTGGCCGCGGCGCTGCTGGCCCTGCTCGGGGTGTACCTTTCCCCGGTGCTGCCGCTGGCGATGCTGTGCACCTCGGTGCTCTCGGCCAGCCACGCGGTGGTCTCCGCCGCGGTGATGACTCTGCTGGTGCGCCGCTGCGCCGAAGTGCGTGGCACCGCGCTGAGCCTGAACGCCGCCGGCATGTCCCTGGGCTTGTTCCTCGGCGCGGGTGCCGCCGGGGCGGCGCTGGGTACGGCGGGGTATCTGGCCGCGGCCGCAGTGCTCGGCGGGTTCACCCTGCTTGCCCTGATTGCCGCGCTGACGCTGCGCACCGCAACGAATGACGAATCGATGGAAAGGCAGCCATGACCCAACTGGATCCCGCGCTGGGCGAACCGCGCGGCGCAACACCACCGGCGGCGCCGCTGGTGTTCACCGGAGACGACCTGGAGCACGGCAAACGCACCCGGCACACCTGGCTGTGGATCGCCGGGCTGCTCGGCGCGCTGCTGATTACCCTGCCGGTGGCCGTGGGCCTCGGGCCGGTGGCCATCGAGGCGGGCACCGTGATCCAGATCCTGCGCCAGCATCTGACCGGCGGCCAAATGATAGGCGCCTGGACCGACTCCGAGGAATCCATCGTGCTGCTGCTGCGCGGGCCCCGCGTGCTGCTGGGCGCGGCCGTCGGCGCCGGGCTTGCGCTGGCCGGGGTGGCCCTGCAGGCCTTGACCCGAAATATCCTGGCCGAACCCTACCTGCTGGGGGTGACTTCCGGGGCGTCCACGCTGTCGGCGGCCTCGATCCTCTTCGGGAGCGCGGCCGGCATCGGCTCGGCTTCGCTGGCCGGCAGCGCCTTCGCTGGGGCGCTGGCCGCCGGGATTGCGGTATTCCTGCTGGCCCGGGTCGGCTCGCAGATGACCTCCACCCGGCTGGTGCTCGCCGGGGTGTCCGTGGGCTACGTGCTGCACGCGCTGACCTCGCTGCTGATCTTCGCCTCCGATGACCCGAATGCGGGCCGCTCGGTGCTCTTCTGGACGCTCGGCTCGCTGGGCCAGGCCACCGTCCAGTCCGCGCTGCTCACCTGGGCGGTGGTGCTGGGCACCTTGGTGCTGCTGCTGCTCTGGTCCCGCCCGCTGGATGCGCTGGCCATCGGCGATTCCACCGCGCAGACGCTGGGGATCTCCCCGGCGAAGCTGCGCGCGGCGGTGATGGTGGTGACCGCGCTGTGCGTGGGCGCGCTGGTCGCGGCCTCCGGCGGCATCGGATTCGTCGGGCTGATCATCCCGCATATCGCCCGGCTGTGCGTGGGCTCCACGCACCGCAAGCTGCTTCCTGTGGCCGCCCTGCTCGGCGCGATCTTCCTGGTCTGGGCCGACGTGCTCGCCCGCACTTCCATGGCCCCGCAGGAGCTGCCGCTGGGCATCGTCACCGCCCTGCTTGGCGCCCCGCTGCTCTTCGTGCTGGTGCGCAAGCTGAACCCGACCCAATGACAACCAATCACCCGAAGGGGCATAAAGCATGATCACAGCCACCGATGTATCCGTGGGCTACGGCGGCAAACTGGTAGTGAAATCCGTCGGCCTGCATGCCGGGCAAGGCGAGGTCGTCGGGCTGATCGGCCCGAACGGCAGCGGCAAGTCTACCTTCCTGCGCACCCTGTATGCGGCGCTGCGCCCGCGCGCCGGGCTGGTCACCCTGGACGCGCAGCCCCTCGAAGAGCTGCGCGGCACCGAGCTGGCCCGCCGGGTGGCCGTGGTCGCGCAGGAGACGCCTACCGACCTGCCGGTGACCGTCGCCGACATGGTGCTGCTCGGCCGCGCCCCGCACCGCAAGGCGTTGGCGGCCTTCACCCGCGAGGACCACCAGGCGGTGGCCGCGGCGCTGAGCCGGGTCGGGGCACGGGATCTGGCCGACCGCCGCTACGCCACGCTCTCGGGCGGGGAAAAGCAGCGCGTGCTGGTGGCCCGCACGCTGGCCCAGCAGGCGGACCACCTGCTGCTGGACGAGCCGACCAATCACCTGGACATCCGCTACCAGCATGAGCTGCTGCGCATGGTCGGGCAGCTGGGGGTCACCACCGTGGTCGTGCTGCACGACCTGAACCTGGCCGCCCGCTATTGCACCAAGCTGGTTATGCTCGAAAACGGCCAGGCGGTGGCCAGCGGCACTCCCGAGGAGGTGCTTACCCCCGAGCTGCTGCTGCGGGTGTACGGGATCCACGTCGAACCCTTTTCCGTGCGCGGCGCCCTGCAGCTGGTCTTCAGCATGGCCGATGAGCATTCCGAGCCGCAGTCCACGGCGGCGGTGCGCTAGCACCGCGGCGGAATCCGCCGGTTCCAGCCCCGAGGCAGGTAGGCAACTTCCGGCTCAGTCCCGAGGGCTGGCGAATGCTTGGCGAATCTCTGCAATCCGGGACATCAGCGCTGCTTCGACCTGTTCGCGCGGACGTTTAGAAGCCGCCCGACCGGCCCACGCCAGTTGATCCGCTCCTTCATTCAGCTTTTCTCCGCTGTGCCCTTTGACCAGTTCAAAGGCAACCTGCGATTCGGTGGAGTTCCATGCCTGCAGGAGAACCGGTGCTTGGAG
Source organism: Arthrobacter sp. MYb229 (assembly GCF_002975405.1). GTDB lineage: Bacteria > Actinomycetota > Actinomycetes > Actinomycetales > Micrococcaceae > Glutamicibacter. Next base: position 69,543 of record NZ_PCPS01000005.1, on the reverse strand, counting down.
TCCTCGCTGATGCCGCAATAGCCGGTCGCGCACCGGCCATCAAGGGCCAGCGCCTGGGCTACACGATAGGCATCGGCAGAATCGGTATGGATCGTTGCGCTGGCCGGTCCGGTGGTCGCGAGGTATTCCAGCGCCACGACCAGCGCAGCAAATTCGAGCATGCTGATCGTGTCGAAGGATTCCCCGGCGTAGAGGATCGCGTCCCCGTGTTCGCTGAGCAGTGCGACGGCACAAGCGCCGGTGGGATCGGTTGAGGCATCGACCGCCAGGGCGATGTGCGATGGCGTTTGTGAAGCGAGATCCCAATACTCCGGTTGCCACTGCTGAGGCGCCGGATCGTGTTGGGGATGGTGTCCCCGAGGGGGAATGGCCATCGGCTTGTCCAAGACGCTTCCTGCCTGGATCGCGGCGCTGGTCTGATGCTGCTTCGCGAGCTCCACTTCCCGATGCACCACGCCGGATGCTTGATTCACGTCGTTCAATCCTCGCGTCACTGCGAATCCGGCCTCTTGGAGATATCTGGGCAGGTACCAATGCCTCTTCGGAATCGAAACCCAGGTACTGGATTTGTGCTGCGCTAGCAGCTGCTCGAAGTGCTCGATGATTTCGACCAATGGCCGCGGCGAACTGGACTGCCCCTGGTGCGTGGACACGCGCTGATGCTCGTCGCGAATGGCGATCATCCAGTAGATATGCTCTGCGCTGCCGGCGATTTCGGGCGTCGTCCACGCAATAAAAGCCGCATGGAATGCCGACGCGACATGATCCGATGTCGGCACGCACGGAATCGAGGCGGCACGCGGGCGTCGTTCAAGCAGTGCCGTGGATTGCTTGCTCTCAACAAGATCAGCCATGAACAAAGTATCTCGGTGCCCACCGACATTTAGGTTCGACCCCGGAGCAATTCCACGTGATGAGTATCTAGCTGGCGCCAAACCCCGTCGAGACGTGTAAATTCGGCCGGTATCCGGTAGGTGGAGATACCCTAGAACTATGGCCTCACGCACCCAGTCGCAGGGGGCGAAGAAGCCGACGACGCGCAAACCGCGGACGTCGGGCGCTTCGCCTGCCAAAAAAACTCCCGAGAACCCGGAACAGGATCTCGCTCTTCCGCTGCGCGCAATTCGCAGCATGTGGATGGGCATCGCCCGGATCTTCGGCGGCGCCTTCCGCCGGATCGGCGCCACCGTCCGGCCCGACTTCGAGCTGCGCCGCGACGGAACCGGGCTGTTCCTGACGCTGATCGCGATCACCGTCGCCATCGTCGAATGGTGGGGGCTGCGCGACGTGGGCTGGTTCGGCCGCGGAGTGCACTCGGTGGCCGGCGGCTCGCTGGGGTTCATGGCGGTGCTGCTGCCGGTGGTTTTGGTCATCGGTGCCTTCCGCCTCTTCCGCCACCCGGAAGCGGATTCGGCCAATAACCGGATCGGCATCGGGCTGTTCATGATGACCATGGCCGGATCCTCCTTGGCCGCCCTGGCCAATGGTTCGCCCGCGGTCACCGACGACTTCGCGGCGCTCTGGGCCGCCGGCGGCATGGTCGGCTCGATCCTGGGCACCCCGCTGGGCCTGCTGATCTCGGTTCCCGGCGCGATGGCCGTGCACATCTTCTTCCTCGTGCTCTCGCTGCTGGTCGTCACCGCCACCCCGCCGCTGCAGATCGCTTCGCGGGTGCGCATCGGCTATAACCGGCTGCTCGGCCAGGATCCGCACCGCGAGCGCAGCGCGCCGACCGTGGCGCAGGCCCCGGTGCTCGATCCGAACTCCGAGTCGCACGACCAGTCCTACCTCTACGCGGACGCGGAGCAGGAAGCGCCGGCTCCGAAACCCAAGAAGAAGAACTTCTTCGAACGCCGGGCCGAGGCCAAGCGCGTCTCCGAGGTCTACAACGTGGACGGCGAGACCGGCGACGAGCGCACCGGCGACGTCGCCTACGACAAGGCGGTGATCGAACCGAACGAACCGGCCACCAACGCGCTGCCGGTCACCGACGTCTATGACGCGGATTCCACCGCCACCGAGGCGATCTCCCGGCCCGCCGCCGAGGCCAAGCCGGCGGCGCCCGCCGGACCGCCGCCCGGAGTCAAGCGCCCCACCAAGGCCGAGACCGAGATGGCCGCGATCATGGACCAGGTGGGCCTGGGCAATGCCGAGCCGGAACCGGAGACCGACGCGATCCCGACCGTCGCGGTCAACCACACCCGCCCGGCCCCGGCGCTGGCCCCCATCCCGCAGCGCACCGAACAGCTCCAGCTTTCCGGAGATGTCACCTACACGCTGCCGCAGGACGATTTCCTGCCCGCCGGCCCACCGGCCAAGGAAGCCTCCGAGGCCAACGAGGCCATCGTCGCGGCGCTGACCAATACGCTGCAGCAGTTCAAGGTGGAGGCCCACGTCACCGGCTTCTCCCGCGGTCCCACGGTGACCCGCTACGAGATCGAGCTGTCCCCGGGCACCAAGGTGGAAAAGGTCACCGCGCTGTCCAAGAACATCTCCTACGCGGTGGCCTCCTCGGATGTGCGCATCCTTTCGCCGATCCCCGGCAAGTCCGCCATCGGCATCGAGATCCCGAACACCGATAAGGAAATCGTCGCCCTGGGCGATGTGCTGCGCTCGAATAACGCGCGCAAGACCGAGCACCCGATGGTGATGGGCGTGGGCAAGGACGTCGAGGGCGGCTTCGTCGTGGCGAACCTGGCCAAGATGCCGCACCTGTTGGTCGCCGGTGCCACCGGCGCCGGCAAGTCCTCCTTCGTGAACTCGATGATCACCTCCATCCTGATGCGCTCCACCCCGGATGAGGTGCGCATGGTGATGGTCGACCCCAAGCGGGTGGAGCTCACCGCCTATGAGGGCGTGCCGCACCTGATCACCCCGATCATCACCAACCCGAAGAAGGCCGCCGAGGCGCTGCAGTGGGTGGTCCGCGAAATGGACACCCGCTACGACGACCTGGCGAACTTCGGCTACAAGCACATCGACGACTTCAACAAGGGCGTGCGCGCCGGCAAGGTGATCCCGCCCGAGGGCTCCAAGCGCGTGATGAAGCCCTACCCGTACCTCTTGGTGATCGTCGACGAGCTCGCCGATTTGATGATGGTCGCCCCGCGCGACGTCGAGGACTCGATTGTGCGCATCACCCAGCTGGCCCGCGCCGCCGGCATCCACCTGGTCCTGGCCACCCAGCGCCCGTCCGTGGACGTGGTCACCGGGTTGATCAAGGCCAACGTGCCCTCGCGCATGGCCTTCGCCACCTCCTCGGTCACCGACTCCCGCGTGGTGCTCGACCAGCCCGGAGCGGAGAAGCTGCTGGGCCAGGGCGACGCGCTCTTCCTGCCCATGGGCACCTCCAAGCCGATGCGCGTGCAGGGCGCCTGGGTCACCGAATCCGAGATCCAGCGCGTGGTCACCCACGTGAAGGGGCAGCTGACGCCCGAATACCGCGACGACGTCACCCCGGTGGCCGAGAAGAAGAAGCAGATCGACGAGGACATCGGCGACGATCTGGAGCTCTTGCTGGCGGCCACCGAGCTGGTGGTCACCAGCCAGTTCGGCTCCACCTCGATGCTGCAGCGCAAGCTGCGCGTCGGCTTCGCCAAGGCCGGACGGCTGATGGACCTGATGGAATCGCGCGGAGTGGTCGGCCCCTCGGAGGGCTCCAAGGCCCGAGATGTGCTGATCCAGCCAGATGACCTGCCGATGGTGCTGGCCGCCATGCGCGGGGATGACGGCGCCGCCCACCAGGCCAGCGCCGCCGAGCAGGCCCTGGTCGACGAGGCCAACGTGAACCATGCCGAGCCGGTGGACCTGGTCGCCGAAGACCTCGCCAAGCGCGAGACGGCCACCGAGTACTACGACGAAGCCGACGAACCGGGCGAGGACGCCTGGGACCTGACAGGAAGAAACTAAAGCCATGAGCGCGCACGCCCCGCAGCCGGAGGACTCACCGGCGCACGCCCCGGTCCCGAACCTGAATATCGCCAACGTGCTGACCAGCATCCGCATCCTGATGGTGCCCTTCTTCGTCTGGGCCCTGCTGGCCGACGACCGGGAGCAGGGGCTCTGGCGCTGGGTGGCGCTGGGGCTGTTCGTGGTGGCCATGTACACCGACAAGCTCGACGGGGACCTGGCCCGCAGCCGCGGGCTGGTCACCAACTTCGGCAAGATCGCGGACCCCATCGCGGACAAGCTGCTCACCGGCTCCGCGCTGGTGGTGCTCTCCATCCTCACCGAGCTGCCGTGGTGGGTCACCATCGTGATCCTGGTCCGCGAATGGGGCATCACCCTATTGCGCCTGGTGGTCATCCGCTACGGGGTGATCGCCGCGAATATGGGCGGCAAGGTCAAAACCGTGATGCAGGCGGTAGTCATCGGCCTCTACCTGCTGCCGTTCACCCACACCATCTCCTGGCTGCACACCACCGCCTGGGTGCTGATGCTGGCCACCGTCGCGGTCACCGTGCTCACCGGGCTGGAATACCTGTGGAAGGCCGCCAAGCTGCGCGCCGCCGCCAAGGCCAACTAGCAAAGGTTCAAATTCATGGAACACCACGGCGCCGCGGTGATCGCCGCGGCGATCGCCCAAGGCAAGCAACTTGCCACGGCCGAATCGCTGACCGCGGGACTGATCGCCGCCACCCTGGCCGAGATCTCCGGGGCGTCGGCCGTGCTGCGCGGGGGAGTGATCAGCTACTCCACGCAGGTGAAGGCCGAGCTGCTCGGCGTGGATCCCCAGCTGCTGAGCGAGGTCGGTTCGGTGGATGGCGAAGTCGCCCGGCAGATGGCGGTCGGGGCCCAGCGCGCCTGCGCGGCGGACCTGGCGGTTTCGGCCACCGGCGTCGCCGGGCCGCAGGCCCATGACGGCAAACCCGTAGGCACGGTCTTCATCGGCTGGGCGCACGGCGAGGACTCCGGATTCGTGGCCCACCACTTCGTCGGGGACCGGGCGCAGATTCGCGAACGAAGCACGCAAGCTGCAATCAATCAGCTAGCTGCCATTTTGGATAAAGCTTCTTCACAGTAAGAGGCGAGATACTATTATTCCCCTTGATCTTCACAATAATCCGTCTAAATGTGGCGTATGTCGCATATTTGTGATTAGGGTAAGGTGTCGGGAACAAAAGCGTATAACTTGATGTTGTACGAATTGAAGGGCCGCAAGGTCTGGCTCTTCGGATAAGAAGCATCTTTCGAGAAGGACCTAGGAGTAGAGGCTATACACATGGTGAAGCAACCCGTAACTGTCAATGGTGTCGTCCGTTGGCGCGATATGGGAGACGCCCATTCGGTCCAGCCCGAGAAGGAGGAACACAAAATGGTAGTACTCCGACATGAAATCGGTGACGTCCTTCGCGATGTTCGCCAGCGCCAGGGCCGAACCCTGCGCGAGGTTTCCCATAGCGCCCGCGTTTCGCTTGGATACTTATCCGAGGTCGAGCGTGGACAGAAGGAGGCATCCTCCGAGCTGCTCTCCTCGATCTGCACCGCGTTGGAGGTGCCGCTGTCGTTGATGCTCCGTGAAGTGTCCGATCGCATCGCCTTGGCCGAAGGCGTGGTCATCCCGGACACCGTTCCGCTGGATCTGACCAACGAGTTCGCCATGGACGTCGATGGACGCAACGGCAAACCTCTGGCATCGGTTTAACCCCGACCTAAGTTTTCGACCCGAGGGCCTTCGCAAATGCGAGGGCCCTCGTGCTATGCATGGAAGAATACAACTCGTGAAAAACAGTGAATTCTGGCGGAACATGGATCATGAATTCGGTTCGGGCTACTCGCACATGCTGGCCGACTCGCTCGCGCTGACGGAGCTGGGCAGCCTCAACGCCACCCAGGCGCTACGCAAGGGAATCAAGCCCAAGCAGGTGTGGGAAGCGATCTGCCGCGCGCAAGATGTCCCGCCCGAGCGCTGGCTCGGCATGGACATCGAGCCCAAGGAAGCCTAGCCGCACGCGGCGAAGGCGCCCCCGGCGTCTTCGAAGAAACGAAATATTCGAAACACCGCGCCGCAATTTCGAACATCTGTTCGGATTAGGTTATTCTAGAAACAACAGCACGAAGAGTTTGTCCACACCTCGGGCCCAAGCGGTCTAAAGTGTCGGTTGGCGCTCATACTGTCTAGATACAGTACAAAGATTGATTGGCAGGTCGCGCGATGGCCTGCATGACCAAAGGTGAACCATGGCAAGTAATGATCGGGAAAAGGCTCTCGAGTCCGTTCTGGGCCAAATCGACAAGGCTTTCGGCAAGGGCTCGCTCATGCGTCTGGGTGACACCACCCGCGCCGCCGTTGAGGTCATCCCCACCGGTTCGGTGGCATTGGACGTCGCGCTGGGCATAGGCGGACTGCCTCGTGGCCGTGTCGTAGAGATCTACGGCCCGGAATCCTCGGGTAAGACCACCCTCGCACTGCACGCGGTAGCCAGCGCTCAGCGCGGCGGCGGCGTGGCGGCTTTCATCGACGCCGAGCACGCACTGGACCCTGAATATGCCAAGAAGCTTGGCGTGGACACCGATGCGTTGCTGGTTTCCCAGCCGGACACCGGTGAGCAGGCCCTGGAAATCATGGATATGCTGGTGGGCTCCGGCGCGCTGGACATCATCGTGATCGACTCCGTGGCGGCCTTGGTTCCACGCGCCGAAATCGAAGGCGAAATGGGCGATAGCCACGTGGGCCTGCAGGCACGTTTGATGTCGCAGGCGCTGCGTAAGATCACCGGTCGCCTCTCAAACTCGAAGACCACCGCGATCTTCATCAACCAGCTGCGTGAAAAGATCGGCGTCTTCTTCGGCAGCCCGGAAACCACCACCGGTGGCAAGGCGCTGAAATTCTACGCCTCGGTGCGCATCGACATCCGCCGCATTGAAACCCTCAAGGAGGGCACCAACGCCGTCGGCAACCGTACCCGTTGCAAGGTCGTCAAGAACAAGATGGCCCCACCCTTCAAGCAGGCCGAATTCGACATCCTCTATGGCCATGGCATTTCCCGCGAGGGCAGCCTGATCGATATGGGCGTCGAGCACGGCATGGTCAAGAAGTCCGGTGCCTGGTTCACCTACGACGGTGACCAGCTGGGCCAGGGCAAGGAAAACGCACGCCGCTTCCTGCGTGACAACCCAGATCTGGCCAACGAGCTGGAACGCCAGATCCTGACCAAGCTGGGCATCCTTGACACCGGAGAAGAAGGAGAGGCCGACCTGCGAATCGTCGAGGGCGATAAGTAGTGGCCTCAGGCTTTCAGAAACGTAGCGTCCGACCCGGATCGAGATCCGGGTCGGACGCTACGTCCGTCTCCGCGCAGTTTCAGGGCGACTTCGACCAAATGCCGGATTGGGCCAAGCCCACCGAGCAAGAGCTGGAAGAGCTAAAAGAACCTGCGCCCAAGCGCGCCGCACGCCCCGCCAAGTCCAGCCAGCGAACGCAAATACTGCAGGGCACCGCCGAACCGGCGAAACCGCAAACCGTCGATGAGCTTCGCGCCGCGATGGACAATATCCTTGCCAATAACGCCCCGGCAGCCGAAAGCCCTAGCAAAAAAGAACGCCGGCAGGCCAGAGCCGAACGCCGTGCAGCACGCGAATCGGGCGAACCGGAAGAGCTCAGCGATGACCAGTGGCAGGAAAAAGCCCGAGGCATCATCTTGCGGCAGCTCACCGCGAGCGACAAAACCAGCAAACAGCTCAAAGACAAGCTGCTGGAAAAGGAATGCCCCGAAGACATCGCCGACGAGGTCCTCGAACGCTATGCTGAACTGAACCTGGTCGATGACGAGCGCTTCGCGAAATCCTGGGTCGTCGCCCGGGCCCGTTCCCGCGGCCTCGCCCGAGGCGCCATCCGCCACGAGCTGCGCAGCAAAGGCATCGAAGACGAGGTCGCCGCCGAAGCGCTGGAGCAGATCGACGACGAAACCGAGGAAGCGCGCGCCCGCGAACTGGTGCGCGCCAAACTCCGCCCGGCCTCCATGGGCCTGGACCGCGACAAGGCGCTGCGCCGGCTGGTGGGAATGCTCGGGCGCAAGGGCTATCACGGCTCGATGGCCTTCAAGGTGGCGCGCGAAGAATGGGAAGAGCGCTACGGCGAGAAGTAGTTCGCGGGTTCACGTTTATCAGCCATGGACTTAGTCCATGGCAATCTTGAATACCGAACAACGACCATAGCGTGGTTATCTAATCCCTAGCCTTGCTGCATTTAGTCGGCGAAATTCGGTGAAGCTATCTCATTGCTGATGGTTCCTTTTCAGCATCCGATTGATTGACACCACAATCCAAAATATGAGGCTGACAACGCCGGCAAGGGCGGAGACGCCGAATGACGCGAATAATATTGAGTCTGCTTTTGGAAAAGCCACGGCAAATCCGGCGAAGCACAGCGGAAGAATAATGAGAAGGCCGAGCGTGAGCGAGAGCATGACTAAGTGAAAGCATTTGGACTTTTTCAACATTGGAGTCCTGGCGGCTGTCATCGAGTAGGGCTGCTTCTGCGCTGACTCAGCGCGAGCCCTGTCGTAGTTAGCCTGATCTGAATCCAAGCCGGTGGAACGTATTGTCGATCCTTGAAAATTATCGACCAGAGGCGTCGTATGGGAAGCAAACACTGCAGCGCTTTCGTGCAAGGAGTTTTGCTCAATTTCCGTGACGATGTCAGGGTCATCGTGGAATTCGGGAGCACAATCTGTTTGCTGACGCATGGGGACAGGTACGGGACGGATCCGAACAGTCCGCGATTCTACTGCTCCGTCCGTGGATTCGCTCATTGTCCCGGAGACATGATGCAGATATTGATCAACGGAAAAAATTGGGATACCGAATTTTTGCGCGCTTTTGGCCTTTCCAGATTGAGTTCCTGTTTCAGCTGACACGAGCATTCGACATTTCGACTTCGTTACATTTGCTTGCGGCACCATTCCATGTGCAACGGCGATATCCTCTAGTGCAGTCCTTGAGATTGGCTTACCCTGTAAGTCTCTGGCGCTGCCGGTAAAGCAGATGCCAGCGCCAGCCACAGCGATTTCATGGATCGGTTTCATCAATTTCTGTGAGTCCTGCATTAACGCACTACCAGCTATTTTGTCGACACCGGCAAGCACCGCCGCACTTGAAGCTTCGTGGACTGCAACCGTAGCTTTACTCGCTAAAAAATTAGCCAACGAGTATTCAAGTTGTTCGTCGCTTGCGACAAGGAATTCGACAACTTCGGAAGAACCTGCCCGTGGCATTAAATAGCCCGGCTCTCCCGTTGAATCAGGGAATACGTCATGAGAGGTCCTATGCGTATTCTGTAGGTCTGAATCTCTTGCGGCACGTGCTTGGCCTATCGCGGTTCGCCCATAAAATTCCTGAAGAAGTTGAGTCTTACGCAGATCTTGCGCGTCATTGCCCAGTGGAATCTCTGCCAGATGACCCCCACGTTTGAGTTCATAATCGATGTCGTACAGGGTTGAGTCGATATTGAAACCAACGGGGGTTCTACCCGCGAGGAAGGGCGATAGGGCATTCCACGCTTCATGAAGTCTGGGTGCCAGCAGTATTTCTGAAGCGGCGATGTCATAATCTGTCCAAGCGGTCCCCAAATCGCGTTCAGGGTTGATGAGTGTACTTATTTCTTCTCCGGCATCAGTAATAATCGCTATTTCAACCGGTCTAGGTCTAGATAGTCGTGAAGGCTCGCCAACTGTGCAAACTCCAACGTATGCCGTGCCCGTGGAGTGGATTTCTGTCCCCTTAGACCGCAAGTAGCGACGAATACGTTGATTTACTTTGAGATCCTTGGGCTGAATCGGCTGAGTGAGAACCAATCCTTCTAGGTTCGTGCAACGGCTGAGTCCAACATATAGTTGACCGTCTGCAAATGTTCCACCAGCCAAATCAACAACACATTTATCTAGCGTTTGACCTTGAGACTTGTGGATCGTAATAGCCCAAGAAAGTTTAAATGGAAGTTGCACGAAGGATCCAACTGATTCGTGTTTAATCGTTCCATCGGAAAACTCGGGACGAGTAACGTGCCATTTGTGCGCAGTTACTATGGCTGTCGTTCCGCTTGGCAACTTGACCGCTACTTCATGCCCAGCATCTGTCGTAGATGTTGCGATTACTTCAGCGATGGTTCCGTTGACCCAACGATCAGCCGGGTCATTCGTCAGCATCATGACTTGTGCGCCGTCTTTGAACTGCAACTTTTTGTCAGCGAGGGGTTCGAAACCGGTAATATCACCCGTGATTTTGGCTTCGGATGTATGCAGCGGTGCATCTAGTTTTTCGAGCATCCTCTTGTTCCTGGCGCCAGCGATACGATTTGTCGTGGTCAGCGTCAACCAACGCTCGTCAAGCGGTGGCGTGAAACCTGAACGCACCTGCTGATTTAGCGCTTGCTGGGATTCTGGAGTGAGGCTACCGTCTCGAACTGAGTTCAATAACGAAACCAACCTGTCATCGCCAAGCTGTCGGAAGACAGTCGTGAGCTCAACGACCGGAAATTCAGATGTTTCAAACGTATTGGCAGAAAAGAAGAATGGCGACTCATAGACGGTGGAGAAGTATTCTGATTCGGGTTCTAGGACGACTGGCGGAAGCTGGTAAAGATCGCCCACCAAAACTAATTGAATACCTCCGAAACGGTGGCCAGGCTTAGGGCCGAACCGCGTTAGGGCCTCGACGAGGCAATCGAATAAATCGGCCCGAACCATTGAAGCCTCGTCGATTATTAGAGTTTCGAGGCGTTTCAGAACCTTCGCGAAACGGCCCGGGTAGTATTCGCTAGACCGGACTTGTTCAACCGTCGTGCCGGAATGAAAGCCAAAAAGTCGGTGTATTGTGTAGCCCTCTACATTGAGCGCCGCAATTCCTGTCGGTGCGGCAACCAGGGAAGCCCGCTGCGTTTGTTCGAGATACGTACGGATGAGAGTAGATTTACCAGTTCCAGCCTTTCCGGTGAGAAACAGGTTCTTGCCGGAATGCAGTCGCGAAAGGGCATCGTCAAACTCATCGGTCATGGTTATCGGCGTGGAACGCATGCTGGCAGCTCTTTCATTGAAGGGGATCTCTTCGCTTTGTTCTTTTCGAGAAGGCTTGCCTGATCATCTCCTATTCGACTTGATGCTTCAACTAAAGGCCGATTCTTGAAGTCGGGCAGTTTCGCGATCGTCTGCACGTATCGTTGGTTAAGCCTTGACTAAGATGTTGCGTGCCAGTGAATTGGGTAACCTTGAGGGGTGAGTGAGTTCGACGAGATGACCCCAGCAGATACCGAGAATCCATCGCGCACCTACGAGGTACGCACCTACGGTTGCCAAATGAACGTGCACGATTCCGAACGGCTCTCCGGGCTGCTCGAAAGCGCGGGCCTTGCCCGCAAAGCTGAGGCGGACGACGACGAAGCGGCGGACGTCGTGGTGTTCAATACCTGCGCGGTCCGTGAAAATGCTGACAACAAGCTCTACGGCAACCTCGGAATGCTCAAAAGCGTCAAGGACCGCCGACCGGGAATGCAGATCGCCGTTGGCGGCTGCCTCGCGCAGAAAGACCGCGAAACGATCCTGAAGAAGGCCCCCTGGGTGGACGTCGTCTTCGGCACGCACAACATCGGTTCGCTGCCGGCCTTGCTGGACCGCGCCGAACACAACCAAAAGGCGGAACTGGAGATCCTCGAATCTCTGGATGTCTTCCCTTCCACGCTCCCGACCCGCCGCGAATCGGTCTACGCCGGTTGGGTGTCAATCTCGGTTGGCTGCAACAACACTTGCACCTTCTGCATCGTGCCCGCGCTGCGCGGCAAGGAACGCGACCGCCGCCCGGGAGAGATCCTCGCCGAAATCGAGGCGCTGGTCGCCGACGGGGCGATCGAGGTGACCTTGCTGGGACAGAATGTGAACTCCTATGGCGTCGAATTCGGCGACAAGCTGGCCTTTGGCAAGCTCTTGCGTGCCTGCGGCGAAATCGAAGGCCTGGAACGGGTGCGCTTCACCAGCCCGCACCCTGCCGCCTTCACCGACGACGTTATCGACGCGATGGCCGAAACCCCGAATGTAATGCCGCAGTTGCACATGCCGCTGCAGTCCGGCTCCGACAAGGTCCTCAAGGACATGCGCCGCTCCTACCGCTCGAAGAAATTCCTCGGCATCCTGGACAAGGTGCGCACGCGCATCCCGCAGGCGGCGATCACCACCGACATCATCGTCGGATTCCCGGGCGAAACCGAGGAAGACTTCCAGGCGACTCTCGACGTGGTCGAGGCATCGCGTTTCTCCACCGCCTTCACCTTCCAATACTCCAAGCGTCCGGGCACCCCTGCCGCCGAGCTGCCCGACCAGTTGCCCAAGGCAGTGGTGCAGGAACGCTTCGAGCGGCTCACCGCACTGCAGGACCGCATCGCCAAGGAAGAAAACGCCAAGCAGCTCGGGCGCACCGTGGAAGTCATGGTCACCGAGCAGTCCGGACGCAAGTCCGAGGAAACCCACCGCCTGGCCGGCCGCGCCCAAGACCAGCGGCTGGTGCACTTCTCCGTACCGCAAGGCGCCGATCAGCCACGCCCAGGCGATCTGGTCACCGTGCCGATCACCGAGGCCGCGGCCTTCCACCTCGTCTCCGATCCGACGCTCGAGGAGTATTCGCTGCGTCGTTCGCGAGCCGGCGACGCATGGGACCGAGCGCAAGCCGAGAGCTGCGCGGTGCCTACCGCCGGCAGCGGCGGCGCGGCAAGCCGAACCAACCTGGGCATGCCAACCATGAAGGCGCGCAGCTAACCGAATGAACTCCACTCAGCTGCCGGTGATCTCCATTGTTGGGCCCACCGGAACCGGCAAATCGGATCTGGCCATCGCGCTGGCCCAAGAATTGGGCGGCGAAATCGTCAACTCCGACGCGCTGCAGTTCTACCGCGGCATGAACATCGGCACCGCAAAGCTCGCCGAAGCCGAGCGCGGCGGCATCGCGCACCACCTGCTGGACATCATGAACATCCGCGAAGAGGCCTCCGTCGCCCAGTTCCAGGCCCAAGCCCGCGACCATTTCGACCAGATTCGCTCCCACGGCAAGGTGCCGATCATGGTCGGCGGCTCCGGGCTCTACGTGCGCGCCGCGCTGGACGTGATCGACTTCCCGCCCACCGATCGCGCGGTCCGGGACCGGCTCGAAGCCGAGGTGCAGGAGCACGGGGATGGCGAGCTGCGCCGCCGGCTGGCACAGGTGGATCCGGTCTCCGCGGACCGAAATCTCGATACCCGGCGTGCCGTCCGCGCGTTGGAGGTCTTCGAAATCTCCGGGCGCCCCTTCAGCTCCTACATGCCCAACCGCGAGTATTTCCAGCCGGCGCTGCAGATCGGACTAAATTACGAGCGCCCCGCGTTACACGAGACACTGGCCGAACGCGTCCGTAAAATGGACCGCATGGGGCTGGCCGAGGAGGTTGCCGAGCTCTTGGGCCACGGGCTACGCGAAGGGAAAACCGCCGCGCGCGCCATCGGCTACCAGCAGTACACCGACTACCTGGACGGCAAGATCGACCGGGGCCAAGCCATCGAGGACACCATCGTGGCCACCCGGAAGTTCGCCCGCCGCCAGCTGACCTGGTTCAACGCCGACCCGCGGGTGCACTGGCTGAACCCGAAAGAACCCGGGCTGCTGGGCAAAGCACAACAACTGCTCCGCCCGAGCGACCCCACCATCTAAAGGAGCGCAATGTACCGCACCGAACTAGCCCAGCTTGCCGGACTGCCCTTCGCCAAGGGGCACGCCACCGGAAACGACTTCGTGCTGCTCGCGGACCCCGAAGCCAAGCACGAGGTGACGCCAGAGCAGGTCGCGGCCCTGTGCCACCGCCGCTTCGGCATCGGCGGCGACGGGCTGATCCGCGCCGTGCCCACCTCCAAGGTCCCCGGCTTCGAGCAGCAGGCCCTGGATCACCCCAAGGCCTATTGGTTCATGGACTACCGTAATAACGACGGGTCCATCGCCGAAATGTGCGGCAACGGCGTGCGCGCCTTCGTGCACTACCTGCTCGCCGAGGGGCTGGTCAACCTCCCGATCGGTGCCAGCCTGCTCATCGGCAGCCGCGCCGGAGTCAAGGAAGTCACCCGCCTGGCCGACGGCTACGCCGCTAACCTCGGCCCCTGGGGGCTGATCTTCGAGGAGCAGGCCGCGGCGGACTCACTCGACTCGATGGTCAAGCCGCGCGGCTGGGAACAGGCGCTTCCCGCGTTGAGCATCACCATGGGCAACCCGCATACCGTGGCGGCCCTGCCCGATGCGCAGATGCTGGAGGAGCTCGACCTGCTTTCCGCCCCCGAGGTATCCCCGACGCCGCCGAACGGCAGCAACGTGGAATTCGTGGTTCCCTCCGAACCGCTGATCAACGATGGCGTCGCGCAGCTGAAGATGCGCGTGCACGAGCGCGGGGTGGGGGAGACGCTCTCCTGCGGCACCGGGGCGTGCGCCGCGGCGGCCGCCATGCGCTACTGGGCGCGCGGCACCGCACTGATCAACCAGTGGGCCGTCGAAGTGCCCGGCGGGCTGGTCGGCGTGGAATTCGCACCCACCGGCGACGGCAAGGAAGATACGATCCTCTCGGGCCCCGCCACGTTGGTGGCCCGCGGCGTGATCGGCGCCAGCTAACCCACGACGAAAACAGCCTGCCACCGAATCTTTCGATTCGGCGGCAGGCTGTTTTGAAAAATGTTCAAATCCGGCTAGGCCGGACGGGCCACTCTCAGCACGCGGAAGGCCTTGGCTGTCGCCTCGCGGGTGATCTTCCAGTCCGCCGGCAACTGGGTTCCCAGCCACTTCTGCAACGAGTCGCTGCCCAGGTTCTTCTGCACCACCAGCCAGGCGTCGCCGCCCGGTGCCAAGCGCGGAAGCCATAGCAGCAGCAGTTCGTGCAAGGCTTCCTTGCCGATGCGGATCGGCGGGTTTGACCAGATGGTGTCGAATTCAAGGTCCGGATCCACCGAGTCCGGGGTGCCTACGGTGATTTTGGACAGCCCCATGCTTTGCGCATTCAGCTTGGCAAGTTCGATGGAACGCTCGTTGACGTCGACGCCGAAAACTTCGGACTCCGGGCTCTGCAATGCGGCGGTCAGCGCGATCGGACCCCAGCCGCAGCCGATGTCCAGGATCCGCCCGCGCGGGGTCGGGACATGCTCCAGCAGCACGGCGGTGCCCTTGTCCAGCCCGGCGGGGGAGAAGATGCCCGGCGCCGTCTGCACCTGTCGGCGCTGGCCGTTCAATTCCACCGCGATGCTGCGGCGTTCGTCGGCCGAGGCGGGGCTGGCGCTGAAGTAATGATCCGAGGTCATGCACCAAAGATTATCGCCTGCGCGCAAAGCCGGGCAAACAACGTGAGCTACGCGATATAGGCGCACGGCGCGTTCCACTGATAGAGTTTTACCTATGACTTTGATTTTCGTCTAATACGTAACCCACTCGGTTACCAGGGTTCCCCGGAGAGCCGGCGCTGATTTTGCGCGCCCACCGGACACATGAACCTGCAGACGGCAAGGTCCTTTTCTTTTTCTTTCTGGATTCTTCGCACCCCTTCGTGCCCCGCCGCAGTCTCTTGGTAACCGCCCCTTCACCTGATCACCGACAGCAATTTGTCTTGAGCACAAGGACCGGTATGACCGAACACCCACCGACATCTGATCGCGCCACCTCGCGAAGTGGGGGTACCCCGCACTATTCTGTACAGAGAAGTTCTTCTAAGGAGACCATGACTAACTCCGAGTCACACGAGCAAGACGCGGCATCAATGGATGATGCCCAGATCAAGGCAGCCATCGACCGCATTCTGGCGGCCGACGACGCGCAAGCCCCCGCCGTATTCCACGCCGACGAACCGGTCGAGGAGCACATCTTCTCCGGACAGGCGACCGCGCTGAACCGCTTCTCCGCCGAGCATTCATCCTTCGACGGGGACCAAGACGATTTAGCCGACCGCCGGGCGCTACGCCGCGTGGCCGGGCTCTCCACCGAGCTCGAAGATGTCACCGAGGTCGAATACCGCCAGCTGCGCCTGGAACGCGTGGTGCTCGCCGGCATCTGGACCTCCGGCAGCGTCACCGACGCAGAAAACTCCTTGCGCGAACTCGCCGCGCTGGCCGAAACCGCCGGCTCCGAGGTGCTCGACGGGGTCGTGCAGCGCCGCAGCAAGCCCGATTCCTCCACCTTCCTCGGGTCCGGCAAGGCCATAGAGCTGCGCGACATCGTCGCGTCCACCGGCGCCGATACCGTCGTGGTGGATGCCGAACTCGCCCCCTCGCAGCGCCGCGCGTTGGAGGACATCGTCAAGGTGAAGGTCATCGACCGCACCGCGCTGATTTTGGACATCTTCGCGCAGCACGCCAAGAGCCGCGAAGGCAAGGCCCAGGTCGAACTGGCGCAGCTCGAATACCTGCTGCCGCGCCTGCGCGGCTGGGGCGAATCCATGTCCCGCCAGGCCGGTGGCCGAGTGGGCGCCGCCGGTGGCGGCATCGGTTCGCGCGGTCCGGGCGAAACCAAGATCGAGATGGACCGCCGCCGCATTCGCGACCGGATGGCCAAGCTGCGCCGCGAGATCAAGGCGATGAAGCCGGCCCGCGAGGCCAAGCGCGCCAACCGCAAGCGCAACCAGGTCCCGGCCGTGGCCATCGCCGGCTACACCAACGCCGGCAAGTCCTCGCTGCTCAACCGGCTGACCAACGCCGGGGTGCTGGTGGAGAACGCGCTGTTCGCCACCCTGGATCCCACCGTGCGCCAGTCGGAAACCGCCGACGGGCTGACCTACACGCTGGCCGATACCGTCGGATTCGTCTCCAACCTGCCCACCCAGCTGGTGGAGGCCTTCCGCTCGACGCTGGAAGAAATCGCCGACTCGGATCTGATCCTGCACGTGGTCGATGCCTCGCATCCGGACCCCGAAGGCCAAATCCAGGCGGTGCGCACGGTGCTGGCGGAGGTCGACGCGCTGAACATTCCCGAGATCATCGTGCTGAACAAGGCCGATGTGGCCGACCCGATCGTCATCGAACGGGTGCGCAACCGCGAGTCGAACACCACGATCGTTTCGGCGCGCACCGGGGAAGGCATCGAGGCGCTGCTCGAGCAGATCAGCAGCTCGATCCCGCGGCCCGAGGTGCAGTTGGAAATCCTCATCCCCTACGACCGCGGAGACCTGATCGCCAAGCTGCACCAGAGCGAATCGGAAATATTGGAAAGCGAACACACGGATCACGGAACCCGGATGATCGTCAAGGTGCGAGAATCCCTCGCGGTTCAGTTGGAGACTTTCAACCTACATGGATAAGCAAGAGCAGGTCCTGGACCTTCTGGAAACCGCGGTGACCTCCATGGGCGGCCAGATGCGCGTCGGCCAGCAGCAGATGGTCAAGCATATGGTCGAGGCCCTGGAGGACGAAAAACACCTGCTGGTGCAGGCCGGCACCGGCACCGGCAAGTCGATGGGCTACCTGATCCCGGCGCTCGCCCATGCGCAAACCAGCGCGAAGCCGGTGATCGTGTCCACCGCAACCCTCGCCTTGCAGTCCCAGATCGTGGGGCGCGATGTGCCGCGGCTGCTCGAAGCGCTCAAGGGCAAGCTCTCGCGCCCGATGGACGTGGCCCTGCTCAAGGGCCGGGCCAACTACCTCTGCCAGTACAAGCTCGGCGGCGGGTACCCGGACGACAGCGAGGGAACGCTGTTCGAAATGGACGCGCCGGCCGCGCCCGCCGGGCAGATGTTCTCCCCGCTGGCCGCCGAGGTGCTGAAGCTGCGCGACTGGGCGGAGAAGACCGATACCGGGGACCGCGACGAACTGGTCCCCGGGGTCAGCGACAAGGCCTGGAAACAGGTTTCGGTCTCCGCCATGGAATGCCTGGGCGCCCAAAAGTGCCCGATGGCCGATGAGTGCTTCTCCGAAATGGCCCGGGCGCGGGCCGCCGAATCCGACGTGGTCATCACCAACCACGCGCTGCTCGCGGTCTCCGCCTTCGAGGGCCTGTCCGTGCTGCCGGACTTCGAGGTCGCGATCATCGACGAGGCCCACGAGCTGCAAGACCGGGTCACCAGCTCGGTCTCCGGTGCGCTCTCGGCGCGCGGGGTGCTCACCGCCGCCGGCGGCGCCAAAAGGCACTGCGGCGTGAACGTCGACGAGCTCACCAAGGCCGCCGGCCGGCTGGAAAAATCGCTCACCGGGGTGCCCACGGGCTTGCTGGAGCGCGGGCTGCGCGAGGATATGGGCATCGCGCTGAACGACATCGTCGAACAGGCCCGACTGGTGCTGGCGCTGTCCAAGCCGGAGGCGAACGCCCCGGCGGACGGCGGCCGGCAGACCGCCCGCTCGCAGATGCAGGCGGTGATGGACGACGCGATCCGCATGCTCGAAGCCGAGGAGCGCCGCGAGGTGCTCTTCACCTCCCGCCCGCGCGAGTTCATCGAGGGCCGCGGCTACGTGGAAACCGAGGACAGCCAGCCGGCGACGCTGAACGTCGCGCCGCTCTCGGTGGCCGGCAAGCTGCGCGAGGGCCTGTTCGACGGGCGCACCGTCGTGCTCACCAGCGCCACCCTGGCCATCGGCTCGCAGTTCGATTCGGTGGCCGGATCGCTCGGGCTCATGGGCCAAGGCGCCCCGTCCTGGACCGGGGTGGATGTGGGCAGCCCGTTCGACTACCCGAACCAGGGCATCCTCTACGTCGCGAAGCACCTGCCCAAGCCCGGGCGCCAGCTGGCCGCGGAGACGCTGGACGAGATCGAGGACCTGATCACCGCCTCCGGCGGCGGCGCGCTGGCGCTGTTCACCTCCAAGCGTTCGGCCGAGGAAGCCGCGGCGATCCTGCGCGAGAAGCTCGATGTGAAAATCCTCTGCCAGGGCGACGCGAGCATGAAGTCGCTGGTCGCGGACTTCTCCGCGGAGCGCGACACCTGCCTGTTCGGCACCATGACCCTCTGGCAGGGCGTGGACGTGCCCGGGGATTCCTGCCGCCTGGTGATCATCGACAAGATCCCTTTCCCGCGCCCCGACGACCCGATCTCCAAGGCCCGCACCGAGGACGTGGCCAAGCACGGCGGCAACGGCTTCATGCAGGTCTCCGCGACGCACGCGGCCATCCGCCTGGCCCAGGGCGCCGGCCGGCTGATCCGTTCGGTGCAGGACAAGGGGGTGGTCGCGGTCCTCGACTCGCGCATGGCCACCGCCCGCTACGGCTCGTTCCTGAAAAGTTCGCTGCCGCCGATGTGGCCGACCACCGACAAAAAAGTCATCACCGGCGTGCTGCAGCGCCTGCAACCGGAAAAGTAGCCGGCGCCAAACCGGCCACGCCCGCTTTTCCACACCCTGCGCCCGATCCGCCGGCACCCGCCCGCGGACCGTGCAAGGTGGTGGGTATGGAAGAACTCACCAGCAACCAGGCGGCCCTCGGGGCGATGGCCCAGGCCATCACCACCCTCGATGCCGCCTGCGCGCAACTCTCTTCCCAGGAACTGCCCGCCGGCCAGGCCGCCTACTTCGCCTGGCTGGCCGAACGCACCGCGCAGACCCTGTCCCGCCTGCAGATCCACGCGGCCGACGCGGTTCAGCGCAGCGGCAGCCACCAGCTGGATACCGAATCCCTCGATGCCATCGCCGACGCCGGCGCCGCACCCACGGACGAGCAGCTCGCCGCGCTGCACGGCACCTGCACGCTGGGCCGCAGCAGCTTCAAGGACGCCGCGGACCTGCACTCCGGCTGGCTGGGCATCGCCCACGGCGCGGCTCTCTCCCGGCTCGCGGCCGCCGGCTCGCTGATCGCCAAGGTCACCGAGGCGGGGGAGCGGACCACCCCCGATTGCCCGCAGCTTGCCGCCCACTTCGCGAACCGCAACGTGGATCCGCGCCCGGCGATCGGCGCCGCCCGGGCCATCCGCAACGCCGAAGCGGACCTGCCCGGCCCGCAGGCCCGCGCCCAGCTCGAAGCGCAGGCGGTTAAGCTCATCGCCCAGGAACCGGCCAGCGCCGCGAAGCACCTGTCCGGCCTCATCACCGAGCAGCTCCAGGCCCAGCGCCCGCCCGAGGCGCTGTTCGCCGAGGCAGGACTCTTCCCTCGTGGCACAAAAGGCGGACTGGTCATCTACCAGCTCAAGGTCTTCCCGCACGATGCCGAACTCATCGAGTCGCTCCGCGCCAAGATCGACAACCCCAACACCATCGCCGGCAACCGCGAGCAGCTCAACGAGCTCGTCCACGCCAGCTATCCCAACCACGCCGAGCCCGCCGCATCGGACGAGCCCGCCCCATCGGTCGAGCCCGGAACCCCGGTTGCGCCAATGCCACCCACCCCCAAGGAATGGGACGATGCGCCGAGCATGCCCGGTTGGGCCCGCACCCCGGCTGCCGAAGCGACGGAAGCCGAACCACCGAAACCACCCAGCAACCTCGCCCCGCCGCCCGAGCAGCCCTTCGAAGATCTGAGCCCGGCCCTGCGCCACCTGACCGGATTGCTCGCGGTGCTGCGTGCCAATCGCGTCGGCGGCAAAAATCCGGGCGCCGGGCTGATCGCCCCGCAGGTGATCGTGCACCTGAACTACGAGAAAATGCTCGCTGGCGCCGCCAGCTTCGCCAGCACCGAAAATGGCCTGCCGCTGACCGCGGCGGAGGCCCGAACGCTCATGTGCAATGCCGGAATCTACCCGGCGGTGCTGGACGGCAAAGGCCAACCGCTGGATATCGGCCGATCCAAACGGCTCTTTCCGCCGCATATGAAACGCGCCCTGGCCGCCCGCGACCGCGGTTGCCTCTACCCGGGCTGCCGGATGCCGGCCAGCCGCTGCGAGGCGGACCACGTCGATCCATGGGAGGAGGGCGGACAGACCCGCGTGGATCGTGGAGTTCTGCTCTGTCCCATGCATCACCACGCGCGCCATGCCGGGCTTTTCAGCCTCGTGGTGGCCGAGGGCAAACCTCCGGCGGTGCTGCTGCCCAAATTCTTGGACCCCGATCAACAACCGCGACGCAACACCTACTGGTTCTCGGCCGCCGAAGTGCTCGCGGCCTGATCCCGCCCGCTCGATGTGCTCGATGCCGGCGGGCGAAGCGGCTACGCTGTTGCACACAACCGGAGAATTGAGCAGTGGGAGCCGACTCGTGAATGAAGCGCAGCATCAGCCAGGCAACCACGACCCCGAGCACTGGGAGGCCCTAGCCGCGGTGGCAGGCGAGGACCTGCACGCCAGATTCGGCCATCGGCTCATGGGCCTGCCCGGCACCTGGATCGGCTCGCTGCATGCGACGCCTACCGCGCCAGCGCCTGGCAAACGCCCGCGCCCCTGGTCCGAATGGCACTACTGGTGGCAGGCGCACTATCTCGACGCGATCCTCGACGCGGCTTTCCGCGAGCTGCACTCCGGTCACCGGTGCGCGGCCCAGAGGCACTGGCGGCGGGCCAACCAGCTGCTGCGCGGCATCCTGCTGCGCAATTTCGGCCGCTTCCCGAATTACTTCTACGACGACATGGCCTGGTTGCTGCTTGCCAGCCAACGGCTCAATGGGCTGAGCCAGCAGCTCACCGCCCGCCCGGCGCTGCTCGCCACCCTAGCCATGCGTGCACTGGCTCGACAGCTGGTGCGCGGCCAAGACGAGAAGCTCGGCGGCGGGCTCTACTGGTCGCGCAAACGCGACTTCAAGAACACGCCCACCAACGCCCCGGCGGCCCTGTATTTCGCACGCATCGCGGACTTGAGCACCGCCACCGGGCTGCTGGACTGGCTGCGTCGCGAGCTCTACAGCACATCCTCCGGGCTCTACCTCGACGGCATCCGCCTGACCGCCGGCGGCCCGCGCACCGAGGAAGCGATCTACACCTACAATCAGGGCACCGTGCTCGGCGCATTGCTGGCCACCGGGACCGCTGAGCATCTGGCACAAGCCGCCTCGCTGATTCAGGCGATCAACGACCAGCTCGCCACTGCGGCACAGGGCCTGCGCCTGGAATCCGGCGGAGACGGCAATCTGTTCACTGGAATCCTCTGCCGCTACCTGGCGCTCGCCGCGAACGACGAACGTCTGCCCGCTGAGACCCGCCGCACCGCCGCGCGATTGGTCCGCGACACGGCGAGCCAGATCGCGGACCGGGTCGAGACGCAGCTTTCGGCGGCCACCCAACGCTGGACGATCCTCCAGGCAGCCGGGCGCGTGAGCCTGCCGCCGAGCCACCTCAGCGCAAAATAAAAGCCATCCGGTCTCACCGACAATGGGTGAGGCCGAATGGCTCGTTGGAATAAACTTGCCTGCTACAGCGAACGCATCACCGACACGACGCGTCCCATCACCGTGGCCGCGTCGCCGAGAATCGGCTCATAACGCGAATTCTGTGGCAGCAACCAGGTGTGGCCGTCGCGCTGACGGAAGGTCTTCACCGTGGCTTCCTCGTCAAGCAATGCGGCCACAATATCGCCGTTCTCCGCGGTCTGCTGGCGACGGACGACCACCCAGTCGCCATCGCAAATAGCCGCATCCACCATCGAATCGCCCGATACCTTGAGCATGAACAGCTCGCCGTGGCCAACCAGCTGGCGGGGTAGGGAAAAGACGTCTTCGACGGTTTGCTCCGCCAAAATTGGTCCACCGGCGGCGATGCGTCCGACCAAGGGAACCATTGTGGTGTCTGCCGAGGAGCTCAGCTCAATGACCTTCGTGTCCTCAGCGGGTTCCGGCGCGCTCAGCGGCTCGCTGCTTCCCTCGCCGTCCTCTGCAAGCTGCAGCGGAAGCAGAATCTCCATCGCTCGTGGACGCCGCGGGTCGCGACGAATGTACCCAAGCTTTTCGAGCTGACCGAGTTGGTGAGTAACGCTCGAAAGGCTTTTGAGCCCGACCGAGTCGCCAATCTCACGCATCGACGGCGGGTAGCCATTCTTGCCGATCGCACGCTGGATGGTTTCGAGGATCTTTTTCTGACGTATCGTCAGCGAACGGGCGTTCGACCGGGGAGTGCGCTGTGATGCTGACATGTATTTTTGCCTTCCCTTGCATTCGGTCCTCAGTTCGAAGCTACAAACTGTCGGTGCCCAATGTTGTGATGTATTCATTGATCGACTACTTCGAAATCTTAGTTGATCGCAGGGCTTCTTTCAAAGATTTGTTCGAAAACATCTGGACAAGTTCGATCTGGCTCTGTTAGAAAAGATGTACTAGTATCGAACAGGTGTTCGAAGATTGTATTCGAATATTGGTTCGCATCACCCGTAATCGTTGAGGAGAAAAAGTCGTGGCAACTCTGGCACTTCACCCACAGCAGAGCAAGACACCAATGAGGATCCGCATCAACCGTCGCGGTTGGGCAGTACTGGTAGGCATACCGGTCTTCCTGCTCACGATCGCCGCGGCGTTCATGTTCACCATGTTCACCAGCAGCGCCCAAGCGTCCACGGACCTTCCCACCGGCCCGGCGACGGTGGAAGTCACCGTGATTCCCGGTGACACCCTATGGGGGCTGGCCAGCGAGTACGCCGTAGGCTACGAAGTCAACGCGGCGATGAGCCACATTGAGGAATTGAACTCCATCGATGCCGGTGTGTTGTACGCCGGGGACACTTTGGATATCCCGGTACTCTCGAACTAAGTGCCAGCTCACTATTGTTACCTGTTCTTGTCGTGGATTCACCGGCGAGAGTGCCTCAGCATTAGAATTAATGCGTGAATGACCGTAGTGAACTTCTGAGTCAGCTGCCCTTGCGTGAGAATCTCCGCGGGCTATCCCCATATGGAGCGCCGCAAATTGACGTCCCCATTCAGCTGAACGTCAACGAGAACACCCATCCGTTGCCAGCGACCGTTGTCGATGCCATCGCTCAGGAAGTAGCCAAAGCGGCTGCCAGCCTAAATCGTTACCCGGATCGTGAATTTACCGAATTGCGCGAGCTGCTCGCCGACTACCTTGGTCACGGGCTGACCTCCGACAACATCTGGGCCGCAAACGGCTCCAACGAAATTCTCCAGCAGATCCTGCAGGCCTTCGGCGGCCCGGGGCGCAGCCTGCTTAGTTTCGTCCCCACCTACTCGATGTACCCGCTGCTCGCCAGTGGCACCGATACCGAATTCATTGCCGGAAACCGCGCCGAAGACTTCACCCTCTCGGCCGAATCCGCCGCCGCGCAGGTACGCGAACACCGCCCAAACGTGGTATTCCTGTGCTCCCCGAATAACCCGACCGGAACCGCACTGGGCTTAGACGTCATCGAAGCGGTCTATGAGGCCGCCAGCGAAACGGACGCCATGGTGATCGTGGATGAAGCCTACGCAGAATTCTCGCTGGCAGGTACTCGATCGGCGCTTACCCTGCTCGAAGGACGCCAGCGCTTGATCGTCTCGCGCACGATGTCCAAGGCCTTCGGCCTGGCCGGAGCCCGCGTGGGCTATCTCGCGGCGGCCCCCGAGGTGACCGACGCGATTCGCCTGGTGCGTCTGCCTTACCACCTCTCCGCGGTCACCCAGGCAACCGC
This sequence comes from Arthrobacter sp. MYb229, assembly GCF_002975405.1. Taxonomy (GTDB): domain Bacteria; phylum Actinomycetota; class Actinomycetes; order Actinomycetales; family Micrococcaceae; genus Glutamicibacter. The sequence continues at coordinate 45,107 of NZ_PCPS01000005.1, read as the reverse complement.
CATCGCGGCGCTGAAGAACATCGAGCTGCTGCTCGCGCAGGTTGAAGACATCAAGACCCAGCGCGACCGCATCGTGTCCACGCTGATCGATCTCGGCTTGAAGCCATCTGTCTCGGATTCGAACTTCGTCTTCTTCGGCGGACTGGAAGATCCGCACGCCATCTGGCAGGGCCTGTTGGATGCCGGCATCATTGTCCGCGACAATGGAATCAAGGGAACGCTGCGCGTCACCGCCGGCACCGAAGCCGAAACCACCGCCTTCCTGGAGCACCTGGCCTTGTTGCTGGGTGCACAGAAGTAGAATTCACACACAAGCGAAGGAAGACATGTCTGCCGAATTGATTGGCGCTCGTCGCGCCCGGATGGAACGCGAGACCAGCGAATCATCAGTTTTCGTCGAGTTGGACCTGGACGGAACCGGGGTCTCGGAGATCAGCACGAGCGTGCCGTTCTATGACCACATGCTCACCGCCCTGTCCAAGCATTCGCTCATCGACCTGACCGTGCGCGCCACCGGTGACACCCACATCGACGTGCACCACACGGTCGAAGACGTGGCCATCACCATCGGCGAGGTGCTGCGCGTGGCCCTGGGCACCAAGGCGGGCATACGCCGCTTTGGCACCTCCTACGCACCGCTGGACGAGGCGCTGTCCCGTTCGGTCGTTGACGTCTCCGGCCGCCCGTACCTGGTGCACGGCGGGGAACCCGCAGGCCAGGAATACCACCTGATCGGCGGGCACTTCACCGGTTCGATGACGCGGCACGTATTCGAGGCCATCACCTTCCACGCGCAGATCTGCGCGCATATCGAGGTGCTCTCCGGGCGCGATCCGCACCACATCGTCGAGGCCCAATTCAAGTCATTCGCTCGCGCGCTGCGTGAAGCGGTCGAGCCGGACGCCCGCATGGGCGACAAGATCCCATCCACGAAGGGTGCCCTCTAAGTGGCGAAAAAAACTGTAGTCGTCCTCGATTACGGATCCGGCAACGTCCGCTCGGCCGTGCGCGCGCTGGAAGCCGCCGGCGCCGAGGTGGAGCTGACCGCGGATCCGAAAGCGATCTTGGCCGCTGATGGCCTCGTCGTTCCCGGCGTGGGAGCCTACGCCTCGGTGATGGAGCAGCTGACCAAGGTCGGCGCGCTGCGTTGGATCGGCCGCCGCATCGCCGGTGGCCAGCCGGTGCTGGGCATCTGCGTGGGACATCAGGTGTTCTTCGAGCAAGGTGTTGAGCACGGGGTGAAAACCGAAGGCATCGGCGAGTGGCCTGGTGTGGTCGAGCGCCTGCAAGCAGAGGTCATCCCGCATATGGGCTGGAATACCGTGCGCCCGCCGGAGAACAGCCGGCTCTTCGCCGGGATCGAGGACGAGCGGTTCTACTTCGTGCATTCCTATGGCGTGCAGAAGTGGGAGTTCGATGTCACCCAACCGGCGATGACCCCGCCCCAGGTGACCTGGTCCACCCATGGCACCGAATTCGTCGCGGCCGTGGAAAACGGTCCGCTGTCCGCCGTGCAATTCCACCCGGAGAAGTCCGGCGACGCCGGGGCCCGCTTGCTGCGCAACTGGTTGGAGACACTTTAGGAAATGTGGGCCATCATCCTGCTAACCCTCGGTGCCTTCCTCGCCGGCGGCGCGATCTCGCTCAAAAGCCAGAAAGCGCATATCTCGTGGATCATCGCATTGTGGGCCCTGGCCGCCGCGGCAATTGTCGCCGGCTGGGTTCAGACTCTCTAAACATTAGCGACAGAAGGAAATTATGAGCGAGCAACCAATTCTTGAACTGCTCCCGGCGGTAGATATCGCCGGCGGCCAAGCCGTTCGCCTGGTGCAGGGCGAAGCCGGGTCGGAAACCGGATACGGCGACCCGCTGGAGGCGGCCCTGTCCTGGCAGCGCGAAGGGGCCGAATGGCTCCATCTGGTGGATCTCGACGCGGCCTTTGACCGCGGCAACAACACCGAGGTGGTCCGCCGCATCGCCGACGAACTGAACATCAAGGTGGAACTCTCCGGCGGCATCCGCGACGATGCCTCGCTGGAGCGCGCCCTGGAATTCGGGGCCACCCGCGTGAACCTGGGGACCGCAGCATTGGAAAACCCCGACTGGACCGCGCGCGTCATCGAACGCTTCGGCGAGCAGATCGCCGTGGGCATGGACGTGCGCGGAACCACCCTGTCCGGCCACGGCTGGACCAAGGACGGCGGCGACCTCTGGGACGTGCTGGCACGCTTGGAAGATGCCGGGTGCGCCCGCTATGTGGTCACCGACGTGACCAAGGACGGCACCCTGCGCGGGCCGAACGTGGACCTGCTGCGCGAAATCTGCGCCAAGACCACCAAACCCGTGATCGCCTCCGGTGGCATCTCCTCGCTGGAAGATCTGCGCGTGCTGCGCGAATTGGTCTCGGAGGGAATCGAAGGGGCGATCATGGGCAAGGCGCTCTACGCGGGCCAGTTCACCCTCGCCCAAGCGCTGGACGTGGCAGGGCGCCGCTAGCCTCCACCATTTTTTGAGCCAGGACCCGAACCAGCGCCCACCGGCCCGGTTCGGGTCTTTTGCCGTCTGCACCGGAGCCGGGGTGCGTGGCAAAGGTCATGAACGGATTTTCGTCGCAGGACTTTCGCATTTGCACCCGGCAGATAGCATAGTTTCATGAGCACTTCGCACCCCGAATCCGATCCCAAACGCCACCTGCCCGGGCATATCGCCGCGGCGTTGGCGCAAGCTGGCAACCGCGCAGATTCTGCCGGCCAAGGCTGGGACGGTCGGGACTTGAGCGGCGAGGAAAATCCGTTGCACAAGTTTGACAAGGACGATGGAGCCGCCGACCCGGCCGTGGAGCGCGCCCTGGCCGAGCTCCGCGCGGGAACCGGAGACGAAGCCGGAGTGCATCGGGCCCTGTCCCAGGCTCGCGTCTTCGTGGCGGTTGTCGCCCAGCTCGGCGAAGAAGCGCTGACCGAACATGGTTTCGCCGCCGATAAGGAAGCCGACATGGCGCTGGTCAAGATCAAGGCACCCGATGGGCGGATGGCCTTGCCGGTATTCACCACGGTCGAGCGCTTGCAGGCCTGGCATGGCGAGGCCCGACCGGTGGCGGTCTACGCACCCCGCGCGGCCCTGTCTGCGGTGAGCGAAGAAGCCCAGCTGCTGGTGCTCGACCCGGGCAGCGATTTCACCTTCGTGCTGCGTCGCCCCGGGATGTGGAACCTGGCCAAGCAGACCGATTGGACCCCCAGCTATCTCAGCGAGCACATCGCCAAGCTCGTCGAAGAGGCGACCGCCGGTTATCCGGCGCTCCGCGCGGTGAAGGTGGCGCCGGGCCGGGGAGTCGGCTCGCGAGATGTCTCTGGAGCGGCGGTGCTGGGCGGCGGCCCGGGACCGGAACTGAACCTGCAGTTCGTCTTCGCCGCCAGAACCCCCGAGGCCGAAGCCCGCCAGAGCACCAAAGACATCCATGGGCGCCTCGCCCAAAACCCAGAATTCGCCGAAGCGGTCGATTCGCTCGAAGTGAGTTTGCTCAGCGCACCAGACTAAGAGAAAAGGACACCACCGGGTATGAAACGGTATTGGCAGATTCTGCGGCAGCCGCAGATTTCATCGCTGCTAGTCATCGGAATGATTGCCCGATTGCCGCACTCGGCGCTGAGCATGCTGCTGCTTCTGCACCTGGTTACGAATCTCGATCAGAGCTGGGTGTCCGCCGGGCTGGTTACCGCACTGATGACCCTCGGCATTGCCATCGGCGCCCCGTGGCGCGGTGCCCGGGTCGATGCGTGGGGGCTGCGCCGGGCGCTGATTCCTTCGATCTTCGTCGAAACCATCGTCTGGTGCACCGTCCCGCACGTGTCGCTGGAGTGGGTGTACCCGCTGGCATTCATCGGCGGGCTCTTCTCGCTGCCGGTGTTCTCCGTGGTCCGTACCGCCCTGGGCATCATGACCACCGGGGATAACCGGCGCACCGCCTTTGCGCTCGATGCGACGGCCACCGAACTGGTATTCATCGTCGGACCGGCCTCGGCAGGGATCGTCGCCACGCAGATCAGCAGCACCATCGGGCTGAGCGTCATCGGGGTGACCGCATCGGTCGCCGGTCTGGCGCTGATGATCTTGAATCCGCCGACGCGCAGTGATGACCCCAAGGCGGTGGCCCTGCGCGCCAACGTGCACGAGGAGCGTCTCGGCGCGGAGGCCAGTTTCATCGCCGCGGCCCCCTTCGGCGTGGCCGAGGTCGAGGGCGAATTGATCACCGCGGGGTGGAAGTCCGCGCGCGCCCGGATCAAGAGCCGCGGGCGAGCGTTCAAGAGCCGCTTCAACTGGATCAGCGCCTCGGTGCTTGCGGTGTTCATCGCCGCCGGCGGAGCCGGTGCGCTGCTCACGGGCACCGAGGTGGGCATCGTTGCCGAGCTCGAAGCGCAGTCACGCTCCGGTGACCTGGGGATCGTATTCCTCTTCTGGTGCGGTTCGTCGCTGATCGGCGGGCTGGTCTACGGCTCGATGAACCGGGCCATCTCCCCGCTCCTGCTGCTCTTGGCGATGGCGGTGCTGACCGTGCCCATGTATTTCGCCACCGACACCTGGAGCTTGGCGCTGCTCTCGCTCGCCCCGGGCCTGCTCTGCGCGCCCACGCTCTCGGCGGCCTCCGAATGGCTCACCGATCTGGTCGCGGAGAAACGCCGCGGCGAGGCCATGGGCTGGTACGGTTCGGCGATGACCACCGGCACCGCGCTCGGTTCACCGCTGACCGGCATCTTCGTGGATACGCTCGGCCCCGCCCAGGCATTTATCGGCATCGGCTTGCTGGCGGTATTCATCGTGGTAATCGCATTGATCGCCCAGCAGATCCGCCGACGAGTGCGCCGCACCCGTCGCGCGCGGATGGGCGACTTCGTTTAGGCCGAGGTGAGTTTGAGCTCGTAGTGATCCAGCCCGTCGGTGCTTGACCGCCCCGTGAAGCCTCTGCGCGCCAACAACTTGGCCGAGGCAACATTGGCTGGGTCGACCCGAGCGATCAAACGGCGCACCTGAAATAGTTCGGGGATGAGCCCTAGCGCGCTATTGACCATGGCACCGGCGATTCCCTGACCCCAATAGCCGGGGGAGACCCAATACCCAAGTTCGACTCCCTCGGGTTTACGGGTGGCCACGACCAGCCCTGCCGGATGCCCCGCAGCGATAGCCACAAACCAGCGAGTGGCCCCAACCGTGGCAAGCGGCAAAGCGCTCAGTGCCAATTGAATTCGCTCGCCGATCGTCTGGTCGTCCCAGACCGAGCCATCACCGATATAGCGAGTGACTCGTTCATCGGAGGCCAGGGAAATGACGAACTGCCTATGCCCCTCGTGCAATGGTTCCAGAACAATCTTCTGCGTTTGACGGTCCATCAATGATCCTGCCTCTCGTAGTGGAATCGTGCTTTTGCTAGTGAGCCGGGCCCTCGGTTTTCAGCCGGGAGTAGCAGTACATGTCCTTGCGCTCGGTGCCGATCAGTTGCCAGCTTCGCAGTAATCCTTCGCGGGTGAAACCACATTTTTCGGCGGCCCGCCAGGACCCTTCGTTCCAAGGCTCGATGTACAGCTCCACCCGATGGATGGCCGCAAGCTTCAAGGCCCAATCGGTGAGTGCATCCAACGCCGCGCTCACCGCACCGCGTCCGCGTTGTGCAGGATCGATCCAGTATCCGATACTTGCCCGGCCGGCGGCAACGTTGTGCAGCCACAGCCCAATTTGCCCGATCGCCCGATTCGTCTGTGCCTCGGCGATGGCGAAGGAATACCCGGTGCGGTCAGCCAGACGCTGCTGCTGCCTGGAGATGAAGTCCGCGAAGTCCTGGCTGGATCCCTTAGCGGGAACGCTGGTGATCAACGGAATGAGCGGATCCAGCGAGGCCGCCTCGATCAATTCCACGTCGCCGATGTCGAACGGCCGCAAGACATAGCGCCCGGCATGCAGTACCGGCTGTTCGAAGGTATCCATTACCGAAGCCTATCTAGTGCAAGGCGTTGTGGCTCGTTTCGATCCGGCAATATCTGTTCCGAAACGGAAAGCTCGTGTTTAAACGAGCATGGATCCGCTTCCCAAAGGAAGCGGATCCATGACGTTAATCTCTTAAAATTCTGCGAAACAATCGCTAGTTGACCGGTCCGGTGAGCTTCTCGCCCGGGCCCTTGCCTGGTGCATCCGGGATCAATGATGCTTCGCGGAAGGCGAGCTGAAGGCTTCGCAGACCGTCACGCAGCGGTGCCGCGTGCTGTGAGCCAAGCTCGGGTGCCCCCGCGGTGACTAGGCCAGCCAGAGCGGTAATTAGCTTGCGAGCTTCATCAAGATCCTTCAGCTCATCGGCATCATCACCTTCTGCCAGTCCGCATTTGACCGCGGCCGCGCTCATCAGGTGAACTGCGGCGGTGGTGATGATCTCTACTGCTGGAACTTCTGCGATGTCGCGCATCTGCTGCTCGACGGCGTGCTGCTGCGAGTTGGTGTCTTCGGTACTCATACTGCTAAGCTTGTCACAGACCGACTCAATACAGGTACTTGAGAGCGTCCGGTATCCGGATGATGTCACCAAGAGATCAGTGTTGAGCCATGCAAGTGGAGGCCAACTCCCACCCGCAGTAGCCGTTTAGGCTTCCGGGTAATTCGGCAGGATATTTATGAGTATCCGGAAATAGCTTTACGAGGAAGAATCGTAAAACTATTGTGTCGTCTATTCTTTGGCCTTCGCCTGCACTTCGCAGACGGGGGCCTTCTTCATTTGCGAGTAAGTGACTTACGAAAATCAGGAGTGACACATCAGCGATCCACGCATTAATGAGCGCATTCGCGTGCCAGAGGTACGTCTCGTCGGCCCCAATGGTGAGCAGGTAGGAATCGTCCGCATCGAGGACGCGCTCCGACTAGCTGTCGAGTCCGATCTGGACTTGGTCGAGGTGGCACCGACCGCCAAGCCTCCTGTATGCAAACTGATGGACTTCGGCAAGTTTAAGTACGAAGCCGCTGTCAAGGCTCGTGAAGCTCGTAAGAACCAGACCAACACGATCCTGAAGGAAGTCCGCTTCCGTCTGAAGATCGACACCCACGACTACGAGACCAAGGTCGGCCACGCACTGCGCTTCTTAGGCGCAGGCGACAAGGTCAAGGCCATGATCCAGTTCCGTGGACGTGAGCAGCAACGCCCAGAGATGGGCATTCGCTTGCTAGAAAAGTTTGCAGCAGACGTAGCAGAGGTCGGGCTCGTAGAGTCCACCCCTCGCATCGATGGCCGAAACATGGTCATGGTTGTTGGTCCGCTGAAGAACAAGGCAGAGGCTCGCCGCGAACAGCAGCAGAAGTCGGGTGGCCGGGAAAGCGCGAAGCGCAAGATCCGCACCGACGCCCCAGAAGAGACCGAGGGTCAGAACGTCGCAGCAGCGATGGATGATGAAGCTCTCGCGAAGCTGGAGCAGGCTCGCAACGCGGCTGAAGGCGAAGCCTAGCCCAAGCCTGTTGGGCCTCCGGGCCCGTCATCGGAAACGGTGAAGGATCTTCCTTGCGAAGGTCCAACTACAAGAGAACAGCAGCGGTCACCTTGCCAAGAGGCCCGCTTCGGATGATCCCCACAGATCTCACGATTTATGTGGAGCACGTTAGGAGAACGGCAGCTATGCCGAAGTTCAAGACTCACAGTGGCGCCAAGAAGCGCTTCAAGCTGACTGGTAGCGGCAAGCTCAAGCGCCAGCAGGCCAACCGTCGTCACTACCTGGAGCACAAGTCCTCGCGCGTCACGCGCCGCCTGGCTTCTGACCAGCTGGTAGCTAAGGCCGATGTGAAGACCATCAAGCGGATGCTGGGCCTCTAAGCTCTCCCTTTCGCAATTCGGGGAAGCACAACCCCAACAACCATAGATTTCGCTTTCACCTGGTTATCCCGGGTGGGAGGAACTGACTTGAAGGAGTACACACGTGGCACGTGTGAAGCGGGCAGTAAACGCCCATAAGAAGCGTCGCGTCGTTCTGGAACGCGCAAAGGGTTACCGCGGTCAGCGTTCGCGCCTGTACCGTAAGGCCAAGGAGCAGCTGCTCCACTCGTTCGTTTACAGCTTCAACGACCGCCGTAAGCGCAAGGGCGACTTCCGTCGCCTGTGGATCCAGCGTATCAACGCTGCATCCCGCGCCAACGGCCTGACCTACAACCGTCTGATCCAGGGCCTGAAGGCCGCTGAGGTCGAGGTTGACCGTCGCATGCTCTCCGAGCTGGCTGTTTCGGACTCGAACGCTTTCGCTACCTTGGTCAAGGTTGCAAAGGACGCTCTTCCGGCAGATGTCAACGCTCCTCGCGGCGCAGAAGCACCAGCTTCCGCACCAAAGGCTGCCAAGGCTCCAAAGGCCGCAGCTGCACCAGCAGCCAAGAGCGTCGAAGGCGAAGGCGTGATCAAGGCCGTTGAAGGCCAGGACGCACCAGAAGGCTTCGTCATCAAGGGCAACGCCGGATCGAACAAGTACCACGTCCCAGGCTCGACCTGGTACGAGCAGACCGAGGCCGAGTTCTGGTTCAACTCGATCGAAGCTGCCAAGGGCGCAGGCTTCGAGCCAGCTGGTGGAGAATCCCGCCAGCAGATGAAGTAAATCCGTTTCTCCCTTTGAGCTAGGCCTCAGGTAGGACAGATCACACCGAAGGGTGGGTACCGCACATAGTGTGGAACCCGCCCTTCGGTGCTTCTACCGGTATTCTCGAATAATGACGAGCTTTCCCCCAGACGTGATGTCCAATCCGCGCGCCGACCGAGTCAAGGCGGTCGCCCGCTTGGCCCACCGCAAGGGCCGTGAGGCAACCGGCGAATTCCTTGCCGAAGGCCCGCAAGCGGTCCGCGAGGCGCTGGTTGCGCACCGTTCCAACGACCAGCTGGTCCAAGAAGTTTACGTGGTCCCTGGTTTTCTGGAACGCCACGAAGAATTTACGGCCTTGCTCGACGCAGCCAAGGTGCGCACTCATTTTGTCACCGGCGATGTCATCTCGGCGATGGCGGATACGAAGAACCCGCAGGGCATCCTCGCGGTCGTCGCAATGTCCCAGCCGCAGCTTTCCGAGGTGCTGGCCAGCAACCCCAAGCTGATCGCGGTGCTCTGCCGAATCCAGGATCCGGGCAATGCCGGAACCATCCTGCGTGCCGCCGACGCGGCGGGTGCCGACGCGGTGATCCTGACCAAGGACAGCGTCGACATCTACAATCCGAAGGCCGTGCGCTCCACCGTCGGCTCGCTCTTCCACCTGCCGGTGCTCAGCGACGTCGACCTCAACGACTTCATCGCTGCCGCCGGGGAACGCCTGCAAGTGCTCGCGGCCGATGGCTACGCGGCCCACAACCTGGACACCCTGCAGGATTCGGCGGTGCTGCGCGCGGGGACCGGAACCGAACTGCCGGCGAATGAACCGGCGCTCGAGCGGCCCACCATCTGGCTCTTCGGCAATGAGGGGCAGGGTCTCGACGAGCAGGAAAAGGAACTGGCCGGGTACAAGGTCGCGGTGCCGCTCTACGGGGTGGCCGAATCGCTGAACGTGAGCACCGCCGCGACGGTCTGCCTGTATGCCTCGGCCCGCGCCCAACGCTAAAGCCCAAGGAACACCTCCATGAATCTGAAACAAATCGTCGCCGTAGCCATCGTCGATAGCTTCGCGTCGCCGACGAAAATGCTGGCTGCCCGGCGCAACCGCCCGGCAGCCTTGGCCGGCCTCTGGGAATTTCCCGGTGGCAAGGTCGAACCGGGGGAGTCTGATATCGAGGCGGTGCATCGAGAGCTGCGCGAGGAGCTCGGCGTGCAGCTCACGCTCGGCGCCGAAGTTACCGGACCGCTGGCGCAGGGCTGGGCGCTGAACGAGCAGGCCGCCATGCGAGTCTGGTTCGCCACCATCAGCTCCGGCACTCCCGACACGCTCGACGGGCACGACCAATTGGCCTGGCTGGCTCTGGATGAGTCGCTGGGTGCCGCGGTGCCGTGGATCAAAGCGGACGCGCCGATCGTCGCCGCCTGCCTGGCTCAAGCCCATGCAGGGCGCACGCTCTAAACCGCGTAAGCTGGAACTAGTGCCCGGTGTCGGCAAAATGTAGATAATCAATCAATAAACTTGAGGAGCAATCCGAGTGAAGAGACTTCTTGGCGTTCTCGCGCTGGTATTTACCGCAATCCTGGCCCTGTCCGGATGCGTCAACATGAACGCTGAAGTCAATGTGACCGGTGCCGATCAGGCCACCGGTGCGCTGCAGGTCACCACTCATCAGGAAAACCTGCAGGGGCAGCCCTTCGAAGACGTGCTGGCCAGCCAGCTGAACACCGATGAACTGGATCAGATCCTCGGCGAGCAGTGGAGCTACACCACCGTCGACGACGGGGAAAACGTCGGCCTGCGCTTCGAAACCGTCGGCAAGATGAACTTCGTCCAGCTGCAGGATGCCTTCAGCACCTTCGGCTTCCCGATCTCGCTGACCGACAAGGGCGGCGAATTTGAGTTCTCGATGCCCGGTGCCGGAGAAGTCGTGGTCAACGAACAGTTCACCGAGGCAAACCTGGTAGTCAGCTTCCCGGGCAAGGTTGTTTCGCACTCTGCGGGCGAGGTCGAGCACCACTCGGTAGCCTTCGACATGATGGCCGGCGCCGAGGAATACAAGGCCACCGGCAGCGCCAACTACGCGTTGTTCTACTCGATGATCTTCGGCGGCGCCCTGCTGGTGCTCGTGCTGATCATTGCCCTGGCCTTTGCGCCGAAGGGTGCCAAGGACCCGAGCGGCCACTAAGCGAATCGTAAGCATCTTCACGGCCCGGGCCCGTCATCGTTGAAACGTTGGCGGGCCCTAGCCAATAGAATAGGAACCAAGAGTTCCACGAGCGAAGAGAAGGATCGATCGATCCCATGTCTGATCAGACAACCCAAGAGGCAACGGAAACGGACCAAAGCGTCCCGCATCCGACCGATGAAGCAGGCATCAACGCCGCGGTCCAGGCGGCACTAGCAGCCATCGAGACCGCCGGCGACCTGACCGAACTAAAAGACGCACGGCTGGCTCACACCGGGGAGAAGTCCGCGCTGTCGCTGGCCAACCGCCAGATCGGCAAGCTGGACAAAACCGAGAAGGCCGTAGCCGGCAAGCTCGTCGGTGGCGCCCGCGGCCGCGTCAACAAGGCCCTGGCCGCGCGCACCGAAGTGCTCGAAGAAGCCGAAGCCGCCCGCATCCTCGTCGAGGAGACCGTCGATGTCACCGCCGCGCCGCGCCGCCGCCGCGCCGGGGCCCGCCACCCGCTCTCGGTCCTGCAGGACCGCGTCTCGGACATCTTCGTCGGCATGGGCTGGGAAATCGCCGAGGGCCCCGAGGTGGAATCCGAATGGTTCAACTTCGACGCGCTGAACTTCAAGCCGGACCACCCGGCCCGCGAAATGCAGGACACCTTCTTCATCGAGCCGGCAGACGCGCACCTGGTTTTGCGCACCCACACCTCCCCGGTGCAGGTCCGCTCGATGCTGGAGCGCGAGGTGCCGGTCTACGTGCTCTGCCCGGGACGCACCTTCCGCACCGATGAGCTCGACGCCACCCACACCCCGGTCTTCCACCAGTTCGAGGGGCTGGCCGTGGACAAGGGCCTGACCATGGCCGATCTGCGCGGCACGCTGGAGCACTTCGCCCGCCAGATGTTCGGCGCCGAGGCGCAGATCCGGCTGCGCCCGGCCTACTTCCCGTTCACCGAACCGAGCGCCGAGCTCGATATCTGGCACCCCGGGGCCAAGGGCGGACCGCGCTGGATCGAGTGGGGAGGCTGCGGCATGATCAACCCGAATGTGCTGCGCGCCGCCGGCATCGATCCGGAAGAGTACTCCGGCTTCGCCTTCGGCATGGGCATCGAGCGCACGCTCATGTTCCGCAACGACGTTCCCGACATGCACGACATGATCGAGGGCGACGTCCGTTTCAGCCAGCACTTCGGGATGGAGATCTAGGTTATGCGTATTCCGCTTTCATGGCTGCGCGAGTATGCGCAGGTACCGGCCGACGCCTCGGCCGAAGACATTATGGCAGACCTGGTCAAGGTCGGCCTCGAGGAAGAGGACGTGCACCGTCCCTCCGACACCCTGTCCGGCCCGATCGTCGTCGGCCAGGTGCTCTCCCTGGTCAAGGAGGAGCAGACCAACGGCAAGACCATCAACTGGTGCCAGGTCCGCGTCGTTCCGGAAGGCCAGGAACAGACCCTGACCGGCGAGGGCATCGAGCCATCCGGGGTGCAGGGCATCATCTGCGGCGCGCACAATTTCGTGGAGGGCGACAAGGTTGTTGTCACCCTGCCCGGTGCGGTGCTGCCCGGGGACTTCAAGATCACCCCGCGAAAAACCTACGGCCACGTCTCGGCCGGCATGATCGCCTCTTCCCGCGAGCTGGGCATCGGCGAGGACCACGATGGCATCATGGTGCTCTCCACCCTGGGCCTGGACCCGGAGCTGGGCACCGACGTCATGGAACTGTTCGGGCTGACCGATCAGGCCGCCGAGATCAACGTGACCCCGGACCGCGGATACTGCTTCTCGATCCGCGGCGTCGCCCGCGAATACGCGCTGGCCACCGGAACCTCGTTCACCGACCCGGCCACCACGGTGAAGGTCACCGCGGCCGCCGAGGCAGGCCTGCCTGTCACCCTGGCGGACCAGGCCCCGATCTACGGCGTGCCAGGCTGCACCCGCTTCGTGACCCGCGAAGTCACCGGCGTCGATCCGAGCCGCCCGACCCCGCGCTGGATGGCCTCGCGCCTGCAGCTGGCCGGCATGCGTTCGATCTCGCTGATCGTGGACATTTCGAACTACGTGATGCTCGAACTCGGCGCGCCGCTGCACTTCTACGATGCGGACAAGCTCACCGGGCCCATCACCGTGCGCCGGGCAAACCCCGGGGAGAAGCTCACCACCCTGGACGCCAAGGAGCGCGAGCTGCACGTCGAGGACCTGCTGATCACCGATCAGTCCGGTGCCATCGGCATCGCCGGCGTCATGGGCGGGACCACTACCGAGGTATCGGATGGGACCGGCCGCGTGCTGATCGAGGCCGCGCACTTCGATGCGGTCTCCATTGCCCGCTCGCGCCGCCGCCACAAGCTGCCTTCGGAAGCCTCCAAGCGTTTCGAGCGCGGAGTTGACCCGCAGGTGATGCAGATCGCCGCACAGCGCGCGGTGCAGCTGCTGGTCGAACTTGCCGGCGGAACCGAGACCGCGCGGGTCACCGACGCCGGCGAAATCCCGGCGCCCACCGTGATCGAGTTGCCGGCCGGATACGCCGAACGCCTGATCGGCGTGCCGTACACCGACGCGCAGACCATCGAGGCGCTGGAAGGCATCGGCGCGTCCGTCGCGCAGACCGCCGTCGGCTTCTCGGTCACCGCACCGAGCTGGCGCCCGGACCTGGCGATCAAGGAGGACCTGGTCGAAGAGGTCGCCCGCGTGGTTGGCTACGACCAGATCCCCGCGACCCTGCCGGTGGCCCCTCCGGGCCGCGGCCTGACTCGCACGCAGTCCCAGCGCCGCCGCATCCTGCAGGGCCTGGCCGACTTCGGGCTGACCGAAATCCTGTCCTACCCGTTCGTCTCCGCGGCGCAGAACAACGCCTTCGGCGCACCGGTGGCCGGAACCACGGTCGACGCGGTGACCCTGGCCAACCCGATCTCCAAGGAGTTCCGTTTCCTGCGCACCTCGATGCTGCCGGGCCTGCTGGACACCGCACGGCGTAACCTGGGCCGCGGATTCCGCGACCTGGCCCTCTACGAGGGCGGCTTGGTGTTCCTGCCGGGCGAACGGCTGGGCTCATCGGTGCTGCCTCCGTTGGGCGTCAAGCCAAGCGATGAGGTACTGGCCGAACTGTTCGGCGGGGTGCCGGAGCAGCCGTGGCATGTGGCCGCGGTCTTCACCGGCCACGAGGCCGCCGCAGGCGCCGGGTTCACCCCGCGCGCCTGGGACTGGGCCGACGCGCTGGATACCGCACGCACGATCGCGGATCTGCTCGGGTCACCGCTGGAGGTTGCCCAGGGCAGCCACCAGGCCTTCCACCCGGGCCGTGTCGCAGCACTGAAGCTCAACGGAGAAGTCATCGGCTACGCCGGTGAACTGCACCCGCAGCTGCTCAAGGACGCCGATCTGCCGGCCCGCACGGTCGCCATGGAGCTGAACGCCACCGCACTGATGGCAGCCGCTCCCGCCGTGGTCGTCGCACAGCACCTGTCCACCCAGCCGCTGGCCACTCAGGATGTCGCGCTGATCGTGGACGAGCACGTTGTCGCCGGCGACGTGCTGCGCACCCTGCGCGAAGGTGCCGGTGCCCTGCTCGAAGGCATCGCCCTATTCGATGTCTACCAGGGCAAGGGCATCGAGGACGGCAAGAAGTCGCTGGCCTTCGGGCTGCGTTTCCGTTCCGCGGATCGCACGCTGACCGCCGATGAAGCGTCCGAGGCGCGCGCCGCCGCGGTGGCCCTGGCTACCGAGAAGTTCGGCGCCACCCAGCGTTAGGCACGGCCTATCATGCCCAACGCCCCGAGAGATCCGCAGCCCGCGGAAATCTCGGGGCGTTCGCCGTTGCCGGATGAAAATTTCGTGAACAGGCCGAAGGTTTCTGCCGTTGTCCCGGCCGAATCTGGCGCGAACGGATAGAATTAGCGTTTATGGCAGACTCGGAAGGCGGTATCCCATGGGCTCACGTGTAGCTTCGCGCCTCGGCGCCGTCTTGCTGATCCTGGTGCTCGGTGCCGCGGCGGTTGCCGTTGCGGTATTCCTGGCGATGGGGGCGGTCACCATGATCCAACGCGGCGCCGGCGTGCACCTGGATGATCCACCCACACCCACGATGGAGTGGGAAGAGGAAACCGACGAACCCTTGGGGCCGCGTGCCACGCTTCCCGAAGACGAGCTGGGCTCCTAAACCTTCGAAAGCTGCGCCTGCCGAACCTGCCAGCCCTTTCAACGGGACAAACCCGCGCCCTCGAACCGGTGGATTATCCGCCGGCCCCGGCTTGAATGGCCAGGATTCCCGCGGCGAGCAGGCCCGCAATGAGCGAAGCGGCCCCGACCGCGATCAGCCAAGCTAGCTTGCTGGGCTTTTGCGGGTCCTTGCCGATAACGCTGAGGAAGAATCCCGCCGGCATCAAAATCGCGGCAACTGGTACGCCGAGCCGAGCCACAGAGCCGAAAAAGTTCTCCGTGGCGAAATGATCGGTATAGGGAAGCAGCGCCAGAGAAAGCACGAGCAGCACGCCGGCATGCGCGTGCCCGGCACGAAACCAGGACTTCTGCAGCTCATTGGCGTACAGCGCACCGGTGGTGATCCTGAGCAGCAGCTGACCTCCGGTGGTCACCGCGATCAGCGACAGCAAAAGAATTCCGGCGAGCACAAGGGTCTCTGGTTCCATCAGGATGCCTTCCTTCGTATTGTTGGACGCGGCATGGGACCTACGCCTCCCAGCATAGGCAGAGCCGCCGCATCTGGATAGGGCAGCGGAGCCAGCCAAGATCCCGCGCCGCATCTTCCGCGCGTGAGCTCGTAAAACGGGGCCCACGAAGCGAGCGGTGGGCCGCTTAGCCCTCGCGACGGCGGGCCGCGGCGCGTCACATAGGATCCGCTAAACCGTTAATTGCTAGGCTCAGAGAATGATCCTGGAACACGCGATACTTCCTGTCCGACAAGGGCAGGAAGCAGAATTTGAGGCCGCCTTCGCCGAGGCGCGAAAGCTGATCGAATGCCAACCGGGGTTCGCGAACTTGGAGCTATCGCGTTCGATCGAATCCCCGGGAGACTATCTGCTGCTGGTGCGCTGGGTGTCGGTTGCGGCCCACACCGAGGGCTTTCGCCGTTCGCCGGAATACCAGCGGTGGAAGCAGGCGCTGCATCACTTCTACGAGCCGTTCCCCGTCGTTGAGCATTTCACCACGGTCGTCGCCAGCGGATTCGACGCGTCCGGCCATGCGGAATGATGGCACCATGAGTCTTGAGCTGCCCGTTGCGGTGCGCGCCTCGGCATTGTCCGGGATCCGCCGGTTCACCAAGCGCCGCTTCCGCTATTTCAACTACGCGCTGCGCTACCGAGACGGACGCGAGGTATCCGATCTGGGATCGATCGAATTCGGCAAGCTGCTGCAGGGGCACCGCTACCCGGCGGACACGCATTGCGTGCGCAACGGGGCCGAGCGGCACTGCCCCGAGCGCGGCGATGGGGTGTGGGTGGATTATCCGTACGGGAATCCGCTGCCCTCATAAAGCATGCCGTCGCGCTCCGGAGGGGCCTAGCCTTCGGGTTCGTAGCCGATCAGCCAGTGCAGCCCGAAGCGGTCCACAACCTGCCCGTCGGTGGCGCCCCACGGCTTAGCCGCGAGCGGATCGATCACCAAACCATCCTGCGCGAGCTTATCGAACCAGCCGTGTAAAACCTCCGGGGGCGCGGTTCCCAGCAGCGAAAGCATCAGCCCCTGCATGGCCACGGACTTTTCCCCTTCGGCGGCGTCCGCCCCGAAGAGGGTGACCACGCCATCGAGCATTCCGTGGGCGATCGCCTCGCCGGCGCCATCGGTGCGGGAAAATTCTGCGTAGCTGAACAGTGCAAGCTCCCCGCCGAAGATCTGCGCGTAGCGGCCCAAGGCTTCCCGGGCGGTCCCGGGGAAGAGCACATAGGGAGCGGGCGCGGCGGCTCGCCGCTCGGTTTCCGCGGATTCGGCCATGATCGTTCCTTCGCGCTGGGCATCCCGCCGTCAACTGGCGGCGGTGTTTGTCGGTTGCCTCAGCGTAGTGCCGGCTGCGGCCGAGGTACAAGGACCGGCGCTAGAACTCCTCGCCGTGGTTGATGACCCGCGCGGCGCGGCCGACGATCTTCGGGTCCGGGGTGCCTACCAGCTCGTGGTCCTTGCCCTTGTATTCGAAGAGGTTCAGCACGTGGCGCATCGCCTGCAACCGGGCGCGTTTCTTGTCGTTGGACTTCACCACCGTCCACGGGGCGTGCTCGGTATCGGTCTTCAAGAACATCTGCTTCTTCGCGGCCGTGTAGTCATCCCACTTGTCCAGCGAGGCCAGGTCCATGGGGGAGAGCTTCCACTGGCGCACCGGGTCGATCCGGCGAATCGTGAAGCGGGTCAGCTGTTCGCCGGCGGAGACGGAGAACCAGAATTTCACCAGGTCGATGCCCTCCTCGACGAGCAGCCGCTCGAAGTGCGGGGTCTGCTCCAGGAAATGCTCCACCTGGTTTTGCGTGGAGAACCCCATCACGCGTTCCACCCCGGCGCGGTTGTACCAGGACCTGTCGAAGAGCACGATCTCCCCGGCGGTCGGGAAATGCTCGATGTAGCGCTGGTAGTACCACTGGCTGGATTCGCGCTCCGTCGGCTTTTCGAGCGCGACTACACGAGCGCCGCGGGGGTTCAGGTGCTCGGCGAACCGCTTGATCGTGCCGCCCTTGCCGGCGGCATCGCGGCCCTCGAAGACGATCATCAGACGTCGACCATGCACCTTGAGCCACTTTTGCAGCTTCAGCAGTTCGATCTGCAACGCTCGCTTCTCCGCGTCGTAGGTGACACGGTCCATCTTGGCCTCGTACGGGTAGTCCTCCCGCCAAGTGTCCACGATGCTCCCGTCGGCGCGAACTAAGACCGGGTCGTCGTCATTGTCTAGAACCGAATATCCGCGGAAAGCCTCTTCGAGGAGGGGGAGTTCAACCGTCATAACCCCAGCCTAATTTTTCCCGGTTAACACAAGATGAACAATTGGGAAACCAGGGCTTGAAAAGGGTAGATGTGATTAATGCGGTTTGCTGGACAGAAGCGAAAATTGAACTCGCAGGGCGCGGGCTTCGCCTCGTGGCGTCGAAGGGGAATGCGGGGAACGGTCGGCGTTCGCCGGTTAACGATCCGGTTGAAATTTCATTGGTGCAGCGGTGGCCTGCTATGCGCAGCGAAGCCGCTCAATCTTTGTGGGCGATCCGCCGAGCCGAGTCGGGTAAGGGAGATGCGCATGCCTCGGCTCGGTTGCAGTCATCTCGCGGCTAGCTGATTTTACGGCGATAGATCAGATTCGCCAGCGAGTACGCGATCACTAGGATTCCCAGCAGCCAGGCCAGCGCCACCCATATTTCTTGTCCAACCGGCTGTCCGGAAAATAAGGCCCGAAGCGTGTCAACGATGGAGGTCACCGGCTGGTGTTCGGCGAACCAGGCCACCGGAGAGGGCATCGAGGCGGTAGGCACAAAAGCGGAACTGATGAATGGGGCGAAGATCAACGGGTAGCTGAATGCGCTGGCCCCATCTACGGTCTTCGCGCTCAGCCCGGCGATGACCGCGAGCCAAGTCAACGCCAAGACGAAGAGCACCAGAATCCCGACTATCGCCAACCAGCCACCGATTGAGGCTTGGGCGCGGAAGCCCATCAGCAGTCCCACCCCGATGACGATGGCGATGGATACCAGGTTTGCGAGCAGCGAGGTGAATACATGCGCCCACAACACGCTGGATCGGGAGATCGGCATGGACTGGAAGCGTTCAAAGATGCCCCCTTGCAAGTCCAGGAACAGCCGGTAGGCGGTATACGCAATGCCCGAGGCAATGGTGATCAGCAGGATCCCGGGTAATAGGTAGTTGATGTAGGAGCCATCGGTGCCGGTATTGATTGCACCTCCGAGCACATAAACGAACAACAGCATCATGGCGATCGGGGTGATCGCGGTGGTGATGATCGTGTCGGGACTGCGCAGGATATGACGCAGCGAGCGTCCGGTGAGTACGCCGGTGTCGTGTAGCGCGTGGGTGGTCATGGCTGCTCCTGATCGGGGGCGCCGACCAAGGCGAGGAACACTTCCTCCAAGGAGGGCTGTTTCTTCACGTATTCTACGTGGGCTGGCGGCAGCAAGTCCTTGAGTTGGTCGAGGGTCCCGTTTTGAATGATGGTTCCCCGGTGCAAGATCGCGATACGATCCGCCAGCTGTTCGGCCTCGTCGAGGTACTGCGTGGTCAGCAGCACGGTGGTGCCGTCCGCGGCGAGCCGGCGTACGGTATCCCAGACCTCCAAGCGTGCCTGCGGATCCAAGCCGGTGGTTGGCTCGTCCAAGAAAATGATGCGTGGATTCCCGATCAGGCTCATCGCAATGTCTAGCCGGCGGCTCATTCCACCGGAATAGGTCGCGGCCTTCCGGTCGCCAGCGTCGCTAAGCGCAAATCGTTCCAGCAACTCCTCGGCATGCTGACTCGCGTTTTTCAGGTGACGCAGCTGCGCCATCAAGACTAGATTTTCGCGGCCGCTGAGCACCGGATCGATGGCGGTGAATTGACCGGTCAGGCTGATCGTTTCGCGGACCCGGTGCGCCTGGGTGGCGGTATCAAAACCGGCGACGAGCGCACTGCCTGCATCTGCGGCCAGCAGCGTGGAAAGTATCCGCACGAGTGTGGTTTTCCCGGCGCCATTCGAGCCGAGCAGCGCCAGGATCTCTCCGGGGTTTACCTCCAGGTCAACCCCGCGGAGCACCTGGAGGTCCTTATACGACTTTTTCAGCCCGCGGACGCTGATTGCGGTGGGTGCACTCTCGGTGTTCATGATTCTTCGCTTCGTTTCGCGTCCTGAACTGCCTTGATCAGCCGGGCGCGTTCCTTGTCGATCCATTGTTTTCCTCCGTAGGACAGGGTGAAGTTTTCAGCGAATTCCACTGGGTCCTCGCCAACAACTTCACGGAGCGGCAGCCGGTCGATGGAGGCTCGCTCCCACAGGTCAGCGTGGTCGATGAACATCTGCACCAGGGTGTCCCCATCGGTGATGCCGCCGAAATACATGAAGTAGCGATTCAACGCCGTAGCCGTTGCGCGGTAGGGCTCGGGCAGCGCGTCCAAGCGGGCCTTGGCTTCCTTGTATTGCTTTTTCTGCTGCAGCTGGCCGGTGAGGACTTCGTACCATTTGGTGCTCATGAGGATTTTCCTTCTGGGTGGTTGGTGTAGTTTTTGTGCAATGCTTCGATGCGCTCGGAGAGGAAGAACCAGCTCTTCCAGAACTCTTCGAGGTAATCGCGGCCCATCGCGTTCAAGGTATAGACCTTGCGCGGTGGCCCCTTTTCCGAGGGCACCTTTTCCACGTCGACCTGACCGCGTTTCTCCAAGCGGATCAGCAGGGCGTAGACGGTTCCTTCGACGATGTCGCTGAGCCCTTTGCCGCGCAGCCGTGCGGTGATTTCGTATCCGTAGGCCGGAGATTCATCCAAGATCGCCAGGACGATCCCCTCCAGGGTGCCCTTGAGCATTTCGGTCATCTGCTTTGCCATAGAGGCCCTCCAAGCGCTATCTAGTGATAATGACTACCAGTAGATAGTATCGCAGACTACTGGTAGTTAGCAATACCGAGTAGCGAAGTTTTTGGCATTCAGAATCCGACGATGCAAACGGGCAGGACCAGGGAGCAGTGCGCTACTGCGCTTAAAGAAACGAACCGCCGAGCAGACTCGACGGTTCGTAGGTGGTGTTCTATGCGGCGCGCTAGCGTGGGAAAACCGGCAGCTTCTGGTCGTACAGCCACGGCCGCAGCAGGGCGGCGACATCCAGTGCGTCGGGGGCGAAACCCTGGGCGTGCGCGATGAACGCCTCGGTGTCTACGTGCCCGTGGCTTCGGGCGGCCGCCCACTCTTTGAGCATCGTGTAGAAGGTTTCGGTGCCAAGCTCTCCGAGCAGCGCGAACAGCGCCATCGCGCCACGCTTGTATACGCGGTCATCGAACATGTCCTTGGCCCCCGGATCCCCGATGGCCAAATCCTGGTCCTGCCCGTCGAGCAGTTCCCAGGCCAGCCGGGCGCGTTCGGCCATGGGCATGACCCCGGCGGCTTCGGAATACAGCCACTCGCTGAAGCAGGCGAAGCCCTCGTGCAGCCAGATGTCCTTCCAACGCTTCAGGGTCAGCGAGTTGCCCCACCACTGGTGGGAGAATTCGTGGGCGATCAGGCGCTGCGCCTCCCAGTCCATGGACAGGTGGTTCAGCCCGAAGATGCTCAGCCCCTGGGCCTCGAGCGGGATCTCCAGCTCGTCGTTGACCACCACGATCTTGTAGCTCTCGAAGGGGTACGGGCCGAAGTGCCGTTCGAAGACCTCTGCCATTTCGGTCTGTTTGCCGAAGGCCCCGCGGACCTTCAGATCCATGCCGGGCACCGCATAGGCCACCAGATGCCGATCCTCGTCGAAGGGGATCTCCGAATAGCGGCCGATCTGCAAGGTAGCCAGGTAGCTGGCCATCGGTTCGCGCTGCTCGTAGACCCAGGTGTCGCGGCTGGCGGCGCGTGAATGGTTGATCAGTTCGCCGTTGGCCACCGCCCGGTAGCCGGCGTCGGTGGCGATGGAGAAGCGGTAGGTGGATTTGTGGCTCGGGTGGTCGTTGCAGGGGAACCACGTCGCCGCGCCGGTCGGCTGACCGGAAACGAGCACCCCATCGGTCAGCTCTTCCCAGCCGACCTCGCCCCAGATGCCGTTTTGCACCCCGGGGTTGCCTGCATAGCGCAGGGTCAGCTCGGTGCGCTCGCCGGCGGCCAAGCGGCTCGGCAGCTGCACCTCGATGCGGTGGTTGCGCTTGGAGACCTGGGCCTTTTTGCCTTGGCAGGTGGCCTTCAGCACGCGCAGCCCGTGCAGGTTCAATTGCACGGTGTCCAGGTCCTGGAGCGCGCGCAGGTGCAGTACCGCCTTGCCTTCGAGCAGGTTGCTGGCGAGCTTGCAAGTCAGTTCCAGGTCGTAGTGGTCCACGGTGTACGCGGCCGAACCGTGGTGCTTGGTGTATTCATCCAAGATCTTCTGGGGCATCCGGCGCGGTCCTATGCTGTCTGTGATTCGTCGGGTGTGATGTTCCAGCGTACCGCCGGATTGCCGCGCCAGTAGGTATTTGCTGGCAGCACCTCGCCGCGCAGCACCAGCGAAGCCGGTCCGGTGGTGGTGCCATCGGAGATCTTCGCAGCCGGCAGGATGACGCTGTGCGGGCCGAGCGTAGCCCCGGACCCGAGGGTGACCGTGTCAATGGACATGATGCGGTCGTGGAACAGGTGGGTCTGCAATACGCTGCCGCGGTTCACCGTCGTGTGATCTTCCAAGGTGACCAGGTCTGCCTCGGGGAACCAGTAGCTTTCACACCACACCCCGTGCCCGATCTTTGCGCCCTGCGCACGCAGGAACCAGACCAGCGCCGGCGTGCCGGAGGCCAGCCGCGCAAACCACTGGGCGCAGACCAGCTCCACAAAGGAGTCGACCATCTCGGTGCGCCAGATGAACGAGCTCCACAGCGTGTGCTCGCCCGGGCGGATCACCCCGACCACCAGCCATTTGGCGGCCAACGCGCTGGCTGCGGCGAGAGCTCCGGCCAAGACCAGTACCGCGCCGGAGAGCAGCGCGGCGGACAGCGGGTTCACGTGGGTCACCAGCGCGGACAGCGCCCAGAGCACTCCGGCGGCGATGCCTACCGTGGTGAAGACCGCCAGGCAACGGGAGAGCTCCCAGGCCGCACGCATGATCTTGAGCTTCATCGGCGGCTGATAGGTACGCTCGGATTCGGCATCCACCGTGGTGCGCCGCAGCTTATGCGGGGGAGAGCCGATCCAGGAAGTTCCGGCCTTCATCTTGCGGGGGGTCGCCGAAAGCACCGCAATCAGCGAGCGCTTAGGCACCCGGCGACCGGCATGCAGGATGCCGGAGTTGCCGAGGAACGCTTTTTTGCCCACGCGCACCGGGGCGATATGCATCCAGCCGCCGCCCAATTCGTAGGAGGCGACCATGGTGTCATCGGCCAAAAAAGCGCCCGAGGCGATGGCGGTCATCTTCGGGATCAGCAGCACCGTGGAGATTTCCACGTCACGGCCGACCTTGGCGCCGAGCAGCCGCAGCCACACCGGGGTGAACAATGAAGCGTAGAGCGGGAAGAGCACATCGCGGGCGGTATCCAGCACGCGTTCGGTCGCCCACGCCTGCCAGCCGACCCGGGAGGTCACCGGATGCCAGCCTTCGACCAGGCCGATGGACAGCAACCGCACCTCGATGACGATCAGCGCCATCATGGACAGGAACCATACCAGCGCGGCAAGCAGCACCGCCGGGATGATTTTCCAGCCGATCGAGGTCAGCGATTCCTCGGCACGCAGCATCGGAGTGACCGCCAACACGGCCAAAACCACCGGCAACCACTGCAAGAGGTTCAGCAATATCGAACCGACCGCGCCCAGCACGCGCGGAAGGACCCGGTATGACGGAATTTCTTCGGGCCAGCGTGGCTTGGCCCGTCCCTCGCGAGCGGCCGGGGATCCGGCATAGCGCGAGTTCTCGCGGGTTTCGCCGTAGATGGCGGATCCGGCTTCCACGATGGTGTGTGGTCCAACCACTGCTCCGGGAACCAAGGTGGAGCGGGCGCCGACGGAGGCGAAATCGCCGACGCTCACATGGCCCACATGCACCTGGTCGCCGTCGATCCAGTAGCCGGAGACGTCGACCTCGGGCTCCAAGGTGGCCCCCGGTCCGACGGTGAGCATTCCGGTCACCGGAGGCAGCGTGTGCATGGTGGCGGTTCTGTCGATATTTGCGCCCAGCATGCGCGCGTACCAAGGCAGCAGCGGCGCGCTGGCCAGGGAAATCGGATCGACCACATCGGAAATGTGCTGCGCCAGCCACAAGCGCAGGTGCATCGAGCCCGAACGCTGGTAGGTTCCCGGTTTCAGCCCGCGCAGCAAGAGCTTGCTGGCCAGGATCGAGAGCCCCATGCGCCCGGCAGGGGTCACGAAGATCAGCCAGGAGGCCACGATCGAATACCACGGAATCGGCAGCTGCGCTTCGAGGATTCCCACGCTGAGCAGGAACCAGTGACCGAGCATCAGGTAGGTGAACCAACGCAGGCCGGAAAGGATGAACAGCGGCACCGCGAGCAGAGTCTGGGCGATCTGCGTGATGCGCTTGGTGCGCTTGACGATGCGAGGCTCGATGACCTCGTCGTTGACCTGCTGTCCGCCGAGGTATTCCACCAGCGCGCCAAAGCGCGGGTAGTCGTAGAGCTCGGCGACCGTCAGGTCCGGGTAGCGGGCGCGCAAAGCGGAGACCAGTTGGGCCGCGGAGAGCGAGCCGCCGCCGGAGCCGAAGAAGTCGGAGTCGGCGCTGGAGGCCGCGATGCCCAGCGCGCCCTTCCAGGCCCGGGCCACGAAGTCGCCGGTCTCATCGAGCCCGGCCAGCTCCTCGCCGGACTGCTCGGATTCGGCCCCGGCCAGCGGCCACGGCAGCGCGTTGCGGTCCACCTTGCCGCTGGTTTTCATCGGCATGCTGTCCACCACGGTGAGCAGCGGCACCATCGCCGCGGGCAGATCCTTGAGCAGTTCGGTGCGCGCGGCATCCAGGTCATAGCCCGCGTCGGCGGCCAGATAGCCGACAAGCAGCTTGTTTCCGGTACCGGTTTCGCGCACCGCCACCGCGGCGCTGGACACGCCGTCGAGCGCGCTCAGCGCCGCGTCGATTTCACCGAGTTCGATGCGCCGGCCGCCGATCTTTACCTGGTCGTCTACGCGGCCGATGAAGATCAGCCCCAGCCGGTCATTGACCACCACGTCGCCCGAGCGGTAGGCGCGGTCCCAGCCCAGGGTGGGCATGGGCGCGTACTTCTCGGCGTCCTTTTCCGGGTCCAGATAGCGGGCCAGGCCCACCCCGCCGATGATCAGCTCACCGGTTTCGCCTTCGGCGACGGGAATTCCCTCTCCGTCGACTACCGCCAGGTCCCAGCCGGCCAGCGGCAGGCCGATGCGCACCGGGAGGCTGCCGTCCATGGTGGCGCCGCAGGCCACCACGGTGGCCTCGGTCGGGCCATAGGTGTTCCACACCTCGCGGCCCGTGGTGGCCAGGCGTCCGGCAAGCTCCGGCGGGCAGGCTTCGCCGCCGAAGATCAGCAGGCGCACGGACTCCAGCGCCTGCGACGGCCAGAGGGCGGCGAGAGTGGGCACCGTGGAGACCGCGGTAATGGAGCGGGAGATCAGCCAGGGGCCCAGATCCATGCCGCTGCGCACCAGCGCCCGCGGGGCGGGAACCAGGCAGGAGCCGTTGCGCCAGGCGATCCACATCTCCTCGCAGGACGCATCGAAGGCCACCGACAGCCCGGCCAGCACGCGGTCCGAGGTGTTCAGCGGGTCTTCGGGCAGGAACATGAGTGCTTCGGCATCCACAAAGGCGGCGGCCGAACGGTGGGAGACCGCCACGCCCTTGGGCTTGCCGGTGGAGCCGGAGGTGAAGATGATCCACGCGTCGTCGTCCAGCTGCGGCGCGCGCGGGTTCGGGAAGGGGGTGGGGCGATCGGCGGAAACCACGATCTCCTCCAGGCCCTTCACGATGCCGGCGACCTCGGCCTCGGTGAAGACCACCTTCGCCCGCTCGTCCGGATCGTCCGCGTCAACCGGTACGTAGGCGGCACCGACCCAGAGGATCGCGAGGATCCATTCATAAAGCTGGCGGGTTCCCGAGGGGACGCGCACGCCGATTCGGTCGCCGGCGCCGAGCCCGTGTTCATGCAGGGCGCGGGCTTTCGCCTTGACCTCCTCGATCAGCTCCGCGTAGCTTTCGCTGCGTTCGCCGTCGTCAATGGCCGGCGCGTCGGGATGCGCCGTGGCGGTGGCCTGCAGAATGTCGATGAGGGTGCGCTCGGCAGGAGCTAGCGCACCGGAAGGGAACTGGGGCGAGTGGAGCCCAGGCTCCTCGGTCTTTGAACTATTTACGGAGTCCATACTTGGCGGATCCGTCCCTTCACTAAAGTGTCATGCACAAGTGGTTCGAGCGCTCAGGGGGAGTGAACTCTCGGAAAAGGGGGTACGGATCCTGGAGGGGATCGGACGTTGCGGCGTCCAGAACCCATTAAATACCCTCGGACCGCCTACCGGGAAGTTGAAGGGTCAATTGGTCGTTGGAATCACATCGCTGCTCCTCCTGGCAGCGTGCCGCGGCGCCACGCGGACTGCGCGGCTACCCCGTTCCAGCCGTTAGGATGGAGCTATTGGCCTAACGTTCGGAATAATTCGCATCATCTGCCTGAGAGGAATTCTCCATGCGCCAGCTAAATTCTCCACGCCGTGCACTGGCCGCGGCGGCCGCCGCCACGCTGCTGTTCCTCGCCGTGCCGCCCGCGGCGCAGGCAGAGGGAATAAACCTGGATTCGATCACCATCGATGACACCGCCAACGTGCTCAACGAGCAGAAGCTGCGCGATGCGGTGGGCGAGATCGACTTCAACGAGCCCACCAAGGTCGCCGTGTATTCGCGTGAAGGCCAGTATGCGGATGACATCAACAGCCAGACGCTAGGCCACGCCCGCAGCGCGCACCCCGAATGGATTTCGGCGGACCCCGAGGACTACGGTGACTACTGGGCCGACGGATACTTCATCATCACGCTGTCCGTGGAGGGCCCTGGAGATGGCCAGATCGGGACCTACTTCGGCGAGGACCGCAAGGTGTCCGACTCCCAGATGCGCTCGATCCATGAGGCGGGCTCCGAGGATTTTAACCAGGCCCGCTGGACCGACGGAGTTGTCGCCGTCGCCGCGCGCGGCGCGAACATCATCAACCGCCCCTGGTATCGGCATCCGGCGCTCGGCTGGACCGTGGGGCTGGGGAGCCTGGGCGCCATCGGAGGTACCGGCATAGCGCTCGCGGTGCGTTCGGGGCGGCGAAAGAGCTTCGCCGAGCAGCTGGAATCGGGCAGCGCGCACCTGACCAATGTGACCATGGATTTGGACGCCACCGAACTATCCGCGCGCACCTTGCCTGGCGACTCGCACCACGCCGCGGAACTCGAACGACGCTTCGCCGACTTTGCCGCCACCTACCGCGCTTGCTTCACCACGCAGCAAGAGCTGGCGCAGGCGAGCAAGAAGCTGCGTTCAAGCAGCCCCGGGGTGGCTCGCGCCAAGGAATTCCACGCCAACGCCCAGGCCCTGGACCTCACCGACGATGCGATCAACGACGCCGCGGCCCTCTACACCCGCGGTGCCGCGTGGGAAGATGCCTGGCGCCGCCAAACCGCACCCTTGCTCGAAGACCTGACCGAGCTGCCCGCGCTGATCGAAGATGCGCCGGAAGAACTGCAGGCACAAGCCGCCGCATTGGATTCCTACTCCGCCACCGCAAAACGCGCCGTGGCAGATCTGGGCAACGAGCTGAAGGCCGAAAAGCTCGATGTGGATACCGCCCTTGATAAGTTGTCCGAACTGCGCAGCCAGCTCACCGAACGACTCGATGCCTACGCTAGCGCGCAGGTCGAGGTCTATGCGTCGAGCGCCGAAGAGAAGCAGGAGATGCACGAAGCGCTGCGCCACTCCCGCTACGACAGCACCGGTGCGAGCCGTTCGGGATCCATTCTCGATGTGATCTACCCGGCTTCGATGTTCTGGCGGGTGAACTCCTACAACGCCGGGTACGCCACCGGGGTCAACGCGGTGGACACCTCCCGGGAGGCCGCCAGCTCCTCGGGCGTCTCCCACGGCTATTCCGGTGGCGGCAGCTTCTCCGGCGCCGGGGGATCCTCGCGATTCTAGATTCTGGGTTCCCGGGGATCTGGGCTGGCCCGGCTCGCTGCGGGCCCTCGGAAGATCGGTGGTTTTCCGCCGGCTGCATGGTCTGCGGAATCTTGGCGAAGAGGACGCTTCACCGTGGCTCGTATTTCGAAACCGGAGTGCTGCCGTGGTTCCAGAAGATGGAATCGGCCAGCGGCATGGGCCAGTGGCTATTGGCTCAAAGCGCTAGTTCATTAATCGACTAATGCCCGCCGCTGAGGTGCAGTGGCAGGCATTAGCTAACTGGGGCTGGGAGTTAGGGTACGAGTAGCACCTTGCCGGTGGTTTTGCGCGATTCCAACGCACTATGCGCCTTGCTCGCGTCGGCCAGCGCGAATTTCTGCCCGACGCGGACATCCAAGTCCCCGCTGGCGGCCCAGCCTAAGACGTCGCCGAAGCGCCATGCGCGTTCCTCGTCCGTGGCCAGGAAGTCCGAGAGCTTCGGCCGGGTCACGGTCAGCGACCCGGCCGCATTCAGCCGCTGCAGGTCGAAGGGCGGAACCTGGCCGCTGGCCCCGCCGAAGAGCACCAGCGTGCCGCGGCGCTTGAGTACCTTCAGCGAGGTTTCGAACGTGTCCTTGCCGATGCCGTCGTAGACCGCGTGCACGCCCACTCCGCCGGTGACCTTGTCCACGGTGGCTTCGACCTGGTCATAATCCACCACGTAGTCGGCTCCGGCGGCGCGGGCCAGGTCCTTCTTCTCCTGGGTGGAAGCGGTGGTGATGACGGTGGCGCCCTTCATCTTCAAGATCTGCGTGAGCAGCAGTCCCACTCCGCCGGCGCCGGCGTAGCTGAGGATGACATCGCCCGAATGCACCAGATAGCTCGAATGCGTCAGATAGTGCGAGGTCATGCCCTGCAGGGGGAGCGCCGCGGCCAATCGCAGGTCGACCTTGTCGGGCACCTTGCCCAGCTCGGTCTCGCCGACCACGGCGTACTGGGCGTAGCCCTTGGTGCCGCTGGAGGTGGCGACCCGGTCGCCGACCTTCAAATGGCGCACGTTCTCGCCGACCTGGGTGACGGTGCCGGAGAATTCGCTGCCCGGGGTGAACGGATAGTCCACGGCGTAGACTCCCGAGCGCTGATAGGTTTCGATGAAGTTCACGCCGGCGGCCTCGACTTTGACGAGCACCTGCCCTGCGCCCGGGGCAGGGATTGGGGTTTCGCCGAGCTCCAAAACTTCGGGCCCACCTGCGTGGGAGACGAGTATGCTCTGCTGATTCATGCGATGCGCTTCCAATCTTTGTCCCTATGCCATATTGCTGACGGCTCCTGGTAACCAGTCTAGGACTGAAGGGTGTGAGCCGGGTGGGTGGCAGCCCCGGGTTGCGTAAATGACGAACTATTTATGCATATTTATTAGGTTTGATGCATAACCAGTTGTAGAGTGAGGTCATGACGATTTCAGTTGCTGTCTCCGGCGCCAGCGGATACGCCGGCGGCGAGGTCCTTCGAATTTTGGCCAACCACCCACAGGTAGAGATCGGTGCGATCACCGCGCACTCCCAGGCCGGGCTGCGCTTGGGCGGCGTCGCCCCGCATCTGCACTCCCTGGCCGAGCGCGTGCTCGTGGAGACCACCGTGGAAAACCTGGCCGGGCACGACGTGGTCTTCCTCGCCCTTCCGCATGGCGCGAGCGCCGCGGTCGCCGCGGCCCTGCCCGAATCCACCCTGGTCATCGACGCCGGGGCAGACCACCGACTGGAATCCGCCGCCGCCTGGGAGAAATTCTACGGTTCGCCGCATGCCGGATCCTGGCCCTACGGGCTGCCCGAACTGCCCGGCCAACGCGAACAACTGATCGGCACCAAGCGCGTGGCCGTCCCCGGCTGCTACCCGACCGGCGGCCAATTGGCCCTCGCCCCGGGCTACGGCGCGGGCCTGTTGGAGGCCAAGGACGTGGTCATCGTCTCCGCCTCGGGCACCTCCGGAGCCGGAAAGAGCGCCAAAACCCATTTGCTGGGCAGCGAAACCATGGGCTCGATGAGCACCTATGGCGTCGGCGGCATCCACCGCCACATCCCCGAGATGGAGCAGGGCCTGTCCAAGCTCGCCGGGGAGGAAGTCACCGTATCCTTCACCCCGACCCTCGCGCCGATGCCGCGCGGCATCCTGACCACCGCCACCGCGCGGATCAAGCCCGGAGTCACCGCGCACGCGCTGCGCGCAGCCTGGGAATCGGCCTACGCCAACGAGCCATTTGTGCACCTGCTGCCCGAGGGCCAGTGGCCGACCACCGGCGCGGTGCAGGCGAGCAACCACGTGCAACTGCAGCTGGCGCTCGACGAGCACGCCGGACGAGTGATCGTCACCCTCGCGCTGGATAACCTCACCAAGGGCACCGCGGGCGCCGCGGTGCAATCGATGAATATCGCCCTCGGCCTGCCCGAAACCACCGGATTGATGATGCAAGGAGTCGCACCGTGAGCCTGTCCCACACCCCCACCTTTCCGCCGGCCGAACTGGCCGGCGTCACCGCACCGGCCGGCTTCCTGGCCTCAGGGGTCCCCGCGGGCCTGAAATCCACCGGCAAGAACGACGTCGTGCTGGTGCAGAACCTGGGCCCGGACTTCACCGCCGCCGCGGTATTCACCGCGAACCGCGTGGCCGCCGCCCCGGTGCACTGGTCCAAGGAGATCATCAAGGACGCCCGGGTGGATGCGATCGTGCTGAACTCCGGCGGCGCCAACGCCTGCACCGGTGCCGAGGGATTCGGAAATACGCACCGCACCGCCGAATACGTGGCCGAACTGCTGAACCTCTCTTCGGGCGACGTGGCGGTGGCCTCCACCGGGCTGATCGGCATGCAACTGCCCATGGATAAGCTGCTGCCCGGGGTGAAACAGGCGGCCGGAGCGCTCGCCGACGGCCAGGGAGCCGCCGATGCGGCCGCCGCCGGCATCATGACCACCGACACCGTCCCGAAAATCGCCTCGCGCAGCGTGAGCGGATATAGCATCGGCGGCATGGCCAAGGGTGCGGGAATGCTCGCCCCGGCGCTGGCCACCATGCTCGTGGTGCTCACCACCGATGCGGTGCTCGAGCCCCAGGCGCTGGACCAGGCCCTGCGCGCGGCCACCGCGGTGAGCTTTGACCGGGCGGACTCCGATGGCTGCATGTCCACCAACGACACCGTGCTGCTGATGTCCTCCGGCGCCTCGGGCATCGCCCCGGACTTGGAAGAATTCACCGCCGCCCTGGCAGATCTGTGCCAGGAGCTGGCCGCGAAGCTGATCGACGATGCCGAAGGTGCACAACACACCATCGCGGTGCGCACCTACAACGCGGCCACCGAGGCCGACGCTTTGGAGGTCTCCCGCGCGGTGTCCCGTTCGAACCTGGTCAAGACCGCGATCTTCGGCAAGGACCCGAACTGGGGCCGGGTGCTCTCCGAGGTCGGCACCACGGCCGCGGCCTTCGAACCCGATGAGCTGAACGTGGCGATCAACGGCGTGATGGTCTGCAAAAACGGCGGCGTCGGCGAGGACCGCAATCTGATCTCGCTGGAAGACCGCTTCGTCACCATCGACATCGACCTGAACGCCGGGGCGATCGAGGCGACGATCCTCACCAACGACCTGACCCACGACTACGTCCACGAAAACTCCGCCTACTCCAGCTAGGCCGCCTTCGCAGGAGCAAACCCACCATGCCGCACACAGCACATACCAACCTCGGCGCCGCTCGCACCAAGGCCGAAGCGCTCATCGAGGCGCTGCCCTGGATCCAGCGTTTCGCCGGGACCACGATGGTCATCAAATACGGCGGCAACGCGATGGTCAACGAGTCCTTGCGCCGCGCCTTCGCCGAGGACATCGTGTTCCTGCGCCACGCCGGGATCAACCCGGTGGTGGTGCACGGCGGCGGACCGCAGATCAACAAGATGCTCGACACCTTGGGCATCAAATCCGAATTCCGCGGCGGGCTGCGGGTGACCACCCCGGAGGCGATGGATGTGGTGCGCATGGTGCTCACCGGCCAGGTGCAGCGCGATCTGGTGGGCCTGATCAACTCGCATGGACCCTACTCGGTGGGCATGTCCGGGGAGGACGGGGCCACCTTGCAGGCGGTGCGCACCGGCACCACCGTGGACGGCGTCGAGGTTGACCTCGGGCTGGTCGGCGAGGTCACCCGGGTGCGCACCGACCAGGTGGATTCGCTGGTCAAAGCCGGAATGATCCCGGTCATCTCCACCGTCGCCCCGGAGTTCGACGAGCACGCCGATCCCACCGGCGCGATCCTCAACGTCAACGCCGACACCGCCGCCGCGGCGCTGGCCACCGCGCTGGGCGCGGCCAAGCTGGTGATCCTCACCGACGTGGAGGGGCTCTACGCCGCCTGGCCGGACAAGTCCTCGCTGATCAGCTCGATCACCAACGAGGAGCTGCGCAGCATGCTGCCCACCCTGGAATCGGGCATGATCCCGAAGATGGGTGCCTGCCTGAAGGCGGTGGACGCCGGAGTGCCCCAGGCGCATATCGTCGACGGCCGCGAGGCGCACTCGATGCTGCTCGAAATTTTCACCACCGCCGGGATCGGCACCCAGGTGGTACCCCAGATTAAGGAATCCAAGTGAGTCAGGAACTGCGCGCCACCGGCGCGCTGAACGAGGCCAACGAACTCTCCGCGCTGCACGGCGCGGATCTCTCCGCCCGCTACGCCAAGTCGCTGCTCGGCGTGTTCGGCGCCCCGTCGCGGGTGCTCGTGCGCGGGGCCGGCTGCCATGTCTGGGACGCCGACGGCAACCAGTACCTGGATCTGCTCGGCGGCATCGCGGTGAACACCCTGGGCCACGCGAACCCGCTGCTGACTTCCGTGATCACCAGCCAGCTGGCGACCTTGGGCCACGTGTCGAACTTCTTCAGCTCCCCGACGCAGATCGCGCTGGCCGAGAAGCTGCTCGAAATTTCGGCCGCCCCGGAAGGCTCGAAGGTGTTCTTCGCGAACTCCGGCACCGAGGCGAACGAGGCGGCGCTGAAGCTCACCCGCCGGAACACCGGCACCGCGGCGGTCCCGCGCACCAAGGTGATCGCCCTGGAGCACGCCTTCCACGGCCGCACCCTCGGCGCCCTGTCGCTGACCTACAAGGAGAAGTACCGCGCTCCCTTTGCTCCGCTGCCGGGCAACGTCAGCTGGATTCCGGCCGGAGACGAGGCCGCGCTGCGCGCCGCGGTGGACGAAACCGTGGCCGCGGTATTCATCGAGCCCATCCAGGGCGAGGCCGGGGTGCGCGAGCTGGGCGCCGAGTACCTGCGCGCGGCCCGCGAGATCACCACCGCGGCCGGGGCCCTGCTGGTCTTCGACGAGGTGCAGACCGGCATGGGGCGCACCGGCGAGTTCTTCGCCTCCACCGGCGTGATCCCCGATGTGATGACCCTGGCCAAGGGCCTGGGCGGCGGCTTCCCGATCGGGGCGATGATCGTCTTCGGGCAGCAGAACACCGCCTGGCTGACCCCGGGGGACCACGGCACCACCTTCGGCGGCAACCCGGTGGCCTGCGCCGCCGGGCTCGCGGTCATCCACACCATCGAAAATCAGAAGCTGCTGGGCCATGTGCGCGAAACCGGGAACTGGCTGCGCGCCGAACTGGCCGGCATCGACGGGGTGGGGGAGGTCCGCGGCCGCGGCCTGCTCACCGCCTTCGAGCTGATGGATGGTTCGGCGCCGAAGCTGGTTGGCGCCGCGCTGGATGCGGGGTTCATCGTGAACGCCACGGACGAGTCCACCATCCGCCTGGCCCCGCCGCTGATCATCACCCGCGAGCAGCTGGGCACCTTCCTCGCCGCCCTGCCGGCGCTGCTGACCGCGGCCACCGCCGCCTAGCCCACACATTTTCCCGGCACCACCGGAAGCAAAAGGAACCGATTCATGAGCGCTACCCGCCACTTCTTGACCGACCTCGACCTGAGCCCCGCCGAGCAGTCCAAGGTCCTGGACCTCGCCGCTAAGATGAAGGCCGACAAATACGGCTACCGGCCCTACGCCGGCCCGCAAACCGTCGCGGTGTTTTTCGACAAGACTTCCACCCGTACCCGCGTCTCCTTCCACGCGGGCATCGCCGAGCTCGGCGGCTCCCCGCTGATCATCAACTCCGGCGAATCGCAGCTGGGCCACAAGGAATCCATCGCGGACTCGGCCAAGGTGCTTCAGCGCATGGTCTCCACCATCGTCTGGCGCACCTACGCGCAGTCCGGCTTGGAGGAAATGGCGGCGAACTCCGCGGTGCCGGTGATCAACGCGCTCTCCGATGACTACCACCCCTGCCAGCTGCTCGCCGACCTGCTCACCGTGCGCGAGCACAAGGGCAAGACCCAGGGTCTGAGCATGGTCTACCTGGGCGACGCGGCGAACAATATGGCCAACTCCTACCTGCTGGCCGGGGTCACCGCCGGCATGCACGTGCGCATCGCCGGCCCGGAAGGCTACCTGCCGTCCGCCGAGATCATCGCCGCCGCGGAAATCCGCGCCGAGCAGACCGGCGCGTCGATCATGATCACCACCGACGCGGCCGCCGCGCTGGCCGACGCGGACGTGGTGGTCACCGACACCTGGGTCTCCATGGGGCAGGAAGCCGAGAAGGCGACGCGCCAGAAGCTGTTCACCGACTACTCGGTGACCACCGAAGCCATGAAGCTGGCGAAGCCCGATGCCATCGTGCTGCACTGCCTGCCGGCCTACCGCGGCTACGAGATTTCCGCCGAGGTGATCGACGGCCCGCAGTCGGTGGTCTTCGACGAGGCCGAAAACCGGGTCCACGCGCAGAAGGCCATCATGACCTGGCTGATGGTCGCCTCCGAGCTGGCCGCGGACGAGCGGGTCGAGCTTTAAATGGGAGCCCAGCCAAGCACCAAGACCGCACGCCAGGCGCGGATCCGCGCATTCCTGGGGAACAATTCGGTCAAAAGCCAGGCCGAGCTGCTCGGGCTGCTGAAGGACGACGGGCTGGAGGTCACCCAGGCCACGCTGTCCCGGGATCTGGTGGAGATCGGGGCGGTGCGCATCCGCGACCACCTCGGCCAGCTGATCTACGCGGTGCGCCAGGAGGGCGGGGACCGTTCCCCGAAGACCGCCATCACCCAGGAGGTGCTCGACGCGCGGCTGGCCAAGATCTGCCAGGAGCAGCTGGTCACCGCCGAAGCCTCGGGCAACATCGTCGTATTGCGCACCCCGCCGGGCGCCGCGAACCTGCTCGCGTTGGCCATCGACCACTCGCAGATGCCCTCCATCCTCGGCTGCATCGCCGGGGACGACACCATCATGATCATCACCCGGGCCGCCGATGGAGCAGCGGAGGTCGCCGGGCGTTTCCTGCAGCTGGCCGAACCACGCTAACCGGCTCGCCCGCGCACGATCTCCACGCACGATCGACCCGCCACCGGATGTTATCCACACCCGGTGGCGGTGCCGTTTAACCCGCGCCCGCCCCGGGGCATCATCGGTGCATGGACCCCGAACAACTGCCCCTGACGCTAAGCGAGCTGGCCGGCCAGCTCGTTACCGCGCCGGCGCTGAGTATCGAACAGCTCATCGCCGCGCAAGACGCGTGCCGCACGCTGTTCGGGGTCCTTGCCGAGCAAGCCGCCGCCGTCGATGATCCGCGGATGGCGGCCGCCTTCGCCGAGCATCTCGAGCGGTTGAACCGCGAGGTCTACCGCGAGCTGCCGCGTGCGGCCAGCGCCGTGGAAATTACCGCCAGCCATGCCCTGGCACTGGAGGAATTCGACGCGCTGCGTGCCGGCTCCACCGATTTCAGCGCCGCCGCGCGGCTGGCTCCGGGGCGCACCTGCTACCGGGATGCCGCGGATTTTTTGGGCAAGTGGCTCGGGCTGGACTATCAGGAGGCCAGCCGCCGCATCGCCGACGCGCACCTGATCCATGCCCGGCGCAGCATCGCTGGCACCGGCTGCGCCCCGCGGTTTACGCAACTGGCCCGCACCTTCGCCGAGCACAAGCAGCTTGATCCGCGCGCGGTGCTCGCCCAGGCCAGGGCGCTGGACAAGCTGGAGCCCGAGGACACCACCTTCGATGGGCTGCCCACCACCGCCAGCGCCACGGCAGAGGACGGCCAAACCCTCGAGGCGCACGCCAACCGGCTGCTGAAGGAACACGATCGAGCCACCAGCCGGAAGAAAATCTCTGCCCTGATGGCCCGATACAAGCTGACGCATGCCGTGCAGCCCCGCCCGGAACTCGGGGTTTTCCCCCGCCCGGTCAAGCAGGGAGTGCACGAGTACCTCATCCGAGTGGAGGGGCTCGACGCCGAGCTCTTCGAATCGCTGATCGCCCAGGCCGACAACAAGCGTACGGCCGCCGGGGCGGCGGCCCGCTTGACCGCGGCGGTACCCAAACGGCCGGCAGATGCCCCGGACATGCAGCCAACCGCCGCAAAGCCCGAGGAGCGGCTGCCGGCCTGTCGAGAAAAACTGGATCAACAGTGGAGCAGCGGCAGCCCGCCTCCGCGGTGGGCTGCCGATCCCGACCCCGAGCAGATCCCGGAACCCGCGGCCGCGGAGGAAGCGGCGCCCGACCTTAGCAGCGAGGCTGAAGGAGCGCCGCAGGGCAAGGAAAACTCCGCAATGCCAGCACCTTCTTCCCGGACGCGGCGCAGCAACCCACCGCCGGTCCCGGCTGGAATCGAACCTCTTCCGGCCTCCGCCGCTGACCTGGCCGCGCAGGCGGACCTGGATCCGCTGTGCAGCGTGCCGCGACGCCGGCTGAATGCCCTGCTGGGCATCTTGCGAAACCAACCCCATGGCGGTGAAGGCGGCGAGGGAAAAATCGTGACCCCGGAGCTGATCGTGTACCTGGCGCTACGCGACCTGCGCGAGCTGGCCAGCGGTACCG
The DNA here is from genome assembly GCF_002975405.1 of Arthrobacter sp. MYb229. GTDB lineage: Bacteria > Actinomycetota > Actinomycetes > Actinomycetales > Micrococcaceae > Glutamicibacter. Next base: position 8,719 of record NZ_PCPS01000005.1, on the reverse strand, counting down.
CCCGCACCGCCCACGGGATCGAGCTGGAACCGGAGGAGCTGCGCAAATTATTGTGCGACGCAGAGATCATCCCCATGGTTTTCAATGCGGCGGGGCAGGTGCTCGATGTCGGACGATCCCAGAGGTTGTTTCCCAAATCGATCAAACGGGCGGCGCGGGCACGCGACGGCGGCTGCATCGTGCCCGGTTGCACCATGGATCCGGCGCTGCTGGATTACCACCACATCCGGTACTGGGAACACGGAGGCCAAACCAGCCTGTCCAATTGCTGCCCCTTATGCCCGGCCCATCATGTCGCGGTGCACCTGGGGTACCTCAAGATCGTGAGCATCGACGGGCTGCCGCACGTGCTCTTGCCCGAACACCTCGATCCAGATCGAAGGCCGAGACGCAACCAGTACTTCCAAACCTTCGATGCCACCGGACATGGCTCTGCGCAGGGCCCCGGAATTCCATCCGTCGCCGATCATCCGTCCGTGATGAACCAGCATCCGGAAACGCGGCACAACCGGCAAGCCCCGGGCGATAGTGCCCACCCGGCTGCTTGACCGCGGCCCAGAGAAGAACTGCCCGTCAGGCGCTATGCCATGACGGGCAGTTCTTGGTGTCTGACACCGGGGTATCGGAGCGTTTAGGCTGCGAGCTGGTCCACGGAGGACATGTTGAATGCCTGCTCGAAGGCTTCTTGAACCTCGTCGGTATGTGACACCATCACGACTCGATGGATCGGCGAAATATGCTTATTCGTCTCGATCCAGGCGCTGATCGTTTCGAAGCCAATCTGTGCGACCTGCGCTGGCGGCCAGCCGAACGCACCCGCGCCCAAAGCCGGGAATGCGATCGAGTGCGCCTCATGGCGCGCGGCTAGATAGAGCGAATTGCTGAAGCAATCGGCCAGTATTTTCGGGTTTGGCTTGATCAGTGCCAGGTTCGGCGCCGCGGTGTGAATAACCCACTTCGCCGAAAGGTTCCCCGCCTTCGTTGCTACGGCAATACCGGAAGGGATCCCATCGGGGTACCGGGCCGTGCGCACTTCGCGGCAGGCGGCGAGCAGGCCGGGGCCGGCTGCCGCATGAATAGCTCCGTCAACGCCGCCGCCGCCCAACAATGAGGGGTTGGCTGCGTTCACGATGGCATCAACGTTCAACGTGGTGATATCACCGCGGTATAACTGGATTTCCATGGGGTTTCCTCCAACGAAGTATCCGTATTCGATTGTGTGTCTCTCACCATACGCTCGCCTCCGCACCTGCGGAAGTGTAAAACGCGCAACTCACCGACTCCTCTCAAAAAACCGGTACATAGTTCACAGGTAGCCGATCGATACCCACGCCGGGCGCAAATATGTGACGGCGGGTGGCCGGTGCTGCGAACGGATGAGGACCGGAGCTCCGCAAGATACGCACGGGACAATCGCAAACTCGCTGAATATTTATGAGCGCCAATGCATAAAGCTTTGCTAGAGTGGTTTCAGCGAATTAATAAACTTTACCCGTCTCCCGGCGGGATCTGGCTGAAAGGAACGAGTCATGGCCTCGTCAACAAATGAAGGATCGCTCTGGGGCGGACGCTTCGCCGGTGGACCGGCAGAAGCAATGGCTGCCCTGAGTAAGTCAACCCACTTCGACTGGCGCTTGGCCAGCTACGACATCGCCGGTTCCCGCGCCCATGCCAAGGTGCTCAACCGCGCCGGGCTGCTGACCGAGACCGAACTGACGGAGATGATCTCCGCCCTTGACCAGCTCGAAGCGGATGTGAAGTCCGAAGCCTACGTGGCGGCAGAATCCGATGAGGACGTGCACGGTTCGCTGGAACGCGGACTGCTCGAACGCGCCGGCACGCAGCTGGGCGGCAAGCTCCGCGCGGGCCGCTCGCGCAACGACCAGATCGCCACCTTGGGCCGCATGTTCCTGCGCGACCACGCGCGCATCATCGCCTCCGGTGTCATCGACACCATCGACGCGATGGTCGAACAGGCCAAGGCGCACCCGTACGCGCCGATGCCCGGGCGCACCCACCTGCAGCACGCGCAGCCGATCCTGCTTTCGCACCTGCTGCTGGCCTATGCGTGGCCGCTGCTGCGCGACGTGCAGCGCTTCGCCGATTGGGATAAGCGCGCTGCGGTTTCCCCTTACGGTTCCGGCGCGCTGGCCGGGCAGACCTTGGGACTGGATCCGAACTTCGTCGCCAGCGAGCTGGGCTTCGACTCCGCGGTGTTCAACTCGATCGACGGCACCGCCGCACGTGACGTATTCGCCGAATTCTCCTGGATCACCGCGATGATCGGCGTGGACCTCTCCCGCGTGTCCGAAGAAGTGATCCTCTGGGCCACCAAGGAGTTCAGCTTCGTGAAGCTGCACGATGCCTTCTCCACCGGCTCCTCGATCATGCCGCAGAAGAAGAACCCGGACATCGCCGAGCTGGCCCGTGGCAAGGCCGGTCGCCTGATCGGGGACCTGACCGGGTTGCTGGCAACGCTGAAGGCGCTGCCGTTGGCCTACAACCGCGACCTGCAGGAAGACAAGGAGCCGGTGTTCGACGCCGCGGACACCCTGGAGATGCTGCTGCCAGCGATGGCCGGCATGATGGGCACACTGACCTTCAACACCGAGCGCATGGCGCAGCTTGCGCCACAGGGCTTCGCGCTGGCCACCGACATCGCTGAATGGCTGGTCCGCCAGGGCGTGCCGTTCCGCGATGCGCACGAGCTCTCCGGCAGCGCCGTGCAGCTGGCCGAGTCGCGCGGCGTGGAGCTGTGGGACCTGACCGACGAAGAATATGCGGGCATCTCCGAGCACTTGACCCCGGCGGTGCGCGAGGTGCTCTCCACCGAGGGCTCGCTGAACGCGCGCAACGGGCAGGGCGGCACCGCGCCGAGCGCCGTCGCGGCGCAGCTAGCCGAATTCGAGCGCCAGCTCGACGAGATCCGCGCCTGGGTCAAGGGCTAAGCACAAACCTTCGTTCCGCAACCGATGGCGGCGCAATAGCTTCGAAATGCCGCGAAGCTATTGCGCCGCCGTAGGCAATTAACGAGCTGGCTACTTCTGCGCGCATACGCCCGCGCGCTAGAGTGTGTGCCATGACATCTGAACTTCCGCCGGAACAACTCCTTGAGCAGGTCACCACCGCCTTAGACGAACTGGCCACGCAGCTGGCGAAGTTGCCCGACGAGGCCTACGCCAAGCCCAGCTCGCTGCCCGGTTGGAGCACCGCGCAACTAGTCGCGCACCTGCATTCGCTGGCGCAGGCTGCCCGGCGGCAATTCGAGAACGCCGGGGCCGCGCACTTGCCGCCGATGTACGACGGGGGACAGGTCGGGCGGATCGAAGCGATCAATATGGTCGCGTTGCTGCGACCGGAAAAGCTGCGCGAACTGGTGGCCGAATCCCTCGCGCAGCTGCGCGTGGTGCTGGCCGGTTGCGAAGCCAAATGGGAGCAGCCGGTGGGCTATCGGCCCGCGGCGCAGGTCGCGGACATGGTCTATGCGGTGTGGCGCGAAATGCTGATACACGCCACCGATCTGGACGAATTCGTGCGCCCGGCCGCCAGCTGGCCGCAAGAGTTTTCCGATCACCTGCTGCGCGCGCTGGCCGCCCGGGTGCGGGCAGGTGACCGCGTCGTGGTGCAACCCCATGGACGGCAGCGCCAGGTGCTCGGCAACGGCCAGCGGTCCTGGGTATTGGAGGGAACCGACTACGATCTGGCCGCCTGGTTCGCCGGCCGCCCGGTCAGCGGGGTGGTACGCGCCACCAAGGCCGCCGATTCGGCCGAATTCCCCACACTGCTGCCTTGGCCGAGCGATACCCTGATGCAGCGCTGATTCCGCGCGATTCCGCGCCCGGACCGCTGCCGCGCTAGGCAATGGGCGACCGGGCGGCGCAGCAGCAGCGAGCCCGGGTGCCTCCGTTCCGCCGATGGCACAATCGTCCAGGTACCCAGCGGGGTCACGCACGCACTAAAATATTACGCGTGACTAATAACGAGAGCATTTGCGAACTGCTGGATCGACTGTGCGCGGTGGTCCCCGACTACCCGCAGCCCGGTATCTCCTTTAAGGACCTCACCCCGGTGTTTGCCGATCCTGTGGGCTTGCGCCGCCTGGTCGACGAGTTGATCGCGCCCTTCGCCGGGACCTTCGACATCGTCGCCGGGCTGGAAGCGCGCGGCTTCGTGCTCGCCGCGGCCGCGGCCTACGCCTCGGGGACCGGGATGCTGACCATCCGCAAGGCCGGAAAGCTGCCGCGCGAGGTCTACCGCGATGACTACACCCTGGAATACGGCAGCGCCGCGCTGGAGTTGCACAAGGATGAGATCGCCCCCGGCACCCGGGTGCTGGTGCTCGACGATGTGCTCGCCACCGGCGGGACGGTGGGCTCCTCGGTGCGGCTGATCGAACGCGCCGGAGGCATCGTCGCCGGCGTCGGGGTGATCTTGGAACTTGAAGCCTTGGGCGGACGCAAGAACCTGGACGGGCACCGGGTGCTGTCGCTGCAAACGGTTTAACCGACGCGCCACGGCGTGGTGCGGCGCGAAGATGACGTGGTGGCTTCGCGGGATTAACCCGTAGGGTCGCTACGCGCGTAAGATTGTCTGTCCTGTAAGTTAGCGCGAGGGGAACCAAGATTGACCGGTACGATCGAGCGGGATCTGCTCGCTGAAAGCCAGTACGTCGCACGCCTGTATGACAGGCTCGATGAGTTGCGCGCGGAAAAGGTGGAGCAGCTTGCGCGCACTCGCGCCACCGGTGCGGTGGGTACCTTCCAGAACCAATCCGAACGCGATTCATTCGCCAGCCTCTACGAGGACCGCATCGCCCAGTTGGACGCGGTGCAGGATCGCTTGGTCTTCGGCCGGCTGGACATGGCCGACCACGGCGAGGGCATCGAACCGCGCTATATCGGCCGCATCGGGCTGTCCGACGAGGAGCTCAATCGGCTGATGATCGACTGGCGCGCCTCCGAAGCCGCCCCGTTCTACCAGGCCACCGCGTTGAACCCGCGCGGCGTGCGGCGCCGCCGCCACCTGATGCTCAAGGGCCGTACGGTGGCGGGGATCGAAGACGACGTGCTCGATGAAACCTGGCTCGACGAGGGCCACACCCACCACGGTGAAGGTGCCTTGATGGCCGCGCTGCGCGAAAAGCGCACCGGCCGGATGGGCGATATCGTCGGCACCATCCAGGCAGAGCAGGATGCGATCATCCGTGCGGAACTACCCGGCGCCGTGGTCGTGCAGGGCGGACCGGGCACCGGCAAAACCGCCGTTGCGCTGCACCGCGCGGCCTTCCTGCTCTACGAATACCGGGAACGGCTGAAGAATGCCGGCGTGCTGATCGTCGGCCCGTCCAACTCCTTCATGCGCTATATCGAACGAGTGCTCCCGTCGCTGGGTGAAACCGGTGTGGTCATGTCCTCGGTGGGCGAGCTGTACCACGGAGTGGCGGCCGGCCCGGAAACCAACCGGACCGTGGCGAAGGTCAAGGGCCGGCTGTCGATGGCCAAGGTGATCGCCGCCGCGGTGCGCAACCGCCAGCGGCTGCTCGCCGAGGACCGCACGGTGGTGGTCGAAGGCACCCGGCTGACGCTGACCCGGGGCATGGTGCGCAACGCCCGCGAACGCGCCCGGCACAGCCACAAGCCCTATAACGAGGCCCGCGAAACCTTCACCAAGGTGATCGTCGGGGACCTGGCCGAGCAGCTGCTGCGCAAACTGGAGGAATCTGCGGGGCAGCCCAGCGCCGCGGACCGCTCCTACCTGCCCCAGGAAGTCCGCGAATCCTGGGATGTGCGCGTGGCAATCAACCTGTGCTGGATGCCGCTGAGCCCGCAGGGCCTGCTCGAAGAGCTCTACGCCAAGCCGCACCTGCTGGAGGCGGCCGCCCCGCGCTTGTCGCAGTCCGACCGCGACGCGCTGTTCCGCCCGGCGGGCTCGGCCTTCACAGAGGCCGATGTGCCGCTGCTCGACGAGGCCGCCGAATTGCTCGGCGAGTTCGTCAACCCGCAGGACGCTCCCGATAACTCGCAGTACGAGCGGGATGTGGAAAACGCGAAAATGGCGCTGAATAACATGGACACGATGCTCGCCAACGCGGGGATCGACGGGGTGGTCACCGCGGAGCAGGTCGCCGCGGTCAACCAGGAAACCGCCGCCTCGCAGAGTGCTGCGGAACGTGCGGTGGCCGATCGCACCTGGGCCTACGGGCATATCGTGGTCGATGAGGCGCAGGAACTTTCGCCGATGCAGTGGCGCCTGCTGGTTCGCCGCTGCCCGATGAAGTCCTTCACCATCGTCGGGGATATCGCGCAGACCTCCGCCGCCTCGGGCGCCAATAGCTGGGCGCAGGCACTGGAACCCTTCCTGGGCAAGCGCTACAACCTCGAAGAGCTTACGGTCAACTACCGCACCCCGGCGCAGATCGCCGATGCGGCAGTTCGCGTGGCCCAAGCCGCGGGGCTGCGCATCACCACGCCGCGCGCGGTGCGCGAAGGAGACTGGCCGCCGGTGCTCACCTATGCGCCGCAGGGCCGGCTGATCGAGCAACTCATCACGCAGCTTCCCGAAGAGCTGGACTACGCGGCCGGCGGCCTGCAGGCGATCATCGTCCCGCAGGAATTGCTGGCCGCCGCGCGCGCTGCGGTCACCAAGGTCTACGGCGAGCGTGTTGGCACCGGATCCGGCGGAATGGTCCAGGACATCGTGGTGATTACCGCACGCGAATCCAAGGGATTGGAATTCGACGGGGTGATCATCGTGGAACCTGCGCAGCTGATCGCGGACGTCGACGGGGGAGTGGGCGATCTGTACGTCGCGATGACCCGCACCACCCAGCGCTTGCACGTGATTCACACCGCGCCGCTGCCCGCGGGGCTCACCGAGCAGTAGTAGTTCATCCCAAGACAACCCGGAATCCCCGGGTGTGAGAACGGGAACAAACTAGGACTGGCCGACGGGATTTTGCTAATGTGGAGACTGTGTCTGACTTAAAGCAAAATCCCGTCATTGCGGGACAGAGTAATGATCCCTCCTTCGAGAATATCTGGCAGGAACTAAAGTGGCGCGGGCTGGTGCACGTGTCCACCGATGAGGCCGAGCTAGAACGCGTGCTGTCCGAAGAGAGCATCACTTACTATTGCGGGTTCGATCCGACCGCACCTTCCCTTCACTTGGGCAACCTCGTGCAGTTGCTGAATATGCGCCGCCTGCAGTTGGCCGGGCACAAGCCGCTGGCCCTGGTCGGCGGGTCCACCGGCCTGATCGGCGACCCGCGGCAGACCGCCGAGCGCACCTTGAACACCAGAGAAACCGTCACCGAGTGGGTTACCCGCTTGCAGGGGCAGGTGTCCCGCTTCCTTTCTGCCGAGGGGGAGAACGCGGTCCGCTTGGTCAACAACCTGGACTGGACCCAACAGCTCTCCGCCTTGGACTTCCTGCGCGACGTGGGCAAGTACTTCCGTGTTGGCACGATGATCAAGAAGGAAATCGTTTCCGCCCGGCTGAACTCCGAGGAGGGCATCAGCTACACCGAGTTCTCCTACCAGGTGCTGCAGGGCTACGACTTCCTTGAGCTGAACCGTCAGTACGGTTGCACCCTGCAGACCGGTGGCTCGGATCAGTGGGGAAACCTCACCAGCGGAACCGACCTGATCCGCAAGGTTGAGGGCAAGTCGGCTCACGCCTACGGCACCCCGCTGATTACCAATTCCGATGGCACCAAGTTCGGCAAGTCCGAAGGAAACGCGATCTGGCTGGACGCGGAGATGTGCAGCCCGTACACCCTCTACCAGTTCTGGCTGAATACCGCCGACGCGGATGTGATCAACCGTTTGAAGGTCTTCACCTTCCTGACCCGACAGCAGATCGAGGCCCTCGCGATCGAGGTCGCCGAGCGTCCGTTCAAACGCCAGGCCCAGCGCGAGCTCGCATGGCTTGTCACCTCGCTGGTTCACGGTGAAGAGGCCACTAACAAGGTCATCGCGGCTTCGGCGGCGGTCTTCGGCAATGGTGATCTGAGCGAGATCGATCTGCTAACTCTGGAATCGGTGCTCGCCGAGTTGCCGTCGGCGAAGGTTACAGCCGATGAGCTCGGTATTCTGAACGTGCTGCACGCTTCGGGTTTGAGCGAAAGCCAGTCTGCGGCTCGTCGTACCGTGAACGAAGGTGGCGCCTACGTGAATAACGAGAAGGTCGCCGGTATCGATACGGTGCTAACCGCAGAGAACTTCCTGCATGGCCGCTACGCCATCGTGCGCCGCGGCAAGAAGAACATGGCAGTCGTGGAGCTTTCGGCCTAGGTAAGTAGCCAGCTTCAATCAGCGACAAACACGAAACCGCCAGAAATGTCTGTGAACCACGACACTTTTCTGGCGGTTTTGTTGTACCCTTATCACTAAACCACTAGTCAGCCGGTGTTTAGGGACGATTTATTGGATAGTTCGCCGATTTGCGCGATACGTAGAAGCCCCGTATAGTTTTTCTCTGTTGCCGGAACGGAAACAACGTGGAATACACGTAGAATTCATCCGGCGGCAAAGAGCTTTTCACAAGGCGTTTCGACTGGTTTTGACCGGTTCACGAAACATGCTAGAGTTGTAAAGTTGCTCCGGAGCGAAGCAGCCGCCGATTGCGGTGGTTGTGGTGTCGAGAGTGTTTGTTGTTTGAGAACTCAATAGTGTGCCAAGTTTATTGATACCGAATTATTTTTAATTTGGTGGATATATAA
>NZ_PCPS01000004.1 GCF_002975405.1 Arthrobacter sp. MYb229 | reverse complement strand
TGCCCTTCCTTCCCAGACAAGGCCCCCTCCATGACCCTCACCCTCGCACTCACCCTCCTGCTCTCGGTGCTGATCGGGATCTCCCTCGGCCTGCTCGGCGGGGGCGGGTCCATCCTCACCGTCCCGATCCTCACCTACGTCGCCGGCATGAACCCCAAGGAAGCCATCGCCGCCTCGCTCTTCGTCGTCGGCGCGACCTCCGCCGTCAGCGCCGTGACCCACGCCCGCAAGAAACGTGTGCAATGGCGCACCGGACTCGTCTTCGGCGCCGCCGGCATGGCAGGGGCCTTCGGCGGCGGCCTCCTGGGGGGCCATATTCCCGGAACGATCCTCATGATCGCCTTCGCCCTCATGATGGTCGCCACCTCCCTGGCCATGATCCGCGGCCGTAAGAACCCCGCAGGCGCACCCCACCAGGGGGATCTGCCGGTGCCCAAGGTCATCATCGAGGGCCTGGTCGTCGGCTTGGTCACCGGGCTCGTCGGTGCCGGCGGCGGCTTCCTCGTCGTTCCGGCACTCGCCCTGCTTGGCGGCCTGTCCATGCCCGTCGCCGTCGGCACCTCGCTGGTGGTTATCGCCATGAAGTCCTTCGCCGGACTCGGCGGCTACCTCACCACCGTCACCCTGGACTGGACACTTGTCGGCGGAGTCACAGCCGCCGCGATCCTCGGCTCCTTCCTCGGCGCACGCCTGGCCGGACGCATCCCCGAAGCGGCCCTGCGCAAGGGCTTTGGCTTCTTCGTCCTGGCCATGGGCGTCTTCGTCCTCGTCCAGGAACTACCCTCCCCCGCCAACCTCATCCTGGGCCTCGCGGCCACCGCAATCGCCGCGGCCGCGGCCCTGTGCTGGTTTGCCATCCCCGCATGCCCCCTGCGACGCAAGTCCCTGGGTTCACCCGCCACCACCACGGCAACCGAAGCCCGCTAGCCCCGGCTCCCCTCCGTGTTGCCCCTCCAGCCTCGGCACTCCAGGAGTCCGCGCATGAAACCGTCCACCACCAAGATCCTCCCTGTCCTGGGTTTGCGCGCCAACGCGGCCCAGTTCGCGTTGCTTGTCGCGGTCAACGCACTCGTCGGCGGGATGGTCGGGCAACAGCAAACCGTCCTTCCGCTGCTGGCCCACGCGGAGTTCGGCCTGAGCGGATACACGTTCCTCTTCGCCTACGTGGCGGCCTTCGGGATCGCCAAGGCGACCTCCAACTGGTTCGCCGGGACCCTCTCGGACCGCTACGGACGCACCCCCGTGCTGCTGGCCGGGTGGCTCTTCGCCATCCCGGTGCCGCTCATGCTCATTTTCGCCCCGGACTGGAGCTGGGTCGTCGCCGCGAACGTTCTGCTGGGCATCAACCAAGGCCTGACCTGGTCGACCACCGTCATCATGAAGATCGATCTGGTAGGCCCGGCCCAGCGCGGCCTGGCCATGGGACTGAACGAGGCCGCGGGCTACGGTGCCGTGGCCGCCACGTCCCTGCTGGCCGGATACCTCGCCGAACAGTACGGGCTGCGTCCGGCGCCCTTCCTCTTGGGAATCGCCTACACCGCCTTGGCACTGCTGCTGTCGGGCCTTTTCGTCCGGGAGACCCACCCACATGCCCTCCTGGATGCCGGAAACATGGCTGCCCGGGGCGCCTCCGCCCGGCATGGCCTGGACGCCAACCTAGCCAACGGCCAAATCTTTTCCCTGACCAGCTTCCGGGAACCGGCCTTGTCCTCGGCGAGCCTGGCCGGCCTGGTGAACAACCTGAACTTCGGACTCTCCTGGGGCCTGTTCCCCCTCCTGTTCGCCACCGCGGATCTCAGCATGGGCCAGATCGGCCTGCTTTTCGCCCTGTATCCCGGGGTCTGGGGCATAGGCCAAATGGCGACCGGTGCTCTCTCGGACCGGATCGGACGCAAACACCTCATCACCACCGGCATGTTGGTCCAGGCCTGAGCCCTTGCGATCATCGCGCTCGGGGACGGCTTTGGTGCCTGGGCCTCGGGAACCGTATTGCTCGGCGCGGGAACCGCCATGGTCTACCCCACGCTGCTGGCCTCCGTGGGCGACGTCGCCCATCCCGCTTGGAGGGGACGCGCGGTGGGCGTCTACCGGGTCTGGCGCGACCTCGGATATGCCGTCGGTGCCATCATTGGCGGGATCGTCGCCGACCTGTTCGGGCTCAACGCCGGCGTCTGGATGGCCGCGGCACTCAGTGCAGCCGCAGGGCTGATCGTCGCGATCCGCATGTATGAAACGCACCCACCGCATCCCCGGCCGACCCCTGGGGGCAATGCCCTGGCAACACTTCCGCGCGACCACACCAACCCGTAGCATGGCCACAGAACCGAGGTCCCATGCCGTGGCGGAGCACGCAGTCGCGCTCGGCACGCCTCCACACCACGACCCGAGGAGAACCGCCATGACCTACACCCACGCCATCACCGTCCCGCTGTCATGGCAAGACGCCGTCGAACGGACACGCGGCGCCCTGGCAGAACAGGGTTTCGGTGTCCTGACGGAAATCGATGTGAAGGCGACCTTCACCCAAAAGCTGGGCCAGGAGGCCGGGGTCTCCGTGGGGGACTACATCATCCTCGGGGCCTGCAACCCGCAACTGGCCCAACGCGGCATCACCGCCGAACCGCAGCTGGGCGCACTGCTCCCGTGCAACGTCGTCGTACGTCGCGCTCCCGCCGCCACGGAAACCACCATCGAGGCCATCGACCCGCAAACCATGGTCAAGCTCAGCCAGAGCGACGCGACACGCGAGGTCGCCAACGAAGCCGACGCCAGGCTTCAGGCGGCATTGAAGGAAATCTCCGGAACAGTAGGTACCTAGGTTCTCACCTCATTGGCACAGGTCGCTCGCACGATTCCCACATCGCTAACGGGCACCGATTCCTGCGCGGAGCTCCATGCGGAGCCAGGTACCTCAGGAATCGGCCCATGAACCGTCCGGTTCCGGACAGTGTTAAGGGCACCAAACGCGCCGACCACCACCCGCCAAGTCAGCAAAGAGTGATGGGCGTTGCAGCCACGGACAACAGTTATTGAGCGGATAAGCCGGGAAACCACCGTCTTGAAAACCTAAAGATTATTGAGACACTCTCCTCAGCCCGGCCATGCCGTCTCAATATTCCGTAACGGCAAGGAGTCCAACCGTCTTATAAAGTCGTCCCAACGTAAAACGTCTTACCTGCTTGCCGTGCAGGGGTTTTTGAGCCACACTGGGGCAGGTGAGACATTTGGGATACACGCGCGTGAGCACTTCGAGCCAAGACGCGGCCTTGCAGCTCGATGCCCTGGTTGCTTTAGGGGTGCAGAAGCGCGACGTGTTCGCCGACGTGACTTCCGGCAGCCGCAGCGCGATCGATCGGCCCGGGATGAAGAAGCTGCTGGACTATGCCGAAGCCGGCGACACCGTCGTGGTGTGGCGGGTTGACCGGCTGGGTCGCTCCCTGATCGATGTCTTGAATACCGTGAACCTTTTGCGGGAGCGCGGGATTAATGTCCGCTCCATTTCCGATGGCATCGACCCGGCCACATCGACCGGTCGGATGATGCTGAACATGCTTGCTTCGTTGGCCGAATACGAGCGCGAATTGATCGTTGAACGAGTCAACGCCGGCATTGCCGCCGCCCGGCAATCCGGAACCCGTTTCGGCCGGCCGGTCTCGGACCCGGCGGTGATTGCCGACAAGCTCGCGATCGCCAAAGATGCCCGCACCAGGGGACGCACCGCCGAAGACGCAGCACGCCTGGTTGGCTGGAGCCGCGCAACGTTCTACCGCCACTTGGGCCAAGAGCCCGCATCTTCCAAGAGTCTGTGATCGGCCGTGTCCCTGCGAAGCGAAACGCGCAGGGACGTACCGCTGGGGCAAGACCAGATTGGCAGCAGTACCGAGAAAGCAGGAACTCCTCGTGACTACCTGGCTAAGGCAACAGCACGTTGGGAAATACTGCGGCAACACGTCGAAGACGGAGTGCCGTTGACGGTTCTGGCAGGGGAACACCATATCGGCCTGAGGACACTGCAGCGATGGCACCAGAGCTTCAAGCTCCACGGGAAGCCTGGTCTGGAACCGGTGGCACCGGGCAAACGCGGACGCCGGATGCCCAGCGAATTCGTGAACCTGGTCGAAGGCCTCGCCTTAGCTAAACCGCCCAGGACTACGGCAGCCATCCACGAACAAGTCAACAAGGTAGCGCTCCACCAAGGATGGGCACCGGTTTCCTACTCCACCGTCCGCTCGATCGTCGGCGCGATAGATCCGGGGATGATGACGCTGGCGCAGCAAGGTACGGCGGTGTACCGCGATAAATATGAATTGGTCTGGCGCCGCCGCGCCGAACGTCCGAACGCGGTGTGGCAGGCCGATCATACCGAGCTCGACATCCTGGTTTTTGACGCTGGCCACCAGCCGGTCCGACCGTGGCTCACCACGATCATGGATGATTACTCGCGAGCCCTGTGCGGGTACATGATCTTCACCGGTGCTCCCTCATCCTTGAATACGGCATTGGCGTTGCGTGAGGCGATCTGGCCCAAAAAGACAGCAGATTGGGCGATGTGCGGAATCCCTGATGTGCTCTATGTAGACCACGGAACCGATTTCACGAGCCACCACTTGGCGCAGGCCGCCAGAGACCTGCACTTCGAAATCATTTTCTCCGCTGTGGCCCGGCCGCAGGGCAGGGGAAAGATTGAACGATTCTTCGGCACCCTCAACACCGAACTCTTAGCCCGGCTGCCCGGCTACTTGCACAATGTGCGCAACCCCAAGCCGGGGCTGTCCATCGGTGAACTGGACATGGCGCTGGGTGAGTTCATTGGGCAGAACTACCACCAGCGCGAGCACCAAGAGATCAAGGAAACGCCTCAAACAGCGTGGCAGGGCAACGGTTGGTTACCGCGTCTGCCTGAAACCATCGATGAACTGAACCTGCTGCTGCTCACGGTCGCCAAGCCACGGATCGTCCACCGCGATGGCGTGCATTTCCAAGGGCTACGCTACATTTCCCCGTTGCTGGCTGCCTACGTCGGAGAATCCGTCATTCTCCGCTATGACCCGCGGGACGTTGCCGAGATCCAGGTCTTTCACCGTGGCCAGCACATCTGCAAAGCCGTGGATCCCGCGCATGAACGAGCCACAGTGACGTTCAAGGACATCCAGAAGGCACGCTCCGCACGCAAGCGTCAATTGCGCGGACAAATCAATGAACGAATCGCCACCGTCGCGGAATTTCTACCGGCCGGGCAACCAACCACGGAGGCACCCCAGCCTGATCCGGCGGTCCACCGAACCAAGAAAACGAAGCTGCGCACTTACGCGGAGGACGAGTAATGGGACCAACAACTTTTATCGCAACGAAGGAGCACCGCCGCTTCACTGAGTTCGCCAATGCGGTGCGTCGGCAGCGGACTATCGGGGTCTGCTATGGACAAGCTGGAATTGGCAAAACCCTATCGGCTAAACGTTATGCCAACTGGAGCCCGAAAGCCGAGGCGTTAATAGAGGAATGGGGCCGACGGGAGGACAGTGACCTCCAGATCTACAAGGATCTGGCCAAAACGCGGACCGTCTTCTTCACCCCAGGGGTTCTGACGACGCCTAAGCAAATCAAGGATGAACTCTCTCTGGTCACCACCCGGACCTCGATCTGTATCCATCAACATCTCGATACTTTAGGTGCCACGACGGGCCCGATGAATCAAGACAAGCATGTTGAGCTGATCATCGTCGACGAGTCGAAGCGACTCAACGCCACTGCCTTAGAAGTGCTACGAGATAGGTATGACAGGAACAATATCGCGCTGATGCTGATTGGGATGCCTGGCATCGAAAAGCAGTTCAGTCGATACCCTCAGCTCTATAGCCGTGTTGGTTTTGCTCACGAGTACCGTCCGCTTGCTCAGGATGAACTGCATTTCGTTCTGCAACGAAAGTGGCGTGCCCTCGGAAAAACTCTGGACTTGGAGGACTTCACCGATACGCAAGCTGTCGCGGCGATCGCCCGTATCACGCGCGGTAATTTCCGGCTGATCGATCGACTCTTCACACAAATGCAGCGAGTCATGAAAATCAATGAGCTGGACACGATTACCGATGATGTTGTTGAAGCTGCGCGATCCACGCTAGTGATCGGAATCAGTTGAACCGCCAATATTAGGTGCGCAGAAACCGCCAAACGAAGTTAACAATCACAAATGATGAGCTTTGACCTCGGCCAGCTACGGTGCAGGTTCCACGCGGTGATTGCGGGCCCGGAAATATCGCGTCGACCGTGTATCAGGGTTCCGGGTAGGTGCTCAATGCGCCCCATGCGTTCTAGCAACTGTGAATCTGTTCGGCCCAAATGCGTCCAATAGTGCGTGGTGAGTCGGGCAAAGGCGATTCGAAATGCTTCGTCCTCCCAGCGAGGATCGCGTGCAAATCCGCCGGCGCCAAGCGAGATGTGGGTGTCTTCCCAATGCGCCCATTCCTGCGAAGCATCCGCCCGGGTCTTCGAATCTGCGCTATTCAGCAGCCGGGCATAGGCCTCGACTATTCTCCCTTCTCCGCGTCTATATCCGACTCCGCCGTGCTCGGCGTACGAGGCGAATCTGTCCCATGCCTCGGGAAAAATCGAGCCGACTCCTTCGGTGATCCAATCGATTTCTCTTCTGCTAGTGGTGGTCACCGCGAACAGAACCATTCCAAGGACGCGTGCGGGGCGGGCCTGGGCGTACGCGAGCGCGAGCGTTGATCCCCAAGACACCCCATTGAGTATCCACGCGTTAATGCCTCGTGCCTCGCGCAGCGCCTCAATATCTTCAATGAGGTGGGCACTCGTATTATGCAGAAGCGACGTGTCCGGGTTCGAGGCATGCGGTGTCGAACGTCCGCAGCCTCGCTGCTCAAACCCGATAACACGGGTGTGTTTCAGGTCGAATCTGTGCCGATAGCCACTCGCGCCTAGGGTCCCGCCCGGTCCACCGTGGAGATATAGCGCCGGCACGCCGTCGGCTGCGCCCCATTCTTCCCAATAGATGCTTTGGCCGTCTCCAACGTCAAGCATTCCCCTCTTGCGTGCAAGCTCGTTTGCCACTTGCTAAACCTCTTTCGATTTCTTGGGAAAACGGCCCTTATGCTGTTTCCCCTAGGAGCAAATTGCGGAATCCGCCCCACACGCGGCAATACAGTGAAGGCCATTTTATTCGGCGGCTTTCCAGTGCTAGCCGGTCCGCGTCGATTAGCGGACAGCCAGGAGCGAGCCGTGAGTTCGTGCTTGGCCTTCGTTCCGCGATTCGGATTGGGTCACGGTGAATCCCGCTGCCTCGACATGTGAAGCCAGGAGATCCAAGGGCCAGTAGTAGGCGGTGGCAACCGCATGGTCGAAGGGTTCGAGGGTGGGGCCGGTGAAGAACCCCAAGGCAAGGCCGCCACCGGGGCGAATGCAGCGAGCGAACTCTGCGAGCGCCTCACCGATTAGTTCGGGAATGGTGTGAATCAGTGAATACCAGGCAAGCACGCCGCCCAATGCTTCGGAGCCAACCTGCAAGCTTTCTGCCCGGCCACGTCGGTACCGTTCTTGGGGGTAGCTCCTTTGAGCGATTTTAATGAACTCGGGAACGGGATCTACACCCTCTACGGCAATCCCCAAGGTACTCAAATGATGTGTCCATTGTCCCGGACCGCAGCCGACGTCAAGCACCGTGCCCTTGATACTGCGCGCCCACGTTTCGACAAAAGCCACATCGGCCGCGGCAGCATGTTCAATGCTGCCGACCGCATCCACATACTGGCTTGCCTTGGCTCCATATGAGGACCTGACGGATTCAAAAGTCATAACGCCACTCTAGATGTTTTGGATCTGAGGGCACCCAATGCCGTCGCCTCAGAGCCTTCCCCCCTAATATTCCGTTCCGTGATCGTTTCCGAGATCCGGGTGTGGGCGTTCGAGACGATGGCAAGATATTCGGCATCTTAGGACATATCCGTTAACACTGATCACCGATCCGCCGAATATTGCCTTCACCTAAATGGAAGATTTCGTCATGATTGTCTCTGAAGTTCGGCTTCTATGTGCGCCCCACCCCCATGAGCGCACAATAGACATGTAGAGTTTTTCCTAGTCGGTGACGTTGCTGCGAAGCGCTCGCCATCCGAGAAATTTTCATTTGAAGCGTTGTGCCAGGGCGTTGGATAATCTCCAGAACGTCTGGCCTTAAACAGAACCCTCAGAAGGAGACCAGCGTGAAAATCGCCGTCCTGACCAAACAGGTACCTGATACATGGTCGAGCCGTCGCTTGGACCTGCAAACCGGAATGCTCGACCGCGCAGCGGCAGACCTGGTCGCCGATGAGATCTGCGAACGCGCCTGCGAGGTCGCACTCCAAGCGGAAAAGTCATTGGGCGAGGTTGAGGTCATTGCCGTCTCCATGGGAGATGAGAAGGCAGTGCTTGCACTGCGCCGGCTGCTCTCCATGGGCGCGCATTCGGCGGTGCATATCTCCGACCCGGCGCTGGCTGGGTCGGATATGATCTCCACCGCCCGGGTGCTCGCGGCGGCTCTTGCGAAACTCGACGTCGATCTGATTCTTGCAGGCAACGAATCGACCGACGGCAAGGGTGGCATGGTGCCAGCAATGATCGCCGAACTCCTTGACCGTCCACTGCTGCCCTACGCCGACGAATTGGAAATCAGCGCAAGCGAAGTGACCGGAACCAGCCAGCTGGGCGAAACCACCATGAATTTGAGCGTGCAGCTACCCGCCGTTGTCTCGGTGACGGAGAAGTCCGCCGAGCCACGCTTCCCGAACTTCAAGGGAATCCGTGCGGCGAAGACCAAGCCATTGGAAACGTGGACCCTGGCCGACCTCGGCATCGAGGCAGGACCCGAGGCGGCCCACTTCCGTTCGGTGATGGTCTCTGCGGAGGACCGCCCCGAGCGAGTCGCCGGACCAAAGATTACCGATGACGGAACGGCAGCCACCCAGCTGGCCGACTTCCTGGCCGAGAAGCACTTTATCTAATTCAGCTCGGGTCTTTCCACAATCTTCATCCCCACGATTTGTCCTTGCTCAGGAGGATTTTCCCATGGTTCAAACCACCCACAGCGTGCTCGTCCATGTCCAGGTATCGCCGGACGGCTCCCCGCAGAACACCACCGCAGGCTTGCTTGGAACGGCCGCCCAGTTCGGTACCCCGGTCGCCGTTGCCGTCTGCGCCGCGGGCCAAGAGCAGCAGCTTGCGGCCAAGCTCGGTGAACTCGGCGCCGCCGAAGTTCACCTGCTGCCTACCGACCTTGACGCTTTGGCTCTTGGCTCGGCCGATGTGGCGGCGCTCGCCTCGGCCACCAGCACCGTGGCTCCGGCCGCGGTGCTGCTCTCCAATACGGCCTCCGGCCGCACCATTGCCGGTCGTTTGGCCATTCGGGTTGAGGGTGCCGTCTGCGTTGACGCGGTGGGCATGCGCTGGGCCGAGGACGAGCCGATCGCCATGCACTCGATTTTCGGCGGAGACGTCACCTCAGAATCCACCGTCGAGGGCGGACCGCGCATCTTCACGATTCGCCCCGGCGCCGTAGATGCCCGAGCCGAGTCCGTCGCGGCACCGCAGCTGACCATCATCGAGCCTTCGGCTCTGCCCAAGGTATCCAAGGGCGCCCAAATCCGCTCGGTCGAAGCGATGCAAAGCGATGCCTCCCGTCCGGATCTGCGCAGCGCCAAGATCGTCGTGTCCGGCGGACGCGGAGTGGGCTCGGCGGAAAAATTCGAGATCGTCGAGCAGCTGGCCGATCACTTCGGCGCGGCGATTGGCGCCTCGCGTGCCGCGGTGGATTCAGGCTTTGTCTCACCGAAGCTGCAGGTGGGCCAGACCGGTGTCATCGTCTCCCCGGACCTGTACATTGCCTTGGGCATCTCCGGGGCGATTCAGCACCGTGCGGGTATGCAGACCGCCAAGACGATCGTAGCCATCGATAAGGATGAGAATGCGCCGATCTTCGACCACGCAGACTTCGGCATCGTTGGCGACTTGTTTACCGTAGTCCCGAAACTGCTCGAGGAAATCCGCACCCGCCAAGGGTAATCACGGCATTCTCCACTCAGGTAGGTTCCGGCGAAGCATCACCTGCCGGATACGACGACGCGATGAGGTTCAACGATTATGACCAAGCAACGGATGGCAGGCTACACGCCCCTGCGCGCCAAGGGCGGGGTTAAACCCGATGCGGCTGCCGAGCCTGCACAGAAAATTGAGACACCACCGACGGCGAGCGTGCCCGCAGCACCGGTCACCGAACCGGTAACCAGCGAGCCGGTACCCGCCGCTCCCCCAGTGCAGAGCGCTCCGGCCCCAGAACAGGCTCCTGCACCGGCAGAGACGGCGGCCGTTCAGCCTGAGCCTGTGCCGGCGCCCGTCTCGAACACCGCCGCTAGCTCCTCACGCCAACGCATGCAGGGCTATACCCCGCTCCGGGCTCCGGCCGCGGACGCCGCCAGCACTGGCGCACAGGTCGCGGCACCGGCTGCCGCCGCTGCGGAAACCGCTGGCGTGGCCGCAGCAAAGACGGCGGCACCGCCGAGCGAAACTCCGCCGGCACCGGCCCCGGAACCGGCTGCTCCGGCAATTGCCGCTTCGGGCGCCGAGGCAGCTTCGGCGGATTCATCCGAACGGGCTGCAGTTCCGTCCAATCGCATGCAGGGCTACACTCCCCTGCGCCAACGCGAGGATGCGACTGCCGGAAAGTCCTCCGAGTCTGCGGCTCCCGTTGCCGAGGCCCCAGTGGCTGTCCCGGTTTCCGAACCAGTCGCCGACGATGCAGCCGCACTCGGGCAACCACCGGTCGTTGAAGAAGCCGCCGAGCCCGCGGCCCAGAGGCCACCGGCCGTTGCGGAACCAGCCGCGCAGGCCGCGAGCGCGGCCCAGCCTCCCGTCGCGGAAAAGCGCCCGGCCTCCGATGCCCAAGGAACCTCAAAGATCAAGATGAAGCCCTGGGTCAAACCGGCGATCATGGTGATCGGAGCGGTCATTGTGGCCCTGCTGGTGGTTCTTGCCGCGCGCGGCTTGCGCACGCTGGAACCAATCCAGGACTTCATCGCCACCTATGACGGGCATTCAACCATGCCCGACTCTGCGCCGCTTGGAATTCCGGCTTGGCTTGGTTGGCAGCATTTCTTGAATATGTTCTTTATCGTGCTGATTATCCGCACCGGGTTACAGGTACGTCATGAGAAACGACCGGCAGCGATGTGGACGCCCAAGGCGAACTCCTGGTTCTCCCCGAAGGGAAATAGCCCCAAGAAATATTCGCTCAGCATCTGGACCCACCAAGCTCTGGATGCATTGTGGGTGCTGAACGGATTGGTCTTCGTGATCCTGCTGGCCGTTACCGGCCAGTGGATGCGAGTGGTTCCGACCAGCTGGGATGTCTTCCCGAATATGATCTCCGGCGCCATTCAATATGCCTCGCTCAATTGGCCTGTCGAAAACGGCTGGATTCATTACAACGCCTTGCAGATGACCTCCTACTTCCTCGTGATCTACGTGGCGGCACCGCTGGCCATTGTGACCGGTGTCCGGATGTCCAGCTGGTGGCCGACTCAGCCCAAGGCCTTGAACCGGGTCTATCCGATCGAGCTGGCCCGCAAGGTGCATTTCCCGGTGATGCTCTTCTTCGTCGCCTTCGTGCTGGTCCACGTATTCCTGGTATTCACCACCGGCGCGTTGAAGAACCTGAACCACATGTATGCCTCGCGGGACGCGGCCGATGCATGGGGGCTGGTGATCTTCTTGGTCTCGGTGGCGGTGGTCGCGGCGGCTTGGGTGTTCATGAAGCCAATGTTCCTCCTGCCGGTGGCAACGATGACCGGCAAAATTTCCAAGAACTAGGGCCGCTTGCCACGGCGCCTGCAGGCTTCTCAGCGGAGCCGGCAGGCGCCGTTTGGCATCTCAGAGCACCGCTTCGAAAAGCAATAGCTTCGAGTCACCGTCGTCGGCGCGCACCATGCGAATCTCTTCGCCGGCCGCGATCTGCACAAACCCGAATTTCGCGTGCAGGCGCAGCGAGGAGACGTTTCGTTCGTTGGTGAAGTAGTACGCGCGCCGGCTCCGCGCAGCGATCCATTCCAGACGCGCCGCGGTGAGGGCCTGGCCAATTCCATGCCTGCGCCAGTTTGGATCTACGATGACCCCGCCGAGGTAGTGGCCTGCGGGTGCAATTCCGTGGGCGTCTTCGTGCCAATGGGTCTTCGCGATGCCGGCAATCTGGGTGCCGGCCACCGCCACTACGACGGTCCGGTGGGAGGTGCTCTGGATTGCCTGCGCCGTCCACGGGTCCCGGCCGCTGTCCACACACAGCTGGGCTATGGCTGCAGCGTCTTCCGCGCGTGCTGCGCACAGCCGTAGATCCTGAATCCCCACGGCCCTTGGCTGTCCCATGTGGTCGGCTCCCTTGCGCCATGCTCGCCACCGGGCGGGTAATCCGCCCGGCCTATCCTCCGCGGTCGCCTGGAGCGCCGGTACCGACGCACCAAAGTTAGTCGACACTAGTCGACGCGTAGTGCCTTGATGACTTTTTCCACTCGTCGAGCACGGGTATCCGCGCCCTTTGCCGAGATGATCGGTTCAACATGACCGCGTTGCTTGCTGTAGGAGAGATTGTTCCAGGCGTCGGCAAGGGCCGGTTCCAGAGACAGTTTCACCGCAAGGTCCTCGGGGACTTCGATGATTCGCGGTGCCTCGTCGAGTTCCAGTTTCACGGTGACCTCATCCCCGGCACCCCGACCGGTGGCACCGCGCGTTTCGGAATTGAAAGAGATCAAAAATTGCCCGCCCATGGATGAGATGGTATTTCGATAGGTGTAGTCCCCGTCGATCGTCACCGTCACCGGTACCCGTTTGCCGTGATTGAATCCCCGGACGATTTCGTCGGGAACAACAATGCCCACGTTATTTCCGGTCGAGGCCATCAATGTGGTGGTGAATTCCGGCATGAGCTGCTCCTTTGTTTCAGGCAAGTCTTTGATCTCCACGGTAGTCCAGTATCTCCGCGCTGACCACCATCAATTCTCATGAGTTGCGAAACGCTGCCAGCGGCCCGCCGGGGAGCCAGATTGGCCAACGCGCACTGGCCCCTGCTCTTCATGGTCCTCAATTCTTTCTGTGGCATCATGGACAGCACCCCCCACTCCACGAATACCGCGCGGAGCCATCGCTAATCACGCGTTGCAATCCATGCAAAGGAAAACTTGCCGGAACAAAAACCGAAACCCCACGAACTGCTGATCTTCATCCTCTATCTGGCCGCCTGCGCGCTGATGGCTGGACTTCCGTTTCTCCTCGGATTCCTCACCCCGCTCTGGCTCCCGCAGCTCGGCGAGCTGAAACAGGGCCTTTGGCCATGGGTTCCGGTCCTCGTCATCGTCTTTACCCTGGTACTGCTCGCTACGGGTGAAATCACCGACCGCCTGGTGCGAATGCTATTTCCCGAGGCCGGCAAGATTGCCGGCAATACCTTGGAATCGTTGCTGAGCTTCGTGGTGATCGTGGGCTGCTACTATCTGGTCATGAGCACCTACCCGCTGGCCCTGGCGAGCGCCGCGGTCAGCGTGGCGGTCTATTTGCTCTGCACCCCGCTGATCAATCGGCTCACATCCAGCGCACCCCGCGATACACCCGGCGCCCCCTAAGCTCTTGCTTTTTTCTGCACGCAAAAACCCCAGTGGCGCACGAACTGCTGTTCGGCACCACTGGGGTTTTTGCTCGCTCCCGATTCGCGGAAGCGCAGAGCATGAGGAGGCCTAGGCCTCTTCGTCCTCGTCGTCCTTCTTGTACGGATCGGCATCCCCGGCGTGGGTCTTGCCCTCGCGCAGCGAAGCGACCTCAGCGTCCTTTTCCTTGGCCTTGGCCAGCAGTTCATTCAGAAGCGAGGCGCTCTCTGGAATCTCGTCTGCCACGAAGGCCAGGGTAGGGGTCAAGCGAATGGTCAGGTTGCGTCCCAATTCCTTGCGCAGCGCACCGGTGCGCTTGGCGAGCATCTCGGCGATTTCCGCCTTGATCTCACCCTCACCGAACACCGTGTAGTACACGGTGGCGTGCTGCAGGTCGTTGGTGACCCGCGCGTCGGTCACGGTCACGTTGTCGATGCGCTCGTCTTTGATGACGGTGCGCAGCGACTGGGCCATGAGGACCTGTACGCGCTTGGCCAAACGGGCCGCACGGGCTGAATCAGCCATGGATCTCTCCTAAAAAATTGTCGTGAAAGTGAGGAGCGTGGGCGCTCACCGGTCAGTTTACCGGTGCGCGCCCACGCCGTTGCTCATCTAAGGATTAAGCTCGTGGCTTTTCGCGCATCTCGAAGGTCTCGATGATGTCGCCTTCCTTGACGTCGTTGAACGAGCCAAGGCCGATACCACACTCGAAGCCCTCGCGGACCTCGGTGACGTCGTCCTTTTCGCGGCGCAGCGAATCGATGTTCAGGTTGTCTCCCACTACCTTGCCATCGCGAACCAGGCGTGCCTTGGTGTTTCGCTTGATGGTGCCGGAGCGGATGATCGAACCTGCGATGTTGCCGAACTTCGAAGAGCGGAAGACCATGCGGATCTCGGCGCTGCCCAGGGCAACTTCCTCGTACTCTGGCTTCAGCATGCCGGTCAGGGCAGCTTCGATGTCATCGATTGCGGAGTAGATGACCGAGTAGAAGCGCATGTCAACGCCTTCCTTATCGGCCAGGTCTGCCACGCGTTCTGCCGGACGCACGTTGAAGCCAATGATGATGGCATTGTCAACGGTTGCCAGGTTGACGTCGTTCTGGGTGATCGCGCCGACGCCGCGGTGGATCACGCGCAGCTGCACGTCGTCGCCCACGTCGATCTTCATCAGCGAGTCTTCCAGTGCTTCGACAGCACCGGAGGCATCGCCCTTGAGGATCAGGTTCAGCGTATCGATCTTGCCATCTGCCACAGCCTGGTCGAAGTCTTCCAGGGTGATGCGCTTGCGGCGCTTGGCCAGCATGGCGTTGCGCTCTGCGGTTTCGCGCTTGTCGGCGATCTGGCGTGCGGTGCGCTCGTCGTCGGTGATCAGGAAGCCGTCGCCGGCGCGTGGCACCGAGGACATGCCCAAGACCTGAACCGGACGCGACGGCAGGGCCACGTCGAGGTTCTCGCCGTTTTCGTTGAACATGGCACGCACACGGCCGTGGGCGGTGCCCACAACCATGGTGTCGCCCACTGCCAAGGTACCGGACTGCACCAGCACGGTGACAACCGAACCGCGGCCCTTGTCCAGGTTCGCTTCGATGGCTACACCGCGGGCGGACTTGTCAGGGTTCGCCTGCAGTTCCAGCACGTCGCTGGTCAGCAGCACGGCATCGAGCAATTCGTCGATACCATCGCGCTGCAGCGCCGAGACATGGATGAACATGGTGTCGCCACCGTATTCTTCGGGAACCAGACCGTATTCGGTCAGCTGGCCCTTGACCTTGTCAGGGTTGGCGCCTTCCTTGTCGATCTTGTTGACCGCGACGATGATCGGCACGCCGGCAGCCTGTGCGTGGTTCAGCGCCTCAACGGTCTGCGGCATGACGCCGTCATCCGCTGCGACAACCAGCACTGCAACGTCGGTGACCTCGGCACCACGGGCACGCATGGCGGTGAACGCCTCGTGGCCCGGGGTATCGATGAAGGTCATCGCACGGTCGCGGCCTTCGTGCTCGTGGTTGATCTGGTAGGCACCGATGTGCTGGGTGATGCCGCCGTGCTCGCCCTCGGTGACGTTCGACTTGCGGATTGCATCCAGCAGTCGGGTCTTACCGTGGTCGACGTGGCCCATGATCGTGATGACCGGGGCACGCTCTTCGAGCTCGGCTTCGCCTTCAGCCTCAAGTTCGGCATCCAGGTCCAGGCCGAAGCCTTCGAGCAGTTCCTTGTCCTCGTCCTCCGGGGAGACGACCAGGACCTTGTAGCCCAGCTCTGCACCGAGGACCTCGAAGGTCGCCTCGTCCAGCGACTGGGTGGCGGTAGCCATTTCTCCCAGGTGGAAGAGCACGGTGACCAGTGCTGCCGGGTTTGCGCCGATCTTATCGGCGAAGTCGGTGATCGACGCACCACGGCGCAGGCGGATCTCGGAGGATCCGTTGCCGCGTGGAACGTTGACGCCGCCCAGGCTCGGAGCACTCATCTGCTCCAATTCCTGGCGCTTGGCGCGCTTGGACTTGCGCTGCTTGCCGCGTCCGGCGCCGCCCTTACCGAAGGCACCGCCAACGCCGCCACGGCCGCGTGGAGCGCCCGGACGGAATCCGCCGCCGCCTGCACCGGCACCCGGAGCGCCACCTGGACCGCCGCCGCCACCTGGACGACCGCGACCGCCGGCACCCGGACGACCGCCGGCTGCTGGAGCCGGACGATCGGTGCGGTTAGGCATCATACGTGGAGTTGCGCCACCTGCGGCGCCTGCGCCACCAGCGCCGGCACCTGCCGGACGTGGTGCGCCGGTTCCGGCACCTGCTGGGCGTGGACCGCCCTGGCCCTGGCCGGCCGGACGCTGTCCGCCGGCACCCTGTGGGCGTGGACCGCGAGCTGGTGCACCATCACGTGGTGGACGCGGACCGCCGGTACCTTGACCGCCAGCACCCTGGGGGCGTGGGCCTCGGCCTGCTGGACGTGGACCGCCCTGGCCGCCTTCGCCGCGCATTCCCTGCTGTGCGGAGAATGGCGAGTTGCCCGGACGTGGACCGCCTGGACGTGGAGCTCCTGCGCCGGCGCCCTGTGGGCGTGGTGCACGGTTCTGGCCGCCGTCGCGGGAACCACGACGTTCATCCCCGCCGCGCATTCCCTGCTGCGAGGAGAACGGGCTGTTGCCGGGGCGTGGGGCGCCAGCTGGCTTGGGTGCCGGCTTTGGACCTGGGCGTGGACCGCCCGGGGCCGGGGCTGCCGGAGCCTTGGCTGCCGGGGCGTCCGCCTCGGGAGCCTTGGCCGCTGGTGCTGCTGCCGCCGGAGCGGCTGGAGCCGCCGGAGCAGCTGGCGACTTAGCAGCTGGGGCCGCCGGAGCTTCCGGAGCCTTAGCTGCTGGGGTAGCCGGGGTGGCAGCTGGCTTGGCCGCAGGCTTAGCGCCTGGCTTTGGACCGCCAGCACGTGGTGCTGGGGTCGAGCCTGCTGGCTTGGCTGGGGCTGCCGAACCTGGGAAGGCATCGCGCAGTTTGCGCGCTACCGGAGGTTCAACGGTTGAGGAAGCAGAGCGAACGAATTCGCCCATATCCTGCAACTTAGTTAGGGCTTCTTTTGAAGTAATTCCGAGCTCTTTAGCGAGCTCGTGAACGCGGGGTTTAGCCACATCTCTCCTGTGTCGATGCGATCGGCTAGAACCCCGGGTTCAATAAGACTTGGGTGTTCTGGCTGATCAGCGTTGTAATTCGTGAAATTCTTCCGCCGCACGGTGGATCACGCAAAACCGATTGTTCATCGTTGTGCGCTCAACTTAGCGGACTCATCGGGTTGCCATCAGATTTCTGACCCGCTTTCATCATGATTGCCAGATAGCCGGCCCGTTGCCGACTGATCTTCGTATGCGGCGAACTGCTGTGCCACGCAGGAGTCATCAACCGAACTTCTAAAAGCTCGGGAAAATGCCTTGCGTCGCACAGCATGCCGCACACACTTTTCGGTTCCATGGGTCCAGGCACCCCGCCCTGCGGCGGAGCCCGAAAGATCCAGATGCACACCGCGCAGCGGTGAGTCCTGATTCAAAACCCAACGGAGTAGCTCATCTTGAGATGTGATGGTTCGACAGCCAATGCACGTACGTTGCTGATGCAGTTTCATGCGAGCGCCATCCTCACCTTCCACAACTTGTCAACGAGCCAACTACTAGTCTAGCGCGTTTAGACCTCGGCGCACGCGTGAGGTCCAGATCACAGGTACGCCGAGGCCAAAAAACGTGCTAGGCAAATCTATTTTCCGTCTCCCGTTGACCGGGATCAGGAATTGCTCAAAATTAGAACTGTGGTTCCTTGCCACCGGATGCGGCAATGATGTCGATGCGCCAGCCGGTCAGCTTGGCGGCCAGACGCGCGTTCTGGCCTTCCTTGCCGATGGCCAGAGACAGCTGGCTGTCCGGCACGACTACACGAGCGCGACGCTCGTCCTCGTCGAGGATTTCGACCGAGACGACCTTCGATGGGGACAAAGCGGCAGCGATGAACTTGGCCGGATCCTCGTTGTAGTCAACGATGTCGATCTTCTCGTCGTTCAACTCGTTCATCACCGCACGCACGCGGGTACCCATTTCACCGATGCAAGCGCCCTTGGCGTTCACTCCGGCTTGGGTGGCGTGCACCGCAAGCTTGGTGCGGTGCCCTGCTTCGCGGGCCAAGGCCTCAACCACGACGGTGCCGTCTGCGATCTCCGGAACTTCCATTTCGAACAGCAGGCGAACCAGATTCGGGTGCGAACGCGACAAGGTGATTGCCGGGCCCTTGGTACCGCGTTCGGCGGAGACCACATAGGAACGCAAGCGGCTGCCATGGGTGTAACGCTCGCCTGGAACCTGCTCGGGCGGTGGAAGCAGTGCCTCGACCTCACCGATATTCACCTGGACCATATGCGAGGAGTGGCCCTGCTGGATGACCCCGGAGATCAGCGTGCCCACGCGGGAGGAGTACTCCCCCACGACCACTGCGTCTTCGGCTTCGCGCAGACGCTGCATGATCACCTGACGTGCGGTGGACGCGGCAATGCGGCCGAAACCGTGCGGGGTGTCATCAAATTCGCCCAGCAGCACGCCGGTGGAATCGCGGTCCTCGACGAAGATTGCCACATGTCCATTGCTTTGCTCGATATGAGCGCGAGCACCGGGCATTGCGCCGTCGGTCTTGTTGTAGGCCAGCAGCAGTGCCGACTCGATGGTAGGGATCAGCACATCCATCGGGATGTCCCGCTCTTTTTCCAGGATGCGTAGCGCATCGAGATCAATATCCATGCCTAGCCCTCCAAATCTTCGTTATCAATGTTTTCAAATAGCGCGTCGTCGAAATTGATTTCCGGGTCAACGACTGCCTTGCGGATGTCTTCCAAGGCGAAGGTCTTCGGTTCATCGACCTTGACCTTCATGCCCTTTTTGGCAGGCTCGTGGTGCACGGAAATGACTACCTCGGTGTCGGTGACCTCGGTCAGCCGGCCACGCAGCTTGCTGCCGTCGGAGAGATTAAACTTCACCATCCGGTTCTTCGCACGGATCCAGTGACGATTCAGCGTCAGTGGGCGCGAAAGACCTGGGGAGCTTACTTCGAGTTCATATGGATCTACTGACGCGTATTTGGCGTCCTGATCCAAGGCATTAGAAATGGTGGTAGTTACTTCACCAAGTTCGTCCAAAATCACCGATTGGGTGCCGTCAGCCTTGTCGACGATGACCTGCACGGTCATCTGCTTTCCCGAAGGGCGGACAGAGACTTCTTCCAGCACCAGCCCGTGGGATTCCACTTCCTTCTCCAGCACGGTCGTCAACCGTTGTGCCTCTTGTTCGGTATCAGCCGGCTTAGCGGTCATGGATATCCTCCCACGTTATTCGATGTTGTCCTTTAAGGGTATATGCACGCACGCAAGATGAGAACTGCTTAATGGGCACAGGTGAAAGAACTCACGCGCAATTCGCGCATTCAGCGCGTTTGAACCGGGCTTAGCCCGCAACTTCATGGCATGATCGAATCGCCATGACTGAGAACTCGACACCGCAACCCACCCGACGCACCCCAAAAGCCAGGCGCGCACCGGGCTGGATCGCACCGCTGCTAGCCGGAGTTCTATGCGCTGGCCTCACCTGGGGTGTGGGCATGAGCATCTTTCGAGGGTCGTTGGAAGATCGTGGCCTGCCGGAGGAAATCCGCGGAAGTTCCGAAGCGCAGCTCCAGCTGTGGCAGTACGGCTCAACCCTGGCGCAACTCGCCTCCCAGGCCGACGCGTTGGCCGCGCTGGCAGGCTCGGACAGCGCCGGCGCCCTGAGCGAATTGAGCGCCACCTTGGCTCATGGCTCGCGGCTGGTTGGCCAGTTGAGTTTCGAGGATCAGCCAGCGGAGCCGTTGGCGCAAAGCTTCAGCCCCGAGGCGGTTTCCAAACTGGCCGAACAGGTTGCCGAGCTGAGCACCCATATGCCGGCCATCCCCGAAGAGCAGGCACCGCTGGCACCCGCGCTGACGCAGCTGGCCTTCCAAACAAATCTCGAAGCGCGCAGCGCGCTACGCACCGTAGCCAAGCAGGAGTCGGTGGATCAGCTGCCCGCCCCGCTGCTCTCCGGGCAGGGCGAAGCCGAGGGGGAACCTGTGGGTTGCCTCAGGGATCTGAAGCTCCTAGACGCGGAAACCCCGATTTCCGATCCGGCGTTGCATGATGACGTACGGGTGGCCCGGGCGCTGGACCGCGGCTATGCATTGGACTACATCCTGCAATTGCAGGCTGCGCGCGGAGCCAACGCGGATGCGGCGCAGATCGAAGAGCGCCGCACGATGTTGAATGCCGAACTGCGCAAGGTGCGCTCGGTGCTGCCAGGCGACTGTGCGGACCTACGCCAGTCGGCCTATGTTCTGCCCGAGGACGGATTCAATGAGCTCGGTTCGCTGGCCACAGAAGCCGAGGACGATTTTGTTCAAGCGCTAGCTCTTGCCTCGGGTGCCGCGAAGGACAGCGCGCAAGGCACGTTGGCCGAAACGACCTGGCAGGTTCTGATTGAGCAGCGCCAACGTGGACTAGATCCAGAACTGCTGAACGCCAGCGAGTAATACTCGCCAGGTATTACCTGCACGCCTGGGTCTGAACGATTCAGCGGCCGAAAACGTACCTGCTCAGAATGATGTGCCCGCATCGCCGTGTGTGACAAGATACATTCAACCGCACAGATTCTGAGGAGTTCCCAGTGTTTGATTCCCCCGGTGGAATTTTCGGCAGCCAGGCGCTCGCAGTCCTTTTGACGCCTGGCATCATCCTCTGGTGGACCGGCACTCGGTCGCGAGGAACCCTCGCAATTACTGCGAAGCCTCAGGTAGTCGGCTAATGGACGTCCCTTGCGGCCTCGGTTTTACCGGCTCAGACTACGCTGCATCCCGCCAAAGGATTCCACGGTGAGTTTCTCCACGCCCTCAGGACAGGCGCATTCCCCGCGCGGCACCGCAAGCGGCGTCCGGGTAGCCACGCTGGTGCCAGGCAAAGATCTGGTCCAACGCCTGTTCGTTGCTATCGCCGGGTTTATCTTCGAGATGATCGTCTGGTCCGCAAGGAACCCCGGGGGCTATGCAGGGACAATTCCATCCTGGATCATCATCACGGTTGCTGCTCTGGGTTACACCACCTTCGTGATGACCCGCTCGCCGATCCTTGGCTACTACACGATGATCTTGCTGAGCACCGGCTGCCTCATCGACCCCATGGCACCGACCTTGATGGTCGGGTTCCTCATTGCCGTTTTCTACCTGGCCCGGCGCTTGCCGCGACGCAGGGCATATCTGGCCCTGATCGGCGCAGCCATCCCGATACTGACCGCCTCGTTGGTTTCCACGAAGTTGCAAGTCATCGGTAACCTCACGACGGTTCTCCCCAGCGCGGCCGTCTTCACGCTGCTGGTTCTCGCGGTGTGGGGCTCGGGCGTGGCATTGGCCAGCTATGAGCGCACGCTGCGCACGGAACGTGCTTGGGCAATTCGTGCCCGCGAAGAAGCCACCACGACGGAGCGGCTGCGTATCAGCCGCGACTTGCATGATTCTGTGGCGCACTCGCTCACGGCGATCGTATTGCAGACCGCTGGCCTGAGGGCGGTGCAACGCACCAAGTCGCGCGAAATTGACCTGGATGCGGCACTCGCGGATATGCAGCAGACCGCGGAGCAGAGCATCCGCGAACTACACCGCCTGCTGGGACTCTTGCGCGGCGAGGGAGACGCCCCAGATTCTCCGCCGCGCGGAATCTCCGACTTTGCCGAGCTCATCCAGGCGGCGCGAACTTCGGGGGTCGAAATCCACGAGTCTATTTCCGGCCCCGAGCGTCCGCTCGATCCAAGCGTCGGACACGCTGCCTATCGTGTAGTCCAAGAGGGCCTGTCAAATGTGATGCGCCACGCCGGTCAAGGCGCCAAAGCCTACGTCGAAACCCATTGGGAGTCCGAAGAGCTGACAGTATCCATCCGTTCGCTATCCGGAATCATCGAAAAGTCGGGCCTCTCGGGCGGGTTCGGGCTGCTGGGCTTGCGCGAACGCGTCACTATCTGCGGAGGAACACTAGTCAGCGGTCCTACCGATAGCGGTTTTCTCGTCAAAGCGGTTCTGCCCGTGCGAACTGAACTAGGCTCGGGCCATAACAGCTCGTCGGATGATTTGTGAGTGGAGCGTCAACACGATGATCGCAGACCCAGAACCCACCGCCCACGGCCCGAATGCGAGTTCCAGAATTCGCATCCTCATAGTGGATGATCAGCCAATGGTCCGGGCCGGCATTTCCATGTTGCTTTCCGCCGAGCCTGACCTCTCGGTGATCGGCGAGGCGGGCTCGGGGCCCCAAGCTCTTGAACTTGCTGGCAAGCACCTCCCCGACGTGGTGCTCATGGATGTGCGCATGCCTGGGATCGACGGGGTTGAGGCGACCAAGCAGCTGGTTCGTGAAACCCGGGAGAACCAGGACCGGCTGGTCCGGGTGCTGATTATGACTACCTTTGATGATGAGG
Organism: Arthrobacter sp. MYb229; assembly: GCF_002975405.1. Taxonomy (GTDB): domain Bacteria; phylum Actinomycetota; class Actinomycetes; order Actinomycetales; family Micrococcaceae; genus Glutamicibacter. The sequence continues at coordinate 231,589 of NZ_PCPS01000004.1, read as the reverse complement.
AGGTAGTGGTCAAGGCGCTCCAGGCCGGTGCCAGTGGATATCTGCTGAAACACGCCTTGCCCAACGAGATCGCGGCCGCGATTCGGCGGGTGGCGGCGGGTGAAACCTGGCTGGATGCGACGGCTGCCACCCGGCTCGTGCAGCGCCTGCACATGAGCTCCTCGGACTTGCCGGACATCACGGAGCTGCTGACTCCTCGAGAACAGGAAGTCCTGCGACTTGTGGCCGCGGGCCTGTCCAATCAGGAGATCCGAGACCTGCTGGTGCTCAGCGAGGCGACGGTCAAAACTCACGTGGCCCGAATCCTCTTCAAGACCGGCTCCCGGGACCGCGCTTCGGCTGTGGCCTTGGCGTACCGCTCGGGCTTCAGCCGTGCCGATGACAAGATCCCGGGACGAAACTGAAAGTTTCCAGAGAAAGATACCGTGCAGGTATGACGACGGCAGAACCTCAATTTGAGATCCTAGAACTAACGCCACAGCAATCCCTCAGCGCTTCGAGGGTGTGGCCTGGTGGGAGCGGTTGCTGCCACCGTATGACGTCCTAGATGACGGTCAGCCTTTTTGGGAACCTGCGTTAGGGAGAAAGCTTTTGGGGCAAATCCAAAAGCTCAGCTTCTTTAATGCGCCCGGCCTATGGGGATGGGTCAAGGCTGATTGATGTTGATTCTAGGTAAGGCAGTATGGGGACATTGCCTCCAGGAATTGCCGGCTCGCAGTCCAAGCGAACCGGCAATTCGTGGTTAAAGGGCATGCATTAATCCGCCCGGCCCACGTTGGGCAATTGGCCGCCGCCAACCACCGCGGCAAGCCGGTGTTCGGTTTCGGAAAGGCGATGATTCTAACCAGGCTGGCTGCCTTTCGCTGGACCGTTTCCCGGGAATCGTTGTGCCCCTAGGCAAAGATCATGTCTGAACCGAGTTTGATGATCAGTGCGCACACCACGATCACGAAAATGATCCTGATGAATTTGCTGCCTTTGGAAATCGCCATGCGGGCACCGAGGTAGCCGCCGGCCATATTCATCAATCCCATGGCCAACCCCAACCCGAAAACCACGTGCCCAGCCGGAATGAACAACACCAGGGCGCCAAAGTTGGTGGCTAGGTTGACGATCTTCGCTTTGGCCGAGGACTGCAAGAAGTTGTACCCCAGCACCGTGACCATAGCGATGATCAAAAATGATCCGGTACCCGGACCAATCATGCCGTCATAGCCGCCGATGATCAGTCCGATCGCTACCGCCCGCAGGTAGTGCCCGCTGCCCCGGTAGCGTAGCTTGCTCAGCTCTCCGGCTTTGGGCTTGAAAATTGTGAAGGCAAGCACCGCCACCAACGCGGCGATAATGATTGGCTGGATGGCTTCTTCGGGCAGAATCGTGGCAATGGCTGCACCACCAAAGGCACCAACCATGGCCATCAGGGCCATGGGGATTGCCGTTTTCAGGTCCGGGCTGGTCCGCCTGTAGTAGGTAATCGCGCTGGTGGCGGTTCCAAAAATGGAACCCAGCTTATTCGTGGCCAGGGCCTGTACTGGGCTCATTCCGGGAAAGAGAAGCAGCGCGGGCAACTGGATCAGTCCACCGCCACCGACAACTGCATCGATCCAACCGGCCGCAAACCCTGCCAGTAAAAGCAGGATCAGCGACGTCCAGCTGAACTCAACACCATCAAGTGACAAGAAGGAGAGAATCTCCGGCACCGCGCTGCACCTCTATTCATTTATTGCTTGTGAAAAGCTACCGGCAGTTTACGCGGTCAGCTCTTCCACCACGTCGGCAACGGCAACGTCACGACGCTCGCCGGTGGCACGATCCTTGACCTCAACCACTCCGTCGCTTAGCCCGCGGCCCACCACAACGATGGTTGGCACGCCGATCAATTCTGCGTCGGAGAACTTCACGCCGGCAGAAACCTTTGCACGGTCATCGAAGATAACCTCCATGCCCTTGGCTTCGAATTCCTTGGCTAGTTTTTCGCCCGCTGCCAGCAGCTCTTCGCCTTTGCCGGTCACGACAATGTGGATGTCGACCGGGGCGACCTGCTTTGGCCAGGCAAGGCCCTTTTCATCGTGGTAGGCCTCGGCGAGGGCTGCTACCGCACGGGTAACGCCAATACCGTAGGAACCCATGGTGACCACAGAGAGCTTGCCGTTCTTGTCCAGCACCTTGAGATCCAAGGCTGCCGCGTATTTACGGCCGAGCTGGAAGATGTGTCCCATTTCGATACCGCGTTCGGCACGCAGCGGGCCGGAGCCGTCCGGAGCTGGGTCACCTGCGCGCACATTAACCGACTCGATGGTGCCGTCGAAGGAGAAGTCGCGCTCGGCCACCAGGCCGAAGACATGCTTGCCCTTTTCGTTGGCGCCGGTGATCCAGCTGGAGCCGGAGACCACGCGCGGATCAACCAGGTAGGTGATCCCGCTGGAGGCTTCGGAGCCCAGCACCTGCTGGTCCAGTCCGTTGCCTGGGCCAATGTAGCCGGCGATCAGCTCTGGGTGCTTGGCGAGGTCTTCGGCACTTGCCGCTTCGACCAGCACTTCGCCGCTGATGTCCAGGGCCATGCCGATGGTTGCTTGCGCGCGCCTCAGGTCGACCTGGCGGTCCCCCGGCACTCCAATGGCCACGACGTGGCGGTTTCCTTCGGGGTCGATGACCGCGACGACGACGTTCTTGAGCGTGTCGGCCGCAGCCCATTCGCCTTCGGCGCGCGGGCGCAGCTCGTTGGCGGCGGCGACCAGCGTCTCGATGGTTGGGGTCTCCGGGGTATCGAGGACTTCGAATGCCGGAGCGTCGCTGAAATCGACTGCTTCAGGAACGACGGTAGTGACCGCCTCAACGTTGGCCGCGTAGCCGCCTGGCGAACGCACGAAGGTGTCTTCGCCGATGGCAGTTGGGTGCAAGAATTCCTCGGACTTCGAGCCACCCATGGCACCTGCCTGCGCGAACACTGGCACGACTTCTAGGCCCAGGCGCTCGAAAATACGAAGGTACGCGCCGCGGTGTGCGTCATAGGCTTCGTCGAGACCCTCGTCATCGATGTTGAAGGAGTACGAATCCTTCATGATGAATTCGCGGCCACGCAGCAGGCCTGCGCGCGGACGTGCTTCGTCGCGGTACTTATTCTGGATCTGGTACAGGTAGGCAGGAAGATCCTTGTACGAGGAGTACAGGTCCTTGACCAGCAAGGTGAACATTTCCTCGTGCGTTGGAGCAAGCAGGTAGTCCGCACCCTTGCGGTCCTGCAGGCGGAAAAGGCCTTCGCCGTATTCAGTCCATCGTCCGGTCTGTTCGTAAGGCTCGCGTGGCAGCAGTGCCGGGAAATGAACTTCCTGAGCACCAATGGCGTTCATTTCTTCGCGAACAATAGCTTCTACGCGAGCAAGCACCTTCAAGCCCAGTGGCAGCCAGGTATAAATGCCCGGTGCTGCGCGGCGAATGTATCCGGCACGAACTAACAGCTTATGGCTGTCTACTTCTGCTTCAACCGGATCTTCGCGCAAGGTGCGCAGGAACAGGGTGGAAAGCTTCAAAACCACGCGGGGCGTCCTTTTCCGTAAGTCGCCGGTCCATGGTGTGCCACTGGAGGTCGACTCAGCTATGCAAAATCTGATGTGTAATTGGCCTAAAAATAGCCTTCCACAATCCTAACCTCTATAGGCAAAACCCTAGTATTCCTAAGGCTGTGGAGACTACCGTGATTCTTACCGCAATAGAAAAACTACTGCCCTGGGAGGGTTTCTCTCCAGGCGTTGGCCGTCGTGCTCGAAACTCTCGCCAACCACCCTTCGATGATCACTTCACGAAGCTGATCTATCTTGATGTGTTCTAAATGGAATAACACAATGTCGGTCCCGGTCAAATGCTGAATATCAAAGAATAGTTCTCCGAAAGCATCAATCAGTTCTTTCTTGGCAATCTCCGAGGCGGTGCGCACCGCGTAGATTTCGCCTTGCGGGACAGATTGCCCCTGATCAACGAGTCTTTTCGTGTCAGCTTTCCCCAGCGGTCGCCGCCAGATGACCATGCCGCGGGGCACCGACCACTTCGCTCCGCTGCCATATCCACTAATGCCTTCCTCGAGCTGAGGCAGCGCTGCTGCTATTACTCGAATGTCTGCAATCGTGGCCATCCTCCCATGCTCTCGCGCGCACACGAGGATTCGCAAGTGCACAAGGTATATGTTGAGCTGGCATACAGCAACGCCGCCTGCATCCAGAATGGAAGCAGGCGGCGAATGGTGAAAAATCTCGCGTTACTGAGCCTTCTCCAACTCTGCAACTGCGACGTTGAGCTCCTTGACCAGCTCGTCGATTTTAGCCTGCTCATCCTCAACCGCACCGGAGTAGGAAATGGACACCGCATTGGGGCCGACAAGACCCTGAACGGTGTAGCTTCCCATCGGCACCTCGGTGCCTTCCATGCTGATGCTCGTCTTCGTTGCCGTGGTCACTTCGGCGTCCGAGGTGGCTTCAAGCATTTCAGCCGAAGCGTTGAGCTTCATTCCCTGCATTTCCATGGAGAAGCTGTCGCAGCCCTGCAGATCCTTGGCCTCGACGGTCTTCTTGATCTCGGATAGCTTTGCGTCGTCCTCGTAGGATGCAACGCTGTAGCTGGTTGACTCACCGGCCTCCGCGCCCGCGACGGTGGCAACGGCCATATTGATGCCTTCGATGTCCCATGAGCTTTGCTGCGCGACCAGTTCCGCGCACTTGGCAGGCTCGATGTTCATGCCTTTGACCAGTTCCTTCGCCTGTGGCAGAGACTCTGCGATCGCAGCACCGTCGATGATCTGCGCGCCGGATTCATCGGCTACTAACTTTTCTACGACTTCCTTTACCTTTGCGGAACTCAAAGGCTCCGCTGCCGGGGCTTGCTCCGAGGCTTGCGCCTCATCCGATGCCGCCGGGGCCTCATTGCCCGAGTCCGCGCAACCGGTCAGCGCCAGCGCCCCTGCAAGCGGAAGCAACCAAAGTGAACGTTTTTTCATGATTCAGTCCTCACGTTGAATGGTGTTGCTTCCACTGTATTTGAATAATGGTTAGAAATAAAAGCCCAAGGCCTAATTATTGCAACGATTTGATTTCGGCAAACGCTTGATCGGCCAGCTTCATCGCTTCTCCCGCGAGCAAGGGTGCTTCCACGGTTCCACTGGAAAATGTCACCAGAACGAAATTATTGCCTTCGAGAGCCTGCACCGCGACCGAATTCAGGTACTCGTCCGCCCCAACCTTCATTTGCGTGGCCATCGTCAGCGCCTGGTCTGCGGTTGAGTCAAGGTCCAATATCTGTCGGTCCGTGTTTACTTCCTGACCCGAGACGCTCACGCTGATCGATTCGCATCCTTCGATGTCGGACAGCTTCAGAGCCTCAGAGATATTTTTCCGGGTCTGTGCATCGGTGATCGAGAATATCTGGATCACTTTGCCCGTGGAGTCCCCCTGGACCGTTGCAGATGCCGCCACTGTGCCGGTCAGGTCCGTGACGGTGTACTCTTCTTGCTGTTTGGCGCACTTCTCCGGCTTGATCCCGTTGCTGCCTTCCATGGCCTTGGCATTCTCCAACTGGGGTTTCATCACCTCGTTGTCCAAGATCTGCGCAGTAGAGTCCTCGCCCACAAGCTTCGTGACCACGTCCTTGACCTGATCTGCGGAGAGCGATGCCCCGCTTGTTTGATCCTGCTTCTGGGACGGCGCGGGGCTCGACTCCGCCGTTACCGGATCAGCATTATCGCTTCCCGAGCAGCCAGTGAGAATCAGGGCTGCAGCCAGAGGTAGCAGCCAGAGGGAACGCTTGGTCATAGATCAATCCTTAGAATGCGCCACGGCTCCAAGCCTGGCTAGAAATGCTGGAAATTCGCAGCCCCGAGGTGCTACTCAAGTTCGGCGAACAACGCGTCGATTCGTTCCGAAGCGTCTTGGAGGCGCTCTTGCGTTTGCTCTGCAGTCGTCTGTTGCTGGATACCGACCATCACGTTACCCTGTGCCGCTCGCACCATGAGTTGCTGTTGCGTTTGTGAGCCATCGCTACTGGTCACCACATAGGCGTCATTGAACGGCGCCATTGTTTTAGTTGGTTGTTTCGCCAAATGGTAGGCGAGAGTTTTCCCGTTGATGGTCACCGAATATCGTGCGCAGTCGGCGCTCGCCTTAGCTTCGCTTTCCCATTGGGCCTGCAATGCTTCTTCGTCTTGATAGACCGCAACCGTCAGATATCGATCTTCAAACTCCACCGCCGACATCTTGGCCTTGGCAAGTTGTTCGGTGACCGGAGCGGCGAAGGTAACACCGCATTTACTTGGCGAAACTTTCAATCCCTCAATCCAGGCCTGTGCTTCGGGGATACTTTTGCGCAATTGCGAATCCGATATGATCTTCGCCTTGGAATCGTCCTTGACGAATTCCTTGAGCTGCTTTTCAAGTTCATCGGCGTTGATCTGCAGTGCGCTTCCCGCCGTTGCCTCATTGGGAACAGACGGGGTACTGCAACCGCTAAGCAGGAGCGCCGCGAGGCAAAGCGCCGAGGCGAGGTACGTTTTAGAGCAATTGGCAAGAGCCACAGATTTTCCTGTCACGATAGTTACTGTGCTCGAGTCTAGAAGATTGCGCACCGTTCTCGGCGGATTATGGCCTCTGAGCCCGAGGCATGCCGTGCACAAACGCCGCGTTTTCTACCAGTTCTTGATGAGACGATTCTGGTCCGACACGAGGATTTGCGGCAATGAGCAACCTGCAGTCGACAACTGCGCGCGTCAGATCTCTGGACGTACTAGAAAAGGATCGTCGCGAACGTTCCAGCCTGCTCGAATCCCACCCGTTCATAGGACCGAATGGCAGGCTCGTTGTAATTGTTCACATACAAGCTCACAACCGGCGCAAATCGCAGCGCATAGTCAACCGTGGCTGCCATATATCCGGCGGCAAGTCCCTGTCCGCGATAGCGGGGGCTAATCCAAACACCTTGGATCTGAACTACCGAAGTGGTGACGGTTCCAAGATCCGCCTTGAAAATAATCTCGCCGTACTCGTCAACGTCGATCACGGTGTGCCCTTCGCGAATCAACTGACGCACCCGGGTTCGGTAATATCCACCGCCACTGTCCAACGGCGAGTATCCAAGTTCTTCTTCAAACATTGCAGCACTAGCAGGCAAGACAAGGTTGAAGTCCTGCAAGGTCGCCACGCGCAGAGACTCAATCGGCGTGATATTCGCCTGGTGCGCAATAGTCATCAATGGCTGATTTTCACGGACGTCGAAGAATGTCTGGGGTCCCGAGGCAAGGACATCTTGCATCGCCAGCACGGTCTCGGCTGGGCCAAAAACCGAAGCGAAACGTTGGCGCGTCTCCAGCGCTTGCTGAGCATAGGCGCGCGCATGTTCAGCGCTCATGGCGGTGGGCGCAATATTTGCGCCCACCCAGCATGCCGATTCCAGCCCCTCTTCACCGTTAATGCCGAGCAGGTGGGCAAAACCATCCGGAACGGCGGAACGGTGCAGAGCAAGCTGCGACCGGGTAAAGATATTAGCTACGGGGTCTTGATCAAGCAATGCGAGTAGGGCCGCAGTATCTCTACGTCCCAAGACCCGCACTTCCCCGGGCGGGCTCTGTCTAGCTGACGGAGACCACGGGAGAACCCGAGGCAGGATTCTCGTCATCGCCAAGATCCATTTCTTCAGCTAAACGATTAGCTTCTTCAATAAGGGTTTCGACAATCTGGTCCTCGGGGACGGTCTTGATAACTTCACCCTTGACGAAGATCTGCCCCTTGCCATTACCGGAGGCTACGCCGAGGTCGGCGTCTCGTGCTTCGCCCGGGCCGTTAACAACACAGCCCATCACCGCAACGCGCAGCGGGGCTTCCATGCCCTCTAGTCCGGCGGTGACCTTTTCGGCCAGCGTGTAGACGTCCACCTGAGCGCGACCACAGGATGGGCAGGAAACGATGTCCAGCTTTCGGGGACGCAAGTTCAAGGATTCGAGGATCTGGTTACCAACCTTGACCTCTTCGACCGGTGGAGCCGAAAGGGAGACGCGGATGGTGTCGCCAATGCCCTGTGAGAGCAATGAGCCGAAGGCAACGGAGGACTTGATGGTGCCCTGGAAGGTCGGGCCGGCTTCGGTAACACCGAGGTGCAATGGCCAGTCGCCGGACTCAGCCAAGAGTTGGTAGGCGCGGACCATGATGACTGGGTCGCTGTGCTTGACCGAAATCTTAAAGTCGTGAAAGCCATGTTCTTCGAATAGCGAAGCTTCCCAGATGGCCGACTCTACGAGTGCCTCCGGGGTTGCCTTGCCGTACTTCTTCAGTAGCTTCGGGTGCAGCGAACCACCGTTGACGCCGATACGAATCGAGGTGCCATGATCCTTGGCAGCCTGAGCGATTTGCTTAACCTGATCATCAAATTTGCGGATGTTGCCTGGATTCACCCGGACGGCACCGCAGCCGGCCTCAATCGCAGCGAATACGTACTTCGGCTGGAAGTGGATGTCGGCGATGACCGGGATCTGCGATTTCATCGCGATGATCGGCAAGGCTTCGGCATCTTTATCGGTCGGGCAAGCGACGCGCACAATATCGCAACCGGCGGCCGTCACCTCGGCGATCTGCTGCAAGGTTGCGTTAATGTCATGCGTCTTGGTGGTGGTCATCGTTTGCACGCTGATAAGCGAGTTCGAACCGATGCCCACATTGCCAACATTAAACTGACGGGTCTTACGACGTGGAGTGATTACCGGCGGTGGTGCCGCCGGCATGCCGAGTTTGACCGAAGTCAATGGATGCCTCCGAAGTGATTGTAGGTATTTCTATATCAAGTATCGCACCGTCTGGCGTGCTATTGGTAAGGATGCGAGAAAAGCCACGACGAGCGCCGTGGCTTTTCATCACAGATTCAAGAAAAGTTACTTAGTTGGCTTCTGCAACGGTGCGGATGTTGCCCAGCACTTCGGCAACCTGTTCGGCAACTTCAGCGTCATCCTTCGGGTGAGTTTCGGCGAAGCGAACCACCGAGTTGGGGATGGAGAGCTTGACGTTCTCAAGGACGTTTGCCCCTGCAATGTTCAGCGCCTTGCGGGCTTCGTCTTGAGCCCATACGCCACCGTACTGGCCGAAAGCGGTGCCGATGACAACCGATGGCATGTCTTTCACGGCGCCAGCACCGAACGGGCGCGAGAGCCAGTCGATGGCGTTTTTGAGAACGGCTGGCATGGTGCCGTTGTACTCAGGGGAGATCAGCAGCAGCGCATCCGCCGCGCCAACAGCATCGCGCAATGCCTGTGCCGCCGCAGGCACACCGCCTTCAACATCGTGGTCTTCGTTGTAGAACGGCAGGCTGTCAAGGCCCGAGTACACGCTCACATCAACGCCTTCTGGGGAGTTCAGCGCGGTAGCTTCTGCCAACTGCTGGTTGGTTGAACCAGCGCGCAGGGAACCGACCAGAGTAATGACCTTTGTTGCCATATTGTGCTTCTCCTATATTTAGTGAATCAATAAGTAGACAAAGCTGACGCTTCATCTACTCCAACGAGTGATCAGAAGATTCAATTCCGCCACTAGATATGACTTAGGGCACACTCGTGAGAACTCCTGGGTCATAACTGCGCGTGCACCAACCAGTCAGCGGTAAAGCCGCGGCTGCTCAGTCCCGATTAGTCCAATTCAGTCAAAAGCGGCAATATCGCTTCTTGCTCTTCTTTTCGCGCCGATAGGTCATGCTCCCGCCGCCCTCTGAAGATGGCCTGCATACCAATGCCCATTCGCTCTTCGGCACCTCAAGGGACGCTCACCCCTCGCTTTCTCACCTGGCCAAAGATTGTGCGGCAAAGAGGCGGCGCTAATAAACGATGGATACTTACGCATAAATTGCAGCTGCAATTCGATTAGCGGCGGACGCGAGAGGCCAAAATTCATTGCGCTCTTGTCGCTCAACGAATCAATGAAACCCCCGGCCACAAAGCCAAGGCCTGCGGTCGGGGTCGATAAGCATTGACTTTTTAGGAGGCGAACTGCGAAAGCAGGCCCATGACCGGGTTCCATTCGGTGATGTCGGTCTGCTCTAGCGCGCCGACCTTGCTGAATGGATCATTGGCCAGCACCTCATTCAGGGCGGACTTATCCTCAGCTACAAAAATGAGCAGAGCACCGTCGGCAGCCGGGGTGGGACCCGAGGCGAGAAGACGAACCGAGCCTTCTCCAAGGAACTCACCGAGGTATGCGCGGTGCGCCGGACGGTGTTCGTTGCGCAGTTCGGTCGAGTCCTGAGCATAGGTGTATTCAACAGCAAAAACAGTCATGGCTACAGCTTATTTCGCCAGGCCTAGAAGATCGTGATTGGTTTGAAGATGTCTGCGTATATTAAGAGCCCGCCCATGACCAGCATCGCAGCAACGACTACGTAGGTGAGGGGCAACAGCTTGATGGTATCCACCGGAGCGATGTTCTTTTTTCCGAAGATCCGGGCTACGGTACGCTTCAGTCCCTCGTAGAGGGCACCGATCACATGCCCGCCGTCCAGCGGCAGCAAGGGAATCAAGTTGAAGGCAAATAGCGCCAGATTCAGTCCACCGGCCAGCGAGAGCAACGAGGCGATCTTGTCATTGATTTCGATGCCCTCATGAGCATTGATTTCACCGGCGATACGTCCCACACCAACGATGGAGACCGGACCGTTCGGGTCGCGCTCCTCGGTACCGAAGGCGGCCTGTGCTACGTCGACCATGCGCTGGGGCAGGTGCAGTATGACGTTGCCGATGTTCAGCAGCTGGTCCCCCACCACGCCGGGAATTTCGGTGACCGGCTGGGAAATGTTTTTCTCCTGCGAGCCCATCCCGACGAACCCAACCTGCGCGGTTTTCATGGCGCCGTTCTCGTCGGTCACCGGATAGCCATCTGCATCCAGCACCGGCCGTTCGGTCAGATAGGGCGTCAGCGTGGTGTCATGCATGATGCCACCGCGTTCATATTCCAGGGCGATGCTTTCCCCCGGGTGGTCACGGATCACACCGGTGAGTTCATACCAGGCATCGTGCGCCACCGGGGCGCCGTTGACGGCGGTGATGGTGTCTCCCGGGAGCAACCCGGCGGCGTAGGCCGGAGCTTCCTTGTCGTTGGCGGTGCATTCGGTCGCCTCAGAATTTTCGGCGCTCGCGATGCACTGGTACACCTCGGAGACGGTGGTGGTCGCCGTGGGCACGCCAAAACCGGTGATCACCACGCCGATCAGCAGGAACCCGAGCAGCAGGTTGACGAAGGGTCCGCCGAGCATGATGATGATGCGCTTATAGATGGGCAGCTGATAGAACAGCCGGCCTTCGTCGCTGGCTTCCACGTTCTCATTGGCCTGCGAACGGGCGTCGTCAACCATTTGCCCGAAGACTTTGTCGAAGAAACTCGGCTTCTTCTGCGCCGCGCCGGCTTTGCTGGCCGCGCGCGGCGGGTACATGCCCACCATTGAGATGTATCCGCCCAGCGGAAGTGTCTTCAGCCCGTATTCGGTCTCGCCACGCTTGACCGAAAAGATCGTCTTGCCAAAACCGATCATGTATTGCGGAACGCGCAGTCCGAATTTCTTGGCCGGAAGCAGGTGCCCTACCTCGTGCAAGGCAATGGACAGCCCGATGGCGACGACCATGAACAGGACACCGCCAAGGAACATTAATACGCTCATGCTTTTTCCTTCAGCAACGAGATTGCGTGGGCGCGCGCCCACCGATCGGTCTCTAGCACTAGCTCCGCCGAAAGCTCGGCGTTCACCGGGGTATAGTCTTCCAACACCCGGTCGATGATTTCAACAATGTCGGTAAAGCGGATCTTGCCTTCATGGAAGGCGTCAACCGCAATTTCGTTCACCGCGTTGTACACGGTCATATGGGTGCCGGAGGCGGCAGCGGCCTGCTTCGCCAATTTCACCGCGGTAAAGACCGATTCGTCCAAGGGTTCGAAGGTCCACGATGCGGCGGTGGAAAAATCACAGGGTTTCGCGGCTCCGGCCACGCGATGCGGCCAGTTGATGCCCAAGGCAATCGCTAACCGCATATCCGGTGGCGAGGCCTGGGCGATCACCGAACCGTCAATGAACTCAACCATCGAATGCACTATCGACTGGCGGTGCACCAGCGGTTCGATACGCTCCAGCGGCACATCAAAGAGCAGGTGGGCTTCCATGACTTCTAGCGCCTTGTTGACCATGGTCGCAGAGTTGGTGGTGACCATCCGCCCCATATCCCAGGTTGGGTGGGCTAGCGCCTGCGCCGGGGTCACTTCGCGTAGCTGCTCATAGCTATATCCGAAGAATGGTCCACCGGAGGCGGTGACAATCAGCTTGGAGACTTCCTCCGGGGTGCCCGAGCGCAGGGCTTGGGCAAGAGCTGAGTGCTCGGAATCCACCGGAGAGATCTGCCCGGGAGCGGCAATCTGCTTCACGACCTGGCCGCCGATAATCAGCGATTCCTTATTCGCCAGCGCGAGCAGGTGTCCGGCCTTCAACGCCGCGATGGTCGGTTCCAATCCGATGGCGCCGGTAATGCCGTTGAGCACCACATCAGATTCCATATAGCCAGCGATCTGCGCGGCGGCCTGCGGCCCTGCGAGGAGTTCCGGGGAGTAGTCGCCTACGCCTTTGTCCTGCGCCACCTGCGCAATCGCGGATGCGAGTTCATCTTTGCTCTCTACCGCCGCGCCCACGAGGTCCGGGCGGAAGGCGACTGCCTGTTCGGCGAGGAGCTTGAGATTGTAGCCACCGCTCAGTGCCGCGACGCTAAATTGCTCCGGGGCATTCTTGATGACATCCAGGCCTTGGGTGCCAATGGATCCGGTAGAACCGATCAGCGTGACACGGCGCGGATGGTCCGCAGTTTTAAAAGAAGATTGGATGCTCACCCACCCCATTATGGCCGTTATATCTGTGAGCTCCCAAAGTGCAGATCAACCGGCGCGCTCAAGCCAAGCCGTGCCGGCGAGCAAGTCTGAAGCTCAGCAGCGCGCCGGCCCGGCTCATTAGGGATTGAGCCTTTACAGCCCGAGGCTGCGGGCGATCAGCATCAGCTGAACCTGCGTAGTGCCTTCACCGATTTCCAGGATCTTTGAATCCCGATAGTGGCGAGCCACCAATGATTCGTTGATAAATCCGTAGCCACCAAAAATCTGAGTGGCGTCCCGGGCGTTGTCCATGGCCGCCTCACTAGCGACGAGCTTGGCGTGGGCTGCTTCGATCTTGAAGTCTTTCCCGGCAAGCATTTTGGCCGCGGCCGCGTAATAGGCAAGGCGCGCGGTGTGGACGCGCGAAGCCATGCGCGCAATCATGAATGAGATTCCCTGGTTCTTGCCGATTGAAGAGCCAAAGCTCTGTCGGTTCTTCGCATAGGTTACCGCCTCATCCAGACAGCCTTGGGCGGCGCCGGTCGCAAGAGCCGCGATGGCGATACGACCCTCGTCAAGGATCTCCAAGAAATAGGCATATCCGCGTCCGCGTTCGCCGAGGAGATTCTCTTCGGGGACTCGGGCACCGTTGAAGCTCAGTGGGTGGGTATCGCTGGCATGCCAGCCGACCTTGTTGTAAGCCGGTTCCGCGGTGAATCCTTCGGTACCCGATGGAACGATAATCGTGGAGATTTCTTTTTTGCCGGTGGCCTCGTTGACTCCGGTCACCGCGGTGACCGTGACAAGCGAAGTGATGTCTGTTCCCGAGTTCGTGATGAATTCTTTGGAACCGTCGACAACCCACTGGCCATTTTCGAGCTTTGCTTTGGTTCTCGTGGCCGATGCGTCAGATCCGGCACCGGGCTCGGTCAGTCCGAATCCTGCGAGGTTCTTGCCGGCGGCGAGATCTGGCAGCCAACGCTGTTTTTGTTCCTCATTTCCGAAACGGAAGATCGGCATCGCCCCGAGTGAGACACCTGCCTCCAAGGTAATGGCTACCGACTGGTCGACTCGACCAAGTTCTTCCAGCGCGAGGGCCAGAGCGAAGTAATCGCCGCCAGATCCGCCGTATTCCTCGGAGATCGGCAATCCAAACAGGCCCAACTCCCCCATTTGCGCAACAACTTCATAGGGGAAGCTGTGCTCCGCATCGTGTTTAGCGCTGACCGGCGCGACGACTTGCTGGGCAAATTCACGGACGACGTCGACCAGGTCTTGGTACAGTTCGTCGAGTTCGAGATCAATCACGGGCACTCTCTTCTTTCGAGGTTGTCCACACCGTCCTTGCGTTTTTGACGCAATGATCGATGGCGGGCCATGTTGGACGCGGAGGCCATATCTTGGAAGCTGACCGTCCGGCGCGTATGGTTAATTTCTATTAACTGTGTATGTCCAGCTACATTTTGACACTAGTGGCGTACTTCATAGTTGTCCATAGTTGGACGGGGTTTTCGAAGGAGTAAATGCATTGAGCAGATATCAATCGCTCACTGAGCCAACCGAACGCGAGCGTGCCAAGGCCGAACGCCGTGATGCGCTATTGCGCGAAGCGACACGGCTCTTTGCGTTGCACGGTTACGCCGGTGTTTCCTTAGAAGATCTGGGAGCCGCCTGCGGCATCTCGGGGCCTGCCGTGTACCGGCATTTTGCCGGCAAACAGGCGCTCCTCATCGCTTTGCTGGTAGATATGTCTAAGGACATCTACGCCGGCGGTCTGAAGGCCGCAGAGAGTGGCGGCAAGCCGTTGGAGGTGTTGTCCCGACTGGTTGATTTCCATACCGATTTCTCCCTCTCTCGACCAGACATCCTTCAGGTTCAGGACCGCGACTTGAAGTCGCTCCCGAAGGCCGAACTCGCCTTAGTCCGAAAACTTCAGAATAATTACATTGCGTTGTGGACCGAGCAGCTGGCCCAAATGCATCCCACCGGAAGCCCGCAGTCGCATCGCTTTAGGGCACACGCGGTCTTTGGCCTGTTGAACTCCACCGCACACTCGGCGCACTCACCACGCACCAAGAAATCCGGGTTAAAGCCGTTGCTCTCCAATATGGCACTCGCGGCTCTCACATCCCCGGTAGTCTAGAAACTAAGTCCCACTTATTCTGGGCGCGTTCAATCGGGCGCGTACCACCTCACGAAAGAAAGGCCTTTACCGTGCAACTACGTGAAGTCCGCCCTTCCGACTTGGACGCCTTCTTTGCTCACCAGCAGGAACCCGAGGCGAACCTGATGGCGGCCTATCAGGCCCGCAACCCTTCGGACCGGGCCGTATTCGATCATCACTGGAGCTCAATCCTCAACGATGAGTCGGTACTGGTTCGCACTATCGAGCACGAAGGCGACGTTGCCGGCTCCATTTTGGTCTTTGACGGTTCGAAGCCCGAGATCAATTTCTGGACCTCCACCAAGTTCTGGGGCAAGGGAATCACCACCAGCGCTGTGGACGCGTTCCTGGCCGAGTTCACTAAGCGTCCGCTGACCGCACACGTGGTGCAGGACAATCTAGGTTCGCTCAAGGTCCTAGAACGTCGCGGCTTCAAGCAGGTAGGCACCGAGCAGATCTTCTCGAACGCCCGTGCCGCGGTTGTCACCGAGATCGTTCTCCAGCTCGACGACTAACAGTCGCTTAAATACAGCTAACCGCAGTTCACCCGACGACGTGTGAACTGCGGTTAGCTGTTTAATGCTGATCTATCGGGGTTTCAAGGCCCGTAATAGCCCTTGCCTCGATCAATATCTTTTCTTGCATCCCGCAACGCCTTGGCCGTCTGCTCATCGCTATGGTCAAAGTCAGTAGCCTTGCGATCCAGGCTGCGATAGGCCCCAACGATGAACGGCAGCGCGCAGAGGGCGATGACGGCGGACATAATCAGGATCGATACCAGATCCATGGCTTGCGCCCCGCTTCCTTGCCCGGCCCGGTTCCCGCGGACTACTTCGTGGAATTCAAGGTCCGCCACGCCTCACGACGCACCGCCTGCTCGATCGGATCCGGCACCGGAGCGGCGGCCAGCAACCTGCGCGTGTAGTCGTGGGTCGGTGCATGCAGCACGGTATCTACGCGCCCCTGCTCCACCGACTTGCCGTTTTGCATCACCACAACCGAATCGGCGAGCATATCGACAACCGCCAAATCATGGCTGACGAATAGGCAGGCGAAGTTGAAATCGCGCTGCAACTCCTGGAGCATCTCCAACACCAGCGCCTGCACCGAGACGTCCAGCGCGCTGGTCGGCTCGTCGGCGATCAACAACTCCGGATTCAAGGTAAGGGCACGGGCAATGCAGATACGCTGGCGCTGGCCGCCGGAAAGCTCGTGCGGGTAGCGGTTGATGACATTTCGCGGCAGCTTCACCGCATCCAGCAGTTCCTGCGCACGCTTGATCCGCTCGGTCTTGCTGCCGACCTTATGCACCACCATGGGCTCGGTAATGCAATCGCCAATGGGGAATCGCGGATTAAGCGAAGCGGCCGGGTCCTGGAAGATCACCCCGATCTGCTTGCGCACCTGGCGCGCCTGGCGTGGTGAGAGCTTGGGCAGATTATGGCCCTTGACCGACAGCGTTCCGGAGGCCACCGGCAGCAGGCCGAGCACCGCCTTGGCGATGGTCGATTTGCCCGAACCGGATTCGCCCACGATGCCGAGCACCTCGCCCTTTGCGACGTCGAAGCTGACGTTTTCCACCGCCCGGAAGACGGTGCCGCGCATGTCGTATTCCAGTATCAGGTCCTTGGCTTCCAAGACCAGCTCGCGGTCGGCCTGCGCGATCGGTTCGCTGCGCGGCGCGGGCTCTTCTACGCTCACTCGCGAAAGCCGCGGCACGGAAGACAATAGGCGTTGGGTGTATTCGTGTTGCGGGTGCAGCAGCACCTGCTTTACATCCCCGGTCTCCACCAGGTTTCCTTGGAACATCACCGCGACCTGATCGGCCATATCTGCCACGACACCCATATTGTGGGTGATGAGCAGAATTCCCGTATTCAGCCGGTCTTTGAGTTCCCGGAGCAGGTCCAGGATTTCGGCCTGCACGGTCACGTCCAGTGCGGTGGTCGGCTCATCGGCAATGATCACCTTCGGTTCGCAGGAGATCGCCATGGCGATCACGATGCGCTGGCGTTGGCCACCGGAAAATTGGTGTGGATACTGCCTAATGCGTTTGGCGGGATCTGGGATGCCCACCATGGTCAGCAGCTCGATGGCGCGGTCGGTGGCTTCCTTGCCATAGGCCACGTCGTGCAGTTCGAGCGCTTCGGTCAGCTGGCGTTCGATGGTCAGCACCGGGTTCAGCGCCGTCATGGGTTCTTGGAAGACCATGGCAATGTCGGTGGCACGCATTTTACGCATCTTGCCTGCCTCCAGTCCTACCACGTTGACATTGCCTATCTTGGCGACGCCGGTGACCTGGGCGTTCTCCGGCAGCAGGCCCATGGCCGCGGTGGAGGTCACGGACTTCCCGGACCCCGATTCACCGACCAGCGCCACGACTTCGCCCGGGCGTACCGCCAGGGATAGCCCCTTGACGGCGTGGACGTCGGGTCCGGCGGTTTCGAAGGTGACCTTCAGGTCATTGAAGCTCAGTGCATAGTCTTCTGTTGCTTCGGTGCTCATGGCTTCTCCTTACGGGTTGGCAGGGCAAAGAGCCCTGCCCGGCGGCGGCGCTTGCCGGTGTGGCGTGGATCGAAGGCATCTCGCAGACCATCGCCGAGGAAGTTGACGCTCAGCGCGATGGCGACGATGATCATGCCCGGCCACCAGAACAACCACGGACGTGAGGTAAACGCATTCTGGTACTGGCTGATCAGCAGGCCCAGCGAGGATTCCGGCGGTTGTACGCCGAAGCCCAGATACGACAGGGCGGATTCGAGCAGGATCGCGCCGGCAATGGCGAAGGTCGCGTTGACCACGATCACCCCGATGGTGTTAGGCAGCAGGTGCTTGAAAATGACCCGTGAGGTTTTTGAGCCCATGGCCTGGGCCGCCGCCACGTATTCGCGTTCGCGCAAGCTGAGGATCTCACCGCGGACCAGTCGGGCTAGACCGGTCCAGGTCACCAAGCCCAAGACGAGGGCCAACGTGATGATCGAGCCGGAGGTCGCGCCGGCAAGCTGGCCAAGCACTGCGGCCAGCACCAGCAGCGGGATCACGATGAACAGGTCGGTAATGCGCATCAAAACCTCATCGACCCAGCCGCGGAAGTATCCGGCGATCGCGCCGATGACCGCTCCGAGGAAGGTGGATACCACGCCGACGACCACTCCGATGATGATCGATTTTTGGGTTCCGGTCATCACCAGCGCGAAGTAGTCCTTACCGATGGAGTCCTGCCCGAAGGGGTTCTCCCCCCAGCGGATTCCTTCGCCGCCGAGCCACGTGGGGACCAAGCTCAAGGTTGGCTTGCCGCCATCGATCACGCTACCGGCGTTGAGGTAGGACTTATCCCACCAGCCCGGAAATACTCCCCAGCCCACCGAGCTGAAGGCCATCACGGTAATGAAGACCAGAATGATGCTGGAGGTCATGGCGAGCTTGTGCTTGAGGAAGCGCCCAATAACGATGCGCCCCTGGCTTTTTGAATCTTCGGCCTGGCGGGCAAGCTTCGCATCCTCCAGTTCTGCAAGGGAGGTGACGTTCTCTGGCAGTTTGTCGTTGGTGTTACTCATCGCTTGTCCTTAATGTCCCAGACACGATTGGTGTGAATTGTCATGGCCGCCTAGACGCGAATGCGCGGGTCGAGCAGGGCGTAAACAATGTCTGCCATCAGGTTGAAGAGAATTGCTGCGGTGCCGGTGACCAGGAAGAAGGCCATCACCGGGTTGGCATCCACCCGGTCCAGACCGGTGGCGAACATTTCGCCCATGCCTTTCCAACCGAACACCCGCTCGGTAATCACCGCGCCACCGATCAGCCCGGCGAAGTCGAAGGCTGCGATGGTAGCGATGGGGATCATGGCGTTGCGGAATGCGTGGCGGAAAATCACCGTGCGTTCGCTCAGGCCCTTGGAGCGGGCGGTGCGAATGTAGTCTTGCTGCTGAACTTCGAGCATCGACGAACGGGTGTAGCGCGAGTAGCTTGCCAGCGAGATGATTGCCAGCAAAATGGTGGGCAGCAGCAGCTGGGTGCCATTGTCCAGGAAGTGGTCCCAGTAGCCGCCCTCGAAGTTCGCCGTGGAGGAGCCGATGGTGGAGATCGGGCGTCCCTTGTTGTCCAGGAAGCCTGGCCAAGCACGGAACAGGTGATCGACCACGGTCAGTGCGGCTCCGACAAAGCCGGTGGCCATCGCGACGCTGGCGGCGACCTTGCGCAGCCGCCCGCCCATGAAACGTCCGACCAGCGCGGGCAACAGCACCGCGAGGATTAAGCCGCCCAGCAGGATCCAGGTGTTCGGTTCGGCCATCAGGTAGAAGGTCGCGTAGTAGGCGATCAGCACGAGCGCCACGGTGATCAGCGCCGGATACAGCACTCGCTTTTCCTTCAGTCCCGTGCTCATCGCGGTGGCCGAGAGGGCGACGAGCGCGGTGAGCACCACGATGAATGCCGGTCCCATTTGCGGGTAGCGGTAGAAGTTAAGCCACAGCGAATACTGCATGGCCAGCGGCACGAAGACGGTGACCACCGCGAAGGTCAGCATGCGGCGCTTGAGCGATCCGGCGAGGAACGTCTGCAGGATCAGCCCTAGGATCATACCGACAAGTATTGAGGTTCCCAAGGAGATATCCGGTGCCGCGATCCAGTCGTTGAATCCGATAGCGAGGTATTCCTTGAGCAGCACCGCTGCCCAGAACACCGGAAGGGAGAAGAAGAGGAAGGTCAGGAAGGTGACGGTGTAGTCCAGACCCGAGTATTGGCGCACCGCGGTGAGCACACCGATGGCGATACCCAAGATCGCTGCGATCAGGGTGGCGATCAGCACCAGTCGCAGGGTCGAGGATGCGGCATTTGCCAGCAATCCGGAGACCTCCACGCCGTTGATATTCCGTCCTAGGTCGCACTGGCCGACAAAGCACTTTGAAACGCCGGTCAGCCAGTCCCAGTAGCGCAGGTACCAGGGCTGGTCCAGCTCCATGTACTCGATGCGTTGGGCCATCAGATACTCGCGATTATCGGCGTTGCTTTCGCGCAGATCCTTGAGCGGATCACCGGAGTTAATGACGAGGATATACAGCAGCAGCGAGGCTGCAAACAGCACTGCGAGGGCCGATCCAAGTCGCTTGGCGATGAATTTCAACACGGCGTCTATGTCCTACTTTCGTTGTCACCGAACGATTCGCGGCGCCCAGGGTGGTGGCGATTCTGAACCGTTGTGGGGATGTGGTGGACACACTGCGGGGCCCGACGATCTATCGGGCCCCGCAGTCGTTCACTCACGGTGTCTGAGTTCTGTGCCTACCGGCAGTTACTCTGCACGTACCCACTGATTTGCGTTCCAGACGATCTGGTCCTGGGTCGCGGTGTGGCGGACATTTTGGATATCTGAGCCCGAGGCACTCAGGCCTGGGTGGGCAAAGACTGGAATGCCGTAGAGGTCATCCCACAAGAGCTTCTCGATCTTCTTGACCTGCTCCTGGTGCACGGCCGGATCCAGCGAAGTGGCCAGGGTCTCCCACTCGGCGTCTACCTGTTCGTTGGAGTACTTGCCGAAGTTCTGCGGCTTGCCGGTTGCGTAGATGTTCTGACCCGAAGAAATCTGGCCGGAACCCGCCCAAGCGAACAGTGCTACCTCGTAGTCGCCGCGATCCTGGGCGCCGCCCGGTGCGAAGAACTTCGCATCGCCGTCATCCTCGATCTCGAATCCAGCCTCATCACAGGAGGATTTGATGGCTGCGACCTGGTTGGTACGGCGCTCGTTCGGAGCGGAGTAGCCGATGCGCACCTTGGTGCCCACTGCGTCCTGCTCTTCCAGGATCTTCTTCGCGCCTTCGATATCGACCTCATCGTAGCGTCCGTCATAGGAAGCCGAGACGACGTCTTCATAGTTGTCCTGGAACGGGAAGACCTCGCGGGCGTTCATGACAATAGCCTCTGGGTTCAGCGGCTTGATCAGGTTGTCAACGATGTTCTGGCGAGGGACGCACATGGCGAAGGCCTTGCGCAATTCCAAGTTGGTGAACGCGTTGCCCTCGGTGAAGTTGAAGTCCAAGTGCTCCCAGGTCAGCGTGTCACCCTTCTGGATGTTGATCTGATCGCCCAAGGCCTCAAGCTGGGAAAGTGTATCAACCGTTGGCTGCGGGTTGATGACGTCGAGGTCCTTATTCTGCAGGGCCTGCACCATGGCAGCATCTTCAACGAAGCGGAAGGTCAGTTCCTTGGTTGCCGCTGGAGTTCCGTAGTACTCCTCGTTGGCGACCAGGGTGACCGATTCGCCGGCCTTCCAGGAACCGAGCTTGTACGGTCCGGAAACGGGACTGATCGCTTCGTCCGGCAGGGTGCCCGGATTAGTCACCCAACCTTCGTTCCAGAACTCGGCGGCCTCCTTCAGCTTGTCGGATTCGCCGGCGAGAATGGCGTTGGCCAGCTCTTCGGTGCTCATGCCGGCTTCCTTGGCCACCACGTGTGCTGGGTGGAGCATCCAGGACTGCAAGGCCCAGTCCGGATCTGGAGCGGCGAATTCGACGGTGAATTCCTTGCCTGCAACATCGCCCTGCGGGCCCTTTGGCACGGTGTCGCCCAAGTCGACGGAGACCGAGTTGAACAATGGCTTCTCTTTGTCGCCGCCTTCGTTCAGGTTCAGGTTCTGCACGCCCCAGGCGAGCACCGAGTCGGCGACGGTGATTGGCGTTCCGTCGGACCAAACGGCGTTCTCATTGATGGTGTACTTGATCGTCAGCGGATCATCGCTGACCTTCTCGTAGGAGCCGAGATCTTCATTCGGGTACAGGGTTCCATCGGTACCGAAGTACGAGAAGCCTGCGAACATGCGGTCCACGATCCCGGAGTTATAGGTCGAGTAGGTGTTCGGGGTGAAGCCGTTGTAGCTGAGGAACTCCGGCGCACCGATCGACACGTTGATGGCGCCGTCCTTGGTGGTGATATCCCCCAGATCCGCGAGGCCGCTGTTGGTAACTTCTGCCGACCCGTTGCCGCCAGCTGCACCCGACTCGGATGCCGCTGGGTCGCCACCGCCGCCCGGTGCACATGCGGACAGCGCCAGAGCCATCGCTGCGCCTACTGCTACTGCCTTCGAAACACGTTGGAATCGCATTCCGCCTCCTTGAGAAATTGAACGATACGAGTTCTGAACCATGAAGCTCAGTGTGGAACACATCACATGATGGAACCATTGAGCAATAGACTAACCGGATTTTGCCTTCTTGGATATAGAAAGATGCGTTTCACATCTACCAAGTGGCCCCGGGAAACAATCTGGTTACAATCGCCTTGTTACCGATCAGTTTAGAGATCCGGCTCACATCCGCGAGATTTCAAGGATTTCTTTCACATTGGGTTTTTTCAATCAGAAGACGCACTTCCGCGCGACGGTGGGCAAACTCATTTATAACGTTTTTGCAACATTTATTTCACATCCTCAAAAACTGAAACATTTCTTGAATAAGTCATTTTTAACGAACTCAGGGCAGTGACTTCTATATGAAGTCACTGCCCTGAAATGGACGGGAAATAGGCCGTTGACAGCGCCTAGATCAGGCTTGCACCCGGGATCGCCGCCAGCAGATTGCGGGTGTAGTCGCTCTTCGCGTTCTCGAAGATTTCATCCACCGTCCCCTGCTCAACCATCTGTCCGTGCTCCATCACGCACACGTTATCTGCGATCTCGCGCACGACCGCCAGGTCGTGGGTGATGAACAGGTAGGTGAGTCCCAGCTCGCGCTGCAGTTCGTCCAGAAGCTCCAGCACCTGAGCCTGCACCAGCACGTCCAGCGCCGACACAGCCTCGTCGCAGACGATCATTTCCGGCTTCAAGGCCAGCGCACGTGCGATCGCAATACGCTGGCGCTGACCGCCGGAAAGTTCATTCGGGAAACGGTGCATCGTCGAAGCCGGCATGGAAACCTGGTCCAGCAGCTCCTTGACCTTCTTCTCCCGGGAGGCCTGATTTCCAATACCGTGGATGCGCAACGGCTCCTCGATGGTGCGGAAAATGGAATACATCGGGTCCAAGGAACCATAGGGGTCCTGGAAGATCGGTTGCACACGGCGGCGGTACTTGAACAGATCGCGCTCGCTGAGTTTGCCGATGGCCTGCCCGTCAAAGACGATGTCACCGGAGGTTGCATCCAGCAGGTTGAGCACCATCTGCGCGATCGTTGACTTGCCCGAACCGGACTCGCCCACCACCGCGGTGGTCGTGCCCTTCGGGATCTCAAAGGAGACCTTGTCCACCGCGGTGAACTTGTCCTTGCGCCCGAAGCCCCTGCGGATGTCGAACACCTTGGTCAGGTTCGAAATCTTCAGCAGCGGCTCAGTCTTCTGCGCCGCGACTTGGTCTACCGCCAGCTCGTGCTTGTCGCCACGCTGGGCGGCCAGAGACGGCGCCGAATTGATCAGTCGCTTGGTGTACGGGTGCTGCGGATTGCGCAGCAATTCCAGGGCCGGGCCAGATTCGACGACCTGCCCCTTGTACATCACGATGACCTTCTCGGCACGCTCTGCTGCCAGACCCAGATCGTGGGTGATCAGCAGGACCGCCGTGCCCAGTTCACTGGTCATGGTATCCAGGTGATCCAGGATCTGCTGCTGAACGGTGACGTCCAACGCGCTGGTTGGTTCATCGGCAATAAGCAGCCGTGGACGGCAGGCCAAGCCGATGGCGATCAGCGCACGCTGGCGCATGCCACCGGAGAACTCGTGCGGGTACTGATTCGCTCGGGTTGCCGCATCTGGAAGACCGGCGTCCGACAATACCTGGGCAACACGCTGCTTCGGGTTGTTCCCCGCCAGTCCGTTGGCCTTCAGGGTTTCTTTCACCTGGAAACCGATCTTCCAGACCGGATTCAGGTTGCTCATCGGGTCCTGCGGGACCATGCCGATGTGGTTACCACGCAGCTCGACGAAACGCTTTTCGCTGGCCTTGGAGATATCTTCACCGTCAAAGAGAATCTGACCGGCGGAGACTTCGCCATTTCCCGGAAGCAAGCCGATGGCGGCCAAGGCGGTCGTGGACTTGCCCGATCCGGACTCGCCCACGATGGCCACGGTCTCCCCCGGCATCACCGTCAGGTTTGCGTTGCGCACCGCGTTGACCGGGCCATCAGGAGTACTGAAGGTAATGGCCAGGTCTTTGATTTCCAGCAGGGGCTTTGGATCTGCGTTCTGCACCATAGCTAGTTCCCCTTTCGGGTCTTTGGATCCAGTGCATCACGCACTGCATCGCCGAGCATGATGAAGCTCAATACCGTAAGGGACAAGAACAATGCAGGCCACATCAGCATCATCGGATTATTTCGCAATTGATTCTGCGCTGCGGCAATATCGTTGCCCCAGCTCATCACATCTGGTGGAAGCCCCAGCCCAAGGAAGGACAGCGTGGATTCGGCAACGATGTAGATACCGAGGTTCACGGTTGCCACGACGATCACCGGTGCCATGGCGTTCGGGATGACGTGCCGTACCAATGAGTTGAACCTTGAGATCCCCAAGGCCCGGGAGGCCTTGACGAAGTCGGCATTCCGGGCTTCCAGGACCGCACCGCGGGTGATGCGGGCGACCTGTGGCCAGCCGAAGATGGAGAGCGTGATGATAACCGTCCACACGCTTCGGTTTTCCCGGAAGGCGGGAAGCTGCATCACGATGATCGCACCGAGAATCAACGGCAGTGCGAAGAAAATATCACCCAGGCGGGCCAAGATGATATCCAGCCAACCGCCGTAGAAGCCGGCCAGCGCGCCAATGGCACCGCCGAGAATCACGACGAAGAGCGTGGTGAACACTCCAACCATCAGCGAGGCGCGCGTGCCATGGATTACTCGGGCATACACATCGCAGCCCTGGAAGTTGAAGCCCATCGGATGCCCAGCACGGGAACCTTCATTGGAGTTCTCCAACGCGCAATAGGTCGGATCGGTGCTGCTGAACAAGCTTGGGAAAGCTGCGACAACGAGCACCGATACGATCAGAATAACCGAAACAATGAACAGCGGGCGCTTGCGCAACGAACGCCAAGCCTCGCCCCACATGGACAGCGGCTTCCCGGTTTCCTTGACCGCGTCGACTCCCTGCAAGGGGGTTTCATCCAGCGGTGCAACGAAGTGTGGAATATGGTATTTGGAGATCTTGCCGGCACGGTTTTTGCCGATGGGCAATCCGGCCTCAGGATTAGGATTCTGGTTCTCAGGCATATCGGATCCTTGGGTCAAGCAGAGCGTAAAGCATGTCAACAATGAGGTTGGCGAGCACGAAGACGACCACAAGCACGCCTACCACGGCCACTACCGTCGGGATCTCACCCTTGCGGATAGCTGAGAACAACAGGCTGCCCACGCCGGGGACGTTGAAGATGCCTTCGGTGACGATCGCGCCACCCATGAGCGAGCCCAGGTCGGCGCCCAGGAAGGTGACTACCGGGATCAGCGAGTTGCGCAGGATGTGCACGTTGACTACGCGTCCACGGCTCAAGCCCTTGGCGGTTGCTGTGCGCACGTAATCGGCTTGCTTGTTCTCGATGATCGAGGTTCGGGTCAGTCGCAATACATAGGCCAGAGAAACCAGGCCAAGCACTGTGGCGGGAAGAATCAATTCGCCCCACGTAGCGCCGCCGGAAACCGTTGGCTTGGCCCAGCCAAGCTCAACGCCGACTACGTACTGCAGCACGAAGCCGAGCACGAAGGTAGGAACTGCGATCACAATCAGCGATGCGAACAGCACTGTTGAGTCGAACCATTTGCCCTTGCGCATACCGGCGATGACGCCGAAAAGGATACCGAAGACGGCTTCGATGGCCAGCGCCATGACTGCCAGTCGCGCGGTCACCGGGAATGCGCGAATTAACAGGTCACGCACTTCCTGTCCGGAGAAGGACATGCCCAGGTCCAAGGTGACCAGATTCTTCAAGTACAAGCCGTACTGAATCCAGAATGGCTGGTCGAGGTTGTACTGGGCCCGCAGCGAAGCTTCCACCGCCGGGGTCATCGGCTTGCCGCCGGAGAGCGCGGTAATCGGATCGCCTGGGGTAGCAAAAACCAGGAAGTAAACGAGCAAGGTGGCACCGAAGAATACGGGAATCAGCTGCAGAAATCGTTTAAACGTAAAACTTAACATGAGCGCGTCTCACCTCGAGACGTCGCAAGGCGCTGGGCCATTTTATTTCCTCTTTCCGTCGGCGATCGCCAGACGTTCATTTGGAGAGGCAGGACTGACACGCCAAAGGGAGACCCAAATGGTGCAGGGTCTCCCTGAGACGTTTTTCAGCTGAAGCCCACCTGAGCAGGCAGCTTAGCTAGTGAACCTATTTGCCGGTGATGGCGTTGTAGATTGGAACGCCGTTCCAACCGAACTCCACGTTGTCGACGTTCTCGCTCCAACCGCCCTGCACAGCCTGGTACCACAGTGGGATAGCTGGCAGATCCTTGAAGAGGATCTCCTGGGACTCGTTGAAGATCTTGGCGCCTTCGGCCGGATCCGTTGCGGCAAGCCCGTCCGTGAGCTTGTCGTCGAATTCCTTGTTCGAGTAGTCGCCATCGTTGGAACCTGCACCGGTGCCGTACAGCGCACCGAGGAAGTTGTACATCGATGGATAGTCAGCCTGCCAGCCGGAGCGGTGGGCACCGGACATCGTCTTCTTGCCCACGTCTTCACGCAAGGCCTTGAAGGAGGTGTACGGCTTGGCCACTGCGTTGATTCCCAAGGTGTTCTTCACCTGGTTGGCGACGGCTTCAACGAATTCCTTGTTACCGGCACCATCGACGTTGTAACCGATGGAGAATTCTTCGGAGTCACCCCACGCCTCGATGGCGTTGGCTTCGTCCCACAGCTTCTTGGCCTCATCGGCATCAAAGTCGAGAACCTCGGAGCCTGGAATATCGGCGGTGTAGCCATCGAGCACCGGAGCGGTGAATTCTTCGGCCTTGACCTTGCCGCCGAAGTACACCTTTTCGATGATCTGCTGGCGATCAATGGAGCGCGAGATCGCCGCACGGCGCAGGTTGCCCTCTTCGCCCTGCTTGAAGTGATCCAGGTAGCCAGAGATGGTGATGGTTGCGTTACCGGCGTAGGGAGCGTTGATCGAACGGTCGCCCAGTTCGTCCTGGTAATTGGCCAGCGCCGATGGCGGAATCTGGTCCAGCACGTCTAGGTTGCCCGCGAGAATGTCCTGGTAAGCGGACTCGGTCGACTGGTAGACCTTGAAGTCAACACCGCCGTTGGCTGCCTTGCGTGGGCCCTCGTAGGACTCGTTGACCTCAAGCTTCAGGTTGACGTCGTGGTTCCACTCGGTCAGCTTGTATGGTCCGTTGCTGACCGGCATCTGGCCGTAGGCCTTCGGGTCTTCAAATGCTGCTTCGGGAAGCGGCATAAACGCGGTGTAACCAAGACGCAGCGGGAAGTCGGATTCCGGCTGGCTGAGCTCGACGGTGAAGGTGTTGTCATCGACAACCTTCAGGCCTTCCATCTCTTCGCTCGTTGCACCCTCGGCGCTGACTTCGTCATAGCCCTTGATGGACTCGAAGAAGTACGAGTTCAGCTGTGCGTTCTTGGCTGCGGCACCGAAGTTCCAAGCATCCACGAACGAAGCAGCGGTCACTGGGGAACCATCGGAGAAGGTGTGCCCCGGAGCAAGCTTGATGGTGTAGTTCTGGGAATCCTCAGTCTCGATCGACTCAGCGATTTCATTGACGGGCTTGCCCTTGGAGTCGTAGCTGACCAAACCGGTAAAGATCAGGTCCATGACACGTCCGCCGCCAACTTCGTTGGTGTTGGCTGGCAATAGGCCGTTTTGCGGCTCGGTGGTGTTAGCGGTGATGACCTTGGTGGCGTCTCCCTCGGATCCGCCTCCGGCGGATTCTTCCGAAGTCCCTCCGCCACAGGCGGTTAGGGTCAATGCCAAGGCAGCGGACAAAACCAGTGCCTTCGATGCGTGCGAGTATCGCATCCTTCTTCTCCTCAACAGATCGTTGCTGCTTCTGCAGTTCACAGACGCCATGGGCTCCAAGTTGTGAGCCATAGCACGTAGTGAACGAGATTACATCAAATATTGCGAAACAACCAATGAATAACTATGAAAGTAGTGCTTGAAATTGAGTTGATCCATCGATCAGCTCAATTTTTTACTCATGAAAGCCCCGGTAAATCAAATAAAAATGTTCATCATTCCAGGGTCTTCCAGTACCGCGCCCACACCGGCGAGGAACTCGCTAGCTTCCTTTCCATCGACCACGCGGTGGTCGAAGGACAGCGCCAAGGTTGAGGTATGGCGCAGGGCCACCTGATCCTCAAACTCCCACGGACGGCGCTTGACCTGTCCGAGAGCAAGAATTCCGGACTGCCCCGGGGGGAGGATCGGGGTACCGGCATCGACACCGAAGACACCGACATTGGTAATTGAGAAGGTGCCTCCGCTCAGCTGGGCTGGGGCTAGCTTTCCGGCTCTGCCCAGATCGATGAGCTGCGTCAGCTCCTCGGCCAAATCGCGCAAGGACTTGGTCTGGGCATCCTTGACCACCGGAACCAGCAGCCCACGCTCGCTGGCAACCGCCATGCCCAGATGCACCGAGCCGAACTCGATGATCTCGTCATTCGCCGCATCCCACCGGGAATTGAGTGCGCGGTAGGTGCCCAGCAGCCGTGTGACGATCAGTGAGGTGAGGGTCGTGATGTTCAGCTTCACGTCCCTGAGCAATGGGTGCTTGCGCAACGTCTCGACGAGCTTCATCGATTCGGTCAGGTCCACCGTCAAGAATTCGGTGGCATGCGGAGCGGTGAATGCGGACTCGACCATCGCCTTCGCGGTAGCGCGGCGCACCGCGCTGATCTTCACGTGGCGATCGGCCGCGGCCGCGCCAACCGCGGGCGCCGCCGGCTCCGCCGCTTTGGCCGGTGCCTCGATCAGCGCTTCGACATCTGCGCGCAATACCGCGCCGTCCGCACCGCTGCCGCGCACGGCGGAAAGCTCGATCCCGTGGTCCCGCGCGAGCTTGCGCACCGGCGGGGTGCTGCGGGTGGCCGTCCGGCGAGCGCCGGCAGGGACCGCTTCGGTGCTTTGCTCCGATGCTGGGCTGGCGGAATTCTGCGCCGCAGGAACGGCGGCAGGCGAAGCGGAGGCTGCACCTGCGCGAGCACGCCGGGCCGGACGGTTTGCGCTGGCCGCCGGAGCACCGTAGCCGACCAGTGTCGGCGTGCGCCCGGGCCCCGCCGAGGCACCGTCATCGCCGGACGGGGCATCGGCATCCGGCGCCGCGGCTTCGTCTCCAAAGGTCACCAACGGCCCGCCGACCGGTACCACTTCACCGGCGGAGGCATGCAGCTTCTGCACGATCCCGGCATACGGCGAGGGCAGCTCGACCACTGCCTTCGCGGTTTCCACCTCGGCGATGATCTGGTTCAGCGTGACATGTTCGCCTACCTGGATCTTCCAGTTCAAGACCTCCGACTCGGTAAGCCCTTCGCCGAGGTCGGGAAGCTTGAAAGTATTCGGAGCCATCACTTGGCACCTCCAGTGTGCGTCTCGTTGCGGCGCATGACCGTATCCACGGCATGCATCACCTTGTCCAGATCCGGCAGGTGATGGGATTCAAGCCTCGAAGGCGGATAGGGAATATCAAAACCGGTCACCCTGATCGGCGCGTGCTCCAGATAGTCGAAACAGGTTTCGGTGATCTGCGCGCAAATCTCCGCGCCGATTCCCGAGGTGCGGCTAGCCTCATGGACCACCACAAGCTTGCCCGTGTGCTTCACCGAATCCGCGACGGTGTCCAGATCCAGCGGATCCAGGCAGCGCAGGTCGATGACCTCCAAGCCGATGCCCTCATCCTCGGCCGCCAGCACTGCATCCTTCAGGGTGTAGACCGTAGGGCCGTAGCCGACCACCGTGACGTCATCGCCAACATTGAGCACCTTGGCCTTGGGCGAGCCGGTCTTTTCCGGGGTGCGCAGCTCGACTTCCGCCTTTTCGTGATAGCGGCGCTTGGGTTCAAAGAAGATCACCGGGTCATCGCAGTCGATCGCCTGGCGCAGCATCACGTAGGCATCTTCTACGCTGGACGGGGCGAAGACCCGAAGCCCAGCGGTATGCGAGAAGTACGCCTCCGGTGATTCCGAATGGTGCTCGGGTGAACCGATGCCGCCGCCGTAGGGTATGCGCACGGTGACCGGCATCTTCACCCGTCCGCGCGAGCGGAAGTGCAGCTTCGCCAGCTGGGAGACCAGCTGGTCGAAGGCCGGGTAGGTGAACCCGTCGAACTGGATCTCCACCACCGGGCGGTAGCCGCGGTAAGCCAGGCCAATGGCGCTGCCGACAATTCCGGATTCGGCCAGCGGAGTGTCAACCACCCGATGCTCGCCGAATTCCGCCTTCAGCCCGTCGGTGATGCGGAAGACTCCACCCAGGGTGCCGATGTCCTCACCGAGCAGCACCACCTTTTCGTCTTCGGTCAGCGCGTCGCGCAAGGACTGGTTTAGCGCCTTCATCATTGAGGTGCTCATGCTTCACCGTCCTGGAAGTCTGCGAGGTACTGCAGGTAGTTTTCCTTTTCCCTGCGGTTGGGCTCATGGACCTCGGAGTACACGTTCTCGAAGAGCTCGCTGGGTTCGGGATCCGGCATATTGGTAATGGCTTCGCGCAGGTCGGCGGCGAGTTTGTCCGCGGCGTTCTGCGCACGCTGCTGATAGGACTGCACGTCCGCGCCGAGCACCGTCAGGTGATTGACCAAGCGATCGATCGGATCCTTGACCTTCCACTCTTCGAGCTGCGCGTTCTTGCGATAGCGCGTCGGATCATCTGCGGTGGTGTGGGATCCCATGCGGTAGGTGACGGCTTCGATAAAGGTCGGGCCCAGCCCGTGGCGGGCGTGCGCCAAGGCGGCCTTGGTCGCCGCATAGACCGCGAGCACGTCGTTGCCGTCTACCCGCCAGGTCTTCACGCCGAATCCGCTGGCGCGGTCGGCGATCTGCGTGCGGCTTTGCAGCGCTACCGGCTCCGAGATGGCCCATTGGTTGTTTTGGCAGAAGAACAGCACCGGGGCTTGGTAACTTGCGGCGAAGATCAGCGCTTCGTTCACATCTCCCTGGCTGGTGGCTCCGTCGCCAAAGTAGGCCACCGCCACTTGCTCTCCGCCGTCAAATTTGATGCCCATGCCATAACCGGCGGCGTGCAGCGCTTGGGAGCCAATCACAATTTGCTGGCAGGCAATATTTACCTCGTGCGGATCCCACCCGCTGGCGGTGGCGCCGCGCCAGACGCTGAGCAGGTCTTCGGCCTTGACTCCCCTGGCCCAGGCAACTCCGTGCTCGCGGTAGGAGGGGAAAATGAAGTCGTCGTCTTGGGTGGCGCGCACCGAGCCGATCTGTGCGGCTTCTTGGCCGAGCAACGGTGCCCACAAGCCCAATTGGCCCTGGCGCTGCAAGGCGGTGGCCTCATTGTCCAGGCGACGCAGAACAACCATGTCGCGCAGGAAGTCGGCCAGGTCTTGTTCGGTAAGCCCGGTGAGGTGATGGTCTAGTTCTTCGTCCGGAGTTCTTTCTCCGGAGACGTTGAGCAGCTGGTGCGTAGGTAGGCAACCTGCGGCTACGTCGATGTGCTTGGTGGACACGATCGGCATCCTTACTCTCGCGTAGTCAGTGGTGGACGGCTAGTTCAGCATTACCACCTACCTGTGATGCTACTCACATAGCACATGTTGCACAATGGCAAGAAAAGAATTAAAGCAAAACGCACTATCTTGGCCCTTGCGCGAGTGCTAATGTGCGCATTATGCAGCCTTTAGACGCCACCGATCGACGGATCCTCCTATCGCTGTC
The DNA here is from genome assembly GCF_002975405.1 of Arthrobacter sp. MYb229. Classification (GTDB taxonomy): domain Bacteria; phylum Actinomycetota; class Actinomycetes; order Actinomycetales; family Micrococcaceae; genus Glutamicibacter. The sequence goes on along the minus strand of NZ_PCPS01000004.1, from coordinate 199,771 downwards.
CAGCAGCGCTCGCCGGACCGCTTCAGCGCTGGCAAATGCGCTGGGCCTGGGCCGAAATACCGTGCAGTCCCGGCTCAACCGGCTGGAGACCGAGGTTCTCTCCACCGTGGATCGACGCATCCCGCCAACCGCCTTGGGATTCGGGCTGCTTTCCTTTATCGAACTGCATGTGGACCAGCGCCATTTGGAGGATATCGCCAAAAAGCTGGAAGAGATTCCGGAGGTACTCGAAGCGCACGGGCTGACCGGCTCGGCAGATATCCTGGTGCGCGCCGCCGCGGCGAATGCCGAGGAGCTCTTCCGTGTCCATGGGTTGCTGCTGAGTATCGAAGGGGTCAATCGGGCGGATTCTGCACTGTCCATGGCGGAGCTCATCCCCTACCGCACCGCAAAACTCATTGAACTGTCGCTAGCCAATGACAACGGAAATAGGCGGGCGTAGCTCGCGAGCAAACTTGCCGAGGGCCACCCCTTGGCCAAAGGATGCCGGCACTGCGGAGGCGCCCAAGGAATCGGTCGCGCACTACCCAGCGCGCGGTTCCAGCTAGCCCAGCTGATCCATGGCTTCACAGGGGTTCGCACCGGGCTGTGCGTTATGAATCGTTGCCGACAGGGTTGAGATTAGCCCGGCCAGCTGCGCGCTTTGCGCGTCATTCAAGCCGGCGAGCAATTCCTGCTCGGCCGCAGCCACCTTCACCTCGAGTTCTTCGAGCAGCTTGACACCTTGCGCGGTGGCAATGATCTTGCGCGCGCGACGGTCGCTGGGCGCGGCAACGCGCTCCACCAGATTCGCTTCAACCAGCTCGTCGATCAGGTAAGTCAGCACCGTGCGGTCGATCCCCAGATGGGAGCCGAGCGCCTGCTGGTTCGCAGGATCGCGATGCACCACGGTCGAAAGCAACTGATATCCGCGCACCTGCCCCGGCACTGGCGCGACGCTCTGCGCCATCGCGAGCTGATGTCCGCGCAGAATCATCCCCAGGTGCCACCCGAGGTCCCCTGGAAAGAAACCGGGAAGTGGCTGGTGGGCGCCGAGGGGTGTGCTGCGTGAGGTGCTCATGATCACCATCATATCCGAAGCAATGGGGTTGCCAAGATGTTCTGCCGCAAATATAGTCTGTAAAACAGCATAAATCTTTGAAGGATGGCTTTGGTGAACACACTCGAAGGGGCCCGCTTAGCCCCACAGGCAACGATCGGCATTCTTGGAGCCGGCCGCGTAGGTACCGCTATTGCCCGTTTGGCCCTCGCGGCCGGGTATCGAGTTAAGCTCGCAACCTCAAAACCCGCCGAAGAAAACTCGCTGATCATCGAGATCGTCACCCCGGGAGCCGAAGCAGTCGACGCCTCCGAAGCGGCCGCCGCCGACCTGGTCATCGTGGCCATCCCATTGCACAAGTTCAAGGACCTCGACTCCCATGCGCTGTCGGGCAAGATCGTCGTGGACGCGATGAATTACTGGTCCGCCACCGACGGGGAGATCCCCGACTTCGTGAATACCGCACTGACTTCCAGCGAAGTCGTTGCGGCCTTCCTCTCGGCCTCTCATGTGCTGAAATCCTTCAACCACATCGGCTATCACGAGATGGAACCCGACGCGCTTCCCGCCGCAACCGGCGAACGCAGGGCGCTGGCGATCGCCGGCGATAATTCCGCAGCCAAGACGGTGCTGCGCGGATTTATCGAACATATCGGATTCGACGCAGTGGATGCCGGCGACTTGGCCGCCGGGCGGCACTTCGAACCGGGAAGCGAGATCTTCAACGGAAGGTTTAACGCCTCCGAGCTCAACGGGCTGCTGCATGCGGTTCGCCTCTCCAACTAGCCCGACAACCGACTCACCCAAAGGAACTTGCCACCATGGATATCGGCGCCTATAGCTTCGGCGACACCCAGCGAAACCCCGACGGTTCGCTAGGTTCCACCGCCCAAGCGATCAGCAACCTCTTCGAAGCCATCAAGCATGCAGATGCCAGCGGTCTTGACTACTTCGGAATCGGCGAACACCACACCACCACCATGCCGGCCTCCTCCCCCGGCGCGTTGATCAGCGCGGCCGCCGCCGCCACGAAGCACATCACGTTGGGCAGCGCGGCAAGCATTATCAGCACCGATGATCCGGTGCGGATTTATCAGCAATTTGCCACGGCAGATATCATCTCCGGCGGCGGTCGGGTGGAGATCACCGCCGGCCGTGGATCTTCGGTCGAAACCTTCCCCCTTTTCGGCTTTGACCTCCAGGACTATGACGAGCTGTATGAGCAGAAACTGGATCTGCTCATGAGCATCAACGACTCCGCCTCCGAAAACATCACTTGGTCCGGAACCACGCGCCCGGCCCTGGCGCATCTGGCGGTAGTGCCCCGCCCGGCGCAGAACAAACTGCCGATTTGGCTCGCCACCGGAGGAAACGCAGCCTCGTCGGCGCGTGCCGGCCGGCTCGGATTGCCGGTCTCCTATGGGATCATCGGCGGTGCCCCGCACCGTTTTGCGCCGCTGGCAGAGCTCTACCGCAAATCCGGGGCGGCCGCCGGACACGCACTGCAGACCCTGAAGGTTTCGGTAGCGGCGCTGGGGCTTGTCGCGCCCTCCACGAAGGAAGCGGTGGAACGCTTCTACCCGGGCTGGTACAACCTGAACATCGAAATGGGACGCCTGCGCGGCTGGCCGAAACCGGACAAACGAGCCTTCGACGCCCAGGCGGCCGCCCCCGGCGCCTACTACGTCGGCTCCCCCGACGAGATCGCCGAACGCATCGTCCACCTGCACGGATACCTGGGCCACATGCGCCACTTCCTGCAAAGCGACATCGGCGGGCTGCCCCAGGAACACTTCCTGGAATCAATCACGTTGCTGGCCACCGAGGTCAAGCCGCGCGTCGAGCGGCTGCTCGCGCAGAAGTAGCCGCCGAGCCAAGGCCGGCAATTAAACGGGCGGGGGCCGGGATCAGCCATTGCTGGCTGATCCCGGCCCCCGCCCTGAATCGTTATCCGCAACTGAGCACCGGACTAGTGGTCGACCGCCTTTTCGGCACCGACACCGGTCAGCGAGCGAACTTCCATCTCTGCCTGCTTGGTAATATCTTCAACGCCTGGATCGGTGATCGAACCCAGCCAGCCCAAGAGGAAGGCCAACGGGATCGAGACAATGCCGGGGTTGGCCAGCGGGAAGATGGCCATATCGATGCTTGGGATCATCGAGGTCTCCGAACCGGAGAAGACCGGGGAGAAGATGATCAGCAGCAGTGCCGAGGACAGGCCACCGTACATGGACCATACCGCACCGCGGGTCTTGAAACCCTTCCAGAACAGCGAGTACAGGATGGTTGGCAGGTTAGCCGAAGCGGCGACCGCGAAGGCCAGCGCCACCAGGAAGGCAACGTTCTGCCCCTGGGCGCCGATACCGCCGGCGATGGCGAAGATACCGATGATCACTACCGTGCGGCGGGCAACCTTCATCTCCTTTTCCGGAGTCGTCTTGTCCTTGGCGATCACCGAGGCATAGACGTCGTGGGCGAAGGAGGCGGCGGCGGTAATCGTCAGGCCGGCGACAACCGCGAGGATGGTTGCGAAGGCAACCGCCGAGATCAGGCCCAGCAGCAGCGTGCCACCTAATTCGTAGGCGAGCAGCGGAGCGGCAGAGTTCACGCCGCCCGGAGCGGCCTTGATTCGATCCGGACCGATCAGTGCGCCCGCGCCGAAGCCAAGAACCAGGGTGAACAAGTAGAAGGCGCCGATCAGCCAGATCGCCCAGACAACCGACCTGCGCGCTTCCTTGGCAGTTGGCACGGTGTAGAAACGCATCAGCACGTGCGGCAGGCCCGCGGTACCGAGGACCAGGGCCAAGGCCAGCGAGATGAAGTCAAGCTTCGAGGTTCCGCTCATGCCGTACTTCAGGCCCGGGTTGAGCAGCTCCGGATTGCCGGCGACCTCGGCGGCCTTGCCCAGCAGCTCGGAGAAGTTGAACCCGAACAACGCCAGCGTCCACACGGTCATGATCAGTGCGCCGGCGATCAGCAGGCAAGCCTTGATGATCTGCACCCAGGTGGTGCCCTTCATGCCGCCGATCAGTACGTACATGATCATCAGCGCGCCGACGACGATAATGACCAGCGATTGCCCCAACTTGCCATCAATGCCCAGCAGCAGGGAGACCAGCGCACCGGCTCCGGCCATCTGCGCCAGCAAGTAGAAGACGCACACCGCGAGGGTGGAGACCGCCGCGGCGATACGCACCGGGCGCTGCTTCAAGCGGAAGGAGAGCACATCTGCCATGGTGAACTTGCCGGTGTTGCGCAGCAGTTCGGCCACCAGCAGCAGGGCCACCAACCAGGCGACGAGGAAACCGATGGAATACAGGAATCCGTCGTAGCCGTTGATCGCGATGGCACCGACAATGCCCAGGAACGACGCTGCGGAAAGGTAGTCGCCGGCGATGGCGGTGCCGTTTTGCGTTCCGGTGAAGGAACGGCCACCGGCGTAGTAGTCCGCGGCGGTTTTATTGTTCTTGCTTGCCTTGAGCACGATCACCAAGGTGATGCCCACAAAGGCGGCGAAGATTGCGATATTCACCAGCGGGTTGCCGACCTGAGTCGATTCGGCCCCCTGGGCCAGGATCAGCGAAGAATTCATTAGTTCACGCCCTCTTTTTCCAGACGCTCACGAATCTTCGAAGCCTTGGGATCAAGTTTATTGTTGGAGAACTGCACGTACAGTGCGGTGATGACGAAGGTCGAGACAAACTGCAACAGGCCAAGCAGGATACCCATATTGATGTTGCCGAAAACCTTGATGGACATAAAGTCATGGAAGTAGTCCGCCAACAAGACGTAGGCGAAGTACCAAACGAGGAAAAAGATTGCCATGGGGAAAACGAAGCTGCGGTGGGTCTTGCGCAGTTCCTGGAATTCTTCCGAATCCCTTTCCGCCACAAAATCAATGTCATCGGTGACATCGGGTTGCGATTCAGCACTCATTGGTGCCCTCCTTGAACGAGTTAAACAGGGTAGTGATGACGCACACATGTGCATTGTGACTAAGTTCACTATTGGTCATTTGCCCGTCCCCCACTAGGGGTTCGGCCACGCCAATGGATTAGCGGATAAATTCCTGCGCTCAACGGCACGCTGCGTGACGACGAACGGTCAACGACGGCGGCGGGCTTTAGGATTGAAATATGTCACCAGCGCTGCAGATCACCCTCATCGTCACCATCGTGGTCGTGGGCATCGCCATCGTTGGCTACCTGGGATTCAAGATCTCCCGTTCCACCAACGAACTGGGGACCTACGCGGAGGAAGCCACCTTCCAGGCCCTGCACCATATGTCCATTGCGGTCCCCCACCTCGGACGCGGGCTCACCGAAGAGGGTGCGGCCAAAAGCGCCAAGGCGCTGCGCAAGCTGCTGGGCTGCTCCGCCTTCCTGATCAGCGACACCAGGGCGATCCTCGCCACCGACGCGGCCATCGAGTTCACCGCCGATCTCGAAGCACACGCCCAGTCCGTCAGCTCCTCGGTGATCGGCAGCCAGAAAACACAGGTCCACCGCACCTCCGGGCTGGATCTGGTGGCGGCCCCGATCATGGTGGGCGGGCAGGCGGTGGGCACCGTCACCGCCCTGGCCGAACGCGCCGGGGCGAGCTTCGTGCGAGCCGTCAGCGAGGTCGCGGTCTTCGTCTCCGCACAGGTCACCACCGCCGAGCTCGACGAGTCCAAGGCGCAGCTGCTCGAGGCGCAGATGCGTGCGCTGCGCGCGCAGATCTCCCCGCATTTCATCTACAACTCGCTGAACGCGATCGCCTCCTTCATCAACACCGATCCGGCGCGTGCCCGCGAACTGGTCATCGAGTTCGCGGACTTCACCCGGTACTCCTTCCGCCGTCGCGGTGAGTTCACCACCTTGGCCGAAGAGCTCGAAGCCATTGACCGCTATCTCCTCCTGGAAAAGGCCCGCTTCGGGGATCGCATTAAGGTGTCGCTGCAGATCGCCCCCGAAGTATTGCCCACCCAGATCCCGTTTCTGTGCCTCCAGCCACTGGTGGAGAACGCCGTGCACCACGGGTTGGAAGCCCGCCCGGACGGCGGAAGGATTTCGATTACCGCCACCGAGGACGGTTTGCACGCGGTGATCGCCGTGGAAGACGACGGGGCCGGCATGGACCCGGAACAGCTGGCCTCGGTATTGGCCGGGACCACCGTGAATATGCACGTCGGATTGCGCAACGTCGATGTGCGGCTGCGCCAGCTCTACGGCAACGCCAATGGGCTGCTCATCGACACCGCTCCGGGTGCCGGGACGCTGATTACCCTGAGAATCCCCAAGTTCCGTCCCCCACAAGGGCTAGAGACAGACGTATTGGCCTAACTGACGGTAGAGTTTTAGCCATGATTAATGTGGTCGTTGCCGATGATGAACTTCCAGCGGTTGAAGAAATCTCCTTCCTGCTCGGACAGGATTCGCGTATCGGAAAAATCCACCGTGCCACCTCCGGCGCCGCGGCGCTGAAGGCACTGGAAGAAAACGATGTCGATGCCCTGTTCCTGGACATCCACATGCCGGCGCTGTCCGGATTGGATATCGCCCGAGTCATCTCCCGCTTCACCCACCCGCCGCTGATCGTGTTTGTCACCGCCGACGAGGACCAGGCACTCCAGGCTTTCGAGCTGGCGGCAATCGACTACGTGCTCAAACCCATCCGCCCGCAGCGCCTGGCCGAATCGGTGCGCCGCATCTGCGAACTGGTCGATGACCAACCGGCCAAACCCGAAATGATCACCGTTGACCAAGGCGGCATCACCAAGCTCATTGCCCGCGAAGATATCGGCTATGTCCAAGCCCAAGGCGATTACGCTCGGCTGCACACCCGCGATGCCAGCTACCTGATTCGCGTGCCGCTCAATGACCTCGAACAGCAGTGGGCCGGATCCGGCTATGTGCGGATCCACCGCTCCTATCTGGTCTGCATGGACAAGATCGAGACGGTGCGGCTGCAAACGGGCAAGGCGGCGGTAGTGGTCCACGGCGCCGAGCTGCCGATCTCCCGGCGCGCCCTGCCCGACCTGCGTGAACGATTGGCCGCGAACCGGATCCGCCCATTGTGAGCCCGGAGCAAGACCGATTTGCCGAACAGCGCCCGCAACGCGTGCGCGTGCAGGCACCGCAGAACGCAAGCCTGAATATCGCCGCCGCCCGCCCCGAGCAGAGCGCCGAGACCTTCTACGTGCGCCAGCTGATCCGTTCCCAGCTTCGCTTGGCGGTGGCGGTCGCTGCGGGGCTGCTCATCATGCTGGTGGGCATCTCGGCGATCTTGGCCTTCTGGCCGGTGGTCGCCCAGGTGACGCTCTTCCACATTCCCCTGCCCTGGTGGATCTTGGGCGTGGGAATCTACCCGATGATCATCGTTGCCGGGCTGTTGTTCAATCGGGCCGCGGCGCGCAACGAGCGACGCTACCGGAGCATCTCTCGATGACCGGCGTGCTTTCCATCCTGGCGCTGCTGATGGTTTGCGTGGCCACCATGCTCATCGCGTTCTACGGGCTGCGGCTCTCCCGCACGACCAGCGATTTCTACGTGGCCTCGCGCACCGTAAAACCCTGGTGGAATGCCTCGGCCATCGGCGGAGAATACCTTTCGGCGGCCTCCTTCCTCGGTGTGGCCGGGTTGATTGTGCTCAGCGGCCAGTCCGGGCTCTGGTTCCCCATCGGCTACACCGCCGGGTACCTGATGCTGCTGCTCTTTGTGGCCGCTCCGCTGCGCCGTTCCCAGGCCTACACCATCCCGGACTTCGCCCAGATCCGCTTCGAAGACTCCGTGCTCCTGCGCAAGATCACCACCTATCTGGTGGTGATCATCTGCTGGCTGTATATCGTCCCGCAGATGCATGGCGCGTCGCTGACCCTATCCATCGCCACCGGGCTGCCCGGCTGGGTCGGACCGGTCATCGTCGCCGCGGTGGTGTGCCTGACAGTGGTCTCCGGCGGGATGCGTTCGGTCACCTTCGTGCAGGCCTTCCAATACTGGTTCAAGCTTGCGGCCCTGGTGATCCCGACCTTATTCGTGCTCTTCCAGGTCATGCCGGAATACTCGGTGCCCGAGCGGGCGGCAGCGGTCGCCGGGCAGTTGCAGTCCATCGGCGGGATGAGCCTCTATGAGACGATTTCGATCATCCTGGCCTTGCTCTTTGGCACCTTGGGCCTGCCCCACGTGCTGGTGCGTTTTTACACGAACCCCTCGGGGCAAGCCGCACGCACCACGACGGCCATTGTGCTCTGCCTGCTCTCGGTGTTCTACCTGCTCCCCACCACCCTGGGGGTGCTGGGGATTCTCTATACCCAGGATCTGGGTGCCAATAACGCCGACGCGACGATCCTGCTGCTGCCGCAACGCATCTTCGATGGGTTCCTCGCCGATCTGCTCACCGCGATCGTGGTGGGAGGAGCCTTCGCGGCGTTCCTGTCCACCACCTCCGGGCTGGCCGTCTCCTTGGCCGGAGCGCTGTCGCAAGAGTTCTTCCAGGGCACCGTGCGCGGATTCCGGATCTCTACGGTGCTCGCCACCGCGCTGCCGGTGCTGATTGCCTTGCTCACGAATTCCTTGGCGTTGGCTGGCGCGATCGGCAATGTCTTCGCATTTACCGCCTCGACCATTTGCCCCCTGCTCCTGCTGGGCATCTGGTGGCGTTCGCTCACCGCCCGCGGGGCCATTGCTGGCATGTCCGTCGGCGCGGCCTGCTGCGGCTTGGCGTTGCTCGGATCGAATATGCTGCCGGAAAGCAGCGATTCGCTGTGGGTGCTGATGCTTCGCCAGCCGGCGGCGTGGAGCGTTCCGCTGGCCTTCGTGGTGATGATCCTGGTCTCCAAGTCCACCAGGCGCAGGGTCCCAGCCAATGCAGACCGCGTGATGGAGCTGCTGCATGTGCCCGAGCGCAGCTACAAGCCAGCTGGTGACACGGGCGCTGACCGGCTCCGCTGATTCGACCACGAATCGAAGAGATGCAGCCCAGGACGCTTTAAAGCACTAACCGCGGCTCTGACAGGCCTGCTGGTCTGCCAGAGCCGCGGTTGGCGCGTCTCAAAATTCCTAGTCGATCGAAGCCATCAGCTCGACCACGCGGTCGAGGAAGGCGTCCACCTGGGACTCTTCATAGCCTTCGGTGCCTACCGCTGAGCGGAACTCCACGCGGCGTACCGAGTCGACGGCCATCGGCACATCGCGTTCGAAGTAGTCGATCAGTTGATCGCAGAGCCGGTCGACGTCTTCTATGTTGTAGCTTGAGGCGTTGGAGCGTGAAGGTCGGCGGAAACGCTCACCCTTGGCACGGTGCAAACGCCCGCGGAGGATCGCTGCCAGGCGTCCGACCTGCTGCAACCAGACCTCTTCGCCCTGATGGGCAATGAGGTCATCACGCTCGCGCTTGGCGAATACGTCTTCCAGCCGATCCAGTGCGCCGTCCACTTCGCGGGCCTGGTAGCCGCCCTTTTGCGGTGCGAAGGTAGTGCGGCGGATCAGGTGGCTGGTCACCACGGCATCATCGTTTCCGCCGCCGTTAAAGGTGGCACGCGCCCGGCTGAGAAAAGCATCAACCTGCTTTACGTTGTAGCCGAATTCCTTGTCCGGGACCCGGGAGAACGGAGCATCTTGTTGCTGCGACACGACTATTCCTTAGTTCTAGACGAAAAGTCATTAGGCGTACCGCCATGATGCGGCACCCTTCAATCTTATGTGTTGTGAAATCTTTTGCTGCCATGGGCACACCGTCCGGCGCAGATCCGTCACCGGTTCTGCGCCTCACGCGTTTAGAAAACCGCGACGCTCCAGGCCAAGAGGTGCGAGATGAGATAGGCCAACGGGATGGCGAACAACAGCGAATCAAGTCTATCCATAATGCCGCCGTGCCCCGGAAGCAGGTTGCTCATGTCCTTGATGCCCAATTCACGCTTGACCATGGATTCAGCGAAGTCACCGGTGGTCGCTGCGACCGTGGTGAAGCAGGCGAGAATCACTCCGGACCACCAAGGCATATCCAGCCAGTAGTTGGCTGCCAGCGCGCCGATGGCCATGGACCCGACCATGGACCCGGCAAAGCCTTCCCATGATTTCTTGGGCGAAATCTTCGGGGCCATCGGATGCTTTCCGAATAGCACGCCCACGGCGTAGCCAAAGGTGTCGTTGCTGACCACCAACAGCAGAATCGTTGTAATCAGCAGGTTGCCGTTCTCGCCACGCATCACCAAGAGAGCGAAGCTGAGCAGCAAGGGAACCCAGCTGATGATGAAGACGCTGCTCATCACCGAGGCTGCCGCACCTTTGAGCCCCTCGAGGATTCGGAAGAGCAATGCCAAGATCAAGCTACCCAGATAGGCGAAACCCAACGCGTCGAGGCCACCGAGGGTAGCGCTGACCGGAAGCAATATGGCCGCCAAATACAGCGGGAATTGCTGCACCTCGGTTTTCGCATGGGTTGTCGCGCGGGCCACCTCCCAGGAACCTACCCCGGCGAGCACCACGATCAGAACCACCAGCAGGGTTGGCATCCAGAACAGTCCCAGCATCGCCAAGCCGAGCATCAAAAGGCCCACGCCGATGGCCGCCGGAAGGTTTCGCCCCGCCCGGGATTTCTTCGGTGGTCCCCCGATCAGCAATTCTGCGGGGATCTCCGCTTCTTCGGGTTCGGCTTTGCCGGTTTCGGCCAGGTCCTCGCTGTTCGCTTGCGGAGGTTTTGGCTGCGTTGCTTCCGCTGGCTTTCCCGCCGCTGGCTGCCCGTCCGAGGTCTTCGACGCCGGCGCAGGGGCAACTAGTTGCGCCTTTGCCTGCGCTTTAGCTTTCGCCTTGGCCGCATCGACTACCGGTTTGGGAGCTTGCGGAGCTTGGTCAGCGCCGGCAGCTTCGGCTGGTTTCGACGAGCCTTCGGCCTGGGCCGGCTGCGGGGAGGAACCGATGGTAGCTTCGGGGGCTTTGACGCTATCCGGGCGAGCCACCGAAACAGGTTCGGGCTTTGCGGGAGCTTCGGCGTCCGGTTTAGCCGCTCCGGGCTTTGCGGTTTTGCCTGCTGCCGGTTGAGCGGCTGGCTTGGCGGTTTCGGGTGCACGTTGGGGCGCGGTCTGAGCGGCGGCCGACTGCGCGGTCGGTGCAGAAGTTTTTGGGGACGGCGAAGCGGTCTCGGCTGCCGGCTGGGCCGTAGCCGGTTTCGCCTTGTCGGCGGCCTTAGCCCCGGCTGGCTTCGCAGGCTCGGCTTGCGCCCCGGAGAGCGCTCGCTTGAGTTTCGAGGCGCGTGAGTTTCCGCGTTCGGCGGCTTCGCGTTTAGCGCGGGCCTCACGCCGAGTCATGGGCTGGTCTTCGCCGGATGCCACTGAGGGCACCGCCGAAGCGTTGCCCTCAGTGTTGTCTGTCGAGCCTGGCATTAGACGTCCAGCAGCTCAGTTTCTTTTTTCTTCAGGATCTCATCGACCGAATCAACGTGCGCCTTGGTCAGCGAGTCGAGTTCTTTTTCGGCACGGCTGCCTTCGTCCTCGCCAATTTCGCCATCCTTGACGAACTTGTCGATGCTGTCCTTGGCCTTGCGACGGTGGTTACGCAGGGCAACCTTCGCGTCCTCGCCCTTGGTGCGGGCAAGCTTGACGTATTCCTTGCGGCGTTCCTCGGTGAGCACCGGAAGCACCACGCGGATCATCTTGCCGTCGCTCGATGGGTTGGCACCGACCTCTGGGTCGCCCAAGGCCTTTTCGATGGCGCGCATGGCCGAAACATCGAAGGGGCTGATGGTGATGGTGCGTGCTTCTGGAACAGCGAAGGAGGCTAGCTGCATCAGTGGGGTTGGGGAACCGTAGTAGTCCACCATGACCTTGGAATACATGCCAGGGTGGGCGCGACCGGTACGGATCGTCGCGAAGTCCTCCTTGGCGGCTTCAATGGTGCGGTCCATCTTTTCGGCGGCATCCGCCAACGTTTCGTCAATCACCGGTACTCCTCAGTACTTTGCCTGCGCTCTGCTGCCTCAACCGCGATAACACGCAGGTGAAGCAACCGAACAAATAGATCTAAATCAATCCTATGCCACGAACACCCTTATGGGGTGACGGTGGTGCCGATCCGCTCGCCGCGGATGGCGCTTGCCACATTTCCTTCGCCTTCCATGCCGAAGACCAGCATGTTCACGTTGTTGTCCTGGCACATGGTCATCGCGGTCTGGTCCATAACCCGGATATCGCGCTGCAGCGCCTCCGAGTAGGTCAGGGTCTCGAGCTTCTTCGCGCTTGGGTCCTTTTTCGGGTCCGCGGTGTACACGCCGTCAACGCCGCTCTTGGCCATCAAGACTTCGTCCGCGTCCACCTCCAGGGCACGCTGGGCGGCCACGGTGTCGGTGGAGAAGTACGGCAGGCCGGCGCCGGCGCCGAAGATGACCACGCGATCTTTTTCCATGTGGCGGATGGCGCGGCGCGGGATGTAGTTCTCCGCAACCTGCGCCATGGCGATGGCCGACTGCACGCGGGTTTCCACGCCGCACTGTTCCAGGAAATCCTGCAGCGCCAAGCAGTTCATCACGGTGCCGAGCATGCCCATGTAGTCCGCACGGGAGCGGTCCATGCCCGCGGCCGAAAGTTCGGCGCCACGGAAGAAGTTGCCGCCGCCGACGACGATTGCCACCTCGACCTCGCCGACGGTCGCAGCGATCTGTTCGGCGACACCACGCACGGTGATTGGGTCAACGCCGACGTTGCCTCCGCCGAAGACCTCTCCGGAAAGCTTCAATAAGACGCGGCGGCGTTTGGTTTCTGGGCTGGTAGGCATGGGGTCTGTCTCCTGGGGTTGAGAAATCTGTATCCGGATCTCAAACTATCTTGTCATCCGGGCTCAAGAAAAGGGAGGCGAGTCACCGAGTTGCTCGGTGGCTCACCTCCCTTGACTTGTTTAGCCGCTCGCTAGAAGCGGCATTCGCTTACTGTGTGGCTGAACCCTTAGGCACCAACACGGAAACGGGCGAAGGCAACTGGCTTCGTGCCAGCTTCTTCGAAGACCTTGGCTACGGACTTCTTTGCGTCCTTGGCGAAAGCCTGGTCAACCAGCACGATTTCCTTGAAGAAACCGGTCAAGCGGCCTTCAACGATCTTGGTGAGGGCGGCCTCTGGCTTGCCCTCGGCGCGTGCGGTTTCGTCGGCGATGCGACGCTCGTCTGCAACCTTGTCCGCAGGAACTTCATCGCGGGACAGGTAGGTAGGAGCCAATGCGGCGGTGTGCACTGCAACGTCGTGGGCGACGGTTGCGGCGGCTTCGGAATCCGCATCAACGGCCATCAGGACGCCAACCTGTGCAGGCAGGTCCTTGCTGGTCTTGTGCAGGTACGCTGCAACGCTTGCACCCTCGACGCGGGCAACACGGCGGACAACGATCTTCTCGCCGAGGATTGCGCCCTCTTCGATGACGATCTCCGAAAGTGGCTTGCCGTCCAGCTCGTAAGCCTGCAGTGCTTCGGCGTCTGCGGCACCGGAGGCCACAGCGGCATCCAGAACCTTGTTTGCCAGCTCGATGAACTTCTCGTTCTTGGCGACGAAGTCGGTCTCGCAGTTGATCTCGATCATGACACCAACGGTGCCATCGACCTTGGCGGCTACGAGGCCTTCTGCGGTCGAGCGGCCTTCGCGCTTGGTAGCGCCCTTCAGACCCTTGACGCGGATGATCTCGATGGCCTTCTCGGCGTCGCCGTTAGCCTCGTCGAGAGCCTTCTTCACGTCCATCATGCCAGCGCCAGTGCGTTCGCGCAGAGCCTTGATATCAGCAGCGGTGTAGTTTGCCACGTGCATCCCCGTTCACTAGGAGGTTTCAAGTTTATGTCGCTCGTGGGACGGGTCGGATAACCAACCCGTCCCACGAGACTTTATTGAGCATCCTTCCACGCATGGTAGCGCGTGAAAGCAAACTCTAAGAGATAGTCAGATGACTACTTGGCTTCTGGAGCCTCTTCAGCAGCAGCTTCAGCTGGTGCCTCGGTTGCTGCTTCAGCTGGTGCTTCGGTTGCAGCTTCGGCAGGAGCCTCGGCCTTTGCCTTCTCGCCTTCGAGCAGCTCGCGCTCCCACTCGGCCATTGGCTCTGCAGCGCCCTCGGTCTTGCCGGCAGCCTTGTTGTTCTTGGCGATGAGGCCTTCAGCAACAGCGTCTGCGACAACGCGGGTGAGCAGGTTGACGGAGCGGATGGCGTCGTCGTTACCTGGGATTGGGAACGTAACTTCGTCCGGATCGCAGTTGGTGTCCAAGATGGCCACAACTGGGATACCCAGCTTCTGAGCTTCGTCGATAGCCAAGTGTTCCTTCTTGGTGTCAACGATCCAGATAGCGGAAGGGGTACGGGTCAGGTTACGGATACCACCGAGGTTGTTCTGCAGCTTGGTCAGCTCGCGCTTGAGCAGCAGAAGTTCCTTCTTGGTGTGGCCCGAACCGGCAACGTCCTCGAAGTTGATCTCTTCCAGTTCCTTCATGCGCTGAACGCGCTTGGAGACGGTCTGGAAGTTGGTCAGCATACCGCCGAGCCAGCGCTGGTTCACGTATGGCTGGCCAACGCGGTTAGCCTGCTCGGCGATGGATTCCTGAGCCTGCTTCTTGGTACCGACGAACAGAACGGTGCCACCGTGGGCGACGGTCTGCTTGACGAACTCGTAGGCACGGTCAATGAACGACAGCGACTGCTGCAGGTCAATGATGTAGATGCCGTTGCGCTCGGTCAGAATGAAGCGCTTCATCTTTGGGTTCCAGCGACGGGTCTGGTGGCCGAAGTGGACGCCGCTGTTAAGCAGCTCTCGCATGGTTACGACTGGCATGTCGCAACTCCTCTCAGCAGTGGCGGACCGGACGCATGCGCGTCCGCGGTAACTGCTCTTAGTTGTTTGGGTTGTACGCAGATCCCCGTTTTGGTTATCTGCCCTAGTGCGCGGCCCGGACTGCTTGACAGTCCGCGCAAGTCCACCGATTCTCTCGGACCACTGGAACTTGCGCCCACTTCCTGTAAAGGTCGTGGAACCTCGCACGCGAAGTCAATCTCTTGACTGGTGCACCAATTTTGGACACACCTATGACAAGAAACTGCAGTTCCAAGTGTACTACACCGACCCCGTCCGGCTGACAGAGATCCTTGGTGATCTAGCGCCTATAAACTCATCCCGGAAGTTACCCACAAACGGCCATCGATCCGAGGTCTAGCCAGATTCGGCCGCGCATGCTGAATAGATGAATTCGAAACACCTCCTGCTGCTGACCCAAGCACTGCTAGTGCTGTCATTGATTCCTCCGGGAGCCCACGCACAGCCAGTGGATTCCCTCGCGCAACCAACCGCTGCGGCCGTGTGGCGTTGGCCGTTGACCGGTGAGCCGAAGGTCCTGAATGCCTTTGATAAGCCGGCCGAAAAATGGTCGGCCGGTCATCGTGGCGTGGATCTTGCCGCAGCAGAAGGCGCCCAAGTGATTGCCCCGAATCGTGGACGCATCACCTTCACCGGGGTGGTCGTGGACCGTCCCGTGCTGGTTATTGACCACGGCTACGGCTTTAAGACGAGCCTGGAACCGGTAACCAGTGAGCTGCAGGTGGGCAGCTGGGTTGAGCCCGGCGCCAAACTCGGGTTCGTGGCGGTGGGGGCGCACTGCACCGGCCGATGCATTCACTGGGGCGTGCGACTGGACGGAGAATATATTGATCCAGCGCTCTTGATCGAGGACTTGCGCCCGTCAATCCTATTGCCGCTGAACGACTGAACTTGCGGATTCGCTCGGCTCATGGCCGACATAGCAAAAAGGAAAGCCACCGAGTGACTTGTTTCCACAAGTCGCTCGGTGGCTTTTACCGTAGGGCGTGCCGGACTTGAACCGGCGACCAAGGAATTATGAGTTCCCTGCTCTAACCAACTGAGCTAACGCCCCACTATGAGAATTACCGCCACAGCGGTAACCACACTCGAAATATTCTAGGGCATGACCAGCCAAAATCTCGATTCGAGGTCGCGGTGGTGTCCTCACGCTCTAATGCTGGTTGACGCTTTGACCGCGGTATAGCGCTTCGAAGGAATTCATGGTCTTCTCCTGCGCATGATTCATGACCTTGCGATGGCCAGCTTCGCCCAGTCGTTCGCGGGCCTGCTGGTCCATGCTCAGCACCGTATCAAGCTTCTGCGCCAGGTCTTCGCGGTTCCCGGGTTCAAACATGTAGCCGTTCACCCCCACATCGACAAGATGCGGCAGTGCCATCGCATTGGCGAGCACCACAGGCTTCGATGCGGAGAGCGCCTCCAACGTCACCAGAGACTGCAATTCGGCGGTGCCCGGCTGACAGAATACGTCGCAGCGCAGGTACGCAAGGCGAAGCTCCTCGGTAGTGACGTGGCCTAGGAACCGAACTCGATCGCTCAATCCCTGCTCGTGGGCAATACGCTCCAGGGGTGCGCGCTGTTCACCGCCTCCGACTACTTCGAGGACTGCGTCGGGAACCTGCTTCATGATGGCCAACGCCTCGATCAGTTCATTGACGTTCTTCTCAACAGCTAAACGGCCAACAAAAAGAATCGTCGGCGCTTCGTTGCGAACTATCTCTTCGCCCTCAGCCAACTCATAATTTCCGGCTTCAATGCCATTGGACAGCGGCAAAACCTTGGTCAGTCGTGCATAGTCTTTCATGGCTTTGGCCGCCAGAGGGGTGGGCGTGGTAACCGCGTCGGCCTTGCCGAAGATCTTTCCCATATCGCGCCAGGAGTTACGCGCGACAATTTTCTTGAACCACTTCGGGAATGGCAAGAACGGGTCGAGGTTCTCGGGCATGAAGTGATTTGTTGCGACCGAGCGCACACCGTGCTTCCGTGCGTAGGCAATCGTCTGCTGGCCGATCATATAGTGGCTCTGCGCGTGCACCACATCCGGCTTGATATCAGCCAGGAGCTTATTGATCTGTGAGTTAACTTCCCAAGGAAAAACGATCCGGAAGTACTCGTGGGTTGGTACGGCGTGGGATTGCAGGCGATGCACAATCGCCTCCGGACGAACTTCGGTGAAGGTCTTGCCGTTCTCCCCGCGTACCGCCAAGACGTGCACGCGATGCCCACGCTCTTTCATGGCGGTGGCCAAGCGATAACAGAACATGGCCGCGCCATTGATATCCGGCAGGTAGGTATCGGCGGCGATGACGATCGTCAGCGGTTTTTCCTCGGCCACGTATTGTCCTTGTTCGATCAACATATTGTCTTGTGAGAAGTACTTAGCTATTTCTATGTGTCATGGCTAGACAGGGTTTTTAAATGCCGCGCCTTGGCTTTGCGATCCAGAACCACCGGATGATGACGAGACAGCGCCACCACGCCAACGATCGCAAGCACCCCGGCCAGCGCCATGGCCACAGCCAGCATGGCAGGCACATCCGGACGAAGCTCACCCAGGATCGTAATGCCTATGGCGATGCCGACAATCGGGTCAATTACCGTCAGTCCTGCGATAACCAAGTCCGGCGGTCCCTTTGAATAGGCGTTTTGCACAAAATATGAACCAAGCAGCCCCGCCACCACCACAGCTGCTAGAGCAAGCCATGGCACCGATGACCAGAATTGGCTGCCCAAGTGCAGCACATCGATTGCGACGGTACGTACCAGCACCGCTACGAAGCCAAAGAGCACACCGGCCCCTACGATGTAGAAGATAGCCCCGAGTTTCCGGTGGAAAAACAGTGCAGTGATTCCGATCATTGCGATAACACACGCCAGAATCACCTCGATCAGCAACTCCTCGGAGTTGCTGACCTGATGCTGATCACCGGTAACGTTGATTGCCATCAGTACGAACGTGGCCGAGCCAACCATACAAGCGGCGATCGCGAGTACCGTCGGAAGATTCATCGTGAGCTTGTGTTCGCGCGCATTGACCACCGTGGTCACCACCAGCGCGATGGCGCCAATTGGCTGTACGACGGTCAGCGGGGCGCTGGCCAATGCGAAGACATTGAGCACCATGCCAAGCCCGAGCAGCAGCAAACCACTCATCCACCGGCCATTGCCCATCAGCTTGCCAATATTGCCGAGGGTGACATCCAAACCACCGGCGGCAGACTTTACGGCGCTCGATTGGAAGTGCGCGCCGAAGGCAAGGCAAAAGGCACCGCATAGTGCCGCTGCAATAGCGATCCAAACCATGTCAGTGCCTTTCCCACTAGTTCCTTGTATTCCGAGAGGCCATGCTGCGCGGTTGCGTGATATCGCCGCGCCACCTCATCGGTTCAAGAACCTAGGAGCGCTTGACCAGCTTACGAATGATCGCAACGAGAGCCCCGGCCGACGCTGCAATGATCGCAAAAGGCTTAGCCTTCTCCACCCGTTCTTGTCCTGCACGATCAGCTTCGCTGTTCTCACCATTGTTCACCGACGGGGTGACGAAACTACGTGCCTTGGCAGCAGCGTTAGTCACCGAGTCTCCGGCGTTTTCGGCAAACTGGCGTGCTTTGTCGATTTTGGCTTTGGGTCCTAGAACGCTCTGACCCAAGTTGTCGCGCAACGCCTGTATCTGGCGGCGGCGACGCTTTGTGCGAAGTACCAATTCATCCGCGCTAGGAGCCGGAGGTTTAGGTTCCTTCTTCTTGTCCTTTGCGGACTCTTCGGATTCGTCCTTCTTGCGCATTGGCTCATCCAAGGTGCTGACGTCGAAGTTGCTGCCGTCCTTGATCACACCGATATCGTGGCGCAGGCCGCGAATCGCTGCTTCTGGAGTCAGCGGCAAGGCTTTCTTAACCTTGAGATAAATAACAAGGGCAAGAATTGCTGCCACCAGCAGGAAGAAACCTGCGACGATCAGTGCAGCTGCCCAGCCCTGGAACCAGATAGCCAACACGTTCACCAAGGTGACAACCACTGCAACTACAAACAGCGAAACTACTACAAGTGCGCCCGCCGCAAGTCCGGCGGCCACACCCAAACTGATGCCCTTGCTCTTGAGCAAGGTGGTTCCTAGCTTGATCTCGTCCGAGAGCTGCTGCGGGACAAGCTCCTTGAGTCCATCGACTTGCGCCTTGGCACTCTTGACGCTCGACTTCAGGCTTTCATCTGCTTGCATCGAATCAGCTTCAGACATGGTTTCTCCATATTCTCGATCGCTCGGCAACCGGTGTTTCCACGCTAGCACTCCGGTTACCGCCTACGTATCAGTCTTCAGGCGTAAACCCCACAGCTAAATCTCATGCCACGGGTGTAACTGTTAACGATTTGAAAGTCTATCGTCTATCCACTTGAGCTTATAGGAAGCGACCGCATCAATATGCATGCCCCGTAGTTCACATCCTGTTCATCAGTTACCTGCCGACTAATCGTGTCCGAGGCCCGTCAATACCTCACCGACCAGAAATCCGATTCGCTCTCAAGGATCAGTTTTATATAGTCCATGCTGACTACCCGAACCTCTAGCCGTCCGCCGCGTCTCAAAACGCACCGGAGCGAACACGCGATTACCTAATAAATATCCTAGCCAGAGCCCAACTCGCGACGCTATCAGGGTTTCCCCTGAAGATCGCGCAGATATCCCGAAGTCCAATGGGTGAAGCTTTAATGAATAAGGCCCCAACCGCGTCATGCGGTTGGGGCCTTAAGAAAGCTCCTCCAACTGGACTTGAACCAGTAACCCTTCGATTAACAGTCGAATGCTCTGCCAATTGAGCTATGGAGGAATACAACGAGTAATACCTTAGCATCGGCCAAATGACGTTTTCAAATCGACTACACGCTGCGTCCAGAACAACGTGCCCAGTTAATTTTAATAGCCCAAAAAAGAGGATCGTAGTGACTGCCGGCCGACCAATCTCAACATGGAGCCTTGACACTGTCGAACCAATAATTCGAATCTGCTATGTCAGCGTACTGACTGGAGCAGATCGAATTCCCGACGACGTGCCATGACCTCGTCTGGGTCCCACCCGAGACCGGGGACCGAAGAAATCAGCAGCTTGGTGTAGTCGTGCTGCGGATTCTGCAACACGTCTGACACTATCCCCTGCTCGATGGGATCCCCTCGATACATGACCATCACCTTGTCACTGACCTCCTGGATGACTGCTAGATCATGGCTAACAAAGAGCAACGCGATGCCGCGCTCCGCGCGGATCTCGTTGAGCACCTGAAGAATCTGTGCCTGCACCGACACGTCCAGTGCCGACACGGCCTCGTCGAGGACCAACAGCTTCGGGCTGCTGGCCAACGCGCGGGCAATGGCCAGACGTTGGCGTTGGCCGCCACTGAGTTGATGCGGGAAGGAAGACAGAAGTCGCGGTTCAAGACGCACAGAGTTCATGAGCTCTGTGATTGCCCGCTGCAGCTCGTCGCCGCGCAGGGGCGATTGCAACTTCAGCGCCTGGCCCAAACACTGGCTCACCGACAGCCTGCGGTCCAGGGATCCATACGGATCTTGGAACACCATCTGAATTTCTGCGGCCCGTTCCTTTCGCCCCGCGGCACCCCGCCGATTGAGTGCGCGGTCGCGGCCAGCAATTTCAACGCTACCGGAATCCGGAGTCTCCAAGCCCACGAGCATACGTGCCACCGTGGTCTTGCCGGACCCGGATTCACCCACCAGTCCCAGGGATTCCCCCGGCGCCAAGTCGAAAGAGACCTTGTTCGCAGCCACCACGGCGGGGCGCCCCTTGCCCATGTCGAAGCTCTTACAAAGCTCCCGAACGACGATACTCACAGTCTTTGTCCCTTCAAGCTCGGAACTGCCGACAACAATTCCCTGGTGTATTCCTCACGCGCGGCGGCAAATAGGTTATTGCCTTCCAGCTCCTCGACGATGCGACCCTTGAACATGACATAGACCCGGTCACAATAGGCGGCGGCCAGGTGCAGGTCGTGGGTAATGAAGAGCATGCCCAAACCTCGTGAGCGTTGGGCCTCGCGCAGCACCGATAGCACCTCAGCCTGAGTGGTGACGTCCAAGGCACTGGTAGCCTCGTCGGCCAGGATCAACTGAGGTTCGCTGCTGAGCGCCGCAGCTATCACCACACGCTGGAGCATGCCGCCGGAGAACTCATGCGGGTATTGGCGCATGCGTTTCTCCGGCTGGGTCAGCCCCACGGCGCGCAGCAGCTCCGTGCCCTTGGCGCGTGCGGCGAACTTGTCCACGCCCAGCACGTGGACCAGGCGTTCGGTCAGCGAGTCACCGATGCGCCGCACCGGGTTCAAGCTGCCCCGCGGATCCTGGTGAATCATGGCCACCTCCCGGGAACGCACCGAGTGGAGTGCATCCTCCCCGCAGGTAAGCACGTTCTCGCCATTGACGTTGACGGTGCCGGTACATGAGGCCGACTGGGGGTACAGCCGAAGGGCCGCCCTGACGGTGGTCGACTTGCCGGAGCCGGACTCCCCTACCAGGCCAACCACCTCGCCGCGTTCCACGTGCAGATCCACCCCGTGCAGCACGCGAGTGCTGCCTCCGGGCGTGGCGAAATCCAGTTGCAGGTTCTTGATCTCCAGGAGCATTGTCTTCCTTATGGCTTCTTGACGTTGAGCTGGTCCGAGAGTCGGACGCCGACGATGTTCACCGCGACGACGACGGCGGCAATGACCAAGCCCGGGGCGAGCGTTGGCCAGAGATGGCCCTGGATAATCCCGGCCTGGCCCTCCTGGACCATGAGCCCCCATTCGGAGCTTGGCGGTTGGGCACCGAAGCCGAGGAAGCTCAGCGTGGCGAGGCTCATTAGGCCCTCTCCGAAGAGCACCACCAGGTAGCCCAGTAAGGCCGGGGACATGTTGGGGATCAGGTAGCGCAGGCAGATCATCGGCGCGCTCACGCCTTGGATCCTGTAGGCGTCGATGTAGGGGCGGGAAAGTTCGGCCAGCGCAATACTGCGAGTGAACTTCGCGATCACCGGCGCGTAGGCAAGCGCCAGGGCCAGGATCGCGGTGGCCGGCCCCTTGCCAAAGACGGCGATGACCAGCACCACGAAGAGCAGCCCGGGGAAGGCAAACATCACGTCGGTGATGCGGGCCAGCAGCGTATCGACCCATCCGCCGTGCCAGGCCGCGAGCGTGCCGATCAACACCCCGAGCACCGTGGCCAGGGCGAGCAGCAGCAGCGGTCCGATCAGGCTTTCGCGCGCCCCGAAGAGCACTCGGGAGAAGATGTCCCGGCCCAATTGGTCGGTGCCGAACAGGTGCCCGGCCCCGGGCGAGGTCCAAATGGCCGAGAAGTCGATCTCGTCCGGGGCATACGGTGCGATCCAGGGCGCGAGGACCGCTCCCAGGATCACCAGGACCAGAAATCCCAGGCAGGTGTTGAAGGCCGCACCATACCCCATGGTGCGTTTCCGCGGCGCATTGATCAGGGTCGTTGAGGTGCTCATGGTTTCCCCGTTCTGGCACGGATCCGTGGATCCAATAGTGGGTGGACGATGTCCACCAGCGTGGTCACCAGCATGTAGGCGACGATCATGTAGAGCAGCACCGCCTGCACGACGGCAAAGTCATGGGTGTTTATGGCGTCGACCAGCAGCGCGCCGACGCCGCTGATCCCGAAGACCCCCTCGATCACCACGGTGCCGGCGAGCATGCTCGCCACCACCAGGGCGACCATGGTGATCACCGGACCCCAGGCGTTGCGCAGTACATGCCGCACCACCAGCTTGCGTTCCGCCAGCCCGAAGCTGCGGGCCGCCTCGACGTGGTCTGCGTCCAACTGTTCGATCATCGACTGCCGGGTCACCCGGCTGACGATGGCCAGCGCCCCGATGGACAGGGAGACCGCGGGAAGGAACAAGTGGTGCAGCCGTCCGGCGATTCCGTCCCCGGCCCCGGTGACCGGGAACCAGCCCAAGGTGACGGACAACAAGTAGACCAGCAGCAAGCCGGTCACGAAGGAGGGGATCGATGCTGCAAGCGTCGTCGAGCCGGTGATCGCCGAGTCGACCCGCGAGCCACGGCGGATCGCCGAAACGATGCCAAGCCCGATGCCCAGGATGATGAACAGCACCGAGGCATAGCCAACCAGCCACAGCGTGTTGGGCAACCGGGTGGCCATCAAGTCCGACACCGGCTGCAGGTAGTGGAACGAGGTCCCGAAGTCGCCGGTGAACGCGTGGGTGAGCCACAGCCAGTACTGGACAAGCACCGGCTGGTCGAGGTTGTACTGGGCGCGCACGGCCGCGATTCGTTCCGGGGTGATGCCCTCGGGGTTGCCGATCAGGAAGGTGACCGGATCCCCCGGGGCCGCGTGCATGGCCATGAAGATGATGAACGACCCGGCCAGCAGGGTCACCAGCATACCTGCCAGCCGGCCAATAATGCGTTTCATGTGAGGCTACTTTCCCGCCGCCGCGCCAAGGTCGGCGGCCCACGGGTAGTAGATGAAGGCGGCCGACGAGGGGGCGCCGGTGACTTCGGCATTCAGCGCCACCGTCGCGGGGGTCTGAACCACCGGAACCCAGACCATGGCTTCGGTCCAGCGCGCTTCCAGCTCGATGGAGAGCTTGGCGCGCGCCGCGTCGTCGGTGGTTGCCTTGGCCTTGGCCACCAGTGCGTCGTAGGCCGGATCGGAGAATCCGACATAGTTCACCCGGGCGGTGCTCTCGCCGTTCTTGTAGAAGCCCACCGGGTCGTTCTTGGAGATGTAGTACTCATCGGAGAAGAAGTCGGCACTGGTGCGCAGGGTCTCGTCCGAATAGAAGTCGCCGTATTGCTGTGGCGGGACGGTGATGATCTTTGCGCTCAGGCCGATGCTTTGGGCGGCCGCGACCAGGGCGTTGGACACCACGTTGCGAACCGAGCTGCCGTCGCTGGCAATGACCAACTCGCCGTTGGGGAATGCGGAGGATGCAACGAGCTGCTTGGCCGCGGCAATGTCTGCCTCGCTCGGTTTGGCGGGCGCGCCCTCAAGCGCGTCGTAGGCGGTTTCGAACGTCTCGCGTTCATAACCCCAGGAGCCCGGGCCCACGGGGGTCTTCCAGGGTTCGGCCAGTGATCCGAATGCGGCGGTGGCGATGCCTTGCCGGTCGAGCACCAGGGACAGCGCCTTGCGGATGTTCGCATCCTTCAGGATCCCGCGTTCGGTGGCAATCAGCGACCAGACGTTGGTGGCCGGCCCCTGGGACACGGCGACATTGTCCTTGCCCTGCAGCGGAACGGCTGCGGCCGGCGAGTCCAGGTAGGCGCCTTGGGCTTCCCCGCTGATCAACGCGTTCACCACAGCATTTTCGTCTGCCCACCGGAAAGTTAGGGTTTCGGTCTTCGCGGCCTTGGCCGGGTTCCAGTATTCGACGGCCTGGTTCAGAACGACCTCGCTGCCGGACTTCCAGCTGCCAAGCTCATAGGGGCCGCTGCAGGCATCGGAGCCGCTCGGGCCGCCAAAAGCCTCGCCCTGAGCTTCGAGGGCCTTGCGGTTGTAGATGATGCCACCGTTGCCTGCCATCGCCTGGATGAAGATGGCGTCTTCGTCCAGCATGTGGGCAGTGACCTCGTGCGATCCGGTCTTCTCCAGCGATTTCACGTTGGCGTATTCGTCCGATTCCTCGGCGCCCTCGGCCATGTGGCGTTTCATGCTATAAAGCACGTCATCGGCGGTCATCGGGGTTCCATCGTGGAACGTCACGTCCTTGCGGAGCGTGAACACGACCGTGGCTTTGTCCACCCATTCGGCCTTTTGCGCCAGATGGCCGGAAATACTCAGGTCCGGCTGGAGCTGCATGAGACGCTCACAGATATTGGCCAGCACGGTACTGGCGCTGGTGGCACTGTCGGCGTCGGGATCCAGCGTGCTCGGTTCCTTCGAGAGCATCCACACTGCCTTGGCCAGGTCCCCGGTTGCAGGTGTGGTGGTGGGCCCGAAGCTCACTTCGACCTCGGGCACCGCCGTGGGGCCTCCGGCTCCGGAGCAGGCGCTGAGGCCGAGAGCAAGGGCGGCGAGCAGCGCCGGAATGGTGCGGCGTCCGGCGCTACGGCGAAGTGGACTGTTCATGATGCGTTCTCCTTCGTGGTTCCCATTGCGATTGAGTTGCGGCTGCCCGGGCCATCAAGGACGTTCCAGGGAAGAATTTGGTAGTCATTGGTGCAGGGGTTGCCCGGGGCAATGAAGTACTCGCCTGTGGTCAAGTCGATGCAGCTGGAGAGCAGCGTCGACCACTGGCGGACTTCGGGACGGCGCACATCCGGGTGGGTGCACACCGACTCCGGGTAGCCCAGATGATCAGACATGGCTTGATGAATCAGCTGGCGTGCCTGCTGGCTGTCCGTGGCCATGCGTACCTGGCTCAAGCCCGCTTCTGTGCGCGGTACCCGGAAGAGGGAGTCCACCGAGACCGGCTGGTAGCTCTCAGCCAGCTGGGCGGGGATGAATGCCTGGTAGTGGTTTCCGTGCACGAGCAGCCCGTTCGTGGGATACATCCAGCCACTGCGCCCCGGGGTGGTTTCCACGTCAATGGCAAATCCGTCCGCGAAAGTGAGTAACGCGTTGGAGGCGATGTGAGTCTTGGTGCGCACCAGCGTGTTCAGGGCGTCGGCGAATTCGCTCTGATTCAGCACCATACGGCGGATGAAGGTCTGCGGTAGCCCCAAGGCAGTGCCGAATCGGCCACCCAACCCATTGGCGTTCAGCGCAATGCCCGCGCTATTGGCCCCGTGCCGGCCGATCTGCCCGGCCTCCACCTGCATGATCAGCGTTGGCAGCGGGTCCTGAACAACGCGCAGGATCAGCACCGTGTCCCGAGTGCCATGGCGCCAATCCCAGTTTTGTCCAGCGTAGACGTGCCCGTCTCCGCTGGCAGAATCCAGCAGCGCAAAGCTCGTGCAACCCTCAACTTCATCTTCGTCCGGGGCGGGCAGAGCCGCCGCGTCGTAGATGACCTCCCCTCGCAGGTTCAACAACAGGATGTCAAGCATCTGGACCCCGGCGCCCTCGGCAATCCCGGCGATCTCCTCCATGATCTCCGGAGCCTTCTCGGCGCACAGTGGCACCCAAGCCGCCGCCCGTTCACGCATCCCCTCCCAACTGCGTCCGAGTTGTTGGTCAAAGGCCTCCGTGTAGAAGGAAATGGCCTTCGTGATTAGGTCGGCAGCTCCTTGTCCGTATTGCCTACCCCGTTCTCGCGGGGTTCCCGAAATCTCTAGGGTGCGAAGTTTCAACTGTTCCATTGAAGGTGTTCCTTATTGGCGCGAATGCCCGTTGCCGTTGGTGCCGCTCCCATAAACAGATGTATTGTCTGTTACAAGAAGGGAAGTGCTTGAAATGAACGATACAACAAAATCTGGTGATGTAACAGACATTACGGAGAATCCAGGCTTGTTAGTTTTACAGCAGCGGGTCCGCGACCACTGGGAAGAACTATCAAAGGCCGAACGTTCGGTGGCCCAACTACTAGTGCGCACCACTGCCGAGCGGCTGCTCTACGCCGGGGCGCAAGACCTTGGCGCAGAGAGCCGAACCAGCAACGCCACGGTGGTGCGCACCATCCAGTCACTCGGATACAGCGGTCTCTCCGAACTCAAACAGCAGGTCGCGGCGCCGTTCTCCGCCGCGGTCTCCCCCGAGATTCGGGCACGCCAACGGATCAAGAGTATCGGAGGGAACATTGAGGAGGTCTGGCGCAGCGTGAACACGGAGGCCTCGGAACGCTTGGAACTGGCTTTCGCCGAATCCTCCATCGAACCAATGACGCGCGCCGTGCACTTGGCGCTGGCGGCCCCGCGGGTAATCACCTATGGCGTCGGAGCCTCGGGATTGGCAGCGGAGCATCTTGCTCTCAAGCTCAATCGCATCGGGCTTCCCTCCCATTTCATATCCGCCAGTGGCTTTCAACTGGCCGACCAACTGCTGATGATCAGCGCCGAGGACGCAGTGATGGTTTTCGCCCCTGGGCGAATGCTTGCCGACCTTCGCGTATTGCTCCAACGCGCTCGCGACGTAGGAGCAAAAGTCGTACTGATTAGCGACGAACTACAAGAGGAACTCAGCGGCGAGGTCGAGGTCTGCCTGCACGCTCCACATACCCCGACGGGACTCACCGCAGAAGCGCTGACCTCCCTGTTGGTGGCCGACGTTCTAGTCCAGACAATTTCCGCTATGGAGCAAACCCGAACGGTACAGACCAAACACGAACTTACTGTCCTGCGTCACGCCTTGGCCCATTAACGAGCTTTTCATGGGGTTTCGGATGAACGCTGGCTCCACGGCATTACACAGATCGGCGGATCGTCGTGTTTTCGGTAACGCCAAGAACCTATGGGCCGCCGACCAGGGTACTGGTTCCATCGCCCGGCTACTGGCTGTAGTTCACTTCGGGGGTCCATCGTGACATGGTGGATTGCGCCGCGAGGTACCGGTTCACCAGCGTTCGCGCAGGTGCGCTGCCCCTACCACGGACGGCTCAATAGGGTAGGTTCTCCAGCTGATTCCCGTGCACGTTGGCTTCTTTCTTTCAGCGTGCAAATCCGCATGCCAAAATCTCCATGCTCACTCGTTACACCAGAGAATGAGGCCGCCTACGTTTTTACGGTCCAACGGTCCGTGACAGCTCCCACTTAGTCCGCAGTACTCTCGAATCATGAAGTTCACGGTCGGTTCTTTGACGGTGTCCATATAGGCTCCGGAAGCCGTATCAATAATTGAAGAACTCAACGGACAGTTAACGAAACCGAAGACGAGCTAGTTGCCCGCCTCCGGCCCCAGTTTCTAAACTAGCGAATTGGCTGCGATGTCAAGACGCTGCTAAATCCGCCGCACGGCCCTCAATTCCTCACAGGTTATGAGCCACACCCCCATTACCTCTGGATTTAGGGTTGCCGCGGATCGCTTGGCTCCCAATGAGTTGAGTGACCCTTCGCGAGCGATCAGCAGTTGGTGTTGGGCTTTTTGTATCCGCCTGTCGATTATTGATTACCTGTTGATGCATCCAGACTGAAATAAAAGAAGCTGAAGTGATGCGCCCTAATACCTCGTCCCCGCTGTCATGCGGAGATTGATTCGCCTGACGAGGGAGTGGAAGCAGCGGATTTGCTCATAGTGGTGGCAGTTATCACCGCTCCTGCAAAGGCGAGGATGGCGGCACCGATGAAGGCCGCCGAATACCCCCGCGTCAGATCCACCGCGGACGGTTCGGCACCGGAGATACCGTAAACGATTGCCGTGAGGGCTGCGAGGCCGAGGGCCGATCCGATCTGGTAGCTGGTACTCACCAACCCGGAGGCAACACCCGTTTCGACGGGCGGTGCGGCATTGATCGCGGTACCAAGTGAGGGGACGAACGCCAATGACATCCCGAGGGCCGCCAGCAGCGATGCCGGTAGAACGTCTGTGGCATAGTTTCCGTCCGGTTGCATCAAGGAGAGCCACATGAGTCCGGCCGCCAGCACGAGCAGCCCGGTGACAATCAGCGCCTTGGCACCGAACCGGGCTTGAAGCCGTGGCGCCAACGCGACCATGACGAGCACGACCAGGCCGGTCATCGGCAGGAGCGCGGCACCAGCAGCGAAAGCGGTAGCACCAAGCACCTGCTGTAGATACAGATTCAGGAAGAACCACATGGATACCCATGCCGCACCCAGCAGGAGCTGTGCGCCATTGGCCGCCCCGAGGAGCGGCGTGCGAAGCAGTCCGAGGCGCAGCAGGGGGTTGCGACTTCTTGCCTGAATCACGAAGAAAATAGCCAAAAGGACGAGGCCTCCGGCCAGGACGCCGAGAGTAGGCGCGGTAAGCCACCCCACTTCTGGGGCATTCACAATAGCGTAGACGGTCGCAGCAAGCCCGCCAGTCACGGTGGATGCCCCGGCGATGTCAATTGATCCCGACGCCTTCCTCGCGGTTCGAGGAAGCACCGTTGCGGTGAATGCCAGCACGAAGACCGCGATCGGAATGGTGACATAGAAAACCCAGGGCCAGCTCGCGTATTCGGTCAGCACTCCGCCGAGGAAGACGCCGGCGGTGCCCCCGATTGGTGCCGCAGCTCCGTAGACCGCGAAGGCCTTAGGAAGATCGGCAGTGCCGCCAAAGAGCATCATGAGCAGAGTCAGCGCCGCCGGCGCGATCAGGGCAGATCCGGCACCCTGAACGGCGCGGCCTGCGATCTCAAGCCCAATGCTGGTGGCTGCTCCAGCCATCAGCGATCCTGCGATCAATACGAGCCAGCCCAACACAAAGACCTTCCGCGCTCCGAAGGCATCCGCAAGACGACCCCCAAGTAAGAGCAAGCCGCCGAATGCCACTACGTAGGCGTTGAATACCCATGATAGGGACTCCGGGGTGAAACCGAGATCTCGTTGCATGTCGGGCAGGGCGACGCCAATGATCGAAGTGTCCATGATGACTACGAACTGGGCCGTGGCGATCAGTGCCATCATGACAGCTCAGCCGAACCATCGCTTTGCTGGCGATGGTGGTGGGTGGACAGACATGTGAGTTCCTCCTGAAAGATTCCAGGATATATCCGGTATGGATACAATCTATACCCATAGGGGGTATGGGTATAAGGTATACCCATAGGGGGGTATATCTGTCAATTAAGCACACCGAGACGTCATCACGACCGGTCATACGGCAGGAGAAAGGCCCGATGGCTGACCTCAAATGACAGCTAACGCTCTTCATAGGGCAAACAACATCGAATTTCCGGAAACCTCACCCAAGGAGACCTAATGAGAGAGTCCACAGAACTCTTCGGCGCATCTAATTTGCTGACGAAACGCATTGAGACCGTTGGCTTCGATTGGCACCAAGCCGAACACTCCGTTGCGAATCGGCTGGACGCAGCTGGAATCAGTGGCACGAACGCCAATATTGATCGGGACATGCCGCGTGACACGGCCGTGCGGTGGCGCCAAGGAGAACGACGGCGAATCAGCAACTTACTCCAGTCAGGGAGCGCGTGGTACGGATCCTCCGCGCATTTCCAGTTGTTCCAAGATCTGAAGCGAAAGGTCGCGATTTAGCATGACTGACGCACATCGACCGGACATTTCGAAAACTTACAACCAAAGGCCAAGGCGACGCGCGCGAGTTGCCCTGTCCGGCCGAGTACGAGTAACCGGCGCCCTACTGCTAGTTGGCCTGCTCTGGGGAAGTTCGTTCCCCTTGATTGCCATTGCCGCTCCGGCATTCGGAGCCGTCGGAACGACCCATGGTCGCTTCATCGTCGCAGCGTTGGCGCTTACGCTTATGACTGCTGCCAGCAAAGCAACTTGGCACGCAGTCGGCCGGCGGTTCCCTGCATTCCTACTGTTAGCGGCCCTTAATGTCGCGGCTCCACTCACGCTTGTCGCAACGGCAATCGTTGGACTCAACGCGTCGATGGCGTCGATCTTGAACGCCACAACACCAATGTTCACGGTATTCGTTGCCGCTTTCTGGCTTAGGCAAAGGGTCACTCGACGCCAGATGGTAGGTGTCATAACTGGCATTGTCGGTGTATCGATGCTCGTGGGAGGAGCTCCGTTGCAGGTCGATAGCCGCGCACTGGTGGCGGTTGGAGCCTCCTTGACAGCGGCTCTGCTATACGCTGTGGGCGGCGTCTACGCCCGAAAGTCATTTCTCGGCACTCCTCCCATGACACTCGCCCTCGGCCAGCAACTTGCCGCTGCAACACTTCTGGTCCCACTTACCGCCATCGCACCCCCGATTGGCCCAATCACTGGCGGTCCGCTAATTGCCGTCCTTGCGCTGGGCCTCGGAGCTACCGCCGCGGGCTATTTGGTCTATTTCTGGGTTATTCGCCAAGCTGGGCCGGTGACTGCATCGACCGTTGCGCTTCTGGTTCCCATTTCGGCCTCCACCATAGGCGTGCTGTGGCTGGACGAGCCCGTGACCTTCGGACTCATTGGCGGACTTTTCATCATTCTTGCCGGAGTTGGCCTGCTCCTGGAGCGTCCGTCTGCGCGCCCTCGCGTGGATACAGTTGCAAATATCAATGATACGAACGAAAACAGACGTGGCAAGAACCACCATGAAACACGTGAGCGTCGGAAGTGAAGGACCCTCTTGCATCAATTGGTTTCGTGACCGCCGACCCTACTCGTTTTCGCGGAAAATAACTCCTTCTCCAACTAGGCCAGTGAGGAAGCTTGTTCCTGATTGACGCCGACGGCTGCGCCCAGCAACCCAACGCAATTTTTGAGACCGTCGTGGCGCGTAATAGTTCTGTAAACGCACAGGCATTGACCCACCAGAAGGACCATTCGCGTGCCCGGGTGCCGAACAACGGATCGATACTAAAAAACACCCCGTATTCATCTGAAGATGAATACGGGGTGTTCACTTGGCTCCTCCAACTGGACTTGAACCAGTAACCCTTCGATTAACAGTCGAATGCTCTGCCAATTGAGCTATGGAGGAAAGCTACGAGAACTACTTTAGCACTAGCCAAGTACTGTTTTGAAATCAGGGATTCAACTCGCGCGCAAGGCATGCAGCTACCCGACCCGAGAGTCGGCGATTCCTTTCAAATCCAAGTCGAAACCTATTTTGGCGAACGGCGCGAGTTCTCAATCGCGTACTGCGCCAGTTCAACTAATTGCCGGGCCGAGGCATCCCACGAATATTGGCCGGCACGAACAAGCGAACGGTCCGCATATTCTCTCCAGACATCCCGGTCCGAGAGCTTCTGCACCTGTTGCGCGAAGGCTTCCGCGCTATCGGGGTCCGCAAAAAGGGCCGCATCTTGGGCCACTTCTCGGAAGATCGGCATGTCGGTGACTACCACCGGAGTGCCCGCACTCATCGCTTCCACCAGCGGAAGCCCATATCCTTCTTCACGCGACAGGGTCACCAAGGCGGTGCACGAAGCCAGCAAGCGGGCATACTCTTCGTCGCTCACTCCCCCATGGAATACCACCTTGGCGTTGTGCGGAATTTCAGCTTCCAACTCGGCGCGACGCTGCTGGCTGATGCCGCTGAGCAGGTGCAACTCGTAATCGGGCAGCAGCCGCATGGCCCGGATCAACGTCTCGACGTTTTTATATTCCATAAATGATCCCATGTAGAGCAGCGTGTTCTTCGCGGTCGCTCGCAGATCGCGGCTTGCGCTCTCGCGCGACGGAGCATTGGATACCAAGCCGATATGTCGCTTAGTGAGCCTGTGCTTGCGCATCAGATCCGCGGTGGTTTGTGAAACGGTAGCTACCGCGTCGGCACGGTTCAGCAGAATTCGTTGCGGGAAGTAGACCTGGTGGAACAGGAACCAGCCCCAGCGGATGGGCGCGGGCAAGAATTTCGGGGCATGCGGGTGCGCATAGTAAATCAGATCGTGCAGGGTGAGAATGACCGGGAATTTTCGCCCCAGCGTGCCCATGGTTTGCATCGGGGAGAACACCACATCTGGCTGCAGCTTATTGATCTGCAGCGCCACCAACGGTTCAAGGACGCTCGTGGGGGCAGAAATCTTGAGGTGCGGAACATCTGGCAGCAGGTCCAACTGCCGCAGATCGTTGATCAGCATCGTCACGTCGGCGATCTTGGCCGTTGCTTCGATGAGTCCCGCGGTATAGCGGCTGATTCCGTCGTGATGGGTGACCCGGGTATATCGGGCATCGATGACGAGTTTCACGAGCGTGGAAGCCTTCGTTTGGGGAGCTGGTTTTCCAAGCTTATCGTTTAAGGTCACCGAGTCTGACCTGCGCTCAAAAGTGCCTTTCGCGGGCGCACCATGAGGTATCCGATGAGCCCGGCGGCAACGGCCAGCGGCCACAGCCCCAGCGCAGCCGGAATGCCGAAGGCCGAACCGATGGCGCCGCCGGCAAGGCTTCCCAACGGTATCGCGCCGAAAGTGAACAATCGGCGAGCGCTGCTCACCCTGCCCAAGAGCTGCTCCGGCGTAATTTCTGCAACCCACGCCGAGACGGCGATGTTGAAAACAATCACCACGATCCCCCACGCCACTGCTTGCACACCGAGCAGAATCATGGAAACCAACGGGGCAGTGAATGCGGCGATAAAAACCATGGAGGCCAAGAAAAATTGACTGAGCAATGTCACCGTCGTCAGCCGAGCCGTTGAAAACCGAGTGGCAATGCGTGTGGCCAGCGCGGCGCCTAGCAGCCCACCGGCACCGCCAAGTCCGGCAAAAATGCCAAATCCTTGGGCACCGAATCCTAGATAATTCACGATGAACAACGCTTCTACCGCGGAGCCTAGCGCGAGCCCGAAGTTTGAGCACATGACCGCAACGGTGACCGCAATCAGAATCCGGTTTGTGCGCAGGTATTTCAGCCCGGAAAGCCAGCGGGTATCGTGTTTTTCTTCCTCAGTACCGGGACTTTGATTTCCTTGCGACCCTGGCTTGCGTGGGAGCCTGACCAGATAGGCGAACCCCAGGGCCAGCATGGCTAGAACCACGACGACCGCCAGAAGGGTTGACGCTCCGAAGATGACGAAGCTGGTGCCCGCGACAACAGGGATGATAATCGCCAGCGACTGATCCGCGGCGGTGAGTTTAGCGATCAGCCGACTCATCGAGGTTGCGCGTTTCGCGCCGGTGTTCGTGTTCAATTGCGGGACGGCCGAGACTTGTGCAGTCTCTGCTACGACATTGCAGACGCCCAGCAGCGTGACCAGCAGGAATCCGTAGCCGATGTTCAGGGTCCCGGTGAAGGTCAACAGCAAGAGGCAACCGGCCAGCACGAGCTTGGCGGCAAGCCCAATGCGCAGCAACCGCAGAGGCCGGTAACGGTCAACCAGGTATCCGATGGGAATTGTGGCGACGAGGAATGCGGCGGAACCCAAGGTGTTGAGCAGGCCCATTTGCCAGGCGCTTGCACCAAGTGCGGTGACGAAGATGAGGTCCACGGTGAAGTCCGCCAGGTTTCTGCCGGCTGCGTCGCTGGCATTTGAATAAAGGAAACGTCGCTCACCACGCAAAATCGTTTCCATTACGCTCCATGAAAATTGTCAGAAAGGTCACACCGAGGCCTCACGGCAACGCTACCTCATCGCGAACCGAGTCGACCAGCATTTCTCCTTGTCGACCGGCAATCTTGCGTGTTTGAGCGGCGAAATTTGGCGAGATTCCCATCTTCGTCTCGCGCCCAAGATTCGCTGCGATTTCGACTCCTTGAGCATCTTCAAATGGTTCCCCGCGGATCGTCATATCCGCAAAGGGCTTGCAATACGTTACCTAGTTGTGATGTTAATAGTTCGCGGTTAGGGAAGACTAACCAAATACTTAATTCACCATGTGAGGAGTATCCGTGGGAACCTCTCTTGAGACCCTGCACATCCCCCTGTTTGACTCGCAGCTTTTTGATGACTCATTGCTGTGCTCGGGCACCTTAGATCATTATGAGTCCGAGGCCCGAGAGGCACTGTTGCGGGTCACCGATCAGCTAGCCGCCGTCGAATCACCCACCACCGGCCCCTCGCCGGAGGATCTGCAAGGCCTGGTCGATGCCATCGACCTCGACTCACCGCTTGGGAGCAACGCCGAGTCTTTTGACGAGCTGAAAAAGATCTACCTGCGTGACGCCGTCTATTTCCATCACCCGAAATACGCCGCGCATCTCAATTGCCCGGTGGTAATTCCTGCGGTGGCCGCCGAAGCATTCGTCACCAGCCTGAACACCTCAATGGATACCTTTGACCAGAGCGCCGGGGCCACGCTCATTGAGCGTCGCCTCACCGCGTGGACCGCGCAGCTCATTGGATTCCCGCAACTCGCCGCGGATGGCATCTTCACCTCCGGTGGCACCCAGTCCAATCTGCAAGCCATGTTGATCGCCCGCAACGCCGCGGTGTCGAAAACCTCCGGCTCCTTGCCTCAGCGGCTGCAGAACCTGCGCATCTATACCTCACAAGATGCCCACTTCAGTATCTCTAACGCAGCGATGATGCTGGGGCTGGGGCATGAGGCCGCCGTCGGCATTGAAACCGACGGCCACCACCGGATGGACGCCGACAAGTTACGCGAGCAGATTGCCCGCGATATCAATCGTGGATTGGTTCCGATGGCGATCTCGGCGACCGCGGGAACCACCGATTTCGGGGCCATCGATCCGCTGGGACCCATAGCTGCCCTGGCCAATGAGGTCGGCGCATGGTTCCACGTCGACGCCGCATATGGCGGTGGACTGCTGCTTTCCTCCTCGCACCGCGAACGGCTGTCGGGCATAGAGCTTGCAGACTCGGTGACCGTGGACTTCCACAAGTCCTTCTTCCAGCCAATAGGTTCCAGCGCCTTGATCCTGCGCGAGGCAGATTCCTTCGAATCCATTGTCCACTACGCCGAATACCTGAACCCGAAGTCCCAAGCCCAGCAGACCCCCAACCAGGTCGACAAGTCGCTGCAGACCACTCGGCGCTTCGATGCGCTGAAGCTTTGGGTTACCCTCCGCACACTTGGGGCGGTGCGTCTGGGTGCCATGTTCGACCGGGTGATCGAACTCGCCGAATCCCTCGAGGCCGAGGTCTCTCTCCGGCCGCAGCTGGAGCTGGCGGCCCCGGTGCAACTGAGCACCTTGGTCTTCAGCTTCAAAGATCCCGGCAGCCACCTGAATTGCTCCGAAATGAATGAACTGACTAACCAGATTCGCCAGCGGCTCTACCGCACCGGCGAAGCGATGATCGCTGCCACCACCGTGGACGGTCAGCGCGTGCTCAAGCTGACCTTGCTGAACCCGAATACCACCATGAAAGACCTGACCGAGATACTCGACGCAATTTGCCGCGTCGGCAATGACTTGCTGCTCGAACGCTTAGAAGGAGCTCGCGCATGAACCGTGGATTAGCCCAGGAGCACTTTGATGTGATCGCCATTGGCGCTGGCCCCTTCAATCTAGGGTTCGCTGCCCTCACCGACCCGCTCCCGGAGTTGAAGGTCGCGGTGCTGGAGGCCAGCGACAACTTCGTGTGGCACCCGGGCATGATGCTGGACGGCGCGCACCTGCAGGTGCCCTTCATGGCAGATCTTGTCACGCTCGCAGATCCCACCAACAAGTTTTCCTTCCTGAACTATCTGAAGGAAAAGGGGCGAATCTACCCGTTCTACATCCGCGAAAACTTCTACGCGCTGCGCAACGAATACAGCGACTATCTAGCGTGGGCTGCGCAACTGCTGCCCAGTGTCCGCTTCGGACATCGCGTACTTTCTGCCGAATTTGCGGACGGCGCCTACCAGCTTTCGGTGCTCACCGATCGAGGCCTGACCCATTTCAGCGCGGACAAGCTGGTGCTCGGCACCGGTTCCCAGCCCTATCTCCCGGACTTTGTCGACGAGCAGTTGCTGTCCACGAGCTCGGTGACCCATTCCTCCGAGTACCTGCATTCACGGCAGAGCATCATTGAGCCAAAGGCCGAGCAGACGCCCAAGGTCGTCACGGTGCTGGGCAGTGGACAGAGCGCCGCGGAAATCTTCCTCGACCTGCTGCGCAACCTGCCGGAACAAGACCATTTGGTATGGGCGACACGCTCCGAGCGTTTCTTCCCGCTGGAGTATACGAAGCTGACCTTGGAAATGACTTCGCCAGAATATATTGACCACTTCCATGCCCTGCCGATCTCGGAGCGCGACGCGCTGTCCAAGGCGCAAAAAGGCCTGTACAAGGGCATCAATGCCGACCTGATCGATGAAATACATGAAGAGCTCTACCAGCGCAGCGTGACTTCTCCGGCCCCCATTCACCTGCGCACAGGATGCGCCGCAACAGCCGTGGCCCCTCAGGACGGAGCGATCCTTGTCGAGCTGCACCACGAACGGGAAAAGGAGAATCTCGCATTCCTCACCGACGCGCTGGTCCTTGCCACTGGCTACCGCAACGGCACACCAGACTTCCTCGAAGGCCTCGAAGACCGAATCACCCGCCTGCCCGACGGCCGCCTGGACGTGGACCGCAACTACTCGGTAGGCACGAACCACGACATCTTCGTGCAAAACGCTGAACTGCACACGCACGGATTCACCGCCCCGGATCTCGGCATGGGCGCCTACAGGAATTCGGTACTCATCAACCGCATTGCCGGGCGCGAGGTCTACCGAGTCGAGGAGCGCATCTCCTTCCAACGGTTCGGTGCCGCATCGCTGGAGAACTTGCCAACTTCCCAACCGCAGCCAATCTCGGCCCAAGACTAGGAGCCCCATGACGACCTACGACTCATTTACCTTCCGCAGCATTCAGCTGCCCTCCGACGCTGAGCTATTGCACTCCTGGATCGCCACCGAGCATGCCCGCTATTGGGGAATGGCCACCGCGAGCCTTGACGAGGTTGAAACCGAATATCGCGGACTGCTGGAGCTCCCCAACTATGAGGTGCTCCTTGGAGAGCTTCGCGGTGAACCACGCTTCCTGGTTGAACTCTACGATCCCTCGACATCCACGCTCGCGGGAAAGTACCCGTATGTCCGTGGAGACCGCGGGCTGCACTTCCTTGCTCCGGTCCCCGCGGGGAAAGTCGAGACCGGGTTTACCTTGCATGCCCTCGGTGCGGCCATCCGGCACGCTTTCGCGCAACCGGGAATTGAACGGGTGGTGGTCGAACCCGATGTACGGAACAAGGCGATTCAAGCTCTCAACTCGCGCGTCGGCTTACAGCCGCTGAAGGAAGTCACGCTTGATGAGCCGCAAGGTCCCAAGCAGGCGTTGCTTTCGATTTGTACCCGCGAGGATTTTGAGCGCACCACCGGGATATCAGCCGGCGCCAACCACTTAAGTCCGGCCCGCTGGGAACGGGCGAATAGGCATGTTCTGGCCAAGGCCCTAGGCGAATTCAGCCACGAGCGCCTGCTGGAGCCGCTCCCCCTGGGAGAGGACCGTTACCGGGTCGAAAAGCAGGGACACCGCTACGAATTTACCGCCCAACGCTACGCGCTGAATCACTGGCAGATCTCGCAGTCATCGGTTGAACATCTAATCCAGGCCGCCGAGGGCTGGCACGGTGGCGACGTAGACGTATTGGATTTTGTCACCCTTTTCGCCACCGAACTCACGCTCAGCGAGGCACAGCTCCCCACTTATCTAGAGGAGCTAAACAGCACGCTAGGCAGCCATTGCTACAAGCAGGCGCATGCGCTCCACGACAGCACACAGCTTGCCGAAGCCACCGGCAGCCCGGCAGAATCCTTCCAGCGCATCGAATCCTCCATGACCGAGGGGCATCCGTGCTTCGTGGCCAATAATGGGCGCATCGGCGTAGGAAGCTCCGACTACCTGCGTTATGCGCCGGAAACCGGATCCGCTATCCGGCTCGGTTGGGTTGCCGCGCATATTTCACAGGCCTCATTCGACTCCATCGACGGGCTGGACTACCAGTCGTTGCTTGAACAAGAACTGGGCGGTGAAGCCAAAGCGACATTGGATCGGCACCTCTCCCGGCGCCTGGCCGGCACCGAACTCGATCCTGCGCAATACATTTATCTTCCGGTCCACCCCTGGCAGTGGGAGAACCGGCTGTCCACCACCTTTGCCAACGACATTGCTCGTGGTCAGTTGATTTGGCTGGGATATTCTGCGGACGAGTATCAGGCGCAACAGTCGATACGCACATTCTTCAATGTCACCTCACCGCGCAAGCACTATGTCAAGACCGCGATGTCAATTCTTAACATGGGGTTCATGCGCGGACTCAGCGCCGACTATATGAAGGTCACCCCGGCCATCAATCAGTGGCTTTATGAGCTCTTCGCCGCGGATCCGGTACTCGCCTCGCAACCGGTAGCGTTGCTGCGCGAGGTCGCGGCAGTCGGATATCGAAACCAGCAGTTCGAGGCGGCCACCACGCCCAGCGCACCACAGCGCAAGATGCTTGCCGCGCTCTGGCGTGAGTCGCCCATCGACATGCTGGAACCGGGCGAAACCCTTGCCACGATGGCCAGCTTGCTCCATGTCGATGCCCACGGCAAGAGCTACGCCGCGGCGCTTATCCGCCGCAGCGGACTTGAACCGAAGGTGTGGCTTAACCAATACCTGGACGCCTATCTGGCTCCATTGGTGCATTGCCTCGCGGCCTATGACTTGGTGTTCATGCCGCACGGCGAGAACATCATCCTGGTTCTGCGCGACGGGGCGGTGCAGCGGGTGCTGCTCAAGGACCTGGGCGAAGAAATTGCGGTGCTCTCGGACCGCGTAGAACTTCCGGAAACAATTCGTCGGGTGCGCACCGGTGGCGACCCGGTGCTTTCGATATTCACCGATGTTTTTGATTCCTTCTTCCGCTTCCTCGCCCCGTTATTGGATGCCGAAGACTTGCTTCCGGAAGCCGAATTCTGGCAGGTCGTCACCGAAAGCCTGTTGAACTACCGGGAACAGCATCCTGATTTTGCAGACCGCTTCGAGGCCTTGGGCCTGTTTGCCGACAGCTTCCCGCTCTCCTGCCTGAACAGACTGCAACTGCGAAATAACCAGCAGATGCTGGATCTTTCGGATCAATCCGGCGGGTTGCTCTATGCCGGCGATTTGGACAATCCCTTGGTTCAGGTGGTTTCTCCGGTTTAGCGCTAGTTTCTCGCAGCTCGCGTCGTTTGGTTGGCATCAAACGACGCGAGCTGCTTCATTTAATCTTCGAGTCAATTACCTGAACAGTGTTCAATGATTCGGAAATCCGCTGTACAGTGAATTCAAACAATATTGAACACTGTTCAACAGGAGATTTTTGATGCCAACACTAACCGGCCCGAAGCGCACCGCGCTTGACCCCTTTGCCCTCGCCGCACGGATTAGCGAAGGGCACCGCCTGACCGCGTCCGAGTCCCGCGCTATCCTGGCCACATCCGATGAGCAGACACTAACGCTCGTCACGGCAGCCGGCCGGCTACGCAGGAAGCACTTCTCCAACACCGTGAAGGTGAACTATTTGGTGAACCTCAAATCTGGATTGTGCCCGGAAGACTGCACCTACTGCTCGCAACGCCTGGGATCCAAGGCAGAAATCCTGAAATACACCTGGCTCAAACCAGACGAAGCGGTCCGCCAGGCCGGACTTGGCATTGCCGCAGGTGCCTCGCGAGTCTGCTTGGTGGCTTCGGGCAAAGGACCCACCGACCGGGATGTCAATCGCGTAAGCACCATGATTGACCAGCTCAAAGAAGAACATCCGCAGGTAGAGGTCTGCGCTTGCCTGGGCATCCTCAAAGGCGGACAGGCCGAACAGCTCAAGACGGCCGGCGCCGATGCCTACAACCACAATCTCAACACCGCAGAATCCCTCTACCCGGAAATCTGCAGCACACACAGCTACCAGGAGCGCATAGCCACCGTCGAACAGGCCAAGGGGGCAGGCCTCTCCCCCTGTTCTGGACTCATTGTCGGCATGGGCGAAAGCACCGACCAGCTCATCGAAGCGGTCTTCGCGCTGCGTGCGTTGGATACCGACTCAATTCCGGTCAATTTCCTGATGCCCTTTGACGGCACTCCGCTGGAAGGAACTTGGAACCTCACCCCGCTGGCTTGCCTGCGCATCCTCGCACTGGTTCGTCTGGCCTGTCCAGACAAGGAACTGCGCATCGCCGCCGGCCGAGAAATGCACCTGCGCTCCCTGCAGTCCACCGCGCTGGAAGTGGCCAATTCGCTCTTCCTGGGCGACTACCTGACCAGTGAAGGCCAGGATGCGCGCGCCGATCTGGCGATGATCGCCGACGCCGGATTCGTGGTGCTGGGCCAGGAGGGCAAAAACACCGCGCAGATCGCCCAGACCCTGCACGCAGCCGCCGCCCACGCCGCCCGCCAACCAGCGGACGCAGGCAATGCCGCGGCGGCCGGGTGCGCCGGATCCTGCTGCTCCTCCGCGGCCTCGGCGGCCTGCGGCAAAGCGGCCTCCGGTGGCGGCACCGGCGAGACCGAACCGGTGCTGCGCCGCCGCGGCGCCGGGACCGCAGAGAACCCCAACGCGTGATGCCCACCGATGCCAGCCTGCTCTCCCGCGACGCAGGATTGCTCTGGCACCCCTATGCCGCGCTTGATGCCGGGGCAGGCTACGCGGTCACCGAGGCACGCGGCGCCCGGCTGGTCCTCGAAGACGAAACCGGCATCCGCCGCGAGGTGATCGACGGGATGTCCTCGTGGTGGTCAGCCGTGCACGGCTACCGCAACCCGGCGCTGGATGCCGCGGCGCGCGGGCAGCTGGAGAAATTCAGCCATGTGATGTTCGGCGGGCTGACCCACGCCCCGGCCATCGAATTGGCCGAGCGGCTGGTGGACCTGGCCCCGGGCGAGCTGCGCCACGTGTTCCTCGCCGATTCCGGGTCGATCAGCGTCGAGGTGGCCCTGAAGCTCGCCCTCCAATACCAGGAGGCAAAGGGCCGCACCACGCGCCACCGCTTCGCGGCCCTGCGCGGCGGCTACCACGGGGACACCTTCGCCACCATGGGCATCTGCGACCCGCAGGACGGAATGCACGCGGCTTTCGCGCCGCGCTCCTCCGCCGAGCTGTTCCTGCCCAAGCCCCCGAGCGCACGCCGCAGCGCACAGGGGCACTGGGAATACCTCGTCTCCGAGCTGGCCGATTGGGAATGCACGGTGCGCGCATTGATCTCCGAAAACTCCGCACAGCTGGCCGGGATCGTGTGCGAACCGGTGCTCCAGGGCGCCGGAGGGATGCACATCTACCCGCCGGCGGCGCTCGGCATCCTGCGCGAACTCGCCGACGAACACGACCTGCCGCTGATTGCCGATGAAATCGCCACCGGATTCGGACGCACCGGCGAGCTGTTCGCCGTGGCGCATGCAGGCATCGTCCCGGACATCATGTGCGTGGGCAAGGCGCTGACCGGAGGGTATCTCACCCTGGCCGCGATGCTTTGCACCAGCAAAATCGGCTCCGCGCTTGCCAGCGGAACTCGGTCCGCCGGGTCCGCGCTGCTGCATGGGCCGACCTTCATGGGCAACCCGCTGGCCTGCGCGGTGGCCTGCGCCTCGCTTGACCTGCTCGTCGGGGCACCGGCCGGCAGCCCACCGGCGGCACCCTGGCAGGCCCAGGTTACCGCGCTGGAATCCGGGCTGCGCACCGGGCTCGCCCCGGCGGCCGGACTGGCATCAGTCAAGGACGTGCGGGTGCTCGGCGGGGTTGGAGTCATCCAACTTCACGCCCCGGTTGACGTACCCGAAGTGACTCGAGCGGCGGTAGCGCAGGGGGTCTGGGTGCGCCCGTTCCGCGATCTGGTCTACGTCATGCCTCCCTATATCAGCACCCCCGAAGAGCTCGCCGCGCTCGGCCGCGGACTGCTGGCCGCGGTGGAGCAGGTCCATGGCTGAGAATACCTCCGGCTGGGAGCGCTGGCTGTCCGCCCGAGCCACCGTGCGCGAGCGCCGCGGCCTGCGCCGCAGCGATGCGCTGCGGGCCGGATCCATTGATTTGGCCTCCAACGACTATCTGGGTCTCTCGAATCATCCCGAGGTGCTCCGGGCCGCCGCCGAAACCCTGGAAAGCTACGGCACCGGGGCCGGTGCAAGCCGAATGGCCAGCGGAACTCTAGCAGTGCACCGGGAGCTGGAGGCCGCGCTGTGCCGGTATACGCACCGGGATGCCGCCTTGGTCTTCTCCAGCGGGTATACCGCCAACCTCGGGGTGCTCGGCTCCCTGGGCGGTCCGGGCAGCCTGTTCATCCTGGACGAGCATGCCCATGCCAGCCTGGTCGACGGGGCCAGGCTCTCCGGCGCGGCTGTGGCCACCGCCGGGCACAACGACCTGGCCAGCTTCCGGCGGCTGCTCCAAGCCAACCACAGCAGCGCGCACCCCAAGCCTCGGGTGCTGCTGGCCGTCGAATCGGTTTACTCGGTTTTCGGCGACGCTGCGCCGCTAACCGAGCTGGCAGCATCGTGCCGGGAGTTCGGCGCGCTGCTGCTGGTGGATGAGGCCCACTCGCTGGCCGCCAGCGAATCCGGGTCGGCGCTGCGCGCCGCCGGCCTCGAAGCTCGCGGCCAGGTAATCACCACCGCAACCCTGTCCAAGTCGCTGGGCGCCCAAGGCGGAGCGGTGCTTTTCGGCGGCCCGGCTGCCGCAGCGCTGCGCGAACATCTGCTCAATACCGCCCGCACCTTCATCTTCGACACCGCGCTGGCCCCCGCCGCCGCCGGCGGTGCCTTGGCCGCCCTGCGCTTGGCGGACCGGGCCCGGCTTGCCGCGCTGGCCCGGAACCAGCGGTTGATCCGCGGTCTGTTGGCGGAGTACCCGGAACTGGCCGGGCGGGTGGAATCCGGGGCCGGACCGATCCACTCGGTGAAGATGCCCAGCGCCGCGGCCGCCGTGCGGGCCGCCGCCACCCTGGCCGCGCAGGGCATCGCGGTATCCTGCTTCCGCCCGCCCAGCGTCCCCGACGGAATCTCCCGTATCCGGCTGACCGCCCACGCCCACCAGCAACCGGCCGAACTGTCCACGGCCATCGGGAAGGTAGCCCGGGCGGCCATCGAGGAGGAATCATGAATTGCCCCTACGCCCCCACCGCCGGCAGCTTGGCCGACGCCCCGCTGGCCGGCCCGCTGCCCGCGGCCTTTCCCGAAGCCATCAACCGGCGCTACCGCAGCGTCGAGGACCCGGACACGGTGCGCGGCATCTTGCGCCGCCCCGGGGAATTCACCACGGCCAACGCGCTGAGCACCGCCATCAACCTCACCCCGGCCGCGTTGCGGATCCTGGCCGCGGTGAAATTCGCGCTGCCACCGGTGCTCGCCAGCGCCTCGGGCAGCGAACACCTCTCCGTGCGCCGGCTCGTCGCCGGATTCTTCAGCCCCGCCAAGGTCCAGTCGCAGCGCCAGCCGGTCACCGAACGAGTGCGGGAAATCTGCGCCCGGCTCGAACCGCGCTACCGCAACGGGGAATCCCTGGATCTGGCCGTAGAGCTGGCCGCGGTGATCCCCGTCGAAATCATGGCGGTGCTGACCGGGGTGCGCGTGCCGCCGGCCGAAAAACTCAAACGCTGGAGCCAGGATTCGCTGGAATTGTTCTGGGGGTGGCCCGAGGAGGAACGACAGCTGGTGCTCGCCGCCAGCGCCGCCGAATTCTATGCCTGGCTGGATCAGACGGTTCACGAGGCGGTCAGGAGCCAGGAGCCGAACCTCTATGCCGTGCTGCATCGCTCGGGAGTTCCCGAACGCCAAATCCGCTCGCTGGCCTACTTCCTGGGGATCGCCGGACAGGAGACCACCGCGATGCTCATCCAGAGCACTCTGCACGCGGCGCTGCGCGAGGGCCACTGGGCCGCCTGCGCCGACCCGGACACCGGACCAGCCGCGGCCCAAGCCGTGGTGCGCGAGGTGTTGGCCGTCGCCTCCTCGGTGCCAACCTGGCGGCGCATCGCCGCGGTGGACGCCCGCGTCGGCGATCACGAATTCGCCGTCGGCGAGGAGCTGGTGCTGCGCCTGTCCGGCGGAATCCTCGGCACCGGCGGCGACGATTCGCTGGCCTTCGGCCATGGCGTCCACCGCTGCTTGGGGGCGGGCCTGGCCCGGATGGAGGCCGAACTGGTGCTCGCCGAAACGGCCCGTTGCCTTCCGGACCTCGAAGCCGCCGGCGCGGCCCCACGCTTCGCCCACCTGCTCTCCTTCCAGGCGCCGGTCGCGGTGCCGACTGGATTCCCCTTCGAAAGGACCCACCGATGATCCACGCCATCACCGGAACCGACACCGAGGTGGGCAAGACGGTGGCCACCGCCGTGCTCGCCGCCCGGGCGCTGGCCCGCGGTGCCCGGGCGGCGATCTACAAGCCGGCGCAGACCGGTGTGCTTCCCGGACAGCCCGGAGACGTGCAAGACGCGGCCGGCTGGCTTGGCCACCCGGAGCGGCTGGGCACCGCCGAGGGGGTGCGGCTGTGTGCGCCGATGGCACCGCTGGATGCGGCCCGGTGCGCGGGATTCGCCGACCCCGC
The DNA here is from genome assembly GCF_002975405.1 of Arthrobacter sp. MYb229. GTDB lineage: Bacteria > Actinomycetota > Actinomycetes > Actinomycetales > Micrococcaceae > Glutamicibacter. Next base: position 155,027 of record NZ_PCPS01000004.1, on the reverse strand, counting down.
CGAGGTCCTGCCGCCCCTGGCCGAGCACGTGCGGCGGATCCGCGAGCTGGCAGCTGCCTATGACGAGGTGCTTGTCGAGGGCGCCGGAGGGCTCTTGGTCGAGCTGACGTCCGCGGGCGAAACCATCGCTGATCTGGCCGCGGCCGTCTCGGCGGAGCTGGTGGTCGTCACCCGCCCGGACCTGGGAACCCTGAACCACACCGCGCTGACCTTGGAGGCCTGTGCGGCCCGCGGCTTCTCCCGCGGCACGCTGGTGCTGGGCAGCTACCCGGACCGCCCCACGCAGCTTGCCGAATGCAATCTGGCGGGTCTGCGGGCCTTAGCCACCCGTTTCGGGTGGAGCTTCGCCGGGAGACTGCCCGCAAATCTGGTCCGCGATCCGGCACGCCGCCCGGAGGCGCTGGCCGCAGCGGCCCGTGCGCTGGCTCCGATTCCCGCCTAGCCCCCCGGGCGCGGCGACCTTGCGGAATACCGGCCGGGCAATATGCGTTGGGCACAAGTATGAAGAACATCGGATTTTTGTCCTTTGGGCATTGGACTGATCACCCACAGTCAGGAACCCGCAGTGCCTCGGATGCGCTGCTGCAAGCAATCGATCTAGCGGTTGCGGCCGAGGAACTCGGCGCGGACGGCGCATACTTCCGCGTGCACCACTTCGCCCAGCAATACGCATCCCCCTTCCCGCTGCTCGCCGCCATCGGAGCGCGCACCAGCCGCATCGAAATCGGCACCGGCGTCATCGACATGCGCTACGAAAACCCGTTGTACATGGCCGAGGACGCCGGATCCGCCGACCTCATCTCCAACCGCCGCCTGCAGTTGGGCATCAGCCGCGGTTCACCGGAACAGGTCATCGACGGGTGGCGCCATTTTGGTTTCGAACCGCATGAGGGCGAGAGCGACGCCGAGATGGGACGCCGGCATACCGAGCGTCTGCTCCAAGTGCTCTCCGGAGAAGGATTCGCCCAGCCCAGCCCCAAGCCGATGTTCCCCAATCCCCCGGGGCTCTTGCGCATAGAACCTCACTCCGAGGGTTTGCGCGAGCGCATCTGGTGGGGCTCGGGCTCGAACGCCACCGCCGTGTGGGCGGCGAAACTTGGAATGAACCTGCAAAGCTCCACGCTGAAAGACGACGAATCCGGCAAACCGTTCCATGTGCAGCAGGCCGAGCAAATCGAGCTCTACCGACAGGCATGGAAAGACGCTGGCCATGCACGCGAACCGCGGGTCTCGGTGAGCCGCAGCATCTTTGCCCTGACCGATGAGCGGGACTGGCAGTACTTCGGACGCGACCGCTACAGCTCCGACCAGATCGGCAACATCGACGCCAAAACCCGCGCAATTTTCGGCAAGTCCTATGCCGGAGAACCCGATGAACTGGCCAAGACGCTGGCCGAGGATGAGGCCATTGCCGCGGCGGATACCTTGCTGCTGACCGTGCCCAATCAGCTAGGAGTCGAGTACAACGCACACGTTATCGAATCGGTGCTCAAACATGTCGCTCCGCTGCTGGGCTGGCGCTAGGGAGAACGCCGAGCTGATCTTTACCGGCCTGGCTACTTCACGGGATTCCCTAGGCTAGCCGCTGTGCGAGCACCGCTACCCCGTCGCCGCGAAGGGAAGACAGGTAGTCAGGCCGTCCCGCCATGATCATGACAAGATCGAGTTGCTTGCCTTTGACCAGCGGCCCGTCTCCCGCCGAGAAGGAAGAATCTTCGGCTTTCAGGGCCAGACCAGTGACGAGGCGTTTGCTGTTCACCGCGAAATCCCGCTCGGAGAAGAATTTGGCAACCTCGTGCACCGCATCCGGATCAGGGATCAGCTCGAGGGCAAGCGGCCGGGCGATGTCCTGACCGTGGACGATCACTTCCCCGAGCATCGCCGCGTAATCCTTGGTCGGGGCGACTGTGTTCTCGGCGGATGCACGCAGGTTCGCGAGCGTCTGGGCAGGAGTGTCGCCCAAATATCTGCGCAGCCTACGCTCGTTATGCACAGCGGAGTTGAAACCTGCCAACACGATGCTGCGCAGCCAAGACATCGTGCCGGTGTTTGCGGCGGCGCTCAGATGCGCGACAACCTGGGAGACCGACCAATTGCTGCACAGCGTGGGAGATTGCCAAGCCTCATGATCCAGTCGCGACAATATTTCCAGGAGCCTGTGCCGTTCAGCGTGGATTGCATTCCAGAAATCATACTCGTGCATCAAGTTTCCGTTCGGTTTGATCTTGTCGGGGCAGGTTCCGCCGGATGGCACTCCACAGCGCGTCGCGATGAACAAGATGTCGAGATCAGACGCGATTCCGAGGCGATTTAAGCCTAGTGCAGCACGCCGCAGGAAAATAGTCCGGTTGCCCCGAACTAGCCGGGCATCAAGTACAACGGGCCAGCCATCGATTCCAGATCGGTGCCGCTGGCGCTGCTACGGGGTAGGCACTCGGCGGAGAGCAATCGTTACAACAATTCTCGCCGCCATTGAAGCGAATGAGACGCAGGACACTAGGCTGGATAGGGAGAGCTTGGTTTTCAGACTGCCCGAGCCGTTGAGCAGTTCGAATGGCTCCGATGAGATTTTGCCTAATACAAGAAAAACTGACACAGGAGAATTACATGAGCAAGCCACTAAATATCGCATTCATCAAGGCCAGCTGGCATGCAGATATCGTGGACCAGTCGCTGGCAGGGTTCAAAGCAGATATGGATGCTTCCGGTGTTGAATACGGCATCGATGTGGTCACCGTGCCTGGTGCCTACGAGATGCCGCTGCAGGCCAAGCGGCTAGCGCAGTCGGAAAAGTATGATGCCGTGGTGGCCGCCGCGCTAGTAGTCGACGGCGGGATCTACCGCCACGATTTTGTCGCTCAGGCGGTTGTCGATGGGTTGATGCGCGTGCAGCTGGACACGAATGTGCCGACCTTCTCGGTGAGCCTGACCCCGCACCACTTCCACTCCAGCGAAGAGCACGAAAAGTTCTACTTCGAGCACTTCGTCACGAAGGGCGCCGAAGCCGCGCGCGCGGTGCGTGCAATCGCGGCGCTCGGCGAGTAGCGTTCGCTTCTAATACGCAATGCGTGATGGTCGCTTCGAGAACTATCCGGAGCGACCATCACGCATTTTTTCGTATGAAATTCTTGACCCGTTGGCGGGAATTTGCGGAGCTAAGCGGGATGCTCGTCGTTCAGCTCGTTACGCCTCGTCGAGTGTTGCATCGGGAACGATGCCTTGCCTTCCGCCGCTTGTCCACAGCACAATATCCAGCACTCGCAAGAGCGAGAGGTGCGTTTGCCCCGCGTCCTCGCGAATGCTCTTCAGCTTCTCAACGAGTTTTACATCCTCAGCTGGATCCTGATGGAACGCGTCCCACCAACGAGTCCATTGAGTACCGGAGCCAGGTATTTTTACCCGCTTGGCGATCACGGAATCGAATATAGGAATCAGATGCGGACGCTTGCGGGCCAGGATCTTGCTCGCGGTAGTCTGCCCAATCCCCCACCTGTTCCCTGGTTGACGAAGGATCTCCCACAACTTGTCTGCGGGAGATCCGTCGGCCAGAAATTTCTGGAATTCTCCTTCGGTCAGCTCCTCGAATCGAAGGCCCACTGGAATCTGAGCAAGTTGTTCGCCGAGCTGTTCCGCATAGGTTCCCAAAATCCCCAATGCGGCCTGTCCTGGAACGTGAACCGAGAGCATCGAAACCGCTATCAAATCCTCGGCAGTGATCTTGTTGGGTTCGCGAAGGTCACCTCCACCTGCGAAGGATTCGAACTGCGAACCTGAATATCGAGGTCGACCGTTCTCTCGGATTTCAAAGTACTTCTTGAGATCGGCGACTGCGTCGTCATGCTCGATCGAATTCATTGCGAAAAGTGGCACGTGTTCCCCCTGTAATGCGCCCGAAGGCCCGATGGGCTCAACGTATCACCAGCTTCCGACAGATGCGCCCGGAGCGCTTCATTCCTTGCCAACATCACATAGGCACGCCCACCGAGAAATGCGCTCCAAATTGTCCCAAGTCATGCCTAGGATCAAGGCATGATCGATTTTAATAACTCCTCGGTGTTCAAGCTCGGCCCATGGAATCTGGCCGAGGTAGCCCCGGAAATAACTCCCATGCTCGTCTCCGGGGAAGAACTGCTCGCCGCGTTCAAGGGTGCACGCGACTATGTAGTCTTCACCAATAAGCGGCTCGTTGCGGTCAATGTCCAAGGCCTGACCGGCAAGAAACGCGACTACACCTCGCTGCCCTACTCCCGCATCCAGGCCTTCTCCGTCGAAACGGCCGGAACCTTTGATCTCGACGCGGAATTGGAGCTGTGGTTTAGCGGTCTGGGCAAGGTGAGCCTGGATTTCAAGGGCAAAGTCGATATTCGCGCCCTCTCCCAAGTGATCGCCGGCTACGTTCTGTAGAAGTACGCTGGCGCTTTTGAAAAATTGTCCGGGATGAACTTTTCCGGATCAACAATTGCTAGCTGGAATCCATGCAACCGAAAGGGCACTGAACGCCCTGCTGCCGTGCACGCTGAGGATCCGATAGTCCGGTTCCGACGGTCTCATCGCCCCCTCCGGCACCGGAACCTACTTGACAGTACACCGAATGTCCGTGTGTTCTTAGAGAGGGTAAACAGCCGTTCACCCCATTTGCGCCATCTATTATCCGAAGGCCACCGTCGTGCCGATACGTTCCGTTCCCGCGTGGGCGACCACCGCCATCCTCGCCTTGTGCGGGATGGTGGTAGCGCTCCAGCAGACCCTCGTTGTCCCACTATTGCCTGATTTTCCGGTGATCCTCGACGTCTCGGCCGAAGATTCCTCCTGGCTGGTCACCGCCACGCTGCTCAGCGCGGCGATTTTCACCCCGGTCATTTCCCGCATGGCCGACATGTACGGCAAGCGCAAAATGCTGCTGCTCGCTTTGGCCGTGATGACCCTCGGCTCGCTTGTTGCCGCCCTCGGCGGATCCTTTGGCGCACTGATCGCCGGGCGGGCCATGCAGGGCTTCGCCTCCTCGCTGATCCCGGTGGGAATCTCGGTGCTTCGCGACGAATTGCCCAAGGAAAAGGTGGCCTCGGCCGTCGCGCTGATGAGCGCAACCTTGGGCATCGGCTCGGCGCTGGGCATGCCGATGTCCGGACTGCTCTACAACGCCTATGGCTGGGAATCGCTGTTCTGGGTTTCCGCAGGCCTGGGCCTGGTATTCCTCGTAGGCGTGCTGCTGCTGGTCAAGGAATCGACGATCACCACCCCCGGCCGCTTCGACATCTCCGGGGCGCTGGTCCTCTCCGTAATACTCACCGCCGCCCTATTGGCCGTCACCAAGGGTGCCAGTTGGGGCTGGAACAGTCCGCTCACACTCGGCCTATTTGCTCTGGCACTCGCGCTGCTTGCCGGTTGGATCCCGCTGCAGCTGCGCGTCAACCAGCCGATGGTGGACCTGCGCACCGCGGTGAAGCGGCCGGTGCTTCTGACCAACGTCGCCTCGTTCTTCCTCTGCGTGGCGATGTTCGTCAACATGCTCATCACCACCCAACAGCTGCAGATCCCCACGCAGACCGGCTATGGTTTTGGCTTGTCGGTGCTGGTCGCCGGGCTCGCCATGGTGCCTTCGGGGCTGGCCATGGTCTTCTTGTCCCCGGTTGCCGGCGCGATGCTCAATCGCTGGGGAGGCAAACCGACGATGATCTTCGGCGCGGCGATTATGGCCCTCACCTACGTGGGCCGGGTCTTCCTGGATGACGCTGTGTGGCAGGTGATCGTCGGGGCAACCCTGGTCAACGTCGGAGTCGCCTTCTCCTACGCCGCGATGCCGACGCTGATCATGAGCGCGGTGCCGATTACCGAAACCGCCTCGGCCAACGGGGTCAATGCGCTGATCCGTTCGCTGGGCACCAGCGTGGCCAGCGCACTGACCGGCCTGATCCTCGCCACGCTGGTCGTCGAGCACAACGGCACCGTGCTGCCCTCGATCGACGCGCTGCATTTGGCGTTCTGGCTCGCGGCGCTGGCCGCGGCCATCGGCATCGCCATTGCCTTGTTCATCCCCAGCGGCGGGCGCACGCCGAAGGCAGACAACAACGTCGAAGAGACCATGGTGCATGGCCGGGTCATCATGTCCGCTGCCGGCGGTACCCAGCGTCCGGCCATTGTGACCTTTGTGCGCCAGGACGGCGTCCCCGGTGACTGGGCGCGCACCGACCATGAGGGGCTTTTCACCGCGGCGCTGCCCGGACCAGGACGCTATCTCGTGGTCGCCAACGCCGCAGGCTGGGTGCCAAATTCCCAGCTGGTGACCTTCTCCGGCGGAACCACGGAGCACAATGTGGAACTGCACGATACGCTTTCGCTCAGTGGCGTGGTGGCTACCGGCAATATGGCCGTGACCGGGGCCCTGGTCAGCCTGAGTGCCGGAGCCGGCGACTTCATCGCCGCGACCCACACCGACGGGCGCGGGAGTTACACCTTGGATCTGCCTCCGGTGGGAACCTACGTTTTAACCGCCGCGTCACCGCACAGTGACACCGCCACTTCGGTCAAGCTCATTCTGCGGGCGCGGACCGAGCGTGTGGATATCGAGTTGCCAGCATGAGCGCCATCGATGGCCGGGGACGCATCCGCCAAGCGGCGTCGGCCTTGTTCGGCGAGCGCGGATTTCATGATGTTACCGTGCGCGAGATCGCCGAGGCCGCCCAGGTCTCCCCCGCCTTGGTGATCAAGCTCTTCGGTTCCAAGGCCGAGCTGTACACCGTGGCCAGCACCATCACCGTTCCGCTGGCAGACCTGGACCTGCCCCGCGAACGCCTGGGCCGGGCGCTGGTGCAGCAGATCCTCAACCGGCGTGATGCCGCGGTGGTTGATCCATGGGAGACCCTGGTCCCGCGGATCAGGCAATCGCCCACACCGGAGGTAACCCAGCGCGAGCTGCGCGAGACCTATCTGGCCGGGTTGGCAAGGACCATCGCAGATACCACCGCCGACCACCGCCATGCCTCGGCCGTGGCCTGCCAGCTGCTGGGCCTGGCCGAGGGCATTCGAGTCCTAGGCTATTTCGCGGCCGAGGATTTCGATTCCGACGAGGTCGTCGAGCAGTATGCGGCGGCGGTCCAACTGCACATCGACCGGGCTGGCGCCTCCGGCTAGCGCACCCTTGGCTCTCACCGGCGTCCGCTCACCAGGCCTCGTGCGGGCTCAGTTTGCTGGCTGCCATCGAGGCGCCGAGGATGATGGTGCGCATGAAGCGCTCGGCGGCCTCGATGAGCAGCCGTTCCCCGTCATCCACCGCTTCTTGCAGGGTCATCGGGATCGGCACGATCGAGGCAATCGCATCGATGCCGATGTCGTGGACGTCGCGGCAGCCGCGCCCCAGCGTTCCGGCGAGAGCCACCACCGGCACTCCTTGCAGGCCGGCACGGCGCGCGACCTCCGCGGGAACCTTGCCCTTAGGCGTCTGAAAATCGATGGCGCCCTCGGCGGTGATCACCAGGTCCGCTCCGCGCAGCATCGAATCGAGGTCGATTCCGGCCAGCCCGGAGTCGAGGATCGCTTCGAAGCGGGGCAGCAGCACCGCTCCCACTGCGGCGAGTCCGGCGCCCAGCCCTCCCGAGGCCCCGGTGCCCGGCGCGGTCGCGAAGTCGGTCTCACGCGCCGAGGCAAGCGCATCGCGGCGCAGCACCGCGGCCCAGCGCTCAAAACCAGTGGACATTGCCTCGACCTGCTGAGGCGTCGCGCCCTTTTGCGGGCCGAAGACTCGGGCCACGCCGCGCGGCCCGGTCAGGATGTTGTGCTGATTGAGCGCAAGCGTGATCTGCACGGTTCCGGCGGCGAGCGCCGGGTGCAGCCCGGCTAAATCAAGCCGGTCGATGCGTCCGAGCTGATTTCCTCCGGCGGTGAGCTCCCGGCCTTTTCCATCTAGGATCCGTGCCCCGAGCGCCTGCAGCGCCCCCATGCCGCCGTCGGAGGTTCCGGAATCTCCGCATCCGACAAGCACCTTGGTCGCGCCCGCGTCGATTGCCGCGGCGATCAGTTCGCCGACGCCGTAGCTGGTGGTGGTTCCCGGGTCGCGCTGGGCCCGGGGAACGAGCCGCAGACCGGCCGCGGCGGCCATCTCCACGACGGCGGTGCCGGCGGATTCTCCGCCGAGCATCGCATAGTGAGAGCCGACCTTTTGCCCTACCGGTCCGGTGACGACCGCTGGGACGAGATGGCCGCCGGTGGCGCGGGCAAGGGTTTCGGCGGTCCCTTCCCCGCCATCGGCGATCGGGACGGCCTTGACCACTGCCCCGGGCAAGGCGCGGCGCACGCCGGCGCCGATTGCCGCGGCGACGGCCGAGGCGTCGAGGGATTCCTTGAATCCGGAGGGGGCAACCAGGATGCGTTGCGGCAATGCGTGAACCATGAGGATGAGTCCTTTTAATGTGATTAGGTGTAGGCAATGGTTGTTGGGTCAGCGATCTCAGGTGAACAGCGGCAGGCCCATGGCCGGCCAGATCCAGAAGGAGAACACTAGGATCAGGGCGACCATGACCGGTCCCAGCACCGCGCTGAGCCGCAGCAGGTCCGCGGGTTGATAGCTGTCCACACCTTCGATATCGGAAAACAAGTTGACGGGCTTCGCGCTGCTGGTGAGCGTGTGGCAGAAACCTGCGGCGGCAGTGGAGGCGAAAGCGATAGCCACCGCGTCCACCCCCACACCCGGGGCAAGCGAAACGACCAGCGGAATCAGCACCGCCGAGCGCGCCGAACGGGACTGGATCACCAGGTGGGCCGCGGCGGATACGACCACCACCACGATGGTGAACACCCACGGGGCGGCGGCTCCCAGCCCCTCGACCGGTCCAAGCACGCGGCGTGCCAGCCAGTCGGCGGCGCCGGTGCGGGCCAGCGCGGTGCCCAGGGTCAGCGTGGCGGCCATGAAGATCAGCATTGACCACGGCACCGCCTTCAGCGCCTTGGCCAGGCCCACCGAGCCGAAGCCCGGACTGGCCACGAGCAAGGATCCGAGCAGAGCCACAACGGCCGGGTGCAAGTGGTGCAATGGTTCGGTGCACCAGAGCACCACCACCGCGGATACCAGCAAGGCGGCGCGCGATTGCCCGACGCTCAGCGGTCCGGTCAGCGGTACCAGGGAATGCTCTTGGAGCTGCCCAATGCTCACCTCCAGCGCTTGGCGGCGATCCGAGCCGCGGGTGAAGAGCCATAGCACCAGTTCCGCGCACAGATGCGAGGAGACGAAGGCCAGCGGCAGCCCGTAGAGCAGCCAACCTGCGAATGAGAAGTCCTGATAGCCGGAGGTGGCGAGGATCTGGCTGGTGATCAGATGCGCCCCGGCCCCCAAATACGAGGCGACCGCAGAAAGCAGGATGACCGAGGGGAAGAGCAGCGACAGGGCCAGGACAACCCTCGGGCGGGCGGCAAGCACCTTGGCCAAGGCCATGAAGACGGGAATTGCCAGCGCCGCCCGGCCCGAGGTGGAAGGCACCGCGAATGCGGTGGCCACCAGTGCACCGGTGGTCAGGTGCATCAACTGTCTCGGGTTGCGGGCTCCGACAGCGATCCAGGCGGCGGCGCGGGTGGCCAAACCAGTTGCCGTGATTCCGGCGGCAATCACGAACGCGGCCAACAGCAGCCAGATGGTGTCTTCACCCAGCGAGGCGAAGAGGACGTCCTCGGGCAGCACGCCCATGAGCACCAGCACCAAGGCCGCGCCGAGAGCGACATAGGTGTCCCCGACCGGGGAGAAGACCCATAGCCAGATCGCGACGGCGAAGACCGCCAGGGTCAGTGCGCCCTGGGACGGCAGCGCGGTCGCCGTTCCCGCCGCGGAGCCAAAAGCCCCGAAGGCGCACCAGACCAGAAAGGCGGCGAGCAGCATCGCGGCCAGCAACCCGCTGGCGCGCCGGTGGTTCCAGCGCCGCCGCGGGGCGCGTTGTGCCGGTCCAACGGCAGCCGCCGGCTGCGGTGCGTCGGTGCTGTAGCGGAATCCGGTATCCGTAGTGCGTTGCCTCGTGCTCATGACTCGGCTCCCAGAGTGCTCGCCATGCGCTCGGCGAAGTTCTCCTCGGAGCCTGCTTCCGGAGCCAAAGCCAGTCGCGGTAGCGAGAGGCCGAAGCGGGCTCCGGCGCCTGGGCCGGATTCGACCCACGCGGTCCCCCGATGCGCTTGGGCTACCGCCTTGACCACGGCCAGCCCAAGGCCCATGCCCGGTTCCTGGTCAGTGCCGGTGCCCCCGCTGCGATAGGTATCAAGCAATGCGCGGGCCACCTCGGAATCCAGGCCCGGGCCGTCATTGGCCACCCAGAAGCTGACTGACTGTTCATCGGCGGCGGAGCCCAGTCGAATGGTGTCCCCGTGGTCCGTGTGCGCGACGGCGTTCTGGATCAGTTGGCGCAAGGCATCGGTGATGCGCTCCGGGTCAAGCCACGCCTCGGCGCCAGCCGACTGCTCGATGCGGAAATGCCGTTGCAGGTAGGTGTCCGATTGCGCTGCCTCGGCGGCAATATCCGCGGTGACCTCGCCCACGGCCACCAGCTGCGGCCTGACGAAATCCGGGTGGCCGCTGTGTGCAAGTACGTCGAGGTCGGCGAGGGTTTGGCCCATCTGCGAGATGAGCTCCTGCGCCCCGCAAGCGATGTCGGCGCGTTGTACCGCGGGCAGGTCTTCACGGACCAGTTCGTGCAGCGTCGCCGCGAGCCGACGTTGCGGTTCGTTGAGATGCTCGCGCGCTTCGGCGATGAAGTGCCGCTGGGCCAGATGGGAGGACTCGACCCGGTCGAGCATTGCGTTGAGCGTCTGGGCCAGCTGCGCCAGATCGTCGCGCCCGGACACCGGGATGCGGGCCGAAAGGTCATGCGCCGTAATGGCAGCAGAGGTCTCGCGCACGGTGCGGATCGGGAGCATGATTTGGCCTGCCACTAGCCAGGCGATCCCCGCGGTCAGCACCAACCCTCCGGCGGCCACCGCGAACAGGAGCACCGCCTGCCGGTTGGCTTCTTCCTGCGCGCCGGCGGTGAACTGTGCGACGACCAGCTGGGCTTGTTGCATCGGGCCGGACCGGTTAGCGGTAGCGGCTTCCTCGGCTACCGCCTTGGCCCAGCGCACGGTGCCGTACTTGGTTTCATACACCGCCGAGGTCCGCGAATCATCGAGGATCCGAGCCAGCAGCTGCGCATCCGCGGCCAGCACAACACCGGTCTGGTCCAAGGCGCCGTGCGCGCTGAACACGCGGCCGTTGGCCTGGCCGACAATTGCTTCGCCCGCCATGGGCTGCTGCCGGGCGAGATAACGTTCGAGCAGTTCGTCCATCGAGGCGAAGGGGCGCGCGGTCTGCGGATCCAGCCCCTCGGCGGCGAAGGTCCTGAATTCCTCGATCTCCTGGGTGATGCCCACATTGGCCGCCTCGGCGACCTGCCCGAAAATGATCGAACGCATGGTGACCGTCACCGCGAGCAAGGCCAGCGCCGTGGTGAGAACGATCCAGCCGACAATCCGCAACCGGGCCGAGACCGTGGACCCCTGCTGCTCAGCAGATTCAGCCATCCTCGCCACCGCGTTCCGGCTGCGCGCTGGGCAGCGCAGTTTGCGGTCGCACGTCCAGCTGAACCACGATCGGCTGCTGGTGCGGAGTCGGCGGACTTGCGGAGTCGGCCAGCGCTTGGCTGGCGCTTGCCAGCCCGGCGGGAACGGCCAGGACAGCAAGGATGAGAAGTATGCGACGGATCATGCTTCTACATTAGAAAACCCTTGTGAGACACAAATTAAGTACTGGTGAGAGGTTTATGATTCGTCGATGAGAAGAATATGAGAAGGTGAGAAGGTACCTTACGGGCTCCCGATCACGGTCTGCGCGACGGTGAGTTCGATGGCTCCGGCGTGGGGGCGCCTACCGGCTTGCGGCGCACAAGGCACGGGCTGCGCCGCATGGTCTTTTCTTGCGGCGCAGCCCGTGCATTCGCGTTGGAGCTCGTTATTGCGGTTCGACTATTTGGTCTCCCAGAGTCCCGCTTCGTCGTCGAAGGACAGGGTTTCGGTGACGCGGATCTTCGCGTCATCGAGCGCATCGGCCGGTACATCGAAGACGACCTGGTAGGTTCCCTTGCCGCCCTTGGTCAGCGTAGGCACATCCATGGCTGGTTTCGGAGCCATGGCCATGGAGCTAGAGGTGCTGTAGATGCGCGAATCGGAGCCAACCAGCTCTGGAGACAGGTCAAGCCAGGCGTCGCCTTCTTCCTCGCCGTTGTACACCACGGAAAGATCTACGAGGACATATTGCCCCTCGGCCTTTTCATTGAATGTGTTGGCCTTGGCCATGGCCTCGTCGGCTTCGAGGTTCACGGAACTGACGTTGACCGAATATTCACCGATAGTGGCCGCCTCACCCAGCTTGAGCACCTGAGACTCATCTGCCGCCTGCTCGATGACCTTCTCCGGAGCCGCGACCTCTCCGTCCGCGGCGTCATCGATGGCAGCCGAGACACCGTCCAAGGCCTTGACGTAGGCGGACTGGGTGACGAAGACCAGCACGATGGCAACGATGGCGATCACGCTAGAGGCGATCCCCAGCCCCTTGCTGCCGCGCCGCTTCGCGGCGATGGCGAGCGAGATGATGCCGAGGATCAGGGCGACAAAACCTAGAACCGCGGCGAAGTTGTTCACGATCGGGACCCAGCACAGGGTCAGGGCAACGATGGCAATGACCAGTGCGGCAATTCCCAGCCCCTTGCCGGCAGTGGACTTTGCGGGTGGGAGCTGCGAGTGCGGTGCAGGCTCCAGTGGAGTTCCAGCAGACATGAATATTTCCTCAAGTGATGACGGCGCTTAGCCAGCGCCTAAGTGAAACCGGCTCATACCCCATGGTCGTGATCCGGATTGAATCTTGCTTGATCCATCAACGACACTACGAGGACGCTCCGACACTTTAGCCTCACAGTAAATTTTCAGCTCCCGAGAAGTTCCGCCCCTGCCTCGGCTTAGCTCGCGCTTCCGGCAAAGGACTGCCCCTCGATTTCAAGTTGACCATGTAGTCGAAGGGCAGTCCTCTGGGCTCTCAGTAACCGGAAGCAGCCTGCCGGTACTGGCGGAGGACCCGGCTGTCCGGTTCGCTTGTCGCCAGCAGGGCCTCATTGGTTGGCCAGAGCGGCAATACTCCGCTTAACACTCCCGCCGCCTGGCGCGCTGCCCCATCGGCAACGTACTCCCCGGGTTCCGGAACGCTTACCGGCAGGCCCAGCACACTGGCCGAAATTTCCTGCAGTGCAACCGAACGCGCCGCCCCACCGACCAGCACAATACGCTCGGCCAGCACCCCCAAGTCCGTCAGTGCCTTCAGCCCGTCCGCCAGCGAACAGATAATCCCCTCGAAGGCGGCTCGAGCCAGATTCTGGGCGGTGAAGTTCTCCAAGGTCAGCCCGTGCAGCGAGCCTGTAGCGTCGGGCAGATTAGGGGTTCGTTCCCCCTCAAAGTAAGGGATCAGGCTCAAACCTTCGGCACCGGCAGGCGCGGTCAATGCCAGCTGGGACAGTTGCGGAAGATCGACTTTCAGCAGCGCCGCCGTCGCATCCAGCACGCGGGAGGCATTCAAGGTGCAAGCCAGTGGCAGGTAGCTGCCGGTGGCATCGGCGAATCCGGCCACCAGCCCCGAACGATCCCCGGTAGGCTGGTCGGACACGGTGAATACCGTCCCGGAGGTGCCAACCGAGATCACCACGGTGCCCAGCGTGGCGTTCACGCCTAATCCCGCTCCGGCGTTATCGCCGCAGCCGGGGCCGATCAGCATTCCAGCTGAGGTCAACTGTCCGACTTCCAATGGCCCCAGGACCTTTGGCAGGACCGGCACATGCCCCAGAGTGCGTTCGAGCACCTCTGGCAGATACTCGCCGGTGCTCGGTGACCAGTACCCGGTTCCCGAGGCATCCGAACGGTCGGTGCGCAACGCGGCTAGGCCTTCGGCACCGCTGCCTGGGCCAAATCCTGCCAGGCGCCAGCTGAGCCAATCGTGAGGTAGGCATACCGCGGCAGTGCGCGCGGCGTTCCCTGGTTCCGCGGTAGCCAGCCACAACAGCTTGGTCGCGGTGAGCGAGGCCACCGGGATGGTTCCAATGCTTCGCGCCCAATAGTCGGCGCCGAATTCTTCGACGAGCTGCCGAGCTGCGCCCGCCGAGCGAGTGTCGTTCCACAGCAGGGCGGGACGAACTACCGCGCCGTCGGCGTCGAGGCAAACCATGCCATGTTGCTGGCCTGCCACCGAAATAGCCGAGACATCCTCCAGGCCGCCGGCCTCTTCGATGGCTTGCTGCAGTGCCGTCCACCAGTGCTCTGGGTCGATCTCGGTGCCCGATGGATGGCGCGCGGAGCCCTGTCGGATCAGGGCTCCGGAACCGGCGTCACGAATGACGACCTTACAAGATTGGGTGGAGCTATCCACTCCGGCAACCAGCTGCATTTAGGTAACTTTCGGGCTTGGGATGAATAACAGCGCCGCGTCCCCGGATCTGGCAACAGAACCGGGGACGCGGTCAAACTTTTCTTGTAAAAACCTCAGGCTTAGCGTGCGCCCATCAGGTGTTCCAAGGCCAGCTGGTTCAAGCGGATGAACCCGAAGGAACGCTCGGCGGCAGCGTCTGCATCAAAGCCTTCGAATGCCGACGTATCCGCCAGCAGATCCGCGGTGGTTTCGCCGACGGCCAGAGTGCTTTCGCCCAGCTCGAAGACGCCTGCGGTCTTCAGCGCTTCCCGCACCTCTGGGTTGGCGCGGAATGCGGTAGCGCGTTCCTTGAGCAACAAGTACATGGACATATTCGCCTTGGCGGAGTCCCATACCCCGTCATAGCCGTCGGTTCGCGATGGCTTGTAGTCGAAGTGGCGTGGACCGTTGTAGGTTGGCCCGCCGTTCGGGAATCCATTTTCAAGCAGGTCGACAGTGAAGAAGGCGCTGGTGAGATCGCCGTGGCCGAAGACGAGGTCCTGGTCGTACTTGATTCCGCGCTGTCCGTTGAGGTCGATGTGGAACAGCTTTTCTGCCCAAAGCGCCTGCGCGATGCCGTGCGTGAAGTTCAATCCTGCCATCTGTTCATGGCCGGTTTCCGGGTTAACGCCTACGATATCGCCGTGCTCAAGCTCGGCAATGAAAGCCAGCGCGTGGCCTACCGTGGGCAGGAAGATGTCACCGCGTGGCTCGTTTGGCTTAGGTTCCAGCGCAAGGCGCAGCCCGTAGTTCTTTTCCTTGATATAGGCGGCGACGGTATCAACGCCTTCCTTCATGCGATCGAGCGAAGATGCCAGATCCTTGGATCCGTCGTATTCGCTGCCTTCGCGGCCACCCCACATGACAAAGGTTTCGGCACCCATCTCGGCAGCGAGATCAATGTTTTCCAACACCTTGCGCAAGGCATAGCGGCGAATGGAGCGATCGTTGGAAGTGAAGCCGCCGTCCTTGAAGACCGGATGGCTGAACAGGTTGGTGGTAACCATTGGGACCTTCAAACCGGTCGTTTCCAAGGCGCCACGGAAATCCTTGAGGATGCTCTCGCGTTCTGCTGCCGTTGCATCAAACGGGATCAGGTCGTTGTCGTGGAAGGTAATACCGTAAGCACCCAGCTCGCTGAGCCGATTGACCGCTTCGACCGGGTTGAGTGCCTGGCGGGTTGGCGTGCCGAACGGATCGTTCCCGGTCCATCCCACCGTCCATAGGCCAAAGGTGAAACGGTCTGCTGGCGTTGGTTGCAAAGTCATGCGTACTCCTGAATGATTTGTAGTTAGCAACAACTTATTGCAGAACGATCCTCAGAGTCAAGGAAAATTTCCCCCTCATTCGCGAATAAACGAAATTGGCAGAGTTCCTCCACCAAGTAAAACAAGGGGTATAGACTTGATGTAGCGCCCTAACTCCTATAAGTTTACGTTTACAACTTATGGGAATTTTGATTGTCCATTTCCTTGAAACGCGGCAATCTTCTGCCGCGCCCGTGCCGCATGGCATCCCATCGTCACGTCACGTGGGTTGCAGGCGCAAGAACGGTCATTGGGAGCGGCAACGTAGTTGATAAAATGGCGAAAGTTTGAAGATGTTCCAACGACTGACAAGACGGACGCCACTGGTGCTCGTGGCTCGTTACCCCTGCCCAGCCGGTTGAATTTATGGCACTCGGTCGCTGGCCGCCGTTGCTCATCCATCAGCTAGCCAGCTCAGCCTAAGAATGAAGAATTGAAGGACACTAGATGACGGCCTCACCCCGTGCGTCCAAGGCGGTGCAGAGCCCTGAAACCATGCGGCGCAATAATCTGTCTGTCATTCTCACCTTGTTGCACCGCGAAGGCAGGCTATCGCGTGCCCAACTTACCGAGCGCACCGGTTTTAACCGTTCCACGGTCGGCGCACTAGTCGCCGAACTTTGCGAGCTGGGGCTGGTCTTCGAAAGCGAGCCACAAGCAGCTGGCAGGGCTGGCCGGCCCAGCCCGCTCGTTCATCCCAACGACAAAGTCGTCGCGGTCGCCATCAACCCGGACATCGATGCCGTGCATGTTGGGCTTGTCGGGCTCGGCGGCAAGGTCCATCGCAGAATTCGCTATGAAGCCGCCGCGAAACCGACTCCTGTTGAAACCGCCAACATCAGCAAGGCAATTCTTGACGGCATGCGCGCGGATATCGATGTGCTGGATCGCATCGTCGCCGTGGGCGTAGCGGTGCCCGCTCTGGTGCAAGACAGCGACGGAAAGATCCTCCTCGCACCGCACCTGCAATGGGCGAATGAATCCTTGTCGTCATTGCTGGAACCCGCGCTCGGACTTCCGGTACTCGTAGGAAACGACGCAACCCTAGGCTCCGTTGCCGAAAGCATTCACGGTGCCGCGCAAGGTTACGCCAATGTGCTCTATCTCAATGGAAGCGCCAGTGGCATTGGCGGCGGCATTCTCACCGGCGGTGCCCCGCTTCGTGGAGCCTCGGGCTTTGCCGGAGAACTGGGGCATACCTTGGTCAGAACCGGCGGGGTCCTCTGCCATTGCGGGCGCCGAGGTTGCCTCGATGCCGAGGTGCGGGTTGAAAGTCTCTTGGATATCCTCCAGTTCGACAGCGCCGACCTAGACTCTCTTGAGCAGGCAATTGCCGGCAATGAGTCCGCGCAGCTTCACCAAGAAATCGACCGGCAGATTGATCTGCTGTCCGTGGCGCTTACCAATTTCGTTAATATATTCAACCCAGAAATGATCGTCCTTGGCGGTTTCTTGGGAACCATCTACGCAATGCGCGCCGAACGGTTGACCGATGCGGTCTCCAGCGGCCCCATTGCAGGGCTAGGCCGCGAGGTCAGAATCAGAAAGGCTGTGCTGGGTTCGGATCTATTGCTCATTGGCGCCGCCGAATTGGCATTCGCCCAATTGCTTTCGGACCCAGCCGGGTACAGGGCCGCAGACCAGACGCCCTAGCGGTTTGCCTGCCGCTGCCCGTAGCCTCGGGCCGACAATGCCGCGGTCAGCTGGTCAACAGTTGGCGCACCTTGCAGGCCATCCGGCGTCGGATAGATGCGGCAAGCGAGTTCGCGCGTAGTCGCCGCCGGAAAAAGATCAATGCCTCCTGCAATGATCGTTGGGGAACCGGCAAAACCAGTGCCAAGCGTCTCGGCGCTTGTTTTCAAAACGTGTTGCAGTATCGGCGTATTCCTGACTCCGAGTGCTTCGAGGGCAGCGCCCAGTCGCTCGGCCGCAAGGGCGGAGTTGGGGCAATTCTCGATAACCAACAATTCGATGCGCATACGTACATTCTCCTCGAAGGATCCAGAGATCCAGGAAGTTCTGGATTCGCTATCCCGGCTGCTGCTCGGCTAAGCGATGCGGGGATTCACGGTGCTCAACCGCTTAACCCAGCGACACGCTGAGATGAAAACAATTCCTAGCCAGCGCAGTTGCTGTTGCAGAATTCAAGTATGGGCACCAACGACGAAATCGATCATGGCCGCGACACGCTACGCTACGTCAGGCTAGCTCTGCTGGTCCTACCGCTTTTACTGGTTGTTGCCATCGTGATTTATGGGCTTTTAAACGGAAAAGTTGAAGACTCGATCAGTTCCTACTACTTGGGACCTAGCCGGGACCTATTCGTCGCAATGCTTGTCGCCACCGGAGTAATGCTCGTAGTTTACAAAGGCGCGCCCCTGGAGGACTATGCCCTGAACCTTGCCGGTTTCTACGCGATATTTGTAGCCTTGGTTCCAACCCGGCTGGGCGAGACGCTCTCCACGCTGACCCCGCACGGTCAACTACAGCTGATCCGCTCCGTGCAAATATCGGTGTTTGCCGTCCTCGTGGTTTCCGCGGTATTTGTCTGGCTTGAATGGAAAACTAGCAAGTGGTCGCCGCGCTCGTTGCACTTCAGCACGCTCAGTAAAACTTTGACCCTCGTCAGTACCGTGCTGCTGATCGCGTTTATCGGCTTGCTGTTGTGGCGCAGCATCGAAGGCACAGACTTTGCCGGTGTTCACTATGCTGCCGCGTTTCTATTGATTATCAGCATGGGAGTAGCCATCGCCAGCCATCTGGGGCGCGAAGACCTCTGCGACACCGATACCAGCGGTGGGCGTTCAACCCAGTACGCCGTCTTGCTGGTACTCATGGCTTTGGGCATCGTCGGATGGCTCGTGCTTACCCTCATGGGCGTAGCGCAGGCGCTATTTATCATCGAGTGGTACGAGATCGGCCTCTTCACCTATTTCTGGTATTTGGAATCTCGAAGACTGTGGAACCACCCCGCGCAGGCATAGGCCCCAACAGTGGATCCCTTTAGCGCCCTAGGCGGGCGTGAGGCTTCAAACATCCGGCAGGAATACTCAAAGGCAAAGGCCCCGAATCTCGCAATGAGAACCGGGGCCTTTTGAAAGCTCCTCCAACTGGACTTGAACCAGTAACCCTTCGATTAACAGTCGAATGCTCTGCCAATTGAGCTATGGAGGAATGCAACGAGATATAACTTTACCCGACGCTCAACCAAAAACCAAAACTGGCCGCTCAGGTCCCACGGAGGATTCGGCGACGCATCTCAAGTTCCATAAGTTCGCGGTTGATCTGGGTGTATTCCTCCCCTTCGGGTTCCATTTCGGCCCGCTGCAACCGGCCAATGAGCTCGGCTTTGCGATGTGTGATTTGAAGCTCAATCAGCCCATTGATGATGTCTGAACAATAGCGGGACAAGTTGTGCTCATCGGAGGCCGGAATGCTGGTCACCGCAAGCTCGGAGACGAAAGAACGCAACTGTTCGGGCACCTCATCACGAATCACCTCGACCCACGACGATGCCGAAGCGCCTACCGCACTGGCAGCCACCACCCCGTCGTGTACGGCAGCGTGCGCCGGAGCCATGAAGCGGGCCTCGTAAAAGGCTTGCCACTGCTCTTCACTGAGCCGGTGAGGTTGCTGAATGACAACTTCCAGCGCCTGACGCTCCAAACGCATCACCGGATCACGCTTGTCGGGACGTTCGAAGGCGTTGCCGGGCTGCTCTTGCGCCTCCCCCGCAGCCTGGGCGCTACCGGCGGCCGCCTGGGTGTTCTTAGGCAGCCGGGCGCGTTTGATGGAGGCGGCAACCGAACGGTTCACGTCTTCATTGTTCATGCCCAGCCAGCCGGCCAGTTCACGCGCGTAGGCCGGACGGATCGACGAGTCACGAATCTGCGCGAGGATCGGTGCGGTCTGCCGCAGGGCCTGCACACGGCCTTCAACGGTGTCCAGATTGAACTTCTTCAGCTCCGCGCGGATCGCGAACTCGAACAGCGGGCGCTTGAGCTCGATCAGTTCACGCACCGCTTCATCCCCGCGATGCAAACGCAGATCGCAGGGATCCGCACCGGTCGGCTCAACGCACACATAGGTTTGCGCGATAAAACGCTGGTCTTCTTCGAAGGCACGCAAAGCCGCCTTCTGCCCGGCGGCATCGCCGTCAAAGGTGAAGATCACTTCGCCACCGGTACCGTCATCCTGCAAAAGCCGCCTGGCGATCTTGATGTGGTCGGTGCCGAAGGCGGTGCCACAGGTCGCCACCGCCGTGGTGATCCCCGCAAGGTGGCAGGCCATCACGTCGGTGTAGCCTTCGACAACGACGATTTGCCTGGTCTTGGAAATCTGTTTTTTAGCCAGATCCAGCCCGTAGAGCACCTGCGATTTCTTATACAGCTGGGTCTCGGGGGTGTTCAGGTATTTAGGGCCCTGATCATCCTCGTAGAGTTTGCGCGCGCCGAAGCCAATCGTGGCACCTGACAGGTCGCGGATGGGCCATACCAGCCGGCCACGGAACCGGTCGTAGATCCCGCGGTTGCCTTCCGAGAACATGCCGGTGAGTTTGAGTTCCTCGTCGGCAAAACCCTTTGAACGCAGGTGCTTGAGCAGCGCGTCCCACCCCTTGGGTGCGTACCCCACGGAGAAATCGGCTGCTGCCTGAGGCTCGAAGCCGCGCCCGTTCAGGAATTCTCGAGCGGTTTGCGCCTCGTCGCTGGCTAGCTGGGTGCGGAAGAATTCCTCGGCCACCTTATGGGCGTCGACCAGTCGCTGGCGCTTACCGTATTCTTCGCGGCGGGGCCCGGTTCCGCCATCCTCATAATGCAGCTCGTAGTTGATGCGAGCCGCCAGGGATTCAACGGTCTCGGTGAATGAAGAGTGGTCCATCTGCTGGATGAACGCAATCACGTCCCCGGACTCGCCACAGCCGAAGCAGTGGAAGGTTCCCAGCTGAGGGCGGATATGGAAGGAAGGACTGCGTTCATCGTGGAACGGGCACAGGCCCTTGTAGGAGCCCACGCCCGCGGATTTGAGCGTGACATAGGATTCGACGACCTCACGAAGGTCGATGCGGTTACGCACCTCGTCGATGTCTTCTCGTTTAATCAGCCCTGCCATGTTTCCCATTCTAAGAAGTTGCGCGCCGCCTAGGCTGCGCGCGTCACGGGCTGTGCATGATGCTCAGCCTAGAAAAGCTTCGGTTCGAAGCTCTCGCCCTTGACCAGCGCCGTGTGCCATTCCAGGGCCGAAGCGTCGGTCAACGAGGCGACCTGATCGATGATCACCCGCAAACGTTCATGCGAGTCCGCCGCGTCCTTGTAGTCGGCGGCGAAGATGGAATCGAGGTATTTGTCTTCCTTATCGGATAACAACTCCACCAGGTCGGTGAGTATTTCCCGCTGCCGCGCATAGATTGGCTGGCGCTCTTCGTTGGTCATCACGAAGTTCGCGGCGATCCCCTTCATCACCGCGATCTCGTGTTCGGTTTCCTCGGGAACGATCAGCTGTGCGTTGTACCGGGTCAGGCTTCCCTGC
Source organism: Arthrobacter sp. MYb229 (assembly GCF_002975405.1). Classification (GTDB taxonomy): domain Bacteria; phylum Actinomycetota; class Actinomycetes; order Actinomycetales; family Micrococcaceae; genus Glutamicibacter. The sequence goes on along the minus strand of NZ_PCPS01000004.1, from coordinate 133,745 downwards.
CCGTACTCGCTGCGCGTGGCGTCCATGGCCGCCTGGCAGAACCGTCCGATGAATTGGCTGGTCATATCCTTGAGCGCCGCTCGTGCCCGGCGTGAGCCGTCGGCGTGCGATACCCACTCGGCCGAGGCTTCCAGGCGAGCCAATGCCGCCTCGATATCTGACTCGTTCGTGGTGGGCAGGTACCAGTCCTTGGTCACTTGCAGGGCGCGGTCCCTTTGCGCGGATTCGAGCAGCCAGCGCAGTTGCAGGCGCCCTCCGACTATCGCGTCTTCCACGTCATGCACCGAGTAGGAGATGTCATCGGCCAGATCCATGACTTGGCCTTCCATGCACACCTGGCCGAGCACCGAATCCGGGCCGCTGCGCAGCCAGTCGAAGACCGGCCGGTCATCGGTATAGACGCCGAATTTCTTCGTCTTCTTCCCGTTTCGCATCGGCGCATCTTCACGCCGCCAAGGGTACTTGCACGAGGCGTCCAGGGCAGCTCGTGAAAGGTTCAGCCCGGCCGAATGGCCGTTATGACGGAATGTCTTGGTCTCCAGCCGAGTGAGCAGGCGCAGGGTCTGCGCATTGCCTTCGAAACCACCGATGTCCTTGGACAGCTTGTTCAAGGCTTTCTCACCGTTGTGGCCGAAGGGCGGGTGGCCTAGGTCGTGGGCCAGGCACGCGGTGTCTACGATGTCGGGATCGCAGCCCAAGGCGGCCCCGAGTTCGCGTCCCACCTGCGCCACTTCCAGGGAGTGGGTCAGCCTGGTCCGCACGAAATCGTTCAGCGTGGGTGAGACCACCTGGGTTTTGGCACCCAGCCGGCGCAGCGCCGAGGAGTGCAAAACCCGGGCGCGATCACGTGCGAACGCGGTGCGATACGACTTCTTAGCCGGTTCGGGCACCCAACGTTCCTGATCAGCTTCGGTATATCCGTTGATCTCGGTCATATAAAGAGTCTAGTGACTTTTTGGGTCACTCGTTCACTTATCCACCGGAGATGTCTAACTCAGCTGCCTTGATCATGACCCGATGCTCATCGGACATCTCACGCGAGCTCAGCCAGCCGTCTGGCAGGTGGGTTTTCTTCGGCGTTCCGGCACGTCCACGGGTCCCCTCGGCGGCAGAGCCCGGGTAGCCCAAATCCAGATCGAGTTCATTCAGCAGTTCGCGCAGGCGCTCCAAGGACGGCACCTGGGCCAGCTGGGCGCGGATATCGCCGCCCACCGGATAGCCCTTGAAGTACCAGGCAATATGCTTGCGGATGTCGCGCATCCCCTTGCCTTCATCCTCGAAGTACTCGGCCAGCAGCTCTCCGTGGCGGTACACGGTGTCCGCCACTTCGCGCACGCCGGGGCGGAAACGCTGCGGCCGCCCTTCGAAAGCGGCCTGCAGATCGCCGAAAAGCCACGGGCGCCCCTGGCAGCCGCGGCCCACCACGATGCCGTCGACTCCGGTCTGCTCGACCATCTCGATGGCGTCTTCGGCACTGAAGATGTCTCCATTGCCCAGCACCGGAATATCCGCCAGGGCTTCGCGCAAGGTGGCGATGGCTTCCCAGTCGGCCTTTCCTGCGTAGTACTGGCGGGAGGTGCGGCCGTGCAGGGTGACTGCGGCGGCGCCGTGGTCACGAGCGATTTTGGCCGACTCGATGTACGTCAGGTGGTCCTCGTCGATGCCCTTGCGCATCTTGATGGTCAACGGCACCTCGCCCTTGGCTGCCTCGGAGGTGGCCGCTTCGATAATGGAGGTGAAAAGGTCCGTCTTCCACGGCAGCGCGGCGCCACCGCCCTTGCGGGTGACCTTCGGGACCGGGCAACCGAAATTCAGGTCGATATGGTCGGCGCGGTCTTCGTCGATGACCATGCGCACCGCGGCGCGCACGGTATTCGGGTCCACACCGTAAATCTGGATGGAGCGCAGCTCCTCATCCTCGTCGTGGGAGATGATGCGCATCGACTCGGCGTTTCGCTCCACCAGGGCGCGTGCGGTGACCATTTCGGTTACATACACGCCGCCACCGTATTCACGGCACAGTCGACGGAACGCTCGGTTGGTGATGCCAGCCATGGGGGCCAGGATCACCGGGGTTTCGATGGTGTGCTTGCCCAGCTGTAGCGGGGGCAGCTCAAGGGCCGGAACGTCGGTCGACTCGGTGGTTTGGGTAGCAGAAAGGATCGTCACACAACCATTATCTCAAACCCGAGCAAATCTCGGGTGAGATCTATATCAAATCGCAACCATGCGTAGCTGGATTATCTTATATCTAACAGGCAGAATTATGGGATGACAAGTAATTATTCGCGCGTACGGCTGTCATTGATAGCCCTTGGTGCGCTCTGTGTGGCATTGGTTATAGCCGCCCTGATCTCCGTTGCCCTGCGCCCCGCGGCCCCGTTGCTTGCCGAGAACACCCCGGAGGGCGCCGTCCAGCGCTACATCATGGCCATCGCCGACGCCGATATGGATACCGCGAAGAATTTCGTTCATAACGCTGCAGACAAGCAGCTCTGCGACCCCTTGTCTGCAGAGCTGCGCGACCCCGAGGTGAGCCTGATAAAAACCGTGATCACCGGCAACAGCGCCGAGGTCCACGTGACCTTCAACGATGACACCAGCGCTGTTTACGATTCCTTCTTCGGCATGTACGCGTACCAGGATTCCTTCCAGCTGACCCAGGTCGGCTCGGAGTGGAAAATCCTGGTTGCCCCATGGCAGGTCAATATGTGCACCGACGAAGAAATGTTGGGGTACTAGCCATGAGCAACCCCACCACGCAACGGCCCAATCACGCGGTGGCCGGGCAAACGGTGACCAGCCTTCGCCAACTAATTCTGCACGGCTTGTTGTTCATTTTGCTCATGGTCCTCGGCTCGGGACTTTCGACCCTGATCTCGATGCTCTTGCGTGGCTTCGTTCCGGCCTACAGCGGATCCACCGAACTCGCGGTGGGACTGTCTTTCACCTTGATCGCCGGCCCCCTCACCTGGCTGCTGTGGCGCACGGTCCGAAAAAACCTCCAACAGGTCAATCCGGTTGACGCCGCTATTTGGTCCTTGCAGGCCGCGGCCGTGTACGTGCTTGCCCTGGCAATGTCTTCAATATCCTTCCTCCGATTATTCGCCGAGTTGGTCGACCCCAGGAACGGCACCGGCTGGCAGTCGTTGCTGGGCGCCGGATTGGGCTGGGGCCTGGTTTTTGTGTGGCAGTACCGCTTGATCAATAGCCCGAAGTACGCACCCACAGAGCTCCCCTCGCTCGCTCCTGCGCTGGGTTCTGCCTACGCCCTGGTACTGGCCGGCATTTCGTCCGTGTACTTGGTGCAGCGTGCCGTCAGCGAGCTCCTTTCACCGCAGGAAATCCTGCTAGGAGCGCCCACCGCTCTCCCCCAGTTATTGGCGGCTGCAGTCTGGACGTTTGGCGCACTCCTCCTATGGTGGTGGCATTGGACAGTGCAGCGCGTGCACAGCATGGTTGATGATTTTACGGATTTCAGCTACGTCATCATCGGAATTTCTTTGCCCGCGGTGTTCTCGCTGCTCTGCGCGGCGGGGCTGCTGTCCCTACTGCTCCCGCTACCCGTGGGGTCGGACACCTGGGTCGAGGACCTCACCATCGACGGCCCGCCATTAATCGCCGGGCTGCTGGTCAGTTTAATCGTGTGGATCTATCATCAGGCAAAATTGAACACACGCGGCACGTGGTCAGCGGAGGTTTCCCGGCAGATCGTTAGCGGCGCCGCACTGGCCATCGGCGCCAGCGGTTTGGGCATGGTCATCAATGCCCTTCTGGCCTCGCTCGCGGTTCCGTTCTCCACAGGCACCTCGGCATCGGTGCTCCGCGCCGGAATCGCGTTTCTGGTTGTCGGCGCGCTAGCTTGGGTGTTTTTCTTCCGCCCCATGGCACCTGCCAAACCGGCCTCCCGACGCGTCTACCTGGTGATGTTCTTCGGTTGCAGTGCACTGGTGGCCCTGATTTCGCTGCTTGTTGTTGGCTACCGAATCTTCGAATTCCTGCTGGTTAGCACCGGCTCGGGAAGCCTCTTGGAGATGATCCGAGCACCTTTCGGCTGGCTAGTTGCCACCGCGCTGGTTGCCACGTACCACTTCTTCTTGTGGCGTTCGGATCGCCAGCTGCTGAGCTCCGTGTCCTCGGAGAATCTCCCGGCAGCCGAAATTGCACGCAGCCTGATGATCGTTGCGCCGCAAGGCTCCGATTACCTGCTCGAAGGACTGCGTCAACTGAAGCACATCCAACTTCACTGGGTGCCCTGCACAGGCACTGCTCCTGCGCAGGACGCCCTGGACCAGCTGCTCACTGAAGTCTCCACCCGAATCGATTCTGAAGCGTCCGGGCTGCTGGTAACCGTTGATTCTTCCGGCAAAGCGCAATTCGTCTCACTGGCCTGAGCCCAGATGCGACCCGAATAGGGAAATTCCAGCCCCGGTTGCGACCTGCTTCACCCCGCCTTCGTGCCCTATTTCAGGGCACGATGGCGGTTTTTTATCTCAATGCAATTGCTCAGCGCCAGCCGATGGATCAAATAGAGCATTTCATGCACACCGCGTGAAGCGCGGTACGCCTGCCGCTCGAGCAAGGCGTTTCAGCGAAGTTAGTTAGGGCACCCAACACTGGGTCCTCCAACCCGAATTTCTTCATAGCTCGTCCATCATTCCAAGCCGGCGACCGGTTATTCGACCGAGGGGCCACGGGGTCCCCGTCGTAATCTTGCGATACTTCCGAATAAGAAGATGATACTGTTTTCTTTTGTGCCATCAGATAGGTGAGCATTACCTAACTCAAGAAGGTCTGATGCGAACTCCGACGCAGATCTCCGCAGAGCCCGAGGAATTAGTCCCAGGGGTCGAACCCGCTCCGGCGACCGATGAGGCCGTCGCGTCCCTGCCTGGCCTTGCTGCCCCCGAAGCAAATTCAACTGAAACCCGTACCGGTTTAGCTGCGAGCAATGCGACCCGCGCGGTTGGATTCGCGCTAGCACTCGCAGCGCTCGGCGTATCGGTGCTCTTGTCGCTCGCTGTTGGCGCTAAGTGGATTCCGGCCGTCGAGGTATTCCGGGGTTTAGCAGGCCTGGGCACCCAGGAAAATTTAGTGATACTCAACGAACTGCGCGTACCGCGTACGTTGGTCGGCCTCATGGCTGGGCTGGCGCTAGCCGTGGGCGGCGCGTTGATCCAGGCCTTGACCCGCAATCCGCTAGCTGACCCGGGAATTCTTGGTGTCAACGCGGGTGCCGCCTTCGCGGTTGTCCTTGCAGTTGCCGTATTCGGCATCGTCTCCATTGCCGATTACATCTGGTTCGCATTCGGTGGAGCAATCATCACCACCGTGCTGGTGTATCTCATAGGCTCCCGTGGACGGTCCGGCGCTACACCGATCAAGCTGACCCTCTCGGGCGTTGCCTTGGGCGCCATGCTCGGCGGGATCTCAAGTGGCATCACGTTGCTGAACCCGGAGGCATTCGACCGGATGCGGTTTTGGGGCGCCGGTACCTTGAACAACCGGACCTTGGATATGGTCTGGGTGATCCTGCCTTTTGTCGTGGCAGGATTATGCCTGGCCTTTTTCTGCACACGCTCGCTCAATGCGGTTTCGCTGGGTGAGGACATGGCCCGCGCATTGGGAAGCAACGTCACGCGAACCCGCGTTGCGGTCATCGTTGCGGTGACATTATTGTGCGGCGCCGCCACCGCGGCTGCCGGCCCCATCGGGTTCGTGGGGCTGATGGTTCCGCACATCGCCCGATGGATCGTCGGCGCGGATCAACGGTGGATTGTCCTCTATAGCCTGGCGTTGGGACCGGTGCTGCTTTTGGTCTCGGACGTCATCGGCCGCGTAGTTGCTCCGCCCGGTGAGTTGCAGGTCGGCATCGTGACGGCCTTCGTGGGCGCGCCGGTGCTGATCTGGCTGGTCCGCCGAAAGCAGGTCAGCGGGCTATGACCACCACGGGCAACACTCTCGCTTCCGCTCAACGCGTGGATTTCGGGCCAGGGCACACGGTGCTTTCATCGCCTGGCGGCCGCTTCTCGCTCCGCGTGCAGCGCCGTTCGATCATCGTCTGCGCGATCTTTGCTGCGCTCGGTCTCGTGCTAGCGCTCTGGGCCCTAGCCACAGGCGAAATAACTTTCTCGGCCATAGAGCTTCTGCGTGCGCTGCTCGGCACCGGCAGCAGCTCGAGCGAGCTGGTGGTGCTCTCCTGGCGCTTGCCGCGGGTAGTCATGGCCCTGGCGCTCGGCGCGGCTTTGGGTATCAGCGGAGCGATTTTCCAGTCGCTGACTCGGAACCCTTTGGGCAGCCCGGACATCATCGGGTTCAACACCGGCGCATACACCGGCGCCTTGGCGGTTATTTTTCTCGCTGGCGGAGGATATTTTCAGATTGCCGCTGGGGCACTTCTCGGAGGCCTGCTGACGGCTGCATTGGTATATCTCTTGGCTTATCGCCGCGGGTCCCAAGGTTTCCGGTTGATCATCGTCGGGATTGCGTTCAGCGCCATTCTCGCGTCGCTGAATACTTGGCTGATCCTGCGTGCCGGGCTCGAAGAAGCGATGTCCGCGGCCGTCTGGGGCGCCGGGTCGCTCAATGCGATGGGGTGGGAGCACGCACAACCGGCGTTGCTCGCGGTCACCGTCTTTTTCATCGCCGCCGCCATGCTGGCCCCGCGGATGCACATGCTGGAGATGGGAGACGACGCCGCCAGCGCGTTGGGCATTCGAGTTGAGCCCGCCAGGCTCCTGCTGATGGTGGTCGGCGTCGGCTTCACCGCACTGGCCACGGCCGCCGCCGGGCCTATTTCGTTTATCGCCCTGGCCGCACCCCAAGTAGCCCGGCGTTTAACGCGCAGCGCGGGAGTCCGCATGGGCTCATCGGCCATTCTCGGTGCGGTGCTCTTGCTTTTCAGCGATCTGATGGCCCAGCGCCTGGTTCCGGAGACCGCGCTACCGGTCGGCGTGGTCACGGTCAGCGTAGGCGGCATTTATTTGATCTGGCTCTTGCTCCGCGAGGCGAAAAGAAGTTGAAAGGCAATAAGTTGCAGATGAGAACAAGCCAGCCATCGGTTCGAGATCCCCAGCTCACCAATGCCCCTGGCCGCCTTGGGGAGTCAACCACCTCTCGGCTAAGCGGCCACGATCTTACTCTGGGCTACGAACAGCGCACCATCTCCCAGGAGCTGAACGTCGCGATCCCCGACGGATCATTTTCCGTCATTATCGGTCCGAACGCCTGCGGCAAATCAACCTTGCTGCGCGCGCTGTCGCGTCTGCTCAAGCCCCTGGCCGGGCAGGTTATCTTGGACGGAAAACCGATCCATAGGCTTCCTGCCAAGGACGTTGCCAAGCGGTTGGGGCTGCTCCCCCAGTCCTCGATTGCCCCGGATGGAATCACCGTCGCAGATCTGGTGGCTCGCGGTCGCTACCCGCATCAGAAGCTACTCTCGCAATGGTCTGCAGCGGACGAGAGCGCGGTGCTCGAAGCCCTGCTAGCGACCAATACGGCCAGCCTTTCACGCAGGCTGGTCGATGAGCTCTCCGGAGGACAACGCCAACGCGTCTGGGTCGCGATGGTGCTTGCGCAGCAAACCCCGCTGCTGCTACTGGACGAACCCACCACCTACCTCGATATTTCGCACCAGATAGAAATCATGGAGCTCTGCCGCCAGCTCAACCGGAGCAAGGGGCACACGGTGGTCGCGGTGCTCCACGATCTGAATCACGCATGCCGTTATGCCAATCATCTGATTGCCATGAAGGACGGCGCCATCGTGGCCACCGGTGCGCCGTCCGAGATCGTCACCGAAGAGCTGATTCACGAGGTCTTCGGGCTGCGCTGCCGGATCATCGAGGACCCCGTATCCCGGACGCCGCTGGTCGTTCCCCTGGGTGACGTAGAGAGCTGGGCCTAGCGGCTCGTCAACACCACCAGAATATTGCCTTGGCCGGCCGGCTCCGGACGCGCCGCACCTAACCGAAAGATGAACCGAATATGACTGCACCTACCCGACGCACGCTGCTGACCATGCTCAGCGCCGCCTCAATCATCGCGCTCACCAGCTGTGGAGCGCAGAGCGCTGAAAATGCGAGCACCGGCGCTTCGCCAGAGACCCTGCACGGCTCGTGGTCGTTTACCGACTCGTTCTATGAGAAGACCACTACCCTGGACCAGCTGCCCGAATCGATTGTCGTGGATTCCTACTCCGCGGCCGCGCTGTGGGACTACGGCGTCCGCCCCACCGGTGTCTTTGGCTATGGACTCACCGAAGAAGGCGGACTTTCGGTAGGCAACGCGGATGTCAGCCAGATGACGATCGTCGGCAAGGACGCGGAGTTCAACCTGGAGAAGCTGCTCTCCTTGGACCCCGAGGTGATTATCGGCTACGGCAACTCCGAAGGCACCGGCTGGACCTGGTGGGATGAGAAGGTCCAGGGCGAAGCTACCGCCACCGCACCATACCTGCCGATTAAATCAGGCGGCCGCCCGGTTCAAAGCGTCATCGAGGACTATGCCGCCCTAGCCGAAGCGCTCGGCGGTGATACGAACACCGAGTCGGCGGTGCAAGACAAAACGGCTTTCACCGAGCGGCTCGAGACGCTGAAGGGCATCGCTGCCGAAAAGCCCGGGCTGAGGATCATCGCGCTCAACGGTTACGATGAGCTCTACGTCGGTCAGAAAACCATCGGCCAGCTCGCCTTGCTCGAGGACCTGGGATTCGAAATAGCCGGCCCGACCGCTGATAGCGGGTGGGCCTCACTGAGTTGGGAAAAGGTCAGTGACTACCCGGCAGACGTGGTGCTCAGCTACTCGGGGACGGCAGCACAGGTCAAAGACCATCCGGTGTTCTCCTCACTGCCTGCGGTGCAGTCCGGCCAAGTCGTGGAGTGGGATGACAAACGCCCCTACACCTACGCCAGCTACGTGCAGTGGTTCGATCAGCTCATCGACATTCTCGAAGATGCCAAAACCTTCGGTTCCTAGCGGCTGGCCGGCTCGAAGGTGTTGCCCACATCTCGGCACGAGATCCGGTTTCCGCCCGTTTTAGGGCGAACGCGGGAACCGGATTCGTTGCCGTCCGGGCGGTGCCTGCCACCGGGCTCACCGGCTGGTAGCCGATTGCGGCGTTCATCCCGTGGCAGAAATCGGCTTAGGCTTGAGCCATGACTATTCGACTGGTTGCCTTGGAGCCCGCAGAGTTCCCAGCATGGATGGAACGAAGCGCCAGCGAGTATGCCGCCGATCTGGTCTCGTTGGGAAGCACCACCGAAGCCGCCAGGTCGCAGGCGGAGCTTACGCTCCGCGGGGCGTTTCCCACGGAGCGCCCCAATTCAGCGAATGCGGTATTTAATCTGATCGACGAGAACGGATCTGCGGTCGGCTATATCTGGGTCGGACCGGATCAGTCGAAGGATCCGACCTCTTGGTGGGTGTGGGACATTGTCGTCGACTCCGATGCCCGCGGCAGGGGACATGGCAAGGCAGGCATGCTGCTGGCCGAAGATTATGCGCGATCACAAGGAGCGTGCACCCTGGGGCTGAGCGTATTCGGCTTCAATCGCTCGGCGCGAGGGCTCTACGAGTCGCTCGGATACGAAACCACAAGCGTAAAGATGCGGAAAAGTCTCGTGGCCGAATAGGCACCCGGTGCCCGGTCATGCGCGCAGCCCGGGGCCGAGCCCAAAGCGCCGTAATCGCATCGGCGGTCCTGATGGCCCGTCAGCCATAGAGAGCAGAATCCCCTAGTTGCGCTTGCGGGTGAGTTTTCCGGTGCCGCTGACCGATGCGAGCGCTACCGCGAGCAGGGTCAGCACGGTGCCGGCTACCGTGGCAAAGCTAATCTGCGACCCGTCGGTGGGTACCAGCAAATCCATCAGGAGCGAGCCGAGCAGCTGGCCGCAGATCATGCACAAGCCGGTGAACAGCACCCCTAGATGCTTGACCATGAATGCGGAGACGCCGATAAAAACGCATCCAAGCAGCCCGCCGACGTAAAACCACCATTGGCTTGGCGGGGCCCCGAGCGGGGAAACAGCGGGCAGGCGCACCAGCAAGATCACCGCGAGCATCAAGCTGCCCACGACAAAGTTCATCAGTGTAGCGGTTATCGGGGTGCCATAAGCTTGTGCCTGCACCCCGTTGGAAGCCGATTGGAATCCCATGAGTATGCCCACCACGAGTGAGAAGATCATGGGCAGCAGCAGCGTGGTCAGCTCGATGTCCGTATTAATGCGTGGGCTGACGGCCCAGATTACTCCGATCACCGTGAGCGCCGCCCCGGCCAGGCGCAGCGCACTGATCTTTCGTGGCCCTGCCGGACCGAAGCCGATCCGGTCCACGATCATCGAGCCGACGGTCTGGCCGGTCACCAGGCTCACGGTAAATAGCGCCACGCCAACCAACGGAACCGCGGCCGACTGGCTGACCACCACAAATCCGCCTACCGCGCCGGCGGCCAGATACCACCACGGGAATTGACGCTCGCGGATGACGCGGGGCACCGAGCGCGCGGCCCGGCGGGCGCCGGGGACCACAAGGTGGATGATGGTCAATGCCACCAGCCCCACCAGAAAACTGACCAGCGCGGCGGCAACCGCGTCGCCCAGCTCAACACCCAAGGCACCGTTGACGCGGCTCTGAATCGGCATGAGCAGTCCGGTGGCCACGGCGATCAGCAGATACACCAGCTTCAGGCCGGGGCTCAAGGTGGTGCTAAGCGAATTGTTCACTCGTGGTTCTTTCTCAGATACTGGGCAAATGCATTGCGGGGAAAGCAAAGGCGGGACCCTGCCGGGTCCCGCCTGGGAACTACTTAGTTGGCGTAGTCGCTCGCCAGAATGTGCGTCGTTGAGATGATCGTTGCCTGCTCAACGGTGGCCAGGGCATCCACCAAGGAGGAAAGCACGAACATCGACGAGTCGACCTCCAGCTTCACCGGGTATTGGTAAACCAGCATGGCAACCAGGTCGCGAACCGACTCGGCCACCTGGTCATCGCTGAATGCCGGGTTGGAGCCCACCAGCACGTCGGTGGGTGATTCCTCGCGGGCCGGGATATAGCTGATCGCGAAGGCCAGGATCTTTCCGCCTTCGCTGCGTGGCTTGTCGCGCAGCACGATGGCGCCCTGGGCGCCGGTGCTTTCGTCGAGCAGCATCTTCTGCGCCGAGCCCACGGTCATCTTCGCCGGGTCCCACTGGTGGGTGGCGTTGTAGAAGTCCATGACAAGCTTGGTCAATTCGACGCTGCCGGTAGCGATATCCTCGATGACCCGGTCGTTGTTGTCAAAGTCCGGTTCGGCCAGCGCACCGGGTTCCAGGATGACGTCCCGCGATACCTGGATCTCTCCCAGTCCGAGGGCCGCACAGAAACCGCCGGCGGCCTGCGCCGGGTCGCCGGCGGTCACGGTGTACCGCGACTTCAGTTCGGTGCTTTCCCCGGCCGGAATCAAAGTCCGCAGCTGCGCCACCAGCTCGGTGCCCACGCCTTGACGGCGGTGGGTTGGGGCCACCTCCACGTAGAGCCACAAACGCTGCGGGTGCAGCGAGGAAGCAAAGATCACGCCGGCGCCGATAGCTACGGATTCGCTGGTGGCCACCAGGGTGCGCGAGAACGGCGCATCGCTGTCCTCGCGCAGCATGGTGCGGTCCTGGTACGCCTGCGGAGACAGCGGATCGCCGAAGATCTGCAGCAATTCGAGGTCATCGCCAGAACGCCAGGCGCGGAATGCTAGATCGCTCATGCGCCCTAGGCTCCGTTCAGACGCTCGGATAGGTAGGTCGTGACCTGGTCAAGGGCCACGCGTTCCTGCGCCATGGTGTCGCGTTCGCGGATGGTGACCGCGTGGTCATCGAGAGTATCGAAGTCCACGGTGATGCAGAACGGGGTGCCGATCTCATCCTGGCGGCGGTAGCGGCGGCCAATGGCGCCGGCGTCGTCAAAATCGATATTCCAGCGCTTGCGCAGCTCGGCGGCCAAGTCCTTGGCCTTCGGGGACAGCGATTCGTTGCGGCTCAACGGCAACACGGCCGCCTTGACCGGTGCCAGACGCGGATCCAGCTTCAGCACGGTGCGCTTGTCCACGCCGCCCTTGGTATTCGGTGCTTCGTCCTCGGTGTAGGCATCCACCAGGAAAGCCATCATGGAACGGGTCAGGCCGAAGGAAGGCTCGATCACGAATGGCACGTAGCGTTCGCCGGAGGCCTGGTTGAAGTACGACAGATCGGAACCCGAAGCATCCTTGTGGCTGGTCAGGTCGTAGTCGGTGCGGTTGGCGACGCCCATGAGCTCGCCCCATTCCGAGCCCTGGAAGCCGAAGCGGTACTCGAAGTCGATGGTGCCAGCCGAATAGTGGGCGCGGTCGTCTTCCGGCACGTCGAACTGGCGCAGGTTCTCCGGGTTGATGCCCAGATCCAGGAACCAGGCCCAGCAGGTGTCAACCCAGTGCTTGAACCACTGATCGGCGTCTTCCGGAGCGGTGAAGAACTCGATTTCCATCTGTTCGAACTCGCGGGTGCGGAAGATGAAGTTGCCTGGGGTGATTTCGTTGCGGAACGCCTTGCCGATCTGGCCGATGCCAAAGGGCGGCTTCTTGCGGCTGGCGTTGAGCACGTTGGCGAAGTTCACGAAGATGCCCTGCGCGGTTTCCGGGCGCATGTAGGTCATGCCGGCTTCGGTATCCACCGGGCCGAGGAAGGTCTTCATCAGGCCGGAGAACTGCTGCGGCTCGGTGAACTGGCCTTTGGTTCCGCAGTCGGGGCAGGCGATCTCGCTCATGCCGTCCTTTGGATCACGGCCCTTCTTGGCTACGAATGCCTCGATCAGGTGATCTTCGCGGTGGCGCTTGTGGCACTGGGTGCACTCGACCAGCGGGTCGGTGAAGGTCTTGACGTGTCCGGAGGCTTCCCAGACAGCCTTAGGCAGAACGATGGAGGAGTCGAGCCCCACCATGTCTTCGCGTCCGCGCACGAAGCTCTGCCACCATTCACGCTTGATATTTTCCTTCAGCTCGGTGCCTAATGGCCCGTAATCCCATGCGGATCGGGAACCACCGTAAATTTCACCAGCCTGAAAAACGAATCCGCGACGCTTCGCGAGGGAAATAACCTGATCAAGCTTGGACTGTGGCGCCATCTTCAACTCCAAAGGAAAGTACGAGGCCGCTGGTTGCGGTCCGTAGGAAACACATACCGGTTAAGCCTATCGTGTCTGCTCGGGCTGGCGCACACCAAGGGATATTCCCTTGCGCTTCGCGCCTGACATCGTTTGGGCGGTCGCCAGTTCCTTGCTCTCGGGGCGCCCAGAATTCTGCCGCCGTCGTGCGGAATGCCAGATTTAGCCATACCTCGGACGATGCGCTGTCGGCTCCACCACAGATACGGGATTTTCCAAAAATTCATTTATGCGCGCCGTCCGATGTGCGCGATGATAGAAGCATGGCAAATTCCGAGGTATTCTCCATCCAGATCCGCGACGAATCGATTCGTCTGGGACAGCTGCTCAAGCTCGCTTCGTTGGCAGAAGACGGCATTCACGCAAAGCAACTGATCGAAGAGGGCCTTGTACGGGTCAACGGCAAGGTCGAAACGCGCCGCGGCGCTCAGATGCGCCAAGGCGACAAGGTCACCGTCCAAGGCGAATCCGTCGTTGTCGAAACAGCTTAGTTCGAGGTAGTTGAACACCCCTTTGTGGCGGCGGCTAGGAGTTCCAGGCCGCCGCCACGAGTCTTTGCAATTCCGCGAGGCTCAGGCCGGCGGCCTTTGCGTTGCCAGCGAGTGCGCGAGTTTCGGAGAGCAGCGCGGTGGTGAGAATCTGTCCCGGATTCACTCGGGTTCCGTTGGCTCGCCCGGTGCGTACCAGGCCGGCGATTTCAAGTTCCTTATACGCCTTGGCCACCGTACCTACGGCAACACGCAGGTCACCTGCGAGCTGCCGCACCGGAGGTAGCCTCGTCTCGGCGGCGAGCTCCCCACCTTGGATCATCGCGGCAAGCTGGGCTCTGATTTGTTCGGATGGCCCGCTGGGATCCGAAGGGTCAAGGGTGATCACGCGCTTACCCCCTCCCCTATTTCCTTATCCGTCGCCTTGAAAATCGTGGCAATCCAGCCAGCCAGCTGACCGAGAAGTATTGCACCGACGACAAGCACCAACAGCCCCAGGCCCGCAAGGCTCAATGCCAGTGCCGCGTTCCACAGGTCCGTGGAACCTTCGGGTAGGGCTCCGCGTGTGTAGGTTTCGCCAACTACAAAATTCAGCGTGTAACCAGCGTTGTAGATGGCTGACGCAGCCATGGCGAGCAACGGCAACAACTGAAAACAAAGCATTGCGCTGAACCCGGTGCTCAGCACGTAAGCATTATGTGTGCGCACCGCGTTGTCGAAACCTTGGAGCGCAGGGCTGCGCAGGCTCGGACGCCGAGCATTGCGGTTCAACGCCCACAAGGTCAGTAGCGCCCCCAGCACGAGGAACACCAGCAGCGGAATTCCGTAGTACCAGCCGGGGAATGGCCCCGTGGCGCCGTCACCGAGCGACACCTCGGTGACCATCATGTTTTCGTCGAGACTGGCGCCGTTGGCGGAAGCATAGGGCAGCATGCGGTATCGCCCCCGTTCGTCCGGGGAGGATGCTAAGCCCGCAACGAGCAGTCCGATCAGGGTGGCTCCGAGCATCACTCCAGGGACAATTATCCCCCAAGCCGGGCCAAACATTCCCGTCGATCGCGGAGTGAGGTCTGCGCTGACACGCGCGCCGTTCCCTTCTTCGGCACCGGCGAAATCGTGCGGGATGGGGAAGATGATAAAAACAATGGCTACCAGTATCCAGATGCCGACTGGAGCCGCGACAAGCTGCAGCCCATTGGCCTTCGGGAAAGCTTGATTGAGGTAAATTGCCCAAGTGCCAGCAAGTAGCGCAACTATCAGCGCCGCCATGTTCCGTGCACGCACGGCTCGCAGTACCTTCCCCGCAATTCCCGCTTCGGCGGCGGCGCCGCGATGCGCCAGATTCACCAGGTCAGCCCGCCGCTGCGATAACACGCCACGACGAATCAGCAAGGTCAGGGCAAGCCCGAATCCTATTAGCACCAAGAACGGCAAGACGTTGCTCATGTGAATTCCTCACGTGATGAGAGGCACACCGGCCTCCCGCTTGTATCATTGGAACAATACAAGCAGGAGGCAACGCCTTGTGTCAATAGGTTGATACAAGGCGTTTAGGTTGCAGCTCCTTGGAGTACTACGGCGCTGAGGAACTCATGCACGTGCGCCATCTCCTGCGCGTTCACCGAGTGCAGCATATTCGAGTAGAGCACCTTGGTGACGTGAACGTCGCTGGTGGCCCACCCGTGCGTGTATTCAATTTTTTCGGCGGTAATCACCGGATCATCCTGATCACGGCCCCAAAACAGTGGCTTGCGCATCTGGCGCAGCTTTTCGTCTTGGAAGAAGCCGCTGCCCTCTTCCGGCACCGCAAACCCCGAAAGGCCGACAACTGCCGTGATCGCCTCCGGCTGATGCCGCAACAGCGAAGTTGCCACGGCCATGCCCATCGAGAAGCCCAGCAGGCTCACCGAAGAGTGCTGCCTGGTGATCGGTTCGAGCCAGCTCCACAGGTCCGAGATTGCGGCCTTCACCTCATCGAAGGAGTAATCCAGGTCTTGCATCAGCGGAAACCACGTGAAGCCGGGCCCCAGCGCCTGAGGCGCACGCACCGAGACGATGGTGAACTCTTTGGGAAGCATGGGAGCCAACCCCATGAGATCTTCCTCGTTGGAAAGATAACCATGAAGCAAGACCAATAGCGGCGTGCCGGCTCTTTCGGCTTCGGGCCGGGACCAAATGACGGTGGGATTCCAGATATTTTCACTCACGCATCAAGTCAACCAGATGCCAGCAGGGATTCGGCAAATCGATTCACCGGCTGGGTCGCCATTACAATAATGTAACGTTTGGAATAAATAAGGGAAGGCTGAAAGATCCATGGTTGACTAGCGATATCAACATGCGTTGCGGCATTCCGAACAACGCATTGAGGGCTACCCGACGTGCGCGGAGCGAACATATTGGATGACATGAATATCACTGAGGTTGCAGCAGAAATTACAGAACTCACTCAGGAAGAATTTGATGAGCTCAGCGAGCTCAATGATTCGACTCCTTTCGGTTATGTGGATGATGACTCCGCCGGAAGCTTTGGCGCTCTTGACACGCTCTTTAACGCGATGCCTTTTGCTTTCGGAGCCATCGTCGCTCTTTTTGTCCTCATGGCGGCCGCTACCACCTTCTTGCTTGTGCGTAATTTCAAGTCAACCAAGCAATCCGGGGCCAAATACTACTCGCCGCAGTCCGATCCAGGAATACTGCCGGCCAACGCTCACCTGTTGGCGCGGAATAAGAACTTGGAGCAGAAACTCGCAGAGCTAGTTGATCTGTTCGCTCGGCGAATCATCACCCGCGAAGAATATGCCGCGGCTCGCAGCAAGGCGCTGCTGGGGTGACCTCCCGCTGGCGCCATTGACAGCTAGTTACCGAAAAGTAACAATATTGTTGTGTCTGAAAATTCTGCGTCCGAATCATCCCTCCCCGCTCACGAAACAAGTCACCCCTGGCGCCGGTACGTGGCGCTGGGAGACTCCTTTACCGAGGGTATCGGGGACCCCGACCCGCAGAACCCGGGGCGGCACCGCGGCTGGGCAGATCGTCTCGCCCAACAGTTGAGCACCACCGTTCCGGACTTTTCCTACGCAAACTTGGCCATCCGTGGGCGGCTGATCGGCCAGATCATTTCCGAACAAGTGACCCCGGCAATAAATCTCAAACCAGACTTGATCAGCATTTGCGCTGGAGGAAACGATGTCATTCGCCCCGGCGGCGATCCGGACAGAATCGCCGAACAGCTAGAGCGGGCGATTAGCGATCTGAGCAAGACCGGCGCAACAATACTATTGCTCACCGGACCCGATATTCGCGATACGCCTGTCCTTGGCGGCATACGCGGGAAAGTCGCCATATACAACGAAAACGTGCGGGCAATTGCGCAACGTTACGATGCTGTGGTGGGCGACCTCTGGGCCTTGAATGAGCTGCGCCGAACACGCATGTGGGACCCCGACCGGCTGCATTTCTCTCCACTGGGACATCAGCTCATCGCCGCGATGGCCTTGGATGCGTTGAACGTACCCCACGAGCTGTCCTTGAATGCTCAGCTGGACAACGCGCCACGAAGCTGGCGCGAAGCGCGAATCGAAGATCTGCAGTGGGCACGCGAGTACTTTGCGCCATGGGTTTTGCGCCGCATTCGACACCAGTCTTCCGGTGACGGGGTGACGGCCAAACGCCCGGTACCCACCCCGTTCACCCTGCCACCGCCGAATGAGTCATTGGGCGCTGGGGATAGCGCCCCTATGCAGGACTGAGCCCCACGACGCACAATGGAACGCAGGTTGATGCACCGCTTACTGGTGGATCAACCTGCGTTCCTTTTATGTTTGGATACTTAGCTAAGCGAGTTCCTAGTCGTCAAAAACCAGGGCCTGCAAGACCGGATCAAGCTGCTTGGCATCCGTCAGGAAGCCATCGTGGCCAATCGGTGAATCGATGTAATGCACCGGTTTCGGCTTCGGCAACGACGCAGCGAGCAGTTCAGACTGTGCCGGGAAGTACAGCCGATCGCTGCTGACCGCGGCAACCACCACGTTCACCTTAGCCAGACGGGCCAAGGCATCACGTAGCGAATCGTATCCGCGAGCAACGTCGTGGCTCATCAAGGCCTCGGTGATCACCAGATAGCTATTCGCATCGAACCGATGCACCAGCTTGGTCGCTTGGTGATCCAGGTAGCTTTCCACCTGGTAGCGTCCGCGTGCACCTTCCGAGGTATCCAGTGGCTGTTCCCCGGGCTGCGGCTTGCGCGCGAAACGCGTCTCCAGCTCGACTTCGGAGCGGTAGGTGATATGCGCCAGTCGGCGGGCTAGGCCCAAGCCGGCATCCGGGCGCACACCGTTGACGTAGTAGTCGCCTTGCGCAAAATTTGGATCGAGGCGAATCGCCTCGGTCTGCACCTGCGCAAATGCGATCTGCTCCGCCGTAGCTTGCGCGCTGGAGGCCATGACAACCACGTTCTTGACCCGTTCCGGAAATTCGACTGCCCATTCGAGGGCCCGCGCTCCACCCATGGAACCACCGATGACCGTATGCCAGGTGTGCACCCCGAGCAGGTCGGCCAGGCGCGCCTCAAGGCGCACCGAGTCTTTGATCGTGACGAAGGGGAAACGTGAGCCCCAGGCTTCGCCGTGTTCGTCGAGCGAACCGGGCCCGGTGGATCCATTGCAACCACCAATGATGTTGATGGCCAGGACAAAGTAATTGTCTGTATCAACGGTCAGCCCGGGGCCGACAAAGTCTTCCCACCAGCCCGGGGTCTGCGAATCTCCCTGCGATACGTGAGCATCACCGGTCAGCGCGTGCATAACCAGCACCGCATTTGACCCGTCCTCGTTCAGCTGCCCCCATGATTCATAGGCCAGCTCGATACGCGGCAGGTATCCACCGGTTTCGAAGGTGTACTCCCCCACGGACGCGCGGCGCAAAATGCCGTCCTGTCCGTCGGCGAGGTTCTTCGAGTCGAGAGTCTCTTCGGTAGTCACTATGGATGCCATGCCTAGAGGGTTTCCTGCAATTCCTGGTTGGCAGGCTCTGCGATCGCAGCAAAACCAAGTTGCAAGTCAGCGAGTATGTCCTTGATGTTCTCCAGCCCCACGCTCAGCCGAACGAGCCCCGGGCGCACGCCGGCCGACAGGCGTTCCGCCTCGGTCAGCTGTGCATGGGTGGTCGAAGCGGGGTGAATCACCAGCGAGCGAACGTCGCCGATATTCGCCACATTTGAATGGAGTTCTAGGGCATCTACGAATGCCTTGCCCGCTTCGGCGCCGCCGGCAACGTCAAAGGCGATGACCGCCCCAACACCGTTTGGCGCATATTTCTGGCCACGCTCAAACCATGGCGAGGAAGGCAACCCGGCATAGGCGACCTGCTCGACTTGGCCATGGCCTTCAAGCCAGGCGGCGACTTCCTTGGCATTCTGCACGTGGCGTTCCACACGGAGCGACAGGGTTTCCAGCCCTTGGGCAATCAAGAAGGCGTTGAAGGGTGCCACCGATGAGCCCAGGTCGCGCAGCAACTGCACGCGTGCCTTGAGGATGTAGGCGAGGTTTGCGCCGAGAATGCCGTTGACGCCCAGATCTCGGGCGAACACCAATCCGTTGTAGGACTCGTCCGGGGTGTTGAAATCAGGGAAGCGTTCCGGATCCTTGGCGAAGTCGAACTTCCCCGAATCCACGATGACGCCGGCAATGGCGGTGCCGTGCCCGCCGAGATACTTGGTGGCCGAGTGGATGACGATGTCCGCGCCCCACTCGATCGGACGGATCAGGTATGGGGTGGCCAAGGTGTTGTCCACCAGCAACGGAACACCGGCTTCGTGGGCAATCTCCGAGATTCCCTCGATGTCCAGGATGTCCTGACGCGGGTTGGAGACCACCTCGCCGAAGAACGCCTTGGTATTTGGCTGCACAGCCTCGCGCCACTGCGCCAGGTTATCCGGATCGGCCACGAAGGTGACCTGGATGCCGAGCTTGCGCAACGTGTGCTTGAACAGGTTCTGCGTTCCGCCATACAGGCTTGGGCTGGCAACGAGGTGGTCGCCGGCGTGGGCCAGGTTCAGGATGGCGAAGGTGGTGGCCGCCTGCCCGGAGGCGAGCAAAAGTGCGCCGACACCGCCTTCGAGGTCGGCAATGCGGTTTTCGACGGCTTCCTGGGTTGGATTTCCAATGCGAGTGTAGATCGGCTCCAGCTCCTGCAAGGCGAAGCGCGCGGCCGCGCTCTCTGCGCTGGGGAAGACGAACGAAGACGTCTGATAGATCGGCAAGGCACGCGCTCCGGTAACCGGGTCGGGCTGTTGTCCGGAGTGGATCTGACGCGTCTCAAATGACCAGTTGTTACTCATGGTTTCCTCCATATAGCTTGTTGACTATGGGGGTACACCACTAAAAAACACACCGACAGGAAGCTCCTCGTCGAGGTACTTTCCAGGGGGTAACCCGCGCTTGTCCTAGACACAGTTTGTGCCGAGGGCCAGGTCTTCACCCGGGGCACCCCACCGCGGAGGAGGGTTGCCGCCCAGTAAGCCGGGGCTTGTTACTGGGACTCATGACCTGACACAAGTCTGCCGGACAACCGAAGATCTTGGCAATATGAAGTGGCTCAAAGTGACGCAATCGGTCATATTGCACTTTTATAACGCAATTTATGCAGAGCGTTCGATCGCCAGTTCGCCAGTTAGGGTAGCCTAAGTCGAGACTTGAATCACATAGTGACATGATGGGCACATGATGAGGCTAGATCACGTTACGTACGCATGTGGCCCGGACGGGCTCATGCCAACCGCCGAAAGAATCTCCGAGGCTTTGGGCTTGGAATTCGTCAAGGGAGGCGTGCATCCGCGATTCGGAACTCGCAATGTAATTTTCCCGCTCAAGCATGACCAATACCTAGAAGTAGTTGAAGTTCTGAACCACCCCGCTAGCGACAAGGCACCGTTTGGGCAGGCGGTCCGTGCCCGTTCCGAGCTGGGCGGCGGATGGATGGGATGGTGTGTTTCAGTTGAGGATCTCTCAAGCGCAGAAGAGCGCCTGGGACGCAAATCGGTTCCGGGTAACCGCAAGTTCCCTGACGGCCGCGAACTCACCTGGCAGCAGATTGGCATCAAGGGTCTGATCGCGGACCCGCAGGTTCCATACTTGTTGCGCTGGGACGCCGGCACCGAAGACTTGCACCCTTCCCGTGCGCTGGATCCCGCTGGCCAGATCCAGAGCATTGCCATTGCCGGTTCACGCGACCGAGTCCTTGATTGGCTGGGGCAGCCAGAAAACGTGAATCTCGGTGCGGTGAGCATGGAGTATGAAGCACCCAACGGGACCCCGGGCATCTTGTCTGTAACTTTCGAAACCGATAACGGTACCGTGGTGCTGTAAGACAAGGTACGCACGAAGGTAGGTGGGGGCAATGGCGCCCCCACCTACTCTTCTTTAATGCCAGTTGTGCGCTCAAACTGGCAAGGCTCTGCTCTGCCTATAGCCGCTTGCCCAAAACCACAATGTCTTGGGTTTCGTAGCCTTGCTGCTCGTAGAATCGAATGACCTGCGAGTTCTCGGAGCGAACCATCAGCTGCACCTTGGGCACCGAACGTCGGCGCAACCAATCGGTGGCCGCGCCAACGATCTGTTGGCCCAGTCCTTGGCCCTGGCTCTCGGGACGGACCGCAACGTAGTACAGCCACCCGCGGTGACCATCAAAACCACCCATCGCGGAGGCAAGCAGCGCTCCGTCGCGGTGCCCCACAAGAATTGTGGATGACTCGTTGCGTAGCGCTTGTTCCGCATCGGCCAGCGGAACATTCCAAGGCCGGGTGAGTTCCACCCGTTGCCAGAGTGCGACCACCTCGGCAAGGCCATTCATCTGAAGCTCGCTAATCTGCATTTTCGCTCCCCTGCTAAAAGCACTCAGAAATTGGGCCATCATGAATCTGGAAAGCGCTCAGGCACCAATGCCGATGGCCGGGCCGATGAGCAAGAAGCCTACAAAACCAACGGCATCCAGCAGGAAATGCGCGATGACCAGGGGCATGACGCGACCGTATTTATGATAGATCCAGCCAAAGACCACACCCATGGCGAAGTTGCCGATCATCGGTCCGGCCCCTTGGTACAGATGATAGCTTCCGCGCAACAGGGCCGAACCGAGAATCAGCACCCAGGGTCCAAGATTGAGTCTCTTGCCGTAGCCGAAGAGGAAAGCCAACATCACGACTTCCTCCAGTACTGCATGGCGTACCGCTGAAAGGACCAGCACCGGCACACTCCACCAGTAGTCTGCGAGATTTGCCGTGGCCAGCGCTGTGGTGATGCCGAATGCCCGACCCGCTGCATATACGCCTAGCGTGCCGATTCCCATGACGAGAAACAAGCACACCCCGAGCAGCGCATCCTTGCCAGGACGACGGAAATCGAAGCCTATGTCCCTGATGCTTCGTCCGAGCGTTCGATGCATGAAATAGAGCGCGAGGGCCACCGGGAGCAGGGCGAAAAGGATATCCAGGAGCTGGTACGCCAGGTCAAAGTATTCTCGCGTGTTCAACGGATTGTTCATGGATGTGGTCTGCTCGCGCAGTGGCGCACGAGTCGCCTTGTCGGCAAAGCTGATAAGCGAATACACGGCGCTCTGTCCGAGAGAGAGCCCTAGAACGAGGAAAATCTCAATCTTCAGGATGCGAGTGCCGCTCGTCGTCAATGTCTTTTCACCAGTCACATATCGATCATAGACTTCGACTGCTGTGCTGCGGCTGAGCAAGGAGTCCGAGCGGATCTTGCTGCAGCGCCTGACCATGCTTCAGCGTTGGCCCGATGCACTTACTGTGCCGCAGACATTCCCGTTTTGGTGATGACCGGGATTCCTGCCATGGCAAGGGCCTCCCGTTGCTCGTCCGTGATCTGATCGTCGGTGATCAGGCCGGTGAGGTTTTCGCGATCTAAGATCACGAAGGAATGCCCTCCGATCTTCGAAGCATCTGCCACCAGGTAGCTCCTACGAGACTGGTTGATCATCAATTCGTTGACTGCTGCTTCCATCTCATCGCTGACCATCGCTCCGATGCTCGGTTCCAGCGCATTGATGCCTACAAAAGCCATATCGAGCGTGATTTTGCCAAGCGAATTTTGCGCTAGCGGGCCGACAAGCTCGTAGGAGCGCTCGTTGAGCACCCCACCGGTGACCATAACGCGAATGTGCGGGCGCACGGCGAGCAAAGAGGCGATATTGACTGCGTTGGTAACTACGGTGAGGGTGATACGACCGGGCTCCCCCACTAGATCCTGGCGCATGCCCAGTTCAATGGCTATTGCTTTAGTGGTAGTGCCCCCAGAAAGTCCGACCACGGTATCGGCTTCAACCATGCCAGCGGCGAGCCTTGCGATCTGAAGTTTGCGTTCGTCATGGTCTTCACGCTGATACCGCGAGGGAAGGTCGTAGGCGACCGTGTTTGAGACTGCACCACCGTGGGTTCGGGTGAGAAGCGAGGCATTGGACAGCGAGTCCAGGTCCCGTCGTGCAGTCGCAGGCGAGATTTCCAGCTGCTGAACAATCTGCTCGACATCAATCTGGCCATTGCTAGCCAGGAGGTCGAGGATATGGTTCAGGCGTTCCTCGCGTTTCATGGATCCAGCTCTCTAATAGTGCAAATCATCAAGTAAATTGCGTAGTTCTCTAACCTGTTGTTCATCAACGGCCAGGCTCTGCGCATAAGGTATTTTGGCGGAGAAATGAACCGCCGCTATGCCTGTGGCATAAGCCGCACGCACGTCCCGTGGCTTCATGCCACCACCGGACATGATTTCAATTCTTCCTTCGGCACGCTGCACCATGCGTTTGATCATGGGTAGCCCTTCACCAACCGTACTTCGTCCTCCGCTAGTCAACACTCGTGTGACCGGAAGTTGCAAAAGCTCAAGGACGCTGTGCGCAGGATCGGGCGTTGCATCGATGGCGCGGTGCACCGTGATTTCCATTTGCGAATTGATCTGCCGCCCAGCCTCGATCAGCACGCGAATCCCCGGGATATTTAGGGATCCTTCAGCGGTCGAAGCCCCGATGACCAGTCCTTGCACTCCTTCGAAGGCAAGCCGCTGCGCCTGTCTGACCAGCAAATCTAGTTCCTCGGCAGTGTAGGTGAAATCACCGGGACGCTCACGCAAAAGTGCATGTACGCCAAGCGGGGGCGACTGCTCCAGGGCTTTGACCAGCAGTTCGGGGCTTGGGGTAAGCCCGCCGAGTTCCAACGCTTGGCATACTTCGATTCTGTCGGCTCCTGCCCCCACCGCGCGCGCGGCACAGCTTGGTGAAGTTGCAACGATTTCCAGCGCAGGCGCGTTACCTGGCATAGCTATTTCACCGCCCCAGCGGCAAGGCCACCGATCAGTCGTTTTTCAATCAGGGCGAACAGAATGATCACCGGAACAATCGCGACAATCGAAACCCCAAAGACGTACTGCCAGGCGGTGGAGTACTGTCCCACGAACTTCGTCAACGCCACGGAGAGCGGCTGATTCTCGGCCGTCGACAAGATCACCAATGACGCTGCGAATTCGTTCCAGCAGGAGACAAAGGTGAAGATCACCGCGGTGACGATGCCCGGCCAAACCAAGGGCAGATTGATGGTGAAGAGCACGCGCAGTTTTCCTGCACCGTCGATTTGCGCGGCTTCGTCGATGCTGCGCGGAACGCCTGCGAAGAAGGAGTGCATGATCCATACGGCGAAGGCAAGGTTAAAGGCCGCATTGATCAGAATCATGGCCAGCCACGTGTCATGTAGATCCCACGCAAGCATCTGCTTAAACAGGCCGGCGGTAAGCACCGCAGGCTGCAGCATCTGGGTCACAATGACCAAGAACATGAACACCATTTTGCCCGGGAACTTAAAACGGGCCGTGTAATACGCCGCCGGGGTAGCTACCAAAAGCACCAACAGCGTGGCGAAAACCGAGATGACAATCGTGGAAATGAGGTTATATGGGACCGGTGTCTCTGGAGTCGCCCACATCGAAGCGTAGTTCGACCATTGTGCACCTTCACGCGGGAGATAATCCGGCGGAATAGAGAGGATTTCCGCCTGTGTTTTTATGGAGCCAATGAGCATGGTCAGATATGGCAGAAGGAAGATTAGAACAACTAGTACACCGATCAGCATGCGCATGATCACCGTCTTGCGCGAGGCACGATCGGCGGTGACGAGAAACGCCATCTCTATACCTCCTGCATTGGTTTGACGGACTTGACGTAGATGGCCACGATGACAACAACAATGGCGAAGTTCACCACGGAAAGTGCTGAGGAGATATCCAAGCGGCGATCAAATTGCAGAACCTTGAATATGTAGGTCATGAGCGTGTCGGCGCTGTTTCCCGGAATCGAACCGGTCATCACCTTCAGAATAGGGAGATTATTAAAAACGTTGATGATGTTGATCAGAGCCGCGACGGCGAGCGCCGAGCGCAGCTGCGGGAGGATCACGAAGATGTAGGTTTTCCATTTACCTGCCCCGTCCACCCGAGCTGCCTCTAGGGTTTCTTCCGGGATGGCCTGCATCCCGGCGAGCAGCGTATAGGTGGTAAAGGGTATCGAAACGAAAATGGCAACGACGATCGAAACCAGCATCGCTGGGACCGCATTTTTAGTCCAACCGAACCCTTCGTCCATGAGCCCTATGTCGATGAAGAACTTGTTGAAGATTCCGTAGTTGGGATCCAAGCCGTAGTAGAACACTGTCGTGGTCATGACTACCGAGGCGGCCCAGGGAACGATGACGGCCATTCGCACAAAAGTGCGCCCGGGGAACGGCTTGTTCAAGAATTGGGCGAGAGCCAATGAAAGAAGCACCGTGATCACGACAACGGAGAGGACCCAAACCACGGTGTTGATCATGATCCGAGGCAGTGCCGGATCTTGGAAGACCGTGACGAAGTTGTCCAATCCGACAGAATGAAGGTCGGTGCCAACCGATGAAATCTTACGGGTCGAGTTGTAGATCATGTAACCGGCCGGATACACCACCATGGCCAAAATCAAGAGCAAAGCCGGCCCTATCCAGGGCACTGAGGACAGCAATGACTGCGAGTCATTACCGCGTTTGCGTCTCTTGGCAGGTGCCGGGGTGACCTGTAACGAGGTACTCACGCTCTGCTCTCCTTTATTCTTTCGGCGCCACGGGAAAACTACGAGGGCCGGCCGTATCGTTTGGTTCGGCAACAGAGGCCCGGCGAAACACTCGTCGGGCCTCTTATTGCGTGGTTACTTGGATTCACCCAGGCTGCTAGCTGGCCGCGTCAGCCTTGGCTTGGATGCCCTTGAGCACGTCCTCGGCGGACTTACCGGTACCCAGTTCGCCCATCAGCGATTTGAAAGCACCGTCGGTCGCATTCCATGCGGGGTTGGTCGTGGGGTAGAAGACCGCGTTCGGCAACATGTCCAAGAATGGCTTGAGGACTTCGTCCCCGGCGAGCTTCTCGGAACCGGACTGGGTAGTTGGAAGGAATCCTTCGGTGCTGACCCAATCGGTGTAGACATCGGCCGAGTAGAAGTAGTCCATGAATTCCTTGACGGCTGCCGATTTGCTTCCGTCATTCTTGAAAGACATCAGCCGATCCGCGACGCCTAAGGTTGCAGGTTCCCCTGTCTTGGTGGCGACCGTGGTAACCCCGTATTTCAGATCGGGGTTTTCCTTTTCAATCTGCCCCACGGTCTGTGGCAGTGCATAGGCGAAACCTAGTTGGCCCTGGATGAAGGTGTTCAGCATAGGGGTGCGCTGGGTAGCGCCCGGATCGTTTTGCGTGACGCCGTCATCGATCATTTTCTTCATGAATTCGGCGGCTTCGAGGTTTTCCGGGGTGTCCACGGAGATCGAATCTGCATCACCGAAGTTGCCTCCGTTTCCCGCAAACCAGATCAGTGACTCGCCTTGGGCTTCTTCGCTGCCCAGAGGCATGCCGTAGCCGTCCGCCTTGGTCTTTTCGCTGATCAGCTTTGATGCTTCGTAGAGTTCATCCCAGGTCTTTGGGACGTCCTGGACTCCGGCTTCGTCCATCAGCGTCTCGTTGTAGAACAGCGCGCGGGCCGAGGCAATCAGTGGCAGTCCGTACTGGGTGCCTTCAAATTTTTCGGCATCTGCGAAGGCGGGCTGGAAGTCCTCAATGGTTTCGGGTGAAGCGACATCTGAGACCGGAGCAAGCAGTCCTTCTGCGGCGAACTCGGCAAAGGCGCCACCGTTGTAAATATCGGGTGCCTGGTTACCCTGAAGTTTGGTCTTCAGTACGCCTTCAAGATTTTCCCACGATTGCACCTCGAGGTTGATGCTGATGTTGCTGTGTTCGGCTTCGAAGTCTTCGATCACACCTTCCCACAGGGCCTTGGTGCCTGTGGAGTAGGTAGGAACGAGCATTTCCAAAGTGGTGTTTTCGCCGCCCGCCGCATCTGTGGAGGCATCGCTTTCACCGCCAGAAAAACCGCAGCTGCTCAACAGCAGCGCTGCCGTTGCAGACAGGGCCACCACCGCGGTACGTGTAGTTCGTTTCATCTCTGCTCCTCATTGTCGCGCCATTGCGGCACCCTACTCGGTGTGAATGATTCTGATTTTTTTGGCGACTTATAGTCAGAAAAAAATCAGCCTACACCGATTATGTAGTGATAGAGATCACTGGTCAAGGCTTCATGATGATATTTTTAGAGTTAACTAGGCGCTAAAAGATCATAAACAATCACTTCGGGATGAATTTTTCTACGTTCGGGACGTAAGGTGACGGATAGGCATCACCGCATGCCTTGGACGTACTCATTCGCGCGGCAGTGCAACGATTCACGCCGGCTCGGTTCCGTTCCAGCCCTGTCGGGTAGAGCTCCGCGAAGAGAATTACGGATTCTGGGCAGGGTGGGATTTTGCGTGCCCTAGAAGCAGCCAACGAAGAATACACGCGCAGGCCCAACCGCAAGGGCCAGAAATTGGCCTTGAAGTCCGACGTGGTTGGGCAGGAGCGGAGAACTGTCCCTTCGGCGGATTGCCACCGATCCGCGACAACGGCTCATGGCTTTTAGGCAGAGGCAAAGAGCTTGAGCAGTCGCGCTGCCTCGATTGCCATCTGGGTTCGCCCGGCAGCCATGTATTTGCGCGAATCCACCGCTTCGGGATGTTCCGCGAGCCATTGCCGTACCGCCCGAGTAAAGTACCCGTTCAAATGCGTAGAGACATTGATCTTGCGCATCCCGGCCCGGATTCCGTCGACCAGTGTTTCGTCGGGCACTCCCGAGGACCCATGGAGCACCAGCGGAATGTCCAGACTTTCCTTAAGCCGCCCAATGAGCTCCAGATCCAGTGTCGCACCGCGGTGCAACATCGCGTGCGACGAACCGACAGCAACGGCCAATGCATCTATGCCGGTCAGCGAGGAGAAATGGGCTGCCTCGCCTGGGTCGGTCCGGACTCCGGGAGCATGAGCCCCGTCTTTTCCGCCGATCTCCCCGAGCTCGGCTTCAACATAGGTTCCGGTGAGTTTCGCGGCCGCAACTACACGGCGGGTGGCTGCGACATTATCTTCAAAGCCCAGCTTCGCCCCGTCGAACATCACGGACCCGAAGCCAAGCTCTAGCGCTTGATAGACCAACTGTTCGTCTTCTGCATGGTCCAGGTGCAGGGCCACTGGCACGCTGGCCAGTTCGGCCAACGCCTTGCTGGCCGCGGCAATGGGCGCTAGTCCCCCGTGGTATTTCACGCAGTTCTCGCTAATCTGCAAGATCAACGCGGTATTCGCCAGTTCGGCCCCTTGAATGAGGGCTTGCGCCGTTTCTAGATGAATGACATTAAAGGCGCCTTGTCCAAAGGCCCCTGCCTGTGCGAGGTCCATTATTTCTCGGGTGGGCACCAATGGCATGGGCGTTTCTCCTTAGATTTCGGCGTTTGCCGGCAGAATTTGATACTCGACTTCGTCGAAGAGCTCTTGATGAGCAGGCGCAAGGGCACCTGCGGTGGGCATGAGCACCGTGGACGCAGACCAGGCCACGGCGAGCCGCAAGGTAAATTCAGGTTCTTGCTCACGCAAATAGCCGGTCATGATTGCTGCCACGGCCGAGTCTCCGGCGCCAGTCGGGTTTCCGCTGAGGGACCTTGGCAACACCGCATGGCCTATGGCAGGGGTAGCCGAGGAAAAACGGAAGATGCCGCGCGCACCGGCGCTCAGGAATACCTCCGTGGCTCCGAGGTCGATCAGCTTGCGTGCGCCCAAGGCCAGGTCCTGGCAGCCTGTTGCCTCGCGTAATTCGTATTCGTTGGGCTTGAGCACCGCATGATGCCGGGCAGCTTGCAGGAGCCATGGGCCGGTGGCATCGACGAGCACCGGGCATCCACGCGCGGTTGCGAGGTTGATGAACTCTCCGATTAGTCCCGGTTCGGTTCCCGGAGGCCACGAACCGGAAATGTTGACCGCGGTGGCAGCACCGAGTGCTTCCGCATAGGCGGCAAGAATGTTTTTCCATTGCCGGTCGTCCAGCGCCTGTCCGGCCTGATTGAATAACGTCGTGGTATTCGCCTGCGGATCGTGAAAGGCCATAGAACGCCGGGTGGACGCGGTCACCGGGATGCTTCTGAAGGGCAGGCCGCTGCCCAGCACATTCTCGGTAAATTCAATCCCGCTGTTACCGCCGGTGGGGCTGAGCGCAAGCACCGGGTGATGCTGAGAGTGCAGGACCCGGGCCACGTTGATTCCCTTGCCACCGGCTTGGGAGGTCGGTAACGGAACTCGATGGCTCGAATCAAGCGTGAGGTTTTCCACCGTGTAGCTCTCATCGATGGCAGGGTTCGGGGTGAAGCTGAGAATCATGGAGTTTTCCCCTGATTTTTCACGGATGCTTCTTGAGCCAAGATCAATGAACCGCGCAGTCCGGCGTTGGCCCCGAGCTGTGCTGGAACCAAGCGAGGTTTACGATGAAATGAAAGCCTGGCATACAACGCAACTTGCAACTCCTCGAAGAACCGGTCTCCGGCTTGCGCTAGTCCGCCACCGATCACAATGCCTTCGGGCGCAATCGATGCGCATTGTTGGGCGAGCGTGAAGCTCAGCGCCTCAATGGCGTCGGCAATGACTTGTGCCGCTGCGCTGTCTCCCGCCTTGCGGGCCTCGAAGACCTCCTTGGCCCCGCCGCGGCGGCCGGTGCGCTGCTCGTATCTGCTGGCGATGGCGCCCGCAGAACCCAGAGTTTCCAAACATCCGGTGTTGCCACATTTGCAATCGAGCCCTCCGGGAACTTGCGCATGGCCCAGTTCGCCCGCATATCCACCGGAACTGACTATCCGCCCGTCAACAAGCAGCGCGGAACTGATTCCGGTTCCGATGATCATCACGACCGTGCTGCGTTTCAGGTCCGGATCGGCAGCGCCACTTCCAAACTCCAGTTCGGCCCGGGCCGCCAGCGTGACGTCATGCCCGAAGCCGACGGGCAGGCCCAAGGCTTGCTCTGCCATTTGGCGCAGTGGCGCCCGACGCCAGCCAAGGTTGGCGGAAAAGATCCCGATGCCGTGCTCGGCATCAACTAGTCCGCATACCACCAGCCCTGCGGCTAGCGGCGTCTGCCCGGAAAGCTTGCGAAGCCTCGCCGCCAGTTCAACCAACTGCCTCATCAGCGTGGCGGCTGCCAGCTCGGCACCAGCCACGATGGTCGGCTCGCGCAGAACGTGCAGGAACTGGCCATGCTCATCGGCAAGGGCTGCCTTGATGTCTGTTCCACCGACATCAAAAAGTAGGAAATGCTCACTCATGTGGCTAGCTCAGTCTTCCAAGATCACCGAACGAGTGAGGTTACGTGGACTATCCGGGTCCATACCGCGAGCTCGCGCACGGTCTAAAGTGACGCGGTGAACGTAGGCCAGTTCCGCCAGCGGGTGCCGATCATTATTGACGTAGATGGCCCCCGTGCGCTGAACCTGTGCGCCCAGACCTTCCGGTTCTTCACCGAACATCCAAGTCACCCGGTTTGGTGCGGCAATGGCAATTGGCCCGTGGCGGTAGTCCATCGCCGGGTACGCCTCGGTCCACCCTTGGACCGCTTCGCGCATTTTGAGGGCAGCTTCATGGGCCAGCCCCACGCTGAAACCGCGGCCAAGGAAGGTGAATTGTTCGGCTTCGATGAGTTGCTGGGGCGTCTGCGCGTTGACCAGTTC
Source organism: Arthrobacter sp. MYb229 (assembly GCF_002975405.1). Lineage (GTDB taxonomy): Bacteria > Actinomycetota > Actinomycetes > Actinomycetales > Micrococcaceae > Glutamicibacter. The sequence goes on along the minus strand of NZ_PCPS01000004.1, from coordinate 102,950 downwards.
CCCGGCCTGCACAATTGCCTCGTCCAAATCGATGCCCACGCTGGAGAGCAGATAAGCCAAGGCGGTGGTCGCGAAGCGAGTCTGAACCACCGAACGCTCGTCTGCATAGGAAAGTTCGACTACCGCGTCGAGCTTTTCCATGATTGGCGAGCTGACATCGCCAATAATTCCAACCGTGCGCAGGGAACCTCGGAGGTCATCAAGGACCTGAAGCACCTCGGAGGTCGTGCCTGAACGGGTTATGGCAACCAGTACGTCGTAGTCGCGGGTGGTGATTCGGGCTTCCGAGGCGGCGAATGCGTCGGTGATCCCCTGGCCTGCCGCTTCGCGCGCCGCGGCATAGGCCTCGGCCATGAACCATGAAGTGCCGCAGCCAATGACCGCGACTTTAAGACCCGGTGCTGGCAGCAGGTTCTCACTTTTTTGCTGCGCCACTGCTCGCCGCCACATCTCTGGCTGTGAAACTAGCTCCTGCTCCATATGCGCACCCAGCACGACTTGTTCGCTCACGGCAGCTCTCCCCTTCCGGGATCAAATTCTCAATATCTAGTCGGACAGAATCTACATTTTGATGTTTTGTGATCTTTTCAAGATACTAACAATCACAAACGATCTTTAAACGAGTATAGAGTTAGAACCCGCTCTTGAGAATGCCTCGGGGAAAAATAAATGCGCCGCCCCCTACTTAAGGGAGCGGCGCATCGCCACGACTCTTGCACCGTCACCTTTTCAGGTCCGAGGGCGCAGAACGGAGATTAACTATTCAGAGCAGCGATAGCGGCATCGTAATCTGGCTCGGTGGTGATCTCTGGAACGATCTGGCTGTAAACAACCTTGCCGGTTTCATCCAAAACGACCACAGCGCGGGCCAGCAGGCCTGCCAGCGGGCCGTCGATCTGGGTTAGGCCGAAGTCAGCACCGAAATCCGAGCGGAAGACGGAAGCTGCCACAACGTTCGCGATGCCTTCGGCGCCACAGAAGCGGCCCAAGGCAAATGGCAGGTCGGCGGAGGCGCACACCACGGTGGTGTTTTCCAGGCCGGCAGCCAGCTCGTTGAATTTACGGACGCTGGCAGCGCATACGCCGGTATCAACGGATGGGAAGATGTTCAGCACCACGCGACGGCCGGCCAGTGATTCACTGGTGACCTCTGCGAGGTTGGTGTCGGTCAGGGTGAAGGAAGGTGCCTGCGCGCCAACGGCAGGCAGCTCGCCAATAGTCTGGACAGGGGTATCTTTGAATGCAGTAATAGCCATACTTCATTGTCTATCACGAATGGCCAGATCCCAGCCATATTTCGGCCAGAGCGCAACGAAGCAAAGCTCACTTTCACCCTTCGCCCCGATTTTTCGCAGCACAAGCGTACCTTCCCATGACAGACTCAGTGCATGGATACGGCCACCGACCTCAACGCATATGCAGCAAAAATGCGTGCGTTAACCGAAGAAGGTACTGATCTTGAGGTCGACGTTCGCTTCGTGGACATGCTTTCTTCACGTGCCGCAACGATCTTGGACATCGGTTGCGGCATTGGAAACGCCGTCCACGGGTTAAGGTTCCGCGGTCACAACGCCTACGGGATCGATCCCACCGAAGCAGTGCTGCAGGTCGCCGCGGAACTCCACGACCCGGCATGGTTCCGCCCCATCAGTGCCACCGAGATTTCCGTTGATAATTTAGTCCGTGCCGAGCTTCCCGTTGCCTACGATGCAATACTGCTGTCGGGAAATGTTCCTGCGTTCCTGAGCCCGGCCGAGTTCAGCACCTGCTTTGCACTGCTTGGCGAACTGCTTAGACCCCAAGGTGCACTCATTCTCGGAACTACCAGCGCGTTGCGCGGCGGCCCGAAAGATCAAGATGAAGCCTCGAAGACGACCGAGCTGCTGCTCACTCACCGTTACGCGGATTGGCATCTGAACCCTTTTTCGGATGATTCCCCCTGGTCCGTAAGCGTCTTCGCCCGCACCGAAACACGCGAGTTTCCGCAAACTCCGGACGGAAAGTTCATCCTCGGTCGCTGACCAGTTCCCCGGCCCGATACACGCTGTGGGTCAGAGGCATTCCCGGACGATAGGCAAGGTGAGCCGCCGTGGCTGCTTGAAGTACGTGCAGGTCCGCGCGCTTCCCGACCTCGATCGAGCCGACTTTATCTGCCACTCCGAGCGCCATCGCACCGCCCATGGTGGCTGCCTCAATCGCTTCGGCGAGGCTGAGATTCATTTGCAGCACCGCCGTCGCCACACAGAAATTCATGTTGCTGGTGTAGCTGGTGCCGGGATTGCAGTTGCTGGCCAAGGCGATCACCACTCCGGCATCCAGCAGTTCACGCCCCGGAGCCAGCGGCTGGCGGGTGGACAAGTCGCAGGCCGGAAGGCAGGTGGCGACCACTCCGCGGTCGCCCGTGCGCTGTCGGGCATTCCACGCTGACCAGGTTCCGGCGAGCGCATCGATGTCGCCGAGCTCCAGATAGTTCACGTGGTCCACCGAGAGGCTGCCGAATTCGACCGCCAGTCGAGTTCCGGCGCCCGGGCCTAACTGGTTTCCGTGGATCTTGGTGGCCAATCCCCGATCCTTTGCCGCTTGCAGCACCTTGCGCGATTGCGCTTCGCTGAAGGCTCCGCGCTCGCAGAACACGTCCACGAAATCTACGGTTCCGGCCACGGCGTCAAGCATCGGTCCGGCCACCTCCGCGGTGTACTCGTCCGCGTCCCGTCCGGCAGGGACGAGGTGTGCGCCGAGAAAGGTCACCTGATCGACCAGCTCCCGGGCCAATCGTGCATGGCGGACCTCTTCATCGAGGGTCAGCCCGTAGCCGGTTTTGGTTTCCATCCAGGTGGTGCCCATGGCCAAGGCTTCCGCCCGGCGTGCGGATACCAGTTCACGCAGCGCTTGGTCATCGGTGGCCCGGGTAGCCGTGGTAGTCACGGCTATTCCGCCCGCCGCATAGTCTTCCCCGGCCATCCGGGCCACGAATTCATCCGCGCGATCTCCGGCGAAGATCAGGTGGCTGTGCGAATCCACCCAACCGGGCAGGACCGCGCGTCCGTCCAGATCCGTGACCTTCTCTGCCGACGGTGCCTGCTGCGCTGCACCCACCCAATCGATGATTCCATCGCGGATCAGCACCGCCGCGTTGCTGAGCACGGTGCCCTCGCGGTCTACGGTGCACAGCTGGGAGATGTTGGTCAGTAAGTGGGTGTTCATCTACCTTGATTCCTTGGGTTCACTGCGTGTGAGGGCACCCCTGCCTCTGAGGTGTGCCCTGAGGGCCTCCTCAGAGACTATTCAATAGAACCTGGCCAGTGAAGTTCCGCGGCCAAATTGAATCCGGTATTTCGGACAAAGTGAGCCGCCCCAGCAATGCGCTGAGGTGGCTCACTATCCAGTGTGGCGTAGCCGTCTAGCGGTATTGGCGCTCCCTGCGGCCCTGCGCCGGAACGATGTTCTGGTTCACCCGGAACAGGTTCCCCGGGTCATAGACGGCCTTAATGTGGCTCAGCCGCTCATAGTTTTCCCGGTAAGCGCTCTTCACCCGATCCTCGCCCTCGTCCATCAGGAAGTTAACGTACGCACCTCCCGCGGTGGTCGGATGCAGGGCCTCGGAATAGGCTTGCGTCCAATCGGTGATCAGCTTGGCCTTGGCCGGATCTGGATCCACCCCGACGATGACTCCGGCCCAGCCGCCCTGGCGGTAGGCGAAGGCCGTGTCCTCGACCGGAACACGTGCTGCCGCCCCGTCGATGGGATACAGGTGCATGGTGGAGTGGCCCGTGGGAAGCTGCGCACCGAAGTAGTTGTGGACCTCGATCGCGGTGTCGGTCAGCTCGGTGACGAAGTCCGCCCTCCAGTACCACTGCATCCCCGCCGGGTAGAGCGCATCGAAGGCCTGCTGCAGGATGTTGAACGGCATCTCGTGCGGCCCCACCAAGAGCGGGTTGCCGAATTCCTTCACCGGGGCCATCACCTGCTCGGCCAGCTCATGGGCTCCGGTGTAGCACCAGAGGATCCCGCAGGCCTGCCGGCCCCACAGCTCCTCCGGGAACGGCGCGGCACCCGGGATGGTCAGCAACCCGATCCAGCCCGAAAGTTCCTCCGGCAGCGAAGGCTGTATTTCCCGGTACCAGCGCATGACCTCGGTGGTGTCGGAGATGTCGTAGAGCACCGGCCCGCCGATAATGATCCCGTTCTCGCCGATGTCGTGGGTGCGGAAGGTGAAGGAGGTGACGACCCCGAAGTTTCCGCCTCCCCCGCGCAAGGCCCAGTACAAGTCCGGGTGGCGGTTCTCATCGGCGGTGACCAGGGCGCCATCGGCGAGCACCACATCGGCGGAGAGCAGGTTATCCACCGTCAGTCCGAAGCGCCGGGTCAGGTAGCCGATGCCGCCGCCCAAGGCCAAGCCTCCCACGCCGGTGGAGGCAATGAAGCCGCTCGGGGTTGCCTGGCCGAAGGCCACCGTTGCATGGTCCACATCTGCCCACGTGGCGCCGCCGTCGACCCGCACGGTGTGCGCCGCAGGGTCCACGGTGGTGCTACGCAGCGCCCCCAAGTCGATGACCAGCGCGTCGTCGGCGATGCCCAGGCCTCCGGCGTTGTGCCCGGCGCCGCGTACCGCGAGGAGAAGCTCGTGCTCGCGCGCGAAGTTCACGCAGGTGATCACGTCCGCGGTGTCCGCCACGCGGGCAATGGCTGCCGGATATTTGTCAATCATCGCGTTGTATACGGCGCGGACCTTGTCATAGTCGGGGTCCTCGGGCAAGGTCAGCGGCCCGCGCAGCGCTGCCGCGAGGTCTGCAAGGATTTCTGTCTTGCTACCCATGACCAACTCCTTCGTTCGGTTCTCTTGCTGGGTTTTACCCACCCTAGGAGCCCGCGCGTTCGTCTGGCGTTCGCAGCGTTCGCAGCCGTGCTATCCCAACCGTTCGCGTAGCCGCAGCAGGGCCGGGCTCCAGCAGCACTCCCCAAGTTCTTCGGCCTGCCGCAGTGCTGCATCCAATTCGGTGCGGGCCAGATCCAACTGGCCGTGGTCGGCGAGCGCATCCGACAGCAGCATGCGCCAGTAGGGCATCCTCGCCAGCGCACCTTGTGCCTCGAGGGCACTGATGCCTTCGTGGATCCGGGTGATTCCTGCGCTGCCGCCGGCGTACCACCCGGCGAAGATCTCGGCCCACTGCCCGTAGTAGGCGATCTCGTAGCGGCGGCATATTTTAAGTAGTTCAGCGATCCGCAGGCTCAGTTCCGCCCGGTCCCCGGCAAGCTGATGCAGCAGGCACACATACCCCAGAGCCACCGCCCTGGTATAGGGATGCCCGGAGGCGGCCGCCCTGGTCAGCGCTTCTGAGCCTAAGCGCAGGGCCTGCTCCGTGTGGCCGGCAAGCCAATGCGCGTGCGAGGCCCACGCTCGCGCATGGATTTCAAGCCGTGTGCCCAGGATGAACGAATAGCCGTTCTGTCCGCTCTCGTAGCAGGCGGCAAAATGCTCGATGGCTTCCTGATGCCGGCCCAGGGCCAACGCACCACCCGCCACCGCGAAATGCGATTGGCCAGTCAGGTCGGCATCTCCTTGCGACAGTTCCAGGGCGTGCAACCCGATGCTGTGGCACAACGGGTTCTTGCCTTCGACGTAGCGCCCGGCGAACAGCCCGATCAGGCTTGCGGCGAGAGCCTTCGGGTGGCCCAATTCTTGGGCCAACTGCGCCGTGCGTTCGAGATTGTCCAGTAGTTCGGGTGCCGAGTAGCCGCGCAACGCGGTCAGCGGTGAGGACATGGCCGTCCGGGTGGAAAGCTCCCGTTCGTCGCGTTCGCGCCCGGCAGGCTGGGCGGAGATCAGTTCCAAAGCGGTACGGAAGTTGACCAGTGCGGTTGAATTTGCATAGATCCTTGAAGCCGCCGCTCCGGCGCTGAGCGCAAAATCCAGGGCACGACCGGGGTTTGAACCCAGCGCGTATTGTTCGGCGAGCACCGCGGCTACCGGGTCGAGATTTGCGGAGTGCAGTAATTCCAGGGATTGGGCCAGCCTGCGGTGAAGCAGCCAACGGTTGGCCGGAGTAACCTTCTCGTAGGCTGCCCGGCGCACCAGATGATGCACGAAGTCATAACCATTTCCTGCCGGTAGCAGAATTCCCAATCGCCACAGTTCATCCACCGCACCGACCAGGTCATGATTCTCCAGATCTGCTGCCTCGCTGAGCAGGTCAAGGGTGATTTCGCGGCCGTACGCGGAGGCAAGCTCCGCCAAGTGCTTGGCCGCGGGTGAGAGCTGTTCGAATCGATGATCAAGCACCGCATAGAATCCAGTGTCCTGCAGATCCCCGGATGATGAGGCAGCTCGGGCCGCTTCGAGAATGAACAGCGGGTATCCGCCTGTCGCGGCGTGCAAAAGCTTACCTTGGGAGCCGGTCAGCGCCTGGCCGCGAACTCGTGCAGCAAGTTCGGCGCTCTGCTCGACCCCCAGCGGTTCGAGGCTCAGTTCGCCCAGCGCGCCGGCGTTTCGCAGCGTGGTTAGCATTCCCGCCACGGCGGGGCTGCAAGCGGCGTCTGGGGTGCGCATGGTGGCCACGAGCAGGAGTTGGCTGGTATGAGGTCCCGAAAACAGGAAAGATATCCAGGCAGCGGTGTCGGCATCACACCAGTGCAGGTCATCGAGGATCAAAAGTATCGGACGGCCCGCGGTACCCATCGCGCGGGCCAGCCCTTCGAAAAACCTGTAGCGTTGCCAGGCATCAACCATAGCCCGGTTTCCCGCGTGGGCTTCGGCGCGTTGCGGCTCGCCCAGCAGCCCGGGCAGCAACCTGCCCACCTCGCGTTTGAGCTCCACTGGCAATCCAGCCAGTAGCGGGGCGAAGGCTCGATCACGCAACCAACCGGCCACCGGCGCAAGCGGGATGAGCCCACCGGAGTCCACGCAGCGTGCTCGGGCAATCAAGGCGCCGGTAGCGCGGGCATGGATTTCGAGCTGTCGGGCCAGGTGGGTCTTGCCTACTCCCGGCCCGCCTTGGAGCACTACCATTGATCGTTTTCCGCGCACCGTCTCGGCCCAGAGCTGTTTCAGGGTGTTCGTCTCGGTTTCACGCCCAGTACTTTCCTGTCCGCCATCGGCCGATTCGCTTCGTGGACTTGACGCGCGTTGGGCACCGGGTTGCATCCGAGGCAGCATTTTTTGAATCAGCGACTGGGTATCGCGGCCCGGAGCGACGCCCAGTTCGTTGTCCAGAACCTCAGCGCACTTATGGAAGGTGTACATGGCCGCCGTATCTTCGCCCAGCGACATCTGCACGCGCATCAGGTCCCGATACCCGGCCTCCTCCAAGGGTTGGACATCCACGCGTCTCTGCGCCATGGCTAGGGCTCGATGGCCCTGGCCCCTGTTCAGCCATCCATCGGTGGCCTGGGCGCACAACTGCGCGCACTGCCCCGCGAGCCGTTCACGCGAATGCAACACCCAGTCGGCGTAGCTACCGGGCATCAGCTCACCCAGGTATTCGGCTACCGCTAGTTCGGCATGATCCAAGAATCGCTGATCATCTCCGCGCGCGGTGGCAGCCTCTGCTTTGGCCCGCTGTTCGGCGAAAATTTGGGCGTCTACGCGAATCCCGGCACTGCCCAACCAGGAAATGGCCCCATCGGCAGTGCCCAGGCAGTCCACCTCGCCGAGCCCGATGCGCAGGTTATGAAGTTCGCGGCGCAGATTCGTTTGTGCTTGGGAGTCGCTGGATTCCGGCCAGAAGGTTCCCGCTAAAAGCAGCCGTGGTATTTGGACTCCGGGATGCAACACCAGATAGGCCAACAATTCAAGTGCCCGCGATCGGCCCGAGAGAACATCAGCGCCCCACGCGGTGAGCCGCTGTTCCCCAAACAAATTCAGATATAGCACTATTGGCCTTCCCCGAGTTGGCCCCACATATCATTGTGGCACCACCTAACTGGTGCCACAATGCCCAGACGACGCGGAACGCAAAACCGCCCGCGCTTCCGGGAACGGAAGCACGGGCGGTTTGGTGTTGCTGCTTAGCGGCTGGCGACGAAAGCCTGCACACAGGCCTCGATGTCCTCGGCCGAATGCGCGGCGGAGAGCTGCACACGGATGCGCGCGGCCCCCTTCGGCACGACAGGGAAACTGAACGCGGTGACGAAGACGCCATGCTCCAGCATTTTGCCGGCGACTTCAGCGGCCTTGACCGCGTCCCCGAACATGACCGGGATGATCGCGTGCTCGCCGTCGAGGAGGTCGAAGCCCTCCTCGGTCATCCGGCGGCGGAAGTGCGCCGCGTTTTCGAAGAGCTTCTCGCGCAAATCTCCGGATCCTGCCACCAGGTCAAGGGCGGTCAGCGTGGCTGCCACGATGGACGGGGCCAGCGAGTTGGAGAACAGGTATGGGCGTGCCTTCTGGCGGAGCATCGCCACGATCTCCCCGCGGCCGGAAACGTAGCCGCCCGAGGCACCGCCCAACGCCTTGCCGAAGGTTCCGGTGTAGATATCAACCCGGTCCGAGACGCCGGCGTGCTCCGGGGTTCCGGCACCGTTGGAGCCCATGAAGCCCACCGCGTGGGAATCATCGACCATCACCAGTGCGCCGTACTTGTCCGCCAGGTCGCAGATCGCTTCCAGCGGGGCCAAGAATCCGTCCATGGAGAACACGCCATCGGTGACGACGATGGTGCGCCGGGCACCGGCGCCGTCGTTCATGGCGGCGGCCGCCTGCAGCTGGGTTTCCAGGTCTTCCATGTCCTGGTTCTTGTAGCGGAAGCGTGCCGCCTTCGACAGGCGAATGCCGTCGATGATCGACGCGTGGTTCAGCGCGTCGGAGATGATCGCGTCTTCGGCGCCGAACAGGGATTCGAAGACACCGCCGTTGGCATCGAAGCAGCTGGAGAACAGGATGGTGTCTTCGGTTCCGAGGAATGCCGAGAGCTTGGCTTCAAGTTCCAGGTGCAGGTCCTGGGTGCCGCAGATGAAGCGGACCGAGGCCATGCCGAAGCCGCGATCATCCATGGCGTTCTTGGCCGCGTCGATGATGCGCTGGTCGTCGGCCAGACCTAGGTAGTTATTCGCGCAGAAGTTCAATACCCGGCGGGATTCGCTTCCCAGCGAGCCGGCCATGATCGATGCGGACTGCGCCGAGTCGATGTGGCGTTCGGCCTTGAAGAGGCCCGAATCCTTAAGCTGCTCCAGTTCCGCGGACAGCTGGTCTTTCATATCTGTATACATGTCATATCTCCTAGAAAACTGTCCAGTCCAAAACAACTTTGCCGCCGTGTCCCCCACGAGCGGCGGTGAAGCCTGCTTGCCATTCGGTAGCCGGCAGGAAGTCGGTGACCACCGAGGCGACGCGTTCACGCAAAATATCAGAGGTGGTGAGCATGGCGCTCATGGCGTACCAGGTCTCGAACATTTCGCGCCCGTAGATGCCCTTCAGGGTGAGCATGTGGGTGACGACCTTGCCCCAGTTGATATCGATCGATTCACTGGGCAGGCCGAGCATGCTGATCTTGCCGCCGTGGTTCATGTTTTCGATCATTTCGGGCAACGCGGTCTTGTGACCAGACATTTCCATGCCGAAGTCGAAACCCTCGCGCATTCCCAATTCCTTCTGGGCTTCGGCGATTCGCTGTTGGGCCACGTTGATCGCCAGGTCCACGCCCATGGTGCGGGCCAGCTCCAGGCGCTGCTCGGACACGTCGGTGATGGCGATATTGCGGGCGCCGGCATGGCGGGCCACCGCGGCGGCCATCAGGCCTATGGGGCCGGCTCCGGTGATGAGCACGTCTTCGCCGACCATGGGGAACTGCAGCGCGGTGTGCACGGCGTTGCCGAATGGGTCGAAGATAGCGCCGAGCAGCGGGGTGATGCGCTCGTCGCGGTGAACATATACGTTGCTTTCGGGGATCGCCACGTATTCGGCGAACGCGCCATCGCGCTGCACGCCGACGGAGTTGACGTTGATGCACATATGGGGGCGCCCGGCCCGGCAGTTGCGGCACAGGCCGCAGACCACGTGGCCTTCGCCGGAAACCCGGTCACCGATCTTAACGCCTTGCACGAACGAGCCGACCTCGACGACCTCACCGTAGAATTCGTGGCCGGGGACCAGCGGGGTGTTGATCATGGCCTTCGCTGCATCGTCAAAGGCTTCGATGTGCAGATCGGTGCCGCAGATTCCGGCGGTCATCACACGGATTTTGACATCGTGGACGCCGACCTCCGGCTCTGGCCGGTCGACGAGTTCCAGGCCGGCATGTGGTCCGGACTTGTACAGTGCTTTCATGCTGGTTCCTTTGGGATCGGGCATCGGGGTGCGTGCACGACAGACTTGGGGTTGTTTCAAGTGTCGCACCCAACAGCATGGGAAGAAACCTTAGACGAACTTCGATTTCCTGATCTAACGATTTAGTATTTACTTCATGGAATTACATCAGTTGCGGATTCTTCGCGAGCTAGCGGATTTAGGCAGCGTCAACGCGGTCGCGAAGGCCCTGTACGTCTCACCGTCGGCCGTGTCCCAACACCTCGCGCAGTTGCAGCGCGGCTTCCCAGCCGCGCTGACTCAGAAGGATGGACGCCGGCTGGTGCTAACGGCCGAGGGAAAGTTGCTGGCTTCGGCCGCCGCCTCGGTTGCCTCGACCTTGGCCGAGGTCGAGGCGAAGATCCGCACACAGGACCAAGACCTCGAGGTGCCAATACATATCGCGGGGTTCCACTCCATCGGGCAGACGATCTTCGCTCCGCTGCTGACCTACCCGGAAGGGGAGCTACCCCCGCTGCGCTTCTCCGATGAGGATGTCTCGCAACAGGACTTCCCGGCACTGACCTCCGGCTACGATTTGGTACTGGCCCACCGCATGCCGCATACCGCGCCTTGGCCGGAAGAACGCATTGCCGTGATCCCGCTGGCCTTTGAACCCTTGGATATCGCAATTCACCGCGATCACCCGTTGGCAGCGTACTCCGAGCTCTCCCCGGAACAAGTGATCGACGAGCGGTGGGTGGTCTCGCGTTCTGGCTATTCGCCGGCCGACGTCCTGGAGACCATCGCCGCCCTCGCCGGCCGGGCACCAATGGTGGAACACCGAGTCAATGACTACGCCACCGCCGGGGCATTGATTGAAGCCAGCAAATGCCTAGGAATCTTGCCGCGGTACACGGCGCGCAACACCCTGGATGAAACGGTGATTTTACGACCAATCAAAGGCTTGAACTCAGGTCGACAAATCGACCTTCTACTGCGGGCGGAGCATTTGCACCGCGGCACGGTAAACGATGTCATCAACGCCATCCGCAGTACGGTGCAGCGGCTGGTAATCAGCTGAGGCAGCAATACGCAATCACCCCTAGGCACGAAACCGCAAGGCAAAACCCTCTTTTGCATGTCGGTCACTGGCCCGCGAGCGTGCCCGATGGCTTTCTACCCACCGCCGCCGCCTTTTATGGTGGCCGCGGAATGGCTCCGGGTACGGAAGACGCCCGCCCCTCGAAAGGGACGGGCGTTTAGAAGCAGTTCATTATCAGCCGTTGAAGGCGTCCGGATCTGGACCGGTGCGGCCATCCCGGTCCAGCGCCTCAATCGCGGACATCTGGTCAGCGGAGAGCTCAAAGCCGAACAGGTCTAGGTTGGCGGCGATCCGCGCGGGGGTGACCGACTTCGGGATAATAATCCTTCCTTCCTGCAGGTGCCAGCGCAGGATCACCTGCGCGGCGGTGACATTGTGCATTGCGGCAATCGCCAGAATCGATTCCTCGCTCAGCAGCGCTCCCTGCGCCAGTGGGCTCCAGGCTTCCGTGGCGATGCCGTGCTCGGCGTTCGCGGCGATCACTTCGCGATTCTGCAGTGCCGGGTGCAGCTCGACTTGATTGACCGCCGGAACGATGTCCGCCGCCTCGACCAGCTTTTCCAGATGCCCCGGCTGGAAGTTCGATACGCCAATGGCACGGACTTTCCCCTCGGAATAGAGCTTTTCGAGCGCTTTCCACGAGTCGACGTAGAGATCTTTCGCGGGCGCCGGCCAGTGGATCAGGAATAGATCCAAGTAGTCCAGGCCCAGGCGTTCAAGGCTCGCCCCAAAGGCTTCGAGGGTCTGCTCGTAGCCCATATCGGCGATCCAGAGCTTGGAGGTGATGAACAGTTGATCACGGGCTATGCCGGACTCGGCCAGGGCCTTTCCCACGCCTTCTTCGTTGCCGTAGATCGCGGCGGTGTCAATGCTGCGGTAGCCAGCGTCCAGCGCGGCGGCGACGGCTGCCGTGGTCTGCTCATTTGGCACTTGGAAGACTCCGAAGCCCAGCTGCGGCATTTCGATGCCGTTGTTGAGCGTGAGGTTTGGGATTGAATTGGTCATGGGACTCCCTTTGAGAATTTTTTCTGGTCATTCAGTGGTTAGTTGAGCGGTGAAAGCCCGGTCGGTGAAAGCCTGCGGCCTAGCTTGCTGCCATAACCGCGGTTCGCGCACTCGACGGCTCCCGCTTGGCCAACGAGGCGGCCAGCAGCATCAACAGCAGCGCGGCTACGGTGATGGCGGCGCCAATCCAGATCGGCGAGGTGTAGCCAAGCCCCACGGCGATGCCCACCCCGCCGGCCCAAGCGCCGAGGGCATTGCCGACATTAAAGGCGCCGATATTTGCTCCGGAAGCCAGCGTCGGGGCGGTCCCGGCGTAGCGCATGATGCGGCTTTGCAGGCCGGGAACGGTGCCGAAGCCGAATCCACCCATGAGCAGCAGGGCCACGACGGTGGCTATCGGACTTGCTGCCAGGGCACCGAAGCCCACCAGGACAACAACCAGGGCGGCGATGAAGATCAGCAGCGTGCGGTCGATGTTCCGGTCGGCCATGCGTCCGCCGAACCAATTGCCAACGAATAGCCCCACGCCGAAGAGCACCAGCAGCCATGGGACGGCTCCGGAGGCAAAGCCGGAGACTTCGGTCAGCGTGTAGGCGATGTAGGTGAAGGCACCGAACATCCCGCCATAGGCAAGCACCGTGACACCCAGCGAGAGCCACACCTGCAGGGAGGCGAAGGCGCTCAGCTCCCTGCGCAGGGATACCGCTTCGGCGGCATGCCGGAGCACCGGCACCAGAAGCAGGATGCCGATCAGTGCGAGCACCCCGATGCCGGAGATGGCCCAGAAGGTGGAACGCCACCCCGCCTGCTGGCCCAGGAAGGTTCCGAAGGGAACGCCAAGGACATTGGCGGCGGTCAGTCCGGTGAACATGACGGCGATGGCCCGCGCCTTCTTGGCCCCGGGCACCAGATCCGCGGCGACGACGGTGCCGATGCCGAAGAAGGCGCCGTGGCATAGTGCGGCGATCACCCGCCCGATCATGGCCCCCATATAGTCCGGGGCGATGGCGGTGAGCGTATTGCCGATGATGAACAGCACCAGCAGCCCCACCAATACCGGTTTGCGCGGCAGGCGCACGGTGGCGGCGGTCAGCCCGAGAGCGCCGACCACCACGCTCAGCGCGTAGCCGGAGATCAGCCATCCTGCGGCCGCTTCGCTGACGCCGAAGTCCGCCGCCACCTCGGGCAGCAGGCCCATGATCACAAATTCGGTGAGCCCGATGCCGAAGGCACCTAGGGCCAGCGCGATGAGTCCCAGTGGCATTTGCTTACTCCTGATAAACTTGAAAAATAGTTGCAGACGCTTGTTATTGCGCCGATGGGTTAAATAGTTGCACACGCAACTAATGCGCGCAAGCAATCATTTTGGAGGATGAAGTGGGAATCGCAGACGACGCGGTCGAAATCCGTGCCCACGGGTGGCGTACATTGGCGGCCTTGCACGGAATTATCGAGTCCGCACTGGAAAAAGACCTCAGCGCAGAAGTCGGCTTGTCTGTGGTGGAGTACACACTTCTGGACGCGCTGAACCGGCAGGACGGCTGGCATATGCGCATGGCGCAACTGGCCCGGGCGACCGCACTGAGCCCCAGCGCCACCACACGCCTGGTGAGCCGTTTGGAAGATCGCGCCCTGCTCTCCCGGGTGCTCTGCGCCGATGATCGACGCGGCATCTACACCGAGCTGACGCACGCCGGCCAGCAGCTTTACCGCAAGGCGAAGCCAATTCACGACGCAACCCTGGAACGCGTGCTCAAGGAGGCCGAGCAGCAGCCCGAACTCGCACCGCTAGCCCGGATCCTGCCTCAGTTCCCTTCCGCCTAGCCCTCTGCCACTTCCGCGAAAGGCCACAACCATCGTGATACCCCGCTTCTCCGCCGTGCTTTTCGACTGCGACGGCGTCCTCGTAGACTCCGAACTGATCACCAATTCGGTCCTCCGCACTATGCTGCTCGAGCTGGGCTGGGAGATCGGCGTGCAGGATTGCCTGGAGATTTTTATCGGCAAGGCACTGAAGGACCAATGGGAACCGATTTACGCGCACACCGGATTCCGCATCGACGATGCGTGGCTCACCAGATTCCGCGCACGCCGAGATGATGCGCTGCGCAGCGCGCTGGCCCCGATCGACGGCGCGGCCCACGCGGTAGCCGCGATCGCCAAGACCTACGGGTCAAAGATCGCCTGCGCCTCCGGCGCGGATCGAGGCAAAGTGGAAATGCAGCTTTCGGTTACCGGCCTGGCCCCCTGGTTTGGAGATCGCGTATTCAGCGGCATGGAGTATCCGCGCAGCAAGCCAGCACCGGATGTGTATCTGGCAGCCGCCGCGGCCCTGCAAATTGACCCGCTTCAGGCGCTGGTCATCGAGGATACCGTCACCGGAGTCACCGCCGGGGTGGCAGCCGGCGCGACGGTGTTCGGCTTCGCCAATGGCGGTCCCAGCAGCACCGCGGCCGAGGACCTGCTGGCGGCCGGGGCAAGCCGGATTTTCAGCAGCATGGACCAACTGCACGCGCTGACCATCAAGGATTAGCGTCCCGGGTCTCTGGCCGGGATTACGCAGCCGACGCCGCTGGCGGCGTGCGTCACCGTGTTTCCGAAAGTGCTCAACTACCGCGCAGGTTGCTGCAGCGCACGGTCGAGGGTCACCGCCAGCTTTCGCCAATAACCTAGTTCATACACGACAATCACGGTGAGCGGCGAGCACAGCAGCACCAGCAGGCAAGCCCAGGCCGGAAGGCCCCATTGGCTCAGCAGGACCGCAGCCAGCGGCATCAGAAACGTCGGTAGATGCGCCAGGGTAAACATCGCAGCGTCCAGCAACCAGGTCAGCAACGAGGCGATGATCAGCATGAAGATGAATACCGGAATCGCCAAGGCGAGGATCACCACGACCGGATCCGTGGCGGCCTGCGGGTCATAGGCGTAGCCGACCGTATGCAGCCCGGCACCAATCGCGGCGATGCAGGTGAACAGGGCAATATGACCGTAAATCCACGCGGAAGCCTTGTCTCGCCGCTGATGCAGGACCGGCCCGGAGGGCAGCTGAAAGTATGCCCACCACAGGCTGAAAGAGATCAGCACGCCTACCGAGACCACCACCACGCTCTCAAAGCTCCAATTCGAGCCCGCCGAGATCGCGCGGGCCGCCGCCAGCGTTCCCACGATGCATTCGCCGAGAGCGATGATGGCCATCAAGCCATAGCGTTCGGCAATGTGGTGGGCATGCCAGGGAATGCCTGATTCGCCGCGCCGGCGGGCCACCTTCTCGGCAATCAATGGCGCACTGAAATCGATGACCCAGAAAATTGCCAGGCAGACCAAGGCCGGAACCAGCGACAGCGGAAGGAAAAGGAACGAGGTCCAGCCGATCTGCGCGATGCCCACGCCGATAGCGTTTCCGCGGGCCACCACTCGGTGCCGCGGGTCCTGCCGGGCGACTCGCAGCCATTGCCCGATCAGCGCGATGCGCATGACTATGTAGCCGACTACCATCACATTGGCATCCAGCACCGCCCCATGATCTATGGATTGGAACATCATCGGGATGCCGACCGCCAGCACGATGACGCCCGCCATCTGCACCAGCGTCAGGCTCCTGAACAGCCAATCGTCATTGTCGAAGGCCGAGGCCAACCAGGCATAGTTGGCCCAGGCCCAGACGATCGCCAAGCAGGCGATGACAAAGGAAACGATGGCCGGCAGATAATGGCCTACCTCGATGCCGTGGGCCAGCTCGCTACCGGCCACGCCGAAGGCGGTGACGAAGGTCAGGTCGAAGAATAACTCCAGGGTGCTGGCGGACCTGTTTTTCTCCTGCGGATCCCGGCCGCGCATGCGCCGCAGGCCATGCTGGTAGAAATTATCTCCCGTGCTTACGGTCATCGATACAGCCTTTTCGAACGGCAACTTGCGAACAGCAATAGAATATTGGACCGAACACTGAAATACGCAAGCAACCGCCATCGACCACCGCTTCTTTGCTACTTCCCGGCAGCGTCAAGCTCGTGCTTCAGCGGGAAGTACCAGCGCATGTTCTCGCGCAATTTATCCGAGTCACCGCGTGCCCAATTACGCATCAGCTCCCCGCCGAAAGAAATCGCGGTCACCGGCTGCGCGCCGGCGGAGATCATCCGGTCGAAGGCCCGATCGTGGGCCACCTGCGAAATTCCTCCCACGGCATCGGCTACCGGGTAGACCTCGTATCCTTCGGCCAGCATGTCCAAGGTCGGGAAGGTCAGGCAGACTTCGGTCCACAGCCCGGCCATCACCACCTTGCGGCGGCCGCTGCCCTCGATGGCCCCACGAAATTCGGCGTCCTCCCACGCATTGACACCGCTGCGGTCAATCTCCGGCACTCCGGGCAGCTCGTCCTTGATGTGCTGCGCGGTGCCCTCGTTCACGCCCATGTCCACGCCGACCGTGGAGAGCACCACCGGAATCTCGTATTTCATGGCCAGGCGGCACAGCGCCACGACGTTCAAGTCGATCCGCTCACGGGTGGCCGAGGTGACGGTGCCGTACTGCTCGGGCTGGTAATCGATCAGCGCCAAGACGCAGTTCTGCGGTGTCAGCAAGTGATCGTGCGCTTGATCGCGGATCGGTTCCGGCGAGGTCTTCTTGGACATCTGCTTCTCCTTCAGGGCCTATTCACCAACGAAAAGGGGTACGTGGAAAACACGTTATCCTACGCGGTGCGGCGGAACCAGAGGCCAGAGCGAGGCGCGCGCGAATGCCTTCGGCCCATTGGACCGGCCCAAGGCAGGCGCCTGGGCAGCAAGGCGCGGCTGCACCGCCAATGCGGGATTCTCCTCCGGCTCCAGCTGCACCATTGCGCCAAGTGGCACACTCTTGCGCGCCGGGACCAGACGGATCGCCCATCGAATCCCACCCGGCCGAGGTTCCGCCGAGCGTTCGGAAGCCATCTGGCCAAATGACGGCTCCCTAGTTGACGTGCTGCGCCTGCTGGTCCGCTTCGAAGTAGCTGACCAGGCCTTCCTCCAGACCGGGAATCTGCAGCGTCTGCCCCGACGAGCGCAGCGAACGGGCACCCAAATCACCCACGGCGACGGCAGCCCGGGCAGCCAGCGGCGAGGTTTCGGTCGCTCCCCCATCACGGGCGAAACGCAGGAATTCGGCGATCAGATTCGGGTCGGCGCCGCCGTGGCCCGCATCATCACCCTTGATCTCAACCTTCAGATCCGGTTCGGCGAAACCATGCGTGGTGCGGGTGTTCCACACGTGGATGAAGTCCCCGGGGCCGTCACCGAAGTTCTCCAACCTTCCGGCGCTGCCGATGACCGTGTAATTGCGCCAGTAGTCGGGGGTGAAATGGCACTGCTGATAGGAGGCCAGCACCCCGTTATCCAGCTTCATCTGAACCATCGACAGATCCTCCACATCAAGCTTCGGGTTCAGGCCGCGCTGCGCGGACGGCGGCCAGTTCTCCAGGGAGAACCAGTCGCGCAGGCGCAGGTCCGCATTGTTCCGCCGGTCCTCCACCTGACCGTAGACCGCCAGCGATCCGACGCCGGAGACCTGGGTGCTGTAGCCGTTGGCCAGCCAGTGGATGACATCGATATCGTGGGCCCCTTTCTGCAAGAGCAAGGTATTGCTGTATTGGCGTTCGGCGTGCCAGTCCTTGAAATAGTAATCTCCGCCGTTGCCCACGAAGTGCCGGCACCACACGGCCTTCACCTCGCCGATGGCACCCTGTTCGATCAGCTGCTTCATCTGCCAGATCACCGGCATATGGCGCATATTGTGCCCGACGTACAATCTGGTGCCGGTGCGCTGGGCGGCGGCCAGGATCTCGTCGGCGCGCTCCAGGGTGATGTCCAGGGGCTTTTCGACAAAGGTGGGGATACCCGCTTCCAGCGTGCGGAGCACTACGTCGCGGTGCGTGAAATCCGGGGTGAGGACCAGGACCGCGTCGAGGCCGGCGTCCAGCAATACCTGCAGGTCCGCGGTGACTTCCGCCTCGGGCAAGGCCGCCCGGGCATCCTCGCGGCCGCGCTCGCTGGTATCGCAGACGATCCGGACCACGCTGCCTTCCCCCGGACGTTGCAGGTAGCGGTGCAGCGAAGCCCGCAGTCCGAAGCCGACGATTCCGACCTTGAGGTCCATGTAGTTCTCCTTTTGATTGGCGCCCTTGCGGCGCGCAGCAAATATTTGATGACCGGATGAAGCCGGCGCGGCTAGCCTGAGCCGAGGTTCAGCGGGCCGGGGAAGAAACAGCGGGCCGCATGATCACCCTGCAGCGGGTCCAGCCGCGGCTCGGAGGCGGCGCAGCTGGGTTGCGCGATGGGACAGCGGGTATGGAATCGGCACCCCGTCGGCGGGTCGATGGGCGAGGGCGGATCCCCCTGCAGCAGGATCAATTCACGCGGTGTGCTCGAACCCTGCCGGAGTTCGGGCGCCGCAGAGAGCAGCGCCTGGGTGTAGGGGTGGGCGCTGTGCTCATAGACCCTGTCGTAGCTTCCGGATTCGACCACCTTGCCCAGATACATCGTCGCGACGCTGTCCGAGATATGCCGGACAATCTGCAGGTCGTGGGCGATGAACACGAAGGTCAACCCGAGTTCCTGCTGCAGATCCTGAAGCAGGTTGACCACCTGGGCGCGCACCGACACATCCAGGGCCGAGACCGCCTCATCGCAGATCAGCACCCGGGGATTCAGCGCAATGCCGCGGGCAATGCCGATGCGCTGCTGCTGGCCGCCGGAGAAGTTATGCGGATAGCGGCTCAAATGATCCGGGTTCAGCCCCACCAATTCCATCAGCTCCGCGATCTTCGCCCGCCGCCGGGCACGGGGCACCAGATCGGGATGGATTTCGAAGGGTTCAAGCAGGATCTGCTCGATGGTCATCCGCGGATCGAGCGAAGCGTAGGGATCCTGGAAGATGAGCTGGATGTTCCGGCGCATCAGGGCACGCTCGGCACGCTGCAGCTCGTTGATGTCCACCCCGTCAAAGAGCACCTGGCCTTCGCTGGGCTTTTCCAGCCCGGAGAGGATGCGGGCAAGTGTGGACTTCCCGCAGCCGCTCTCACCGATGATCCCCAGCGTCTGCCCGGCGGGCACCTGCAGGTCCACCCCGTCCAGCGCCTTGAGCACCTTCTTCGCTCCGAAGGGCAGCGGCCGGGCTACCGGATAGTGCATCCTGATATCGCGCAGTTCCATAATCGGTCCGGATGCTGTCTTGCCGGTCCGCGGCTCAGTGGCTGTATGCGGCATGACTCGGTACCTCCTGGGAATGGAAACAGGCCGATTGGCGTCCGGCCGAGATGGCCTCCAGCGCGGGCACGGCGGCGGTGCAGGCTTCGTCGGCCAGGAAACACCGGTTGGCGAACGAGCAGCCCACGGGAATGTTCAACAGGTCCGGCGGGCTGCCGGGAATCGCCGGAAGCCGGTGCCCCTTGAGCGCTTCACTGGCCACGGATTCGGCGAGCCCCCGGGTATAGGGGTGGCGCGGCGCGGAAAGCACCTGGGCGGTCGGCCCCTGCTCGATGATCCGTCCGGCATACATGACCGCTACCTGGTCGGTGACCTCGCGCACCACCGAAATATCGTGGGTGATCAGGATCAGGCCCATATTGTTCTCCGCCTGCTGCTCCTTGAGCAGCTCCAGAATCTGGGCCTGCACGGTCACATCCAGGGCGGTGGTCGGTTCGTCGGCGATCAGCAGTTCGGGTCCCAAGGCCAGCGCCATGGCAATGACAATGCGCTGGCGCATGCCGCCGGAGAATTGGTGCGGGTAGTCGTTCACCCGGCTGGCCGCGGCCGGGATGCGCACCCGGTCCATCATCTCGATGGCCGCGGCCTTCGCGGCCTTGCGGCTGTAGCCGCGGTGCACCCGGAACAGCTCGCCGATCTGCCGGCCCACCGGATGCACCGGGTTCAGGGCGCTGAGCGCGTCCTGGAACACCATGGACATGCACGGGCCGGTCAGCTGCCGGCGGCGTTTGGCGCCGATGGACAGCAGGTCTTCGCCGTTGAGCAGGATTTCGCCGCCGGCGACCCTGGCCGGAGGGGTGTCGAGCAACCCCATGATGGTCCGGGCGGTCACCGACTTGCCGGATCCCGACTCGCCCAGGATGCCCAGGCACTGGCCGGCGGCAAGCTGCAGGTCGACGCCGTTGATGGCGGTCGCGGTGCCCTGGGGCGTGGCGAACTGGACGCGCAGGTCGCGGATTTCCAGCAGCGGCCGCGGGGCGTGGTGCGGTTGCCTCATTACTTTCCTTTCGGGTCGAATTCGTCGCGCAGCGCTTCGCCGAAGAGCACGAAGCCGAGCACCGTTATGGTCAGGAAGATCGCGGGGAAGAGCAGCAGGTGCGGTGCGGCGTCGATGTAGTCGCGGGCGGCCGCCAGCTGCAATCCCCAGGAGACCGCCGGCGGGGTCAGCCCGATGCCGATGAAGGTCAGCCCGGCTTCCGCGGAGATCATGCCGCCCACCCCGAGGGTCTGCAGCACCAGCAGCGGGGTGACGGCGTTGGGCACGATGTGCTTGGCGATAATGCGCCGGTTGCCGGCGCCGAGCAGCCGGGCGGCCTGCACATATTCGCGGTGCCGGATCTCGAGCACCGAGGAGCGCATGAAGCGCACCCCGCCGGGCCAGCTGAACAGTGCCAGCGCGAAGATCACGGTCCAGATATTGCGCTGGCCGAACAGCTGCAGCACCACGATCGCCGCCAGGATGAACGGCAGGCCGAAGGCCATATCGCAGATGCGGGAAATGACCGCGTCCACCCAGCCTCCGAAGTAGCCGGCGATCGCGCCCACCAGGGCGGCAATGGCGAAGGCGATGGCCGAGACCACGATGCCCACCAGGATGGAGGCCCTGGCCCCGTAGATCACGTTCGTGTAGTAGTCGCAGCCCTGGATGTCGATGCCGAAGAGATGCGCGGCGCTCGGGGCCTGGTTGGAGAGCATGATGTCGCAGTTCTCGGTCGGTCCGGCGCCGAATCCGGTGAACAGCTGCGGAAAGGCCGCCATGATGATCATCAGCAGCACGATCGTGCCGGAGATGGCCAGCCGGGGGCGCAGCCACCAGCGCCGGTGGGCGCCGCGGCTCGGAGCCGGGGCCCGGTCCACCGCCTGGGCGCCGTCGCCGGGGCCGATTGTTGTGCTTGTCGCGCTCATATTCTCACCCGTGGATCGATTAGGCCGTAGGTCAGGTCAACCAGGAGGTTGAAGACCAGGTAGACCAGCACCAGCAGGGTGGCGATGCCCACCACCACGGTGCCTTCCTTGTTGTTGATGGAGGAGACCATCAGCCCGCCGATGCCCGGCAGATTGAAGATGGCCTCGATGATCACTGCCCCGCCGAGCATCCCGGCCAGGCTCAGGCCCAGGTAGGTGACCACCGGGATCATGGCGTTGCGCAGCGCGTGGCCCCAGATGATGCGCCGCGGAGTAAGGCCCTTGGCCTTCGCGGTACGCAGGTACTCGGCGCGCAGAACGTCCACCAGCGAGGTGCGGGTCAGCCTGGCCAGGCCGGCGGCGGCCTCCAGCGCCATCACCAAGGCAGGCAGGATGAAGGCCATCGGCCATCCGGCGCGGATGCCGGCCGGATCGACCCAGCCCAGGTGCACGCCGAAGTAGGTTTGGGCACCCAGCGCGATGACGAACCCCGGCACCCCCATGAACAGGACCGTGAAGACCAGTGCGAAGTGGTCCCCGGTTTTCCCGGCACGCAACCCGCCGTAGACCCCGATGAGCAGGCCGATGAAAAGCTTGAGCACCCATGCGGTCAGGGCGAGGGCCAGCGTGGTTGGCAGGCGTTCCAGGATCAGGCCCAGCACCGGGCGGCCGAAGAAGTCGATGCCGAAATCGCCGCGGAAGACGCCGAGGATGTAGTTTCCGTACTGGACGAAAAACGGATCATCCAGATGGTAGGCCTGGCGGATCTGCGCCACGGTGGCTTCCGGCAAGGGACGCTCCCCGGTCAATGCCGAAATCGGGTCACCGGGCATCAGGAAGGTCAACGCGTAGATGATGAATGTGGCGCCGAGCAGCACCGGGATCATCTGCCCGATACGCCGAACGGTATAGCCCAGCATGGGTACTCCCTCATCACAATAGGTGGCTGGCGCGGCCGCAAGATCTTCGTGCGGCCGCACCAGCCAAACGGAACCGTTGCTAGCAGCCGTAGCCGGCGCGGTAGTACTGCAGGTCTCCCTGGACGTCGTTCAGCTGCGCGCACTGCGACTGCAGTCCGTAGTCGGTGGGGATGAACAGCGGGATCGCCGGCAGATCCTCGACGATGATCGCCTCGGCTTCGGTGTAGAGCTTCGCGGCCTTGGCTTCGTCCATTTCTGCGCGGGCCGCACGCAGCAGCGTGTCGACCTTGTCGTTCGAGTAGCCGGTCACGGCGTTGCCGTCTCCCCCGGTCTCGTACTGGCTCAGGTACTGGTCCGGCGACATGTAGGACCAGCCCCACAGGCCGAACACGGCTCCATCGAGCTTCTGGCTGTTGCGGCGTTCGGAAAGCTCGGTGCCCAGGGTGGGCTTCAGCTGCACCTTGATGCCCAGGTTGTCCTGGATCTGCTTGGTCAGCGCTTGGACCAGCTGCTGGTCCGAGGCGGAGTTGCTCTCGATGATCAGCGTGCCGTCAAACCCGCCGCCCTCGGCCAGGATCTTCTTGGCCCGCTCCGGGTCGAAGACGCAGTCGGCGCAGGAGCCGGACACATAGGAGCCCAGCGACGGAGGCACCAGCGAATCCGAGGTTTGCGCATGGCCCTTGAGCAGCGAGGCGGCAATGGCTTCGCGGTCGATGGACAGCGAGATGGCCCGGCGCAATGCCGGGGACTTCAGTTCCTCGACGTATTCGGGGATCTGCAGCGTCTGCTGCTTGGAGGCGGTTTCCACCTCGTAGAGGGCCTGTTCGCCCAGCTGGTTCTTGGCTTTGTCGACCATGGTCGCCGGCACATTGCGGATCATGTCGAGGTTTCCGGCGGTCATGTCGGTGTAGGCGGCATCCACCGCGGTGTAGATCTTGCCGACCAGCTTGTCCGCACCGCCGGAGAATCCTTCGGCGCCCTTGAAGCCGTCCCATTTCTCCAGGACGACCTGCTGGTTATGGTCCCAGGAGATGAACTTGTAGGGGCCGTTGGAGACCGGGGACTGCTCGTAGGCGTCCAGGTCTTCGAAGGCGGATTCCGGCATGGGGCAGGTCGGATTGGTGCTCAACAGCTTCGGGAAGTCGGCGTTCGGCGCGTTCAGGGTGACCCTCAGATGGGTTTCGTCGACAACCTCCACCCCGGAGAGCTTTTCGGTCGAAGCCTTGCTGCCATCGGTCGGGTTTAGTTCTTCGTAGCCCTTGAAGGAGACGAAGGTACCGTTGCCTTGCCAGGCGTTGGAGCCGGTGGCTGTCGCGTTCCAGGCCTCGGCGAAGGAGTATGCGGTGACCGGCGTGCCATCGTGGAAGGTCCATCCGTCCTGCAGCTCGATGTCCCAGACCTTGGCGTCCTGGCTGGTGACGGACTTGGCGGCCAATGGCTCCAGTTTCTGGCTCTGGGAGTTGACCTCCATCAGGTTCGCGCAGAGCGCCATGCCGATCTGGCTTCCGGGTTCCTTCTGCGGAGTGATGCTTTTTGGTTCCGTCGACATGAATGTCAAGGTCGCGTCTGATCCTTCGGCACCGGTTGCGGCCGTGCTCGACGATGAGCATCCCGTGGCGAGGAGCGCCAACGAGGCCACCCCCGCAACGAACGCGATTTTCTTGGATTGTTTCATCCTTTTCCTCCCTGATTTACGGCATTCCGGGCACGAGCGCCAAGGCAGTGGCTGCCGTCACATTTATTTATTTTATGAAATAAAGTAAACACGATAGGAGGATGATGTCAACAGTTGTGCATGAAATTACTTGCGGATTGCCTCGGCGTGCATCCGCTCGATGAAGCTCAGCGGGTTGCTCAGCACTTCGTTAACCATGATGCTGGCGGCAAAAATGGACAGCGATAGCTCATGATCGCTGGAGTAGACCACCCGCTGGGCGGCCAGCGGTCCTTGCAACGACCGGCTGGCCACGACAGACTGCACCCCGGCCAGGGTTTCGGGACGCTCGGCTGGCGTACCGGCAATCACCAGCAGCCCGGGGTCAAGCAGGTCGAATACGGTAGCGGCGGCGTGCGCCACAAAACCGTTCCGTTCGGTGACCAGCGAGCGGATCTGCTCATCTCCGGCATCATAAAGCCGGTCGATATCCCCATAGTCCTTGACGTCCAGTCTCCCCGCCTCGTGGGCGCGACGCACCGTCGCTTCATCCGTGGCCATCACCTGCAGGCATCCGCGGCGTCCGCAGGCACAGGGATATCCTGCGTCGCTGACCTGCAGATGAGCAATGTTCCCGGCATGCTGCGACCATCCGGCACGGATCTGTCCATTGCTGACCAGCACCGCCCCGAGATCGGAGGTAATCACCATGAGCAGGAAATCTGATTCCCTGGCTCCATGTCCGTAAAAGAGTTCGGATTGCGCCGCAGCTCTGGCATTGTTATCCAAGATCAGCGGCTGGGGCAGGTCAGCTAGCATGCTGACCGCCGGAACCTCACTCCATCCTGCGCCCTGGTTCTCGACGATTCGGCCATTGATCCGGTCGACAATGCCACCGGTCGCGACTCCCGTCCCGAGGATCTGACGCCCCTTGGCGTGCTCGGCTATGAGCAGGTTCGCCTGTTCGATGATCAGCGCAAACGAGGCTTCGGCATCCAGTCCCGCGTGCGGAACGAGGACCGACGCCTTGGAGATTCCGTCCAATCCGGTCAACACCACGCCGGTAACCCGCGGGCCGAGGTGGATGCCCATGACCAGGTTCGATTCGCTGTCCACGCTCAGCGGAACGCGGGGCCTGCCCTGGCCCGCGGCCACCGCATCGGCCTCGGCAATCAGCTGGTGATCCAGCAAGCTGGCGGCAATGCTCGTGACCGAGGCGGCGCTAATGCCGATTGCGTCGGCAATTTCCTTGCGTGAGCGCCCGGGAGAAGCGAAGGTTTCGCGCAGCACCGACGCAAAATTCCGAGCGCGGGCCGGATCGGTCCTACGGCTCATGGCAGGGGCACCTTTCTTCCAGAATATTCCTTTTGTCTAGGAATGCTTTCATCATTCTTTCATCTGTACAGCAGACTTGCGCATCTGCCGGCCTGGCAGGCTCACGGCTTCAGCAGCACCTTCAGGGTATCCCGGCCGATTTTTCCCAAGGGATCGGCTGCGCCCAGTGGCGCGGTGAGCATGGCGTAGCGCAGCGCCCAACCACGGGCACGCAACCTCATTGACATGCCGCGATCGACGCTGTACCTCTGCAACGCTTGCTCCCGCGGCTCCTCGGTAAAATGCATCCACAGCATCCCCAAATCCGAAGCTGGATCTCCGGCGCAGAGATCTCCGAAATCCACCAGGGCGGACAGCTCGGCCCTGCCCGCAACGGTGGTCACAATCGTATTGTGTGGATGCGGATCACCGTGGAGCCAGCGTGGCGGCCCTCCATAGGCTTCGGCCTCCAGCGACTGCTCCCAGATGCCTTGCGCACCACGCCGGTACGTCGCTGGAAGCTGGGAGATTTGCTCCCTGGTGCGCCGGTCCACGGCTTGCAATTCGCAGCCCCTGAATTCACTGCGTGGCGCATCCTCCGGAGCCGGGCCATGCAACGCCAGCAGGTAGTCGATAAAAGCCGGTGCGTAGGCATCACGTTGCGTTCGCCCCAGCGTCGCGGCGCTGATGCCAGGCACGTAGCGGCAGATCGAAAAGGTGAACGGGTAATTCGCGGTCGGCTCGCCGATGAATACCGCAGCCCCCACATCCAAGCCGCTGTCGGACGACAGGCGAGGCAACCATTGGCGTTCCTTGTGCCCGATCTTTTCGGCCAGCGCACGTCGAGGCAATCGCACCAACAGGTCTTCACCCAAACGGTAAACCTCATTATCCCAGCCGGTGGCCAGATACGTCAGGGGCTTCCCGGCCCACTGGCGTGCCTGCGCGAGGATCAATTCGCGCACCAGGTCCCGGTCAATAGACACTTCGGCCGCCGGCATAGCCGAAACCGGCATTTCTTGGAAGGTCATTGCTCCATGCTAAATCAATCCCGCCAAAGTGACCGTTCGCGTTCCGTTTTGGACGACTATCCCCGAGCAGAGAGGTAGCCCCCGCGCCCGTGTGGGCACCGCCTGGGTATACGACGTGCAAGGCATCCTCGGCGAAGGACCCTCCTGGTGGCGGAACCCGCTGTCCTTCGTCACCGATATGAAATCGGCGGTGAACTGGCCGAGGTGTTCATTGCTTCGGAAACCTCAGCCGGTGCCAAATCCGACGCTTATTTCGAGTCAGACGGTAAACGTCTGCTCTCGCATTTTTTGCTTGCTGCGGCCATTGCGAACCGTCCCATCGCAGAGGTGTTCATCTGGGCGCAATACGCCTAGCTTTCTTCACTACCTTCGTTACTTTTCCGCTTTTCGCTCTTCACCTTGTACAGCGGGGCGATGGCACCGATGATCATCATTGAGATAACAAAAAATGCCATTTCTCCGAAGGATCGCTGGTCGCCGATGTTGTAGCGGATCGCTTCTGCTGCGGTGCCCAGCACAAAGCCGAGAAGCATCCCGAATAAAGACGCTTTATTGGTCGAGCGCATTGCATGTCTCCTAGCGAGCATCTCGCTGTTTCGTTGATCAGCTTTGGCTTTTCGATAATCACCGCTTGCTTTACGGAGGTTTAGAACACTTAACCAGAGGCTTTTCGCTTGCTCGAATTATTTCAACCCTGCGTACAATCATCAAGCGTACTGACGAGTAGCAAACGCAGTCAACGCCAACACGCTCATACTTTACTAGGAGGGCAGCACGCGAAAATCCTTGCCCTCGACCAAGCGCGTTGACTCATCATAAGTACACATGAAAAGAGGCGTTTTTTGGGAACGAAGACGGAGGCTCAAAGCGAAGAACCCACCAGCAAACATGGGGTTGCTGCGTCCGTGTGCGCGCCCAATTACTTGGCCAGCAGAAAGCTCGGCGAGACGTTGATTTACTTTAATCCACCGTTGCTGTTCCGGCTGCTGCGGGTACGTGCATCCTGGGACTCCCAGGCTACGAGTCCGCCGGCCGAGGGAAGCAGGAGCAATGCGGGCAACCACTGCCAGATGATCAACAGCACCATCGCCAGGAGGAGCATCGCCAACGCAGCGATTCGCGGCCAAGCACTCATGATTCGCCTACTCTCTAGAAAACGCCCAGGGACGTTGAAGTCGTTGTTCGAGGCAGTCTACCTTCGATGCATCGCGGGCAATAGGTCTCGGCGCTAGAGCATCAAGCTACTGACCTCGGACAGGCTAGAATCACTCCATGCGCAGCCACTCACCAAGCGAACAGATCCTCGTCCAGCTGCTCCTGGAAAAGTTCGATCAGATTATCGAAATTATCGCCCAACTGCCGGAGGAACTGCCCAATACCCGCCCGGGGATTCCCGGCGGCAACTCACCCATCCAACTCTTGGTGCACTGCTGCGGGATGATGCGCCGCTGGTCTTCAACGGTGAATCTAGGGGTAGCGATTCCCCGCGATCGAGCGGCCGAATTCACCGCGGCTCTCCCCACTGCGCAAGCACTGGCCCATGCAACCGCAGTGCGCGCAGAGTTCGCCGCCGACCTGGCGCAGACCGAAATGCAAGCCAGGCCAGCTTCGTTGCCAGCTGGCCGCGAGGACGAATATTTCGCACAAACCTGCCAGGGGGTTCTGCTGCACGTATTGGAAGAGTTCTGCCAGCATCTAGGACACCTCGAGATCACCAGGGACCTGCTGCTCGCCGGTTGGCGCTGAGCCTCCGGCAAGTCTCCTTCACGCCCTTGCCCCGCGCGTTCGAACACTGGACATTAACTCCACTGGCTGCATAATTCCACGGAATGCAGCCTTTCACCGAACGCTCAGAGGGATTTTAATCATCCAAATTGACGATAGCCATGGCCGCCAAGGCAACGTATTGTGAAGATGGTAGTTCCTATAGGAACCAATCAGTTCGAATTTGGATTGAATTACCTGACATGCACAGAAGGGCTTCGTGAGTCGCATGCTTGCTTGGTTTGGCCTGGAAGAAAAGGCCAAAAACGAATCGGCACCACCAGGCGATGGCGTGAGCGAAAAAACTAAGTGGGGATCCCTGCTCCTCTGCCTCGCTTCGGCATTTGCGGTTTTTGCCGTGGCTCATTGGCTGCTTGACGGCGCTTCCGGCTTCGCATCCTATGTGCCCGGAATATGCGCCGCAGGCACCCTTCTCATTGGTTCGCTCGTTTCCGAGCACTCCCTAGCCCGCGGTGCAGGCCATTCCCCGTACCGCCACTCGGGCAAAAACCAAATCCCGTAACTTCAATCGCGCGCCCCGCGCGTTGGCCGCGTCCTGAGGTCGAATGGCGTTCGGGGGCGGCCCCGGCATTGCGTCTGCCGGCGGGTTGGACTTCGAAGCTCCTCTCCGCTATCCCACCGCTCCCGCCCGCGCTATAAGATTCGCCAGTCCAAAGAATGGCACCGTCTGGCGAGCACAGCCGAGCGGAGCCGCCCGC
Source organism: Arthrobacter sp. MYb229 (assembly GCF_002975405.1). GTDB lineage: Bacteria > Actinomycetota > Actinomycetes > Actinomycetales > Micrococcaceae > Glutamicibacter. The sequence continues at coordinate 74,079 of NZ_PCPS01000004.1, read as the reverse complement.
AGAGGCGGCGACGGCCTAGCTGATCCCGTTACAATTTCCGAACTCGGGCAACGCCTGCGATCGATCATCCGCTCTGAGTCGCTTGCAGGAAAAACAATGAACCCCGAATTCCGTTGACCAGAATTCGGGGTTCGATGTTTTTGTACCTAAGGAAGGGTCTTACAGGCCCAGCTTCTCGATCACGATTTCGCGCACGCGGCCGGCATCTGCCTGTCCGCGGGTGGCCTTCATAACCGGTCCCATCAGGGCGCCGATGGCCTGCATCTTGCCGCCCTTGATCTTCTCGACCACGTCCGGCATGGCGGCCATGGCATCATCCACGGCCTTGCCCAACGCATCGTCGTCGTTGACCACGGCGAGGGAGCGCTTGGCAACGATCTCGGTTGGCTTGCCTTCACCGTCAACCACGTACTCGAGCACCAGGCGGGCGATCTTGTCATTGATCTTCTTCTCGGCGATCAGCGAGTTCAGCTCAACGATGGTCTCCGGGGTAACACCCAGATCCGCGATCTCCTTGTCCGCCGCCTTGGCCAGACGGGCAATCTCGCCCATCCACCACTTGCGGGCTACCGCGGCGGACGTACCGGCGGCGATGGTCGCTTCGATCTCATCGAGCACCCCGGCGTTGACCACGTCACGGAATTCCTTATCCGCATAACCCCAGTCGGCCTTCAGCCGCTTGCGGCGATCCGCCGGCGGCTCGGGAAGACGCGAACGCAGTTCCTCAACCCATTCGGCGGTGGTCACGATCGGCACCAGATCCGGCTCCGGGAAGTAGCGGTAGTCATCGGCATCCGACTTCGGACGGCCCGAGGTGGTGCTGCGGGTGTCCTCGTGCCAGTGGCGGGTCTCCTGCACGATCTTCGCCCCGGAGTCCAGCACGGCCGCGTGCCGTTCGATTTCGAAGTGCACGGCGTGCTCCACGGCGCGCAACGAGTTCACGTTCTTGGTTTCGGTACGCGTACCGAACTTGTCCGCACCCTTGAGCATCAGCGAAACGTTCGCGTCGCAGCGCACGTTGCCGCGCTCCATCTTCGCGTCCGAAACCCCGAGGTTCTTCACGATTTCGCGCACCGCAGCCACATAGGCCTTTGCCAGCTCCGGCGCCCGCTTGCCGGCGCCCTCGATGGTCTTGGTGACGATTTCAACCAGCGGCACCCCGGCACGGTTGTAGTCCACCAGTGAGTAGTCCGCGCCCTGGATGCGTCCGGAGGCACCGCCCATGTGGGTCAGCTTTCCGGCGTCTTCCTCCATGTGGGCGCGTTCGATCTCCACGCGGAAGATCTCCCCGTCCTCCAGTTCGACATCCAGCCAGCCGTCGAAGGCGATCGGATCATCGTACTGCGAGGTCTGGAAGTTCTTCGGGGTGTCCGGGTAGAAGTAGTTCTTCCGCGCGAAGCCGCAACGCTCGGCGATCTGGCAGTTCAGCGCCAGGCCGATCAGGATGGAGTACTCCACGGCGGTCTTGTTGACCACCGGCAGTACGCCAGGCAGACCCAGGTCAACCGGGGTGACGTTGGTGTTCGGGTCGTCGCCGAAGGCATTCGGGGCGTCCGAGAACATCTTGGTCTTGGTGTTCAGCTCTACGTGGACCTCGAAGCCGAGCACCGGATCATATTTCTCCAGTGCCACATCAAAGTCGACGAGTTCATCGGTGTAGTTAGACATGTGCTCCCCTTAGGCCTTTGGCGCGATCGACGCGGAATCAATGGCAGGTGCCTGCGAGATCAGGGTGTGCCCCCAGCTCTTTTCCAGCAGTGCTTCCAATGCCGCGCCTGCACGGTAGACGCGAGCGTCCTCGAAGGCAGGAGCCAGGAACTGGATGCCCACCGGCAGGTCCTCGGACAGCCCGCCGGGCACGGTGATGCCCGGGATGCCGGCGAGGTTTGCCGGGATGGTGGCCACGTCGTTGAGGTACATGGCCAGCGGGTCGTTGTCGTTGGCGCCCAGCTCGAAGGCGACGGTCGGCGCGGTTGGCGAAACCAGCACGTCGGCCTGCGCGAACGCGGCGTCGAAGTCGCGCTGGATCAGCGTGCGGACCTTCTGCGCCGAGCCGTAGTAGGCGTCGTAGTAGCCGGCGCTCAACGCGTAGGTGCCCAGGATGATGCGGCGCTTGACTTCGTCGCCGAAACCGGCGGCACGAGTGGCTCCCATCACGCGTTCGATGGTCAGCGCGCCGTCTTCTGGAAGCACCCGGTTGCCGTAGCGGACCCCGTCGAACTTCGCCAGGTTGGAAGAGACTTCCGAGGGCATGATCAGGTAGTAGGCACCCAGTGCGTACTTCAGGTTGGGGCAGGAAACCTCGACGATTTCTGCGCCCGCACCCTTGAGCAGTTCGAGGGACTCCTCGAAGCGTGCCTGCACGCCGGCTTGGTAGCCCTCGCCCTGCAGCTCGGTGATCACACCGATGCGCAGGCCCTTGAGATCCCCGGTGGCGCCGGATTCTGCGGCGGCTACCAGGCCCTCGAGGGTTTTTGGCAGGGAGGTGGAATCCTTCGGATCGTGCCCGCCGATCAGTTCCTGCAGGTGCGCCGAGTCGAGCACGGTACGGGAGACCGGGCCGATCTGGTCCAGCGAGGAGGCCATGGCGATCGCGCCGTAGCGCGAGACCCCGCCGTAGGTCGGCTTCACGCCCACGGTGCCGGTGACGGCGCCGGGCTGGCGGATCGAACCACCGGTGTCGGTGCCCAGCGCCAGCGGCGCCTCGAAGGAGGCTACGGCCGCGGCCGAGCCGCCGCCGGAACCGCCGGGAATGCGATCCAGGTTCCACGGGTTGCGCGTCACCCCGTAGGCGGAGTGCTCGGTGGAGGAGCCCATGGCGAACTCGTCCAGGTTGGTCTTGCCCAGCATCGGAAGCTTCGCTGCGCGGATCTTCTCGATGACGGTGGCGTCATAGGGGCTCATCCATCCTTCGAGCATCTTCGATGCCGCGGTGGTCGGCTGGCCCTTGGTGACGATCAGGTCCTTGATGGCGATAGGCACGCCGGCCAGTGGGTGCAGCGCTTCGGCTTCGGCTCCGCCGGCGGCGCGGATCGCGTCCACCTCGGCGGCGACGGCGAGCGCTTCCTCGGCGTTCACATGCAGGAAGGCGTTCAGTGCACCATCAACTTCGGCAATGCGATCCAGGTGAGCCTGGACGGCGACTACGGAAGTCACATCGCCAGCGCGCAGCTTTGCTGCCAGCTCGGTGGCGGAAAGACGAATCAGATCTGACACTAGGTTATTCACCATCCAGAATTGCCGGGACCTTGAAGCGGTTCGAGTCCGAGTCAGGCGCGTTGAGCAGAACTTCATCGATGCTCAGCGTCTGCCCCACCACGTCTTCACGCAATACGTTGGTCAACGGGATTGGGTGGCTGGTGGCTGGGATATCGGAGGAGGCGACTTCGCTGACGGATGCGATGGCATCGACGATCACGCCGAGCTCACCGGTCATCTTGTCCAGCTCTGCGCCGCTCATCTCGATGTGGGCCAATCGTGACAAGTGCACGAGGTCCTCACGGCTGATGGCAGACATATATCTCCCTAAAGTGGGCGGATGGGTTTCACAGACAAGTCTATCCCTTGCCCGCCCTCAACTAGGTCGCAAAAGTCCTTCGGAGGTTATGCTGTGCGCAATACCAAACCGCTCAGCTCCTGGCCGAGCGCATTCTCCCAGAAGCCGATGACTCCCGGGGCGCTGGCCTTGCCGGCCACCGGCTTGCGGATAATGACGGCGCGCTTCCCGCTGGTCTCGCCGGTGAGCGTGATCCGTGCATCGTCGGTAAATGATTCGGTGTGGTGCTGCGGGATGGATTTGCCCGCGAGCAGTCCGCGCGCCTGGTCGTTGAAGACCGGGTCCCCGGCCGCGTCATAGACATAGCGCGGCCCCAGGATGGCGTGCTCGCTGATGCCTATCAGGTACGGCTCGCCGCCTTCGAGGGGTGCTTCTCGATAGCTCAAGGGCACATGGTAAATCACCTCGGAGGTGTCGGCATGATCCGCATAAATGCGCAGCTCCACCCCGACCTTCCCCTGGGGGTCTTCGAGCCGGAATCCGCCGATATGTTCAAGTTTCGGGACGCCCTGACCAGAATAGAAGTCCTGCTTGACCAGCCAAGCGGACACCAACTCATTTTTGGTTGGCGACATTGAGGTGTTGTAGACGATGCCCATGGGCTCAGTCTGCCAAGTCAGCGACGTGCGCACAAGAGCTTGACCCTCGTGTTGCCCGCGGCTCTCAAGGCGCATGTTAATTTTCCTGCAGAGCCCGTGCCGCCAGAGGATATCGATAGCATGGGATCCATGACAACCGATGCTCAGTGGAACCAGGCCAGCCAAGCCCAAAGTTACGGCGCAGCCCTGTTACAGGATGAACGGGTGTGCCTGCGCGAGGTGGAGCCAGAAGACTTGGCCCAGCTGGCGGCGTGGTGGAATGACCCGCAGTGGGCGGTGCTCCAACAGAGGATCGCCAAGCCCAGGCCATCGCAGCGGGTAATGGATATGTTGGCCGTGTGGAGCGAGAACAAGCCGAACAGCGGGGACGCCGGATTCAGCATCTTCGAAAAGCCGCAGGGCAACCTCATTGGGCATGCCACGCTCGCCGGTGGCGCGCTGCCGCACCGCGCAGCGGAATTTGCCATCATGCTTGGCGGGGAGCACGTGGACCGTGGCTACGGCACCCGTGCGGTCCGGCTGATGACCGGTTACGGCTTCAACGAGATGGGGCTGAACCGCATTGGCTTAAAGGTCGCGGCGTTCAACACCCGTGCGCTGCGGGCCTATGAAAAAGCCGGCTTCAGCCTCGAAGGCCGCGAACGAGAGGTGTATTTCCACCAAGGCAAGTTTCATGACCAGCTCATCATGGGTCTCCTTGCCCGCGATTACTTCGCCACCGCGCGACCCTGAACCCCGGGCGGGCTTACTTGCCGGCGCCGGTGAGGAAATCGGCGACCAGCGGACCGGCGGTCTGCGCTCCCCCGTCGCCGTCTTCGACGAAGGCCGCCACCGCGAGGTCGCCCTGGGCGGCGATCACCCAGGCGTGCGCGTTGCGTTCCGCATCGTATTCCGCGGTGCCGCTCTTGCCAATGATCTTTGCTCCCGGCACCGACTTCAGGTCGCTCAGCGTGCCATGGTCCACGACCCCAGCCATCATTTCCTGCAGCTGTCCGGCTTCGGATTCGGTCAATTCGGTCTTCGCCTGCGCAGGTTCCTTCGGCTCGGGGTCCAGCACCAGCCGTGGTTGCACGGTGCTGCCCTGGGCGATTGATGCCATGACTGTGGCCATGCCCAGCGGGGAAGCTTCGACCACACCCTGTCCGATCATGTTGGCAGCCAGTTCGGTTCCTTCCGAGGCATCCGGAACGGAGCCGATAAATGCTTCGGCTCCGGTGCCATCCTCGGCGACAAGCCCCAGCGAGCTGGCGGCCGAGGCTACGGATTCAGCACCTAGTTCGCTGCCTGCATTGACGAATACCGTATTGCAGGATTCGGCAATGGCCTCGGCCAGCGGAATCGTGCCCACGGCACCCGAGGGGTAGCCGTCATAGTTCTTGAAGCTCTTGCCATCTACCTCGGTGCTCGCCGGGCATTGCACCTGGCTCTGCGGGGTTTCGCCCTCGCGGAGCATCGCTAAGGCGCTGATGACTTTGAAGACGGATCCTGGAGCGTACCGCCCCTTCAGCGCGGTATTCAGCCCATTGGACTCTGGCCCGGAAGCTGCCGCCAGCACCTGGCCATCGGATGGCCGGATCGCCACGATGGATGAAGCAGAATCGGATTCGGAAACCAGGGACTCTGCGACGGTCTGCAGCTTTTCATTCAGCGAAAGCTGGAGATCCTCGCCAGCCACCGGCTCGGTGCCCAGCAGTTCGGCCACCGGTTCGTGCTCCGCGTTGTACCGCGAAACCGTTACCCCGGCGGTGCCCGCCAGGGACTCGTTATAGGTGGCTTGCAGGCCGGAAAGACCAACTTGGTCACCTGCCTGAATCTTCCCTTCGGACTTTTCAATGATTTCGGCGGTCGCCTGGCCGACGCTTCCAAGGATCGGGCGGGCGAAGGCTCGTGTGGGCGCCAACGGCATCTCATCGGGTTGCCCGAGGGCTCCGGGAATCTCTGCAATCTGTTCGTCGGTCACTTCGCGGTCCGCATCATCGCGCAATACGATTGCCTGGACCCACGCCTTGGCACCGGTTTTTTCCACACGGTTCGCGAAGGAATCTTCGTCAATGCCCACGAGTTTTGCCAGGTTGCGTGAGGAGGCTTCCCACTCGCCGGATTCTGCTCGGGTCTTATCGATCCCCACGCGCACCACCGGACGGTTCTTCACCAGCGCGTTGCCGTTGCCGCCAAGGATCTGCCCGCGTGCGGCTTCGCTGAAGCGCGCATCGAGGTATTGGCCGGCTTCCAGTTCTGGTGCGAGAATCTTCGGATCAAAGCGCAGCTTCCACTGCTCGGACTCTTCATCAAATTCCATGACCGCTTGGGTGTCATAGGTCAGATCGGTATCGCTGGAGTCAACGTCCCAGGTGGTTTGCAGCGTCGCGGTGGCGGTCTTCACCCCATCTTGGGACTCTTCGTCTTCGGCGGCACCGAGCACCGTGTGGCTGCGTTTGATGTCCCCCATCGGGCCATACGCGGTTTCCAGGCTCTTCGCCGCCGCACTGGCGTCGCTTCCGGCCAGTGGCACCGCGGAGAAGTCGCCGGAGCCAAGCGCGGCGGCAAGCGCCTCGGCCGCGGGCTTCGGATCCGGTGTCGCCGCGCTGCAGGCGGTAAAAGAGCCAGCAACGAGGGCTGCAATGGACAGGGCGACTGCACTTCGGGGGAAACGACGCATGGCGCCAGTCTATGCAAATGCGAGAGCGCCAAGCCAGAATGGCTCGCCACAAGTCAGCATTAGGCACATTCTTTAGCTTTCCAGCACTAGCGCATACACCACGAGGCGAATGTCGGTATCCGGAACCACCCAGTCTCGTTCCGGGCGGTGGGTGAAGCCTAGGGATTCATACAGCCGCCGGGCCGCACTCCAGTGGCCACCGGTGGTCAGAGACACGGCGTGCACCCCCGGTAGCTGGCGGGCATGCTCGATCGCCGCCAGCACCATGGCTCGTCCGGCGCCAGCGCGTTGCACGGTTGGATCCACGCTGAGCATCCTGATTTCGAGTTCACCTTCGAGGGCAACGTCAGCGTATTCGTTGCCCGCTTGGATCAGGGTCATCGAGGCAATGATCCGGCCGTCTTTGCGTGCCACGAAAATATCGCAGTGGGCACCGCGCTGGGCAACCTGGCGAACAAAGTGCAGGTACTCATGTTGCGGATCGTCAAAATGCCCGGCCTGCAGGTACGCATCAACGGTGAGGTCGCCGATGCGCTCGTAATCGGCTGCGCTGGCCAATTCGATGCGCAACTGGCCCTTGGCTGCTTTGCAATCATCAACTTCAGACATGGTGCCTCTAGTTTGCCATTGATATCCGGCTCGCGGTGCTGCGGCAGGGCACTTCGCCGACTATTGGGCCTGCACCGCTCGGCCGCCCGGCAATAAACGAATCGTGAAGAGTTCGCTCTGCAGCGTGAGGCCGTACCGATGCTTCTGATCGTAAATGACGAGTCATATGCCGGTTGAAGTCGACAAGGTAATTCTCCCAAGCCGGCACGGGAAACAAGCCGATTTTCGAAGCAACAATAGTTAGTTCAGCTGCCATCTCGGGCCGGCAACCAGTAAACTTACTAGCGTTGCCGCAGTTCACGCGGCAATCCTCGATATTCACACTGTGGTGAACGCCCAGCCCGAGGACTCGGCCGAGCAATCCATTCGGCGCCCAATCAGTTGTTTTTAGGATGATTTTCGGCCACGGCCGGCATTTTGGACTCCGCTCAAGGAATCGGCCACTTACTTATTGATTTTTGTGCTGCAAAGGGCATCGTGATGGTTCACATCCAACGATTAGGCCTACGGCTCGCGGCCTGCCCAACTAGAAGTATTTTCCACTAACAGATCGGAGAGTGAACGACTTGCGCGTTCTCATTGGTTCTTCCGCGGAGCATGTTGCCCGTATCGCCGCAGATAACGTCCTCGCTGGACTGGCTCACCACGGCAAAGGGAAAGACCCCGTGCTCGGTGTTGCCACTGGCTCTTCGCCGCTTGGTTTGTATCGCGAGCTCAGTGCGGCAGTAGCCGAGGGACGCGCAGATTTTTCCAAGGCCCAGGGCTTCGCGCTGGACGAATACATCGGCATTCCGGACACTCATGAACTGTCCTACCGCCAGACACTCATCGCCGAGGTTTGCAACACCTTCGGCATGCCGGTCAGCGGGCTGCACACGCCTCAGGGTATGGCCGATTCCTTAGAGGAAATCGAAGCCAACGCACGCGCCTATGACCAATCGATCAAGGATTCCGGCGGCGTCCAGGTTCAGATCCTTGGAATCGGCAGCAACGGCCATATCGGCTTCAATGAACCAGGCAGCGCCTTGCGTAGCCGGACCCGGATCAAGCGTTTGGCTGCGCAGACTCGAATCGACAATGCACGGTTCTTCGACGGAATCGAGCATGTTCCAACCCATTGCGTCACCCAGGGTCTTGGCACGGTGCTGGAGGCCGGGCGGCTGGTGCTGCTGGCTACCGGTGAGTCGAAAGCAGAGGCGATCGCGTTGGCGGTGGAAGGACCGTTGTCGGCTTCGTGCCCCGGGTCCGTACTGCAGCTGCATCAGGATGCTGTGGTGGTGCTCGACGAGGCAGCCGCGGCGGGCTTGAAGAAGCGTGCCTACTATGACGATGCAGCCGAGGGAATCAGTTTGGAAAATCTCCGAGTGCACTAAGCCGGTTCAACACAGCCCTGCGAAACCTAGCTGCAATACTGGGGCGTATGGCTGTCTACTTCGAATGTGTCACTCGCACTCCAATGGATCGAACCGAACTTTTTGACCGTTCGAGGAGCATCGATTTGCACCGCGGTTCCATGGCTAACACCCAAGAACAAGCCATAGCCGGGGTGAGAAGTGGACTCATCTCGCTCGGCGAACAAGTTACCTGGAAGGCTCGACATTTCGGGCTCCCGTTTAGCCTCACGACGAAAATCACCGAGATGAAATCCGCAGAAATGTTCGTCGATGAACAGCTCCGCGGACCGTTTAAGTCTTTCCATCACGTCCACGAGTTCCATGAACTCCACGGAGAGACGCTAATGGTTGACCGGATACGTTTCGCCGCACCTTTCGGTCCCCTGGGATGGCTGGCCGAAAGGTTGGTCCTGGGTTGGTACCTGCCCCGGCTTATCCGGCAGCGCAATGATTTTCTCCTGCATGGATAGTTCTCAGCTGGCGCGGATCCTCAATGGATGGTTAATTCGCATCCACTAGTCCGTTGGAAATTGACGCACTGCCGGTCCGGGCAGACTTTAAGTCCACTACTCGTTAAGCTTAAAGTGTTCTGAAAAGACCGAACAACTGCAGCCGTTTTGCCTGACGCACTGATCAAGGATCTTCCCTATCACCACACAAACTCAACCCCCAGCGACCAGCCATTCGCTGGCGGGCAAAATTGCGCTCGTAGTCTCGCATGTCCTCTCGCCTGTCCTGCTGGTCGGTTTGCTGTTGATCGGTACGCCCTTGCGGCACAACGGGATCTCCTGGGTTGAGGCGGTAGCCGCCACGACGTTCACCATAATTATTCCTTGGCTATTTTTGGTGCTAGCGAAGTTCCGCGGCGGCGTGAGCGATCTGCACGTCACCCAACGCAGTCAACGCCATAAGATCTTTGCCCTGACTGCGGTGTCGATCCTCTGTGGACTGGCCTTGCTCGGCTGGCTCGGGGCAAGCGCCACAATGTTTGTCGAGGTGCTGTCCATCTTGGCGGGGCTACTCACGGTGGCTTTGATCAACTTATGGTGGAAAGTCTCGGTACATCTAGCCGTGGGCTGTTACGTGGTACTTCACATCTCCGCAGGAGATGCCTTCCTCGCCCCGGCAATAATGTTCATTGCTTTGCTATCCTGGTCGCGCATCCGTAGCAGCCAGCACACCGCCTCCCAGGTGTGTGGTGGAGTCATGGTCGGCGTATTGATCAGTTATTTCAGTAGCCAGCTAGCTCTGCTCGGATAATAGTCCGCAAAACACTTCTGGCTCGGTCCGCCGTCCATTTTGTGGGCGGCGGACCGAGCCAGGTTGAGCTTGGTTGGTCGAGAGCATCGCGTTGCAAGGCGATGCGCTAGGGGTTGACCAGCTTCTCGGTATCTACAAGTCCGGCGTACTGCCATCCCGGATATCCCACGGGACGACCCACCGGGGTGCCCGTTTCCTCGGCAATCAAAGCGCCGGCCGCCCAATCGTATTCCTGAGTGCCAAATTCGGCGTACGCGTCGAGTGAGCCTTCGGCGACCAAACACAGATCCAGTGCTGCCGAGCCGATTCGACGGATATTCACAAAATCAGGCAGAAGCTCCTCCAAGACCCCGAGTTGGAAGCCGCGGCGTTCTGCGTCATAGCCGAAACCGGTGCCCAACAACTTGGCGTCGGATTCAACCGGCCCGGCGAGCTTGGTGATCTTCTTGGTACGCAAATCATGCTTCCAAGCTCCCAGTCCACGACCGGCGAAGTATTCGACTTGCAAGGCCGGAGCGACAATGGCCGCCGCCAACCACAAATCGGTTCCATCCTCCTGCTTCTGGCACACACCCACCGATGAGCAGTAGTAGGCGATGTTGCGAACAAAGTTCGTGGTGCCGTCGAGCGGGTCGATGCTCCAGCGGTAGCCGCTGGGATTGCTCGGCTTCCGACTCGGATACTCTTCGCCGGTCAGTTCGTCGTTGGGGCGCGTGGTGGTGATCGTGGCGCGAATGGCTTCCTCGGCGGCCCGGTCAAAGTCGGTGACCCAGTCTCCCGCCGCAGATTTCTCGTCAACGTTGAACTTTTCCACATCACGCTTGGAGAGCACCTCGGCGCCGGCCGCCGCTGCGCGGCGTGCTACGAGCACCAGCGGGTCGTGTGCGGCCTTGTTGTTTTCCACTTAGACTCCTTGATTTGCTGTCAATGCAACTTCGCGTGCCGCGTCGGGGCCCTGCTCGAGCAGTACTACAAAGCCTGATTCGTCCAATACCGGCACCCCGAGCGACTGCGCCTTATCCAGCTTTGACCCGGCGGCTTCCCCGGCTACGAGGAAATCGGTCTTTTTCGACACGCTTCCGGTGGCTTTGCCGCCGCGGATGATAATGCCTTCCTTAGCGGTGTCCCGGGAGAAATTCTCCAGAGTACCGGTGACCACAATGGCCAGGCCTTCTAGGTGCTTGAGGACGTTTTCATCTTGTTCGTCGTGCATCTTCACCCCGGCGGCCTGCCAACTGGCGACGATGTCACGGTGCCAGTCAACCTTGAACCAGTCCAGCAGCGCTTCGGCGATAATCGAACCCACCGAGTCAATCTGGCTCAGTTCCTCCACCGCGTTAGCTGATTCGAGGGCCTCTAGCACCGCGTCCATGGATCCGTAGCGGGTAGCGATCGCACGCGAAGCGTTGGGACCCACATGACGGATCGACAAAGCGACCAGCACGCGCCAGAGCGGGTTGCTCTTGGCTTTTTCCAGTTCGTCAAAGAGCTTCTCGGTGCCTTTGGTGGCAACCGAGGGCTTTTTGGCGGTGGGCTTGGTGAAGAAGTACGGCACCAGTTCAAATTCCCCGGTGCCTTCTCCCTTGGCGCGCTTCTCCCGCCACACCTTGACCTCGGCAAGCTGTTCCAGCTTGTCCTTCAGGTCAAAAAGCTCGGCTTCATTGCGCAGCGGGCCGGGGCCCGCCGGGAGGATGACACCACCCTGGGTGGCTGGGTCTTCTCCGGGGCCGCTGGTCAAGGCCGCGGCTGCCTCGTAGCCCAGAGCCTCGATGTCCAGGGCGCTGCGCCCGCCTAGGTAGGCAACGCGTTCGGTGAGCTGAGCCGGGCACGATTCGGCGTTGAGGCAACGGATATCCACGTCGCCTTCCTTGGCCGGAGCCAGCGGCTGGCCACAGGATGGGCATTCGGTGGGCATCACGAAGTCCCGCAAGCCCTCATTGCCTTCGCGCAAGGCGAGGACCGGGCCGACGATCTCCGGGATCACGTCTCCGGCTTTGCGCAAGATGACCGTGTCACCGATCTGCACATTTTTTGCCTTGACCACTTCCTGGTTATGCAAGGTTGCCCGGGCAACAGTGGATCCGGCCACGAGTACCGGTTCCATGACGCCGAAGGGGGTCACCCGTCCGGTGCGTCCTACCTGCACCTGGATGTCGAGCAGTTTGGTGTGGACCTCTTCGGGCGGGTATTTATAGGCCACAGCCCAGCGTGGGACGCGGGAGGTATAACCGAGCTGTTCCTGGGTGGCCAGGTCATCGACCTTGATGACAATGCCGTCGATATCGTGGATCAGCTCATGCCGCTTTTCGCCATTCTCGGCGATGTAGTCCGTAACCTCGGCACGCGAGGTAACGACGCGGCCATAAGGCGAGACCGGAAGGCCCCAACCGCGCATTAGTTCATAGGCCTCGGACTGGTGGGTCATCGAGAAGTCCCGACTGCGTCCGAGCCCATGCACAAACATCCGCAACGGACGCTTGGCGGTCTGCTGCGGGTCTTTTTGCCGAAGCGAGCCCGCGGCGGCATTGCGTGGATTCGCCAACGGTGCTTTTCCTTCGGCGATCAGCATCTCGTTGTAGGCGTTGAAGTCCTTGGTGGCAATGTAAACCTCACCGCGCACCTCGAATTCTTGCGGGTAGCCGGACCCGGAGAGTTCTTGCGGGATATCGGAGATGGTCAGCGCGTTGTGCGTGACGTCTTCCCCGGTGGTTCCATCCCCGCGGGTCACCGCGCGCACGAGCTTGCCGTCCCGATAGGTCAGGTTCAGCGCCAATCCATCTATTTTGACTTCGCACAGCCAGCTAACCGGAGATTCGGGACGTAGCTTCGTGGCATTCGCTTGGGCTCGTTCGAGCCAGACATCCAGCTCTTCAAGCGTGAAAACATCTTCCAGCGAGTACATGCGGCTTGCATGCTTGACCGGCGCAAAGGCGCTGCTGACTTCGCCGCCCACCTCAAGTGTGGGTGAATCCTGCCCCATGAGTATTGGGTATTGGCTCTCCACCAGCTGCAGTTCGTGGAATAGCGCGTCGTAGTCCGCGTCGGGGACCAGCGGAGCGTCCTGCTGGTAGTAAGCCTCGCGATGTGCGCGTATCTGTTCCACCAGAGTCTCATAGCGTTCCCGAACGCTATCCGGTGGGGTCATCATTGAGTCTGCTGGTGTTACTGGATTTTCACTCACGTATCCAATTGTGCCCCACCCGGCCGACGCTTTGGCCTCTAGCACGCCCGGTATTCAGGAACCGGTGTCAGGCAACACATCGATGACTACCACCGCGATGTTGTCACGGCCCCCGGCCTCCAATGCCGCTTGGGTCAGAACCTGGGTAGCCTCTTGGCGGTCCGGGTGGTTGATCAGGAGTTCTTGGATATTCATCTCCGTCAGCTCCCCGCTCAGCCCATCGCTGCACAACAGGTAGCGGTCGCCGATGCGTGGCTGGAGCACCGTGAGATCGGGCTGGCTGTCGGCACCGGCACCCAGCGCCCGTGTAATGAGATTCCGATGCGGATGGCTGCGAGCCTCGGCTTCGGTGATCTGTCCGGCATCAACCATTTCCTGTACGGCCGAATGATCCCGGGTGAGCTGGCGCAGTTCCTGCCCGCGCAAACGATACCCTCGCGAGTCTCCGACATTCACCAATAGCAGGCTCGTATATTCGCCGGTGCTCTGGGTTTCCGCACTGACCTTCTCGGTCCGGGCGCGGTGTTCGGCCAGCATCTCGGGGGTAATCTTGCTGAGCACATCGGTGTTCTGGCTCATCTTAAAACTGCCGGTCCACGGGGGAACCACCATTGGCTGGCTGATCTGGTCTTGCCCCGGGCCGGCGCTGCGGACCAGCGCCAAGGCGCAGAGGGTCGTGCCGCCACGGGACTCCAGGGCATCACGAATGCGGTCATCGATCAGTTGGATCTGGCGTTGGATCTGTTCCACGGTGGGCAGACGCGGCACCACGGTCTTGAAGCTGAAGGTATTGAGCTCTTCGAGGGTCTCCACCGCCAGCTGGCTTGCGACCTCGCCGGCCTCGTGCCCGCCCATGCCGTCGGCTACCGCCTGGATCACGTCGGTGATCAGGATACGGTCCTGATTGTCTTGACGCTTCAGACCCACGTGGGTTTGTCCGCTCACCGCAAGGCGGAAGCTTTCTGCGTGCTGTTCGGTTTCCATTTAGTCCAGCACCAGCCTGCCACCCTCGCCAGCGGAGAGTTCATAGGGTTGAATATCACCAAAACCACGCACCGAGGTCACCTCTTGCGCGGTCAGGATGAATCGGGCGTCTTGTTTCAAGGTATTGGCGGTCACCGCATCGGTCAGCACCATGCCAGGCTCGGCAAGGGAAGTCAGACGAGCGGCGAGGTTCACCGTCGGACCGTAGATGTCGCCCAGGCGGGAAAGCAATCGTCCCCACACCACGGCCACGCGAGTGCGTGGCAAGAGCTCATCCGCTTCGAACTCGCGCGACAGGGCCAAGGAGATCTGGGCACCGGCCTGCGGGGTTTCGGCCACGTATAGGACTTCGTCGCCAATGGTTTTAACCAAGCGACCGCCGCCGACCGAAATGATTTCGGCGCTCTTGGACTCGAAGCGCTGCACCATTTGCGCCAAGGTGCGCTCATTCATCCGGCGAGAGAGCGAGGTGTAGGAAACCAAATCGGCGAAACCTACCGCGCGGGCAAGCGGCAACGGCGTGTCATCGCTATCGCTGGAGTCCTGATTGTAGGCAGCCACCCCGGCCTCGGCGCGCAGCGCCAGCCGGTGGATGCCGGCATTGAGCTGGCGGCGCCAGGAATAAACCAGCAGTTCTTCCAGAGGGCCGATAAGTTCGGGCAGGCTCTCGAGTAGTTGGCGGCGGGCTTGCCGGTCGCTCATATTCTGGTTGGCAACCATGTCCTCGACGATCGCCTCGACCTGCCATACGACCATCCGATCGGTCATCTGGCCGACCGAGCGCATCAGCGAGATCGCCGTTTCGTCGGTGAGCTTGCCCTCGCGGACCAGGTCGACCATGGTCTTCAGGGCTTCGGTGTCACGTCCGCTGAAGAAGACCTCATCGTCGCCGAGCTCGGGAAAGCCCATGGCGCGCCAAAGTTTGCGCGCCGAAAGTAGCGAGACCCCCGCATCGGCGGCGACTTCTCGCCGCTTGAATTCGCGCTGTCCACCGATCAGCCGTTTTTCCAATTCGGCCATGTGGTCCTTGACCGCGTCGGAAGCATGGTCAGGTACCTGCAGGGGGCTCTCCATTGCCTGTGCAAGTTCCGCAATCGGGTCTAGCTCCGCCGGGATCTCATGGTTTGCCGTGTGCCCGCGTGCCTCGCGTACGGCTTCGGAGGCCGCCAAGGGGGTATCTGGGCGTGATGGATTGGAGTTGTCGGTGCTCATTGTCCAATGCCCTCACTGTTCGATGCATCTACCTGGGAGTTCGATGACTGCTGATTATGCAAGTTGCTCATCATTTCGATAGCCAACGTGCGGAAATAAGATACTGCGGGCACATGCATAATACGCACATGTCCATGGCTTAAGACAACGTCCAAGGCCCCTGGTTTCGTGATCGCAGCTTGTTGTTTGGTGTGCGCAATTACGTCGCGCACGGAATAAAGTCCGACAGATTCAAGGTCCGCGCGCCCAAAAGAGGTCCGGAACAAGATTCTCTCGGTGGTCAAGATGATGCAGCTGCGAAGCCAACGCACCCACGGTGTCACGCACCAAATCAGCACCAGAATGAACCAGAGCACCAGGCTGAGAACCATCCATAGATCGGATTCGCTCGCGAGCCAGTCCGAGAGGTCATGGCGTGAAAGGTAGCCCAGCAAGAACGCGCACCCGGCGGTGAGGAATAAAAAGACGGCAAAAGGTTGGCGTAACACTCGGGAATGTTCTCGGGTCTTGATGACCACGCGCTCCCTGTCATGTAACGGCACCTTCATCGTCTAGTTCCTCGCCCCTCCTACCGCAGGTTCTTCTGTACAGTCTTCTCCACTAATACTAGTCCGCGTATTCTGTGCTTCGCCTGTTACGCGTATTTGCCGTCGGCGCGCCGCACATGGTGCACGTCGCCTGCCAAGATTCGTTGGCTTTGGCCCGAAGCGTTTTCCACCACTAGCGCTCCGTCCTCGGCCAACTGCACCGCACGTCCGAGCAGCTGCGATCCATCGGGGAATTCGACGCGGACGTCCTGCTCCAGGGTGGCCAGACGAGCCGCGACGAGGTCGCGCAAGGAGTGGCCGGAATATTCTCCGAGCGACGCGGTGCTCTGCCCGCCCACCGCACGAAAAGCGGCATCCAATGCGGTGAAGCGACGCAGATATTCGGCTAGGAGCTCACCGCGGTCGACCCGGGTGCCGCTGGCTAGTCGCAGCGAGGTTGCCGTGGCAACGGGAAGCTCCGAGGCTTCTTGATCTACATTGATCCCGGTTCCAACGACTACAGCGAATCCTTGCGGCGTCTGCACCAGCTGGGCAAGAATTCCACAGATTTTCCGGTCTCCGGCAAGCAGATCATTGGGCCATTTGATGCGCGGCTTCACCGGCGCTAGTTCCTCTACGGCCTGCGACCAGGCCAGTGCCGCCAGCATGGTGTACCAGGACAAGGACTCTGGCTCCATAGCAGTGCCCGGCGAAGCGAGGACGCTGACCGTGATGGCCGACCCGGCCGGCGTTACCCATTCGCGGCCCAACCGCCCCTTGCCCTGCTGCTGATGCTCGCTGAATAGGACGCTCAGGTGCCCGGCGGCGCCGGAGCTTGCCAGCTGGGCAAGCTCGGTGTTGGTGGAACCCGAGGTAGCGAGCACCTTGATAAATCCCAGCCGCAGTTGCGCGGCCAATTCATGAAGCGGCAACGGGTCCAGTGCCGCACGCGCCGAGGATGTTTCAGGATTCATCCTTCAACTCTATGACACGCACGGCACCGAACTTCGGTTCTAAAGGAAAATGTCCTCGATGAGTTGGGCCTGGGGATTCACCGAGTACTTTTCCAGGTCGGTTACCCCGGAAAGCTCCAGCACCTGGGTGTCGGTGAAGAAATTCCCGCTCACCAAAGACGGAGTGCTGGCCAAGATGCACATCGCCGCGTCCGCAACGATGTCCGTGGTGCGTGCTGCCTGAATCATTTTCATTCCCCCTGGCAAGCTCCGGATGGCTGCGGTATCGATGAGGGTTGCCGGCCACAGGGAATTCACCCCGACGCCCTCGCCCTTGAGCTCTTCGGCCAGCCCGAGGGTGGTCAATGACATGCCATATTTGGCCATCGTGTAGCCCAGGTGCAGGCCCGCCCAGTGCGGGTCGAGGTTCAGCGGCGGCGACAAGGTGAGAATATGCGCGTGCGTCGATTGGCGCAGGTAGGGAAGCGCGGTTTTGGACAGCAGAAAGGTGCCGCGCACGTTGATGTCCTGCATCAGGTCGTAGCGCTTCATGTCCAGGTCATCCGTTTTGGCCAGGTTGATGGCGGAGGCGTTGTTGATGACGATGTCGATGCCGCCGAATTTTTCGACCGCCGCATCGACCACGCGCCGGACGTCCGCATCTTCACGCACGTCTCCGACTACCGCCAGCCCCTGGCCTCCGGCGGCGTTGATCTTCGCTACCGCAGAATGAATGGTGCCTTCCAGAGTGGGGTGTGGCGTGTCTGTCTTTGACAGCAAGACAATATTTGCTCCGGCTTTTGCCGCAGCTTCGGCGATGGCCAATCCGATGCCGCGGCTTCCACCACTCATCACGATGGTTCGGCCGCTAAGTTGTGAGATGTCAGGGGCGATGTCGGCTCGCAATTCATTAGTCATGTGACCTAGATTACGCGATGTCGCCGCACTAAGCTACTCGTGAGTAACTTATTCTGGCGTGCTTCACGTTCTCCCCGGGGCCAATTTGTAAGTTTCCTACAACAAAAACCGAAATTTTCCCGGTTAGACTGACCTAGTTGGCATTTTTCTTGTGCCATTCCTACACATAAGACATAACCCGAGGGAGTCGAAGGCATGACGCAGGGCCGTACCGAGACGGAAGAATCAATCGATCTGTCCACCACCGCCGGCAAGCTTGCCGAATTCCGCCGCCGCCAGAGTCTGGCACAGGCGCCTTCGGGTGAAGCCGCCATCGAAAAGCAGCACGCCCGCGGCAAGCACACCGCACGCGAACGCATCGAGATGCTGATGGACGAAGACTCCTTCATCGAATTTGATGCCCTTGCAGTGCACCGCTCCACCGCCTTCGGCATGGAAAAGAAGAAGCCCCTGGGCGATGGACTCGTTTCCGGCTACGGCACCGTGGATGGCCGCCTTGTCGCCGTATACTCGCAGGACTTCACCGTCTACGGCGGTTCCCTCTCCAAGGTCAATGGCGAGAAAATCGTCAAGGTCCAGGAATTCGCGCTGCGCAATGGCTGCCCGGTCGTCGGCATCCTCGACGGCGGCGGAGCACGCATCCAAGAAGGCGTCGCCTCGCTGGCCATGTTCGCGGACATCTTCCGCAACAACGTCCACGCCTCCGGCGTCGTCCCGCAGATTTCACTGATCATGGGCCCGAGCGCCGGCGGCGCGGCGTACTCCCCCGCGCTGACCGACTACGTGATCATGGTCGACAAGACCAGCCACATGTTCATCACCGGCCCCGACGTCATCAAGACCGTCACCGGCGAAGAGATCGACATGGAGTCCCTGGGCGGTGCACGCCAGCACAACGCGAACACCGGCACCTCCACCTATCTGGCCACCGACGAGGAAGACGCCGTGGAGTTCTGCAAGGAACTGCTGGACTTCCTGCCTTCCTCGAATCTCGCCGACGGGATTATCGCCGAATTCGACGAGGACCTGGAACTCAACGACGATGACCTGTCCCTGGACACGTTGATTCCTGATTCCGCGAACCAGCCATATGACATGCGCAAGGTGATCGAGTCGGTTGTCGATGACGCTCACTTCTTCGAGATGCAGGCGCTCTACGCGCCGAACGTCATGATCGGCTACGCCCGCGTCGAGGGGCGCACCGTAGGCGTGGTCGCCAACCAGCCGATGCAGTTTGCCGGCACCTTGGATATCGCCGCCTCGGAGAAGGCAGCCCGCTTCGTGCGCAATTGCGATGCCTTTAATATCCCGATCCTGACCTTCGTGGACGTCCCGGGCTTCCTGCCCGGCAAGGACCAGGAATTCCAAGGCATCATCCGCCGCGGCGCGAAGCTGCTCTATGCCTACGCCGAGGCGACCGTGCCGAAGCTGACCGTGATCACCCGCAAGGCCTACGGCGGAGCGTACATCGTGATGGGCTCCAAGAAGCTTGGCGCAGACCTCAACCTGGCCTGGCCGACGGCGCAGATCGGCGTCATGGGAGCACAGGGCGCGGTGAATATTCTCTACCGCCGCGATCTGGCCGCGGTAGAAGCCGAAGGCGGAGACGTCGAGGCGCGCCGCAAGCAAATTATCGAGGACTACGAGGCGGAGCTGCTCAACCCGTACCAGGCCGCCGAGCTTGGCTACATCGACGCGGTGATCGCCCCGAGCGAGACCCGCCTGCAGCTAGTGCGCGGGCTGCGCGCGCTGCGTGAAAAGCATGTGAGCCTGCCCCCGAAGAAGCACGGCAATATCCCGCTGTAAGCGGCGGACTCATTGACCAGCAACTAATTTTCTCAAGGAGTAGCCTGTGCCCGAGCAAAGCACCGCCAATGCGGCCGCCCTCATCACCGTGACCAAGGGCAAGCCCAGCGCCGAGGAACTCGCGGCGGTTACCGCGCTGCTCACGGCGATGGGCACCGCCGCACCGGCAGAAAACGATATGCCAGTCGAACCACAGCGCGTGGCACGCATTCGCAAACGCCGCGCGCTGACTCCCCGCCTCGGCTGGAGCTTAGGCCGACGCTAGAGGCAGCTGGTATTGCACCCCGGCGTTCTGTCGAAAGACAGGGCTCCGGGGTTTATCGCATTCCAAACAAGTGTGCCGGCAATTACCCAATACTCTTCAACAAATCTTTCATATCTATTAGTGTTAGCTCCATGACATCCACTGCTACGCAGCGCGTGCCGACGGGCATCGACGCCATTGCGGAAAATTTCTTTGCCAAGACTCTCGAATTAGTTCCGGAGTACGGCGTTTCATTCGGACTCCCCGGTTACGAGTCGGCCTATTCCGACTACTCCCCCAAGGGCACCGATCAGCAGATCGAGCTATTACGGGAGACTCTCGCGGACCTTGAGGCGGCGAAGCCACAAGATGACATCGACTCGGTCACCCTCGATGCGATGCAGGAGCGGCTCGGCCTGGATCTGGAAATCCAGCTGACCGGACGCACCGAGCTGAACAATATCGCCTGCGCGGCGCAGGAAATCCGCTCGGTCTTCGACCTCATGCCGCAGCAGAGCGCAGCGGACTTCGCATTTGTGGCCGCCCGGCTTGCCAACGTCCCGCAGGCGATTGACGGCTACATCGCCTCATTGCGCGATTCGGCCTCCAAGGGGTTGGTGTCGGCTAAGCGTCAGGTGAAGATCGTCGCCGGCCAGTGCCGGGATTATGCAAAAGACGGTGGGTTCTTCGATCGGCTAGCCACCTCCGGTGCCGAGCAAGACCCCGAGCTCGCCGAGTCGCTGCACGCCGGAGCGTCCGTGGCGAAGAACGCCTACCTGAAGCTTGCGCAAATGCTTCGGGAAGAACTGCTGGCGCAGGCCCCCGAGGCGGATGCGGCAGGCCGTGAATACTACGCGTTGATGTCCCGCCGCTTTCTGGGTGCATCGGTTGATTTGGACGAGACCTACGCCTGGGGAGTCGGCGAGCTAGATGCGATCATCGCGGAGCAGCAGCGCGTGGCCGAACTGATCAAGCCCGGCGCCTCCATCGAGGAAGCCAAGGCGATCCTCAACGCTGATGCGGCGCGCAAACTGGACGGCACCGAGGCCCTGAAGAGCTGGATGCAGGACAAAGCCGACAAGGCGATTGCCGAGCTGCGCGACAGGCACTTCGATATTCCAGCCCCGATGGATCGAATCGAGTGCCTGATCGCCCCGACAGAAGACGGGGGAATCTACTACACCGGGCCCTCGGAAGATTTCACCCGCCCCGGACGCATGTGGTGGTCGGTGCCGCCGGGCGAAGACCAGTTCTCCACCTGGTCGGAGCTGACCACCGTGTACCACGAAGGGGTACCGGGCCATCACCTGCAGATAGGTACCGCGCAAATGCAGGCGAACACGCTCAATAGCTGGCGCCGGCTGCTCTGCTGGGTTTCCGGCCACGGCGAGGGGTGGGCGCTGTATTCCGAGCGGCTGATGCACAAGCTGGGTTACCTCGATGATCCGGGCGACTATCTGGGCATGCTTGATGCCCAACGCATTCGTGCGGCCCGCGTGGTCTTCGACATTGGCGTGCATCTGGCCCTGGCGGTTCCTCCCCAGTGGGGCACCGGAACCTGGGACGCCGATAACGGGTATGAGTTCTTGCAGAAGAATCTGGATCTCACCGAGGGCCAGTTGGACTTCGAATACAACCGCTACCTCGGTTGGCCGGGCCAGGCCCCCAGCTACAAAATCGGCCAGCGGCTCTGGGAGCAGGCCCGCGACGAGGTTGCCGCCCACGATGGCGGGCAATTCGAGCTCAAGGACTTCCACACCAAGGCGCTGAAACTCGGCTCGGTGGGACTTGATACGCTCAACCGCGCCCTGCGCAGCTAGGCAGCTAGCCAAGCCGTTGGCTGCCGGGGATTCCCGGCAGCCAACGGCTCCTGCCGCGTCATTAACCGCGGTAGTTGGACAGCTGGATCAGATTTCCGCAGGTGTCATCCAATACGGCAGTGGTCACCGGGCCCATCTCTGTGGGTTCCTGGGTGAACCGCACGCCCAGGGCGCGCAAACGCTCATATTCGGACCGGACATCGTCAACCGCGAATGAGGTCAGCGGAATGCCATCGGCGAAAAGAGCCGCCTGGAATGGTCGCGCCGCCGGATGCTCGGCAGGTTCCAGCAGGACCTCGACGCCTGCCTCATCTTCTGGCGAGACAAGTGTCAGCCATTTGAATTCACCCACCGGCACATCGTGCTTCTTCACAAATCTGAGAATTTCGGTGTAGAACTTTTCGGCCTTCGCCTGGTCATCAACCATGACGCTAGTGATATATACCCGCATGATTTCTCCGATGTTCGTCGTCGCACGCCTAAGGCGAATCCCCTAGCGGCATCCAATCTACCGACTTTCAAAGCCAACTGGCCATCGTCAACAGCCGGCGGACCGACCCCTGCGCAGGCGGTGCAGTTCGCCAGTACGCGGTGCCATTCCATTGCGTGCAGCCCGGAGCCCAAGAACTGCTGAGACCGTTCGTTGCGCGTTTTCGCCTGGCGCCGACCGTTCGTACTGCCATCTTGTATTTCACCGGCAATAACCAAATCCTTGGAAGCATAATTACCTACGAAAATCCATCTGGAAACTCCTGGGCGAGGCCTCCGGTACGCCGCGCAGGGCACCTCCGAATGCCGGGGCACTCGTCGCAATCCGCAAAACACCTCTGGATTTCAGCCCAGATCGGTGACCGGTCGCACAGTAATTGAGCTGTCAATAACGGAATAATCCAGAATCGTAATGTTGCGTAACTTTAACTGCGATGGTTGGCGTTTTCCGGCATACCGTTTTAGTCATGTCTAACACCGCACCTTCATCCCGACTGCCTCGTTGGATGACCAGTTTCGGTCCGCAGATTATCGCTGCGTTGATCGTCGGTCTGATCCTCGGCCTGGTCGCCAAGTACACCGGCAGCACTTCCGAGGAACCCAACGCGCTCGGTGAAGCCCTGCAGATCATCGGCTCCAGCTACGTTGCCCTGCTGCGCACGGCCGTCATCCCGCTGATTTTCTTCGCAGTGGTTGCTTCCATTGCCAATCTGGCACAGGTGACAAACGCTGCACGCCTGGCCTGGCAGACCCTGCTGTGGTTCGGCATCACCGCGCTAATCTCCGTGACCATCGGCATGGGACTGGGCGTACTGATGCAGCCCGGCGCCAATACCGGCCAAAGCGCACCGGCCGAGTACGACGGCAAGACCGGCGACTGGCTCGGATTCCTGACCGGGCTGATCCCTTCGAACTTCCTGGGCCTGGGCGCAAGCACCAAGCTCGCCGAGGATGCGGCCACCACCTCGATCAGCTTCAATGTGCTGCAGATCCTGGTGATCGCCATCGCCGTGGGCATTGCCGCGCTGAAGGTCGGCAAGGCGGCCGAACCATTCCTGGCCTTCTCCGCTTCGATCCTCGCGATCATCCAAAAGGTGCTGTGGTGGATTATCCGCATCGCCCCGCTCGGCACCGTTGGCCTGATCGGCAACGCCGTCGCAAGCTACGGCTGGGACACCATTGGGGCGCTGGGCAAGTTCACCCTCGCCATCTACATCGGTCTGGCCCTGGTGCTCTTCGCCCTCTACCCCATCCTGGTTCGCTCCCACGGCCTTTCCATCAAGCAGTACTTCTCCGGGGTGTGGCCCGCGGTGCAGCTCGGTTTCGTCTCCCGCTCCTCCATCGGCACGCTGCCGCTGACTCAGCGCGTGACCGAACGCAACCTCGGCGTGCCCTCGGGCTACGCATCCTTCGCCGTCCCCTTGGGTGCAACCACCAAGATGGATGGTTGCGCAGCCATCTATCCGGCGATTGCCGCCACCTTCGTGGCGCAGTTCTTCGGAATTGACCTCGGCGTGACCGACTACCTGCTAATTGCCCTGGTTTCGGTTCTGGGCTCGGCTGCTACTGCCGGCACGACCGGAGCGGTAGTGATGCTGACATTGACCCTCTCCACCCTTGGACTTCCGCTGGCCGGCGTTGGCCTGCTGCTCGCGGTTGATCCGATTGTTGACATGGGCCGCACCGCGGTCAACGTGGCCGGCCAGGCCTTGGTCCCAACGATTGTCGCCAAGCGCGAAGGCATCTTGGATGCGGAGCTGTACAACGCCCCACGCAATGGCAATCCATTCGCCGACGACAGCATCGCGGCCACCCAGGATCAGTCGGCGGCAACGTCGGCAAATGCCTAGTTCCCCTCAGGTCCGAGCGGCCTGAGCAGCACCCAGCGGTCGGCATCCTCCCATCAGGAGGATGCCGACCGCTTTTTCGTGGGGCAGAACACAACTCCCCACTTTGCACAGCGTGCAAGTTTGCACGTAGTGTAATTACGTGACTTCCAATGGCACCGGCACGCGCCGCGAACTCAATAGGCAGGCGACGCATCAGGCGATCGTCGACGCCGCCCTTCGACTGCTGCGCGAGGGGCACGGCACGGCGATCACCGCCACCCAAATCGCCGAAATTGCCGGCATTTCCCGGCGCACCCTGTTCAATTATTTCCCCTCCGTAGATGCAATCTTGTCCTACCCCCTGCACGCGGTGCTCGAACACATGGTCGAGACATTAACTCCCCTGACCGACCAGCTGCCACTGATGCAAGCAGTGGTCCGCGCCTTGGAATCCGAGCGGGCCACCGAGCTTTTGGGG
This sequence comes from Arthrobacter sp. MYb229, assembly GCF_002975405.1. Taxonomy (GTDB): domain Bacteria; phylum Actinomycetota; class Actinomycetes; order Actinomycetales; family Micrococcaceae; genus Glutamicibacter. The sequence continues at coordinate 49,561 of NZ_PCPS01000004.1, read as the reverse complement.
CAGGTCGCGCAATTCGGCGCCTATCTGCGCCGGCAGGAAAACGGAACCTGCTACCCGCCGAATTTCATTGCCTGGCAAAGCGCCACCGGCGACGTCATCGCCAAAATAGCCGCCCGGTACCCGCATACCGATGCCTACTCCATCCGCGTGTTCACGCATGCCATTCTCGGGGCGGGGCAAGCGGCCTTCGATACGTGGATCGACCAGCTGCCCGAGCCGGATGCGACCGGGCTGCACGTTTCCGACGAACTCATCTCTTCCTTCCATCGGCTCATCACCCGGGCCATGGAAACACTCGATGCGGGTTTCAACTCGCTGCCACTGACCGCACCAAACTCGCTCAAGGAAGACTAAGCCATGGCTACGTTCCTTTACCGCCTCGCCTCGTGGGCCCATAGGCACCGTTTCCGCATGCTCTCCATGTGGATTGCGGCGTTTATCGCCATCGGCGTCTGTGCCAGCCTGTTCATGGGGCAGCTGTCGAACACCTTCACCCTGCCGGGCACCGAAACCCAGCGCACCATGGACCGGATGAAGGAAGAACTCCCCGATCTTGCCGGCGGACAGGGCACCATCGTCTTCCGTGAAGGTTCAAACCGCGAGTTGAACGCGGACCAGAAATCGGCGATCCAAGACTCCCTGGATCAGCTGGCCTTGCATCCGCAGGTCGTCGAGGCCATGAGCCCCTTCGAACTGCAGAAACAGCTTGATGACGCCAAGCCCGAGCTGGACAACGCCCAACAAGAACTGGTGGACGGGCAGAAGGAACTCGACGATGCCAAGGAACAGGTAGCTAACGGCAAGGTACAGCTCGCGGACGGCCAAAAGAAGATCACCGAGGGCTGGTCCGAACTTTTCGATGGCACCAAGGAAATCGAGGACGCCGAGCCGCAGATCGCCGCGGCCGAAAAGAAGCTGGCCGCCGGTTGGAATGAGCTACGCGCCGGTGAAACCCAGCTGAACAGCGGGCAGGCGCAGCTGAACGACGGCGAAAAGAAATACAAGGCGGGCCTCGCCGAATACAATGCGGGATTCGAAAAGTACCAGTCCGGTCGGAGCCAGTTCGAAGCCGGAGAAAAGCAGCTCGATCAGGCAGAGGCGCAGCTGAGCGCAGGCGAGGAAGAATACCGGGCGGGGCTGGACAAGCTTCTGGACGGCAAGTCCCGCAGCCAGTTTGACAAGGAACTAGTTGCCGGCAAAGAGCAGGCCACCGAGGGCCTGGCGAAGGCCGAAGAGGGCCTGAAGACCATTGAACCGCAAATCTCGGAACTGGAATCCCAGATCCCCGGAGTCGAACAGGCGCTCAAACAGGCCGAAGCCGAGGGTGACGAAGCCCTGATTCGCGAGTACACCGAAAAGCTGACGGCACTGCAGGGCGGCCTCGCCGAACTGAATGCCGCCAAGCTGCAGGCCACCGAGGGCAAGGCTCAGGCCAGCGCCGCGCTGAAGCAGATCGACCAGGCCGAGGCGGGCCTGAAGCAGCTGGATGCCGCGCGCAAGGAATTGGATGCCGGGGCCACCCAGGCCGCCGAAGGCCGCCAGGAGCTCGAGGCTAGCCGCGGCGAACTGGCCTCCGCCAAAAAGCAGCTTGACCAGGCCAAGGCACAGCTTGCCTCGGGCAAGCAAGAAATCGATGCGAACAAGTCAAAGCTGGCGCAGGCGCGTGCCGAACTTGAATCCGGCCGCGCCGAGCTCAACGCCGGACAGGCAGAATTCGACAAGCAAAAGGCTGCCTTCGTAGCCGGCAAAGCGCAACTGGCGGACGCAGAGAAACAGCTGCGCGAGTCCGAAACGACGATCAAGGAAAAGACCAAAGAGCTCGAAGAGGGCGAAAAAGACATCGCCAAGGGAGAAAAAGACCTCGAGAGCGGACGAGCCGAACTTGAGTTCGCCTCCCGCCAGGTAGGCGCCAGCGGGGACATGCGTTTCGTCTCCGAAGATGGCTCCACCGCCGTCTCCCAAGTCAGTTTCCGCATCGCGACCGACGCATTGACCGCCTCGGATCGTGAAGCCATCACCGCAATCGCCAGCGGGCCGCAGTCCACCGGTGTCGAGGTGCTCTTCTCCAAGGAAATCCTGCAGGACATTTCGGAGGTCTTCGGCACCGCCGAAATCATCGGCGTGGTGATCGCCGCCGTGGTCCTGCTGGTCATGCTCGGCACCCTGATCGCCGCCGGCTTGCCGCTCTTGCTCGCCCTGCTGGGTGTTGGCGCCGGGGTGGGCACCACGCTTGCCTTCTCCTCGATGTTCACCATGGCCTCGATTACCCCCGCATTGGCTTTGATGCTGGGACTCGCGGTGGGAATCGACTACGCGCTGTTCATCATTCACCGCCACCGCACCCAGTTGCTCTCCGGCATGGAGGTCGGCGAATCGATCGCCCGCGCGGTGGGTACCAGCGGCAATGCCGTAGTCTTCGCCGGGCTGACGGTCATCATCGCGCTGTCCGCCCTCGCGGTTCCGGGTCTGCCGTTCTTGACGGTGCTCGGACTCTCCGCGGCCTTTACCGTGCTCTGCTCGGTGTTGCTGAACATCACGCTGCTCCCCGCGCTGCTGGCCATGGCCGGCTCCAAGCTGGTGTCCAAGCGTGCCCGGAAAAAGGCGGACAAGCCGGTGGCCAAGGAACCTGTCTCGGCGCGCTGGGTCCGCCTGGTCACCAAGATCGCGATTCCCGTGTCGCTGCTGGTGGTCGTGGTGCTCGGCGCCATTTCGATCCCGGTATCGCAGATGCGTACCGCCTTGCCCGATGGCAGCGCCGAAGCCGCCGACTCGCAGGCCTTCCAGGCCTATCAGCAGACCAGCGACAAGTTCGGCGCCGGCTACAATGGCCCGCTGCTGGTCCTCGCGGACCTTCCCGCAGACCTATCCGAGCGGCAGGCCGAATCCAAGTCATTGGATATCGCAGACATGCTCCGTGAATACGACGGCGTGGTCGCCGCCATCCCGGTGACCATGACCGAAGACAGGTCGCTGTCCGCGATCCAGGTGATCCCGGCAGATGGCCCCGCCTCCGCCGCCACCGAAGCGCTGGTGCACGAGCTGCGCGACGATGCCCAGAGGATCAACGATGCCACGGGCGCCAAGATCGCGGTGACCGGCCAGGTCGCAGCGCAGATCGATGTCTCGGAGAAGGTGACCTCCGCCTTGCCTCCGTACCTGGCTATCGTGGTGGGGCTCTCGCTGATCCTGCTCTTGCTGGTCTTCCGATCGGTAGTGGTTCCGCTGTTGGCAACCGGTGGCTTCCTGCTTTCGCTGGCTGCGGCCTTCGGGGCCAGCGTCATGGTCTATCAGTTCGGCTGGATGGGTTCGGTCTTCGACGTCAATGTCCCCGGCCCGCTGCTGAGCTTCCTGCCGATCCTGCTCACCGGCATCCTCTTCGGTTTGGCCATGGACTATCAGGTGTTCCTGGTATCGGCGATGCGTGAGCACTACGCCCACGGATTGTCGGCCAGGGACGCGGTGCGCTCGGGATTCTCCATGGCCGCCCCGGTGGTGACCGCGGCCGCGTTGATCATGATCGCGGTATTTGCCGGATTCATCTTCTCCCACCTGTCAATGATTCGGCCGTTGGGCTTCGCCTTGGCCACCGGGGTGCTCTTTGATGCCTTCGTGGTACGCATGACGCTGATTCCAGCGATTATGCACCTGCTGGGCGACAAGGCTTGGTACCTGCCGAAATGGCTGGATAAGATCCTTCCAGACGTGGATGTCGAGGGCGCAAAGCTCAATGAGATGCTGGACCGCAAGGCCGAGCGGCCGCTCGGCGAAGCTTCGGCCAAGGAAGAGGTAACCGTATGACCGCTAGCAAAAAGAGCGCCCGGCTGCTGCTGGCCTCCGCCTCCGCTGGGCGGCAGAAGTTATTGTCCGATGCCGGGCTGGCCTTCGGAACCCAAGTCTCGCGCGTTGACGAGGATGCCGTGCTGGCAGCCGCCGTGAGCGCCGGCGGTCCGCAAAGCCCGGAAGCAACCGCGCTGCTCCTGGCCCGGGCCAAGGCCGAGAACGTCGCCGCAGGTGAGCACCCCGAGGGCACAGTGGTGCTGGGGTGCGACTCCGTCTTCGAGCTCGATGGCGTAGCCTATGGCAAGCCCTATACCGCCGAGGTGGCCCGCGAACGCTGGCAGCAGCTCAGTGGCGCCACCGGCATCCTGCATTCCGGGCATTGGCTGGTCGACACCGACGCCCCGCAAGGCGCGAGGGGACGTGTCTCCTCGACCACCGTGCACTTCGCCGAGGTCAGCGACGAGGAAATCGAAGCCTACGTGGCCAGCGGTGAACCGCTGCCCTGTGCCGGCGCATTCACCATCGATGGCTTGGCCTCGGCCTTCATCGAGTCCATCGAAGGGAACTTCCAAAACGTGGTGGGTCTGGATATCTTCGTGCTGCGCGAGCTGCTGGCGGAAGCCGGAATCCCGATTGTGAGCCTCTGGAAGTAGCCATCTCCCGCCGCGTCCCTGTCCAAGATTTATTCTCGGACAGGGACGCGGTGTTTAACTATCCCCCTGCGGATTCGTTGGTCGAATTGCCCGATCGAAACGATTCGGATCAAGTCTCGTTCAGTCGGAACGGTGCATTGCCGTGATTTCAGTTGTGTGTTAACCGACATTCCCACAATCGGTGCGGACACAATAGGGAAGTTTTTCAATACTAATTCTCGATCTTTGATTTCGAATCCACGAATTTTCTCCCGTCTGCCTGAGGGGTTCACTCACACACAAAGTCACAAGGTGTGAAGCATCAACAGATTCAATGACCTGATTTGATGGGTAGCCCAATTTCGCGAACCTTCTGGGATTGAGGAAGCGAGGACTTCATCGAATATTGCATTCTCTACGAACTAAAGGCACTCCTAATTGAAAAAGTACCCTACATGTCGGAAATCCACGTTAGCTCCTGTTATTTCTCGTTCGAATGCCCACCAACCTGTCCAAGTTCATTTAGGAATTCGGTTGCGGTGAGCACGTCGTAGGGCCGTGAGATCATGAAACTGGCGGGGGTTAGCCGGCGAGTTACGAACCGTGTTTGAAGGACGAAATCTCCTTGTTCAGGCGCCGAGCCTACACCGAGCTTTTCTGCTATCTTTTCAATGTATGGCTTAAGTTCTGCTTCCTTACGTGAAAGCTGAGTCGCATAACACGGTTTAATACGTCCCTTGACTTCTGAGTCAAGGTAGAAAGACCGCAGTTGACGTGCGGTTTCTGCGAATCCGTGGACTGTAGCCGGATCTTTGGCCTCGATCAGCCAGATGTTCGGGTCCCCGACACGGCCACATACAAGATCTATCTCCGTCGTGAGTATCGGGACACCCAGCCGCGCATGGTCACCAGGCTTTACACGCGCGATCGTATAGAAACCAATTTCATGCAGTTGCTGTTGGAGCCCGTGTTCGAATGCCAAGTTTCGCTTCGCGCGCCTCTCGGCCAGGGCTTTATTCACTAATTCAGGAACCCCTCCTGTCCACGGGAGGACGCCTTGAGTCAGGTGGTTGTTGTATACGCTTAATGTCGTCAGTAAATACTGCGGAGCGATCAAGATCCCGCCATCTGAACGTCTCACCAACGGTTGGACGAGAAGCCGATGCCTGCGGGTTCGAGTTTGCCAAGGTTTCCAACTACTGGAGCGGAGTACATCGGAGGAAATTATAAGCATTTGAATTGCATGTTGAATGCGAAGACGCTTTTCTTGGTTGGGATCACCGTCTACTTTACATACTCAACTAACAGCCTCTTCTTCAGATGCGAACGCGATGCTTTGATATTCTCCGAAGGTCTCCCATTGTGCTAGTGCCTGCAGAGTCAGGAATAAGTCGAAGGTCGAGACTCCGAATGATTCCAGCAATGCGAGGTCGATGGCATCATTGACTCGATCTGCGCTAGGCACGTCACCATCAATTGTCGGCGCAAGCCGGATACTGGCGGCCGCTGTGTTGAAAGCTTCGCTTTCCAATACCCAAGAATCATCAGTCGCACATTCGTCGTGTTGGAATGTGAGCTCATATGTAGAACTTATATCGATGGTGGTACGAGTTACTCGGTGGTGGAGTCCCTCGCTCAACAAAGTCATTGCACGGTAGGCTTCCGCGGCTGCCAGTAACGCGCTCCAGCTCTGATGCGTGACAGGATGATCTGTGCCAGCATTACTTTGTGATCTCAGAGCGGCTTCTACAATAATTTCGTTGCTCTGCCGTATTTCAAAGGATTCACTAGCGAGATCCGTCATTCGCGTAATTGGGTCCCATTCAGTGACCAAATTGCGCACGACTCGGGTTAGGTTTTCTTGTTCGTACTGGAGGTGGTCAACTACCCGATTGAGCTGTTCCATCCCTGTATCAATGATCATCTGCGTATCGTGCATCGCGATACGGTCATTGAGTTCTTTGAGTGCAGTAGGAGCTAGATGCTCCTGGACGAGAGAATTGGCAGCCTCCCCACTATATCGACCAGGTTGTACTCCTGCAGAATGTAAGCGGCGAGCAAACGACGCTGTTGCTGCCGACTGATCAGATTGGTTTATCGCCCAAGGGTTTGGCAAACGTTGCAGTTTGGTTCGGGCTAACTTTGTTTCGAGAATCAGGAACGGACCACGTGTAAGCCACTCTTTTCCGATCTCTTGAGCAATACTAAAGTCATTCCCACCGTATTCGAGAAGCTGCTCGAGAGAGGCAACCGTCAATATGTTCGCTGCGTGGGGGTTCCCGTCTGCTTCCTCCACAAATCCCTCGACATCGAAGCCCCAAGTCGCTACCCGCGTTGCACCTTCCACGATATTCATCGAGGGCGAAAAATCAACTACCCCCTCGGCCGGGCCAATTTGTCCGTCAATCGACCGTAGCCCCAGTCGATATCCTGGAACGTCGAGTTCCTTGTGCGCGTTTCTCCACGACTCACCAATCGAGACGAACGCAAATACGAGTCCTCCACATACATCGAAAAAGAACTGATGCTCTTGTCCGCTAGTCCAATCGGGATCAGATCTGACTATTGCAATTGGCGGTGTGGTCAGGGCCAAGGTCCACGCGACACTTTCTGGAGCATGATGGGTTCCGCGCCGGATGTCGTACTTGCTACCTGGTCGATCAAAGGCTACCGATGCGACATTTCCAGATGAGGATTCTGCCATCTCTGCGTTTCGCAAAGCTGGCAATCCCGTCCCATATAGGGCCGACTCCAGTGATGAGAGCGCGACGGCTCTTTCCCACTCCGCATCGCCCGCATGTGCCTCGAAATGCATATGCGTAGGGCTGATCCCGCCTTTGAAGAAGGTCTTGCCGTTCGCTTTCCAAGGCTCCCAATAATTAATTGCCTCCCAGCCGAAACTGGAAGGAAAATCCGGCGAGCTCAAATCACGCGCAAAACGATATAGATCGTCATCCGCTGTTGCTGTCTCTGCGATCCACGTCAGATCTTCCAACGCCATAGTTGCTTGACCAGGCATCTGAGGAGACATCAGATGAGAAGTGCCAGCGACAATAATGAGTGGGACTACCGTCGCGCCGGGTAGCAACGTAATGTTCCCGTCGCCAGCCAGTTTCGTTGAAATTGGCCCCTTGGACGGGTTGTGCGCACGAATCTGCTCGGCCAGCCTTACGCACGCTATTGAGGGTGAGCCCGCTTGAGGAAGGTCTTCTGCGTAGAGGATCGAGACGGCGATGAACTTTACGCCGTCAACAGGAACTAGCCAATGGATTTCGCTTCCTGCCAGCGGGCGCATTTCGTCGAGAGATCTGGGCGGTGCTTCAATCAGTGTCTTCGAAAAACGCCAAAGTGCACGTCGAGTCGCTTCAATGTAGGATGCTCGGAGCGCCCGTCGAGCGTGCTTGTCGCGGTTAAGACCCCCGACGAGCTCCGACACCGCGTGAGCAAGAACTTCTGGAACATAGGTCGGAGGCAACCATCGATCATGTTGATCGGCGTCTTTGTTCCGGTAACGCAGCGCCCGTCCGAAGGGACTAGTCGGGCTCTCATGGTCGAACTTAACTGAGGATGCTGGTGCCGTCATCCACTCAAGTGCAAGCAAATCCGCAGGCTCAAGTTGTAGCGAATCAAGCGGATCCTGAGAAAGGAGCTTACGTGAAGCGGTAAGTTCGTTGGCGGGTATGGAGATCGCGTCACTCAATCTAATGTCTGGAGCTGGTTCCCAACTTTCCAGCTGGCTCCGCAGACAAAAGTCCACGTATTTGAGGGCCACTCTTACGACATTTGCGATGCCAAACTTATAACGCCACATAAGCCGATGGTCCACCGCAGCGGCTAGTCGCAATGCGCGAGACAAATCAGCAATCGGCCTCTCGACCAGTCCAGGGACATAACGCAGCAATTCGTCGCCGACTCGAACGGTCGCGACGTTCGTGGGGTCCATCGGGACGTAGTCCTCGTGCATAGCGCCAATACCCAGGGAATCCGCTGCCTCGTCAACCAGTTCTTGCACAGCAGGGAGCGGCTCTCGTTGATCCATCTTGGGAATCGAGTTCACTCGGAGGCTAGCAGCGAGCGCCGCACCTATCGAAGTGGCGCGGTGACGTGCGGAAGGCGATGAAGCTGCCGCAAATAGCGCGGTCCATAGTTCGTCTGCGTCGTAGCGACTATAGGATCGTGCCAGTTCATTGAGATGAGTTTTCATCTTCTCTGAGAGGACAGGTTTTCGCCTTCTCGTTTTGCTCCGTCCCACAACATCCCCTAACTGCATCTCACCGATGCACACCACCGATCGTTCGGTCACACTTCATAGTAGTCAGGAGTATCGATTAAACAGTTCTACTTGATCCCCATAATTGGCTACGCAGACAGGTTTAGAAATGCTTCAAACTCAACTGGCAATTCTTGTTCTAACTGTTCCAGCCCACAGAAAACCCAAGTTCGATGATTATCGACAGGTCTGAGCAAAATCCAGTCATGTGTTCAACGGCTAACCCTAGACGGATTCGAACCGGAAAAACGAACGTCATCAACCGACTGCAATTGCTGACAAGATAGCAAAGCAACACTATTCCTGGGATTCAACCATCGATTTGCGCTTCGGATCTCGTAAAAATCTTCAGTGACAATTAGATATTGAAGCATGGTTGGGCTCGACAATGGTATCGAGCGCAACTCCGCAATCGCAGATGCTACGTTCAGGGAACGCACCATCGGAGGACTTTGCACTAGTTCGTGCAGCATCCGACCCGATTTCAAGAAGCGCCGCCCCCATTTACTGGGAACCGTTTCCCCGTAAGTACTTTAGTTGCGTACGCTGCCATGGAATTATTGACGTACGTGAATCTATCCGGTCAGACAGATTATGGAAATCTGAACAAGGGGCGCAATATTCCAAGCTGCCTCTGGATCTCATTAATCGCATTGAACTGTCGTCAATTATTCCCAACACACTCGGTCACGTTTCCGAAGGTTGAGCATCGCGATCTAGAGCCAAGATCTTGGAAGCACTAAATCATCCAGTCAGTGCACTGAACGAATTACCATACTAGATCCAAGTAAGGTCAGATTTGTGATTCATCGAAAATCCCGCATAAATTACCAAATATTGGCTAATCGGTAAATTACATTCATGGTTGCGCCTTTCACCGGGCTTGCTGTCTTCAAGAATGAGCGTCCGATGGAGAGCTACAGAAACACTCCAAGCACTGAGAAAGAGGATTCAAGTTCGAATAGCTCAAATGATAGTGGTGCTAGCTCATCACTTTTGTAGGAACCCTCCAAAAATATCGGCCTAACACCCCAGATTTTCCGGATAAGTACATATACTTCCCACAAAGCCGATAGGCTCCTAGGTGAGAAACCCTAATTTTTTATAGACAAGGTTCACCCATGAATCCATTGACGAAGGTGCTAATCGCCAACCGCGGCGAGATTGCAGTGCGAATTATCCGTGCAGCACGCGATGAAGGAATCGAATCGGTTGCGATCTACTCCGACTCGGACCGCGATGCGCTGCACGTGCGCCTGGCAGATGAAGCCTACGCACTGGGCGGCACCACCGCCGCCGAATCCTACCTTCGTATCGAGAAGATTCTGGATATCGCCCAGCGTTCCGGCGCCGACGCGATCCACCCCGGCTACGGCTTCCTGGCCGAGAACGCCGATTTCGCCCAGGCCGTTATCGACGCGGGCCTGACCTGGATCGGCCCCAGCCCGGATTCCATCGACCAGTTGGGTGACAAGGTCAAGGCGCGCCATATCGCCGAGAAGGTGGGCGCTCCGCTGGTTCCGGGAACCAAGGATCCGGTCGCTTCGGCCGAAGAGGTCTACGCATTCGCCGACGAGTTCGGCCTGCCGCTGGCCATCAAGGCCGCCTACGGCGGCGGCGGACGCGGCATCAAGGTGGTGCGCAACCGCGAAGACATCGGCGAGCTCTACGAGTCCGCCGTGCGTGAAGCCATCGCGGCCTTCGGCCGCGGAGAATGCTTCGTCGAGCGCTTCCTGGATGCCCCGCGCCACGTGGAAACCCAGTGCCTGGCCGATATCCAGGGCAACGTCGTGGTGGTCTCCACTCGCGACTGCTCCTTGCAGCGCCGCAATCAGAAGCTTGTCGAGGAGGCCCCGGCTCCGTTCCTGAGCGAAGCGCAGATCACCCGGCTCTACGAATCCTCCAAGGCGATCCTGCGCGAGGCGAAGTACACCGGTGCCGGCACCTGCGAATTCCTCGTGGGACAGGATGGCGTCATTTCCTTCCTCGAGGTCAACACCCGCCTGCAGGTGGAGCACACCGTCTCCGAAGAGGTCACCGGGCTGGATCTGGTCCGCGAGCAGTTCCGCATCGCCCGTGGAGAAGAGCTCGGCTACACGGACCCCGAGGTCCGCGGCCACTCCTTCGAGTTCCGCATCAACGGCGAAGACGCCGGACGCGGATTCGTCCCCACCCCTGGCACCATCACCAAGATGACTCTGCCTACCGGCCCCGGAGTGCGCGTGGATTCCGGCGTCGAAGCTGGCGAGAGCGTCTCGGGCAACTTTGACTCGATGATCTCGAAGCTGATCGTCACCGGTTCCACCCGTGAGATCGCCGCGGCCCGCGCCCGCCGCGCGCTGGAAGAATTCCAGCTCGAAGGCATGGCCACGGTGCTGCCATTCCACCGCGCGGTGATGAGCGATGCGGCCTTCGTGCCCGAATCCGGGCCTTTTACGGTGCATACCCGGTGGATCGAAACCGAATTCGCCACCGTCATCGAGCCGCACCCGATGCCACAGGTCGAGGCGGAAGAAGCTGCAGAACGCACCTCGGTCACCGTTGAGGTTGCCGGCAAGCGCTTGGAAGTCACCTTGCCCTCCTCGCTGGGCGCGGCATCTGCCGCCGCGAATGACAAGGCTGCCAAGAAGAAGCGCAAGCCGGGCCGCAAGGCCGGGGCCGCCGCTGGAAACAGTGCCGAGCTGCGCTCGCCCATGCAGGGAACCATCGTGAAGGTAGCCGTTGAAAGCGGTGACACCGTAGCCGAAGGCGACTTGATCGTGGTGCTCGAAGCGATGAAGATGGAGCAGCCAATCACCGCGCACCGCGCTGGCAAGATCGAGGGCTTGGAAGTCAGCCCCGGTGAATCATTGTCCTCCGGTGCCGTGATCGCTTCGATCGTCGACGCCGACTAGTCTAACAGGCAGCACAAAGCCGGGCTTGTTTGACCTTGGAATCCTAGGTCAAACAAGCCCGGCTTTTGCTATCTGCCCTGGCCCTTCCCTGTGCGAGTCTTGCCGGTGACTACTCCAAGTTCTCCGATCCGGCTTTGGCTTCCTGCGCTTTTCCGGTTTGTGCAACGTACCGCTTATAGGTGCGCAAGGCGCTCAAGTGCATGATGAAGAGCACTATCTGCACTAGTGCGACCAGTACCCAGACTCCGGTGATCAGGTAGTTGGGCTCCGCCCCGCGTGTGGCTTCGTCAATGTTGTCCAGAATGTTGGAGGCGGCAATGGCCAAGCAGCCGGTGAGGAACATGGCAGATACAAGGACTTCCGCCTTTTTGGACAGCAGATATTTCATTCTCCCCGTCCCTACCGCAGCTCTTCGATGGTAACGGTCCACCCGCTGAAGTTCGCCGCGTTGACGTCCAAGTAGTATGTGCCCGCGCTCTTATGGAGTGCAGTTTCATCCTCGGCAGGGCCGTCGAGCATGACCTCGGGAATGCCGCCGTCTTCGAGCAACACGATCCCTTCTTCCAAGACGTAGATGGCACCGATGGCGAAGTCCTCGCCGCCGGCGAACGAGTACGTCATGCGGGCTTCCGCGCCAGTCAGTTCGAAGGTGGAGCTGGACTTATCGGTTCCGCCGTCCAGCGTGACCACTTCTTGCCAGGTTGCAGCCTCTTCGACGGCTTCGCCGACCGGGTCCTCGACAACTTCTTCTTCGGCTTCAGCCGGGGCTGCTGCCGCGGAGCTGGGATCTGCCTGCTGCGACACCGCCGGCACGTCTGCGGCCGTCTTGGCAAGCATTGCGGCACTGCTACCGCCTGACACCATCCCCACGACCAGCAACGCGGCGGTGACAATCCACGCAACGAGCCGGTGCTTAGCGTAGCCCTCTAGCAACCTGCCGGACTTGTCGCGCATCGAGCCGGTCAGGATGATGATCCAGTCGATCAGCACCCACACTCCCAGACCACCGAAGGTCAAGAGCTTCAGCACTCCGGTACCGATCTTGCCGAGATAGAACCGGTCCACTCCGAGGAACCCGAAGAACAAGGACAAGAGCCAGGTGGCGACAAATGATTTTGCTGGCGCCTGGTCACCGGGATAACCCGGAGCGCCATAAGCCTGCTGAATATGGTTGGACATGATGTTCCTCAATCTCGCAGCCAGAAGCTGCGTCATAGGTAGTGATGATCAGTTATTGCTTGGTCCAGGTACCGCAACGGCTCAGCTCGAGGTCCTGGCCTTTGCCCACGGTGACCGAAGGACGTCCGCCGCCCGGGATGTCATTGTCGATGATGTCCCCATTGGTCCCTGTTTTGAGCACTGCCCAATAGCAGTCGCTGGAGACTGGCGCGTCAGACCTGTAGGTTCCGGCCTTGATATCCACGCCAATGGTCCACACGCCGTTGCTGACGGTATTGGCTTCTTTCTCGTCCTCGGCCTTGCCGACGGCTTTCTCGCGTTCGGTCAGCGCAACATCGATTTCATCCAGCTCCTCCTTGCGCTCGTCGAGCCCCTTGGATCTGGAATCCAGCTCGTCGCTGCGCTCAGCCAGCTCGGCTTCCCGGGTTTCGGTTTCGTCCCGGTACTCGTCGAGTTCTTGCCGCACCTCGTCGCGCGCCTCCTCGAAGGCATCCCGTTCGCCTTCCACGGCGGACTTCTCGGCCCCCAGAGCGGCGTATTCCTCGCTCTGGGTCGGATCCATGCTGTCGGTTCCGACAAGGAAACCGACGGCCAGCGTTCCCAGCAGGACCACGAGCGCCAGCAAAGGTTTGAACCATCCGCGGCGCTTTCGGTTGACGTGCGAAGAATCAGCTCCGGAGGATTGCTCGGTGGAATTCATGGTTACCGCTCCTTTTCTAGAAGAATGTCCACCCCGGAGTCGGGGTGGTAGGACCAGGAAATTGCCACGCCGTCCCAGCTGTCGTCTTGGCGGCCATCCAGCGCCCGGGTGCTGTCGATCTTGCTGATCACCGATCCGGGGACCTCCAGCCCGGCCAGCACGCAGGCAATCTGCGCGAAGTCCTCCGTTCCGGAATCCCAGACGTCACTGCCTTTGCTGTCCAGCTGCAGCGCCTCGCCGTCATCCAGCACGAGAAAGCCTTCCGCGGAAACTTCGCATTCTTCGGCAACCTGGGCAAAATCGGGCCCGCCGGCAAACAGTCCAGGGTTCGACATGCCGGCAACCGCCAGCGCACCGATGAGGCAACCGGCAACTCCCCCAATTGCTGCCGGGAGCATCCACCGTCGCGGCAAGCGCGTTGCTTGCTCCAATTCGCTGGTTTCAGTTGGCGGTTGGTCGGCTGTCTCCGACATGTCGCTACCTCCTGGAAAGTGATGAGATCTGTTGGGCCGGACCGCGTCCCCAAACTTGGCCCGGCCCAACTGGATGCCAGCTTGTGCTGACGAGTCCACGCTACGGAGAACATTAACTCTGAGTCATTAAATAAACTGATAATGGGGGTTATCAAAGAAAATGAGAATAATGCTTGGAACTCTGACATGATGGAGAAAGGAACAATCGGCGCCACAATTCCAGGAGGTGTTCATGGAAAATCAACACGGTGACCTCATGAGCATGTCCGATATTGCGAGCCTGGCTCAGGTCAGGCGTCCCGTCGTGAATATGTGGATCAAGCGGCATGCCGCCGGCTCCACACCATTTCCAGAACCTGCCGTGATTCGCGGCGAACAGCGCTATTTCTTCTCGCATGACGTGGTGTCGTGGCTGGAAGAGACTGGCAAAGGGAACAACCCACATGTCCGGACCGACGCTGGAATAAATATCCAGATTGATCCGCAGGACATCGAGCCATTGACCGCGCTGTTGGCCTTGAGGACCCTGGTCGGAGAGCCTTTGGGCACCTACGCAGTCGATGACCTCGTGGACCTGGCCGACGAAGAAGATCCGGATGATGAGTTCCTTTTCAAGGAAATCCATGAATCACGGAACCTGCAGCATCTGGCAAAGAAGGCGGACATGTGCGCTGACGCCGCATATACGGCGGCTCACGCTTTGGAAGCCATCTATTCGGCGCGGAATACCGATGACCTGAAGGAGCGATCCCAAACGGCTCTCAGTGAAGACGCGCTCTCATTCCTCGCCGACGTGGCCTTGGCCCTGCGCGGTCAAGGCGCGATAGTTGAGGCCACCCGCGGCGGAAGCGACCTGCTGCTCAGCACACTGGCACGGCTCCCGGAAACAGAATCGCTCACCGTTGGCTTGCAGCAATCGGACACGGCCGCGCGGTCGGCACTGGCGCGAATGGCCATGCGTCGAGTGGTAGCCGTTGCCGCCGGTAAGGACAATGTCATCTTGGACTCAGTCCATACGGACGGACAGGCAACATATCTGGCCCAACTGCCATCCCCCGAGGCCCCGGATGCCCCGGCAAGTGCCTTGCTTTCCCAAATCGATGAGCTTGCCCTCAGCCTCGACCGCCAGGACAGAGCACTGATCGTTGGACCAGCATCGATTCTCAGCGACCGGCTGGAAGACAAGGAGCTGGACTCGATCCGCTCAACGATCCTGCGCAGTCGGCGTGTTCACGTGATCGTTTCCCTCCCATCTGGCGTAAGGGCCGCGAGGCCACGGCAGCGCATGGCCTTGTGGATTCTTGGGCCGGAACTGCCAAGCACCGGAGAGAGTCCGGCACGCATGCTCGTCTCGGATCTGAGCCTACGGACGTTGACGCAGTTGCTCAATGCGGATTTTGGCGCGCAGGTGGCGTTTGGTCTACGGAATATGACCAGCAAGAGACCAGTGGCCGTAATCCACTCACGCTGGATGCCACTTCCCACGTTGGTCGCTGCATCCGGAGGACTGATTCCCGCACCACGCATGGAGCGGGAGATCTACACCGACTACGCAACGTCCGCCCGAGCCGTCACCGAGTTGGAGGCTCTTGCCGATGTAGTGCAGGAAACCAACGAAGCCCGCCCCGGTTTTCCTTTCGAATTTTCTGCATTGGAAACTCGACTGGACTTCAAGCGCGGACATGAACCAACCATCGGTGAGCTGCTTGAGTCCGGTGCTTTGAAGCATCTGCCGGGCACCAGATTTGCTCCAGGTGATGTCGACGACTCAGTACGTTCTGGCATCGGCATCTGGGAGGCAAGCTTGCTACCCAGTGCCAAAACGGATGCAACTATTTCCCACTTCGCATTGGCCAACGGCTATGGGAACAGCCAACTGACCGAACCCGGCGACATTGTCTTCAGCACAACCGGCGAAGTCCGGGCGGTCGTAGATCGCGAAGGCTCACGAGTGGTGCGATTCCCGGCAAAGGCATTGCGAATTACCGCGGACAATTCCAGTGGGCTGATCCCTGACCTCATAGTCGAAGCGCTTAACCGCCAGCAGCTGAAGCAATGGCCGAGAACGCATATCCGGATCTGTCCCGAAGACAAAAAAGACCTGCTGGTTCGAGCTTTGGAGTTTCTGAAAAATGAGCAAAAGATCGCGCAAAAAAGAATAGAAACGATTAACGCGCTTGAAAACTCATTAACCAATATGGTTATTGACCAAAAAATTGACATGATTGATCGCAGGACCCAGCGAAAGGAAGGCAGCAATGCCACCCCGTAAAAAGTCAGCGGCCCAAGCCGCGCTTCCTTCAACTATGAAGGAACTCAAAGACACCTTGTGGAAAGCTGCGGATAAGCTTCGCGGATCCATGGATGCCTCGCAGTACAAGGACGTCATCCTTGGTCTGGTCTTCCTGAAATACGTCTCGGATGCCTTCGAAGAGCGGCGTCAACAGATCCGCGCCGAATTGACGGACAGCGGCCTGGCCGAGGCCCAGATCGCCCTGCTGATCGATGATCCGGACGAGTACACCGGACATGGCGCATTCTTTGTTCCAGATGCCGCTCGCTGGTCCCACCTGGCTGTGAATGCCAAGGGCCTGTCCGCGGTTGACGGAAATGCTCCGAAGAACATCGGTGAGCTTGTGGACACCGCCATGGATGAATTGATGACAGCCAACCCAACGCTGGCCGGCACCCTACCGCGCATTTTCAACCGCGACAGCGTAGACCAACGCCGCTTGGGTGAACTGATCGACATGTTTAACAGTGCGCGGTTCACTGGTGAAGGGTCAACGCGTGCCCGCGACCTGCTCGGCGAAGTCTACGAATACTTCCTGGAGAAGTTCGCCCGTGCCGAAGGCAAACGAGGCGGCGAGTTCTACACGCCAGCAGGCGTGGTGCGAGTCCTGGTTGAAGTGCTTGAACCCCAGAGCGGCCGCGTCTACGACCCAGCGTGCGGCTCGGGCGGCATGTTCGTCCAGACTGAGAAATTCCTTGAATCCCACAATGAGGATCGCACGGCGATCTCCGTCTACGGCCAGGAGCTCAATGAGCGCACCTGGCGCATGGCCAAGATGAACCTGGCCATTCACGGCCTAAATGCGAATTTGGGCCCCCGTTGGGGAGACACCTTCGGCCGCGATCTCCACCCGGAGATGAAAGCCGACTACATCATGGCCAATCCACCATTCAATATCAAGGACTGGGCGAGGAACGAGGAAGACCCCCGCTGGGCCTACGGTGTTCCGCCCACCGGCAACGCCAACTATGCGTGGATCCAGCACATCCTGTCCAAACTTGCACCCGGCGGATCCGCCGGCGTGGTTATGGCCAATGGCTCCATGTCCTCGAACTCCGGTGGCGAGGGAGACATCCGCGCCAAGCTGGTGGAGAACGATGTGGTCTCCTGCATGGTGGCCCTGCCAACCCAGCTCTTCCGCTCCACCGGCATCCCCGTTTGCATCTGGTTCTTCGCGAAAGACAAAACTGCCAGCGTAGGTGGCTCCACGGACCGCTCGGGGCAAACGCTGTTCATCGACGCCCGCAGTATGGGGCACATGGTTGACCGCGCCGAACGAGCACTCAGCGATGAAGATATTTCAACGATTGCCAATACCTTCCATACGTGGCGTGGCAAGGAATCTGCCGAAGGGGCCTACGAAGACGTTCCGGGATTCTGCTACTCGGCCACAGTTCAGGAAATTAAGGATGCGGGATACGCCCTTACCCCGGGACGCTACGTCGGGGCCGCTGAAGTCGAAGACGACGGTGAACCAATCGAAGAGAAGATAGAACGGTTGAAGAAGGGACTCTTCGATCAGTTGGATGAGTCGTCGCGACTGGATCAAATTGTTCGCCAGCAGTTGGGAAGAGTTCAGAATGCACAAGACTAGTAGAATTCTCCTCAAAGACCTCCTGATAACAACAAAGGATGGCGATTGGGGGAAAGCAGAGGAGCAGGATGGCTATGAAAAGTACCAAGTAATTCGTGCTACTGATTTCCATGATGTCTCCGTTGGAGATACGCGAAAAGTCCCTGTCCGCTTCTTGAATCAGAAAAACGTACAGCGTAGAACCTTGGAGCCAGGTGACATTCTAATAGAAACAGCAGGGGGCTCACCTGGTCGGCCAACCGGGCGCACCATGATCTTTTCGGAACGAGTTCAAGCAGGGTTCAGCAGTCCAGTCACATGCGCCAGCTTCGCCCGATTTATGCGTGCGAATAGTGAAATCGTTGACCCTAGATACCTCTACTGGTATCTACAGTCGATGTATCTCTCCGGTGAAATTGAGCAGTACCAAGTTCAGCATACTGGCGTTGCTCGATTCCAATACACCGATTTTGCCGCTTCGCATTTAGTGCCTCTACCTTTAATCGGCACTCAACAAGCCATCGCTGAAGTTCTCGGCGCGCTCGACGACAAGATCGCGGCAAATACAAAACTCGCTGATACTGCAGACGACTTAGCCAAAACTATGGTTCGAATGACAGTCACGTCATTGACTCAACGACTCGATGAAGCCGCGAACATTGTCATGGGTACCTCTCCTAAAGGATCAGACCTGAATGAAAATAGCGAGGGCATAGCGTTTTTCCAAGGGGTCCGCGATTTCGGCATGCGTTTCCCATCGCGTCGCGTTAGCACAACTAACGCATTACGACTTGCGCAAAAGGGCGACATACTGTTGAGCGTACGTGCCCCTGTTGGGGAAGTGAATTTCTCTCAAGATGAGGTTTGCATAGGTCGCGGACTTTCAGCGGTTAGACACAAATTTGGCCGTCAGGCTACCTTGTTCCACCTGCTTCGACATGAAAGTTCGGTTTGGGCACCGTACGAAGCAGAAGGGACCGTTTTTGGTTCCATAAACAAGTCTCAGTTGCATGGGATTCTAGTCCCTACGGTGCGTGAAGATATTGCATCAGAAATTGAATCAAAGGTCGGCGCAATTGAAAATACCATCGCTGGATTCTTGGCCGAAAACGAGCTCCTGCAGCTAACACGGGATACGCTCCTCCCGCAGCTCATGTCCGGAAAACTTAGTGTCAGAGATGCTGAACATATCGCTCAGCAGGCAGGCGCTTAGCCATGCACTATTTCTCGGAGCGAGCGCTCATGGATCACGTGCACGATGGGCATATACTGTCTCGCACTCGCGGATGGAAAGTTGGTTTATCGCGATTTTTCAGCGCCGAACGAAACATCGAACATAGCGAAGTACTCTCGTCGGCTGAACGCGTCGATATGGCTCTCAAAGTGGCACGACGAAAGAATCGCCAAATTCGAAAAGACCCTTGGGAAGTATTCGAAGGCTCATTACTAGATACTTACGTTACCAATCTATGCATCGGCGTTATGCCATTTGGATTATTCGGGAACAGTACTTATGGCGAGGCAAGCGTCATGTGGGGACATTCGAATACACCTCCACAACAACCGTTCCGAGAGCAAGAAACGGATCTAATTCTTGTGGGTTCGCCTGACAATGTCGCCCATGGTGGCTGGGTTCGGGGTTGGACCAAGGAGCAGCTACGCACAACACGCGGATACCCTTCTGATCCATCAATCCTTGCCGAAATAGTGCGGACGGAACTTGAGCTCAACTCACCAGAAGTTGCTGCCGATGTCTCCGCAATGATGGCTGTATGGATCGAAAGCGGTGATCGTGCAGTTTTTGCCATGCAGGAGACTGAACGTTCACGCCGCACTTGGGATCGGCAAATCCGTCTCCCTTCCGCTCGGCTAACTGCGGCCGTATTGGATACTGCAGACGTTAATGAACGGCGCATCATTTTGGCCCGCCCAATCCTCATTGAAGAAGCAGGATAGCAAAACGAGACAGTAACCCGCCCCAACTTGTTGAACGGAGTTCTATCATGCATGAATCTCAGCCCAGGGATTCCAGCAGACTGAGTAAAATCGGGTTCTCGAATGCCCCAGCACGATCCTCCGTTCCGCAATGGTACATCGACCTCCTGACGGCTGTCTCCACGCGTATCGAGACTGGTCAAGCTCGTACTATTTCCGCCGTAAATCAGGGATTAATCCACACCTACTGGGGAATTGGCGCCGAGCTCCTCGCCCGAGAAACCGAGGAAGGCTGGGGCGCACGTGTAGTGACGCGCTTATCTTCTGACTTGAAGGAACGGTTTCCTGACGCGCGAGGGTACTCTCCGCGAAATCTCCGGTACATGAAATCGCTAGCCGAGGCATGGCCGGGCTCAGTAATGTTGCAAGCGCCGCTTGCAACATTACCTTGGTACCACCACATCGCTTTGCTAGAGAAGCTTGATAATTCCGAGGCTCGGCTCTGGTATGCATCGCGAGCTATCGAAGAGGGCTGGTCCCGTAACTCCCTCGTCCACGAGATCGCGACTCACCTGCATGAACGTTCCGGTAAAGCAGTAACCAATTTCCACGACAGGCTTCCCGAATCGGCTGCCACTCTGGCCCAAGAGTCCATCAAAGACCCATATATCTTTGATTTTCTGTCGCTGGGCAACCAACGCAACGAGCGGGACCTCGAGAACCAGCTCATCAAGCATGTCGAGCATTTCCTGCTCGAACTTGGCCGTGGATTCGCCTTTGTCGGCCGGCAAATGAGACTGAATATCGCCGGAGACGAGTTCTTCCCGGACCTGCTTTTCTACAACTTCAAGCTCCGCCGCTTCGTCGTCATCGAATTGAAAGTCACCAAATTCGAACCGGGCCACCTCGGGCAATTGGGCATGTACATGAGCGCGGTAGACGACCTTCTCGCCCAGCCAGACGATGAACCCACCATCGGACTGCTCTTGTGCAAGACGAAAAACGAAGTCGTGGCCGAATACGCGTTGCGTGGGTTCAAATCCCCCATCGGCGTCGCCGAGTGGGCCACCGAAATCAAGGACTCCCTGCCGGCGGAGCTCGCCACAGGACTTCCAACCATCGAAGAGCTCGAATCAGAACTCGAAGATGCCCATCAGCTAGATCAGCAGTCCTAGGAAAGGATCCCTCATGAATTCGATGAACAACGAGGATGTCTGGGAAGGTATCACTCTCGAACGGCTCGGCGAAGAAGGCTGGGAACCCAAACACGGCAAGTACATTGCCCCTGGCACCGGCGAGCGCGACTCCTGGGATGAACTGCTGATCAAGCCGCGCCTGCTCGCCGCCTTGCGTCGGTTGAATCCTGGAGTGCCGGACCAATATCTGCAGCAAGCCTTGGCTGAAATCATCGCTCCCAAATCCCAAGATGCCATTGCGGAGAACTACCGGGTCCACCGGATGTTCACCGAAGGCTATCGGCTGTCCTACTACGATACGGACGGGACCGAACAAAACCCGACCCTGCGCCTGATGGGCATGGAGGAAACGGACAACCATTGGTTGGCCGTCAACCAGGTCCGCCTCGTGCAGGGCGAATACGAGCGCCGCTTCGACGTAGTGCTCTACTGCAACGGCATGCCCGTGAGCATCGTCGAGCTGAAGAAGGCCGGTGCGGTCTCCGCCACCGTGGCCACTGCCCACGCCCAGCTGCAAACCTATCTGCGCGAGTTCCCGTTGGCTTTCCGCTTCTGCGTGTTCACGCTCGCCTCCGACGGACTGGATGCACGGTACGGCACCCCATTTACCCCGCTGAACCATTTTTCTCCATGGAAGGTCGATGATGACGGGGTGCCGGTGGAAACCGGCCATGACCTTAGCGGTGAAGCGCCGCTGCCACTGGAAACTGCCCTGTCCGGGCTTTACAATCCGTCCCGCTTCCTCCAGCTGCTCTTCTGGTACACCGCCTTCGACGGCGGCGAGGAGCTGCAAAAGCGCATCGCCAAGCCGCACCAGTACTTTGCCGTGGCCAAGGCCGTAGGCTCGACCATCACAGCGGTGAAGTCCACCGGCAAGGCCGGGGTGGTCTGGCATACCCAGGGCTCGGGCAAGTCCATGGAAATGGAGCTCTACGCCAACCGGGTGATGCGGCACGCTCAGCTGAAGAATCCGACCATCGTGGTGATCACCGACCGGAACGAATTGGACGGCCAGCTCTTCGCCGGGTTCGAGCGCTCGCTGCTGCTCCCGGACACTCCCATGCAGATCCAACGGCGCAGCGACCTGCGCGCAGAACTGTCCAATCGGGTGACCGGGGGCATCTATTTCACCACCTTGCAGAAATTCGGCAAGACCAAGCGCGAACGCGAAACCGGCCAAAGCCATCCATTGCTGTCGGACCGCAAGAACATCATCGTCATGGTGGATGAGGCCCACCGCAGCCACTACGACGATCTGGATGGTTATGCCCGCCACCTGCGCGATGCGCTGCCCGGTGCCACGCTCATTGCCTTCACCGGCACCCCGATTTCCTTTGAAGACCGCAACACCCGCGACGTGTTCGGCGACTACATCGACATCTACGACCTGTCCCGGGCCGTGGACGACGGGGCTACCGTTCCGGTGTACTTCGAGCCGCGGCTGATCAAGGTGCAGCGCTCGGAGGAATTGAGCGAAGAGGACATCGACAACGCGGCGGATGAGGCCACCGTCGGGCTGGACGACACCGAACGAGTCAAGATCGAGCAATCGGTGGCCGTGGTCAATGCGGTCTACGGCGCCCCTGAGCGCATCGAGATGCTCGCCAAGGAAATCGTGGATCACTGGGAGGAGCGTCGGGCAACCATGTCCGGGTTCATCGCCGAGCCGGAGGGAAAACCCACCTATGGCAAGGCCATGATCGTTGGCGGAACCCGGGAAATCTGCGCAAACCTCTACGCCGCGGTCATCAGGCTGCGCCCGGACTGGCATAGCGATGAGTTGACCGCCGGCAAAATCAAGGTGGTTTATTCCGGGGATGCCACGGATGTGCCGCCGGTGTCCACGCATGTCCGCCGCGACTCGCTGAACAATATCGTCAAGGCCCGGGTGAAGAACCCCGAGGACGAACTGGAATTGGTCATCGTCAAGGACATGATGCTCACCGGCTTTGATGCCCCGGCCTTGCATACCCTGTACCTGGACCGCCCGCTCAAGGGCGCCCTGCTTATGCAGACCCTGGCCCGCGTGAACCGCACCTTCCGCGGCAAACAAGACGGGTTGCTGGTGGCCTTCGCCCCGTTGGCCGATAATCTGGCGGCGGCTTTGCAGGAATACTCCTCCACTGACCAGAAACGCAAACCCGTGGGCCGCAACGTCGAGGAACTGGCGGTCCTCACCAAGCAGCTGATCGCCCAGATCGAAAAGATGCTCGCCGGTATCGACTGGCGGTTGCTGCGCAGCGGGCCTTCGGCCCGTTCCTGGCTCGGCGCGGTGCACAGCACGGTGAACTACCTGCGCGATCCGCTGACTCCAGGCAATCAGCCAGCCGAAGGCGAAGCCAGCCTCGGGGCAACCTATCGCATCGCATCCTCGGCCTTGGCGCGCGCCTGGTCGCTGTGCTCCGCCTCCGGCGCGGTGGATGAGCTGCGCGCAGATGTGCAGTTCTTCGAGGAAGTACGTGTCTGGATGGCGAAATTCGATGCGCAGGAGCGCCGCGCCAACGGACGCCCGATTCCAAGCGAGATCCAGACGCTGCTGGGGAACCTCATTGCCCGGTCCACCGATGTCACCGGTGAGGTCTTAGACATCTACGAAGCCGCCGGGATGCCCAAGCCCAGCTTAGGCCAGCTCACCCCGGAATTTGTTGCGAAGGCGAAGAAGGCCAAGAACCAGCATCTGGCCATCGAGGCACTGCGTAAATTGGTAGCCGAGGAATCCATCAACGTCACCGCGCACAACATGATTCGCCAGCGCGCCTTTTCGCAGCGCATCACCGAACTGATGCGCAAATACACGAATCAGCAACTCACCAGCGCGGAAATCATCGCAGAGCTGCTGGAGATGGCCGACGAAATCACCGATGAGGCCAGCCGTGGCGAACGCTTCGAGCCGCCGTTGGACTACAAGGAACTGGCGTTCTACGATGCCATCAGCCAGAATGAGTCCGCGGTCGATCTGCAAGGTCCGGGAATCCTTGCCGAGATCGCCCGCCAGCTCGTCGCCATGATGAAAAGGGATGCGAAAACCGATTGGACCGTACGCGAAGATGTACGCGCCAAATTGCGTTCCCAAGTCAAACGGCTGCTGGTGATCAACGGCTACCCGCCAGACCAGCAGCCCGAGGCCATCAAGCTCGTGATCGAGCAGATGGAAACCATGGCCCTGCGCGAGAACGTCCGCGCCAGGGTGCACTGATACCTCTTGCTGGCCTTCCTGCGTTGCTTCCCTGCATTCCCGGCTGCTTGCCGGCTCCGCGAAACCGCAAACGGGCTCTTACTGCCTTTGCTGTTCCTGCAGCCAATCGGCAAAGGTCTGGGAGCCCAGCCGCGCGCCGGTTCCGGGCAGCAATGTGCCATTGCGCATGGCACGGCCCATTGGCCCGGGAATGGGTATTTCCATCACGCGCTTGGCCCTTCCGGTGGCGTGTTTGAGATAGGCGCGAACCAGATCCACCATCCGCTCTTCGCGCGGACCGGCGAGATCTGCCACCACGCCTTGCGGCTGGGCCACCGCAAGCTTCACCAATTCGGCGGCGACCTCGGCCGCCGCGATCGGCTGCGAACGCATAGCCGGAGCAAATTGCGCCGGGCCAAGGCCCAAACGGCCTTGCATTTGACCGGCGAACTCGTGGAATTGGGAGGTGCGCAGCAGGGTATATCCGCCGGGCTGCGCCATCAGCAAACGCTCCTGAGCTGCCTTGCCCGCATAATATTGGGCGTCCACCGCCAAAGCGCCAATGATCGACAGGGCCACATGATTGGCGCTGCCCACCGCCCGACCGGCGGCCAGCAGGTTTTCGGTGACCTTTGTGAAGAATTCCACCGCCGTGCTGGTGCGCATGCTTGTGGTGCTCGTAACGTCGATAACCGCGCCCACCCCTGCCAGGGCTTGGGCCAGGCCGCGGCCGGTCAGCAGGTCCATGCCCGTTTTTCGGGTCAGGATCAGCGGCTGGTGACCGGCCATTTCAACCGCGGCCACCACGTGACGGCCGATAGTTCCGGTTCCACCTGCAATAGCAATCTTCATGGGCTTTCCCTATCTCGGATGCCTGCCACGTCAGCAGGCTCACCATGAGCACTAGCTCGTCTCTTTCCATTCCGACTCTACGACAAGCTCAGCCGTTTTGAACCGCCAAAAGCAAAAGAAGGTGCGCAGGGAATTTCCTGGCGGAATTCCCTGCGCACCTTCGAAAACATTCGGCGACCGAGGCTACTCGACGAATTCCTCCATGTCCACGTCCTTGGTCTCGCGGGTCAGGAAGAGCGCAAAGAGCGTCAGCACCGCGGCGATGGCCAGGTAGATTCCGACGCCCATCGTGTTGCCCTTGCCGGCGCTCCACAATGCGATGGCCACGAACGAAGCCGGAGCCGCACCGATCACCGAAGACATGTTGTAGGCAACTGCCGAACCGGTGTAGCGCACGTTTGAAGGGAACAGCTCAGGCAGGAAAGAAGCCATCGGACCGAAGGTCAGGCCCATGAGCGTGAAACCGATGACCAGACCGGCCATCGCCGCGCCCTGCCCCGGACCGAAGAACAGGGTCCAGGCCAAGCCGAAGACCAAGATTCCGCTGGTAACCCAGATCAGGAACTTGCGGCGGCCGAACTTCTCGGCCAGTGGCCCGGAGACCACGGTGAAGATACCGAAGAATACGACGCCGATGATGAGCATGGTCAAGAAGGTTGGGCGTTCGATACCCAGACCCGGGACGAACCCTTCGGCGCTAAAGGTCTTTCCTGCGGCATCGGCGGCGGCCTGTCCCTGTTCAATCGTTGCCGCGGTGGTGCCGTAGGTCAGCGTGAACGAGGTCATCAGGTAGAAGAGCACATAGGTGGCAAGCATGATGAAGGTACCGGCCAAGGTTGGTCGCCAGTGGTTCTTCATGGTCACCGAGAATGGGGACTTCACCACTTTCTTCTCGTTGAGCACCTTCTGGAAGGACAACGATTCCACGAGCTTCAGGCGCACCCACAGGCCAATGATGACCATCACCGCGGAGAAGTAGAACGGAACGCGCCAACCCCAGGCCAAGAACTGCTCGGCGGTCAGCGTGGTCTGCAGGACCACGAACATCAGGTTAGCCAGGATGAAGCCAACCGGTGCGCCGAGCTGCGGGAAGGTTCCGTAGATGGCGCGCTTGTTCTTCGGAGCGTTTTCGGTGGCAAGCAATGCGGCACCGGACCACTCGCCGCCCAAGGCCAGGCCCTGTGCGAAGCGCAGGATCACCAGCGCAGTGGGCGCAAGCACCGTCCAGTGGCCTTGCGCGGCGGGTAGGAAGCCCATCAGGAAGGTCGCAATACCCATCAGCAGCAACGAGGCAACCAGAGTTCCCTTGCGTCCTAGCTTGTCGCCGTAGTGGCCGAAGACGATCGAACCGAGCGGGCGCGCGATGAATGCGACACCAAAAATGGCGAAAGAGGACAGGATGGCGTTGATCGCCGTGGCGTTGGGGAAGAACAGCGTTGGGAAAACCAATACCGACGCGGTGGCGTAGGCATAGAAGTCGAAGAACTCGACCGTGGTGCCAATCATGCTGGCGAACAGCACACGCCCACGGGTGTTTTCCTTTGGCGCTACTGTCTGGTTAGCCTGCGACATGGCGGCGGCTCCTTCTGAAGTGCGAGTAAAGGCTCGTTTATGACTTCATAATGGTAAGCCGAAACGACCAGTATGTGGATATTTGTGTCCAATATTTGGACACATTTATTATTCAACACCCATCTGTACCATTATTGGCCCCTGACTTGCGCGAAATGCGCTCCCGAATAGTGAGACGCGGCAGGTGGACGCAGCTCATGCCACTTACCAAAAGGCAATCCGGTTGTGAAGTGCCGCACGAGAATATATTTCTGCGCAACTTCGCGGCAGTGGCCGTGCGCACCGACTGGCGCTGGCTTCGACTCGCCGTGGCAGCGCGAAAAAGCCGGGCATTCCCGAATATTGCTCAGGAACGCCCGGCTTATGCAGCGATAGAACTAGATGTGACGGTGCAAACGGCGGGCGGCTTCGGCCAACGAACCGGAGAGCGATGGGTAGACCGAGAAGGTTTCGGCTACATCATCCACGTGCAGGTTGTTCTGCACCGCAAGCGCCAAGGAGAAGATCAATTCACTGGCCCGCGGTGCGACGACGACGCCACCGATAACGGTGCCCGAGCCCTTGCGCGCAACGATCTTCACGAAGCCCTGTTCGACGTTCATCATTTTTGCCCGAGCGTTCGTGTTCAGATCAATCTTGATGATGTTCGCTTGGTACTTGCCCTCGGCGACCGCACGCTGCGAGACACCGACGGTGGCGATTTCCGGGGAGGTGAAAACGTTCGAGGAGACCAAATCCAGATCGATCGGCTTCACCGAGTCGCCAAGCAGGTGAGCAACCGCGATGCGGCCCTGCATCGCGGCCACCGAAGCCAGCGCGAAGACACCGGTGCAGTCGCCAGCCGCGTAGACGTTGGTGACGGTGGTGCGCGAAACGCCATCCACCTTGATGTGGCCCGAATCGCTGAGCTGAACGCCGGCTTCCTCCAGACCGAGGCCTTCGGTATTCGGGATGCCGCCGACCGCAACCAGGCAATGGCTGCCTTCGAGCACTCGGCCATCGGCCAAGGTGACGAACACCTTGTCCCCCTTGCGCTCCACCCCTTCGGCGCGAGCCTGGGAAACGACATTGACGCCGTTTTCCTTGAAGGCGTCCTCAAGCACGGCCGCGGCGTCCGCGTCCTCGCCCGGAAGCACACGGTCACGCGAGGAGACCAAGCTCACCTTGGCGCCAAGCAAATTATAGGCGGAAGCGAACTCGGCACCGGTGACACCGGAGCCGACAACGATCAGGTGCTCTGGCACCTCATTCATGTTATAAATCTGGGTCCAGTTGAAGATGCGCTCGCCATCTGGCTTGGCGGTAGGAAGTTCGCGCGGATGGGCGCCGACGGCAAGCAATATGGCGTCTGCTTCGATCGACTGCTCGGAACCGTCCGGGTGGCTTACCGCCACCGTCTTGCGGTCCACCAGGCGGCCTTCGCCGATCACGATACGCACCCCGGCGCGCTCCAGACCGGTGCGGATATCCCCGGACTGCTCCTTGGCCAGAGCCAGCAAACGGTGGTTGACCACCGAGAAGTCGGTCTGCGCATCGTTGATGCCCTCGATGTTGACACCAAAGGTTTCCGCATGCTGCACCCGGCGTACCGCGTCAGCGGTAGCGATGAGGGTTTTGGACGGCACGACGTCCGTGAGGACCGCCGAACCACCCATCCCGGCGCGCTCTACAACGGTGACATTGGCACCTAGCTGGGCGGCTCCCATGGCAGCTTCATAGCCACCTGGTCCGCCACCAAGGATTACTAAACGGGTTGCTTTATTCCTACGATCTGCGCTCACCTTTCCCATTGTTCACCATGCACCGGATTTGCGCACATCACGATCGAGTGAATTTCGCCCTGTTGCCACGGTTGCCACCTGACAAAGGGGCTACCTACCGGTAGCGTATTTCACGTGAATGATATGCAAAACGACCCACAGGCGTTGGCGGCACAGGCCGCCCAGGTAATTGCCGAGCAGACGAACGTCGAAAAGCACGACATCGCTCTGGTCCTAGGCTCCGGTTGGGGCCAGGCCGCCGAGCTGATCGGCGAGACCACCCACACCCTGGATGCCGCCAACATCCCCGGGTTCCATGCCCCGGCCGTACCCGGCCACCGCGGCAGCATTTCCTCGATCCTGACCGAAACCGGCAAGCGCGTGCTGGTCCTTGGCGCGCGCACCCACTATTACGAGGGGCGCGGCGTCCGTTCGGTAGTGCACCCCATCCGCACCGCAGCCGCCGCCGGCTGCACCCAGGTGGTGCTGACCAATGGCTGCGGCGGGCTGAATCCAGCATGGACTCCGGGCACCCCGGTGCTGATCTCGGATCACCTCAACCTCACCGCCACGTCCCCATTGGAAGGGGCCACCTTCGTGGATCTGACGGACCTCTACTCCTCGCGCCTGCGCGAGGTGGCCCGTGAGGTCGACCCGACCCTGGACGAAGGCGTATACGCTCAGTTCACCGGCCCGCACTACGAGACCCCGGCCGAGGTGCGGTACGCCAAAACCATCGGCGCCGATCTGGTGGGCATGTCCACCGCGCTGGAAGCCATCGCCGCCCGCCATGCGGGAATGGAAATCTTCGGCATCTCGCTGGTGACCAACCTGGCCGCCGGCATCAGCCCGATTCCATTGAGTCACGAAGAGGTCATCGAAGCCGGCCAGGCTGCCGGCCCGCGCATCTCGAAACTTCTGGCGCAGATCATCGCCCGGCTCTAGGCGAGAATCAACTTCACTTTTCGAGGCTAGGAAAACGATGAACCACACCGAGAAAATCCAGCTCCTTGCGCGGGCGGCCCATTGGGCAGCGCAGGACCCTGATGCGGCTACCGCCGAAGAACTCCAGCAGCTGATCGCCCGGGTCGAATCCGGGGATGCGATCGCCATGGACGATCTTGCCGAGCGCTTTTCTGGCGTGCTCGAATTCGGAACCGCCGGGTTGCGTGCCGAACTTGGCGCCGGCCCGATGCGGATGAACCGCGTCGTGGTCATGCGCACCGCCGCCGGGATCGCCCGGTTCCTCAGCGAACGGGCCGCGGGCGCCTATGCGCCCAAGGTAGTGATCGGTTTCGACGCGCGCTACAACTCCGAGGTGTTCGCCGTGGATTCGGCGGCGGTTTTCACCGCCGCCGGCTTCGAGGTCTTGCTCATGCCTTCGGCACTGCCCACCCCGGTGCTGGCCTGGGCGGTGCGCACCTTCTCCGCCGAGGCCGGAGTCATGGTCACCGCGAGCCACAACCCGCCCCGAGATAACGGCTACAAGGTTTATGTCGGCGGCAGGGTGGCCGACGAGGTGGGCCGCGGCGCGCAGATCGTCTCCCCCATCGATGAGCAGATCGCGGAGCTCATCGACCCGAACCAGCCGGTGGCTCAGATTGAGCGTCTGCCCTCCGGGTGGACGGTGCTTCCGGGTGCCGGCCAGGACGGAGATGTCGAGGCGGCCTACCTGGATTCGATCGGCAAGGTGATTGACGCGGCGGATGAAGCCCGCGCGCTGCACCGCAAGCAGCTGAAGGTAGTGGTCAGCGCCATGCACGGCGTCGGCGGCCACACCATGCGCCAAGCCTTGCGCAACGCGGGGTTCACCGATGTGCATATGGTCCCCGAGCAGGAACACCCGGATCCGGACTTCCCGACGGTGAAGTTCCCCAATCCCGAAGAGCCGGGGGCCATCGATTTATCCCTGGCCCTGGCGCGCAAGGTCGGCGCAGATCTGGTTATCGCCAATGACCCCGACGCGGATCGTTGCGCCGGCGCCATCCATGACGGCACCGCGTGGCGCATGCTGCGTGGCGACGAAGTGGGCTGGCTGCTCGGAGATCAGCTTTCACGCAGCCTCCCGGCGGAACAGAAGCTGGCGAATTCCATCGTCTCCTCGCGCATGCTCGCGGCGATTGCCAAGGACAGCGGGCGCGAACACGAGGAAACCCTCACCGGTTTCAAGTGGATCTCGCGGGTGGAGAACCTCGGCTTCGGCTATGAAGAAGCACTGGGCTACTGCGTAGCCCCGGGGCTCGTGCGCGACAAAGACGGAATGTCCGCGGCGTTGGTACTCGCCGACCTGGCGGCGGAGCTCAAGGCCAGCGGCAACAGCATCCAGGGACGCCTGGACGAGCTGGCGGCCAAACACGGCGTGCACGTCACCGACCAGCTTTCTCTGCGCTTCACCGACCTGTCGCAGATCCCGGTATTGATGGACAAGATCCGCACCAACGCCCCGGCAGAACTGGCCGGAGCGGCGGTCACCGAGGTCACCGACCTGTCCCGCGGCACCGAAAAGCTGCCGGCCACCAATGCAATGGTGCTGCACACCTTTACCGGGGCACGCGTCATAGTCCGCCCCTCGGGCACCGAACCCAAACTCAAGTGCTACCTCGAAACCGTGGAACATTCAGATGACTTGGCCGGCGTGCCTGCCGCCCGGGCGGCAGGCACCGAGCAGTGCCTAGCCATAAAGCGCGAACTCGAAGCGTTCCTGAACGAATAATTTCTTCGTACAGGACCTGCTCAAAAACTATGTAAGAGAACGAACAGAGGATCATGATGAGTGAACTGAGCGCCCGCGAAATTGCCGGCTATATCGACCACACCCTGCTGGCACCGAACGCTTCGCGCGAACAGATCGTGACGATCTGCGAAGAAGCCAAGCAGTATGAGTTCAAGTCCGTCTGCGTGAACCCGCTGTGGGTTTCCACGGTCTCCCGCGAGTTGTCCGGCTCCAACGTCTTAACCTGTTCGGTGATTGGCTTCCCGCTGGGCACCTCCACCACCGATACCAAGGTCTTTGAAACCCGCACCGCGGTCGCCGACGGCGCCAACGAGATCGACATGGTGATCGACGTGTCCGCGGCGCTGCGTGGCGATGGCGACGCGCTGGTTAACGAGATCTTCGCCATTGCCCAGGCAGCCCACGAAGGTGGCGCGATCTTGAAGGTCATCATCGAAACCTGCCTGCTTACCGAAGAGGCCAAGGTTCTGGCTTGCGAGGCCGCCAAGGCCGCGGGAGCCGATTTCGTGAAGACTTCCACCGGTTTCTCCACCGGTGGAGCCACCGTGGAAGATGTCGCCTTGATGCGCAAAACCGTGGGCCCCGATCTAGGGGTCAAGGCTTCGGGCGGCGTGCGTAGCGTGGAAACCGCCCGGGCCATGATTGCCGCCGGCGCAACACGTCTCGGTTCCAGCTCCGGAGTTGCTATCCTAGAGGGAGAGCAAAGCGGGTCCAGCTACTAGGGCACCGCACCCATTCGTTTCCTCAAGGAGAAAAAGTGTACTCGAACGGCAAGAACACCGCCCACTCTGGTGAAGGTCGCCTCGTTGGCAACATCGTTAATACCGTGATCTTCCTGGTGCTGTTCTCGGCCGGCATCTACGCATTGTCCTACTGGACCTTGGAGACCGCTTGGTGGCCGACCATCGCATGCTTCGTGCTGTCGTTCGGCGCCTTCGCAATTCCGATGCACCTGATGGGCCGCTCGGACTCCATCGCCGTGGCTGCCGCAGCTAGCACCGCCAAGTAAGTAAAGCTTGAGCTAGGGGGAGGTCTTCGGGCCTCCCCCTTTTTCGCGCCCCGTCCGGCCAAGGCTGCTTGCTTGGGCTTTGATTGCCAGACTAGTCTCAAGCCATGACCGGCAGCTGGCAAGAACGTATCGAATTATTCTGGAACACCGCAGGGGCGAAAAATCCAGATTCCCTGCGCAATGAGCTGGCGCAACTACTTGCGCAAAAGCCAGCCGATGATGCTGAGGCGCTTTTTGAACGAGCCTCG
The DNA here is from genome assembly GCF_002975405.1 of Arthrobacter sp. MYb229. GTDB lineage: Bacteria > Actinomycetota > Actinomycetes > Actinomycetales > Micrococcaceae > Glutamicibacter. The sequence goes on along the minus strand of NZ_PCPS01000004.1, from coordinate 17,286 downwards.
CTGCACGATTATCTGGGCGAGGAGGCCCTGGCCGTCGGCCCCTACCGCGCGGCGATTGCCGGGAGGTTGAGCGAGCAGAAACTGAGCGAAGCGCGAATCCAGCTGGCCAGCACCCTGCGCAATTTGGGAGAGGTCCGGGAAGCCATCGAATTGCTCCGTATGGTCGGCCCGGATTCTTCCTTGCACCGTGATGCCCAAGCGTTTCTCGCCTTGGCCTTGCATGATGCCGGTGAAGGCTCCGCGGCCCTTCAGGTCGCCTTGCAGGCATTGGCTCCGAGCCTGGAACTCTATGCCCGGCCGGTGCACGCCTACGCGGCCGAATTGCGCACCAGCTGACCGATGGCCGGAATCCCAGAATCCAGTTCTGGAATCCCGGCCATCGATTTGCTCGAGGCCTACTTTTTCGCTTCGGCCGCCGCTGGTGCCGCCGGCGTCGGCTCGAAGATTCCATAGAGCATGCGCTCGGCCCATTCAAGGATCGCCTCGTCGGCAAGGTCCTTGCCGCCCACCGGCGACGTCCGCGGCTTCGGGATGAAGATTGCGTTCAAGGCGGGCTTGTTCGTGGCCCCTGGGTAGAGGCGTTCCAAACGGACCTGACGCGAGGCCGGAAGGTCTTCGATCTTCGCCGGTGACACCTTGATGTGGTTCCCGATCTGCTGGATGTCACGCAGCCCCACCGCGCGTGCCCTCACGCGCAGCGCCGCGACACGCATCAGGTTCTCTACCGGCTGCGGCAGCTTGCCATAACGGTCCTCAAGTTCCTCGCGGACCTCGGCGAGCGCTTCGGCGGTTTCGGCTCCGGCGATATTGCGGTAGGCCTCCAAACGCAGCCGTTCACCCGGCACGTATTCGTGGGGCAGGTGCGCATTGACCGGAAGATCAATTTTCATTTCGGTGGCTTCTTCTTCGCCTTCGCCCTTGAAGTCCGCTACCGCCTCGCCGACCAGGCGCAGGTAGAGGTCGAAGCCGACCCCGGCGATATGCCCGGACTGCTCCCCGCCGAGCAGGTTGCCCGCTCCGCGCAATTCAAGATCCTTCATCGCCAATTGGTAGCCCGAGCCGAGCTCGTTATGCGCTGCCACGGCCTTCAGCCGCTCCAGCGCCACCTCGCCGAGCGGCTTCTCCACATCCCAGAGGAAGTAGGCGTAGGCGCGCTCGCGGGCACGTCCCACACGCCCGCGAAGCTGGTGAAGCTGGGAGAGCCCGTAGTTGTTCGCCCGGTCCACGATCAGCGTGTTGGCGTTCGAGATGTCCAGGCCGGTTTCGATGATGGTGGTGGAGACCAGCACATCGAACTTCTTCTCCCAGAAGTCCTGGATGATTCGTTCCAGCCGCGATTCGCTCATCTTGCCGTGCGCCACCTCGACGCGCGCCTCAGGAACCAGTTCGCGCAGCTCCGCGGCGACCCGGTCGATGGAGGAGACCCGGTTGTGCACGAAGAACACCTGGCCGTCGCGCATCAGCTCGCGGCGGATCGCGGCGGAGATCTGCTTATCGCTGCGCGGTCCGACGAAGGTCAGCACCGGATGGCGCTCCTCCGGAGGCGTGGCCAGCGTCGAGGTCTCGCGGATTCCGGTCAGGCTCATTTCCAAGGTGCGCGGGATTGGCGTGGCGCTCATCGCCAGCACATCCACGTTGGTGCGCATCTTCTTCAGCTCTTCCTTGTGTTCCACACCGAAGCGCTGTTCCTCATCGATGACCACCAACCCGAGGTTCTTGAACTGGACCGTCTTGGACAGCAGCCGGTGGGTGCCGATCACGATATCGATCGAGCCGTCCTTGAGCCCGGCAAGGATTTCCTTGGACTCCTTGGCCGTCTGGAAACGGGAAAGCGACTTCACCCGCAGCGGGAATCCCGAATAGCGTTCGGTGAAGGTCTGGTGGTGCTGGGAGGCAAGCAGCGTGGTTGGCACCAAGATGGCCACTTGCTTGGAATCCTGGACCGCCTTGAACGCGGCCCGGACCGCGATCTCGGTCTTGCCGAAGCCCACGTCACCGGAGATCAGCCGGTCCATGGGGATCTCGCGCTCCATGTCCTGCTTGACCTCGTTGATGGCGGTGAGCTGATCCGGGGTCTCGATATAGGCGAAGGCCTCTTCGAGCTCGTTCTGCCACGGGGTGTCCGGGCCGAAGGAGTGGCCGCGGCTGGCCATTCGCGCGGAGTACAGCTTGATCAGGTCCCCGGCGATCTCCTTGACCGCCTTGCGGGCCTTTGATTTGGTGCTGGCCCAATCCGAGCCGCCCATCTTGGACAGGCTTGGCGCTTCGCCTCCCACGTAGCGGGTGACCAGGTCCAGCTGCTCCATCGGAACGAAGAGCCGGTCCCCCGGTGCCCCGCGCTTCGAAGCGGAGTATTCCACCACGAGGTATTCGCGTTTGGCATCCTTCGAGGACCCGGACACCTTGCGTGCCACCAATTCCACGAATTTGCCGATGCCGTGCTGCTCGTGCACGATGTAGTCGCCGGTTTGCAGGGACAGCGGATCCACCGCATTGCGCTTGCGCTTGGCACTGAGCTTGCGCGTCTTGCGGCTGCCATAGGCGCTCGAACGCCCCAGCAGGTCGGCTTCGGTCAGCAACCCGAATTTCAGCTCGTCAAAAACGAAGCCGCGCCCGGCGGTGGCCTGCGTGATTTCGATGAGTCCCGCCGTGGGCAGCTCGCTGAGCTCCGGGACACGGTGCGCCGGGATCTGGTATTCCTGGAAAAGTTCAGACAGCCGCGCCGCCGGGCCCGGGCCTTCGGTGGCCACCACCAAGCGCCACCCGTCCTTGACCCGGCCGGAGAGGAATTCCATCATCGCTTCGATGTCGCCTTGGTAGCCGCGTGGTTCGCGGGCCTCGACCCGGATGGTCGCCGCGCCTAGGCCAAGATCTTCATCCGCACCCAGCGAGGTCAGCGACCACCAAGAGACCTTGGCGTCTTTGGCATGCTCAACGGTTTCGGCCAGTGAGGCGAAGTCGCCGGAGGCGAGCTTGCGTCCGGACTCCGCGGTGCTCAGATCCAATGGCGCCGCCGCGCCGTCGGAGGCCGAGGCCCACGCCGCGGCGAGGAATTCAGCGTTGGTCGCATTCAGGTCGTGGGCGCGGGAGCGGACTCGCTCGGGTTCCATCACCAGCGCGATGGACGAGGCCGGAAGCAGCGAGAGCAACGGCACCATCTCGTCCACCAGCAGCGGCGCCAGGGATTCCATGCCTTCCACCGCTATGCCGCCGGCAATTTTGGTCAGCATTTCCGTCGCCGCGGGGAAGTTCGCCTTGAGGTTGGCGGCCCGGCTCATCACCTGCGGGGTAATGAGCATTTCGCGGCAGGGAGTGGCCACGATCTTGGCTGGAGCCTCGCCCTCCAAGGAACGCTGATCGGCGATGGAGAAGTAGCGCATCGAATCGATTTGCTCGCCAAAGAAGTCGATGCGCACCGGATGCTCGAGAGTTGGCGGGAAGACGTCGATGATGCCGCCGCGGACGGCAAATTCGCCGCGATGAGTGACCATGTCCACCCGGGCATAGGCCGCCGCGGCCAGATCCCTGATGACGCTTTCGAAGCCCGGCTCCGCGTCGAGCTCGAGCTCCACCGGGCGCAGCTGCCCCAATCCGGAGACCAGCGGCTGGAGCACCGCGCGAATCGGCGCGATGATGACCTTCAGCGTCGGGTCTCCGTCGTGCAGCCGACGCAGGACTTCCAGGCGACGGCCCACGGTATCGCTGCGCGGGGAGAGCCGCTCATGGGGCAGGGTCTCCCAGGAAGGGAACTCCGCAATCTGCTCTGCGGGCATGTATGCGGTCAGGGAGGCCGAAACATCCTCGGCCTCACGCCCGGTGGCGGTCACGATCAGCATGATCGACTGCTCTTGCCCGGAGAAGAGCCCCTCGGCGACGTGGGCGCCGAGAATCGCGCGCATCCCCGGCGGGGCGGCGATCTCCAGCTCTTCGCTGCGGGCGTTGAAGGCCAACGAGGCGCCTTGCTGGATTCGCCTAAATGACGGTTCCTCGCGCAGGAAATCATGAAGTCCGCTCAGGCTCATGTTGCTTAAAGTTCCTCTCCTGAAGGCAAAATATCCGGTAGCGCACCACAAACAACGACCGCAAAATGTTTCCGCGGTCGGCGCAATGCCAATATGTTGTTTTATGCGGCCTTCCTAGCCTACCTAACCTGAGGGAACCGATAGGGTTAATAACGACCAGAACCGGCACGGAACACAAGATTGTTCTGCACGACCGCCGAACCTTTCAAGAACGGGATTCGTATTCATGGCATTGAACGCAAGCACGCAGATCGCGCACCCTGCAGACAAGGTCATCGCGACCTTGGCCGATCGCGGTTTCGCCGAGCATCTGACCTCGCTCGCCAAGGGCACGTTGACGAGTTTCACCGTTGAGGGCGACACCAATAGCGCCTTCACGCTGACCACCGTCCGCGCGCTGCCCACCGACCGCGTGCCGGACTTCGCCCGTAAATTCGTGGGCGCTTCCATTGATGTCACGCAGGTCGAGCAGTGGAGCGCACCGGATGCAGCAGGCAATCGTTCGGCTTCGGTGAAGATCAACGTGGCAGGCGTCCCGGTGTCGGTCTCCGGCACCGAATCGTTGAGCCCAGCCGGTGAGCAGAGCGAATTCGCTATCGATGCGAAGGTTTCCTCGTCGATTCCGTTCATCGGCGGCAAGCTTGCCTCCGCTGCGGAGCCGTACCTGGGCAAGGCGCTGAACATGCAGGCCGCTCAGGTCAATGAGTGGCTTTCGCGCTAACCGCCGTCAAGAACCAGCGGCAAGATCCCGGGTCGGTGTGAAGATGCGCTCACCCGGGATTTTGTGGTTCGAGCCACGTTTCGCGCTAGTGTTAAAGTCAGGTGTGCCGGGAAGTCTGGTCGGCGAACAAATTTTCATTTATCGAAGTAAGCGAGTTCAACAATGACTCCAACGCCCTCTTCAGGTTCGCCAAGGAACCTGTTTTCGCGCCCAAGCTACAAAGAGTCGGTGCGCATTGGAGATATCCTGCGCAAGGAAACCGTCGGCGGCATGGTCCTCATCGCTGGCGCGATCCTCGCTCTCATTTGGGCCAACACGCCGATGCGCGATTCCTATTTTGCGCTGCGTGATTTTCATTTCGGGCCCACCCTCTTCGGTGTCGACCTGAATCTTTCCATCGGCCACTGGGCAGCCGACGCCTTGCTGGCGGTGTTCTTCTTCCTGACCGGTCTGGAATTGAAGAAAGAATTCGTCATTGGCGATCTGCGCAACGTCAAAACCGCGGCGGTCCCGGTTGCCGCTGCCTTCGGTGGCGTGCTGGTTCCGGCATTGGTCTTCGTGGCTATCGCCGCCGGTTCCGGGGGCGGCACCGAGCTGCTCCGCGGCTGGGCGATCCCCACGGCGACCGATATCGCTTTCGCCGTCGCGGTGCTTGCCGTCATCGGTTCGGCTCTGCCGGCCGCGCTGCGCATCTTCCTGCTGACCCTCGCGGTGGTTGATGACCTGATCGCCATCGTCATCATCGCCTTCGTCTTCACCGACGAGCTCAAGCTGGCCTACCTCGGGCTGGCCCTGATTCCGATCATCCTGTTCACCGTGCTGGCCCGTTCCCTGGGCAAGTTCTTCGCCAAGCGCGCCTGGGCGGCGTGGGCGATCCTGTTGCCGCTGGGCGTCATTACCTGGATCTTCATCTTCGGTTCGGGAATTCACGCAACCATCGCGGGCGTGGTTCTGGGCTTCTGCATCCCGGTCAAACGCACCGACGGTCGTGAAGGCTATGGTTTGTCCGAACTCTTCGAGCACCGCTTCCGTCCGCTCTCTTCCGGTTTCTGCATCCCGATCTTTGCCTTCTTCGCCGCGGGTGTCACTGTGGTTTCCTCCGATTCCGGCGGCGGCGGGCTGTTCACCGACCCGGTGCTCTGGGGCATCGTGCTTGGCTTGGTGCTCGGCAAGCCGATCGGCATCATGGGCTTCACCTGGTTGCTCACCAAGTTCACCAAGGCGTCCTTGGATAAGGACGCCAAATGGGCTGACCTGTTCGGCGTGACGCTGCTGGCGGGCATCGGCTTCACCGTCTCCTTGCTGGTCTCCGAGCTGTCCTTCGGTCTGGAATCGGTGCACTACGAACATGCAAAGGTCGCAATCCTGGCCGGCTCCTTCATTGCCGCGATCCTCGGCGCCTTGTGGCTGATCCCGCGCAACCGTGGGTACAAGATCATTGCCGCCCGCGAAACACGCGATGACAACAAAGATGGCATCCCGGATGTTTACCAGCCCGGCGACAAAGACTAGCTCTGCTTGACGAAGAAACCCTTGCTCGGCACATTTTCAATGTGCGGAGCAAGGGTTTCTTTATATCTAGAGGCTCTGGCGCTGCCCTGAGATCCGCTCAGGCGTTGGCACCCAGCATGGCTGCTTCGGCTGCCACCCAGGCGAGCATGGCGCACTTAACGCGTGCCGGGAACTTGGAGACACCAACGAATGCCGCAGCGTCTTCCAGCACGTCCTCGTCCGGAACCATGGTGCCCCGCGAGCGCATCATTTCACGGAAGACTTCCAGCTTGTCCAGGAATTCATCCTTGGTCATCTCCGGGAGCATCTCGCTGAGCACCGAGGCGGAGGCCATGGAGATGGAACAGCCGTCTCCTTCCCAGCTCATCGCCGTGAAATGCGCGTCGCCATCCAGAGCCACGCGGACACGGATCTGATCTCCGCAGATGGGATTGTGCTGGTGCGATTCGCCATGCAGTTCGCCGTCTGCCGGGTCGACCAAGGGCGAGCCGAAACGACGCCTGGCATGGTCGAGGATGACCTGTTGGTACAGCTGATCTAGCTCGTTCATTTAAACTCCAAAGTATTCACGCACGGAGGCAACGGCCTCGATCAGCGCGGTAACGTCCTGCTCGGTGTTGTAAAGGTAGGTGCTTGCACGAGTCGTGGCAGATACTCCCAGGGCACGGTGCAGCGGCTGGGCGCAATGGTGTCCGACGCGCACGGCGATGCCGCGCGAGTCCAGGAACTGGCCCACATCATGCGGGTGGACCCCGATGACTTCGAAAGGCACGGTGCCGATGCGTTTGATGCCGGAGGGACCGAAAACGCGCACGCCTTCCAGCTTGGACAGTCCCTCGAAGAGCATGGCCCCGAGGTGTTCCTCCCAAGCGGCAATGCGATCCATGCCGATCTCGTCCAAGTAGCTGGCGGCGGTAGCCAGCCCGTGGACCTGCGCGATGCGCTGTGTCCCGGCTTCGAAGCGCTGCGGCGACGGAAGAAATTCGGCATGTTCCATATCGACCACGGTGATCATCGATCCGCCGGTCAGGAACGGCGGCATGGCGTCCAGCAGCTCGGCACGGCCGTAGAGGCCGCCGATGCCTGTTGGGCCGAGCATCTTATGTCCGGAGAAGGCCATGAAGTCCACGTCCAGGGCCTTCACGTCAACGGGCATATGCGGGACCGACTGGCATCCGTCCAGCACCGTCAGTGCTCCGACCTTCCGCGCGGCGGTGACAAAACGCGCGACGTCCGTGATGGTGCCCAGGACGTTGGACACATGGGTGAAGGCCACCAATTTGGTCTTCTCGTTGATCAGCTCGTCGAGCAACTCATAGCGCAGTGCCCCGTGCTCGTCGACCGGCACGTAACGCAAGGTCGCGCCGGTGCGGAACGCCAATTCCTGCCAAGGGATCAGGTTTGCGTGGTGCTCGATCTCGGTCACCAGGATCTCATCGCCGGCACCGATCCGGAAGCGTGCGGAAGACTCGCCGCCGCGGCCGAGCGAGGCGTTGGAAAGCGAGTAGGAGATGAGGTTCAACGCTTCGGTGGCATTCGAGGTCCACACCAGTTCGTTGCTGCGCGCGCCGATGAACTTGGCCACGGTCTCGCGTGCCTGCTCGAAAATATCGGTGGCTTCAACGGCGAGGGTATGTGCACCGCGGTGCACTGCCGAGTTGGCGTTCTCGTAGTAATGCTGCTCGGCTTCGTAGACGCAGCGTGGCTTCTGGCTGGTCGCTCCGGAGTCCAAATAGATGAGCTCGGTGCCGTTGACCTGGTGCTCCAGGATTTCAAAGTCTGCTTTGATCCGTGCGACCTCTGCTTGAGAGAGCGCTTCGGTGGTTTCTGGGTGACCGGTAACCGTCTGCACGTGGTCCTCCGAGGTAATGGATGTGGTTTGCCAGATCGCTTAAGCTGATTAGGCAAAGGGTACATTAGCTAATTATTCCACTCTAGAACGCAGAACACATCTAAGTAAGTCCTTAGTTAGCAACCCCTCAGCAAAGGCAAAACGGCCAGAACCCCTGCCGCAGTGGCAAAAATTCTGACCGCTTTGATCGCAATACGATCAGGAAGTGTGAAACTTCTCCTGCGCCGCTTCCAACCCGGAGGACATCAACAGTTCGACTGCGTCCGCCGAATTGTCGATGAGAAACGGCAGCGCTTGCTTTTCGGTTTTCGAGAAGTCCTGCAGCACCCAGTCCGCGGTATCCATGCGCCCGGCGGGACGCCCCACGCCGGCACGCACGCGAAGATAGTCCTTGGAGCCCATGGCCTTGGAGATATCGCGCAGCCCGTTGTGGCCGCCTTCTCCCCCGCCGCGCTTGAGCTTGACCGTATCGAAGGGAATGTCGATCTCGTCGTGGACGACGATCAATTTTTCGATCCCGATGCCAAAGAATTTGGCGAGGTTCGCGACCGGTCCACCGGAGAGGTTCATGTAGGTCAGGGGTTTGGCCAAGACGATGCGGGGTCCGCCGATGCCTAGCCGGCCCTGGATAATCTGGGCACGCGAGGAATGGGTTTTGAATTTAGAGCCGGAACGTTGTGCCAACTCGTCGAGCACCATGTGCCCGATATTGTGCCTATTGCCAGCGTAGCCGGGCCCGGGATTCCCGAGCCCGGCTACCAGCCAAGTGTCATTGCTCATGAGTCTTAGCTACTAAAAGCTGTATTGCAGTTCCGAAGAGTGCAATTACGCAGCGATCAGCAGGTCCATGTGATCAACGGTGCGGTTGATGGCGTGGACCTGAACATCCTTGATCGAGGTGGTTACTTCCTTGCCCTCGATGTTCAGAACCAGCTGAACGCTGCGGTCACGGATGGCCAGGGTGGTCTCGTGGATTGGCAGCAGGATGTGCTGTGGCTCGGAGCCTGCACCGTAGATGACTGCTGGGATCATGCCGTCGCGGCGGGCCTGACGGGCTGCGCCCTTGCCGAAATCGGAACGGACTACGGCGTCAAGGTTGACAGATGCCATGATGAATCTCCTTAGAGTAAATGAATGCTACTTCTTACGCCCTGCGTGGACCTGGGAAGCATCCATCATCTGGAGATGAAAGAGCTTTTCCGGCCTTGTCGATAACGGCTACATCAAAAAAGATGTTTCCCTCGCCTGGGCACAATGAGTAATTCTACCAGTTACTCACCCCGGAGAAAAAACATGTAGCCCATCCCACATCATCAAGAGATGATACCTTTTGGCATAGTTCCGCTCCCCCGGTAGCGTGGCAACAATCCAATAGATCAACGGTGAGAATCCGCCTAAACCAAGGAGCACTTGTGGCTACGAAACAACCAGCGATGTCACCGTCCGAGATGCCGGTTTCAGAAGTCTTGGACCGTGCCCCCGGGACACGGCGGGCCGAGGCCGAGGAGCTGCTGAGCCTCTATCAGGAAATCACGGCAGAGACACCGGTGGTCTGGGCCGGGAAAATCATCGGGTTCGGTGAATACGAATACTTCCATGCCAACGGGCGCAGCGCACGGGCGCCGCTCATGGCCTTCGCCCCAGGATCCGCAAAGCACACCCTCTATCTCCAAAGCGATTTCGCCGAGAAGTGGCCCGAACTGCTCGCGGCGCTCGGCCCGCACCGGGCCAGCAAGGCCTGCCTCTATCTGGGACGGCTGTCCAAGATCGATCTGGGCGTGCTTCGTGAGCTGCTCGAAGCCTCTCACACCTTGGCGCGCACCGAAGCCGGGCAGGGTCCGGTTTCCGACGGCTGAGCTTCATGCGCTGGTAAATAGCTTTTAACGGCCTCTGGCCGGCACCCGAAGGTGCCGGCCAGAGGCTTGCGAAACGAGGACTGCTAGGCGCGGCCGTCGAAGAGGTTCGTCACCGAACCTTCGTGGAAGACCTCGGAGATGGCGCGAGCCAGCATCGGTGCGATCGAGAGCACGGTGAGGTTCTCGAAGCGCTTCTCTTCAGGGATCGGCAGGGTGTTGGTGACAACCACTTCGGTGGCACCGGACTCGGCCAGACGCTGCGCGGCAGGCTCGGAGAACACCGCGTGGGTGGCGGCGATGATGACGTCCTTGGCTCCGGCTTCCTTCAGCACGCGCACCGCGCCGGCGATGGTTCCACCGGTGTCGATCATGTCGTCGATCAGCACCGCGGTGCGGCCTTCAACCTGGCCCACCACGGTTTTGGACTCGGCCTGGTTAGGCATGGTCAGATCGCGGGACTTGTGGACGAACGCCAGCGGGGCACCGCCGAGGCGTTCGGCCCACTGCTCGGCAACGCGCACGCGGCCGGTATCCGGGGACACCACGGTAACCTGCTCCACATCCACCTTGGTGCGGATGTAGTCGGCCAGCAGCGGGAAAGCAAACAGGTGGTCCACCGGACCGTCGAAGAAGCCCTGGATCTGCGCGGTGTGCAGATCGCAAGAGATCACCCGGTCTGCGCCTGCGGTCTTGAACAGGTCTGCGACCAGACGAGCCGAGATCGGCTCGCGGCCACGGCCTTTCTTGTCCTGGCGGGCATACGGGTAGAACGGTGCGACCACGGTGATGCGCCGCGCCGAGGCGCGCTTCATCGAATCGATCATGATCAGCTGTTCCATCAGCCAGTTGTTCAGTGGGGCCGGGTAGGACTGCAGCAGGAAGACTTCCTTGCCGCGGACCGACTCATCCGACCGAACGTAGATCTCGCCGTTAGCGAAGTCGTAGGCGTTCAACGGGAGCAGTTCGGTGTCCAGTTCCTTGGCGACTTCCGCTGCCAGTTCCGGGTGTGCCCGGCCGGTGGCCAGGACCAGCTTTTTATCGACATTATGGCTGATTTCACTCATGGGGTTTGCTTTCTCGCTCGCTTCGCTATCACGTATGAGGTGGTCTGAGGAAATGACTTCCTCGAATGAATTACTCGGAATCCGAGCCATTCAATGAGGACTTGAACGCGGCGTCGGCCGAAGGGGTGCCGGGGCGCTTCTCCAGCGTCCAGCCCTCGGTGTTGCGCTGCGGGGCCACGGACAGCGCAAGCGCACCGGCCGGGACGTTTTTGCGTACGATCGCGCCAGCGCCGGTGTAGGCGCCGTCCCCGAGTTCTACCGGGGCGATGAACACGGTGTTCGAGCTGGTGCGCACATGCGAACCGATCTTGGTGCGGTGCTTCTTTTCGCCATCGTAGTTGGCGGTGATGTTGCCGCAGCCGATATTGGTGAATTCGCCGATTTCGGCATCCCCGGCGTAGCCGAGGTGCGAGAGCTTGGAGCCGCGGCCGATGGTGACGTTCTTGGTTTCGTAGAACGCGCCGATCTTGCCGTCCGGGCCGAGCTCGGTCCCCGGGCGCAGGTAAGCGAATGGACCCACGCTGGCTCCCTCGGAGATGCGCGAGTCGGTAGCGTCGGTGCGCTTCACCGTGGCGTTCTGGCCGACCACCACGTTGGTCAAGGTGGTGTCGGGGCCAACTACCGCGTTGGTGCCGATGATGGTCTCCCCGTGCAGCTGGGTGCCCGGCTTCAGGGTGACATCCTGGCCAATGATGACCGTCGCGTCGATCCAGGTGGTGGCCGGATCAACGATGGTCACGCCCTGGCGCATCCAGAATTCGGCCTTGCGCTCGTTGTAGATGCGGGCCAGGTTGGAGACCTGGACGCGGTCGTTCGCGCCCTCGATCTGCCAGCGGTCGGCGATCTGCGAGGAAGCGACGCGGCCGCCACGCGAGCGAGCAATGGCGAGCACGTCGGTCAGGTACATTTCGCCCTGCGCGTTGTCGGTGGTGACCTCGGTCAGCGCCGAACGCAGCATGGCGGCATCGAATGCATAGATGCCGGAGTTGATTTCCTTGACGGCCAGCTCGGCCTCGTTGGCATCTTTCTGTTCGCGGATGCCGGAGACGTCCCCGTTCTCATCGCGAAGGATGCGCCCGTAGCCCGAAGGGTCATCCAGCTCGGTGGTCAGCACGGTGACCGCGTTGCCGCTGGCCTCGTGGGTGACAACCAATCCGGAGAGCACCTCGCTGGTGAGCAATGGCACATCGCCGTAGGTCACCACGACGGTTCCTTCGAGGGCTGGATCCACCGCTTCAAGGCCCTGCTGCACGGCGCGTCCGGTGCCGGGAACTTCGTCCTGGTCGGCAATGGTGATGTTCGGGAACTGGCCCAGAATATGCGCCGCCACGAGGTCACGCTGGTGACGCACCACGGCGACCAAGCTCTTTGGCTCCAACGCAGAAGCTGCGTGCAACGCGTGGGAAATCATGGAACGACCTGCGATTTCATGCATGATCTTCGGCTTCGCCGATTTCATCCGAGTTCCCGCGCCTGCGGCGAGGACGATAACGGCTACTGGTGCGTTGACCTGATCGCTCAAGTGCTTTCTCCTGCGAAGTCGAGTTTGAGGTTTCCGGCATTGAAGTAAAACCCCGGTGACAGTCTATCGCGCGGAAGAAGATCGGCTTAACTGGCGCCAAAAAGAAAAGCGCCCGCAGGGGGCGCTTGAGCAAAGTGGTTCCGCCCGTAGGATTCGAACCTACAATGCACAGCTCCAAAGGCTGGCGTGTTGCCATTACACCAGGGCGGAAAACGCACCGCGCGGGCATTGCCCGTTTAGCACGCTAATTATTCTGCCACGTTCCATGTCCTGAGTGAAATCGCACAACACACCCAAGAAGGGGTATTTTTGTCCTTCCAGCTGTTCTCCGGCAAAAAATCACCGGTTCCAGGTGATGCGGATCCGTCTCGATTTGCCCTGCTTCGTAAACTAGAGGTGTGGCTCATTTACTCGGGGGCGAAACCCTACATCTGGAATATCCCACTCACGTCGTATTCGACTCGGTCACCATCGGTATTTCCGAAGGTGACCGCATCGGGCTCGTGGGACGCAACGGCGAAGGCAAATCTTCGCTCCTACGCATGCTCGCGGGCAAAATCGAGCCGCACTCAGGCCGCGTGACTAGACGCAGCGGAGTGCGCGTCGGTGTGCTCGACCAGAGCGATACCTTGGATTCCGACGCTACCGTGCACTACGCGCTGGTCGGCGACATGGAAAACCACGAATGGGCCGGCGAGGCACGCATTCGCGATGTGGTTTCCGGCCTGGTGGCGGATTTGGATTGGGAAGCGAAAATTTCCACCCTCTCCGGCGGCCAGCGACGACGCGTCGCCTTGGCCGCATTGCTCGTCCAGGACTGGGACGTGGTCATCCTCGACGAGCCAACCAACCATTTGGACGTCGAAGGCATTTCGTGGCTGGCGAATCACGTGAAGAATCGCTGGGCGAAGAATTCGGGCGGGCTCATGGTCGTAACCCACGACCGCTGGTTCCTGGACGAGGTCTGCACCGACACCTGGGAAGTCCATGACCGCCTAGTTGAACCCTTCGAAGGCGGCTACGCCGCGTACATCCTGCAGCGCGTCGAGCGTGATCGCATTGCGGCGGTGACCGAAGGCAAGCGCCAGAACATGATGAAAAAGGAACTCGCTTGGCTTCGCCGAGGTGCCCCGGCGCGAACTGCCAAACCGAAGTTCCGCATCGAAGCGGCAAACCAGCTGATCGCCGACGTTCCACCGGTTCGCAATCCGCTGGAACTGAAGAAGATGGCAACCACGCGTCTGGGCAAGGATGTGGTGGATCTCTTGGACACCGAGGTCAGCTTCGGTGAGAAGCGCATCCTGAAGCCTTTCACCTGGCGCATCGCCCCGGGTGAGCGCACCGGCCTGCTCGGTGCCAACGGCGCAGGCAAGTCCACGCTCTTGGGCCTGATTGCAGGAACCGTATTGCCTACCGGCGGCACGATCAAGCGCGGCCAGACGGTTAAGCTCGCGGTGCTGGACCAGCAGTTCCGTGAATTGGAAAAGATCGGCGAGGATCGGGTCCGAGAGATCTTGGCCCGCTACCGCACTACTTTTAATGTGGACGGCAAGGATCTGACCCCGGCGCAGCTTTTGGAGCGCTTGGGCTTCTCCTCGGCACATCTGTCCACCAAGGTCCGGGAACTATCCGGTGGCCAGCGCCGCCGGCTTCAGTTGCTGATGATCCTGATGGATGAGCCAAATGTGCTGATCCTCGATGAGCCGACTAACGATGTTGATACCGACATGCTGGCCGCCCTCGAAGATCTGTTGGATTCTTGGCCAGGTACCTTGATTGTCGTTTCCCACGACCGCTACTTGCTAGAACGCGTCACCGATCAGCAGTACGCAATCCTCGATGGAAACTTCCGTCATGTGCCAGGTGGCGTAGATGAATACCTGGAGCTGCGCAGTTCAGAAAGCTCCAAGGGCTCGGGCAACCCCACAAGCGCTTCTGCAAAGGGCGGCAAAACTGCGGGCGGCTCGGGCGTTGACCGTCGAGCCGCGCAGAAAGAACTGAACGCGAACGTGCGCAAGGTCGGTCAGCTCGACCAGAAGATCAGCAAGCTGAACGAAAAGTTGGCAGCACATGATCAAAGCGACTTCGAAGGTCTGGGCAAGATCACGGCCGAGATTCGTGAACTTCGAGAACAAGTTGACGTCCTGGAAGAACGTTGGCTGGAACTGTCAGAATTAGTCGACTAGTCGGCCGCTTCGGGTACTTCCTGAATTGACGAAATGGTGGCGCAGAAACTTCGGTTTCTGCGCCACTATTTTTATGGAGCAAACGCCCAGAAATGTGTCCCGCTTAGCCCCCGTTCACCGGGCATTTTCTCGGGCGGGGTATATGGGAATGCGAAATCGTTGGAAACTCGAAGTTTTGAAAATATCAGAAGTCAGCTGAGCGTCTGTCCCGTATAACGACCGTCTTGCGGGACGGTCCCGAACGATAGTCCCAACATACCCCTGTGGGACGAAGCGACTGTTGCAGAGGTGAAGATGATTGCTTGCGGGTTCCCGCATACGGACTGGTCTGAAGCTGGAAACCTAGGCCGTCCATGGAAGTTTGTGATGCAAGGCATGCAGGGTCACGGTTCCGCCGTAAATGGGAGAGGTGCCGAGCTCCGAAAAACCCCAGTGCCTATACATTTCTCGGACTTGGGTGGCTTGGCCAAAAACACCTAGGACGGCATCTTGTTCGGCTCGGTTAGAGAGAAGTCCACGGATGCATTGTTTGGCTATCCCACGGCCTCGAAAGTTTTCGTTGACAGCGAGTTCCTGGACAACCAAGGTTCTCGAAGGCAAGATGTCCAAATCTAGCATTGGCGGCATCCCATTGAGTCGTTGCAACCAAGAGCTGTCCTGGTCAAGCCTCTGAGATAAAGCAAAGCCGACCAGTTGATCATCGTGCCTCGCCACGACAAGCCGCCCACCAGGACTAGCAAGTTTCTCTGGGCCCCATTGAACAATACTTTGTAGCTCATCTGCTGATTCATTGTAAGGATGGGCTGCGAAACACAAGACGAAGAGATTTGTGACTTCAGCCCAAATCTCGTCCGGGGCAACATGCTCGAACCGGACGTAACCAACTTCTTGATCGGTCTCTCTCATAGTGACTCAGTCTATGTCTTGTTTCCTCAGGAGCATTCCAGGCGAGGAAGCCAGCGCGACATCAGGCATGACGCTTTGCCCAACAACAACGTGCCGGGCCGGTGTCCGCAAAGGTGCTATCTATCTTCGGGATACGCCGTGGTGATGGTTTCGTCCCGTAGAGCGTTCCTCTTACGTACGTTTCCCCAGAGGACCGGCTTACGGGAAACCTGTAGGTGAAAAGTTCCTTCTAGCGGGTGGGGCGCTGCAAAATACGTTCAACGATTTGCTCGGGAGTTTCATCAGCAACAATTCGCATCTCTGATACGAACGGAAGAGGCTGCCATCCGTGGTACCAACCGCGCATATCTTTATCGCTGAATTCAGTGGCTTGCGGTCTCGTCGAATGTCGATTGACAGTCTCTTCGAAAGCGAGATCGAATGAATAAAATCTGGCATCAGCAGTATGCGCTGCCACGCGCTCTAACATTCCCCCGTATCTGGAGGCGTTAAAGATCCCTTCCAGGATTACGTTGTGTCCACGGTTTAGACAATGAATGGCAGCAATTTCGAGTAGGTCTGCGTGAGCTAGGCTTTCCTGCTCTCGCTCATGGTAAATAACTCTGCGAAAGTGATCCTGCTGAAGCACCGCTGTAAGTTTCCCGAGTTTGGTTTGCAGCATGCGCGCGATCGTGCTTTTCCCTGAGGCTGAATTTCCACGAATCACTATCAACATACACATCACCTGCATTCCTTAAGATCCAAATATGAAACCGATACGCATCGCTGCACGCAGATGACCTCATTCTAGCTCTGGCATAGATGACGGCGTCCCACAGAGCGTTCGGCATGCGGGCGTACTGCCCAGATGCTGAAGGCTCCGAACACCCACCGCAAACTCATCGGCTAGCGACCGGCTCATGGGACGGATCGTAGACTCTCATTTTTAGGGAACCTAAAATCTGGCACGACTCCAAAAATGGTCCGCTTAGTGCAACATGGCATTGCAATTAGTAAAGCGTGGACTGCATTAGCCAGTGGAATGTATGCGGGACGAAAGCCAACGACGCGAAAAGAAGTGTTGCCTTCGGTTATCCGTTGTGGTCCGCAGTAGTTGGCCATGCCCCATCATCGGTGAACTCCGTGGCCCAGTAGTACGGATTGACTTCAATCAGCGTACGCGCAGCCCACCCTCCAGCTGAGCCGGGATCTGATACCGCGACCTGAACGTCCGGCCCCCAAAGTGCGAGTCTTTCTTGACAAAGACCACAAGGAGCAAGAATCGTAACTTGGTCTTCACCGGCTGCCTTGCTCACGCAAACTGAGGCGGTTACTCGTCGATCCATGTTGTACGCCTGACAGATGGCACCCGTTTCAGCACACAGGTTAGCCGCAGCATTAAAATTGTCGAGGCTGATGCTAGTTAATATTTGTCCATCTTCGAGGTACAAGGCGGCAGCGACGGCCTGCTCCGCATCTGGCCAGCGACGATTGATGTGTTCTATTGCCGCGTTGACGAGTTTTTGGTTAAGTTTCATAAACGCATTCTGGCATGAACCACTCAGCAAAATGTTATTGGCTAGTTCTAACCCAGATCTTTCATCAGTTATCCAACGGCTGCCGAAATCCTCTACCAATGGATTCCCGGTGGCCGTTCCTGATTCAG
>NZ_PCPS01000003.1 GCF_002975405.1 Arthrobacter sp. MYb229 | reverse complement strand
ATGACTTACAACACACAGTAAAGCAATCGTTGAAGACAATGATGCTCGCGTTCACTATACGGTTACGAGACAACAACCTTGTAACACTAACTGGATCATCAGCTTGATGATCAGTGTTTTCGATTCACTTCGGTGGGTTGGGGATGTTGATTGTTGGGGTTGGTGGTGTGGTTCATAAGACTTAATGGCACTGGATCATCAGGTGTTGTTTCGAGACTGTTACGGCGGTCATAGCGTGGGGGAAACGCCCGGTCCCATACCGAACCCGGAAGCTAAGGCCCACTGCGCCGATGGTACTGCACTCGTGAGGGTGTGGGAGAGTAGGTCACCGCCGGACTTAACTTAGTATGATGGTTTGAGGCCCTTGCACCTGTTGGTGTGGGGGCCTCACCTGTTTAAGCCTTCGGCGCATATACGAGCGACGTCCTTCGGGCTAGCGATCTAATAGATACAGTGAATAATAGGTACTGCTAGATCCGCTATATAGGGAGCCCCTCGTTGACGACAGATGCGCTGAAATATCGTGATGATTCCATCCGCCCCCAGGACGACCTCTACCGTCATTCGAACGGAAAGTGGTTCGAATCGGCTTCCATCCCGAGCGATCAAGGGCTCTACGGATCTTTCATGGAGCTTCGCGACGACGCTGAAGACGCGGTCCACGCGATCATTACAGATGCAGTCAAAGCGCACGAATCCGGATCAGAACTAGCGGGTCCGTCACAGCGTATCGCCGATTTGTACGGTAGTTTCATGAACGAAGAAGTCATCGAACAGCGCGGCGCCGATCCGGTCGCTGAATACCTGCAGGCAATTTCGAACGTTTCAGATGTCGAATCCCTGCTTGAGCTTTCTGGCTCCTTCTATCGCAAGGGCATAAGTGGCTTCCTTGCCTCGGGAGCAATGAACGACGCCGGAAACCCGGAACGAAACCTGTTGACCTTCTTGCAGGGCGGTCTTGGGTTGCCAGATGAGTCCTATTACCGCGAAGAACAGTTCGCACAGACCGTCTCCGACTATGAAGAACACCTAACCCGGCTGCTGGCGCTCGGCGGCATTCCCGACCCTGCGCAGGCGGCTGCCTCCGTGACTGCGTTGGAGACCAAGATAGCTAGTCATCACTGGGATCGGGTCAAGGTCCGTGATGCTCAGGCACGCTATAACCTCATGACCGAAGAAGAAGTCTTCAAGTTGTTCCCCGGCCTGCGCACCTGGCTGAAGGGCGCCGGGATCGAATCGAAGTACTCTGCCGAGGTAGTATTTTGGCAGCCAAGCTACTTCGAAGCGCTCTCCGGACTGCTCAGCGCAGAACCCCTGGAGAGCTGGAAGAACTGGCTCACCGTTCAGGCGCTGCGTTCCTTCGCACCATACCTGTCCAGTGCGTTTGTCAATGAGAATTTCTCTTTCTACTCGGCCAAGCTCGGTGGGGTGGAAACGCTGAAGGAACGCTGGAAGCGCGGCGTCTCCTTCACCGAAGGCGGCGTAGGCGAGGATATTGGTCAGCTCTATGTGGCCAAGCACTTCCCGGAAGAAGCCAAGCACGCGATGGACGCACTGGTTGAGCGGCTTATCGAGGCCTACCGCATATCGATCTCGAATCTGCCGTGGATGGGAGCGGAGACCATCGAGAAGGCCCTTGAGAAGCTGTCGATGTTCCGGCCTAAGATCGGCTATCCGAACGAGTGGATCGATTACTCCTCAATCGAGACCGATCCGGTGGACGTCATCGCCAACCTTGCGGCGGCGAACGAATTTGAATTCAAGCGCGAGCTGAAGAAGATCGATGACGGGGTGGACCGCGAACTCTGGTTCATGTATCCGCAGACCGTCAACGCCTACTATCATCCGCTGCTCAATGAGATCGCCTTCCCAGCTGCCATTTTGCGCTTGCCATTCTTCGACAAGGACCGTGACGTCGCCTCGAACTTCGGGGCGATCGGTGCGGTCATCGGACACGAGATCGGCCATGGGTTCGATGACCAGGGCTCACAGTATGACGGAACCGGCCAGCTGACCAACTGGTGGACCGAGGCGGACCGCGAGGCTTTTGAGCAGCTCACCGGCAAGCTGGTCGACCAGTACAACGCTTTGCGCCCCACCGAGGCACCGGACCACCAGGTGAACGGGGAACTGACGCTCGGGGAAAACATTGGTGACCTCGGAGGGCTCGGCATCGCCTACCGGGCCTACAAGCTTGAGCTGGCCGCCCGCGGCATCGAAGAGGACGAGATAATCAACGGTGTCACCGGCGATCAGCGCTTCTTCTACTCCTGGGCCGAGTGCTGGCGCACGCTGATCCGGCCGGAGACGGCAGTGGTGCGTGTGACCACCGACCCGCACGCGCCGGGCGAGTTCCGCTGCAATCAGGTGCCGAAGAACCTGACTGCCTTCCACGAGGCCTTTGACACCAAGCCGGGCGATGGAATGTGGCTTGATCCGGCAGATCGAGTGACCATCTGGTAGTACCAGGCAAGGCGCAGGGAGCAATCTCTGCGCCTTGAATTCGTTAAGGCGCGCAGATCACCGTGTAAGGCGCATCATGATCCTGCCAAATGACTAAGAATGGCACGTAGAATGGACTATTGTGACTTCCCAAAATAATTCCGCAGATAGCACCGATCCAAACGACCAGCGTCAGGTCCGCATCGATAAGCGCAACGCCCTGCTGGCAAACGGCGAGGAAGCCTTCCCGGTTGGGGTGGCACGCACTCATAGCCTGCAGCAAGTCCGCGAACAGTTCCCGGAGCTCGAGCCAGATCAGGCGACCGGCGTCAAGGTCGGCATTGCCGGACGTATCGTCTTTATGCGCAATACCGGCAAGCTCTGCTTCGCCACCGTGCAGGAGGGCGGCCCGAAGGGCGCCGGCACCCGCCTGCAGGTTATGCTTTCGCTGGCAAATGTCGGCGAAGAGCGCCTGGCCCAGTGGAAGTCCCTGGTCGACCTCGGTGACCACGTATTCGTGACCGGCGAGGTAATTTCTTCGCGTCGCGGCGAACTGTCGGTGATGGCAGATGGCTTCGAAATGGCTTCCAAGGCCCTGCGCCCGTTGCCGGTGCTGCACGCAGACCTGAATGAAGAAACCCGTGTGCGTCAGCGCTATGCGGATCTGATCGTTCGCAACGAAGCCCGCGAAATGGTGTACAAGCGCGCGGCGATCATCCGTGCGGTGCGCAGCACCCTCGAGGACCACGAGTACGTCGAGGTAGAGACCCCGATGCTACAGCTGGTGCACGGTGGAGCCTCGGCCCGCCCATTCAAGACGCACCTGAACGCCTTCGATCAGGAAATGACCATGCGCATCGCCTTGGAGCTGTACCTCAAGCGTGCAGTGGTTGGCGGCGTGGACAGGGTCTTCGAAATCGGCCGCATCTTCCGCAACGAGGGCGTGGACTCCACGCACTCGCCGGAATTTACCATGCTTGAATGCTACGAAGCCTACGCAGACCAGTACGTGATGGCGGAGCGCATGCAGCAGATGATTCTCAACGCGGCGGATGCCATCGGCGCCGGTCGCACCATCGAGACCGCAAACGGCACCATCAACCTGGACGGCGAATGGCGCTGGTTGAGCGTGTACCCGGGCCTCTCCGAAGCCGTGGGCGTGGAGATCACCCCAGAGACCGACGCCGAGGTATTGCGTGGCGTCGCCGAAAAGCACCAAGTCAAGATCGACCCGTCGTGGAGCGCGCAGAAGCTTGTCATCGAATTATTCGGCGAGATCGTCGAGCCGAAGCTGATCGACCCGACCTTCGTCTGCGATTACCCGCCACTGGCCCAGCCGCTGGCGCGGCCACACCGTTCAAAGCCCGGCGTCATTGAAGCGTGGGACTTGATCATCGGTGGCATGGAGCGCGGTACCGCGTTCTCCGAGCTGATCGACCCAGTCATCCAGCGTGAGCGCCTGACCGAGCAATCGTTGTTGGCTGCCGGTGGCGACCCGGAGGCAATGCAACTGGATGAAGACTTCCTGCGCGCACTGGAGTACGGTGCCCCACCAATGGGTGGTATCGGATTGGGCATCGATCGACTGGTTATGCTCTTCACCGACCTAGGAATTCGCGAAACGATCCTGTTCCCATTACTCAAGCCGGAGGCATAAATCCCATGCCATATGTAGAGGCAATTGTTCCAACTATCGTGCTGGGGCTCATATTTTGGTACGCGATCAAGGCGATTTCAAACGCTGATCGGAATGAGCGCAAAGCCCAGGCCGAAGCCGAAGCTAAAATCGCACATCATGGTAATTCAGAAACCAGCACGTCCGGAAATTAGGATAATCCTAGTAATTACCTCTTAATTGTTTGATGCGTTCGAATTTATTGCAAAATCTGACTATACTTGATTTTTGCAATGAACTTTGAGTTCTTATGGACTTAGTTCAGCAAATCCACGCATGGAGGAATAAGAATAATGGCACGTCAGGTTCAGATTGCCCTGATTGACGACATTGATGGCAGCGAAGCGGTTGAGTCGATTTCGTTCAGTATTGCTGGTCAGCACTACGAGATTGACTTGAACTCGGAGCACGCCGACGAATTCCGTGCGGCCCTGGAGCCATATATCGAAGCTGCGCGTTCGGCGAAGCAAAGCAGCGCGAGCGAGGCTCCTGCAATTCGCGCATGGGCCAAGGAAAACAACATTAAGGTCAACGCCCGCGGGCGCTTGAATGCTGATGTTGTTGACGCCTATAACGCTGCTATGCGCAAGGGTGGCCGGGGTCGCGCCAAGTAACTCACTAGGTGTTGAATTAGTCTCAGCAAAGGGCCGGAGTATCGAAAGGTACTCCGGCCCTTTGCTTGTATCACGAGCAGATTACGATGATTTTGTTTGGTGCACCAATCAAAATCATTTGCTTGAAGATAGAACGAATAAATTGACGATAAAATTTGCCTGACAGATATTGGTTTGCCAATCGAATAATCCGTCATCTAGCCCTGCGGGTTATCCCTATGGCGAACAAGGGCGCATTGTGGCCCCGCGGTGCGTAGCATCGAATTATTGGTAAGCAAGGAGTGTGCCGAAGATGTTTGAGAGATTTACCGACCGTGCCCGTCGAGTTGTCGTGCTCGCCCAAGAAGAGGCGCGCATGCTCAACCACAACTACATCGGCACCGAGCACCTGCTGCTCGGTCTTATCCACGAAGGTGATGGGGTCGCCGCCAAGGCGCTCGAATCGCTGAATATTTCGTTGGGTGCCGTGCGTGAGCAGGTGCAGGAGATTATCGGAAAGGGCCAGCAGGCACCTTCCGGTCATATCCCCTTCACTCCACGCGCCAAAAAAGTTTTGGAGCTCTCGCTGCGTGAAGCGTTGCAGCTGGGGCATAACTACATTGGAACCGAGCACATCCTGCTCGGCCTGATCCGCGAGGGCGAGGGCGTCGCAGCCCAGGTGCTGGTGAAGTTGGGTGCCGACCTCGGTCGCGTGCGCCAGCAGGTCATCCAGCTGCTCTCGGGCTACCAGGGAAGCAAGGACACCGCCTCGGCTGGTGTCAGCTCCAGTGGCCAGCAGGAGGGAACTCCTGCCGGTTCGGCAGTGCTGGATCAGTTCGGCCGCAACCTCACCGCAGCCGCCCGCGAGGGCAAGCTGGACCCGGTGATCGGTCGCGAGCACGAGATGGAACGCGTTATGCAGGTCCTCTCGCGCCGTACTAAGAACAACCCGGTCTTGATCGGTGAACCTGGTGTCGGCAAGACCGCGGTTGTCGAGGGCTTGGCCCAGGCGATCGTGCGTGGCGACGTGCCGGAGACCATCAAGGACAAGCAGCTGTACACCCTGGACCTCGGTTCGCTGGTGGCTGGCTCGCGTTACCGTGGTGACTTCGAAGAACGCCTGAAGAAGGTGCTCAAGGAGATCCGCACCCGCGGGGACATCATCTTGTTCATTGACGAGATCCACACCCTGGTGGGTGCCGGTGCCGCCGAAGGCGCAATCGACGCGGCTTCGATCCTGAAGCCGATGCTGGCCCGCGGCGAGCTGCAGACCGTTGGCGCCACCACCTTGGATGAGTACCGCAAGAATATCGAGAAGGACGCGGCGCTTGAGCGTCGTTTCCAGCCGATTCAGGTCAAGGAGCCTTCGGTCGAGCTGACCACGCAGATCCTGCGCGGCCTGCGTGACCGCTACGAGGCGCACCACCGCGTGTCCATCACCGACGGTGCCCTGCAGGCTGCCGCCACGTTGGCGCACCGCTACATCTCGGACCGATTCCTGCCGGATAAGGCCGTTGACCTGATCGACGAGGCGGGTGCACGACTGCGCATCCAGCGCATGACCGCCCCGCCGGCGCTGAAGGAAATGGACGAGGAAATCGCCACCGTGCGACTGGAGAAGGAAGCTGCGATCGATGCGCAGGACTTCGAAGGTGCCGCTTCGCTGCGCGACAAGGAGTCCAAGCTCATCGAGGCCCGGAACGAGAAGGAAAAGTCCTGGCGCAACGGCGACCTGGATGAAATCTCCGAGGTCACCGAGGATCTTATTGCCGAGGTGCTAGCTAACTCGACCGGTATTCCGGTTGTGAAGCTGACCGAGGAAGAGTCCACGCGCCTGATGAACATGGAAGAAGAGCTGCACAAGCGTGTCGTCGGACAGGACTCGGCGATCAAGTCGATCAGCCAGGCGATCCGCCGTACCCGTGCAGGCCTGAAGGATCCGAACCGCCCCGGCGGCTCGTTCATCTTCGCCGGCCCGACCGGCGTGGGCAAGACCGAGCTGGCCAAGGCGCTGGCCGAATTCCTCTTCGGTGAGGAAGACGCGCTGATCACCTTGGACATGTCCGAGTACTCCGAGAAGCACACCGTGTCGCGACTGTTCGGTGCCCCTCCGGGCTACGTCGGTTACGAAGAGGGCGGCCAGCTGACCGAGAAGGTGCGCCGTCGGCCATTCGCCGTCGTGCTCTTCGACGAGGTGGAGAAGGCCCACGCGGACCTGTTCAACTCCTTGCTGCAGATTCTGGAAGACGGCCGACTGACCGACTCCCAGGGTCGCGTGGTGGACTTCAAGAACACCATCATCATCATGACCACCAACCTTGGTACCCGCGACATCTCCAAGGGCGTGATGACTGGTTTCCAGTCCGCCTCGGACACCAAGACCGGTTACGAGCGGATGCAGGCCAAGGTCCAGGAGGAGCTGCGCCAGCATTTCCGCCCGGAATTCCTGAACCGTGTTGATGACACCGTGGTCTTCCCGCAGCTGAGCCAGGATGAGATCGAAGAGATCGTTGATCTGTTCATCGCACGCCTGTCCAAGCGCTTGGACGACCGCGGCATGACCATCGAGCTGACCCAGGCTGCACGCAGCCTGCTCGCCGAGCGCGGTTACGATCCTGCAATGGGTGCACGCCCGCTGCGCCGCACGATCCAGCGCGATATCGAGGACCAGCTTTCCGAGCGAATCCTGTTCGGGCAGATCGTCACCGGCCAGAAGATCACCGTGGACGTCGAAGGCGAGGCGGAGACGCGCAAGTTCGTCTTCCACGCCGAGGGCGGCAACGGCCAGCTGGAAGGCGAGCCGGCACCGGCGGCGCTGGAAAGCTAAGACGAAGCATTAAGCACCGCGGGTGCGGCTTCCGGAGAAATCCGGAAGCCGCACCCGCGGTGCTTTTTATTTAGTTTCCGACGGCCTTCGCCACCAGCGCGGCGAGCATCGCGGCCTGCTGGTCGTTCAACCCGGTGATCGCGAACGAGGTGGGCCACAGCGTTCCCTCATCGAGCATCGCCACATCGTTGAATCCGAAGGTCAGGTAGCGGGCCTCGAACTTCTTCGCATCCTGGATGAAGCACAGCACCTTGCCATCGAGCGCGTAGGCGGGCATGCCATACCAGAGCTTTGGCTCCAGTTGCGGCGCGGTGGCGGTGATGAGTTCGTGCAGGCGCTGGGCCAGTTCCTTGTCCGTACCCTCGAAGGAGTCGATCTTCGCTTCAAGATCCTTGCGCGCCTGCTCCTGCTTCTCGGCCTTGGTCATGCGCTTCTTCGGAGCCTTTACCTCGGCCGCGCGTTCCTTGATTGCGGCCTTCTCGGCGGCGCTGAATCCCGACTGGTCTGTATCCGGCATGCTTTTCTCCTAGGAAACCTGGTTGATGCGAACCATATTGCCCGAGGGATCGCGGAAGGCGCAATCGCGTGGCCCCCACGGCTGGTCCACGGGCTCTTGCAATACCTCCGCACCGCTGGCGCTCAGCGATTCGAAGAGCGAATCCACGTCGGGAACCGAAAGCACCAAACCGCCCAGCGCACCCTTGGCGATAAGCTCCCCGAGGGCAGCGGCGTCTTCTGCGGAGCGCCCCGCGCCCGGAGCGGAAAGCACCAAGTTCAGCCCGGGCTGACCCGATACTGCGAGGGATACCCATCGGAACCCACCGTGAGCCACATCGGAGGCGACCGCTAAACCGAGCGCGTCACGGTAGAAAACCAGCGCCTCATCAACGTCGAGAACCGTCACGGGAACATACTGCACACTAATATTTGTCATGATTTCAGCCTAGCGGCGGGATTTCTGCCCGGCTTCTTCAAAACTGCTCAGAATCGCGGCGGACGCAGCAGGATCTTGGCGATGCAGGCGGGAATCTCTTCCGTCGCCGAATGCTCGCGCTCGCGGTAGGCCGAAGGGGACTGCCCGACCACCTCGGTGAACCGGCTGCTGAAAGAACCCAGCGAGCTCCAGCCGACCTGCATGCAGGCATCCGTCACCGACACCCCGGCGCGCAGCAGGTGCATGGCCCGCTCGATACGCCGGGTCAGCAGGTAGGAATACGGTGTTTCGCCATAGGCGCGCTTGAACTCGCGGGAGAAATGAGCGGGGGACATCAGCGCACGAGCGGCCATGGCCGGCACGTCCAGGGGGTCGGCATACCTGCGGTCCATCAGGTCGCGGGCCCGGCGCAGGTGGGCGAGTGTCTGCAAATCCATTTAGGCACGCTTTCGGAAGACCAGATACAGCCCCAAGAGCACGCAGCACAGGTAAATTCCGATGACCGCAATCCACCCGGCGGTGAAGCCGCCAGGGGAGGAGATCAGCGCGCCCATCAGCAATGGGCCAAAGGTGAATCCGGCGAATTGGCCGGCCGAGACGATGCCGGTGGCACTGCCCAGGGAAGCCGCGGGAACTGCGCGCAGCAATGCCGCCATCAGCACCACCGAGACGCCCAGCGCCGCCGCACCGTGCAGGATCACCGCCAGCCACAGCAACCAGGCCGAGTGCTGAACCTGCGCTTGCCAAAATGTCAGTCCTCCGGTGGTAGCCAGCAGCGCCAGGGTGAGCAGCAGTTTCGGCGCGGAGACCCCGCGTCCCATCAGCGCGCCCCAGCCGATGCGGGCGCTGACCCCGAAGGCGCCGGCCACCGCGGCGGTCAGTCCGCCCAGCAGCAGTGAAAAGTCCAACTCGCGCACCGCGAAGAGCGGAAGGTACACGTTCGTCGCCTGCACCCCCAAGCCGTTGACGAAGCCGAAGACGGTCAGCGTGACGACGATGAAACGGGTGGACGGGCCGGTAGCGGCTGCCGAGTTCTCCCGCTTGACGCTCGGGGCGGCCGGCAGCATGGCGGTGGCGTTGAGCAGCTTCACCGCGAGCACACCGAGCACCCCTGCCAGCACCGCGCCGGCCAGCGAGGCGCCGCGCCAACCCACCCAGGCTGCCAACAGCGGGAACCCCAAGCTGCCTACCAGCTGGCTGACCTGCACCCCGGATTGCTTGACCCCGGTCCAGGTGATGCGCTGGGCACCGGGCACGCGTTGGACCAGCACCCGGTTGGTGACCCCATTCGGGAATGACTGGGCGAATCCGGCGAGCATCGCGGCGATCAGCAATACCGCGTATCCGCCGGGAAGCGCAACGAGCGCCAGCGCGGCCGCGGCCAGGCCGAAGATGATGATGAACAGGGTGGTGTCTTTTTGCCGGTCCGCGAAGGAGCTGAAGGCGGCGTTGCCGACAGCCGCGCAGCCGAAGCATACGGTAGCCAGCAAACCGAACTGCGCCTCGCTGATGTGCAGGTCGCGGATGACAAGGTCACTGGTCGCGCTCAACCCGTAGGTGAACAGCGGTGCAATGCCCACCGCTGCGAGGAGTACCAGCAGCAGGCCGGCTCCGGGTTTGGCCATATGCCGTTGCATGATGCTCCCTGATTTGTGCTTGTCCGTCCTTAGTGTTGCATATTGCCTAGCTGATATGTCACAAAAAAGACGTGAACGCTTGGGTGGCGTTGATCGCGCGAATAGTATTTGGCAGGTGAATACTTTTACCGTCCGTTCAGCCCGTACCAGCGATGTCGCCAAAATCAGGGATCTTGTGCGGCCCTTGGCGGTGGACCGGATTCTGCTGGATAAGGAGTCGGTGACCTATTACGAGTCAATCCAGGAGTTCGTGATCGCCGAAGACGCAGGCGGGGAGGTAGCCGGCTGCGGCGGCCTGCACGTGATCTGGGAGGATATCGCCGAGATCCGCACCCTCGCCACCGGCGCCCGGTACCGCGGGCAGGGGGTGGGGCATGCACTCATCGAGGAATTGCTGCGCCGGGCCAAGGCCGTCGGAGTTTCCCGGGTCTTCTGCCTGACCTTCGAGGTGGCCTTCTTCGAACGCCACGGGTTCACCGTCATGGAGGACCAGTCGGCGGTAGACCATGAGGTGTATCAGGAACTCTTGCACTCACGGGATGAAGGCGTCGCGGAATTCCTGGATCTGGCCCGCGTGAAGCCCAATACGCTGGGCAACACGCGAATGATCTTGGCCTTCTAGTCCATCGAGTCGAAGCGCGCGCGGAAGAACAGGTAGAGGGCGTAGGCCAGCAATCCGACGCCGATAGCCGCGAGTACCGGTGGCCCGAAGCTTTGCTCGCCGATCGCCTTCAACGCCCCGTCCACCCCGGTGGCCTCGTCGGGGTCCTGCTGGATCGTTGAGCTGATGAACAGCAAGCCGAGGGCCGCGAGCACCAGGGCCTTGGCCACATAACCGATGGTTCCGCTGAGCTTGATGGCGGGGGAGAACTTTGTTCCGCCCGAGGCCGAGAGGTCGGCTAGGAACCTTCGGGTCACACCCTTGTAGGCGTAGTAGCCCGCCATGGCGATCAGCGCCAAGCCCAAGAGGATCAGCGCGATCCGCCCGAGCGGATGGCCCATCAGTTCGGCGCTGAAGCTGCTTGCCGTCTGCCCGGAGTCGCTCCTGCCGCCGAGCGCGTAGCGGCCGAAGGTGGCGCCGACCACGATGAAAACCAGGCCCGTGGCCACATATTTGAGCCGGCCAAAAAGCTTCTCCTGCTCGAAAAAAGCCTGCCCGAGATGCCAGAATCCCAGCAGCGCGGCCCCGGCGGCGCAGACCCACAGCAGCACCTCGCCGAAGGGTTGCGCGGCAAGCGCCTGCAGTGCACCGCTCTGGTCGGCTTCCGCCGAACCGCCGGTTGCCAGGAGGACCGCGAGCAGGCCCAAGACCCCATGCAGCAGGCCGTTCGCGGCGTAGCCCAAGCGCGCGGCACGCTCAAACCAGGGGTGATCGGCCGCCATGCGGGCGGCGTGAACTGCGTCGGCTGAACCTTTCATAGGCACAGCATAAGTTGGCAGGAGGCCGAATGCGAGACACGGCGCGCACCGGGTCAGCTTGGCAGGCGCACCCCGGCTGCATCGTCAATCGCCAGCCCGTCGCGCAGCAGCCCGGCCAACGCGCGTTCACGCTGCTCGAGCGGTGCCTCGAGTTTCCCTAGCGCAACGAACTTTGCGTGCTCCTGGCGCGCGAGGTCGGCGAGGAAAGTCTCGCGCCGCACTGGTTCTTCGTGTTCGCGCAGGACCGCCATGATCGCCCCGCGCACCTGCCGGTCGGTGCCCTTCCAGGCTTGCCCCTTGGGCACATAGTGCGGGGCCGGCTGCCCTGCCTTGATCCACGCGCAGTGCTCGAAAACCGGGCAAGCCTCGCATTGCGGGGAGCGGGCGGTGCAGATCAGCGCGCCGAGTTCCATCACCGAGATGTTCCAGCGGTTCGCGGTTTCGGTGTCTTCGGGCTGCACCTGGCGGGCGCGGGCGAACTCGCTGGCCCGCGGGTTCGGTTCGGGCAAGGCCATCGCGCCGAAGAGCCGGGCGTGCACCCGGCGGATGTTCGTGTCCACCACCACGGTGCGCTGCCCGTAGGCGAAGCAGGCGATCGCCGCGGCGGTGTACTCGCCCACGCCCGGCAGGGCACGCAACCGCTCTTCGGTTTCGGGGACGACGCCGTTGTATTCGGTGGTAATTTCGATGGCCGCCGCATGCAAGCGCATGGCGCGGCGCGGGTAGCCTAGGCGCCCCCACGCTTTGAGCGCCTCGGAGAGCGGTTCGGCGGCAAGGTCTTGGGGCCGCGGCCAGCGGCGCATCCACTCTTCCCAGACGGGCTGCACCCGTACCACGGGGGTTTGCTGCAGCATGAATTCACTGACCATAACGGCCCATCCGGTGACCCCGGGGCGTCGCCAAGGAAGGTCGCGGGCGTTGGCGGAGTACCAGTCATTGATCTGGCGGTGGATTTCTTGCACGTACTCCACTCTAAGCGAGCGGATTCACGGTGCGGAATCGGCCTGCATTACCGCGCTGTGGGCCAGCGATGAACTAGCCTTAAGCTATGAGCAATGCATCGGGGGCAAAATCGGCGGCGAGCGTATATCGCCGTCGGCGCATTGCCGTGGTCGCGATCGCACTGGCTATTGTCGGTTTGCTGGTGTG
Organism: Arthrobacter sp. MYb229; assembly: GCF_002975405.1. GTDB lineage: Bacteria > Actinomycetota > Actinomycetes > Actinomycetales > Micrococcaceae > Glutamicibacter. The sequence goes on along the minus strand of NZ_PCPS01000003.1, from coordinate 421,262 downwards.
GGGCACCGTTGCGCTGGCCGGAATCCTCGGTGCCAGCCCGGCAGGAGCTGGCGATCCGCAAGCCGCGCCGACCAACTCGGCAAGCCCCAGCGAATCAGCCGAACCGAGCTCGGACGGAAAATGCACGGTGGAAGAGATCGAAATCACCGCGCAGACGGATGCCGGTTCCTACGCCACCGACAAGCAGCCTGTGCTCATCCTCGGGATCGAGAATACCTCCAAGCGTGAGTGCGAGCTGAACGTGGGCACCACGCAGCAGGAATTTTTGATTACCAGCGGCAACGATCGGATCTTCTCCACGGTCGATTGCCTCACCGACGGCGAAGACGTACAGCTCATGATGAAGCCGGGGCAGAAAGAATCTGCGCGCTTCTCCTGGTCCCGGCAGCGTTCGGCCCCGGGCTGCAAGTCGGTCAACGTGCAGCCCCGACCTGGAACCTACAAGTTCACCGCGGCCTTGGGCGAAAACAACTCGGAGCCCGTCACCTTCCAACTGGACTAAATGTAGCGGTCCAGCAGCGAGGATTCGGCCATGCGGGCCAGCCCCTCGCGGATCGAGCGTGCACGCTGTTCGCCAACCCCTTCGATTTCCATCAAGGACGTGGTCGAAGCGGCCATGAGATGCTGCAGGTTGTCGAAGGCGGCCACCAAGCGCTCGCCGATAGCCTTGGGTACCGTGCGGATTTGCGAGAGCAGCCGGTAGCCCTTCGGGGTGAGCTGGTCATCTTGGCTCACCGTCGCGTGCGGGAACAGGATCTTGGTCAGCGCCTCCAGCTCGATCAACTGCGAATCGGAAATCTCATGCAGCTTTTCAAGCGCCGCATCGATATCCAGCTCCGCGCCCTCGGCGTTGGAGTAATCACGCAGGATCAGTTGGTTGTCGGTCTGGATCCCGGCGAGCAGCTCGGCATGCTGAGCTGCCAGCAAGCGGCCATCCACACCGAGTTCGAGCACGTGGCGGGAGATCTCTTCGCTGGTGCGCCGCAGCATCTCGGTGCGCTGCAACACCGCAAGCACCTCGCGCACCGTGGCAACGTCCTCGATTTCGGCTGCCGACAGGGCGCTGGTCACCTGATCCAGGCGGTGCCGATAGCGTTCCAGGGTGGCCACCGCCTGATTGCCACGAGCCAGCAGCCGCCCGCTGGTTTCCAGCACGTAGCGCTCGCCGGCGGCATAGAGGGTGATGGTGTGCATCGACTGGGACACCGAAATCACCGGGAAACCTGTCTGCATCGCCACCCGCTCGGCCGTACGGTGCCTGGTGCCCGACTCCTGGGTTTCGATCACCGCGTCCGGCATCAGCTGCACGCCGGCTTGCAGCAGCTGCTTGCCGGTTGCGTCAAGAATGATCGCCCCGTCCATTTTCGCCAGTTCGCGGATCCGGGTCGGGGCGTATTCGGTATTGATGCGGAAACCGCCGGAGCAGATGGACTCGACCACCCGGTCGTGGCCGAGGACTATCAGCGCTCCGGTGCGTCCGCGCTGGATGCGTTCGAGACCTTCGGCAAGTTCGGTTCCCGGGGCGATGCGGGCCAGGGTGGAGAGCAATGCGGGGGTGGGGTGCAGTTTCACCGTGCGTCCTTTCAGCGGGCAGCAACCCCCATTTTATCGCGTGGAGTTCTGCCTTTGGGTAAAGGCGACATCCAGGGCCTCGGCGATCGACTCGACCTGGAAGACGCGGATGCCTGCCGGAATGTTTTTCAGCGGCTCGGGGGTGGCCGGAGCCATGGCGAAGGAGAACCCCAAGCGGGCCGCCTCGGTGATGCGGCGGGAGATCTCCGGAACCTGGCGGACCTCACCGGCCAGGCCCACCTCGCCGAAGGCGACGAAGTCCTGCGGGAGCGGGAATTCGTTCATCGAGGAAGCGATCGCCAGGGCGCAGGAGAGATCGGCAGCCGGTTCGGAGATTTTCACTCCGCCGACGGTGGCGATATAGGAATCCATGGAGGACAGATCCATGCGGGCACGCGCTTGGAGGACCGCGAGCACCATCTGCGCACGGGCCGGATCCAGGCCGCTGGTCGCGCGGCGCGGGGCCGGTGCGGTAGAGCGCGAAAGCAGCGTCTGCACCTCGGCGACCAGCGGGCGCCGGCCCTCCAAGGTCACCGTGATGCAGGTGCCGGGCACCGGATTGCGGGTTCGCGTGACGAAGAGTTTCGACGGGTCGGTCAGCGATTGGATGCCATCTTCATTCAAGTCGAAGCAGCCCACCTCGTCGGTGGCGCCGTAGCGGTTTTTCAGCGCGCGCAGGATGCGCAGCCGGGAATGCTTCTCCCCGTCGAATTGGCAGACCACGTCCACCAGGTGCTCGAGCAGGCGGGGGCCGGCTACCGAGCCTTCCTTGGTCACATGCCCGACCATGATGGTGGTCATCGCGCGGGTCTTTGCCGCGTTGATGATGGAGGCGGCAACCTCACGCACCTGCGAAACGCCGCCGGCGGAACCATCGATCTCGGCCGAGGAGAAGGTCTGCACCGAGTCCAAAACCAGCAGCTGCGGGTCGATCTCGCGGATCTGCCCGAGGGCCAAGGACAGGTCAGTTTCGGCCGCCAGGTAGAGATTGTCCGCGATGGCGTTGATGCGCTCGGCGCGGGATTTCACCTGCGCCGCGGATTCTTCGCCGGTTAGATAGAGCACGCGAAGCCCGGTCTGGGCGGCCTTCGCCGCGACGTCGAGGAGCAGCGTGGATTTGCCCACTCCGGGCTCGCCGGCGAGCAGGATCGCCGCGGCGGGCACCAAGCCGCCGCCAAGCACCCGGTCCAGTTCGGAGACGCCGCTGCTGCGGAAAGCCGCCGCGGAACCGTCAATTTCCGAGATGGGCTGGGCAAGGTTCGCGACCTTCGCCGCCGGGGCGGTGCGAGCGGTTACCGCGCCGATTTCCTCCACCGAACCCCAGGCCTGGCATTCGCCGCAACGGCCGACCCATTTGATCGTCGTCCAGCCGCATTCGGCGCATTTATAGCTTGCTGAAGACTTGCTGCGTGTCGAGGTCTTGGCCATGTACCAATGCTATCGAGGCCGGCGGACAATTCAGCTCAGGCGGGGCAGCGGCCCGACGGCTTCTTGGTGATCGCGGCCGGCGGCCTGCAGGAGGTCGACGACCAGCGGACGCAGGAGCAGCACCAGCCCTTCGCCTTGGAGCCCCTCGACGCCCAGCTCCCGCGGGTCAAGCTGGGCTGCCACGGCTTCGAGCTGGTGGCGTGCGGCCTTCTCGAATTTTCGCTGCCCCGCCACGGTGGGTTCGCGCACCGAATGGGCCATGGTGTTGACCGCCTCGGACACATCGCGCAGCAGCGGTGCCACATTCTGCGCCCCCTCGGCGGTCAGCGCGCCGTTGCTGAGCACCGAGGCTAGGCGGCGGGCGAAGACGCGGCTATTGCGCGCGGCACGGTCGTAGTGCTCCAGCCGCAAGGCCAGCCGGGCAAGTTCGTGCCGGTGCCTGCGCGCCGTGGGGGACAGGGTGGCGATTTCCTTGGCCACGCGGAAGGCCGACGGTAGCTTTTCGACGTGGCGTTGCGTGGCGCGCGCCTTGATCAGGGCATGGAAGGCCGAGCGGTGATCGTCGTCCCGCACCGCCCAGGAGCATTCGATCATCGCCTCGGAAAGTTCCTTGAGCAGATCCGACAGGGCGCCGATCGGGGTGCGCCGCGGATCGCTGGGCCATAGCACGATGATCAGCAGCGCCAGCACGGAACCGGTCATGGCGTCGAACGATCTGGCGAAGGGCCCGTCCGCGCTGACCGGCAGCAATACCACCAGGGCGGATTGCATGCCCAGCTGGGTGGAGAAGATCGCTCCCGAATCCAGGTAGCGGGCAACGACCAAGGACAGCGACATGACCGCCGCGGCCTGCCAGATGCCCTGCCCCCACCAGTGCATGAGCCCATCGCCCAGCGCCACGCCGAGCGTGCAGCCCAGGGCCACCTCGGCGGTGCGCCGGGTGGTGGTGGCGGCCCCGAAGCCCAGCGAGATCAGCGCGCTGGTGGCGGCGAAGATCGGGTCCGTGTGCCCCCAGATCGCCGAGGCGATCCAGAACGCGCCGATTGCCCCCAGGGTCATGCGCAGGATGCGCGGCAGGGAATTGCGCGCGCGCACCAGCCCGGAACGGTTGCGTTGGGCCAGGAACTTGCTCACGCGTTGCGGAATTCGTGCTTGGGGCATGTGACTAGTGTTCCATGAGCCGCCGTGACGTGGAGCACTGGCAACGAGGTTATTGCGGCAGTGAGCGAGCTCACGGTGCGTTCGAAAGGTTGTTAACCTTTTGTTCACCTTCGCCGGGTCAGCTGGTTACCTCGGGCGTTTAACGTCGTATACGAAGCGTGGCAGATGTCCGCTGCTGGTCCTACTTAGATCATCGACAAATGGGGAGTTATACTCGTGAAGCTCAATCGTTTTGGCAGCGCAGCTGCAGTCCTTTCCGTCGCCGCGCTCGCGCTGACCGCCTGCGGATCCGACAACCCGACCGCAGCCGCTGGCTCCGAAGGTGCAGACAGCTCGGCGGCAGCCGGCGTCACCGGCACGCTGACCGGCATCGGCGCCTCCAGCCAGAACTCGGCCATGGAAGCCTGGATCACCGGCTTCAAGGCCGAGAACGCGGAAGCCAACGTGCAGTACTCGCCGGATGGCTCCGGCGCGGGCCGCGAAGCATTCCTCGCAGGCGGCGCGCAGTTCGCCGGCTCGGATGCCTACCTGAAGGCCGATGAAGCAGACAAGGCCAAGGAAGTTTGCGGTCCCGAGGGCGCGTTCAACATCCCTGCCTACGTCTCCCCGATCGCGATTGCCTTCAACCTCGAGGGCGTCGAAGAGATCAACATGGATTCGGCAACCATCGCCAAGGTGTTCAAGAAGGAAATCACCAAGTGGAATGATGAGGCTATCGCCAGCCAGAACCCAGAAGTTGAACTTCCGGACACCGCCATCACCGTGGTCCACCGCAACGACGAATCCGGCACCACCGAGAACTTCGTCGAGTACCTCTCCGCCGCTGCCGGCGATGTCTGGGACTACGACGTTTCCGGTGACTGGCCAAGCGACATCCAGTCGGAGAACGCCAAGGGCACCTCCGGCGTGGTTTCGACCACCACCTCCACCGATGGTGCCATCACCTACGCCGACTTCTCCGCGGTAGGCAACCTGTCCACCGTAAACGTGAAGGTCGGCGAGGAATACACCAAGATCTCGGCCGAGGCGGCAGCCAAGGCGCTGGAGACCGCGACCCCAGTCGAAGGCGCAGCCGAGATCGATCTGGCGCTGGACCTGGAACGCGACACCACCGAAGCCGGCACCTACCCAATCGTGCTGCTTTCGTACCACATCTTCTGCACCACCTACGAAGATCAGGCTACAGTTGACCTGGTAAAGGCCTTTGGCAACTACGTGATCTCGGAAGACGGCCAGAAGACCGCTCAGGACTCGGCGGGCAACGCACCAATCTCGGCGGCAATCGCCGAGAAGGCCGCGAAGTCGTTGGACGCAATCACCGTCGCCAAGTAGTAACAACGCAGCACCGCGTGGGCGGATCGAAGTGATTCGCCCACGCAACCCCCTCCACCCCACGACCTCGCAGTCGTAACCCCCTCCCTTGTAAAGGCTCCTGCCATGACTACCAATGCTTTGAAAAGCAAGTCATCGACCTCGGGTCAAGCGGGCGACAAGATCTTCTCCGGAACGGCATTAGCCGCCGGGGTGCTGATCCTAGTCACGCTGTTCGCCGTTGCGATCTTCTTGCTCATTCAGGCCCTGCCGACGTTTGTCGCCGATCCGGCCGACATTTCCGGCGGGGAAGGCTTCTTCGCCTACATCTGGCCGATTGTTATCGGCACCGTGATCGCCTCGGCGATCGCAATTCTCATCGCCACTCCCGTCGGTATCGGAGTGGCCCTGTTCATCTCGCACTTCGCCCCGCGTAAGGTCGCCGGCCCGCTGGGCTACGTCATCGACCTGCTGGCCGCGATCCCTTCGGTGATCTACGGCGCCTGGGGTTATATGGTGCTCGCCCCGGCACTTGTTCCGGCCTTCGAATGGCTGGCAGCGAATCTGGGCTTCATCCCGATTTTCGCCGGTCCTGCCTCGCAGACCGGTAAGACCATGCTCACCGCAGGCATCGTGCTGGCGGTCATGGTATTGCCGATCATCACCTCGCTGAGCCGCGAAATCTTCTTGCAGACCCCGAAGCTCCACGAGGAGGCGGCCCTGGCTTTGGGCGCCACCCGCTGGGAAATGATCACCACCGCGGTGATCCCCTTCGCCCGTCCGGGAATCATCTCCGCGGTCATGCTGGGCCTGGGGCGCGCGCTGGGTGAAACCATGGCGGTAGCCCTGGTGCTCTCCACCGGCAACCTGATCCCATCGCTGATCAAGACCGGCAACCAGACGATCGCGGCAGAAATCGCGTTGAACTTCCCCGAGGCTTTCGGGTTGCGTCTGGCCGAGTTGATCGCCGCCGGCCTGGTCCTGTTCATGATCACCCTGATCGTGAACATGATCGCCCGTGGCATCATCGCCCGGCACAAGGAATTCTCGGGAGCTAACTGATGAGTGTCATGACTGCCAACACCCAAGCGGCCCAGCCGACCCCGCCGAGCCGCAAGCGCAATTCGCTTTCCAAGGGAAAGCTGCCCCGCTGGGCGGTGCCCGCCACCGCGGCCGGCGCGATCATTGTCGGCGCCGCGTTCTCCACGCTGACCGGCTTCAGCGTGGCAACCTTCGCGATCTACTCGGCGGTGCTCTTCGTGATCGCCGGTACCGTGCTCACCTCGGTGGTCGAGGGCAGGCGCCAGGGCCGCAACGCCATGTGGACCTACCTGATCTACGGGGCCTTCCTGCTGGCGCTGATCCCGCTGGCCTCGGTGCTCTACACGGTTCTGGAAAAGGGATTGCCGGGGATGAACTCGCACTTCCTGTTCAGCTCCATGAACGGGGTCACCGGTGCGGTGGACAACCAGAGCGTAGCGGACGGCGCACCGGTCATCGGCGGCGCCTACCACGCACTGCTGGGCACGCTGATGATCACCTTGTGGGCTACCTTGATCTCGGTGCCGGTGGGCATGCTCACCGCGGTATACCTCGTCGAATACGGGAAGAACGGAGTGCTGGCCAAGGCCATTACCTTCTTCGTTGACGTGATGACCGGCATTCCGTCCATCGTGGCCGGCCTGTTCGCCGCCGCGTTCTTCGGACTGCTCCTGGGCCCCAACGCCCGCATGGGCATCGTCGCGGCGGTAGCGCTCAGCGTGCTGATGATCCCCACGGTGGTACGCTCCACCGAGGAAATGCTTAAGATCGTTCCGAACGAGTTGCGCGAGGCGTCCTACGCGCTGGGTGTGCGCCGCTGGCGCACCATCTTGAAGGTAGTCATCCCGACCGCGATCTCCGGTATCGCCTCCGGCGTCACCCTGGCTATTGCCCGCGTGATTGGCGAGACCGCACCGATCCTGGTGACCGCAGGCATTGCCAGCAGCATCAATACGAACGTCTTCGCAAACTGGATGTCCACGCTGCCGACCTTCATCTACTACCAGATCCTGACTCCGACCAGCCCGACGAATATCGACCCTTCGGTGCAGCGCGCCTGGGCCGCTGCCCTGCTGCTGATCCTGATGGTGATGGCGCTGAACCTCGGTGCCCGATTGATCGCCTCGCTGTTCGCCCCGAAGAAGGGCCGTTGAGCCGCTAGGCTCCGGCACTCACCCCACTAGATTTTCAAGGAATACATCATGGCAAAACGTATCGACGTCAAAGATCTGAACGTCTACTACTCCAAGTTCCTCGCTGTTGAAGATATCTCGATCAACATCGAGCCAAAGTCCGTCACCGCGTTCATCGGCCCCTCGGGCTGCGGCAAGTCGACCTTCCTGCGCACGCTGAACCGCATGCATGAAGTCATCCCCGGCGGCCGCGTCGAGGGCGAGGTGCTGCTCGACGGCGACGACCTCTACGGCCCAGGCGTTGACCCGGTGACCGTGCGCAGCCAGATCGGCATGGTCTTCCAGCGTCCGAATCCGTTCCCCACCATGTCCATCAAGGACAATGTGCTGGCCGGAGTGAAGCTGAACGGCAAGAAGATCTCCCGCTCGGATGCGGACTCGCTGGTGGAGAAGTCCTTGCGCGGCGCGAACCTGTGGAACGAAGTCAAGGATCGTTTGGACAAGCCAGGCTCCGGGCTCTCCGGTGGCCAGCAGCAGCGACTGTGCATCGCGCGCACCATCGCGGTGAAGCCCGACGTGATCTTGATGGATGAGCCTTGCTCGGCGCTGGACCCGATCTCCACGCTGGCCATCGAGGACCTGATCAACGAGCTGAAGAGCGAATTCACCGTGGTGATCGTGACCCACAATATGCAGCAGGCCGCGCGCGTTTCGGATCGGACCGCGTTCTTCAACATCGCGGGCACCGGCAAGCCGGGCAAGCTCATCGAGTACAACGAAACCGCTGCCATCTTCTCCAACCCGGAGCAGAAGGCCACCGAGGATTACGTCTCCGGACGCTTCGGCTAAAGATTTCGTCTCCTGCCCCTATTGCGACGGGGCGGCAGACGGACCGGAAGGGGGGTCTTCCGGGGATCCTGGAGGGGATCACCGCCAGCGGCGCCATGCGAAAGCAAGGCGCCGCTGGTTTTTAAGCAATGATGTAAAGGTCGCTTGACTGTAAAGTAAGCTTGTCTGTAAAGTGAGGTTTACGTGCTAAGGGATTGAAGCAGGAGTTGAGATGAACACAAAAACCGTGGCCCAGTCCAAGTGGGGGCGATCGCGCTTCGGCGGCGGCTCGGCGGCGCTGATCATCACCAGCCTGCTGGTGGGGCTCGTGCTCTCCGCCGGCGGGGGACTGCTCTTCGCCAGGCTGAACTTCCCGGAAAATTTCGTAATGGCGGCCCTGGTCATGATGGCCGGCCTGCTGCCGGTACTTTCGGTAGCCTGCTGGGCGCTGCTGCTGGACCGAGATACCTTGCGCGGGGCCACTAAAAATCCCGAGATATCGGTGGAATCCCAGTGGTACGACAAGGCTGCAGTCGGGGTCTTCCAAGACCTTCTGCTCGTCTGCGGCCTGGGTGGCGCGGTGTTTTCCTTCCTGCAGTTCCAGGCGTCGATAGGACTGGTGCTAGCCGGCGTCGTGATGGTGGCCATGGTTGACTTCGCGGTTCGCTACTGGCTGATCAAGCGAGCTGAAGGGTAGTGGAAAACACCTTGCCCGCACGCCGCTTGGAGCGGGGCTTCTCCCAGCAGGCGCTCGCCGACGAGCTCGGAGTCTCCAGGCAAACGATCATTTCGCTGGAGAAGGGCCGCTATGACCCGTCTCTGCCGCTGGCGTTCAAACTCGCCGAAGTTTTCGGCTGCCGGATCGAAGACCTCTTCCAGCCTGACGCCAAGTAATAAATGAAGTCATGAGGATGCGCCGGAAGCAGACTTTAGGTTACGTTGGTATGTGACTCAGGGCACTTGCAAGAAAAGAGATACCGCAATGGGACGCAAGATCCTGCGACGGCGCATTATCCGCGCCACGCTGGGCGGTAGCAGCTTCGTCCGCGAGGAAAAGCTTGCCGGTGAAGAGCCATTGGAGATCCGCTTCGGATCCACCGCATTCACCACTTCGATGCGCACGCCAGGGGACGACTTCGACTTGGTCGCCGGCTTCCTGCACGCGGAGGGGATCATTGCGCGCTCCGAGCAGCTGACCGCCATGCGCTACTGCATGGGCACCGATGATGAGGGCAACCAAACCTATAACGTCATCGAGGCCCAATTGGGTTTCGGCGCCCAGCCGCCTGACCCGTCCGCGGCCCGCAACGTGGTGACCAGCTCGGCCTGCGGCATCTGCGGAACCAACTCCATCGACGAGGTCCGCAAGAAATCCAGCTACGAGCTCGATCCCGAAGCCGGGCGGCTGGAGCTCGCGGTGCTGTTGGCAATGCCGGACACCCTGCGCGACTCCCAGAAGCTCTTCAGCTCCACCGGCGGGGTCCACGCCGCGGGGCTTTTCAGCACCACCGGTGAGCTGCTCATCCTGCGCGAAGACGTGGGGCGGCACAACGCGGTGGACAAGGTCATCGGCGCGGCGCTGCGTGATAACCGCCTGCCGCTGAGCCATACAATTCTGCAGGTTTCCGGACGCGCGTCATTCGAATTGGTCCAGAAAGCCGCCATGGCGGGAATCCCGGTGCTCAGCGCCGTCAGCGCACCTTCTTCGCTAGCCGTAGAGCTGGCAGATGAATGTGGCGTAACGCTGGCCGGATTCTCCCGTGGGAACAGCATCAACTTATACACTCATGCCCAACGCATTTTAGGCACTCAGTAGCTCAGTGGAGGAATACCATGCATCTCCCAGCCCCCAAAGATGACATCAATGAAGATGATCTCAAGGTCGGTGACCCCAAGCGCAGCGCCGCCGGCCTCAAGGCCGTCGCCGTTTCCTTGCAACGCGGCTTCGCCGAAGCAGGGGTAAGCCGCACCCTGCTTTCCATGGCGCGCATCAACCAGCGCGGTGGATTCGACTGCCCGGGCTGCGCCTGGCCCGAATCGATTACCGGGGCACGCAAGCCGGCAGAATTCTGCGAGAACGGTGCCAAGGCCATCGCCGAGGAGGCCAGCGCCCGCACCGTCACCCCGGAGTGGTGGGAGCAGCACCCGATCAGCGTATTGCGCGAAAAAACAGAATACTGGCTTGGCTCACAGGGGCGCATCAGCGCACCGATGATCATCCGTGCCGGAGATACCCACTACAAGCCGATTAGCTGGGCCGAAGCCTTCAGCACCATCGGTGAGCACGTCAAGGCCAGCACCCCGGAGAAGTGCGTCTTCTACACCTCGGGGCGCACGGCAAACGAGACGGCGTTCATGTACCAGCTGCTCGCCCGTTCGCTGGGCACCAACAACCTGCCCGACTGCTCGAACATGTGCCATGAGTCCTCGGGCTCGGCCATGAATCCGACCATCGGCATCGGCAAGGGCACCGTCTCGCTGGAAGACTTCGACCACGCCGAACTGATCTTCGTGGTCGGCCAGAACCCGGGAACCAACCACCCGCGGATGCTCTCGGCGCTCGCCGACGCACGCAAGCGCGGTGCCAAGATCGTTGCGGTGAATCCGCTGCCCGAGGCCGGATTCTTTGGATTCAAAGACCCGCAGACCGTGGGCGGCATGCTCGGCAAGCCGAGCGAAATCAGCACGCACTTCCTGCAGATCAAGGTCGGTGGAGACCTGGCGCTCTTCCAGGCCTTCGGGCATCTCTTGCTTGCCGAGGAGGAGAAGAATCCGGGATCCGTGGTGGACCAGAAGTTCGTCGCCGAAGTGACCGACGGGTTCGAAGCCTACAAGAGCGCCCGCGCAGAACTGGATTGGGAAGCCACCGAAGAGGCCACCGGCCTGACCCGTGCGCAGATCACCGAGATCGCCGAACTGCTCATTGCTTCCAAGGCCTCCATCTTCTGCTGGGCGCTGGGCTTGACCCAGCAGCCGCACTCGGTGCCGACGCTGAAGGAAATCATCAACCTGCTGCTGCTGCAAGGCAACTTCGGCAAGCCGGGCGCCGGAGCATGCCCGGTACGCGGCCACTCGAATGTGCAGGGCGACCGCACCATGGGGATCTGGGAGAAGCCCACAGAAGAGCTCCTGGAGGCGCTGGATGCCGAATTCGGCATCGACTCCCCACGCGCCCATGGCTACGACTCCACGGAGGCGTTGGACGCCTTTGAGCAGGACGAGGTGGACGTGTTCGTCTCCATGGGCGGCAACTTCGCCCTGGCGAACTCGGAAACCGAGTTGCTCGAAGCGGGCATGCAGCGTGCCAAGCTCACGGTGCACATCTCCACCAAGCCAAACCGATCCCACGTGGTGCACGGGCAGACCTCGCTGATCCTGCCGACGCTGGGGCGCACGGACAAGGACGATAAGCACCCAAAGGGTGCGCAGTTCCTCTCCGTGGAAGACTCGATGTCGGTGATCCATTCGACCCAGGGCCGGCTCACCCCGGTCTCCGAGCACCTGCTGTCCGAACCGGTGATCGTGGCTCGCATGGCCCAAGCCATCCTGGGAGATGACCACGTCGTGAACTGGCGGGCCATGGCCGAGGACTATGACGTGATCCGTGATCATATCGCTCGGGTGCTGCCCGGGTTCGAGGACTTCAACCGACGGGTGCGCGAACGGAACGGGTTCGTGCTGCCCAACGCGCCACGCGATTCGCGCTCCTTCGCCACCGACATCGGCAAGGGGCGGTTCACGGTCTCGCCTTTCGAGGCGCTCAAGGCGCCGGAAGGCCACCTGATCTTGCAGACCATGCGCAGCCATGATCAGTACAACACCACGTTCTACGGACTGGATGACCGGTACCGTGGCATCAAGGACGGGCGTCGAGTAATCCTCATTCACCCGGAGGACCTGACCGAGATGGGGTTCAAGGACCGCGAATTGGTCGATGTGATCTCAACCTTCGCCGGCACCGAACGCCGGGCGAACAGGTTCCGTCTGGTGTCCTACCCGACGGCAAAGGGGTGTGCCGCAGCATACTTCCCGGAGGCCAACGCGTTGGTGCACCGCGGACTAGTCGCCCGCGAGTCCAACACTCCTGGCTTCAAGGCGATGAGCGTACGCTTCGTGCCGCATACCGAGCAGCCCGGCCCGACCTTGGATAGCTAGCCCACCGGGTCCATGGCAAGGGCCAGGATCGCCCCGGCAAGTATGCAGATTGCCGGGGTGGCGATCCAGTGCCCGTAGACCTTCACGACCCGGTACCAGACGACCGACTCGAAGGCCTGGTTCGCGCCGGCGCCGACAATCGAGCTGGTGACCGCCTGGGTGGTGGACAGCGGCAGGTGCAGCAGCATCGAGCCGACGTAGAGCATGGTTGCGGCAACGCCTTGGGCGACCATGCCACGCAGCGGATCAAAATTCACCAGCCGGCGCGAGAGCGTATAGGTGATCCGCCAGCCGCCGAGGAGCACCCCGAAAGACAGCGCCGAAGCGGCGATCAGCTGAATGGCCAAGGCCACCGGCCCCGGATCCATATGTCCGCCGGTGATGAGCACCAGGGTGATCGTTGCCGCGGTACGCTGTCCGTCCTGCAGCCCGAGGCCCAGCGCCACGGCGCAAGCCGCGATAGCCTGGCCGGCTCGGGAGCGGGTATTGACGTCTCTGGAAGTATCGTGGCGCATCAGCCAGGTTGCGGGGACCACCAGCAAGAAGGACGCGGCGTACGCGATGAGCGGGGTGACCAGCAGGGGGAGCAGCACGGAGCGGGTAAAAAGTTCCACCGCGCCGCCCAGCGACTCGTTGCCCAGCCAGGAGTTCGCCGCACCGGCACCGACCAACGCGGAGATTAACGCGTGCGTAGAGGAGACCGGTATGCCACGCCACCAGCAAAACAGCAGCCAGGCCCCGGCGGCCAAGAGCGCGGCGATCAACAACTTCATCCCGACGGTGTCTTCGGGCAGCTGCATATTCAGCCGGCTGATCAACACCGTACTGAAGGTGGTGGTCGCCATGGTGCCGATGAACGCGAACAAGGCGGCGGCACCGACGGCGATGCCCGGGCTCAGCGCGCGGGTGCGTACGGCCGCTGCGACGGCGGTCGAGGAGTCCCTGAATCCGTTGAGCACCGCATAACCCAGAGTTAATACGATGGCGATGGTGGTGAATAAGGGGAGCAAATCCATGGGTTTTCTAGGATTCCTTGACCAGTACGCGGCCGAGGTGATCGGAGAACTGGCGCAGGGTGTTCGCGGCGAGCAGCAAGTGATCGGCTACACGCTGATGCTTGTGAATTGTGGAGGCTTTGGAAAAGTTGGAGATTTCATCAATCCAAACCAGGTGAGTACGTGCCGCACGCTTTGAGTACTGCATCATCTGCAGCCAGTTGTCTTCCAGATCATCAAGCTTATTCAAGCTTCGTACGGAATTCGAGGCGAGCTCGGCTAGCTGAGAGATCAGTTCCAGCTGCTCGGCCGCTCGGTCCGAGAGCGGTGTGGAACCCAAGGTATTGATCAGTTCGCCAATGCCGCGGAGCTGCTCCATGGTTTCGTGCAGCAGCCGCGAAAACATGTACATGTCTTCGCGCGGTAGCGGACTGATGTAACTGGTACGCAGGTGGGTGAGCAACGCGTGCAAGAGATCCGAGGCTTGGGCTTCCGCCGTGGCAAGCTCCTTGAGCTGCTCGGAACGCCCATCGGGATTGCCGATCATTTCGGAAACGCTGGCCACCGAATTGCGGATGGTGCTTGCCAAGTCGCTCAGCAATTCAATGCCGCGCGATGCTGAAGGAAAGATTTGGAACTTCACGTTGTTCGGCGCACCATTCGTCTCAGGTCACAGTTTTGGTACTAACGCTGAACAGTTTACGTCGCAAAGGTTAACTTCGAAACGTAAGTGATGCCGGACCGGGAACGCCTCTCGGCGGAAGGCCGCTCGAAGCGGCAGAATATTGGAGCCCGGGGTTACCAGCGGCCCGGCACCGTCTACTAGTTTTCTCGCACTAAGCGCTTGCTGTCAACCATAGAGAGAACCGGGTGCGCATTCTCACGTTAGTTACGCAGTGATTTCTCAATGCCGCTGAGGCACAGCAGGCCACAGCAGAACCAAATAGCCCCGGCCGGTCCCGCCCCGACCGCCACGGTGCTGGCGGCAACGGGCAGGAGCACCTGGCCCAAGCGATTGCCCATCAGGCGTACCGCGAGTGCTGCCCCGCGGTCCTGAGACGGCACGGAGGTGGACACCATGGTCATGGTCACCGGCTGCCCCATGCCGAGGAAGAATCCGCCGATAAGCAATGCCAATCCGGCGAGCCAGAGTGTATCGATGAACAGGGGTGCAATGGCGATGGTTATGCCCGCCGTATACAGGCTGGTGAGCAGCATTGACTTGCGGCTGAAGTGGCGTGAGATCCACGGAAGGAAGAGCCGCGAAACTACCGAGGCGCTACCTCGGATTGCCAGCAAGACACCCACGGCGGCCGGCGTCACGCCATGCTTTTCTGCGACCAAGGGGAGGAACGCGGTGAGGATGTCCAAGATTGACAGCAGCGTCAGCGAGGCGAGCATATGCGAGGGCATGCCTTTGACCCTGAGAATCGAAACCATCGAAGCCTGTGGCTTAGGCGAGGAGCTAGCCGCAACCTTCTTGATTCTCGGTTGCAGATTAGGCAGGAGCAACGGAATGGCAAGCAACGCGCAGGCGCCGCCGATCCACAACGATAAATTAATGTCGGCAATGCGTTCGGGGGAGTCGGCCACCGTGGAAGTGCCGAGGATGATTCCAGCGATCAGCGGTCCAAGGAACTGGCCGGCCGAGTACGCGGCGGTGAACCAGCCGAAGCCCTTATCCAGCTGGTCATCGGGAAAATAGCGGGCGATCGAGGACTGCCCGCCAATGGTGAACATCAAATGCCCCATGCCAAGTATCGCGCTGGCAACTGCCACCATGATGTATCCCTGAGCCGTGGCAATGCCCAATGAGCCCAGGCCCATCAAGCCGGCTCCGGCGAGCATGAGAAAACGAATCTTGGGGATCCGTGAACTGAATCGCCCCAGCCACACCGCGGTGACCATTGGCAACAGGGCGTAGGCTGCGGTGGCGAGCCCAACCGTGACTGGACCGGCATCCAGGGAAATGAGCTTGTATGTGGTGACCGGGCGAACGAGGTTCAGTGTGGTCTGCGAAAGAAGGGCGGTAGCGACGAGGATCAGTAGCCATCGCAGGGTTCCAGAAGCTGCATTATTGGCTTCCGCGCCCACTCTGCCTACCTTTTGTCGATATCAGTATCTCAAATCAATCCTAAGGGCTTATCGCCTGCGATCAGTCCAACGCGCCTAGCCGCCAGAGCCGGGCACAGGCTTCCAAGTCCTCTGCGGTGTTCGCCATCGATTTGGCTCGCGCAGTCAGTTTTGAGCCGCGGGTTTCATGCGCAAGATCTGCTGCATCTGCATGCTCGGTCATTCCCAACGCGAGAACCCGGCAATAGGCGGCGGTGCGTTCCAGCGCGTGGGCGAAGTCCCCATCGAAGGCTCCGGAAAGTATGGAGGTTGCCATGTTTTTAAGTTCTTCCGCCGTCGGCGGTTCGGCAACACCGGCCACCAGGCGTTCCACCTCGGCACGGTGGGATCCTGCACGGAAACGTGCAGACATGGTTTCAGCGTTGTTCATGGTTGCCGCCCGGATGGCATAGAGGCGCCACAAGGCTCCCGGCAGGGACCTTGCAGGGGCTTCGGACCAGAGCTCTGCAAGAACCTCCAGGCCTTCTGTTTCGGCGACTTGAATTAGCCTTTGCGAAACCTCAGGGTCCTCGTTCGCGATACCGCGGCGAATGAAGGCCTGCGCCGATAGATGGGCTGCTTCCGAGATGCGCGCCGGGTCGGCGCCGCCTTCATAGGGGTCGAAATCTATGGGAGCGAAGGGCCGTGGCTTGTGATGTCTGAACCCTGAGACTTGGCCAACTTTGGATCCTGCGCGTGCACCTTTCATGGCTTCGAGACTACTCCTTTTTGGTGGACGGTGCCCCATCGGGCTTGGTGTGAAACGACGCATACGAATAGACCGACTATTCGCGGAAGGCGCAGGAAATTTCTGCGAGAGAGGGTGCTCGCGGCGAGGCGGATTGCCCGCAAGAACTAAGCTGAATTGCATACTTCGCTGGCATTAATGAGAGCCTGCAACTATCTGCAATGGCGCGTTCCAGAACGGCCGCTCAATGGCCATGGACCCCTTGCAACGCGAGGAAAATTGACTCGATTAAGGATGAATCGCTACTTCGGGTATTATGGATTTTGGCTTCGGCCGTGCGCCTTTAGCTCAGTTGGTAGAGCACTGGACTTTTAATCCATTGGTCGCGGGTTCGACCCCCGCAGGGCGCACAACATAGGAATCGGGTCCCACTTGCTAAGGCGAGCGGGACCCGATTCTTTTTCATGATGACGTCAGCCCTGGGTTGGCAGGAGTCTTTACCAGCTCTCTATCTGCGGGAATTCTCGAATGAGGCGGAAGGGATTGTCGTAGAAGGCGATTCCGTGGGCACGCCTTCCGCCGCGCATGGCGGGAAAGATTTCGTAATAGTCATATTCCGAAACGACGAGCACCGTGGGTTGGTCAATCGATGATTCGTCCCAATCATTCGGAATGGTTGGCGTGTAGATCCACACCTCGCTTTCCAAGTCGCTGAGATTATTAGTGACAGATTTCCAGCCTCGCCGGCTGGCGAGGATCTCACCTGGTTCGGCATGAAGGATTCGAGAGAGCGCCTCTTCCGTATCCGGGGCGATCCTCTGCATCTGGCTTAATGCTGCACGGACCTCGTCGTAACCATCAGCTTCACACAGATCATTGACGGCAACGGTGAAGCGATTTTGGCGATGCGTTGCGCGTTCCTTGACTTCACAGCGTTCGCGTTGACGGCGCCGCTCGCGGTGCGTGTGCTGTTGGCGTTTCTTGCTGACGGCCATGGGATGCTCCTGGAAGCTGAGTGGAAAGTTGCCGGTCCGCTTAGCCTAGGAGCAGCTTCAGAAGTCTTGGGTTACTTCAGAAGATCTGTGGATAACTGGGGTCTAGTTGTCATCAGACCCATGGTGCCAAGAATCCGAGGACACGTTCCATGACCAAGGACCGTGCCTTCGGATCGCAGGAACTAAGCGAGCTATCGGTGAAGAGGTGTTGATTTCCCGCATAGGTGTAGAGCTCAGCGATGCCGTTACCGGGACCCGCAACGAAATCTTGTGCCGCACCCAGATCGCCTTCCAATGCGAAGAATGGGTCTGCATCCTTGCCGTGGATCTGGGCCTTCACCGACTCCGGCCATGGCCCGAAACCCAAATCGGCATCCAGATCTACGAAGGATTCCAGGAGAACGGCAGCCAAGGCTCCGGGGCGTTGCTGGGCGTATCGCTGCGCCAATGAGGCTCCCCATGAGGTGCCGACATACACCAATTTTGGCGGTAGCGAATCCAGCAGCGCGGAGACCTGTTGGTTGATCTCTGCTTCACTAATTGAGTTCGCTAATTGCTGCCCGGCCTCCACGGATTCTGGCTGGGCGCCGCCATAGAGATCGAGGGTATGTACCTTGTGGCCAGCAGTTTCCAGTTCTTCGGCCATGGCTCGTACACCAGGGGTGAGGCCTTGGACGTGGTGAAATAAGACGATCTCGGCCATCGGGGCTCCCAGCAGAGACGGGTGATTACCCCACCGAGCCTATGACCCTAGATGCTTCGGGTCAATGAGTCACTTAGCGTTCGTCAACCAGATTCTCGATGCGTTGCGGTAGGTGCTCGATAGCCGAATCCCAGCCAGGCATCTGACTGTTGATCTCTACGCTGTAGCCCTCGGTCAGCATGAACTCGGCACAAGTGAGGGTCTCATGGCCGGAGCCGGTTTCGTAAATGAATGCTCGTCGGATGTCGTTCCAGAGCAGAGTTGCAGACTGATCGATGACCAGGCCGGTGGTGACTACTTCGACGGTGCGCTGGGGGTAGGACATTTTCAACTTGCTTTCGGGGTCCTCGGCGGTGTGCTTTGATCAAGTGTAAACCGGCAACACGCCGCAGAGGGGCTACCGAACCGGCGTGGGATAGGACTTAGTCATGGTTCCTTCCGCAGACAGCTCCAACTGGTAGTCCAAATTCAGCTTGTCCAAGAAATGCTGGTCGTGGCTGACCACCAATAAGGCGCCGCGGTAGAGAGCCAGCGCCTCGCAGAGTTGGCGCACGCTCTCGAGATCCAGATTATTTGTCGGCTCATCGAGAATGAGCAGTTGCACGGGAGGTTCGGACAGCAGCAGCGAGGCCAGATAAACGCGAAAACGTTCTCCGCCGGAAAGCGCGGACAGCGGACGGTCAACGCTCGCTCCGCGGAGCAACAGGCGTGCGAGCATATTCCGCACCTGCCCGGGCGCGGCCGATGGGGCGACCTCGCCTATGTTTTCGATGGCGCTACGATCTTCGTCAAGTCCAACTAGCAATTGCGGGAGATAGCCAACCCGCTCCAGATAGAGCCTTCCAGACGGTCCGGCACCAGCGTCATCCCCGAAGAGCAGCTGCCGCAACAACGTGGTCTTACCTGACCCGTTGGGGCCGATGAGCGCCACGCGTTCGGGGCCTTGGATAATGTGTTTACCTGCGGCCGAACTCAGCTGGGCAACCTGTTTGCTGGCAGGCAGTTTCGGATCCGGTAATTCCAGATTGATGTGCTCTACCTGTCGGACTCGTTCTTCGGCCCGATCGAGTTTGGTCTGCGCGCTGTCAACTTTGCCGTCGAGGTTTGAACGCATCTTGCCAGCGTTGGCTTCGGACTTCTGGCGTAGATGATTGGCCAGAATCTTGGGGATGCCGCCTCCCAGCTGCTCGGCCCGCCCCTTGCGTTTGGCGCGGGCGAGTTTGGTTTCGGCTTCGACGCGTTGGCGTTTTTCCACCTTTAGGGAAGCACTAGCCGTTTTTGCTGCCTGTTCGGCGGCATGCTGCTCGGTCTCCAACTGCTCGCGGTAGGCGCTGTAGGGTCCGCCGAAAACTCTGAGTTTTCCTGCGTACAGCTCCACTGTATGATCCATGAGCTCAAGCATCTCGATGTCGTGGCTGACCACGATCAACGTACCCTTCCAGGAGCGCACGAGCCCGTACAGCAATTCTCGGGTTGGTGCGTCGAGGTTGTTCGTTGGTTCGTCAAGCAGCGTGATGGGCAATGCGGCTAGCCGCAGGCCGAGCACCGCAAGCAGCATCGCTTCGCCGCCCGATAGGGTGCCGACCTGGCGATCCAGATCCAGTGTTCCGAGTCCCAAGGGGCTCAGTTCAGCCTCCAGCCGGGCCTCCAAGTCCCAATTATCTCCCACCGCATCAAAATCTTCGGGATCTACGCTTCCGGCTTCGATGGCTTTCAGCGCGCGATAGGTTCTATCGATCCCAAGCAGTTCGGTCACGGTGGTGTCCCGATGCAAGGTAAGTGTCTGCGGCAGGTAGGCGAGCTCTTCCGCGGCCTCCACCCTGCCCTCGCTAGGGCTTAGTTGCCCGGCGATGAGCTTCAAAAGAGTTGATTTGCCGCTGCCGTTCGCGCCGGTAAGCCCCGTGCGTCCTGAAGGAAAAGTGCCTTCCAGGTTAGTCAGGGCGCGCTCGCCGGTAGGCCAACTGAAGCTGAGGTTGTGCAGTGTGATCGGCGGAGTCAAAGGCATAAGTGGCTCTCCCACGGATGTGAAGAGGCTGCCGAGCTTAGGGATCTCGAAGCTGGCTCAACTATTTAAAGGAGCCATAAAAAAGGGATACCGAAGCCGGTAGCCAAAATGAACGGATTGCACCGGAAATAGGGTGCTTGGTCATTGGCTGGCTTAGTAGGTATCCATGCAATCGAGTGTAACAGCAGGTGATGGGGCGGGAAAAGGTGTGCTCGAGCACTTTCGGCCCGTATCCATTTGCGGATACGGGCCGAAAGCCGGCTAGTGCGTTGGTCTACTTCCAGGCGCGGTGCACGGCGACCACGCCGCCGGTCAAGTTGCGGAATTCGACGTTCTTCCAGCCAACATTGATGAACTTCTGGCCCAAGTCCTGCTGGTTTGGCCAGGCGGCGATCGACTCGGCCAGGTAGGCATAGGCCGAAGGGTTCGAGGAGACCAGGTAGCCCAGCGCGGGAATTACGCGCGGCAGGAACTGCTGGTAGGCCACCTTGATCGGAGTGACGGTGGGGGTGGAGAACTCGGCCACCACGATGCGCCCGCCGGGCTTGGTTACGCGGTGCATCTCGGACAGGGCCTTCTCGGTGTCCGAGATATTGCGCAGACCGTAGGAGATGGTCACCGCGTCGAAGGAGTTGTCCTCGAATGGCAGGTCGGTGCCGTCGCCGTAGACGAACTCAAGCTCCGGGTAGCGCTTGCGCCCCTCGGCCAGCATGCCCTCGGACATGTCGCAGGCGGTCACCGTGGCTCCGGCCTTGGCCAGCGGCATCGACGAGGTGCCGGTGCCGGCGGCCAGGTCCAGGATGCGCTCGCCGGATTTGGGCGCGATCGCCTCGGTGGTGATCTTGCGCCAGTAATTCACGATGCCGCCGGTCATCAGGGTATTGAGTAGATCGTAGCGAGGGGCTACATTATCGAACATCTCCTGGACCTGGTTGGCCTGCTTATCCAGGCCCGCGCGCACATTGTGGGAAGTCATGCTTCCAAGTGTTTCATATTCGAGGATGCCCGAGCGCCGGATGTGGGGCGAATCGCGTTCAGAGCAGAGATTCTAGCCGCGCGTAGCTTGCCTCCATCCCGTCGGTCATTCTGGTAGCCAGCACCATGTCACGCGTCTGGGCATCGGGATAGGTGATCACAATCGACAGCAGTGTCCCCTCGCTGCTTTCGGCGAATGTCGACTCGTTGATAGTCGGCGGATAGTCGGTGTCGATCATTTGTTCGGTGGTCCGCTCGTACGACTTGGGAAGTAGTTCGAGCAGCTCGCCGGTGAATCCAAAGCCCTGTCCCTCGGTTCCGGTCTCCGGCTCCCACCGGTAGCGGTAGGTTCCGCCAACGGACTCGGGCAGCACGCATTCGGTCATCTTCCAGCCGTCGGGACCAAGCAGCCAGCGCTTCATAAGCGCCGCGTCATGGTGTGCCTGCCAAACCTGATCGCGGGTTCCGCGAATGATGCGGCTAACGCGAATTTGGGTATCCGAAAGAATCTGGGTTTCGGTGGTGAACGTTCGGGCATAGTTGCGCAGATCTATCAGCACCTGTTCGATCTGGCTCATGGCCGAACGGGTCCCGTCGATCATGCCCATGTCGACTACTTGTTCCAGGTCTGCCGCGGAATCGAAATTCGCCGTAATGGTCAACTTGGTGCCGTCTGGCTGCGGATCAAAGCTGAAGACCATACGGGTGGTCGGCAGCTCGGCGTTGGGCGTGCCGTCGGCATTTGCAAAACCGTCGGTGACTTCGAAGAACTTCTGGTCGACGATTTCATTCCATTCCCAGTAGCCGTGGAACTCCTCTCCTTCGGGCGAGGTCATGTGGTAGTGGGTGCGGCCGCCTGGTGCGGCATCGTGACGGGTGAAAGTTGCCGGGTATTCGACCGGTCCCCAGAACTTCTCGATCTGGCGCGGATCGAGGTAGGCATCCCAGAGCCGGGATACCTTGACCGGGAATTCGGCGTGGACCGTGAGGGTGAGGGATTCTGCGTCTTTGACAACTGATGTGACGGGCATGAGATTACTCCTTAGGGAGTCTCGTCGGCGAGGAAGTCATCGAGCCGGCTTATGCGCTGGCGCCAGATGTCCTCGAGGGATGAGAGTAGTTCCTGCGCGTGCCGGATGGTGTCCGGCTGCCCGCGAACTATGCGCTCGCGGCCACGTGCGATCTTGTTGACCAGACCGGCGGCTTCCAGCGCGGCCACGTGCTTTTGCACGGCGGCAAAAGACATGTCGTAGCTGGCAGCCAGTTCGGAGATGCTGACCTCGGCGTGCAGGGTTCGCCTCACGATGTCTCTTCGTGTGGCATCTGCCAAGGCGCGGAAAACCTTGTTTGTCTGCTCTTCGCTCAACTCATATACAACCATTTGGTTGTACGATACTCCGATGCTCGGGGAAGGTAAAGAGCGGCGGGCAAAAAAGTGGAAATTCAACCAAAATTCAGGGTACTTATCGACTATGGATAACGTTATTTCTAGATGATTTGTCGCCTTGATTTTACGTCCCTCGATGCAATAAGCGGCAGGCTCTACTAAAGCTTTCGGAGTTCGCCTAAGCTGGGTGGAATTGCAAAAGCGATCCATTCATCCGGGTAGGGGAGGCATATGAGCGGGCCCGCCATAAATTGGACTGACGCGTCGCGCCAGGCCTTGCAAGCCCGCGAACTCCTAGGCGCCCCCGACACTGGCTTGGGTGATCTTCCGTTGCGGCGCGATGTGCGCGAATCCTGGAAGAGGTCATTGGCCCACGCCTCGGCCGTCGAACAGCCCGCCGTGCTGAGCAACGAGCGGTTGCGCCTGGAACGCGAGCGGAGCGAACTGCAGCGCATCTGGCCGGTGTTTGAAAAGCTGCTCGTGCCCGCGGCTACGGACGCCAATCTGCTGGTCGCCTTGGCCGATGCTGGTGGGACCTTGCTGTGGGTTGCCGGCAGCAATGGTGCACTGAGCCAGGCCGAAGGGGTCGGTTTCATGGCGGGTGCCGACTGGGCCGAGAGGTCTGTGGGGACTTCCGCCCCCGGAATGGCGCTGGCCACCGGGTCCGGGTCGCAGGTATCGGGCGCTGAGCACCTGTATGAGCGGGCGCAGCAGTACAGCTGCTCGGCGGTCCCGATTCGGAACCCGCGCACCGGACAGGTAATTGGCGCGATCGACCTGACCGGCGGCCCGGATGCGATCGCCACGCATTCGATGCCGTTGCTGCAAGCGGCCGTCATGGCCGCCGAAACCCAGCTGCTCCTGCCGGGAGTCGGGGTCGTGGCGGACCCCGACTATCTGGATCTGGGCCGCTGTGAGGGGGTGTATCTGGGATCGTTGCCCATTTCACTGCGGCATGCCGAAATTCTGACGCTGCTGGCTCAGCACCGTGATGGCATGAATACCGCCCGGCTGGTGGAGGAGCTTTTCGAGCGGCCCGATGCGGCGGCCGAAGGCACGGTGCGCGCCGAAATGGTCAGGTTGCGCAAGGTCCTGGCCGAACTTCCCGGACGGACGCTGATCTCCCGGCCCTACCGGCTGCAGTGGGCTCTGCAAACGACCTTGGGCCGCCTGTGGGATGCGCTGGAGCTAGGGGACCTGGAAGCGGCGTTGCAATTGTATTCGCCCGGACTATTGGTTCGCTCGCAGGCCCCGGGGGTCCTGATGCTGCGTCATCGGACCGAGGCGGCGTTGCGGGAAATGGCGCTGGACCGGGGTCGGCCGCAGCAGCTGTTGAATCTTGGCCGGCAATTGGCCGATGCCGACCTTTTGCGTGCGGCCTTGCGCGAATTGCCAGCCGATTCGCCGGCGCGTTCGCTGATTGTTGCAGAGGTCCAAGAGCTGGAGGCGTAGGCGCTTCCATTATCCGTGCTGCCGTCCCTGGCGAATCTTCTCCAGCACCAGCGCGAGGGCCGGCCAGGCGCCACGCCCTTTGCGGGTCCGGGCGAAGGCGCGCAGTCGCAGGTCGGGGTTCTGCAGCGGCAGAATCGTGATCCCATCCCGCCCTGGCCGGTTTTCCGGTAGCAGTCCCACGCCTAGCCCGGCCAGGATCAGGTCTTCGACCAGATCCAGGCTGTCGGCCTGGTGGCGCATGGCCGGGGTGAATCCGGCCATCGAGGACAGTAGCCGCAGGACCGACTCGTCGGCGACGTTGCGCGAATTCCCGATCCAGTCGCGGTCGCGGAAAGCTGCCAGCACCGCGGGGGCATCAGGGGCCCCGCCGCCGGTGGCCAGCCGCACGGCGTCGGCGGTGGGCACTCCCAGCCCCCAGGGAGTGCTCCACAGCTGAAGCGTGTCCACCCCGGGTCCGGCATCGTCCGGGGCCAGATTGTAGTCGTAGGTCAGGGCCAGGTCGATCTCGTCCACCGCCAGCCGGGCCAGGGCCTCGGCGGGCTCGTGCTCCAGCACCACGATCCTCACCGCGGGGTGCTCTAGCGCCAGCTCCTCGAAAATGGGCATCAGCGTGGTGCGGATCGCGGTGGCGAATCCCGCGACCCGCAGGGTGCCCGAGGGAGCGGCTTCCGGATCCAGATCCAGTTTCGCTGCGTCGACCGCGCCAAGGATGCTCTGCGCGTGCTCCGCCAGCCGGCGGCCGGCGGGGGTGAGCCGGACGCCGCGCCCGTCGGGTTCCAGCAACCTGGCGCCGGTCTCCTTGGACAGCTGCGCGATCTGCTGGGAGACGGTCGAGGTGGTGGTTCCGAGCACATCGGCGACGGCCCGCATCGAGCCCATACGGGCCAGCTCGTACAGGTATTGCAGGCGGCGGGTATCCATAGGTTCCATTGTGCAGGATTCATTAACAATATGTTGATGATTCTCGCGTGGACATGGATGACTTTTCTCGGCTCTACTGGAGCCATGAACTCAACTGCCGCGAACACTTCCAACTCCGCCGGGGCCGGCTCGCTGATGGCCTTTGCCGCGATGGGCTGCGTGCAGCTAGGCCTTGCCGCATCGATTGGACTTGCCGGAACTCTGGGCTCCGAGGGCGTCGCCTGGCTGCGCCTAGCCTGGGCCGCCGTCATCCTGGTGGCCATTGCCCGTCCCTGGCGCCTGCGCTACTCCCGGGCAACACTGGGGATTTGCGCCCTGCTGGGGTTGGCCACCGCGGGTATGACGCTGGCGTTCATGAGGGCGGTGGAGACGATCCCGCTGGGTACCGCAAGCGCGCTGGAGTTCATGGGTCCGCTGTCTGTCGCCATCATCCAGGGCCGGGGCCGCGGACGCTGGTGGGCGCTAGTCGCGGCCGCCGGGGTGCTCGGGCTGACCGAACCGTGGCAGGGGTCCGCGGATCTGGCGGGCGTGCTTTTCGCGCTGGTCGGCGCAGCTTGCTGGGCCCTCTACGTCCTGCTCACGCAGCGCGCAGGGGATGCGGTGGACGGCATTGGCGCCCTGGCCATCTCGATGCCCATCGCGGCCATTGCCGCCACGGTGGTGGTGGGCCCGGAGGTGATCGGCCGGATGGACCTGCCGGCGCTGGTCATCGGGCTTGGGCTCGGGTTGCTGCTGCCGGTCATCCCTTTCAGCCTCGAGCTGCTGGCCCTGCGCCGGCTGACTGCCTCGGCGTTCGGGACCCTGATGTGCCTTGAACCCGCCATCGCCATGGTCGTCGGGTTGCTCTTCTTGCAGCAGATCCCGAGCCCGGCGGCCATTGCGGGCATCGTGCTGGTCATCTTGGCTGGCGTCGGCGCCACGCGCACCGGGCGGCGCGATCCGACTGCAGGCGCACCTGCCGCGGTGGACTCCGCGTCTCCGGTCATGCCGCACTGAACTTCCTCAGCGGCGGCGCGGGCATGCAACCTAACCGCAACCTTTGAGTGACTAGAGTCACATTCATGGCCGGGTGGCGGAAACATTCCGCCACCGCACGGATGATGACGAAGGAGTCGTGAAGCAATGAGCGTCTACGCAAACCCGAACACCGATGGGGCACTAGTCAATTTCAAATCGCGCTACGAGAACTATATTGGTGGTGAGTGGGTTGCCCCGGTCAAGGGCATGTATTTCGAAAACGTCACCCCCATTACCGGAAAGTCCTTCTGCGAAGTGGCCCGTTCAACCGCCGAGGACATCGAACTAGCACTGGACGCCGCCCATGCGGCCGCACCAGCCTGGGGAAAGAGCAGCCCGGCGGCCCGCGCGGTCATCCTGAATAAGATTGCGGATCGCATCGAGGACAACCTCGAGATGCTTGCCGTCGCCGAGACCTGGGATAACGGCAAGGCGGTGCGTGAAACCCTGAATGCAGACCTCCCGCTGGCGGTAGACCACTTCCGCTACTTCGCCGGTGCGATCCGCGCCCAAGAGGGTTCGCTGTCGCAGCTGGATGAGGACACCACCGCCTATCACTTCCATGAACCGCTGGGTGTGGTCGGTCAGATCATCCCGTGGAACTTCCCAATTCTGATGGCGGTCTGGAAGCTGGCTCCAGCGCTAGCCGCCGGCAACGCGGTAGTCCTCAAGCCCGCCGAACAAACCCCCGCCTCGATTCTGGTGCTCGCCGAACTCATCGGTGACCTGCTGCCTGCCGGTGTGCTGAACATCGTCAACGGTTTCGGCGTAGAGTGCGGCAAGCCGTTGGCGAGCAACAAGCGCATTCGCAAGATCGCGTTCACCGGCGAAACCACCACCGGCCGGCTGATCATGCAGTATGCCTCCGAGAACCTGATCCCGGTCACCTTGGAGCTCGGCGGAAAGTCCCCGAACATCTTCTTCGAGGACGTCGCGGCCAAGGATGATGCGTTCTACGACAAGGCGCAAGAAGGGTTCACGCTTTTCGCGTTGAACCAGGGCGAGGTCTGCACCTGCCCATCGCGAGCACTCGTCCAGGAAAGCATCTACGGCGAGTTCATGGAAAAGGTCATCGCCCGCACCGAAGCCATCAAGCAGGGCAACCCGCTGGACACCGAGGTCATGATGGGGGCGCAGGCCTCCAACGACCAGCTGGAGAAGATCCTCTCCTACCTGGATATTGGCAAGGCCGAAGGCGCGAAGCTGCTGACCGGTGGTGCCCGGGCGGAACTCGGCGGTGACCTGGAAGGCGGCTACTACGTGCAGCCGACCATCTTCGAGGGCCAGAACAAGATGCGCATCTTCCAGGAAGAGATCTTCGGGCCGGTCGTAGCGGTGACGAAATTCAGCGACTACGACGACGCGCTGAGCATCGCCAACGACACCCTCTACGGTCTGGGCTCCGGCGTCTGGAGCCGCAACGGCAACACCGCCTACCGTGCGGGCCGCGATATCCAAGCGGGACGTGTCTGGGTGAACCAGTACCACGCCTACCCGGCGCACTCGGCCTTCGGTGGCTACAAATCCTCCGGTATCGGTCGAGAGAACCACCTGATGATGCTGGACCACTACCAGCAGACCAAGAACCTGCTCGTCTCCTACTCGGAGAACAAGCTCGGCTTCTTCTAAGCCGGCAAACCGCCGCCGGCTACGCTAGAAAATTCAAGAGACCCCGAAGGCGTGGGGTCACCTAGGTGCTCGCCCGGGGCACGATTGGACTCATTCCCGGACATGCACGTGTGCTCCCACGCCTCCAAAGCCATGCAAAGGAAAAATTACATGACTACGATGAAAGCCGCAACCGTTGAAGGCTTCGGAGAAGAGCTCCTGATCAAGGACGCGCCGATTCCCGAGCCCGGCCCAGGGCAGGCCCTGGTGAAGCTTATTGCCTCCGGTGTTTGCCACACTGACCTGCACGCGGCGGAAGGCGATTGGCCGGTCAAGCCGAAGCTTCCGCTGATCCCCGGCCACGAAGGTGTGGGAACAGTTGAAAAGATCGGCGAAGGCGTCACCGAGGTAGCGGTTGGAGACCTGGTTGGAAATGCCTGGCTGGCCAGCGCTTGCGGTAGCTGCGAGTTCTGCCGTACCGGCTGGGAGACCCTGTGCGAGTCCCAAGTCAACGGAGGCTACTCGCTGGATGGTTCCTTTGGCCAGTACATGCTAGTCGACGCTAAATTCGCCGCGCAGATTCCGGAAGGATCCGACCCGCATGAGATCGCACCGGTGCTATGCGCTGGAGTGACCGTGTACAAAGGGCTGAAGATGACCGGGGTGCGCCCGGGCCAATGGGTCGCAATTTCCGGCATCGGAGGCTTGGGCCACATCGCCGTGCAGTACGCGGTTGCCATGGGAATGCGTGTGGTTGCCATTGATGTGGCAGACGAGAAACTCGCGCTGGCGACCAAGCATGGCGCGGAAATCACGGTCAACGCGTTCGCGCAGGAACCTGCCGACGTCATCCAGGAAAAGATCGGTGGAACTCACGGTGTGCTGGTTACCGCAGTGCACCCGGCAGCCTTTGGGCAGGCTATCGGCATGACCAAGCGCGGTGGAACGATCGTATTCAACGGTTTGCCTGCCGGTGATTTTCCCGCACCAATCTTCGACATTGTGCTCAAAGGCTTGACCATCCGTGGATCAATTGTTGGCACCCGCCAGGACATGATCGAGGCTCTGGAATTCTATGCGGATGGCAAAATCAAACCGACATTCCACACCCGGAAACTCGATGATATCAATGCGGTCTTTGACGAGATGCGTCACGCCAAAATCGATGGACGAGTGGTCATAGACTACCTGGAGAAATAGTAGGACACTGGCCCTAACGGGTTTGCCGCAAGGACCGTTGCCCGGGTTCAACGAACCATCGTTGCATCCGGGCAGCGGTAATTAACCGCTATCGCAAAGGAGCACTCCATGAGCACCGTCACCGAATCCCGGGCTGCGATCATTGGGGAAGAATTTTCCCGCGTCGCCTTTACCGACGAGACCCTGGAATTGCTGCGCAAACTCTGGAATATCCATGGACCATTGATGTTCCACCAATCTGGTGGTTGCTGCGACGGTTCATCGCCTATGTGCTATCCGGCAGGCGATTTCAAAACCGGCAATGCGGACATCCTGCTCGGGGTGCTGGAGCTAAAGGACGCGACGGGAGAAGAATTGGGGCAGATCGACTTTTGGATGTCCAAGGAACAATTCGAATACTGGAAGCACACCAAGCTCACCGTGGATGTGGTCGACGGGCGGGGATCGGGCTTTTCCGTGGAGGCTCCGGAAGGCAAACGTTTCCTCATCCGCAGCGAAATCATCGAGTTCCCCACGGCGTAGGATCATTGAATGCGCCTCTGGTCCCTACATCCCGAACTGCTCGATGCCAAGGGCCTTGTCGCATGCTGGCGTGAAACACTGCTGGCCCAGAAAACTCTCGCCGGGCAGACCGCCGGCTATGTAAATCACCCGCAATTGGTCCGCTTCCGGGCGTCGGGCGCCCCGTTGCGGATGGTGGGGCATACCTGCAGGGGCTCCACGATGAATCGTTGAAGCGCGGGTACCGGTTTGACCAGACGAAAATTCTGCACTCCGTGCCAGCAGGGAGCAGCGGTCAACTGGCTGTCACCAGCGGCCAATTGAATTTCGAGTACTGCCACCTGCTGCGCAAGCTGGAGATTCGTGCCCCAGAAAGCGCCAGCGCACTGATGGCGCGGGAGGTCGGCGGGCTGCCGCCTCATCCGCTATTTCGTGTGGTGCCCGGTCCGGTCGAAGCGTGGGAAAAAGACGTTCACGCCGCAGACGAGTAGACCGTTCAAGATTCGGTGCCCGGCCTCGATAGGCAATTGCGTGAATACTGAATCTTCAGGGCCTGCTTGGTGCAGGGCACGATCCAACGGACCGTTACTGTGCGGTACCGCTAGATCTTGGGCAAGGCTTGCAGCCAAACCGAGATGCGCTCCAACTGCGCTGAGTCAAGCAGCAGCACGATCTCTAACCCGTCGTTTGCCGGCCGAAGCAGGACTGCGGAACCGGCGGGGAGCCCGGCTTGGGCCGATAGCGCTTTATCGGCTATGGAGCCTTTGGCGACGCCTGAGACCATGCAGAGGAAAAGTTCGGTATCGCTGCCATTCCAGGATTCAGCAATTGAATTTTTCCTATCGAAAAACCGTTGCAGATCATCTCGGTGGAACCACCCGGCGCCCAATTCGAATCTAATTTCCGCAACAGTAGCCAAGGAGCGGGACTTGAATCCTGCAGGCGCACTCGTAGCGCGCAGGACGAATCCCGGCCCTTCCAGCTGCGGGACTAGGGCTAAGCCAGGCTGAATTTTCTCCGGATCAACGGATTTCTTACGTCCAAACCAAGCCAAGCGGAATTCCTTTACCTCAGGTGCCGGGCCAGGTAGCCGACCTTTGAACCCAACCTTTGAACCCAACCTTAGTTCAGTCCTTCGGCAGGTCCGCAAAAACACTTGAATCTGATTAGTGGCAGCATAAAGCAAGGCCGCCACAGCAGCGTCGCGCATTTCTGCGTGAGCCACTGTGGCGTAGATGCCTAAGGATTGGGCCGTTGGGCTGCGGCGCGAGTATTAGTTCGTGCGCAACTCGGCGACTATCGATCCTATGATTTAACCAAAACCGGGAGACCTGAATCTCTGCGCAGTTCCATCGTGAGCGATATTCCCAGTAGCGCCACGATGATCGTAAATGGCAGCGCCGAAAGCATTGCTGCCTGTTGGAGGGCGGAGAGCCCGCCAACTAGCAACAGCAGCACTGCGCTCAGGCCGGTGAGGATGCCCCAGATGCCCAGAACCGGACGCGTTGGGTTCAAATGCCCATTGCTGGACATCATGCTCAAAACAAATGTGTTTGCGTCTGCGCCGGAGACGAAGAACAGCACGACCAAGATCATGGTCACCACGGAGGTGAGCTCTACCAGTGGAAGCTCGGCGAGCATCGCGAAGAACGCGGAGTTGAGATTCTCCGAGGTTTGCGCCGCGATCGGAGCACCATCCATCTCGAACTTGATTGCGCTTGCGCCGAAGATGGTGAACCATGCAAAGAACACCAAACTTGGAATGCCCAGAACGCCTGCGACGAACTGACGAATGGTGCGGCCCTTGGATATCTTGGCAAGGAATACTCCGACAAATGCGCCCCAGCTAAGCCACCAGGCCATCATGAAGTACGTCCACCACTGCATCCACTGAAGGTCATCAGGCGTAGTCGGAGTGATTAGTGAAACCTGGAAGAAATCATTGAAGTACTGGCCTACGGAGCGGAAGAAAATATTTCCGATAAAGCTGGTGGGGCCGAAGATCAAGACGAATAGTGCCAGCAGTACCGACAATGACATCGTGATCTGGCTGATGTACTTGATGCCGCGATTGACCCCGGAAAGTGCAGACAAGGTGAACAGGACGGTGATGACCGCGATAATGACAATTTGCACGCCGACACCTGTGGCAAGACCGAATACTCGGTTCAGGCCCTCTTCGATTTGCGCAGCGCCCAGACCCAATGAAGTCGTGGTGCCGAACAGCGTCGCCAGAATGGCAAACACGTCAATCAGCTTGCCGAACCAGCCGTCCACGAGGCGTCCGAGAACCGGTCGCAACATCGGTGAGACGAGCCCCGGGCGGCCCTTCCGGTGCGTGGAGTAGCCGATTGCCAAGCCGAAGACGCCGAAGACCGCCCAAGCATGCGGGCCCCAGTCAAAGAAGCTGAACTGCAGTGCGCGAACTGCCGCGTTCAGGGTGCCGGGGTCTTCCAGTCCGTGTGGCGGGGCCATGAAGTGCGAGATCGGTTCTGCTACGCCGTAGCTGATCAGACCGATGCCCATTACGGCGGACAAGATCATTGCCAGCCAAGCCCAGGTGGAGTATTCGGGGCGTGAATCCTCGCTGCCCAGCCGGATGCCGCCGTAGCGGCTCGTTCCTAGGAAGATCATGAGTCCGATGCATCCTAGGGTCACCACCAGGTAGCTCCAGCCGACGGTGCGCGTGACCCAGTCCATGCTGGAGGTCATCAGCGCGCCAAGGCTTTCCGGTGAAAGGCTAGCCCAAAGCAGGATCCCCACCAGCAGAATCATGGCGGTATAGAAAACGCTGCCTACACGCGGTTTCTCGCCGAGGGCGTTGTCTAGGTTCTTGGCCGAGGAGGCGTTGCTTGACTCCTCGATCAAAGTTTTATCGACCATGATTTTCTCCGCTTCGATGTTCTGGCCCCGCATGAAGCAGCGCCTAGGAGGTCGTTTGATTGACGGGTGCTAGAGGGACTCTAGATTTGCGCCGTCGTAGAATCGACCGGCCTTGTAGACCATCGGTTCGATGTTGGATACTTCTGCGTGACGAACGCGGCACACGAAAATGGTGTGAGTCTTGGCCTGGAAGCGTTCGCGTATTTCTGCCTCAATCATTGCGGACGAGGAGTCGATCAACGGGCTTCCGTCAGGACCTTCATGCCAAACGATATCAGCGAACTTGTCAGCGGACTTGGAAGCGAAGGTTGAAACAGTGTCTTTCTGCTCACGGGAAAGGATGTTGATGCCTAGGTGAGTTGACGCGAACAACGCTGGGTAAGTTGAAGAAGTCTTCTGTACACACACCATCACCAGTGGTGGCTCTAGCGAGATTGAAGAGTATGCATTTACCGCCAATCCCTTGGGCTTTCCGTTTTCTTGTGTAGTTACGACGGTGACACCAGTGACGAACTGACGGTTGAAGGCCTTCATCGCATCTAGATCTGGCTCACCGGACAAATCGGCCATGAGTACCGGCTCGTCGCTGGCCTTTTCGGCAGCAATCGCGTCCGACAGAGAACGGATCCCCAATGAATTGAGCAGTTCGGAGCCGTCCCACGTGACATTTTCGCTCTGGATCAGTCCATCGTGAAGTGCAACTTCATTCGACCCTCGGGTTACCACCGATTTGCCGGTAGCAGGCACTCCGAGGAACGTCTCGGTGTGGGTTCCGGATGTCGTCCAGAATATAGCCGCGCGGTCCCCGTTAACAATCACCGAATTGATCTTGGTAGTCAGATCAGGAAAACCGGCGCGGGTTGCGCGAATTTCATTCTGGAACTGAGCCAAGGTCATTGAATTTCCGTCGGACTTCCCCGTGCGACTGTAGCTATCGGTGCAGATCGAAGCCAACGCTTCGACTTCACCGCGATCCCACGCAGCGGTCCAAGCTTCTTCAAGGGCAGTTTCAAAAGTCTGTTGCATACTAGAGACTGTAAGGCGCGTCACTGTCTCGGGTCAAGAGGTTTGATCAAATTGTGAATTAATCAATGAATATAGGAGTTTAGTCGCGCTGCTGCGCGGGTGATTGACTTGATCTTGCATGCATCGTAGTGTTCTTGTGTGCAAGGAATAACGGAATTTAAGAACTTCGGGGCGCCACCCGTGTCGGACGAGTCACTTCTGGACCGGATTCGTGAGCTGGTGCTTAGTGGTGCCTACGCTCCCGGAGATCCGCTGTCTGAGATTTTTCTTGCGCAGCAATTCGCGGTCAGCCGCACTCCGGTGCGCGAGTCCTTGAAACAGCTCGAGCGCGAATCTCTGATCGAAATCAAGCCAAAGGTGGGCACTTTCGTACGGGAACCCACCAAACGAGAAATCGTGGAGCTTTTTCAGCTCAAAGAGGGGCTAGAGGGGCTGGCGGCCGGGCTCATGGCGCGACGGGGGAGAACCGCTCACTTAGAGTTCCTCGAACAGAACGTTAGAGCATCTGAAGCTGCTGCCATCGCTCGCGACTCCGGGAGGTATGCTCAGCTCGTTCATGAGTTCCACTGGGGCTTGGTCAATGGCTCTGATAATTCGAAATTGATAGAGCATTACAGGCTGTTAATGAACCAGCTGGCATTCCATCGACTCGTGCTCAAAACTGTTGAAAACCCTAAACGCATTGCCGTCTCGAGCGGCGAACATCGACAGGTATTGCAGATGATTCAGGATAAAGATCATTTCGGC
Source organism: Arthrobacter sp. MYb229 (assembly GCF_002975405.1). Lineage (GTDB taxonomy): Bacteria > Actinomycetota > Actinomycetes > Actinomycetales > Micrococcaceae > Glutamicibacter. Next base: position 387,418 of record NZ_PCPS01000003.1, on the reverse strand, counting down.
GCGGAAGCTGCCATGCGAAATCACGTCTATGCCTCCGCCCGCGAACTTCTCGGTGGAAGCCGCGAAGCACCCGAGGGATAAACGTTGAGGTGGGCGGGCGACAATAAGTCCTTAGGCCAATAGGAACCCAAGTAATGAGGAAGTGACTCCGGCAGCGAATCCGGAATCGCTTCCTCGTTGCGTTGGGCCTGCCGTATAGCTGCTTGCCGGGCCGCGGGCTGGAATCTGCAGGATCTAGAAGAGCTGCACTGTTCGTGATAACCACTATCGGCGCCAGAAGGGTCATGAGCCTGATGGCTTACTCGCGTACCTCGGCCGTCGCTTCGCCCTAAGCATCTGCAACTACGGTTACCCTTTTTGTCTGCGCCAACGGTGCCCAGAATAGTGGATAGAACGCAACGGTCCGTTGCCGCACCATAAATGATTTGGCGTTCGGTATCCGCGATGAGCACTTTGAGTTCCGAGCATCGTATTGAAGATGTTGGCAATGCCAAGACGTGGTCATGGTTCGCTGGGGACGTTGCCAGCTTCCGTATCGGCGACGAAGAATCCTGCTGGCAACCGTTCCAGTTTTCATAGCACGAGGTCGAGTTACCGTACTCATCGGAGGCCCGGACGAACTTCGTCCAGACTGCATTCGAGAAATAATCTGAATCTAACCAAGAGGCAACCGTTGCGGCTTTGGCGTAAGTCGAAACGTGCCTTTCGCCCACCGGATCCCTGAAAATCTACTGCATTGCGACGATGGCAACGGAAATCTGTCGAATTTTGGGGACATGAACGAGAATCCTCTCCCGGTGAACATTCCCATAACGAGCACGCCCAGTAGTGTTCCTCCGGCCACTGCGCTAAGCCACTGCCAGAAAGGGGACCCGAATTACTTGCAGAAGAATCCCGGCATCATCACGGCCAACACCATGTTGACGGGGAACCAAAGGGTGAATTGGATACGTGAGCGCCCGTGGCGTTCGCTGTCGGGCTTTTCTTCGGTTGCGAGGGGGATGGCTTTTGCCAACGACGTGCTGTAATCAGGCTGGGAGCGGCCGAGATTTGGCATCGTTCTAACCTTTTCCTGCGGAGGAAAATGTGTGGGCTGAATGGCATGGCCAAATAAGAAAAACGCGTGTCCGTATTCCGCTAATTATTGGTGTGGCCGGTATCGGTGTTGATGGATCGGGCATCTTCCTGAGGAATTTCGATGCGCTGGTTATCTAGATGCCTTCCCCCATGGCCTGCAGCGGTGCCCGAGGCGGGTTGCTTGCCGGGCGAATCCCAGAGCCCAATGAAGATCTGCCGGGGCGACTGCGGACTCCCCAATGACGAGAAGTGCTTCATGTGCCTCAGCGGCACTCGGCACTCACTCGCACACTTCTTATTAAGACATTGGGGTTGATCCTGAGAAAGATGGCGATTGTTGCATGCATCAGAACCTAGCACTTCTTGTGAGCCACGCAACAGAAGGTGGACTTTGGGATAATCTACAAGACTTTATCGTGACTTCTTGCACAATTTGAAGTGTCCGGGTTAGAGTTCTTGTATGCAAGAGATTTTGAATGGGGCACCGAACTGATTCGATCGAAACTGAATCTTCGGGCCCGCTTCATGCCGGTGGCAATGCCAACTTAACCGGACGAGCCCTACACAAAAGGTCGATTTGGAATACGACTGCAGTGAAATGAAATAGACCGGAGAGTCCTACAGCATGACGACTACCTCAGAAACTTCCCCGAGAATTATCGATCTAAGTAACCGCTCCACGCTGAGCAACTACTCCGAGATTGCCGCGGCTATCGGTCTGCGTAAGTTTTCAACCTATTGCGAAGAGCTCCCGCTGAATGGTGGGGCAAGCACTTTACGCGCGACCTCCACTGCGGTGATCAGCAACCCGTGGGCGGGCAGCGACACCACTGCGGACCTTGCGCCCGAGGCTGAGCGTATCGCTCCCTTGCTGGCCAAGCTGCTTACTGACCGGCTCCTAGAAGTCCTCGGCGGAGCGGAGCAGGTCGAGGCCTTCGGCAAGGCCGCGCTCGTTGGCGTTGAGGGCGAAACCGAGCATGCAGGCGCGATGATCCACACGCCATACTTCGGCAATCTGATGCGCGAGGCCTTGGATGGCACCTCGATTTTGTGCTTCGCCGATGGGCACGGCCAACCAGGTGAGAAGCTGCGCATCCCTATGTGGCATAAGACAGCGCCGGCTACCCGAAGCCATTACCAGACCATTGAAATTTTCTTATCTGATGCTCCGGCCGCGGGGGAGATCGCCATCGTGGCTGCTGCCTCCACCGGTCCGCGTCCCTTCGCCCGCATCGGCGACCGTCTGACCGATAAGCCAATTACGTCCGAAATTCTGAAGGAGATTGCACTATGAAATACCGCAAGCTAGTGACCATTGTCGAAGAAATCGTTCGCGAGGGTGGACGCGATGTTGATCCCGTGGCACGAGTCGCAATTGTGGCCGCAGTTTTTGACAATCCATGGGCAGGAGAAGGCTTCGTTGAGGATCTCACTGAAGGAATCGACTCGGTTGCATCCGACCTGGGAGCCTTGCTGGCACCGCGCGTGTTGGAAGCGTTGGGCGAGCCATTGGAAGCCTATGGCAAAGCAACCATTGTCGGTCTGGACGGTGAAATTGAGCATGGCTCGGCGCTGATCCATACCCTGAAGTTCGGTAATCACTTCCGCGACGCGGCCCAGGCAACCACACTTCTTCCGGCAGTGGAAAAGCGCGGCCCGGCCGGAGTCCACTTCGACATTCCACTGAAGCACTTCACGGACGCGACGATCCGCTCGCACCACCAGAGCGTGGAGATCAGCATTCCCGATGCCCCGCACGCGGGCGAAATCATCGTTGCATTAGCCGGTGCAACCCGCGGGCGCCCACAGCAGCGCCTGGCCGCGTTGTCGACCGAACAATAGCAGGAGCAGTACTAAGTGATGAGTGCCCCTGAAACGCAGATAGTTCTCCTCCATGGTGTCGGACTTGACCGCAGCATGTGGAAGACATTCCAAGAGGAAATTGGGCGGCCATCCGTGGCCCTGGATCTGCCGGGACACGGAGCTCAGCCGGCGTTGCGCGAAGCGCAGACCCTGGCGACGCTGGCGTCCGACGTGATTTCACGGTTACCCGGCGGACCCATTCACCTGGTGGGGTTCTCCTTGGGGGCACTTGTCGCACAGCACATTGCGCGCTTCGCGCCAGAAAATGTGGTGACCCTGACCTCCGTCAACTCGGTGTGCCGACGAACTCCCGGGGAATCCGCAGCGGTCGATCAGCGGTTGATGACGGCGGGTGTGGAGTTCGCCGCTGGTGTGGATAAGGCAATTGACCGCTGGTTCCCTAAAGGTATTACACAGGTTCCTGCCACGGAAATCGCGGCGGTGCGTTCGGTGCTTGCGGACAATGATGTCGAATCCTACCTGCATGCCTACCGGGTTTTTGCTCAGGGGGACCGCGAGATTGCCGACGAGCTAGGTCGGATCACGGTGCCGGGGCTGGCGATCACCGGGGAAAACGACCCCGGCTCAACTCCTGAGATGTCTCACCGCTTAGGCAGGGCTATGGCGAACTGCCAGGTGGTTGTCGTACCGCAGGCTCGCCACATGCTACCCATTGAAAACGCCCCAGCTCTGGCTGCCGCGCTACGCACACTAATCTAAATTCCGAAAGGACACACGATGACTGAACGCCTGTCGCACTTCATCGGAGGAGAGTACGTCGCCCCGTCGGAGGGCTCCTACTTCACCAGCACCAATCCGGCCACTCTAGAGGTGCTCTACGAAGCTGCCCGAGGTAATGCCCAGGATGTCGACCGGGCGGTCACCGCCGCCCAGAACACCTTCGAATCCACCGCCTGGAAGCGTATGAGCGCCACCCAACGCGGCCACTTGCTGCGTCGGCTGGGCGACCTTATTGGTGAGAACGCCGAACGCCTGGCCATGAATGAAAGCCTGGACAATGGCAAGCTGTTGCGCGAAATGCGCGGACAGATGCGTTCGCTGCCGGAATACTTCTACTACTATGCGGGGCTGGCAGACAAGGTCCAGGGTTCTCAAATCCCGACCACCAACCCGGATATCCTCAACTACACGCAGCGCGAAGCGCTGGGCGTAGTTGGCGCGATTACCCCTTGGAACTCGCCGCTGACGCTGACCACCTCAAAGATTGCCCCGGCTCTGGCCGCCGGTAACACCGTGGTGATCAAGCCGAGCGAATACACCTCGCGGACCGTGCTGCTCTTAGCAGAGCTCGCAGACCAGGCGGGTTTCCCGGCCGGTGCAATCAATGTCGTGACCGGCCTGGGGGCCGAGGCCGGTGCGGCGCTGGTCAGCCACCCGAAGCTGGCGAAGATTTCCTTCACCGGCTCCACCGGAACCGGTTCGCATATTGCCGCCCAGGCCGCGAGCCGGTTCATCGGCTGCACCCTTGAACTCGGTGGCAAGAGCCCGAATATTGTATTCCCTGACGCCAACGTCGCCAACGCCTCCATGGGCGTCGTGGCCGGGATCTACGCCGCCGCCGGGCAGACCTGCATCGCGGGCAGCCGCGTCTTCGCGCACAAATCCGTGTACGACGAGCTGGTGGAACGCGTCACCGAGCGTGCCCGCTCGATCCGCATTGGCGATCCGCTGCTGGACGAGACCGAATTGGGCCCGCTGGCCTTCGCCGACCAGCTGGACAAGGTGGCATCCTATGTGAAGATCGGCGCCGAGGAAGGCGCCACAATCCACGCCGGGGGCGGACGCCCGGAAGGTCTTGAACTGCCCGGATACTACTACTCGCCGACGGTGCTGACCGACGTGAACAATGACATGCGGGTAGTGCGCGAAGAGATCTTCGGGCCGGTGGCCGCGATCATGCCGTTCGAGCACGAGGACGAGCTGGTCAGCCTAGCCAACGACACCGAATACGGGCTGGCGGCCGGGGTGTGGACGCAAAATCTGGCCACCGCGCACCGCATGGCTCGCCGGCTGGATGCCGGAACCATCTGGGTCAACACCTATCGCGCCATGTCTCCCATGTCGCCGCGCCAGGGGTTCAAGAATTCCGGTGTGGGCATTGAACACGGGATCGAGTCGATGCACGAATATACCCGGCTGAAGAGCGTTTGGATCAACACGGACGAGGGCCCGGTCTCCGATCCCTTCGTCATGCGCGGTTAGGAGAACCGAGGATGCCACTCATCGATGTTTCGATTGCCCGCGGACGCACCCCGGAGCAATTGCGCGCACTGATCGACGCGCTGCACCAGGCGGCCGTAGCGACCACCGGGGCTGCCGATGAAAATGTCACGGTGCTCATCAGGGAAGTCGAACGGGCGCATTGGTCGCGCACCAACACCACCATCGCCGAGCGCGACGCCTCCACGGGTGCAAAATAATTCTTGAAAGGAACACACCACATGCGTTTTTCACTCTTCGTTCATATGGAACGCTACGATGACTCGATTTCCCATGAAGAAAACTGGGCAAATTTGGTGGAGCTCGCGCAGATAGCCGAAAAAGGCGGTTTTGGTACCGTCTGGATCGGTGAGCACCACGCGATGGAATACACCGTTTCCCCCAACCCGCTGCCACAGCTGGCCTACCTTGCAGCCAAGACCTCGAAGATCCGTCTGGGTTGCGGCACGATTATCGCGCCATTCTGGAGCCCTATTCGGGCGGCTGGCGAGCTGGCGCTGCTGGATGTGATCAGCGGAGGCCGCGCCGAAGTGGGCGTTGCCCGCGGTGCTTACCAGTTCGAATTCGACCGCATGTCCGACGGGATGGCGGCAGCCGATGGCGGAGCGCACCTGCGTGAATTGGTGCCTGCAATGAAGGCCCTTTGGGCTGGCGACTACGCACATGACGGTGACGTGTGGAAGTTCCCGACCTCAACAAGCGTGCCGAAGCCGGTGCAGCGCGATCTGCCCGTCTGGGTTGCCGCGCGCAGCCCGGAATCCCATGACTTTGCCGTGGCCAACGGCTGCAACGTGATGGTCACTCCGCTGATGAAGGGCGACGAAGAAGTCCAGTCCCTGGTGGAGAAGTACGAAACCGCGATTGCCGACCACCCGGAAATTGCACAGCGTCCGGAGATCATGGTCCTGCGCCACACCTATGTTCACGCCGAAGACGAGCCGGAGGGCTGGCGTGCGGCCGCCGAAGGCGTGCAGAAGTTCTACCGCACCTTCGACGCGTGGTTTGGAAACAAGCAGGATCCGGTAGATGGGTTCATGGAGCCAAGCCCCATCGAAAAATTCGCCGGGCGAGAAGAATTCTCTCCCGAATCCCTGCACAAGTCCGCAATGATCGGCACCCCTGCCGAAGTAGTCGAGCGCTTGCGCCGCTATGAGGAGCTGGGAGTCACCGAGTTCAGCTTCTGGAACGACAACACGCTCAGCCATGCCGAAAAGAAGCGCTCGCTCGAGTTGTTCATCGAGCAGGTAATGCCGCACTTTGCGCAGGTTGAGGCGTTGCAAAAGTAGCAAGTGATCCGCGCCCGAGCCGGGAATCGACATCAACAGTCGAATCCCGGCTTTTGGCGCGCCGCAGGCAAATGCATCCATCCAAAAAGAATGCGGTACCACCCCGCGCCTCGGTTGCCCATACCACCAGCAAATCTGGACTGCAGCTGAATAACCATGCTTATTCACCTTCCCACGGCCAGAATTATTTATACCCGCGCCCGATACCCCAAAGGACGGCAAAGATCTGGCGCTGAAATGGTGTTGATTTTTCACTCTAATTGAAACTTGACATGGCGGTTAGTGCTGATTGCGACAAACGTTGGTGCAATCTAGGCAGGGCGACATCTTTCCCGAATTCTGGTGCTCCGAGCGCTTCGAGTTTGCTCTGCTATCCTTGCCTTAAATGCAGGTCGCAAACCTGGCCTAGAACAAATCCGACGGCATGAAATTAACGTCAATTTGTTAATTATTTGGAAGGGAACTGATGCATTTAACTCCCCGCGAGCAAGAGAAACTAATGATCGTCGTCGCGGCCGATCTGGCCCGCCGCCGGCAAGAACGCGGTTTGAAGCTCAACCACCCCGAAGCGGTGGCCATCATTACCTACGAACTTATCGAGGGAGCGCGCGACGGACGAACCGTTGCCGATCTGATGAGCTACGGTACAACGATCCTGACCCGCGAAGATGTCATGGACGGAATCTCAGAGATGATCCACGACGTCCAGGTCGAGGCAACGTTCCCCGACGGGACCAAGCTGGTCACCGTCCACAATCCGATTCGTTAAGTACAGGAGTAGAGATGAAACCGGGAGAGTACATACTTGCCGATGACCCAATCGTCTGTAATGCGAGTCAACAGACCCGAATCCTGAACCTGGTCAATCGCGGGGACCGGCCGGTCCAGGTCGGCTCGCACTTCCACTTTGCAGAAGCCAACCCGCGGCTGGATTTTGACCGAGTCGCGGCCCGCGGATTCCGCCTGGACATCCCTGCGGGAACCGCCGTGCGCTTTGAACCAGGGGATGCACGCACCGTGCACCTGGTGGAATACGCCGGCGCACGCGAAGTCCACGGCTTCCAGGACCGGGTGAACGGACCGCTGGGACGCACCGTCCCGGTTGTCGAAACCGACGCTATTGGTGGTTCCGCGGGTATCGACCCGATCGTCGAGGCCGATCTGGTCGAGGATTACGATATCGATCTGCCCAACAAGAGCGAAGAAACAATTGGTTTCCACACCACCTTCGGCGTGGACCCGGTGGACGAGAGCTTGCCGCCCAAGCCGCATAAGGTCCGGCAGGCCGAGAAATCGCAGACGCCAGGCCCGGACGAAGAGCAGGAGAGCTAAAGATGAGCTTCGAACTCAGCCGCAAGCAATATGCGGAAATGTACGGGCCTACCACCGGCGACGCCATCCGCCTGGCAGACACCGAACTTATCCTTGAAATTGAAAAGGACTACACCACCTACGGCGAGGAAGTCGTCTTCGGCGGCGGCAAGGTCATCCGTGACGGCATGGGTCAAAACGGACGGTTGACCCGTGACCAGGATGTGCCCGATACGGTGATCACCAACGTCGTTGTGCTGGACTACACCGGCATCTACAAGGCGGATGTGGCCCTGCGCGATGGGCATATCTTCAAGATCGGCAAGGCCGGCAACCCGGATATTTCCGATGGCGTGGACATCGTCATCGGCGCGGCCACCGACATCATCGCCGGCGAGCACAAGATCCTCACCGCCGGGGCCATCGATACCCATATCCACTTCGTCTCCCCGGACCAGGTTCCGGTGGCCTTATCCGCCGGCACCACCACGCTCATCGGTGGCGGAGCGGGCCCCTCGGACGCTTCCAAGGCCACCACGGTTACCCCCGGACCTTGGCATATCTCCCGGATGCTGCAGGCGGTGGAGAACCTGCCGATCAACATCGGTTTGCTCGGCAAGGGCCACGCCAGCGACCGTGCGCCGCTCGCCGAACAGGTACGCGCCGGGGTGATCGGGTTGAAGATCCACGAGGACTGGGGCGCCACCACCTCATCCATCGACAACTCGCTGAAGGTTGCCGACGAATTCGACGTGCAGGTGGCCATCCATGCCGATACGCTCAACGAATGCGGCTTCGTGGAAGACACCATCGCGGCCATCGCCGGACGGGTGATCCACACCTTCCACACCGAAGGCGCCGGCGGCGGCCACGCCCCGGACATCATCCGCATGGCGGGGCTGCCCAACGTGCTTCCGGCATCCACCAACCCGACGCTTCCCTACACCAACAACACGGTGGACGAGCACCTGGACATGCTGATGGTCGCGCACCACCTGAATGCCGATATTCCCGAGGATGTGGCCTTCGCCGACTCGCGGATCCGCCCGGAGACCATCGCCGCCGAAGACGTGCTGCACGATATGGGCGTTTTCTCGATTACCTCCTCGGATTCCCAGGCCATGGGCCGGGTGGGAGAGGTCGTCTTGCGCACCTGGCAGGTAGCCGACGCGATGAAACGCCAGCGCGGCAAGCTGGAGGGCGACGGCGTGGTGGGGGACAACTTCCGGCTCAAGCGCTACGTCGCGAAGTACACGATCAACCCGGCCATTGCCCACGGCATTGCATATTCCATCGGCAGCGTCGAGGAAGGCAAATTCGCCGACCTGGTCCTCTGGGATCCGGCATTTTTCGGGGTCAAGCCGGAGATGATCATCAAGGGCGGACAGATCATCCAGTCGGTGATGGGAGATGCGAACGGGTCCATCCCCACCCCGCAGCCGCGCACCATGCGGATGAACTTCGGTGCCTTGGGCACCGCGGTGCAGGCATCATCGATCACCTTCCTGTCCAAGGCGGCCATCGACGAGGGCGTGCCCGAGCGGTTGCGCCTGCGCAAGGTGATCCGCGCCTGCCAAGGAATCCGCGAGCTGTCCAAGTCGGATCTGAAATATAACAGCGGGACCCCGGAGATCCTGGTTGACCCGCAGACCTACCAGGTCACCGTGGACGGTGAGCTGGCCACCTGCGAACCTTCAGAGGTTCTGCCGATGGCTCAGCGCTATTTCCTGTTCTAGGCCGTTTGCGGCCCGGCAAATTCTAGAGGAGAACTATGATCATTGAACAACTTGTGGGCAATGTCCACGAGCTGCCGGCCGAGCGGTACGCCGGCCGGCACCACGAAAAGGTGGTGCTGCCCAGCTCCGCGCTGGTCAAGAGGATTCAACGCGTCACCAGCGACCACAACCGGGAACTGGGGATCCGGCTGGCCCCCGGCCCGGACCTGCGGGACGGGGACATCCTGTACCTTTCGGATACCGAAATGATCACCGTGTCGGTGTTGCCCACCGACGTGCTGGTGATCGCCCCGCGCAGCATCCTGGAAATGGGGCAGGTCGCCCACGCGCTGGGCAACCGCCACCTGCAGGCGCAGTTCTTCGGCGAAGAATCCGAATACGCGGCGCAGGTGATGGTGGTCCAGTACGACCACACCGTGTCCGACTTCCTGGAGCACCAGCAAACCCCGTACAACCGGCAAGAACGCGTGATGCCGGTACCGTTCCGCCATGCCGAACACACCCACTAGCGCATCGCACCTGCTGACCCTGATGCAGCTTTCCGACTCGGCATTGCCCACCGGGGCATTCAGCCACTCCTTCGGGATGGAAAGCTATCTGGCGGACGGAGGGGTGCATGACGAGGAGAGCTTCGCCAAGTGGGTGGAGCTGTTCCTCACCCAATCGCTGAGCTACACCGACGGGCTGGTGGTGCGCCTGGCCCACGAGGCGATGAGCCCGGAGCGGATCATGGAATTGGACGCGATGATCCACGCCGCGGCATTGCCGCGGCAGCTGCGCGAAGCCGCCGTCAAAATGGGCAAGCGGATGCTCGCGGTGGCCAGCGTCGTCTCTCCGAGCGAGGAACTCGAAGGCTATGTGCAGGCGGTTGAATCCGGGCACTGCGCCGGGCATCCGGGGATCGCCTTCGCGCTCGGTGCCCGCGCGGCCGGAGCCCCGGTGGCGGACACCGTGAACAGCTATCTGTTCTCCACCGTCACGAGCCTGACGCAGAACGCCATCCGCGCGATCCCGCTGGGCCAGAATGCGGGCCAACGGGTACTGCGCGCCATGCACGAACCGGTGACGCGCTCCGTGGCGAAGATCTTCAGCCTTGATGACCAAGACCTGGGCGCCGCGATCCCTGGCCTGGAGATCGCGCAAATGCGACATGAGCACCTGCGCGCCCGCATGTTCATGTCTTAGTACACCGGCCGCCGATTGGCGGCCCCAATAATTTGAGGAGCACAACAATGGAACCAATCCGCATTGGCGTCGGAGGCCCGGTCGGGGCCGGCAAAACCCAGCTCATCGAGCGCATCACCCGCGCGCTGGATGGCGAGATCTCCATGGCCGCCATCACCAACGACATCTACACCATCGAGGACGCCAAGATCCTGGCCGCCAACGGGGTGCTGCCGCTGGATCGGATCGTCGGGATCGAGACCGGAGGCTGCCCGCACACCGCCATCCGCGAGGATACCTCGATGAACTCTGCGGCCATCGAGGAGCTGAAGGCCAAGCACCCCGATCTGCAGATCATCTTCGTGGAATCCGGGGGAGATAACCTCTCGGCCACATTCTCTCCGGAGCTGGTGGATTTCTCCATCTACATCATCGACGTGGCCCAGGGCGAGAAGATCCCGCGCAAGGCCGGGCAGGGCATGATCAAATCCGACCTGTTCATCATCAACAAGACCGATCTGGCCCCATACGTCGGAGCCGATTTGTCGGTGATGGAGTCGGACTCCAAGCAGTTCCGCGCGGACAAGCCATTTTGCTTCACGAACCTGAAAACCGATGAAGGCCTGGAGCAGGTTATTGGCTGGTTGCGCCGCGACGTGCTGATGACGGATCTGGGCTAGTGGCCGCTCCCACCGCGCGCCGCGCGCCGGCGCTGGCTCCCACTCCGTTCACCGGCCGGCTGGTCGGGGAGCTGCGGCTGCGCATCGGCCGGCGTTCGGGCAAGGACATCGCCACCGCGCAGTACCATCAGGGTGCCTTGCGGGTGCTGCGTCCGCACTACCTGGATGACAGCGCGCAGGTCTGCTACACCATCGTGAACCCCGGCGGCGGGTACCTGGGGGCCGATCGCTACGGCATCGAGGTGGAGGTGGAAGCCGGCAGCAGCCTGCTGCTGACCACGCAGTCGGCCACCAAGGTCTACCGCACCCCGCAGGGCGAGGCCAGCCAGGAGATGCTGGTGCGCTTGGGATCCGGTGCGGTACTTGAATACCTGCCCGACCAGCTGATCGCCTACCGGGATGCCAGCTACCGCCAGGAACTGGTGGTGGATATGGCGGCCGATGCCTCGTTGGTGCAGTTCGAGATCCTCACCCCGGGGTGGAGCCCGGACGGCACGCTCTTCCGCTATGACCAGTTGCGGCTTCGCACGCAGGTGCGGGCGGAGGGGAAGCTGGCGGTGCTGGACAACCTCTGGGTGCAGCCGGGGGACCAGTCGCTCGACTCGCAGCTCTACCTCCAGCAAGCTACCCACGTGGGCATGCTGTTGGCGGTGGATGCGCGCATCGACGCGGCGCTGGTGGAGCAACTGCGCGAGGTCGCCTACCGGATTGCCGGGCAGCAGCGCCAAGCGGTGCACGTGGGCGTCTCGCAGACGCCCACCGCCGGGGTGGCCGTGCGCACGCTTGGCACCTCGACCGAGTCCGCCACCGCGGTGATGCTGGGCATCGTCAACGAGCTGCGTGCGCGCTTGCGCGGCCAGGGGCCGGTGAACCTGCGCAAGTACTAGCGCAGGTTGGGTTTAGAGCATGTCCGCGCGCAGCTGTGCCGCGGAGCGTGGCGAAAGCAGCCCCGGGGCCACATCGAAGACGGTCTGCGCGCCGGTGGTACCGGCGCGGTTCATGCGGTGCACCGCGCGGGCATAGGCCACCAGCACGCTGGAGGTGAACTCCGGGTTGGAGCCGAGCGCCAGCGAGTACTCGATAACCTGCTTCTGCGCGTCGCTGGTAGTGCCCGAACGGATCACGAATCCGCCGTGCGGCATGTCCGAGTGCTCGGCCGCCAGCTGCTGCGCGTCGATGAAGTGCACGGTGGTGTCATACTGGTCGAAATAGTGCTCCATGCTCACGATTGCCTGGCGCACGGTGTTCTCATCTGCGCCGTCTTCAAGGACCACGAAGCATTCGCGCTGGTGCTTCTCGCGGGTGCTCAGGCTCGGGCGCAGCCCGGCGCGCACCTGCTCGATCGCCTCGGGGCTGGGGATGGTGTACTGCACGCCGGCGGCGACTCCGGGCACGCGGCGCACCGCGTCGGAATGTCCCTGGCTCAGCCCGCGGCCCCAGAAGGTGTAGGTTTCCCCGTCCGGCAGCAGGGCTTCGCCATAGACCCGGTTGATGGAGAACATGCCCGGATCCCAACCGGCGGAGATGAGCGCGGTCTTGCCCGCGGCCTTCGCCGGGGCGTCCACGGACTCGTAGTACTCCGGGATGCGCGCGTGGGTGTCGAAGCTGTCCACGGTGTTGAACAGCGCCGCCAGCCGCGGGCCCTGTTCGGGCAAGTCGGATTTGGAACCGCCGCAGAGGATCAGCACGTCGATGTCGTCGACGTGCTCGGCCAAGACGTCGACCGAGTAGCGCGCGGCTGGCTGGGCCAGTTCGAGGCTCTGCGGGTCGCGGCGGCTGTAGACACCGACCAGTTCCATATCCTGGTTCTTGGAAATTGCGGCCTGCACGCCGCGGCCGAGGTTGCCATAGCCGGCTATGCCAATACGGATTTTCGAAGACATTAGAATCACAGTCCCTTGATCTGGCTTGAGAGCCGCGGTCATTGGCCGGCAGGAGGTGGCTCACTGGCCGGAGAAGAAGTGGCGAAAGGCGCCGGTGGCCAAGCGCCACCACTTGGGATTATTCCAAAGAAGCAAGCGGAACCCTAAACACCGGGCTCGCAGGCTAAATAGTGGGTCAAAGAGACCGATTGGCGCCGCTTCACACGAGGTCTGGTGCTCCCGGTGCTTTCCGGGCAGTGGCTAAAGGTGGCATAAATGAGCCGGGGAAGTCCAGTACCCGGTCGCAAATCGCGTGCAGGCCGACGGCGTCGTGCGAGGCCAGCAGCACCGCCGAACCTGCCGCCGCCTGCGCCGTGAGCAGCCGCAAGATCGTTGCCTTGGTCTGCTCATCGAGTTGCGCGGTCGGTTCGTCGCACACCAGGACCCAAGGGTCCAGGCTCAGCGCGCGCGCCAGCAGCACCCGCTGGAGCTGGCCATCGGAAACCTCCGCCGCGCGGCGTTGCAGCAATCCCGGGTCGAGCTCGACGCGCAGGCATAGCCGGTGCAATTGGTCGCGGTAGCGTTCGGGGTGGACCTTGATCGCGCCGTCGGCGAAGGCCAGCGGGGCCGCCAACAGGGCACCTAGACGTTGTCGGGGATCGGTGGCCGCGCGCGTGGACTGGGGCACGATGCCAATTTTGGTGCGGATTTCCAGCGGCACCGGGCGGCGCTGGTCCACCGGTTGCCCGGCGACCACTACCCGCCCGCTGGCGGGGGACTTCAGCAATGCCGCAATGTTGAGCATGGTGCTTTTCCCGGCCCCGGAGTCCCCTCGGATACCCACTACTTCGCCCCGCTCGATTCGCAGATTTACCCCGCGAAGCAGCTGCGGCGCACTCGGATATCCAGAGCAGACGTCGACTAATTCCAGGCTCATTGGATCTTCTCCTGCCGCGTTTCTATGCTGCGCGCCACGCGGCCGTCTTGCACCACGCTCACCTCGTCCGCCAGCTCGGCGGCAAGTTCCAGATCATGGGTGACCATGACAACGGTGCGGCCCGCACGGGCCAGATCCTGCAGCACCTCGCCAAGCTGCTGCCGGCTCGCCGGGTCCAAGGCCGAGGTCGGTTCGTCGAGGAGAATCAGCTGCGCGTCGCCGAGCAATGCCAAGCCAAGCAGCACGCGTTGGGCCTGGCCGCCGGAGAGCTCATGCGGAAAGCGCATGCGCAATTGCGCATCCAGTCCGACCCGTTCCAAGGCCTGGCCCACCGCCTTGGCGGAGCTGCCGCGGCGCTGCCGGCGCAATTCGCGTCGCATCGTGGCGCCCACGGTGCGCACCGGATTGAGCGCGGTGGCCGCGGACCCCGGAACGAAGGCCAACCGCCCGCCGGTGGCATGAGGCGTGGTTCCCAACTGCAGCCGTGCCCCATGCAGAAACAGGGAACCGGTGGCCTGCAGCGCAGGCGGAAGCACCCCTGCCATGGCTCGCAGCAGCATGGTTTTGCCGACGCCGGAAGGCCCGAGGATGACGTTGACGCGTCCGGTTTTTGCCTGGTAGTTCAGCTCGTGCAGGATCTCGGTGCGTACCCCGGCCTTGGACTCGGACCAGAGCCGCAGGTCCCGGACCTCAATGGCGGGCTGGTTCGCTGCGGTGGGTGCGGATCCCCCGGAAGCGTTCTGCGGTGCCGGCCGCCGAGTCCGGGATCGCGGAACCGATTCGTGGGCCAGTGCGGAGAGCGCCGCGCTGAGCAGCACCAGCAAGCCCGCGGGGATCACCAGCAGCCACCAGGCTCCGGAGAGCACCCCGCCGCGGGCGTCTTCCAGGATGAGCCCCAAGGACGCCGCCTGCGGGGGCAGTCCCACGCCCAGGAAGGACAATGCCGATTCATGCCAGATGGCATGGGGCAGCTGCAGCACCAAGGCGATGGCAGCCTGGGGAGCTACCGCGGGGATCAGGTGATTTACCCAGATCGCCAGGGGCCGCGCGCCAGCCGCCCGGGACAGCGCCACATACTGTGATTCGCGTTCGCTGATCAAACGCGAACGGACAATGCGCGCGACCTGCGTCCAGTGCGTCAGCGCGATCGCGGCGACGATAGCCCACCACCGCCCGGGCCACATGGACAACACCACCACGCTCAGCAGCAGGTGCGGCACCGCGTTCAAGGTGTCCACCAGACGCATGGCGATCCGGTCGACGATTCCCCCTGCGTAGGCGGCCAGCACGCCGACTCCCACACCGATGAGCGTGGATGCGGCAGCGGAGGCCGCTGCCAGCAGCAGTGAGAGCCGCAGCGCCTGCGCCGAACGCACCCACAGGTCCCGTCCCAGCTGATCGGTGCCGAACAGGTGATCGAGGCTTGGCGGATGAAAGACGGCGCTGAGGTCTGCGCGGTGAACCGCCTGCGGGTTCAGCCACGGCACGCACACCGCATAGAGCACCAGCGCGCCAACCATGAGTCCGGCGGAAAGCTGTCGTCTAGACATCGCGCACCCGCGGATCCGCCAGGACGTAACCGGCGTCGGCCAACGCGTTGCCGGCAAAAACCATCAGGCAGGAACAAGCGGTGACGGCCGCGAGCAGGGCAAAATCTCCCGCCACCGCTGCATCGATGACGGCCGAGGCGATGCCCGGCCAGGCGAATACGCTCTCCACGAGGAGCGCCCCGGTGACTAGCTCGCCCAACCTGCTGCCCACCACGGTCAAAAAAGGCAGGGCCGCAACCGGCAATACCTCGTGGCGCAGGATCTGCGCTTCGGATACCCCGCGCCCACGCGCGGCGAGTATCGCATCCGATTCGAGGACCTCGAACATTGAGCTGCGCAGGTTCAGCAGCAGCCAGGGCAGGAGGCTCACGGCCAGGACCATCGCCGGAAGGATCAGATGCACCAGCATGGTGCCGGCGGTCGGGGCCGCTCCGGCCGAGGAGGCCCCGCCGGCGGGCATGCCCAATCCCAACGCAAAGATTGCGATGGCGATCAAGGCCAGGACGAAGGGTGGCAGCGCCTGGGCAGACTGCGCGAAGAGCACCACCGCCCGGTCCAGGACGCCCGCTCGGTGCCGTGCGGCCAGCCAGGCCAGCAGCAGAGAAGCCACGACCGCAAGCAGCAAACCGGTCAGGGTTAGCAGCGCGGTATAGGGCAACCGTTCAAGCAGTACCTCGCGCACCGGTTGCGCGTAGAGCCGGGAGAATCCCCAGTCGCCGTGCACGGCGTCTACTGCCCAGCGCCACCACATGAGGAACCAAGGGGTGTCCAGCCCCAGCTGTTCGTTCAGCGCTTCGCGCTGGGTGGCATCGGTGCGTACGTAGCGCGAGCCGAGATAGTTGGCTAACGGGTTGAAAGGAGCAACAGAGGCCAGCCAGAACACCAGGGCGGTGATGCCCGCGGTGACCGGCAGGGCCAGGAGCAACCGGCGCACGAGGATGCCTGAGGCGGTGCGCACCCGTAGCCGTTGGCCACCTGGCTGCCCGCGGCGCCGTGTCATTGCTTGCGGGTCCATTCATGGATTTTTGCCCAAGGGCCCCAGGTGGTTCCGTGGTCGTGGGGTTCCAGGAGCAGCGAGGAGGTATTCCAGTGTTCGCTGACGTCGCTGCGCTGCACGTAGGTGTGGTCCAGGAAGGCGAGCAGGAGCATGGAAGGCTGCTGAACGTAGCGCTGCTGAACCTTCCGGTAGGCCGCGGACCGCGCGTCCGGGTCCAGATTGGTGCGTCCGATATGCAGCTGTTCGTCCATCTCCGAGTCGGCATACCGGCTGGGGTTGTCATAGTAGGCCCCGGCTTCCGGGTAGGAGGAATGGAGCATTTTATAGAGTTGGGTATCAACGTCGTAGGGGTCGTCGCCACCGCCGAGCATGATGGCATCTTGGGTGCTGCGTGGCTCGGCCTCGTCAAAGGTCGCTGCCCGAACATCCACCGTGATGCCGAATTCGGCTAGTTGCGCTGCCACCGCCAGGGAGAGGTCGCGGCGCAAGGAATCTCCCGGGTTGTACAGCACGGTGAATGCCGCCTCGGCCCCGTCCTTGCTGCGAACCCCGTGCTCCGACTCGACCCAACCGGACTTGTCGAGCAAGGCGGCGGCGCGTTCCGGGTCATGCGCGAAGGTCGCCTTCGCCGCATAATTCCGGCCGTATTCGGGGGAAACGAAGGTATATGCCGGCCGGCCGCTGCCATCGAGCACGGCGTCGATCAGCTGCTCGCGGTCGACCGCGAGGTTCAGCGCCAGCCGTACCTCGGGCTCTGAGGTGAACGGATGCTCCGCGGGCAGGGAGATGCCGCGCCAGTCCGCCGAGGTAGCGGTGAGCACCTCGTAGCCTGCGCGGCCGGCAAAGCTGTGGGCCAGCCGCGGAGGCAGCACCGTGCCGGTGAATCCTCCCGTGGCCAATCGTTGGCTCCGGGCGTTGTCATCGGGCGCCGCCTCGTAGATCACCGGGGAGGCCTGGACCGGACCGGTGCGGTAATTCGGATTGGCGGTGAGCACCAGCTGCGCAGAGGAGAAATTCTCCACGACATACGGCCCGGTGCCAACCGGCGTGCGGCTGAGTGCCGATTCGGCGACCGGTTTTGCCGGGTCGACGAGTTCTGCCGGGGCGATGCCGATCAGCAGCGAGGTCTTGAAGGACACCTGCGCTTCCTTGAGCTTAAAGCGCACGGTATGTTCGTTGGGCGCGGAGACGGACTCCAGATTCTCCAAGCTGCCGGCAAGGGGCGAGGCGGTTCGCGGATCGAGGATCGCCTTGTAGCTGGCCACGACGTCTTGGGCGTCGAAGGTGGTGCCGTCGCTGAACTTGATGTCTTGGCTTAGCGAGATATCCCAAACCAGAGAGTCGGCGGAAATTTTTGGTTCTTTGGCCGCCAAGAGGGGCACGAGATTCGGAAGCTGATCCTGTTCGCCTTCGAGGGTGAACAGCGACTCGTTGATTTTCCCTAGGCCGTAGCTGTCGAAGCCGGCCAGCGGATTCAGGGTTTCTGGCAGCGCCGCGGTGAGCAGGGAGATGGGTTGCTCATCAGCAGCCTGTCCGCTGGCAGGCTGGCAGCCGGCGGTGAATAAGATCAGCGGAAGCGTCAAGAAGGCGATAACGCGGCTGCGGCTGTTTGGCGTACGCAGGGAGGATCCTTTCGCTACTCTAGGGTTGGGGGGATATGTTCACAGGATACATGTGTCCAGCCGAACAGGTGTCACGCCGCGGGGACCGAAATTCGGGGGAGGAAGCGAATAGATGGAAAGCAAGCGCAGCCAGATCGCTGCCGATGCGGTCAACGATGCCCAACGACGCATTTCCCAGTGGGCAGAGGTGTTTTCCCTCTGCGCCGATCCGACCCGAATAAAAATACTCTTCGCCATTCATGCAGCCCCGGATTCCTCGGTGAGTCAGCTCGCTGCGGCGGCGGGGCTCAGCGCGAATACCGTCACCCAGGCCTTGGCGACACTGCAGCGGGCGCAGGTAGTTCAATCCACGCCTGACGGGCGTTTCCGGCGCTGGCGGCTAGTTCACGCAGGAGTTCACCAACTCCTGCACCAGATGGATGCGCCGCATTCCGAATTGCACCCCGAACACCTGCCGCCGCAAGCCGAATAAGCACTCGCATCGGCGTCCTCCGGCGGCGCTCGCCGGAAAGGCGGCCAGGCACTTACTTGGCGGTCTGCTGGATATGGTCCAGATGCGCCTCGAGCTTGTTGCTGGCGCGGCTGAGGTGATCGGCCAAGGTGCTGGCGGCCCCCTGCGCGTCATGGGCCTCGATCTGCTTCAGGAGCTTTTGATGCTCCGCGGCTATATCTTTGGTGCTTAGCAGCGTGGCATCCTGCACGTGCGTCATGCACAACCGAATCTCGTCACTGAGCTGGGCATAGCTTGCGCTGGTGCGTTGTGAGCCCAAGGCATTGACCAGCGCAGAATGGAATCTGACATCGGGTTCCACGATCTGCACCGGTGAGGCATTGGATAGCGCGGTGATTTGCGTGTTGGCCTCATATGCTGCCGGTGGAACATGCCCGGTAGTTGCAAGCAATCGCACCGCTTCGGCTTCGATGATTGCGCGCGTCCGGTAGATGTCTCGGGCGTCGGCCGAATTCAGCACGGTGACCCGGGCACTCTGATGCGCGTTGCGGGTCAAGAGCCCGCTGGCCACCAGGTTTTCGAGTGCCGCCTTCGCGGTGGGTCTCGCCACGGTGTAATGCGCGGCGACGTCCACCTCGCTCAGCGCAGTGCCGGGGGTCAGTTCGCCAGCGAAAATTCTGCTCCGCAGATCATTGATGATCGCCTGGACTACCGAGACGACACCGAGCCTTGCGGGCATGGAATTCCTTTCAAGAAACTTGCTGACCCCTCGAGTATCCCACGAAAGGCACTAACATAGCATGTGTACTTGTTAGACAATTTTCTTATTCGGTAGGCTGGGCCTACCAACCGCACAGGAGCGCATCATGGCATTGAGCACGCCGGCACTCGGCGAAACCAAGGTTTCGCCGAGCATCCTTGACTTGGTCGCCGAGCCCGACCGCGTCAAAACCACGTCAATCGACCGGGTGGCATACGCCTCCGACGCTTCGCACTACCTCTACACCCCGCAGGCGGTGATCATCGCCAAGGACGCAGTCGAGGTTTCGCAGCTTCTTGCGGCCAGCATGCGCGCCGGCCAGCCGGTAACGCTTCGCTCCGGCGGCACCTCGCTCGCCGGCCAGGCGAGCGGTGACGGGTTGATGCTCGACGTGCGTCGAAACTTCCGCGGCATCACGGTGCTTGATCAGGGCAAGCGCGTGCGTGTGCAGCCCGGCGCGACGGTGCGTCAGGTCAATGCGCGGCTCTCGGCATACGGCTTCAAGCTTGGGCCAGACCCGGCCAGCGAGGCGGCCTGCACCATTGGCGGCGTGATCGCCAACAACTCGTCGGGCATGGCATGCGGTACCGAGTTCAACACCTACCGCACGCTGGAATCGATGACCTTTGTGCTTCCCAGCGGCACCATGATCGACACCGCTGCCCCGGATGCCGATGCCAAACTGGCCGCTGCCGAGCCGGAACTTGTCGCCACCCTCGAGCGCTTGCGGGACCGCGTGCGCGGAAATAAGGATTCCGTGGCGCTGATCGAAAAGCACTTTGCCCTGAAGAACACCATGGGCTACGGCATCAATTCCTTCTTGGACCACCAGACGCCGGCGGATCTGCTCGCGCACCTGATTATCGGTTCCGAGGGCACCTTGGCTTTTGTCGCCGAGGCGGTCTTCCGGACCGTGCCGATTCGCAAGCTCGCGATCGCCACCCTGGCGGTCTTTGATTCCTTGGATCTGGCAACTCGCGCGCTACCGGATTTGCTGGACTCGGGCGCGGCGACTCTGGAGCTCATGGACTCCACCTCGCTGCGCGTGGGCCAGAGCCTGCCCGGGGTGCCCGAGGCAATTATGGGCTTCGAAGTCAACGCCCAAGCAGCCCTGCTCGTGGAGTACCATGCGGACTCGGACGAGGAGCTTGCCGGGCTGCAAGGTGATGGGCAGCGCCTGCTGGACGCGGCGTCGCTTCGCGCCCCGGCCGTGCTTTCGGCCGACGCGGTGAACCGCCAGGCCGCGTGGAAGTTCCGCAAGGGACTCTATGCGTCGGTGGCTGGCGCACGCGTTTCGGGAACTACCGCGTTGCTCGAAGACGTTGCGGTGCCCGTTGCCTCGTTGGCCGAAACCTGCGGAAGCCTGCAGGAGCTCTTCGACGAGTACGAGTATGAAGATTCGGTGATCTTCGGCCACGCCAAGGATGGAAATATCCACTTCATGCTCACCGACCGCTTCGAGGGCGAGAGCGCGTTGAACCGCTACAACGCCTTTAACGACAAGATGGTCGACCTGGTGCTCTCCAAGGGCGGCAACCTGAAGGCCGAGCACGGCACCGGGCGCGCCATGGCACCCTTCGTCCGACGCCAGTACGGCGATGAGCTCTACGAAGTCATGGTTCAGCTCAAGGCTGCCTGCGACCCACGGCTGATGCTCAACCCGGGGGTCATCATCGATGAAGACCACGCAGCCCACATCCGCAACATCAAGCTGAACGAGACCATCGAGGTTGAAGCCGACCGCTGCGTTGAGTGCGGTTACTGCGAGCCCGTCTGCCCATCCAAGGACCTGACGCTGACCCCACGCCAGCGCATCGCAGTGCGCCGCGCGATCGCCAAGGCCGAGGCCGAAGGCAACCAGGAGCTCGCCGCAGAGCTCGAGCGCGACTTCGCATACTCCGCGGTGGAGACCTGCGCGGTGGACGGCATGTGCGTCACCGCCTGCCCGGTGCAGATCAATACCGGCCTGCTGGTCAAGCGTCTGCGCCGCGAGGATGCGAACCCGGCGATGGCGGCCGGGTTCAAGGCCGCGGCCAAGGGCTGGGGCGCGGCAACTCGCGTCGGCTCGGTGGCGTTGAGCGTTGCAGACAAGTTCCCGGCGTCGCTGGTCCGTGGCGCCACCGACGTGGCCCGCAAGGTCGTGGGCAACGACACCATGCCGCGCTATGACGCAGATCTGCCGGCCGGCGGCAAGGCGCGCAAGCCGCTGACGGGAAATCTTGGTGCCGCGGGTACCGAGCCAAGCGCCATCTACCTGCCTGCCTGCGTGAACTCGATGTTCGGCCCTGGCGGCGAAGGGCAGGGGGTGGCTCCGGCCTTCGAACAGCTGCTGCAGCAGGCAGGCATTTCGGTGCTGGTTCCGGAAGGCATCGAATCGATGTGCTGCGGTACCCCATGGAGCTCGAAGGGCTACGAGGACGGGCATGCGGTGATGGCCCAACGCGTGCTCGATCAAGTCCACGCCGCCCAGCCGGCGTTTAGGCTACCGGTAATTTCCGATGCAACCAGCTGCACCGAGGGCTTCGCGCATACCTTGGAAGAGCACGGCTTTGAGGTAGTCGACCTGCTGGCCTTCACCTCGCGGCACCTGCTGGACAAGCTCCCGCAAGCCAAGCGGGTCGATTCGCTGACCCTGCACCCCACCTGTTCGTCAACGCAGATGGGCCTGAACGGTGATCTGCAGCAGGTCGCCGAAGCGGTCGCGGAAACCGTGCACGTTCCGGTGAATTGGGGTTGCTGCGCCTTTGCCGGAGACCGCGGCATGCTGCACCCGGAGCTAACCGCCTCGGCCACCGCACGCGAAGCCGCCGAGGTGCGCGAGCTGGACGCCAGCGCCCACGCCTCGTGCAACCGCACCTGCGAGCTGGGCATGAGCCGGGCTACCGGCAAGGACTACCGCCATGTAATTGAACTGCTGGCGCAAGGCACCGGGACCGCTTAGCCGCGCGCGACGAGGCGGACCGCGGACAAGGTGCCGATGGCGAAGACCAGGGTTGCGGCCAGCACCAGAGCCAGCGGTGCGTCCCAGCCCCCGGTGGTGGTATTGAGCCACCCGGCCAACGGCGGAGCGATGGTAGCCGCGACATAGCCTCCGCCCTGGATTCGAGCGGAGGCGGAGGCCGCCTGCGCATTTGTGCTGGTGATCCGCGGGATAAGCGAGAAGATCGCGGTGAACCCTCCACCCTGGGCGACTCCGCCGATCACCGAGAATGCAATGTAGGCCTCTGGTGCGGCCAGCAATCCCAAGGGCAGTGCAATCCAGCAGATGGCTACGACGAGCGCCGGAACCCAGGGGCCGGTGCGGGCGGCCAGCAGCGGAACGCCCAAGGCGCCCACCACCGCGGCGATCTGGAACAGCGAAGCGCTAGCGGCCGAGGAAGCAAGGGAAAGCCCCGCGGTTTCGGCCAGCAGCAACGGAAGCCAGGTGGTGGTCGCGTAGTAGGCGGCGGATTGGCCGCAGAAACCGAAGACCAGCAGGGCGGTCACCTTGCGGTTCCGGGATCTCGCGGCAACCAGCATCGCGGCGTCGGCTTCGGTCGTGGGTCGTTTGGGAGCAGGCTCGTCCGGCAACTCGGCGGACGTGGCGCCCGCGCGGCGCATCCGGAGAAGCAGCAGCCAGAAAACCAGCCCCAAGGCGGTGACAACCGTCCATCCGGCGATCGCGATGCGCCAGCCGAAAGCGGCCGCGAGCGGGGCGGTCCCGAGCAAGGTCACCATGGAACCGACATTCATGGCCGCGGAATACACGCCCGTCGCCACCGGGGCCCGCCGCCACGGCACGTCGCGGCGAATGATGACCGGAACTACGATGTTTCCCAAGGTTATCGCCGCGCCGATCAGCACCGTGCCAGCCAGCAGGAGCGGGGCAGAGCCCAGCGAGCGGATTATCGTCCCGACCAGCACGCCGACCAAGCACAAGATGACGGTGGCCTCGGCGCCGAAACGGCGTATGGTGCCGGTTGCCAGAGGCGTCGCGATGGCGAAAAGTAAAACCGGCAGACCCGTGAGCAATCCGGCTCCGGCGGCGCTGAGCCCGGTGTCGGATTGGATGTCGGCCATGACCGCGGTGGGTGAGATGATCGGCGCACGCAGGCTCAGCGCCAAAATGGCGATTCCGGCGATGACCCAGAGCAAGGCCCAATTCTTCTTGGCTGGGTTGCGATGCGTGGCGATCTCCTTAAGTACACGAGTCGGGGCTCACCTCAAACCCTAGAGCAGAAACGCTAGTGGGTAGGTTATTCCTAAATATGACGCAACAACACGAGGCCCCTTCTGCCCGCAGAGATCGCCCTCTGCCATCCGTGGTAACACAAGAGTTCGGCGCCAGCGGCAAATAGGTCGAGCGCCTTCGCAGATTTCGAAGGCGCTCGAGTATTCGACCCTCGCGGGAGGAAACAGAAAGCTTCCGTGGCTACCCAGCATTTGCCCCCAAAATAATGCAGATGCTGGGGCGCTGGCCACCTATGCGAGAATGGGCTGGAGACGACGTTAATCGATCTACCAGAACTAACGACACCGCAACAACTTGAAACTTCTAGCTACAACGATTTTAGCCAGCTAGCCGCTGCATCGGCAAGCGAAATGGTGGCGTTCGTACGAATCTGAGCAAGGTGAACAAGTGTGAAAAACCTGTATGATCAGGTCAAATAACACATTCTTGTTTTGGAATATATATAGAGGCATATCGGCCCGGGCTCACTCAGGGTGAAATGTCTTCCACGAAATGATCAAAGCTGACGGCCGGCTCCTACAATTAATTCACTAGGCGGAACAAATTACCGTGCGAAAACGAGGACCGTCGATGCGCCGGATTTCAAGGGGAAGCCCTGAAATCTGGGCTCGCCCTTCGCTGGCGTCGCAGGCGACTTGCGGCAATTGCGTCCTGACCGCAATGCGGGCCGGTCGGAACAATCCGGCGCTGGTTCGATGCGCGGCACGAGTCCCGGTCATTTGCTTGCCGGGTGCCACGTAATACTGCTCTGGCTGCATGTAAATTCGGGTTGCCATTTGCGGCAAACCGCCTGAAGCGGTGGGCAATCATGGAAAATTCCCTGGTTCGAAAGGCTCCCCAAATGGCATCAGCCCGCTCCATGGGCATGAGTAGCGGTTCAAATTATCCTGAATACCACCTTCTCGGTGCTATTCACCCCTGCGATTCCTCGGTGGCCAGCACGTAGTCTGTAATCACATACGGAGACTAGGGAGAATCGAATGCGGATCGCGGTGCTGCAAGCCGAGGCAACGGTGCTGAATATTGAGTCCAACCTCGCCTTGCTTGAGGATGCCGCGGCCCGCGCCTCCTCCGGAGGAGCAAGTATCCTGCTAACCCCGGAGCTTTTCACCGTGGGCTATGCACCCAAGTTGCTCCGTGCCGGCCTTGAAGAATCGGTGCTTCCTTCGGTGGTTGAACGGCTTGCGCAGATCGCGGCGAAGCACAAGATTGCGCTGCTTTATTCGTTGCCGCAGCGCGGCGACACCGGATGGCACATCACCTCGACCTTCGTTGATGATTCCGGGAAGATGCTGGCGAACTACGTGAAGGTGCACTTATTCGGCACTGAAGAACTGCAAGCTTTTGTTCCGGGATCTTTGGCAGCCACGGTGCTCGACTACCGCGGGATACGGCTTGGGCTGGCCATCTGCTTCGACATCGAGTTCCCGGAAGTGGTCCGCGAAGCAGCCGTCCGCGGCGTTCAGCTCTTGCTGGTGCCCACTGCCTTGGGGGTGGGCTATGAGCGGGTGTGCACCACCTTGGTGCCCGCAAGGGCCATGGAAAACCAGTTGTATGTGGCTTACGCAAACCACACCGGAACGCAGAATGGATTTGCCCTGGCCGGGACCAGCGTCATTGCAGGACCGGACGGTGAGCTGCTGGCCGGTGGCGGGACCGAACCGGAGCTGCTCTTTGCTGATATCAAGCCGCGGCATATTGCCGAGGCGCAAGCCCGGGTCCCGTATTTGAACGCCTCGAGACCTGACCTGTACCGACAGTGGGCTCAGGAGCGCCCCTAACTGGTCTTGATAAACGACAACGCCAGCAGCAGCTCCATCCGAATCGTGGCCTCGGTGAGGTCCACGTGCAGCAGTTCGCCAATCGTGCCGATATGCCGACGCACCGAGTTCCGGTGCAAGCTGACGGTGCTGGCCGTCAGATCCCACGAGCCATTGGCGCCCAACCACGCCCGCAGTACCGCCAAATACAGATCTCGACGCGCAGCCGGGAGGGCCAAGACCCCGGCAAGCCGCTGCTCTGCCAACTGCATGCTCGCTTCCTGCGGAAGCAGCGACGCGAAGGTGCGCGGCAATTGTGCCGCGTCCAGGCTCCGGCGTTCTTCGAGAATTCGAGGGAGCAGGGCCTTGGCCTGGATCGCCAGATCCCCAAGTGAAGAACCAGCTCGCTCGTCCACCGCTGCTGGGTGGCTGAATGCGGCCAGGTAACCTGCGTCTTCGAGCCGTTTGAACAGGTGCGGGTTCGGGGCCGCTTGCGTAAGTGCCAGGAGCTGTTCGCCGGAGGAGGACACCAGCCTTGTTTCCAGCAAGGAACGCAATGTGGTGATGTGGTGGGCGAAATTGGATTCGGGATCCGGACTCTGCTGGGCGATGGCGGCCACACGGATCTGGCGTTGCGCACCACCGGTGCTCTGGATCAGCAGTCGCAGCTGCTGCTCATCGAGTGCGCTACGCGATCCCAGCAGCAGGCTGCTTGCAAGCTGCGTCGGGGCGAACGAACCTGAGACCTTCTGCCTAGCCACGACTTCCAGCAATCCGAGCGCGGTAGCCACCAGATTATGCTCCACGGCCGTGGGGGTCTGCGCAAAGCTTGCCTGCAGGACGCCCAGCAACGCCGCCTGGCGGCGCCCGGGGGCCACCGCGCGAATCGGGAATCCAAGATGCGTGCCCGTCGAGTCCTGAAGCAGCGCAAATTGTTGGCTGCCGTCGGACTGTGTGGCCTGCTCGTACAGCAGTTCAGTTACTTCGGAGGAGAGCGTGGGGCCGTCCGGAGCGCAGGCAGAATAGCGCAGCCGCAGGGTGCTGCCGAAGAGGCGGACCGTGCACTGGGCACGCTGCGAAAGCGTCGCCACGAGCTGCTGTTCGGGGTTTCGATCCGAGACGCAGCGGATGAGCGCACGGTTCGCTTCCGCATTATTGCGCAGCAGGGCCGCACCGTCGGCTTCCAGGAGCTTGGAAAAGGCGATGCCCACCGCGGCGAAGGGAAGGCTGGCCGGTATCTCCCACAGCGTCAGATTAAAGCGCTTGCAGGCTCGAATTACCGTTTTCGGGATCTCGGTGAAATAGGGTTCCAGTCCGAAACCCAGGGCGCTGACCTTCGCTTCGGAAAGCCGGTGAATGAACTCATCCACCTTCTGCTGGTCTTCTTCGACGCCGACTAGGGGAAATCCGCTGGTGAGAATCAATTCGTTATCCAGCAGATAATCGGTTGGGTCATCCATATCGCTGGGTTCGACCCAGCGCAGGGGGAGATCCCCGGAGTCGTGGACCACTCTCACCTCGCCCGGCAGCTGGCTGAGGAAACGGCCCATGCTCATCGTATTTCCGGGGAGCGCCGTGAAGTTTCGAGTCGATCCAGGCGCTTGCCCATTAGGTGCATTTTGTCCCATGTTCAATAATATTAGTTCAAAAACGCCTCCCCTGAGATGTGACTCACAGCCATAGGGTTGAGTTCGACAGAAAATTTCTCCCCAGTGAGGTTTCAGCATGAACAGCACCCTCGAAACGATTGATCGGCCAAGCACTGCCCTCGGGCCGCAGCTGCGCCGACGCAAGTCGATCAGCAGCATGCTTCGGGAAGCGGAGACGAATTCGGGACATGGCCAGCTGCGCCGTTCGCTCGGCGTGGTCCAACTGACCATGATCAGCATCGGTGCGACCATGGGTACCGGCATACTGGTGATCCTCGGTGCCACCGTGCCGATCGCCGGCCCGGCCATCTGGATCTCCTTCGTGATTGCCGGCGTGACGGCTCTGCTCTCGGCGGTCTCCTACGCCGAGATGGCGGGCATGGTCCCGGTGGCCGGATCGAGCTATTCGTATTCCTATGCGACCATGGGCGAAGGCATCGCCTGGATCTGCGGATGGTGCCTCGTGCTCGAATACGCGGTCTCGGTAGCCGCGGTGGCAGTCGGCGCCGGTGAATACGTGAACGAGACGCTGCGGGCCTTCGGCCTGGAACTGCCCACCGCGCTGGCTGGCGGACCGGCCGAGGGCGGCGTGGCAAACCTGCCTGCACTGATCGTCGTGGTGCTGGCGACGCTGCTGCTGGTGCGCGGCGCCAAGGAATCCGCCTGGGTCAACACGGTGGTTGTCATCATCAAGGCCAGCATCCTGCTGCTCTTCTGCGCGGTGGCATTCAGCGCGTTCAACGCAGGAAATTTCGAACCGCTCCTGCCGATGGGCGCCGCCGGAGTGACCGCGGCCGCTTCGACGGTGTTCTTCTCCTACATCGGATTCGATGCGGCGTCCACGGCCGGAGAGGAAGCGGTAAATCCCAAACGCGACATGCCGCGCGCCATCCTGTGGTCCATGCTGATCGTCACCATCACCTATGTGCTGGTAGCCGTCTCCGCTATTGGCGCACGCGAATGGAACTGGTTCGAGGGAACCGAAGCGGCGCTCGTGCAGATCATCGGTGAAGTAACCGGCCAGCCTTGGCTAGTGCTGCTCTTCGCGGTCGCCGCGGTGCTGGCCATAGCCTCCGTGGTGCTCACGGTGCTCTACGGGCAAACCAGGATTCTGCTGTCGATGTCCCGTGACGGACTGATTCCCAAGACCTTCGGCGAGATCTCTTCGCGTACCGGAACGCCGGTCCGCGGAACCCTCATTACCGGCTTCCTGGTCGCGGCCACCGCCGGCTTCATTCCCCTCGGTGCGCTGGCGGATGCCACCAGTATCGGTACGCTCTTCGCCTTTGCGCTGGTGGGCGTCTCGGTGATGTATCTGCGTCGCAGGCAGCCGCTGGCGCCGCGGACCTTCCGGGTGCCCTTCTACCCGCTAACCCCGATCCTCGGCGTTGCCGCCTGCGTGTTCCTGATGAGCCAGCTCGGACCTGACACCTGGTTCGTCTTCGGCATCTGGATGCTTGCAGGCATCGGCATCTACCTGGGCTACGGGCGCAGCCGCTCCCGGCTGGGCCAATTATCCAAGAAAGAATACATCGCCAGCCACATCGGCGAACAGTAGCAATTTTCCCTATACTCCAACTAATGGCACGAACCAAAGGAAACGCAGGACACTCCCATGAGCACTTTTGAGACCGCAGCTACCTCATCTTCCGGCACCGCGCCACAGACCGATGGCAGCATCAATATGCTCAATCCGGACTTTCCGTTCGGCTACGACCTCTTTCTGGCGCACCCCGACGGCCTGGGAAGCGTGCCGGCGGAGCTCTACGGCACCGAGGTGGCCGTCATTGGCGCCGGATTGTCGGGTTTGGTCACCGCGTATGAGCTGATGAAGATGGGGCTCAAGCCAGTGATCTTCGAAGCGGACGAAATTGGAGGCCGGCTGCGCACCGCCAGTTTCCAGGCAGCACCGCAGATCACCTGCGACCTTGGAGGGATGCGCTTCCCGGTGTCCAGCAAGGCGCTATTCCACTACATCGACGAGCTGGGGCTGGAAACCTTCGATTTCCCGAACCCGCTGGCGGAGCCAACCGGTTCAACCGTCATAGAGCTCAAGGGCCAGAAGATCTATGTGGAAGACCCGGACGACCTGCCGGTCTTCTACCGTGAAGTGGCCGAGGCGTGGAAGCGTGCCCTGCAGGATGATGCCCAGTTCGTGCAGATGCAGCAGGCCATCAAAGCCCGCGATACCGCAAAGATCAAAAGCATCTGGAATGATCTGCTCGACGAATATGACGAGGAAAGCTTCTATGGATTCATCGCGAATTCCCGGGCCTTCAAGGAAGCCGGCTTTGAGCATCGCGAGGCCTTCGGCCAAGTCGGCTTCGGCTCCGGTGGCTGGGATACCGACTTTCCGAACTCCATCCTGGAAATTCTTCGTGTGGTGTACACGGATGCCGATGACAACCACCGGGGTCTGAGCGGCGGCGCCGCGAAACTCCCGCATGCCCTGTGGAACCACGGGCCACAGGAGCTGGCCCACTGGCCTGCGGGCACCTCGCTGGCCTCGCTGCATGGTGGCGCGCCGCGCGGGGCCGTGGCCGAGATTCGGCGCTCGCAACGGAAGGGTTTCGGCGGCGCCCAAGCGATCGAGGTGACCGAGCGCTTCGGCAGCAGCCGCACCTTCGGCGCGGTGGTCTCCACGGTGCAGTCCTGGCTGCTGTCCACCGGTATCAAAATCGAAGAGGGGCTATTCCCGGCAGAACTGTGGACCGCTATCGAGCGGAGCCATTATATGCAGTCATCCAAGACCTTCGTCATGGTAGATCGTCCGTTCTGGAAAGACCGCGATCCAGTCACCGGCGAGTACCTGATGTCCATGACGCTCACCGACCGGTTGAATCGTGCCACCTACCTCTTGGATAACGGCGAGGGCCAGCCGGCGGTCATTTTGCTCTCCTACACCTGGAATGACGACGCGCTGAAGTGGCTGTCGCTGCCTGCCGAACGCCGCATGGAACTCATGCTTCATTCGCTGGAGAAGATCTACCCGAAGCTGGACATCCGAAGCCACATCGTGGGTCAACCGATTACGGTTTCATGGGAGGCAGACCCGAACTTCATGGGTGCATTCAAGGCAAACCTGCCCGGGCACTACCGGTACCAGGAACGCCTGTATACGCACTTCGACCAGCGGGAGCTGCCCGCCGAACACCGCGGGATCTTCCTGGCTGGTGATGACGTGTCGTGGACTGCGGGGTGGGCCGAGGGCGCGGTGACCACAGGGCTGAACGCCGTTTGGGGTGTGCTCCAGCACCTCGGCGGCCAGGATGCCGCGCAAAATCCTGGCCCGGGCCAGTTCCTTGACGAGCTGGGGCCGATGAAGCTGAAAGACGCGGACGAACTGGTTTCCTGATTCGAGCGCCCGGGGATGAATCGTCCCCGGGCGCTCGGTGTCCCACCTCGTGGCAACGCCCGGCTCCAGCTAGCGCAATCGGTGTGGCATGGCCTATGCTGATTCCTGTCAGGAGCCGCCTCATAAGGCTCCGGCGCTCTCAAAAGGGGCGATACCCGTTGCCGAAAGCAACTGGTAACGGCAGACATATATGGAATTTTCTTTAGTTTTCTTCAGGAAAAGAGTCCATTATGTCCAGCGTTTCAGCTGCCATCGCCCATGCCCTTAAGCCGATTGCTCCACAGATCTTTGGTCTGATGGGCAACGGCAACGCACACTTCCTCGATGCCGCCGTTCGCGCAGGCTTTAGCTACACCGCCGTGCGCCACGAGTCCGCAACGGTGTCCGCCGCCGATGCCTACTTCAGGATTTCAAACCGCCTCGCTATCGCCTCGACCACGTACGGCGCAGGTTATACCAACGCCGTCACCGCCTTGGCCGAGGCTGCGGCGGCGCGCACTCCGATGCTGTTAGTCACCGGCGATGCGCCGACGACCGGTTTGCGCGGTTGGGACGTTGACCAGGCCGCCATCGACTCCGGTGTGCGGGCCGTGCGCTACGAGGTGGACCGGCACACCCCGGGCGCAACGGCTCTCGCCGCGGCCGCCCACGCGCTGCGCGAACAGATCCCGGTGGTTCTGTCCATCCCCTACGACCTCGCTGCGGCCCCAAGCCTCGAAGTTGAACTGCCCGAGTTCAACAGCTTCCGCAGTGTTCCTCCGGCGCCTGAACTCAATGCAACTCAACTACGGGCCATCACCGACCTGCTTTTGGCCGCCAAACGCCCGCACATCCTCTATGGTCGTGGAGCCATCGACGCGGCAGCGGGTATTGCCGAACTTGCCGAACGGCTAGGAGCCACCACCTCGGGAACCCTGCTGGCCCGCGACCTGTTGGACTACCCGTACGATCTGGGAATCACCGGTGGCTTCGCCACCGAACGAAACGCCGAAATCATCGAACAGGCCGATACCGTGCTGGTGCTCGGGGCCGGACTTAATCAGTTCACCATGCGCTTCGGGGAGCTGGTCAACGTCGGAGCACAGGTAGTGCAGATCGATCTTGCGGCCAGCGCCACGAGTCCGCGAGTGGATTACTTCGCCACCGGAGACGTCGCCGCCGCGGTTAAAGGTCTCCTGGGCACCGTGGGCGCCCAAGATTCGGGATGGGCCGGCTCGATAAACCTGGGCTCGGTCCGCGACCGCCCGCGGGGGGAGGAGCGCGCCGCGGACGGTCTGCTCGATCCGCGTCGAGTGGCCAGCGAACTGGAAGAGATCTTGCCCCAGAACCGGGTGCTGGTTCAGGACGGCGGGCACTTCATCGGTTGGGGGCCCATGTACTGGTCAACCTCCGGGGCGCGATCGCTGACCTGCGTAGGCACTGCTTATCAGTCCATTGGCTTAGGCATTGCATCCATGGTCGGCGCGGGGGCAGCGGCCGAAGGCCGCACCGTAGTGCTAGCCGCCGGAGACGGCGGATTCCTGATGGGCCTAGCCGATCTCGAATCGATCGTGCGCACCATCAGCAGCGGAGTCATCGTGATCCACAACGACTCAGCCTACGGAGCGGAGGTCCACCAATACGGATCCATTGGCCTGCACGAGGATCCAATGCTCATCCCAACGGTCGACTTCGCGGCACTCGCCACCGCGGTGGGCGCAACGGGCATTCGCATCGACTCGCTGGCCGATTTTTCCAAGGTTCGGCAGTGGGTAGATCAAGGGGCGAAGGGAATATGTCTGGTGGATGCGCGGATCTCACCGAACGTTCGGGCACCATATATGGAAGAAATACTGGTCGCGAACGCGCGGGCCGCCGCGGCGCAGGCATCACAATCCGATTAAGATGCTGGATTATGAGTGCTGATTCGGCGTAGGGTTGCAGAGTGCGCAAAGTCTTAGTAGGAACGGCAAGCCTAGGTTTGGGAGCACTATTAATGTTCCCCGCCACGGGCGCCATTGCCGCCCCTTGGGACGCGCAAGACCCCAACCCCGCGCCGAGCCAGGGGCTGTCTGAAACATCGTTGCGTGTCGCCACGCTAGCCACCGAGATGACCCGGGATGTTCCGGGGCAGCTCTCCGCAGACCTCATGCAGGGAGACGACCGCGAAGCCGCGCAAGCAGCGGACAGCATCACCGCAGCCAATGCCGACTTCGTGGTGCTTACCGGGATGGATGCAGATGAACAAGCCGTGCAGGCGTTCCAGGACCATTACCTGAATAATCCAGAGGACTCCCGGCGGGACGTTGAATACGACTACGTTTACCTAGGCACGGGCAACAAAGGTAAACCAAGCGGCGCGGATCTCAACGGGGACCGGATTGTCGGCGGCCCCGAAGACGCTTGGGGGCAGGGCAACTTCGAAGGCCAAGGCGCCGTCGTTGTCCTTTCCAAATATCAGATAGACCAAGAATCAGTCACCGGAATTTCGGAGCTGAAATGGTCAGCCGTGCCGGGGAGCAGGCTCGATGATTCTGGATTGAGCGGCGCACTGGCGGCTTCAATTCCCGTGATGAGCAGCGGACTTTGGGATATTCCGATCGAGTACCGCGGCAAGCACGTACATGTGCTCGCCGTGCAAACGGACGACGCTTCCGGTGGCTATTCCTTTGCCGAAGCTCGCCAACTCGACCAGTTGCGGGTTATCTCCGATTACCTCGATGGCGAAAAATACCTGCAGGGTGACCAGGGGGTAAAAACCCGTGGAGTCGGAAAAAGCCCATATGTCTTAGCCGGTTCCCTAGGCCAGCAGCCATCCTCGTTGGCCGCGCGGGATGCGCTGCTGCATCAAGCCGACCATCCCGAGGCGCTCAGCGATTCTGGAAATTATCTCCTCCCAAGTAGTGCCTGGCAGGTCCTTGGCCAAGGGCATATCGGCGACCGAGCACCGCTCCAGGCGCAAACCATCGACGGCCCGTCCCAAATCAACGATCCGGCTCCCGCCCTGATCTGGACCGATATTCAGTTCTAAACTTCTTCCACCAACAGCCGCCGCAGGTGCTCGTTGAGGAACAACCCCTGCGGGTCCACCGTGGACCGCATCGCCTGGAAATCGGCGAAACGCGGGTATAGCGCGGACAGCTGCGAAGCACCCAAAGAATGCTCTTTGCCCCAGTGCGGCCGCCCTCCATGCCTGCGCAGAATTCGTTCGGCCGCAGGGAAGTATTCAGGCACGTTATCGCGGACGTAGCGATGCACCGCGAGATAGACAGTCGGCCGCCCGCTGGCGGTTCCCAGCCAGGTGTCATCGGCCGCCGCGGTGCGAACTTCTATCGGGAACACCACTGGTGCCGGAGCCTTGGCCAAATAGGCTCGGAACTCGGCGAACGCGGTGCCGAAGCTTTCCAGGGGCAGGGCATATTCCATTTCGGTGAAGCGCACACGTCGCGGCGAGGTGAAAACTCGATACCATTGACCGGTGTGCTTGCGCTCGGAGAGCGCCGCGGCAGCCAGCCGATTTAATCGCGGAATCAACTGCGGACGCAGCGCGCCGAGGGTACAGATCGCCTGGAGCGCACCGTTCGATAGCAATTCGTCATTGAGCCACGTCGATACCTTGCCCGGCGCGTTCGGTGCGCTGATGCCTGCCGGCAGGCGAGTATTGGCTTTGACAAGAGCCCTGCTAGTGCCGGAGAACCAGAAGAACTCCAGATGATCTGTTGACCTTGACCGTTCGATAAAACTCTTCGAGATCTGGTCAATGTCTTCCACGCGCTCCACCGCGCTGAGCATGAATTCCGGGACGCAGCGGAGTCTGACATGGGTGATCACCCCGAGCGCACCGAGACTTACCCGGGCAGCCTGAAAAAGCTCCGCATTCTCGGTGGGAGAGGCGCGCATCTCGGTTCCGTCGGCCAGCGTGATGCGTAGCCCGCTGACCATTCCGCTAAATCCGGTGAACGCCAGCCCGGTCCCGTGAGTCGAGGTGCTGATCGCACCGGCAAGCGATTGCCGATCGATGTCTCCCATATTGGCTAGTGCCAAATTGTAGGGTCTAAGCAGCCTGGGAATCTGCCACAACCGAGTGCCCGACCGGAAGGTCACCTCGTGGGTGAGCGCATCGACCTCTTCGATTCCTTGGAAGCCATCGAGATTTAGCAGTACGCCCGAAGTCTGGACCAGCGGAGTGAATGAATGCCCAGCGCCCATGGCGCGCACCGTGTACCCCTCTTTCGCGGCCTTCGCGAAGACCCCGGGAAGCTGGGCGGGGTCGGTGATGCTCTGCCACCGTGCCGGTGTTGCGCTGACGGTCCGCGAAAAATTGGCGAAACGCTTCACAAAAATGCCTTGCCCTCACCACGATAGGTCGGCCAATCTTCGACGATCTGCCCGTTTGAGTACACGGCCAGACGATTGAGCCGTTCGGCCGGCTCACCTGCCTTGGCGTGGCGCAGCCATACGGTGTCGCCGATTTTGAGCTTGCTTGCTGTGGCGCCGCGCAGCGGGGTTTGCACCTCGCCGGCTGCTTCCAAGGGAAGGTACTTGAGTCGTTTTGGCCAGGCGATCTGTGGCAGGCGGCTCTTTCCCGACGGACCCGAAGCGATCCAGCCGCCGCCGAGGATGGTGACGATGTCGGGTTCGGGA
The DNA here is from genome assembly GCF_002975405.1 of Arthrobacter sp. MYb229. Lineage (GTDB taxonomy): Bacteria > Actinomycetota > Actinomycetes > Actinomycetales > Micrococcaceae > Glutamicibacter. The sequence continues at coordinate 352,263 of NZ_PCPS01000003.1, read as the reverse complement.
CGGCGGACCACGCTGAATCCGAGGAATAGAGCTGGGGTAGGGCGGAAAGATTTGTAGGCATCGAACAATGCCGGGGCGAAGAGTCCTGATCCGGCCGAAACTTCGCTCACCCCAGACTCCTGCACGCTGGTCTCGATAGAACCGGTGCCGCCGGCGTTGACAAATCTCAACGGGGCCACCGCGTTGACTAGCTGAACAGTTTCGTTGCGACGCTCGGCTAGCTCGGCGGCACTGCGTTTGCGCATGGTCCGCGCGAGCAGCGCCTTCAGCCCGAATCCTCCGTCCGGCACCGAGGCGATCTGAGACTCGTAGCCCATCAGCCCCTCAACCTTGAAGCCGCTGCGTCTGAGCACTAGGCGTGCCAGCTCGGCCACGTCTTCCGGATCATGCAGTGGCGAACGGGCGGCGCCCAACCGCAATGATGGAGAGGGGTAGTAGGCCGCATCAAGTTCCAGTGCAACTTTCAATTCCAGATGCCCCGGCGCAACCTTGTCGATGAGGTCCAATTGCGCCACGTCATCGATCATCACCGTGATCTGGTCGCGCGCCTGCTCGCTGCTGGCCCACCGGCTGATTGCGCCCGGGTCTGTTTGCGGGTAGGCGACTACTAGGTCTTTTAGCCCGTGGCTCGCCAGCCACAGCGCCTCGGCGAGGGTGAAGCACAGGACGCCGCTAAACCCAGGTTGCGCTAAGACTCGTTCAAGCGCCCAACGTACTCGTAGGGACTTGGATGCCACCCGAATGGGAATGTTCCCGGCTCTTTCGCGCAGAGCGATCGCATTCCGGTCGAAGGCTTCTAAATCGAGTAAACCGACCGGGCGTTCACGCATTCCGGCCTTTTCCAGTGCCTGGTTATAGCGCTTGGCCTGTGCATTCTTCATAGGCCAACTCTTGCACCGCGGGACGGGCGTTTCAAGGAAAAGTTCGATTCTGGTGGGGTATTGATAATTCGCGGCAAGAATCCGGCATTTTCCCGGGAACTATCAGGCTGGAGCTACTAGTCTGGGAATATCATGAGCAAAGATCCCATTTCGATGACATTCATAGACTCGAGCGGCAAACCTCGTTCGGCCGTCCAAGACGCCATCATGCGGGGCGTCGGTGTGCAGCGGCCGCTAGTCCTTGCATATCTCAAGCGATTGCGCGCGAAACATCCCCAGGCATCTGCGGCCGAACTGGCCAAGATCGTTGAACGCGATTATTTGGTCGTGGTCACCGGCTCTGGAGCGGCCGTCGGAGGTACCGCAGCGGTACCGGCGGTAGGTACCGCCGTAGCGCTGGGGCTCTCATTGGCCGCCACGATCGGGTTCCTGGAAGCCTCTGCGCTTTATGCGCAGTCCTTGGCCGAGCTTCATGGCATTGCCATTGACGACCCGGACCGATCGCGCCTGCTGGTTATGGGTGTGTTGATGGGCGAAGAAGGCAGCTCGATGATTTCGGCACTGACCAGTCAGGCGGCCGGCCGCGGCTCCGGACCGGTAAAGGGCTGGGCAAGATCCTTTGGCTCGAACAAGTCAACGAGCCTGATGGCCACGGCGCAGAAGAGCTTGCAGAAGAAGTTCATTCGCAAGATCGTTGGCACCCAAGGAGCCAGCATGCTTGGCCGGCTGGTGCCTTTCGGCATCGGAGCAGTCATTGGCGGGGCCGGCAACCGCTACCTGGCCAAGCGGGTTATCGAAAACGCGGCCGTGGCCTTCGAGGGAATCGACACCGTGGCGCCAAGCCAGCTTGAGCTGGATGACCCGGATATTATCGACACCGATATTGTGGAGAAACCGCGTAAGCGTAAATAGTCCGAAACTGAAAAACAACCGCAGGATGTTTCACATGAAACATCCTGCGGTTGTTTTTCTTTCTGCGGCGGAAGCTGCTGGGCGGCGGCTATTGCGAGGTAGCTGCCGGTTTGCCCTTCCGGGAAGTTCCGGCGATCAATGCCAGGGCAATGACAGAGAGCAGGACAACAAGTCCGGCGTAGCCGTAGGTGACGTTCATCAATCCGTGGATTGGGATCAGCAGTCCACCGATCAATGTTGGCAGGCCGAAGGCTAGGTAGCTCACCAGATATACCGAGGAGAGCGTGCCGCCGCGTTGCAGCGCGGGAACGTGCTCCACGATGGTCCGAAGCCCACCTTGAAAGGCGCCGCCCAAGCCGATGCCGCCGATGATGCTGGAAATGAAATAGATCGCCGTGTTTTCCGTGTAAACAGCTAGTACGAGCCCGCCCGATCCAACGATCAGCGAGATGCATCCAAGGGTCATGACCTTCAAGGCGTCGAACCGGAAGGTGACGGCGCCGAGCACCGCACTCGCGCCGGTCAGCGCAAAGATGGCTAAACCGCTCAGGGTTGGTGCTTGAATATTCATCAACGTTTTGGTGATGCTCGCGCCCAATCCCAGATACATTCCAACCAGCGCCCAGCTGGCGAGCAATGCGCCGACTGCGACGAGGAATTCGCGGCGCACCTCCTTGGGGATCATCACCGAGGGGATGAGCGAACGCAATACACCGTGACGGCGTGGGTGGCGCTCCTTGAGCAAGCTCGCCGGAATCAGCGCCAGGATCAACAATGCGGCGACCGCCAGATAAGGGATCTGGAAGGGGTATGGTGCGAACTGCACGAGAATGCCACTGAGCAGGGCGCCGAGGCCGATTGCCGCAGGTGGCACGGCGCCGTTGAGCATGGCGACGGTCCGGTGGCGCGAGGCGGGGGAGTAATCGAGCAAGGCTGCGCCCAGGGTGCCGAACCCGAGGCCCGAGGCAATGCCCTGCAAGATCCGGGCGATCAGCAGTGCATTCAGCGAATCAGCGAATGCCATGACGAGCATCGAAGCCGCGGCGATCAGCAACGCGCTAAAGGCGACGGGACGGCGTCCAATATGATCGGACAGTGCCCCGCAGGTCAGCAGGGTGACCAGCAAACCGAAGATATATACGGCGAAGACGCTGCTGACTTCAAGGGAAGACAGTCCCCATTGCTCGGAGTACAGCGGGAAGATCGGTGACGGCGTGCCGGAGTGCGCTGCGATGAGGCAAAGGCCAATGAGTGCGGTGCTGAAGCCGAGCTTGTCGGCGACGTAATTGTTGGCGTGTGCCACGAGATCTCTTCTGTGTTGTAGCGAATGGGGCGTGTTCGTGATGCATCTAGGGCTGGTCAGCCAATAATCCGCGCACGGACCAGCGGACGGTTTCTTCAATGGAGGCCAGATCAACGCTTTCACTCTCGCGCATCAGCCGGAACACCGCTGCGCCGAAGGCCACGTCCATGGCAACGTCGATATCCAGGCCTTCGGCCAACTGGCCCGAAGCGAGTGCGCGCGCAAAGAGGGGTTTGAGAGTTTTGCGCCGCGGAGCTAGATAAAACTGCTCGAAATACGCGGCACCGTGCGGTTCCAGGGAGCAGGCGGCCAGCAGCTGAAAGAATACGCGCCCGCTTTGCACGCTGTGGAAGGTCAGCGATTCGACCGTGCAGTCGATGAGATTCGCCAAGGGGTCTCCATCGGTGGGGATCTTCAGCGCTTGGGCGGCAACACGTCCGAAAGCTTCGGCAACGATTGCATTCTTGGTGGGCCAGTGCTTGTACAGCGTCGCGGTGCTGACACCTGAATGCTCGGCGATGCGCTCAATCGAAATCCCGCGGAAGCCCGCGTCGCGGAGTAGTTCATTGGTGGAGTCCAAGACCTTATGATGGGTTGCCACGCTGCGTGGGCGGGTACTAACCGGCAAAATTCCATCATTCATGGCGATTCCTAAACTAAAGTGTCACTTTACTTTAGCAACGTTCATTTGGTTTCAAGGATCGCAGGTACAAAAAGTCCGAGCGGCTCCTTGCAAAAGGAGCCGCTCGGCAAGGCGGGATTCTGTCCAGGCGATCTAACGGGCGGCGCTCTGCGCCATAACCCGTTCCAGGGTGGCAATCGATCCCTGGGAATGCAGGGATTCGAGGGTCTCCAGATATGGCTTGGTGAACCGTTCATCGTTGATGATGTCGCCAAACAGGTCCCGCTGGCGCAGGAATGCCAAGGGGTCTTCGCTGTGCTTCGCCGCGGCGGCGGAGACTTCCTGAGCCAGACGGTCAACGATCTGGATCGGCTCGCCCATTTCATCGGTGCCCTCGGCATAGCGTGCCCAGCTGGCCACGATGGCGGCCGAAAGGCGCACGTCGCGATCGGCGGCGAGGTTTTCGCGGACCACCGGCATGAGCCACTTGGGGATGCGATCCGAGGAGTCCGCGCAAAGCCGCGCAATCGTGTCGGCCACGTGCTCGTTGCGGTACCGCTCGATCAGCTTGTCCTGATAGGCGGCCAGGTCCACGCCGGGCAAGGCCGCCAGCGTAGGCTGCGCCTCGGTGCGCATGTAGCGCAGCAAGAATTGGGCGAAGAGCTCATTGCGTGCCGCATCATGCACCGCGCGGTATCCGGCCAGATGGCCGAAATAGCACAGGCCCTGATGGGTGGCATTGAGCAGACGCAACTTCATCAGTTCAAAAGGCACCACATCTGCAACTACCTGGACTCCGACCTGCTCGAATTCCGGGCGGCCAGATACGAACTTGTCCTCCAGCGCCCACTGCACGAAGTCTTCGCACACTACCGGCCAGGCATCTTCGATGCCATAGCGCTCGGTCACGTCGCGCCGATCAGCGTCCGTGGTGACCGGGGTGATGCGGTCGACCATCGAGTTGGGAAACGGAACATTTGCCTGCACCCAGGTGCCGAATTCTGCATCCAGCGCGGTGGCGAAGGCGCCAAACATCTTATGCGCCACCTCGCCGTTGCCTTGGATGTTGTCACAACTCATGACGGTAAAAGGCGCGAGACCACGTTCGCGGCGAAGCTTCAGCCCCGCACTGATCAGGCCGAAGGTGGTTTTCGGGTTTTCCGGATCGGCCAGATCCGCGGCGATGGCGCGGTTCTGCAGGTCGAATTCCCCGGTGACCGGGTTGACGTTGTATCCGCCCTCGGTGACGGTCAGTGACACGATGCGGATCGCCGGATCTGCCAGCTTCTCGATAGCCGCACGGGTGTCATCCGGAGCGTACAGGTAATCGACAATTGAACCGATGACCCGCACCTCACGGCTGCCGTCCGGATTCTTGACTACCAGGGTATATAGTCCGTCGCTGTCGCTGAGCGTATCGCGCATGTGCGTGTCCGAGGGCATGATTCCCATGCCGCAGATACCCCAGTCGAGGGCTCGGCCCTGGTTCATGAGCCGATCGAGATACATGGCCTGATGGGCGCGGTGGAATCCGCCGACGCCGAAGTGGACGATTCCAGCGGAAACCTTGCTGCGGTCATAGGCCGGTACCTGTACCTCTGGCGGGATTTCTGCCAGCGTCTGATTAGAGAGTTTCATGAATTCGCAGTCTCCTTATGGGGGAAATGTCAGTTGCTCAAGCGGTCGCCTTAGGCGACGCGCTGCGGGGCGGGGGTGGGAACGCCGTTGAATCCGGGTTGGGTTCCGCGCAGCAAGTGCGACATCAGCGCCGCGACCAAGTACAGCGCGGCGAACAGATACACCATTCCTGCGGCGCCCAGGGTGGTGTAGAGCAAGGCGACCAGCAACGGTCCGGCGAAGACCGCGGCACCGATGCCAAGGTTGTAGGAAGCCATCGCGGCTCCTGGATGCTCCGGCGCCAGCGAGACGGCGATGGCCGAAAGCGGCACGAACCCGGCCAAGCCGATGCCGAAGACCGCGCCGATCAGCAAGGCCAGCAGATAAGCGTGTTCGATCCCGTTGTCGACCGCCCAAGCGGGCACCAGATAGAGCCCCGCCATGGACAGCGCACAGAGCACCGCGCCGAACCAGACCACGGTCTTTGACCAGCCCAGCTTGTCGCCCAGGGCCCCGAAGAAGAGGTTGAAGGGAATATTCACCGCGTAGATCACCGTGGTCAGGATCAAGAACTGGCCTACGCTCCAGCCGAAGCGATCCACGAACAAGGCAGGGAAGAAGACCGCCATGCCATAGGTGGGCACCGAATTGATGGTGCGGGTGAGCATCACCATCAACGCCTTGCGGTCGCTCACCAACAGGCGAAGCCCGAAGCTCATGGTCTTCCACACCTGCTCCGGGTTATCCACCAGCGGGGCGCGCCCGGTTTTCTCCTTGACGCCGAGCAACGCCACCGCGGCACCGAGGACCACCAGTGCCAGCGAGATCCAAAGGGTCTGGTAATAGTTCAGCCCGAAGATTTCCAACGAGGCGGTCGCGGTCAGCGCGCCGAGCGTGGGCAGGCCGGCGCTGAAGGCCACGTAGAACCAGCCGATGGCAACCGCGAGGCGCTTGGCGTTGGCGGTTGCGGAGATCCAGACGAGGAAGCCGTAGGCGAAGAAGGGGTAGCCGAAGCCGCGCAGTCCGTAGGCGATGAAGACCAGCACCACGTTGGAGGAGTTCAGCGCGACGAGCAGGAAGAACAGCTCGAAGGCCACCCAGATTCCGGCGCCAATGAGCATCACCTTGCGCGGGCCCCACAGGTCCGAGAGCGAGGCGGAAAGGAATGCGGCAATGGCCACCGCGACACCGTAGATGGTGATCAGGGTTCCGGCCAGCGGAATGGAGAAGCCGTGTTCGCCGGTCAGGTAGGGCGTGAGGATATTGGTTTCCACGCCGTCGCCGATCATGAACAGGGTCAAGCCGATGAAACCCCATAAAAGCGGGCGCGGAAGTCCCATGCGGTCTAGCAGCCCGGTGCCGCCCCTGGCTGTCGGGGGTGCACTTGGGTTCGAGGGTTCCGAGATCATGGCGCTCCTTTGCGTGGGGCATTGCTGCCGCTCGTGATTTCACTAATCTAACACCAAATAAACAAATTCAACAGATTTTCTGTTAAATATTGTTTGGATCATGATGTTTTGAGAGTGCGAGCACAGCATCTATCATCGGAGGTGTGAGAAATGATGAACTTGCCGAAGGGAGATCCGCAGTGATGCGATCCAGTGGGCTGCCTCCGGAGAGCCGCCGCGACGAGCTGACCAGCTACGTCAATCAGGTCCACACCGCGCGCGTGGAAGCTATGGCCGACGCCTTCGGGGTCAGCGCCATGACCATCCATCGTGACCTGGACGTCCTCGCGGGCGAGGGGCGCCTCGAACGCATCCGCGGCGGCGCACGAGCGATCACCGCGCGGCTGGCCGAACGCGACGTGCGGCTGCGCCGCCATCTCAACGCGCGCACCAAGCAACGGCTCGCCCGCACCGCAGCCGAGCTCATCGAGCCCGGCACGGTCATTGCCCTGGACGACTCCACCACCGTCGGCGAGCTGGGGCCGCATCTGGAAAGCCGCCGGCCCTCCACGGTCATTACCCACTCGCTGGCACTGATGAACACCGTGTCGGCCCAGTCGTCCATCGCCTTGGTGGGGTTGGGCGGCCAATACTATGCAGAAACCGATTCATTCCTCGGCTCGGTGGTAGTCGAGCAGGCTCAACGGCTCACCGCAGATGCGGTGTTCGTCTCGACCACCGCGGTCAAAAATCAGGCATTGCTGCACCCGGATGCCGAAGCGGCGCTGACCAAACGCGCCTTGCTGAAAACCGGTGGCCGGAAAATTTTGATCGTTGACTCAAGCAAATTTGAGGGCACCGGGCTCTATCACGTGATGGGATTGGACGAATTCGATGACATCGTCATCGATGACCAGCTAGCTCCCGAGCTCTTGGCCCTGCTGAAGTCGCTAAACCTCAATATCCACCTCGCCGCTAGCTCACCGAAGGATTAGCCATGCCATCGACCTATGTCTTGGGAATCGACTCGTCGACTCAATCGTGCAAAGCGCTGCTCGTTGATGCGCAGACCGGTGAGGTCAAAGCCTCCGGGCGCGCGCCCCACCCTGGCGGGACCCAAGTCGATCCGGCCAAGTGGATTGAGGCCCTTGAAGCCAGCACAGCAGGACTGCTCGAGCGGGCATCCGCGCTCTCGATCGCCGGCCAGCAGCACGGCATGGTTGCCCTGGATGAGCATGGTGCTCCGGTGCGCGCCGCCATGCTGTGGAATGACATTTCCTCCGCCGGGCAGGCGCGGGACCTGATCGGAGAGCTTGGCGGAGAGCAGGGGTGCGCGCAACTTGTAGGCAGCGTGATGGTCGCATCGCTGACCGCCTCGAAACTGCGTTGGCTGCGCGAAAACGAGCCGGAAAATGCGAACCGCACCACCCGGGTTCTGCTGCCGCACGACTACCTGACCTGGCATCTAGGCGGCCGCAAGGAAGCGACCACCGACCACGGAGACGCCTCGGGCACCGGATACTACTCGACCGCGCAGCGTCGTTTCCTGCCCGAGGTGGCGCGCCGGGCACTGGGCAAGCCGGTGGCATTGCCGCGGCTCGCGGCGGCAAATGAAATAGTCGGCGAAACTTCTGCGGGCCTCAAAATTGCGGCCGGCACCGGAGACAATATGGCCGCCTCGCTGGGACTGGATCTGCAGCCCGGGGACGTGTGCGTCTCCATGGGAACCTCGGGGGTAGCCTCCGCGGTGGTGGATCACAGCGTTCACGATGGCACCGGGATGGTGAGCGGGTTTGTGGATGCCACAAATAGGTACCTGCCGCTGGCCTGCACCCTCAACGGCGCTCCGGTACTAGATTTTGGTGCCCGGCTGCTCGGTGTGGGCCAAAAAGAATTCTCTGACCTTGCGCTGGCCGCGGAGCCCGGCTCCGGGGGAGCGGTGCTGCTTCCGTACTTCGGCGGAGAACGCACCCCGAACCGGCCCGACTCGACGGGACTGATGCATGGCCTGCGCACCTCGACCACCCGTGAACAGATCGCCCGTGCCTACGTTGAAGGATTGCTGTGCTCCATGAAGGACGCGGTCGCTGCCCTCGAAGAAGCCACCGGCGTAGCAACCCGGCGAATCCTGCTGATCGGCGGTGGCGCGCAGTCCGAAGCGGTGCGCCGCATCGCGCCGCAGATCTTTGGCGTCGCGGTAGATGTTCCGCAGACTGCCGAATATGTGGCGTTGGGTGCCGCGCGGCAGGCCGCCTGGGCGCTGAGCGGAGAAAAAGAACCACCGGTCTGGAACGTCGCGGCGTCCACCCGCTATCAGGGTGAACCGCGTCCCGAGATCTATGCGCGCTATGTGGATACCCGGGATGCAACCGCGGGGTGGAACTAACCGGAGGGCACGGCCGCATTTGGGCCCTTTGCGGCGTAGGCCGGGCGTCGCTTGTGCAGCGCCAGGAAGCACAGGGTGCCTCCTGCGATACCCCAGAAGGGCGAGACGATTCCCAGCGGCGCCACCCCGGACGCGGTGATGATCAGGGTGCAGACCGCGGCCTCCGCCGCTCCGCTGGCCGGGCCGTCAAACATATCCTGCATGGATCCCTGCATGGCCGGAAGCAGGGCCACGCCCGCGACAGCGATGACCAGCTCGGCCGGGACCGCCGCAAAAAGCTGCAAAAAAGTCTGGCTGAACAGCCCGAAGAAGATGAAAAACGCACCGCAAGAAATGCCCGCGACGTAGCGTCGCGCCGGATCCCGGTGGGCTTGGGCGGAGGTGCAGATCCCTGCGGTAATTGCTGCAAGGTTGATCGCATGCGAGCCGAAGGGGGCGAAAAGGATGCTCGCAAGCGAGCCCCCGCTGAGCAGGAGCCGATCATTTGGCCGGTAATTGCTGCTGCGAAGCATGGTCAGGCCCGGACCGTTTTGTCCTGCCATGGTCACGATCAGCAGCGGAAGGGAAATGCCCATGATGGCGGAGAGCGAAAATGCCGGAACCGTGAATACCGGAGAGGTGAGCATGAACGATAGCGGTGCGTTCGAAATCTGGCCAGAACCTGCCGCAAGCGCGATGCCGGCGCAGAGCGCTACCGGGACCGCATAGCCCGGCGACCAGCGGCGGGCCAAGAAGTAGGCGGCCACTAGGCCGCCGGCGATCAGCGGTGAATCAAGGACCGCCTGAACCACCTCCATCACAAAGGGCAGCAGCACCCCGGCGAGAACCGCGGCCAAGACCGGTTTTGGCACGCGGGCCAGCAGCCATCCCAGCAACCCGCTGAGGCTCAAGAGCAGCCCAAGCAGCCCGGCAACGATATACGCGCCGATGGCTTCGGAATAGCTGTAGTCGCCGAGGACCGTCAGCAAGAGGGCGGCTCCCGGCACGGACCATGCGACGATAATTGGTTGGCGAGTGAACAGGCTGAGCAGCAAGCCGGTGATTCCGCTGCCGACCGAGACCGCCCATACCCAGGAACTGCTCTGCGCCTCGCTGAGCCCGGCGCGCTGTGCTGCTTGCAGTATCACCAGCATCGGGCCGGCGTACGACACGGCCATGGCGATGAATCCGGCGCAAATTGCGGAGAAGGAAATGTCATTTCCGAGCCTGCGCAACCCACGCGGTTGGACCGCTTTTTCTTCTGGCATGACCTGGCTCCCGTTTCGCTGACCGCAACGTCTGCCCACGTTACGCAGGTCACAGGTGAACGGCAAATACTTAAAATACCGCCATTGATATGCAAAAACTCATGGTTCCGATGCCTAGGCTAAGCCTAGGCAGATGCCTAGTGTGACGGCGCGCACAGCCTGACAGGATTGAGTTCTTGAATGGCCGCCTCGAGCGGTTGCGCCCTCCCGGGCCCCATATGAAGGATGGAGCAAAGCACATCATGACCGAGACTTTGAACGCCGTATCAGAGGTGCTCGACAACGCGCTTGTCGACAGCCCAGAGACCGGCGTATACCGTACCAACCGAAACATTTTCACCGACGAAGAAGTTTTCGAGCTGGAAATGAAGCACATCTGGGAGGGCAACTGGGTTTACCTGGCCCACGAATCCCAGATCCCCAACATTGGTGACTACTTCACCACCAACATCGGCCGTCAGCCGATCATCATTTCGCGCAATAAGCAGGATGAGCTGAACGCCATCATCAACGCGTGCAGCCACCGCGGCGCGATGCTCTGCCGCCGCAAGACCGATAACCGCACCACCTTCACTTGCCCGTTCCACGGTTGGACCTTCAACAACTCGGGCAAGCTGCTCAAGGTCAAGGATTCCCGTGGCGCCGGCTACCCGGAGCAGTTCAACAAGGACGGCTCGCACGATCTGACCAAGGTCGCCCGTTTCGAGAACTACCGCGGCTTCCTCTTCGGCTCGCTGAACGCCGACGTCCTACCCCTTCAAGAGCACCTGGGCGAAGCGGCGAAGATCATCGACATGATCGTGGACCAGTCCGAGGAAGGCCTCGAGGTGCTGCGCGGCTCCTCCACCTACACCTACGACGGCAACTGGAAGCTGCAGGCGGAAAACGGCGCCGACGGCTACCATGTTTCGGCGACCCACTGGAACTACGCCGCCACCCAGGCCCGGCGCAGCGCCGGCGAATCGACCAACGACACCAAGACCATGGATGCCGGCGGCTGGGACAAGCAGGAAGGCGGCTTCTACTCATTCGACAACGGCCACCTGCTGCTGTGGACCGAATGGCTGGACGCCGCAAACCGTCCGCTGGCCGAGAAGCGCGATGAGCTGGTCGCCAAATACGGCGAGGCCAAGGCCGACTGGATGATCGGTGTCTCGCGCAACCTCTGCCTGTACCCGAACGTGTACCTGATGGACCAGTTCTCCTCGCAGATCCGCGTGTTCCGCCCGGTGGCCGTGGACAAGACCGAGGTCACCATCTACTGCATCGCACCCAAGGGCGAGTCCGACACCGCACGCGCCAACCGCATCCGCCAGTACGAGGACTTCTTCAACGCCTCGGGCATGGCCACCCCGGATGACCTGGAAGAATTCCGCTCCTGCCAGAAGACCTACATGGCCACCGCGGCCAAGTGGAACGACATGAGCCGCGGCTCGGCGCACCAGATCACCGGCGCCGACGAGAACGCGAAGAAGATCGGCCTGGAGCCCATCGCCTCCGGTGCGCGCACCGAGGACGAGGGCCTGTACCCGATCCAGCATGGCTACTGGCTGGACACCATGCGCAAGGCGCTGGCCGCCGAACTCGAAACCAAGAACTAAGGCCGAAGGGAAAGCCACATGAGCACCATTGCATTGACCGAGGCCAAAACCAGCAACGGCACCGTCACCACCGGGGACGTCGAGCAGTTCCTCTACCAGGAAGCCCGCTTCCTGGATGACCGCGACTTCGACCGCTGGATCGACTGCTACCACCCGGAGGCGACCTTCTGGATGCCGGCATGGGCCGATGACGACAAGCTCACCGAGGACCCGCAGCGCGAGATCTCGCTGATCTACTACGCAAACCGCGGTGGCCTGGAAGACCGCGTCTTCCGCATCAAGACCGACCGCTCCTCGGCCACCAGCCTGCCGGAACCGCGCACCGGGCACAACATCACCAACGTGGAGATCGTTGCCGTGGATGGCGACAAGGTTGAGGTCCGCTTCAACTGGTTCACGCTGTACTACCGCTACCAGAACGTCGACACCTACTTCGGCAACTCCTTCTACACCATCGACTACTCCGGCACCCAGCCGGTGATCACCGCGAAGAAGGTAGTGCTGAAGAACGACTTCATCCACCACGTGGTGGATATCTACCACATCTAATTCGGCCGCATTAGCCAAGCCGACCTGCGCTGCGCCGGGCGTCAGCCCGGCGCAGCGCAGCAAAGAACTTACTGCTGCCCCACCAGCACAATTTTGAAATGAGCACCCTTATGACTTACCAGGTCGCCTTAGCTTTTGAAGACGGGATCACCCGCTTCATTAAAGTAGGCCCCCGCGAAACCGTCGCCGATGCCTCCTACAAGGCCCGGATCAACATCCCCCTTGACTGCCGCGACGGCGCCTGCGGCACCTGCAAGTCCTTCTGCGAATCGGGCAAATTCGACGGCGGCGACTACATCGAGGAAGCGCTGACCGACGACGAAGCCGAAAAGGGATTCTGCCTGCCCTGCCAGATGGTCCCCGAATCCGACCTCGTGCTGCAGATCCCGACCACCTCGGATGTGGCCAAGACCGCCGCGACCGTCTTCGAGTCGACGCTGACCGAGATCCGCCGCATCTCCGAGACCACCTACGCCTTCAGCCTAGAGGTCGACAAGCGCGAAGAGTTGTCCTTCCTGCCCGGCCAGTACGTGAACATCGAGGTTCCCGGATCCGGCGGCCAGACCCGCTCGTACTCCTTCAGCTCGGGACCAGAGGTCCAGACCGTCTCCTTCCTGATCCGCATCACCGACGGCGGGCTAATGTCCACCTACATGCGCGATACCGCGCAGGTCGGGGACCGGCTCACCTTCACCGGCCCGATGGGCAGCTTCTTCCTGCGCGAACCCAAGCGCCAGTCCCTGCTGCTGGCCGGCGGCACCGGGCTGGCCCCGCTGCTGTCCATCCTGGAAAAGCTGGTCGGCATGGAAAACCCGCACCCGGTCCACCTGATCTACGGCGTGAACACCGATACCGATCTGGTCGAGCTGGACGTGCTCGAAGCCTATACCTCGCGTATCGCGGGCTTCAGCTTCGATACCGTGGTCGGCGACCCGAACAGCGCCGCGGAAAAGAAGGGTTATGTCACCAACCACTTCGAGCCGCAGCACCTGGCCGAGGGCGACGTGGACATCTACCTCTGCGGTCCGCCACCGATGGTTGAGGGCGTGCGCCGCCACCTGGACGGCGAAGGAATCAAGCCGCAGAACTTCTACTTCGAGAAGTTCGCCCTGGCCGTCGTGCCGGAGGCCGCACCGGCAGCGGAAGCCGCGGCGCCGGTGGCCGAGGCCGCCGAGGCGCCAGCAGCCGGCTACGAAATCGGCGAGGAGCACGCAACCTTCGGCGCCCAGTTCGATGCCCGCATGGCCCTTGAACTGGCAATTGTGGAACTGACCATGGGCAAGCTGACCGACGGCCAGCTAGGTGAATTCAAGGTCCTCGCGGAGCTTGCGGGCAAGACCCTGGACGGCGAAAAGTTCGTCAACGCCGCCGAATTCACCGTCACCAACGACGCCTTCCACGAGTTCCTGTTCACCTGCGTCGGCAACGAGCACCTGCTCCAGGCCTACACCCGCCTGGAGGTTCCGGCGCTCATGGCAAAGGTGCTGCGCCAGGAGCACTGGATCGACGGTGCGGTGGACGCCGACCACTTCGCCATCGTCGCGGCCTTCGAGCAGCAGGACATCGCGGCGGCCCGGGCGGCGATCATCTCGCACAACGAGCACGCCAAGGCCACCATGGCCGCGGCCTCGCAGGAACAAAGCTAATGAGCGCGGACAACGCCCCGGCCAACGAGACCGCAGCCGCCGGATACCCCGAGTCCTTCCACCCCGGGCGCTTCGCCGGCCAGGTCGTCATGGTCACCGGCGCTGCCCAGGGCATCGGCTGGTCCGTGGCCCGGCGCATCGCCGCCGAGGGAGGGGAACTGGTTCTGGTTGACCGCGCCGGGCTGATCCACGACGTCGCCGAGGGCTTGCGCGCCCACGGCGCGCATGCGCTGAGCGTGACCGCAGACCTCGAAACCTACGCGGGTGCGCTGGCCGCGGTGACCGCGGCAATGGATGAATTCGGCCGGATCGATGTGCTCATCAACAACGTCGGCGGGACCATCTGGGCCAAGCCGTACGAGCACTACGCGCCGGAAGAAATCAGCAAGGAAATCCAGCGTTCGCTCTTCCCGACCCTGTGGATGTGCCGTGCGGCCTTCGAGGAAATGGTCAAGGCCGGGTCCGGCACCATCGTGAACGTTTCCTCGGTGGCCACCCGCGGGGTGAACCGGGTGCCCTATGCGGCGGCCAAGGGCGGGGTCAAGGCGATCACCTCGGCCCTGGCCATGGAAGGGGCCGCCCACGGAATCCGTGTGGTGGCTACCGCCCCGGGCGGCACCGAAGCCCCTGAGCGGGTAGTCAAGCGCGGCCCGGCGCCCACCGGCGAACAGGAAAAAGCCTGGTACCAGAGCATTGTGGACCAGACGGTCGATTCCACGTTGCTCAAGCGCTACGGAACCCTGGACGAACAGTCCGCGCCGATTGTGTTCTTGGCCTCTGACGAAGCCTCCTACATCACCGGAGCCACCCTGGCGGTGGCCGGCGGAGACCTCGGCTAGCCAACGCGCCAGAAATCAATGATCGCTTGCAGGCGGCGGGATCCCCGCCGCCTGTGTGCCCTCCAAAACCCGCCGCCCGACGATCTTTCGGGCCACGGTTCCCACGCCGCGCCCTCGCGCCGCGGTATTTCCCAGTGCCTCGATACCCGCACGATGACGTGCGCCCGGGCCAATGAAAATGGAGCAACTCGTGAAAACTTCGGAAGCAAGCAGCAACAGGAAACAGCAAAGCACGGTCCGCTGGGTCGTGGCCATCGCCACCATGGCGCTGATCTTCGACGGATATGACCTGGTCGTCTACGGAACCATCGTTCCGCTGCTGCTGGGCGATCCGACGCAGCTCGGAGAGGTCACCCCGACCACCGCCGGCGCGCTGGGCAGCTGGGCTTTGGCCGGCATGATGGTCGGCGCGCTGGTTGCCGGCGCCATCGGCGACTACCTGGGCCGGCGCAAGATCATGATCACCGGAATCATCTGGTTCTCCGTGGCCATGGGCCTGACCGCCCTGACCAACGACGTCACCGCCTTCGGCGCCCTGCGCTTCGCCACCGGAATCGGGGTGGGCGCACTGGTGGCCACCGCCGGCGCGGTGGTCGCCGAGTTCGCCCCCAAGGGCAAGCGCAATTTCTACAACGCGATCGTCTACTCCGGTGTTCCCGTAGGCGGCGTACTGGCCTCCCTGCTGGCCATCATCCTGCTCGACGCCATCGGCTGGCGCGGACTGTTCCTGATCGGCGCGACGCCGTTGCTCTTCCTGCTCCCGATGGCCCTGGTCAAGCTCCCCGAATCCCCCGAATGGCTGATGGCCCGCGGCCGCACCGCGGAAGCCGAACGCGTCTCGATCCGCACCGGTGTCCCGATTCACATGCTGGTACCCGTTGCCGGAAAAGCCGAAGCCGCGCCCGCAGAGAACAAGATCGGGTTCCGTGCGCTGGCCTCCAAGAAGTACGCGTTCCCGACCCTGCTGCTCGGATTCATGAGCTTCACCGGCCTGATGCTGACCTATGGGCTGAACACCTGGTTGCCGCAGATCATGTCGCAGTTCGGCTATGGCAAGGACTTCGCGCTCACCTTCCTGCTGGTCTTCAACGCCGGCGCGATCTTCGGCGGGCTGATCGCCTCCGTTGGCGCCGACCGGTTCGGCGTGAAGCGCACCGTGTTCACCACCTTCTTCCTCGCCGCTCTCGCCATGGTGCTGCTGACCATGCACCTGCCGCTGGGCATCCTGCTGGCGCTGGTTGCCGTGGCCGGCGTCGGAACCATCGGCACCCAGGTGCTGATCTACGGATTTGTGTCTAATTTCTACAACAGCGCCGCCCGCGGCGCCGGGGTGGCCTGGTGCGCCGGGTTCGGCCGTTTGGGCGGCATCTTCGGACCGTTGTTCGGCGGGCTGCTGATGGCGGCAGGTGTGGAAAACCATGTTGCTTTCTATGTCTTCTCCGGGGTTGCTATCGTTGGTGCATTGATCACCCTCGGCGTTCCGCTGCGCAATTCCGAGATCACCGCCAAGCAGCGGCCCGCGCGGGTCGAACTCGCAACCGCGGACGCAGAGAAGTAGAGACGCATCGAGAAACAACTCGGCAACGCTGAAAGGTCGGTGAACGCATAAATGAGCCAACAAGTTGCCCAGGATGCGCTCGCCGACCTGCTGCGTGAAGTGCAGCAGCAGCGCAGCGCCCTGGCCGTCCTGCAAGGACCGCAAGGAAGCGGCAAAAGCACCGTGATAAAGCAACTGCTGCGTCGTTCCAACATGGCCTCGGTTACCGTAGTCACCGCCTCGCGCTGGGAATCCAGGCACCCCGGCGCGGCTCTGGGACCACTGCTGGAACGCGGCAAGCCCGGGCCAAGCGAAGATCTTGGCCCCGCGTTGCTGGAATACCTGCGCGCGGACCAGGAGCAAACCCGGGTGCTGGTCATCGAAAATGCGCAATGGGCAGATGCCGCAAGCTTCGAGGCGGTGCGCTACGCCTGGCGCCGGTTGCAGACCGAACGCGTACTTATCGTCCTGGTCCTGCGCGACCAAGACATCGCGATGCTTCCCGCCGAAACACGTGAGTTCTTGGGCGACACCGATCTAAAGGTCTTGCACGTTGACGTGCCGACGGCGGCCCAGGCCCGCGAAATCGTCTCTACCCGGCTGGGAATCGAGCTGCCGTCCATGGCGGCCGAGCATCTGATGCGCTACACACAAGGCAATCTGCATGCGGTTCTCGAATTGGCACAGGAAAACCCGGAACAAAGCTGGGAACAGTGGGATCGTTGGCCGCCGGCGCCGCGAGCATTGTCGCTGCATATCAAGCAGCTGCTCGACGAATTGGAGCCGCGCGCCCGCGGGCTTGTTGAGGCGGCCGCGGTGCTTGGACGCCAAGCTCGGATTGACCTCATTGTCAGGCTTGCCAAGGAAGACTCCCCGCTGGCCTACATCCAGCAGATTGTTGATGCCTCGCTGGCGCGAACCCAGGGGCATAGCGGCAAGGTGCGGCTGGGTTTTGACAGCGAGCTGACCCAGATGGCCGTCTATCATCAGATTCCGTTGAGCGCCCGCATTCGGCTGCACGCGGCAGCTGCCGAGATTGCCGAAGACCGCGGGGTCGTATTGGGCCATCGAGCCGACGCGAGCCTCTTGCCGGATATCGGGCTTTCGCGCGAATTGGAGGCCTACGCGGTGGCCCAGGGGCAGCGCGGTGAGTGGTCCTCGGCCGCAACCGCGTTCTTCCGCGCCATGCATTTGACACCTGAGCCCGCGCAACGCGAGGCATTGCTGCTCAAGGCGGTAGACGCGGTGGTTGCCGCCGGAGAGATTCCGCGGGCGCTGACCTTTTCCCACCAGCTGGCAAGTTTGGGAAGCAGCGCCGAACGCGACGTGCTTTCGGGGTACATTGCCATCCTCCAGGGCCGGGCGCAGACCGCCAACCGCTGGTTGACCAGCGCCTGGCAGAGTGCGGTGCGCCTGCAGCTCGGCGACACGATGGCGGTTATTTCGCAACGCCGCGTGCTGCATTCCCTGTGCCAGCTCGAGGGCGCAAAAATTCTTGAATGGGCCGAACAATCACTGCGCCTGGCGCAGGCAGGCAGCCCGCAGGCCATCGAAAGCGCAGCCATCCAGGGCCTTGGCCTGGCGATGATGGGCCGCAGGGAGGAAGGCGAACGGGCATTGCTCGAGTTGCTGGGCAAGCTTCCCACCGGCGCCCAGCGGCAACGCGCCGAGATGTCCCTCGGCTGGGTGTATTTGGCAAGCGGGCGGATCGAGCTGGCCCGCCACGAACTGGCGGCAGCCAGTTCCACCGACTTCAGCGAGGGCTCGCTGCGAATCTCGTTGTGGGCCAAGGCCTGGCTGGCCCGCGCCGAATTCCTCGTGGGCGACTGGGACCAGGCGCTGGAGACGGTCCGTGGGGCGCAAGCGATCCAGGAACGCTTCGGGATTCAGGTGCAGCGACCGCTGATCCAGTACACGGCGGTGCAGATTCATGCGCTGCGGGGAAACACGGAACTTGTCGAGGTCCACCTGGCCAAATCGTGGGTGCGAGTGGGCAGCTACCAGGTGATGGAGGTGCCGTATCGCATGGCGCGGGCCGAAGCCGCGCGCGCCCAGGCCAATCACGAGGAAGTGCTGCTGGCCCTGGAACCCATACTTCGCCTTGACCGCAGCCAGGGTATCGACGAGCCAGGCTTCTGGACTTGGCAAGACATGTATGCCGAAGCGCTGATTCGCAGCGAGCGGCTGGAGGAAGCCGAAGAATTCATCGCCCCCTTGCTGGATGCCGCGATGAAGGCCGGGCACAATAACGGCATCGGCGCCTTCCTCGGGGTGCGCGGCATGCTGTTGGCGGCCTTGGGGGACATCGATGCGGCGCGAGAAGTCTTCGAGCAGGCGCTGCTTCGCCTTCAGGGCGTTGGCACCGCCTATCACCGGGCACGGATCGATTTTGCCTACGGGCAGTGCTTGCGGCGCGCGGGAAAGCGGGCGGACTGCGTTGCCCCGCTAACCCGGGCGCTGTCGATCTTCACGCACCTGGACGCCACCGTCTACGTTGAACGCTGCACCCGCGAACTGCAGGCGAGCGGCATTGGCATGGCACGCCGCGAACCGATGGACTGGTCGACGCTGACCGCTCAGGAGCAGGCGGTCGCCAAGCTCGTCTGCGAGGGCGCAAGCAACCGCCGAGTGGCCGAGGAGCTGTTTGTCAGCACCAAGACGGTGCAATATCACCTGACAAAAATCTACGCGAAGCTTGCGGTATCCACGCGGACCGAACTTGCCGCGCTGACTCGCGAGGGTTTTGAGCACTAGGTTGCCCGTCGCAAGGCACGGCAGCAATCGGCGAGAATAGTTTCATGCCAAAGCTCATCGACATCGTCACCTTTCACGAACCGCCTGTTCCTGCCGGGCAATCGGCGTACCTTCCGGGGGCCGGCCCATCACCGGAGATTGAGATAGCCGATTGGAACGATGCCTGGCCGGAGCAGTTCCAGCTGCTTGCCGAACGGGTCCGGGAGGCCCTTGGCTGGCGGGCATTGGCTATCGAACATGTTGGTTCGACCTCGGTACGCGGACTCCCGGCCAAGCCAATTATCGACATTGATCTGATCGTGGCCGATCCAAATGACGAGCGTTCGTATGTTCCCGCGCTTCAGCGCGCGGGTTTCGAGCTGCGGGTGCGGGAACCTTGGTGGTTTGGGCATCGGTTCCTGCGCCACGTCGACCCGGCCTGCAATCTCCACGTTTTCGGCTTTGACAGTCCCGAGACGATCAAGCATCGGATCTTCCGCGATTGGCTCCGAGCGAACCCAAGCGATCGGGAACTCTACGCCAATGCCAAGCGAAAAGCGTCAGACTTGTCACGGGATGCCGGCGAGCACTCCATGCAGTACAACGCACGCAAGGAAGCGGTCATCAGAGAGATCTACCAACGGGCGTTTATCGCCATGGGGCTCATCGAGGCTCCGCCTGGGCAATAATCGCGGCTACCGGGCACCGGGTGCGTGCGCGCTACTGGAGCGGCAACCGCAGAGAATCCTTAGTCGTTCTCGGGCATCCAGCCGGTCCAGGCCCAGTGGTTCTGGGGTTCCCGAGTGCCGGTAGCGGGCCATGCAACGGTTCCGGACTGGAATTCTACGGCAGGGTTGAGCAGTGTTGAGGCAGTCATGATGCGCTCCCATGGGTCGTTTGCTGCAGGGGTGGATCCGAAGGCGTGCGGTCTACTGCCGAGGCGTTGACCAGGGCGGCAAGCGCAATGTTCGTTGTACGACAACGGCGGGGTGCCCAGCAGTGTTGCCGGGAGCCCCGCCGTGAGGTGGCGCTAAGACCTACTTGACTGGGTCAAGCACGAAATCGTAGGTGACCTGCTTGCCGTCGCCGGACTGCGCTGGCTGCAGGTCGAGCATCAATTCTGGCTTCACCGCGGTGGCGATGTCGTCATCGTTGTGCGCGTCGCCCGGGAAGTACAGCTGCGCGGTGAGCAGCTCGTGGCCCTCGGCCGAGACCTTCAGGTGCAGGTGGGCCGGACGCCAGGCGTGCCAACCGGCGGCGGCGATCAGCTGGCCGCAGGCGCCATCGGTAGGGATCTGGTACGGGGCTGGCTGCATGGTGTTGATCTGGAAGTTGCCTTCCGCATCGGCGATGAAGCTGCCGCGCAGGTTCCACTCCGGGATGCCTGGAGCGAACTGCGAGTAGAAGCCTTCTTCATCTGCGTGCCACAGCTCGATCTTCGCGTTCTTCAGCGCGCTGCCGTCGGTGGAGCGGACCTGGCCCTGGAAGAGCAGGCTGGTGCCCTTCTCGTCTTCGCGCATCGCGATGGTGGCAGGGGAAGCCTGCTCCGGTGCATTTGGCACGTAGTAAGGTCCCTCGATGGAACCCTTGTTGCCTTCGCGGTGGTCGGTAGCGACCTCTTCCACCGAGTGCTCCAGCCACACGTCCAGGAACAGCGGCCATTCGCCATCGTCGCCGACCTTGATCAGCCAAGCCTTGAGGGCGTTGAACTCGTCGTAGCTCACGCGCTCTTCGAGGATGATGTCGTTTGCGGCCTTGACTAGCTTGCTCGCCAAGAGGTTCACGCGCTCAACGGACGTCTCGATCGCGGCGAGCTTGCCGGAGCTGCGGAAGCTGTCGGTAGCGGCATTGCCTGACTTGGCTGCTGTTGCGTCTGCTGGAGTTTCGGCGGTCATGATGACTCCCTTGTCTTTGTGTGGTGTGGCTGCTGGGGATTCATATTGTGACCCCCATCATCCTGTGCGATTGATATTCAATGTAGTGCAGGGTCTATAGCGAGTAAAATACTTATTTCCCGCACACTGAGACTGTTTGCCTATCAATACTTGTGAGCTGGCGTACGGGCCGGCGGTAGGCTCTCAAAAAGCCTCTAGCTCAGTGAATTCGGGTGTTTAGCCAGCGGAGTGACCTTGATTTTCATGTGCGCGTACATCGGGAAGCCGCTGAGGATCTGGTGAAGCTCGTCATTTGACTCGACGTTGAACAGCGAGTGGTTCGCGTACTCTCCGACGATGCGCCACAGGCCTTGCATCTTGCCGCTTTGCTGCAGCTGTGCCGAATAGGCCTTCTCGCGGACCTGGAAGTCGGTGACTTCTTCGGCCGTGAGGTATGCCGGGAAAGTTACGTCCATACGTGCAAGGAACAACATGGGTTCTCCTAAAAATCGGGTGGGGTACTGCTAGTCCTGGCGGTAGTGCGCCAGCTTGGTTTCGTCGATGGCGGCACCGACGCCTGGAACGTTGCGCACCGAAATGCGGCCATCCTTGATAACCAGCGGATCGGCAAGCAGGTCATCGGTCATGTCCAGGAAGTTTGACAGCTCGCCGGCCTTGCGGGTGGTCGCTTGGTGGGCGGCGCCGAAGGTGACGGTGGCCAGCGAACCGACCTGCGTATCTATCTGGTTGCCCATGGTGACGTCCACGCCCAACCCGGTGCACAGGCCCAGGATCTCGGTGGCTTCGGTGAAGCCCGAGCGTGCGGTTTTGATGCAGATCGCATTGGCGCCGCCAGAGAGCAGCTCGCGCGAGACATCACCGGCGGTTGGCACCGATTCATCGGCGACAATCGGGATCGGGGAGTGCTCGACGAGGCGGCGCCGGCTCATGGCTTCCTTGGCGTCGCAAGGTTCTTCGAGCATCGTCAGCCCGAGCCCCTCGGTCTGACGCAGAACTTCCATGGCCTCGTTGGCGGTCCAGCCGCGGTTGGCGTCGAGGTAAATCTCAACGTTTTCGCCCAAGCCCTCGCGCAAAACCCGGCAAGCCTCGATATCCAGCGCCAAGGGGCGTCGCCCCACCTTGAGCTTGAAGGTGGTGATTCCGTACTCTTCGCCGAAGCGCAGCGCTTCGTCGAGCAAATCCTGGGCCGGGCGGAAACCAAGCATGTGCGAGACCCGCATCGAATCGGTGAAGCCGCCCAGGAGCTTGTGCACCGGGGTATTGGCGGCCTGGCCGATGGCGTCCCAGATGGCGATGTCCAGCGCGCCCTTGGCCACCTGATTGTGGATGGTGCGCTCCATGACCTGGCGGATCTTTTCCCGGTCGAAGATGTCCAACCCGATCACCTGGGGGCCGAAGATGTCCTGCACGATAGTTCGGATCGAGGTCTGGGTTTCACCGTAGGTATACGGGCGAGGCGGCGCGTCGGCGGTGCCGATGATCCCCTCGTCGGTGTGCACGCGAACCAGCACGTGGTCCGCCGTATGTACCTCGCCGCTGGCGAAACGCAAGGGATGGGTATAGGGGATTGCGTAGGGAATCGCTTCGATGCGCGCAATTTTCATTCGGAATTTCCTTCCACGGAGGTCAAGGCGGTGCAAAGTTTCAAGAAGTTCTGGACCAGGGGCGCCTGATTGCCGGCCTTCCACGCCACCGCAAGATCCACGGCCGGTGCGTTGCACAGCGGACGGAAGACGATCCGTTCACTGTGCGGCAGGTAATTGGAGGTCGGAACCATGCCGATTCCCAGGCCCGCCGCGATGAAAGTGAGCAAGGTCGAGGTTTCGCGGGCCACCTGCGCGGTGCGCGGGATGAACCCGGCATTGCGGCAGGTCTCAACGAAGATGGTGTTGACCGCCGAAGCGGTGGGATAGCAGATGAAGTCCTCGGTGCGCAGTTCGGCGATATCGATCTCTTCGTGCGAAGCCAGCCGGTGCCCGGCCGGCAGGGCGACGGCGAGCAGGTCCTTCTCCAAAAGGGAGTATTCGACCTCCTCGTTGTGCACAGGAGGGCGCAGGATCGCGATATCGAGCCGGCCTTCGGCGAGGGCTTCTTCCATTTCCGGGGTGAGCATTTCCCCCTGGACGTTCAACTGCAGCCCCGGCATGTGCTCGCTGGTCGCGGCAATGACCTGCGGCATGATGCGGTAGGTGGCGCTGCCGGTGGAGCCCAAGCGCAACACGCCGCTGGCCCCGGCGCCCACGGTGCGCACGTCACGAGCCAGCTGCTGGTGCTCTTCGAGCAGCGCCCGGGCGCGGGTGAGCAGGAGCTCTCCGGCAGGGGTGAGATCCACCTTGCGGGTGGTGCGGATGAAAAGCTGGGTCCCCAGTTGCTCTTCGAGCTGCTTGATCTGCTGCGAGAGCGGGGGCTGGGCCATATGCAGCCGTTCGGCAGCGCGGCCGAAATGGCGTTCTTCGGCAACTGCGACGAAGTAGCGTAAAAGTCTGGTTTCCATGGATGCTCCGATCGTCGATCCGCGCTGAAGGCTGTAGCGACGTTCATGGCAACTCTAGCCAGCCGGTTCGATAGTGAGAAATACTTATTCAACAGTTATTGAGACTGCTTGAATACTAATCTCTCGTCGACCCGATGGAAAGATGCATCGATGCGTGTGACGAACGGAAGAATTGGCAGGTCAGCTTGAAAAAGCCAAAATCAGCTCTCCGGCAGAGAAAATGACCACCCCGGCCAGCGCACCGATCACGGTTCCGTTGATTCGAATGAACTGCAGATCCCGGCCCACCTGCAGCTCGAGTTTCTCGCTGGCCTCGGCAGGATCCCAAGCCTGGACCGTGTCGCTGACCAATCCGGCCAGCGCCGCCCCATGCCGTGCAACTAGCGCGGCAACGCCATCGATGGCCCGGCCCTCCAAATTTGCGCGCAGCAGCGTATCGCTTTGCAGCCGCTCGCCAAAGGTGGCGATCGCCGAACGGAGCGCGGTGCGCAAGGGCGAGGCCGGGTCCTGCAGGGAACCGATCAGCCCGGCCTTCAGCGAAGCCCAGCCACGTATTGCCAGCTCACGCAGCTGTTGATCGCCGAGCAGCGAGTGCTTGAATCCCTCAACCTTGGCGATGGTTTCCGGATCGTGCTGCATTGCCACGGTGAATTCCGCCAACCAGCCGGTGAGCGCCAGCCGCAGCGGATGGCGCTTATTTCCGGCCACCGCGAAAAGCAATCCACGCAATTCCTGATGAACCTTTTGCGCCAGCATCTCGTCGACCAAACGCGGAACCCATGAGGGGGAGCGCCCGGAAACTACCTCGAGGAAAACCTCCGGATGCTCCGCCACCCAGGAACCTGCCCGCTCCGCGAGCAATTCGACCGCGGCCTCATGGTGCCCGTCGTCTATGAGTTTCTGGCCGAGCGTGCCTAAGGTCGTGGACCATTCGGGAGCGACCATGTAATCGGTGGCCAGCACCTGCAGCACCGTGAGCACCTGCTCATCGTCCAAGGACTTCAAGGCACCGATCGCCGCGGCGGAAACCTGTGCCGTCGTGGCTTCGGCCCCCTTGCCGCTGGAGAGGTATCCGCCCGCGCGCAGGCCCAGATCCGCCTGGCGCAATTTGGCTGAGATGACCTCCGGAGTGAGGAAATTTTGCTGGACGAAGTCGCCTAGCGAGGCGCCCAGCTCGGCCTTCTTCCGTTGAATCAAGTTGGTATGCGGGATCTTCAGGCCGAGGGGATGCCGGAAAAGCGCGGTCACCGCAAACCAATCGGCGACGGCGCCCACCATGCCGCCCTCTGCGGCCGCCTTCAGGTAGCTAAGCCCGGGGACAAGCTCCTGGAACAGCACGCTGATGATGAACAGGGCGCACATCAACAAGAAGAGCAGGGTAGCTACTCGTTTCATCCCTCGTAGGTCTTCGGCGCGCTGATCGAGAAGTTCTGGCATGCGCCCCACTTTACCCAGTGCGCGGCACGGCATTAATCACGTATGCGACAGCGGCAAACCAGTAGCGTAGGAGTTATGGACACGTTCTTTTACGCTCATCGCGGCAGTTCGCACAGATATGCCGAAAATACCCGTGCCGCCTATCTGCAGGCGATGGATGAGGGAGCTGACGGCATCGAATGCGACGTGCATCTGAGCCGGGATGGTGTAGTGGTCTGCCACCACGATCCGACCGTGGACCGCACCTCGGATACCACCGGAGATGTGGCCGGATACTCGCTTGGCGAACTGCGATCCATGGACTTTTCCTCCTACCTGCCGGTAGCGGTTCCCGCGGAGTATGGGGCAGAAAATGAACAGCTGCTGAGCCTTGGCGAACTCCTTGAGCTCATCGACGAACGCGGCATCGGCATCGGGCTGGCCGTAGAGCTCAAGCATCCGAGCCCCTTTGGACACCTGCTGGAGGAGGAAACGCTGAAGGTGCTTGCCGCCTTTGGGTTCGATCCGCAAACCGGCAAAGCCGGTCGGAGGGGGCAGATCCAGGTGACGCTGATGAGCTTCGAGCCGGACTGCCTCCGGTTCCTCTCGCGCACGGTCAACCGTGCACAGCTCTGCCAGCTGATGACCGAGATCGATCCGCAATACGTCACCGAGCTGATGGCCGGCGGGCAGACCGGACGCGCGGCAGTCTATGAGGTCATGCGCCGTTCGGTGGCCGAGGGCATCGAACTCATCGACGCCGGTGGCGCCGGTATTATTGGCCCTGGCATCGCCTGGGTCCGAGCCAACGAGCCGTTGGTGCACGGGTGGCTGGAGCGTGGATTGACCGCCCGGATCTGGACGGTTGACCGCCCCGCCGACGCGCAGTACCTGATCAACATGGGCGTCACCCAAATTACCAGCAACCGCCCGGCAGAACTCCGGCAGGAACTAGAGCAATCATGAGCACCGAAACAACCGCTACGCAGCATAACCTGTATCTCCACGACTCCTACGTCTTCACCGCCCAAGCCACGGTCATCGCCACGGGCAGCGACGAGACGGGGGACTGGATTGCGCTGAGCCCCAATATCTTCCACCCGCGCGGCGGCGGGCAGCCGGAGGACCGCGGCTCGGTCAACGGCGTTGGGGTCGATGTGGGCCGCTCGGCAAGCGGAATGGTGATTCTCTACGGCGCAGGAGACCATGCCGCAGGGGAAACGGTCACGTCGAGCATCGCCGCCGAGAACCGGCGCAGCAATGCGGCCTTGCACACCGCGGGGCACATTCTTGGTTTTGCGGGGGAAGAGCGCGGTTGGGAACACCGCGGCCACTCGCACTTCCAGGGACAGTCACGCCTGGATTTTGACCCCTCCAGCGTGGACTTGCCGCTGGGCGACGAAACCGAGCGGGCAGCGGCGGAAGCCTGGCTGCAACAGCGGGTGGATGAGCTGATTTCGCAAGGTGGCGAAATCAGCACCCTGATCGACGAGCAGGGCCACCGTACGGTTAGCATCGCCGGAGTGAACAGCGAACCGTGCGGTGGAACCCATGTGCAACACGTGGACCAGCTGGACGAGGTAAAAATTGGCCAAGCACGGGTCAAACGCGGTGTCTACAAGATTCGATACGATGCCCGCCACGCCGACTAGCTGGCTGACCCCGGCCACCAAGATGGGCCTGTCCATCGCGCTTGCGACAGGCCTCTACGGGATTTCCTTTGGCGCACTGGCTATTGCCGCGGGGCTGAACCTTTGGCAGACGGTGGCGTTGAGCGCCCTGATGTTCACCGGCGGGTCGCAGTTCGCCTTCATCGGGGTGATCTCCGGCGGCGGGGCCGCCTCGGCGGCTTTCTCTGCTGCGACACTGCTCGGCGTGCGCAATGCGGTGTACGGGATGCAGCTCAAGCAGGCCCTGCGCCCTGGGGCGCGCATGGTTCCGCTGATGGCTCAGGTCACCATCGACGAGTCCACCGCAACAAGCCTTGGACAGGCGAGCCAAAGCGAGCGGCACCGTGGTTTCTGGACCGCCGGGCTCGGCGTGTATGCGCTCTGGAACCTGTTTACGCTCGTTGGCGCCTTGCTCGGCGAACGGATGGGGGATCCGGCAGCGTGGGGGCTCGACGGAGCCGCGGTGGCGGCGTTCCTCGGACTATTGTGGCCGCGGCTGAAATCCGCCCAGCCGATTATCGTCGCCTTCGCCGCGGCCGTGGTCACCGCGTTTGCCGTGCCGCTGACGGTTCCCGGTGTGCCAATTTTGATCACCGCCGGCTGCGCGGTGGCGTTTGCGGTGCTCACCGGGCGCCGCGCCGAACCGGCGACCGAACACGGAGACCTGCAGCAAGTAGATCAGGAGAAGTCATGAGCGAATTGAGCTGGTGGCTGCTCGGCGCCTGCGCGGCGGCCTTCGCGCTGAAGATCTGCGGCTATTTTGTGCCGCGAAAAGTACTTGATTCTCCGTTGATGAGCCATGTGGCAGCAACCCTCACCGTCGCCCTGCTGGCCTCGCTGGTCACCATGAACGCGGTGACCAGCGGGCAGGAACTTGTCATTGACGCGCGTATCGGTGCGCTGGCCGCGGCAACGATCGCGCTAGTCTTCAAAGCCCCATACCTCGTGGTGGTGCTCGTTGGCGCCTTGGCTGCGGTCGCACTGCGCGCCACCGGACTGGCTGCCTAAGCGGTCCGGTAGGCGCTCGCCGAGGTCCGCGGTGGCCCGAAGCCAGGACGCTTAGCCAAGTACGCTAAAAGCCGCAGCTTGGGCTCGCTGAGTGCGTTGCGCCTGCGGATTCAACTCGGTGCACCAGCTGGGGTAAACCCGAAATCCGCGTTTGCCGGGCTTCGCTTCCGAGCTGGTGATACCAAGACTGCGCAACAGTTCGGCGGTGAACCGGAAGACCCCGAAACGCTCGGCGTCTTGCACAAAAACCAGAAGTCCTGAAATCTGTTCGTCCGAGCTAAAAGGTTCGGTGCGTCCGTCGGCGTTTCGAGTCCAGCAAGCGAGGAACGCTCCAGGTTTGGTATCGGTGATGCGGGCCGTGCGGATCCTCCACCGCCGGCCGCCGAACGAGACCAGCCCTGATTCGTAGTCGCTGTTTTGCTCTTCTGCCCGAACCAGCAGAGGGTCCGCGTCCGGTGCTAAGCCAAGTGCTGCGTATCGAGAGAAGGCGCTGAAATCCATGAATCTCATTTTAGGCGTGTGCCGGCATCCCCGCGCGGGTAACCGCAACAACGTCGTGACAAGCTCGAGCGTCGGTGGGAGAGTAGAGACATGATCGTAGCTTTTTCAGTTGCCCCAAGTACCGACAACGCCGATGCCTCGGTTCATGACGCCGTAGCCGAAGCGGTGCGCATAGTTCGCGCCTCCGGGCTTCCGAACCGCACCAGTTCGATGTTCACCGAAATCGAAGGCGAATGGGACGAAGTCATGGCTGTCGTCAAAGACGCCACCATGGCCGTAAGCAAATACGGATCTCGAGTTTCGCTGGTGCTCAAGGCAGATATTCGCCCGGGGTATACGGGTGAATTGGACGGAAAAGTCCGGCGCCTAGAGCAGGCGATCGAATCCAGCGAGGAGTAATGAGATGATCCGCCATTCTGCAGAACGTGAGAGCGTGGAGGTCGACACCTACCTCAACGAGGCACTGGGGCTCGAAATCCCAGAACTTGAGGCCGGTAGAGAACATGCGCATGACTCAGGTTTGCCTCGAATCGAGGTCAGCACCGCTCAGGGCAAGTTCCTGCAGCTGATGGCCGAGATAGTCGGTGCTCGGCGTGTGCTTGAGGTCGGCACGCTGGGCGGGTATTCAACGAGCTGGCTAGCTCGTGGGGTGGGTGAGCGCGGGCAGGTGATCTCTTGCGAATTTGAGCCCCTGCATGCTTCCATTGCCCGTGAGAATTTGCAACGTGCCGGACTTTCGGAGCGCGTTGAGATCAAACTTGGCGCAGCCAAGGGATCGCTTGAGAATCTGATCGCCGCGGGAACTGCGCCATTTGAACTGGTCTTCATCGACGCAGATAAACGCAATAACGTGCGCTACTTGGAACTTGCCCTAGAACTCTCGCGTCCCGGGACGGTGCTGATCCTCGATAACGTCATTCGCGGTGGTGCGGTGCTTGACGACGCGGCCGAGCACGGGGCCAACGAGGCTGATGTGCGGGGCGTGCAAGAGGGGCTCAGGTGGCTGCGCGATTCACCACGGGTCTCGGCAACCGCGCTGCAGACCGTTGGGACCAAGGGCTGGGACGGATTTGCCATTGCTCGGGTGATCTAGCCAGAGAGCGAGCTGGTGGAATACTGGCTCGCCACCGAAGACGCCGGAATCTTGAACGGCGGGAAACGCCGAACGAGCAAGTTTGTCGCAAAACCGCCGAGCACCGCGACGATGGCCCCGAGCCATAATGCGTAACCCGTTTCGCGTAGCAGCCCCCCGATCGTTGGAGCAAGGATCATCGGAAGAATGTAGTACCAGTGCTTGGCAGTGGTTGGTCCCCAGATGCCTTCAAACCTGGCCAGCAGGCTGAAACTGATAATCAAAAGCAGTGATCCGAAGCAGATGATCCAAAACGTCGGCGACAGGCAGACGACCAGCGTTAGGCCTGTCACGACACCGCCGGTAAAGTTCGCGAACTTTTCGTTCCGATCCACCAGTGACCACCCTTTCGCTACAGCATTTTAAGTAACTATCTAGGCAGTTTTTCAAACTCCACGGCCACAAGCAATAGTCCTTAAGTAGGAGGGTAGTGGTGCTTAGCGACGCAGGGGGCCTCGCTGACGTAATGTATGTATGTGTCACTTTTGAACGAGTATCGAATCCGACTAGCCCAAGAACAAGATTTGCGGGCGGCCCTTGAAATGAAGTTGCTGGCCTGGCGCCAAGCCTATTCGGGCTTCCGCGACGAAGAGTTCTTCGCCTACCACGAAGCGCAGCTCGAGCAGCAGCTGGCCTGGTGGGAACGTGGGTTGGCCGGGGGAGCCCAATTCTGGATCGCCGAGTCCGGCGACGGAAAGATTATTGGCTTAGCCGGTGGCACTCCAACCATTGAAGAAGATCAGGACACCGGGGTCGATATCGAACTAGGCGTGCTCTACGTGCTGGAAGAGTACTACGGCGGTGGACTCGGCGCCCATCTAATGGACACCGTGCTTGGCCAGCGTGACGCTCTGGTCTGGGTACTGGCGGGAAATGAGCGAGCAGTCGCTTTCTACAGCAAGCATGGATTCGTCCCGGACGGAACTTCCGAAGAGCTCGTTGGCTCTTGGGCCGGACTGCGTGAGGTTCGGATGGTGCGCCGACATGGCTAAGACCGATAGCAACGTCATGCTTGGAAGCTACGAGATCGATACCGGTTTGGCCGAGATCGAACCGGACCCCTATGGGGCGAATCGCTTCATCCTCAAAGTCAATGGTGTTCCCTCTTCGCATATAGACCTCGATGATCCAGGTTATTTGGACTTCGAATACATGCGCTGGATGGAACCCGTCTTCACCTTCGGATTCCCCGCCGAACAATTCGACGGACGTGCTCGCAAGCTGCGCGTGCTGCACCTTGGTGGTGGCGGTTGCTCGATGGCTCGCTGGGTGGCCGCCGCCTACGAGAATGCTCGCCAAGTCGTGGTGGAACTCGATGCGAAGCTCGCCGAGCTGGTGCGCACCCGTTTCGAGGTGCCTCGCGCCCCGCTGGT
This sequence comes from Arthrobacter sp. MYb229, assembly GCF_002975405.1. Taxonomy (GTDB): domain Bacteria; phylum Actinomycetota; class Actinomycetes; order Actinomycetales; family Micrococcaceae; genus Glutamicibacter. The sequence goes on along the minus strand of NZ_PCPS01000003.1, from coordinate 321,513 downwards.
GCGATTGCGTGTGGGTGATGCCGGGCAGGTGCTTCCGACGCTCAGCGACGACAGCCGCGACGTCATCATTCGCGATGTGTTCGCCGGTAGTACAACCCCGCGCGAGCTGACCACCATCGGCTACGCCAAGCAGGCCCAACGCGTGCTGGACCAAGGAGGCGTGTACCTGCTGAACTGTGGCGACTCGGCTGATCTGGCAGGCGCCCGAGCCGAGGCAGCCACCTTGCTTTCGGTCTTTGCGCACGTGGCAATGATTGCCGACCCGCCGATGTTCAAGGGCCGGCGGTACGGCAATATCGTTTTCCTCGCCAGCGATGAACCGTTGGCTCTCGGGGCAAGTTTCGAAAAGAATCTGCGCACCGCTCCATTGCCGGCGCAACTTGTTTCGGGTCCAGCGGTGGCGCGCTTCGCCGCCGGAGCCGCACCGATTATTTAGCCGGCAGGCGGTAGTGGCTTCCGTCGAGATCGCGGTGGACCAGCTCATGGTCCACCAGATAGCGGCGTAGCAGCGCCACGTCTTCGTGGATCACCCGCAACCGCTCGTTGAGCTGATCTTCGCGTAGGGATTCTCCGGTGAAGAGCACGTGGTCGCGGATATGGAGCATGACTTCAAGGCGGTCCGCCGGACGTGCGGGCAAGGCATTCAGCCGTGGGCCGGTGAAGTAGCGCATGACCCCAGCGCGCTGGGTGCTGGACGCTGCTGCCGCGGCGAGGGTTTCCTCCAGCAGCTCATCGTTCAGCTGCCAGCGGCCTTCATGCGAGGTGAGCAATCCGATCTTGGCCCAGCGCTGCAAGTCCTTGCGGCTCTGGGCCGAGTCGCTGAGCTGCTCTTGCGCACCGGCGAGGACCAGACCCAATGCGGTTCGCATAGCCTGATTCTTCAACCCTGCGGCGATCTCAATCCATTTATTACCTTGAGACATCCTCATCCTCCGTCTGCGCCTAACTGCCATAGCCCACATGCTACCCAACGGGTGCGCAGGCGTTGTTCTTTGGACTGCAGAGGACTAAGGTGAGTGCTCTCGGCCCGTCGGTGCCGGAACAGGTGCCACGCATGGTCGACTCAGCTAAGGGGCGGTCATGATGACCTATACGTTTGACGTTTTCAGTTCGCTCGACGGGTTTGCCGCCGCGACCGAACCCTGGGAAGGATACTGGGGCAAGCAAGGTCCCGAACTCCTTGCACACCGCAGCCGCCTGTACGACCGGCCGACGCTCATGGTTTTCGGTGCCACCACCTACACGATGATGTCGTCTATGCTGGAGGATTGGGCAGACCCGGACGAGTGGGTTGCCAAAATGTCGGCCCAACCCAAAATTGTCATCTCCTCTACGCTGAACGCCGAAACCGACCTGAGCTGGAAAAACAGCACGCTTGAATCCGCGGATGCCGTCGATGTGGTGCGCAGGTTGAAGAATGAATCAACCATGCCGCTCCGCTCGCATGGCAGCCTGTCGATGAACCGGGCGCTGATGGGTGCGGGACTAGTGGATTTTCTGCAGCTCACGCTCTACCCGGTGATTACCGGAATTACCGGACGCGAGCGCATCTTTGAGGGGTTTGGCGATTTTGATCTTGAACTGATATCCGCGACGCTGCTCGATGGGCATACGCAGGAACTCATCTACGCCCCACGCCCGATCCCGCGCTGAGTGGCTTTAAATAGCGCCGGCTCGGCACCGTAGGGATACGATGCCGAGCCGGCGCTGCTTCTGCCTCGGTTACATTCCGATGAGATTCTCAATCAGTCCGATGCCGAAGAACAGCACAAAGGCGGCAGCGACAACCCACATCAACGGGTGGATCTCCTTCGCGCGGCCCTGCGCGGCTCGGATGAACACGTAGGAGATGAAGCCAGCTCCGATGCCGTTGGCGATGGAGAAGGTGAACGGCATCAGGGTGAAGGTCAGGAACGCGGGCAGGGCAATGCCCCAATCATTCCAGTCAATTTTCGAGACCTGCGAAACCATCATGAAGCCCACAACGACTAAAGCGGGCGCGACCGCTTCGAAAGGGACAAGGTGGATCAGCGGAGTCAGGAACATCGCCACGATGAGCATTAGACCGGTGACTACCGAAGCCAGCCCGGTACGTGCACCTTCGCCGATGCCGGCACCGGACTCCACGAAGATCTGGGCCGATGAGCTGGAGGTGCCGCCGCCGACGATGGCACCGGCCGCATCAACGAGCAGGACCTTGTCGACATTCGGGATATTTCCGTCTTTATCCAAGACGCCCGCCTCGGAAGCCAAGCCAACCATGGTGCCCATGGCGTCGAAGAAAATCGACAGCAGAATCACGAAGGCCAGCAATGAAGCCGCCGTGACGCCAAGCTTTTCAAATGATCCAAAGAGATTGACCTGGCCGATGAGGCTCAAATCCGGCAGCGTCCAGCTTGGCAGCGAAGGGACGACCAAAGACCAGGTGCTCGTCTCCTTCTCTCCGATGTTGAACACGGCTTCGAAGATATTTGCCAAAGCTGCTGCGGCGACGATTCCGATGAGGATAGCGCCCTTGACCTTGCGCACTACCAACGCCATGGTCAGCAGCAAACCGACCACAAAGACCACGATTGGCCAGCCCATCAGCTTGCCGTCAAACCCCAGGCCCACCGGCACGGTGGTATTCGCAGCATCGGGGATACGCTGCACGAAGCCAGCGTTGACCAAGCCGATCAGCGCGATGAACATGCCGATGCCGACCACGATTGCCGTTTTCAGGCCCGCCGGAACGGCACGGAACACGGCGGTTCTAAAGCCGGTGAGGACCAACAGGAACATGACGATACCTGCGACGACCACCAACCCCATGACATCTGGCCAGGTAAGCTCCGGATTCGTCGCCACGGTAATCGCAACAAAGGCATTTACGCCCAGCCCGGTGGCCATCGCGAATGGGTGGCGAGCCCAGATGCCCATCAAAATGGTCAGGATACCTGCAACGAATGCGGTGACAGCAGCTACGCGCTGGATTCCGAGTTCGCCGCCGGACGCGTCGGCTCCGGAAAGCACTAGCGGGTTGAGCACAACGATATAGCTCATCGCGAAGAAGGTGGCGATGCCGCCACGGACTTCGGTTGCAAAAGTTGAGCGGCGTTCCGAGATTTTGAAGTATCGGTCAACACGCGCCGGGAAGGATGTCTCAGACACTGTTCTGGTGGTGGAGGGCATGGTAAAAATTCTATGACGTTTTGGGTATAGATACATACCGATCTCATAGCTGAGTAGGCTTAGCGTGAAATCATTAGACCCAACTCACACTGTGGGCGAAGATTGGAAGTACATTGGTTGTAAGGGGGGTCACACCCCATGCCATCACAGGTCAATGAGGAGCGAGTCTGATGAGTGACGAAGCACCAGTCGAAACTGAAAAAATCGAGGGTATTGTCGTCGGCGCCGACGGTTCCCAGCAGAGCAAGTGCGCCTTGCGCTGGGCAGAACGAGAAGCGGTGCGCCGTGGCAGCGTTCTGAATATCGTGTCCGCCTACACGATTCCCGTTTTCGCCGCGTCGTCCATGGACGCCGGGTACTCCACACTGGATGACGATTTGATCCGTGGCGGAGCCGAGGACATCGTGCGCCAAGCGCGCGCGGAGCTAGAAGGCAGCCAGGCAACAATTCGCACTTACATCGAGTCAGGAGATCCCTCTGGGGTCCTGCTGGATCTGAGCGCGGATGCCGAGCTCGTCGTTGTCGGCACTCGTGGCCGAGGAGGCTTCGTAGGCAGGCTGCTGGGGTCGGTTTCCTCGGCTTTGCCGGCGCACGCCAAGTGCCCCACCGTGGTGGTGCCATTGTCCATGGCCAAGGAGCAGGAGCAGACCCTAGAGGATGCGCCGGAGCGCCAGACGATTGTTGTCGGCGTGGATGGTTCGGAGCGCGCGCGCTCGGCGGTGCTCGCGGCGGCGGAAGCGGCGTTGGCCCGGGACCTGAGGCTCCGCGTGGTGTGCGCGGTCTCGCCGGTTTCGGCGGCCCTTGCGTGGATGCCCGCCACCGTTGATCAGGAAGCGGTGCTTGAGGACGTTCGCTATCAAATGGATGTCGGGCGGCGCTGGATCAAATCACACTTCCCAAATCTCGAGGTCGAAACCGATGTGATCTCCGGGCCGCCGGTGGAGGTGCTGATTCGCGAGTCCGAACATGCGGTCCTCACGGTAACCGGTTCACGCGGACGCGGTGGTTTTGCCGGCATGCTGCTTGGCTCCACCAGCCAAGGGGTCTTGCACCACTCCAAGGGCCCGGTGATGGTAGTTCCGGACGGGGATGATCCACGGCTGGCCAACCGAAAGGATTTCGATACCGGAGCCGAGTAGGTAGGCCAATATGGCCCGGGAGGAGGTATTCCTTCCGGGCCATATTTTTCAGTAGCGCTGAAAACGCTAGCCCTAAGCGCATTGCAGGGCAGAGCCAAAAGATGCTCCGCAGCCAACTGGCTGCGGAGCATCTTTTCTCTCGAGGTCTCGCCTGCCTAGTAGCGGGCTGCCTTCGGATACATGTTGTTGACCCAGCTCAGCGGAGTCACCGTGATGCCGGCGTTCGGGTTGCGAGCGTGGACTACCTGGCCGTTACCAATGTAGATGGCCACGTGGTAGAACGACGCTCCGCCATTCGAGCTGGAGAACACGAGGTCACCTGGGCGAAGCTGGCTCAGCGAGACATACTGCGGAGCGCTGGCGAACTGCTGGCTGGAAGTACGTGGCAAGCTGATGCCGGACTTGGCGAATGCAGTCTGCGAGAAGCTAGAGCAGTCGAAAACGTTTGGCCCATTGCCGCCGAATACGTAGCGCTTGCTCGGATCGTTGGCCGTCTGCAGGGCCCACGAGATCGCCGCAGAATAATTGCTGTTGTTATTCTGCTCCTGCTTAGGCTCTTCCTTCTTCACCTCTGGCTTTGGCGAAGGCTTAGGGGTTGCCTTTGGCTTTTCTGGTGCCTTCGGCTGGACCTTTTTGGGTTCGGGCTTAGGCTTAGGCTTCGGCTTTGGTTCCTCAATAACCTTCGGCTTTTCCGGTGCCTGAGGGAGAACCTTCGGCTTCTCGGTTTCCTTGGGGGTGGTCTTCGGCTTCTCGGGAGCCTGCGGAGTTGCCTTGGGCTTTTCCGGGGCCTTTGGTGTCTGGGTTTCCTTTGGCTTTTCTGGTGCCTTCGGAGCTTCGGTCTGCTTTGGCTTTTCCGGCGCCTTCGGCTCGTCCTTTTCGACGTCGATGACCTTCGGGGTCAGCGTCTTTGGCTTGGCTTCTTCGGAATCGATAAATTCCAGTTCCTGAGGAGCTTCGATAGCCAGTGGCTGCATGGTTGCCAAGTCATCTTTCGTGACTGGCTTATCAGCCTCCGGAGCCTCGACGGCTTCCTGGAGAGCCTTCTCCTGAGCTTGTTCTTCTGCTTCAGCGATCTGCTGGCGAACTACTTCCTCTTCCTGTTCCTTCAGGAATGCGAGGTGTCCAACGAGCTCGTCACGCAATTCTTTCTGCGGAGCAATCGCTGACTCGTAGGTAGTGAGCGTGGCGCTGGCGGTGGTCGCGGCTGCATCGTAGTTCTCAGCTGCGGCCTTAGCGGCTTTCTGCGCGGTGTCTGCGTACTCTTCCCACGCGGATACCAGAGCTTCGGCCTCGGTAGCGGTGCTGACCGTTTGTGACCGGTTCTCACTCAAGGCGCTCATGGTGGCTGCCTTGTAGAAGAGATCGTTTGACTCATCGTCCTGCAGCAAGATGCCCAGGCTGGAGTTGCTTGCGCCATTGCGGTACATGTCCGAAGCGATCGCGCCCAGATCATTGCGGCTTTGTGCGAGATACTGCTGCGCGTATTCGACCTGTTCAACTGCCTTGGTGGCCTCCGCGGACCGCAGGTCGCGTTCTTCTGCGGCGGTCAGCAGGGACTCCTGAGCTTCCAGGGCCGCCGTTTCCACGCGCTGGAGTTCTACGCGACTGGAATCGAGCGATGCTTCAAGGCGCGCGATCATCTCGTTGGTTGCTGCCTTGTTCGACTTTGCCGACTCAACCTCTGCTGCCGATGGCAACGGGGAGTTCGACGGTGCTGCTGCAACGGAGACGGAGGTGGGAAACGCTGCCGACGGGGCGGCGGCTGCCGGGACGGCGCCAGCAAGGCAAGAGACTGCTAGGGCCAGGGTGCACGCGGCAACTCCGAGCGAGTGGCGGTTAGCCATATCGTTCCTCACTAGATTCAGGTGATGACAGTTGGGAAATGGTCGAATTGTGATTATCCGAGAACGGAAGGTCGCGATTTGATTAAGTTCCCAAATAGCACACTAGGCTAAAAATTAGGTAGTTGGCAACACTGGTCACACCAGTCACAGGAATTACATTGATGGTATTTGTTCGCCCAATTCAGGGATGATTTGGGGGAAGTGCATCCTATTTGGTGCGTTCTGAAATTATTTCAGAGAAATAAATGGCTCCGGGCCAAGTGTTCGAGTGACGTTTGAGTCGTGACCTTGTGGGCACCGGATGGCGGCACGAGCATTTAATGGCGACAATGCGTTACACAATGCGCCGGTAAGAGACGTTGAGCTGTTGCGTATCCTCCAGAGGGTTGGCAACTGCCGAGAGCGATCCACGAGCGCAGGAATTCGGCACACCGTAGTCCATCATCGTCGGTCCGGCCCTTCTAAGCGGCTGGGCATCGTCCGCGGAGCTGCGGCTGAAGCAGTCAGCGCTGCACCAAATGCCCTGCGCAATCAGTGCAACAAACGCGCTAATGCGGCTGCCGGACCCGCCGGCCTCCCCGGCTAAGAGCCCGAAGTCCTCTGGCCACCGCCTATTGCAGGCTCTGCCCGGCAGGCGGTCCTGTCGAGCGCCAGCCAGGGGCATCCGGGAACATGCGTTCGTTCGGTTCTAGGAAGCGAATCCCAGCGGGACCGTCTGAACCCCGCCACCAAGTCCGCAGCGATCGGCGAGCAGCACCGGCTCGCATACGATCACGGATTTCCCGCCAACCCCGGAACAGTACTCGATCCGCTTGGGGACCCCATCATGCGGGGAACTGTGAATGACATTTCAGGGACTGAAAGCTTAACAAGCTCCGTGAATAGCAGAACTGTTGGAATTCGACCGATAGGTACTCGCCGGTAGCCAATAGCGTGGTCAACAGTGCGTCGGTCAACTGGGCCGGCGACCGACCCGAAGGAGCATCACCATGAAGAACTTCACCCGAACCGGCGCCGCGCTGATCGCCGCGGCGTCTTTGAGCTTCGCTGGCGTAGCCGGCGCCTCGGCGCTGTCCCTCGGCGCGGTACTCGACGTCGACCTCACCGCGCAGGTGGCTGCGCAGGTAGCCGCCGAGGCGAAGGCTGACACCGCGGCCCAGCTCGAGGTGCTTGTCGACGCCGATGTCCTCACCGCCACCGCCGCCGCTGAGATTGCCGCCGAGGTTGAAGCCGCCGTGGAATCCACCGTCGAAGCAGAGCTGCTGGCTGACGCCTCCGTGGACGCAACCGTGGAAGCCGATCTGGAAGCTGGCGTAGCCGCGAGCGTCGCCGCCGCAGCGGATGTCGACGCAGACGTGGATGCGACCGTCGACCTGGATATCGTCGCCGATGTCATTTCAGCTTTGGGCACCATCGTTCTCTAGAGCCTGCGAACAGAAGCGGGCGGGTAGTCCTGACCCTCGGGCTTTGCCGCTGGCGGTCGTTGGGACCCGTTTGATGCACTCGAATTGAATCTCCAGCTGGCGTTGTGGCGGTGGGGGTGTTTTGGGGTTGTAGGCCCCGAACGCCCCCACTTTGCTACGCGATGGGCAGGGATCCTGTTTCGAAATGGCTTGCACGTGGGCCCGAGTGGGCATCTCGACGTCCGTCTCTACCGCTGCAGCTGGAGTCCATTGCTTGCTGGCCCGCCTCCCCTAAGCCAGAGGTCCCCGCTCTCCGTGTTTGGCGTAGCGAGCAGCTGCTAATTGCTGTGCCATCGAGGGGTCTTGCGGTCGGGAACTGTTCTTGGCGCCGAATCCAGAGTCGAAGCCCGGTGCTGGGCGGCCGGGGAATGCTGAGTCACGGGGTGTTGCCATGGCCCGGGCCTGGAAGCGGAATTTTGCCTGCTTGCTCCAAAAAGGTCCCGCTGTTCTGCAGGTGCTCCGATGATGAAATGATTGTGGGCTTCCGCATTCCTGTGGCTTAAGCAGGAAACGGGTGCGCAGCATTCGCTCCCGAGGAACGGCTAAACCAGGGCAATCCAGAAATATGAGTATTTTTCGTGACGCACATCTCAATATTAGTTTTTGCCGATTTGGGCTATCCCCAGCCCAAATCGTGCAGTTTTTCGTCGTCGATTCCGAAGTGATGGGCCACCTCGTGCATGACCGTAATGCGAACCTCCCGCACGACGTCATCACGCGTTTCGCAGGCCCTGAGGGTCGGGTTTTTGAAGATCGTGATTCGATCAGGCAGTGCCCCTGAAGCCCAGTCGAGATCTCGCTCGGTCAGCGCAACACCCTCGTATAGCCCCAGAATCTCGGTATTTTTCGCTTCTCCGGGAAGCGGCTCGTACTCGTCCTCGATAAAGAAAACAACATTGTCCATCATGGTTACCGCGGACTCGGGGATGCCGTCGAGGGCAGCCTGAACCAGCTCATCAAACTCGTCGTCGCTCATCTCCAGATCCATGATTCAAGCCTACTGTCCGCCATCGATTTGCGCCCTTCGAAAGTCCTTCGGATGCCGGTTTTGCAAATGGCAAAAAGGCCACGTATAGTTATTGAAGTCCGCAGCGGAGACGAAAGAAACCGCAGCAGATATAGGCCCCCATCGTCTAGCGGCCTAGGACACTGCCCTTTCACGGCAGCGGCACGGGTTCGAATCCCGTTGGGGGTACAAACAGCCAATTCGTTGGTTGTCAGATGGAGAAATCCATTGGCTTGCGAAAGCAAGGCCCTGTAGCGCAGTTGGTTAGCGCGCCGCCCTGTCACGGCGGAGGTCGCGGGTTCAAGTCCCGTCAGGGTCGCTCGGTTTATTGTTTAGGCAATAAATCTGGTGTCCACTCAGTGGTGCCAGGCTCTGTAGCTCAGTTGGTAGAGCGTTCGACTGAAAATCGAAAGGTCACCGGATCGACGCCGGTCGGAGCCACGCAGCCCTCGGTATACCGAGGGCTTTGCCATGTGATTTGAAGTTAGATTCAAAACTCATGGCCCTGTAGCGCAGTTGGTTAGCGCGCCGCCCTGTCACGGCGGAGGTCGCGGGTTCAAGTCCCGTCAGGGTCGCCAAATAGAAAAGCTCCGGTTTCAACCGGAGCTTTTTGCGTTAACGAAATACTTTTTTGATTCGGCTGCTCTGGGCAGTGTTTAGTTTGCGCGGCCCAAATGCCGAGGACCCAACCAGCGGTTCGTCAGTCGGCGATATGCCGCCGCCGCCGTGGGCAGATCTCCGTCTTCGATTGCTTGGATTCCGTGCATGAGGTCGTTGGCGGATTCATCTGGCCACACGATCTCGGCAAGCATCCCATAGTCCAGCTCGATCACCGACCGGCTATCGAAGGATTCAAGCCAGCTACCGAGCGCGCCTAGCTCCTCAAACAATGGTGCCTGAGGTGCATAGGTCACAAGCGTTTGCACTGCCCAAGAGAGGCGTTCTACCGCCTGGTCGAAGGGCACGATGAGCCGCACCGTGAGCAACCGGTCATCAACATGAACCTGTTCGTACTCGTCATCTTCCCGGAAGAGCGCAAACCAGCTCAGCGGTATGCCCCAGGTGGAGGTGCGGGTATGCAGGTGTGTGAGATCTGCCGCAAGCCGATCGGGATTAACGCGCTCGGCATTCGCGCTACGGGCTGCGGGAGGCACCAGGAGGTCGAGGACCTCGGTCCGGATGGCCTCCTCGGCTTGTTCTGCGGCCAGCACGCTGCGCGCCTGCAGCTGGCCGGGACAGTAGCGGGTGTGCTGGTTGCCCTCGTAGTCAAGGATCTTTAGCGAGCGAAAATGCTCTGCTTCATGGTGCGGGAAGGGGTCCGAAATGGGGCGTAGCGTGCGTTCCCAGAGTCGTTCGTTCTCGAAGCTGTCCCAATGGCTTGCGCTACGCTGCCCGGTGCGCAAGATAATTGACTGGGCCCAATCCTCGAAAGCGTCCAACGGTTCATAGACGCGCAAATGCGCGGTAGCCGCCGTAAGCTCTGCCAATGGCCCAGTCAATTTTCTGGTCATGGTTAGTCGTCCAGCTCCACGATGACCGGAGCATGGTCGCTAGCGCCCTTGCCCTTGCGTTCCTCGCGGTCGATGCTCGCGGTAGTAACCCGTTCGGTTAGTGCGGGGGAAGTCAACGCGAAATCGATCCGCATGCCCTCGCCTTTCGGGAAGCGCAGCTGTGTGTAATCCCAGTAGGTGTAGGCGCCCTCGGTGTGTGGGCGAACTGCGTCTGTGAAACCGGCGTCTTCGAATGCGCCAAATGCGGCACGCTCGGGGGCCGAGACGTGGGTGAGCTGGTTGTCCAAGAAGAACTGGATATCCCAGACATCTTCGTCTTTCGGCGCGATGTTCCAGTCGCCGAGCAGCGCAATTTGAGCTTGTGGATCTGCGGCGAGCCATTCGACCGAATTTTTCTTCAATTCGTCGAGCCAGTTGAGCTTGTAGCCCATGTGCTCGTCATCCAGGGCCCGGCCGTTGGGCACATAGAGGCTCCAGATGCGAACCCCACCGCAGGTGGCCGCGATGGCTCGGGGTTCTTGGATCGGGTCTTTCCCGCCCTTGCCGAACTCTGGCTGATTCGGGAACGTGCGCTGGACGTCGTCCAGTCCCACACGGGAGGCGATTGCCACGCCGTTCCACTGGTTGACGCCAAAATGCGCCACCTCGTAGTCGTTGTTCTCGAAAAGTTCCCAGGGGAAATTGTCGTCTTTGCATTTTGTTTCCTGAATTGCCAGGACATCAACGTCGGTACGGCGCAGCCAGTCTTCGACGCGGTCAGCCCGGGCGCGCAGGGAGTTCACATTCCAGGTCGCTATCTTCACTAGTTCAACCTATCAAGTTTGCTGTCATGCGCCACTTCAATTTACTTGGAAGTCCGAGTATATTCGAGAATGAACTGTGACAGCGATCACCGAGGGGTGGGTATTTTGACCGACATTCTGACCGAGCGCCGGGGACATTTGGGACTCATCACTCTCAATAGGCCAAAAGCGCTCAATGCGCTCACTACGCAGATGTGCCGGGGCATGCTCTACGCGTTGCTTGAATGGCGTGATGATCCAGCGGTGCGACAGGTCGCGATCACCGGAGCGGGGGAGCGAGGCCTGTGCGCAGGGGGCGATATTGTGGCGATCTACCGGGATATCTTGGACCGAGATGGGTCCACCGAAGAGTTCTGGCGTATCGAGTATCAACTTAATGTACTCATTGACGAGTATCCGAAACCGTTCGTGGCGTTGATGGACGGCATAGTGCTTGGCGGCGGGATTGGGGTTTCCGCCCACGGCAGCCATCGCATCGTGACCGAGACCAGCCGCTGCGGTATGCCAGAAGTGGGAATCGGTTTCTTCCCGGATGTGGGAGGCACCCACCTGCTGGCCAAGGGCGCAAAATCCGCAGGGCGCCTAGCGGCACTAACCGGGATGAGATTCCACGCGGCGGACACCATTGCCTTGGGGCTGGCAGACAACTACGTGGCGCAGGCGAACTTGCCGCAACTGCTGACCGAGTTGGAGACTCTCGAAGCCGACCAGGTGATTACGCGATTTGAGCGCACCGTCGAGCAGGGAATGCTGGGCGCCGATTGGGTTCAGGCCTTCGCCGAACCAAGTGTCCCGGCAATTCTCGCCGCGCTCGACTCTAGCGGCGATGCTCAGGCCAGCCTGGTTTCTAAGGCGCTTCGAGCCGCCTGCCCTAGTTCGGTGCGGCTCGTCGATGAATTGTTGGACAGTGCCGGGATGGACCTGCGCGAGGATCTGCGTCGCGAGTTCAGGGTCGCGGTTAACCGACTGGATGACCCGGACTTCGCCGAAGGAATCCGAGCCGCGGTGATCGACAAGGATCGCAATCCGCGGTGGCACGAACGAGTGGGTAATTTGACGCGCGAACAGCGAACGGCACGACATTTCGCCCCATTGCCTGGAGCGGAATTGAATTTTGCACTGTTGGAGCAGGGGCTACGAGAAAAGAGTGGAAGATGAGCGAAAAACCAATCATAGGATTCTTGGGACTGGGCCATATGGGGCTTCCCATGGCCATCAACTTGCACCGTGCCGGGTATCGCCTCAAGGCTTTTGATGTGGTGCCTGCGGCCCTCGAAGCCGCCGCCGCGGCCGGAATTGAAACTGTGGTTACCGGGACCGAAGCCGCGAGCGACGTGGATGTCGTGCTGACCATGTTCCCTACCGGGCAGCATGTATTGGATGCCTACCGGGACTACCTGCTTGGGGCTGCCAAGGCGGACACGTTGTTCCTGGAGTGCTCGACTATCGATGTGGCACAGGCGCGCGAAGCCGCCCAGCTCGCGGTGGCGGCCGGCCATCGAAGCGCCGACGCTCCAGTTTCCGGTGGGGTAGTTGGCGCGGAAGCGGGAACCCTGACATTTATGCTCGGCGCCGATGAGGCCGACCTGGCGCAGATCAACCCGGTGCTCGAAATCATGGGCAAGCGGGTCGTGCATTGCGGTGGGCATGGGGCCGGGCAAGCGGCCAAGGTTTGCAACAATATGCTTTTGGGCATCTCCATGCTCGGAGCGGCGGAAGCTTTTGTCCTAGGCGAGCGCTTGGGACTGGAGCACCAAGCCTTATTCGATGTGATTTCCTCGGCTTCGGGGCAGTGCTGGGCAGTGACAACAAATTGTCCGGTCCCGGGCCCCGTCCCTAGCTCGCCGGCCAACCGGGAGTATCAGCCTGGATTTGCTGCCGCGTTGATGGCCAAGGATCTCGGCTTGGCCTCCAGCGCATTGGAGCAGACGCAGACCGATGCGCAGCTAGGCAGTCTCGCGGCCGCGCTGTATCGGAAGTTCAGCGATGAGGGAAATGCAGGCACCGACTTTTCCGGGGTCATCAATGCGATTCGAGACGGTTCGTTATAGGAAGTCGCCCGAGGCGCGGCGGAAACGAGAGAGGATCTCGAATAGATCTGTCGCGTCTGCGGCTTCCAAATCGCTTTGGGCGAAGAGCTGTGCGTTCAAATCAGTTCGGGCGGCGTCGAGCACCTCCAGGCCTTGGGCCGTGAGCTCCAGGAGCCTGGTTCGCCCATCGGTAGGGTGTGCAACTCGTTGCACCAGCCCGGTGGCCTCTAGCCGGTCCACCGAATTCGTCAAGCTCGTAGCATGAACCTGGAGCAGCTCGCTTGCGTGGCTCATCGGGAGCGAACCGCGTTTGGAGAACCCAAGCAAGGCGAGCACTTCGAAACGCGCAAAGGTGAGCCCGTGCGGCTTGAGAATCGCATCGGCTCGCTGCAAGAAAATCGACGCCGTGCGCATCACCGCGGTGATTGCGGCCATGGCATTGGCTTCGGATGCCCAACCATGGGCAACCCACTGTTCGCGGGCCTGAGCAATCGGATCGCGTGGCAATGGAGAATTCAACATTTACCCCCTAAGGAAGTCTTAGTCCAACAATATACTTGGACTTCCAAGGGTTTGGAAGGAGAAATCGGATGGACCTATTGGGTGTGGCACACCAACTGCACGAGGCCGATCGGACGCGACTAGAGCAGGTGCGTGAGTTTTTGCAGGCACGTATTCGCCGGCAATCGATCGAGTTCTGGAATCGCGAGGAATTTCCCGCAGGACTTGTGCGAGAGTTGGCCGATGCCGGTTTAGCGGGAGTGCAGCTAGATGGCTCCTCGCATCTATTGCGCGGGTTGCTCCACGCGGAAATCGCAAGAGCCGACGTATCACTTTCATCCATTGTCGGCATCCACAATGAGCTCATCGTGGGCATGATCGATGCGCTTGGGTCGGCTGAGCAGCGTGAATCCTGGCTCCCAAAACTCACCATGTTCCAAGCCTTTGGCGCCTTTGCCTTGACCGAACCCGACCATGGTTCGGACATTGCCGGAGGCATCCACACCACCGCGACCCGCGAAGGCGACGAATATGTGATCAACGGGGCCAAGCGTTGGATCGGCATGGGAACTATCGCCGATTTTGCGTTGGTCTGGGCAAAATGTCCCGAGAGCGGAGCGGTGGGGGCCTTTCTGGTGGAAAGCGACCGTCCGGGCTACAGCGCAACCAAGATCGAAAATAAGATCGGCCTGCGCATCATGCAGAACGCGGATATTTCAATGGAGAATGTCCGCATTCCGGTGGAGAATAAACTCCCTGGCGCGGTCAACTTCGCCTCGGCGAATGCGTTGTTGATGCAGTCTCGCGCCTGGGTCGGGTGGCAGGCGGTCGGCGCCATGCTGGCAACCTTGGATATCTGTACCGCTTACGCCAAGGACCGGCAGCAATTCGGCCAACCCATTGCCTCGTTCCAGTTGGTGCAGCAATCCTTGGCGGAGATTGCCGGCAATGCGACGGCGTGCCTGTCGATGATGATGGACATCGCGCGCAAGCAAGAACGCGGCGAGCTGGAAATGGTCGACGCGGCGCTGGCCAAGTCCACTGCGACGCGGCTCGCGCGCCAAACGGTCTCATTGGGCCGTGCGCTGCTTGGCGGAAATGGTGTGGTGACCGACCATGAGATGGCCAAGTTCTTTTGCGATGTTGAAATCCTGCACACCTATGAGGGCACCTATGAAATTAATTCATTGATCGTCGGACGAGCGCTGACCGGAGTGAGCGCATTCGTCTAGCGAGAGTTCCCTTGTGTAGGTGGCCGAGTCCTAGTGAACTCTTGCTCCGACAGTACGTTCCAATCCGGAAAGTACTGGCTAGGGCAGATTCATCAGCATGCGCCACCTATACGAGGAGCATCGCGGTCTAAGGCGTCCGTAGCTCCGCGTGGGGCACGGCAACTGCGTTTGAGCTGCGTTGTGCTCGGGGCTGCAGTTGCCCTGCCACTGCTGTTTGGCGGTTTCTGGAAGCTGGCACGAGTAAGCGAACATCCACGAAAACAAACTAGTGACGACTTCAAAACCCTGCGCGAAGCTCTCGAAGTAACCGACTCGATGCCCGAGGAGCAGAGCTAGCTGCGCCACCAGGTATCGAGGTAGGTCGCGGGAACCGTACGCTTGTGGCGCGAACCGAGGAAGCGGGACTCGATGGTCTTGGCTGCGGCAGCATCGACTTCCCGGCCTTCGAGGTAGTCATCAATCTGCGAGTAGCTCAGCCCCAGCTCGTCTTCATCTGTCCGCTGTGGCTGGCCGTCTAATAGGTCCGCGGTTGGTTCCTTGGCCCAAAGGAGCTCTGGAGCACCCAATTCTCGCAGCAAGGCTTGGTTCTGACGTTTATTCAACCCGGCGAGAGGCAAAAGGTCGGCGCCACCATCCCCGAACTTGGTGAAGAATCCGGTGACCGATTCGGCTGCATGGTCGGTTCCGAGGACCAGCATGCGGCGATCACCTGCCATGGCGTATTGCACGATCATGCGCATCCGGGCCTTCGCGTTACCCCGGTTGAAGTCGCTGATGCGTGGGTGGCCCGCGTTGTCCAGCGCTTCATCCAGAGCCTTGACGGGCTTTTCGATATTTACTTCAAATTCCTCGTCGGCGCCGATGAACGCCATGGCCTTCGCCGCGTCGTCGGCGTCGCTCTGCACCCCATGGGGCAGTCGGACCGCGACAAAGTTCGCCTCGCCACCGGCGTCGCGGACCTCTTGGACCGCCAGTTGCGCAAGCCTTCCGGCCAAGGTGGAATCGATGCCACCGGAAATTCCCAGTACGAAACCCTTGGCTCCGGTCGCTCCGAGGTAGTCCTTCAGGAACCCCACGCGTCGTTGGATCTCCTGTGCCGGAATGATTTGTGGCTTGACGCCAAGTTCTTCGATAATCTCTGCTTGCAGTTCGCGCATGCATCCAATACTAGGCATGAGAATGGGCGCAGTGGCTAAATACCGGTGTTCGGGGCGGAAAGTTAATCTGTTTTCAACATTCCACCCGGCAGGCTACTCGGTTTCAGCCTCGGCCCAGCCAAAGTTCTTGGCCATCTGTTCCAGGGAACTCACCGTGGTGGAGTATGCCTCCGGGGTGAGCCCCTCGCCGCACTGGGTACGGATTCGTTCAACCAGTTCGCTGAGCTTCACCAATGACACATGTCCGCGTTCGGTGATCATGTACTCACCGCCCTGGCGCGAGATCCACCCGGATTCCACGAGCTCTGCCAGATGTTCGGTGACGGACTGAGGTTCATCGGGCGAGGCAAAAAATGGTGAGAGGCCCGTGGTGAGCTCGGCTTCCGACGCAGGATTCTGCTCGAGCAGGTTCAGTACCTGCCATTGCCGGCGCGTAACACCGTGTTCTTCCAAGGTCGCTGCAAACTGCTCGTCGATCAGCGAATCTACCAATTTCAACCAGAAACCCAAGGGGCGAGTCGCATTCATGATCCCACCCTAGCCGGGAGTTACGGCTGGGGCTAGGGGCTAATTTAAACAAGTACGGCCAGCTCAATCGCGGTTCCACCGATCCGTCGCCGGGCGGATGTGCGGCGCGCTTGGCAATCTGGCAGGGCCAGGACGCATGGCATCATCAGGTAATGATGTGCGGCTGCTAGAGACCGCTCTCGGAGCGCCGCGCCCTGGTGGTGAACTGCACCGAGGAATAGCCGTCATACAGGGCATTCCTTGCAACGGCCACTCCGTTGTGGCGACTAGAATTGTGTCTATGAGCGAAACCAGCGCCCGTGAGCGGCTTAAAGAACTGATCCAAGAACTTGCCATCGTGCGCGGCAAGGTCACTCTTTCCTCCGGCAAGGAAGCCGATTACTATATCGATCTGCGCCGGGTCTCCTTGCAGCAAGAAGCATCCGGACTTATCGGCGAGGTCATGCTCGACCTGCTGGACGAGGCCAAGCTTGAATTCACCAATGTTGGCGGTTTGACCATGGGCGCGGACCCGGTGGGTACCGCAATCATGCACACCGCGCGAACCCGGGGCCGTAGCCTTGACGCATTCGTGGTGCGCAAGGCACAGAAGTCCTATGGGATGGGACGCCAGGTTGAAGGCCCGAGCGTCGAAGGCAGGAACGTGATCGTTCTGGAAGATACCTCAACTACCGGTGGTTCCGCTTTGACCGCAGTCGAAGGCGTGCGCAAGGCCGGCGGCAACGTCATTGCCGTCGCCGTGATCGTTGACCGCGACACCGGCGCCAAGGAGCGTATCGAGGCCGAGGCCGGCGTTCCGTACCTTTTCGCCTACGGCAAGACCGAGCTGGGCCTGTAACAACATACTCAAGGAACTTGCTGGTTGACGGGAGACGTTAACCGACGCTGGCCTGGATGGGAGGGACTTTTGGTCCGCCCCATCCAGGCCAGTTTTTATAGAGCTGCGGTTCCTGAGCCTTGGCTTGCTAGTAAGTCAGGCCGTAGCCGAAGGGGTAGAGCTCCCCGTCGGTAGTTTCCGCATAACCCGGCAGATCGCTGTACTGCTCGCGGATGGCCTCTGCGGTGCCGGCCAGCGCGAACGGCATGCAGGAATACATGCAGCACTCGGACGCCACCAACACGGTCTTCGAGCAGTCCATGACCTTCAAGGACGGCTACCTGCACCCAGGCAACAAGCCGGGCCTGGGTGTCGAATTCAATGATGAAGCAGCGTTGTCCTACCCGTACCAGCAGGCCTACCTGCCCTACAACCGTCTTATCGACGGCACCGTCCACGACTGGTGAGCCAGCAAATTATTGCGCACGCCGGGCAAACGGAAACTTCCCAAGGAGCTGTCGCATTGAACCGAGTCATTGTCATGGGTGTTTCCGGTTGCGGCAAGTCCACGGTCGGCGAACTGCTCGGCACGAAGCTGAACGCCGGGTTCCTCGATGGGGATTCACTGCACCCGCAGGCGAATATCGACAAGATGGCTGCCGGGCAGCCACTGGACGATATGGACCGTGAGCCATGGCTTCGCGAGGTCGGCAATCGTTTGGGAGCGCTCAGCAACGAATCGATGGTCATCGCTTGCTCTGCGCTGAAGCGGAAATACCGTGACCTGATTCGGGCGCAGGCACCGGGAACTGTGTTCATCCACCTGCACGGCTCGGAAGAGTTGTTGACCGAGCGCATGGGCTCACGGCCCGGCCACTTCATGCCGGTGGGACTGTTGCAGTCGCAGTTGGAAACGCTCGAACCGCTGGAAGCTGACGAATCCGGTCTCGTACTGGATATCGCGCAACCGCCTGTCGCCTTGGTCCAAGATGCGGCCGCATGGCTGGAATCCCGAGACTAGAACTCAGATAAGTGGCAGTGGGGACTGATTCTGCTCAGTCCCCACTGCCTTTTTGCCTCCCGATGTTTTGGCGCTTCGAGTTTTGCCCTGCAGAGAGCGTTGAGAAACCCCGGGCAGGCTAGTGCCTCTACCTCACTGGGTCTCGAGGCTGGCGGTTATGGTGTCCTGCGGCGCAGTGTCAGCGAACCTACAATGAGTGCCGCGATAATCCACGCGGCGATCACCAAAAGGCTCGCGGTCGTGGCCGAGTCCTCGGTGCCATTCGCGATTGCATTCAACGCATCGATCGCATGAGACAGCGGCAGCCAATCGCCGAAGACCTCCAGAGGGCGTGGAAGCTGCGCTCGTGGAAGGATGATCCCGGCTAGCAGAAATTGCGGGAAGATGAACAGCGGCATGAACTGCACCACCTGGAATTCGGTACGGGCAAAGGCGCTGGCCATCAATCCCAGGCTGGTGCCCAGCAAAGCGTCGAGCGCAGCAACCGAAAATAGCAGCCAAAGGCTTCCCTGGATTTCCAAGCCGCACACCCAGACGGCAAATGACACTGCGATCACCGTTTGGAGGATTGCGATCAGGGTGAATGCCAGCGCATAGCCAAGAATGAATTCCCCCTTGGCCAGCGGCAAACTCAGCAACCGTTCCAGGGTTCCGCTGCGGCGCTCACGAAGCGTGGCAATGCTGGTCACCAGAAACATGACGATGAACGGAAACAGCGCGATCATGGCTGGGCCGATCAGGGCAAAAACTCGTGTATCGGTGAAGATCCAGGACATCAGCCCAATGAGCAAGCTAGGAACCACCAGCATGAGGGCAATGGTTCGTGGATCGTGCCGTATCTGCTGCAAGACGCGTCCGGATGTGGCGAGCGTGCGGATCATGGTTGATTCTCCTTGCCCGCGGCGCGGTGTTTTGGACTCGGCCGTGCAACGTTCGGCGTTGCGCCGCCTACGCCGCCAACTAGGGCCAGGAAGGCTTCTTCTGGATTCTCGGTTCGAGTGCGTGCAAGCAGATCAGCCGGGGTGAGCTGGGCTAGCAGTTGACCCTCGCGGAGCAGGAGCAACTCGTCGCAGCGCATCGCTTCATCCATGACATGGCTGGAGACCAGCAGGCTCATTCCGGTGGCGGCAAGTTCTGTAAACAGCCGCCAGAGATCGGAGCGAAGCACCGGGTCAAGTCCGACCGTTGGTTCATCGAGGATGACGATATCGGGTGTTCCGAGCAGCGCAATGGCCAATGACACTCGGTTGCGTTGCCCTCCGGAAAGATCTATGGCTAATTTTCTCGACTGGAGATCGAGGTCGGTCAAGGCGATGACACGGTCAACTTCCGTGGCGGAC
This sequence comes from Arthrobacter sp. MYb229, assembly GCF_002975405.1. Lineage (GTDB taxonomy): Bacteria > Actinomycetota > Actinomycetes > Actinomycetales > Micrococcaceae > Glutamicibacter. The sequence continues at coordinate 301,950 of NZ_PCPS01000003.1, read as the reverse complement.
AGGCCAAGAATTCTTGCGAAGTAGGCGATATTCTGGCGCACGGTGAGATCGTCGTAGACGCTGGCTGCCTGCGTCATGTAGCCAACTCGGTGGCGCAGGGCCTTGTCGCCGGCGGAGGAGCCGAGTACCGTCACGGTGCCATGGGTGATAATTTGGCTCCCGACGATGCTCCGCAGCAGCGTGCTCTTCCCGCTGCCGCTAGGCCCCAATAGGCCAATGACGCGTCCGGGGGACAGCGCAAAACTCAGCTCTTCAAGTACGAGCATCTTGCTTCGCTTCACGCTCAAACCGTTCACGATTACGCATGCCGATTTATTCATCATGCAATGAATTAAAGACCCCTTTAAAGCCGGAGTCAACGGATTTAGGACGGCATTTTTCCTGTCAGATGCCACTGGACGGCTGGCCCGATGCAGGCGACTACTTCCTCGTCCTCCATCGATGCCAGCGGCTCGAGCTGAATAATGTACCGCCCGATAATCATTCCGATAATCTGTGTCGCTGCCAGCGCGGCCCGACGGTCAGCGTCGGCGGGCGGCAAGGATCTGCCAAGTCGCGCGAGCAGTTCTTTTTGGAGGAAGGGCTGCATGAGCTTGGTTGCCGACTGGCTGGAAAGCATGCCTCGGATCAAGGTGGTGGCCGCAGGACGAATGACGGGGTTTGCCCACGCCGTCACGACGGTGCGCACCAGGGCTTCGCCCAGTTCGCCAAGCGGGCTGGTCATTGCCTGGGCAACCAGCTCCCCAGGATTAACCGGCATATTGAGGGCTTCGAGGAAGAGCCCGGTCTTGTCTTTGAAGTAGTGGTGAACCAGAGCCGAATCGACACCCGCGCGGCGCGCCACGGAACGAATGCTTGCCGCCTCGAAACCTACGGTGCTGAATTCTTCGGTAGCGGCTTTCAAGATTTTCCGGCGGGTCGAACCCGTGGTGCTGCCCCTAGGCCGCCCGCGGCCGCGTGGTGCGGCGTTCGGGTATTCGGATTCCTGATTCACGGATCAAGCATACGTCTTGGGTACCTCAGCGGCGTTTGGCCCACAGGCCGAGAACTACGAGCAAGTAGGCGAGCATGGCAAATCCGAGCAGGCGGTGCTCTCCCCACACGACGGTATTGGATACCGAGCAGTGCAACTCGGCGCCTTGGCCCAGACAGGAACGCATCGCATAATTCAAGGCGATGAAAAGGGTCAGGCCCAAATATATGCCTACGGCAAGCAATACGAACTTCAGTAGCCTCCGCTGGGAGGAGCGGCTCATCATGCAAACAAGTATCCGCCCCTTTCCATGGTTGGCAAGGGGCGGATCTCAAGGCTCAGGCTACGGCTTTTTAGTCTTGCCGGCAGCTGGTTCGCTGGCGCCTTCGGCGACGAGCTCACCGTGCAGGGTCGCCACCGAGGGGTATTGCAGATCCGGGCGGAACGGGAAGGTATCAACATCGCCGGCGGCGGTGATGCCGGTGTGGACCAGCGCGGTCAACAGTCCGGCTTCCATGCCGGCAATGATGTCGGTGTCCATCCGGTCGCCGATCATTGCGGTGGTTTCCGAGTGCGCGTCGATCCGGTTCAGAGCCGAACGGAACATCATTGGATTGGGCTTGCCCACCACATATGGTTCGCGGTTGGTGGCCCGAGTGATCAGCGCCGCCACCGCGCCGGTGGCCGGTAGCAGGCCCTCGGACGAGGGGCCGGTGGCGTCCGGGTTGGTCGCGATGAAGCGTGCGCCACCCTCGATCAAACGAATCGCCTTGGTAATGGCCTCAAATGAGTAAGTGCGGGTCTCACCGAGCACCACATAATCCGGGTTCTGATCGGTCATGATGAACCCGGCATCGTGCAAGGCGGTGGTCAAACCAGCTTCACCGATTACGAATGCACGTCCGCCGGGACGCTGACGTGCCAGGAACTCGGCGGTGGCCAGGGCAGAGGTCCAGATGTTTTGCTCCGGAACGTCCAAGCCCGAGGCGAGCAATCGGGCACGCAGGTCGCGTGGGGTGTAGATCGAGTTATTGGTCAACACGAGGAATCGCAAATCATTCTCGCGCCAGTACTGAATCAGCTCGGCGGCACCCTTGATTGCCTGATTCTCATGGACAAGCACGCCGTCCATGTCGGTCAGCCAGGTTTTGATGTCGTGGATGGTGCGCGAAGCTCGAGTTATGGTCGTCACGAGGTGTTATTCCTCCTTGGGCAGTGATGGTGGGACGTTTCGTCATTGATCAACTTCCCTGGTACTAAAAGCCTACACAGCAATTGCCGTAAGTGCCGTGAACGTGGACACCTCGCCGAACAACTACCCTTAAAGGGTGAACGAAGAATCGCAGGAACCCACGGCAGACCCAGCAGCACAACACATCATCGGCGTTGGCCCTTGGCAGGGTGAACTGCCGACCGATGCGCACTATGACCCTGAACTGCTGGCCCAAGGCGACCGGCGCAACGTCGCCGACAAGTACCGCTACTGGTTGATGGACTCGATCATTGCAGATCTCGACGAACGCCGCCACGATTTCCATATCGCCATCGAGAACTGGCAGCATGACATGAATATCGGCACCGTGGTGCGTTCGGCAAACGCCTTCCTCGCCAAGGAGGTCCATATCATCGGCCGCCGACGCTGGAATCGCCGAGGTGCGATGGTGACCGATCGTTACCAACATGTCCGCCACCATGCCACCGTGGATGAATTCGTGATCTGGGCAGAAGGTGAAGGGCTGACCATTTTGGGGATTGATATTTTCCCCGATTCGGTCCCTCTGGAGACATACGAACTTCCACGAAACTGTGTGCTGGTGTTCGGCCAAGAAGGCCCGGGCCTCAGCCCAGAGGTGCATGCGGCAGCGAAAGACACCCTTTCAATTGAGCAGTTTGGTTCAACTCGATCGATAAACGCGGCTTCGGCGGCCGGTATCGCCATGCATGCCTGGGTCCGCAGGCACGTCTTTGGGCAACGCGTGAGTTAACAAAGGAATAAACATCTGTCTTTTAGACAAAAGTTTATTCGAGCATCTGGATTAGTTGTGAAATACACCATAGGCTAGGCCTTGGTTATACATTCGTGATCTGGGAGCGGCAGTAGTGAAACGGCGACATCAGGTAAACCACGACTTATTACTTATCGGCTTGCCCCGGAAAAGGAAACGTCTGATCGTATGGGCCACCTCAGTGGTGGCCGCCATTGGTCTCACAGGCGCGCTCGCAATTCCTATTGTTGCGCAAACAGCCGATGATCGTCAGGGCAATATGCCCATCGCCATCGATGCGCAGGCCGCGCCCGCAAACTTCAGCAACCCGGTCTACGTCAATCAGGACGCTCCCTTGAACGCCTTCGGCGGATCGGGGCGGGCCCTTGCCATTGATGGCCGGCCCTTGGGGATGGTTGAAGGCGCCGCCGAGACTTCCGAGGACTCCGAGAACGAAACCGAAACCGCACTTCTCGCAGGAGCCGTAGGCGCCATCGGGCAGCTTCCCGGTGACTTGCAACTGATGCACCCGGTCCCTACCCGACGCATCTCCAGCCCCTATGGGTGGCGCAGCAATCCCACCGGTCCAGGAAACCAGATCCACATCGGACAGGACTACCCAATCTCTTGTGGATCTCCGGTGTACGCCAGCGAGGCTGGTCGCGTCATCGTCTCCGGATGGCACGGCCACTCGGGCATGCGCGTCACCATTGACCACGGAAGCAACGTGCAGACCGGCTATAGCCACAACTCAAAGCTAGTGGCCAAGATTGGCCAGGAGGTCAAGCAGGGCGAGCTGATCGCGCTCGCGGGAACCACCGGCAATTCGACGGGTTGCCACGTGCACTTCGAAGTGATCGTCAACGGTCGCTGGCACGATCCGCGCAACTACCTGCCAGGGATCCCCGGCCAGCCCAAGGCAATGATCGATTCGAGCCGACTGACGGTGAACTCGAACAGTGCGCCAAAGGGCAACGGCTCCAACGGTCCGCAATCACAGGGGCCGGACCGCAACGAAAGCTCGGATCCTGATGTAGTGGTTCCACGCGACGACACTCCAGTGGTGCCTAAGCCAAAGCCAAAACCAAAGCCAAGCCCGAGCGATTCGAACTCGCCATCACCGACGGACTCCAAGTCGCCATCGCCTACGGATTCGAAATCTCCGTCTCCTACTGACTCGAAGTCGCCCTCACCGACGGACTCGAAGTCTCCATCACCGACGGATCCCGAGTCGCCGTTGCCAACCGAAGAGACGACACCGACTGAGGGGTCGGGGGAAACCACTCCATCCGGGGATCCAACGCAGGATACATCTACCCCAACGAAGCCTAAGGCTACGGAAACAGCACCGAAGACCAGCGATTCTTCTAATCCGGATAAGAAGGAATCGACTTCTGCAGTCCCGGAAACCAAGGGTTCCTCGGCACCGCCGGCAACGTCAAGCACGGTAGCCCCTGAGATTACCGGGTCATCCGGCTCTTCGCAGTCCTCGGGGTCGGCCAGCAAGTAGCAGTTCACCGAAAACCGCGAGTGGAAGTCAGCCAAAGGCTGGGTTTCACTCGCGGTTTTCAGCTTTAACACGCTTCATCACGTGTCACGTTCGGAGATCTACGCCACGTCACACCCCGCTGCCGATAGGATGGGGTGAGAAACGCCGTCAAAGGCGACGCGTCCACCCTCGCTAAACACAAGGAGTGAAGCATGCCTATCGCAACCCCCGATAAGTACAATGCAATGATCGATGCCGCCAAGGCTGGCGGGTACGCCTTCCCGGCGGTCAACGTCACCAGCTCGCAGACGCTGAACGCCGCAATCCGCGGCTTCGCCGAAGCGGAATCGGATGGCATCATCCAGGTATCCACCGGTGGCGCAGCCTACTGGTCCGGTGCCTCAATCAAAGACATGGTGACCGGCTCGCTCGGTTTTGCCGCCTTCGCCCGCCAGGTAGCCAAGAGCTACGGCGTGAACATCGCGTTGCACACCGACCACTGCCCGGCCGACAAGCTAGACTCCTTCGTGCTGCCGCTACTTGCAGCCTCCGAGGCAGAGGTCGCCGCAGGCCGCGACCCATTCTTCAACTCGCACATGTGGGACGGCTCGGCCGAAACCCTGGAAGAGAACCTGCGCATCGCAGCCGAGCTGCTGCCACGCACCGCTGCCGCCCAGCAGATCCTCGAAGTTGAAATCGGTACCGTAGGCGGCGAAGAAGACGGTGTGGAGAACGCCATCAACGACAAGCTGTACACCACCGTTGAAGACGCGCTGGCTACCATCGAAGCCTTGGGCTCCGGCGAAAAGGGCCGCTACATCACCGCGCTGACCTTCGGCAACGTGCACGGCGTCTACAAGCCAGGTGGCGTGAAGCTGCGTCCGGAGATCCTGAAGGATATCCAGGCTCAGGTTGGTGCAAAACTGGGCAAGGCCAACCCATTCGATCTGGTCTTCCACGGCGGTTCGGGCTCCTCCGACAAGGAAATCGCTGACGCGGTGTCCTACGGTGTCATCAAGATGAACATCGATACCGACACCCAGTACGCCTTTACGCGCCCGGTGGCCGGCCACATGTTCGCCAACTATGATGGCGTGCTGAAGATTGACGGCGAAGTAGGCAACAAGAAGACCTATGACCCACGCGTCTGGGGTGCCAAGGCCGAAGAGTCCATGGCGGCTCGCATCGTTGAGGGCGCACGTCAGCTCGGCTCGGCCGGAAAGTCGTTGAAGTAACAATGGCCGGCGAGAATCTACTGGGTATCCCAGAGACACTGCTGCCCGAGGAAACCGACGTGCTTGCGCGTCTGGATGCCGGGGATGAGCCGTTAGACCTTGCAGCGAAGTTCCCTTCGTCTTCACTGGTGTGGGCGCTGTTGGCCAATGAGGCGCACACAGAGGGCCGCACCGTGGAATCTTACGCGTTTGCCCGGGTGGGCTACCACCGTGGCTTGGACTCGTTGCGCAAATCAGGCTGGCGTGGACAGGGGCCCGTTCCTTGGCGCCATGAACCAAACCGCGGTTTCCTGCGTTCGCTTTACGCGCTGGGTCGAGCGGCTGCAGCCATCGGCGAAGCCGAGGAAGTTGAGCGAATTGAAAAATTCCTCAATGATTCGGATTCCAGCGCCAAGGGCTCCATCGAAGCCGAGTAGTAACGAATTAATAAGACGGACGAAAACCATTCGGGTTTTCGTCCGTCTTTTTTGATTCCAAATTGCAATTCGCAATATGTCCTTTGAACGGAAGAGATGAGTATTGAGCTTGAAAGCCATCTGCGGTCCGAGCCGAGCTGCATATTCCGGATGTTCCTGAGCGGAGATTTGGTGGCGAACCCGACCCAAGATTCTCTGTTTGACTTGTGCTTTACAGAAGTATTTGGAGAGGAAAAACAGAAAAGTATCCCCACTGGATGAAAATGAGACCGTTCTCATCAAGTTCTACTTTAAGACTCATCTTGTTAACCTAGAGTTCAAGTTAGTGAACGAATCATCACCTTATTTCAGTGAAGGGAATCCACCATGCTGTCATTTTGGCTGGCGCTAGCTTCGAACATTGTCGGTATTACGGTCCTCGTCTACTTCGTGTATTTCCGCCGTCATTTCCGGCGAGATTTGGTTTTGGCCTATATTGCCTTGAGCATGGGTATTTTCGCCGTGACTATGCTGCTTTCCGGTAGCGGCGCAGGCATGGGCCTGGGTCTTGGCCTCTTCGGCATTCTGTCGATCATTCGACTGCGTTCGGATACCTTGACCCAAGAAGAGGTCGCTTACTACTTCATTTCTCTAGCGATTGGCCTGGTCAACGGCCTTCATCCGGATCCGGCCTGGTTGGCACCGGCAGCCACCGGCGCCCTGGTGCTGGTCATGTTCCTCGCCGACCACCCGCGCTTTGCGCCACGTACCGATCGCCAGACGGTGACCTTAGAGAAGGCCTACCCGCAGAAGCCTGAATTGGTGGCAGCGCTTGAAGAACTGCTCGATGCGAAGGTGCTGCGCACCGTTGTAGTTGAGCTCGACATGGTTCGCGATCTGACCATCGTAGATGTACGTTTCCGCACGAATCAGGCCAGCAAGCCGAGCACCAAAACCGACGACTTCTCGGGAACCTATGAACTGGCCAATACGCTGCCGGCCTCGGGGAACAGCGTCAAGCAGGAGTCGTGGTCCAAATGACCACCGAGGCGCGGACCTTCTCGTGCGCACGTGAAGCCATCGAAGCGGCGGTCGATGGCCGCTCGCCGATAGGGTTAGCGGAAGTCATTTCGGAAGCTGCGCTGCAGACACGCGTGGATCGCAAATTTCTGCTCACTCCAGATGAATTTACCGCTCTCTCCGAGCGTCTGGGGGAGCAATTCAAAATCATGGAGATCGACGGGCTTCGCACCTTCCGCTATGAATCCGTGTACTTCGACACCGAGGACTTTGAGCAGTACCGAGCTCACCGCCAGGGCCGACGCCGGCGCTATAAGGTCCGCTCGCGGACCTACGCGGACACCGGACTGTCGATGTTCGAGATCAAAACCAAGGGACTTCGCGGATCCACCGTGAAACACCGCGTGGAACAAGATCCGCGGTTGGCTGGCGAGCTGACCGCTGAGAACGCCGAGTTCCTCGAACAAGTGCTGGCCACCGAGTATGGAGAGGAGGTGCCGGACTTGGCGCCAGTGCTCGATAGCTCCTATGTTCGTGCGACCTTCGTGAACCCCATCGACGGTGAACGAGTAACCTGCGATGTGGAATTGGCCTACGCCAATGGCGAGCAGCAGATCGCCGGACCAGATCTGATCGTCGTGGAAACCAAATCTGCCGACGGACGTGGAGCTTCAGACCGAGCGCTTGCCGAATTGGGCATCCGCGAGGTCAGCATGTCGAAGTACTGCATAGGCATCGCTTTATTGCATCCGGAACTGCCTGCTAACCGCTGGAGCCGTTTGTTGGAACAGCGCTTTGGCGCACGGCGTCGTACGGTGTCCTATCCCGCAAGACGCCGGCCAGCGGTACGCAGCTAAACATCAAAGTGTGCCGACCTGGGGGATGATCGCTTATACGAGAACCCCCAAGGGTTTTGCGCGCTAGCGCGTGGCGGCCAGCCGGTATCCAACTCCGCGCACGGTTTCAAAGCGTTCCCCGCCGAGTTTGTTGCGCAGGTAGCGCACGTAGACGTCCACCACATTCGAGCCCGGATCAAAGTCGTAGCCCCAAACACGAGATAGCAGCTGCTCGCGGCTGAGCACCTGGCCTGGATTACGCAAGAACGCCTCAGCTAAGGCGAATTCTCGGGCGGACAACTCGATTTCCTTATCCGCGATGCTGACCCGGCGGCGCAATAAATCCATTTCCAGGTCGGTGTGGTTCAGTACCGAGGATTCGCTGGCGCTGTCTTCGGTACGCAGGCGCAAGCGCACCCGAGCTAACAGCTCGTCAAAATGGAATGGTTTTGCCATGTAGTCATCGGCGCCGTTCTGCAAGCCGGTGACGGTGTCTTCCACGCTGCCTCGCGCGGTCAGAATGATCACTGGTGTTTCGATCTGCGCTGCACGCATCCGCCGCAGCACCGAGAAGCCATCTTCATCAGGCAGCCCGAGGTCCAAGATGATCAGTTCATAGTCGCCGTCGAGGGCCAGATCGAAGCCATCGCGCCCGGTCCCTGCAACAGCTGAAGTCAGCCCCGCGGCGCGTAGGCCTTTGGCGATAAATGAACTGATGCGAGGTTCGTCTTCAACGATCAGGATTCGACTCATGCTTCGGTACCTCGTGTAGTTAGTGGGATATCGATATAGAACGTGGAGCCCTTATTCGGTTCGGAATCCACCCAGACACGGCCGCCGTGGGCGGTGGCTATTGCAGAGACAATATTGAGGCCCAGCCCAGATCCATCTGCGCGTACCGAATTCTTGCCTCGACCGAAGCGCTCGAAAATGCGGTCGATGTCATCGGGCTGGATGCCGACGCCGGTATCCGAGACCCACCAGCGCAATAAGGTATCCCCGTGGCCGTCTCGAAGCACTTCGTTGCCCAACCCGATTCGAGTTCCGTCCGTGGAAAACTTCACGGCATTGGCGCAGAGCTGCAGCATAGCTTGGGTTATGCGCGTTTGGTCCAGGTTAACCGTGGATTCGGAACGATAATCCACTCTCCAGTGGCGATCGCCCAGACCCCTGGCTTTGTCCAGAATGTCATCCAATAGCGTGCCAACCTCGGTTGGCTGAGGCTGGATGAAGTCTGCTCGATTTGATTTAGCCAACATGACAAGATCATTGATGAGCAGGCTCATGCGCCCCATTTCATCCAGCGCTATTTCTTTGCTCTGCTGCACATCTTCCGGGTCGTGCGTGTCCATGAGCTCGAGGTGACCGCTGACGATTGTAACCGGGGTGCGCAGTTCATGCCCGACATCGTCGAGCAGCTGCCGCTGTGACTTCAGCGCACCTTCCAAGCGGTCAAGCATTTCGTTAATCGTCACAGTCAGCTCGGCGAATTCGTCATTCCCGGTGACTTCGATTCGCCGCGAGAGGTCGCTTTCCGAGATTTGATGCGCGGTAGTCTGCAGCCTGCGTATCGGCTCCAGGGTCCGATTCACCACCAGCCACGAGGCACCGGCCGCAAGCGCCATCACCAAGACCCCAACCGCAGAGAAAATAGCAAAATTTCGGTCATCGGCGCGTGCTTCTCCGAGGTAGTCATAGGCGAGCACAAATGCGCTGAAACTTGGATCTTCTGGAAGCTGCACCGGGACGATAACCGCCCGATATGTGGTCATCTCCGTCTTGACGGTCCCCAAATGGATGTGGCTGTCGGTTTTGCTCCGTTCGGCCCAAGCCAGAAATTCTGGGTCGTCCTCCAGCCGTAGCTGGACGACATCCGGTGCGGTCCATTGAACCTCGCCTCCGGCCAGGCCGAGCATTCCCTGATGCCGTGAGGGCAACGTGCGCTGCATGGCCGTGTACAGCAGGTCCTCGGCCTTTTCGAAGTGCTGCAAGGTGCGCGGATCCACGCCAGTTTCGGCGAGTACGCCGAACTCCTGCACGGTACGCGACAACGAGTCATCGAGCCGCTCATTGAGCTCGTGGCGTTGTACCGCGTAACTCGCGGCGCCGGCTACGAGCAATGCCAAGCCAACGACCAATAGCATGCCGGTGAGCACTCGTGCGCGAATAGACCATGAGCGCCTAGTCGTCATCGTCGTCTAGCTCGTCATCGTCATCGTCGTCATAATCGTCATCATAGTCGTCGTCATCGTCGTAGGTGTTCGCCGAGGGTGGCAGCGGGACCACCGGCTTCTTGGTCGGTTTTGGCTTCACCGTGGGCTGCTTTGTCGGCTTTGCCTTGGGCGTTTCCGTGACGGTGCTTTTACTTGGAGCAGCGCTCTTCGTAGGTTCCTCGCTTATAGATGGCGATGGAGAAGGCGAGGGAGTCTCGGAGGAGGTAAAAGTCGGGGAGTTGGGCACCTCGCTGGTGGGTGAGGTGCGATCTTCGTTAATGATGAAGCCGTTGCCCAGATCCTTGTCCATTGGGTCTGCGATGACCTGCCGAATACCTAGAAATCCCAAGAGCACTACGACGATCACGATGATCGAGAGCGCGAGGCGGCGCAACGTTTCCAATCCCATGCCACCCATTGTCTCTGAGCCAGATTAGACCAAGATGAGAAGTGGCCTAAGTCGCCACGAAAAATTGATCGCGAGGAAGGGCTCTGGTGTCACCGAAGTTGCAGACAGCATGCTCTGACGCGTGGGCGCCGCGCGTTGAACAATTATCGGGTTCGACTTAAATTCTAGATTCTGATGTTCCATGCAGCTCGGGGTCAGTGCAGGTGTTCGAAAATGATGTTCGTTTGAGTGGATGAAAACGCGTTATTGGAGCCCAAGTGGCTGGCGACGAACGTGCGCAACTCATCGATTGAACGGGTGGCCACGCGGACCAGCAGATCCGGAGTGCCACCAAGGACAAATACGTCACGGACCTGTGGCAGGTCAGCTAGGTTCTTTGCTGCATGGAGCATCCGGTCGCGGGCTTGTGCGGCTACGACCACGGAGATCATGGCATGGACCGTGACCCCGAGGAGTTTTTCATTGATTCTTGCGTGGTATCCCTCAATGATGCCGCGGGTCCGCAACGCCTTGACTCTGCCAAGGCACGTGGAGGGGGCAAGGCCCACGCGTTGGGCCAATATATTGTTGGCCAACCGCGCATCCTTGTGCAGCTCGACGAGAATCGCAAGATCGGTTTCATCCACCTGAACGGAATTCGACTGGGCAGATCCAGAGCTGGCCCATGCTGAACCTGACACGGAATATTCTCCTAGTTCTTTGCGAAAGTTCGAAAGTTAAACAAATCTTCCACTGTTGATTCTACGATGAATGCAAAGGTGAGTTCTCAGAGAAAGCGAACAAAGTATGAGCACAGTGGTCAGTCGAGAAAAGTTGGAGCTATTGGACCGCCAGGATGCGCTAGCCTCCTTCAAGGATCGGTTCCTGCTGCCCGACGGGGTGCTGTACCTGGACGGAAATTCGCTGGGCCCGCTTCCGGCCGGGGCAGCCGAGCGTGCTGCAGAGGTGGTGAATGTCGAGTGGGGACAAGGGTTGATCCGTTCGTGGAACAGCGCCGGATGGTTTGAGATGCCCACTCGGTTGGGTGACAAACTCGGATCCTTGCTTGGTGCCAACCCAGGCGAGACTGTGGTTACCGATACCACCAGCCTGAACCTCTTCAAGGCCTTGGCTTCGGCGCTTCGCATCCAGCAGGTCGATGGCCCGGGCCGCCGTGTGATCATCACCGAACGCGACAATTTCCCCACCGACATCTACATTGCCGAAGGTCTCGCCGAGTTGCTGAACTCGGTCGGTGCAGAAACCGGCATTCGCTACGAAGTGAAATTGATCGACAACGAAACCGAGCTGCGTGCCGCATTGGGCGAGGACACCGCGGTCCTCTCGCTGTCGCACGTTAACTATCGCACCGGCTCCATGTGGGACATGGCGGCGATAACCGAAGCGGTCCACGAAGCGGGGGGACTGGCAATTTGGGATCTGGCGCATGCTGCCGGTGCCGTTCCCGTAGATCTAAACGCCGCAAAGGCCGACTACGCGGTTGGGTGCACCTACAAATACCTCAACGGCGGCCCGGGATCTCCGGCTTTCATCTGGGTCAACGCCCGGCATCAGGACCGCTTCTGGCAACCGCTCACGGGATGGTGGTCCCACCAGGCGCCCTTCGAAATGGCGGAGCAGTACACCCCGGCAAATGATGTACGCCGATTCATGTGCGGCACCCAGCCGGTAACGTCCATGGCGATGATCGAGGTGGGCCTGGATATCGCAGTGGAAGCCGAGATGGAATTGGTCCGGGCGAAGTCCTTGGAACTCACCGACCTATTCATCGAACTTGTCGAGACCCGGTGTGCCGGACACGGGCTCGAGCTGATTACCCCTCGTGAGCATGGGCAGCGCGGAAGCCATGTGAGTTTCCATCATCCGAACGGCTACGAGATCATTGCGGCGTTGATCGAACGCGGCGTGATTGGTGACTACCGGGAGCCTGCGGTGCTGCGCTTTGGAATCACGCCGCTGTATCTGAGCCGTACGGATATCTGGGATGCGGTGGAGATCTTGCGTGAAGTTCTGCACACAGGCCACTGGCAACGCGAAGAGTTTGCCGTGCGAAACGCCGTGACATAGCAGGAATACTAGGCGCGGGCGCCGAATGGCTCCCAAAACCGCTCAGCCGAGGCGATAGTACGCTTGAACGCAGCGAGGCAGCTGGTGCCTCGCTGCGTTTTCTTTGAGGGGTGCTGCGCAACGTGGGAATTGAACCTGCGAACAATGTACCGGGTGGCATGGGGCTGAAAAAGTCGCTTACCACGGCCCAGATGACCATGATCGCCCTCGGCGGGGCGATTGGCACCGGCCTATTCATGGGCAGCAAGCTTGGCATCCTGCTGGCCGGTCCTTCGGTGATCATCAGCTACATTGTTGGTGGCATTATCGCCCTGCTGGTGATGGGCGCGCTGTCGGAAATGACTGTGCATCAACCTGTGGCCGGTTCGTTCGGTGTGTACGCGGAGAAATACCTTGGACACTTCGCCGGGTACCTGACCAAGTACCTTTATTGGTCCGCGTTGGTCTTCGCGGTGGGAACCGAAGTCAGCGTGGTGGGGGAGTACATGCAGTACTGGTTCCCCGATATTCCCGGATTGTTCTGGGTGGTCGTCTTCTCTCTGGCACTTCTCGCGGTGAATATGAACAGCGTGAAGTTTTTTGGAACCACCGAATATTGGTTCTCCGCGATCAAGGTTTTCGCGATCGTCGCCTTCATTATTATCGCCGCATGGCTGGTATTCCATGACCCAAATGACCAGTTTGGTATCGCCAACTACAGCGCCGAATCAGGGTTCTTCGCCAACGGCATCTGGGGCACTTGGAATGCGGTGATCGTCGCAATTTTCTCTTATATGGGCATCGAAGCGATCTCCATTGCAGCCGCGGAATCGCGCAATCCGCAGATCGCGGTGCGCAAGGCCTTCAAGACGACGTTCCTGCGCCTGTTGCTGTTCTATGTGTTCACCATGGGCCTGATCCTCGCGATCGCACCAATCAGCGAACTGGTCAACGGCGGTTCGCCCTTCGTGACCGTGATGAGCCTGATGGGTGTTCCCTTCGCCGACTCGGTGCTGAACTTCGTGTTGATCGTCGCCGCACTTTCAGCCATGAACGCGCAACTTTATGCGGCGACTCGCATGCTCAACTCCTTGGCGGATTCCGGCCATGCTCCACCTCTCGCGCGAAAGCTCAACGTGAAGGGTTCGCCCATCCACGCGGTCTGGATGTCTGCTGGCGGGATTGCGGTGGCTGCGCTGGTCTACGGGCTTGTCCCGGATGGAGGCCTGGGCATCATGATCTCGCTAGCGACTTTTGGTGCCATCGCCACCTGGTTCATGATCCTCTTAACTCACCTAGCCTTCCGTCGACACATCGGCAAAGAACAAATCCGTCTGGACTTCAGGCTGCCGGGGTATCCGACCGCCTCGTTGCTCGGCGCGATTCTCCTCGCGGGCTTGCTGGCCACCTCGTATTTCACCGAACAGTTCAGCTACACGCTGGTCTTCGGCATTCCGTTTGTGGTCGTGATGTCGCTGCTCTATAAGTTGGTTTTTGCCCGCCGTGCCAAAGTCCGGGCCTAGAACAAAAGCCAACTAAACTCGTAGGAGGTCTGCGCGGTGCAGGCCAGAACTTTGAAGGGGCAACTGTGGCCAAGCTGTATTTCCGATACGGGGCAATGAACTCGGGCAAATCAACGAGCTTATTGCAGGCCGCCTTCAACTATGAGGAACGCGGTCAGCGTATCTTGCTGGCGAAGCCGGGCGTCGACACCAAGGGGGAGGCCTCGATCGTTTCCCGTTTGGGTATTGAACGCGAGGTCGACTTCGTCATCAGCCCCCGAGGCGATGTGCGTCAGCAGTTCGCTGCGATCGCTTCCGGCGAGGACCCTGAAGCCTTGCTCACCCATGTTGATTCGCCTCCGGTCGCTTGCCTGCTTGTCGACGAGGCGCAGTTCTTGACGCGTGAGCAGATCGATGACCTGCTGCGCATTGCCGTGTTGGACAATGTCCCGGTCCTTGCCTATGGGATCCGCACGGACTTTAGAACTCACGCTTTCCCAGGCTCTGCGCGATTAATGGAGCTGGCGCACTCGTTGGAAGAGCTGAAGACCATCTGCCGTTGCGGACGCAAGGCAATGTTTAACACTCGTAGAGTGGGGAACCAGGTTGTTTTTGACGGCGACCAAGTGGCTATCGACGGGGAAGATGTCTGGTACGAGTCACTGTGTGCCTCGTGCTACCTAGAGGTTTCCGGCGGGCGACTGAGCTAGGTCTTTCTAGTGGGGTTAGCCGCGTGGGAAAAGACCAGAAACTGCGCGCTGAAGTCCCCAATCAAAACCGTCACTTTGTGGCGCATCAACGTCCAATTGCACAAGGTTTTGACGGTAAGCCACCGAACCCAAAATGTGGTTGAGCAGTAGCTGCTGACCAAAGCGGGCATCCTCTGTGGACAAACCAGCAGAGTGAAGCAAGTCGCGTAGCTGCAGAACCGGATTGAGCTGCTCAACTTGCAATGCGCTGGCTACTTCGATCACCTCTGGGCTGTCCTGGATGGGAAGCAGAGCCAAGTACAGCTTGCGGCATAGCTGCAAAACAGCGTCGGCGGGTGTTGCAAAATTTTCTGGGATGACACGTAGCTGCTCGGTGTTCAATAATTTTGCGGCAACGGCAGCTAGTAGCTCTTGTTTGTTCTTCACATGCCAGTACAGCGCGCCAACCTGAACTTCGAGTTCTTTGGCTAAACGCCGCATGGAAAGGTCAGCTAACCCGAACTGTTGCAGGATATCGACCGCGGTATCCACGACGGTCAGCTGAGTTAGTGCCATGCCTTCTAGTCTAGACGTAGTGACATCGGCTACCCGTGTGCACTGACCTGGCCGGGTTTTCCTAGGCTGCGACGTTGACTACGCTGGCAATGAAAATGGACAGCACGGTGGTCCAGCCGACGATTGCGACTGCCTGCCAGATGAGGATGCGTGCCTTGTTGATGCCGACGGCAGCGAGCATGGTGGCGGTGAAGTGCGTTGGCAGCAGCAGTGGGCCGAGCAAGCTCACCCCTGGCACGCCGTAGCGTTCGAATGCGCGCTGGAATTTCATGCGGCGGTTGGCTTTGCGTTCGCTGTCCTCGGCTACCGGCGCAATGCTTTCGTGGAGCTGTGCGTCTTCGGTGCGGTTGGCACCATTTACTGCGACAGGTTCTTTGGCTCGTTTGCGGTTGACCAGTGCGGTGCGGGCACCGGAACCCAGTAGCACTAGCAACGCCACACAGATGAAGTTGCCGATGATGGCGGCGATGGCGGCGGCCACCGGGTTAATTCCACCAAGTATGCCGATGGTTGCCGCACCTTCGCCTTCGATGAAGGGCACTGCGCCGGCGAGGGCGACGATCAGTGGCTGTACGATTTCTGGAACTTGGGAGATGAGGTTCTGGAAGGATTCGATGAGGTTCATTATTGTTCCTGTCGTGGGTCACTGGATGTGTGTGTAATACAATTTCATCGCGTTTTCGGTGCCACGGTAAGTGTCTAAATGTCACTTGTGACAGGGAGCTTTGCATGTATGGGCGATGACAAATGTCATCCCCGTATACTGAAGAAATGAGTGCTCTTTTACCTGCCGATCCGACTGAGAACTTTGGCCCCGGATCGATTGGTTCGCGCAGGCTGAGTACGGGAATCACCGCCACTTGGTGGTACACGGTGGCCGCCTTGTTGATGTTTCAGCTCACGATCCTGCTCTTATGGGTCGGCGCGCTGGCCAACCTGGACAAGGGCACTGCTTCCATGGCCATCATGTCGATTGGGGGACTGGTGTGGTGCGCCGCGACGATTCCCTTGCTGATGCAATACCGGCGCCGAGATGAAACTGCCGGAGCCGCAGCGCAATGGCGCAGCATCCTGCTTCCACTACTCATCAGCGCGGTATTTGCGCTGGTGGCGGGTCTGAGCAGCGGGCTTTGGGTGGTGGGCGCGTTGCCCATCGTGCAATCGCTGATGTTGCTCAACTGGCCTCGCGGCGTGCGCATGCGCTTGGTCATCACCACGCTGGTATTACTTGGAGGGCTGTGGTTTATCGACCTGCCAGCGGTGTCCTCCGCCAAGGGGGACAGCTGGTGGACACTGGGAATCGCGACCATTGTGTTGCCAGCGATGACCGTCAGCTCACTGTGGTGGTGGGACGTGCTTGCCACACTTGACCGCGCCCGGGCGGCGGAATCACGGTTGGGGGCCACCCAAGAGCGGCTGCGGGTTGCGACCGACGTACATGACCTGCAGGGCCATCACCTGCAGGTGATCGCGTTGCAGCTCGAACTCTCCGAACGGCTGCTGGCGCGTGACCCGCAGGCGGCGCTGCAACAGCTGCGGCTGGCCAGGTCAAGCGTCGCCGAAGCCCAGCAGGGCACCCGAGACCTGGCCATGCGCTTCCGTGGTGTTCCGCTGCGCGACGAGATCGATAATGCGGTTGACCTGCTCAGGGCTGCCGGAACTTCGGTTAATGCCGTGGTGTCTGCCGAGGCAAACTCGGCACCGGCCGCCACTCTCGGGCCGATCATTCGTGAAACGACAACCAACGTGCTCCGTCACGGCGGCGGGAAGCGCACACAGCTGTCGTTGAGGCGCGAGGAAGACCAATGGCGCTACGAGATCACTAATGATGTTGCAGCAGCTGCCAAGGATGGTGCGGATGGATCGGGGCTGCAGGGGATCAGCCGCCGGGTGGCCGAAGCCGCTGGCTCGGTTCAGGTGCAACGTGGAAAACATGAGTTCACGGTCGTAGTGCTGGTGCCGGCGATGAGTCCTAAGGACGAGCAATGATGATCCGAGTATTAATCGCAGATGATGAGGCAATGATTCGTTCGGCGGTGGCGGCCCTGTTGTCTTTAGAGGACGACATCGAAGTGGTTGCCGAATGCGCCGACGGTGCGCAGGCTGTTGTTATGGCAGAGAAACTAAAGCCAGATATCTGCCTGCTCGATTTGGAAATGCCAGAACTTGACGGCGTCCAGGTAGCCGACCGGCTGAGCGGTACGTTGGCCGCGACCCGCTGTGTTGTGGTGACCAGGCATGCCGGCCCCGGGGTGTTGCGCAGGGCCCTGGCATCCGGCGTCGCCGGATTCCTCCCGAAGTCGCGAAGCGCCAACGAGGTGGCCGAGGTCATCCGCCGCGTCGCGGCAGGCGCACGCTACGTCGACCCCGAGGTTGCCGCCGATGCGCTGAGCGAGGAGCGCAGCCCGTTGACCGAGCGGGAACTGGACGTGTTGCGCGCGGGCCGGCGTGGAGAATCCACGAGCCAGATCGCCAGGGCACTCGGCCTTGCCCCCGGAACCGTGCGCAATTACATCTCTGCGATTCTGGCTAAGTTGAATGTTGCTACCCGCCAGCAAGCGGTGTTGCTGGCCGAAGAGCGTGGCTGGATCTGAGACATATACTCGAAGTGACGCTGTTCGCGCTGTCCGGGGCGGTTGCCTTATTTGGACAGTCGCTGTTCGCAGATGTTTCGGCACTGTTCTTGCAGCTAGTCATAACGTTGGCCTATCGGCTGAGTGTGGGAGTCTTTATCCAGACGCAGGCCCGGGACGTAGCGCGAATATACCGCAGAAATACCATGATTCTTGTGGTTGCCAGCGTGCTGAGCGTTTTTGAACCACTGAAATTTGCGGTGGCTTTGCTTCTGATGCTCGGTGCGCTGTTGATCGCGCAGCGTGCCTGGCGTTACGGCCATCCGGAAAAGGAAGATAATGATGTCCCGCTGCCCCTGCAATGGATCTGAGCTCGCAGCAGAAGCCCCCGGTGAAACATTAGCGGTTTGCATCGGTGACCGGCTGTTGAAGCTCGGTCACCCAATCGGTCTGGTCTTCGGACTCTGCGCGCACATAAAGTTCGCGGCACGGGCCGGCTGGAACGAGCCCACGGGCAAGCACTTCGCCATGCACCGCTTGCCAGCTCTCATGGATTCGATCCATGGGGCCGAGGTGAATCCCGCAAATCGCCTCGGGTACTTCCTCAAGCTCAATGATCTCAAATTCATCGCTTGGCGGGGCATCGCTGAGGTACCCGGCTATCACGTCCACGCCGTTTTCGGTCCCGGTGTACTGCGCAATCGGGGTGGTCAGCGAAGCCCCTCGAAGTGCGCCTGCGACCTGGTCAAATAACGGGCCGAGGGATCCGGCAATTTCGGGTTGTTCGCTAACGGAAAACCGGCCGGCCGCTAGACGCACCGCAGGCAGGGGTTTGTGGATTATCTCGATGTGAGACATGAGTTTCTCCTTGGTGATGAGGTCAAGACGCCGGGCGACATCTCGCAGCCGCGAGGTCGCCAACCGGTGTTCCGCTTCGACTTCGGCTTGCCGCACGCGCAGCAGGGCCGCAATGCGGTCGACATCTACTCCCTGATCCAAAATCAGCGAGATATCTTCCAAGCCAAAACCAAGCTGCCGCAGCGCAACGATCCGGTGCAGGCGTTCTAGCTGCGCCGGATCATACGAGCGATAGCCACTGAACTCGTCCACGTCGGCGGGCACAAGCAGCCCGGCGGTGTCCCAATGCCGAAGCATCCGGTGAGTCACCTGACCGATCTGCGCAAACGCTCCAATGGATAACATGCTTTAAGTTCTCCGCCCTGACACCGTGTGAGAGTCAAGCCCTCGGTTGGTTCTGGGGCTATTGTTGCACCGTAACGGGTGCCATTGGCGATTCCTGGGTCCGGTAATTTTCCGGAATGTACAGGTCGCTTAGCTAGAGCCATTGGATACTGCAGCGCTAGGCGATAATCTTCGAAGGTGAAGACGCCTCAAAAAACCGTGCGCTATCTCAACCTCGCTCGAATCCTCTGGGCGCTGGTCACCCTGGGCGCTATTTTGGCCACTTATGCGGACACCGCGTCGCGAGGCCCGGTGCAAGCGATGAATTTCTTTGGCTACTTCACGATCCAGTCGAACCTGATTGTGGTAGGCGTCGGGCTCGTCGCCGGGGCGATGGGCCTAGCCAAGGGCGCCGCGGTACCACGCTGGGTTGTGGGCCTTCGGGCCTTGGCCAGTATGTGCATGGTGGCCGTCGGGCTGATCTATATCACCTTGCTGGCGCCCTTGGGAGCTGCCGGCGGGGTGCCGCTGCCGTGGGCGAATTGGGTGATGCATATTCTCGGCCCAATCCTGGTTCTGGCCGATTGGCTCTTGGCTAAGGAGCGGAAGGCCTTGCCCTACACGGCGGTACCGGTGCTCCTGCTTTACCCGCTGCTCTGGACCGGGGTGGTGCTGGTTCGCGGGGCCGTCGATGGGTGGGTCCCCTATCCCTTCCTCGACCCGGATCAGGGATACGGAGTCATCGGCTTGTACGTTGTTTCCATTGCCGTGGCCTTCGCGGGAATAGCCTTTCTCGTCGTCGCATATGGCCGGCGGGGACGACACCGTGACGCTGAGCTCGAGATTCCCTAATCGTTTCGGTAAACTTTGGTCGTAAGAGCCCCTAACTCTTACATTGAGCCCATTGGGCCAAGTGAGAAGTACAGGGGCATATTTTTTGCCCGGCACCGTGCCGGGACGGCGTGAAGAGCGCCGTAACCGCTGCTTTATGCAAGGGGGAGGATCCCATGCCAGCAATCGTGATCGTCGGAGCCCAGTGGGGCGATGAAGGCAAAGGCAAGGCTACCGATTTGCTCGGTGGACACGTCGACTATGTAGTCAAGCCAAACGGCGGCAACAACGCCGGGCACACCGTGGTCGTCGGCGGTGAGAAGTACGAGCTCAAGCTCCTTCCAGCCGGCATCCTGTCGCCAAATGCCACTCCGATCATCGGCAACGGTTGCGTGGTGAACCTCGAAGCGCTCTTCGAAGAAATCGATGGACTCGAAGCCCGCGGCGCCGATACCTCGAAGCTGCGCGTTTCGGCCAACGCCCATCTGGTGGCTCCATACCACCAGACCATGGACAAGGTCACCGAGCGCTTCCTGGGCAAGCGTGCCATTGGCACCACCGGCCGCGGCATCGGCCCCGCCTACATGGACAAGGTCGGACGCCTCGGCATCCGCGTGCAGGACGTCTTCGACGAGTCGATCCTGCGCCAGAAGGTCGAAGGCGCACTGCGCCAGAAGAACGAACTGCTGGTGAAGATCTACAACCGGCGCACCGTGATCGTCGAGGACATCGTGTCGTACTTCCTGTCCTATGCCGATCGCCTGCGCCCGTTGATGATCGATTCCACCTTCGAGCTGAACAACGCGCTGGACGAGGGCAAGGTGGTGCTCATGGAGGGCGGCCAGGCCACCTTCCTGGACGTTGACCACGGCACCTACCCGTTTGTCACCTCCTCGAACCCCACCGCAGGCGGCGCCTCGGTCGGTTCGGGCATCGGCCCGACCCGCATCAGCCGTTCGATCGGCATCATCAAGGCCTACACCACCCGCGTGGGCGCAGGCCCTTTCCCCACCGAGCTGTTCGACGAGATGGGGATCTACCTGCAGACCACCGGCGGCGAATTCGGCGTGAACACCGGTCGCCCGCGCCGTTGCGGCTGGTACGACGCCGTGCTTGCCCGTCACGCCTCGCGCGTAAACGGTTTCACCGATTACTTCGTGACCAAGTTGGATGTGCTCACTAACATTGAGCAGATTCCGGTCTGCGTGGCCTATGACGTTGACGGAGTGCGCCACGACGAGATGCCGATGACGCAGACCGAGTTCCACCACGCGAAGCCGATCTTCGAATACTTCCCGGGCTGGACCGAGGACATCTCCGAGGCGCGGAGCATGGAAGATTTGCCAGAGAATGCGCGCAACTACATCCTGGCCCTGGAGAAGATCAGCGGCACGCGGATCTCCGCCATCGGCGTGGGTCCGGACCGCGATCAGACCATCGTGCGCCACGATCTGCTTAAGGATTAATTCCTAGACATTTGGGAGCCGTCGCAGTTCATTGATTGATGAACTGCGACGGCTCTTTTTTCGTGCGCTCGAACCTAAGACGTGTTGGTAGTGGGATTCAGGCGCCCCAAGATGAAGTTCTAGGATTGGATGGCGGGCATGGTGGTTTCTCCGAACATGCACACCCGGTCCGTGGGTGGATCAAGAAGAAACTCGAATTCCAGAACAGATTACTGTCAGCGGGCATTACCGGGCACGAGGCCGGGCAGGTTCTGGCAGTCCGCAAACGAGGTACGGCAACTTTCATGGTCCCGGGTGGCAAGCCTGAACCAGGCGAGTCTCCTCTCGATGCGGGCGTGCGCGAAGTGAGTGGGGAACTGGGGGCCAGCTCCCTTCTCGCTAGGCACTTGGCGGAGTGAGCCGGCCGATGCGTTTTCTTGTGTCATCGGCAACGTCGAGGATCATGGGGGTGAACCAGCCTTCTGCGCGCGATTGCTCGATGAGCGCCGGGAGCGCATCAAGCATCTCTCCCAGGGCGGTACGGATCTGCCTGGCGGCAATTTTCGAAGGGACACCCCAGGAGGCCGCTTCATCCATCAGATGCCTTCCATTGACCTCGTCGATGTGCGCACCGGCGCCTACGTGCAGGGACAGCTCGCGGTCGGCGTGCGCCCATGCGGCGGTGGGGACCACATCGTAGGCCGGCGCCAGTCGCACGGTTCCGCGGTCGATGGTCAACCCGATGTTCCGGGCGTGCATGTCGCAGTTCCCCAAGGCCAGATTCACGGTCAGGTATTTGAGCAGCAGTTCTCGCTCTTGCGGAGGATTTGAAGCGTTGTCGGTGAGCACCTGGGCGATTAGCTTCAGCGTCGGGGAGTTCTCTGCGGGTTTCTGGTACTTCTGCTTCATGCCGAGCGCTTGGCAGAAGTCCTCCTGGTGGATGCGCCGCACCGGTTTGGATTGGGCGTCGCGGTCGTAGCGTTCAACCAGGATTGCTTTGCGGCCTTGGACGGTGATGACTTCGGCGGCGGCGGCGATTTGGCGTTTGGAGCGGCTCAGGCGCACGGAGGCTTCGACCAGTCTCAGGCCGAACAGTTCCAGCTCGGCGATGGACGGCCATTGTTCGGTGCCGTCTTCATTCAGCCGCGCGGGTTTGAGGATGTGGGTGGTGGGACTGCCGTCCAGGGGCATGCCGATGCGGGGTCCGTCGCGGACTACGAGCAGCTTGCCTTGGATCCCACCCAGGCTCACCCGGATGGAGCTGTCGATGCCGATGCCCAGGGGTGCTGTGGGCAGGCTGGCGATGGCTTTGGCCACTTCCTCGTCGGTGGTCCAGCGGATTTCGTGCGGTTCGTTGTTGGGTTCTTCGCCCAGGGGGAGCACCTGGACGGCGCCGGCGCAGTCCTTGCCGTAGGCGCCGAGCATCATGAAGGTATCATCATGCGGGATTCTCGCCTTGTCGGCGAGCATTTTGCGGACGTCGTCTTCTGGCAGCAGGCCGTCCAGGAAGTGGACGCATTCGACCCAGGGGTAGGGTTCTTCCCGGATGGGCAGCTTGGTGGACAGCAGTGCGCTGCTGTTTTGGGCTTCGGGGGTGTACTGCAGGGATATGGTGCCGAAGCCGTGATCGGTGATGGTGGCCGTGTGCACTCCGTCGAGCCATAGTGCCAGTTGCGGGTCTGCCACGTCAGCTCCTCTTGACTCGGTGGTGGATGCTGCGGGCGTTGCGGGCCATGCTGTTGCGGATGGCGTTGGTTTCGCCGGAGTGGCGCGGGGCGATGAGCAGATCCAGGCCGAGGAGGGACATGATTTCGAGCAGGATGTTGGCGTTGCCGAGCTTGCCGTTTTCGATCGCGCTGATGGTGTTGCGGGAGATGCCGAGCTGGTCGGCGACGTCCTCTTGGCTCAGTCCGAGGTCGATGCGCTGTTTGCGCAAGGTGCTTCCTATGGCTTTGGGGTCGTTTCGCATGCGCCCGCCTTTCTCTTAAAGCCCATTTTATCGTGAATTAACCCCAATGACATCATAATGTACTGATTTTTGCGTTTTAGTAGGTCGGTGACTTTAATGAGCAGAATCTTGTGCATTAGTGCATGGTGAGCATTAACGCACAGAAGTTTGGTCTTTAATCGCTGTGCGCCGCTAAAGACCAAAAAACTGCGCATTACCGCTAAGGTGCCACGACGCCAGCACCACCAGCAAGCTGATCATCATGCTCACCGTGGCAATCATCATGCTCGGCCTAGGGCAGCTGCCGCACCTACTATTTCAGGTGATGAAAATATGAGCATTAACGACAGATCGGAAATAAAGGGTTTCAATTTGGCGGGATCGATAAAGATGCCGAGATTCCAACGCTGCAAAACTGCCGTTTCCAAGTTCCCGTACGGCAAAGACGCGTCCTGCTGAATTGTGAACTCATAATTTCATGGCCCTCCTGGATTCCTGCGCAGCCTATTCCGTGGCGCTGGATGTCGAATAACAAAACAAGCCCCGTGCTCAGCGACGTTCACGGCTGAGCGCGGGACTCGAATACGAGGGTTCGCCCCGATGCTGCCTACTGGTCTAGAGTGCTGACTCCTGTGCCGTAGTGCTGGCCGGAGCGTCCTGGATCTTGCCTGCTACTCGTTGATTCCAATGCTCGATGACCTGCGCCGAGGTGGGTCGGGTGAGCAGGGAGACGATCACGAAGGTCAGCGCTGAGGCAATTAGTCCGTAGTAGATCGGCTCATTTGCGTATACGCCGGCGAATTTTTCCTCGGCCTGGATCTCCAAGACGATCATAGTGCCCAGGGTGACGACTGTACCGGCCGCCATGGAGACCGCGGCGCCGATGCCGTTTCCGCGCTTCCAAATCAGCCCGCCAATGATGGCGACCAGCAGACCGCCGACCAGAATGTCATAGGCGATGGTGAGTGCAGCGACCACATCATCAACCAGAATCGCCAGCGAGACCGTGACTATGCCGAGGAGCAGGACCCAGATGCGGTTTGCGCGCACGTCATGCTCCGGATTTTCGTCGGAGTTGGCCTGGACGGTCTTGCCGAACCAGCTGGCAACAAAGGGTGTGACGTCGGCGCGTGCCACGGTGGCCGCGGCGATCAATGCGCCGGAAGCGGTTGACATCATCGCAGCCACCGCGGCGGCCATGACCAAGCCGCCGACAGCAACCGGAAGCAACTGGGTTGCAACCTCGGCATAGACCACATCCTGGTTGGAATCTGCCCCAGCGATGTCCGGTAGGGCTACCCGGGCAGCCATGCCGATAATCGCTCCGGCAGCGCCATAAATGATGCAGTAGATCCCGGCGGTGGTGCCGCCCCAACGGGCTACCTTGGGAGTTTTCGCGGTGAATACGCGTTGCCAGATGTCTTGGCCGATGAGCAGCCCAAGGGTGTAGACGACAAAGTAGGTGATGATTGACTGCAACCCGATGCCGGTGAAGCTGAAGAACTCGGCATCTACTCGTTCGCGGATGCCAGCCATTCCGCCGGCTGCGTTCAAGGCGAAGGGCAGCATCAGCAAGAAGATGCCGATCGTTTTGATGATGAACTGCACCTGGTCTGCCAGGGTGATTGACCACATGCCGCCGATAGTCGAGTAGACCACTACGATCGCGCCGCCGATGGCGATGGCGTGCCACTTCTCCCAATCGAAGAGCACCACGAAGATCGTCGCGTACGCGCTGGTGGATGTCGCGCAGAGCATCAGGGTGTAGGCGAGCATGACCATGCCCGAGGTATTGGTGGCCGACTTGCTGCCGTAGCGCAGGGTCAGCATTTGCGACACCGTGAAGACCTTGAGCCTTTGCAATGTCGGCGCGAAGCAGAGCGAGAGCAGGATGACTCCGGCCCCGATGGCGACCACCAGCCACATTCCCGAGATGCCCCATTTGTAGCCCAATCCGACGCCGCCCACGGTGGAGGCACCGCCGAGCACGACGGCCGCCATGGTGCCGGTGTAGAGGAAGGGGCCTAGCCGACGTCCGGCTACGAGGTAGTCGCTGCTGTTCTTGGTGCGCGATTTTCCCCACCATCCGAAGAGCAGCATTGCCGCCAAATAAGCTGCAACGATTATTCCGTTGATGTATTCCATGAAGGTGGCCTGTGTTCTGTGAGGGCGGGCAATCGAGATTACCGTAAGTAAACTTTTGTTGTTCTACAGGCTATTGGTGATAGCGGTGTGTCGTCAAACACATGAAGCTTGCCCGGTGGTTGTTTCGACAGTTGCAGGGTATTCGAGACGCGGCCCAGCCAGCTGCAGGCAAGCCGAGGTGCGACTCGTCTGATTTACCCTTGGTTGTTGTGATGGAACACACTGACTTGCCTGTCGTAATTTTATGGACAATTTGACGAGCGATATGCATGATCGTTGGGCAACGTGTCATATTTGCGTAGCAATCCATGGATCTTGTGCGATGCTGCGTGGACTCGAGTACTGTTTCACGACGACGCAACGTTGCATCCGGTGCCTCTGTGGCACCTTTTTTCGTATGAGCGTCCCCCCCCGATTTTTCGATAGAAAGACGCCTAAAAGATGAGTGAAAATGGTCAGCCGTCGACAATGAAGTCGGCCGGACACGTCATTGTCGACACCCTTGCAGCCCATGGCGTGGAACGCGCCTACGTCGTACCGGGCGAAAGCTACCTCGACGTCCTTGACGGCCTGCACCACTCGGCCATCGACACCATCGTCTGCCGCCATGAAGGCGGAGCCACTTATATGGCCGAAGCCGACGGCAAAATGCACCAGCGCCCGGGAATCGCGATGGTCACCCGTGGCCCGGGTGCCGCGAACGCCCATGTCGGTTTGCACACCGCGTGGCAGGACTCCACTCCGCTGGTGCTCTTCGTGGGACTGATTCCCTTCGAGCACCGGGGCAAGGAGGCCTTCCAGGAATTCGATCCGAAGGCCTGGTTCGGTACCGGCGCCAAGCGCGTGATGATCCTGGACCATCCCGATCGAGCCTCGGAAATCGTCGCCGAAGCCATGTTCGCCGCCATGTCCGGCCGCCCCGGCCCGGTGGTGGTCGGACTGCCAGAAGACATCATCACCCGGCAGGTGCCTGCGGAGGTGCACCCTGCGATCCCTGTCGCTACCGGCGGCATGACCGTCACCGACTGGAAAGCGTTGAACGAGGCGCTGCAGGAAGCCGATAAGCCGCTGTTCATCTTCGGCGGCAACGACTGGTCCCATGAGGGGGCGGCAAACTTCACCAGCTGGCTCGAAGAGCACGACCTGCCGGCCGCCGCCGAATGGCGTTGCGAAGGAACCGTGCCGTTCAACTCCCCGTCTTATGTGGGGCCCATCGGGTACGGCCGTCCCAAGCCCACCTATGACCTGCTCGAAGAAACGGACCTGCTCATCTTCGTAGGCACCGTGCCCGGAGATGTGATTACCGACGGCTTCAACATCCGCCAAAACTGGGATAAGAAGAACTTCCTGGTGACTATCGACCCATCGCTGCGTGGCCGTTCGGGGCCCGTCTCGCACCAGATCGTGGCCAAGCCCGACGTGTTCGTCCGCGACCTGATGCTCATGGACCTGAAGGTCAAGGACTCCTGGCGCGCATGGACTGGCCGCATGCGCGGCGAGCAGGAGAAGTTCGCGCTACTGCCTTCGGCGGTTCCGGGGGAGGGCCAGGCCCGGATGGCAACTCTCATGGCCAACCTGGTCGAATCCCTCCCGGAAGATGCCATGGTGACCTTCGGGGCTGGCGAGCACACCAACTGGGCGCATCGCTACTTCCCCACCAACGGCTACGCCTCGATGCTCTCGGCGCGTAACGGCTCGATGGGTTATTCCATCCCCTCGGCGGTGGCCGCTTCGCTGTCCTACCCGGGACGCCGCGTGGTCACCATAGCCGGGGACGGCGAATTCATGATGAACGGCCAGGAACTGGCCACCGCCACCCAGTATGGCGCCACCCCGCTGGTTATCGTCATGGACAACCAGCAATACGGCACCATCCGCACCCACCAGGAACGCCACTACCCGGGCCGGGTCTCCGGCACGCAGTTGCAGAATCCGGACTTTGCGCTGATGGCCCAGGCCTTCGGCGGGTACGGCGTGCGCGTCGAAAAGGACGCGGACGTTCCCGCGGCAGTCGAAGCGGCGTTCGCCGCCATCGACGGAGAGAAAACTTTCGCGTTGATCCATTTGATCGTGGAGCAGGGCGTCAAGGCCTACTAGGCGGCTCCAAGTCGCAGTGCTCAGCGAGTGCCCGGCGGCGCTCGCTGAGTGCTTTAACCCCTGCCCTGTACCCGGAAATCGGCCTCCCGATCGATTCGAGAGCTGCCGCGGAGGACCAAGTGGCCTGCCGTTGGCGCGGCCTGCAACCCGGGCAATGATAAATCCCACTCCTATCGCCTTGGCATGCCCGGTGGGACGGTTTAAGCTGAATTCCTACGGAATACGAGAGCAATCCAATCCCAACCCACCAAGGCGGAGAATCAGATGGCACAAATGAGCGAAGAGCTCATTGAGCAGTGGGCCGATGCCACTGCCGAAATCTACAACGAATCCCTATCCGGCATCTCGCTGACCCGAATGCCGGGCGCCGTAGGGCAATACATTGAGCTATTTGCACAGAGTGAAAACCTGACCTTCAATCGGGCGGCCACTCCACTTGACTACTTTGAGCGCCACCCATTCCTTGCGGTGACAGCGATCCTGAACAACGACGAAGCGCTGGAAGCGCTCGACGATGATCAGCAGGAAGCCTTGGACGAGATGGTGGGCTTCACCGAAGCCTGGTACAACTTCGACCAGGAGCAGGAACCCGAATTGGGAACCTCCGAAGCCGATGACGAGGACGACTGGTAAACCCAGATCCCCACGCACGAAGCCGATCTGCCCATGGTTCGCCGTGGGCGGGTCGGTTTTTTGCTCGCCGAAACCGGCAGGCCGGAGCGGAAAAATGGATCCTGCTATTTCCATATCGGATGATTGGTGGGACGATGCCGTTATGAGCCAGTTCAGCGTCTTTGAAAGCACCGTGGTGATTCACCTGCCGGTGCACCGCGTCTGGGAACTGCTGACCGACTGGGCGGCCACCCCGTTATGGATGCCGGGCATTGCCACCATGCATTCCGACGACGTGCAGCTACGCGTAGGCACGCAGCTGATATATCGGGTAGGCAAGCACGAGCGCCACTACCGGATCCACGACCTGATCGAGAACCGCCTGCTGGTGGCGCACACTTCCGAAAATCCAGATGGCCTCTCCTACCGTTTTGATTTGAAAGATGATGCCGGGTACACCGAAGTGGTGCTCCAGGTGGCGGTGATCAATCCGGATCTCACCGTTGAGCAATGCGAAGAGCTTGCCGCCTCGGTGCGCGAGGCGGAGGGAGATATGCTCGATCAGCTCAGGCTCTACGCCGAGCAGGCGCCGTAGCAGAACCTATTGGCTGTGCGGCATGCTGCGCTTGGCATAGGCCTTGGAATCCTTGAACTCGGTTCCGGCGAAAAGCTGCTCGACGGTCACCAGGGTGTAGCCCGCCTGCCGAAGTTCTTCCACCAGCTGCGGCACGGCCTGGACCGAACTTTCATGGATGTCGTGCATCAAGATGATGGAGCCGGGGTTGACTTCCTCCATGGCTATTTCCACGGTCTTTTCCGGGTCATGATGCTGCCAGTCCATCGTGTCCACATCCCACAGCACCAGCGGGTAGGGCACCAGCCGGTCATAAACCGCGCCGTGGGAGCCATAGGGCGGCCGGAGGATATCGGGGCGCACCCCGGCGGCCTCCTCGATCACTTCCGCGGTCCACTGCACCTCCTGCTCGATGCCTTCGGCGGTCAGCGTGGTGAGATCCTTGTGGTCAAAGGTGTGGCTGCCGATCTGGTGTCCTTCTTGGACCATGCGCTCCAGGGTTTTCGGGTGCTTCTTGACGTTTTTGCCCAGCACAAAAAAGGTGGCCGGGGTGTGCTGCGTGCCCAATTCGTCCAAAAGCCTGTCGGTGAACTCCCCGGGCCCATCGTCAAAGGTCAGCGCGGCGCACTTGGTGGCCGCGCAGTCCACGGCTGCGGGGCTTGGCTCGGCGGGCGTCGGCTGCGCCGCAGGCTGCGCGGCGCAGCCGGCAAGCAAGGCAATGGCGATAGCCAGCACGGAAAAGCGGTAGCCGCGGCGGGAGAACGAACTCATTCTTCAACCATCTACCTCCAATGGCGCTGGCGCCAAGCTGCCACGCCCCACGGCGCGAATTTCACGGCTAACTCTGCGCCGCCGGCTGCGCGGCAGAGTCCAGTGGATGCTGCAGCTCGTCGCGCGCAAACTTCCCGGCCCGCCAGGCGAGCAGCCCGAAGAGCGGCGAGGCCACCCCGGCAATGATGAAGATTGCTTGCAGGCTCATCAGCTGGCTCAGCGGCCCGGCGACCGCCATGGATAGCGGCATCAGCGCCAAGGAGACGAAGAAGTCCAGGCTGGAGATGCGTCCCAGCAGGTGCTTCGGCACGCGTCGCTGCAGCAGGGTACCCCAGATGACCATGCCCACGGCATCGGTGATTCCGAAGAGCAATAGAATCGCGAAAAGCATCCAAGCGGCATCCACGTATCCCACCAGAGCCAAGGGCAGGGTGCCTAGGCACCAGCAGGCGGTCATCACGCTCAGATAGCGCCGCGGGAATTTCGACGAAGCGATGAGCAGCGAACCGATCGCCGAACCAGCGCCGAAGAAGGCCAGGGTGTACCCGAAGAGTTTCGCGTCCCCGCCAAGGTTGTCGCTGACGATAAATGGCAGCAGCACCTCAAATGGTCCGATGAAGGTGAATACCGAGATGACCGAAAAGATCAGGGTCCAGCGCAACCAGCCGGTGCGCAGGGTGTAGCCCACGCCCTCGCGCAGTTGACGCAGCACGCCGGGTGCAGCGGCCTGCGGATCGGCATGGCCCGGAGCATCGTATTCCTTGCGGTGGGCTATGGTGCGCAGGACAAAGATCGCGATCAGATGGCAGATGGCGATCCCCGCGATGGCGTGCGCCGGGGAGACCGCGGCCACGAGGAAGCCGGCAACCATGGGGCCAATGGCGGTATGGACCACCGGGCGCACGGTGCCTTCCAATCCGTTGGCGGCCAGCAGGTCTTCGGGTGGAAGCATTCGTGGCAGTAGCGCCGAATAGGCCGGGTAGAAGAACGCGGAACCCGCCCCGGCGAGAAAGCCGGTCACGATCAGATGCCACAACTCGATGACGCCGGTGAGTGCCAGCACCGCGGTGGCGCTCATGATAAGCAGCGAAAGCAGCTGAACGAAAATTACGATTCTCCGGCAGGAGTACCTGTCCGCCAGGATGCCGCCGAGCAAAACCAGGGCGAGCAGCCCCACGCTGCTGGCCGTGGCCACCATGGACAGCTCCATTGGTCCGCCGCCCAGGCGGCGCACCTGGTAGACCATCGCCACCGCCCACATGCCCGCGGCAAAGGTGGAAATGATTAGGGAACTGGCTAGCAGCGCATAATCCCGGTGGGCGAATGGCTTGACTAGACGCAGCACCGAGTCTTGCAATCTGCTCATGGGTGCTCCTGCATAAACGTGCGTAAGACCAATCATCCAGCCACTGATTGAATTTTGTCAATCAGTAAATTCGGGTGCACGCAAAAGCCCCGTGCCGCACCCTTGATGGGTGCTGCACGGGGCTAAGCAGAGAAGCTTTGACTACTCGGAGTCGTGGTCAATTTCCAGCAGCGTTACCAGCTGCTCCAGGGAGGCCTCGGCCCCTTCGCCTTCGGCGCGCAACACGACCTTGGTGCCGTATTCGGCTCCCAGCCCCATCAGCGAGAGGATGCTCGAGGCATCCAGCGCGTCCTCGGCAGGTTCTCCTTCCAAGGCGATGGTGACCTCGACCGGAAGCTCACCGGCGGCTTCGGCGAAGATTGCAGCCGGACGGGCATGCAGGCCAACCCGGCTTCCAATGATTGCTGTACGTTCTGCCATGATGGCTCCTTTTGATCGGTGGTATTCGTAAGCTTAAAGTACTTAGGTCTTCGGTTACAGTCCGAAACGGTCGAGTTCGGGCAGCTGCGCGCGCACCAGAGCGCGAGCCTCTTCCGCCGAGGCCGCCCGCAGGGCGAGGCGTGCCAAATCCTGCGCGGCCGCCAGGTCCACGGTGCGAAGCACCGCAGCAACCGGAGCGAGCGCACGTTTATTCATCGACAGCGTGCTGACTCCCAGGCCTACCAGCACCACCGCGAGCGCGGGATCTGCCGCGGCTTCACCGCACACGCCTACCGGTTTGGCCCCGGCGCCTTGCGCCCCGGCGCAGGTGGCCGCGACCATGTGCAGCACCGCAGGCTGCCAGGGGTCGTTGAGTTCCGCCAGCGAACCCAGCTGCCGGTCGGCGGCCATGGTGTACTGCGTCAGGTCGTTGGTTCCGATGGAGACGAAATCGCAGCGTTCCAGGATCCGCTCGGCCAACAGCGCGGCCGAGGGCACCTCGATCATCACCCCGGCGGTGGGCAGCTCCGCCTCGGCGACCAGCGCCGCGAAATCCTGGGCCTCGGCGGGCGTGGAAATCATTGGGGCCATGGTCCAGACCTCGGCCTGGTGGGCGGCGGCCGCCTCGGAGATCGCGGTGAGCTGGCGGGCCAGCACGCCGGGACTGGTGGTATCGGTGCGGTAGCCGCGCACCCCGAGGGCCGGGTTCGGCTCGCTGGCATCGGTGAGGAATGGCAATGGCTTGTCGGCGCCGGCATCCAGCGTGCGCACCACGACCTTCTGCCGCGCAAACGCCGCGAAGACCGCACCGTAGGCCGCGACCTGCTCCTCGTGGGAAGGTTCCTTTTCGCGTCCCAGGAAGCAGAACTCGGTACGCAGCAGGCCCACGCCTTCGGCTCCGGCCGCGGCGGCCGCCTGCGCGTCCTCGCCGCTTCCGACGTTGGCCAGCAGCGGGACGCGGTGCCCGTCGGCCAGCACGCCGCTGCCGTCAAAGTTCGGCAGCTGCTCGCGGTTGGCGTAGGTGCGCGCGATGGCGACCTCGACCTCGGTGGGGTTGCGCACCACCAGCCCGTCGATGCCGTCCACATACACCCGGTCCGCATCATGCAGCGCGGTGGTCTCGCTCGCCGCGACGATGGCAGGCAAGCCCAGGGAGCGGGCGATGATCGCGGTGTGGGACTGCGGTCCGCCGTCGCTGGTGACCAGCGCCAAGACCTTGGCCGGATCCAGGGTGGCGGTATCCGCCGGCGCCAGGTCCACCGCAACGAGCACAAAGGGCTCGTCCGAATCGGGGATTCCCGGGGCGGGGACCCCGCGCAGCTGGGCCACGATGCGCGCCCGCACATCCAGCACGTCGCCGGCGCGTTCGGCCATGTAGCCGCCGAGCGCCGCAAGCTGGGTGGCCACCGCGTCGGCGGCTTCCCAGAGCGCGGATTCGGCGCAGGTGCCCGAGGCGACAAGCTTCGTCGCAGACTTCAGCAGGCTGCGGTCGCTGGCCATCAGCGCGGTGGCCTTGAGCACCGCTTGCGCGTCTCCGGTGGCATGCACAGCGCGTTCCTTCAGCTGGGCCGCGACCGCCGCGGTGGCCTCGGCCAGGCGGGCGGTTTCGCTCTCCACGCTGGCCCCCGGGGCAAACGGGGCGCCGTCGGCCGGGGCGCTGATCGGATCGGGCATGCGCCGCACGGTGCCGATGACCCGGCCCGCGCTGACCCCGACGCCGGAGAACTTTTCTACGCTGTGGGTGCTCATGCGCCGACCTTCGCATTCTCTACGCCCGGCGTCGCGGACTTGCGGACGAATTTCTTCAAGATGATCACCAGCGCCGCGGAAACCAGCGTGCCGATGAGCGTTGCCAGCAAGAACATCGGCCAGGTGTTGTTCATCGCGAAGAAGACGAAGGCTCCGCCGTGCGGTGCCTGGCTGACCACATCAAAGGTCATGATCAGCGAACCGGTGACCCCGGCGCCGACCATCGAGGCCGGGATGACGCGCAGCGGATCCGCCGCGGCGAAGGGGATTGCCCCTTCGGAGATGAACGCGGCACCGAGCAGCCAGGCCGCCTTGCCGTTCTCGCGTTCGGCCCCGGTGAAGAGCCTCGGGGAGACCGCGGTGGCCAGCGCCATGGCCAGTGGTGGAACCATGCCCGCGGCCATAACCGCCGCCATGATCATCAGCGGTGCCGGGTTATCGGTAATCGAGCCGGCTCCCAGCCCTGCCACGGCGAAGGAGTAAGCGACCTTGTTGACCGGTCCGCCCAGATCCACCGCCATCATCAGGCCGAGAATCAGTCCAAGAATTGCCGCGGCGGTGCCCGACATGCCCGAAAGCCATGAGTTCAAGGCTTCGGTGAGTTTTGCGATCGGGCCGCCAAGGAAGAGGATCATCAGCCCCGAGGCGATGATCGAGCCAAGCAGCGGCACGATCACCACCGGCATCAAGCCGCGCAGCCAGCGCGGAACATTCCACGAGCTAATCCAGCGTGCCGCGAGTCCGGCAATCAGGCCGCCGACGATACCGCCGAGGAAGCCGGCCCCCATGAACCCGGCCACCGCACCGGCGGTGAAACCGGGGGCGATGCCCGGACGGTCGGCGTAGGCGTAGGCGATGTAGCCGGCCAGCGCCGGCACCAGGAAGCCCATGGACAACCCGCCGATCTTGAAGGCGACCGCGCCGAGGAAGGCCAGGAGCCCCTCGTCAGGCAGATTGAACAGCGTAGTTTCCGCCAGGTACTGATCGGCCACGTCGGTGATGTCGTAACCGCCGAGCAGGAAGCCCAAGGCGATCAGCAAGCCGCCGCCGGCGACAAACGGGATCATGTAGGAGACGCCGGTGAGCAGTGCACGCTTCAGGTCGGCGCCGAAGCCTTGCTTGCCGCCGCCCTGTTCGGATTCCGCGGCGGCGGTGCCGGCGGGAACCTTGCGCGCGTTGGGGTCGGTGGCCGCGGCGATGGCATCCTGCAGGAGCTTTTCCGGCTCGTCGATGCCGCGTTTGACGGGAACCTGGATCACCGGCTTGCCGGCGAAACGCGAGCGGTCACGCACATCCACGTCTACCGCGAAGATCACCGCGTCGGCGGCTTCGATCACCGCCGGGTCCAAGGCGGTTGAGCCGGAGGAGCCCTGGGTTTCCACGGCGAAGTCGATGCCGAGCTCCGCGGCGCTTTGCGCCAGCGAGTCGGCCGCCATATAGGTGTGCGCAATGCCCGTGGGGCAGGCGGTGACCGCAACGATCTTGGAGGCCTTCGCGGTAGCAGCCGGCGCTTCGGGCTGCTCGGCAGGTGCGGCGGCCGCCGCGGCGGGCGCCGTGGGGCTATCGGAGATCACCGCGGAAACCAGTGCGACGATTTCCTCGTCGCTCTTGGCTTCACGCAGGGCGCCGGTGAAGGTCTTCTTGACCAGCGCGCGAGCCAATTTGGAGAGCAGCTTCAAATGATCCTTGTCGGCGCCTTCCGGGGCGGCGATGAAGAAGATCAGATCCGCGGGGCCGTCCTTGGCACCGAAGTCCACCGGAGTGGCCAGGCGCGCCATGGCCAGGGTCGGGATGGTTACTGCCGCCGAACGGCAGTGCGGGATCGCGATGCCGCCGGGGACGCCGGTTGCCGTTTTGGCTTCTCTGGCCAGCGCATGCTCGGCCAAAGCCGAGGCGTCGGTGGCGCGGGAGGCCTGGGCCACCAGATTTGCCAGATGGTTGATGACCTCGGTGGTCGAGGTGCCCAAGTGCGCGTCGAGGGTGACGAGCTGGGTGGTGATCAGGTCGCTCATAGCTATGATCCTTGCCTTGGGGTGAGTGCGAGAACGGTGACGGCGTCCACGGTGAGATCGGATGGTGCGGGAATGGTTGAGCCGGGAAGCGATGCCGCCGCTGCGCCGTAGGCGATGGCGGAGCCAAGGCACTGATCCGGTGCTGCCCCGGAGGTAGCCGCTAGCAGATAGCCTGCCAGCGAAGAGTCTCCGGCGCCCACGGTGCTGCGGGCGGTGATCGGTTGGTGCCAGCCATGCCAGGCGCCCTGGCCCGTTGCCAGCACGGCGCCGTGCGCTCCGAGGGTGGCAAGCACCGCGCCGGCCCCGCGTTCGAGCAGGTCGTGGCAGGTGCTCGCGGCCAGCTCCGCGTCGGCCTCGAGCTGCTCCTCGGTGAGTTGCGAACCGACCAGTTCGGCCAATTCCTCGGCATTTGGCTTGATCAGATCCGGAACGTGGCTTGGGCCGTGGGCAAAGAGCTGGCGCAGCGGTTCACCGGAGGTGTCCACGGCGATTTTCGGGCAATTCACCCCGAGCGAATCGCGCAGTGCCGCGGTGAGCTGGGCGTAGAATTCTGCGGGTGCACCCGGGGGCAGCGAGCCGGCCATCACCACCCATTGGGCTCCGGCAGCGGATTCGAGCACCAGCGCGCTCAATGCGCTCAGCGACTCGGCCGTGAGCACCGGACCCGATTCGTTGATCTTGGTGGTGGTGCCATCCGGGTCGGTGATGGTGACGTTGGTGCGCAAGGGCTCATCGATGGGCAGCGCCTTGAACTCAAGTCCGTCGCCGCGCAGCGCCGCGATCAAGGGGTCATCGGTGGCCCCGGGGAGTAGAGCCAGGGTCTGGGCGCCGGCGATCGCGATCCCCCGGGAAACGTTGACTCCCTTGCCGGCGGCTTGGGTGTGGCTGCTGGCCGCGCGTTGCACGGCTCCGTGCGCCAGCGGATCAAGCAGCTCGATGGTCTTGTCCAAGGCCGGGTTGCAGGTCAGGGTGATTATCATGCGATCACTACCTCTACCTCGGCTAGTTCGAGGGCGCGGGACAGCTCGGCTTCCGGGGCGCAATCGGTGACGATCGTGTCCACCTGGTCCAGCCGCGCGAAGCGGACGAGGGTTTCCTGCTCGAATTTTGATGAGTCCACCAGGAGGACCACTCGGCGGGCGCTGGCGACCAGCGCCGTTTTGACGGCGGCTTCCAATGGGTCCGGGGTGCTCAGCCCGAAGCCGGCATGCAGGCCGTTGGTTCCGATGAAGGCGATGTCTGCGCGGTAGTTGGAGTACTCCTGTGCCGTGCGTGCTCCGCTGCTGGCACCGGTGATTCCGCGAACTCGTCCGCCAATCATTTCCAAGGCAATGTCTGGGCTTTGCACCAGCGCCGTGGCGATCGGCAGCGCGTGGGTGATCACCACGAGCCCCGAACCTGCGTTGGTTTTCACCATGCGTTCGGCGAGAATTTCGGTGGTGGTTCCCGCATCGAGAATGACCGAGGCATCGGAGACCGGGAGCAGGCTCAACGCGCGCTGGGCAATCCGGGCTTTGGCTTCGGCGTGGATGGCCGTGCGTGCCACGTAGCTTTCCTCGCGGGTGCTCGCCTCGCTGGCCGCGACCGCACCGCCGTGCACGCGGCGCAAGAGGTTCTCTGATTCCATCTGGGCCAGATCGCGGCGGACAGTTTCGGCGGTGATCTCGAAGCGCTGGGCCAGCTGAGCGACGGTTACTTTCCCGGCGCTCGCCAGCTGATCCGTGATTAGCCGGTGTCTTTCCTCGGCAAACATCTGCGCCTCCATGAAGTCATGACCTACAACACATGAATCTGTGTTTCCATGACTTTATGCCCGTTTGTGTGGGGTAGTCAAGATGAAATCCAAAAATATTGTGGATTAATCTTTGATTGCGTGGGGTTTTCTGTTTAAAAGTGTCTGTTTAAAAGACAAAAATCGGTGGGATCCCTCCGCAGAGGGATCCCACCGATTGAGGTATTAAGCCGAGCTCTACGCCAGTATCTGGCGTTTGGAAGAAATGACTCCGGTGTTGAATCCGGCCAGGCGCAAGCCGCCGTGGAAGCGTGCATGCTCAATCTTGACGCAACGATCCATGACCACGTTCAAGCCCGCCGCCTCGCCGCGTGCGGCGACTTCCTCATGCCAGGAGCCAAGCTGCAGCCACAGCGTTTTCGCGCCCACCGCCATGGCCTCATCCAGTACGCCGGGAAGGTCATCGTGCTTTCGGAAGACCTCAACCAGATCCGGGGTCTCCGGCAGGTCTGCCAGCGACTTGTAGACCGGCTGGCCCAGAATCTCGTCGAGCACCGGGTTG
The DNA here is from genome assembly GCF_002975405.1 of Arthrobacter sp. MYb229. GTDB lineage: Bacteria > Actinomycetota > Actinomycetes > Actinomycetales > Micrococcaceae > Glutamicibacter. The sequence continues at coordinate 264,563 of NZ_PCPS01000003.1, read as the reverse complement.
ATGAAGTACACCGTGTACTTCGAGGAGGACAGCAGGTAGGTGGCGACGAAGTAGCTCGCACGCGAGGGCTTGTTCGAGGCGCCAACGATGGCGATGACCTTTGTATCGCGCAGGATCTGCAGGCGTTCGGCCGCGCCGGGCGCCTGCCAGGTGCGTTCTTCGATGCTCATTAGTTCGCTCCCTTCGAAGCGGCTGGCACGGCGCAGGCGGCGCCGTCATAGGTGGGAATGTCGAGCTGTTCGGCCGCGGCCTGTGCCTGCGAGGCGCTCAGCGCCTGGTCAAGGTCCCAGATGATGTCTTCGACGTCCTCCAGGCCTACCGACAAGCGGATCAGGTCCTCCGGAACGCCGGCGGCAATCATCTGCTCGGCGCTCAGCTGCTGGTGCGTGGTGGAGCCCGGGTGCAGCACCAGGGTGCGCGCATCTCCGATATTCGCCAGGTGGCTGGCAAGTTGCAATGCCTCGATGAACTTGGTGCCCGCCGCGCGTCCACCCTTCACGCCGAAGCTGAAGACCGAACCGACGCCCAGGGGCAGCAATTCGGTGGCCCGCTCATGCTGGGGGTGGGATTCCAGGCCCGCGTAGTTCACATAGCTGACGCGGTCATCGGCTTCGAGCCACGCGGCGATCTGCTTCGCGTTGGCCAGGTGGTTGTCCATGCGCTGCGGCAGCGTCTCCAGGCCCTGCAGCAGCTGGAAGGCCGACTGGGCCGGCAGCGAGGGACCGAAATCGCGGAGCTGTTCGCTGCGCAGCTTGGTCAGGAAGCCGTACTCGCCGAAGTTATCCCACCAGGATACGTTGCCGTAGCTCGGCACCGGTTCGGTCATGGTGGGGAACTTGCCGTTGCCCCAGTTGAAGGTGCCGGCCTCGATGACCACGCCGCCCAAGGTGGTGCCGTGCCCGCCGATGAACTTGGTAGCCGAGTGGATCACGATGTCCGCGCCGTGCTCGATAGGGCGCAGCAGGTACGGCGGGGTCAGCGTGGAGTCGACCACCAGCGGCAGGTTGTGCCGGTGCGCCACCTCGGCCAGGCCCTTCAGGTCTGCAATGTCGCCGGAGGGGTTCGCCACGATCTCGGTGTAGACGGCCTTGGTGTTTTCCTGGATGGCAGCCTCGAAGTCGGCCGCCTCGTTGGAATCGACGAAGGTGGTGTTGATGCCGAAGCGGCGCAGGGAGACGTCCAGCTGGGTGATGGTGCCGCCGTAGAGCTTGGAGGAGGCCACAATGTGGTCTCCGGCCTGTGCCAGCGCCGCGAAGGTGACGAACTCGGCTGCCATGCCGGAGCCGGTGGCTACCGCGCCGATGCCGCCTTCGAGGGAGGCCATGCGTTCCTCGAAAGCCGCCACGGTGGGATTGCCGATGCGCGAATAGATGTTGCCGTATTTCTGCAGGGCGAAAAGGTTCGCCGCATCATCGGTGTCTTTGAAGACGAATGAGGTGCTCTGGTAGATCGGCACGGCGCGTGCGCCATGCTCGGCGTCGGGGGTGCCGCCCGCGTGTAGCGCGCGGGTGCGGAATCCAAACTTGTGGTCGGCCATGGTGGCTTACGACTCCTTGTCGACTGGGTCTTCGGCAGGAATCCCGGATCAATGTCGCTTAACCCCTGGGATTCAGTGGAAAGCAGCTCCATCGGTTCTGGCGGTAGCACCTGATCCACCGGCTGTGGCAGGTTGCTGCGGCGTCATCAAACCAGATCTCTCGGCCGCTCGGGATGGTAAGTAATAGTCTGTCAACATGTCCCGGGATGACCCAACAATGAGTCCTAAGGTTGCGAAGGTTAAGGCGCAGGCCGATTCGGGTGCGGTTGCGCGATTACCCTATGCTCGAATTATGGACACCGCGCTAGCACTGGTACGACACGGGCAGACCGACTGGAATCTTGCGGGTCGGCTTCAGGGCCGCACCGACATCGAGCTGAACGAGACCGGTCGTGAACAGGCGCGCGCGGCCGGGCGAGCGCTCATGGGGGACGGCTGGGATCTGGTGCTCGCCTCCCCGCTGTCCCGCGCCCAGGAGACCGCCGCGCTCATCGCCGCCGAACTCGGCGTCGACACCGGTGCCCCGGTTGCTCAGGCGGTTGAACGAGGCTTCGGTCCGCTCGAAGGGCGGGTCATGATCGAAGTGACCGAGCGGGAAGCGGCTGCGCTGGCGGGACAAGCCGAGAGCCGTGAACTGGTGCTGCAGCGGATGCTGCTCGCGTTGACCGAGCTGGTTCAGGCAAACCCCGGCCGACGCATGCTGGTGGTCAGCCACGGCGCCGCCATGCGCATCACCCGCGACGCGCTCGCCGGGACCCGAGCCGAGCGGGGCGTTGAAAATGGCGAAGTCATTCCGGTCAACCTTGACCGGCTCGCCGAGCTCGTCCAGGAACACGATCTTGCCGGCGCCCGCTAAGCTCGTTTTCCACCCAACTCCGCGCAACCTGGCGCTGTCTGGAGCCGCAACCGAGCCAGCCTGGAGCCGCAACCGAGCCAGCCTGGATTAAAACGGACGCATGCACGGAAAAACGCCGGATGCACCAAGCGGTTCCTCCCGGTTCTCTGCCCGGTACCGGGCCGGCGCTGCTCCACCACCGCCAGGCTACTGCGGAGAATCTCGCTTAAAGAAAAAACCTCACAAAACCTCACAAAACATCGCGGCGGTACGTTTACATGGTGACAGCACCGAATCAGGAGCAGCATGAAACAACCATTTGAACGCATCGTCCAGGCCCACGGGCTGAGCGTCCTTCGGGTTTGCCGCGCCCTGCTCGATGAACACCGCGCACAGGATGCCTGGTCCGAAACGTTTCTCTCCGCGCTGAAGGCGTACCCGGAGCTGGATGAGGAGGCGAATGTCCAAGCGTGGCTGGTGCGCATCGCCCACCGCAGGGCCATCGATGAACTCCGCCGGCACAAGCCAGAACTCAGCCAGGCAGAGGTCGAGCCGCCCAAACGCGTATCGACCGAAACCAGCGCGGAGGACCACGTGGCAAACCTGGAGCTGTGGCAGGCGGTGAAGCTGCTGCCCGAAAAGCAACGGCTGGTCGTGGCCTACCGTTATCTGGGTGGGCTCAGCTATGCCCAAATCGCTGAGATTCTCTCCGGCAGCGCGGATGCTGCCCGGCGTGCTTCAGCCGACGGAATCAAGAACCTGCGAACCCACCTGTCGCAGGATCAACTGCCAGGAGGCGACCGATGAACACGCAAACTCCAGACTCCAACCCGACCTCATCCGAGGCACAGCTGCTGGGTGAGCTCCATACGCGCCTGGAGCGCAGCGCGGGGGAGCGGCAGTTGATCGATATCGCCTATCGGGTAGTCGATTCGCCTATCGGACGGCTGCTCATGGCCTGCACGGAGGTGGGGCTGGTTCGGGTCGCCTTCGAAAGCGAGGGGCATGAATCGATCCTCGACATCCTGTCCGACAAAGTGGGTGCGCGGATCTTGCGCGCGCCAGCAAAATTGGACAATGCCGCCTGGCAGCTCGAAGAGTACTTTGCCGGGGAACGGCAGGAATTCGAAGTGCCCTTGGACCTGCGCCTCTCGACCGAATTCCGCAGGCAAGTCCAGCTGGAACTGAGCCAGATAGGCTACGGCGAAACCTGGAGCTATGCCCGGATGGCCGAAAGGCTCGGCAAGCCCAAGGCGGTGCGCGCGGTTGGATCGGCATGCGCCACCAATCCGCTGCCCATCGTCCTGCCCTGCCACCGAGTCCTGCGCACCGATGGTTCGCTCGGCGGCTATCTGGGTGGGCTGCAGACCAAGACCTACCTGCTCCGGATGGAAAATCCGGATCGTTCAGAGGACGCCCCGGTCCTTTTCTAGCCCGAGCCCCGGAGACGGGCCGCACGGGCCTAGGGGTGGTGCTGGTCGTCGGCCGCAGTCGCCGTGGCTGACGGGGCAGGCGCTGCAGCCGGCAAGCGGCATGGCGCCCCGCGCAGTGAAGAGCATCGGCGTGGTGGCGTACGCGACCCCACCCTTCAGTTCCGACGGTGCGGTGCTCGGGTGAGTGATTGACAAGTCAGCAACACGAGGAACTATTCAGCAGCGAACCCCGCTGCAAAACGCCTCCACCTCGGGGCCGGGCAACAGGTTTTCTATGGCTGTTCTGGCCCCGCACTAGTGGCGTATTCCAAACGCTGCCTGCCCGGTTCATGTTAGTGTTGAAGCATGTCCTTTTTGGTTTCGTCCCACGTGCAGCGGTTGATCGCTGCCGTGTTCCCGAACTCAAAATTGCTGACCAAACGGGCTAGCGGCACTAACGGGTGGATGAGTTCCTGGGGAACCAACGCCCATGGCGAAATCGCCGGCTGTCCACCACCGCGCTCCTAATCTGCGCGGCTCTCTACTCTCTTTCTTGATCAGTGGATTCCGCGCGCCTTCGCGCCCGCATTCCACTTCTGAGAAAGACACCTTACTTTGTCGCACCCTTCTTCCGACGTTATCCGTCAAGCACCCCATTCCATCTGGCGTGGAATCCACCAAACATTAAAGCAAGACTCGGTCGGCGGCTTGTTGCTGCTGTGCGCAACGGTTGCTGCCCTGATCCTTGCCAATTCCCCTGCCGCGTCCTGGTATGAGGATCTACGGAACTTCACCTTCGGCCCCGAGGCACTGCACCTGAATCTTTCGGTAGGCACGTGGGCAGCCGACGGGCTGCTGGCAATCTTCTTCTTCGTGGTCGGCCTGGAATTGAAGGAAGAGTTCGTTGTCGGCAAGCTTCGCAACCCGCGCACCGCATTGGTCCCCATCGCTGCCGCAGTCGGCGGCGTAGCCCTGCCGGCGCTGTTCTACGCGTGGGTGATCACCAGCTCCGGGAGCGACGCGATCAACGGCTGGGCGATTCCTGCCGCCACCGATATTGCCTTCGCGGTCGCGGTTATCGCAGTAGTCGGAAAGTTCCTCCCACCGGCGCTCCGCACGTTCTTGCTGACCCTGGCGGTAGTTGACGACCTCTTGGCGATTTCGATCATCGCGATCTTCTACACCGACGATCTAGCGTGGCTGCCGCTGGCGCTGGCCGTGATTCCGCTGTTGGTGTTTGCGCTCGCCGTGCAGCGCGGCGTGCGTGCGTGGTGGATCCTGATGCCGCTAGGTATCGCGGTGTGGGCGCTGGTGCACGCTTCGGGTATCCACGCGACCGTGGCCGGGGTGCTGCTAGGTTTCATGGTCCCGGTGGTCGCGACGTCGCGGGCGCGAGTGAAGATCGGCACGACCAAAGAGGGCCAACCCGTATATGACGGGTTGGCGGCGCATTTTGCGGACCGCTGGAGCGTACCCTCATCGGTGATCGCCATCCCCGTGTTCGCGTTCTTCGCCGCGGGCGTGGCCGTGGGAGGGCTGTCGGGGCTCACCGAGTCACTGCTCAGCCCGGTGGCCATAGGCATCATTGCCGGCCTGGTGCTGGGTAAATCCATTGGCATCACCGCCTCCACCTTCCTGGTCACGAGGATTCCGGGGATCACGCTGGACCGGTCGATCAAGTGGGTGGACGTGCTCGGGATGGCCTTCGTCGCCGGAATCGGCTTCACGGTCTCGCTGCTGGTTGGTGAACTTGCCTTTGGCTCAGACGGTGCCGAAGCGCAGTATGTCAAGGTCGGGGTGCTGTGCGGCTCGCTGCTTGCCGCCGTGATTGGTGCCCTGATCCTCGCAGTGCGTAACCGGAAGTACCGCGCAGACTCATCTTCTTCGGCATAACGTCGAAGGCTATTGCCCCGGAGCCTGCCTGTGGTTCAAAAATTAGGTCCTGCAAGGGCCCACGTAGTAGAAAGCAGTTGATCTGATGCCTGATATTTCTTCTCTGCATGCCGACCGAAACCTGGCCTTGGAGCTGGTGCGGGCGACCGAAGCGGCGGCAATTGCCGCTGGCCCGTGGGTGGGGGCGGGGGACAAGCTGCGCGCAGATGGGGCCGCCGTGGACGCGATGCGTTCGCTGCTTTCCTCGGTGCGTTTCGACGGGACCGTGGTGATCGGCGAGGGCGAAAAAGACCAGGCACCCATGTTGTTCAACGGTGAACGCGTGGGCACCGGTGAGGGCGCGAAATGCGATGTGGCAGTCGACCCGATCGATGGCACCCGGCTGACCGCCATGGGCCTCGAAAATGCCCTGTCCGTGCTGGCCGTCGCCGATGCCGGGTCGATGCTCGATGCCTCTTCGGTGTTCTATATGGAGAAGTTGGTGACCGGCCCCGAAGCCGCGGAATACGTGGATTTGCGGTTGCCGGTGAAGGAAAACCTGCGGTTGATCGCGAAGGCAAAGTCAGTCGATATTCGCCAGTTGACGGTGAGCGTGCTCGATCGTGAACGGCACCAGAATCTGGTTCAAGAAATTCATGCGTCTGGCGCTCGGACCAAGGCACTGGTCGACGGTGATGTGGCAGCGGCGATCGCGGCGGTGCGTGAAGGATCCGGCATCGACGCGTTGATGGGCGTTGGCGGCTCTCCGGAAGGCGTGATCACCGCGTGCGCCATCAAGGCCCTCGGCGGGGTTATCCAGGGACGGATGCATCCAACCAGCGACGAAGAGCGCGAACGCGGCCTGGCTGCGGGCCTGGATATGGATAAGGTGTATTCCACCGGTGACTTGGTCCGCAGCGACAACTGTTATTTCGCGGCCACGGGCATCACCGACGGTGACTTGCTGCAGGGGCTGCGGACCGGGCCGCGGACTATTCACACACAATCGATCGTGATGCGCTCGAAATCCCGAACGGTTCGCGTGATCGATGCGGAGCATTCAACCAGCAAATGGGCGTAGCGGCTAAGCCCCAATAACCAAGGCGGCACGGTCATGCGCAATGGCGTGGCGGCGTCGCAGCAAGCCAACGATTTGGAAGCGTTCCCTCGAGGCCCATTCAACAACGATGGCCGCCACCCCGCAAGGGGTGGCGGCCATTGTCATGAGGCTAGAAACTACTTATTGCGCAGTTCGAAGCGGTCGGCATCCATGAGCTTGGCCCATGCTGCGGCGAAGTCCTTGGCGAACTTCTCCTTGGCATCGTCCGCGGCGTAAACCTCGGCCAGTGCACGCAGCTCGGAGTTCGAGCCGAAGACCAGATCAACGCGGCTGCCAACCCAGCGGCCGTCGGTGGTCGAGTAGGTCTTCTCCTCGGCGTCCGGGGTCCACTCGAGACCCAGCTCCAACAAGTTCGCGAAGAAGTCGTTGGTCAACGCGCCCGGGGTATCGGTGAAGACACCGGTGTTCGAACCGTCCCAGTTGTTGCCCAGTACGCGCAGGCCGCCAAGGAGCACGGTCGTCTCCGGGGCGGTCAAGCCCAGCAGGTTGGCGCGGTCCAGCAGCAGGTACTCGGAAGGCAGCTGCAGGAAGCCCGAATCGTAGTTGCGGAAGCCGTCGGCTACCGGCTCCAGCCAGGCGAACTGCTCCACGTCGGTCTGCTCCTGGGTTGCGTCAACGCGCCCCGGAGTGAACGGAACGCTTAGCTGCTGGCCGGCGGCCAGCGCTGCCTGCTCGACACCTACGTTGCCGGCCAAAACCACAACGTCGGCGAAGGAAGCCTTCACGGCCGAGGTCGCGTTGAATTCGTCAACGATGCTTTCCAGCGCCGCGATGACCGGCTTGAGCTGCTCAGGCTGGTTCACCGTCCAAGAAACCTGTGGTTCCAGACGGATGCGACCGCCGTTGGCGCCGCCACGCTTGTCCGAGGAGCGGAAGCTTGCTGCGGCCTTCCACGCGGTGGAAACCAGCTGCTGAACCGACAGCCCGGATTCGGCGATCAGGGACTTCAATGCGGCGATCTCGGTGTCACCCAGGGTGACCTCCGGTGCTGCCGGCAAGGGATCCTGCCAGGTGAGGTCCTCTGCCGGAACTTCTGGGCCGAAGTAGCGGGACTTCGGGCCCATGTCGCGGTGGGTCAGCTTGAACCAGGCGCGGCCGAAGGCATCGGCGAACTTCTCCTGGTTGTTCTTGAACTCCTCGGAGATCGGACCGTAGATCGGGTCGAAGCGCAGCGCCAGGTCACTGGTCAGCATGCGTGGTTCGCGGCGTGCGGCTGCGTTGTGGGCCATTGGCACCATGTCGTCGCCTGCCCCGTCCTTCGGGCGCCACTGCTGCGCGCCGGCCTCGGAGTAGAACAGCTCCCACTCGTAGGCGAAGAGGATGTGGAAGAACTCGTTGTCCCAACGGGTTGGGTGGTAGGTCCAAGTGACTTCCAAGCCCGAGCCGATGGTGTCATCGCCGTGCCCGGTGCCGTGGGTGGACTTCCAGCCCAGCCCCTGCATCTCCAGCGGAGCCGACTCCGGGTCTTCGCCCTTGTGGGATTCGGCGCTGGCGCCGTGGGTCTTGCCGAAGGTGTGGCCGCCGGCGATCAGCGCGACGGTTTCCTCGTCGTCCATGCCCATGCGGCGGAAGGTTTCGCGGATATCGATGGCCGAGGCCAATGGATCTGCCACGCCATCTGGACCCTCTGGGTTTACGTAGATCAGACCCATCTGGACTGCTGCCAGCGGCGCCTCCAGGTTGCGTGCGCCGGTGTAGCGTTCGCTTTCCAGCCAGACCTTTTCCGGGCCCCAGTAAATGTCGTCGTCAGCTTCCCAAACGTCCTTGCGGCCGCCGGCGAAACCGAAGGTTTCGAAGCCCATGTCTTCAAGGGCCACGTTGCCGGTCAGCACGATCAGGTCTGCCCAGGACAGCGACTGGCCATACTTCTTCTTCACTGGCCATAGTAGGCGACGTGCCTTGTCCAGGTTCACGTTATCCGGCCAGGAGTTCAATGGCGCGAAACGCTGCTGACCGGCGCCTGCACCACCGCGGCCGTCATGCGAGCGGTAGGTGCCCGCCGCGTGCCACGCCATGCGGATGAAGAACGGACCGTAGTGACCGAAGTCAGCTGGCCACCAGTCGTAGGACTTGGTCATCAGCTCGGCAATATCGGCCTTGACGGCAGCAAGATCCAGCGCCTCGAAGGCAGCGATGTAATCGAAGTCGGGATCCAGCGGGTTGGTGGCTTCCTGGTTCTTCGAAAGAATCTTCAGGTTGAGCTTATTTGGCCACCATTCGGTATTCGCATGACCCTGGGTAGGGTGAACGCGTCCGGCTCCTACTACTGGGCACTGACCTGCAGTCGTTTCTGACATGTAGTCTTCCTTCCGATAAGGGATTGGTTTGGTACTCCGTCTCCGTGCGCCGTTGGCCCGCGGAGACGAAAATTAGTTCCTTGCGGTACTTCTTTTCAGACAGTTCCCGTAGCCGGCTGCGCTGTCTTGGCTTGTTGGCAGTCCGGGCAGAGTCCCCAATAGATGACCTCTGCCTCGTCGATGCTGAAACCGTGGTGATCCGAGGCATGCAAGCAAGGTGCGGCTCCGACGGCGCAGTCCACGTCTGCCAGCGTTCCGCAATTGCGGCACACCACATGATGGTGGTTGTCCCCTACGCGGGTTTCGTACCGGGCGATATGCCCGTGGGGCTGAATTTGGCGGAGCAGTCCAAGGTTCGTGAGAAGCTTCAGCGAATCGTAGACCGCCTGGTGGGATACCAGCGGGTGTTCTTGGCGCACTGCCTCGATAATGGTTTCGGTATCCGCGTGGGGATGAGCTGTCACCGCGGCGAGCACCGCGACGCGCGGTCGGGTGACCCGCATCGATGCTTCGCGCAGCACCTTCTCGATTCCCTCGGATGTTGTCATGGTACTAGCTTGCCCTATTTATTTTGAATGAGTCAAGATAATTACTCGTGTCTTTTCGCTCCGCTGAAAATTCGTGGTCAGAAGCGGTTAAACGAATCTGGCCGACCTTCGCAATTGCGGATGAAGGTCGGCCAGATTCATTGGCGGCTAGGGACGAGCGCGGCAGATCTCGTTGAGCCGGGCAATGCATGGTTCATTTTGCAAGCTGGTGGTGTCCCCGAGCTTGGTGCCCTCGAAGAGCTGGGTCAGCAGGCGGCGCATGATTTTGCCCGAGCGGGTCTTGGGCACATCGGGGACCAGGACGATATCGCGTGGTTTGGCGATCGGTCCGATCTGCGTGGTGACGGTTGCGCGCAGCTCGGCGATGAACTGCTGCTGGCGGACGAGCGTCTGCGCATCGGGTTGCGCCGCGACCAGCGAGGCATCCAGCGGCACCACGAACGCGGTGGCCGCGTGCCCGGTTTTCTGATCGGGGGTCGGGCAGACTCCCGCCTCGACCACACCTGGGTGGGTGACCAGTGCGGATTCGATCTCGATGGTGGACAGCCGGTGTCCGGAAATGTTGATCACGTCATCGGTGCGTCCCAGAATGTAGATGTCCCCATCCTCATCGAAGCGCGCGCCATCCCCGGCCAGGAACCAGCCCTGCGCGGCGTACTGCTCCCAGTAGCTGGTGTAGTAGCGTTCCGGGTTTCCCCAGACCGTGCGGGCCATGGACGGGCCGGTCTGGGTGATCACGATATTTCCCTGCTCGTTGGGCCCCACGCGGCCGCCGGAGGCGTCCACGATGTCCACCGAAACGCCGGGCAGCGCCCGCGAAGCGCAGCCGGGCTTGAAATGCTCGTCGGTAGGCAGCGGGGAGAGGACGGTTGCGCCGGACTCGGACTGCCACCAGGTATCGACCATCGGGATGCCGCCGGGGGTGTCGCGCCCCAGCTGAGCGCGCAGCCAGCGCCACGCCTCGGGGTTGACCGACTCGCCCACGGTGCCGCCCACCCGAACCGAGGACAGGTCATAGCCGGCCGGAACCCCCTCGGGGAACCAGCCCATCAGCGAACGGACCAGGGTCGGCGCGGTGTAGTAGCTGGTGACCTTGTAGCGTTCGATGATTTCGAAGTGGCGGCCCGGGTGCGGTGCGTTGGGCACGCCCTCGTAGATCACCTGGGTGACGCCGTTGGCCAGCGGGCCGTAGATCTCGTAGGTGTGCGCGGTGACCCAAGCCAGGTCCGCGGTGCACCAGTGCACGTCGCTCGCGCGTTGGGATTCGTCGGGGTTGCCGAACAGGAGATTGTGGCTGTACGCGGCCTGGGTCAGGTACCCGCCGGTGGTGTGCACCAGCCCCTTGGGCTGCCCGGTGGTTCCGGAGGTGTACATGATGAACAGCGGGGTCTCTGAATCGAAAGCCTGCGCTGCGTGCTCGGTGGACTGAGTTTCCACCGCCTCGTGCCACCACACATCGCGTCCGGCGGTCCACGGGATCTCATCCCCGGTCCGGCGGATCACCAGAACCTTTTCGATGCTGTTTTCCCCGGATACCGCAAGATCTGCGTTGGCCTTGACCGGAACCGAGGTGCCGCGGCGGAACTGGCCGTCGGTGGTGACCAGCAGCTTGGCCTTGGTGTCCTCCACCCGGAACTTCAACGCCTCCGCGGAAAAGCCGCCGAAGACCAGCGAATGGATCGCCCCGATGCGTGCGCAGGCCAGGGTGATGACGATGGTTTCGACAAGCACCGGCAGATAGATGACCACGCGGTCCCCCTTGGCCACGCCGAGCTCCTGCAGGGCGTTCGCCGCCTGGCTGACGCGCTCCTGGAGGTTCCGGTAGGTCACCGCGATGCGGTCACCGGGCTCGCCCTCGAAGTAGAGGGCGACCTTCTCGCCGTTGCCGGCGGCCACATGGCGGTCGGCGCAGTTCACCGCGGCGTTGAGCTTGCCCCCGAGGTACCAGGAGATCTGCGGGCCGCGCTTGGCTTGTGCGTCTGCCGGGATGATCTGGCTGGTGGTGTGCCATGGGGTGTCCCAGTCAAGCAGGTTCGCCGCCTCGTCCCAGAACTCCTGGCGTGCCTCGGCGTTGGAGGGCTGATTTGTACTGGCCAATTCGATGGTGGTCATTGCGGTCCTTGAACGTGATTCGAGTTGTTGGCTTAGGTCCAGCGGTTGATCGCCCAGCGTTCTGCTACCGAGAGCAGGGCATCGGTGATCTTTCCGAAGACGGCGAGCAGGATAATTGTCAGGATCAACCGGTCGATGCGACCGTTGTTCTGCGAGTCGGTGAGCAGATAGCCCAGCCCCATGGAGGCGCCGAGCAGTTCGGCGGCGACCAGGAACAGCCAGGCCTGGGCCAAGGCGAGGCGAAGCCCGGAGAAGACCGAGGGAACCACCGCGGGAAGCTGCACGGTGCGCAGCAGCTTCAGGCCGTTCAGTCCGAACGCGCGCGCGGCTTCGATGAGCTGGCGGTCCACGTGGCGCAGGGCCAAGGCAACGGTGGTGAACACCGGGAAGAATGCGCCGATGATGACCAGCGTGACCTTGGAGTCCTCGCCCATCTTCATCCACAGGATGAGCAGCGGAACCCAGGCCAGCGAAGGCACGGCGCGCAGCGCCCCGATGCTCAGGCCGAGCAGTGCGTCGGCGAGCCGGGACAGTCCGACCAGCGCGCCGAACAGCAGGCCGAGCAGCGAGCCGAAGAAGAATCCGAGCAGTACACGCTGGGTCGAAATGCCCACATGTTTGCCCAGCTCGCCGCCTTCGAGCAGTTCGCCGGCCGCGGCCACCACGGCCGCCGGAGTCGGCAAGGACCACGGCGCGACGATGCCGGTGGTCGTCACCACCTGCCAGGTGAGCAAGACGATGAGCGGCAGGATCAGCGCGAGCAGCCAGTGCGGTAGCTTCAGAAGCCTGGCGCCAAGGCTTTCGCGTGCCTGCACCGGCGTGCTGGCTTGCTGGGTTTGGTTCGCTGAAGACATGTTGCTTATTCCCCGGCGATCTTCGTCGCGTCGGCCTGGGCAGCGAACTGCTCATCCACCAGGGATTCCAGCGCTTGATCGACTGCGTCCTGGGTGGAGACGTCCTTGTTGGCCACGAAGGTAGGTCCGATATTGCGCAGCACCGAAATGAAATCCTCACCCGGCACGGTGTCCACGTCGAGGTTCGAGCGTTCCTCGATCACCTGGGTGGCGACCGGGGCCTCCAGACCTGCAACCTCGGCCAGAATGCTCGCCGTTTCACCAGGATTGGCGGCGGCCCATCCGCGAGCCTTCTCGTAGGAGTCCACCACCAGCTGGGCGAGTTCGGGGCTCTCCTCGATGAAATCTTCGCGGGCATTCAACGCGCCATAGGTGTTGAAGTCCAAGTTACGGTAGAGCAGCTTCGCGCCGTCCTGTTCGGCATCGGCCATGATCGGATCCAGGCCGCTCCAGGCATCGACCGAACCGTTGACCAGCGCGGTGCGCCCATCGGCGTGCTGCACGTTCTGCAAGGTGATGTCCGAATCGCTCAGACCGGCTTCGGCCAAGGATTGCAGCAAGAAGAAGTAGGGGTCGGTGCCCTTGGTGGCCGCGACCTGTTTGCCCTCAAGGTCCTTGACCGACTTGATATCCGAGTCCTCGTTCACCACTAGGGCGGACCATTCGGGCTGCGAATACAGCGAGATGGTCTTGATAGGTGAGCCGTTGGAGCGGGCCAGCAGTGCTGCCGAACCGGCGGTGGATCCCACATCCACGGCATCGGCGCGCAGCGCCTCGTTGGCCTTGTTCGAGCCGGCCGACTGGATCCATTCGACGCTGACCCCTTGTTCCTTAGCGGCGGCGTCCAGCCACCCCTTTTCTTTCAGGACCAGGCTCAGCGGATTGTAGGTGGCGAAGTCGATGGACAGCGTCTGGCCGTCGGCTGCGGCGTTCTCGCCCGCGCATCCGGTCAGCACCAGGGCCGAAATGCCAAGCGTTGCTACGGATAGTGCGGCGCGACGGGAAAAACGATTCGAGAGCATGGAAAATCCTTGATTTGTGCGAATGGAAGGCCCGCGGGACCAAATGAGTGCGGTAGAAAGTGCTAGTGGTTCGTCGGATCAACGCCGAGCAGGCTCAGCAGCGCTGTGCGGTGGGCGACGAATTCGCTGCTCGTATGGCTGCGCGGGTGCGCCGCGGACAGGACTCGATCCTCGATCACGGTCGCCGAGGCCTGGCCCTCGGGTCGGCCCAGCACGACGATGCGGTCGGCGAGAGTCAGCGCCTCATCGACGTCGTGGGTCACCAGCAGCACGGTAGTCGGGAAAGACTTATGGATGGCCAGCAGCAGATCCTGCATTTTCATTCGGGTCAGCGCATCGAGCGCACCAAAGGGTTCGTCGAGAAGCAGGACGCCCGGGCGCCGGGCCAACGCGCGAGCAAGCGAAACCCGCTGAGCCATGCCCCCGGAAATTTCACGTGGGCGCAGATCTGCTGCGTGGCTCAAGCCGGTCAGCTCCAGCAGCTCGGCGATCAGCTGGCGCCCGGATTGCTTGTCGGTTCCCGGCGCAAGGCCGATGGACACGTTGTCTCGGACCGAGCGCCAAGGCAATAGCCGTGGTTCCTGGAATGCAACGGCGCACCGCTCATCTATCCCCGTCACGGCGCGGCTTCCGATGACCACCGACCCGGTGGAGGGGCGGTCCAGGCCGGAGGCCGCCCGCAAGAGAGTGGATTTGCCGCAACCGCTTGCGCCGAGAATTGCAACAATCTGGCCCGCTCCGAGGCGCAGATTCACGTCGCGAAGCACCGTGTTGCTTTCCTTCTTGGCGGTGAAAGTACGCGATAGCTCGAGGAACTCCACGTCGAGCGCCGTTGCGCTTTGGACGGTCTCGGGCAAGGCAAAGGCTGTAGTCATTTTCATCTCCATCGTTCCTGGCGGTAGCACCGGACACCGTTTGGTTTATTAACCGTGTGTGGTGGTTGCTGCGGCGTCACAGAGCCAGATCTCTTAGCCGCTCGGGATGGTTACACGACTATTACAGGCCTTCGAACGATTTCAATGCAAATCTTTCGTAACATGATAAATATTCGATAGATGCGTCACATCATCGTGATGTTTCGATTTTTATTTCACTAATCGCGCATTTGGCCGAAAAATCGCTAAACGCTAGGCGTTGTGTTCGGCCGCGTTAGGCAAGTGCTGTCCTTGATGCATTTCAATCTCCATCCGTGCACGACGAAATGTGACTAACCGGGTTGAGGACGAAGTAGACCTCAGGCTACAAATGATTACGAACCATCCAGAGCGACCGAGAGATCTGGCTCGTCGACGTCGCAGCAACCACCCACCTAAATATTGGCGCGGGACGGTGCTACAGCCAGGACCGATGGAAAGAATTGAGGACTTTCGATGTCATTTGGCGATCCCGCTGGCGACTTTAATGCGCTCAGCGACCCGTCTATTGCGGGTAGCGCGGTGGAGCTTGACGACCTTCCACAGGAACTTCCTACCCGGCAGCTGCTGAAAATTACCCCGGGCCCCGGCGCTGACGAGCAGTATGAACGGCTTGCCGGCATTTTCCGTCCGGTGTTCGCGCAGATCGCCGCGGGTGCAAGGGAACGCGACCGGCAGCGGATCCTGCCTTTCGAACAGGTTGGCTTGCTGAACCGTGAGCGCTTCGGTGCGCTGCGCCTGCCGGTTGCCGACGGCGGCCATGGGGCGCGCTTGAGCGATGTCTTCCGGTTGCTCATCGAATTAGCCGAGGCCGACTCGCATGTGGCTCAGCTATGGCGCGCGCATATTGCCTTCGTGGAAAATGCGGTGCGGCTGGAAGATGCGCAGCTCCGTAGCAAATGGGTTGCCCGAATCAGCTCCGGGCAGATCGTGGGCAACGCCTACACCGAGGAAGGCGGCAACGCCCTCGGGTTGCTCAACACCAAGGTCACCGAGGAGGGGTCGCGCTGGCTGGTCAATGGGCGGAAGTTCTATTGCACCGGCACCATCTTCGCCGACTGGACCACCGTAGCGGTGGCGCACCCGCAACTCCCAGGGCGCCAGATCGCGGTAGTTTCCACCCAGCACAGCGGCGTGAAAATCCTCGATGACTGGGATGGTTTCGGCCAACAGCTCACCGGTACCGGCAGCACCGAATTCCACGAAGTTCCGGTGGACACCTTCATGCCGGAGGATCCCACGGATCCGGAAGCCGCGATCTTCCAACTCGTGCTCATGGCGGTACAGGCCGGAATCGGACGGGCGGCACTGAACGACCTGCGCTCCTCCGTGCAGGCGCGTACCCGCAGTTTCAGCACCGGCACCGGAGTTCCGGTGCACCGCGAACCGCAGGTCTTGCAGCTCGTCGGGGAGGTTTCCGCCGAAATCTTCGCCGCGGAGTCCGTGGTCATGGGCGCGGTGCTGGAGGTCGAGTCGGCCATGGCCGACGCGAACCTGAACGCCGAGGAGCGCTTTGCCGTGTGCGAATTGGCGGCAAACCGTGCCCAGACGATCGTGCAGCCGCTGGTCATCGGAGCGACCAGCAAGCTCTTCGACGCGCTGGGTGCATCTTCCACTCGCAATAGCTGCAATATGGACCGCCACTGGCGCAACGCCCGAACCATCGCGACGCACAATCCGGCGATCTACAAGGCGCGCATCGTGGGGGACTACGAGATCAACGGCGTGCAGCCCCAACGGCTGTCCGTCACCGGCACGGTAACCGGAGCAAACCGGTTCGCCGGCAGCTAGGCAACACTCTTCGAACACAGATTTTTAGACTAACCAGATTTCTTCTATGGATAGGGGCACACCAATGAGCGAGAACAAGCGCGAAATCCTTTTTAACGCCTTCGATATGAACTGCGTGGTGCACCAGTCGCCGGGCCTCTGGCGCCACCCGGATGACAAGGCGTCGACCTACAACACCCTGGGCTACTGGACCCACCTGGCCAAGGTGCTGGAAAAGGGCAAGTTCGACGGCCTGTTCCTCGCCGATGTGCTGGGCACCTACGACGTCTACAAGGGCACCAACGAAACTCCGCTGCGCAGCGGTGCGCAGGCGCCGGTCAATGACCCGATGATGCTCGTCTCCGCGATGGCCGCGGTCACCGAGAACCTCGGCTTCGGCGTCACCGCGGGTACCGCCTATGAGCACCCTTATGCCTTCGCGCGCCGCCTGGCCACCCTGGACCACCTGACCAACGGCCGCGTGGGCTGGAATGTGGTCACCGGCTACCTGCCATCGGCCGCCCGAAACATGGGCCAAGAAGACCAGATGGAGCACGACGAACGCTACAACCACGCCGATGAGTACCTCGAAGTGGTCTACAAGCTGCTCGAAGGCTCGTGGGAAGAGGACGCGGTGCAGAACAACAAGGAATCCGGCGTCTACACCGACCATTCCAAGGTGCACCCGATCAATCACGAGGGCAAGTACTTCAAGGTTCCGGGCATCGCCATCACCGAGCCAAGCACGCAGCGCACCCCGGTGATCTACCAAGCCGGCGCCTCCAAGCGCGGCACCGAATTCGCCGCGTCGAACGCCGAAGCGATCTTCGTGAATTGCCCAACCCGTGACCTGCTCAAAGAAGCGGTCGCCAAAATCCGCGACGCTGCCGAAGCCGCAGGCCGTGGCCGCCACGACATCAAGATCTTCGCCATGCAGACCATCATCACCGCCGAAACTTCGGAACTTGCCCAGGCAAAGTTCGAGGACTACAGCTCCTACGTGGATATCGACGGCGCGCTGGCATTGCTTTCCGGTTGGACCGGCATCGACATGTCCGCTTACGGACCAGATGACGTGATTGGCGACGACGTGAAGTCCAACGCCATCCAGTCCTCGGTGGAAACCTTCAAGAAGGCCAGCGGTGATACCGGCAAGCCATGGACCATCCGCCAGCTGGCCGAATGGATCGGCGTGGGCGGATTCGGTCCGGTCTCCGTCGGTTCCGGCGCCGAGGTTGCCGAGAAGCTCATCGACTGGGTTGAATACACCGACGTAGATGGCTTCAACCTGGCCTATGCTGTCACTCCAGGTACATTCGAGGACGTCGTCGAGTACGTGGTTCCCGAGCTTCAGGCACGCGGGGTCTACAAGACCGAATACACCGAGGGCTCGCTGCGCCACAAGCTCTTCGGTGAAGGTGACCGGGTGAAGGACACCCACCGTGCCGCCCAGTACAAGATCTCCAACCGATTGGCCACCAAGGCCTAAATCCTTGAAGATCAAGCGCTAGCAAAGCCAGCGAGTCCCCGCGAAATGTTGAATTCCGCGGGGACTCGCTGGCTTTAACGGCTATTTGGCCGGGTTCACCACCATGGCCGAACCGCCTCCGCGGCGGTTTGGTTCAGCCGCCGCGATCAAGGTCCCGTCTGCGGCGATTTCCACCGCCTCAACCGCACCGATCTCAGCCTGCGGGGTGAAGGAATCACCGGCGGCGGTGAGCTTGTGCCCGAAAGCCTCAAGCGCCGGCCCATAGGCCTCGATGAATTCGGGCTCCGCCGTCACCGCCGCGGTATTGCGCTGCGAGGCGCGCGGGGCCGCGATGGCTTCGCTCAGATCCATGCCCAGGTCAATGCGGTTCACCAGGGTCTGCAGCACCGTGGTGATGATGGTGGAGCCGCCGGGGGAGCCGATGGCGAGCATCGGTTCGCCATCGCGCAGCACGATCGTGGGCGCCATCGAGGAGCGCGGACGCTTGCCCGGCTCGATCCGGTTCGGGTCGGCGGGATCGTACACCGTGGAGAAATCGGTCAGCTCGTTGTTCAGCAGGAAGCCGCGCTCGGGCACCACGATGCCCGAACCTCCGGTCTGCTCGATGGTCAGGGTGTAGGAGACGACATTGCCCCAGCGGTCCACCACCGAAAGGTGGGTGGTGGAGATATTCTCGGTATCCTGCTCAACCACCGGCTCGCTGGTTGCCGCAGGGCACACTCCGTCATAGCCCTCGATATCGCCCGGAGCCACCGGCTTCTCCGCGGCCTGTTCGGGGTTTACCGCGCACGCCCGGTCGACGCCGAAGAGCTTGTCGGTCAGGATTTCGGTGGGAACATCCACAAAGGCCGGGTCGCCGACAAACTTGCCACGGTCGGCGTAGGCCAGGGCTGTCGCCTCGAAGTAGTGATGAAGCGCGGTGGGCCGCTCCATGCCGGCGAGGTCGAACTCGCCGAGAACATTCAGCGATTCACCGATGGTGGTTCCTCCGCTGGAGGATGGAGCCATGCCGTAAACATCGAGGCCGCGGTAGCTGACCTGGGTTGGCTGCTGCTCCACGACCTCGTAGTCCGCGAGATCGGCGGTGCTCACATAGCCAGCCGGAACCGGGAGTTCGGTGTCCGCGGACGTGGGCGGAGCCTGCACCGTCTGGGATATTTCTTCGGCCATTTCGCCCTGGTAGAACGCCGAGGGGCCCTGCTTCGCCAGCAACCGGTAGGTCTGGGCAAGATCCGGGTTCTTGAAGATGCTGCCAACGTGCGGCGCATCGCCATCGGGCAGGAATAGCTCGCTGGTGGAGCCGAAGGTCGCGAAGCGTTCCTTGTTATCCAGGGTCTGTTCGCGGAATGTTTCATCGACAACGAAGCCGCGTGAAGCTACCTGGGTGGCTGGGTGCAGAACTTTCTTCAGGCTTTGGGAACCCCAATTGTCCAGCGCGCGCTGCCAGGTGGCCAGGGTGCCGGGCACGCCGACCGCCACGCCGCTGGTCACCAGTTCGGGAGTGAAGTTGTAGGGCTCGCCGGTTTCCGGATCGATGAAGGCATCTTGGGGCATTGCTGCCGGTGCGGTCTCCCGGCCGTCGATGGTGCTGATTTTTCCGGTTTTCGCGTCGTAGTACATGAAGTAGCCGCCGCCGCCGATGCCCGCGCTATAAGGCTCGGTCACGCCCAGCGCGGCCGCCGTTGCGACCGCCGCATCAACCGCGTTGCCGCCTTTGCGCAGGATCTCGATTCCGGCGGCGGTCGCTTCCGGGTCTACGGAGGAGACTGCGCCGCCGCTGCCTTTGGCCGTAGGCGTTTTGTCGGTCGCCCTGGGATCGGCGCTGGCCGGAAGGGCGGTGAAAGTTCCCAGTCCCAGCGCCAGTGCCGCGGCGCTGGCGATAGCTCTCGTACTTGCTCGTGACATACTTTGATCTCCTGAAAAGGTGGGGATGAAGCAAGCGCCAATTTACGGGAGAAGCACCTGAGACTTAGGCTGTGACACGCGTCACCGCGCATGCTTGTCGCTCATTACGCTCAGGTGAAGACTTCACTAGCGTCGGATTCACCGCCGTCGCCTCAAGGGCTTCGGAGGGCATGCCGCCACCGCGGCAGCCAGCGATCCGGCCACCGAATACAGCAGCTTCGGTGGCCGGACTGCGTTTAGGCTAGGAGAATGAGCAATGAACCTACCTCCGAGCTGCCCCCGGTAGATCTCGCCGCCGCCGCGCAAATGTGGGCTGACTACCGAAACAGCTGTGCCACCGATCCGGGCGACTACGTGGTGGAATACTTCGGAGACAGCGCTGAGCTCGCCGAGGCACTGCTGCATCAGGTAACCCACGGGCAGAAACGTGCCACCTCAAGCCTTGAAAACGAGTACCTTGCCGAGAACGAACCGCTTCCGCGGGTCGGTTCGCACTGGATCGCCTGCGACGGCTCCGGGACACCGAAAATTATCCTGCGTACCAGCGAGGTGACGCTGAAATCATTCGACCAGGTGGATGCAGATTTTGCCTTTGCCGAGGGCGAGGATGACCGTAGTCTGGCCAGCTGGCGCCGGGAACACGAAAAGTTCTGGAAACGGACGCAGCAGGCAGATTTCGCCAAGCAGTGGGAACCGGCAATGACCGGCGTGCCCGGTGAGCGGATCGTGTGCGAACGCTTCGAAGTGGTCTGGCCGCGCAGCTAGCTTCCAGGCACCTAATTCATCTCCACCTTTCGGTTCTGGAAGCTTGCTTTGCGTTCAGGCCCAGGGGCGTCCTCGCACCCGCCGAGTTCTCCTGAGTCAAGATGCGAATTCAGCGTCGTCACGTGGCGACATATGACGGGTGAGTCGCGCATTTATGGCCGGTTTTCCGCCGATCTGCGCACCGAGGTCGACTTCATGACGCGTATATAACGTCATGGTTGTTCACGAAGCGGGCACGGGCACAGACTGAAACTGTTCGATTCACCTATCGAATGGTAACCATCCAGAGCGACCGAGAGACCTGGCTCAACGACGTCGCAGCAACCACCCTCACGGGGCCGGTGCTACAGCCAGGACCG
The DNA here is from genome assembly GCF_002975405.1 of Arthrobacter sp. MYb229. Classification (GTDB taxonomy): domain Bacteria; phylum Actinomycetota; class Actinomycetes; order Actinomycetales; family Micrococcaceae; genus Glutamicibacter. The sequence continues at coordinate 243,752 of NZ_PCPS01000003.1, read as the reverse complement.
ATGGAGCAGTCTGAAACACCGGCTTTGTTCCCGAGATTCAGAGCCTGGCGAAAGCCAGCGGCATCCTGAATCCGTGGATCGTCGCTGTTTGAGACTCTGCGCGGTGCCAGCACCAAGGAGAACAAATGCAAACGACGTTATCTGGACGATCACATGATTGAGATTCGCCAGCTGCATAAGCACTACGAAACGGCCCAGGGCCGTGTGGAGGTCCTCAAGGGGATCGACCTGGACGTTCAATCGGGGACAATCACCGCGGTGGTTGGGCCCTCAGGCGCCGGGAAGTCCACCTTGTCCCATTGCATCTCGCTGTTGGAAAAGCCCAGCAGCGGTCAGATCCTGGTAGAAGGCAAGGACTTGTCGGTGCTCTCTGGCAAAGAACTATGCGCCGAACGTCGTGCCATCGGCACGATCTTCCAGAACTCGGCCCTTTTGCGCCGCATGACGGTAGCCGAAAACGTTGCGTTGCCGCTGCGAAACCTGGGAGTAGTCCACCACGAGATGGAAAACCGGGTCGCTGAACTCCTGAATCGCGTAGGTCTGGCGGATTGGGCAAATTCGTACCCCGGAGAACTTTCCGGTGGCCAACGCCAACGCGTGGGCATTGCCCGAGCGCTGGCGCTGCGTCCGCGTCTGCTGCTCTCCGATGAAGCAACCTCGGGGCTCGACCCGGAATCCACCACGCAGGTGCTGGAACTGCTTGATTCCCTGCGCACCGACTTGGGCTTGGCGATTATCTTGATCACCCACGAGATGGATGTGGTGCGCCATATCGCCGACCGCGTCGCGCAACTCGATGGCGGTCGAATCGCCGAGTACGGCGAACTTCGAGGCCTGGTAGCGGATCCGGGATCGGTGACCGGTTCAAAGCTTCTGCCATTGCGCCCCGATCTGGTGCCCGCCGGCTACGACTTCACGCTGACCGTGGCCTACCAGGCGGCAAATGTGGACCCAGCCTGGATATCCCGGCTGGGAACCGAACATGGCGCGCGGGTCGCGCTGCTCGGTGGCTCCGTGGAAGCACACCACGAGGGAACGCTGGGCCGCGTTGAAATCGGTCTCGCGGGCATTGCCGCAGAACGAGCTATTGCCGTCTTGGCTGGATGGGGATTGCGCGCCACGCCACGATCCCAGCAGCTCCTCGCGAGTGTGGCCGACCGCGCGGAACGCATCGAGGTGGCGGTATGAGAATCCCAACCGAAAGCGCAGCGGTCGGTACCGACACCCCATGGAACGAACTGCCCGCCCTGATGCTTCCTGCCTATGGACAGACCTGGGCAATGGTCGGCATCGTGATGGTCTTGGTGATCATTTTTGGCGGCATCATGGGTTTGGCGCTGTTCAACACCGACCGGCAGGGTCTCTTTCCGCACGACAAGAGCCATGCGGCACTGAGCTGGTTCGTCAACATGGGACGCTCATTGCCGTTCCTGGTCTTGATGGCGGCGATTATTCCATTCACCAAATGGGTGACCGGAACCACCATCGGCATTTGGGCAGCAGTGGTGCCGATGACCATTGCGGGCATTCCCTTCTTCGCGCGGCTCGTGCAGAACGCGCTCAATGATCTGCCTAAGGAGAACCTGGCCGTCGGGCTGGTGACCGGTGGATCGCCGCTGCAAATCATCGGGGCAACCCAGATCCGTGAGGCGCTGCCCGCCCTGGCCTCCGCCGTCACGCTGAACACCATCTCGATGGTCGAGTATTCGGCCATCGCGGGAACCATCGGGGCCGGCGGCATCGGCTATCTGGCGGTCACCTACGGCTATCAGCGGTTCGACATGAATGTCATGCTTGCCACGATCCTTGCGCTCATTCTGACCGTGCAAGCAGTCCAATTCCTCGGCGATCGCATCGCCCGCGCGCTGGCCCGCCCCTAAGCGCCCTAGAACAAACGAGAAGAACATGACGACTTCACCCAAAGGCCATGACCATGGCTTCACTCTGCGTAAAAACACCGCGAAACTGCCTTGGACCATCGCGGCATGCGCGACCATTGTGGCGCTCGTCCTTGGCGCGTTGCTGGTTCAGCAAAAGTCCGCTCCAGCGCTCGCGTCCACCGAGCCCGGCAAAACGAATTTCAAGGTCCATTTTGAACCGGCAATGGCCGGGGAAGAGAAGATCCTGAAATTCGTGGCCGAGACCATCGCGCCGGATTATGGAATCGAGATAGAACCCATTGGGCTTCAGGATCCAATCCAGGCGAACCGCGCCGTGGCCGAAGGGCAGTTCGACGCGACCATCTTTGAACATGAGTGGTACATGCGGCAATCGGCAGAAGCCGCCGGCGTGGAATTGACGCCAACCGTTGAACTGTACCAATGGGGCTTCGGTCTGTATTCCACCCGCTACGAATCGGTCGAGGTTCTCCCCGAGGGGTCGACGCTGCTCCTGCCTAACGACGTCGCCAACCAGGGGCAAGCGCTTTGGCTCCTGGAGCGCGAGGGACTGCTCGGCCTGAACCCCGACATCGAACCGCGTACCGCGAAGATGGCCGACGTGGTTGACAACCCGCGCGGCTTCGAGCTGAAGGAAGCAGACCTCCTCGCCATGCCGCGCATGCTAGACGATGTGGATGCAGCCATCGGATACGTGTCGCAGTTCGATGCCGGAAAGGTCGGCCGCGACAAGGGAATCCTGTTCCCGGAACCGCCTAGAACCTTCGCCTCCAAGCTGATCTTCGGCACCGAGTTCTCCAAAACTGCCGATGCAGCCAAGCTAATCGAGGTGTTCTCCGATCCAAGACTGCAGGAATACCTGAAGAACACCGAGGATCCGTTGGTCCAAGGAGTGCTGACTCCGGTATCCGCCGAGTAGGGCCGCTCACTGGAACTATGCGAACGGCCAGCCTGAACCAGAGAGGTTCGGGCTGGCCGTTCGCTTTTATCCCGAATGTTTCGTTGGCGAGCGAGCAAATCCACCCTTGATCACGCGGGGCCGGGGATACTGCTGTCAAGGAAATCTTTTCAGCAGCGTCACGAACTGACTTATGACGTTTCGTGACCGGCTTCAGGGCCTGTTTTTGCCCCAAAGTGTGTATTGGGATGACTTCGTGACGCGTATATAACGTCATGGTTGGTCACACCGCACCTGCGCGCGCAGACTTAAATTGTTCGGCAAAGACACCGAATGATAACCATCCAGAGCGACCGAGAGACCTGGCTCGTTGACGTTGCAGCAACCATCCCGGCAGGGAGCGGTGCTAAGGCCAGGACCGATGGAGATTGCTAGATTTCGCAACGGTCCGCACAGGGGAGAAGTCTGCCTTCTTCCCGCCCCGCAATACCGCGGCAGGATCGGGATTTCGGCGTAATCCTCGGGAAATTACCGAGAGGAACACCAGAAAATGCGCAACACACCACTGAGCCTGAAGGCCGCAGCACTACTCGCAGTTCTAGGTCTTTCGCTGACCGCCTGTGGCGGCAACAGCGCATCCACCGCGGAGAGCTCCGAGCCGGCAGCTTCCGCGGAAGCAGGCGCCCCGGTAGAGGGAGGAACGTTCACCTTTGCCGAGGTAACCCCGATCAACAACTGGCAGACCCAGGCCGCTCGCTTCTACGAGAAGGCGAATGTGCTGAACTCGGTGCTGGATCGGTTGACCTATTTTGATACCGAATCCGGCAAGCTCGTAGGCTGGATCGCCTCCGAATTCACCGCCAATAAGGCACAGACCGAATTCACCTTCACCATTCGTGATGGCGTCACATTCTCAGACGGCACGGCCCTGGATGCCGAAGCGGTCAAGAAAAATCTGGACGCGCTTGGCTTAGGCGTAGAGTCCGCGCAGATTCAACCGAACGTCGACTTTTCAGCCTACAAGAGCTCCGAGGTCGTCGGCGCGAACCAGGTCAAGGTGACCCTGAAGCGCCCGGATGCGAACTTCCTGCGCTCCACCTCCTCGGTGACCGCCGGGCTGGTATCCCCGGGCACACTGGAACTGGACAATGCAGGGCAAACCGCAATATCGCAGATCGTCGGTTCCGGACCGTTCGTCTTCGAATCCGAAAAGCCAGATGAAGAAGTCGTCTTCACCAGCCGCGATGACTACGCCTGGGCCCCGGAAACCGCAGCAAACCAGGGTGACGCATACCTTGAAAAACTGGTCGTCAAGTACCTGCCAGAAGTTGCCCACCGGGCCGGCGCGGCGCAGTCCGGCCAGGTCGATTTGGTCCGCGGACTGCAGCCCGTTGACGAAGAGGTGCTCAGTGCCGGAGGCGGGCAGATCTTCGCCGCCCAAGGCGTGGACCTGACTACCAACCATGCCGCGATTCGAATCGGTTCGGGCAAGCTGGCCGAGACCAAGGTGCGCCAGGCGTTGCAGGTGGGAATCGACCGCCAGGCGCTGAAGGACACGGTCCTCTCGGACAGCTATGTGCTCGCAGGGTCGATCCTCAACCACCAGGCACCGGGCTTCGTGGATCTGTCTGCCGAGCTCGGCTATGACCCGGAGAAGTCCAAGGCCTTGCTTGAAGAAGCGGGCTGGAGCGTTGGCGCGGACGGGATCCGTGAGAAGGACGGCAAGAAGCTTGAAATCACGGTGGCCAGCTCGAATAACTCCGTGGTCATCAAGCCGGCCTTCGAGCTGATCGAACAGCAATGGCGGGAGATCGGAGTGCAGCTGGTCAACCGTGCTGCGGACAATTCATTTTTGACCAACGCCATGGTCGATGACCAGATCGAATTCTTCGGAACCCGCCAGTTCGCCTACGGCGGTCTGGGGCCGGTCTACGCGCCGGCGACAAATAACCAGACGCTGAACGCCGACAAGGAACTGAACGAATTGTTCACCCGTGAGCAGGCGGCGACCACCGAAGAAGAGCATCTGGAGCTCATCGGCGAGGAGCAGCGCGCGCTGGTACTGGACAAGGCATTGACCCTCGTGTTGTGGGACGAAGTGCAGGTGTACGGCGCCAACAAGGACGCGCACATCGACTTCACCTCCGGCACCGCACCAATCTTCCAGGGCGCCTGGAAGAGCAACGGCTAAAGGAACTCAACATGGGTGGATACATCGCACAACGCATCGGTCAGGCACTGCTGGTGATCCTGCTGGCCTACACCGCGGTCTTCCTCGCGGTGCAGGCCCTGCCGAACGACCCGGTCACGATCTTCCTCTCCGCAGACTCGTCTGCGGATCCGGCAACGATCGCGCAGATGAAGGCCTACTACGGCTATGACCAGCCGCTGATCGTGCAGTACTTCACCCAGCTCGGTGCGCTGCTGACCGGAGACCTGGGCTATTCCCTGTCCTCCGGCTCGGCGGTGTCCACCCGAATAGGCGAGGTCATCGGCTCCACGCTGCTGCTCGCCGGGAGCGCCTTCGCCCTGGCGCTGGTGCTGGCGGTCGCGTTGACCGCCGCCGCCAGCCTGTCGCGCCGCCCCCGGGTCCGCAACGCCCTGCTGAATCTGCCACCGCTGATGATTTCCATCCCGGTGTTCTGGCTCGGACTGGTGCTGCTTCAGGTGCTCGCGGTGCAGCTCGGGGTGATGTCGCTGTTCCCGGACGGCTCGTTCCTCTCGCTGGCGGTGCCGATCCTCGTTCTGGCCATCCACCTCAGCGCACCCATCGCCCAGGTGCTGATCAAGAGCGTGCACGAGGTGAACACTCAGCCCTTCGTCGATGTCTTGCGGGCCAAGGGCGCCAGCGAGGAATGGATCTTCTACCGGCACACGCTGAAAAACGCCGCCCCGGCGGCGCTATCCATCGCGGGCATCACCATCGGCACCCTGCTCGCCGGTTCCGTTATCACCGAGACGGTTTTTGCCCGTGCCGGACTGGGCCAGCTGGTGCTGCAGGCGGTCACGGTGCAGGACATCCCGCTGGTGCAGGGACTGGTGCTGCTCACCGCCGCCGCCTTTACCGCGGTGAATCTGCTCGTCGACCTGATCCATCCGAAGCTTGATCCACGCATCATCACCTCCCACGCCGGTTCGCCTCGCGCGCTGGCAGCCTAGGGAAAGGAAACGATCATGAGTCTTTTGACCGAACGGGGCACCCCGGCCGTGGAGCTGGCCACTGGCAGCGCGCTCGAGCCGGAGCATGGCGCCACGCCCAAGACCACGCTGCTTGGCTGGTTGCGGAACTGGTGGGTGCTCCTCCCGCTGGCGCTTCTGCTCGCCTGGGCGGTATTGCCGGGGCTGTTCACCGGACAGGACCCGCTCACCGGGGTGCCGCAGCAGAAGCTCGCGGAACCATCGCTGGCCCATCCCTTCGGAACCGACCACCTGGGGCGCGACGTCTATGCCCGGGTGGTCCACGGAACCAGCCAGACGCTGATGACCGCCGGACTGGCCTGCCTGATCGGCAGCGTGGTGGGCAGCCTGCTGGGCCTGCTCGCCGCCACCGCCGGCCGTTTCGCCGATTCGGTCGCGATGCGCTTCGTCGACGTGGTGCTGGCGGTTCCCGCCTTCCTGATCGCGCTGATCCTGGTCACCGCGACCGAACCCGGTCCATTCTCGCTGGGACTCGGTGTGGGCATCGCCTCGATCGCGGCCTTCGCGCGGCTTGTCCGCACCGAGGTGCTGCGCGTACGTTCACGCGATTTCGTGCAAGCGGCGCTGATGAGCGGTGGCGGCTACCTCACCGTGCTGCGCCGCCATATCATCCCGCACGTGATCGGCCCGGTGCTCGCCCTGCTGGCGGTCGACCTGGGTGCGGCGATCCTGGCGATCTCCGGGCTCGGCTTCCTAGGATTCGGCTCGCCGCCGCCAACACCCGAATGGGGGCTGCTGATCTCCGAAGGCCGCCAATACCTCACCGTCGCCTGGTGGTTGACCACGCTTCCGGGGCTGGTGATCGTCGCGGCAGTGATGCTCACCGCCGTGCTCGGCCGCGCAATCAACAAGGCATTCCGCTTCTAACCGGCATCGGGGACCAAAATTTGTGAAGGGATCAGATTATGACTACCAAGAACACCGGCACCAACCCGGTCGTGCGCATCGAGGATCTTTCGGTGCGGTACGCCCAAGGCACCCTCGCCGCGCAGGGGATCAACCTCGAAATCCCGGCCGGGCAGATCGTGGCAATCGTTGGCGAATCGGGTTCGGGGAAATCGACGCTGACCAAGGCACTGATCGGGCTGCTTCCCCAGGACGCCAGCACCACCGGCAGCATCCGCTTTGGCGGCACCGAGGTCACCGCGCTGAGCTTGCGTCAATGGCGCGATATCCGGGGCGCCGGTATCGGGCTGGTCCCGCAGGACCCGGGCGCCTCGCTCGACCCGGTGAAGACCATCGGCTCGCAGCTCATCGAGGTGTTCCGCCTACACCCGTCCCGTTCGGTGCCCAAGAACCGGTGGCGTGAAAAAGCCATCGAACTGCTCGGCAGCGTCGGGATCGACCGGGCGGAGCAACGCCTGAGCCAGTACCCGCACGAGCTATCCGGCGGGCTGAAGCAACGCGTGCTGATCGCCATCGCCTTCGCGCTGAATCCGCAGCTGCTGATCGCCGACGAGCCAACCAGCGCACTGGATGTCACCGTGCAGCGCACGGTGCTTGAAGTCTTCGTGTCCCTGGCCCGGCAGAAGGGGACCACCGTCCTGTTCGTCACCCACGACCTCGCCGTAGCTACCGACATCGCCGACCGGGTGCTGGTGATGAATGGTGGCGAGGTTCTCGAAGACCGTTCGGTCCGCGAGCTGATTGCCAGCAGCACCAATGACTACACCAAGGCCCTGCTCGACCAGGCGTACGCCACCAACCAGCGCCGAGACACGGCCGAAATCAGCGACGTGGCGATTCGCGTGACGGACCTCGGCAAGGAGTTTGGACAGGGTTCCAAGGCGCATCAGGCGGTCCAGCAGGTCAGCTTCGAGGTGGCTCGCGGCACGACCTTCTCGCTGGTCGGAGAGTCGGGATCGGGAAAGTCGACGACGGCTAAAATCATCATGGGGCTGCTTGGCGCAAGCCAGGGCAGCGTCGAGGTGAACGGCCAGGACGTCAGCTCAATCGGCGGCAAGCAGCGCTACGCGCTGTGGCGCGAGGCGCAGCTGGTTTACCAGAACCCCGACTCGGCTCTGGACCCCCGGCAAACGGTCCGTTCGATCATCCAGGAGCCGATGCGCAACTACAGGCTTGGCGATTCAGCCTGGCGCGAAGCACGTACGAACGAGCTGATGGCGCAGGTGAACCTCGCCCCGGAACTGGCCGCCAAGCGCTCGCCGGAACTTTCCGGGGGCCAGCGCCAACGCGTGGCCATCGCCCGCGCCCTGGCCAGCGGCGCGAAGATCCTGGTCCTCGACGAAGCATTGAGCGCGCTCGATGTGCTCACCCAGGAACAGATCCTCAACTTGCTCGATCGGCTGCAGACCGAACAGCAATTGACCTACCTGTTCATCTCCCATGACCTGCACGTGGTCGAACGGATCAGCCACCGGGTGGGCGTGATGCGCCGCGGCGAACTGGTGGAAACCGGAACCGTTGAGCAGGTGTTCTCCAACCCCCGCCATGAATACACGCGCACCCTGCTTGCGGCGAACCCCGGCGCGGTGCTGCGCGAATTCGAGCACCTGCGCAGCGCCTGAGCGGCAGATTCATCCCAGACAGATTTCCAGTGACAAGGAATGAGAAGCACATGAGCATTGACCTCAGCCAAACCCTGAGTCCCGAAGCCACCTACCAGGCCCTGGCTGAGCGTTTCGCTCCGGTCTTCGCCCGCGTGGGCGAGGGCGCTACGCAGCGCGAGCAGCAGCGGATCCTGCCCTTCGAGCAGGTGCAATGGCTCAAGGACGCCGGCTTCACCACGTTGCGTGTGCCGCGCAGCCACGGCGGGGAACCGGTCAGCCACGAGCATCTTTTCCGGCTGCTGATCGAATTGGCCTCCGCGGATTCGAACGTCGCCCACCTGCTGCGCAGCCACTTCTCCTTTGTCGAAACGATCGCGCTGCAGCCCCAAGAATTCCAGGACCGCTGGTTCCCCCGCGTGCTCGCCGGCCAGATCTTCGGCAATGCGGCCACCGAACGTGGTGGCAACGCGCTGGGAACCACCAACACCCGGCTCAGCCGGGGCGCTGTCGGCTGGGTGCTCAACGGCGAAAAGTACTACACCACCGGCTCGATCTTCGCCGATTGGGTAGTCGTGATGGCCTCCACCGAAGGCGTCGAAGGCCGCCAGTACGCAATCGTTGACCGCCACGGCGAAGGGGTGGAGATCCTTGACGACTGGGACGGCTTCGGCCAGCCGCTGACCGGTACCGGAACCGGTATTTTTACCGAGGTTCCCGTTGAAGAGGCAAATATCCTGCAACGCAAGGTCGCCTCCACGCTGGAGCCCGCGTTCTTCCAGCTTTGCCTGCTTGCGGTACTCGTCGGCATCGGCAAGGCCGCGCGTGACGAGGCCGCCCGCATCGTGGAAACCCGCACCCGGACCTTCAATACCGGCTCCGGAGAATTGTTCCGCAACGATCCGCAGATTCAGGAACTGGTGGGCCGGCTTGCGGCGAACGTATACGCCGCGGAAGCTATTGTGGTCACCGCGGCCCGCGAACTGGATGCCGCCCACGACCCGGCGCTGAACCTGGATGACGAAGCCGCTTTCCTACGCGCGGAGATCGCGGTGCAGCAGGCACACGTCATCACGCCCAAGCTGGTGCTCGATGCGACGAGCGAACTGTTCGACGTCACCGGCGCCTCGGCGGTGTCCACCAGCAAGTCGCTGGACCGCTACTGGCGCAACGCACGCACCGTCGCCACGCACAACCCGGTGGCCTTCAAGGCCCGCTCGGTAGGCGACTACTTCATCAATGGCACGATTCCGACCGGCCTGAACTCAATCGGCGAAGCCAAGGGAGCAAAGTAAAATGGGTACCTTCGAAACACGACCACGCTTCATCCTCTCGGCCTTCCTGATGAATACTTCTAGCCATATCCTCGGCGGAATGTGGCGTCATCCGGAAGCGCAACAGGACCGGTTCCATGAGCTGGGGCTCTGGGTGGATCTGGCCAAGAAACTCGAAGATGCGAAATTCGACAACCTGTTCTTCGCCGACGTGGCCGGACTGTACGCAGATCACGAGGGCGGTTGGGCCTCCCTGGCACGCAAGGGAATGCAAATCCCGAGCCACGACCCGCTGGTGCTGCTTTCGGCGCTGGCCGCCAGCACCAAGGAGATCGGGCTGGCGATGACCAGTTCGGTCGTCCAGTCCCATCCGTTCCAATTCGCACGACAGATCTCCACGCTGGACCATCTCTCGCAAGGACGCGTGGCATGGAATATCGTGACCAGCGTGCTGGAGAACTCGCACCGCAATTTCGGCGCGAAGAACCTCATGGCCCACGACGACCGTTATGGGTGGGCCGAGGAATACGTCGATGCCGCTTACAAGCTCTGGGAAGGCTCGTGGGAAGACGATGCGCTGAAGGCCGACAAGGAATCTGGGATTTACGCCGACCCGGCGCGCATTAACAAGATCAATCACCGCGGCGAGATCTATTCGATCGACGGCCCGCATCAGGCGATTCCCAGCGCCCAGCGCACACCATTCCTCTTCCAGGCGGGATCCTCTCCTCGCGGAAGCCAATTCGCGGCCACCCATGCAGAGGCGACGTTCCTCTTCGCGCCGCACCCGGCGTATGTGGCCAAGAAGGTCGCCGCGTTGACGCAGAACCTCAACGCCGCGGGCCGCAGCCGCGAGGATCTGAAGGTCTTCGCAGGCCTTTCCTTCGTGGTCGGCTCCACCGAGGCGGAGGCCAAAGCGCTGGAAGCCGAATACGACCAGTACCTTGATCCGCACGCGATCATCGCTCACATCGGTGGAGGCATCGGCGTGGATTTGGGCGGATTGGATTTGGACACCCCGCTGGGCGAGGTGAAAACCGAGGGCGCCCAAGGCGTCCTGGAAGCCGCGCTGGCTTCCACCCCGGGCCGCAACCCGACGCTGCGCGACCTCGCGCACTACCGGGCCAAGGCCCAGCAGATCGTGGGAACCCCGGAACAGATCACCGACAAGCTGCTCGAATGGCAGGATGCGGGGATCGACGGGCTGAATGTCATCAACCACATTTTGCCTGGCTCCTATGACAACTTCATCGAGGGGCTGCTTCCCGAGCTGCGGCGGCGCGGTTTGGCGCAGAGCGAATATGCTCCGGGCAGCCTGCGTGCGAAGGTCTTTGGACGCGGAGACAAGCTTCCGGAGAACCACCCCGCGGCGCGGTACCGTGGCGCCTTCGGAGAGTTCTCCGCGACGAACACCGAAGCGGCGCTTCAGCATTAGCACGCAGACCGTTTAGGCCGCCGGGGCAAGCTGTGCACCGGCGGCCTTTTCGTATCCACACCCTGTAGGGTGACGAGCATGAACGAAAACCAGGTTAATGATCCCGAGCTCATCAGACGGTTATTGACGACTCCGGCACGCTGGGCGGTGGTGGGTTTGAGCGCTAACCCGCATCGCGTGGCGCCGTCGATCGCCCGGTACCTGCGCGACGAGTTGGGCATGGAGATCGTGCCGGTGTCCTTGCGCGCAGAAAATGCGCTCGGCGAACGAGGCTATGCCAAGCTCGCCGATATCCCTGGAAAGATCGATGTGGTGAACTGCTTCGTGAACTCGCACAAGGTGGGCGATGTTGTCGACCAGGCGATCAGCGTTGGAGCGTCGGCCATCTGGATGCAATTGGGCGTCAGAGACGACGCGGCTGCTCAACGGGCCAAGGACGCCGGCCTGGAAGTTGTCATGGATACCTGCCCGAAAATTGAGTATCCGCTGCTCTGAAAAGCAGCTCTCTCCCACGGCACGCCGGGAAAACTTGGTACCGTGGCAGGCAGCAACCCAGAGCCATAAATGAAGGGGCAGATCGATGGCCGAAGCTTCGATGGAAGAACTCCACGAACGGTGGCGTGCTCTCTGCCTGGAGTTGCCCGGGGCATTCGAGGACCACCCTTTTGGTGAAGACAGCACCGTGTTCAAAGTTTCCGGCCGCGACCGCGCTAAAGCCAAGATGTTCGGGCTGCTCATGGTGCACCGGGGCGAGCTGCTGCTGAACCTCAAATGCGAACCCGCGATCGCAGACCAGCTGCGCAGCGAATATGACGAGATTATCCCCGGATATCATATGAGCAAAAAACACTGGAATTCGGTGCGTCCGGGGCTGGAACCGCAGCACCTGCGGGAACTCGTTGAGGACTCCTATGATCTAGTGGTCGAGGGCATGCCGAGGCGTGACCGAGAATTCATCCGCATGCAAACAAAAATTGCGAACGAATCGCTAGACTGATTTACATGTACTTCATCGTCGTTAAATATCAGGTAAAGCCGGAATTTTCCGAAAGCTTCATGTCCCACGTTGCGCAATTCACTCAGGCTACCCGCGCCGAGGAAGGCAACCTGTGGTTCGACTGGTCGCGAAGTGTCGAGGACGCGAACGGGTATGTTCTCGTCGAAGCCTTCCGCGATGACGAAGCCGCAGCGGCTCACGTCAACTCGGAGCACTTCGCAGCAGGGCTTGAGTCGATGCGTCCATTGCTCGTGCAGACCCCGAAGATCATCTCGCGCAAGATCGAAGGCGAAGACTGGGACGAAATGGGCGAGCTCCAGATCGGCTAGCCTTGCAGACAGCGAAGCGGCGCGGCCCGTAGTTGGAAGAAGAAGTTCCAACTACGGGCCGCGCCTTTCTTATTCCCCGAGTCCATAGGTTGCTTTGAAGCTACACGCGGAGAAGACTCGGCGTGGAAGCAGAAAACCAATTGTGAGGACGTGGTTGCGGCTATGGAACTTGATGTCATTGTCATTGGCTGGGGAAAGGGCGGCAAAACTCTCGCAGGAACGCTAGCCCGCGCAGGACAACGGGTGGCTATCGTTGAGCAGTCGACATCGATGTATGGCGGCACCTGCATCAACATTGGATGCGTTCCAACGAAGACCTTGATCCATGACGCGGAACAGCATCGGGGCAATAGGGCAGATGCCCACTACTTCTACAAGTCGGTCGAACGCCGCGACGAACTCACCGCGAAGATGCGCCAAAAGAACTTCTCGATGCTGAACGACCTGGACTCCGTTCTGGTGCTCACGGGCAGGGCCAGCTTCACCGGCCCGCACAGCATCAAGGTGGAAGGCGGCGAGGAGGTACTAGAGCTCAGCGCCCCGAGGATCGTCATCAACACCGGGGCGCTACCTTCCGTTCCGCCAATTAGCGGCGCGGAAATTGGCGGGCGAATCCACGATTCAACGACCCTGCAACATGCTGAACTCCCGGCCAAGCTGCTTGTGGTGGGCGGCGGTTACGTGGGGCTGGAATTCGCTTCCATGTTCGCGCAATTCGGTGCGGAGGTGACCGTGCTGGATCGCGGAGCGCGGCCTTTGAAGCGCGAAGACGAAGACGTTGCCGCCGAGGTGGCCTCGGCTCTATCTGATGCCGGAGTGAACATCCTCGATTCCGCCAGTGTCACCTCGATGCGTCAGGATGCCGAAAGCGTCACGGTGACCTATCAACGAGACGGAATGGAGCGGAGCATCGAAGCCGACGCGGTGCTCCTGGCACTTGGACGAACCCCTGCCACCCAGGGACTCAACCTGGAAACGACCGATGTTCGCTTGGGAGACAAAGGCGAGATCAAGGTTGATAAGCATTTGGCCACCGGCTCGGAGGGGATCTACGCATTGGGCGATGTCATCGGCGGACCGCAGTTCACCTACACATCTTTAGATGACCAGCGGATCCTCAAAGACCAGTTCTTGGGGGAGGGCGCACGGAACCTCGAAGACAGGGTGGCGGTGCCAACCACCATGTTCACCACCCCGCCCCTGGCCCGGGTAGGTCTCAGCGAAGACCAGGGGCGTGCCCAAGGGCTGGACATTAAGGTGGCGGTGAAAAAAGTTGCCGATATCGCGGCGATGCCACGGCCGAAAATTGTGCGGGATCCGCGAGGCATCATCAAATTTTTGGTGGATCGAAACAACGACCAGATACTTGGTGCGGCGCTGATGCACGTAGACGCACAGGAAGTCATCAACCTGGTGGCGCTAGCCATGCGCTCCGGGATCACCGCCAGCACGCTACGCGACTCGATCTTCACCCACCCGTCTTCGACCGAGGCCTTGAACGAGGTTTTAGCAGGGTTTGACTAGTGCATAGTTCCTGAAAGGCCAACGGCACCCCGGATGGATTCCGGGGTGCCGTTGGCTTGCGCGTTCTTGCTTAGTGGGTGTTCTTCTTGCGGCTGCGAATCACCAGCAAGATGATTCCGGCGACCAGCACCACCCCTGCGGCGATGCCGATCCAGCTAGCGGCGAACCCGGTGTCCGCCAGGGAATCCTTGTCGCGAGGCTGCTCGCTTGGCGACTGCTTGCTGTCCTCGGAAGGCGTTGCGTTTGGCGACTGCGAAGGGCTTTGCGATGGCTCCTCGCTTGGGCTCTGCGAAGGTTCCTGGCTAGGTTCCTCGGTCGGTTCGGCGCTCGGAGTCGGCTCCGCGGCCGACTCGATTACGGTGAAGTCCACCGAGATGTCCTCGCGCTGCACCTGGGAGAGAACCAGCGAGTTTGCCCCTAGCTTGGCATCGGCTGGAACGGCAAGCTCGAAGGAGGTCTTGCCTTCCGCATCCGCGGCAGGGATATCATCTACTACCAATTCGCCGTCGAAGGCGGTGGCTGTTACTTCTGCCCCTTCTTCGAGGCCCATCACGGAGACCTGAGCGCCTTCACCGGGAACGATCTCGGAAGGCGAAATCTCCACGCTGGCCCAGTCGGTACCCGACAAGGTGGCGCGGCCCAATGGTGCTGGGGAAACTACGTCGTGGGATTTGAAGTAGTTCACGGTTGCGTCCAGATCAATTTGGCCGCTGTCCGTGTGGCCGGTGCCTTCAGCAAAGGCGGCGAAGTTATCGCCACCGGTTGCGAGGAACGCGTTGGCCGCGACCGTGAAGGATGCGCTCTCATCAAGTGGCTCACCGTTGAAGGTGATGTCCTTGATATGCTCGCCGGCAGCTGCATCTTCAACGTAGGTGTATTCCAATCCCTCGGAGATGCCCAGATGCAGTTTGGTACGTTCCGAGCCTTCCGGCTGCCATTGCTGCTCCAAGGCCTCACGGATCTGCTCTCCGGTCATCTCGAAGGTGATCAACGTGTTGGCAAAGGGCTGGACGTCGGCGGCGGCCTTGTAGGTCACCGTGCCATCTTGGCCGTAGAGCAGATCGGCGCGCAGGCCGCCTGGGTTCATGAAGGCGATCTCCGCCGGCTCTCCGGCGAAGTTCTCGTTCGAGGTGGCCCACAGGTGGATGTCTGCCACGGTGTTTCCCAGTGTCGACTCGATACCGCGGTCGGATCCCGGTTCTTCGCCGCCGCGCAGGATGTCCTCGGAAATCTGGCCGACCTTCACGCTGCCGACTTCTTCCGACTTGTCTACTGCTTCATCGACAATGGCCTGGACCTCGGCATTTGCCTCGAAGTTTGGCGACCAATCGCCATTGGCATCTTCAGTTGCCAGCGGGACGAGTTCGGTTGCACTCTCAACGACGTCACCGGTGGTGGCGTCGAGCTCTAGGGAAACCTTGCCCAAGGTGGTGCCGTACTGATGCGACTGGATGACCGATCGGCCCGCAATATCGCAGTTATAGGCCTGATGCGTGTGGCCGGAGAAGATCGCATCGATCTCCGGGCTGGCATCGCGGATGAGCGTGCCGTAGTCGCTGTCCTCGTCGGCGATAACCTCGCAGGTATCGTTCTCCGAGCCGTTGTGAGTCAGTAGGACCAGGACGTCGGCTTCGCCGTTGGCCTCGTCGCCATCGGAAAGCTGGGCCGCGACTCGATTAGCCGCTTCCAATTCACTTCCGAAGTCAAGGGAGGAGATACCGTTCGGGCTGACCAGCGAAGGGACATCGGCGGTGACGGTGCCGATGATTCCAACGCGCAGCCCGTCCACCTCGCGGATCGCGTATTCACGCAAGGCGGGATTCTTGGTCCCCTTGTCATAGACGTTGGCGCCAAGCGCGAAGTCGGCGCCATCCGCACCGGATTGCTGCCCGTAGCGTTCGATGACGCGGTCGCTGAGGTCCTCGTATCCGCCGTCGAACTCATGATTGCCCACCGCTGCGGCGTCCAACCCGCCGGCGACAAGCGAATCGATGGTCGGTTCATCTTCTTGAGAAGCGGAGGCGAAGGTTGAAGCTCCGATGTTATCCCCGGCCGAGACGAACAAGGTGTTCGGGTTCGCTGCGCGTTGGGCATCGACGGCGCCGGCCAAGACCGCGGCGCCTGCCGAATCCCGGTCGGCTGCGATACGGCCATGGAAATCGTTGATCCCGATAAGGTCGAGACTGACATTTTCGCCAGCAGCGGGTGCTTCCGTCGCGGTTGCCTGAGCGGCAATTGCGCCCGAGGTGAGCAGGGACAATGCGGCTAGCGAAGCTAGTCCAGTGTTCCTTATCTGCTTGAATGCAGACATAGATCCTCCTAGTAGTGTGCGAGTGACATGCATCATGTCTATCGCATGCAGGTGAACCTGTCGATGACTTCTCGTGAAATTTGTCCATCTATATGGAAATTACGCCGTTTCCGGTGCGGGCGGTGCCTGCCGGTTCGCCGCTTGACCCTCCAGGGTGCGGGCGCCGATCACCAGCATTGATAAGCTATTTTCATGAGTGAAACCTTGCCGCCGTGCCCCGAATGCTCTAGCGAATACACCTATGCCATGGACTCGCTACTTGTCTGCCCCGAATGCGCGCACGAATGGAATGCGCACATTGCTGGGGAGGGGGGCAACAATGCCGCAGGCGCCGAAATAAAGGATGCCGTGGGCAATGTCTTGCAGGATGGCGACTCGGTGACCATTGTGAAGACCATGAAAGTTAAGGGAGCGCAGGCTGCGCTGAAGTCTGGAACCAAGGTGCGTAATATCAGGCTGACTCCGGGCAGCGGTGACCATGATATCTTCGCCAAGGTCGATGGCTTCGGTCCCATGGAACTGAAGTCTTCCATCGTAAAGAAAGCCTAGTTCGCTAGACCTTTCGGCGGCGCGGATCGCCGGCGGTTACTTCGGATCTATCCAGCGTGCTGGTCACCAGAATCATTGCCGAGACAATGAACATCAGCGATGAGGTCACCCAGCAGGCGGTCGCGATCTCGCGTTGCTGGACGTCCAGGGCGAGCATGAAGACGCAGACGCTGGCGGCTAGAAGTATCGAGCCGAGCAGTCGTGCCTTCATGGTGCACCAGTTTCTGTTGATTCGTGTTCGTCGCGCCATGAGCTATTCCCAAAACGCTGGACTAATACAATTCTGCCACAGGTTCACCGATTTGAATATAAAACTTTTGGTGCAATTACGGCCTATTGCCCTCATCCTTTTGTATGATGGCGAGGCGATTGCCTGAGTTTTACAGGCATGACCTGAGGACTTTGGCAATGGAAGTGTGCTCAGCCGGGGTCATCCACGCGCCATATTTTGCCTTCACCTGAGTTTGGCGTGAAACGTAAGCACAGCGGAAGCTCTTGTTTGGTGGAAGCCAGGTAGCTGCATCCTTGTCACCTTTGGAGGCATTTGCCGACCCATCCGAGGCAAGAAGGTTCAACGGGTCATTGGCGAATTCGAGCCGAGTCTGTGCGTCCCATTTCTGTGCGCCCTTTTGCCACGCATCAGACAACGCGACTACGTGATCAATCTGGACTTCGGAGCTGGTTCCTTGCCCGCGCCGGAACTCAATGGTTTCTCCCGTATACGGATCATGGAAGATGCCGCTGAGCACCACGCAGTCGACCCGTGCCGGCTTGAGGGCAACATCTTCCAGATCGCGGGCCAAGATATCGTTTCGTGCATCGCAGCCGTTGCGGTCCGGGTCCTTCCAGCCTTTGCCGAATAGATCCCGTGCATATCCGGTTTTCGGCGCTCGCCCCTTGCGATCGATCTGTTCAAGCAGCGTGAGGGATTTGGCGAACTCTTCTTTGTCGCCCAGTGTGGTTGCCGTCTGGGCAGCAGGCTCGGAGACCAAGTCTGAAAGCTCAAATGATCCCAGCGACGCGCAAGCACCCACGGCAAGGGTGGCGGCTACCAGCGTGATGGAAATAATTCGTCGCGATAAGCGCATGCCCGGGGAGTTCTCCTGCTTCGGTATTGATTAGGTGGATTTGTCCTCCACCGGTAGAACTCTATTCGTTGCTACCGACAAGTCGAGGGGTTCACCTGCGTGTTCATTTGTGAGATGTTTCGAGCCGCGATCTAGAGGGAGTAATTAGTAGAGAACTCCTGATCTGACACACCTTGTCTTGAATCGTTCAGACCCACGGTCATTCGAATGCTTCACTGCATTGGAATTTGGACAGGTGGGCGTTGGCGAACGAAACGTCTCTGCCTCGATCGGCAATTCGGTTCTGCCGTTGAGCTCCACATCAGACTTCCGAGTTGGAGAAACGGATCGCCCTTGATTAGCGCAGCGAGAGGCCCGAATTGCAGGTCACGGTCCGGAACTTCGCCCGATAGCTAGTTGGCGGGTGCAGTTTCCACGTTCTTGTTCCCCCGCCAGCAATTCCTTGGTCCATTGCACGAGATCATGGTTCAACGGTGAATTTTCTCCGACGAGCCCCAGATGATCCAGCCCGTCATATTCGCGTTAGAGCAGATCGCTTCCGGCTGCGCACGCGTCGAATAGTCGAGAGCTGGTGGACAGCGCGGCGGGTACGTCTTTGCCGAAGAAGCGCAACTGTGAGATGTGCTCGACAGCGGAGCGGGCCGATGAGTTCTGTTGCGCGGCGATCTCCAACTCGGGGTAGATCTTCTCCCAGGCGGAGGCAATATGGCTGGTGACGATCTTTCCCTAAGCCTCGTCCTTGAATCCTGTCGCAAGTCGAGTCAGGTCCGTTGCCGGAGCCATTCCGGCAGTATCGAGTACCTCCAGTTCAGGAGCATATCTCTCGGCACGAGCCGCACCGAAAAGGGCCGCATGACCGCCTGTGCATCGCTGGAATAGAGCCATGCGGTGGCGGCGCCGGTGGCAAGCAGAAGCACGAGGCAGCCGGCGGGAGCAAAGGTGAGCCCCGTCTGTCCCAGCAGGGAAGCCACCGAGGAGTCTTGGGAAGCCGGTGTTCAAAAGTTTCGCAAAGACGGTGCAGTCCCAGGAGAACTAGCCACCCGCAAAAGCTGCGCCGAGTACCCAAAGCGATGGCCGGGGCCAGATGATGACCAGAACCGAACCAAATAATCCAACCAGCACGGTCAGTGCGCCACGCACCGGCTGCTTACCTGCCACGCGGCCGGTAGGCGCATTAGGTCGGTGAGAATCGACCCCGAGCACAGCAAGAGGACGATGAGCGATACGGAAGTTGCCGAGTCGGTTATCAGCGCAAGCCCGATAACGACCAATAGCAACCCGCCGATGGCGCTGAGCAGTCGCCGGGCGCGGGGGAGCCGAGCCATCGATTGATCCTCGCTTCGCTTCGAAAAGATACCGCTCCCTACGGTGACGTCCAGTGACCTGCGGCGCTAACGCTAGCGCCGCAGCGTCCAGTACGAAGAAACGTGGACGTACTTCTTATTCAGGCCCCATTGGGCGGTGATATTCGAGATGGCTTTCGCGGTGGATCGTTCGGCGTGCGCCATCACGCTTGTCCCGGGGTTGGGTTGACCCAGCGCAAGAAGCGCCGGAGGGAGCAGATCGCTGGTTCCGGGGCGTAGGCCGTCTCGGTGCAGCCAGCGCAGTTCGATCCCGGCGGGATGCTCGATTTCAAACTCGCTCGCGGCCCCGGCCACTTCCAGCAGCGCAATTCCTTGCGCATCCGCACGCAGCATACTCAAAGCCACGGAAACGGCCGGAATTCCCGCCTCGTCGGCTGCGAACAGATAATTCCCGGCCTTCGAGCTCGGCGTGAATTTGCCACGTGGGTCCGAGATTACCAGTGGGTCTCCCGGCAGTACCTTGGCGGCCCACGAACCGCCATAACCACGGTCTCCATGCACCACGAAGTCAATGGCCAGCTCTTCTGCCGACCGGTCGACCCAGCGGATGGTGTAGGAACGTGAGCGTGGAACCTGCTCGCGGGGCAGCCGGTGGCGCAATGCCTTCAAATCGTAGGGGGCGGTGAGCCCCAGTTCGCGATCGGCAAAGTACACCTTGACGTACTGATCCGCCTTGCCGTTCGGGCGGAATCCGGCAAGTCGATCGGCTCCGGCGATCACCCGGATCATTTCCGAACTCAAATGCTTCACGCGTTTAACCGTCAACACGTGTTGGCCCATGCCGTGGCTGAGAGGAGTTGGCTCGGTGAGTTCGGGGCGGGGCGTCTTATGCTCGGAGTTCTCGCCGGGATATATGTCCTGCCTCCCGTGAACGCTCTTGCCTAACACGCGTCGTGCCGCGGCCAATGCTGCCGCAGCTCCGGCGCGTTCGGCGGCCTGGAGCAGTTCGTCGGTCTGTTGCTCGGAAAGCTCGAGCCCTTCATGCTGCGCGTTCTTCAGTTCCTTCTTGGCTATCTTGTAGCCGAGTTTGCCGCCTGCCCTTTCGGCACGATTGACCGCCTGCAGGATGAAATGCTCAGGTGCGGACACGACCAGTTGTGGAGTGTGCTTGCTGTATCTGTGATGCTTTGACACGACCTGTGCTCCCGACTCTTGCGTCCACTGGAAATGTTCTTGATCCGAGTGTGCGCTGTCTGGAGGGAGCAAACAAGCCCCACAGGGAAGGCAAGGCAAGGTTCCGCAACGACTCCCAGCGGTCCTGTCTTTCGAATGCGCCAATTTCGCTCAAGGATGACGGACTTCAAAGGGGCAAAAATTCTTAGCCCCGCTCAAGGCATTTCCTGAGACTTAGCCGAAAGCTATCTGGAATAGGTAGCCAGATGAAGAGCGCCTGCCTAGGCTGGGGATCGGGTGAAAGGAGCACGTCATGAAGAAAATCCTCATGGTACTAACCAGTGTTTCCGAGATCGGCGACACGGGAGAAAAAACCGGATACAACGTGGCCGAGGCCGCGCATCCATGGAAAGTATTCAAGGACTCCGGGCATTTCGTAGACTTTGCCTCGATCAAGGGCGGACAACCACCGCAGGATACGGTAGATACCGACGACCCGATCCAAGTGGCATTCACGCAGAATGAGGCTACGCGGGCGGGCCTTTACAACACCGCGCGAGTCGAGGTTGTGGACCCCGAACAATATGACGGCGTTTACCTGGTCGGTGGACATGGGACCATGTGGGACTTCCCTGAGCATGAAGGGCTGCAGAAACTTGTAGCCAGCGTCTACGACGCAGGGGGACTAGTCGGTGCGGTTTGCCACGGTTCTGCTGGATTGCTCGACGTCGAATTGAAAAATGGATTGCGCCTCATCGAAGGGCGAACCGTCGCGGCATTCACCAACGAAGAAGAGGTCGCAGTCGGCAAGGACAAGGTCGTCCCGTTCCTCCTTGTCGACAGGCTGGTTGAACAAGGTGCCATTCACGAAGCGGCTGAAAACTTCGAAGAAAAGGTTGTCGTCGACGAGCGTCTGGTCACCGGCCAGAATCCGGCGTCCGCAGCTGGTGTCGCCAAGGAGATGGAGAAGCTTTTCGCTCAAGTGATTCAGCAGGAGAAAGCCGCCGAGCAGCATGACGCCGAAGACCTTCGTGCCCAGCATGATGCCAAGAAGTCGGCATCGCGCAAGGAGCACGATGAGCACAAGCATCACTAGAAGAGCTAGGTCCCGAGCTGGCGGGGAGCACCTCGAACCGGCATGAATACGGCGAACAGCCCGTTTCCTCACCGAGGAAACGGGCTGTTCGCCGTATTGCGCTATTAGCGCGGAGGCTTAGCCGAAGTACTTCTCCATGGTGCCTTCGTGCGCGGCACGCAGGTCCTCGACGGACACGGTGAATTCACCCTGCACCTCCAGGGCATTCGATTCCGCATCGACGATGCCCAGGCGAGCCACGGTTACACCGCGGGCGCCGGTCATGTCGTTGAAGCGGACCTCTTCGCTGCGCGGAACCGCAACCAGTGCGCGAGACTGCGATTCGGAGAACAGTGCGGTGAATGAATCGACACCGTCACGCTTCTTGATGTCGTCCAGGGCCACCCGGGCACCGACACCGTAGCGCAGGACCATTTCCGACAGCGCGGCCGCAAGGCCGCCCTCGGAGAGGTCATGCGCCGCGTCGACCATGCCGTCGCGGCTGGCGTTGATCAGGATCGCGCCCAGTTCCTTCTCAACCTCCAGATCCACCTTCGGTGGCAAGCCGCCGAGGTGTCCGCGCAGGTTGGCGAACTCTGAGCCGTCCAGCTCGTCGAAGGTCTCACCGATCAGGTAGATTGCCTGGCCGTCTGCCTCTTCGCGCCACCCCGATGGGGTGCGGCGTGCCACGTCGTCCAGCTTGCCCAGGGTTGCCACGACCGGGGTTGGGTGGATCGCGGTGGTGCCGGTCTGGTTGTACAGCGAGACGTTGCCGCCGGTCACCGGTACTCCGAGCACCTTGCAGGCGTCGGATAGGCCGCGGATGCCTTCGGCCAGCTGCCACATGACATCCGGATCCTCGGGGGAACCGTAGTTCAGGCAGTCCGAGACCGCCGCAGGGATCGCGCCGGAGGTGGCGACGTTGCGGTAGGACTCGGCCAGCGCCAGCTGGGCACCCAGGTAAGGGTCCAGGTAGGTGTAGCGGCCGTTGGCATCGGTAGCGATGGCTACGCCAAGCCCGGTTTCCTCATCGATGCGGACCACGCCTGCATCATCCGGGGAAGCCAGGGCGGTGTTGCCACCGACATAGCGGTCGTACTGGCGGGTGATCCAGGACTTGTCGCACATATTCGGGCTGGCGATCAGCTCGAGCACCGCAGCCTTCAGCTCTTCACCGGTGGCCGGAAGGTTCGCCCCGGCTTCCGAGGACTTGAAGGTATCTGCCTGCAGGGCGTCCTGCCAGCTTGGGCGAGCATACGGACGGTCATAGACCGGGCCGTCGTGGGCGACGGTCTTCGGATCCACGTCCACGATGACTTCGCCATCCCAGGTGATGATCAGGCGGTTGGTGTCGGTGACCTCGCCGAGCCAGGAGTACTCCACGGAGTACTTGGCCATGACGGCTTCGAAAGCCGCGACGTTCTCCGGGGTGACCACGGCCATCATGCGTTCCTGGGACTCCGACATCAGGATTTCGCCCGGGGTCAGGGTCGGGTCGCGCAGCAGCACATCGGTCAGCTCGACACGCATGCCGCCCTCGCCGTTGGAGGCGAGCTCGGAAGTGGCGCAGGAGATTCCGGCGGCACCCAGGTCCTGGATGCCCTCGACCAGGGAGGCCTTGAACAGGTCCAGGCAGCACTCGATGAGCACCTTCTCGGCGAAGGGGTCACCGACCTGCACGGCCGGGCGCTTGGAAGGCTTGGTGTCGTCGAAGGACTCGGAAGCCAGCACCGAGGCGCCGCCGATTCCGTCGCCGCCGGTGCGCGCGCCGAAGAGCACCACCTTGTTGCCCACGCCCGAGGCGTTGGCCAAGCGCAGGTCTTCGTGGCGCAGCGCGCCGACTGCCAGCGCGTTGACCAGCGGGTTGCCCTGGTAGATCGGGTCGAAGACGGTTTCGCCGCCGATATTCGGCAGGCCCAGCGAGTTGCCGTAGCTGCCGATGCCGGAAACCACGCCGTGCACCACGCGCTGGCTGTCGGGGTGGTCGATCGCGCCGAAGCGCAATGGATCCATCACGGCGATCGGGCGGGCGCCCATGGAGATGATGTCGCGCACGATGCCGCCGATGCCGGTGGCCGCACCCTGGTGCGGTTCGACGAAGGAGGGGGAGTTGTGCGATTCGATCTTGAAGGTCACGGCCCAGCCGTCGCCCAGGTCGGTGACGCCGGCGTTTTCGCCGATGCCGACCATCAGGTCCTTCTTCATCTCCTCGGTGACCTTGTCGCCGAATTGGCGCAGGTGGTTCTTGGTGGACTTGTACGAGCAGTGCTCGGACCACATCACCGAGTACATGGCCAATTCGGCCGCGGTCGGGCGGCGGCCCAGGATCTTGATGATCTCCGCGAACTCGTTGTCCTTCAGGCCCAGCTCGGCCCACGGCAGTTCCACATTCGGGGTACCGGCCGCGTTATCGACGGTGTCGATATTGAATTCCTTGGTCACTTCCTGGCTCACTTCTTGCCTCCAACGAGGTGGGTCAAAACACTGGTGAAGAACGTCAGACCGTCGGTGCCGCGGTGATCCGGACCGAAACCGGCCTCGATGGCGTGCTCCGGGTGAGGCATGAGGCCCACCACGTTGCCCGCCGCATTGGAGATGCCGGCGATCGAACGGCGCGAGCCGTTCGGGTTCCAGCCCACGTAGCTGAACGCCACGCGGTTCTCGGCCTCGAGCATGTCCAGGGTCTTCTCGTCGGCCACGTACTGGCCGTCCTGGTTCTTCAGCACGATGGTGATCTCCTGGCCGGCTTCGTAGCCGTTGGTCCAGGCGGTCTGGTTGTTCTCCACGCGCAGCAGCTGATCGCGGCAGAGGAACTTCAGGTGGTCGTTCTTGATCATCGAACCGGGCAGCAGGTGCGACTCGGTGAGGATCTGGAAACCGTTGCAAATGCCCAGCACGGGCAGCTTGGCTTCGGAGTTCGCGGCATCGACGATCTTGGACATCATCGGTGCGAAACGGGAGATCGCGCCGGCGCGCAGGTAGTCGCCGTAGGAGAAGCCGCCGGGGATCACCACGGCGTCAACGTCCTGCAGCTCGGTGTCGGCGTGCCACAGGGGCACCGCTTCGGCACCGGCTGCGCGCACCGCACGAGCGGCGTCGCGGTCATCGAGGGTGCCCGGGAAGGTCACCACGCCGATGCGCGCTCCAGAAAGTTCGGAAGTTGGCGTCGAGTAGTCGCCAATCAAGGGAAGTTCTGTGCTCATTAGTCTTCGACTACCTCGACGTTGACAACGTCCTCGATGACCGGGTTCGACAGCAGGGTCTCCGCCGCTTCGCGCGCCTGGGCGAGGATTTCTTCGGTCACCTCGCCGTTGACGGTGAGTTCAAAGCGCTTGCCCTGGCGGACAGCTTCGAAGGAGGTGAAGCCTAGGCGGGGAAGTGCTCCCGCGATGGCCTTGCCCTGAGGGTCAAGGATTTCTGGCTTGAGCATGACATCTACAACGATGCGGGGCATCCGGCATATCTCCTGTTGGCGAGGTTAAGTTAAATGCCACACGGAGTTGCCGTCTCACACCAGGGGGATTTGGCGCTCCGCGAGCTTGCTTTACAAGTCTACCGGGTATGTGACGCGCAAAACGCAGGGGTGTGTGCAACTACCGCTTTAGCGGCGATTAAGACGTGTGATATTCGGCTCGTGGGCTGGGTCACCGGAGCGTGCAAGTAAGCTGGATACGTGCAAAACTCCAAGGAAACCCGCTGTCCCTGCCGTGAATTGGACGCAGAGCAGCGCAGCTACGCGCAATGCTGCCAGCCCTTTCATGACGGACGGACCGACCGGTCAGCGCTGCCAGACACCGCAGAAGAGCTGATGCGCTCGCGCTATAGCGCCTTTGCCTTGGGGCTGCGCCGGTATTTGCTTGAGACCTGGCATGAGACCACCCGGCCCAAGGAACTGGAGCTGGACGCCCAAATGCGCTGGCTGGGCCTGGTCATCCTTGCAACCCGTGCAGGAGGCGCCACCGCGACGCGTGGAGTCGTGGAATTCGAGGCGCACTACAGCCTCGGGCAGGATCGGGACAGCCAGCGCGAAGTCAGCTCGTTCGTGCGGGAAGACGGAGCCTGGTTCTACGTCGATGCCCTGTAGCGGAACCCGCCGCGCTATTTGCTGGAGTTGCGCAGGGCCGAAAGCATCTGCGGCTGGTTGCGCTTCTCGGCAAGTTCGAAGGCGTTGGATCCGGAAGGGTCGGTCAGGTGCGGATTAGCCCCGGCGGCCAAGAGCAGGCGGGCTATGGACAGCGAATTATTCGAGCCCTGGCCCAAGGAGATGGTCACATGCAGTGCGCTCCAGCCAAGATCATTGACCTTGTCCAGCGGGATATCGTGCTGCAGCAGAACACGAACCGATTCCACCTGTCCGGCTTCGCTGGCCACGAACAAGGCGGTGCTGCCCAGCCGATCGACGCTGTTTACGTCGGCGCCGTGGGCCAGTGCGGAACGCAGCACGTCTTCGAGGCCAAAGGCGCTGGCTCGCAGAAATGGTGATTCCTGGGACTTGTTTTTTGCGTTAGGACTCGCCCCATCGGCCAGCAGCAGCTTGGCGACCTGATGATTGCGGTCCAGTACCGCGCGCATCAGCGGAGTGTTCCCCCGTGCGTCTTTGGCTTCCAGCTCGGCGCCGTCTTTCAAGGCTTTACGCACCGAGTCGACATCGCCTTCGGCAACCGCCGCAAATAGAGCGGTGGTTGAGGTCGAATGGATCGGTCCGCTTTGGGTCAACGGCTTGATGCTGGCAGATCCAGAGGAAGCTGCACTCGACAAGGGGGCAACGCTTCCTTGGGAAGCGGCGGGGTTCGACGTCGACTTGGCGCTCGCGCTCGTGGCGGGTTTGGTTGCCAGGCCGGTGCTGGAACTGGTGGCGGCAGATGGCTTGCTCTGCGCGCTGGAGGGAGCAGCAGCAGGACTTTGCACCGGCAAATTTGTCGGGCTATTGGAAGAGGTGGCCGACGGGACGGGGGCCGCTTGGGGGACTGAAGAAGCGCAACTGCTGCAAGCTCCAAGTACGGCGGCCAAGGGGAGCGCTAGCAATGCGTAGCCACGTCGTTGCGTGGAATGCCCGTGTCGAAGTGCCATCTTTCCTTTCAATGATCCGCGGTTTTACGGTAGCGGTGATATTCCTGCCGAATGTCGATCTGCTAGTGAGCATATCGGGGAAAGCTGAAAATTTGCGGTCAATAACCGTCGAAATCTCTTTGCGCCCCAGGCTCAGACTTCTTCGCTAAAATTGGAGGCACCATGGAATGCCTTTACTTCTCCGCCGGACGTTGCCGTTCATGCACCCAAATGACGGTGCCGTACGTTGACCAGCTCCAGGCCAAAGCCGACCACTGCGCCACCGCGCTCGCGCAGTTCCCCGACCTGCAATTCTTGCCGCCGCAGGCCAGCTCCGAATCGGGCTTCCGCAACAAGGCGAAAATGGTGATCTCCGGAACTACCGAGAATCCGACCATCGGAATCCTCGACGCCGACGGCCACGGCGTAGACCTGCGCAACTGCGGGGTTTGCGCTCCCGAACTGCGCGCGCTGTTCCCGGTGATCGAGCGCTTCATCAAGGAACTGAAACTCATCCCCTATGACGTGCCCAAGGGCAAGGGACAGCTCAAGCACGTCATCCTCACTCTTTCGGACACCGGAGCGGTCATGGTGCGCTGGGTGCTGCGCACCAAGAAGCACTTCGTGGCCCTTCGCGATTCCCTGCCTCAATTCCTCGAGCTGCTCCCGCGCCACAGCGTGGTTTCGGTGAACTTCCTGCCCGAGCACAAGGCCGTCTTGGAGGGTGAAGAAGAAATCATCCTCACCCGCCGCACCACCTTGGAATTCGGCCTGAATGGCGTGCCGATGCACCTGCGCCCGCAGGGGTTCTTCCAGACGAACACCGAGATTGCCGCCGCGCTGTACCGCCAGGCGCGCCAGTGGATTACCGATGCGAATCCTGCCAGCCTCTGGGACCTGTACAGCGGGGTGGGCGGCTTCGCGCTGCACTGCGCCGAAGGCGGGCGTCGGGTGCAGGGAATCGAAACCAGCACCGAGGCGGTGGCCGCGGCGCAGGTCGCGGTGGAGGAGATGGGCTTGGAGAACACAACGTTCACCGCCATGGACGCCACCGAATTCGCGTTATCCGCCGAGCAGGCGCCGGAAGCGGTCATCGTCAATCCGCCGCGTCGGGGCATTTCGGCCGAGTTGGCGCAGTGGCTCAACGATTCGACGGTGCAGCATGTGGTGTACTCCAGCTGCAATTCGGTTTCGCTGGCCCGGGACCTCGCGAGGCTGGACAAATTCACCGCGAAGCAGGCCCGGGTGATGGACATGTTCCCGCAGACCAATCACTACGAGGTGATCGTTCGTCTCGAACGCGCCGCAGGCTAAACGCGTATAGATGCGCAATAGGGTGGCCGGAACCATTAGCAGGTTCCGGCCACCCTATTGCTTGCTAGCGGTCCAAGGTGGCCGTGCGCATATCGAGGCGCTGCATGATCTGGTCAACCATATGCGGGTCAACCCCGGGTTCGCGCCGGGCACGGAGCAACTCGTCGCGGGCCGCCGCCAGCGCCGTGGACTGAATCGCATCGGCCTTGGTGATCACCGCGCGCAACTGGGTGTATTTTTCATCGGTGATCGCGTCATGCGTATCCGGATCGGTCAGCAAGATGTTGTGCAGATCGTGCATGCGTCGGGTGACCACGTGGCGGTAGTTCTCCGGCAGCTGCTGCAGCTCAAGATTCTGTTTCAGGGTCTGCACCGCAACTTCTTCGGCCCGGCGAGCGAGCGCGCGGCGGGCCTTTTTGGTGGCCTGGTCATTGCCTCGCAGCTTGAGCGCCCGCATCAGCATCGGCAGCGTCAGCCCCGGGACCACGAGGGTGGCGAGCAGTACGGAGCAGGCGGCAACCACCACGAAGTTCCTTCCCTCGATGGGGGCACCTTCCGCGGTGAACTTCGGCAGAGCCAAGGCGAGCGCAAGGGTAGCCAGTCCGCGCATGCCGCACCAGGTGAGCACCAGCGAATCCTTGGCCGCGGAGACCTTCTCCATCCCGCGCCGGGCATTTGGCAGATAGTAGGTGCCGAACATCCAGAGCGTCCGAACCAGGATCACTACGACACAGATGGCAAGGATGCCGGGAATGAACCCGAGCAGGTTGCTGCCCTCTTCCTGGATGACCGAGTTCATCTCCAGGCCCATGAGGCCAAAGGCCAGACCGGTGGCCAGCATTTCGAGCACCTCCCAGAAGGCGTGCCGGGTCAAGCGTTCTTGCGAGTCCTGCGGACGGTCGCGGCGGCCCAGCTCCAGGGCCAGCACCACGACCGCGACCACGCCGGAGGCATGGACTTCCTCGGCCAGCATGTAGACGGCGTAGGGTGCCACCAAGGTTGCCGCGCAGCGCGCCGCCAGGTTAGGCACGAAGCGGTTCAGCCAACCAACAATCCAGGCCATGGCGATGCCCACGATGATGGCCACCGCCGCACCGATCAAGAATTTCGGAATGAGATCCAAGCCGACCTCGGTGCCATTCAGCGTGGCGGTGACCGCAAGCTGGAAGAGCACGATGGCCATCGCGTCATTGAACAGTCCCTCGGTCTCCAGCAGGGAGGTGAGCCTCCTCGGCATTTTCACCTTCGTCGCAATCGCGTCCACCGCTACCGGGTCCGGCGGGGCGACGATGGCGCCGAGGGCGATCGCCAAGGGAACCGACAGGAAGGGCGCGAAGGCCAGCGAGGTTGCCGCCACCGCGCCGGCGGTTACCACGATCAGCACCACCGCGAGGCGGATCAGCGCCTTCCAGCGCAGCCGGAACACCGACCAGGAGCTGCGCTGCGCGGTGGCAAAGAGCAACGGCGGCAAGAAGATGGGCAGGATCAGTGCCGGATCGATATGCAGTTCAGGCATGAACGGGAGAAAGCCGGCCAAGGTGGCGAGGATGAGCATCAGGATTGGATAGGGGAGCTTGATGCGCTCACCCAGCCCGACAATCAAAATAGTGGCGAACAGCAGCGCGATGATCAGCAGGAAGAACTCCATAGTCTTCCTATTCTAGTCGCTGGAGCTATCCGTGGCGGCATCTAGAGGAGGATATAACGGGTTATTTCATGCCCTCGCCCAGCAGCGGGGCCAATGCATCCCATTCGCTAATCGCGCAGCCATTGTGGCGGTCGAAGCTCGTATCGACTTGTTTCCCACCTAATTTTCCGCTGATCCTTGCCGTCGCGGGCCCGCCATAGATCTCGGTGCAGCTTTGCTGCGGCGAGCGTTGCGGGGTGAGCACTTCGGGATTCTTGGCCAATAACGCACAGGCGGCATTCGACTCGGGCAGCGTACTGGAATCAGCGGCCTGGGCGCCGCGGCAGGATAGATGGTATTCGCTGTCGACGGATTTCCCCTCGAAGCTGATGCTGATCTTGAGGTCTGCGTCAGCGCCAACGGGTGAGGTGCCCGCGGTGGGAGCCGAACT
The DNA here is from genome assembly GCF_002975405.1 of Arthrobacter sp. MYb229. GTDB lineage: Bacteria > Actinomycetota > Actinomycetes > Actinomycetales > Micrococcaceae > Glutamicibacter. The sequence goes on along the minus strand of NZ_PCPS01000003.1, from coordinate 213,751 downwards.
GGCGCAACCAGCGAGCAGCAGCCCGGCCAGTAGCGGAGCTACGAAAACCAGGCCCGTGTGCGCCTTCCGATTCTTCAGTCGTCCCATGAACCAATTGTGCTTCCCTTTTAGTTCAACACGCTAGCGTTCCGAGGCAATTGGCAGGCTGAGCACCACCTGCAATAGTTCCATCCGCAGCTTCTCCGCCCGCAGGGCGAACTCCTTTTGCAGACGCACATAGTGCGCCTTGCCCTCCGGAGTCTCGATTTGGATCGGCTCTTGGCCCCAATCCCCAAGGTCATAGGGCGAAGCTTGCATGTCCATGGTGCGGATATCCCACGCCAGTTCAAAGCAGTCCATGACCAGATCGCTGGGAACTGCCGGGCTCAACTTGTAGGCCCATTTATACAGGTCCATATTTCCATGCAGGCAGCCCGGCTGTTCGAGGTCGCGTTGCGTCTCACGGGTTGGCTGCAGCTCGTTGAGCGGCACCGCCTCCGGAGTGTAGAAACGGAAGGCATCAAAATGCGTGCAACGGATCTTATGGTTTTCCACGACCTCGTCCGTGCCCGTCGCGCCGAGGCGAAGCGGCAGGTATTCGTGGCGTATCCCGTTGACCTCGGACTTGTAGGCCATCGCCCATTCATGCAATCCGAAGCAGGAGAAATTCGCCGGCTTCTGTACCGTATTGCGCAGCAGGATGCGGGCAAATTCGATCACCCTGGCCCGTGACTGGGAGAATTTCTCAAGATCGAGTTCTACCCCCGGTCCTGCCGGGGCTTCCACGCTGCGGTAGAACTTCCAATCTTCTCGTTCGTGGGCCTGCTCGCCGAGCAGCGCCACGCCAACGCCCGGGTGCCAACGGTAGAGCTGGCCTGGCTTCTGCGTGTAGTAGGTGAAAAGGAAATCCTCGATGGGATGTTTGGCCCCGGTCATTCTGCGCTGCACAAATGGTTCGCCAAAGGCCCGAGCACGGACCTCATGCGCGGCGGCACGCTGCATCCAGTGCGGGGCTTCCAAAGCTGTGGCGGTTAGGGGCATACTTCTAATTATTCAATTCATGGGCCGGCGAAACCAGTTTGGTACGCCAACTCACACATCCTGCATAGGAGTACACCATGGAAAACTTCCCTCCCTGGGAGCCGCCAATGGACGGCACCGAGGAAGCGCACCTGCTCGGCATGCTCGACCGGTTGCGCACCACCTTCAGGTATAAGGCCGACGGACTGGACATCGAGCAACTAGCGGCGAGGCTGCCGAGCAGCGATCTGAGCATCGGTGGACTGCTGCAGCATCTGGCGGTAGTCGAAGATGAAAACTTTGCCTACTTGATCGCCCGCGGACAACCGGAGATCGTGCTTGAATTCTCTGCCGAGGGGCGCGACCAGTTCGCGGTGAACGCCGAAGAGAACCCGGAAGCGCTTTATGCGCGCTACGACAAAGCCGTGCTTAGGAGCAGGGAGGTTCAGGCACAGGTAGTTGCCGCGGGTGAACTAGATGCGCCCTCTGCCTTGGAATACGAGGGAAAACACGCGAGCGTACGACGATTAATCTGCGATGTGATCGAGGAATACGGCCGGCATACCGGTCACGCGGATCTGCTGCGCGAGGCGATCGACGGACGGGTGGGCGAAGACCCTCCCTTTGAATACCGTCCACCTTGGTAGGCGTGATTTAAGGTTTCGGCTAAGCAAGCTTGAATCGCGAGATAGCTTGAATGAAAAAGTGGACAGTGCCGAATCGGGATTGCTTTTTTGGATCGTCCAGCTGCTTTCTAAGCGCATCTAGCAAGTCGTTGGGCATCAGCTTAAATATGTCTCGCAACGGAGGTCATGTACGTGATTCCTCGGGACCGTTTACAAGACATAGTTGCAAGAATTGAAAGTGCTGAATAGTCGCGGTTCAGCGAACAGGCCTGCGTGCTCTGGCGGGACGTCTCACAACCCTTAGGTTGCAAGACGTCTCACCGAGCACCACGCCGCCAGCTTGTGGATGATTGGCGGCGGCGCTCTTGCGCTGCTCATCCTAGGAGTGGTGCTGTGGACGCTAGGATCGATCCTTGACCCGAAAGTTGAAAACGCCTCAAATAACCCGGTACAGATCCTCATGGATCAAGGCCGGGGTTACCTTCCGGCCGCCGGCCTGCAAATCACCGTCTTTGCCATCTGCATGCTGCTAATCGCCGTGATCCTCATGCTAGTCGTGGTGTGACGGCGCAGCCGGGGCACCACTTCACGCATTGAGCACTTGGCCAAGGAGATGAGCCACTCCAAAGATTTCCGCTCCTTGGGCGAAGATACTGCGTGTCAGGATGCGACACGTCTCGGCGCGCAGAACGCCGGTGTCGGTGTTCCCTTGGCCGTTTTGGTCAACAGCCGTAAGCCTTTGTATGGGTCATGGGAATTGGTTCAGATCTGGTTGATGGGACCGCGCGCCGGTAAAACCTCCTGCGTGTGCGTTCCGCAGATCATGGAAACCCAAGGCCCGGTGTTGGCCACCTCGAATAAGCGGGACATCGTGGATATGACCCGTGGCCCGCGTGCCCGGGTGGGCACCGTGTGGGTGCACGATGTGCAGGGCATCATCGGTGAAGAACGCTCTTGGTGGTGGAATCCCCTATCTTTCGTGACCGATATGGAAACCGCCGAAAAGCTCGCTGATGTATTCGTGTCCTCAGCCACCGATGCCGGGGCAAAGCAGGATGCCTATTTTGAGTCAGATGGTAAGCGTCTGCTCTCGCACCTGTTCTTTGCCGCCGTCGTAGGGCAGCGTCCCATCACTGATGTGTTCATGTGGGCGCAAGACCCAGAAGATTTCACGGGCCGTGATCTGCTTAAAGCCCAAGGGCACCTCAATCTAGCCCAGTCTCTAGAGCAGATTCAGAAGCTCACCCCGAAGCAGCGTGACGGTGTGTATGGCACGATGCGTCCGTGGGTGAATGTGCTCTCCTATGAGAAAGTCATTCCGTGGATTCGCCATAACGGCTCGCAGCGGGCCGAATTTGATCACCGTAAGCTGGCTACCGGCACCGATACCTTGTATCTGGTATCGAAGGAAGGCGGCGGATCTGCCCGTGCGATCACCGCTGCCCTGGTCATGGCGGTGATGACCGAAGCGGAGAAAACCGCTGCACTACAGCCTGGTGGACGGCTCAAGCGTCCCATGATGGCGGTATTGGACGAAGCAGCAAACGTGGTGCGCTGGCGCGAACTGCCGGATGTGTATTCGCACTACGGTTCACGTGGCATCGTCGTTTCCACATTCTTCCAGTCCTACAGCCAAGGCGTGGAAGCCTACGGAGAGAAAGGTATGAATAAGCTCTGGGGCGCAGCCAATATCCGTGTGGCGGGATCTGGACTGTCTGACGATAAGTTCTTGCCCTTCCTTTCCCAGCTCGTAGGTGAACGGGACGTGCTCAAACGATCTTCAAGCACCAGCGGCCGCAGCGGGCGTTCGGTGTCTAGCTCGATGCAACGCGAAAAAATCTTGGACGTATCCGACCTCGCGGCGCTGCCTCGGGGCCGGGCTATTCTCACCAGTTCGGGCATGCCAGCCGGATTGATCGAGCTACAGCATTACTCCACCAAGCCGTATAGGGAAGATGTAGAAGGGTCGAAAACCTACTATGAGGCCGTCGCTACGCAGAAAGGCATTCAGAAGCCCCTTTGAAAGTCTTCCTTTGATTGCCCCTCTATTTGTTTAGCAACGGACTAGAGCACTTGGCCATACCAAAAACCTCATGAATATATGAAGATCGTTACATCACCATCTTGGTGAATTTAAAACAACAAGCCATCATGACTCTGTTTAGTAAAATTTTAGGATAGATTTATCTCGTGGATCTATCCACGACTCATCACACGTCAGATACATGGAGGAGAGTTTTGTCTAAAATACTCAACAAGTTCTCAAAGAAGATGGCAGTCGCTGCTATCGCGGCCGCTTTATTCATTCCCGTGACTGGAACTGCTGCTCAAGCAGTCACCGGATGGACTTACGGGACGTCCGGCATATCATGGAATTTCAGTGAACGTTGGGCCTGGTCACAGTTTACGACTTCGGCAGACTTCCATGGCTCAAGTGTCTTCGGCGACCGCGGCGGCCTTGTGCGTTCTGATTGCATGAATAAGGGCGCAAAAGCCTACGCGCAGTCGAAATACAGCGCCTTTGGCGGCTCACAGAAGCCGTACTACCGCTACTGCTAATTCCATTCATTGAAGCGTGTGGGGTCCAAATACGGGTCCCACACGCTTATTTAAGAAAGACAAGATGAAAAATACCGGACTACGTCTGGCCGTCGCTGTAGCTGTTTTATACGCATTGTTCGTCTCATTCATGGTTACCAAAATTGCTGATGAATCGACTCTGCCTGGCTCAAGTCAAATCACCGTTTCTGGAGCTGATATAACCACGGCTGGCGAAGGCTTGAATGCGATGATTCAAGGCGCAGCCGACTCGTCAGGTGCCACCGTCGTGCGAGAAGTTCGCGATCTGCATGATGCATCGGCACGTCACTTTTATGTAGCGACCAGCCCTGGGCGACAAAGTGAAAGCAAATGGTTAGAAGATGGCTACCCTGGGTTTAGTCATAATGTGTCCACATTTGTTCATCCTGCCAAGGATCTTAAAGGCGTTGATCCTAGGGGAAAATATTACATCGTCGGCCCCAACGATGCTTTAGGCTCTGTGTCGCAAGTTTTTCAAAACCTCGATTACGCAGTAGAGACGTCCAAAAGCGTCGTCTCTACCCGCGCTATCATCAGTACAATCCTGGTTGGATCTCTTGGTTCAGCTACTTTCGTTGCACTACTTCTAGTGACATTGCTGACTGGGTTCTCGGTCTTCTCCCGAGTAAAAAATTACGCAATCCTGCGACTACACGGCGGTACTATCCCTGTTGCATTGAAACGTGACCTGCGTCAAGAATTGCCCGCTACGATCCGAACATCGCTTTTGTTGACGTTCTTGAGTCTCGTTATATTGTTTTTTTACAACGGCTGGAACCAATTGGGAAGATACTTCTCCCTAGCCATCATCGTTATAGCGGTAGCTTTAGTTGTCATTGGATGCTTGTACGTAGCAACTCTGTATGTTGCTTTTGATTCGAAACTACTTGAAGCGATTAAGGGCCGACTAGGATTTAGAGTTGCAGTTCCTGCCACCTATCTGATTCGTATACCTAGTTTGATACTTGCAGTCTCATTAATTGCCTCGACTTTTGCTGCTGCTATGTCTGCGCACCAGGCAAAGCAAAGCCTTGATGCAATGGCTCAGACCGGATCAGCAGCACGCATAGTTTTCGAAGGCCACGTGTCCCCTGAAGAAATGGATAAGTTAGCCTACGAATCAGGGAAATGGCTCAAAGAGCAAGACAACGCCGGTAACACCATCATGGCAAAACCTCTATTGGAAAAATCTGATGGAACTGACTTTAACGAGGATGTTCTGATGGTCAACCGCGGTTATCTGCAGCGCAATCCGGTGATAGATATTGATGGAAAAGCAATTGATGATGTTCCTGAAAAAGGAATTACCGTCATGCTTCCCGAACAAGCATCAACCACAGTGGACGACGTAACGAATGCGCTCCTGGCAAATGTTCGCGGTAACTACACACCACGCATCAGCAATGTACAACTGCGAGATCATCAGAGGCATCCTCTTTATGGGATCTCGGAAGACGGCCGGAACGGAAATAGCTCACAGGAAAATACTGTCATTGTTGCCGTCGGTTCAGACTCAGGTTTGATCTCGGATGATAATTACATGTCATCTGCCAGCCAGGGATGGGTCCTTATGGCCGATGCTGAACAAGCTCGGACGGAAACCCCTAAAGAATTCCTAGGGACTTGGATAGCAGCCTATATCCCGATCGGCCAAATAGCTGCTAACGAGTCTGCGGACCGCTTAGAAGCACTACGTTTGCAGATGACTAGCGCGTTGGTGGCCCTCCTAGTGTTACTGGCAACAGCAGTTGGACTGGCTCAGATCCATGTCCGCGGCAATTCCCAGTCCATTTTGGTACGTTACTTGCATGGTTGGGGATTCTTCTCGACACACCGTTGGCTTTTCAAAGGCGAAGCAATTGTCCTTGCCATCGCTATTGGCTGGGCAGTTGTCACAGGAATTTGGGCCGCAGTGCAGGCCAGCATTTCCAATGGCCCGTCCAGCTCTGTTGACCTTTCTATCTACCAGTGGCAACCAATAGTGGTTCTAGTAGTCGCAGTCATTAATCTTTTACTACTTCTTTTCATGGTGCGCCGTCGCACAAATGCCATGATTCGTACTCACAGTGAGGAAACCGCATGAGCAACATCGTTGTTCAGGAAGCTACCAAATCATTCGGTGACAAGACACTTTATGCCAATTTATCGATAACTGTGCCAGCTGGCCAGATGATGGCTGTTATGGGTGCTTCAGGATCAGGAAAGTCGACGCTGCTGAACTGTATTGGCTTACTCGACACATTAGATAGTGGGAGTGTTTGGGTTGACAATGAGAATATCACCAGCTTGTCTGCTGAAGGGCAGCGTAAATTCCGTCGGGATTCACTGGGATATATGTTCCAGAACTACGCACTAATCGAAAACGCATCGATTCAAGAGAACTTGGAAGTAGCGTTAGCTGCTCAGGGTAAAGAAGCCCTCAGAAAGGCAGATTTCAACGGCGCGTTGGAACGAGTCGGCCTGGCCGGACGTAATAAAGAGAAGGTGTATTCACTGTCAGGCGGTGAACAACAGCGTGTGGCATTGGCACGATTGATAGTCAAGCGCCCAACAATCATCCTTGCAGATGAACCTACCGGAGCTCTAGATTCGGCTAATGAGGCCATGGTGATGGAAGAATTGCGCGCAATTGCTGCTGAGGGAACCGCAGTATTTGTTGCCACGCACTCACATGAAGTAATGCGCTTCTGCGACACAGTGTTAGAACTCTACTAACACTCTTTTGCACTGAGTATCGCCCATTAGTCGTCAGCCGCTGTTTGAAGTTCCCATTTGTATATCGGATTCATCGCTAGCACTGTGGGCTCTCGCATAGGATGCCAAGAGCGCGGCATCTACGAAGGGAACGCTTTCTGAATCAGCCTGGGTCCAGGAAGTCCCCATCGATGGCGGCCAGCCTCGCCATGTGGTTACTGTGGTGATTCATGGAAACCGCATTACCCCTCGAATGATGAAGAGCAACTAGCCGCCTTCTTCCGAGACATGCGACTTTTGTCGTTTTCAGAAGGCAACTGCACTGCGATGCGTCGTCCTTTAGCGGAAGGGCCCTCTGGATAGCCGCGTGGCGCATGTGCAATTTCAGAAATTTGCTGCCTCATTGACCCGGCATAGAAGGAAATATATAGTCTTCTGGAGCGAGCGTATTGTCAGAAAGTTGGGAGCGCTGGCTAACCCAATGGGTTAGCCAGCGCTCCCAACTTTCTCTACCAGTATCGGATGCTCACAGAACGTGAACAATCTCGATTGCGGGTGAACCGTCCCTGATTTGATGCCGCTGTCTTTCGAGAGAAAGATAGAAACCATGCCCAAGAAGTATCCTGCCGAAGTTCGTGACCGCGCCGTAGCGATGGTTGTGGACCGGCTCTCTGAATATCCTTCCGTGTATGCAGCGTGCAAGGCTCTGGCTCCGAAGCTGGATGTCGGTCCCGAATCATTGCGTCGCTGGGTGCTCCAAGCCCAGGTCGACACCGGTGAGAAGGACGGCCCAACCACTACCGAACTCGATGAGCTCAAGGCGTTGCGGGCGGAGAATCGGGATTTGAAGGAAGCCAACGAAATCTTGAAAGCTGCATCGATTTTCTTCGCGAGGGAACTCGACCCTCGCCGCCGCTAATCTGCCGATTCGTTGATGAGCAGCGGGCCGAAGGTCATGCGGTCGAGTCGATCTGCGCCGTCCTGCGCGAGCAGGGCGTGCAGGTCGCCGCACGAACCTACCGGGCCTGGAAAATAAGGATTCCGGCCCTGCGAGCAGTTGAAGATGCCAAGGTCATTGACACGTTACGCAGCCTCAAAGTGTTAGACGCTAAAGGAAGACCGAAGCCAGAAATCCTTTATGGCCGGCGAAAGATGACCGCTTGGCTGCGGCGCAACGGCTTCCCCGAGGTCTCCAAACACACCGTTGACCGACTCATGCGTGACGAGGGCATGAACGGCCTGATTCGTGGACGTAAGACCCGCACCACGATCCCTGGCAAGGACGGCAAACGAGCTGGCGACCTACTGAATCGGAACTTCAGCGCCAGTGCCCCTAACCGTATTTGGGTCACAGATTTCACTTACGTGCCGGTGTATTCCGGGTTCGTATACGTGGCCTTGGTGATCGATCTGTATTCACGGGCGATCGTCGGGTGGGAAACCTCCACGGTGAAAGACACCGCCTTCGTGGAACAGTGCTTGAAGATGGCTTTATGGCGCCGAAAACACACCAAAAGACCAGTTGACAAGGGGCTTCTCCATCATTCGGACGCTGGCTCGCAATATACCTCGATCCGTTACACCGACACCTTAGAAATTGAGGGGCTGGTTCCGTCGATTGGCAGTGTCGGGGATGCGTACGACAATGCGGCTGCCGAAACGGTCATGGGATTATTCAAGAATGAAGCCGTGCCCAAGGGTTCTCCCTTCCGCAGTGGTGCGTTGAAGACCGAATCAGATGTCGTTGAGGTCGTCTTCGACTGGGTCTTTTGGTACAACAATGATCGCTTGCATTCCTCGCTGGATCACCAAACTCCCGAGGAATTTGAGCGTGCCTACTATGATGAAATGACAGGCTCGTTACCCGACGCTGCCGCACATAAGACGGCGGCATGATTTCCGGGACGGTTCAGGGTGCCTCTAGCTTTTCACAAGACCCCTGCGGGGTTTTGCCAACAATGCTGAGACAGTAAATCCTATTCAGCGGTTTCTGCAATAGGATAACTTTACATAATCAGAATTATCGGCCTAGCGATAGCCAGGGTAAAAGTAGTTGCGCAAACTCCCGTCAACCGCTGATTCGAAGGTCAGTAATGGTACCTAGCTTGCAGAATTGTCAAGGCGCGGTCATCGGCGATATAGATCAGCCGATTCGCTTCGTCGATGCGGCGCGACCAAGCGCCCGCTAGGGCATGCTTCAGCGGTTCGGGTTTGCCGATGCCTTCAAACGGATCATCGCGCAGCACATCTTCGATGAGCGTATTGATGCGCTTAAGGGTCTTGCGGTCTTGAGTTTGCCAATAGAGGTAATCTTCCCAGCCCTCGGCAGTCCAGATAAGTTGTCTGTCGCTCACGGATCAACAAGTCCGCGTTCTAGCGCCTGGCCATCACGTGCCGCTTCAAGAGCAGAGAGCAGGCGCACCGCATTCTTAGGTGAGCGCAGAAGATAGCTCGTTTCAACGAGAGAATCGTATTCATCTTTCGACATGAGCACCGCAGATCCACGCTTGGACATGATCTCCACTTCGGTGTGATCAAGATTCACTCGTTCAATGAGACCAAACAGGTCACGACGCGCTTCGCTGGTTGTGATTGCCATACCGCCTCCTAGTGGTACTAGATATGGTACCACTGAATGGATGGTTCCACTCGGTTGCCGATTGCCGGACTCGTTCAAACCTTCTAGCTTCTATCCGCCGTGCTTATTGTGCCTGGATATCCATAGCCAGAGGACTTTTCGGACCTGCTTCAAGCTTGTATTCAAAAGCTTGGCCGCAGTTCCCGGCGAGTTCTAACGGTCGTTGCAACTCCTGATTTATCAGGGTGTTGCAACTGTGAGAGTTACTTGTAGCTGATCTACGTCTCACAGGCAGGAAAGGAATCGGCCCAATGAATTGTGGGCTTATTGCTTACGCGAGAGACGTGGTTACGGGAAGTTGATTTCTAGTTATTCCCCGAATTTGGTAGCGAGCGTTTGGTATTTGTCTCTGAACTGTTGTTCAGTTCCTTCATGTTGGGCGGTGAGCATCATGCGATTGTTTCCTGTCACGAAGTGGCAGGTCATGATGTTGTCGTAGGTGTCCTATGGTTCGCATACTTTTCCGAGGCGTTCTGCGAAATATTCTTTATCCGCTGACAAATCTACGTCGGTATTTTTGAGCAACGCGATACGGATGACACCGCCGGTAATCGTCATTGAGAGATCGCGGTTATTGCATTCGCCTTCGGCGGAGGGAAGCTGATGCTTTGCTTCTAAGTAGTGAAAGAATCCGAAATATTCTGTCTCTGTAGACATTTCTTCCTGCGCAGGGGTTCCCGTACAGAAGCAACTGGCTTCTGCCTCTTATTGGGTGACGAACTCGTAGCCGTCGATGGTCTTTGGAGCTTTCGAGTTGAGTTGTGTTCCTGTTTCAACGAGGGGGCTTATGCAACCGGCGAGCAGTAGAGCTGAGGCGAGGGATGCGGCTGCGACTGGTTTTCGCATGGAGATGTTCCTAGGTGTTTTGTTCAGAGGTGGGCGTTCCAATCCTGTTCAGCTCCGCTTGTGTCCAGCCCTTCTTCAGCGCAACCGTGAGAGTTCGCTCGACGTCCACCGCCTGATCTCCCACATCGCAACTATAGACTGATCGGCTTGTTAGACGGCTCAAGGCAAAGTCATAGGCAGATCCTAAAACAGCGAATTCTGTCATTTTCCTCGTCCAACCGACAATGGCCTGCCAGCTGGTCTTCGTCGCGCAATGGGCACGCGACAACAGCTGGCCTTGTAGTTGTGCGCGGCGCGGCCAGCTGGTGCTACTGCTAGGTCGAGGGATTGATCCCGACGTACTCGTGGATAGTCGACGTTACGGTTGTTTGTTGGGTGTGGAACCGGTTAGTGGGGCCGGTTGGCGGCGCTTTCCGAGGAAGAAGGTGCCTTTGACGGCCAACATCGCAATGACACCGGCCGTGGTGAACGCCGTTTGTCCTACGGCGACGGTTTGCGAAACGGTCAGGGCTCCGGTCTGTGCTGCGTTTGCTCCGATCGTGTACATGGCAACGAGGACCGCGCCGCCGGCGGCACCGGCGAGTAGCTGCGCGGTAGTGAATGCAGCGCTCCCGTACGGGTAGAGCTCGGGGCGCAGGGACGATAGGGCCAAGGTGGTTATCGGTGCCCACATCATCGCCTGGGATGCAGAGAGGACAAGATAGGCGGCGAGGTACAACCAGCCGCTGTTGCTCTCATCGAGTGTGCTGAGGAACCAGATGCTCGCCGCCCAGATAATTCCGACGGGGACGACCAATGGCCGTGGGCCGAAATGGTCGTAGATCCGGCAGCCCGCTGCGGAGACCAGCGCGATCAGGACGCCTCCCGGGACAAGGAAGAGTCCGGTAGTCAATGTGCCCATTCTCAACGCCTTGGTAGGTGCGAGGGGGAGGGCCAAGCCGATGCCAAGCACGGATAGAACGAGCGAGAATACGTCGTGAGTCGTGTGTTCCGGTGTCGTGATGTTCTTGCGCTTGACGGCTCCCAGTATGAGAGCGATCACGGCGATGGGCAGGACGAGGATGACCGGATGAACACACGGGATTTGTAGCGGTCTTCCCAAGCGTTGATTGGTTCAAGGTTGGGTGAACCGATAAACCACAACTACAGTTCGTCCAATGTCCGGTTGGCTCAAGAACATCTCCACGTATTTTCCCGAGAGGAAGGACAGGGAGGCCCAAGAACATGGACTCGGCTCTAGAACCGAAAGTGTGCGGCTCGGATTCCCTCCCGCTCCTTAAACACCAAGTTCCGCGGTACTCGGTAAAAATACCGAGTCTCGCGGAGCTTGGCTGACGACGGACCAATAGGTCCTGGGGGTTTAGCCCATGTGGATTGCGCCGAAGAGCACGCCCGAAGCGAGCATGACCAGGCTGACCACTGCCGCACGCCACAGCACCTTCTTGTGGTGATCGCCCAGATCCACACGAGAGAGCGAGACCAGCAAGAGGATTGCCGGGACGAGCGGAGATTGCATGTGCACCGGCTGTCCGGTGATGGAGGCGCGAGCCATATCCACCGCGGGAACGCCGAAGTGCGCGCCGGCCTCGGTGAGGACCGGAAGAATGCCGAAGTAGAAGGCGTCGTTGCTCATCAGGAAGGTGGCCGGAATCGAAATCAAGCCGGTGATGACCGCCATGTACTGGCCCAGGGAGTCCGGGATGATGTTGACCAGCCAGAGGCTCATCGCGTCGACCATGCCGGTTCCAGAGAGCACGCCGGTAAGCACCGCCGCGCCGAGCACCATGGAGACCACCGCGATGATTTCGCTGGAGTGCGCGGCGATCATCTTCACCTGGTCGCTGACCTTCGGGAAGTTGGCCACCAGCGCGATGGCGGTGCCGACCATGAACAGGTAGGCCAGCGGCAGCACGTCGACGATGAGCAGCACCATGATGGCCACGGTGAGCGCCAGGTTGAAGTAGAACATCTTCGGGCGCAGGGTCTCGCGGTCCGGATCGAGCACGGTGCCGTCCATGGTCGCGGCCTCCGAACCATCCCCCTTGCGGGCTACGGATTCAAGGACTGCCACCGAGGAGCCCGAAGGCGAGGTTCCGTCCTTGGGCTTGCCGCCGCCCAGGTTTCCGCCGCCGAATCCGGTGCCCCACAGCTCGGGGCGATCCTTCTGCAGCCGGCGGCGCTCGGAGAGCCCAAGCTGCCAGGCGAAGATGGCAATCACGATCAGTGCGACGCCCAGCGATGGGAGCATCGGCACGAAGATGTCTGCCGCGTCCACGCCCAAGGCTGCCGCGGCGCGAGCGGTTGGACCGCCCCAGGGCACGATGTTCAGCGTGCCGTTGGTCAGGCCGGCCACACAGGTCAAGACGACCGGGCTCATGCCCAGTCGCTGGTAGATGGGCAGCAGGGCGGCGGTGACCACGATGAAGGTGGTGGAGCCGTCGCCATCCAGCGAGATGATGGCGGTCAGCAGCGCGGTGCCGATGACGACCTTCGCCGGGTCGTTGCCCACGAGTTTCTGGATTCCCGAAACCAGCCGGTCGAACAGGCCCACGTCGATCATGATGCCGAAGTACATGATGGCGAACATGAGCAGGGCGGCGGTGCCCGACATCGACTTGATCGCGTCCATGATCATGTCGCCGAGGCCAAAGCCGGCGCCGGTGAACAGGCCGAAGATGGTGGGAACGAGGATGAGCGCCAAGAGCGGCGTCATTTTTTTGGTCATGATCAGCGCCATGAAGGTGATGATCATGAGGAATCCGAGAGCAACTAGCATTGCGCGGACCTCCTGAAGTGTGTGGCAAGTGATGATGCCAGCAGGGGTGCGGGCACTTATCCAAGTTACGTGGCGGCGCTCACGTATCCGGGGTTGTTCGTTTTCTGATCCCTTTAGGTTTTTGCAATCTTTTTGCTCATTAAAATCACGGACGGTTTATGCTGGACAGATGCCGCATTCCACAGCCACCTTGCACTTTGCCTCGCGCATCATGCGTCCGCAGTTCGTGGTGCTCGGCGTACTTTTCGCGCTGGTGACTACCGCGACCCTGCTGGTGAGCTACAACAGGGTCTTCGACCAGGGCGAAGACACCTCTCTGGGGATTGCGCGTTCGGTCGCCGCCTTGCCGGAGGTGGTGCGCGAGGTGACGGACTACGCGCAGCGCGATGAGCTGGACCTCGAAGAGCTGCGCAGCGGAAAGCTGCAAGAACTGGCTGAGGCCGTGCGCGAAGGAAGCCAGGCGACCTTTGTGGTGATCACCGAGGACCGCGGCCTGCGACTGAGCCACCCGAACCCGGACGAGCTGGGAAAGCTGGTCTCCACCGACCCGGTGGCGTTAAGCGGAGTGGAAGACATTGCCCGCGAGCATGGCACTCTCGGGGAATCGGTGCGCGCCAAGGTGCCCATCCGGTCCGTCGACGGACGGGTTATCGGCGAGGTGTCGGTGGGTGTGGCCACCGAGTCGCTGACCGGTGCACTGGTTGCCTCCTTCGGCTGGATCGTGCTGTTCGCGGTGCTTGCCGCGCTGCTGGCGACGCTGGCCGGACGCTTCACCGTGCGCACGCTCAAGCGCCAGACCCTGGGGTTGGAGCCGGCGGAAATCGCTCAACTGGTGCGTGATCAGCAGGCGGTGCTGTACGGGGTGAGCGAGGGCGTGATCGGACTTGGGCCGGACGGCACGGTGACCGTGCGCAATAAGGCCGCACGCCAATTGCTCGGACTGCCGCACCGCACCGAGCTGGCGGACATCATCGGCCGGCACTATGAGTCGGCCGATCTCGACCCGCGTTTGGTGAAGGCAATCAAAGACCATGAGCCGGCTCCCATCAGGCTGGAAGCCAACTCGAATGCGATCGTCGCCCGCGTCTCGGATGTGGTGCGTGACGGGGTGGATCTTGGCCAGGTTGTCTTGCTCCACGACGTCAGCACCGTCGAAGCACTCGGCACCAAACTGGATGCCGTGCAGGATATGGCCGACGCGCTGCGCGCCCAGCGCCACGAGTTCGCCAACCGGATGCACGCGGTCCTCGGACTGATTACCTTGGGCAAAACCGATCAGGCCGAGGAGTACCTGCGCGAAGTGATGGACGCCGGCCCGGTGATTGCACCGGTCGGCGGCCTGGAACTGGTCAAAGACGCTTACCTTTCCGCATTCCTTTCGGCCAAGGGGGTGCGCGCCCACGAGCTGGGCATCGAACTGCGGGTCTCGCCGCAATCCATGCTCTTCGAACAGATCGCCTCGGCCAGCGACGCCCAGGACGTCACCGCGGTGCTGGGGAACCTGTTGGACAACGCCTTCACCGCGAGCCTGTGCGGAAGCAAGGATCCGTGGGTTGAGGTGGATCTGCTCTCCGAGGGGAGCACCTTGCACCTTGCGGTCGCCGATTCGGGGCCGGGGATCAGCACCGAGGAAGATATCTTCGCCCCGGGGGTGAGCACCGGGTCCTCGCTCGGTGAGGGGCACGGCTCCGGCGTGGGGCTGCCGCTGATTCGCCGGTTGGCCCGTTCGCGCAGCGGTGATGTGTGGATTGCCGACGCCGGCGGGGAACAGGGCGGGGCCGTGATCGCGGCCCGGCTTCCAGCGGTACTGAGTGAACCGAAGAACTTCTCATGAATAAGGGAGCGAAAATGACACAGAATGCCGTGGGGGACTACCGGGTATTGATCGTTGACGA
The DNA here is from genome assembly GCF_002975405.1 of Arthrobacter sp. MYb229. GTDB lineage: Bacteria > Actinomycetota > Actinomycetes > Actinomycetales > Micrococcaceae > Glutamicibacter. Next base: position 198,697 of record NZ_PCPS01000003.1, on the reverse strand, counting down.
TGACTTTCGCGTCGGGCAATTGCACGCCGACATGGTCAATGAGATCCCCGGGTTCCAAGCCCTGGAACCGGTGCAAGACCCCCGCACCGTGCCCAAGCTTGTCGCGTCACTGCAACCAGATCTGCTGCTGTTGGACCTCTACCTGCCGCATGTCAGCGGCATCGAACTGCTGCGTGAAATCGAAATCGACTCGATCATGATTTCTGCCGCCACCGAACCGGCCAATGTTGCGGCGGCTCTTCAAGCAGGCGCCCTGGCTTTCATCATCAAGCCCTTCGGAGCCAAGACGCTCGCGGCAAAACTCAAGGGGTGGGCTCGGTACCGCCGGCAGCTGGCGGCCGCTACCGACCTTGACCAGCAAGGCGTGGATCGGTTGTACCGGACCCTGCAAGGGATCGAAGATGCGCCAGCTGCCGCTAATGCTGCACCTACCGAGCAGGCGGTCATGGCGTGCGTCAAAGCATCCAGCGAACCGCTGAGCGTGGCCGAGGTCGCCGAAGCCGTGGGCGTCGCACGGGCGACTGCCCAACGCTACCTCGCGTCGTTGGTCGCCAGCGAGATGCTCGACCTGCAGTTGGGTTATGGGACCAGGGGACGTCCCGAGCACCGCTACCTGGCGAGGTAATCGCGGACGAAACTATTACGAGCGCTGGATGAATTCTCGGTTCCTCACCCAAAAAGCAAACCAGATGACAGCCGGGATAGCGGCTAAGAGCGCCACGATTCCAAACGGAATTGTTATCGGCGCCGTCAATGCGAAGGCCGTTGCGAGCATGGACAACGTACCAGCCGCAATTCCTAGCATTGCCGAGTTCGGGGCAGCTTTACCAGCATTCGCAACGGCCGTAATTCCGGTGATGGTGGCCCCGAATGCGGCGAGCAAAGAAACCACGAACAGTCCGTGAGCGCCGGTGAATATAGATCCCACGCTAAAGCACGCTGCCACGAAGACCTTGAGACCCATTGGCATCCCCAACGGTTCGTTTGAATGCATCGTAGCTACCTCCAGCCAGGTTTTGTCCAGCAATCTTAAGAGAACTGCGCGTTCAAATCTCAGCATATCTATTTCTGTTAGGTCAAGACAGCGCATATCGGATGAATTATCGAGTTCAATCCTCAACCTTAAGTAGGACAGTCCAGCGTTGGACTCGTCCCTGGCTCAAGTTTCTTGTTGCAAGCGGCCACATTGGGGTAGCGTCTCTTTCTATGGAACATCCAGACGGGCGCGGGAACACTCTACTGAGCAAATATTCGACCGGATTCTTCATCGCCATATTCGTATCGATGTCCCTCGCTTGGAACCAGCGAATTCCTGACCCGTGGGGCTTGTACCTGATTCTCCTCTCCGTAGGAGGCCACACCGTCACCCTCGTATGCCTGGCGGTCGAGAAATCTCGCGTGGAATCACGAGAGACCTGAACTGCGCGCAAGCTGTTGGCAAGGTTGAGGCGAAACTAGTGGAGCGGGGCCAGAAACCTTCGCCTTTGTGATACGTCCGCTTGGACGAGATATGCAGCAAAAGTCATGCAATGTTCGTTGGCGGCAGGGGACCCAGGGCGGTGGGAGCTGTTCCGGAAAATACCTGCCGAGCCACCTCATTGAATCTGCGCATGGCTCGGAACCAATAATGCGCGGGATTCAGGCTGCATGCCCGTAGGGCCTGAGCGTGGTCGAAGCAGACAACAACTGCCGCGCCTGCCGCCACCACCGACCAGATTCCACGTACGACATGTTTCAGCGGCTTGGGCGTAAACTCAAACCCCTGACGCAGACGGTCGATCTGGAAACGAAGGTGGTTTCGTTCGTCTGAGGCGATTCTTCTTCCCAGCCCGCGCAGTGTCGCATCCGGTGCATGGCTTGCTAGGGCCTCGAAATATCCCATGGCGACGCTTTCAGCAATGAGGAACAGCCCGAGCTCGGTACGCAACCCCAACATTCGCCGCAGCAGGGTGAAGGCCTTATCCGACCAGTGCGATTCCAAGCGTGGGGCATCCAGGTAATCCAGCGCTTGTCCGAACAACCGAGAATGCTGCTGTTCTTCGCGCACCAGGAGCTCAAGTGCTCGTACGTAGGTCGAGTCGCCGGCCCGCTCCGCCAAACCTAGCAAGTGCCTGCCTTCGCCGCTTTCGCCAAGCTCAAGACGCTGGAAAGAGCGGATGAATCCGCGTCGTGCATTCTCCGTTAGCGCCGGAACACCGCTCCAGTTCAGGTGCGCGTTCATCGTGTCATGCAGCCTCGAGTTTGCTTCAAAATATGCCAACCATGATGTGAATTGCATAGCTCCACGGTAGCCGTGGGATGGGTCAGCACGAGCCGTTGAAACATTAAACATCAGTACCGTGTTTCGTGAGCTGTTCACGCAGCTGACACCATGCGGCTAACTCGCCGCGAAATACTGGTGATCATGACACAAATTTCACGGCGCAATCTGCTCACTGGCGCCTTGGGCGCCGGTGCTCTGACGCTTATTTCCCCGGCCGGTTCGGCACTGGCCGCAAATAGTCCGCGCCTGGTCCGTTCGCGGCTAGGCCTCACCAATGGCTTCTCGATGGGAGATGTCTCCACCAACAACGCGGTGCTTTGGGCACGCGCCACCGGTGAAGGCCGGCTACGGGCGCAACTGCGTGCCATCGACGAGGCGGGAGCGATTATTCGCGGCCGCGGATCATTCGAACGAACCCTGCGCGGTGCGCAGGCGAACTCCAACACCGACTTCACCGCCAAGATTTCCGCATCCAACCTGCCGGCGGGCACCCGATTCGCGGTGACCATCGGTTTCGAGGACGAGAACGGGACCCTGGGAGAAACCAACACCGGTTCCTTCCTCACCGCGCCTTCGCTCACCGGCCGCCGGAACCACAGCGCATCGATGGCGCAAAGCTTCGTCTGGTCTGGCGATACGGCAGGCCAAGGCTGGGGCATCAACGAGGAAATCGGCGGCATGCGGGCCTACGCGGCCATGCACGCGACCAAGCCTGACTTTTTCGTGCACAGCGGCGACACCATCTACGCCGATGGCCCGATCGCCGCCGAAGTTATGGAGCCAGATGGCCAAATCTGGCGCAACCTGGTCACCGAGGAGGTCTCGAAGGTCGCCGAAACCCTGGCGGAATTCCGTGGCCGGCACCGCTATAACCACATGGATGCAAATGTGCGCGCGATGTACTCCGAGGTTCCGGTCATCGCGCAGTGGGATGACCATGAGACCCACAACAACTGGTGGGCCGGGGAGACAATCGAAGACGAGCGATACACCGTGCGGGATGTCAATACCCTCGCTGCCCGCGGTCGCCGCGCCTGGCAGGAATACCAGCCCATCGCCGATCCGCGTGCCATGCGCGGGGGCACCGGGTTTGAGCCTGCCCGGATCTACCGCAAGATCTCCCGCGGACCGGCCTTGGACCTCTTCGCCCTGGACATGCGCAGCCACAAGTCGGAGAATACCGCCGGACTGGAAGCCGAAGAGACCACGACCCTCGGCGAGGAACAGCTGAACTGGCTCGTTGAGGGCCTGCAGAAGTCGAAGGCCACCTGGAAGGTGATCCTCAACGACCTGCCGCTGGGCGTCATCGTTCCGGACGGCAAGGCCCAGGAATCGATCGCCAACGCCGAGCACGGCGAACCGCTGGGCCGCGAGCTGGAGCTCGCCAGGCTGCTCAAAGCGATCAAGGACCGCGGCGTGAAAAACGTGGTCTTCTTGACCGCGGACGTGCACTATTGCGCGGCCCACCACTATTCCCCGGAGCGCGCCGCCTTCGGCGACTTCAACGAGTTCTGGGAATTTGTGGCCGGTCCGGTCAATGCAGGATCCTTCGGTCCGAACAAGATGGACGGGACCTTCGGACCCAAGGTGGAATTCGCGCTCGCCGGAACCACCAACCAGTCGCCGCGCGACGGCAAGGGCCAGTTCTTCGGCCATGTCGACCTCGACGAGTCCGAGCGATTCACCGTTTCGCTGCGCAATGGCCTCGGCGAGACCGTCTACGCCAAGACCTTGGAACCGGCGCGCTAATCCGCCACCGTAACTGCTGCATTAAAAAGCGGCGGCGCAGATCCTCAAGATCTGCGCCGCCGCTTTCGCTGGTATTTAGCGTCCGGTGCCGCCGTACACGGTGGCCTCCACGTCGGTGTCCAGATCGAAAGCGGTATGGATGGCGCGGACCGCGTCATTGAGCTTGTCCGCGTCGGTTACCACCGAAATGCGGATCTCCGAGGTGGAGATCATGTCCACGTTGACCCCGGCCTGGTGCAGCGCCTCGAAGAAGGTGAAGGAAACTCCTGGGTTCGAGCGCATGCCCGCACCGATGAGCGAGAGCTTGCCGACCTCGTCGTTGTGCTCGATATCCTCGAAGCCGATTTCGCCGCGGGAGGTTTCCAGCGCCGCGAGAACCCGTTTGGTCTCGGTCATCGGCAGGGTGAATGAGATATCGGTGGAGCCGGTACCGCGAGTCGAGATGTTCTGCACGATCATGTCGATATTGGCCTGCGCGGCCGCGATAACCCCGAAAATCTGTGCTGCCTTGCCCGGGATGTCAGGCACGCCAATGATAGTGACCTTGGCTTCCGAATGGTCGTGGGCAACACCGGAGATGATTGGCTGTTCCAAGGGTTCTCCCTCTTGAATCTTGATCTTGTCGTTGGGGTCCGGGAGCACCCAGGTGCCCTCGTTGGTGCTGAATGAGGAGCGCACGTGCAGCGGCACGCCGAAACGGCGGGCGTACTCCACGCAGCGCAGGTGCAGGATTTTGGAGCCGCTGGCCGCCATCTCCAGCATTTCCTCGCTGGAAATCTCGTCGATCTTCTTCGCGGCACCGACCACGCGAGGATCGGCGGTGTAGATGCCGTCAACGTCGGTGTAGATCTCGCAGACATCGGCGCCGAGGGCGGCCGCAAGGGCCACCGCGGTGGTGTCCGAGCCGCCGCGGCCCATGGTGGTGATGTTCTTCGATTCCTTGCTCATGCCTTGGAAGCCGGCGACGATCGCGATGAAGCCGCGGTCGATGGCGCGGCGGATACGCTGCGGAGAAACCTCCATAATGCGTGCCATGCCGTGGGTCGAGTCGGTGATCAGCCCCGCCTGCGATCCGGTGAAGGACACCGCGCTCTCGCCGAACTGGTCGATGGCCATGGCCAGCAGCGACATGGAGATGCGTTCACCGGCCGAAAGGAGCATGTCCATTTCGCGAGCGGGGGCGTCCTCGGTGAGCTGGGCCGCGAGGTCGAGCAGTTCGTCGGTGGAGTCGCCCATTGCGGAAACGACCACAACGACTTCATGGCCCTGCGCCTTGGTATCAATAATTCGGCGCGCGACGCGTTTGATGCCTTCGGCATCGGATACGGACGAACCGCCAAATTTTTGAACTATCAGGCCCATGGGCGCACACTCCAACTGATGAAAGTTGTTGATGCGCATCGTGCTGCCAGCACAGATGCGACATATCTACCGTAGATAATTGTGTCAGTACCGCGGGTGCATCACCTAGTTGTGAAGGTAACCATTGGTCATATTGCCTAGCCTTTGGTGTTTCGATGCCTGGAAATGCGGGTCATTTGCGCGCTGTGGCTAAGATTTGTCGCCAAAATGACTTCCAGCCATCCAATACCTGAGGGTTGGAGAGCCGTGAATGCTCAGCGCTTACGCTTGCCTTGTCGCCTTTGAGCGAGATGTTCACGCTCACCCGGCTTCCGTCGCTGAATTCGGCCTTCCAATACCGCCATCGATCCGAACCGCTGACGGAGGCTTCCCCCACCAGCTGCGCGCCGTTGAAGTCGGTTCGCACGCCGACGGCTTCCACCCAGCGAGCCAGGGCGCCGTCCAGATCGGCGGCCATGGTGGCCGAGACGGAGCCCTTGAAGGTGCCGTCGCTGGACTGGCCCGGGACCCGGCGGCCGATGTGCTGCTCGTAGGCGATGGCCACGGACTGGGCCCACCAGCCGGGATTGGAAAGTTTGGCGGGCATCATCTCGTAGGCCAGCGAGGCGAGCGGTTTATGCGCCAGCTCGCTGGCTCCGCCCGCTTCGAGCCGGCTGACCCATTGGTCCCACCCGGTGCCGGTGGCCTTGGCGATTGCCTCGATATTGCTGCCCTTGATTGCCATGAAACGAGTGTAGCCACTGCAGCCAAGGACTAACCAGCCCGCATGTAGCCTGGCGGCCAAGGTCGCTGCCGGGTCATCAGCCGATCCGGGCGCGCAAATGGCGTGGATCCGCAGCCTTCACCGAAGGCCGCGGCTCCACGCCAATGGTTCACAGTTCGCGCAAATCCGTGTTGAGCCTGCCGAGCAAGCCAACCAGATGATCCAAGTCGTCGTCGGACCACTGCGTAATGCGTTCGCGCAAGCCCTCGCGCCAGGACTGCAGCCATCCGCGCCAGCGTTCCTTGGCCAGCTCGGTGGGCAGCAGGTTGGAGACCCGGCGGTCGGCTTCATCGACCTGCCTGCTGACCAGTCCGAGCTCTTCGAGGCGCGTGACCAGGCGGGAAAGTGTGGCCTTGTCCGTCATGAGGTGCTCGCAAATTTCGGACTGCGTGATGCTCTGGCATTTGAGGATCATTCCCAGCACCGGCACCGCCGCGGGCGGCAGTCTTTCATCGAGCCGGGCGGCAAGGGTGCGACGCGACTTGGCGGTCACCGAGATCAAGGTGAACAGTTCTTGCTCGGCGGCGTCGAATAGCACCCCGCGCCGGGTCTCCGGCTGCGCTTCATCCAAGGTATCCACGATGGCTAGGCGACGGTATCCGCGGTGGGAGAAGCGTCGGATTCCTCGGCCAGCCGCTCGGTATTGGTCTTGGTGTTCAAGTGCTGGTTAGGCAGCAGGATCACGGCGACGACGGTGATCAGCGCGAGCGGCGCGGCCAAGGCGAACAAGCCTGCCACTCCATCGCCGTAGATCGATTCGAGAATTATCCGCACCGGTTCGGGCAGCGTGGAGATCGTCGGCAGGGAACCGGAGTTCAGCGCCGCACCGACCTCGGCGGCCTTGTCGCCCAGCGAGGCGATGGCGTTGGTCAGCTCGCCCTGGCGCTCGGCGATCATATTCGGAATGGTGACCGCGAGCATTGCGCCCAGCCCGGCGGTGCCTGCGGTGCCGCCCAAGGTGCGGAAGAAGGTGACCGCTGAGGAAGCGACGCCGAGGATCTTTGGATCCACCGAGTTCTGCACCACCAGCACCATATTCTGCATGACCAGGCCTACGCCCGCGCCGAGGATGAACATGTAGAGGCCCACCAGCCAGAAGGCGGTGTCGTAGTGGATGGTGCCCAGCAGGTACAGGCCGATAACCTGCAGTACGGCACCGGTGACCACAAAGGCCTTCCATTTGCCGTAACGCGAGATCAGCGCGCCGGCGATGGTGGAGACGACCAGGAGGCCGGCCATCATCGGGAAGGTCATCAGACCGGCCTGGGTGGCGGTGGCACCACGGGCCATGATCATGTACTGGCTGAGGAACACCGAGGTGCCGAACATCGAGATGCCCACCACGAGCGAGGCGATCACCGCGAAGGTGAAGGTGCGGTTCTTGAACAGCTGCAGGGAGATCAGCGGGTCTGCAACCTTGAACTCGACGAGCACGAAGACTGCCAGCAGGATGATCGAGCCGATCACCATGAGGTAGCTGGTGGCCGAGTTCCATTCGAACTGGCTGCCGCCCATGGAAAGCCAGATCAGCAGCATTGCCACGCCCGAGGCGAGCAGCATGATGCCTAGGTAGTCGATCTGGACCTTGCGCTTGGCGATGGCTGGTAGGTTCAGCGTGCGCTGGATCAAGATGATTGCCACGACGGCGAAAGGCAGCGCGACGAAGAAGTTCCAGCGCCAGTTGATGGTGTCGGTGACGAAGCCGCCGATCAGCGGCCCGCCGACGGTACCCAGCGCCATAACGGCCCCGAACAGGCCCATGTACTTGCCGCGTTCGCGCGGCGAGAGGATATCTGCCATCACGATCTGGCTCAGCGCGCCCATGCCGCCGCCTGCCAGGCCCTGGATCACGCGCATGGAGATCAAGAATTCGGTGTTCTGCGCGAAGCCGGCGGCCGCGGAGGCAAGCACGAACATGGCCAGGGCAATCTGCAATAGCAGTTTGCGGTTGCCCAGGTCGGCGAGCTTTCCCCAGATCGGGGTGGAAATTGTGGTGGCAAGCAGGGTGGCGGTAACCACCCAGGTGAACGCCGTCTGGCTGCCGTTCAGGTCAGAGACGATTACCGGGAGGGAGCTGGACACTACCGTGCCTGCAAGGATTGAAACGAACATGCCCATAAGCAGACCGGTCAGCGACTGCATGATCTGCCGGTGGCTCATCTTGGGTTTTTCGACCGGTGCTACTGCGGTCATGCGGACTCCAAAGGACTCAAAGATAAAGTTGACTGATATCAACTATATGCCGATAGTTGACCATTATCAACCAATGTGGTTGAGTCCACAGACAAGAAGGCCCGGACCATCTGGTGATGGACCGGGCAGCATGAAATATGCTCGTGTGGCAGGGAACCTAGGCCCGTGAAGTGCTCGGTGCGATGGTGTTGCGTCGCCCTTCGAAGGCGCGGGCCAAGGTGACCTCGTCGGCGTACTCCAGGTCGCCGCCCACGGGCAGGCCAGAAGCCAGACGGGTGATCTTGATGCCCAGCGGGCTGAGCTGACGCACCAGATAGATTGCGGTGGCCTCGCCCTCCAGGTTCGGGTCGGTGGCGAGGATCAGCTCGGTGATCGAGCTGTCACCCAGGCGGGTGACCAGCTCACGAATGTGCAGCTGTTCCGGGCCGATCCCGGCGATCGGATTAATCGAGCCACCCAGCACGTGGTATTTGCCATTGAAGGCGCGGGTGCGCTCGATGGCGAGCACGTCCTTGGACTCCTCGACGATGCAGATCTGGCTGGTGTCGCGGCGCTCGTCGCGGCAGATCCCGCAGGTGTCCTGCTCGGAAATGTTGAAGCAGATCTCACAGAAGCGGACCTTCTCCTTGGCCTGCTGGATGGACGCGGCGAGGCGCGTCATATCCTCGGCGTCGGCATCGAGAATGTGAAAAGCGATGCGTTGCGCCGATTTAGGACCGATGCCGGGTAGCCGACCGAGCTCGTCGATCAGTTCCTGAACAGCACCTTCGTACACCTAATGCCCACTTTCCTGACAGCTCAAACGTCCATTGATCTTGCGGTGCCATAATTGGCCTGCGGTGGTATCCCACCGTCCTATACCCTAGTGTCTCACCTAGACAGTTTGGCAGTTAGAGCCCGCGCTTAATTTCCACGACATTTCCGTTAACGTCACGCTGCTCGATGACCATGCCGCCGAGCAGCCGCTCTACCGCGGGGACGCCGATGAGTGCCGAATCCTCGACCTCGATGTCGTCTTCGCTGGGCGTGAACTCCTCCGGCTCTGGTGCCGGGGACGGAGGCTGGGCGCGATCCGGCGTGCCCCAGTTGCTGGCGGAACTTTCCACCGGCACTGCCGGAGCGCTGTCCTTGGCCTGGCTCATCAGCTGCTGGTAGCGGCTGAGCCGCTGTCCGGCGGTCGGCGCCGGGGCCTCGGCAATTGGCTGCTCGGCCGGTTCGCCGGGTGCGCCCCATGCGGGAGCGGACTCGGTGGCAGGCTGCACGGAAGGCTTCGGCGGTGCCACCCGAACAGGCTCGGGGGCAACCGGCGCCGGCGTTGGTGCCTCCGGCTCCGGCTCGCGGATCGCCTTGGACTCGAAGGTATCGGTGGTGCTGCCCGGATGCAACGGTGTGGAAGAAACCGGACGCGAGATTACCGGGGCTCCCACCTCTGCCTGGCGTGCGCTGAGCCCGGCGGTCAGCCGGGGACGCGGGGCCACCGGGGGGCCGTCAAAGGAGCGCGGAGCGGTACCTCGCGGCGCTGGAGCCACGGGTTCCAGCACGGCCGCAGCGAGTTCGGATGATGCGCTAGCTTCCTGCGGCTTTGCTGGTTGCGGGCTTGCCGCTGAGCCCGTCGCCGGAACGGTGGGAGCCTGCGGCGCTGGGCTGCCAGACGTGCCGTACCCGTCGTCGGGGTACGGGGGCTCGTCCATATACGGCTCGTCCAGCGGAGGCGGCACATCGTCGTAACTGCTGACGTACCCCGAATCACCTGATGGCGATGGCTTGCTGGCCGGAGCCGGAGCCGGAGCGCCGGCTGGTTGCGGGCGCGACGGAGCGTTGGGCGCTACCCCAGCGATCGGAGCCTGTACGTTGGTGGCTGCTGCTGGGGAGGACGCCGGTGTTGGCCGGCGTTCACCTTTTGGGGAACCACCACCGGCGGGTGCCGATCCGCCCTCGGCAAGTACGACTTCGATCTGTTGGCCTGCCACCTGGCACAGGATGCCTACCAATATCTGCATCATGTCCGGACGATTGCGCAGATTAACAATCGGACCGGTATTGCTGAACGCGATCGTCAGCGTGCGGCCATCGAAACCGGCGACCGAACCATAGTTGGCGACCATGGAATGGAGCACCCTGGAGCTTGACTGCAGCTGCTCCAAGACCGCCGGCCAGGCCTGCTGGAACTGCTGAACCGATGCCCCGGCAGCATTCGACTGCTGTGCTGGCGGCGTGGATTGCTGGACCGGTTGCTGTGGCGCCTGCTGCTGGGCAGTTCGAGCGGCTTGTGCGCGTTGCTGCGCTTCGGCTTGCTCGCGTGCCGCCTTCTCCTGGGCAGCACGCTGTGCTGCAGCTTCCCGTTCTGCAGCGGCGCGTTGCTCGGCCTGCTCGCGTGCGAGCTTTTCTTGCTCGGCCCGTTCCGCTGCGGCACGTTGTTCGGCCTGCTCGCGAGCTGCCTGTTCCTCGGCGCGGCGGCGTGCCTCGTGGGCTGCCTGTTCCTGTGCCTGGTTCTGCGCCTGCTGCTGAGGCTGCGCTTGGCCTTGAGCTTGTTGATCTTGCTGCGGCTGTTGCTGCTGCATCTGGCGAGGGTCAACCTGCTGCGGGGCTTGCTGAGGACGATTTTCAGCCGCACGGCGAGTGAACTCGGCCATCGCCGCATTTTGCTTCACGTCATCGATGGAAACACCAGTACCGAAGGACAAGTCTTCCCCTGCGGCCGGATCTGGAACCAGGCTGAACGGCGCGACGCCTTCCGGACGAGCTTCGGGAACGCTCGGACCCGGCTGCACCGGAGTGGTGACCGGATTCAAGTCTTCCTTCGGGCCCCAGGTGGCTCCCCAATCGGCCGCTTCGCCGGTGTTGAGTGAACGGGCGGCGTCCGGATCCAGCGGAGCGTTAATATCTGGCTCTTCTTGCGTCACCGGCGGCTGCTGTTCGCGAGGCTGACCTGGCTGTTGCTGCGCCTGCGAAGGCTGTTGAGCTCGTGCTTCCTGGTGCTGCTGTTCGCGTGGCGCGGGTTCTTGCTCCCGCGGCTGGACGTTCTGTTGCTCGCTAGGGGCAACTTTCTGTTCCTGCTGCGCCTGAGCTGGCGCGGTCGGCTGCGTCTGGGGCTGGGAGGCGCTGGGCTGCTGCGCCGGCGTTACGGGAGTGCCGGCGGAGGACTGTTCCTGGGCTGCCGGCTCGACGCCGCCATTGCGCAACTTCGCGGCGGCAAGGGCCTCGCGTACCGCGGCCGCTCCTTGGCGGGCCGCCGCGGGGGAGGGGGCAACGCCCGATGACTGCGTTGGCATTTCGCCTTCCGGGAGCTCTGGAAGCGCGCCGCCGGTCATCGCATGACGTTCCAAGCGATCGAGGCGTGCGGCGAAAGAGCTCGCCGAGTTTTCCGCTCCAGGCAGCATCAAACGCGCCGCCAACAGTTCCAAGTGCAATCGCGGAGAGGTCGCGCCGGTCATCTCGGTCAGCGCCTGGTTGGTCACATCGGCCCAACGGCTCAGTTCACCGGCGCCGACCAGCGAGGCCTGCATGTGCAGCGACTCCAGTTGATCGGCTGGGGTGCCTCGCAGAATTTTCTCCAGGCCTTCAGGCATCGCCTTGGCGATGATCAGATCGCGCATGCGTTCCAACAGATCTTCAACGAAACGTCGCGGATCCAAGCCGGTTTGAATGATGCGGTCGATGGCGCCAAAGAGCGAAGCGCCGTTGGCCTCGTGCAGGGAGAGGATGACCTCATCGAGCAGCGTGGAATGGGTATAGCCGAGCAAGGCAATGGCGGTCTCATAGTCCACGCCTCCTTCACGGGCACCAGCCATCAACTGGTCTAGCACCGAGAGGGTGTCGCGCACCGAACCGCCGCCGGCGCGAATCACCAGCGGAAGCACGCTGTCGGCGACCACTACGTTTTCGCGTTCGCAGAGCGTCTTGAGGTATGCCAGCAGTGCCTCGGGCGGCACCAAGCGGAACGGATAGTGGTGGGTGCGCGAACGGATGGTGCCGATGACCTTGTCCGGTTCGGTCGTCGCAAAAATGAACTTGATATGTGGTGGTGGCTCTTCGACGATCTTCAACAGGGCGTTGAAGCCCGCCGAGGTGACCATGTGGGCCTCGTCGATGATGAAAATCTTGTAGCGGTCGCGGGTAGGCGCGAAGGTCGCACGTTCACGCAGATCACGGGCGTCTTCGACACCACCGTGGCTGGCGGCGTCGATCTCGATGACATCCAAGGAACCGGGGCCGCCGTTTGCCAGCTCGACACAACTGGGGCAGGTGCCGCACGGGGTAGGAGTCGGCCCCTGCGCGCAGTTCAGGCAACGCGCCAGAATGCGTGCGCTGGTCGTTTTGCCGCAACCGCGCGGACCGGAAAACAGGTACGCGTGATTGACCCGGTTCTTTTCCAACGCAGTCATCAACGGGGTCGTGACATGTTCCTGCCCGATGACCTCGGCGAAAGTGTCTGGACGGTATCTGCGATAAAGCGCTGTACTCACACCGGTACCCTATCGGTTGTGCGATGCCGGAGGCATCAACTGGTCAACAATAAATTCTGGTTCTACGACCCAAGGCTCGCGAGGCAAAGCTGAAGGGTTGAAGGAGTCCAAAGCTGCCTGCAAAGACGTGCCGGGCAAGCCCAATGACTCTAACAAGTAGGCGCGGATCTGTGCGCCATTTAGTCCTTTTTCGGAAAGGTCTTCGAGCGTAACCGCACCATCGCGTTTAGCCAGACGTTGGCCTTGAACGTTTAATGCCAACGGGACGTGGGCGTACGTAGGAATAGGCAATCCGAGCAGCTGCGCTAGGTATGCCTGGCGTGGGGCGGAGGACAGCAAATCGTCACCGCGAACAACCTGGTCAATGCCGGAGGCGCCATCATCAACGACCACTGCAAGGTTATAAGCGGGGGAGCCGTCATTGCGCAGCAACACAAAATCATCCACCACGCCGGTGTAAGGCCCGAAAAGCTCATCGTGAATGGTGAACTGGTCAACCGTGGAACGAAGGCGCAGAGCAGCCGGCCGTTGTCGGGCTCTTTCTCCACGTTCTTCGGCAGTGAGATTTCGGCACGTGCCGGGGTATGCGCCGGGTGCCGCGTGCGGCGCGCTGGCAGCCTCTGAAATGTCTTTGCGCGTGCAAAAACACTCGAAGACCAAGCCGTTTTCGCGAAGAGCTTGGATTGCTTCGAGATAAATGGGGAGGCGATCGCTTTGGCGGACCACGGGAGCATCGAACTCCAAGCCGATGGAAGCCAACTCCGAAAGCTGTTGCTCCTCGGCGCCGGAGCGCACTCGGTCAAGGTCTTCGATGCGCAGAAGGCATTGCCGATCGGTGGACCGGGCAAAAAGCCAAGCAAGAATTGCGGTGCGCAGATTGCCCAGGTGGAGTTGCCCGGTCGGGCTTGGGGCGAAACGACCAACGCCCACGCGAACTCCATTCGGCTTGCTAGAAAAATCAAAGACCCCTCATGCACCTGCCAGAGCCCATCTACCCTTGCTACCTTCCGGTCCTGGGGGAGTTCAACAGGATGACACCACACGAGGGGTCACAGAAGATACTACCCGAAAGTTGGGGGTGGATGAAAATCGGTAGCCGTGCGCTTGCTCTCAATCCAACCCCTGAAAGGAAGGAGGCTATGTCACCCGGCTTTCGAATCCGGCGGGTCAAACCAACCTAGAATCCGGCGAACTCGAGCAGGCAATTCCGAGGCGGGGAGCATCGGGGTTTGGCTCCGTTCAAAGTCGAAGTTCTGCACGCTGGTGACGCTACCCGGTAGCTCAACCTGCAAGATTCCGTTCGGCGAACGCCAATTGACCGAACCGTCGGCCATGTATGTGGCCTGCCAACCTAAGGCGTGCTTATACATTTGGTGCCGCTTGCACAGTAGCTGCGAGTTGTCGCGGTTCGTATGCCCGCCTTTGGCCCAGTCATCGACATGGTCGATTTCACTGGAATCCGGAAGTCTGTTGCAACCAGGGAACCTGCAGTGGTTATCCCGTAATCGCAGGAGGTCCTTGAGGGCTTTCGTTGGGCGGTACTTCTTTCGCCCGACGTCGATGACGGCACCGGACCAAGGGTCGGTGAGCACCGTCATCAGCGAAGGAGCATCCTTTGCCAGTCGCAAGGCTGCACCTAGGGCGATTGGCCCGTAGCCTTCCAGATCGGCCAACGTTCGAGTCGGATCTGCGAGCATTTGCAAGGCGGGGATGGTCAAGGCCACCCGCGCTTTGAGCGGAGTGCCGTTTCCGGCCGGCCAGCCATCGAGCAAAGCCTCCCGGAAAATATCGGCGCGGCGTTGTTGCTCGTTGCGCAGATCATCAGGGTCATCATGTTTCGTGGCGTGCCAGTTGATGGTGTTGATGATTGCCAAGGCATCCTCGGCTGGAAGTCGAATTTGAAGCACGGCCATGCCGTCGGCCTCCGGCCACCAGATCACCGAACGAGATTCACGCCCTTTTTCATGTCTCGTCTCCGCAGGTTCTGGCAAGAAACGTTCACGCATTTTGCGAGCACGATCCTTCACCGTGCGATCCGAGCCGGTGCGAGCGATCGGCAAGAGTACTTCTTGCATCTGTTGCACGTTCTCGGGCTCAAGGTCCTGCGCCTGGTGAACGATCTCCGTGGCGCTCTTGGTGGTGATGGCGCCCTTTCCTAGCTCGTTCAAGGTATCGGGGCAGAGGTGACGAAGCCCCTCGGCGTTGAATAATTTGCCTTGGACTATGCGTTCGCTTTGCCGCAGTGCACCAGATGCCTCGGAAATGAATGACGAACGAACCAAAGGTTCCGCTTCGGGATCAATTCCGAAATGCACTGCAGACTGCGTTTGCAAAGTGTCTTCGACTAAAGGGTCCTGAGTGCCGGACAAGGCGGCTTGCTTGCTAGTCAGCTCGTAGGTATCGGCCAGTAACGCAGCTTCTGCCGCATCCAACATACTGCGTATCCGACCAAGGGTTTCCAGTTGCTTGAGCCCAGTGGCTGGTTCGATTGCTCTGCCCTGCTCATGAAGGCTCTTGATAGTTGCTGCTAGCTTCGCGAAGATCGTTTCTTGCTCAACGTGGGCAGCCCACACGCCGTCGGTACCTGGATCGGTTCTGGTGCCCGGCGGACTGATATGCAGCCGATGAGGATCATCGCCGCTATGAAATACCTCTCGTTTGTTCATGTTTTAAGTATCCAGTGCCGCGGATAGGGTCTTCGGCGGACGAGCGCCAGATGTGGATAAACTAGATAATCCCCGAAATTTCGCCAATTTTTTGCTGAAAATACGTGTAGTTGAACCCACAAGGCTCTCGATTCGTGATTGTGGAGATATTTAGATATGCTGGTACCTGCTCCACGGAGCAAACTGAGGAGGATTCGCCTAGCGGCCTATGGCGCACGCCTGGAACGCGTGTTGGGTTAACGCCCTCAGGGGTTCAAATCC
This sequence comes from Arthrobacter sp. MYb229, assembly GCF_002975405.1. GTDB lineage: Bacteria > Actinomycetota > Actinomycetes > Actinomycetales > Micrococcaceae > Glutamicibacter. The sequence continues at coordinate 182,974 of NZ_PCPS01000003.1, read as the reverse complement.
CCTATCCTCCGCCAAAGGAAACCCCCGAGAAATCGGGGGTTTTCGCATTTAAGTCCGGGCTTGGGAGTAGCATCCCGACGCGCAAGGTAATCGAGGGGACAGCGAATCGCTTTTCCTCCATCATGTGGGAGATTGAAAATGGGTTGCAGGTTCGCAGAACTGGCCATTGACTGCAAGAATCCGGTACTGATTGCCCGTTTTTGGGGCGAGGTCTTCGATTATTCGGTGCTCAGCGAAGAAGCCGGCTTGGTGACGATAGGTCCTGCCGAGGCAACTAAGGACTCGCAAGGCCCGGTCTTGACCTTCGCTCAGGTGCCGGAGGAGAAAACGATCAAGAACCGCGTGCATCTCGATGTGCGCCCGGTCGACTGCACGCAAGACGAAGAGGTCGAGCGGCTCTTGAGTCTCGGTGCGAAATATGCGGAAGTCGAATCCAGTGATTTCCCATGGATCGTCTTGCTTGACCCGGAAGGCAATGAATTCTGCGTTTTGTCGGAGCAGGAGGCCTAGGCAGGCGCGAAGAACGCCCCCATCCGGTAGCATGGATCTTCACGCAGTGCGTGATTTATGTCACCAAATGGGGGTTGTGACTAGCTTGGCAGGGGACGTCCGTAAAGCCGTAGTTATCGAGCACGAGTTTGAGGTTCGAGCGGTGCTGTCGCGCCTGCTAAGACAGGTTGGATTTGTCGTGCACGAGACCTCCTCTGGAGAAATTGGAGTAGAGCTAGCCGAACGAATCAACCCTCAGGTGATAGTGGTTGGGTCCGGACTTCGGGACATCGACGGCCATGAGACCCTGCGCCGGCTCTCAAATCGCGTTAGTGCCCACTTGCTTGCGGTGCTTGAATCCGATGAAGAATTCGATGTCGTGCACTCCTTTGACGCGGGGGCCGATGGCGTGATGTCCAAGCCGCTGCGAGAGCGGGAATTCAGGGCACGAATCGATTCCTTCGTGCGCCGCCAGGCCAGCACCAGTAGGTTGCTGGCCTTAGGCGAGAGCCAGAGGGGTCGAATACTTAGCCATCGAAATCTAACGCTGAACGTCGTGACGTGGCAGGTAATGATCGATGCAGAATCGGTGGAGCTGACCGCCACCGAATTTTCCTTGCTGCGCGCGTTGCTGCTGCATCCAGGGCATGTGCGGAGCAAGAAGGAACTGGCCCGAATGCTGAATGACGAGGATGGGGCAGGTGCGGTGGACCTATACGTGTCACCCGCCGCCGTGCGAAGCATTGAAGTGCATATCGCAAATCTGCGACGAAAACTGGGCGATTCGGCGCGAACGGAGCTGTGGATCGAGACGGTGCGCGGGGTCGGATACCGGATGGTCGGCGAGCAAAACTCGCGTTCCTAGCCGCAGCGAAACATTGAGCGAATCTTGAGCATCCGATAATCAACCCTTGAGGATTATCGAGCAGAATAATCACCATGGCCCTGAGCCATAGGGGTGCTGTGCTGAATGAGGTTAGATCTTGGGGGATTAACTGGCTGCCGCGCAAGGCGGCAATCATTACTGGTACCCATTTGAGTGCGTGAAGGCTTCGAAATGGTAGCGCAATACCAAGTCGAAGCCTTCACGCATTGTGGTTAGGCCGGCGGCTAGGCGCTGGTTTTTTTGTTGCTCAGTTCCGGGTAGTGAATGGCAGCGGTTTGCGGGTGAGCGCGCAGCCAGCCCTTGAGCACGTTCGCACCGTAAGAGGCGAGCATCGCATTATGCGGATCATCCGATACGCCGCGCGCTACGGCAGCGAGTTCCGCCGGAAGCTGCACCTTGTCGACCACCGCGTCCAGGCGCGGGGAGTAGAAAAACGGCACCGAGTAGCGGTCGACGCCAGCTGGCGGGGCGACCACTCGGTGGATGGTGGCCATCAGATAGCCGTCGGTGGCCACTTCGAGCATCTCGCCGAGGTTTACCACCAGCGCGCCCGGGGTCGGCGGCACCGAGATCCATTCCTCCTGGCCGTAGGGCTGCACCTGCAGTCCGCCCACCTGGTCCTGAAGCAGCAAGGTCACGAAGCCGTAGTCCGCATGCAGACCCACGCCCTGGTTGCCGGCGTCGGGTACGACGTCGCCGGAAACATAGTGCACCAGCTTGCCCATCCATGACGGGGTGTCGGCGAATGGCTCGTCGAAGTGGTCTTCGGGCAGGCCCAGACCCACGGCGATGGCCGCGAGCAGCTCGTGGCCGGTCTGGTTCATCAGCTCGGCCCACGCTAAGGCGCGTTCCTCAAGCTGCGGGAAATCTGCCGGGAACTGGTTGGGGCCCTGCAGGTTCAAATAAGGCTTGTCGGCAGGCACCTCGGACAGGGTCTCGCGCTCCGGTCCGTAGTCGATCTGCTCGCGGGCATCGGCTCGGCCGCGGGTGATTTCGGTGCCCATGCGGGTGTAGCCGCGGAACTGGGCGCTGTTGCGGTTATCGAGCTTGATCTTCTCAGCGACGGGCTTCTTGAAGAACTCGGCAATCGTATCCAGCAGTTCCTGGTCTTGGTTCGCCTGCGAGGCGTAGCCAACGATCTGGAAGAACCCTACGCGGTGCGCGGCATCGCGCAGCGCTGCCACGAAGGCTTCGTTGAAGCTTCCGTCGGCGTTGCGTGAGGTAGAGATGTCGAGGACTGGGATCTCGGTGACTACGTTGTTCATACACCTAGACTGCACCCAAAAACTCAATTGTTACTAGCGTCCGTTACGCCGGGTTCCTCCAAGTTTCTCCCGTCGTAACAATCCTTGCTTTTTGCTTCATAGAGGCGCAAGCTACGCGATGGCGAATCTTCCGAGGGGTTTACGCCGGGTGTTCACGGTACTGCCCGTCACCTGTTCACGCGCTGGGCGTCCGCGATGAATAATGCGCCCCAACGCCTGGGAATGTGTTTTTGCCGGCGGGTTTCCATATGCTTGGAAGGTGATCTTCCGAGCCGTTGGCGCTTCGCGCCCTTACCCAGAGCATCAATTAACTACCTCTCGGCAGTGGAGCGAAATTCCGCCGCAGCAGGTGAAGCTCGACGAATTGGTGACCACGAAAACGGTGCTCGATTTGGAGGCGCTGCTTTCGGAAGACTCGACCTTCTACGGAGATCTTTTCCCCCACGTGGTGCGTTGGCAATCGGTGCTGTATTTGGAGGACGGGCTGCATCGGGCGCTGCGCTCGGCCTTGCACCATCGATCGGTGCTGCACGCAAGGGTGTTGGATTTAGACGCCTAACGGGTAGGCTCGGATCAAGATAGCCTCAGGGCGCAGGCCGAAAGGTGCGCAGGCCGAAAGGTGCGCAGGGAAGGTAGGCCAATGACCGAGCCGAAGGATCGTCGCGATCCAAGCAGTTGGCATGGGCAGCATATCGTCAGCGAGTCCGAGCTGGCCTTCCAATCGGATCTGCAGGCCAAGAAGCGCCGCCGCACCCGGCAGAACGTGGTGTTCTCCGTGATGGCATCGCTCGTTGTGCTCGGTTTTGTGGCCGCGGTGCTGATTTTTACCGGCAATTGGCCGCTGGCCGAGGAACCGGCGGAGGAGGCGGTGGCCGATACGCCGGTCACCATCGAAAATCCGGTATGCCCCGACGTTGAGTTCAAGGTGCAGGATCCAGCCTCGGTGCAGGTCCGGGTGCTGAATACCACCGGAGAATCGGGGCTGGCGGGGGCGACCGCAGAAACGCTCAAGGAGCGCGGCTTCACCATCACCTCGATCACCGAATCAGCGAGCGACTACGCAAACGAGGTGGGTGCGGTGATCGCCGGACCCAAGGGGTACGCCCAGGCGCTGAGCGTTCAGCGCCAGCTGCCCGGGGCGGTGTTCGTCTTCGACAAGGAGCGCCGTGATGCGCGCATCGACCTGGAGGTCGGGGCGAAGTTCGAGGGGCTGGAGAAGGAACGCAAGCTCAATGACGCCCCCGGAAAGCTGCACTGCGCCGAGTCTAAATAGCGGCGGCGAAGATCTCCGGGGGCTGTCGTTGCGCTCAGCCGGTGCGCGAAGCTAGTTCACCGCTCCGGCATGCACCTGGGTCAGCGCATTGGTGAAGGCCTCGGCCGGTTGCGCCCCGGAGATCCCGTATTTGCCGTCGATGACGAAGAACGGCACTCCGCTGATGCCCAGCTGGCGGGCCTGGGCGATATCCGCGTTTACTTCCTCGGTGTAGGCCGTCGAGCCGAGGGTCTCCTGCACTTCTGCCTCGTCGAGTCCCACCTCGGCCGCAAGCGTGGCCAGCACCTGGCGGTCGCCGGTGTCCAGGCCGCGTTCGAAGTGCGCCGAAAGCAGCGTCTCCTTCAGCTCGCTGCCCTTGCCCGCGGACTTTGCGTGCTCCAGCAGGCGCAGCGCGGTGAAGGAGTTCGCCGGGCGCAGCGCGTCGAAGTTGTAGTTCAGTCCTTCGCCGGCCGCCTGTTCGGTGACATGCGCCAGCATCCCCTTGACCTGCTCGGGATCCATGCCCTTGACCTCGGAGAGGTACTGCACCTCGTCGCCGTCGTAGCGCTCCGGAAGGGTGGGGTCCAGCTGGTAGGCGTGCCAGAAGACGTCGACGTTCTCGGAGAATTCGAACTGTTCTACGCCCTTTTCGAAGCGGCGCTTGCCAATGAAGCACCAGGGGCAGGCGATATCGGACCAGATGTCCACACGGACTCGTTTTTCACTCATGCAAGCTTCAACAATTAGCCGCTGCGCAACATTCCCGCCGCGGCGATGGCAAGATGGAATATGCAGAACCTATGCACCGTCAGGAGGACGATGGCCAAGTCGTTGAGCTATAAGGGCATTATTTTTGCCGGCGGAATCACCATGATGGCGGGCTTCGTCGACGGGGTGGGCTTCTTGCACTTCTCCGGTTATTTCCTCTCCTTCATGTCCGGGAACTCCACCAGATCCTCCGCGGCCCTGGCCACCGGAGACGCGAGCGGATGGTGGTTGGCCATGGGATTTGTGGCGAGCTTTGTCTTGGGAGTCATGCTCGCAACCCTGTTTTCCGCCCGGGCCACGCGCTACCGGCGGCCCCGGGTGATGTATCTATCCGCCACCCTGCTGCTGGGCGCGGCCGTGCTGGGTGCGGCGGGAAATGTGCTGACCGCCTGCCTGCTGGCCGCAGCCATGGGCGCGGTCAACGTCAGCTACACGCGCTCCGGGGAGGTTTCGCTGGGGCTGACCTATATGACCGGCACCCTGGTGAAACTCGGCCAGCATCTGGCCGGGGCGCTGTCCGGGGCGAACCGTGCGCTGTGGGTGCCCTACGCGATCCTGTGGGCGATGATCACCCTCGGCTCGGTCTGCGGGGCTTTCGCCTATCTGCTACTGGGATTGGGCGCCCTGTGGTTGGCGGCCGGGGGCATGCTGGCCTGGGCCAGCCTGGGGCTGTGGCGCGAGCGCCGGTTGGATAGCACCGCCCTTTAAACCATGCTGCCCCCGCGGACCGGGGCGGTCCGCGGGGGCAGCATGTGGCGTGCTCCGGAAGTTATTTGCTGGAAACCAGCTCGGCTTGCGGGGAACGGACCAGGAACTTGTAGGCCACCGCGAGCAGCACCAGCCAGCCGGCGCCCGCGTAGAGCGCAATGCGGGTCTCGGCGCTCAAGGCCAGCAGCACAACCACGAAGGCCATGAACACCAGCGCGATCCAGGCGCTGGCGGTGCCCCCGGGAACCGCGAATTCGCGGTCCACCACGACGCCGGACTTCTCCTGGCGGCGCATGGCCAGGTAGGAGGCGAGGATCATGATCCACACCCAGACGGTGGCGAAGGTCGCGATCGAGGCGATGATCATGAACAGCGATTCGGGCAGCAGGGCGTTGAGCAGCACGCCGACCAGCAGCACGATGGACATGATCAGCACCGTCATCCACGGCACCCCGTGGCGTGAGATCTTCGCGAAGGAAGCCGGCGCGTGGCCCTCGCGGGACATCGCGAACATCATCCGCCCGGCGCCGAAGGTGTCCGCGTTGATCGCCGACACCGCGGCGGTGATGACAACCGCGTTGAGCACGTGGGCGGCCGCCGGGATGCCCAGCGCGTCGAAGATCTGCACAAACGGCGAGGCCGAACCGTCGATCTGGCGCCAGTCGAAGAGCATCATCACGATCGCCAGCGAGGCCACGTAGAACAGCAGGATGCGCCAGGGCACGGTGTTGATCGCCGCGGGCACCGACTTGCCCGGATCCTCCGCTTCGCCGGCGGTGATGCCGATGGTTTCGATGCCGCCGAAGGCGAACATCACCACGGCGAAGGACAGCAGCAGTCCCATGAAGCCGTTGGGGAACAGCGTGCCGGCGCTCATCAGCGTGGCAAAGCCGGTGGCCGTTTCGGCGTCCGGGGCGTTGAAGCCGAAGAGGATCAGCGCCGCGCCGCCGATGATCATCGCGATGATCGCGGTGACCTTGATGACCGCCAACCAGAATTCGGTTTCGCCGAAGACCTTGACCTTCATCAGGTTGATCGCGGCGATCAGCAGCACCACGGCCAGCACCCAGATCCACTGCGGCACCTGCGGGAACCAGAAGCGCATGTAGATGCCGAAGGCGGTGACGTCGGCGATCGCCACGATCGCCATCTCGAAGGTGAACGTCCACCCGGTGACGAACCCGGCGAAGCGGCCCAGGTAGCGCGAGGCATAGTGGGCGAAGGATCCGGAGACCGGATGCTTGACGGCCATCTCGCCCATGGCGCGCATGACGATGAAAACCGCCGCGCCGCCGATCATGTAGGCGAAGAGCACGGCCGGGCCGGCTGCCTGGATGGCGGCGGAGGAACCGTAGAACAATCCGGTGCCGATGGCCGAGCCGAGGGCCATGAAGCGGATGTGGCGGGCCGTGAGCCCGCGGGCGAGGGACGCCTTGATATCGGTCACGATGAAATACTCGGATCTACTTTGAGGTGCATGCGATCTGCGGCCGGAGACTTGAAGGTTCAAGCCAGCCGCTGCCTCAAGCATCTTACGTGCTGCCGGAGGCGCGGCGGGGCGCTTTGTGGCGAAGCTCTAGCGTGAGATAGCTCATCCGCAGGGGGCAGGCACCGGGTGCCCGGTGGCAGAATGGCCCTATGGAACTCGGATTTATCAGGCATGGACAGACCCGCTGGAACCTCGAAGGCCGATTGCAGGGAAGCAGCGATATCGCCTTGAACGACACCGGGCGCGGGCAGGCCCGCGAGGCGGTGGCGGTGCTCGGCGCCGGACGCTGGGACGCGATCGTCTCCTCCCCGCTGAGCCGCGCGCGGGAAACGGCGCAGATTATTGCCGACGGGTTGGGGCTGGAGCTCGGCCCGGCCTACGACCTGCTGATCGAGCGGGACTACGGCGAGGGCGAAGGGGTGCTGGAGACCGAGGCGGCGGAGCGCTGGCCGGGCAAGCTGGGCGGGGGCATCGAAGCGCTGGAATCGGTGGTGGACCGCGGACTGCGCGCGATCGAGCAGATCGCCGCGGACTACCCGGGGCAGAACGTCGCGGTGGTCTGCCACGGCACGATCATCCGCTACACGCTCTCGCATTTCGCCGGCTACAAATTAGATACCATCCGCAACGGCTCGGTGGCGATCCTCGCCCGCCGCGCCGCGGGCTGGGAGCTGGAACTGGTCAACGACCGGGTGCCGCAGCCTCCGGTCACCGCACCGTAGCTAGCCGCCCACGGTGCGCCGCACGCTGCGCGCAAGCGACGAGTCGGCCTGCCGGTTCTTGACCGTGGCCAACCAGGAACCCAGGCGCAGGTAGGCCGCGGAGCGCACCGGCGCGGCGGAGAGGAACACGTCGTGCAGCGCATCGGGCAGCCGCACCAGGTGCAGCTCGCGGCCCAGGTTGATGCTGCGCTGCGCGACCACCTGCACGTTCAGCGCCACATCTGAGCGGGTGGCCGCGTCACTCCAGCGCGGCAGCAGGTAGTCCCGGGCGCTGAGCATCACCAGCACCGGCTGGCGCAGCTCCAACCCCTTTTTCACCTTCGCCTGGGCGGCGAATACCGCGGAGATGAATCCGGTGCTGAGCGTGAATCCGTTGGCCGGACGCCATTGCAGGTCATAGTCCCATTCGCCCTCGAAGCGGTTTGAGACGGTGCGGGTGTAGAAGCCCGGGTCGATGGTTGGCAGGTTCCGGTGCGGATTGCGCCCGCTGGCCACCGCCAGGAGCTTCGCCAGGGCGGTGCGCCCCAACTCGGAGGCCTGGAATTCCAGCCAGGGGCTGTTCAGCGCCAGCGCGTCCACCTTTGCCGGGTGCGCCGCGGCATACAGGGCGGCGCTCAGCCCGCCGGTGGAATGGGCGAGCATCACAAAGCGGGTTCCCGGGTGGGCGCTGGAGATGATCCGGTGCGCCGCATCGAATTCCTCGAAGTAGTCCTCCAGATCGGTGATGAACCCCGGGGTGCTGTCCGCGGTGAGGTTGCGCCCGTAGTTGCGCAGATCCAGCGCGTAGAAGTCGGCTCCCGCGGTGCTCAGGAACTGCGCCAATTCGCGCTGGAAGAAGTAGTCGGACCAGCCGTGCACGTAGAGGATCGCCAGCCCGCGCAAGGGCGGGGCGAATTGCGGCCACGCGGATTTCGAGCGGTGGCGGATCAGCGTCGCGGTTGACCCGTCGGACAGCGGGAGCGTGCGCCGGGCGAAGCCCTCGCCCAGGAGGTCCGCCTCCCAGCGGCCGGCGGCGGGGGAACGAAATTGGAAGGCCATGGAAACATCCTACGGGGCACGAAAAACGACATCCCCCGGATGGGCTGGTTACCATCCGATGAATGCCGTTATTCGTGGCCGTACATTGGTAGCGCTCAGTCCGCTTGCGACGTGGGTCGCCTAGGTGCAGGAAACTTCTTGACGATTCACAGCAACAAGATGAACAACAATGCTGAGACTGCTGAAGCAACCACACAAGCCACCCAAGAGTAGAAAAATCCCGAGTAGCAAACAGTCATGACAACAAATCCGGTGGACCATGATGCGGCTTCTCGAAGAGGCTTGTTGCCTGGAAGTTTCGACTTGAGTACAGCTTCAATGATTCCGGCGACAATCGCAGTCGCAAGCAACGTGCCCATCGCCCAGTAAACGAACCAACCAGCAATATCTTGACGAACTTGTTCCATTCCAAAAATCAAAATTGAACTTCCGATGCCCGCCGAAAGCGGAAGCGAGATGAACACCAAGACTGCAAAGAGAACCAGTATCACCCAGAAAATCGCGATGGCCTTGTTCAAAGGTTTATCGTCGTCGGTAGTTTCAGCCACAAATTCTCCATACCATTTAAAACGTCTAACTTACCATCTGGCTGGTATCAACTCGATGATGATGTTCATGATGACCCACGCCGCGTCCTTCGCAAGGTCATAAGGAATTCCAGCTGCTTGGAACGCGATGATCAACTCATTTTCGGATTTCAATTCCGCTTTGCGAACGAGAAGCGCCAGAGGTCGAGCGGTCAATGCCTAGCATGGCGTGGCAACTACGGGGCACGAAAAACGGCATCCCCCGGATGGGCTGGTTACCATCCGATGAATGCCGCAATTCGTGGCCGTACCGCTTCGCTTGTTGAGTTCAGGCGCGTGCAGCCGAGTTGGTGTCCTGGACTAGCCCGCCATCTCGTAGGCCGGAGCCGGGGTGTCCAGGTAGCGCAGGTAGGCGTTCTTGGTCAGGAAGGTCGGGAAATCGTCGCGCAGCGCGCTGGCCTCGAAGATCTCCACCGCCTGCTCGAAGCGGTCCCCCTCGAAGCGCTCGATCCGCTCCATGGTTTCTTCGGCCAGATCCTGCACCCAGCGGCGGGTGATGATCTCGCCCTCGTCGGTGATGGCCGACTGGTGGATCCACTGCCACAGCTGGGAGCGGGAGATCTCCGCGGTGGCCGCATCCTCCATCAGGTTGCGCAGCGCCACCGCGCCGTTGCCGCGCAGCCAGGACTCGATGTAGCGGATGGCGATCTCGATGTTCTCGCGGATCCCGCGCTCGGTGATCCGGCCCTCCAGGCCTGCCACGTTCAGCAGCTCGCTTTCGGAAACTTCCACGTCCTCGCGGGTCCGAGAGATCTGGTTCGCGTTGGCGCCCAAAACCTCGTCGTACACCTCGCGGGCCACCGGCACCAGGTCCGGGTGGGCCACCCAGGAGCCGTCGAAGCCGTCGTTGGCCTCGCGGGACTTGTCCTCGGAGACCTTCGCGAAGGCGAGCTGGTTGATGGAGGCGTCCTTGCGGCTAGGCACGAAGGCGCTCATTCCGCCGATGGCGCTGGCGCCGCGGCGGTGGCAGGCACGGACCAGCTGCTCGGTGTAGGCGCGCATGAACGGGCTGGTCATGGTCACCAGGTCCCGGTCCGGGAAGACGAAGCGCGGGCCGCGGGAACGGAAGTTCTTGATGATCGAGAAGATGTAGTCCCAGCGTCCGGCGTTCAGCCCGGCCGAGTGCTCGCGCAGCTCGTAGAGGATCTCCTCCATCTCGAAGGCCGCGGTGATGGTCTCGATGAGCACCGTGGCGCGGATGGTGCCGCGATCGATGCCCAGCAGCTGTTGGGCCAGCAGGAACACGTCGTTCCACAGCCGCGCTTCCAGGTGGTTCTCCAGCTTCGGCAGGTAGTAGTAGGCGCCGCGGCCCGAATCGATCAGCCGCTGGGCGTTGTGGAAGAAGTGCAGGCCGAAGTCGACAAAGGCGCCGGCGATCGGCGTCCCGTCGATCAGCAGGTGCTTCTCCGGCAGGTGCAGCCCACGCGGGCGGACCACGATGGTTGGCAGCTGCGACAGCTCGTAGCTGTGCAGCTTGTAGTCCCGGCCGTCCGGGGCGGTGAAGTCGAGCTCGCCGTCCAGCACGCGCAGCAGGTTCACCTGGTTCTTGATCACGTTCTGCCAGGTCGGTGAGCAGGCGTCCTCCATGTCGGCCAGCCACACGTTCGCGCCGGAGTTCAACGCGTTGATCGCCATCTTGCGCTCGATCGGTCCGGTGATCTCCACCCGGCGGTCCTCCAGGCCCGGAGCGATCGGGGCCACCTGCCAGCTTGAATCCTCGCGGATGTGGCGGGTTTCCTCCAGGAACTTCGGGTCCTTGCCATTGGCGATGCGCGCCCGATTCAGCTGGCGGCGCTGCATCAGCTCGGCGCGGCGGCCTTCGAACGCCTGGTGCAGGGCGGCGATGAATTCAAGGGCTTGTGCGGTGAGGATCTGCTCCTGGTAGCGCACTGGGGTAGCGGTGATCTGGATCGGGTTCAGGGAGGTGGGGGTTGGCATGATCTTTTCCTTAAAAGTTTGAGGGCGGTGGGGCCGGCGTCGTTGCCGGCCCCACCGTCCGGACCGCTGGGGTCCGAGTTAGTGGAACTGGCCTTCTTCGGTGGAGCCGACCAGAGCGAGGGTGGAGGCATTGGGGTTCAATGCCGTGGCGATCGCGTCGAAGTAGCCGGTGCCTACTTCGCGCTGGTGCTTGGTTGCGGTGTAGCCGCGGGACTCGGAGGCGAATTCGCGCTCCTGCAGTTCGACATAGGCGCTCATGCCTTCGCGGGCATAGCCCTCGGCCAGGTCGAACATCGAGTGGTTCAGCGCGTGGAAGCCGGCCAGCGTGATGAACTGGAAGCTGAAGCCCATCGCGCCGAGTTCGCGCTGGAACTTGGCGATCGTCGCATCGTCCAGGTGCTTCTTCCAGTTGAAGGAAGGCGAGCAGTTGTAGGAGAGCATCTGATCCGGGAAGTCGGCCTTGACCGATTCGGCGAACTTGCGGGCCATTTCCAGGTCCGGGGTTCCGGTTTCCATCCAGATGAGGTCAGAGTACGGAGCGTAGGCCTTGGCGCGGGCGATGCATGGTTCGATGCCGTTGCGGACCTTATAGAAGCCCTCCGCGGTGCGCTCGCCGGTGATGAACTGCGCATCGCGTTCGTCGACATCCGAGGTGATCAGGGTTGCCGCCTCGGCGTCGGTGCGGGCGATGACCACCGAGGGAGTGCCCGCCACGTCGGCCGCCAGGCGGGCCGCATTCAGCGTGCGGACGTGCTGCTGGGTAGGGATCAGCACCTTGCCGCCGAGGTGGCCGCACTTCTTTTCCGAAGCCAGCTGGTCTTCCCAGTGGACTCCCGAGGCACCGGCGGTGATCATCGACTTCATCAGCTCGTAGGCGTTCAGCGGGCCGCCGAATCCTGCCTCGGCATCTGCGACGATCGGGACCATCCAGTCCTCGACGCTTTGGATGCCCTCGGAGAATTCGATCTCATCTGCACGGAGCAACGCGTTGTTGATGCGGCGTACGACCTGCGGAACCGAGTTGGCCGGGTAGAGCGACTGGTCCGGGTAGGTCTGGCCGGAAATGTTTGCATCCGCGGCGACCTGCCAACCGGAGAGGTAGATGGCCCGCAGGCCGGCCTTGACCTGCTGGACCGCCTGGTTGCCGGTCAACGCACCCAGTGCGTTGGTGTAGCCGCCGGTCGGGGTTTCTTCGGTCAGCTGCTTCCACAGCTTCTCGGAGCCACGCTTGGCCAGGGTGTGCTCTTCCTGAACCCGGCCCTGCAGTTTCACGACGTCGGCTGCGCTGTAGTCGCGGGTGGTCCCGTTCCAGCGTGGGTTGTTCGCCCAATCGTTTTCGATAGTTGCGATGCGGTTGTCGATCGAATTCTGCTCGGTCATTGTTCTGGCCCCTTCGCCCACATGTTGGTGTTCGCCCGAATCGGAGAGATGCGGTGAACTTCTTCGTGACACTTACTTTTCCGTAGATGCAAGGGGGCGAATAGGGGTATTCGAGGGAAAGATTCGCGGTTCTTCGAGAAAGCTGAAAAAAGTAGGTTTCTTCGCATGAATAAGTGAAAAATGGCAGAAATGGTTGATTTGGAGACTTCGTAATCTGAAGAAGTGTTTTTCTTGAGGAATGAGGTGGTGGCGGTTTGGGGTTTTTGGGCGCGTCAAAGGCAGCTAAGCCAGATGTGTGCGATCTATGGCGGTTACGGCAGGTCTAGCGAAACGACGGCCATGAATCCGCGCCCGGAGATCGTCGGTTCGGCCGCATCACCGCCGATGACGGTATCGCGCAGTTCGAGCTTGCGCTCTTCGCCGTGCAGCGTCAGGACGCCGTTGCCCTGCAGCATGATGCCCAGCTGGCCATCGAAGAGGTACTGCTCGCGCTTCTTGGAAAGCTCAACGATGCGCACCGTGCCGCGTACCCGCTCGGGCCGGGTGAGCAGATGCAGAACCAGCAGCTCCTGTGCGGGCTGGCTGGTGGAGACCGGAAGCGTTGCCTCGATTTTCAGCGGGCGCAGCGGTTCCAGGCCTTGCGCCTGCCCGTCGACGTCGAGCTGGAGAAAATCTCCGGCTAGCAGGGTGAGCACCTGCGAGGTCCCCGCGTTGTGGAAGGACCCGGCCTTTTCGATCGAGCGAATCGAAAGTTGCCAGCTGCCCGAATCTTGGGATGCCGCGGTGAGCTGCCCGCCGTCAGTCAATTCACCGGCGCAGATCTGGCGGATCTGGCCCAGCTCCCACTGCTTCTTGCTGCTCTGGGCAAGCGGGGTGATGGAACCTGGCAGGAATTGCTGGGGAGCTTCACTCATGGTTCGAGTTTACTTCTCCAAGAGGGTCATCAGCTCATCGACCACCCGCGCGGTGCTCTGCGTGGCATCGATGACGGGCCAGCCGTGGGTTGCCGCAAGCCGCAGATACTCTGCCCGGCTGGCATGCAAGAAGGCGTAGGTTTCCGAATCCTCGCCGCGCGCAAGGATGCGAGCATGAGCGGTACGCACGTCGACGTCGAGGACGACCACCTGCGCCCGCTGCACGCTGTTCCGGGCCAGCCAAGTCAGGAAGCGTCCGTGCGGCAACTGGCGGATGCTGCGCAGCGCAAGCTGGCAAAAGAGGTGGCGGTCCATCACGGTCACGCCCGGGAACAGCGCGGCTCGCCTAGCGTTCAAGGCGATGTTGCCGGTGCGGATCATCGTCTCCATCGCGTCCTGAAGGGCTATTGGCATAGTGAGCCCGAGCTTTTGTTCCGCACGCGTCAGCCAGCGGCGCCCGGCAGGGTTTGCCAGGCTTTGGGCAGCTTGGCCACGGAGCTCCAAGCTGCGCACCAGTTCGCGGATGGTGGTGGTTTTCCCCGCACCGTCCATGCCCAGAATAATCAGGGCCTGGCAGGAATCCTCGGCGGGGGCTCGAACGGCAGGCGTGATGGGTCTAATGGCAATGGAGGCGATCTTGCGGCTCCCTTCGAATATTGGTGGATGGACAGTGTGCTCGAAACGTATAACGAGTGGCAACGCCGTGGTGATACCAATTTCTGGCTGAAAATTCGATGTGAATCTCATGAAGGCTGCTTGTGCGGGACGCGGTTCAACGGCGGTAACCGGAGTGGCCATCCCAGGCAAGGGCGAAAACAGAACTCAGCGGTGAAAGCGAAGAAGCCGAAAACTTTGGCGCGTAAGCTAACGAAACGACGTTATCGACGCGATTTTTACCGAATTTCTAGAAAAATTACCTGTTCTTCGCTTAGGCTATGAATGTGACTGCACCCACATGGAATCGAAGCTCATCGCAAGAACCGGAAACCGATCAGGGAATTGACGCCGCCCTGGACACGCTCGCGCTCGGCCGGCGGATCCGCCACCTGCGCAAATCCCAGGGGTTGACCCTGGACGACGTTTCAACCTTGGTCGATACGGCGCCGAGCCAGCTGTCGCTGATCGAAAACGGCAAACGCGAACCGAAGCTTTCCCTGCTGAAGTCTCTGGCCAGGGCGTTGCAGGTAGGTGTTGATGATCTACTAGGTGCGGAGCCTCCCACTCGTCGCGCGGCGCTGGAAATCGATTTGGAACGGGCCCAACGCGGCCCGCTCTACGAGGCATTGGGTCTGCCCACGGTGCGGGTCGGCACGCGGTTGCCGATGGACGTGCTGGAATCCCTGGTCGGCCTGCAGCATGAATTGGAGCGCCGGCTCAACGAACAGGCGGCAACTCCCGAGGAAGCTCGTCGAGCCAACACGGCATTGCGCCAAGAGATGCGCCAACGCAACAACTACTACAAGGAAATCGAGCAGGAAGCGGCCAAGGTGCTCGCGGCGGTAGGCCACGACGAAGGCCCGCTCTCGCACCATCGCGCGGCGGATATCGCCGAGCATCTCGGCTTCAGCCTCCGGTTCGTGGGAAATCTCCCGCACTCGACCCGTTCGGTCACGGATCTGAAGAACAAAAGGATCTATCTGACCCAGACCAGCCGCTCCGAGCATGATCCGCGCTCGGTGCTATTGCAGGCGCTGGGCCACTACCTGCTCGGGCATGAGGCACCCACAAGCTATGCGGACTTCCTGGACCAGCGCGTCGCCACAAACTATTTCGCCGCGGCGCTGATGATGCCGGAGAAATCCACCACGGCATTCCTGCGCCGGGCCAAGGCCAACCGGGAACTGGCCATTGAGGATCTGCGTGATGCCTTTGCGGTTTCCTACGAAACCGCGGCGCACCGGTTCACCAATCTCGCCACCGAGCATCTGGGCATGACCTGCCACTTCCAGAAGGTCCACGAATCGGGCATCCTGCACAAGGCCTACGAGAATGACCGGGTGAATTTTCCTGCCGACCATACCGGCGCCATCGAAGGGCAGAGCATCTGCCGCTACTGGACCAGCCGCGTGGTCTTTGACCAGCTGGATAAGTTCCGCTCCTTCGAGCAGTACACGGACACGGTCAACGGGACCTATTGGTGCACCGCGCGGACCGAGCGGCACTCCTCGGGATTGTATTCACTGTCCATAGGCGTTCCCTTTGAGCATGTGAAATGGTTCCGCGGCCGCGACACCAAGGAGCGTTGCCAGTCGACCTGTCCAGATGAAAATTGCTGCAGGCGTCCACCGGCCGAGCTGTCCAGCGAGTGGTTCGGCAACGCATGGCCTTCGACGCGCGCCAACACCCACCTCTTGGCCGCCATGCCAACCGGAGCCTTCCCCGGCGTGGATGAGACCGAGGTCTACCGCTTTTTGCAGCAGCAGAGATAGCCAATAAGTGGCGATGAATCGAAGCGATTTGTTCTTGCCGGTGCGTCGGATCGAGGCAAGCGAGCCGAATGCCGAGTTGCCCGCGCACTGGCCTATGGTGATGCCGCCGGTACGCCAACTTCTGCTCGAAGGCCTGGACCTGGGAGCGGTGACCGTAATGGTGGGGGAGAACGGGGTCGGCAAGTCAACGCTGCTCGAAGCTCTGGCCATCGCGTACGGGTTGAACGCCGAGGGCGGATCCACCGGCGCCATGCATGCCACCCGGGCCTCTGAATCCACCCTCTCGCAGCTGCTGAAACTTCACCGTGGTGCTGCCGCCTCACGCAAGGGGTTCTTTCTGCGTGCCGAAACCATGCACTCTTTCTACACGTACTTGGAGGAATCGAGAGTGGGATCGGCGTTGCATGAGCGCAGCCATGGCGAATCTTTCTTGGACCTCATCGAGGAACGGATCCGGCTCAAAGGGCTGTGGGTCCTCGACGAGCCCGAGTCGGCGCTGTCCCTAACCGGCAGCGTGCAGTTGATCGAGCGGCTGCGCGGGATCGTGGAGCGCGGCTCGCAGGTGCTCATCTCCACCCATTCCCCGGTACTGGCCGCCTTCCCCGGAGCACGAATACTGGAGGTCGGTTCCTGGGGGTTCCGCGAGCGCGAATACGACCACTTGGAACTGGTCAGAAACTGGCGGGAATTCTTCACCGATCCGGACGCTTTCCTCGGCTCGCCGGAGACGGAGTAACCGCGCAGAATTGCTGCACCGATGATGGTGAAACAGATGGTGATCACCGCCGGGGGCTTGGTGATCCAGGGACCGAAACGACTGGGGGTTCTGGCCTTGCCCGAAGGTACACGCAGTCATTCGGATACCGTCTGTTTTTGTGTTGCGATGTGCCAGACATCAGTTCAGGTGCCTTCGAATGAATTTCTCGGTGGCTTCGGTCAATTGTGCGCCATCCTCGGCGACGCTGCGACCGGAACGGGCAACCTTGAATGAATGGTCACCGCCCTCGAACCAGATAAGTTCGCAGTCGGCGTTCAACCCTGCGACTACGCGAGAGATGATTGCCGGGTTCGCGAAGGGATCACGGGTTCCTTCGAGGAAAAGCATCGGTGTGCTCAGCGGGTAGAGATGCTCGTCGCGAAGCTTTTCTTCCTTCTTGGGTGCATGCAAGGGATACCCAAGAAAAATGAGCGCTTCGGTGGGCATGTCCTCGGCAACCGCCAGAGACGCCATTCGCCCGCCGAAGGATTTCCCGGCGGTAAAAACGGGTAGGTCGCCTGTCAGGTGGGTGCCGGCCCATTCTCGGACGTGTTTCCACACCGCTAGGGCAACGGGAGCCTTATTAGGAAACTTCTTCCCGGCGTCCATATAGGGGAAGTTAAAACGCAATACCGATACTCCACGCTGAGCCATTGCTTGGGAAAACCCCGACATGAAGTCGTGGTCTTTGCCCGCTCCAGATCCATGAGCCAGAATCAGAAAAGCGCTGGGATGCTCCGCGTGGTCAACGATGGCGGTGAGGGTTCCGCTTTCCCATGGGATTCTCATTTCCTGGTCCATGCCTTCAAGGCTAAGTCTTGTTGTTCGGTTCCACGAACCGGGTGTTCACCACTTTGGCTCGTATGCGCGGGCCGGGGCCCGTCACTGACCAAACGCCTACTGGGTCCACTCTGATTTGTGTTCGGTACTCGTTTCCTCAGTTCCCTGCACCTTGACGGTGAGAGTTTCCACCTGCTCCGGTCCGTGGGCTTTGCTGTTGATTTTGAGCATCATGTTGCCCGAAACGAAGTCGACGCCGGGTATCGAATCGGTATCGTAGGTGTTCCCCTGCCAGATCCCCGGGGCGAGGGTGACGACTAGCTCGCCAATTGCCGGGGAAGAGACCGAATCGATGTAGGCGTGGGGATCGGTGGGAATGCAGTCGCGATAGGTTTCGATCTTCTTGATGTTCGCCGAGCAGAATGACTCGTAGGTATCATTCATTGCTTCGAGCCACTGCACGTACTTTTCCTCGGCCCAAGCCTCCCGGTCAGCCGGGTCCGCTCCGGTGCGGGCACGCGAGAAGGTGCCCGAATGCTGCTTGTTCTCCGTGGCAAAGGTGACCGATTCGAGCTCCGGGGATTTTTTGCCGATGCTTTCGAACATGATCCGCCCCATAAATCGCAGTTCGTCCGTGGAGACTTCATGGCTTTCGGCCGATCCGTCCTGATTAAAACGGTATGAGTTGTCCAGATGAATGGACAGATGCCCGGGCTTGGGTGAATCCCACGAATTCATGAGCTTGTAGGCACCGAGAAAACCCTTGACCGACTTGATGCCGGAGTTATCCAACCAGGCCTGGATCTTGGAATCGGCCCAGTCCTGTCCGCTAGCGTCTATGCCGCGCGCAGGATCATAGTCTTGCGTCGCTGAGGATTCGGCCGCAGCGGGGCTCGGGCTTGGCGAAGGTGATGACGTCGTGGCCGAAGCCGGAACACCTGCAGTTTCGCCGGGCGGTGGGGTTGCTTGAACCGAGCAACCGGTCAGCGCCAAGGCGGCTAGCGCCGCGGTGAAAACTACGCGCAAGCGCATGAGAACCTCCGGAGACTCGAGTAAATATCAGTCTATCGAAGCAAATTCGCTCAGCAAGTTTCGGTAGTGCGTGTGACTTAGTGTGGGTCGGAAAGGCAGAAGGTAATGCCGAAGGGATCGCGCAGTACGCTCCACCCAAAGCTAGGATCCTCGGTGTGTTCTTCAACCAAGACCGCGCCAGCGGCCACAAAGCCGGCCACGGATTGTTCGCGGTCGCCGTCGGCCTCTAGATCGAGATGCACTCGATTCTTATCAGCGGAGACCGACCCAACCTTCTGGAATCCAAGCCTGGCGCTGAAGCCCGGGGCGGTAAGCATGGTGAACCCCGGGTACTGCCCGGCGTATTCGGCTCCGAGACGTTCCCGCCACCACTCGGCGGCAGCCACTTCGTCTAGGGCATCGAGGGTGATCATGGCGATGTTTGGCATGAGCTCAACCTACCGCGAGCCGGCAGTGGTTTCTAGACTTAAACGAAAAGCAGACCCAACAGATCGCGATGATCTGTTGGGTCTGGCTTTCATGGGGTCTTAGCTGCCGAAGTAGTCCATAACCGGTGCAGCCGGTTCCGCGGCTACGGCCGGAACCTGCTTGGCAACCGAGAGCTGGCCTCCGGCGAAGTCCACCTCGATGGTGTCTCCGGCGGCGACTTCGTCGCCGATCAATAGATCGGCAATGGCGTCTTGCACCTTGCGCTGCACCAGGCGGCGCAACGGGCGGGCACCAAACTCCGGGTCATAGCCCTCGGCTGCCAACCAGGTGATCGCGGCGTCGGTGACGTGGAGCTTGAGTTCCTGCCCCGCCAGGTGCTTGCGAGTCTCATCGAGTACCAGCTTGACGATCTGGGCGATCTCGGATTCGCTGAGCTTGCCGAAGAGCAGTACCTCGTCGAGCCGGTTCAGGAACTCGGGACGCATGAACTCGCGTACCTTGCCCATTACCTTGGCTCGAATTTCGGCCTTCTCGCTGCCGGCATTGATCGAGGTGAAGCCGAAGTTGCCGGCCTTGCTGGCGAGGTGTTCGCCGCCGAGGTTACTGGTCATCAGGATCAGTGTGTTGGAGAAGTCCACGGTGCGTCCGGCGGTATCCGTCAGCCGACCGTCATCCAGTACCTGCAACAGCACGTTGAACACGTCCGGGTGGGCCTTCTCGATCTCGTCGAGCAGGATCACCGAATACGGGTTGCGGCGGACCTTTTCGGTGAGCTGCCCGGGTTCGTCGTGGCCGACGTATCCCGGAGGGGCTCCGATGAGCCGCGAAACCGTGTGCTTCTCTCCGTACTCGCTCATGTCGATGCGCACCAGCGACTCGGAGGAGCCAAAGAGGTTGTTGGCCAGGGCCTTGGCCAGCTCGGTCTTGCCCACACCGGTGGGACCGAGGAACAGGAAGGAACCGATCGGACGCTGTGCCGGGGCCAACCCGGTACGGCTACGGCGTACCGCGCGGGATACCGCGGCCACCGCGTCATGCTGGCCGATGACCGAAGCGTGCAGCTGCTCCTCAAGGGAGGCCAAGCGGGTCTTGTCGTCCCCGTTGATCCGCGAGGTCGGGATGCCGGTAGACCGGGAGATCACCTCGGAAATCTGGGCCTCATCGACGATGCGGGTAACCCCGGAGTCTCCCGCCTGCTCGGCAGCGGCGATGCGTTCGGTAAGTGTTGCGATGTGGTCGCGCCACGCACCGGCATCTTCGAAGCGTTCCTCGCCGACGGCTCGGGCCTTATCGCGATCTGCTTCCACCAGTTCGTTGCGCAGCGCCTGCACGTCTTCGGTACCGCCTGCGGCGATTGACCTGCGGGCACCGGCGATATCGAGCAGGTCGATGGCCTTGTCCGGCAGGCGCCGGTCGGTCAAATAGCGTGCGGACAGCGAGACCGCGGCCTTCAATGCTTCCGGGGTGTACTGCACCTGGTGGTGGTCTTCGTAGGATTCGCGCAACCCGTCGAGGATTGCCAGCGCAACTTCCTGAGAGGGTTCTCCCACGGTGACCTTGCCGAATCGGCGGGCCAGGGCGGAGTCCTTCTCTACCTTGCGGAATTCATCCAGGGTGGTGGCGCCGATCAGGTGCAGCTCGCCGCGGGCCAGGCGTGGCTTGAGGATATTCGCGGCGTCCATATTTCCGGACTCGCCGGAACCTGCACCGACCAAGAGGTGCATTTCATCGATGAATATCAGTGTTTGACCCTCGGCGTCGGCTACCTCTTCGAGCAGGCCGGTCAGCCGCTGTTCGAAGTCACCGCGGTACCGGGTGCCGGAGAGCATGCCGGGCAGGTCGATGGAGATCAGCTGGACGCCACGGATCTGCTCCGGGACTTCATCGGCAACGATGGCACGGGCGAGCCCCTCGGCGATGGCGGTTTTGCCGACGCCTGCCTCACCGATGAGCACCGGGTTGTTCTTGGTTCGACGGGCCAGGATCTCAATGGTCTGGGCCAATTCGTCCTCGCGGCCGATGACCGGGTCGATCTGGCCGTCGGAGGCCAGCGCCGTCAGGTCGGTACCGTAGCGTTCCAGCATAGAGACGTCTTGCTCTTCGCCGGACTCTGCCTCTCCCGTCTGGGCGCGCTGGGCCTGCTCCATGGCTGCCTGCTGCAGGGACTGGCCGGTGATCCCGTGCTGCGCGAGCAGCACGCCCACAGGAGATTCGGGGGAGAAGACAAAGGCGAGGAACAGGTGTTCCGGGTCGATGTAAGTCGAACCGTAATTTCGAGCGACCTGATAGGCATCGAAAAGGCTGCGCTGGGCTGCGGAGGAGAGGCGTGATGGCTTCTCGGTGGCTTCTTCCCGACGTGGCAAGCGTTCGATGGCGTCTTTGGCCAGGGCTTCCAGATCAACGCCCATGGCGCTCAAGTGCTGGCCAGCGGGTTCGGTGCGAAGCAGCGCGACCAGCAGGTGCAGTGCGTCGATTTCTGCATGACCGTTTTCATGTGCGAAGGCAGCCGCGATGGACACTGCTTCGTGGGTGCGCTGCGAGAGCAGGCGGGTAATGTCGATGGGTCGCGCGGCTTGGGTGCGCGAGGAAAGGAACCGGGAGAGGAATTCCTCGAACGAGCCATCTGACGAGGA
Organism: Arthrobacter sp. MYb229; assembly: GCF_002975405.1. Lineage (GTDB taxonomy): Bacteria > Actinomycetota > Actinomycetes > Actinomycetales > Micrococcaceae > Glutamicibacter. Next base: position 161,478 of record NZ_PCPS01000003.1, on the reverse strand, counting down.
GCCGAAAAATGCTGGCAAGTGAGCCTCCTAATAGAAACTTGAGTGGTCTATGCTCATGTTCAACGTAATACGAGCGAATCTATTCCCGCAATGTCGGTCAAGGCAACAATAAGAGGCCGAGTTCACAACTCTAGGCTTGGCGGGAGATCTCAACGAGTCCTAGCCTGGCTGCGGCCACAAGTGCCTGCACACGGTCGCGTACTTCGAGCTTCATGAAGATTTTCGCCATATGGGTTTTCACCGTCGCCTCGGAGATCACGAGCTGTCGGCTAATTTCCGTATTATTGAATCCCTTTGCCAAAAGATCCAATATCTGCATTTCGCGATTAGTTAGTCCGAGATCTTCGATAAGTCCTGCAATGTCGTGCGATTTACTATAGACGTTTTTTACAGCGGAGATTAGATCAGAAGAAACCGACGGGGAAATAGCCGCCGAACCTTGGTGAACGGCATGGACTGCCGCGATGATTTCGGCCGGTTCCGTGTCCTTCACGAGGTAGCCGCTGGCTCCGGCCATGAGGACCGGAACTAGATAGTCATCAGACGAAAAGGCCGTAATTGCAAGGACTGCTGGGCTGTTTTGGGCGGCCTTGATAATTTTGGTCGCTTCAATCCCGTCCATAATTGGCATTTGCAAATCCATAAGAACAACGTCTACATCATTTGTTTCACAATAATTAACCGCACCTTCACCATTTTCTTGAGTATTAACGGTCACAATTCGACGATCAGTTGCTAGGATCGTGCTAAGCGCATGCCGAATCAGCGGCTCGTCATCGACGATGAGCACCTTAATCTGTTCCATTGGAGTCCTTTGAACGGTGGTTGGCACAAGAACCAACCTGGCATGAATCGAAGTATATAAGTTCAAGAGTTTGGGGTTTGAAATGAAAGCTTTAAAGATCTTGGCGGTGGCCGCGCTGGCGGCAACTCCGTTGGCGTTTGCCGCGCCTGCTATGGCGGCACCAGTGGCAGAACCTACCTATTCTTCATCGGGCGTTGCGAATCCTGCCGGTTGGGGCACTGACTTCTCTAAATGGGTGTGCGAGAATTACGGCTACGCTTGCGGTTAGCGGCATATTTGACTTTACCCGCAACCAGGTAAAGTATTCCGCATATGAGACTGCGAATAAAAACCGCCCTGACTAAGCTTTTTGCTGGTCGGGGCGTTGTCGTCTGGACGGGTATTCTCGCCTTTGTCGCCATTACAGCGACTGAGGGATACACCTTGCTTCAGGACGGGATTGATAATTCGTCCTCGAGCGTTATTCGCGGGGTGGCCGTTGGGTTGCTGCTGTCCGCCTCGTTGGCGATCGGAATGCGATGGGTTGCCACTTCGCTCGGCATGTATCTAGCCACGCTCTTTTTCTTCTTCTGGGATGGCGGCCTCTTGCTATGGCTGGTCTTCTCGCTCGTTATCTTCAGTGTTCTCGCGGCGACGGTTGCATCTTCACTGGTGCGTAATTGGTATCTGGTGATGCTATTCGTGTGGATGGGGCAATACGGAGTTAGGGCAGGCAAGGACGCCATCTTGCTGGTGATTTTCGTTCCGCTTGCCCTGTTGGCCTATATCCTGGCCCGCAGCATTTTCAACTTGCGCGAACGAAATCTAAATGCGATTCGGCAGATGCAGGAGAACAGCGAGCAGAGCAGGATTGCCGTTGAGCGCGAACGCAAGAATATTGCGCGCGACCTGCACGATATCGTCGCGCACGATATTACCGTTGTGGCCATGCAGTCCAAAGCTGCAAAGTTCGCCAATAATGGGGAAGCGGCCATCGAGGCAATCGACATCATCGCCAAGCTCAGTACCGAAACATTGCATGATTTGCGCCTGATGCTAAACGTCTTGCGGACCGACGGAACGATGAGTGGCTCGCCTGGGTCCGGTGTCGACAAACCGGCGGCGACAACTGTTTATGCGGTCCAGGGCGTGGAGATCTTCTCTCAACGATTGCATGAGTCTGGATTTGAAGTGACATCTCACACGGGCGAGAACATTTCGGCGCTCCCGAGATCTGCGCAGACCGCGCTATATCGGGTTATGCAGGAAGCGACGACCAATATCATCAAACATGGTCGTCGGGGAGGAGCCTGCACCATGTGTTTGGAGATCGTAGGGCCGAATGCTGTTCTTGAAATGACTAATCAGATGCCGAATTCGCATTCCACGAGAGAGGAGCTCTCCGGCGGTGGAATCGGGCTGATCGGTATGAAGGATCGCATGAATGCCTTCGGTGGGCGGTTCAGCACTAGCGTTGTGAACGATCAGTGGATACTTAGTGCCAGCATCCCCTTCTGAGCCCTACCCTCCTACTTAAGTATGATTTCGGAATTCTTGTAATCGCGATAAGTTATATACGTATCGGTGAAGACCGATCACCGCAGGGAAATTGGTGATGTTTTGCGAGTGGCATCATCAAGGGTTCCGCAGTGATTAAAAGGTACGTTGCGTCATGGATGAACTGATCTTTCTTCGGCGTTGTGCCCCCATCGCACGCCTGAGTTCGTTAGTGGCGCGACGTACCTTTTATAATCACCTTCAGCCTCAGAGCGCTGTAAACCACTCCCCGATTTCGGGATGACCCCATCGAGCTTTCTTGCTAAGCCTCTTGAATCCTATTGTCATTCGAGAGTGGGCATCACATGTTGGTTCAGGCTGAAAACCAGCCCCGCGAATCGCTGAGCATTGGGTCGGAAGCGGCGGATCAACTGTTTTTCGAAGCCTGCAACGCAAACACCTTCAGCGATGAACCGGTTTCGGATGAAGTGCTTGAAGCTACCTACGAGACCATGAAAATGGGGCCAACGCTCATGGATAACCAGCCGATGCGCATCCCCTAGGTGAAGAGTGCGGACGCTCGCCAAGAGATCTCTGAGACTATGGCGGGAACCAATAAGCAAAAGGCACTGAATGCGCCGGTCTTTGCGATCCTTCCTGTCGAAACCGAGTGGCACGAAGGGTTCGCGTCTTTCTTCCCTCACGCCCCGGAATGCAAGGCGATGCTTGGTGATCAGGGCATGCGCGTAGCAGTGGGCAACCATAGTGCATGATTGCAGGCCGGGTATTTCATCACGGCAGTTCAGGCCGTCGGCTTTGCAGCAGGCCCAATGGCCGGGTTCGACAACTCTGCCGTTGACGCAATCGTAAACACCGATGGTCGAAACGAGTCATTCTTTGTAGTGAACGTGGGAAAGCCTGGCGCGGATGCGTGGTTCGGACGCATTCCACGCCACGCGGCCGAATTCGCTACGGGCAGCATCTAGGCTTCGCAGTGCTTAGACACCGGAGGGGTGAGAAACGCATCGCGTTTCTCACCCCTCCGGTGTTTTGGCCCAGTTACTCAGTCATGCCGACAGGGTCGTTCTCCAGCAGGTGATCCGACACCTTGGATAGCGCACGTTCCAATGCCGCGCGCAGGATCACCGGGACGGTGATTTCTTCCTCAAGTTTCAGCATTCCTTCGCGTTCAAAGGTCCGCAAGATCGCTTCAACCCGTGGGACGGACTCTTCGAGGCTCGTGATGAGGTGATGCTGCTCAACAGGCAGATCGTCTTCGGAAGGGATCTGCAGAGCGAATTCTGTGCGTGGTGGCTTCGAGGAGGCCGCATGGGTCAATAGCCCAGCAACCATCTCGGCAACCTGTGCCTGTCCGGGAATTTGCAAGGTGGTGATCAGCACATGCGAATAGATGATCTCTGCGATGAGTTCCTTGACCAGACGAGCACCCGGTCCGCTGGAGGCTAGCAGGGCCTCTCGCAGTGATTCGGTAGGGACCGCATTCGGCGCGCTGTAGCGAAGCATCGCGGTGCCGATCAAGGCATCCCAGTAGGCCGCGAGTCGGGGGATGGAGGCAAGATCCGAAACAACTGTGCCGTCTTCGGGTTCCCAGGCATTGGTGCCTTGGGCGGCGGGTTCATCGACGGAGACCAAGAGTCCCAGCGCGCCGGCGGCTTCCTGGAGCGTCTGTCCGCTGATCATTCCGGAGGGGTCGCTTGGCTTGCCGTCTCCAACCCACTCGATCAGCTCACGTGCCGCGAAAACGAATGGCATCGCCTCCAGGACTGCGTTAGCTTCTTCGTCATCCATAAAGGGGACCACGATCGGCGAATCACCGGCCATGCGGGAGAGGAATTCAAAGGTCTCCTTGAATTCCTCGACGCTACCGCCGAAGTTCGCAGTGGTGCCCAAGAAGGTCAGGTAATGCTTGAAGATCGCCGCGCTCGCTTCGGAGACCTCTTTGCCCAGTGAGGAAAGGTGGCCTAGCTGTTCACCGAGAACGGTGGGGTCCAGTGTGGTCACGTCGACTTTATTGCGCAACTGCGCGTGCGCGATCAGCAGGGTAGTCAAACCCTCCAGGCCGGCGCGAGTTTCGCTGGCCGGCTGGTCTTCTTCTTGGAAGTGGCGGAACAGCTGCGACTTGAAGGGCTGCAGAGCCTGGCGAACCTCGGATTCGAAGGGGGCACTGCTCCCTCCCGGACGTCGAGCTGGGTGACCTGTGGAGGCCTTCTTCTTGGGGGGCTTACGTGATGCCATGATCTACTGCTGTTCCTTCGCTATGCGGGAAAAGGTCGTTACTTCCAGTCTACGCAGGGCGCTCCGCCCGGCGAGGCCGGACGATCCTTGGGAGAACCACCTCTGGGGGATACCGCAGGGATAGCCTAAAAGCTACGTATTTTATACGGGAAGCAGGTGGACTTGCCGCAGAAAATGCAGATCACTTAGTTGTGTGGTTGCGGTCACCGTTGAATCCTCAGTGCCCGTTGATTTTCCTTTCTGTTCGCGCGAGAGTGAAGGTATATGGCTCCGCATGCGGGCCTCAAAAGTCGTTCTAGGAGAGTAGCCCATGGCGGTAACACCAGCACCGGATCATGTTGTTATTGTTGGCGCCGGATTCGTTGGACTGTCGACGGCTTGGTACCTGCAAGAGGCTGGCGTCAAAGTAACCGTGGTTGATCGTGGCGGTGTAGCGTCCGGGTCTTCGTGGGGTAACGCTGGATGGCTGACCCCAGCACTGACCTTGCCGATCGCCGAACCGTCGATCTTCTCCAGTGGCCTGAAAATGATGTTCGACCCGGCTTCTCCGCTGTACATCCCGCTGAAGGCCGACGCAAAGCTCTTGCGCTTCCTGCTCGGTTTCACTTGGCATTCCACTCCCAAGAAGTGGGAGCAGGCCATGCGCGTCTTCTCCGAGATCGGCACCAACGGCCTGGACTCCTTTGACGAGATCGCAGAGGCCACCACGGCCGGAGCGGGCGTAGCCGAAAAGACCAAGCCCGCAGATCCATTCCTCGCCGGATTCACGTCCGTTAAAGACCGGGAAGGGTTGCTGCACGAATTTGAGATGATCCACAAGACCGGCGGCAAGGTCGAATTCGACCTGTTGAGCGGTGACGAACTGCGCACCATCGAACCGACACTGTCCAACAGCGTCGCGGCTGGTATTGCCATCAAGAACCAGCGTTATATTAACCCGCCTAAGTTCATGGATTCGCTGGCAGAATCCGTGATCGCCCGTGGTGGCGACATCATCGGTTCCTTCAACGTCACCGACGTGCGCGATAACGGTGCATCGGTCACCGTGGTTGGTTCGGAGGGGCGTGCGATCACCGCGGATCACGTAGTAATGGCCACTGGCGCGTGGATGACAGATCTGGCCAAGAAGTTTGGCGTCAACGTGGTGGTTCAGGCGGGACGCGGTTATTCCTTCACCGTAGAGCCTGAAGACATGCCAACTCACCCAATTTATTTCCCGGCCCAGCGCGTGGCCTGCACCCCCCTGGGAGATCGCTTCCGCATTGCCGGGACCATGGAATTCCGGGACGTGAACCACAAACTCGAGCCGAAGCGCATCGAGGCCATCGTCGCCGCTGCCGCACCGGTGTACCAGGGAATCAATTGGGAGAATCGCAAGGAAGAGTGGGTGGGCGGACGCCCATGCACCGCGGACGGGCTACCTCTGGTCGGCCAAACCGAATCTTCGCGTATCTCGGTCGGAGGCGGTCATGGCATGTGGGGCGTCGCCCTTGGCCCGTTGACCGGCAAAATTCTTGCCGCGCAGATTACCGGCCAGACGGTGCCTAGCTTGGCACGTCACTTCAACCCGTTGCGCAAGGGGTTCTAAACCAGGGCGCATAGGTGCAAAAGCACCGGCCCGGTAGTCAATTCATGTGAGCCCTGCAATTGTGAGCGCATGTCTCAATTGCGGACCTGCAGCTTCGAGCCGTATCAGTAGCAGCCGGTGCGTCGGCCGACACGGCCAAGGGCGTTGTGCCAGGCAGGCGGCAGTAAATGTGGGCATTGAGCTTGGGGTCGAGGCCTCCGGAGCTATATCGGATCCCCAGGGTGTATGGCACACCGTGCGCTGAGAGGGAACTATAACTCCGCTGGATGACCTGCAACGTGGCTCGGCTCTGGTGAGCTTGTCCGGCCGGCGTTTACGCGAGCTGAAAGTTTGTGGATCTCGCCGATTCGCAACCGAGCTGATTGACACGATCGAAGTCTCGGCGATGCGTCCAGTGCTTGAGGCGGTGATCTGCCACTCGCTCGCAACTGAGCGGGCGCTGAATACTTTTGACGCCGGTAGTCGCACAGCATGGACATCGAAAGTGCTCAACTAGCTGACTGCTGACTGCTGACTGCTGACTAGCTGGTGGCGGACAGCCGGTCGCGAAGCCAAGAAATGGCGGCATCGCCCTGGTCTTGTTGAAATGCGCGCAGGGTAGGAAGGCGTGCCGGCGCGGGGAGTCGCGCACTATCGATGAAATATGCGGCCATGCCAGCCAAAAATCCATCAACGCATTCGGGGGTCATGGTTGCGAATATCTGGTGGTTCTGGATTATCGTGTCCACGTCGAATTCGCTATTGTGCACGCGCACATTGAGCAGCACTGATAAAGCGTCGAACCAAGGGGCGCCAAGACAAGCCCAAGGCCAATCCACGAGGATTGCGATGTGTTCGTCGGTTAGCAAGATATTGTCTGAACGAATATCCGAGTGAACCAACGTTTGCCCTTCGAGGTGCGTAAGCCCGATGCGAGCGAGATCCCGAAGTCGCTGAAGGTTTTCCCTGGCCCATGGATCCAAAGTGCGGGGTGGGTCATCATGAATCCGTTCCCAGCCGGAGAAATCAGATGCAAGCTCCGTGTGGAGTTTTGGTAGCTGAGACAAGGAGTCGGGAACTTCAAGGTCGCTGAGTTTCTGCAGCGAATTCAGCACGACGGTGAGCTCGGTAGCAACCCATGGAGTTTGCGGATGGCTGCCAGCGATGTCTTCAAACACCAGCGCTACCCAGCTGTTGGCATCGTAGGAACCAATGAGCTTTGGCACCGGTAAGGTATCGGGCAACGATGCGGCGATCTTTGCCTCAGCCCGGTGGATGCGTGGAGATTCTTTATTCAGAGGCTCTCCGACTGCCTTGACGAATGCTCTGCGCCCGTTGGCGGTGAGTGTTCGATCAGCTGTTCCTGGGGAGAAGCCACCTTGTTGGCCGGTTGCTTCGACTACTGGGGAGTCGAGTATTTCGTTGACTGCGCCGCGTACATGACCAGGCAGCTGTTCCCAACCGATTCGAGTAGTCCATCTGGATGTCATTCCTTCATTCTTTCAGCCGAAATCCACAAAAGGATAGGTGGCTTGAGAATTAAACATCTAGCGTTACCTACTCGTGGCGAGTGGAGTCGCCGGCAAGAATTGATTTGTAGCCTTCGCGGTAGCTAGGGAATCGGGGGATGAATCCAGAAGCGAGCAAACGGGCGTTGTTCAGCCTGCGGTCCGCGGACCGACGAGAAGCGTGGCTTTCTGCTTCGATCTCGGGAGATTTTTCTTCGAGCTCTTCGGCGAGGAAGCGGTATACGTCAGCAAGCTGAGCCGGTTCGCTGTCGGTGGCTATATAGAGGCTCTCGGCTCTATTTCCGAGTGCGGCAACGTGGACGATCGCCGCGGCAAGATCATCGCGGTGGATTCTGTTGGTCCAATGAGAGGTTCGCGGAAGTCGTGCGGTCCCGTTGCGCACCAGATCGATCAGTCGCGTGCGTCCCGGTCCATAGATTCCTGAAGCTCGGAGAATCGTTAGCGGCAGACCACTATCGGCCAGCAATAGCTCGGTTTCGGCCAAGATCTGCGATGTGGGGCGAGTCGGGGCTAGCGGTGATGATTCGTTGGCCCATTGGCCTTCCGTACCGCCGGTGACCGCGGAAGAAGAGACGTAGATAAGTCGTTGCAGGCCGGGGCATGAGGTGACCAGTGTCTCGACGAGGCGACGCGCTACTCGCAGATAGCCCCGGTCGTATCCGTCGACATCTCGGGTGGCGGGAACCGGAGTCAAAAGTACGATGTCGGTTTCCGGATCTATCTTCGGCCAGGCTTCTGGTTCGAGAAGGTCTACGCTGTGTCCGGTGAAAGAGGGCGGAAGTTTGCCGCCGTTTCGGCGCCATGCGGTGACCTGATGGCCCGCGGCCAGGAAGCGTAAGCCTGCTTCGGTGGCGACATCTCCGCAGCTGATCAACAGTATCTTCATTCGGCGCCTCTTCTGTTGGTCGGATGGCACCATTAGTGGAGCCCTGCTACTAACCCTAGGGCTTGCAAGGCGAGTTATGTGCTTGATGAAGAGGCGCGTGGTCCGCGGTTGCGGATAAATCGATAAAATAGACTGGTTGTGTGCCTTGGGTCGCGGTCTTGTTGACGGCGGAGTGCGGGTCGCAGGGGCATTCGCGTTGGATTGACCCATATTGATCACCATAGAAGGGTGCAAGAAGATTCGGTCTTCAATTTTTCGTAAGGTACATCCAGGCACTGCAATCCTTGAGATTCTGCTGGTCGCGGCTTTGATTAGTGTTCTCGTGGCTATCGAACCAACCGGTTGGGATCTGTCGGTGTATCGTGAAGGCGCACTGACGCTGTTGCGTGAGCCCGAAGCTCTCTACGGTCCATTCGTCGGTCCAGCGAATGCGCCGGGTTTGCCATTTACCTACCCCACATTTGCGGCTATTTTGTTTCTGCCCATGGCGTTTTTCCCTTACTGGGTTTCGGTCTCGCTCACCATGGCCGCCTCGATCATTCTGACCTACCTTGTCGCAAAAGATCTCTCTGCCCGGGTTGTGCAGAAATGGCCGACCTTGGCTCCTGTTATCACGCCATTAACATTGACGTGCCTGATGCTGATGTCCGCTCCCTTCCGGGACACGGTGTGGTTTGGCCAGATCAACATCTTGATACTTGGCGCCTGTTATCTGACCTTCGTGCGCTACAAGTCATTGATGCCGTTCGTGATTGCGGTGGGTATCTGCGCCGGCATTAAGCTCACCCCTATTGCACTACTGATTCTGCCTTTCGCAATGCGCAAGTGGCGTGCGGTGCTGGTCGGGGTAGCAACATTTATTGGTACCCAGGTTGTTGGCTTGCTTTTTCAAACGCAGAACACCTTGGACTACTGGCTAGACGTGGTGCAGGATCCATCGCGTGTGGGCAATGTGGGCTACATCGACAATGTCTCGCTTCAGGGAATGCTTGAGCGACTCAATGCTCCGTCCTTGGTATGGCTCGTGCTGGCCCTGGGTGTGGGCCTTTCCTTCGTCATTTTGCTCTGGAAGTTGCATGAGAAGGTGGATCGGGTGGTCCTGCTCGGTGTGGCGTCGGCCTGTCCGTTGCTCGTCTCTCCGGTGAGCTGGTCCCACCACTGGGTGTGGTTGCCGGTGATGACGTTCGCCTGGACCGTCTTGGCCCTGCGCTTCGCCCCGGTGCTGCGTCGCACGATGCTGATTTCCATGGTGCTGTGCTACGTCGTGTTGTCGATTGGGGCCAAGAAGATCGTGGCGTTCGCTGGATATTTCCCGGATGGGGAATTGCCAGTTTGGTGCTACATACTTCCCGCGGTGCCCGTGCTGGTGCAACTCTTGTGTCTTGCTATTTCCTTGGTAAGCACGCGGCAAGCCAGCAAAGCGGAGCCCGCCAGTCTGCTTTCCTGAGCCGGGTAACTAGGGGTCGGCAAGCGCTGTACAATTCTTAGTATTCGAAAGTTTGTTCTAGCTAAGGGTGGTGTCTAGGTGAGCGATGCTGACTCGGTGATGCCCCCGGGGGAAACCCAAGGTCCGGTGCAGGCGGTCTCCGCCATGGGCTTCCCCTCGCCTGCGCGAGATTATTTTGACGGCGGGCTCGACCTGAACAGGTTGCTCGTCCATGACCGGGTTGCCACCTTCATCATGCGGGTAGCTGGCCACTCGATGCATTCGGCCGGAATCTACGACGGCGACGAAATTATCGTGGACCGCTCGCTGAGCGTGAAACACGGATCGGTGGTTGTGGTGAGCCTGAATGGGCAGATGCTGGTGCGGCGCTGGCAAGTTGACGGAGCGCATGTTAGCTTGCTCAGCGACGAGTCGCCGCTACCGGTAGTGCTCACGGAGGGCGATGAAGTTGAAGTCTTTGGCGTGATCACTAGGTGCCTGCACCATGTCCGCTGAGCCGGGAGCTTCTGAGCAGAGTGACCACGTGGCGCTGGTGGACGTGAACAACTTCTATGTCTCGTGCGAGCGCGCCTTCGACCACTCGCTGCGGAACCGACCGGTGGTCGTCCTATCAAACAATGACGGGTGCGTGGTAGCTCGGTCGCAAGAGGCCAAAGGCCTGGGGATAGCCACCGGTGAACCGTTCTTCAAAGTGCGTCGCTATATGCAAAGCCATAACCTCGCGGTTCGCTCTAGCAACTATGAACTTTACGGCGACATGTCTGCTCGCGTCATGGAACTGCTTGGCCGCTTCGGCACCTGGCATGAGGTGTATTCCATCGACGAGTCATTTGTCGGATTGAATGGAACCCTTGAACAGGTGCGGAGCACCGCCGCGCAGATCCGTGCGGCAATCGACCAGTCGATCGGCGTGCCGGTGTGCGTCGGCGTCGCTGCAACGAAGACACTTGCAAAATTCGCAAACCATATTGCCAAGCACAATCCACATATGCGCGGGTTGTGCATCGAAGGGCTGATGGAACCGGGCCAAGTGGACAAGATCATGTCGCAGGTTCCCGCGACCGACGTCTGGGGTGTGGGGAAGAAATCCGGCGAGAAGTTGACCGGCATGGGAATCCAAAGCATCGCCCAGCTGCGCGCCGCTGATCCGCAAGTGATTCGCAAGAAGTTTTCGGTGGTGCTCCAACGCACCGTGCTGGAACTGAACGGGCAGCGCTGTATCGGGCCGATCGAAGAGCGATCGGACAAGGGCCAGGTGATGTTCACTCGTTCCTTCTCCACACCGGTTCGCACGCGCGAAGCGATGGCGGATGTCATGTCGATCTACGCGCAGAAAGCGGCAAGCCGCTTGGCACGCGAAGGACGCTATGCCAGCCTGCTGACAGTCACCGCCGGAACCAGCAGATTTGCGAACTCGGCGGCCTCATTTCCCACCGCTCAGGTACGGTTGGCCCGGCCCACCAGAGACCCGATCACGCTGACCCGAATCGCGGTCGGTGCGATGAGTGAGCTGATGGCACCCGGGGTCGACTATGTGCGTGGGGGAGTCATCCTCTCGGGGCTCAGCGACCACCCGGGGGCGGAAGAACTCGATTTGGGACTGCTCGATTCGCACAGTGCGCAGGAGTCCGAGAAGATCAACGTGAGCGACGTAGTGCAGCAGGTATCCCAGCGCTTCGGGGCCAAGGCCATCGGTTTAGGACGGGCCGGTATTGCCAAGGATCCCGAATGGTCGATGAAGCGCGAACATATGTCACAGCGCTACACCACCGACTGGGACGAGCTGCTCATCGTGCAAGCGTGAGGTTTTCGGTGGCAGAATGTCGAATATGAATACTGCGCTTCGTCGAACTTTGGGACTGGGCCTGCTCGGCACCCTGTTGCTCAGCGGGTGCACGGCCCCCACTGGCACCGCCGACCGGCCCGAGCCCGGTCAATCAAGCAATCCGAATACCCAAACGCCGGGCTCTGCAGCACCCGCGCCGAGTCCGACAGCAGCAGATCCACAGGCAGAACTGCGCGAGAAGGCCGAAGCGCTCGCCGATGAGATGAGCCTTGTCGAGCAGGCCGGCAGCCTCGTGATGGCTGGCGTATCGGCCGACGGTGCTTCTGCCGCGCAGATCCAGGCGCTCAAGCAGCAAGGGATCTCCAATGTGTTCCTGCGTGGCCGTTCGCAACTCTCGCATGCGCAGATTTCCAGCCACGTCGCGGAACTGCATGACTCATTGGCCGCAAATGTTCCAGCGGACCTGCCCGTCTGGGTTGCCACCGACCAGGAAGGCGGGTTCGTCCGGGTCCTTCAGGGACAGGGCTTCTCCGAGCTGCCCACCGCATTGGAGCAGGGTGCTTGGGATGCGAAGAGGCTTGGTGCGGAAATCTCCGAGCTGGGCGGAGAGCTAGCCGACGCTGGAATCAACGTAAACCTCGCACCGGTTGCAGATGTGGTACCGGCAAGCCTGGGTACAGGCAACGCGCCCATTGGCAAGTTCGGGCGGCAATACGCCAACAATGCGGGGGATGCCGCGGCCGCCATGCTGATTGTTAATGAGGAGCTGGCCGAGGCCGGAGTGCAACCGGTGGTTAAGCACTTCCCGGGACTGGGCAGGGTCTCTCTGAATACGGATACCCATGCGCAGGTGACCGACACAAAAGTCGGTGACGACAGCACCGACCTTGAACCTTTTGCGGCGGCGGTAGACCAAGACTTGGCCTGGGTGATGATTTCGAACGCCAGATACACCCGGCTCGATAAGGCAAACGACGCACCATTCTCGAAGAAGATCGTCACCGGTCTGCTGCGGGAGGACTTGGGCTACGAGCGGCTCATCATTTCCGATGACCTCTGCGACGCCAAACAGGTTTCCGCGGTTCCGGTAGGCCAGCGTGCGGTGAAGTTTGTTCGGGCCGGTGGCACCATGCCACTGTGCGTGGATGAAAGCAAGGCGCTGACCATGGCTGAAACGCTGGCCACGCAGTCCGGCGAAGACGAAGAGCTGGCGGGGCAGGTCCGCGAGGCAGCAATCTTGATTCTTGCCGAAAAGCTTCGCCTGCAGAGTTAATGATCGGCCCATTTTCCGGGCAGCAAAGCCTTTTGCGACAAGGGAAGACCCGGGCGAAACCCTACTCGCTAGGGAACGCCCGGGTCTAGATTGAAGGTCTGCGCGATCAAGCACAGACGCTTAGCTCAGGTGAGGTTTAACCCTTGCCGTTTCCTTTCTTGCCACCCTTGGTGATTTCCAGGACCTGTGCACGGTCTCCGGTCTGGTTCTTCTTCTCGCCGAGCGTGCCGGTGCTGTTGTGCAGGTGCAGCAACAACGCCTTGGAAGCAACGGAAGGCTCTGCCACGGTGACCGGGAGCTTGGTGCCGTTCAGATCGGTGAATAGCGAACCCTGAGCCCCAAAATCAACCTGAGGTTCGGCAATATCGAACGTGACCCAGTCGGTCTGATCCACCGGGATCATCGCCCCCTGGTCATTGGTGTGGTACCAGGAGAAACTGGAGACGCTGTAGGAGATTTCGGTGGAATCCTCATCCAGGCCGAGCGCCGCAAGCGATACCGGCAAGACTGCCACATTGGTGTCGAAGCTGTTGGTGTCAACATCTCCAAGCACCCCGTTGACCGGCTGCAGATCCACCTGTTCGCCGGTCTTCAAATCGAAGGTGGCAGCGAGGTCAAGGTCGATTCCGTCGAGCGCGGTCGTGAAGGTCACGAAGTCGGCTTCGCCGTCGCCATTGGTGTCGATATTGACATCCAATTCGGTGCCGCCGGCTAGATGCGCCCAGTTCCCCCAGGTCGAGATGCCCACGTTGAGCAGGCCATCGGCCACGCCGGTTCCCGGTGCGGTGCTTGAAGCGCCAACGTGCTGCAGATCCATCGAGCGGGCCCCTGGAACGCTGTCCATGGTCTTCGGCCCGCGTTCGCTGGAAGCACCCAATTCAAATGCGCCGAGCAGCGAGACTACCTCGGTGGCGCCTTCGCCCGCGCGGACATCCTTGCCCTTGAGCTTCAGCTCGGTGGTGTTCTCACCCTTCTTCAGCTTCTTGACCGAAGCGGACATATCGGCAGAGAGCTTTGGAGCTGCCTGAACCGGGACGCGCAAGGTTGGAGCCTCCGAGCTGGTGAGCTCGACGCGACCGCTGGCATCGGAAACCCATGCGCGGGCCAGACCCGACTGGGCGCTGTCCATGGTCGGATCCAGGGTCTTGGTCCATGTGGCTGGATCCACGCTCAGGGTGACCTCGACGTTCTGCGAGGTTCCCGGAGCCAGGGTGAGACTCTGGCGGTCCAGCGTGAAGCTGGTGCCCGGGATCTCGGTAGCTGGCACGTAGTCGACCTTGTAGGTCTGCGTCGTGTCGCTGGTGTTCTCCACGGTGATTGAACGTGAATCGGTAAACGTTTTCTTGCCTTCGATTTCAAGCACTCCGAAGACGACGCTTGTCAGATCCGCGGCCTCGGAATCGTAGGCGATGGCCGGGGTGGACAGGGCAGCTTCGGCCATGACGCGGCCCGAGCCTACACGGTTTGGACCATAAGCCTTGCCATTTGCCGCGAGGACATCGGCTGCCGCGGTGTTCATGATGGTGCTCTTGGCCTGCGCGGCGGTGAGCTCCTTATCCTGCATCACCAGGGCCGCCACACCGGCAACCATTGGGGTTGCCATGGAGGTGCCGGACATGACTGCCGGTCCGTTGCCGGTACCAACGCCTACCGAACCGATCTGCGTGCCGGGGGCCGCAACATCGGGCTTCACCACGCCGTTCGAACCATGTACGCCACGTGACGAGGAGGAGTTCAGGGTGTCCTTGACTCCGGAGTCGCCCGAAGCGGCACCCACAAACGAAGCATCCAAGCTGACCTGCAGCTCGCCAGCGTCGGCCGCTGGACGCAGCTTATTGGAGTAGTCCAGCGTGAACTGGGCGCCGGGGATGGTGGCGTTGCCGGCGATTCCGGCATCGAAGAGGTTGGTTTCAGCATCCAACAGGACGCCGGTGGCACCGGCGGCTTCGGCGTTGTTGAAGCGTGCGCCGGATCCACAAGGGAATTCGCCGTTCTCGCTCCACTGCAGCCAAACCCACTTGCCTTCCAGCGATCCTGGTTCAAAGGCCGAGCAGCCGAAAGCGTTATCGGCCGGAGCCATGGCCACTTCGCCGCTCAAGTCGGCCGGATCGGCCGCGGTGTAATTAAAGTTTGCCGAGTACTGGCCGGCGGCGGTTCCGGCAACGCCCTCGGGCGCATCGATCTGGATCTTATCCAGGGTGACCTGCGAGCCAACGGAGTTGGCGACGGTCAGCGAGGAACGCGAGTTGCCCGGCGAACCGCCGACATCGGTCACGTCCCCGGCATTGCCCGAGGCGATGACGGAGAGAATTCCAGCCTCGGAGAGCGCATCGACAATGTCATTTTCCGGGTCCTCGACGGGGGAGTGATCCGAGCCGAGGGACATGTTGACCACATCGGCGCGGTCTGCGAAGTCGCCGTCGCCGTTTGGATCAAGCACGTAGTCAAGAGCCTGGCCGACCACGGCGGAGGATCCGCCGCAACCGAAGACGCGAATGCCGATCAGTTGCGCCTCCGGGGCGGTGCCCGGGCCGACCTTCATCGTGGCTACCTCATCGGCGGTCAGCGAAGCGTAATCGCCGGTGAAGGTGGAACCTTCCGCGTTGACGCCATAACCGGCAGCCGAACCGGCCACGTGGGATCCGTGTCCTGCGGCTTCGCAGTCCAGCGGGTTAGGGTCGGGATTTGGAATCGGCTGGTAGTCCGGGGCGTCTGGGTTGGCGTTGTAGTCATCGCCGACCAGGTCCCAACCGCCAATGAACTTCTCTGAATCGATGAGGCCGGAATCCGCCGTCGGGAGTTCAGCTGAAGCCTGTGCCTGCTTATAAGCCTCGATGGTTCCGGGGCCGCCAAAGCCGGCGTGCGTGTAATCTACACCGGTATCCAGCACGGCGATTTTTACGCCTTCGCCGGTGGTGTCCAACGCGGTCCACGCGTCGATAGCCTCGGTGTCGATGACGGCGCCGCGGTTAGTTGGAGATTTTGGCACGATGGCGCTGATTTTTGCGACATCTCCGCGTTCGGCCAGCGCGCGTAGCTCTTTGGCGTCACCGGTAAGCGCGACACCCCGCAAGGCGTTGGACGTTGTGTAGATGACCTCGGACTTGGCTTCCTTGGCTAGCTCCTTACCCTTGGCTTTAACTTGGGATCGGACCGATTTGACCTTTGCCTTGTCTTTTTTCTTTCCGGACTTTTTGACCTCCTGGTAAGCGCTGTCTCCTTCGAGCTGGACGAATACCGACACCTCGCCGGAGGACTTCGCCAGCTGGCCGCTGACCTTCAGGTCTGCAAGAGTTTGGCTTTTAACTATTGGCAGGGAAGCTGCATTCTCTCCGTCAGATGGTTGCGGGATGTTGGCAGCTGACGCCGGACCTGTCATCGTGACAGCCAATGCTAAAGCGGTGGCTGATCCCAGAATGAGGCGCGGCAATCGTGGATTGCGCCGAGTGACCATGATTCTCCTAGCTGAACAGGAAGCGGGATGCTTCCGTGTGAAGATGCGACGGTTTCACTCGCGGCAGGTCGGTGCGCGTTGAGTGATGACCGGGGCCGACGTCCGCTGAAACGTCGAGTCTCCTACTGAGGAATCCTAAGTGACCCACGTCATATATCAAGGGGTTATTGAATAGTGATATTTTTCAGCTAAAAACATTTTGCATATGCTTCACACCCAAAACCCCGGATCACCAACCGAAACTCGACGTACTAAGCGCCTAGTGGTTCTCTATTTTTTAGAAATTATTAACCAAGTGTTACTCCCGGGTAGGGGATTTCATCACTCGGGTGAGATTAGTAGCCGTCGGAGTCCTTGGCGAAGCCCCAGCCCAAAACGAGCGGACGCAATGTGCTCATGCAGAGCCCGTTGCATCCGCCCGTGAAGCTGCGAAGCAGTTATGGGAAATGGACCTTAAACGCGGTCGACGAAGCTGTTGACCCGTTCCTCGAGCAACCTGATCCGTTCGGCCACTACCACCATCGGGTCGGGATAAATCGGGTTCTTTGGCGGGGGAATCCGCACGTTAGTCGAGCATTCGAAGTTTGCGCAGATCATGGTGCCCAAGGTATCGCCGTCGCGGCCCGGTTGCCCTGCCCGGCGGGTACTGAACATGCTCACGTAGCAAGGGATATTTACGTCCCGGCAGATATCGCACATGGCGACACTACTGCGTTTTCGCAGTCCATCGGCCGAGCGCAGCAACAGCGCCCGAATCTGGCCGGCTGGATTGCTGTGGATGAGATAACCGCGCTGCGGCATCTTGGGATCGCGCCACCCAAGGTACTCGAGGTTTTCCCAGTCCAGCGCCGAGAAGTTTTCCGGCAAGGTCAGTTTCTTCGTCTCGCTGCGACTGGCGTTGAGGAAGGAGGAGCGAATGGTTTTTTCTGTCAATGGCTGCATTGCAGGTCCTTAAAGAGATCTGCGGGCGTACGGCGCGCGCAGAGAGTTGCGGGGAAAGGGCATGTCCCATCGGCAACGGAAAACAGGCAGAGCAGCACAATTAAACGCCTGCAACGCCTATGGCGTTGGAGCGGTGTTTGGAAGCTACCCGTCCGTCGAGGGGACGAACGGGGAAGGCATCAAAGTGGCTTGCATAGCCGACCTCCCTACCGCGTGCCCTGAGCACGCAACGACTTGACAGTGTGGTCTCCAGGCTCAAGCTGGAGCCGCGATTTTCCAATCATAGCAAAGGCCACACCCGCAGATGTGGCCTTTGCCTACTACGACGCAAGTGCTGTTAGCGTCGGCCGCCCTGCCAGAGCGCATCGAAGGGGGTGTTTCCGGCGACGCGGTTGCGGATGCCTTCGGTAACAAAAGCCTTGGCGGTGCGCGCCGCTTCCAGCGGCGTCGCACCCTTGGCCAGCTCGGCGGTCACCGCTGCAGCGAGCGAGCATCCTGCGCCGGAGACGGCAACCTCGCCGATCTTCTTTTCGCGCAGCACTTCGAGGGTGGTTCCGTCGTAGAAGACATCGATTGCGTCTTCGCCGGCAATGCGCACGCCGCCCTTGGCCAGGACTGCGGCACCGGAAATGGCATGGATCTGTTTGGCGGCCGCAACAAGGTCATCCTCGCTGTTGATGCTCAGTCCGGAGAGCTGCTCGGCTTCGAAGTGATTTGGGGTGACAAAGCTTGCCAGCGGCAGCAGGTTCGATTTCAGCGCTTCGTCGGTGTCCAGCGCGTGCCCTGGTTCCTGGCCCTTGCAGATCAGCACCGGATCCAACAGCACGTTGTTCCACTGCTGGGATTTCAGTGCGGTGGCAACGGTGTTGATCGTAGCTGGTGATCCCATCATGCCAAGCTTGACGGTGCCTAGTTGGCCCTCGTAGCAGGTTTGGATGGCTTCGAGCTGGTCGGCGATGACCTGCTGCTCTACCGGCACGAAACGGTGATTCCACGAGGCCTTCGGGTCGAATGACACAATGCAGGTCAGGGCAACAATTCCGTAGGTGCCTAGCTCTTGGAAGGTCTTCAAATCTGCCTGCGCTCCGGCGCCTCCGGTGGCTTCCGAACCGGCAATGGTCAAGGTCAGGGCTGGGCCTGGGGTGTTGATTGTAGTAGTCATAGTCCCAATTGAAGGTAGTACGGATTGAATAGGTGTTTAGCTTTGCTGCCAAATGCTGATTTTAGTGGCTTTGGACCAGCCTTCTGTCATCGCTTCGGAATGTTCCGCGGCGGCAACGAGAAGAATCCATGGCAAATCATGGCTGTAAGCGGCTCCGGCAAAATTTGCCAGTACTGCGCGCCGCGCCAAATCCGGGTTCGTTGGTGCGTACAGATCCGGGTCGGACAAGAGTCCAAAAGTTGAACCATAATGCATTCGTCCGCGCGCTACCGGGCGATCGAATTCGGCCACCTCAACTACGTCGTAGTTGTCCATGGGAGCTTCGAAGGCGGTCGATGTCTCGGCCAGTTTGACGACCTGCTCTACGTCCTCCGGTTTGGCTGCCAGGAGGTTCAGCGTTGCGGTTTCATGCCAACCGGCCGAACTGAGCGAGGAGGCAACTGCCGGGTTCGGGGCCCCGAGCAGGATGACGCGACGATACTCGTTGGCTGGAACCCAGTCGTTTCTGGGCCAATAACGTAAAAGTTCAGGATCGTCGCCATTCAGATCAACCGAGCGCAACTGATCTGGGCCGGGGAATGAGGCGATGCGGTCGCGTAGGAGTGCGTAGCCTTCAGTCCACTCCGGCAGGGGAGTCGCAGTTCCGCTCATCGTGAGATTCGCTCCTAAGCATCTCGGAAGTAATTAGGTCGGTACTTCGACTTTACGCCTTAAAGGCGACGAGCACGGAACCATGAAGCGGAACCTGCGCCCCGCGATGCCACGGACCCAGCGGATCGAGCGCTTCCATGGAGGAAGGGGCGGCAACCGCCCAAATTACACCAAGGCCAGCTGCTACGAGGCCTTTGCCTTGGTGATGTTCGCCTGGCGGCTTGTTCCGGTGGCGGTACTGCCACGTTCCGCATTTTGGTCACCGCTGGAATCCATCAGGGCGAGTACATCTTCGAAAAGGGAACGCACCACCGGCAGGCGGCAGAGGATTGCAAACTTGCCGACGACGGGAGCGACGTTGCGCATCAGCGCTCGCGAACGTCGCTGATCGGGTGAACTGTCGTAGGCCCAAGCGGAGAATACCTGTCTGGACAGCAGCCAGAGGAACCTTGGCAGCTCACGCCGAATACCTAGCGGGGGAAGTGGCCGCGCGCCAGCGACCGCGCGTTCCCACAGCGACATCTCAAGCTGAGCCAGTTCGCTGTTTTCGGGATCGCGCGAGAGCAGGACCTTCAAGAATGCCGGCCCGAAATCGTGGTACTTCTCCATCACCTGCAGATTTGCGTTGAAGACCGTATGGATATTCGCTTCCAAGGTGTTGCCGTCGTCGAGTTGGCCATTGCATAGCGCGTATTGCTCCGCCCGCAAGGATAGGAGCAATTCGAGGACGATGTCTTCTTTGGAATGGAAGTAATAGTAGGCGTGCGACAGGGAAACCCCGGCCCGGGCGGCGATGGCGCGCATGCTCGCCGCTTGGTAGCCGTCTTCGGCGAAAGCCGCCAGAGCTGTGCGAAGCAGTTTGGCCTTGGTCTGCTGGCCCTTGCCGGTACGCGGTTCTTTGAGCTGCGTTAGCTCGCGAATAATTTCCATACGGGTCAAGTGTATCCAAATATTGAACGCGTTCAAAAATCAACTCTGATTACGCTGAAGCGTGCGGAGCGAGTCACTGCCATTTTTGGTTCCTCAAATTCATATTTTGAAGAACGCAAAGTGAGATAGCTGATTGAAAATTTCATGGATATCAAACTCCGGTTGCCGTGAAGCAGGTCACGGTGAGTTTGTGATGGCTCCGTGGGATACTGGCAAGGCAAGTGCTAATACAGCGGGACAGCGCTCCGCCACATAACCACAGATCAGCGAAGAGTTGCTGGTATCTGGGTGTCGGTCCACGCGGAGTCTTGGCGAACCACTTTTAACGAGGAACATTTTCATGGGCGAAACTAACGCCAAATCAGTAGCCGCGCGGCCTTCAAAAGCAATTTTTGCCGCCGCCGGATCTCCATACTTCTCCGCAGTGCTCGCGCTGATGGGAGCGGTCGTCATACTCTCCAATATTGGTGCGTCGAAGGGCGTGGCCATCGGCCCATTCATCACCGATGGCGGGTTTTTCCTTTTCCCATTGGCCTACATCATGGGCGATGTGATTTCAGAGGTCTATGGCCTCAAGGCCGCTCGCCGATCGATTCTCATCACCTTCGCCCTGGCCTTCTTCGCGGTGTTCGCCTTCTGGATTATGATCCAGCTGCCGTCGGCAGAATTCTACGACGGCCAAGAAGCCCTCGAACGCACCTTGGGGCCGATCTGGCAGATCGTGGTTGCCTCGGGCTTGGGCTTCCTGGTGGGGCAACTGGCCAACTCGTGGGTGCTGGTGCGGATGAAGCAGCGATTCGGGGAACGCGGGCTCATCGGACGGTTGATCGGCTCCAGCGGTGTTGGTGAATTCCTGGACACGCTGATCTTCTGCGCCATTGCGGCTCCGGTTATCGGAATCACCGATATGCCGAATTTCATCAACTATGTCGTGGTCGGGTTCGTTTACAAGACGGCGGTGGAGATCATCTTCGTGCCAATCACCTCGCTGGTGATCCGCTGGTTCAAGAAGCGCGAACCTAGCTATGCGGCGCTGCTTGCCGCACGGTAAGACACGAATCCCATCAGCAGTTTGGACGATGCCCCGGAGGCAGGCCACTAGATACTGTTGAGAGATGAGCATAGGGAACGTGCAACTGGCAGTCGAGCACTTGGAAATCGGCTACGCCGGTCAGGCCCTTTGCGAACCGATCAATCTGTCGTTGACGCCCGGTGCCGGTCTGGGAATCATTGGCGCGAATGGCAGCGGGAAATCCAGCTTGATCCGCACGGTGCTGGGCTTGCAGCCGGCGATCTCCGGTACGGTCAGCTTTCATGGTGCAGCCCTCGACGAAGGCTCGGCACGCTTCCGCAAGGACGTCGCGGTCCAGGTGAGCGACGGCGTATTCTTTGAAGAACTCACGGTGGCAGAACACCTTGAAATGGTGGCGCGAGGCCATGGGGTGCAAGACTGGAATGACGCGGTCACCCGAGAACTTGAGTTTTTCGAGCTGCAACAGGTTGCCAAGCAGCAGCCCCGGGAGTTATCTTCCGGGCAGCGGCGCAAATTGCTCCTAGCCGCGGCGCTGGTCCGCCCGGCAAGACTGTTGATCCTCGACGAACCCGAGCAGCGCCTCGACCAACGGATCAGGGTCCGGCTGTATCGCAGGCTGGCCCAGCTGCGCGAGCAATCCGTGAGCATCCTTGCGGTCACCCACGATCCGTTGATGATCCGCGACTGCCTCGAAAGTGCGCTGATGCTGCACGGCGGCCAGGTGCGAACGGTGGACGCGCAGTCCGGGGCGCTGTGGCTTGAGCGCTAGCAAGCAAGCCGACGAACTAGGCGGCTACGACCCACGGGAAATGATCACCCGGATGCGCAAGCGACGGGATCGTTCCGCGCGATTCGAGGCATTCTCCGATGCTTATATCTGGGTGCTGTTGGCGGTCATTGCCCTCGTCTATCTCTTCAGCGTGCTCTCCGGGGTGATCTTTGCCCTGCAGGGCGGTGGCATAGCGGCGCTGGATCTGCCAAGCGCGGTCTGGAACCTGCAGGATCTGGCGATCGTACTGATTCCGGCACTATTGCTCTGTGTATTTCGTGGGCTGCTCTACCTCGGCCCATGCGGGCTTTCCCCGGACAAGGCCAGCTGGTGGCTGCCGCTGCCCATCAAGCTCAGCGCCGTCAGGCAGCGTGCTCTCGGCAGCGCCATCGCGCTTGGTGCACTGGCGAATATCTTCGTCGGAGTCCTGTGGTTTGTGTGCCTCTTTGCGCTGTCCGGAGGATTCACCGCAGAAGTGCTGCTGCTGGGAATTGTTGCCGCCGCAGCATCCGGGGCGCTCTTGGGTGCCTTGGCCGCGCTCGCGCAAATCGGCGCCCGGCAAAGAGCCGCGCTCCGGGTGTGCCAGACGCTCTGGTCACTGCTCTTGCTGGGACTGAGTATTTCCTGGAGCCTGCTGCTGTTCGGGAACCGCTGGCTTCAGGGAGCCTACGGGCGGCTCGGAGAGCTGGTCTTTGAACCGAGCCTCTGGGCCGTTGCCTGCTCCGGGTTGCTAGTGCTCGCAGCGGCCGCCACATGGTTGGCGTTCAGCCGGATCGAGCGCTTGGACGCGAATTCCATGCGGCAGGCCGGGCAGGTACAGAACCAGCTGGTCGGATCGATGATCCAGATGGACCTGGGAGGAGTCCTGCCGGTGCCGAACGCGGGGCGCAACGCACGGACCAGATTGGCCCACAGTACGCTGCGCAGGTTGCCGGTGGTGCTTCAGATCTTGGTGCTGCGCTACCTGCGAGGCAGGCATTGGAATGGACCGCTGAGACTGGTCCTCACGGCCCTGGCCTTGACGCTGGGAGTCCGCGGCATCGCCAACCCGCTTGCGCTGACCGGATTCCTGGTGCTTGCACTATGCCTGCTGACGGAGAACCTCTCCCAAATGAACCGGCCACTGGCCAGCCAACCGGGTCTAGCCCAGCTGCTGGGATTGCCGCGGAGCCGGCTGGTACGCCCCGCCCTGGGGTTCACCTTGGGTTTGGCGTTCGGTGGGCTGCTCATCTGTTCGGCGTTGCCGGCCGCGCTGGGAATGATCCCGAGCGCGAATCTTTGGCCTTGGTGCGCCGGGCTGTTGGTGGCTGCCTGTGGCATCACGGCAGCGATGTGGGGCCGGGCCACGCGCGGGGAACGCGACTGGGAATCCTTGATCCTCGGATCAGCCAACGAGCTGCACACCGGTGCGTTGGCGCTCAAGGAATTTGGTCATTTCCTGCAGGCGTTGGCCTCGGGGCTGCCGATATTCTTCTTGCTTCTGGCGCCGGGGTCGCCGGTGCCGTGGGGAGTGTGGGCGCTGAGCACGCTATGCGCATACCCCGGCTATCTTGCCCTGCGCCGCGCCGGCGAACAGCAAACCGCAACGATCAGCTAGCCGCCGAGGACAGCGCGATGGCGGGCTACCCGTGCTCGGCCTGAACCGTGGTGGGCAACCCGCCGCCGTTTTTAATGCTCCGCGCCGTTAGCCGCGCAGGCCCTGCGGGTCGGGTTCGCCTTTGTAGTACTCGCCCAGGACCTTTTCCTTCAGCGCAAAGAAGCTGCCATCCTCGATGGCTTCACGGACCGAGTCCACCAGAGATACGGTGAAGTGCTCGTTGTGGATCGAAATGAGCGTGTGGCTGAGCAGCTCCTTCGACTTGTGCAGGTGGTGGATGTAGGCACGGGTGAAGTTCTGGCAGGTATAGCACGAGCAGCCATCGACCAGCGGGGTGAAATCGCGCTTGTAGCGGGCCCCCGAGAGGTTGAAGCGTCCGTGCGGGGTGTAGAACGCGGAATTGCGGGCCACCCGGGTGGGGGAGACGCAGTCGAAGGTATCGGCGCCGTTCTCGATGGCGGTGAAGATATCGTCCGGCTCGGAAATCCCCAGCAGGTGCCGTGGCTTGTTTTCGGGCAGTTCCTCGGAGCACCAGCCGACGATGGTGCCAAGGTTCTCTTTTTCCAAGGCGCCGCCGATGCCGAAACCGTCGAAGGCCATCGCGCCAAGGTCCTGGCAGGCCTTGCGCCGAAGGTCTTCATACTGGGCGCCCTGAATGACGCCGAACAAGGCCTGGTAATCCTTGCCCGCACGTGAATCGGTCAGTGCGAAGTGCTCGGCGATGCAGCGCTGGGCCCACAAGCGGGTGCGTTCCAAGGACTCAACCTGGTAGCCGCGCGAGTTCTGCAAGGTGGTCAGCTCGTCGAAGGCGAACATGATGTCTGCACCGATCTGGTGCTGCACATTCATCGAAATTTCCGGCGAGAAGCGGTGCTTGCTGCCGTCGAGATGGGATTTGAACCAGACGCCGTCGTCGTCGACATTTGCCAGGCGTTCCTTGCCTGGGGCTACCGCGTCGTCCGGACCGGACTGATCCACCGACTTCATGTCGATGACCTTCTTGAAGCCCGAGCCGAGGCTCATGACCTGGAAGCCACCGGAGTCGGTGAAGGTCGGGCCTTGCCAGCTCATGAACTTGCCGAGGCCGCCAGCCTCATCGAGGATGTCGGCACCTGGCTGCAGGTAGAGGTGGTAGGCGTTGGCTAGTACCGCTTGGGCGCCAAGCTCCGCTACCTGAACCGGGGTGAGTGCCTTGACGGTGGCTTTGGTGCCCACCGCGATAAAAGCAGGAGTTTTGATTTGCCCGTGCGGGGTGTTGATGACGCCGGTGCGGCCCAACATCTCCGAGCCTTCGGGGGAAGTGAGGCGCGTGCCTACCTCGAAACCGAATTCGGCTTGGCGGGAATGCGGGTTGCTGGGGTTAAAGTTCTTCTCGGACACGTACCAAGTGTGCCGTATGTGTAGCCGGGTGAGGAAAACGACAACCCGAAAGTGAGCCAAAACCTAGCGGTCGACTTGGTTAAAGGCGAATAATGCAAGTAACTGCACTGTGGCGAATGCGACGAAAGGATCCAGTGAATCTCCAGAATCTCAAGGAATCCGCGCGATCGTTGATAACCCTCGGACCTGCTCGGAAAGACCACTGGATCGGACTACGTACTGCCGTTGGCGTCTTCGCGCCGCTGATCTTCTTGCTCCTGATCGACCGGTTGGACCTGATGGTGTTCGTGGTCTTCGGCGCCTTTACCGGCGTCTACGGGCGCGTGGATGGCTACTGGAACCGCTTGCGCATGCAGACCCGGTCCGGGCTGTTGTTCTTCGTGGTGATCGGGTTGGCGCTGCTGGCTTCGACCTTCTGGATCGACCATGACAATCCGGAACTCAAGGCCTGGCAGGTGGTGGGGGCGACAACCCTTGTCGCCGGCGTCTGCTCGGTAGTCACCGGGTATCTGCGGTTGCGTCCGGGCGGTTCGCTGTTCCATATCTTCGCCTTCGCGGCGATTGCCTCGATCGCCAAGCCCGCACCCTTTGGCGAAGCGATGTTCGCCGCGGCGGCGACGATCCTGCTGGCGCTGTTCATCGGGGCCAGCGGCGCCCTCGGCCAGTGGTCAAGCCTGTGGAAACGCACCCCGGTGCCGCCGTTGTCCGATAACGTGCGCAAGGCTATCTGGTGGGAAGGCCTGTTCTATGTGCTGACCGCTGGTGTGGCCGGTGCCCTGGCGAATATCGTTGGCAGCCAGGTCGAAGCGGGGCACAACTATTGGGCCATGGTGGCGGCCGTGGTTCCGCTCGCCGGACACACCACCGCGTTGCGCGTGCGCCGTGGCGTGCACCGTGTACTTGGCACCTTGGCCGGCATGCTGCTCATCGCGGTGTTGATCCTAATCAACCCGGCCATGTGGATACTAGTTGCCTTCATCGGGCTGTTCCAGTTCTTGGCCGAGATGCTGGTGATGCGCAATTATTTCCTCGCGCAGGTTTTCATCACTCCGTTGGCCCTGGTGGGCACCACCCTGATCACCGGGCTGTCCACCGCGGTGATGTACGACCGTGTGGTCGAAACGATCATTGGTTCCGCGGTGGGCATCCTGGGTGTCGTGCTCGGCAGCTGGTTTGGAAACCAAATCCGGCGGCGACTGGGAATCACCGAGTCAAACGGATAGCAACCTGGCTAAATATTGATTCCGACATGAGCTAATGCCTGACGGAGAATATTCCCGCGGCCCCCGGCAAACGCACCCTGAATGTCTTCGCTCAGTGCTTCCGCTGGCGATAGCCAGGTCAGTTCGAGCGCGTCTTGACGCGGGGTCGATTCACCACGCACTGGAACGATATAGCACATGGCCACGGCATGCTGGCGATCGTCGGTCAGCCCGGTCTCGCTGGGAGATGGGAAGTATTCGGCGACGGTGAAGGGGACCGGAGACGCCGGGAGCTGGGGGAGCACCATGGTGCCCAGATCCTTTTCAATGTGGCGGATCAGGGCGGCACGAATGGTCTCGCGGTACATGACTCGGCCGGAGACAAAGGTGCGCAGCATGTGCCCGGTCTCGTCGCCGGTGAGCAGCAAGCCCACCTCGTTGACGTAGCCAAGCGGATCGAGGCGCACCGGGATGGCCTCGACGTAGAGCATGGGGAGGCGTTGGCGGGCTTCGTAGAGGTCCTCCTCGTTGAGCCAGCCTGGATAAGGGTCGGGCGTACGCACGTTCATAGAACCATCTTCATACATATTTGCTCGACCGTGGTGAACTTCCCGCTGTGTTGCGCAATTCACTGCCGATCCGAACTTTCCGCTCTGGTGCATTAAAAGGCCGAACTGTAGGATTAGTTGAACCGTTTCACCTTATTTTGGCGGTATTTTTCTCCTCGAACTTCTCTCGGAAGCAGTGTCCAGCCTTGACGAACGCCCCAGAGCGCTTGAGCAAAAAGAACTTCACCACGATTACGGTGCTGATCGTATCCAGCTTCGTGGTAATCCTCAATGAGACCATCATGAACGTGGCGTTGCCCGTACTCATGGTCGAATTCAACGTCACCGCCGATGCTATTCAATGGCTGGCTACGATCTTTATGCTCACCATGGCCGTCGTCATTCCAATGACCGGTTTCCTCCTGCAGAAGATGAGCACCCGCAACGTCTTTCTGCTGGCCATGGGCATGTTTGCCCTCGGCACCACGCTGGCGGCGGTGGCCCCCGGCTTTGGAGTGCTGCTGGTGGCCCGCGTCATTCAAGCCTGCGGTACCGCGGTGATGATGCCATTGCTGATGACCACGATTCTCGATCTGGTCCCTCCATCGCGTCGCGGCGTGCTCATGGGCAACGTATCTATCGTGATCTCGGTGGCTCCTGCCATCGGCCCGACGCTCTCGGGATTGATTCTGCAGTACCTCTCGTGGCGCTTCATGTTTATCGTGATCATTCCGATTGCGATCCTGGCCCTAGTCATCGGCACTCCACGCCTAGGCAACGAGGCGGGTCAGGCCAAGACCCCGCTGTCCTTCGTCTCGATCCTGCTGGCGGTGCCCGGCTTCGGTGGTTTGGTCTACGGCCTCAGCCGCCTCTCGGCAGCCGGTGCGTCGCCGCTGAACCTCGGGATCCTCTTCGTCGCGTTGCTCTGCTTGGTGGCGTTCACCGTCTTGCAGAGCCGTCTGCAACGTGAAGACAAGGCGCTGCTGGATCTGCGACCGCTGACCTACCGCGACTTCACCCTGTCGCTGGTGCTGATGATGTTCGCGATGGTGGCGCTGTTCGGCGTGATCATCTTGCTGCCGATGTTCTTCACCAATGTGCTCGGCATGGAGACACTGACTACGGGCCTGATCATGCTGCCCGGTGGCCTGCTTATGGGTATCTTGGCCCCGTTCGTCGGGCGACTGTATGACAAGGTAGGCCCGCGGCCATTGGTCGTTCCCGGTGCCTTGGTGCTCACCGCGGTGATGCTCGCCTATGCAATGATTCTGGATTCAACGACGCCGATCTGGCTTTTGGTCCTGTTGCATCTGGCGATGAGCCTGGGCCTGGCATTGATCTTCACCCCTGCGTTCACCACCGCGTTGAACCCCTTGCCGCATCACTTGCACTCGCACGGTTCTGCCCTGCTCTCCACCTTGCAGCAGCTCGGCGGCGCACTGGGCACCGCTCTGGTGGTTGGCGTAGTTGCCGCCACGACCGCTTCGAAGCTTGCCGAGGGAACCGACGAATTAGTCGCAGCCGTCGAGGGCTTCGCCCCGGGCTTCCTCGTGGGAGCCGCCTGCTCCATCGGCATCCTCATCATCGGTTTCCTGATGGGTGGCAAAAAAGAACTCGTGGAGGCAGAATCCGAGAGTACTTCTGCCATGCACTAATCCGGCACCGTGCAAAACCCTCGCAGATAAAAATCTGTGGGGGTTTTGCCGTTCCCAAATGCGAACTCTTCTCAAATCTTCCCGTGGCCGTTAGGCTAAATCCCAAGTCAACAACGCAAAAAAAGGGGATTCGATGGAACTGCAGGATACTGTCGCGCTAGTCACCGGAGGGCTATCCGGTCTGGGCCGAGCAACGGCAAGCAAACTCGCGCAGAGCGCCACCCACGTGGTGGTGCTTGATCTTCCCCGTGAAGACGGAGACGAAATTGCGGCCCAGATTTCTGCAAATGTCCGTTACGTCCCCGCGGATGTCACCCGGGCCGAAGATGTGGCGCTTGCGGTGCAACGCGCTGCCGAGTTGGGGCATCTGCGCGTCGTGGTGAACTGTGCCGGCGTGGCGACTCCGGGCAAGGTGCTCGGCCGCGAGGGAGTGCTCCCGCTGGAGAAGTTCGCCAAGGTTCTCGAAATCAATGTCACCGGCACCTTCAACGTGGTGCGTCTCGCCGCCGAAGCAATGGCGCACAGCGAAGCCGTGCTCGATGCGCAGGGCACCAGCGAGCGGGGAGTGATCATCAATACCGCATCGGTGGCAGCCTTTGACGGTCAGATCGGCCAGCCCGCCTATGCGGCATCCAAGGGAGCCGTGGCCGCCATGACCTTGCCGTTGGCCCGCGAGCTTGCGGCGCACCAGATCCGCGTGATGACCATCGCTCCGGGAATTTTCCACACACCCATGATGGACTCGCTGCCGCAAGCGGCCCAGGATTCCTTGGGCGCGCAGGTACCGCACCCTTCACGGCTGGGACGGCCGGAAGAGTATGCGGACCTCGTGGCGCACATTGTTTCTAACCCAATGCTCAACGGAGAAACCATCCGACTGGACGGCGCCATCCGCATGGCTCCACGCTAGTCCTCGGCGCGCAACCCCCGCTGGTTGCGATGCTCGGCGTGGCTGATCTGGAACCGCCGGCTTTCGGCGCAGATGAACACGATTATTGCCATGAAAACCAGCAATGCTGCGAACCACAGCGGCGCGCTCTCCTGCCGCCAGGCCTGATAGGCGGCGGCGAACATGCCAAATCCGTAACCGGTGGCCAAGGCGTGGCGGCCGCGCTCGGTCTGCGCGAATCCGGCGGCCAGGAGGGTAGCTAGAACGGTGACGATGCTGATCGCCAGCAAGTGCTCCGGCCGGTTCCAGCCGGCCGCGGAAAACCACAGCTGCAGGGTGAAGGTCAGCGAAAAGCCGGTGAAAAAACTGACCGGCAAATCGGTTGCGATACGTTCTAGGTGATTGCGGGCGGTGTGCCTGTTCATTTGGAACATGCCGTACAGCCCGAAACCGGTAGCCAGGGTGGCCAGCAGGGCGCCAGGCCAGAGGAGGAACCCGGCGGTGAAGGTCAGCGCGCAGGCCATGAGCGCCACGGCGGATAACCCATAGACGGTGATGGCCCGCTGCCTGCGTGAAGATAGCTGGTGCGGCAGTACCGAGTATCCTGCACTGGCGATCATGGTGATCGCTATGGCCGGCCACACGAAGGCGAGCACCGGCGAGGTATCGAGCAAGCCGCCCTGGGTGCTGGAACTGGTATCCAAAGCGGTGTTCAGCGAGGTGACCAGCAGCAGGACCCCGGCCAGGGCAAAGAGCGCTGCACGGACCTTGTCGAAGTTTTCCACCGCAGGATTGGGGCGGCGATCCGGGGCGGCGTAGGGCAATTGCAGGCTCTGCTTCTGCGAGGCCTCGGCGATCGCCTCCTGGGCCGAGTCCACTAGCGAACGCAAATTCTCGGTGGGCTGCGGCTCTGCCATCGGGGTACCGTCCTTGGGTAGGCACTTCTTCGACTGCGGTATCAATAACCGCCAGGTGTGTGCAACAGCCTAGGATAGTCCAACGGATTTTAGAAGAGCCGCAGGCTAAGGCGCCTCGATTAAGCGTTGCCGCGAGCTGAAACTGCGCGGCTGCCCGCTTAGCGGGTCGGTGAATGAAATCGTGTGCGCCAGCAGCTGCAGGGGGCGCGAATAATCATCTGGTGCCAAATCCCACAACCGCGGGTAGAAGGCGTCGTTGATGATGCCCAGCCCCAGCGAGGCAAGGTGAACCCGAAGCTGGTGGGTTTTACCCGAGAGCGGGTCCAGCTCCATCAGCGCGACCGGCAGGCCGGCATGGTGACCCTTGCTGGTGCCGAGGGAACCGAGCGAGATCCGCGTCTGGGCATTGGGAATCCCGTCTTCGACGGTGGCACGCAACTGGCCTTTGACCTTGGCCATCCGGTTTTCGAAGACCAGCGGCATGCGCTGCAGCAAGCCATGTAATTCTTCGGTGCTCCGTACATTGGGGTGTTCCCCATTGGCTTCGAGCACTCGCCCGGTTTCCAAGCCGTCGCCCGGCTGCAGGGCGACGACCGCCTGGTATTTCTTGGAGATCTTTCGATTCTCGAAAAGCATCTGATATGCGCCGCGGGTCCGCGGGTTCGCTGCGAAGAGGATGACACCTGCGGTGGCGCGGTCCAAGCGGTGCATGGGAACTAGCTCGGGGTTTCCGGTCTGGTTGCGAAGGCGCACCAGCGCGGATTCTTGAATGAAACGGCCGCCCGGTGTGGAGGGCAAGAAGTGCGGTTTGTCCACGGCGATCAGGTGCTCGTCCTGATGCAGGATTTTTGCTTCGAAGGGGATCGGTGTCTCAACCGGCAAGGAGCGGTAGTACCAAATGAATTCGTGCTCGCCCAGGGTGGTACTGGCGCTAAGCGGCACCCCGCCTAGGCCCACGATTTCCTGCTCTTCGAAGCGGCGCATGAGCCCTTGCGGATCCACATGGCCGAAGCGTTCGAGCAAGTAGTCGGCCACGGTTTCCCACGGTCCGTTCTTCGGCACACGCAAACGTGTTGCGTTGACGCCATTACGAACCGGGAGTGGGGAGAGCATTGCCATGGGACCTATTCTTTCATTGCCTGGCAATTCGGGCAGTAATAGCAGTCTCGTTCCATCCCGGTTTTCTGCCCGGCAAGCTTGAATACCGCCACGTTCGTCCCGCAGCGCAGACAAGGCCTCGCGGCGCGGCCGTAGACCCATAACGGTTCTCTGGTGCGGGGATCCCCGGTGGTGACACGGCGGCCGCGGTCCTTATTGAGCTGCAGGAGACGGTGGGACATCGAGATGACCGCGGGCAGGTTCTCGACCTCGCCCACGGGGGTCAGCGGATGAACTCTGGTGAGGAACAGCACCTCGCAACGGTAGATATTGCCGATTCCGGCCAGCAGGCGTTGGTCCAGCAGCGCCTCTTCGATGACCCGCTCGGGCTCGGCGAGCAGGTTCAGGGCGGCAAGCTCGGGATCCCAGTTGTCCCCAAGCAGGTCCGGTCCGAGGTGGCCGACCAGCCCCTGCTCCTCGGCGGTGGGCACCAGCTGGAGCTGGGCGATATCAAACCCGACGGCCGTCCAGGGAGCGGTATGCAGCGCTACACGGGCGGTATGCGCCGGACGCTTCCAGCGTTCCGCCGGCGCGTAGAGATCCCACCGGCCATCCATCAGCAAATGTGAATGCAAGGTCAACGGCACCTGCCCGCTGCCTTCGGGTGGGCTCAAGCGCATCAGCAGGTGCTTGCCGCGCGGCCGAACCTCGTGAACGGTGTAACCCGCCAGATCGGTGGTGGCCAGCTGCGGCACCCGGAAGTCGCTGCGGATCAGCCGCTGGCCGGCCAATGCCTGGTGCAGCCGTGCGGTGGCACGGTATACCGAATCGCCTTCGGGCATGGGACTCCTTCGTTTTGTCGACTACCGGCGGAACCGGATGCCCTGCGGAGTTGAATAGAATCCCGCCGTGAGCAGCGGTGCCGCCAACGGGTGGGAACTGACGGCCTGGCCATTAACCGTTGCGATGGCGATCTTGTCGATCTTCGCGGCCCGCAAGACCGCCACCAATTCGGTGGCGAGGAGCTGCCAGGCCTCTTCTGTGTGCTCCCCGAAGGTCAGGACCGTGCGGCCACCGCGTTCAAGATAGAGGCTCAGCGATCCGTCGAGCAGGCCGACCACGGCTCCTGCCTTGCGCCCCGGGCGGTGCCCGGTGTCGCCGACCGGCCAAGGCAGCGCCGCGCCGTAGGGATTGGCAGGATCGGTCGAGGCCAGCACGGTTGCGGCTGGTTTGCGGCGTGGGTCCTCGGGCAAGGAGAAGCCGCGCAACCGGTCGATGGTGTTGGATGTGGAGAACTGGGCGGCGCCGAGCTTTTCAACAAAGTAGCCGCGACGGGCGTGGCCGGCTTCCTCCAACTTGGTCAGGACCCGGTAGAGCTGGCCGAAACCTCCGGGGACGGATTCGGCGGCGACCGAGCCACGGGTGAGCACCCCGTAGCGTTCGAGCAATACCTCGGCGGTAGCATGCGCGGTGATAGTCGGGTCGCTGACCGGGACAGGAAGCAGGGACCATCTGGCCCCGCCGCGAATGGAACGGGCAGACTGCCCGGCTTGTTCGCGGGCCAAGCGGTTCAGGCCGGAAAGCCTGTTCAACCGGGCGGCGCGGGCACGCGGAGCCGGTTTGGCGATCTTGTGCGCGGTGCTGCCGCCGGCAAGGTAGCCGCGCACCGGGGCGAGGGTGTCA
Organism: Arthrobacter sp. MYb229; assembly: GCF_002975405.1. Taxonomy (GTDB): domain Bacteria; phylum Actinomycetota; class Actinomycetes; order Actinomycetales; family Micrococcaceae; genus Glutamicibacter. The sequence goes on along the minus strand of NZ_PCPS01000003.1, from coordinate 128,543 downwards.
GGCGAAATAAGCCCCGCCCAGAACAGGTTCCAGCAGGAGTCGGTGACTTCCTGGGTCGTCGGCCGAGCCTCGTCCTCCGACCCGATGCGCGCGGCGAGCTCCTCGGTGAAGTAGGCGCCGGTGCTTTGGAATGAATTGAGTACCTTGAGATCCAGTGCGGTCAGGGCGCTGGCGTCTCCGCCGGAGAGGGTCAGTCCGGCATGCTCGGTGGTGTGCAAGGAGAGCCAACCATCCTTGCCGCCGGCGGCGCCTGCACCGCAGATCAGCACGTCGCCGGAACTGGTCAGTTCGTCGAGCCAGGCGCTCTGGTAAGCGCGCAGCCGGGCCGGGAGAATGAAGGATTCGAGGGCGGAGGCGGGCAGCTCGGAACCGGCCAGCTGGCCGATCACCTCGTAGAGCCCGTCGCTGCCCGACAGCTGGGAACCGACCTGTTGCCAGGCCGGCAGGAACCGCGCGTAGGTGGCTTGGTCGACGGGTTCCACCTCGGCGCGCAAGGCCGCCAGGGACCGGGTGCGGATGGTGCGCAGGACCGACACGTCGCTGAACTCGTCTCCGGAAATGCCTTCCGGGACCAGTTCCAGCGGTCGGAAGGCGCCGAGCGACAACCGTCCGGCGGCAACCAGCCGGTCCAGCACCGGACGCAGCAGGGCAACTCCCAGGCCCAATGTGGCCGCCAGCTCGGTGGCGGTGAATGGCGTGTGCGTGCGTGCGTAGCGCGAGACGAGGTCTTCGACCGGTTGCGCTGCGGGTTCCAGAAACACTGCCGGGATCCCGGTGGGCAAGGGCGTGCCCAAGGCGTCGCGAAGCTTTGCGGCGTCTTCGATTGCCGCATAGCTCAGCTCGCCACCCAAGCGCAGGGTGAAGGCGCGGCGGGTCGCGACCAGCGCCTCGGCGTGCGCTCGCGCGGCCGGCTCGTCGAGTTGTTCAGCTTCGTGCTCCGGGTGACGCAGGCGCCGGGCAAGTTCCGGCGCGGTGAGCGGGCCGAGCAAACGCAGCAGATCCGCGGCGCCCTCCAAGCCGGCGAACCGGCGGTTCGCCGCCAGATGCTGAAGTTGCTCACCGAGCTGCGCGATCACTTGGGCGTCGAGGACCTCGCGCACATCGTTGCGGCCAAGCAATTCGCCAAGCAGCACCGGGTCCAGGCTCAGCGCCGCGGCCCGGCGCTCGGCCAACGGAGCATCCGACTCATAGAGGAATTGGGCCACATAGCCAAAGAGCAAGGATTGCGCGAACGGGGAAGGAAGCTGAGTCTGCACTTCAACCAGGCGGATGGCCCGCGAGGAGACCTGGGAGAGGATTTCGCTCAGCGCCGGCAGGTCATAAACATCATTCAGGCACTCGCGCACGGTCTCCAGGATAATCGGGAAGTCCGGGTAGTTGCGTGCGACATCCAGCAGCTGGCTCGCCCGCTGGCGCTGCTGCCACAGCGGGGTGCGCTTGGTCGGGTTGATCCGCGGCAGCAGCAGCGCACGGGCGGCGCACTCGCGGAACCGGGCGGCGAACAGCGCCGAGTTGGCTACCTGCGAGGTGACCACGTCGACGATTTCATCCGCTTCGAAGGCAAAGAGCTCGGCTCCTGGAGGTTCGTCGTCCATCGCGGGGATGCGCAGCACGATCCCGTCGTCCGCGGCCATCGCGGAGGCATCCAACCCCCAGCGTTCGCGCACCCGGGCGCCGATGGCCAAGGCCCACGGGGCATGGACCGAAAGCCCGAAGGGAGAATGCAGGATCACCCGCCAGTCGCCGAGCTCGTCGTGGAATCTTTCGATAACGAAGTTCTGGTGGTTCGGTACCTGGCCGGTGGCACGGCGCTGCTCGCCCAGGTAGTTCAGCAAGTTCTGCGCGGCGTAGGGATCCAGTCCGCCGGACTCTAGCCGGGCCGCGGCGCTGCCGCCTTCCTCGGCAAGCAGCCCGGTAGTGAATTTTCCCAATTCGGCGCCGAGCTCAACGGGGCGTCCCAGCCCGTCTCCGTGCCAGAAAGGCAATTTGCCCGGCTGCCCGAAGGCGGGGGTCACCAGCACCCGGTCATGGGTGATGTTCTCGATGCGCCAGCTGGTGGCGCCGAGCGCAAAGACATCCCCGACGCGGGACTCGTAGACCATTTCCTCGTCGAGCTCGCCCACGCGTTTGGGCGCCTTGTCATCCTCGGACCCTGCGAGAAATACCCCGAATAGGCCCCGGTCCGGGATGGTTCCGCCCGAAATTACCGCAAGCCGTTGCGCACCGGGGCGGGCGGTGAGGGTACCGGCGTCGCGGTCCCAGATGAGCCTGGGCTTGAGCGTGGCGAACTCATCGGAGGGGTACTTGCCCGAGAGCATATCCAAGGTCGCCAGGTATACGCTGCGCGGAAGCTTCTGGTAGGGAGCCGCCCGGCGGACGGTATCGAACCAGGCCTCGACGCTCAGCTCGTCCATCGCCACCGCTGCCAGGGTTTGCTGGGCGAGCACATCCAGCGGGTTGGCGGGGATGACCATTTTCTCGATGGCGCCCGCTCGCATCCGCGTGACCACCAAGGCGGTGGAGAGCAGGTCCGCGCGGTGCTTCGGGAAGAAAATGCCTTTGGACACCGAACCGACCTGGTGCCCTGCGCGGCCTACCCGCTGCAGCCCGGAAGACACCGAATTGGGGGACTCCACCTGGATGACCAGGTCAACGAGTCCCATATCGATACCGAGTTCCAAGGAGCTGGTGGCGACGACCGCGCGCAGGCGGCCGAGCTTCAAATCCTCTTCGATTTGGGCGCGGGAATCCTTGGAGACCGAACCATGGTGCGCCCGGGCCAAAAGCGGTGCCTGCGGGTCGCTGGGCGCGCTGGATCCGGCTTGGGCCATCATCGCCGCCGGGCTGGAGCTTGCGGTATTCTCGGCGGCGAAGCCTTCGCGTTCGGCGTAGATTTCGTTCAGCCGCCCGGTGAGCCTTTCGGCCAGCCGACGCGAGTTGGCGAAGATGATCGTCGAGTGGTTTGCCAAGACCAGGTCCACCAGCTGGTTTTCCACATGCGGCCAGATGCTTGCGCCGGCCGTTGGCGAAGAACCGGGGCCCAAATCGTGGGCGCCCGCCGCCGAGGGCAGATCGGTCATATCCTCTACCGGGACCCGCACCGCCAGTTCCCATTTTTTGGTGGAAATGGGACGCACAATATTTGCCGGGGCCGAACCGGCCAGGAAGCGGGCTACCTCTTCGGCAGGTTCCACGGTGGCCGACAACCCAATGCGTTGGGCTGGGGTGGGCAGCAGGGCATCGAGGCGTTCAAGGGACAACGCCAGATGGGTGCCGCGTTTGGAACTGGCGATGGCGTGGACCTCATCGATGATGATGGTGTGCACCGTGGCCAGGGTTTGCCTCGCCTGGCTGGTCAACATGAGGTACAGGGATTCGGGCGTGGTGATCAGGATATCCGGCGGGTTCTTCAGTAGCTGACGGCGCACATTGGGGGGAGTGTCTCCCGAGCGCACGCCCACCGAAACCGAGGGCTGGGAGATCCCAAGCTGATGGGCCGTGGCGCGGATTCCGGCTAGTGGGGAGCGCAGGTTTCGTTCGACGTCCACGCCCAGCGCCTTCAGCGGGGAAATGTAGAGCACCTTGGTGCCGCTGCCCGAGCCTTGGGACTTCTCCGGCTCGAGACCCGGAAGGGCGGGCTTGGGAATCTCGGCCTGATGGAGCCGGTCCAGCGCCCAGAGGAAGGCTGCGAGGGTTTTGCCCGAACCGGTGGGAGCGATCACCAGCGTATGGTGCCCGCTGGAGATTGAATCCCAGGCGCCTTGCTGGGCCGCGGTTGGCTCGGTGAACACGTCAGTGAACCACTGGCGGGTCGCGGCACCGAACCGGGAAAGAATCTCACTCATATCTTCGATCTTAGGGGTGCGAACCGACCAAGCGAGGCCTGGCGGCATCCAAAGCCGAACTGAATTGCGCTGCTGCCAGGGGCGCTATTCGCTCTGTCTGCCCCATAGCGTGACGCACATGCTCAGCTTCGACAAATTAGGTTGCGTTTCTTCGCTGTTGGGAGAAGTAACAAAGCAGGACCGAAGAAACTTCGGTTCCACTTCAGGACGTGGCGCCACGTCCTGAATCAGTAGGGCAGGCATTTATCTCTCGTTTACCGATGATGCTAAGCAACTCAGCACCGTCTCTAGGCTCAACTTATCTCTGTGGTGTCCGGTTCGTTCTGAAAATTTCGACACCCCTACTTAAGTATGATTTACAAGTATTTCGGCATTGACTATGCTCAATATAGCAAATCGTCAGGAGTAAGCAGGTCTTCTGTTCGGTGAGCTTTCCCTTCGAGGGCACGGTACCCCTCGGTTTAGGCTACAGGCAACGCAGGAGGAAAATGCTGAAATTTTTTGGACTAACCAAGGATGACGCAGATGATGGAACATTGCCCATCTGGCAGGGTGCAAACAAGAAAAAACGGGTAATCTACTTTTCAGTTTCCCTAGTTCTGGCGATAGCTGTCTTTTTTGTAACGTCATGGTTGCTCGCAGACGTGCAACCAAAAGACTTCACCAAATATATCCCCGGCATGTTTGCATCGGGACTGCTCTTGTTTTCTACCGTGGTATCTGAACGCTCACTGCTGCGTGCTAAAGAAGGGCCCACGCGAAACGAAGACGAGCAGTAAATAGATAAGGCAACGTCCTTTTGTTTATATTTTGGAGAATGTGTGTCGATGTTTAAAAGCGCGTTGTGATGCTTTGCTCGGGGGTTCTCGTAGGAACTCTTCTAGTAGCAGCACCAAGCAGTGCTCTTGCGGCTGAAAGCCCTACCGTACCTTCAGTCGCTGTCGGGCAGCCCAAGGCGGTGGCGCTCGATCTGACTTCAAACCGGTTCGAAGATTGCCCTACGACAAATATTGAGGCCCCGAAAGCTAGCAAGCTCGGCGATAATCTAGGTCCCGGAATCACGGAAGAATTTGATACGGCAACACTCGTGGTTATCAACAAGTCGCGGATCGCCGCGGGCGAACCGGCTTTCGGAGTAAATGTCAAAGCTATGCGTTATTTCGATTCTGGACGGATCGCAACCCTGAGCGCTAAAGGCACGATCATTGAGGAAGTCGCTCCTGCCTATTCCAATACTCAAAACCTTGTTTCTTCCACAATTGCCCAACCAGCCGGTTGGCTTCATCCTGAAGTCAAGCGAATAATCACCGCCTGTCTGGGTGTTGGCTCGCATGGTGCTGCAACTTTTGAGCTGTTCCTTCAAGAACTAGCTACTCCTAAAAACGCTGCAAAGTTCGTCATTCGTCGCCTTGGCGTGTTGGGTGCGATCAGCTGTGCCGGCGGCATTATTTGGGAATACCTATAAACGACTTAGGGTAAAAATATCTTCCCCACCACTGAACAAAAGCCTGGAACACCTATGCTCATGGTGCTCCGGGCTTTTGCCTTGACTGCCGTAAGTACAGCATTAGTCCTCAGGCAAACCGCCCTGGACAGCTCGCGAAAAGAGCTGTCGTGCCGCTGGAGCCGGTCCAGCGCCCAGAGGAAGGCTGCGAGGGTCTCGCCAGAACCGGGAAAGAATCTCACTCATATCTTCGATCTTAGGGGTGCGAACCGACTAAGCGAGGCCTTGCGGCATCCAAAGCCGAACTGAATTGCGCTGCTGCTAGGGGCGCTATTCGCTCTGCCGTCCTCTGCTGCCCGGCCCGGCGGTTGACCTGACCCCCAGTCGCAAATGCGGCTTGCTGCGCCAACTCGTTTTGGCTCTGGCCATCGAATGTGAGGCTCGCGTCGAGCCGCTTCGAGCGGTCGAATCCAATCGAATATTTGAACGTTAAAGAATGCGGTAGGGTGAGCTTTGGTCGGTTTTTCGCGTTGCCGACCACCGATTCCGGCCAAAAATCGGTGATTCTTGGCACAATCGAGTGCCCGGAATGAGAGCTGAATCGCTCCACCTTGTAGTGCCCATCACCCTTCTGACCCCATGTTTCGGCACTTTAACTGGCGTCCTGCTTCCAGCCCCGGCAGCAGGCAGGCAAATTGGCAGTTCGAATTAGTTCCCTAGAATTTTCTCTGGCCGAGAATTTGCTGCTGATCAAGCGCAAGGGCCGAACCGAGTGAAAGAGGCAGCTCCGTAAAGCCGAACTGACCGAACGTATCCGCGACCCCGCGGCCAAGCTGAGCGAAGGAACGAGATGACCTTGAATGAAGCCGGACCCTGGTCCGGGCGCGATGACGGTCCCGGGGTGCAGAACGCACGCTGGCACAACACCATCAAGCCGTGGCGGCCAGGCGCGGGAGCCGGTGCCACGCTGCTGGGCTTCGCCAGCGACGAGGGCGTGCGCCGCAACAAGGGCCGCACCGGGGCCAAGACCGGCCCCGCGGCGCTGCGCGCGGCGTTGTCTTCCATCGCTCTTCAGGAGCCGGCCAACCTCTTCGACGCCGGTGACGTGATGGTTGAAGGCCAAGAGCTAGAAGCGGGCCAGGAAGAATTCGCGAATGCGCTAGCCGGCCTGTTGCGCGACGGCCAATTCACCGTGGGGCTGGGCGGCGGACACGAGATCACCTTCGCCTCTTATGCAGGCATCGCCAAAGCGCTGGGTGCCGCCGGTCCGTGGAGCCTGGGCTGCCTGAATATCGACGCGCACTTCGATTTGCGCGTCGCGCAGGCGGCTACCTCGGGCACCGGGTTTGCGCAGATCGCCGCGGCCGAGGCGGCCGCGGGCCGTCCATTCCGCTACGCAGCGGTGGGCATTTCCGAGGCGTCCAACACCAAGCTGCTCTTCGACCGTGCGCAGGACCTCGGCGTGCAGGTGCTGCTCGACACCGAATGCCACCTGGGCAATCTCGATGCGGTGCGGGAATTTGTTGCCGGCTTCGCCAGCTCGGTGGATCACCTGTACCTGACCATCGATCTGGACGCCTTGCCCGCGTCGGTGGCGCCGGGGGTGAGCGCGCCGGCCGGCTACGGCATTGGCCTGGAGGTGGTGCGTGCCATCGTGCTGGCGGCAGCGGCCAGCGGCAAGCTGCTTCACGCAGACATCGCCGAATTGAATCCCGACTTCGACATCGACCAGCGCACCGCCCGCACCGGTGCCCGCCTGGTCCACGACCTCATCATGAGCAAAGGGTAAAAGCTATATGGATATACAACTTGACCTGGTGCAGACTTCGGCCCTGGCGATGATCTTGCTGGCCGGTGGCGAATGGGCCCGGCGCAGGATTGGCTTCCTGCAGCGCTTCTGCATCCCGGCCCCCGTGGTGGGCGGCTTCTTGTTCGCGCTTCTGGTGCTGGCGCTGCGTCAGACCGACGTCGCGCAGATCCAGCTCGACACCACGTTGCAGACTCCTGCCATGGTCGCGTTCTTCACGACCATCGGCCTGGCCGGTTCGCTGGCCACCATCAAAAGGGGCGGCAAGCTGCTGCTCATCTACTTGGTGGCCTGCTGGTCCCTGGCGATCATGCAGAACGTGATCGGGATGGGGATGGCCAAAGCCGTCGGTATCGAGCCGATGCTCGGCATCATGGCCGGGGCGGTAGGCCTCGAGGGCGGGCACGGCAACGCCGCGGCCTTCGGCCCGACCGCCGAGGCCATGGGTTTCGAGGGTGCGACCACGGTGGCGATTGCCTCGGCAACCTTCGGCCTGGTGGCCGGCAGCATGCTCGGCGGCATGACCGCTAACTTCCTGGTGGCTCGGCATAACGTGCAGATCCCCGAGAAGGCCGGGCTGCTGGGCAAGATGGCAGTTGCCGGGACCGTAGCCAAGAACATGGTGACCGGCGCCAATGCGGCCGGAGGCAAGGACGGCGCGGCTGCGGTAGCCACCGACCGGCGGACCGGGGACGCCAACGCCGAGGGCGAAGGACTCCAATACAACCGGCTGCTGACCGTCTTGGTGGTCATTGCCGCGCTCATGGTTGCCGGCACGGTGCTCGGCGGCTGGCTTTCGGAGATCACCGGCCTGACCCTGCCCGCGTACGTGGGGGCGATGATCGTTGCGGTGATCTTCCGCAACGTCAATGACAAGCTGGGCTGGTTCAAGATCAGCGACGAAGCGGTCGAGCTGATCGCAAAGTTCACCCTCGGTTTCTTCCTGACCCTGGCGATGATGAGCCTGAAGATGTGGGAGCTCGCCTCGCTGGCCGGCCCGCTGGTTCTCATCCTGGTGGTGCAGGTGCTGTTCATTCTGGCGTTCGCCGTATTGGTGGTCTTCCGGATGCTCGGCAAGGACTACGACGCGGCCACCATGGTCGCCGGCTTCATCGGCCACGGCATGGGCGCCGCACCCAACGCGCTGGCCAATATGGATGCCTTCAACTCCAAGTTCGGCGTCCGCTCCGAGCGGGCGTTCCTGATCGTCCCGCTGGCCGGCGCCGTGCTGATCGACATGGTGGCGCTGCCATGGATCGTGTGGTGCATGAACCTGGTCGGCTAGCCGAGCCAGGGGAGCCAACCCGCCGGCCACCGGCCGGCGGGTTGCTGTCTTTGCGCCTCGAAAAATCTATCTCTATTGCCGGTTTTGCCCCAGGGACTGCGCCAGCTGGGGGCGCACCAACTCTAGGTCCTGTGCGCTAGCACCGGTCTACACGTGGTGGTATTTGCCTCCGGCGAGGATGTCCTGGGCGCGGTAGAGCTGTTCGGTGAGGATCAGCCGCACCAGTTGGTGGGGGAAGACCAGCTTGGACAGCGACCAGGCGAAGTTCGCGCGCTGGTGGACCGAGGCGTCCACCCCGTAGGCGCCGCCGATGATGATGACGACATTGCGCGAGGAATCGATCGGAGCACGAAGCGTGTCCGCCAGCGTGGGGGAGTCCACGTTCTTGCCGCGTTCGTCCAAGAGCACCACGAAGTCATCCGCGGAGATCTTCGCCAAGATCCGTGCCGATTCCTCGGTGCGTGCCGCGTCGTTCTCGCGCGATGAATGGTTGAGCAGCTGCCAGGACAAATCGAAGGGCTTCTTCAGGCGTTTTGCGTAGCGGGAGATTCCCTCCTCCACCCAGGACTCGTGCTTCTTGCCAATGGCTAAAACCTTGATCGTCATGTGACTATTCTTCCGCATGAGCCGGCATCGCCGGTGCGCCCGGCTGGCCACTACGATGGAAGTCATGAGATCTTCCTGGTACTTCCGTCAAGGTCAACGGCCCCGCGGCACGCAGATCCTGTGGATCATCTTTGGTCTCGTGGTTGCCATGTTCTATTTCACCCGCCGCGTGCTGGTCTCGCTGCATGTGGGCGGCTGGGCCAAAGACCTGGATGAGCCGGCATACCGCTGGGTCTTGGAGCATCAGGTCCCCGCGTGGCAATCCCTCGCCGACCTGCTGTACTTCTGGGGTTCCACCCCGGGAATGACGCTGATCATGCTGGTGCTGACCGGGTTGCTGTGCTGGTTCACGCGCAGCGTTTGGCCGTTGGCGGCGGTCGCATTCACGGCGCTGGTCTCGGTGCTGCTGACGGTGCTGCTGAAGGCGAATCTTCGGGTGCCGCGTCCGCAAGGGATCCCCGGCGGACCTGCGCCGCCCGAATCGTTCTCGTTTCCCAGCGGGCATACGCTGAACGCGATGGCGCTGATCGGCATCGCCAGTTACCTGGCCATCGTCTACGGACTGCGCCGCTACGCCTATCTGATCGCGACCCTGGCCGGGCTGTTTATCCTCGCCATGGGTGCCTCGCGCATCTACCTCGGGCATCATTGGGTCTCGGACGTGGTGGTGGGGCTGCTCATCGGGGCCGCCTGGGCCGCGGTGGTAGCGATCCTGCATTTCTACTTCGTGCCCCGGCGGTCGGTGGCTAGCCGCCCATCACGCGGATCGGCGAACCCTTAGCCCAGGCGCGGATGTTCTCCACCGAGTCACGGTAGAACATTTCGAACTGTTCGGCGGTCACGTAGCCGATATGCGGGGTGGCTATCAGCCCGCGCGTGCGGGTGAGCTGGTCAAGCACCGGCAACGGTTCCACATCGAATACGTCCACGGCCGCCAGCCGCAGCAGCTGGTTTTCCAAGGCGGAGATCAGCGCCGGGGTTTGCACGATGCGGCTGCGCGAGGTGTTCACCAAGATCGCTTCGGGCTTCATCCAGGACAGCTGCTTGGCGGAGATGGCCCCGGTGCTGCGCGCGGAGAGCTTCAAGTGGACGGTGAGCACGTCGCTGGTGGCGAAGAGCTCGGCCTCGGAGACCAGCTCGACGCCCACTTCGGTGGCCCGGGCCTTGGTCAGGTTCTGGCTGTAGGCGATCACGCGCATGCCAAAGGCCAGTCCGACCTTGGCCACCCGCGAGCCGAGATTCCCTAAGCCATACACGCCCAGGGTTTTCCCGGCCAGCCCGATGCCGAAGGTCGACTGCCAGGGCGCGGATTCGGTGCGCGGCGAGTCGGTGGAGAACAGTTCCACGTCGAGCCGGCGGGCGGCGGCGAGAATCAGCGCCCAGGTGTGTTCCACGGCGTCGGTCGGAACGTACCCGGTATGGGTAACGAGCACATCGTGCGCCGCGGCAGCGTCCAGGTCGATCGATCCATTGCGCCGGCCGGTGGAAACCAGCAGCTTCAGGTTGGGCAGCCGCTGGAAGCGGGCTTCGCTGAAGGGTGTGCGCTCGCGCATCGCCACGATGGCATCAAAGGGTTCCAGCGCCGCGCAGACGGCGCTGTCCTCGTGGCCGAGGTGCTCGTTGAAGACGGTCAATTCGGCGTTCAGCTCGGCCGCGAGCTCGTCGAAATCCGCGAAGTCGCGAGCCGCGTTCTGGTAGTCGTCCAAGATAGCAATGCGCATGCCTTCATCATATGCGTGGGCGGGCTTTGGCGCCGCAGCTTTGAGCCAATGAGTCGGCCGCGCGGGACCGGCGGGACCGGCGGGGCAGGCGAAGGCACAAAGAAGGTGGCGCCCGCATTGGATTATGCGGACGCCACCAGCAGCTGCTGCAGATTACTCGGTGACCTCGAAGGAGAGCTCCTCGGTGAAGGAGCGCCCGTGGACATCGGTAGCGGTGACCGTGGCGGTGTGTGCTCCCACCGTCAAATCCGTGGGCAGCTCAAGACGCCACAAGTGGTTAGTCTTCTCGGCCAGCCCGCCACCGTGGACGAACTGTTCGGCGATGGCCACCGGATCGGAGTATTCGGCGCCCACCAGTGGTCGTTCCCCCGCCATCTGCTGGGTGCGGGTGGCCAGCGAAGCTTCTTCGCCATCCAGGGTGACCTCCACGCTCGATCCGGTGCTGCCCATCCAGAAGTTCGTGGTCAGCCAGGTCTCTGCGGAGAGCTCGGCTTGGCTCACGGACAGCGGATTTTCAAGTGGGTCCACCGTGCCGCGTGGCTGGTCGACATTTTGTGCGTACCATTCGCGGTAGGCCGGGGTGTTCAGTCCCAGCGCCATCTGCTTGGTCTCGTCGCCGCCGGTGACGGTGAAGCGTTCGGTAATGGCATCATTCTTGATATCGAGGGTCAGCACGCCCGGCGGGGTGCCGTCACGCTGGATGGAAGTGGGGTAGCCGCTGTCGGTGACTCGGCCCGCGTACCACTGCCCGGAGACCGCAGGGACCGTCAGGTGGGTGAAGGGCAGTCCCTCCGCCCCAACCTCGTCACGCCATCCGTCCAACAGATCCCCGGCACGCAGGTTCTCGGACATGTGCGTGTGCCCGCCCAGCGACACGACTTCGCGGCCCTCAAGGATCTCGTAGATTTCCTTGACCTGCTTGGTGGTGTGCGAATCGCTGTAGAAGAATTCCAGCAGCGGGCTGTGCCCGGCCAGCACGATGGCCTTGTTCTTGGGAACCTTGGCGATATCCGCGCGCAGCCATTGAAGCTGCCGCTCGCCCAGGTCATAGGTGTAGTCGCTCTTCTTGGCGGGAACTTTCGTGGGGTACGCGATGGTGCTCAGCGCGACCACGTGCGTCTTGCCGGCGTCATAGGAGTAGTACTCCGGGCCGAACTGGGCGCGGTAGCTGTCGAATTCGTGCTCGCCGTCCAGGGCGTCAAAGTCCATGTCGTGGTTGCCTGGAAGGAAGCGCGCTGGCCCGTTGAGCATGGAGGTCAGCTCGCGGGTCTGCGCGAACAAGGACAGGTCATCTCCGACCAAGTCGCCAATGAACAGCGCCCCGCATCCGGTGTAATCGTTGCGTTCGGCCAGATCGGTGAAGACGCCGCTGCGGGCGAATTCAACTTCTTCCTGATCATAGGTCTGCACGTCCGCACCGATGAGGCAGCTCTGCTCCGGGGATTGGGTGGCGGAGCTGCGCGTCAGTGGGAAGTTGACGGCTTGCGGCAGCGGGCCGGTGGGCTCGATTCCGCCGTATTTCAACTCCGGCGAACCTTCCGGAAGGTGGGTGTAGGAGAACTGGGCGACGTTGTGTTCATCAACCGGCACCTGGTAGCCGCGTGGTTGGGTGACGAACATAGTCATGTTCTCGAAGGACGGCAACTCGTAGCGTCCCTGGCCGTCTGTGGTGGTCACCTCTCGTCCATTGGAGACGGTGACCCCTGGCCTGCCCGGTTCGTTGGAGTCATGCTTGGAGTTTTGGTTGCTGTCCTCGAACACCACGCCATCGATGGTTTTCGGGGTTTCAGCCTGGTCTTGGGTGGAGGCGGGAATCGCTTCGACGGTGCCGCGGTAGGCGCTGGATTCCCAAGTGGCGCTGGATGTATTAGCCGGCTCCGGAATGGGGGACGAATTCGCTGCGGTAAGGGCAACTGAGGTTGCAACGACGACGAGAGCGCCTGCGGTGAGTCGTACGGGGGTGATGCGATTGGTTTTGCCGGGTCGAGCGAATGATTTCACGAACGTTCCTCCGGGGTGGTGGCAATCTGCCGGACCTTTGACCGGCCAGAGCCAACGCTGCCAGCCGGAGGTAAATAGCAACCCCTGCTGAGGTAATCTCGAATAATCGATCTCGTTAAAACTAACTCGGTGTCTTGGGCTTATTTAACGTCCCTATGCGTCGAATGCTAGGAGTCAGAAGTGGATTTAGCGCATATATTGCCGGCCGGGCGGCGCGGGCGGCGCCTGCTGTGGGAATTTGCGCTGGCCAGCGAAGAGCAGCTGCTGCCCGCATTTGATGAGCATCCGCTGCACTCGGGAATGTTCCATGCCGCTTATCAGGTGGAAGCATGCCGCGGTGATTCCGTGGTCATGTTCGGGCCGGGAGCCGAGGTGGGACGCGGGATCAAAGTCGGTGCGGAAGAGCTTGGCGAACTCTTGAATGGCACCGAGCTTGTTGCGGTGACCGACATGCTCCTGAAGGCGGCGCTGGAGCGCTCCGTCGATGCTGCCAGATACTGGCAGGAGCCGGATGGCGAAGACACGCTGTTGGCCTCGCCGGTGCTCGCGGAGCCGCTGCAACGAATTGCTGGACACATTGCGGACTCCGGCAAGGCGCAATGGTGGTGTGCGCCCGTTGATCTGCGCTCACAGTTTCACGTGGAATTTGATCAACTCGATCCCAGCGCTTCGGTGACACTCGCCGAACGCAGCGTGGCCGACGAGCTCGAACGCTGGAAGGAACGGCTGATCCTGACCGAGGAGCGTTTCGCCGCCGAAAAGCCGACACCGGTCAGCGCAAACCTCAGTGGCGAATGGTGGTCCAAGCCCAGCATGAACCTTGTGGCCACCAGCGCAATCTTCGCCGACAAACAGCCGCTGGGCTTGAGCTGCGTCGAAGACGGTTTCGGCTGGGAGCAAGCGGTAACCCGAGCGGCGAGCGTGCCGCCCTCGGCGCGGATCCTGGAGATCTCTTCTGCCGCAGATTGGGTTCGGTTGAGCCGCAAATATGGCATCGAGGTTACCGCCGGCAAACGCAATGACTGGTATCGAACCACCGGCCGCGACGGCTCCTGGGTGATGCCCGACTGGTCGCTGGTCGCGCAGCATTATGACGGCGTCCATCTGAGCGTGGCCGGATATCTAGCCCTTGCCGGCGAATGCCTTGAAGTAGATGAAAATTTCGCCAGCACGATCGCCGGATGGGACCCGGATAAGACCTTTTGGCTCACCGATGAGATCAGATTCTATTCGGAACCCATGAATTGGAGCTGCCTGGATGCAAACAGCGAGGCGCGCCGTTGGGTTTGCACGACGGGACAAGAGAGTTCATGAGCAGGTCACGGGCGCAGCTGATCGGCCGGAAATCTGGTGCAATGGAAGCTATGACTGAAGCGAAATCCGAAAACCTGGCTGCTGCTACCGAGATCCTGCTGCAATTGCGCTGGTCGGATCAGGACGCATTGGGGCATGTGAACAATGCCCGCATCATCACGCTGATGGAAGAGGCACGCATCCGCTGGACACGCGAAGACGGCAAAACCGGCCGCTTCGAATTCGGCACGGTAGTCGCCTCGATCCAGGTCGACTACCTGCGCCCGCTCTATTACCAGCCGGAAATGCTGATCCGCATGGGGATTACCCGCATCGGGACCAAATCCTTCAGCGTGCGCGGGATCGGCTACCAGGATGGGCATCCGGTCTTCGACTCGACAACGGTGATGGTCCCCTTGGCCGCGGATGGCAAGTCCTCAAGGGCCCTGAGCGAATTCGAACGAAGCTGGCTTGAACGTTCAGTGATAGAAGCGCGCGCCTGAGTCATCGATAATTGCATAGACCGGCCTATTTGTCTCACGTGCTTTCTATGATGGGTAGAACGGCACCATCAATTCAGGCCGTTGGACAGCTGGAAGAAGTGAGTCGAAAACGTGGATTACTACGCCGTCCAAGGATTGCGCGAGAACCATCCCGGGTGGGCGCTGCTGCGCGCTGACCATGCGCCGCTGGTTGTCGCGTTCTTCGCCGCGGCTTTCATTGAACCGAATCGCCGCAACATTCCACGGCGGGAACTAATCGATGCTCTTGACGACGTGCTGTTTACGGTTCGTGAGGGACTGGGAGAAGGAAGTTTCCCACGCGCCGCAACGGAGTACCTTGATAACTGGGCCGCTCCGGAGAAAGCTTGGCTTCGAAAGTTCTATATTGCCGGTCAGGACGACCCGATCTTCGACCTGACGCCTACCACCGAGGACGCGGTGCGTTGGGTTCAGGCGCTGCAAGGCAGAGAATTCGTCGCCACGCAATCGAGGCTGACCGGGATATTTTCCCTGCTCAAGACCCTCGTTCGCGGTTCAGAAACCGACCCTGAGGTCCGTCTGGCACAACTACGCGCCGAGCGTCTGGCGATCGATGTGAAGATCGAAGCGGTCGCTGCCGGTGATATGCCGGTAATGTCTGCTCCGGAAGCCCTAGACCACTACCAGCAATTGCGTGCTCAAGCCCAGGATCTGCTCTCTGACTTCCGCGAAGTCGAACAAAACTTCCGTGACCTAGACCGCCAAGTGCGTGAACGAATTTCCACCTGGGAAGGCACCCAAGGCGAGTTGCTGGATGCGATCTTCACGAATCAAGAAGATATCTCCGGATCGTTGCAGGGACGAACCTTCCAGGGTTTTTGGGATTACCTGATGTCGCCAGCGCAACGTTCTGAATTGAACGAGCTACTGGAACAGGCAACACAAATCCCTGCACTGCAGCGGATCGAAGGATTGGGCGAGATCCTGCATCTTCAACGCGACTGGTTGCCTGCCGTAGAACAGACCCAAGGCACGGTGCGTCGGCTGTCTCAGCAGATGCGCCGGCTGCTAGATGACAAGGTGTTTTTGGAGAACAAACGCATCATGCAGCTGATCCGAAGCATCGAGTCGAATGCGTTGGTACTGCGCAACGAACCACCTAGCGGAACCATCGCCGAAATCCCTACCCAACAAATTGAGGTAGTCCTGCCCTTTGAGCGGCCCCTGTATAAGCCAGGGACTCAAGTAATAATCAATGACGAGGTAGAACTTTCCGAAGATAGCGAAGTCGATTCGAGCGCGCTTTTCGAGCAGTTTTATGTGGATCGCAGCGAACTTCAATCGAATATCGATGAGGCCTTGTCGCAGGACTCGCAAGCGAGTTTGGAAGAGATACTTCAGTTGCATCCCTTAGAAAAAGGATTGGCGGAGATCGTCACTTATTTCCAGATCGCGGCAGAGTCCAAATGGGCGAATATTGATGCGTCGCGGACCCAGACGCTGAGCTGGACGACAAATTCCGGTGCGCTGCGTGAAGCCACTGTGGAGCACATTACATTTGTGAGGGCTGACTAGAGATGACCGAAGCATTGCCATTCGATACCGACGCAGCAGTAACAGCAACCGCGGCCGCTCTGCCCACCGATTCGCTCTCCCTGGTGGTCACTCATCTGCTTAAAGGCGTGATCTACCGCGAATCAGATGAAAAGTTGTGGCAAGAGCTAGGGGAGAACATCAGCTCGGCGCGGGATTACGTGGCGGTGCTTGGCCTAGAGC
This sequence comes from Arthrobacter sp. MYb229, assembly GCF_002975405.1. GTDB lineage: Bacteria > Actinomycetota > Actinomycetes > Actinomycetales > Micrococcaceae > Glutamicibacter. Next base: position 112,283 of record NZ_PCPS01000003.1, on the reverse strand, counting down.
TATTCCATGATGATATCGAAGGCTACGCATTCTTGCGTTCGAAAGCCGCAGAAGACTCCAAGCTGCCACGATTGGTAGCTCGCAGGCAATTGACCTTTCACGTCTCCTTGCTGCTCGCGCTGCTGCGGGTGAGGCTGGCCGAATTCGACCAGCAGACCGCCGAAACTCGTCTGGTTATGACGCGCGAACAGATCGCTGAGCTGGTCTCGGTATTTATGCCCGAAACCAGCAATGAGGTCAGGATGTTCGATCAACTGAACGCCAGCATCAAGAAGGTGGCCGAGATGGGCTTCCTGCGTAAGCTTCGCGGCAGCAATGACAGCTTTGAGGTTGCGCGGATCATAAAGGCATTCGTCGATGCTCAATGGCTCGGGGAACTCGATGCACGCCTAGCTGATTACCGCACCGCCTTGGAGGAGAAATAATGGCATCGAAAAACACCTCGGATTTGCAAGACTCGCTCTTCATCTCCCCACCCGATGTTGCCGCGGTGAAACCAGAGCCAACCAAGTCGACCGAGCCCTTGCCCAAGGCGAACGGCCCACGCGTTGAACAGACCGAGACCTTGGAATTCGAAGGACATGACCCCGGTTTTCGATTGCGCCGGCTGGAGATCCTGAATTGGGGAACCTTCGATGGGGCGGTGCGTCGCTTTATTCTGGACGGTGAAAACAGTTTGCTGACCGGAGACATCGGCTCGGGCAAATCAACCGTCGTAGACGCGATCACGACTCTGCTGTTACCGGCCCATCGGATTGATTTTAATAAGGCCGCCGGGGCCCAGAAAAAAGAACGCAGTCTCATGTCCTACGTGCGTGACTTCCATAAGTCAGAACGCGGTGGAGGAGACGCTTCAAAACCTGTAGCTTTGCGTAAACCTGGCAGCTACACCGTGGTACTGGGCATCTTCGGCAACGCCGAGATGGACAAGACTGTTAGCCTGGCGCTCACCTTATGGGCCACGCAAGAAGCCGGGCAACCTAACCGTTTCTATTCCCTTTCCGAGTCGGAGCAGTCAATCACCGGGAACTTCGCCGACTTCGATGGTGACCCGCTGAAACTCAAACGACGGTTGCGCGGCGACGGCGTGACGGTCTTTGACACCTTCGACAGTTATGAATCGGCGTTTAAGCGACAGTTCGGCATTTCTGGTTCCCAAGCCATGGAACTGTTCCACCGCACGGTGTCAATGAAGCAGGTTGAGAACATCACCAGCTTCGTGCGCACAAATATGCTCGACGACGATGACGTGGCTGGTCGGTTGAAGAACCTGATCCTGCATTTTGATGATCTGAAGAAGGCCCACGATGCGGTGCGCCGGGCCAATGATCAGATCGACATGCTTGTTCCGATTCGGGAACATGCTCAACGGCACCGGCAATTATCCGCAAAAGAATCCACGTACCGCTCGGTGCGCGAGGAACTGACCCCGTGGTTCATGTCCAGACAGCTAGAACTAAGCCTGGAACACCAAGCGGAGCTGGAACGCACCGCGACCAGGCTTCGTCGGGATTCTGCTGCCAAGAAAGCCGGGGTTTTCAAAGCGCAGGAACAACTAGCTGTGATTCGCGAGGACATCAGAGTCCACGGCGGTGGCCGGCTGGCAACCATCGACAGCGAAATCCACGCGGCTACCGTTCGTCAAGAGTCCCAAAAGGCCAAAGCCGAATCCTATGCAAGCTCGGCTGCCCTGCTGGCGCTGCAGCCCGTCCGAGACCAGGTGGATTTCGATGCGAACGTGGCCGATTTGCCTGAAGTTACCGTGCGATTGGAGCGGGAGGCTGCGGTACTCAATGACGGCCACGGAAGGCTGCTGGCGTTAATTGCGGAAGCCAAAGCCGAAGAACAGTCGCTGTACGAGGAACTCGCGTCCCTGCAGGCGCGAACGAACCTGCTTCCGCGCGAACAGCTTGAAATCCGCCGGCGACTTTGTGAGGCGACTGGGCTGGAGGAGACGAATCTGCCGTATATCGGTGAACTCTTGCGTGTGCGTCCCGGCGAACAGCTCTGGGAAGGCGCCGCCGAGTTGGCGCTGCGCGGGTTTGCACTGTCATTGCTGGTGCCCCAGCAGCATTATGCTGCGGTATCCGTTTGGGTAGACCGCAACAACCTTCGCGGGCGATTGGTCTACCGCAAGGTCGATTCGCAACCGATGCAAGCTGTGGAGCAACGTGCCGGAACGTTGGCGTCCAAGATTGAAATCAAGGTAGGGACGCAGTTCCGCCCATACCTGGCGGCACAGCTGAACACACGTTTCGACCACCACTGCTGTGAATCCCTGGATGAATTTCGTCGCCATGCCAAAGCCGTCACACCCAACGGCCAGTTAAAAACCGGTGGAGGGAGACACGAAAAAGATGACCGCCCTGCGCGCCGGGATCGACGGAACTTCGTGCTCGGCTGGGATAACCACGAGAAAACCACCACGATCCGGCGGCTCGTGGATGAGGCGGTAGCCAAACGGCAGGGAGTCGAACAGCGGATTGCTGTGGTGTTGCGGGAGCTTGGAAAACTTGGAGCGGCGCAGCGCGCGGTTGGCACGGTGGAGGCGGTTAAAACTTTCGCCGAAATCGGCTGGCAGCTCACCGCCAGGGAAATCGACAGATTGGTGGCGGAGCACAGGCAGCTGTCTTCGGCCAATGACCAACTCGCATTGCTGGCCGAGAAAGAGTCCGAACTGGTGCTTGAGCTGAAAAAGCTGCAGGATCAGGCCGAACAGTTTGGCATTCGAATTGGTAAGAACGAGCAAGGTCGCGAGGATATCGCTGGGACCATCAGCTCATGCGCGAAATCCTTGGAACTGCGTCCGGTAACCACCGGTGAACAGGTACTGGCCGAGCTCGGGCGGCTTACGGGTGAGGCGTTGGGCGAGGCGGAACTGAGCTACAAGAACGTCCCGGGAATCGAAAGCTCGGTGAATAAACAGCTCACCGGACGCATTGACAACCTGAACAAGCAGGTCATTAGGGCCGGGGAAAGAACCCTGAACTTGATGGGTGCTTTTCGGGCCAAGTACAAGGAAGAGTGCACCGAATTCGACGAGGCGCTGGAGGCTGCGGACGAGTTCATCGCGCTGCTTGAACGACTGCAGAAAGATGACTTGCCACGTTTCGCGAGCAAGTTCAAGGAAGCGCTGAACCAGAATACGATCAACGAGATTGTCGCGTTCAACGCCTTCCTCGATGCTCGGAAGACAGACATTACCGGCCGTATCGATCAGATTAATGAATCGTTGGCGCAGATCGAGTACGACCCGGCCCGGCACATTCAGCTCGAGCATCACCAGAGTTCGGACCAGGAGATTCGCGAATTCGTTGTCGACTTGCGGGCTTGCTCCGAAGGAGCATTGGGGGAAAGCGAGCAATACTCTGAGCTGAAATTCGCCCAGGTTTCCAAGCTGGTGGAGCGTTTCCGTGGACGTGACGGGCTTACCAGCCTAGATCAGCGCTGGACCGAGAAGGTCACCGATGTTCGCAACTGGTTTACCTTCAGTGCCTCCGAAAGGTGGAGCGAGACCAACGAAGAATTTGAGCATTTCACTGATTCGGGTGGAAAGTCAGGAGGTCAGAAAGAGAAACTGGCCTACACCATCCTTGCAGCGGCGCTGGCTTTCCAATTCGGACTGGGCGGACGAAAGAGCGGGGGAACCGAAACCAAACGGAACTTCCGATTTGTCGTAATCGACGAGGCCTTCGGTAGAGGCTCGGACGCTTCGGCGCACTATGGCCTTCAGCTGTTCAAACGGCTGAAGTTGCAGTTGCTGATCGTCACCCCGTTGCAGAAGATTCACGTGATCGAGCCGTTCGTGGCGCATGTCGGATTCGTGGACAATCCTTCGGGACAGGCTTCGCAGCTGCGGAACATGACTATCGCAGAGTACCGGGCCGAGAAGGAACGCCGTGGCAACTAAGGAATCCGGGTGGACCACAGTTTCTAGCTTGCGGGCGGCGTCACTGAAAACCTGGGAGCGCGGACAGCTGCTGTGCGAGCTGCTGGAGCCAACGGGAGTTTATCCGCGCCGCAGGCCTTTGAAATCGCCAAATGCCGGGGAGTTGAGGCAGCGATTTGGCGAGGCGAAGAATTGGGTGAGCGAACTTCACCGGGCAGCTTCCCACTACCGCATCGAGTCCAAGAGCATCGGACACCAAAGCATTGGTGCCAACGATGTACCTCAGGCGGCTTGGTTCGATACCGTGCACCAGGAGATCGCATTCCTGGGTAAGGGGCGGGAAGCTGCGGCATTCACGCATTTAGCCTCGGCACTGTTGGGGAATGAACCGCAACTACGGCCCTGGGTGCTTGCGCGTCCCTTCCGGCTCGCGGCGTTGGGCTCCGAGTCACTAGCCGTGGCAAAGGTGGCCCGATGGCTGGTGGAGAACCGCGAACCGGGAATCTACCTGCGACAACTTGCACTTGCCGGAGTGCACACAAAGTTTATAGAAAAGCATCTGCGCGAGATCGACGAGATGGAGGCGGTGCTCAGCGGCACGGTAACTCCCCGCAGTTCCACAATAAAGTCTTTCAAATTGCGTCACGGGTTCAAGCTGGAACCGGACACCCTGCGTATTCGGGGGTTGGCCGAAACATTGGGCGCACCGGGCGGCGCCGAAGACCTTGAAATGACGGTCCAAGCCTTTGCCTCGATGTCACTTGCGGTGCGTACGGTTCTCGTGACCGAAAACCGGACCAATTTCCTGGCCATGCCGCTGATGCCGGAGAGTCTGGTCGTTTTCGGCGCAGGCTACGGGCTGGATGGACTGGCCGCAGCCGACTGGGTGAATGCCTGTGAGCTTGTGTATTGGGGAGACTTGGACACCCACGGTTTCGCAATTCTGAATCAATTGCGCTCGCACCACGGCCACGTTCGCAGTGTGATGATGGACCGGGAAACGCTGGAAGCGCACCGCGAATTCTGGGGCACCGAAGGCAAACCGTCCAAGGCGCGGCTGGATCATCTCACTGCGGCAGAGGCCTCGCTCCTGGCAAGCCTCCGCTCGGATGCCGACAGCACGCAGTTGAGGTTGGAGCAGGAACAGATTAATTGGGGATATGCGGTGGAGAAAATTGCCAGCGCCTGCGGCTGGGACCTGCCCTGCGTGATCGAATAGCAGCCGCGGCTACCGCACCCTTGCGGGAACGTTGCAAATGAGGCTTGGCACCAACGGAATGAACGTTGATGCCAAGCCGTTCACTATCGACTACTCGTTCGCGTATTCGTCCAGCACCTTCTTGCCGATTTTGAACGCGACGTTCGCTGCAGGCACCGAGCAGTAGATTGCGCACTGCAGGAAGACTTCCTTGATTTCTTCGGCGGTCATGCCGTTGCGCAGGGCGGCATGCACATGCATTTCCAGCTCTTCCCAGTAGCCGCCGGCGATCATGGCGGTCAGGGTGATGGCGCTGCGCGTGGTGCGCGGCAGTCCGTCACGCGTCCAGATGGTGCCCCAGGCGTAGCGGGTGATCATTTCCTGGAATTCGTCGGTGAACTCGTTCGAGTTATTGGTGGAGCGATCTACGTGTTCGCTTCCGAGTACCTCGCGGCGCACCACCATGCCCGCATCATAGGAATCTCCGGGCTGACGCTGGGAATCTGACATGTCTCTGGCAACCTTTCTTAGTTGGCGGTGAAGAAATCAACCAGCAGGGCCGCGGTTTCTTCAGGCGCTTCGGCCGGTGCCAGATGCGCGGCGGAATCAATGACCGCTGCGGTTCCCTGCGGAGCGTTTTCGGCAATGAATTCTGCATCCGCCGGCGGGCAGACCTGGTCCTGGGCGCCGTTGATGGCGAGGATCGGGTCGGTCGTTGCCGCAAGGCGTTCGCGCACGTCGAATCCTGCCAGCGCGCCACAGACATGGGCGTAGGCGAAACGATCTGCGTCCTGCAGATTGTGCAGGAGGTCGGTGGAGATGACCGGTTGTTTTTCGATGAACCCCGGGGCGAACCAGCGCTGCGCGGAACCGGCAATCATGGTGGGGGTGCCTGCCTTCGCAACGAGCTCTGCTCGTTCGGTCCAGCCCTCAGGGGTTCCGATCTTAGCCGCGGCGCAGATGGAAGAGAGCCCGTCGAAGGTACCCGGGTAGTCAACCGCCAGTTGCAAGGCCGTTGCTCCGCCAACCGAAACGCCGGCGTAGTACAGCTTGCTGTCTTCGGAGATGACCGAATCGGCGCGCAGCGCATCGATCATGGTGATCACCCCGGTGGCCAGCTCGCCCAGGGAGAACTCTTCGGTGGATGGCTTGCTCGCGCCGTGGCCGGGAAGGTCCCAGGCAACGATCTGGAAGTGATCCATCAGTGCGGGAACCGCAGGTCCCCACAGGTGCAGGGAGGAAGTACCCAGCGAGGGACCAACAACCAGCGTTGGCAGGTTCTTGTCGGTGTGCAGCAGAGACGGGGTTAAGTGTGGGACTGCCATAATTCCTTTCGTGCCGAGTAATCGGCGAGAACGGTTGTAGTGAAACGATCCGCGGCACCGAGGTAGCCCGCCGGATCCAGTAATTCGGAAAGTTCTTCATCGGTTAGATCGTGTGAGGAGATCTCTAATCTCAACAGCTCACGCAGGCTGATCTGATCGGTCAGCGATCGCAGGACCAAGGCCTGAATGGCTGGTTTGCCGCCGCTGACAAGCGGGGCGAGGACCATGGCGAGGCGTTCGGAGAGAATCGCATCGCCGCCCAGCTTCAGGTTGCGCTCCATCGCGGGTGCGTTGACCGTGAGCCCGGTGGCGAGCGCGGCGGCATGGTGAGCCGCACCGGAGGCCAGCCGCAACAGTTCGCGCAGGGCGCTCCATTCGGAGTGCCAGCCGCCATCGGGGCGTTCATCCACCGCGCTGCCGGCGGCGGCAAACAGGGTGGCGGCGAGCCCCGGGGCGCTGATCGCGGCATTGCGCAGCAAGACCGAACGCACCGGATTCTGCTTTTGCGGCATCGCCGAGGAACCGCCCTTGCCAGCTTCGCGCGGTTCGGACAGCTCACCGATTTCCGGGCGGGATGCGGTGAGCACATCCGCGCCAAAACTTCCCAGTGCCGCGATGCAGGCGGCCAAGGCCGAGCCTGCCTGCACGATGGGCAGGCGGTTGGTATGCCATGGTGTCCCCGCATCGGCAAGTCCCAGGACCTCGGCCAGCTTGGTGCTCAGCTCTGCGGAGCCGGTGTTCAGCTCCGGGCGGTCACCGAGGAACTGCTCCAGCGAGGCGAGGGTGCCCACGGCGCCACCCCATTGAAGGGATAGCTGGCTTTCGGTGTGGGACAGCTGCTGCTCAGCGCTGAGCACTGCGGACAACCAGCTGGCCGCCTTCCAGCCGAAGGTGGTTGGCAGCGCGTGCTGCGTCAGCGAGCGTGCAATGCACAGCGTCCCGCGGTGCTCTTCGGCCAGCGCGGCCAGGCCGCGCGCGGTACTGCGCAGGTCGGCGAGGGTGGAGCGCAGGGTGCGCGAGAGGACGAGCATCAGCGCGGAATCGATAATGTCCTGGCTGGTGGCTCCCCGGTGCAGCGCGGTGCCAGCGCTCTTCGGCGCGTTGTCCTCGGTGAGCCGTTCGCGCATCATGCCCAGCAGCGGGATGAGCGCATTGGCGCCATCCGGGGTCTTCGCGGCAAGCAGCTTCAGGTCATAGCGGGCCACCCGGGCGGCATTGGCTACGGCGTGCGCGTCTTCGGGGGTGCACAGGCCTGCATCTGCCTGAACCCTGGCCCAGCCGGCCTCCACATCGAGCATCGCCTGGACAAAGGCCACGTCGCTGGCGGTGGCTGCCGCCGGAGTTCCGGCCCATGCGGGGGAGAGCACCCCGTAATCCACGGTGTCCATAGGGTCCCTCAATTCATTATCCATGTGGTTCAAATGTTAGTGCCCGGCAACGGGCAAATCCCCGTCGGCGCACCTGCACCGAATTTCTACGGTTGCAGGTGCGCTCCAACGGGGCCGTGCGGCGGGGCTTAACTCCCGCGTGGGTAGGAGAGGAACACCGTTTCCAGATCTCCTTGCAGGCGAATATCAAAGCGTAACGAACCATCTTCTTCGCGGGTTGCGATCAGCGTTCGGCGCTGTTCGTCATCCAGCGCGGCGAGCAACGGATCGCTGGCCAGCGCCGCGGTGTCCTCGGGCAGGTAAATGCGGGTGAACAACCGGTTCAGCAGGCCGCGGGCGAAAACGGTGAGCATGATGAACGGCGCCTTGCCCGCCTCGGTGGCACCCGGGTTCAGCGTGGTGAAGGTGTAGTGCCCGACATTGTCCACCGCCGTGCGGCCCCACCCGGTGAAGGTGTAGCCGTCACGGACCAGCGAGCCGTCCTTGGAGACCACGATTCCGTGCTCATCTGCCTGCCAGATTTCCAGCAGTGCGTCCGGGATGGCCTCGCCCTTGCCGTCGGTGATGACCCCGTGCAAGCGGACGGAGTTCGGGTTGGCCTGGTTGACCAGCTCGTTGTCCTTGTCGAAGGGCATCGCGTAGCCGTAGAACGGGCCGATGGTCTGTCCCGGGGTGGGGGCCAGCTTCAGCGCAGGGGCCTGGGTGTTTGCTGCCTGAGGCATTTAGTTCTCTCCCTCTTCGTCTTCCATCCAGGTCCGGTTGGACCCGGTGAGCACGATGTCCCAGTTGTAGCCGGTGGCCCATTCATGGCTGGTGATCGAGTGGTCGTAGCTGGCGACCAAGCGGTCGCGGGCATCCTGGTCCGTGATGGCCTGGTAGATCGGGTCCAGGCTGAACAGCGGATCGCCCGGGAAGTACATCTGGGTGATCATGCGCTGCGTGAAATCGGTGCCGAAGAGCGAGAAGTGGATATGCGCCGGACGCCAGGCGTTGTGATGGTTCTTCCATGGGTAGGGTGCCGGCTTGATGGTGGTGAAGGAGTACTCGCCGTTGGGGCCGGTGATGGCGCGGCCCACGCCGGTGAAGTTCGGGTCGATCGGGGCCGGGTGCTGGTCGCGCTTGTGGATGTAGCGTCCGGCGGCGTTGGCTTGCCAGATTTCCACGAGCTGCCCGGCGACCGGGCGGCCGTCGCCGTCGAGCACGCGCCCGGCGACCACGATGCGCTCGCCGATCGGCTCGCCGTTGTGCTGGATGGTCAGATCCGATTCCAGGGCGTGCACGTCGCGCTCGCCGAAGGCCGGGGAGTGCAGCTCGATGGTTTCGGGATCCACGTGGTGCAGGTTCTTCGTGGGGTGGCGCAGCAGCGAGGAGCGGTAGGGCGCGAAGTCGATGCGCGGCTGCGTCTCGGCCTTCTTGCCCTCGACCACCGACTGGCGGTAGGCGGCGTGGATGTCGGTGATTTCCTGGCTGATGGATTCTTGCGAGAGCGTCGTGGCTGCGGGGTCCAGCACGTGCGAATCGTTGAACGTCTCGTTAGCTGTGGTTTCGGTGCTCACTGCGTGCTCCTTTCGAAGGGGGCGTACGGGTGTGGTGGAGAAAAGGCTGGGGTGAAGGCTAGGCGTGCGGCCAGCCGGTATAGGACTCGGCCAGGTACTGCATGCCATAGCGCGAGGAGGTCACGGTATCCAGCTCGCCGAGGGCGCGCCGGGCCATGAACGGATCGGCACCAACAGGGGTGTGCAGCATCGAGGTCATCCAGTAGGAGAAATTCTGTGCCTTCCAGACCCGCTTGAGGGCCAGCTCCGAATAGCCGCCCAGCAGCTTGTCGCTGCCGCTGGAGAAGTAGGAATCCAGCGCTTCGAAGAGCACCTTCACATCGGCAAAGGCGAGGTTCAGGCCCTTGGCCCCGGTGGGCGGAACGGTGTGCCCGGCATCGCCGATCAGGAACATCCGGCCGTGGGAGAGCGGCTCGCGCACAAAGGAGCGGAAGCCGAGCACGGTCTTATCGAAGATTTCCCCGGTCTGCAGCTGGAAGTTGTCCGGGCCAGCAACGCGGCGCTGCAGTTCGGACCAGATCCGGTCATCGCTCCAGGCGTTCACGTCTTCATTCGGGTCGCACTGGAAATACATGCGCTGCACGGTGTCGCTGCGCTGGGAGATCAGCGCGAAGCCGTGCGGGGAGTTCGCGTAGATCAATTCCGGTGAGGACTTTGGCGCCTTGGCGAGGATGCCGAACCAGGCGAAGGGGTAGGTGACCTTAAAATCCTTGCGCAGAGTTTCCGGCATCTGGCGGCGTGCGAAGGACCGTGACCCGTCGGCCCCGACGATCACCTCGGCGTGCACCTCGAAGAGGTTGCCTTCCGCGTCGGTGAAGCGGAACTTCGGGGTGGAGGCCTCCATGTCCAGGATCTCGGTGACCTCGCAGGAATAGCGCACATCCCCGGCATCGCGCTGGCGGGCCGCGGCGAGATCCACGAAGACCTCGTTCTGCGCGTAGAGGGTGACCGTCGCGTCGACCAGATCGCGGAAGTCCAGCGGGTGCGATGCGCCGTTGAAACGCAGGTCGATGCCGGCGTGTTCATCGCCTTCGGTGAGCACGCGGCCCTCAACACCGGAGTCGGTGAGCATCTTGACCGCCTGGGCTTCGAGGATGCCGGCGCGGTGGGTGTTGCGGATCGTCTCGTGGTCGCGCATTTCCACGACGAGGTTGTCGATGCCCGACTTCGAAAGCAGATGCGAGAGCATCAGGCCTGCGGGGCCGCCGCCGATAATGCCGACCTTGGTCTTGATGATCCGTGGACTCTGAACCATGGGAACCTGCCTATCTGTGCGGGACCATCCGCATCGAATTTCGGCGGCGTTGCCGGAATTCCTGCGCGCGGTCGAGGAGATGGAACTTCCTCAAGGATGCGGTGGAGTCCGTCGCGCCGGCACTCGATGTCTCATTGAACGAGAAAACTTGGTCTTTGGTTACGCCTTCTCATTTCGAGATTGCCACGAACGGCTTTGCGCCTCGGTCGGACTGTCGGGCCGCCAATAGCGCGCAACGCCGAGCTGGCTTAGGGTGGGGTCGTAGAAACCCGGGTTGGCGGTGCGTGTATTCGCCAACTTTGGTCCGCGAGTTATTCTGCCCCTGGCCCCAAGGCGCGGGAAATGCCACGGGCCGCGGTCCGCAGCGCCATGACGGCCGAAGGTAGCAGATCGGAACCCCGCGGAACCACCACGGACAGCACGGCCAGCGCGTGGCCATGGTTATCGAGGATCGGTGCGGCGGCGCCGGTGGACTCCGGGTCGATGAACCCGTCGAAGGTCGCGAACCCATTGCGTCGGATCTCCGCCAGCTCGTGGCGCAGCTTCGGGTGCCGGGAGAGCATGGCCTCTGCATGGCGTTCGAGATAGCCCTCCAGTACGCTCGCGGGGGAGTAGGCCAGCAATGCCATGCCCATGGAGGTCAGATGCACCGGCATCCGCCCGGCCACATTGGCCTGGTTGACCACGGAGCCGGGTCGGGAGAGCCGCTCGATAACCAATACGTCATCCTCGTGCAGCACCGCCAGCTGAGTATTCTGGCCCACCAGCTGGTTGATGTCCTCCATGAAGGGCAGGGCCGCTTGGCGCAGCGTCAGCGTGGAAGCGCTGCGGTTGGCCAGCTCCCAGAGCCGCAGCCCCAGGCGTACCTGGCCATCAGGCTCGCGGGCCAGGAGGCCGTGGGAGATCATATTTTCCAGCAACCGGTAGGTGGTTGCCCTGGGCACGTCCGCCCGGCGGGCCAGCGCATTGACGGTCAGTGTTGGATTTTGCGTGTCAAAGGAATCGAGGATCCGCACCAGGCGGTCCAACATTGAATCCCCGCTGGGCGAATTGGCCATGGCTCTACTCTATTCCAGCAGAATCGCTGAATCCGATTGCTTGGTGTTCCAGCTCGTTGATCAAGCATTCTCCCTGAATTTCGGGTGAACTAACTGTTCACTATTCATTCGTCGATTTTAATCATTTAGGGGGATAGATTCTTTTCATTGAGAGAATCTACAGCGATAGCAGGGGAATGTTGGGTCAGAAAAATGCGCAGACCGTAGTGGCGCTCGCGATGGTCGGGGCACTAGCTCTGAGTGGTTGCGATAGTGCATCAAGCGATACCGAAGCCCAATCCTCGGCTGAATTGTCGAAGCAGCCAACTTCTGAGTCATCGACTATCCCAGCTGATCACCTGGAATCGCCCCCTGCGCAGCCGGCGAAGCCAGTAAAGCCTGCTGCGCTTGCTGAGAATACCGACAAGGGGTTGGGGGCTGCAGCCAACTACTGGGTTGAGTTGCGGAACTACGCTGTTGCAACTGGAGACACCGAGCCCTTCAGGGAATTCTCTGCTCAGGATTGCATTCTTTGCGAGAAGCTAGCTGTCCAGGTCGATGATGCCTATGCTTCGGGTGGTCGCATCGAAGGCGGTGAATTCTCTGTTGTAGAAGTTTCAGGTGTTACGGACCAATTCGGCGAAGAAGACGGGGCCGAGCAAGTCGCCATGGCGATTCTCAAATTGGAGCGAGCCGCCGGCGAAGTGATTGACTCTGATGGCAAAACAACAAGAAGGATTGAACCAGTCTCATGCGATGAAGTCGATTCGAACTGGGACGAGGTTGCCTACGATCAAGACGGAGAATTCATCGGATCCATCTGCAGTTTGGTTGCTTCGGATCCGGAATTCGTCGATTCAACTGGCTGGCAGCCGTTGGATGTGATGGTCAACGCGCAGTGAAAGACTTGGATCCCATGGTGCCCTAATCGCCTCGCTCGATTAGGGCATTTTTGTCACGTACCGGCAGTTTTGCAAAGTGAAGAAGCCTTGAAGCTACGCTCGCCAACTGCTAAAGTTCATACTACGAACAGAAGTTCACAATGTGAACAATACGCAGCGATGGAGCAGTGGATACATGCAGCAGGCCTACCTATACGACGCAATCCGTACCCCGTTCGGCAAAATCGGCGGAGCCCTTGCCTCCCACCGTCCGGACGACCTCGCGGCGCACGTAGTGCGCGAGCTGGTAGCCCGTGCTCCCAAGCTGGATGTTGCAGACATCGACGAGTCCATCTTCGGCAACGCGAACGGCGCCGGCGAGGAAAACCGCAACGTGGCCCGCATGGCCACCCTGCTCGCCGGGCTGCCAACCTCGCTGCCGGGCACCACGATGAACCGCCTGTGCGGCTCCTCGCTGGATGCCTCGATCGCGGCATCCCGCCAGATCGCTACCGGCGATGCGGACCTGGTACTGCTCGGCGGAGTCGAATCGATGAGCCGCGCCCCATGGGTGCTGCCGAAGACCGAGCGCCCCTTCCCGATGAGCAATCTCGAGCTGGCGAACACCACCCTGGGCTGGCGCCTGGTCAACCCGGCCATGCCGGGACAATGGACCGTCTCGCTGGGCGAGGCCACCGAGCAGCTGCGCGAAAAGCACAGCATCACCCGCGAGGATCAGGACGAATTCTCCGCACTTTCGCACCAGCAGGCGGCAGCGGCCTGGGACGCGGGCAAGTACGACAATCTGGTGGTCCCGGTGCCGCCGGCGAACAAGCGCGGCACCGAGTTCACCCGGGATGAAACCATTCGCGCGGATTCCACCGCCGAAACCCTGGCCAAGCTGCGCACCGTCTTCCGCACCGGCGAGAACGCCACGGTCACCGCCGGCAACGCCTCGCCGATGAACGACGGTGCCTCGGCTGCCTTCATCGGCTCGGCGCGTGGCGGCGAGTTGCTCGGCGCCGCCCCGCTGGCCCGCATCGTGTCCAACGGCGCCTCCGCGCTGGATCCGCAGTTCTTCGGCTTCGCGCCGGTCGAGGCCGCGAACAAGGCCCTGTCCAAGGCCGGGCTGAAATGGTCGGATATCGCCGCCGTCGAGCTGAACGAAGCCTTCGCGGCGCAGTCCCTTGCCTGCATCCGCGCCTGGGATATCGACCCAACCATCGTCAATGCCTGGGGCGGCGCCATCTCCATCGGCCACCCATTGGGCGCCTCGGGCCTGCGCATCCTGGGCACCGTGGCCCGCCGCCTGGCGGAATCCGGTGAGCGCTACGGTGTGGCAGCGATTTGCATCGGTGTCGGCCAGGGCCTGGCGGTAGTCGTCGAGAACGAAAACGCAACCAAGTAGTTCCGCTGCTTGGGTCTGGAAACTTCGAGAAAGGCAGAATTATGGCACCACGCATTGCCACCTCGGCGGCCGACGCCGTCGCCGAAATTAAGGACGGCTCAACCGTCCTGATCGGCGGCTTCGGCAACGCCGGCCAGCCGATGGAACTGATCGACGCGCTCATGGAGTGCGGCGCCAACGAGCTGACCGTGGTCAACAACAACGCGGGCCAGGCCGATGCCGGGCTCGCGCTGCTGATCAAGGAACGCCGAGTCAAGAAGATCATCTGTTCCTTCCCGCGCCAGTCCGACTCCTGGCACTTCGACGAGGCCTACCGGGCCGGCGAGATCGAGCTCGAACTCGTTCCGCAGGGCAACCTGGCCGAGCGCATCCGCGCCGCAGGCGCCGGGATCGGCGGCTTCTTCACCCCGACCGGCTACGGCACGCTGCTGGCAGAAGGCAAGGAAACCCGCGTCATCGACGGCAAGGGCTATGTCCTGGAAACCCCGATCAACGCGGATTTCGCATTGATCAAGGCGCTGAAGGCCGACACGCTGGGCAACCTGGTGTACCGCAAGACCGCCCGGAACTTCGGCCCAATCATGGCCACCGCGGCCAAGCAGGCCATCGTGCAGGTGGATGAGGTTGTCCAAGCTGGCGGCCTTGACCCGGAGAACGTCATCACCCCGGGCATCTACGTGGATACCGTCGTGGCACTTGGAGGAACTAAGTAATGAGCAACTACTCCAGCACCGAAGAAAAACTGAGCCGGGACGAAATGGCCCAGCGCGTCGCCGCAGACATTCCTGCCGGTGCCTTCGTCAACCTCGGCATCGGCCAGCCGACCAACGTGTCCAACTTCCTGACCGGTGAACAGGGAGTTACCCTGCACACCGAAAACGGCATGCTGGGCATGGGGCCGGTGGCCACCGGAGAGGACGTTGACGAGGACCTGATCAACGCCGGCAAGATCCCGGTGACCGAACTTCCCGGGGCCTCCTTCTTCCACCATGCCGATTCCTTCGCCATGATGCGCGGCGGGCACCTGGATGTCTGCGTACTCGGAGCTTTCCAGGTATCCGGTGCCGGAGACCTGGCCAATTGGCACACCGGGGCAGAAGGCGCGATTCCTGCCGTCGGCGGAGCCATGGATCTGGCCATCGGCGCGAAGCAGACCTGGGTGATGATGAGCCTGTTCACCAAGACCGGTGAATCAAAGCTTGTCGAAGCGCTGTCCTACCCGGTGACCGGATTGGGCTGCGTCTCGCGGATCTACACCGAGGTGGCGATCTTCGAACTGCTCGATTCAAAGGTCTTCGTGCGCTCCAGCCATGGACTCAGCTTCGAGGAACTGCAGGCCAAGGTGCCGGTAGAACTAATCAAGGCCTAGAACACAGTAGATTAGTGGGGGTGCTTCCGAATGATTTCGGGGCACCCCCAATTTTCATAACCCGCGCGCCGCACGGTGAGGCGCGCGCAAGGAGCACGGTGAGCGAGCAGGCAGCAAATAGTACGTCGGTCCAGTCCTTAGCGCGGGGTCTCCAGGTGATCAGCAGCTTCGACGCTGAGCATCCGTCGATGACCCTCTCCGAGGTCGCGGTGCGCACTTCGCTATCGCGCGCCACCGCACGCCGCTTTCTGCTGACCCTGCAAGATCTGGGCTACGTCCGTTCTGACGGCAAGCATTTCGAACTGACCTCCAAGGTTTTGCAGCTTGGCTACGCCTACCTTTCCAGTGCCACGTTGCCGCAGCTGATCGAGCCGGTATTGGAAGAGCTCTCCGCAACGGTCCATGAGTCGGCTTCGGCCTCGGTATTGGACGGAACCGAAATCGTCTACATTGCCCGCGTGCATACCCGCTCGATCATGCGAGTCGGGATCTCGGTGGGCACTCGGTTCCCCGCGGTGAATACCTCGATGGGCCGGGTCCTCCTGGCCTACCAGCCCGAAACGGTGCGCGAATCAGTGCTGGCTGCCGGGGTTCATGCGACCACCGGGCTGGGCATCGGCAGCGCGGATCAGTTGCGCGTGGAGCTGGAGCGGATCCGCGCGCAGGGGTTCGCCGTGGTGGACCAGGAGCTGGAAATCGGGTTGCGCTCGGTGGCGGTCCCGGTTTTCACTTCGGAGGCAAGCGTGGCGGCCGCGATGAATGTGTCGATGAGCGTGCACCCCAAATCGGCGTTGAGCGCCGAACAGGCGGCGGAAGCCGTCCTTCCCGAATTGCTGAGGGCCGCCGAGCAGGTGCGCGAAGCCCTGGCCGCGAGCCGCTGAGCAGCTACAGCTCGCGCGCATCGCGCCGGATCGGGTGGTGCTCGGGAACCTGTACCAGCACGATGCGGGTCCCGTCGGGATCCTGGATCCAGCCTTCGATGAGCCCCCATGGCTCTGTGAGCGCTTCGCGGAGGATGGGCACTCCCTGGCCAGCCAGCCGCTCCAGCTGGGCCTCCACATCGCGGACCTGGATCCACAACACCAGGGAGGAGGCGGTCGCCGGGTCGCGTTGGCCGGAGACCTCCAGCAGTCCGTTGCCGAGGAAAAACACCTCGCCGCGGTGCTCGGGCGGGCCGAATTCGCGGGACACCGCCAACTGCAGCACGTCGCGGTAGAAGCTCTGGGTTTCGGCCAGGTTCACGGGCCGCAGCAGCACTCGGCTTGAAAGGATTTCCATGGGCACCAATCTATCCGGCGGCCGCTGTGCAGCCTAGCGCCGCGGAGGCGCAGATCTCCGGTGGAGAATATGGAGGCTGACAAAATATTTGTTGTAACTTCAACTAAAACCTGTAATGTTGTCATAGCGGAGTCCGTTGCCGCGACTAAGCGGCCACGGAAACCCAGCCATCGCCGGGCCCGGCCCGGACGTAAATCACGAGGAGTTGATCCGCCATGACCGACCTACTGAGCGACATCCGTTCGGCAGACTGGAACCGCACCGCCGAACCCGGCGCGGTAATCCTGTTCTTGCACGGCTTCGGCTCCAACGAAAACGATCTGAGCTCGCTGGCGGAGCCGCTCGGGTTCAAGCTGCCTTGGGCATCGCTTCGCGCTCCGCTGGAACTCGGCAACGGCGGCGCCGCTTGGTTCCAGATCACCACCCCGGGAGTGCCCGACGCGGCTCCCGTCGAGGCGGCCACCGCAGCCATCTGGGCTTGGATCGATGAAAACGTCGATGCCGGCACGAAGGTCATCCCGATCGGGTTCTCGCAGGGCGGTCTGATGGCCAGCCAGCTGCTGCGCACCCGTCCGGAGCGCGTAGTTGCCACCACGATCCTCGGCGGATTTGTGCTCGGCGGCGAACAGCCGGCCGATGCCCGGCTCGCCGCTCAGCGTCCGGCAGTGTTCTGGGGCCGCGGCACCGAGGACCGGGTGATCGCCCCGGTGGCGATCGCGCGCACCACCGACTTCCTGCCCCAGCACTCGTCGCTGACCGAGCGCACCTACCCGGGCCTGGCCCACGGGATCAACATCGAGGAACTGGACGACGTGCGCAGCCACGTCACCGAGGCGCTGGCCGCCTTGCCAGCCGCCAAGGGCTGAGCCCGCCGGCGCCTTTCACGATCGGGACCTTCGATTTCGGTGAACCGGCCAGCGGCGCCCAAAGCCAGTTGCCGGAGCGCTACGGCGAATACTCTGAAGAGAAGCTGGATCTGCTGCTGCGGATAGGTGCGGAAGAACCCGGACATCTGGATCGTGAATCCTTTTAAGCTATGAGGCATCCCTTTTTTCTGGCCCGGAGTAGGGCTTGGTGGGCTGTCGCCGGGGCAAGCGCTGAGCTGAATCGGGCCGCTGGCCACGGATGTTCTGCCGGCGGTGCGCGCAGCGCCGAAGCAGTAGCCTTGGCGGGCACGGGTAATCTTGGTTCATGGCCACGGTAGAACGAACGTTGATTGAAATCCGCGAGGCAATCGCGAAACTGCATCGCGCCGCGGCACACGACCAGGATCCGCAGCGCGCCCATGCGGCGCACTGGCTCGATGGACTCTTTGAAAACGTTGAATCCCGTGCGCAATTGCGCGAGGCGGCCAGGCAGGCCCTGGAGCTCTATCGTGGCGGAATGGGATCTTTCCAAGACGTGGGTACCGCGGTCATGGCCGAGGCCGTGGACGGACTGCGCCGTGCGCTTAGCGCAGCCCGCTCGTGGTTGCTGCGGGACTAATCGCGGCTCGTTGAGCCCGCCGGAAGAATGAGGCAAATTTACCGGCAGCGCATTGGCGCGACGGCCGAACGCCGCGGCAAACCCCGACAACTCGAAACCGCCTAGGGTCCGGTCCGTTCGGGTCTCCTGTCGGTGGGTGAAGTGCGAATCGGATTGCCAGTTCCGCGCATTTGATGACTGCGCCGCAACGTTGAACGCTCAACACAGAAAATGCAGTCCCAAGGGAAAGCCCGTGGGACTGCATTGGCAGGGTGTGAAAGAGCTTAGGCGGTTACGGCCAAAGCATCGATTTCCACGAGCATAACCTCGTGCGGCAGGTCGACAAACACCGTGGTGCGGCTCGGAAGCTGGCCGCTTGGGACGTTCTCCTTGATGAACTCGCCGTACACCTCGTTCATGGCGGCAAAGTCATCGCGCGTGGTCAGGTAAACACGGAACATGATGACATCCTCTACTGAGGAACCGCCAGCTTCCAAGATGGCCTTGACGTTTTCCAAGGTACGCCGAGTCTGTCCCTTGACATCGCCGGCGGCGATGTATTCGTTGCTCACCGGATCCATTGGGCCTTGGCCGGATACCTGAAACATGCCACCTTTCTTGATTCCTTGGCTGAAGGTATGCGCCGGGGCAGGGGCGTTGTCAGTCCGGACGATTTCCTTATTCATAAGGTTTTCCTTTCGGTTGGGATGAAGCCGAGGTCGGCGGAAATCGCCTCGGCAACGGATTTGATCTCTGGCACTAGGGCCAGCAGCTCTTCCTGGCTCAGCAATACCACCGGTACCGAGCATGAGACGGCGGCCACGACATGGCTGCTAGCGTCCCGGATTGGCACGGCGACGCAGTGCACAAATTCTTCATGCTCTCGGTTGTCGAAAGCGAAGCCCTGTCGTTCGACGGTATCCAAGGCCGTCAGAAAATCTTCGGCGTTGCTTAACGTGTGCTTTGTGTAGCGGTGGTAATTCAGCGACTCGGCAATGTGCTGACGTCGTTCTACGGGCAGCTCCGAGAGCAGCACCTTGGCCACCGCGGTGGCATGCAGCGACGCGGTCAAGCCGATGCGGGAATACATGCGTACCGAGTGCCGGGACTCCAGCTTGTCGATGTACACCACCTCGGGGCCTTCGAAAGCGGCCAGGTGGATGGTCTGTCCCGTTAGCCGGTTTAGTGCGGTCAGATGCGGATGGGCTACCTGAACGATATTTCGCTGTTCCAGGGCGAGTGAGGATAGTTCAAAGAGCTTGGACCCCAATTGGTACTTGCCTTGGTCGTTGCGCACCACGAAGCGGCATTCTTCCAAGGTGTGCAACTGGCGCATGATTGTAGTCTTGTGCACTTGGCTATCGGCCGCGATGTCGTCCAAGCTTTGCGGTTCAGTGGCGATAAGGTTCAGTAGCCCTAGCGCGCGCTTGAGTGTGGCGCTCACGATATTCCTTTACGGTAGATCTGTTCACCGAAAACACTAATGCCTTCAGCTGAAAGGACTGTACCGCTCCACTGGGATTCCTGAAGCTGCAGCAGGTGCGAAATCACCTCTGCCGGGGGGAGATCGCCGCGGTCAGCGCGCACCGTGAGGGTGCAGGCTGCCGCAAGGTGGCCGCGGCGCAAGGCCCGGTGTGTGGTGAGTCCAGCCAGCAGGCCGGAGAGGAAGCCGGCCGCAAAGGAATCTCCTGCCCCGACGGGCTCGATTACATCAACTTGTAAGGAAGGCACTTCAAAGCGTCCTTCCGGGGTCAGCGCGATAGCGCTGGTGGATTCATTTTTCAGTACCAGGATCGAAGGATCTGGTAGCAGCTGGCGAATGCGTTGTTCATCGCTGGTGCCGAAGGCCAGTTCGGCTTCGTCCAGCCCCACCATGACGACATCGGCCTTATTGGCCAACTTCTGCAGCAGCGAGGCATCGCGGCCCTGCCACAGCTGAGACCTCCAATTGACATCGAAGCAGATCCGGGCTTGGCGTGGTGCGGAGCAGAGCTCGAGCATCATCTCAGCACAGGAGTCCGAGAGCGCTGCGGTAATTCCGGAGAGGTGGATCAACTTCACGGCGCGCAGTGCAGTCGCCCGGGACGGGTGGCGGAGGAAGGCGCGATCCATGGCGCTCGCTGCCGAACCGGCGCGGTAGTACAGGACCTTGGCGGGGGATCGATCGTGTGCCGGAGCCTTGACATAGAGCCCCGTGGGACGACGATCGTCAGACTCAACGAGGGAAGTGTCCACGCCCCCGGCGTTTAGTTCTTCGGTGATTCGCGACCCGAAATCATCGGCCCCCACCCGTGATACCCAGGAAACATCTACACCCATGGCTGCCAAGCCGAGCGCCACGTTGGATTCGGCCCCGCCCATGGCCAAAGCCATCTCGTGGGCGTGATGCAAGGCTGAGCCGTTGGCCGGAGTCACCATCGCCATGGTTTCTCCGAGGCAAATCACATCGCTCATGCGCTACTTCCTTATGGGTTGAGGGTTTATCGGTGATCGACGCCGGGTGGTGAGTCAAGTCTCGATAAAGCATTGACGGGATCACGGGATCAATGCTAAACATATCCAGGCAACATTTGCAATCATGATTGCGATATACGCAATGAAGGGGTTTTAGTAATGGTTTCATCCAGCAACGAGCAGATCGACGTCCAGCACGTCGCTGAGCTGTCCGCGGAAACCCTCGATTGGCGGCATCAGGCGATCCCGGCGGCTTTCCACGGCCGTACCGTCGACGAATTCCTGGCTGCGGAGCCACATCTGGGCAACCTGCAGACCCCGGTGCTGACCCTCGACGAGGCGGCCATGGCGCATAACCTCCAGTTGCTGGCCAGCTGGTGCAAACGGCACTCGGTGCTGTTGGCACCCCATGGCAAAACCACCATGGCCCCGGCACTGTGGAAACGCCAGCTCGAGTTGGGCGCCTGGGGCTTGACCTTGGCCAATGCCCACCAATTGCGCACCGCCCGGGCCTTCGGCGTGCAGCGGATCATGATCGCAAATTCAGTCACCGATCCACAGGCCATCGCGTATCTAGCGGTCGAAACCGCCAAGGGCGCGCAGATCATTTCCTGGGTCGACTCGGTGCGGACGGTCCGGCTGCTGGAGCGTGAATTGGCCACAACGCCGCAGATTGTCCTTCCAGTAATCGTCGAGCTCGGCGCCCTGAATGGACGCACCGGCGCACGTGCCAACACCGAAGCGCTGGAGATCGCACGATCCGTTGCCGCCTCGCCGCAATTGGCGTTGGCTGGCGTAGGCGGCTACGAAGGCTCACTGGCGCATACCACCGACGAAGTAGCACTCGGTGCCGTGCGTGGTTACCTGCGCCGAGTCGGAGAATTGCACCGATCCGCGCTGGATGAAAAGCTCTACGGCACGGACGAGGTGATCATCACCGCCGGCGGCAGTGCCTATTTCGACGAGGTTGCCTCCGAATTGTCCGAACTGAGCCAAGAAGCTACCGATCAGGTCCCCGCGGTGCAGGTGGTGCTGCGATCGGGTGCCTATGTGATTCACGACGACGGCTTCTACCGGATGATCTCCCCATTGGGGCGACAGGATCCAGAAGCTCCCGAAGCCCTGCGTTCGGCCATGCATGCCTGGGTCCGAGTGGTGTCCCAACCTGAGCCGGGCCTGGCCATCCTGGACGCCGGTAAGCGTGACCTTCCCTTTGACGAGGGATTGCCCGTGCCACAGGCAGTCGGCACCGGGTTAGGCAGAGAGATGACAGCACTGGAATCGGCGGCAATCACTGCGGTCAACGACCAGCATGCTTTCCTCAGCTTTGACCCGTCGCTGAAGATCAACCCCGGGGATGTAGTCCGTCTGGGACTCTCCCACCCGTGTACGGCACTGGATAAATGGACCCTGCTGCCGGTGCTCGATACGGCTGCCAACAGCAACCCGCGCATCGTTGATGCCGTGCGCACCTTTTTCTAAGGAACACCAATGAGCGAACCGACACTTTTCAGCAATGCCACGATCGTGGACGGCACCGGGGCACCGCGCTACCGTGCCGACGTCCTGATCTCCGAAGGCATCATCAAACGCATTGCCTCGGCCGGCGCCCTGGCGGCTTCCGCGGAAATACGCCAAGTAGACGCCGAATCGCTGGTGCTTAGCCCCGGATTTATCGACATGCACGCGCACTCGGACCTCTACCTGTTGACCGCCCCGGAGCATCTGCCCAAGATTACCCAGGGAGTGACCACCGAGGTGCTTGGCCAAGACGGGATCTCCTATGCGCCGGTCAATGACGAGATCCTTCCGCAGATCCGCGAAAAGATTGCCGGATGGAACGGTAACCCGCAGGATTTCGATTTTTCCTGGCGCAGCGTAGCCCAATACCTCGATCGGCTGGATGCCGAAGACGCGCAAGGCCAGCGCATCGCCACCAACGCCGCCTATCTGATCCCCCAGGGCACCGTGCGCGCGTTGGTTATGGGATTCGGGGACCTGCGCGCCGACGGCGCTCAGATCACCGCCATGCGACAGGTCATTGCCGAAGGCATGGAGCAGGGGGCGGTGGGTCTTTCCAGCGGCCTGACCTATACACCGGGCATGTATGCGAGCACCGCCGAGCTCGGAGAACTGTGCGCCGAGGTAGCCGCACACGGCGGATTCTACGCCCCGCACCACCGCTCCTACGGAAAGGGTGCGCTGGATGCCTATGCGGAGATGATCGAGCTTTCGCGATCCTCCGGATGCGCACTTCACTTGGCACACGCCACGATGAATTTCGCAGAAAATAAGGGTAAGGCGCCAGCCTTGCTCGAACTCATCGACCAGGCCTTGTCCGAAGGGGCAGATATCAGCCTCGACACCTATCCTTATCTGCCAGGCTCCACCACGCTCTCCGCAGTTCTGCCCAGCTGGTCCTCGGCCGGATCCGTGGATGACACCCTAGCGCGTCTAGCAGATCCGCAAGACCGGGCCCGCATCCGCCAGGCCTTGGAAGTCACCGGATCAGATGGCTGCCACGGAGTCGTGGCCGAGTGGGAGACCCTGGAAATTTCATCGGTGCAGAACCCAGCGCTTGCCGACTATGTGGGGCGAACTATCCAGGACATCGCCGCCACAGAACGCCGCGAACCCTTCGAGGTCTTTTGCACGATCCTCACCGAGGATCGGCTGGGGGCAGGCATCCTGCAGCATGTGGGCCACGAGGAGAACGTGCGAGCCATTATGACCCACCGCGTGCACACCGGCGGATCGGACGGGTTGCTGCACGGCGCCAAGCCGCATCCGCGGGCCTGGGGCACCTTCCCGCAATACCTAGGACGGTACTCCCGCGAACTCGGGGTGATGTCGCTGGAGGAAACCGTGCACCACCTCACCGGGCGGCCAGCGCAGCGGCTGAAGCTGGTAAAACGTGGCGAGATCCGCGAAGGCTACGCGGCGGACTTGGTGCTTTTTGACCCGCAGACCGTTGCTGCTGGATCGACTTTTGACAATCCTAAGCAACCCGCCATTGGCATCCAGGCCGTCTATGTCAACGGTGTGGCCGCACTACGCGACGGCCGGCCCACCGGAGCACGGGCCGGACGCGCCCTGCGTCGCACTACAGAAGGAACGCAAGCGTTATGACAACTACTTTGAACCAGCTGCTAGCAGCAGACAAGACCCTTGCAGTGGTGCGCGCGGAGCGCATCTCGGACGCTGCGGAACTAGCGGGGGCACTGGCTCGCGGAGGAATCCGCACCATGGAATTGACGTTCACCACCCCGAATGTACTGGAGCACATCCGCCGTGTGGCAGATACCGCACAGGAGCACGGGGTCATGATTGGCGTGGGAACGGTGCTCAGCGCCGCACAGGCAGAGGCCGCGTTGGATGCCGGGGCCCAGTTCCTGGTCACCCCGGGGCTACGCACCGAGGTCGCCGCGGTAGCTCGAGAACGCCAAGTGCCCTTCAGCCTTGGAGCGCTCACTCCCACCGAAGTTGCCCAGGCTGTTGATCTAGGTAGCGAAATCGTGAAGATTTTCCCAGCTCGTCATGTGGGGCCGGGATATCTCAAGGATCTGCTGGGTCCCTTCCCAGAGTTGAAATTGCTGCCATCTGGCGGCATCAACGAGCAGAATGCGGCGGATTTCTTAGCCGCCGGGGCGCTAGCGGTATGCTGCGGAACCTCCGTCGTGCATCCAACGTTAGTAGCCGAAGGCGCATGGGAGCAGATCACCCAACGCGCACAAAAATTTACCTCTTCACTCGGATAATTAATAGCTTAGAAACGAGGTGGCACCGTGGCCACATTCCTTGAATGGCTCAGACACGATACACTCGGCCTGCTGTTGCTGGCCGCTGCTGGCATCGCCCTGCTGCTAACCCTGATCATCAAGTCCAAAATTGAACCTTTTATTGCCCTGGTGGCTACCGGTGTGCTCGTCGCCCTTGTCGGCGGAGTCTCCCTGACAGATCTAGTCGGAACCCCGGTCAAAGCCTCAGACGCCTTGATCGAAAAGGGCTTCGCCGGCATTCTGGGCCACATCACCCTGATTATCGGTCTGGGTACCGTGTTGGGCGCCATCCTTGAACACTCTGGCGGCGCGCAAGTTCTGCTGGACAGGCTGATCAAGGTTTTCGGCGAGAAGGGGACGCCTGTGGCCATGGGCGTTACCGGTTTCCTATTGGGTATTCCGGTATTTTTCGACATCGGTATTTTCGTCTTGGCGCCATTGGTCTACGTTGCCGCGGTTCGCGGGGGACGTTCGCTCGCGCTGTACGCCTTGCCGCTTCTGGCAGGCTTGTCCGTGACGCATGCCTTCCTGCCGCCGCATCCGGGTCCGGTGGCAGCCGCCGGGTTCTTTGGCGTCTCCCTAGGCTGGATCATTGTTATGGGGCTGGCTTGTGGTATCCCGGCATGGTTTGCTTCAGGCATCATGTGGGGACGCTGGATCGGTGCTCGCGTGCATGTTGAGGTGCCAGGTGAGCACGTGCGCAATACCAAGGAAGGATCTCAGCTGCAGGCACCTGGAATTGGCAGTGTTTCCTTAGCCATTGGCCTGCCGATGGTGCTAATCCTGTGCGCAACCTTCGGCAATGTTCTACTGCCGGAAGGGTGGCTGAAAGACCTGCTGATCTTCACCGGAAATCCAGCTATCGCACTGACAATCGCGGTGTTGCTAGCCATGTGGATTCTTGGTACCCGGCGGGGGATGACCCGTGCGGAACTTTCAAAGGTCACCGGCGAGTCGCTGCGCCCGGTAGGCATGATCCTGCTCGTGGTGGGTGCTGGCGCGTTCTTCGGTGCGGTATTGGCCGCCACTGGCGTGGGGCAAGCCGTAGCCGGTTCGCTGTCACAAGCAGGCCTACCGCTGATATTGTCGGCCTACGTAATTTCCTGCGGTATGCGCATCGCGCAGGGTTCTGCCACCGTGGCTATCGTGACAACGAGCGGCATCCTTGCCCCGACTATGGCATCCGGTGATTTCAGCCAACCCCAGCTGGCGCTGATCGTCATTGCGATTTCTTCCGGTTCCATCATTGCCAGCCATGTCAACGACGGTGGCTTCTGGATTATTGCCAAGTACTTCAACATGTCGGTCAAGGACACTTTGAAAACCTGGACGGTGCTGGAGACAGTTCTGTCGGTGGTTGGTTTCGCCGTGGCCGCGACACTATTTGCGATCGTGTCTTAGCTAGGGAAGCGGACTTTGATTTGCCCCGGAGCCATGAGGGTTCCGGGGCAAATTTTATGTGTAGCTTCAAACCATGAATTACGACGGGGTGACGTCGACGTACCAGTGTTCTACCAACTCCGGCGCATGATCACCGGTTGGACCAGTGGATGCCTCCGGAACTTCGAAGAGCCCTTCGCCGGAGGCCCGTCCAAGAATCAAATTTCCGCAACCGTGCTAGGCATCGGGTGCTGAGCCGAACCTAAGATGTGGCCAATTCGCCTAAGGCAACTGCACTGCTGCAGCAGCTAGGCGATCCGGTTGAAACGCGGCCCGCGATAGCCCTCGCGCTCTACCACTTCCTCGAACATTGACAGCGGTCGGGCCCAAAAGCTGTAGTCATCGTAGAGCTTGCGATAGAACACCAGCGATTCCTCGGTTTCACTGTGCCTGCCCACGGCCAGCACCTCGTAGCGCTGCCCCTTAAAATGTTCGTAAATGCCGGCTTCAACGCTCAACGGGTGGCCTTTCCTGCCAGTAGGTGCAAATTAGCGCGGACCATGTTCGCGAGCACCGCTGCGCTGGTCCAAGAGGTGATTCAAAATAGGGTCCAGCACGGCCAGACCATCGGCCACGCCACCGGTGGATCCGGGCAGGGTCAGCACAAAACTGTTCCCGGCGAATCCGGCGACGCCACGGGTCATGATCGCCATCGGGGTCATCGCTTCGCCGCGCCGGCGGATGGCCTCGATGATCCCGGGTAGCTGCACATCCAGCAGCGGGGCAACCATCTCAGGTGACTGATCATCCGGGGAAACTCCGGTTCCTCCGGTGACCACCACCACGCGGGCTCCGGCGGCAAGCTGCTCTTCCACGGCAACGCGCACCGGCAGCCCATCGGCGGCCACCAGCGGCTGGGCGGCAGCAAAGCCGCGTTCGACGAGCCACCGGGCAATGACCGGGCCCGTCTTGTCCGTGGCGGTTCCGGCCGCGCAGCTGGTCGAGGCAACAACGACCGCGGCTCGGTCACCGGGGACTTTACCGCTCATTGTCACGAGTCCAGTCCCCGCTCTTTCCGCCGGACTTGGACAGCACCTTGATGCCGGTGACTTCGGCGTGCTTGTCTACCGCCTTGGTCATGTCATACAGGGTCAAGGCCGCGACGCTGGCAGCGGTTAGTGCTTCCATTTCCACCCCGGTGACCCCCTTGGTGGTGACCTGTGCGGTGATGCGCACGGTGTCTGCCTCGGCCGTAAAGTCCACCGATACCTTGGAGATCGGCAACGGGTGGCACAGCGGCACCAGTTCCCAGGTGCGCTTAGCCGCCATGATGCCTGCCACGCGGGCGGTGCCCAGCGCCTCGCCTTTGGGCAGGTTCCCGCTCATCAGCTGCTCGATGACATCGGGGCGGGTAACGAACAGCGCCTCGGCCGTGGCCACCCGCTTGGTGACGGTCTTGTCGCTGACATCCACCATGTGGGACGTGCCATCGGCGCGCAGGTGGGTGAGGCGTTGGTTCTCAGACATTAAAGCTCCAGGTTTCAATTTCTGCGCCGGCGGGCAAATGGGTCAGCCCCACCGGTAGATGGACTAGCGCATCGGCTCGGGCAAGATCATGGATCAGGTGCGAGCCCGGAGCGAGCACGGTGACCTGCCCATCTGCCAGCATCGCGCGGCGCACCTGATGTTTGGACTCGGGGGAGCTGACCTCATGGGCAAGCACTCCGCGCGTTGCCCGCGGCTGTGGAAGTGCTGCGAAGGCGCGCAGCAACGGGGCGAGGAAGAGCTCGGCGGAAAGCAGCGCGCTGACCGGGTTCCCGGGGAAGCAGAGTACCGGGGTACGCGAACCATCTGGGTTTTCCAAGCTCGCATGTCCCTGGGGCCCACCGGGTTGCATCGCCACATGGTGGAAGTCGCCGCCCAGGGGTTCGAGCACCTGGCGAACTACTTCGAATGCCCCGGCACTGATCCCGCCAACGGTGAGCAGCAAGTCAGCCTGCGCGGCATGCTTCAAGAGATGTTCTGAGAAAGCCTGCGGATCATCGGGCAAACGTGCCACCGAGACCTCGGCACCGTAGTCCCGCAAGAGGGCGGCGAGCATCGGGCTATTGGCATCCGGGATGCGAGCCGCCGCGACCTCGGAACCGGGGGCGGCCAGCTCGTCGCCGGTGGTGCACAGCAGCACCTGTGGCCGAGCTTGCACCGGAACTTGATGCACGCCGCTGGCCGCCAGCGCGCCTATCAAGGTGGGGGTCAGCAACTCGCCGGCCTCGGCCACGACCGCGCCGCCGGCCAGTTGTTCGCCGGCCTCGCGGATGAAACGCCCCGCGCCGCTCGGCCGTGTAAAGGTGGCCGTGCCGCACGGCGTGCCGGCTCCTGCCCGAACCAGCACAGGGAAAGCTGCTGAAACCGTCTCCTCGATGGGAACCACGGTATCTGCCCCGTAGGGGATGGGAGCGCCGGTCATCACCGGGATGACGGTACCGGGTTCAAGCTTCAATCGCGGGTCGCCGGCCGCGGCGGTGAAACGGAGCGGGAAGGTCAACGGGGATTGACTACTGGCCGCGGCGAGCTGCTGCGAGTGAAGGGCGTAGCCGTCCATCTGCGAATTGGTAAAGGCGGGGATCGGCAGCACGGCGGTGATTCGCGCGGCGGTGACCCGACCGGCGAGCGCAGGGTGGCCAATGCTCAATAGTTCCGGCGCTTCGCCGTGAAGGCGCTGCAGCATTGGCACCAGCAGATCACGCACATGGATGCGGTGGGATTCGAGAGTACAACTCATGAAGGGTGATTACCCGCCGGCGAACGGTGGAAGCACATCAACGGTCAGCGGTTTGCTGTCTGCTTCATCCCCGGCGGTGCGCAGCGCACCGGTATCGCGGCGGACCGTGCCGTTGACCAAGAAACTTCCGGAGTTGAGTACTTTTGCCATCTCTTGGCCGTACTTTTCCTGGAGTTCGGCGCGTAATTCCGCGAGCGTTGTTACGGTTGGCCAATGCTCCTCTTCGGCGCCGGCGGCCTGGGCGGCGGCGGCGAAGTAACGGATCAAGATCGAGGTCATATCTCCATGCTATCTTGTGCGTAGCGGGCAGGTAAGACGATTAACACGTAGGATCCCAGTATGAATCAAAGCGTATCTCCGGGTGGTGCCACGCCTCCTGCCGCGGTGCAGGTGGGCGCGGAACTCAACGACGAACAGCGCGCTCGTGCCCAGCGGCAGCTCTCATTGCCCGGCTTCGGTTTCGAGTCCCAACGCAGGCTTGCCCACGCGCGGGTTTTGGTCATCGGCGCCGGTGGACTGGGGTGCGCGAGCGTGCCGTATCTGGTCGGCGCCGGGGTGGGGACCATCGGGCTGGTGGATGACGATGTGGTCGAGCTTTCGAATCTGCATCGGCAGGTTGCGCACACCACGGCGAACCTCGGTGTCGCTAAGACCTCCTCTTTGGCGCAGGCGGCCAAGGCGCTGGACCCGAGCATTACGGTTGTTGAACACAACCTGCGGTTGACCGCCGAGAACGCCTTGGAGATCTTTGCCGGCTACGACCTGGTAGTTGATGGGAGCGATAATTTTCCTACCCGCTACCTGGTTAATGATGCGGCTCAGATCAGCGGGATTCCGTTGATCTGGGGATCCATCCTCGCCCATCATGGGCAGGTCAGCGTGGCTTGGCATGCGTACGGCCCGGGCTACCGGGATCTGTTCCCGAGTCCGCCGGAGCCGGGCACCGTGGTGAACTGTGCCGTCGGCGGGGTGCTGCCGGGGCTATGCGGAACGGTTGGTTCCTTGCTGGCCACCGAAACGTTGAAGGTGATTACCGGACTGGGGGACCTGCTCATTGGCCGGGTGCTGATCTATGACGCGCTCGCCGGCCGCACCAGGGAAATCGCCTACGGCCGTGACCCGCAAGGAAAACCGGTGAGCGAATTGATCGACTACGAACTATTCTGTGCCGGAGCGGAACCGCAACCCGAGGCGATCTCGGCCTCCGAACTTGCGGGAATGATGCGTTCCGGTGATGCCCCGCGTCTGCTTGACGTGCGGACCCTGGCAGAACGCGAACAGCTGCGCATCGCCGGATCCCAGTTTGTGCCGTTGGATGAGCTTGAAGCGGCTTCCCAAGCGGAGCAAGCATTGGTCCTGCCCGGTAGCGGCGAGCTGATTGTCTATTGCGCCCGTGACCCCCGATCCATCCGTGCCGCACAGCTATTAGCCAAGCGCGGGGTGCCGGTGCGCTACCTTTCAGGTGGTATTCACGAGTTCGCCCCGCTTGCCCCGGAATTCACCGCGACAGATGCCGCGGAGGCATCAACAGACAGCTTGAAGGAGAACTCATGACCGAGTTGAACAATTCACTAGCCCGCATCAGCACTGAGGCCATCGATGAGTCCGCGGTTCGAGCGGCGGTGGACGGTCCGGACGCCGGAGCGGTGGTGATGTTCCATGGCATCGTACGCAACCATGACGGCGGCGAAAAGGTCCTGGGACTGGACTACTCAAGCCACCCGCAGGCCGAAGAGTTTCTGGCCAAGATCCTGGCCGAAGAGCAGGAACGCTCCGGGGTGCGTATGGCGGCGGTGCACCGCGTGGGGGAACTGAAAATTGGCGACGCCGCCTTGGTCGCGGCGTCCGCCGCCGCGCACCGTGGTGAGGCCTTCGCCGCCATCGAGGCTTTGGTTGAGCGCATCAAGCACGAGGTGCCGATCTGGAAGCGTCAGCATTTCGAAGCGGGAACCAGTCAATGGGTGGGTCTCTAAGCACGGAGACATCAGCCACCGGTTTCAGTCTTCTCGGCGCGGCTGAGGTGGCAGCAAAGCTAGATCTGCCGCCAACCACGAGGGATATTCTCTTAGACCGGTGGTTTTCTGGCTTGGCGCACAGCGACAACAACCCACAAGGAAGCAAGCGCCAGCATCGCACCGCCTGGCCAAACCGTGCCGGTCGCCAACTGCCAAACACCCACGAGCAGGAAAAGCGCCGCGAGCACCGAGGCAGTTGTGGGTGAAACCGTGGATTTCTTCATGTCGCCAATTTCCGCTAAGTCCTAGATCCAGAGAGCTTCGAAAACGCCTGATTTTGCCACTCCCAGCAAACCGCCAGCGGCAGCAGCCAGTCACATGATATCTCTAGCTGCGGCGCATTTCCGTGTCCGGGTCAGCCACCGCCGCGGGTGTCGGCGCGGCCCGGCAATACGGGGTTTCCGCCATCGAGCCAGAGCCTGAAAACATATGCGCCAGCTCGCCGCACAGTGATAACCGTTCGAGAGTTGTAATTTGTACGGCACCGCCGGCGAGATGGCCGCACCTCGGCTTAGCGACACGCGGCCGCAGGCCGTGCCGGCATCCTCGGACGAGCAACTGTGATGGATCGTGAAGTCGGCGCGGAAATAACTCGTGACGCGCGCGACATCGGCGGTAGCATGGCAAAGTACCGTTTTTGAAGGAGCCGAGCATGCAACTACGCCCAACGCTGGCGTTAGCCGGACTTCTTGTTCTGGCATTAAGCTCATGCGCAGCTAATGGCGGGATGGAAAACGCCGCACAGCCGCAGACCCAAATCAACATTTCGGCAGCAACCTCATTGCATGAGCCCTTCGAACAGTTGGCTCAGGAATTCCGGGAGCAGCACCCCGAAATTCTGCTCTCCGACATTAGCTACGACGGCTCCTCAACGCTTGCGACGCAGATCCTCGCCGGAGCGCCAACAGATGTTTTTGCCTCCGCAGATGAACCCAACATGGACGCGGTCCAAGAAGCCGGCTTGGCGACCACCGCGAGCATCTTCGCTACCAACACGCTGGTGATTGCCGTTCCCCATGGGAACCCGGGCAATATCAATGAGCTGGCGGACCTGGCAAAAGCCACCACGGTGCTCTGCGCTCCCGAAGTGCCTTGTGGCTCCGCGGCCAAGAAATTGCTAGATCTTGCCGGCGTGCAGGTTGAAGCTGCAAGCCTGGAACAGAACGTAGGCACCGTACTGGTCAAGGTTGCCACCGGGGAAGCTGACGCGGGGCTGGTATACCGCACGGAAATTGCCAATGAGCCGACCGTGGAAAGCATTATTCCTCCCGACGCTCACAAGGTCGTCAACTCGTATCCCATCTCGGTAGTCGACAATGCCAGCGATGACGAACAGGAAGTTGCCAAGCGCGAGGCTGCCGAAGTGTTCGTGGACTATGTCCTGAGCGAGCATGGACAACAGGTGATGAGCGAATACGGCTTCGGAAGCCCGTCGACCTCCGCACAGCTGAAGACCGAGCAGAAATGACCGCCCAAGTAGATGTCGGCACCCGGGCGCCGAGCCTGGTATTGCTGCCCGCCGTATTGGCTGTGGCCTTGCTCGTATTGCCCCTGATGGCATTGCTGACGCAGGCCTCCTGGAGCACCTTGTGGGCGGATGTGACCAGCCCCCAGGCCTTGCAGGCCCTTGGCCTGTCGCTGCGCACCGGGCTGCTGGCTACGGTGCTGTGCACGCTGCTCGGAGTGCCACTGGCACTGCTCATTGCCCGCAGCTCCCCGCACGTTGCGCAGGTTCTCCGTGCTTTGGTGGCGGTGCCCCTAGTGCTCCCGCCTATGGTCGGCGGAGTCGCGCTGCTGTTGCTCTTCGGCCGGACTAGCGGCATTGGACAGCTGCTGGAACAGCTCTGGGGGTTCACCCTCCCGTTTTCCACCGCCGCGGTGGTGATGGCGCAAATGTTTGTCGCACTGCCTTTTCTGGTGCTCACCGTCGAAGGGACCCTGCGTACCAGCGGCGCAGCCTATGAGCAGACCGCGGCCACGCTTGGTGCCGGACGCTGGATGGTGCTGACCCGAATCAGCCTGCCCTTGGCCGCACCGGGGTTGCTCGCCGGGATGATCCTCTGCTTCGCCAGGGCTCTGGGCGAGTTTGGGGCTACCGCGCTTTTCGCAGGCAATGCGCCGGGACGCACCCAGACCATGCCACTGGCAATCTATACGGCTTTTAATGGGGCAGGCGCCGGACGAGAATCAGCCGTGGCGCTTTCGTTGTTGTTGCTCGCGGCCGCGGTACTGGTCCTGGTTTGCCTGCGGGCGTGGCGTCCGGGGGCGTTGAAATGACCACCGGGCTTCGGGCAGCAATCCGTGTGGCGCGACCAAGCTTCGAAATCGACGTGCAACTGGATCTTGAACCCCGGAAGACCCTCGCGTTGATGGGCCCCAACGGAGCTGGCAAGTCCACGATTGTGCATGCAATAGCTGGAATTCAGCACCTTACAGCCGGGCAGATTTCCCTGAACGGTACGGTGCTCTCCGGTCCCGGTGTGCACCTGCCGCCACACCGCCGAGCGATCGGACTGCTCGGGCAGCAGCCCAGGCTCTTCCCGCATTTTGACGCCGCGGAGAATATCGCCTTCGCTGCCCGCGCGGCTGGCCTAAGCAAACGTGCCGCCCAGCAGGTGGCGCACGACTGGCTTGAACGCTTGGGGCTCATGGCATTCGCGACGCAACGACCCGCCGCGCTTTCCGGTGGGCAGCAGCAGCGTGTCGCGCTGGCTCGTGCCTTGGCCGCAGGACCGAAATTGCTGCTGGTTGATGAGCCGTTCTCCGCACTTGATGTCCAAGCGGCGGTGGAGATGCGCGAGCTGGTCCGTGAAGAACTCTCCCGCACCGGAACCACTGCGGTTGTCGTCTCGCATTCGGGGGCGGATGCGCTGGCCCTGGCAGAGCGATTA
Source organism: Arthrobacter sp. MYb229 (assembly GCF_002975405.1). Classification (GTDB taxonomy): domain Bacteria; phylum Actinomycetota; class Actinomycetes; order Actinomycetales; family Micrococcaceae; genus Glutamicibacter. The sequence goes on along the minus strand of NZ_PCPS01000003.1, from coordinate 78,934 downwards.
TTGGTAATCGAACGCGGTGTGGTCGTTCAACAGGGGCATACGCGGCAAGTGCTTGCGGAACCCGCTACGGAGTTTGTGCGGGCCGTGGCCAATAGCGTTCCGGCGGGCTACGAGAGCGAACCGGAGAAGAGATGTTCTCCTTAGTCATGAAGCCAATGATTGCTTCGTCTGGCACCTTTCGAATATTTCTTGTTTCCGGGACTCAACAACTTTTGAAGGCAATGAAGGATGAGGAGCGATGGGGATAAGCCCTGCAGAACATCTGGCGTGGATTCTTGACCGAGTCACTCCGGTAGCCACCAGCACGGTTGGCCTAGCCGAGGCGCGCGGAACGGTGCTTGCCGAGGATGTGTTCGCCGCTCACCCGCTGCCGCTGTGGGAGAACTCGGCCATGGACGGCTACGCGGTGCGCAGCTACGATACGTCGAACGCTAGCGAGCAGCAGCCGATAGCGTTGAGCGTTGTGGGCGAAGTAGCCGCGGGAAGTTCCTGGGATGCGCCGCTGGAGCCGGGCCAGGCGGTGCGCATTATGACCGGTGCTCCCATCCCCACCCGCGCCGACGCGGTAGTGCGCGTCGAATCGACCATTGGCGATCAAGGCGAGAGCACCTGGGCCGAAGACCTCGTGCGCGTATTCAAACCGGTTCAACCCGGCCAAGAGATCCGCGCCCGGGGAGAAGACCTGGCCCGAGGCGCATTGGTGGCCCGCGCCGGAGACCAGCTGACCGCGGTGCGCCTCTCGGCATTGGCCGCGGCCGGAATAGCCAAGGTGCTGGTTCGGCGAGCGCCGCGTGTTGCGGTGCTGGTCACCGGTGCCGAACTGCGGCCCCTCGGTGCTCAGCTGACTCGCGGTCAGATCCCGGAATCAAACTCCTTGCTCATTGGCGGGCTGCTGGCCGAGGCGGGCATCATCGAGGTCAGTGTGCAGCATTGCCCAGATGAGGTAGCCGAGGTGAGCGAAAGGCTGGCCGAACTGGGTTCGAGCTACGACGTCATCGTGAGCACCGGCGGGGTGGGCCCGGGCACACGGGACGTGATGCGGTTGGCGCTGGCAGATGAGGCAGAAGTTCGTGCCGTGAGGTTGGATGCCCGTCCCGGGCAGCCGCAATGCACCGGGCGTTTGGCCGCCGGCGCGTTTGTCTTCGCGCTGCCGGGCAATCCGGTCAGCGCGGCGGTCGGCTTTGAACTGTTCGTAATCCCGGCGCTGCGTGCCATGCAGGGCCACGGGACATCCGAGCGTCCGAGATTGACCGCTACCGCCGGGATTGGATGGCGTGGATTCACCGGGAAGCTGCAAGTGCTCCCGGTTGAATTTGAATACGGGCAGTCTTTGCGCTGCTATCCGGTGGTGCACTCCAAGCGGGTGTCGCATTCCGTCGGTGGTTTCGGCACGGCCCAAGGGTACGCCTTGGTCGAACCTGAACGCGGGGACATCGCCGAAGGCGACAGCGTGCAAGTAATCCGGATGCTTCCATGATGGCCGCCGACGCTTTGATTCTTGCCGGTGGCCGTGGGTCCCGGCTCGGTGGCCTGGATAAGGCCGGACTGCTCCTTGGCGGGCAGCGGCTGGTGGATCGCGTGGTGCGCGCTTGCCGGGAAGCGGTCAATGGCCAGGTGATCGTTGTGGGTCCCGAATCCGCTGGAACCCAAGCGGACGTGGTGCTGCGCGAAGAACCGGAATTCGCCGGACCGTTAGCCGCGGTTGCGGTGGGGCTTCGTGCGGTGACGGCTGACTGGGTAGTGGTTCTGTCTTGCGACCTGGAATATCCGGCCGCGGTCTGCGAGGCGCTTTCCGCGGCCATCGATGCTTCTGGGACGGATGGCGTGGTGCTGGTAGACGACAACGAGCGGACCCAGTGGCTTGCGGGTTGCTACCGCACCGAGCCGTTGCGCGAAGCCTGCGAGGCGCTGGGCGATGGCGTCGTCAATGCACCGGTCAGGCGGGCCTTCAACAACCTTCGGCTGAGCAGGGCCAATATTTCGGTGGAGAAATCGGCGGATATTGATACCCCCGAAGCCCTGGAAGAAGCCCGCCTGCGGCAAAAGGATTCAAGTCAATCGACGAAGCCAATTAAGTCTTAGCGAGCAAAGGAAAATAATCATGGCACAGCATCTCCCACCCGAGGCACTCATTCCGTGGCTGGAGGCCGCGGCCGAGGAACTCGGCTTGGACGCCAACGAGGTATCTATAGGCACGCTGCTCGACGTGGCCAAGCACGTTGCCCACGACGTCGCAAGGCCAGCGGCCCCATTGAGCACCTTCCTCTTGGGCTTGGCTCTTGGCCGCGCGGAACCGGGCACCGAGCTGTCGGCGCTCGCCGAGAAGCTCAACGCACGGGCCGCGCGCTGGGCGGCCGAGCAGGAGTAATCCCGCGTTGCTGGCGTTCCATCACGTGCCTCAGCGCAACGCGTTGTAGCCACCCAATGGCAAGGTAGGCATCACCGGCTTCAGCGGGCTAAGCATTGCCGTGTACCGCCTCCGGGCGCACAATCGGGAGATGACTAAATATCTGATCTCGTTTCCGAGCCGGGCCATGGTGGTTGCGGACGAAGAGTTGCCGCGTGTCGCCGCCGATGCCCGTGCGGTGATTTCCGAGGCCAAAGCGGCAGGCGTCTATGTCTTCGGTGGTGGCATCGAGGAACGCGTCGATCCGGTACTGGTATCGGCAGATGGTTCGGTGAGTGACGAAATCTATTCGGGCTCGGAGCTCAAAGGCGGATTTACCGTGCTGGAGGTGCCCGCCCGCGCGGAAGCGCTGGGTTGGGCTCGAAAGATCGCGGTGGCCTGCCGGTGTGCGCAAGAGCTGCGCGAATTCGCCTATGACTCGGCGAGCTAGCCCCGCACCACTGTAGACTCGTGACTTATGGCAATCGGCGCGACAATACAAACTTTCGAAGTCCAACTGGCTGATGTGGATCGCGGTGTTTACGAAGATCTCTCATTGCGTGTGGCACAGCAAGCCTCGGAGACCGACGCCTATCTGGTGACCCGGGTTCTAGCCTACTGCCTCGAAGCGGAGGAAGGCATTGCATTTTCTGCCGGAGGGGTATCCACAGGGGAGGAACCGGCGGTGCTGGTCAAGGACCTCACCGGAAGCATCTTGGCCTGGATTGAGGTAGGCGCCCCGGATGCCCAGCGTCTTCACCAAGGCAGCAAACGCGCGGAGCGTGCCGCCGTGTACACGCACCGCGAACCGGCGAAGCTATTGGCCTCGTGGAAGGGCAAGACCATCTACCAAGCCGATGAAATTGTTGTCCGTTCCTTTGACCCGGGTTTCATCGATTTGGCGGCCAAGGCCCTCACCAGACGCAACACCATGTCGGTTTCGGTGACCGAGGGGCAGATCTATCTCGAACTCAACGGCAGCAATTTTGAGACGCAAATTCACGAGCATCACATCGAGTAGCGACCGCAGAAGGTAAAGCACGCCTCCAGCGTAAATATCATTCTTGACCGAATGAATTGGCCTGCAAAGGCATCCGGCATGGCAATCGAACTCCAGCCCAATCCAAAGACCGATTGCCTCCGTTTTATAGAATATTAGCCCGCGGATTCAAGAGGAAGAGGCTATGGCCGTGCGACCTCGATCGCTATATCGCGGGCCCCTCATCTACCATATCTTTGACTCTGGTTTTCCTTTTTTACGCCCCGGACCCCGGGGCGAGGTTTGCCGACCATGAGTCCAGCAGTGAGCGCAGTTGCTCCGGCTGCACATCGCTGACCTTCGCCTCGCTCATCGCAAGCCCGAAGGCAGCCCAAGGCAAGTTGGCGTTCTCGGTGCGCACCATGGCGCTGTGTTCATCGAGCGGCCGGATCTCGAACCACCGGCCGATGCGCGGTGCTAGCTCCCCGGCGCTGGCATGCACCCGCGCGCTGATCTGTTGCTGTCCGGATCCGCGCAGGCCTTCGCGGACAAACTGGGCTGCATCGCCGCCGGGAATCTCCCGCGGCGCAAAGCGCAGTGCCCGCGCCACGGCGTTCTCGGCTCGATCCACCCGAAAGCTGCGCCAATCCGCGCGATCCAGGTCATAGGCCACCAGATAGTAGCGGTTGCCCACATTGACCAGTTTGGCCGGTTCCACCCGCCTTGAACTGGCGATTCCCTTAGCGTCGCGGTAGTCGAAGGCCACCCGTTCGCGGTCGCGGCATCCCTGGGCGAACACCACCAGCACCTGGGGGTCCACCGGTTCTGGAACAGAGTGCTGCGAGTTCAGTGGGACGGTGCTGGCAGCCAATGCCTGGGCCCGCTGCCGTAACCTGGCCGGCAGCACCGGGACGACCTTGGACAGGGCGCGCAATGCGGCTTCGGCTAACGCGGAAGAACCGCCATGCACCGTAGATTGCAGGCCAATGACTAACGCCACGGCTTCCTCATCGTCGAGGACCAACGGGGGCAGGGCAGCGCCGGAAGCCAGCTGGTAGCCGCCACCCACCCCGCGGTCAGCCTGCACCGGGTAGCCGAGGTCGCGCAGCCGGTCGATATCCCGGCGCACGGTGCGCAAACTGACTTCCAGCCGCTCGGCCAACTCGTCGCCGGACCAGTAGCGGTGGGTCTGCAGCAAGGAGATCAAACGCAAGAATCTGGTGCTGGTACTCATGTAACCAGTCTGCCTTGATTTAGGACAAAAACTGACACTTATTGCTTTTAAGCTTGTAGATATCAGCTGGAAATACCGGCTGAAGCCGATGCCAGGAGGCAACAATGAGCACCATGGCCACCACCGAAACCACCCTGAGCGGGGAACGCGCCGACCTATTCCAGGCGTTGGCCAACGCCCGGCACTTCCTGCGCTTCACCGTCCGCGGACTCAGTGATTCACAGGCTGCACAGCGCACCACGGACAGCGAACTGACCCCGGGCGGCCTAATCAAACATGTGACCGCAGTGGAAAAGCAGTGGCAGGAATTCATCGTCAAGGGCCGGGCCGCCATGGCCTGGGACGGGGCAGACTTCAGCAAGATGCCACCCGAAGCAATGGAAGCTTTCCAGAACGAATTCCGCATGTCGCCCGAAGAGAGCTTGGATGAGCTGCTGGAAAACTATGCGCGGGTCGCAGCCCGCACCGATGACCTGCTGGCAGAGGTAGACATGGACACCGTCCACGAATTGCCCCAGGCCCCATGGTTTGTCGATACCCATTGGACGGTGCGCCGCACATTGCTGCACATCATCGCAGAAACCACCCAACATGCCGGGCATGCCGACATCATCCGCGAATCCTTGGACGGACAAAAAACAATGGGCTAACCGCCGAAGCCGTTTGCGTCCCGACATTGGCGGCAAAGAAGGATGGGTTCATCGGGTTGATCTGCGAACGTGCATTGCAAGTAACCTTAGAGAGTTCCGCATTACCCAGCCTCGAATGTTGCCTTGCCAGCCTTCGCGAACTAGCTACTGGCAAAGAAAAACCCCGAGAATTCAATGATTCTCGGGGTTTTCGCTGGCGGTGACGGTGGGATTTGAACCCACGGTACGGGGTTACCGTACACAACATTTCGAGTGTTGCACCTTCGGCCGCTCGGACACGTCACCAGACCTGATAACTCTATAACGAACCTTTCGAGAACACCAAAACGAACGAGGCGAAAAGCGCGGTTAGTGGCTCGAAACACATATGCGTGCTTGGTCAGCCGCGTTTGGATCGGAAGAACTCGCGCAGCAGGTCCGCGCACTCTTTTACCTTGACCCGTGGGTATACCTCGACCCAGTGGTTCAAGCGGGGTTCGCGGACGATGTCGAAGACCGAGCCGCAGGCTCCGGCCTTCTCATCCCATGCGCCAAACACCAGCCGGGGGATGCGCGAAAGCACGATGGCTCCGGCGCACATGGCGCAGGGCTCGAGCGTGACGACCAGGGTGCAGTCTTCTAATCGCCATCCGTCGGCGTTGCCGTCTGCCTGTAGTTTTTTGACTGCGTTGCGGATGGCCACGACTTCGGCGTGAGCCGTCGGGTCAAAGTTTGCTTCGCGCTCGTTGCGTCCGGTAGCCAGCAGCTTGCCTTCGGGGGAGATGATGACCGCCCCGATCGGGACATCATCGGTGTCCAATGCGGCTCGGGCCTCTGCGAGGGCGAGGTCCATCCAAGTCTCGTGTTCGTGCGCCATAGTGCCTTTACCTTACGTGTTTTAGCGTCGTCGGCGCATGCGCTTGGGGACTAGCTCTCCTCAAAACACCGATAGGCCCTGGCCATAGGGACCGCAATCCCGCTGATTCCTGTTTAGTTGGGCACATCAAGGAGTTTTTCCGCCGGAATTTCGCGCTTTTATCTCGTTTGCTTCATTGGTGGGCTGATAGATTTCTACTTATGCGCGTACAGGTAGTCGACCACCCATTGGTGGCACATAAGGTTTCAGTTCTTCGAGACAAAGATACTCCGTCCCCGATCTTCCGCCAGCTGACCGACGAACTGGTCACCCTGCTGGCCTACGAAGCAACCCGCGAGGTGCGCACCGAAGAAGTCGAGGTAGTCACCCCGGTAGCCACCACCACCGGAATCACCTTCGCCAAGCCAACCCCTTTGGTGGTGCCGATCCTGCGTGCGGGCCTGGGCATGCTTGAAGGCATGACCCGACTGGTGCCCACCGCCGAGGTCGGCTTCCTGGGCATGGCTCGCAACGAAGAGACCCTGGACATCATCACCTACGCCGACCGCGTGCCAAACGACCTGTCCGGTCGCCAGGTTTTCGTGCTGGATCCGATGCTGGCCACCGGCGGCACCCTGGCCGAGGCGATCAAGTTCATCTTCGAGCGCGGCGCCGAATCGGTGACCTGCATCTGCCTGATCGCGGCCCCAGAAGGCGTGGAGCGCTTGAAGGAAATTCATGGTGCCGACGAGCGCGTTCACATCGTGCTAGCCGCGATGGACGAACGACTGGACGAGAAGTCCTACATCATCCCCGGGCTCGGAGATGCCGGCGACCGTCTGTACGGCGTCACCCCACCGATCGTCTAGGCGCTCGTCGCTTAGCCTGCGGTTTCGCCGCTGGCGGGCTTTTCGCCCGCCAGCGGCAAGCGCACCTCGAAGAGCGTATGGCCGGGCTCTGAAGTCACCGAAATGGTGCCCCGGTGTGCTTCGACAATGCTCTTGGCAATGGGCAGCCCGAGTCCGGTAGTACCGTCCATTCCGGAGCGGGCCTTGTCGGCGCGGGTGAATCTTTCGAAGACCTTGGGCAGGAACTCCTCGGAGATCCCCTCTCCGGTGTCCTGCACCTGCAGCACCGCCTCGCCGCTTTCGAGATCTTGCCCCACGCTGACGGTTACGGAGTTGCCGGCCGAGGTGTGCTTGCGTGCATTGGCCAGCAAGTTGGTAATCACTCGGCGCAGGGAGGACGAATCGGCATTGACTGTGGTCCCCGGTGCCTGGCAGGCGAATTCCCAGAGATGGTCATCCGCGGTGGCCTTGAAATCTTCGGTGATATCTGAAGTTAATGCACAAAGATCCAGCGGCTTCATGGTGAACGAGGTCTCCTCGTCCAGCCGGGCCAAGAGCAACAGATTTTCTACCAGTGAACCCATGCGATTGCTTTGCTGCAGTACTCGATCCACCGAGCGCCTGCCATCGGGGGAGAAATGCTCGGTTGCCGACAGCAATTCGGTGTAGCCGCGAATTGCCGATAGTGGAGTGCGCAACTCATGCGAAGCATCCGCCACGAATTGACGCATCTGGTCCTGAGATTTTTCACGTGCGGTCAGCGCGGTAGATACGTTGTCTAGCATGGCGTTCAGGGCGCGTCCCACATTGCCAACTTCGGTGCCTGGAACGGCATCCTCGGAAGCGACTCGCTGGGTCAGCTCGACCTTGCCCGATTCAAGTTCTTCGGCGGCTACCGAGGAAGCCACCGCCGCGACGCGTTTGAGCGGGGCGAAGGAACGGCTAATGAGCCAGGTTCCCACCAGACCGGTGCCGATCACCAGGCTGATCGCGATGAACAGCGTCAGCCACGCCATTTCGAGCAGCGTTTGATCCGTGGAATCCAGCGGCAAGCCAACAATCAGCACGCCTCCGGAGCCAGGATCTGGAACCGCCGAGAGCAGATAGTCGCCCACGGACAACGAGCGGCGTACGGGTTCTGCATTGACCTCGATGGTCACCAGGTGGATGGCGTCATCCTGAGAGAGCATGACTCGTTCGCCATGCTGGTCAAGCACGTCTCCGGAGAAAACATAGCGATCCACGAAGCGCGCGGTGAGGGTGCCCGCGGCCTGTCCGGGCGCATAGAGGCGTTGATCCGGACGGGCTAGACCCACCGAGTAGCTACTGGCTCGTTCCACCGAGGCCTTGAGCTGTTCGTCCAGCTGGTCCATGAGCGTCTGGCGCATGCCGGCATTGTAGAGCAGCCCGAGCAAGACGCAGACTGCGGTCAGCGAGCCCAGGAGGATCATCAGCAGTTTGCGCTGCAGCGCGAGTGGTGAACTTGGCCTGAGGCCGGTGGGAAATGAACTCATGCAGCGGGCTTGAGGACGTAGCCCACACCACGCACCGTGTGGATCATTGATTCGGCGTCGACATCGATCTTTTTGCGCAGGTAAGAGATGTAGAGCTCCACAATATTTGCTTGGCCGTCGAAGTCGTAATGCCAGACGTTATCGAGGATTTGCGACTTGGAGACCACCCGGCGGGCGTTGTTCATCAGGTAGCTGAGCAGATCAAACTCTGTTGCGGTCAACGAGATCGAGCGTCCGGCGCGGGAGACGTCGTGTGAATCCAGATTCAGCACCAGATCGCCAACTACGAGTTCTGCGGAGTCCGCGGTAGAGGCACCGGAGCGTTCAACTAGACGGTGCAGGCGAATGAGTACTTCTTCAAGGCTGAACGGTTTCGCCACGTAATCATCGGCGCCGGCGCCCAAACCTTCGATCCGGTCCTCGACCGCATCCTTCGCGGTGAGAAATAGTACGGGGACTTCTGGCAGATAACTGCGAACCTTGCGCAGCACCTCGGGGCCGTCAAACCCTGGGAGCATCCAGTCCAGAACCAGAACATCCGGGGAGAGCGAGCGCGCTGTGGCTACGGCTTCCGGTCCGTCGTGGGCCATCGTTGCTTCCCAGCCAAGCATGCGAGTACCCATGGCCACCAGTTCCGCCAATGATGGTTCATCATCGACGACTAGGACCTTGATGGGTGTGCCATCTGGATGGGTCAGCCGGGGTAATTGCGCGGGAGAAAAACGTGAATCGCTCATGTTAACCAGCTTCTCCTATTGTCATTGGGCTACTTTATGATTCAGCTGTGCAACAGCTATGACTGTATGTCGAGTTTATGCGGGAATATTCCGTTCGGGTAGCGGTTAATTTGGTCAAATGCCGCAATGCACGAATGTTTGACCTATGGACTACCCGTGAACCTGAATGAATATTCATGACTGTGAATGGTATGGTCATTCTGCATATTTTGGCGGCTGATATTGATCATTCCGATTAGTTAAGCGCTTAGATACCCGATAATTGCCCAAAGTGTCCTCCATCACTTTTGGACGGATCTGTCTCACATGCTGAACAGTGGCGACCTTTGTTACTTGCAAGTTTCGAATGTTACGGGGAATACTTGGTGTGTGAGTACGGCGCAGATCAACAACAGCAATCAGGGTAGAGGCCCTGAGGGTACGCTTGCGTGCTGTTGTCGAATGCTCGGCGTCGGTGAAATTGGATCGATCGGCTGAAGTAATAAGCGATTGAGTCCAGGTGCACCGACGGGAAACCCAACTGCTGTTCGTGAAAGAAGGTCGCGGGCGGCGCAAGCAAAACCCGAAGCATTAACGCCAAATCACTTGGCCTTCGCACGAAAAGGAAGTCATCATGTCGGCTGGATCCGGATACGTACACGTTTCAATTCGCAACGCTCAGAATCGAGCGGCGGCGGCACAGCGCGCCGCTGCTGGTAGCGGAAGCTATGCTCCGGCCGGCTATCGCCCGCTGCGTGCGGTCAACAACGTTCATGAAACGCGTGAACCGATGACTCAAACTATCGCCACACCAGTGCAGTCCTCTGGCACGCCTAGCGCGGACACCAGCGCTCGTGGTTTCGTGCTGTATGTCGGTTTGGATGAAGCTGCTGCCCAGGCTCAGGGAACCTCGCTGGGAAAGCTGGCAACCCAGGTTCGCGCATTCCTGGCGACCTTGTCACCGCAGGCGCAGACCCATGCCGCAGTAGCGCTGGCGCCAACCAGCGCGCAAGGCGAGCCAATTGACGTCGTGCGCCAGGCGCTGGGCGATCCCACCCTGTCACGCCGCCCGCGTGCCGAAGCGCGTCCAAGTGCGCCACGCCCATCCGGCGTGCTGATCGATCTGTCCCGCCGAGAGGTTTACCTCGATGGTGAAACGCTGAACCTGACCTTCAAGGAATTCGAACTGCTGAATTTCTTGGTGGAGAACGGCACCCGCACCGTGGGCCGTGAAGAATTGCTGGAAAACCTGTGGCGCAATGCCGAGGAGATCCCGAATGAGCGAACCATCGACGTGCACATCCGCCGCTTGCGCTCGAAGCTGGGTCGCCTGGCTAACACCGTGCGCACCGTGCGTGGACAGGGCTACCGCTTCTACGAGCACCCAGAGGTAGTCGTCTGGGCCGCTCCGGAGTACTCAATCTAAGTAGAACGTTTTTTCGCTGAGGCGAGCAAACCACCCTGGTTTGTTCGCCTCAGTTTTTTTTAAGTTCCGCGCATCTAAGCTTGGACTATGAATACTATGCAGCGCCGTCGGCTGATTCTCATGCGCCATGGAAAGTCTGACTACCCGCTGGGAGTGAGCGATCATGACCGCCCGCTGGCCGCTCGCGGCAACCGCGAAGCCCCGGCCGCCGGTGCCTGGCTGGTGGAGAATGATCTGATACCGGATTACATCATCTGCTCCGACGCGTTGCGCGCTAGGGCAACCTGCGCCTGGGTGCTCTCGGAGCTCGGCGAAAAAGGTCCAACTCCGTACGTCGACTCGCGCGTTTACGGCGCAGGGGCCACCGCCTTATGCTCAATTATCAACGAGGTCCCTGATACTGTCTCCACCTTGCTGGTCATCGGACACCAGCCGACGCTCCAGGACCTCGCGCTGCGTCTGGCCTCGGCGCAATCCGATGAGGAAGCAGTCTACGAACTGGCGATGAACTATCCGACATTGGGCACCACGGTGCTGGAAACAGACCATTCCTACTCACATTTGGATGCGCGTGATGCGCGGGTCACACATTTCATTGCCCCGCGGCCTGAATGAGAAGATTCTCATGAGGAATTTTTAAAGACCCTTGTCAGTCTCGTAATACGAGCTGTGTTGGCTTTATGAGGCGTTCATGAGAACGCCCTCATCATTTTCTTCCCAAGGCCTCAGGATTGATTCATCTTCGGTTCATCTTCGCTCGCTTGACTGATATTCATCGAGCCAAACGGCCGACTGAAGATGACGGTTTTCCGCTCCCCGGGAACCGAAGTGAGAAAGGCCGAAGCCATGGGCATCATTGCAGAGATCATCCCGAACGAGAGCACCGAAACCTACACCATCAAAGAAGCTCGGATTGCGATCGATGCCCTCCGAGCCAGCACCATCAAGGCGGCCTACACCACGCGCTTTGTCGCAGCCGAACTCTCCCGCAATCCACAGGACTTTCAGATTGTCTCCAGCTCGGGCATGGCTCCGCGCTCGGGTGATGTGGTGATCGCCAAGGTTTCCGAGCTTGGCAAGCACAAGGGCCTGCAGTCGCCGCACGCGCGCCGCCAAAAACTCTTTGTCGGCCAGGAAATCATGGTGGCCTACGGCCACCGCTACGCACCGGACCAGTTCCTTTCCCATGTACCGACGGATCTTGGGCCATGCGAGCTGGTTGCCGGTGGCGGACTAGCCTCACGCGTGGAGCAACAGCACGCCTCGATTGACAAGGCCACCGAGATTGAGCCGGTCGGTCTACTGACGCGTGGCGGCAAGGTCGTCACGCTCAGCGATTTCGCTCCGCTGAGCGTCCAGAACCCCTCGGTTAACGTCACCTCCCGCATCGCGGGTAAGCGTCCACCGGTGATCGCGGTGCTCGGAACATCGATGAACTCCGGAAAATCCACCACCCTCGGTTGCCTGGTCAACGGGTTGAGCAACGCTGGACTGCGGGTCGCCGCAGGCAAGGCGACCGGAACAGGCGCGGGGAACGACCCGAACCTGTTCACCGACGCCGGCGCTTTCAGCGTCTGCGACTTCACCGACTTCGGCTACCCCACCACCTACCGGTTGGACTATGAAACCGTTCGCGAACTGCTGATCTCGATGATCAATGAGCAGAGCGCCTCCGGCGCCGATGCGGTCATCATCGAGATCGCCGACGGCTTGTTCCAGGGCGAGACCTCACGACTGCTCCGGGACCCGGTATTCAAGGAACACGTAGACCGTGTGCTGTTCAGCGCCCAGGATGCGCTCGGCGCGAAGGCGGGAGAAAAAATTCTCCTGGACGCAGGGCTCGACCTCGCCGCGGTTTCCGGGGTGCTCACCGCTTCCCCGCTGGCGGCCTCGGAAGCGCGAGCCCACATGGACACCGAAATTATCGACACCTATGACCTGTGCGACCCACAGGTGGCCAGCGCCCTGCTGCCGACCCGCTAGGAGGCCCAATGACCGGCTCGCAGCCAGTAGACCCACCCGCCAAGGAACCTTCGCTCCCGGCGTTGCTGGCGCCGGGGCGACGCGGGCTGTTGGCTGCCCTGCTGGCGCTGGCACTGGGTGTCGGGGTGCTGTCCATCGCCATCGCTTGGCAGGTAGGCCAGCTAGCTTCGGCCTTCAGCCTCGGGGCACTGTCCTGGGTCATCGTCCTGTCCCTGGCATTTTTCTGTGCGAAGTTTATCGAACGAGTGCTGGCCGAAAGGCTTGGCCAGCACTATGTGGCTCAGCTGCGCGGATCATTGATATCGCATGCCCTCAAGGCTCGCCGGGGACCCTCGGTGGGGATCACCGTGGCGCGTTCAAGCAATGACCTGTCCTCCATCCGCAATTGGGTCACCCAGGGAATTGTGCCGTTGATCGCGGGCATCCCGCTGATCGTTTTCGCCGCGCTCGGCTTGGGAGCCCTGCACCCACTGCTGGCCGCGGCGCTGGTACTTCCGGTCCTGCTGGAAGTTGGGTTGCTCGCGTTCTTGGCCCGAGGGGCCTTGCGCACCGCACGAGTGCTGCGCAGGCACCGGGGGAATCTTGCGGCACGGATCGCCGACACGGTCACCGCGGCCACCACCATCGCCGCGGGCGGAGGCGTGCGCCGCGAGGTCGAGCGAGTCGACCGAAGCTCGCAGAAAGTCGTTCAGGCCGCCGTGGATCGCGCAAAGTATGCCGGCGCCTTGCGGGCCGGATCGCTGACGGTGCCGTTGTTGGGCACCGCGCTGGTGGTGGCTGCCGGCTCCTGGGCGGGCCTTGGCGCGGGGACCTTGGCCAGCGCCTTGACGTTGATGGGGATCTGCGCAGGGACCATGGGCGAATGGGGGCGCATCGTTGAGTACCGGCAAAACTATCGAGCCGGCCGACGGATTATTGCTCCGCTGCTGCACGCAGAGAAATCCTGGAGCATCGCGGAGCAGAAAATGATCTCCACCCGAGAGGTGAAGGACCTGAACCGCAAAGAAATCACCGTGCGGATCCGTCCCACGGCACCGGGCTTGGAGAACTGGCCGGTGCTTCGAGCGCACGCAGGGCAACGGATCCAGGTGGTGGGGCCCGGGGCAGAATCCGGAGCACTGCTCGAATCTTTGGCCACCGGCAGGATCACCGCCCACGGCGATTCGCTCGGCGGGTTGTGGATCGCCGAGGGACGCAGCGAGGACCTTCCGGCTACCGAACGACGTAAGCTGATAGGCGCAGCGTTGAGTTCCATGGTTCCCGAACGCGGCACCATCATCCGTGCGCTGACCTACCGGCATCCGGGGTCTTCGGTGAAACGCGCGCTGCGCGTGGCCGCCGACTGCGGGCTAGAGCTCGGCCCGCTCCCCGCCGCGGAGCGCACCATGTTGCGTCGTGGGGGAGAACCTCTGGACTCCGCACAGCGCGCCTGCCTGATCATGGCACGCGCCCTGCTGAGACAGCCGCCGGTATTGATCCTCGACCCGGTGCTCAACCGCCTGCCGAGCGCCGCCCGCGAAGCGGTGATTCGAAAACTCAACGAATATCCCGGAGTGGTGATTTTCCAAGGAGAAATTCCGGGGCTCGAAGCAACCGGCACGTGGCAGGCACCGCTGCGCGTCGGAGCCCATGCCGAGAACCCGGCCCCGCTGGAAGACGCGGAATAGCCAAGCCGAGGATGCTCGCCTAGGACGCCACATGCTGGTGGGTGGCAAGCAAACCGTCAACGCTGTACAGCACCGCGTTGAGGGTGGCTTCGCGATCGGCCACGTTGTCCGAAACGGTGCGCATACGTGCGGAGAACAAGGCCGCGCCGAAGATCGCCGTCGCGGCTGGCTGCTTTTCCTCGGGAGCCAGGATGACCAGGCGATCCAAGACTTCAATGAGGGTCGAGGTGACCCGTGAATACACCGGGGTAATCTGGTCGCCCCAGTCGCTTTCGGGCCGCAGCTGTTCGCTGATCCAGATTTGCGCGAATGACGGGTATTTCTCGACGAATTCAACGGCGATAGTGGCCATTGCCCGCAAAGCCTCGCGGGGGTCGGGCTTTGCCGCGGCCTGATCCAGCTCGGCGACCAGCATATCGGCACCGAATTCCAGAACCTGGCCGATCATCTCGTCCTTGGAACCAAAGTTGTAATACACGGTCCCCTTGGAGACCCCTGCCATTTGCGCGATCTCGTCCACCGACACGGCGTTGGGGCCACGGGCGCCGAGCAGCTGCATCGAGGCCGCGAACAGGCGCTTCTTGGAGGCGGTGGCCCGCACGCGGGGCCGCCCGCTAGGTGGTGTGGTCATACCGTCAGCTCCGGTTGTAGCGTCTTCAACGTCCAGGTCTTGTGCTTGCGCACCGCTAGGAAGCTCAACAGCAGACCCAGCAGCGTGTAACCGATGACCGGGAGGATGGTGGCGCCGAGCATTCCCAAGTCTGCACCATACATCACATGTCGCAACGCCACCACGACATTGCTCATCGGCAGAACCTGGTGCAATACCTGCAGTGGTGCCGGCAACGTTTCCCAAGGGAACGTGCCGCCAGCGGTCACCAGCTGCAGGACCATCAGCAATAGCACCACAAACTTACCTGCAGCACCCAGCAAGGCGCAGATTCCCTGGATCAATGCGCTGAAGCACAGTGCGGCGAGAAGGAACAAGCCCAAGGTCAACCATGGGTGTGCGGGTTCCAACCCGACGGCGAACACCACCACCGCGTAGAGCGCGGTGCACTGGATGAGCGAAATGAAAGCAAAGGGAAGCCATGCGCCCAACGCGATCTTCCAGCTGCTGCCGTTGGAAGCCAACGCACGGTTATTGACCGGGCGCATCACCTGGGTGAGGATGAACGTGCCAATCCAGGTAGCGAGGGTCATGAAGAACGGTGCGAGCCCCGCACCATAGGCGCTGGCCTCGGATTGCGCATGGGAGTTCACCCGCAGCGGGTCACCGATGACGTCGGCTAATTGCGCCGAAGTTGGCGAGTCGGGGTTTGGCACCTGGCCCACACCGCTGTCCAGGCCCTCGGATAGATCGCCCGAGCCGTCTTGCAATTCGCTTGCGCCATCGCCGAGCTCGCTGACTCCTTGGTCCAGCGTGATAAGTGAATCGTGCAAGGTGGTGGTTCCGGCGGCCAGGTCCTTGGCCCCGGCATCGAGCTTGGCGCTGCCTTGGGCCGCGTCTTCGGTACCTGCTAGTGCGGATTTCTGGCCTTCTGCCAGGGTGGAGCTTCCCGAAGCGAGCTTTGCGGCTCCGTCGGAGAGTTTGCTGCCTCCATTCGCGGCGGATGAGATGCCATCGGCAAGAGCGGGAACGGCATCGTTGAGCTTGCCGGTGCCTTGGGCCAGGGTGTGCAGTCCGGAAGCCAGCTGCTTATTGCCGTCGGCAACCTGTTCGGAGCCATCGGCGAGTTTATCCAGGTCGTTTTGCGCCGCGGTGAGTTTCACGTTGACGTCTTTGACCTTGGAGTTCAACTGCTGGGTGACCGTGGAATTCTCCACGGTGGATTGCAGCTGAGTGCCGATCTGGTCGGCCTGCGCCTGGGTGAGCGTTCCGGATTCGACCTGCCGTGCAAGGAACGCGTTGGTGTTTTGCTGCACCTGGTCCAGCCGGGATTCGGCATCCGCCTGCAGATCCCGGATGACCGCAATTGCCTCGTCGGCCGTGGCGCTGAGCTCGGCGTTTCCATTGGCTACCTGACGCGATCCGGCGGCTAGTTGATCTGCCGAGGCAGCGGCCTGCTGGGCTCCGTCGTTGAGCTTGGAAACCGAGCTGGGCAGGGGGGCCGTCTTTGACTCCAGGGTGTCTAGCCCGCTGCTGAGCGTTTTCGCCCCGGAATTGAGCTCGGCGCTGCCACTGGCCAAGTCATCTGTGCCAGCTACGAGCTTGCCTTGCCCGTCAACGAGTTTCTTGAGGCCGCCGGATAGCTGGCCGGTACCGTCATGCAGGGTTTGTGCGCCAGCTTCAAGTTCGGCGCTGCCGGTCACGAGCTGCGTGGTGCCGTCTTGGAGGGTGAGGACCCCATCCGAAAGAGAAATCGTGCCGTCGTAGAGTTTCTTCGCGCCATCGGCCGCCTCGTCCATCGAATCGTGGATGTCGACAAAGCCGGCAATCATCCCTTCGGCGGTTTCGGTGCCGACTTCTTTGGAAACCGAATCACGCACTTCATTGGCCAGGGTCTTTGCGAAATTGCCAGCCATGAAATTATTGGCGTCATTGGTAGTTAGCTCCAGATTTGCCGCATTCGCGCTTTTCAGCTCCGCCGGGGAAGTCAACGAGGCGGAAAAGTCTTTCGGAATGGTCATCGCGAATGCGTAGTCACCGTGCGCAACTCCGTCCAAGGCGGCTTCTTGCGAGTCGACTACCTCCCAGCCGAAGGTGGAGTCTTCGAGCAGGGAATCAACAACTTCGTCGCCGACATTTGTGGCTTCACCCTCGCGTTCGGCGCCTTCATCGAGGTTCACCAGAGCTGTTTTGACGCCATCCAGATTCGACTGCGGATCCCAATTGCCATAGAGGTAGAGGGCTCCGTAGAGCAGCGGTACGCAGGTGACCGCGATCAGTGCCAGCTTTGGCAAGGTTCCACGGGTCATGCGCTTGAGCTCGGAGAGAGCTAGGCCCAGAGTCGTCATGAGTTAGTCCTTAGTCGTGGGTGGTTCAAGTGGAAGCTCGGCTTCCTGGGAAGGCAGAGCTACTCGCGCTTCGGCGGCCACGGTTTCCCCCTCCGGGGCTTGGCCTTGCTCGGCCGGAGCTTCGTCGGAAGAGGATTCGTCCGAAGTATTTTCCGCCGGGTCTGCCGCCGGCAGTTCCGCCATCTCGGTGCTGGGTTCAGGGTGCTGCGCGAGCGGCGCCCGGCTAGTTTCCGCGTCTTCAGCCTCAGACCCGGTAGCGGAATCGTGCACCGGTAGTGCTGAATCCAGCTGTGGAACTTCGTCGGTAAACGAAGCGTTTTCTGGCATGTCTTGGGTTTGCCCGATGAAGGCCACCGGCCCATCCCAGCAATCTGGAATGCGTGAGACCACGGCAATAACCGCGAGGTTCCGGCGAGTTCGGGTAAACCGCTCGAGGGTTTCCAACCAGCTGGTTTCTTCGATGCCATGGCGGTCGGGGGAGTCGAAGACCAGAGCATCAACGTCATGGTTCTCTAATGCCAAGCGCGTGAGCAAGTTGATGCGAGTCAGCGCATCGACCGCGTCGATCCAGCTGCTGGCGATGTCTTCGAAACCATGCCGAGCCAACCATTTCTTGCTCCGGGCGCGGCGCCAAAGGGGTGCAGGCACCAAGGAGAGGTCTTCGCTGACAACATCGCGAACCTTCAGATGGGCCTCTGGTTCATTGATCTGGGGTGCGTCGAGTAGCGCGCTGTGTGAGCGTATTTCCTTGAGTCGTGAAGCGCCATCCCAACTCAACTCACCTGCGCTGGGCTTCATGCGGCCGGAGAGCATCAACGCGGTGGCGGTGCGCGCGCTCTGCGAGTCTGCGACGACGAGCAGCAGCGAACCGCGGTTGGCTGTCAGCGAGGTGGCATCGACAAGTTGGCTGTGGCGCCCTTGGAAGCTCATTGAATTAGCAATTAACACACTTCCACACTAATTGAACTGACCGGTCAGTTCAATTAGTGTGCTAGTTTCTTTGCTCACCTCTGGACGTGACGTGGCTCATGGACTTGGATAGTTCATGGACCAACAACCGGTCGCTGTTTATAGATTCACCAAGAGTTCATAACTGGCTGATTGAATCGTTTGCGGGTCGACCGCGCGCTACCGCGCTGCGGTACTTACAACGAATTAGGACTATCCATGAAGAAGCGCGCTACAACAGCGTTCGCGGCTACCTGTTTGGGTGCCGCGCTGGTGACCGGAACGATGGCTCCAGCCTCCGCCGTCGAGCCCGAAGTCGAGCTGACGTCCATCGAAGAAATCCAGGGCACCGAAGATGCTACCGGCATGGCTGGCCAGCAGGTCAGCGTCCGAGGAGTAGTAACCGGCGCCTACCCCGAAGGCGGCATTCGCGGTTTCTATGTGCAAACTGCAGGCTCGGGAAGCGAAATTTCCCCGGCCGGAAGCTCTGCAATCTTCGTATATTCTCCCGGCGGCGTGGGCAAGGTAGCCGTAGGTGATCACGTTCAGGTCTCCGGCGAGGTCAGCGAATACTACGGCATGACCCAAATCAGTGCCTCGGACCAAGCGGTCGAGGTGCTGGTCGAACCAGCCGAAGCCATCAAGCCTTTGGCCATCGACATCCCGGCAGCCGATGCCGAGCGCGAGCGTTTCGAGGGGATGCTGATGGATCCGCAGGGACAATGGACCGTGGCCGACAACTACCGGCTGAACCAGTACGGTGAAGTAACCCTTGCCGAGGGAACCAGCTCAATTATCGAGGGCGAGCGCACCTTGCGCCAGGCCACCGACGTCTTCGCTCCTGGAAGCGACGAAGCCCAGGCGCTGGAGGCCGAGAACCAGGCCCGTGAGCTGGTCTTGGATGACGGGGCCACATTGAATTTCCTGGGGGCGAAGGCGAACAAGCTCGTCGAGCTGCCGTATATCTCCGCGGATCAGCATGTCACCGTGGGCAAGCAGGTGAGCTTCACCGGCCCGGTAATCATGGATTACCGCTATGATTTGTGGCGCCTGCAGCCGCAGGGGCAAATTGTCGGTGCCGAGGACCCGGATATCCCGGTGAGCTTTGAGCAGGTCACGCAGGATGCCCCGGCAGCCGTCGGCGGCAACGTGAGCGTGGGCAGCTTCAACGTGCTGAACTACTTCACCACCACCGGCGATCAGCTTGATGGGTGCAATTACTATACCGATCGCGAAGGAAACCCGATTTCGGTACGAAGCGGCTGCGATGCTCGCGGTGCGGCCAGCGCCGAAAGCCTCGAGCGCCAGCAGTCCAAGATCGTCACGGCGCTGAACAAATTTGATGCCGACGTGGTCGTGCTGGAGGAAATCGAGAACTCCGCCCGCTTCGCTCAGGACCGCGACGCGGCGCTGAAGATCCTGGTAGCTGCCTTGAATGAGGCTTCAGGGCAGGAGCGTTGGAGCTTCGCGCCAAGCCCCGAAGAACTGCCAGCCGATGAAGATGTCATTCGAACCGCAATGATCTATCAGCGCGACGCGGTCAAGCTGATCGACGAGTCGGTGGTCTTGGACGATGCGGCCTTCGACAACGCGCGTGATCCACTGGCCCAGGCATTCCAGCGCGTGGGCGGCAATTCGAAGACTCGCTTCCTCGTGGTCGCCAACCACTTCAAGTCCAAGGGGTCCGATCCAAAAGACGGTTCGGCCAATGCCGACCAGGGCGACGGCGCCGGAGCATGGAACGCAGCGCGCGTGGAGCAGGCTCACGCGGTAGTGCGTTTCGCCGAAGGGCTGAAGGATTCGCGCAACACCGACAAGGTGCTGCTGGCCGGCGACTTCAACTCCTACTCGGCCGAGGATCCCATCAAGGTGATGACCGATGCCGGCTACGTTAATCTGGGTGCCGAAGCGAGCACTCAAAGCTACCTCTTCGGCGGTCGCACCGGTTCGCTTGACCATGTTCTGGGTTCGGCCGAAATTGCCGACAAGGTCACCGGAGAAACGATTTGGAACATCAATGCCACCGAATCGGTCGCCTTTGAGTACAGCCGCTACAACAACAACGTCGCCCAGCTGTTCTCGCCTGACCAGTTCCGCTCCTCGGATCATGATCCGGTGCTCGTGGGGCTGCAGCTGAACAAGAAGTAGGCCTTGAAAATCCGGCGGGCCCACTTGGCTCGCCGGATTCTCTTTGCACTGATTTATTTTCGCGACAGCGTGCCGCCATGTTCTGCAAATCCTAATTTGACCTGTGGGCTTTGCTAGGGCCGATGGCACCATGGAACGTCAGGGGTGACGGGCTCTGGCGGTGGAATGCAAATTCGTTCTTGACATCGCCTCGCAATCGGGCAGAATAATGGAAGGTGATTTGTGAGAGCGCTCACACGGGTTCGATTCAAGCGCTTTTATACTTCATGGCACGGATGGAAACTCGCAAGAGTTGGACACTTGTTTTATTTTGAGAGCGCTCTCATTTTGAATGTGCACGAGTCTCTCGAAACCCGCACTCACACCTGGAGACCCCATGAAAACCTCGCGCAAATCGAAGCTCGCGCAGTCGGCAGCCCTGCTCGGCACCATTGCCCTGCTGGCCACCGGATGCGGCGGAGCAGATAACGCGGCCGATGCCGAGCCTGCCTCGGTGGATAATCCGGTCACCCTGACCGTGACCACTTTCGGCACCATGGGCCTGGAAGCCCTGTACGAGAAATACGAAAAGGAAAATCCTGGCGTCAGCATCGAGGCGACGAATATCGATACCGGTGGAAACGCCCTGGTTGATTGGAAGACTAAACAAGCCTCGGGTGCGGGCCTGCCCGACCTCCAAGCCGTTGAAGAAGGCTGGCTCGGGCAGGTAATGGCCGTTTCCGATTCCTTCACCGACCTGCGCGACTACGGCATAGAAGATCTCAAGTCACAGTGGGTCGATTGGAAGGTCGAACAGGCCACCGACGCCGAAGGGCGGATCATCGGCTACGGCACGGATATCGGTCCAGAAGGACTCTGCTACAACACCAAGCTGCTAGAACAGGCAGATATGCCGGCAGAGCGCACCGAATTCGCGGAACTCATCGGTGGTGATGATGCCAGCTGGGAGGCCTACTTCGCAGCCGGCAAAAAATATGAGGAAAAAACCGGCAAAGCCTGGTTCGACCAGTCCGGGTTCGTCTGGAATGCCATGGTCAACCAACTCGATGAGGGCTATTACAAGTCAGATGGTTCGCTGAATATCCAGGGCAACGCAGAATTGAACGAACGCTGGAAGCAGCTGGCAGGGGCTGCCGAAGCAGGGCTCTCGTCGGGGCAGACCCAGTGGGACTGGGGTAAAGGCCAGGCTTTCCTGGACGGCTCTTTCGCCACTATGCCCTGCCCAGGCTGGATGTTAGGAGTAGTCAAGGGACAGGTTGAAGGTGCTGGTGGAGATGCATCCTCTGGTTGGGACTTTGCAGATGTCTTCCCTGGCGGTCCGGCAAACTGGGGCGGAACCTTCTTGACCATTCCCGCCACCTCGAAGAATCCAGCCGAAGCGGCCAAACTCGCCACCTGGCTGACCGATGCGCAGTCGCAGGCAGCCGCCTTTGAAACTGCCGGGACATTCCCCAGCAACCTCGAGGCTCAGGGTTCCGAACAGGTCACCGGAAGCAACGAGCTGACTAAGTTCTTCAACGATGCTCCCATCGGCCAGCTCCTGGCAAACCGGGCCGAGGGCGTGAAGGCACAGTTCAAGGGGGCAGATGATTCGGTCATCCAGGAGCAGGTCTTTGGCCCGGCAACTATCGCGTTGGATGGCGGCAAGGACGGCCAAGCCGCGTGGGATGAGGCCATGTCGACGCTGACGAACTTGGACATCAAGTAATCACCATCTGTAGGCCGGCCGGCAATGCGGCCGGCCTATGCGGAAAGAGAATCCGATAAATGAGCATCTTGACCAACAACGCTTCGGGCACCCCAGGTGCCGCGGCGCCGACGGGGGAGCAGCCCCCAGGCAAAAGGCACCGCAGGGCTGATCCGGCAGCCGGGAAGAAAACGCGCCGGCGTCAGCGTTGGGGACGGCTGGACTTCAAATACTCCCCGTATCTATACGTTTCACCTTTTTTCATTCTCTTCGCCCTGGTGGGGCTCTTTCCGCTGGTCTACACCTTCGTGGTTTCAATCAATGACTGGGACCTACTCGGGGGAGCCGGTGACTGGGTAGGGCTGGAGAACTACGCCGCAGAACTTAGCTCACCACTGTTCTGGAATTCGCTGTTCAACACGTTCAGCATCTTCCTGCTCTCGGCGATTCCCCAACTGCTCGTGGCCACCTTCATCGCAGCCATGCTGGACCAGAATATTCGTGCCAAGACGTTCTGGCGAATGAGTGTGCTGATTCCCTATGTGGTGACTCCGGTGGCCGTGACGCTGATCTTCTCCTCGGCCTTCGACGAGAAATATGGACTCATCAACAACCTGCTCCAAGTGATCAACATCGATCCGGTGGCGTGGAAGAGCGAGGTACTTCCCTCGCACTTGGCTATTGCCACCATGGTGAACTGGCGCTGGACCGGTTATAACGCGCTGATCCTGCTGGCAGCCATGCAAGCGGTGCCACGCGAACTGCACGAGTCCGCCGCGCTGGACGGAGCGGGGTCGATGCGTCGGTTCTTCTCCATCACGCTGCCGAGCATTCGCCCCACGATGATCTTCGTGATCATCACCGCGACCATCGGTGGCCTGCAGATCTTCACCGAACCGAAACTATTCAACGCCAGCAGCTCGGTGCCCGGCGGTCCCGAGCGCGAATACCAAACCACGGTGCTCTATCTCTGGGATCTGGCGTTCAACCGCGGCGACTTTGGCCGTGCATCTGCGGTCGCCTGGATGCTGTTCTTGATCATTATCGTGATCGGCCTGATCAACTTCGTGCTTTCCGGTTCCATTGCCTCTGCTAGCGAAGGGGGAAGCCGCAAGCGGCGCCGTGCGCAACGGCTGGCGCACCGAAACGCCGTGCGGCAAGCAAAAGCCAAGGTCGCCTCGAAGGGTGAAAGGTTAACAGACGCAGCAGCGAGCCCGAAGGACGGGGATTCCCATGACTAGCACCTCCTTGGACCGAACTGTGGAAGCCGGGAAGCCTGCAGCCAAACGCAAAAACTTCTCCATGGATCGCCGCCCAGGCTTTCTCACTTACGGGTTGCTGATCGCGTTCTTCCTCGGGAGCACCTACCCGCTGTGGTATTCGATGGTGATTGGTTCGAATACCGGGGCGGTATTCGCCTCGACGTACCCACCACTGCTTCCCGGAGGTTCGTTCTGGACGAATGCCGCCGAAGTTTTCCACACCATCGATTTCTGGGGCGCACTGGGAAACAGCATTCTCGTCTCCTCGGTCATCACGATCTCGGTGGTGGCATTCTCGACACTGGCCGGATATGCGTTCGCAAAGTTGCGCTTCCGCGGACGCCAGGGGCTGCTGGTTTTCGTGATTGCCACCCTGGCGGTGCCGACCCAGCTGGGGATCATCCCGTTGTTCATGGTGATGAAGGAATTTGGCTGGACCGGATCGCTCGGTGCGGTCATGGTGCCCACCTTGGTCACCGCGTTCGGAGTGTTTTTCATGCGCCAGTATTTGGTGGATGTCGTGCCAGATGAGTTGATCGAGGCAGCCCGAATCGACGGTGCCAGCATGATCGGTACCTTTTGGCATGTAGGAGTACCCGCGGCCCGTCCGGCGATGGCCATCTTGGCGCTCTTTACCTTCATGACCGCATGGACCGACTATCTGTGGCCAATGCTGGTCGCACCCCAAAACCCCACCTTGCAGGTGGCATTGAGCCAACTGCAATCCGCACGCTATGTGGACTACACGATCGTGATGTCCGGTGCGCTGATGGCAACCATCCCGCTGCTGCTGCTTTTTATAGTGGCGGGTAAACAACTTGTATCCGGAATTATGGCAGGAGCTGTAAAGGGCTAATGACAACCCACTTATCAGAGAATTTCGCTTGGCCCAGAGAATTCCTCTGGGGCTCGGCCACCGCGGCGGCGCAAATCGAAGGCGCCAGCCACGCCTACGGTAAAGAAGACTCCGTCTGGGATGCGTTCGCTCGCAAGCAGGGGGTGATCGCCGGCGGCGACAACCTGGAGACTGCGGTGGACCACTACCACCGGTACCGAGAGGATGTCGGGTTAATGCGTGAGCTCGGTCTGGATTCCTACCGCTTCTCCACCAGCTGGGCGCGGGTGGTTCCCGGCGGGCGTAGCGTCAACCCCGAGGGCCTGGATTTTTATTCGAGGCTAGTCGACGAGCTGTTGGAGCAGGGAATTCTGCCCTGGCTGACGCTGTACCACTGGGATCTGCCGCAGGCCCTCGAAGAGCAGGGCGGCTGGGCCAACCGTGACACGGCCTATAAATTCGCTGAGTATGCCGAGCTGGTTTACGCAAAGCTCGGTGACCGAGTCAAGCACTGGACGACCTTTAACGAACCGTTGTGTTCTTCGCTCATCGGTTACGCAGCCGGGGAACACGCACCGGGACGCCAAGATCCCGCGGCGGCTTTGTCGGCCGTGCACCACCAGCACCTCGGACATGGCCTGGCGGCAAAGCGTTTGCGTGAACTCGGCGCCCAAGAGCTTGGCATCACGCTGAATCTGACCAACGCGGTGCCAAACGATCCAACGGACCCGGTGGATCTGGAAGCGGCCCGTCGTATCGATGCGCTGTGGAACCGGATGTTCTTGGATCCCTTGCTGCGCGGTTCCTATCCCGAAGACCTGCTCGTAGACGTGGATGGCTTGGGGCTGGCCGAGGTCATTATGCCAGGGGACCTCGAGATCATTCATCAGCCCATCGACTTTCTCGGGGTGAACCATTATCACGATGACAACGTGTCGGGGCATCCGCTTGGCGAAGGCGAGCCGGAGGCGGTTGTACCAACTGATGCGCCGACGTCCTCGCCTTTTGTAGGAAGCGAATATGTCAGCTTCCCGAGCCGAGACCTGCCGCGTACTGCGATGGGTTGGGAAGTTAATCCGCAGGGCCTGCGGATACTGCTGAACCGGTTGCAGACCGAATACAAGGATCTTCCGGCCTTGTACATCACCGAGAACGGAGCCTCCTATGCCGACGAACTGTCAGCGGACGGAACCGTGGCCGATGTCGAACGTCGTGAATACGTTTTTAGCCACCTGGATGCTGTTGCCGGTGCCATCCAAGACGGAGTGGACGTGCGGGGCTACTTCCTCTGGTCCTTGCTCGATAATTTCGAATGGGCCTGGGGCTATCAGAAGCGATTCGGCATCATTTACGTCGACTATGAAACCCAGAAACGCATTATTAAGGACAGCGGCAGGGCCTACGCGGGACTAATTGCCGCCAACCGTACAATGGCATAGCACTGGTGCGTGGCGCTTAGCCAAGCGCCACGCACCACACGCTAGTCACAAGGACCCGCCCAGCTACCGCAAAGAAGTAACGATGCCCGAACCACGCAAACAACAGCCGACGCTGGAACAGGTTGCCGAACGTGCAGGAGTCTCCAGAGCCACGGTGTCTCGCGTGGTCAACGGGTCGGACAAGGTCAAGGCCGATGCGGCGCGGGCAGTGGAAAAGGCCATCGCGGAACTGAACTACGTCCCGAATCGGGCGGCCCGTTCCCTCGCACAGGGTCGTACCAATTCCATCGCGTTAGTCATCCCCGAAAGCACCGCGAAGTTCTTCGCAGACCCATACTTCGCTGCGGTGATTCAGGGGGCTGCGATGTACCTGAGCACCACCGAATTCACGCTGTCCCTGTTGATCGCCACCGAGTCTGACCCCGCGAAAACCAGCCGCTACCTACGCGGCGGAAACGTTGATGGGGCGTTGATCCTTTCGCACCACGCGGATGACAGCTCATACAGCGAACTGGCCGGAGCGTTGCCGTTGGTCTTCGGCGGCCGCCCCATGAGCAACGAAGACGGCGACGTGTTCGTCGTTGACGTAGATAACGCGGCCGCGGCACGGGAAGCAACTGAAGCCATGCTCAAAGCGGGTCGCAAATACCCGGCGGCGATCTCGGGACCGCAGAACATGGGTGCGGCCCTCGACCGCCAATTGGGTTTCGAACAGGCGGTGCACGCCGCCGGTCTTGGCGTTGCCGCGGTTGCGGTGGGCGATTTCACCCCGGGCAGCGGAGAAACCGCCATGCGCGATTTGCTGGCCAGCGGCATAAAAATCGACTCGTTGTTTGCCGCCAGCGCGCAAATGGCCTTTGGCGCGATGAAGGTGATCGCTGAGGCGGGGCTTTCCGTGCCGAGAGACATCGCCATCACCACCATCGATGATGATTCATTTGCGCGCAATGCCTCGCCTGCGTTGACTACCGTGGCGCAGAATGCGGAAGAGCAAGGAGCCAAAATGGCGGAGGTTGTGGTGCAGCGCATTAATGGTGAAATGGTGCCCGAACGAATCATCATGCCAACAAAGCTGATTTTGCGCGGGTCCCACGGCGGCTAAATAAGTGCTTGGAGTTAAGCAAACAGTTAACCAAAAAATTCCCACTCCGGAGAGTGGGAATTTCAAATTGTGCGCCCAGAGGGATTCGAACCCCCGGCCTCCTGTTCCGTAGACAGGCGCTCTATCCAGCTGAGCTATGGGCGCATATTTAGTTGTTTTTCGCCTTGACGACTCCAATGACTTTACACCAGATTATCCGAAGGGCAAAAGCCGGAGAGGTCAAAGTGTGGCGTTTCACATCGGCCGTGGTGAATGTCGCCTGGGTCCGTCAAAACTGCCTTGGGTATGCAACCAGTGGAGCGTGCTTGAGTGCTGAAATGACACAATAGCTGGTGTGAATACTTGGACTGCATGGACTGGTGAAATTAAACCGTTACCTGGCGGGCGCCTCGGTCGTTTTGTCCCGCTGGCGCTTGCGCTGTTCATGTACGCGGGTGATGTGTGGCTGGGGACAGCCGGCTACCTCGCAGAACTTGGCGTGTTGTACCTGGCTTTTCCGTACCTGCCCCTGGCGGCTTTGTCGCTTGGGGTCCTGCCAAGCATTGCCGCATGGTTTGTGGGGTTGCTGCTTATCGCGGCGGTCGGTATGCCCGGGGTCTTATTGGCCAGCATGGTTTTTCCCTCGGTATTTGTCATTGTGCTCTCCTGCTATTTGCTGCCGTGGCGGGCGGCACTCGCTTTTCCCTCCGCAGCCATGGGCATGTTGTTCCTGCTGTATCTACTCTTGCCGGAGGTGGAGCTCCTGGCGGTCATGTTGCTGTGCGGTTTCGGCGTCATGTCGGCCGTGGCCGGGTTGAGCCTGAATGTCTATCGCCGGAAGAATGAAACGAGCGCCAAACGAATCAGGGATCTGGAAGTCGAACAGGCGAGAATTCGCTCCGAGGAACGAACGCAGCTCGCTCATGAGCTGCACGACATTGTTGCCCACGATGTCACGATCATGGCTATGCAAGCCCGTCGGGCCGAGTTCGTCAACGACCCGAAGAAGACTGCGGAAATCCTCGCTGGAATTGGCAATGCCGCGCAGCAAACCCTGCAGGATCTTCGCAGCCTTGTCGTCTTGCTGAAAACGGAAGCCAACGAAAATGAATTTCAGAGTCCCTCGGGGCTGGAAGCAGAAGAAGGCCAACAGATCTTGGAGTCCGATGAACTTTCCGGGGAGACCACTACCGCGGTAGGGCTGGTACATGATTTGGACAAGGTCATGCAAGCGCTCAAACGGGCCGGATTCGACGTGGCCTTCGCGCTAGAAGGCGAAGTAGCGCGTATTCCGGCGAGTTTGCGCCAAGCCCTTCGGCGAACCATCCGGGAACTGGGAACCAATATCCTCAAGCACGCGAATCCTGACGGAGCAGTGGAACTCCAGCTCCGTATCCGGCCAGACCGCGTATTGCTCAGCTCGACAAATGATATTGGACAGGGCACTCCCATCATGTCGTCGCAGACAGGTTTGGAAGCGATGCGCGCACGCTGCGAGGTATTTGGCGGCACCGTGGAGACCAGCGATTCCACCGGCCGCTGGTCGATCGGCGTAACTATCCCGCTTGAAAGCTTGCCCGCTACCGGATAACGACGGCAACCATGCAAAAATAGTGACCAGATGCGCTATCACCGTACGCGCATGAGAACCAAGTGCGTGGACTACCGCCAAGCGAGGAGTTATCAGTGACAACAGTGCTGCTTGTGGATGACGAGGCCTTGACCCGGGAAATTTTGCGAGATTATCTCTCCTCAGACCCCACCATTGAAATCGTCGGCGAAGCATCCAATGGGAAATCCGCCGTGGTCCAGGCGGCCTCGTTGCAGCCCGAGGTCATCTTGATGGATATGCAAATGCCGGTCATGGACGGCGTTGCGGCAACAGCCCAGATCCACCAGAGCAACCCTGAGATCGCGATTCTCGGTTTGAGCACTTTCGCCACCGACCGATATGTGGTGGACCTGCTGCGTGCTGGTGCCTCGGGCTACATCGTCAAGGATGCTAAGCCCCAGGAAATCACCGATGCGATTAATAAAGTGGCAGCCGGTGAGTCCATTCTGTCGCCGCAAGTGGCTCGACATGTGGTCAGCGGGCTGGCGAACTCAATCCCAGCCGAAGTCGAAGCCGATGCAGAACTGATCGATGCCCTGACCGACAAGGAACTGGAAGTCATCAAGCTTCTCGGGCGGGGCATGAGCAACAAGGAGATGGCCACGGAACTTTTTGTCACCGAGTCAACTATCAAAGCTCGCTTCGTGAAGGTTATGGAGAAATTTGGTGTGCGGGACCGCGTGCAGATTCTAGTCAAGGCCGTGGAACATGGGCTTCTGGACATGAAGCCGGGGTCACGCGCACGCTAGGCGCAACGCCGGTAGCTTAGGATTTGCCGAGCACCGCACGCGGGGAGCGCAACAAGCCTTCCAACGCCAATTCGAGGTCGGCGTTTGCGACTTCATTCACCTGCGACTCGGGATTCAGAATCAAGTCGCCACCCCAACCCATGACCTCGTACTGGGCCAGCGCCCGAACCAACTCCACTGGTGAGCACCAGGCACGATTCAGATTGGCGATCGCAAACTGCTTGATTAGCAGCTCCTCATCCCGGGTCACCCGCAGGCCAAGATCTGCGACCGCGTCCAGCGTTGATTCCAAGGAGCCCAGCGAGTGGTTCTCCTGAGCAATGACCTGCCACATGATCGCAGGCTGGCGGTCCTTCAGGACGCGCCTTATTTGAATCAATGCAGCGTGCCCGGCCTGTTTCGTGGCCTTGGGCAAAAGCGCGACTGGACCTCCGGACAAGGTGGCAAGGGCCAAAAAAGTGGCCGCCGAACCGAGAGCCGCGGAGGGGTCGGCACCTGTAACCGTGATTTGTTCATAACCTTGGGTAGTCGTTCGCTCCAGGCGGTCCGAAAGCCCCGGGTTGTCTTTGCTTTCGAGGTGCCCGAAAAGTTCTGCACCGGGTGCTGCTAAGTTTTCTAGCTGCGCTTGCGGCCCGACCAGCGCCAGGGCGGGAGCGCCGGCCAAATCCGGGTCGATTTGCTGGGCATGCTCGGCGAAGGTTTGGAGCCACCGCTCCGCACCGCGCAAGGGAAGTGCTGCCGTCACATTGACTGCTCCAGCGCTGACCGCCCAGTCGTGCCAAATTGTTCCGGAATTCGAGGCGCAGACTCTGTCGGCTACCGCGCGCAGGGTTTGCTCCGCTTCGGAGGAACGCCGCTGATCGGTGCGCCAAGCCAAACTGACTAGGGTGAAGTGCGTTCGGTCATCTGGTATGGATCGGACGGGAGGGAATGCGCTGTTCACGGCTGGGACTCCTATGCGGGTTCAAGGGTCAAATGGTGGTGCTGCTGTGCAGCGAGACGTTTAGCCGAGGTTTGGAGCGCAGCGCGCAGGCCGGGCACATCGCCTAAGCCGTCGCGTAGTTTTTGCACTAAACCGGCCGCGAAACCGGGGGCATCTCGCAGCAAGATATCGCGGGCCACGGCGCGGGCGAACCGTTGGTCGTCATGCACAAGTTTTTCGGCGGTAAATAGTGCTCGCTGGCCGGCACGCAGCAATAGGTCATCATCGCAAAACCTCAGGGCAGCGAGGCGTTCGACAGGTTCGATTCCCGAGTTTGTGTCATCAACCAACACAAAGAGATCGTTGTGGACACGGTCGCCTGGGCCAAACATGCCCGCGCTGGCATCCAATCCTGAAGGCAGGGACAGCATTGCTGCGGCCAGCAGGTCTCCCAAAATTTCGGAATGCACTCGTGGTGCCGGCGCACTGCGGGTGGCTACGAGCAGGCGGGGGCGCTGCAGTCCTGGAACGGTTACGGTGCGCCGGCTGGCCGTGCGGAAAATGGACTCCTGCGCGGGCGGCACCGCCGGGGCCTCGGGGGTTTCAGTGGGCAGGGCATCTTGCAGACTCTGCAACATGTCCGCCGGTTCTTTGGGCCCGAAAGCGACCATTACCGCGTTGGAGGTGCGGTAATGGCGTGCGTGCAGCTCGCGCAACCGCCCTCCGGTCGCGCGCCCGAGGAGGTCGGCGTCTCCCGAACCGTCATGGGAATTTGCATGATCTTGCCAGCAGTGCGCCGAAAGATGCGGCCAAGGCAGAACGCCGCCGGGCGCCGAGGCGAGGCGGCTAGCGCGCTCAGTGGCCACGGCAGTGACCTGTGTGGTGATCTGTTCTTCTCTGAGCCTTGGGTAAAAGACCTGGTCCGCGATCCGCCGAGCCATGTCGTCAATCTGGTTTACCGGAGCAGTTTCATAGAATTCGGTGTAGTCCATATGCGTATGACCGCCGAGGACCCCGCCGGCGTGGAGCACCTGCAGTTCACGGTCCGCTCCGGTGATCGTGGAACTGTCCTGATAAATTAGGTGTTCCAGCAGGTGCATCATTCCCTCTTCGCCTTCCCGCTCATGACGCATTCCAGCGGCGACGCCCAGTACTACCGAGGCATTGCGCGTTTGGGGAGCATGAACGGCCGCTATGCGTGCCCCCGATTTCAGCGAGCGGAATTGTATGTGCCGTGTGCTGGCATCGATACGGGTGAGCAAGGCCTTCTCCTAAAGTTTCGCGTACTGGGTAGACAGATGGTTGACGGCCAAGTCCAAGAGCAGTTGGGCTTCGCGCAACGAGGCATGTCCGTAGTGGTGCCAGTCGTAAGCATGCTGGGTCAGCCGGTAGGCGCAGGCCAAACTAAAGCCGGATTCGCCAATGGCCTCGGGATAGGTATCCAGCAGTCCCAAGCGCAGCGGGTCGAGGTTTGTGCGCAATGCGGGGTAGAAGGCATAGAGCTCGGCAATTTCACCAAGAACCCATCCGAAGTCATAGGCGGGAGCCGCAAGTCCAGTGTCCTCTCCGGTCAACAGCGATCCACTACGGCCATTTGCGGTGAGCACCCAATGAGCCATGCCGGGGGAGCCATGCGCCAACGCCGAATCCTGAGTGCCCAGCATTCGCTGCGACCACCGCTTCAGTTGGCCTAGGGCCATGGGGCCCAACGTGTGCAACGCAGGCAACCATTTTCCACTCAGCCAGCCTTCGGCCCGTTGCAACGTGCGCGGTTCGCGAAGCGTTGTTTGACCGGTTATGGGGGTAGCGTGCAGATTATTGAGCGCCTCACCCCACAGCAGACCTATGCGGTGCATGTCCTTGGGGGAGCGTTGCTGGAGTTGTTCAGCAACGGTTGTGCCGGCAGTGGTAGCGTAGCTGCGAAATGTGGCGGTTCCCTCTCCCCACACAATGTGTTGCCGCTGATTCTCCGCAG
The DNA here is from genome assembly GCF_002975405.1 of Arthrobacter sp. MYb229. GTDB lineage: Bacteria > Actinomycetota > Actinomycetes > Actinomycetales > Micrococcaceae > Glutamicibacter. The sequence goes on along the minus strand of NZ_PCPS01000003.1, from coordinate 47,080 downwards.
AAGGGTTTTGCGTCTGGGAGAAATCGAGTGGTGCCTGGGCACCCAATCGTCGAGTCCACACGGCTTTGCCCTGCCCCAAATGCAGCTCCGTGACGAGCAGGCCCGTCGTGAGCCGGCGCCTTGGCGTGCTGCGCGGTTGCACTTCGGTTGTAGTCATTGCCGCTCAACCCCCGTAACAAGATCAACGAGTAAACGACGTTCCGACTCGAGGCGGCGCAATACTGCTGGAAAGGCGGGTGGAACCCAGGCGTCGGAAATAGCGCTGGATTCGCTCGGGCCGGGGACAGGATTGATCACGAGGAAGTTCTTCGGTTTGCGCAACTTCTCCAGAATATCCCTGACCAGTTGGTTTTCCATTGCACGTGGAGGAAGCGACGGCGCTATGCACACCCTTGCATGGGTGCTCAGCGCCGCAAGCAGTGAGGGGGAATCGCTGATGCCGTGGGCAAGCCGCGAAGTGTAGTCCAACGTGGCCGGGTAGATCAGGATCAGATCCGCCCACTCGGCCAAATCGATATGGGCCGCGATAATTTCATCGTCCCAATGGTCGGATTGGATCCGGGCCCGTAGCCGAGTCTCAAGGCTATGACGGGTGATGAAACGGCTGGCAGAATCGCGCATGACGATCCTGAACTGTGTTTCGGGGGCAGCTTCTAGGGCCCATTCAAGCCAAAACGGCATCATTTGAGTGGCAGCGGATCCGGTAAGGACCAGCACGACTTTTCGGTAGCCGAATCCTTCGAGCGTGAGATCCAGCTTGGAGGCGTCGGCCTTACTTTCTGCGGTGGTCATGGTGTTCCTTTTTGAGGGACTTGATGGGTCCGGTTGGGCGACGGCCCGAATAACGGCTCTGGGGCCGTCGCCTGACCGGGGTAGGACGGGGACTAGCAGCCCATCGTGAGCGTTGCGCCAATGAGCACGCCAGCGCAGAACGGGCTGGTGGCGGGTGCTTCGGTGGCGGCGTCGGCGCCGAGTTCACCGGCGGTGGTGAAGGTGTTGTGCGCCTGGGCGAGGTCGGTGAGGTTGGCTTGTGGTGCGAGTGCGTTGTTGTCCATGTCGTGCTCCTTTTTGGGTGTGATGGGTTGGTGGGTGTGGGGGCTTAGCAGCCGGCGCCGAGGGTGGCGCCGATGATGATGCCGACGCAAAGCGGGCTGGTGGCGGGTGCTTCGGTGGCGGCGTCGGCGCCGAGTTCACCGGCGGTGGTGAAGGTGTTGTGCGCCTGGGCGAGGTCGGTGAGGTTGGCTTGTGGTGCGAGTGCGTTGTTGTCCATGTCGTGCTCCTTTTTGGGTGTGATGGGTTGGTGGGTGTGGGGGCTTAGCAGCCGGCGCCGAGGGTGGCGCCGATGATGATGCCGACGCAAAGCGGGCTGGTGGCGGGTGCTTCGGTGGCGGCGTCGGCGCCGAGTTCACCGGCGGTGGTGAAGGTGTTGTGCGCCTGGGCGAGGTCGGTGAGGTTGGCTTGTGGTGCGAGTGCGTTGTTGTCCATGTCGTGCTCCTTGAGATAATTGCCGTTGAAGGCTGATGGTGTTGTTCCTCGGTTGAGGTGTGAACGCGTTTCCAGAGGCTGCGGGGGCGCCTCGACGGTACGCAAATTTTGGGGGGTGCTTCACCGAGGCGCTGAATTCGCTGGCTCGTGAATGCGGAAAGGTAGGAGAAGCTCAGAGATTGGTTGCCGGATTACGAGGATCGATCCTGGCTCTGGTCGCCTCAAATGCCCAGGCATCCTGCAGTCGCATCTCGTTCTTGGCCGCGGTCAGCAGTGCATCGGTGAGTACCCGGGAGCGGTGCTGTCCGAAGCTCAGCCCTCGGTGGGAAGGCCGTGGATCCGCCGATTCTCCCGCTTGCGAGAATCTTGGAGACAGCCGCTGGGTAAAGATCGAGTGCTCCGTGTGCGGGGCTGAGATCCGAGCCGTTGCGGCGGTGAGACGGTCGGCGATCTCCTGCACAGCGGTGTCTGGCACGTAGAGCACCATCGCGTCGCTGCGCGGATAGGCGAGGGAAGAGGAAAGCGCTTTAGCCTGATAGCCGCCGGCTGACTTTGCTAAGACATCTAGGACGATAGGCCAGAGTTCCAAGGCTTGAGCCGCCGAATCGCAGGTGACATAGATTCGTGCAGTGACCTGCTCCGCATCGATTCCGCTTGCTCCGAGCGCCAAGACGTATCCGGGAGTGGTCCGGGTGCGCCAGCTGGGCGTGCGCACGGCCGCTTCGGATGAGGGATCCAACCGAGACACATCGTGGTGTGGGACAAGTACCTTGACGCCGCCGAGGGTGACTACGTGGTGCTTGAGACCTTGGACATCGACCGTTTGCCTTGCGGGCGATCCGGATTGCTGCCAGATGCTTCGGTGGGGGATATCCGCGATTAATTCGTCCGCGAGATCCTGGTACCCGGTCGTTGGCATATTCTCGATGAGCGGATTTCTGATGTGCAGGTGAGTGTAGGTGGCCGCGCTAAGCTGCGATCTGAGCTCACTTCGACTTCCTGCGCTCAATGAGGTGCTCCCGATACGCGCCGTATTCGCCGCCAAGTCCACCCTGACGTGATCGGCCAATCCTTCAAGTATTCGCTCAAAGCTCGCCCAGCGGGTGAGGGTCGGTGGCATCAGTGTTCACTCCTTCCGAATCCAAGGGCTTGGTAATAGCTGCCAGGACTAAGCAACGCCTTTCGTCCGACGCCGGCTGCGGCTCGTTCGATGCCAGGTAGCCGGGAGACCATTGCAGCTCGGGCAATTGAACGATCGATGAGATGCCAACCCAGATGCGCGGTGGCGCGCACGGGGAGCTGCTCGTCATAGCCGGTTGCGATGCGGGTGTAGCTGCGCCAGAGTTCCTGGATCTGCGGGACCACCATGGCCATGCGTTGCGCCATGACCGCTGTGGCCTGCTCTTCGTCGAAATGTTCCGGGGGCGCCCCGGCATTGCCCCGGCTGGTGACCGTGTCGAGAACCGCGCGGTAGATCCATTCTCCGGCCAGCATGCCGAGATCCCGGGCGGGATCTCCTAGTCCGAATTCCTCCCAGTCGAGCAGGAGTAGCTCGTTCTCCTCAAGATGAAACTGGTCGAGCCGCAGGTCCGCGTGGATTGGGCTGGTTTGATGCTGCAGTTCCCAGTCACGCAGTTCAACGGCTGCATTGATGAGTAGATTATCGGACTGCAACTGCGCCCACAGCGCGATTTCGGCGAGGGTAAAATTCTGGTACTGGGCCTGCGGAACGCCGAGGTGCAGCATTTCAATCGGGGGACTGGAAATGGTGGTGGGCTCCAGACCTGTCGGGGCAGCGGTATGCAAACGTCCAAGGAGTTCACCGGCCCGTGACGCGAAATCTGCCGGCACCCGTTCCTCAACCACCATGCTGGCTAGGCTTTCACCGGGGCAGTAGTCAAAGATGAGAAGGCGTTCAATTTCATTCGAGGCGATCAGGCGTGCGCTTGCCGGCGCATGGTGCGGATGCGTGTGGGCGAAGCGTGCGAATTCCAAGGAGCGATTGAACGCTCGCGGCGTCGAAGATTTTTCGGAGAAACGTTTGGCAAAGACCTTGCTGCCATCGGCTAGCGTCAGGACCCAGGTCCCGTTGCGCCCGGCAAAAGCTGCCGGAGAAATACTCCGGACCGAGGCCCGCCCTAGCTGTTCCAATAGCGCATCAGCCAAAAGTGAAGCCTGATGAGCCTCGGGGTTCAAAGATCGAGGATAAAGCGTAGTCGTGCTCATGATGATCTGCTTCCTTCCTGTTCGTACCGGCGACGCCGATACGAACAGGGAATCTCGAAGAGCTGACGGGGTCGCTAGCGGAGGAAATTGGTGACGACGTAGGCAATGGCGACGCCGAGGGCGAGCAAGGCGAGATTACGCAGTTGCTTTCGAATATTCGAGGGCTTCTTGGCGAGATCCTGATGATTGTCGTTGTCAGTCATGGGGTGTCCTTTCGTCATTGACTGTGTGAAGCGGGAGAATCTAGGCGGCATCGTCGGAGCTGAGCGCATCGCGTAGCGAGACTCGCGAACCGGTACGCAGCGCGTTGTTCCGGTAGAGCTTGGTGGCCATCCAGAAAAGCACTGGAATGGACAGCACCGCGATTGCGGCGGAGGTCGCCATCTGCCAGGCATCTACTCCATCGAGTCCGACGCGCATCGGCATGAGGTACGAGGAGAACAGCGGTACGAACGACAGGGCGTGCAACCAGCCGTTCTCAAGATTATTGGGCAGGACATAGAGCGCTAGTACCAGCAGCACCATCTGCAAGACCGACAGCGGCATAACCGCAGAAGCTAAATCTTCTTGGCGGGCCACGGTGGCCGCCAGCGCCGTGTTCAATAGCGCAAAGATGGCATATCCAAGCAAGAACCAGATCAGGAACCACACCAGGATAGGTCCAGCTTCCACGTCGAGTAGCGAGAAGCCTCCCACCACCGAGAACCCGAGCACCCCTGCGCCACCGATGACCAGTAATTGCGTGAGAGTTACCAGGCCGATGCCGATGAGCTTGCCGAGCAGCAACGGCGTGATACCGATTTTGGTCAGCAGGATTTCGACGACTCTCGAAGATTTTTCCTCCACGACCCCGGTGGTCAGGCTTTGAGCCGAATAAACCAGAGAGGTAAGGAGTGCACAGATCATGGCTGTGGCAAAGAGCATTCGAGGATTAAGCGTGAAGGCCTGAAATTGCTCCATGGAGTTCACGAGGAACCAACCGCCGATGCCTGCTGCTGCGGCGACTCCCAGGGCAAGTAATCCGGTGGTAATCAAGATGGTTCGATTGGCCGTCCGGGTGAGGATTTCGCGCCGAATTACCAATCCAGTTTCGCGGAACGTTCCGCTCAGGCCCGGCATGATGTTAAGGCTTAGCGGCTGGGTGGTCATGAGATTCCTCCTGCATTCTGGGCGAGTTGTGCGTTGATGGTCAGTTCGCCACGTCCGGCGGAAATGAAGTCCTGGGACAGCAAGTCGTCCAAGGATCGCTGAATTGCTTCGATGCTGCGCAAGGAACCATGACGTTGCGCCGCCGCCAGTAGCGCCGGCGGCAGGTCCAGATCGGTTCCGGACATGGACACGAACACCGTGCTGTGGTCTTCGGCGGGCAACGTGACTGTGAGCCCTCGGATCATGGCGATCTCTGCTGCGAAGCCGTCGGCATTCGCCGAGAACCTCAGCTGCCATCTGCTTTGGCCGTCATTTTGCAATTCGGCGACACTGCCGCTGGCCTTCACTCGCCCTTGGTCGAGGACGCAAACCTTGTCGCAAAGACGTTCTACCAGGTCAAGCTGGTGGGATGAGAAGAGCACCCCCACACCGCGGGCAGCCTGTTCGCGAAGCAGCGAACCCATCGTGGCCACCGCGGTTGGGTCCAAACCAGAGAACGGTTCATCGAGGACCAGAAGCGCAGGATTGCCGACGAGCGAGACAGCCAACTGGACACGTTGCTGATTGCCCAGCGACAGGTCCTGGATTAAGGTTTTTTCCCGCCCGGTCAAGCCCAGGGAGCCGATAAGATCGTCGGCAACCGCTCTGGCCTGTTTTCCCATATGGCCTTCCAGCAGAGCAAAATGAATAATTTGCTCGCGGACGGGCATTTGCGGGTAGAGTCCGCGTTCTTCTGGCATGTAGCCGATGGCTCGACGATCTGCCGTGGTGATTGGTGATCCATCCCAGGTGATTTCTCCCCGGTCGGCGTTCAGCAATCCGAGGATTAGCCGCATCGTGGTGGTCTTGCCGGCGCCGTTACCGCCAATGAACCCGACGATCTCGCCGCGTTGAACCGAAAGGTCCATATCGTGCAGAACCGTGCGGTTGCCGAAGCTGCGGACGATGCCGGTGAGCTGCAGTCCGTTCATGAGGTGCTCCTCGTGTTGGTTTCGTTATCGATACCGACTCTATGGAGCGAAGAACGAGCTGACCCTGTACTTGAGTACAGTTCTGCATTGTTCTAAAGGCCAATATTCCTTCCTGAGCGGGAATTGATCAGCACTCCTGGCAGATTAGTTGAGCGTATATTCGCAGACTATCGATTCGCTTCCCGCTGTTCGAAGTGTGGGTATTCGGCCTGCCGCCATTTAATCCAGCTGAATCATATAGAGCGGAATTATTGGTCTTTTGTATATGTGCCGCATGCGCGGACCGGTGAAAAGTTGTTGGTGGCACAAAGCTGCCGGGCACGTCATCATCTAGATCGCGAAAACTGGAGAAACTCATGGTCAAGTTGCTTACCGCTGGAACCGTTGCACTCAACACCACACTTATTTCCTTGGCCGACGCGGCATTCAGCGGAGCATTGCTATGCCAGTACTTCGGATTCTCTTGCTAGCTCAGGTTGCGAATTCCACGCTGAGTAAAGGTATAAACGTTGCTCATGACTCAGTGGGCCATGGGATTCAGCAGCTGCCGATAGCCCCATGACGCGTTTTCGCGCAAATGCAGAATAAGGTGCTACAAGCCGCGCTGAGTCCATTGGCTCCTGCTCGCTGACCCTTGCGGCGCCGACATGGGACGCGGACAGCGGGATCCGGCATTAAGGACTTGCAGAAGGTTAAACGAAAAAGTCTCGGGACATCAAATCAACGATGTCCCGAGACTTTTACTTTTTTGGTGCGCCCAGAGGGATTCGAACCCCCGGCCTCCTGTTCCGTAGACAGGCGCTCTATCCAGCTGAGCTATGGGCGCATATTTAGTTTGCTTGATTCACTCTCGCGAACCTCGAATAACTATACAGATGAAATTCGATCGGTACAAATCGCAGGTGGACGGTATCTATCGAAAGTGAACAGAAGGTTATGTGAAGAATCCAAAAGGGTACCGGTCTACGTGACCTTGGTCACATAAATGGGTTGATGTTCATCGATAAACCCCCGAAATTTCGGGAAATTTATCTTCCCAAGTCTAACATCAGCCCAATGCTGAGGATTGGGTCACACAATGTGCCAGCTGGAGTACCCCTAGCCTTGATTTATTGACAAATTCAGCCCAATGGAGGGAATGGATAATGAGCACGAGCTCCGATCAGAACGTAATCGACGCAGCGCCAACCACGCACGCAAAGTTGGCAGCTTGGGTTGAGGAAGTTGCCGCGCTGACGAAGCCCGAACGTGTTTATTGGGTCGACGGCTCCGCTGCGGAGAATGACCGCCTGACCGCTGAACTGGTTGAGGCCGGCACTCTGGTTAAGCTGACCGACCCGAACTTCCCGAATTCCTACGCAGGATTCTCGGATCCGAAGGACGTCGCCCGTGTTGAGGAGCGCACCTTCATCTGCTCGGAGAAGGAAGAAGACGCCGGCTTCACCAATAACTGGGAAGACCCAGCGAAGATGAAGTCGATGCTCAACGGACTGTTCGACGGATCGATGCGCGGACGCACCATGTACGTCATTCCTTTCGTCATGGGCCCGCTGAACGCCGACGAGCCTGCATACGGTGTAGAGCTGACCGACTCCGCCTACGTGGTCGCTTCGATGCGCGTCATGGCCAAGATCGGTAGCGAAGTGCTGCGCAAGATGGAAGCCGAAGAAGCCTTCTTTGTTCCTGCGTTGCACTCGGTCGGCGCACCGCTTAAGCCAGGGCAGGAAGATGTCGTCTGGCCATGCAACGAAGACAAGTGGATCGTGCACTTCCCCGAAGAGCGCGCCATCATGTCTTACGGCTCGGGCTACGGCGGAAACGCCCTGCTGGGCAAGAAGTGCTACTCGCTGCGCATTGCCTCGGCAATGGCCCGCGACGAGGGTTGGCTCGCCGAGCACATGCTGATCCTGAAGCTGACCAGCCCACAGGGCAGGTCCTACAACATTGCAGCGGCCTTCCCCTCGGCCTGCGGCAAGACGAACCTCGCCCTGCTGGAACCAACCATTGAAGGCTGGAAAGCCGAGACGCTGGGCGATGACATCAACTGGATGCGCATCGGCAAGGACGGCGAGCTGCGCGGGGTGAACCCGGAATACGGCCTGTTCGGTGTGGCGCCGGGCACCGGGTGGTCCACCAACCCGAACGCCATGCGTGCCATCACCAAGGGCAACTCCATCTTCACCAACGTAGCGCTGACCGACGAAGGCGGCGTCTGGTGGGAGGGCATGACCGACGAGGCTCCGGCGCACCTGACCGACTGGTTGGGCAATGACTGGACGCCAGAGTCGGGCACCAACGCGGCGCACCCGAACTCCCGTTTCTGCACCCCGATCGACCAGGTCGACATGCTGTCCGAGGATTACTACTCGCCAAACGGCGTGAAGATCGACGCGATCCTCTTCGGCGGACGTCGCAAGACGACCATCCCGCTGGTGACCGAGGCACGCAGCTGGACCAACGGCATCTTCATGGGTTCAACCCTGTCCTCGGAGACCACCGCCGCCGCTTCCGGCGCAACCGGTGTGATCCGCCGCGACCCGATGGCCATGCTGCCATTCATTGGCTACAACGCAGGGGACTACCTGAACCACTGGGACAAGATCTCCGAGAAGCTCAACCCGGAGCAGATGCCGAAGATCTTCTTGGTCAACTGGTTCCGCCGCACCGCCGACGGCGGCTTCGCATGGCCTGGTTTCGGAGATAACTCGCGCGTGCTCAAGTGGGCCATCGAGCGTATCGAAGGCACCGCGGACGCCAAGGAGACCATCATCGGCAACGTGCCAACCGGCGACTCCCTGGACCTGACGGGTCTGAAGGATTTCACCCCAGCCGACGTGGAGGCCGCCGTGGCGGTCAACAAGGACGAATGGGCCACCGAGGTCGAGGGAATCGAAGAATGGTACGAGAACTTCGGTGACGCGCTGCCAGCATCGCTGCGTGCCGAGCTCGACGGTTTGAAAGCCCGCCTCAGCGCCTAGCTTTCGGTGGCAGAAGATCCCGTGGGATCCGCAGAACTGCGGATTCCGCGGGATCTTCGTTTAACCACGCGGAGTTGATTGCCCGCCCATCGCTAGGGGTGCTCCATGGCGCCGGGGTGGAAACGATCCGCGGTGTAGAGGAGCGCGCCAAACGCGATCAGCGAACTGGCCACCGCGGTGAGCGCAAAGGCCAACGCGGAATCCGCCCCGGACAGACCGACCAGCGGGGTGGCTAACGCGCCGATGAGGAATTGCGCCGACCCCAAGAGTGCGGAGCCCGAGCCCGAAACATCGCGCACCTCGGCCAACGCCAATCCGGTGGTATTGCCCATGGTGAAGCCGATCGAGGAGACCAGCACGAAGATCACCGCCGCCAGGCCCAGACTGCGTATCTGGAGCATCGCCAGCAGGAGGATCACCAGGCTTGCGCCCAGCAGAATCGTCAGCGCGACCGATATGGTGCGGCGTAGCGGGACCCGGCCCACCAGCCGTGCAGAGACCAAGCCCGAAAGGATCAGGCCCGCCGCGTTGAGGCCGAAGCATAGGGCGTAGCCCCGCGCGCTGAGACCCAGCACCTCTTGATAGAGGAAGGGCGAGGCCGAGACATAGGCCATCATCGCGCCGAAAGCGAAGCCGAACTGGACCAGGTAGCCGACAAATCGCCGGCGGGAGAGCGCCAGCTTCAGCGGGGCAAGGAAATTTCCGCCCGAACGTGCCGCGGGGGCGAGGGTTTCTCGGTAGATGGCCAGGGATCCGGTGACCATGAGCAGCGCGGCGGCGCTGAGCACCCACAGCACCAGGCGGAAGCCGCCTAGCTCACCGAGGTAGGCTCCCAAGAGCGGCGCCACCGCCGGAGCTATTGCCCCGAAAGTCATCAAAATGCTGAAGGTTCGTGCGGTCTGGACGCCCTTGGTCGTGTCGGCCACGATCGCCTTGGAAATCACCACGCCCGCCGCTCCGCCGATGCCTTGCAAACCGCGGGCGATGCTCAACGCCTCCAAGGATGGCGCCAGCGCGGCGGCCACCGAGGCCAGCACGAATAATGCGGTGCCCCAGCGCAACGGCCTGGCGCGGCCTAGCCGGTCCGAGAGCGCTCCCCACAGGAGCTGTCCAAGGCCCATCCCCAGCAGGAAGAAGGTCAGGGTCAGCTGGATCGCCGAAGCGGAAGTGGAGAACTCCTGCGTCATCGCCGGGAAGGAAGGCAGATACATGTCCGTGGCCAGCGGGCCGGTGGTGCCCAGCAGGATCAGCAGGGCAAAAAGCGGTGGGGTCAAGCGTGAGCGCTCGAAGGCAGAAGGCATAAGCCCATTCTAGAAGCGGAAACCGCCCTAGCTACGCTTGTTCCCTAGCGAGGTCCGTCGCGGGTACCTGCTCCAGCGGACCGGGCGGTTTGGCGGCAAACCAGGTCACCCCGGCACCGGCCAGCGCCACGCAAAGGATGCCGAGCAGGGACAACCAACCCAGCTGCTCACCGAGCACCAGCCAACCGATCAGCGTGCCCATGGCCGGGTCGATGGCGAACAGCGTACCCACCACGCGGGCCGAGGATATGCGAGCCGCCAGGGTGTCCACCAGATAGGGGATGGCCACCCCGATCGCGCCGCTCAGGGCCAGCAGTCCCCATTGCGCTCCGGTCACCTCGGCAACCTTCGGGATGCCGAAGGGCAAGGAGACCAGCGCGGCGATCGACACGGACAGCGCCAGCGAGCTGACGGAGGAGTCGCCTGCCTTGCCTACCTTCTCGGCCAGCAGGGTATACAACGCGAAGCAGAGTCCCGCCCCGATGCCGAAGGCGAAGCCGAGCAGATCGAAATGGCCGCCGGGCCCGGCAATGAGAATCACCCCGCCCAGGGCGAGCAATGCCCAGGCGGCCTCGCGGATACGGCGGGAGAACACCAGCGCCACCACCGCAGGGCCCAGAAAATCCAGGGTGACGGCAACGCCTAGGGGCAAATATTCGATCGCCTTATAAAGCAACAAGTTCATCGCCGCCATGACGATTCCGTAGCAGGCAATCGCCGACCACGCGCTCGCGCTGTGCCCGCGCACGGTCGGACGCAAGAAGACCAGCAGCACCACGGCCGCAAGGACTAGCCGCAAGGAACTGACGGCGGGTGAGCCGAGTGCCTCGAACATGCTTGCCGAGATTGCCGAGGAGCTCTGCACTCCGATCGAACCCAGCACCACGAAAAGCGCCGCGCGGCCACCCGAATGTGGCGGGGCGGCCGGTTTGCTTTGAGCTTGGGAGTTCATAGGGGGACAACCTTTTTCGAGTCGGGGCCTCTCTGATTGAAGTGCAGGCAGGTCAGTTGGCCAAGAATACGGCGTGGAATTGTCACAATCCGGGTTCAGTTTCCAGCTACCGACGGGTAAGTGGGTGCAAAATCAACTAAATATGAAAAGATGAATCCATGGTTTTGGCACGATTGATTCTAGGGTTGCTTTGTTTGGCGCCGATGACTGGTTACGAGCTCAAGAAGCACTTTGACTCCTCTATTAATCACTTCTGGAACGCCGACAAGGCACAGATCTACCGCACGTTGGCGCAGCTGGTGGATCAAGGCTGGGCCACGGTGACCACCGTGGCCCAGTCGAATTATCCCGACCGCCAGGAGCACCACATCACCGATGCGGGGCGCGAGGCCCTGGTCGGGTGGCTTTCCAACGGCGCGGCCCACGGTGCCGAACGAGATCCGTTCATGGGCCAGGTCTTTTTCGCTGCCGAGCTGCCGCGCGAGGACATCGACCAGCTGCTGGTCGAACGCCGGGCCAAGACGCAGGCGATCCTGGATGACTACCTCTCGCAGCGCGAGGGCATCGATATGCGAGCTGCCGCGGACCGTCGTAGCTTCCTGATGGCCGCCACCTTGGACCATGCAATCCGACAGCAGGCCGCCGAGCTGGAGTGGCTCGACGCAGTATTGGAGCATCTGCCATGACGCTAGGCAAAGATCAGGGGCCCACGGCGAAGAAATTCACCCGCGAGGCTACCGATTACCCCGAGCTGCATCCGGCTCGCCGGCAGGCGGGGCCGCATAAGCACGAACAGACGCTGGTGTTCCTGCATGGCGGAAACGTCGGCAACTGGAGCTGGGATCCGCAGGTCCTGGCCTTTGGCGACTATAACGTCTTGACCTTGCACCTGCCGGCCTTCGGCGCGCGCAGCGAAGAAACCTGGCAGGGACTGGATTCCGCCGCAGACGATGTGGCGGCGCTGATCGCCGACGAAGTATCCGAAGGCGGAGTGCATCTAGTCGGGATGTCGCTCGGCGGTGTCATTGCCTTGCATGTGGCGGCCCGGCATCCGGAACTGATCGATTCGCTGTTGCTGACCGGAACTCCGGTCACCGGAGTTCCGGCCGCGGCACGTGCGGTGAACCGGATGCAGCTCAAGCTCATCGGCAGCGAATGGTACTGGCGGTTCCAAGCCGGCGCCTACGGCATGGTGGATGACGAAAGGGAGCTGTTCACCGAACACGGGGTGATGCTGAAGCCGGAGAATCTGCGCGCCATCATGGACGATCTGGATCCCGGAGGAGTGCCGGAAAGGCTCTCTGCCTACACCGGCCCGGTGCTCGCGCTGGCTGGGGGCAAAGAACCCAAACTCGTGCAGAAGTCTTTCGCGGCGCTCCGCGAGGAGCTTGGGCAGGCGGTGACCCGGGTGGTCCCGGGAATGCACCACCAATGGAATATTGAGAACCCCTTGCTGTTCAACTCCGTGGTGCGGCGTTGGATTACCGACTCGACGATCCACCCGATCCTCGTAGATCCGTTAACCGCCAAGCCATCGAAACAGCCCAAGGCTTCCAAGCAGGCAAAGCCCGAGCGCGCGGCAACTGTTGAAGCGCCCGCAGAAAAGCCGGAGCGAGCCTCAGCGCCGCAGTCCGCGGTCCCGGACGAGAAACCGAAAGCTAAAAAGCCCGAGAAGAAGTGAATGGCTTCGGCTGACAGCTAAGCGCGGTGCAGCTGCCCCCATTGATGTAGCTGCACCGCGCTTAGCCGGTCTATATTCAGGCTGCTAGCCAAACATCCGGTCCGAAGACCTCGTAGTGGATGTGCTGGGCTGGGACGCCGGCGGCCAGCGCCTGGCCGCGGACCGCGTGCATGAACGGCAGTGGCCCGCACAGGTAGAGGTGGCTGCCGGCGGCAACCTGATCGCTCAGGTCCATGAAGCCCGCGGTGGCCTCGATGCGTTCCGGAAGTTCTCCGCGTTCGAACCAGGTGCGCAGCTTCGCCTGTGGCAGCTGGGACAGCGAATCGAGCATCTGCTCGCGCAGCGGCCAGGAGGCGTAGTCCCGGTCCGCATGCAGCACGGTGATTTCACGGGTCGAGCCGTGCGCCGCCAGGGTGCTCAGGGCCGCGGCGCTCGGAGTGCAGCCGATGCCAGCGGTGGCGATGACCAGCGGTGCGCCAGAAACGTCGATGATGAGGTCTCCATAGGGATTTGAAAGTTCGACTTCGTCCCCGACCTGCAGCGCGCCATGCAGGACCGGGCTGAACTCGCCAGCCACATCAAGTTTCACGGTGAACGTGCGCCGTGCGGTGTTCTCGATATCCGCGCTGAGCGTGTACTGGCGAACCTGGCGCAGGCCATCGGCCATCGGCATGCGCACCGAAATGAATTGTCCGGGCTTGGCTAGGGTAGCCGCGGTGTCATCGCCCGGCTCGAAGCTGAAGGTCAGCGAGCCGTTGGCAGCTTCGGTACGTTCGATGAGCCTCCACGGGCTGTAGACGACGTCGTTTGCCTGCTGAGCGTACAAGCCCTTTTCGATCTTGATCAGCGCGTGGGCCATCAGCCAGTACACCTCGCTCCAGGCCTCCGCGATTTCCTGGGTCAGCGCGTCGCCAAGGTCCTCGGCGATGGCGGCGAACAGGTGCTCATGCACGATGGGGTACTGCTCCTCGACGACACCGAGCGAGCTGTGCTTGTGCGCAATGCGGGCCAGCATGGTTTCGGGCAGCGTCGCTGGCGAATTCAACAGGTGGGCGGCGAAGACCGCGATGGAGCCGGCGAGAGCCTGCTGCTGCGTTCCGTTCTTCTGGTTCGACCGGGAGAAGATTCCGTCGAGCAGCTGCGGGTGAGCGGCAAAGAGCCGCTCATAGAATTTTGGGGTGATGCTGGAGATGCGCTGACCAATAATCGGCAGCGTGGCTTCGATGATTGGGCGGGACTGGTTTGAAAGCATCTGGTCTCCTTGAAGGCGGGAATAACTTGTATTTGAAATACAAGATTATGCTTTTAGTTCTACTCCTTGTAGAAGATGATTGCAAATCGATCAGGAACTTAGCGGAAGCCCAGGGCTTGGCTACGCGCCATGACGAACAGTGGGGAAGGGGAGGAGACCAATTGCCGGCGAGTTTTCGCAAATCTCTTTGACCGTCAACGGGTCTAGGGAAGCATAAAAGGCTTCTCTGGCCGCCCGCAATGCCAAGCGCAGCCGGCAACCGCCAGCCAGGGGGCAATCGTCCGTTGCGTCATGAGATGTGCAGTCCACGACATCTTCACGCCAATCCAGCCGGCGCAAGAGCGCGCCCACGGAGAACGCTAAACCTTGCTCGGTCATCTGTGCGCCACCATGACGCCCACGGGTGACCTCGATGAGGCCCAGGGTGCGCAATTCCAGTACGGCCTTGGCCACGTGGTTATAGGGAACCCCGACTAGGTCGGAAACTTCACGGCTGGTCAGTTGGCCTACGCCCGGTGCGCCTAGAACCATTACGGTTCGTAGGCACACGTCGGCGAAGGCGCTGAGTTTCATGAACTCAAGTCTACTGCTGGGTGTTGGCCCACACCGACTCGGCGGATTCCGCGGCAGGATCTTCGAAGGTCCACTCGCCGCCTGGTTCGGATGGCATGGCGTATGGCTGGACAATCGCCAGCGCCGCGCCGACCTTGTGCTCGGCCACCACATGGATGGCGTCGCGGTCATCTGCTTCGAGCAGCACGTCCGAGGCGATCGCAATCGCATCGAAGTGGGTTCCCTGCTGGTTGAGCACCTCAACCAGATCCGCGGCCATGGCCTCGGTGTCGATGTCCGCATCCGGGTCTTCGGGGTTGTCCGTTGGTGGAACCGCGATCAGACGCAGCTCTGGCTCGCCATCGGCTTCCGTGGGTTCCAAGGCGATAGCGAAAGGCAGGAAGACGCCCTGCTCCTCAAGCTGCTCGCGGGCCACACCCAGTGCGGTGCCCAAAACCTTGTTCAGTGCGTCCTTGACGGACTCGTCTAGTTCTTCGAGATTCATGGCTTTGACCCCTTTACTTGGTGGTGTTTGCTTCGCGCACGATTGCTAAAACCGTATCGCGAATCGGTTCGATATGCTGCGCCGTGGCGCCTTCACCGTTGAAACGCAGGAACGGTTCGGTATTCGAAGGACGCAAATTGATCCACCAGCTGCCGTCCTGTGCGCTGAAGGTTGTGCCATCCAGCGTGCTGACGTCCACCGGCTGGCCGGCAAAATGCGCTACCACCCGAGCGATGGCACCAGCCTTGTCCGCGACCTCCGAATTGATTTCCCCGGTGGCAACATAAGGCTCGTATTCCCGGCCCAACTCGGAAAGCGGCAACTGCTGCTCACCCAAGGCCGCCAACACGTGCATGGCAGCGAGCATGCCGGTATCGGCATTGTAGAAATCACGGAAATAGTAGTGAGCCGAGTGCTCACCGCCGAACACCGCCCCCTGGACCGCCATCTCGGCCTTGATGAACGAATGACCCACACGGGTCTCCACCGGAACACCACCGAACTTCTGCACAAACTCGGGCACCGCCTTGGAGGTGATCAGATTGTGGATGACCACCGGTTGCTGCTCGCCCTCGGCCTGCACCCGCGCGATCTCCCGGACCGCCACCAAGGCGGTAATCGCCGAAGGAGACAACGGCAGGCCGCGCTCGTCGATCACGAAGCAACGATCCGCATCCCCGTCGAAGGCCAGCCCCAGGTCCGCGCCGTGCTCCAGCACCGCCGCCTGCAGATCCTTGAGGTTTTCCGGTTCCAGCGGGTTAGCCGGATGGTTCGGGAAGGTCCCATCGAGGTCGAAATACAGTGGCACGATCTCCAGCGGCAGGCCGGGAAGGACCTGATCTCCGAGAACCGCGGGGGTGGTCAAACCGCCCATGCCATTGCCGGCATCAACCACCAGCTTCAGCGGGCGGATCGCGGAAAGGTCCACCAGCTCGCGCAGGTAGCCTGCGTAGTCGGCCAGCACGTCGCGTTCGCTGACGGTGCCCTGGGCGCCGTCACCGGAAACCGGCAGGCCCTCATCCAGGTACTGCTGAGCTAAGTCACGAATGTCGAAAAGCCCGGTGTCCGAAGAGATCGGCCGTGCCCCGGCCTTGGACATCTTGATGCCGTTGTACTGGGCCGGGTTATGGCTGGCGGTGAACACCACGCCGGCGGCCTTGTGCTTGCCGGAGGCAAAATAAAGTTCATCGGTGGAGATCAGGCCGAGCATCACCACATTGGCGCCGCGGTAGGTGGCGCCCCGGGCGAAAGCCTGGGCAAAAGTCGTGCTTGACGGGCGCATGTCGCCGCCAACGAGGACATCCTTCCCGGCCAGGGACAACACGTCGACAAAAGCGGCGCCGATAGCTTCGACGGCTTCGGCATCCAGGCTTTCACCGACTACGCCTCGCACGTCATAGGCTTTGAAACTCTGGTTCAGGTCAATTTCTTCACTCACAGCATTCAGACTACCGGTTTGGCGGTGCCAGGCGGTGGCGAATGGCCAGTTAGTACATGGGAAATGGCTTACACTTCCACGCGGTTGTACCCAATGCGCGCCGAGGAGAACAAAAACGTGGGCCGATACTGAAATACTGTGGATATGGAAGCCACACAGCACAATGATCTGAAGAATCTCGCGCTGCAGAAACTGCGTGCCCTCGTACAGCATCCCGAGGCACAGTTTCACGACGGACAGTACGAAGCGATTAGCGCGCTGGTCGAAGAACGCCGCAGGGCGCTGGTGGTGCAACGCACCGGCTGGGGTAAATCTGCGGTGTACTTCATTTCCTCGTTGTTGTTGCGTGAACAGGGCTTCGGCCCCACCCTGATCGTCTCCCCGCTGCTTGCCCTGATGCGGGATCAGGTGGCCGCGGCAGAGCGTGCCGGAGTGCGGGCCGCGGCAATCAACTCCGCCAATGTACTCGAATGGCGCGAGATTCTGTCCAAGCTGGAACGCGACGAGATCGATGTGCTGCTGGTTTCGCCCGAGCGCCTGAACAATCCCTCTTTCCGGGAACAGCAGCTGCCGATGCTGATGAGCCGCCTGGGGCTGTTGGTGATTGACGAAGCCCACTGCATTTCCGACTGGGGACACGATTTCCGCCCCGACTACCGACGCATTCGTGACCTGATCAACCGTCTCCCGCAGGGCCTGCCGGTGCTTGCCACCACCGCAACCGCGAACTCCCGCGTGGTGCAGGACGTGGCCGAACAGCTCTCCGGCGGAACCCAAGAAGTCTTCACCTTGCGCGGCACGCTCGCCCGCGACTCGCTTCGCTTAGGGGTGCTCCGCCTGCCCTCGCCCCGAATGCAGCTAGCCTGGCTGCTCAGCCACATCGACGACTTCCACGGCTCGGGAATCATCTACACCTTAACCGTCTCTGCCGCCGAAGACATCGCCCGGCTGCTGCGCGATGCCGGGCATCCGGTTGCCGCCTACACCGGACGCACCGACATAGAAGAACGCGAAAAACTCGAACGCGCGCTGAAAGCCAATGAAGTCAAGGCGCTCATCGCCACCAGTGCCTTGGGCATGGGCTTCGACAAACCAGATCTGGGCTTTGTCATCCATGTGGGGGCGCCAAGCTCACCGGTTGCCTATTACCAGCAGGTCGGTCGCGCCGGTCGTGGCAGCATCAATGCCGATGTCTTGCTGCTGCCGGGCTCGGATGACGCAGAAATCTGGGACTATTTCGCTACCAGCTCCATGCCCGACCAGAACCGGGCGAACCAGGTCCTGGAGGCCTTGGCCCAAACCGACGGGGCGATGAGCGTGCCAGCTCTGGAAAGCGCAGTGAACCTGCGGCGCTCCCCGCTGGAGCTGCTGCTCAAGGTCCTCGCAGTAGATGGTGCCGTCGAACGCGTGGCCGGCGGATGGATGCGCACCGACATGCCTTGGGCCTACGACGCAGAGCGCTATAAGCGAGTGGCGCAAAGCCGGGTGCATGAACAGACCCTGATGATTGATTATGAGAACACCCGGGGTTGCCGAATGGAGTTCCTCACCAAGGCGCTTGACGACCCGGAATCAGCCCCTTGCGGACGCTGCGATAACTGCGCTGGCACCTGGTTCGATGACCACATCCCGGATGCGTCCAAAGACAACGCCCAAGCCGCCCTGGTGCGTGCCGGCGTCCAGATAGAACCACGCAAGCTCTACCCCTCGGGTCTGCAGCGACTGGGGCATTCGCTGAAGGGCAAAATCCCGGTGGATGAGCAATTGGCCACCGGCCGCTCGCTGGCACGACTGACCGACCTAGGCTGGGGTAACCGGTTGCGTCAGCTCTTCGCTGACCCGGTGGACAAGCCAATTGACCCCGCCATGCTCGAGGCCTGCACCAAGGTGCTGGCCGAGTGGAACTGGGAACAGCGTCCGGTCGCCGTACTGGCGATGCCCTCGACCAAGCGTCCACAGTTGATCAGTTCGTTGGCTCAGGGGCTGGCGCAGATCGGCCGGCTACGTTATCTGGGGCAGCTGGAATACCGCGGGACGCCGCCACAGGGCGGACCGGGCGGTAACTCGGCCTTCCGTCTGGCAGCCGTGGCAGACGCCTTCGAAATTCCTGCACAGATCGATCAACTGCTGTCCACCGCACCGGGGCCGGTGATGCTGGTTGACGATCTCGCCGACTCCCGCTGGTCCTTGGCGATGGCGGGCCGTGCATTGCGGATCGCCGGAGCACCGGGTGTTTTGCCTTTCACTCTGGGCATAGCAGGGTAATTGCACAGTTAAACGAAGTAGTCTGGATGTATGGAGATCGTCATCTGGCTCGTTGTTGCTATTGCTGTTATTACCCTCGGTTACGTGTGGCTTCAATCTGTCCGGAAGAAAAATACTACTCAGATTTCGCAAGCTATCAGTCGGGAAGCAGCGAAGGATGCAAACGCGAAGCTCGATGACAGCTCACGCAACGCCATCTATCGGAACCTTGCTAAGGGCGACGTCATGGGGGCCGTGCAGAATTATCGTGCGGTAACCGGTGACACGGTAAAGAACTGCGTGATCGCAGTGCGTAGCCTCGACGCTTATCCGCAGACCGCGCCGGTTAAGGAACTGCCGGTTGATGAAGCCGAAATTCAGGCGCTTCGGGACAAGCTGGAAGCTCAGATCGCCGATTCCGAAGAGGACTCGGGCGTGGCGACGTCTCCGGCCGTTGCCCCGGAAGCCGATGAGGATAAGTCTGACGATCTGTGGGTAGTTCCCGAAGAGTGGAGCAATCAGTTCGGCTCCGAGCAAGAACATAGCGCCACGCATTTTAAGATGGCCTTCGAAGTTGAGGGAGAGGCGCACGAGTTCTCCAGCGAAGAACTGCCACCCAACGAATACGATCAGCTGTTCTCGATGCTGCGGGACGAGAACTTTTCTGGTGCCGCCGAAATCCTGCACGGACACACGGGACTCCCCGTCGAAGACCTTGAACGCATGATCTCTACTTCGCCAATTGCCGGGCAAAGCTCGCATGGGAACGTGGCAGATTTTCGTTTCGAAGGCCAAGGCCCAGATGGACCGGTGCACTTCGACGCGGCCGATCTGCCCGAAGCAGAACGCGAAGCGTTATTTGACGCCATCGCGCACACCGACCTTGAACGAATGTCCGAGATCATTGTGCGCCACACGAAATTGCCTGATGACGTCGTGCAAAACATGCTTCGCACCTTCGTGAAGCGCAAGGACTAGATTCGTCGCCAATTTCGTTGCTTCGTGCTCAATGGATGGCTATCGTGAGGAGATACCAGCCAGTTCGACCGCTCACGAAAGGAACCTGACCGTGGATCCAAGCGACAAGGATGCGGACGAGAACTTACCTCCGATCGGCGATGACCAGCAGCAGAACGAGCAGCTAAATGAAGAAGCCGCAGCCAAGCTGCGCGAGGCGGAAGAACGGATCAAGGAAGCCGCGCACGATGTAGAGCGCGACCTGAAATGATCATCGAAAGCCCCTGAACTTTCGGCTCAACCGCCGTGTTCGGGGGTCTCTGCGTTAACGTGCCAATACCGGGCGGACATCCGGAAGCAGTAATTCTGCAAAGACCTAGAAGAAAAGTAAAACCCCCTAGTCACCTAGGGGGTTTTGGCGGACACGGGGAGATTCGAACTCCCGGTCGAGTTTAACCCCGACACTTCATTAGCAGTGAAGCCCATTCGGCCGCTCTGGCACGTATCCATCCGCTGTTTCCAGCAGAATCTAGCCTACCCGAACATGGTCGAGTGTTCCAAAACGAGAGTGTTAACGTACCTGTCGCCACAGGAATTCGTAGCTCGTAGCCAACATTCTGGCGGTCGATTCGTTGTCCGTGGAACCGGCATGCCCACCGTCTTCCGGTTCGTGGTAGCGAACGTTGGCGATGCCCTTGTCGATCATTCTCGCCGCCATCTTACGGGCTTGAGAGGGGCCAACTCGGTCATCGGTGGTAGTCGTCCAAATCAGCGATGCCGGGTAATCATCGGTCGGGTGCGGTTGATCATCCAAGCGATGCAGTGGGGAGAACGTGCGCAAGAACACCCAGTCCTGTGGAACGTCGGGATCTCCGTACTCGGCAATCCACGAGTGCCCCGCCGCCAGCTGGGTATACCGTTGCATATCCAGCAATGGCACACCGCAAGAGATCGCGCCGAACAGCTGCGGGTAGCCGGCAATCATATTGCCCATCAACAGGCCACCGTTGGACCGTCCGGTCGCCGCCAGCCGGGCGCGACGGGTCACACCGCGGGCGACCAGGTCTTCGGCTATGGCTGCGAAGTCTTCATAGGCACGATGGCGGTTTTCGCGTAATGCCGCACGATGCCAGCTGGGGCCGTATTCGCCGCCGCCACGAATGTTGGTCATGACGTATACCGGCAGGCGCCCATTGCCGGAGCGTCTACTCAACCATCCGGCTCCCATAGCCGGGGCATAACCCGGAGTCATGCTGTGCTGGAAACCGCCATAGCCGTCCATCAACACAGAATTTTCGCCGTCGAGTTTCAACCGCGCATCGGCGACTTGGAAGTAGGGCACACGAGTCCCATCGTTGGAGCGCGCAAAATGCTGCGTCACGCTGAACCCGGCAGCGTCAAAACGCTCGGGAGATCGCTTTACGACTTCTGGCTCCGCTCCGATCGACCCACGAAATAAGGTTGTCGGGGTGGTGAAGCCGGTGACCGTCATCCAATAATCATCGGCGGTCGCGGCATCCTCATCGTCCACCGCTCCCACCGAAACGCTGAGCATCGGGTCGGCGAGCGGCAGGGATGTTTCGGCAAAGTTCTCGCGCAGGTCGAATACCCGAATCTGCGCGGCCACATCGTGTAGCAACGAGACCAGCAGGTAGTTGGCGGTGAAGTCCATGCCTTGCAGGGAAGTCTTCGCATCCGGTTGGAAGATGACCTTCTGGATG
The DNA here is from genome assembly GCF_002975405.1 of Arthrobacter sp. MYb229. Taxonomy (GTDB): domain Bacteria; phylum Actinomycetota; class Actinomycetes; order Actinomycetales; family Micrococcaceae; genus Glutamicibacter. Next base: position 25,668 of record NZ_PCPS01000003.1, on the reverse strand, counting down.
CGGCCGTCGTTCAGGAAATCGGTGAGATTGCCGATTGCCAGGGACCCTGCAGGAATGAGCTCTGCATGATGTTCCCAGTCGGTTTGCGGGGCGAACAACACCCATTGGCGGTGCAGGCTGACCTGCACATCGGTCGGGACCTCAATATTATGGTGGGTCCCGTCGAGGATGACGCCGGTGCGTGAGTTGTAGAAGTCGATGGCATCGGTAGTCACGATGCGTTCAAAGCCCGGAGCCGAATCGAAATAGCAGAAGGCCGCTACATGTTCTTGGGCAACTTCAAAAACGACCTCGGCATCTTCCAGAGCTGTACCGCGGGTGAGCTTTCGTGCGGTGCGTGCATAAGTTGAACGTGTCGTATCGGACTCGTTGGTAGCCGAAGCGACCAGCAACGTATTTTCATCGATCCAGCTTGCCGAGGTCTTTGCAACGGCGAGGTCGAAACCGTCATCGATGAAGCGCAGGGTTTCCAAATCGAATTCACGCACACGCACCTGATCTCCACCGTCGGGGCTTAACCGGATGAGTGCCCTGCGGTGTGGCTGTCCTTCTGCCGGCCGCAAAAACGCGGACCCGGCGAAGTGCCATGGTTCACCCTGCTGCAGGGCATAGCCGTCCATGTCCAACAGAATTTCCCACTGGGGATTCTCGGTGCGATATGAATCCCACGTGGTACGGCGCCAGAGGCCCAGGCGGTGCTCGGCATCCCGCCAGAAGTTGTAGTAGTAGTCTCCGCGCTTGGTGACCATCGGGATGCGGTCCTGAGCATCCAGCACCCGGCGAATAGCGTCGACCCTTTGCGAAAAGTCGGCATCGTGAAGTTCGGCTTCGGTGCGTTGAGTTTGCGCGCGGACCCATTCCAACGCGGCATCATCGTGGGTGGCTTCTAGCCAGGCATAAGGATCGGTCGTTTCCAGGGATTCAGACGGCGTTGAAGGCATAGCCACAGTCTATGCATTCAAGGTAGATCATGGGCCAGCGACGCTCTTTTGAATTTGGGCCGCAGCTTTTGCCGGGAGGCTGGGGCGCTTGATGGCGTGACAAGTTGCTTCTAGGCAATAATCTTGGAAGGTGAGCAACTTCTGGGAAGAACCCCAACCACAGTACAACGTCGCTATAGTTGGCGCTGGCCCGCGCGGTACCAGTGTCATCGAACGCCTAGCTAAGCTGGCCGTCAAGGTGCCCAAGCTGGCTACCTTGGTACGCGTAACGGTGTTCGACCCGTACCGCCCGGGGTCCGGGCATGTATGGAATCCAAAACAGTCGCTACACTTCCTGATGAACACCCCTGCCTCATTTCCAACGGTAGCTCCCGAAAGGGTCGCAGCTGAACCGGGGCTTAGCTTCCGGCAGTTTGTGGAGGCCAATGGGGATGGCCTCCGGCTCGAAGAGCGTCAAGCCGCTGCGCTGCGCGCCACGCAACCTGGCACCTACCCGCCACGAGCAATTTACGGTCGCTACCTAGAACACGTTTATGACTCGTGCGCCCGCGTGCTCGATGAGCATCCGAATTTCGTTTTGAACTACATCCGCGCTGAAGTGTTGGCGGTTCGCCCGCAGGAGGCTGGCTACCGACTGGATTACCGGTCCTTTGCCCAAGGAGATCCTGGCGCCGGGCACTTAGAGTTCGACAGCGTCGTTCTGGCATTGGGGCATCAGGATGCTGAATTGAACCCGTGGCAAAAACAGCTGCAACGGGCAGCCGAACAAGATGGTGCCACATATCTGCCGCCAAACATTCCGGCGGATGTCGACTACTCGAACTTCAAATCAGGCGAGTCGGCACTGCTGCGCGGAATGGGGCTAAATTTCTTCGACGGCATGGCCGAATTGACTAGCGGCCGCGGAGGAATTTTCAAGGAAGTGAGCCAAGAACCGGGACACCGATTCGAATACATCGCCTCGGGGAAGGAGCCCAAGCTGATCGCGGCTTCACGTCGGGGCACCCCCTATTGGGGGAAACCGGTCGTAGAAGAATTTATTCCAGCGGAAATCACCCTGCGTTTCCTGCACGCAGAAGAGCTGATCGGAAAGGTCGCCGAAGCTCGTCATTCGAATCCGGACGCCGCCTTAAGCTTTTCCCGCCATATCTGGCCCCAGCTGCACCGCGACATACTGTGGGTCTACTACTCAAAATGCGTCGCCACCGAGGCGGCCGGACCGACCGCGGACGCCAGCCGGTTGCTAGCCGGGTTGGAACGGATCCTCGAAGCTGAACACCACGAAGGCAATCAGGTGTGGCTCAGCGAACTGCGCGACTACATTGATCAGTTCCCGCACCTGAAATGGTTGGACATTCCGGCTTTGGCGCGACCTTTTGACCAGGTTGGCTTCGGTTCCCATGAGCAGTACCAGCAGGCGGTGCGCGACTATCTCGTTGGCAATGCGCAGCACAGTTCCGCCGGGCTGCGCGACCCGCTGTCCTGTGCCATCATGACGATGAACGCCGGGCGCATGGTTATTAAGGACCTGGTAACCAAGGGGATCTTGGACGAGCAGTCCCGAATTGAAGAAGTGCAGGCCCACTTTGAGCCGCTGGTCGAAGGCCTGTCCTCGGGGCCACCCCTGGAACGGATCGAACAGCTCCTGGCGCTGTCCCGCGCAGGGCTGGTGAGCTTTATCGGGCCAGAACCCGAGTTCGGATTCGACGATGTACGCGGAAAGTTCACTGTTTCCTCGCCGTGGGTAGATACCGAGATCTATGGCGCGAAGGTCTTGTGCGAAGCGATGATGCCCAGCAACAGGGTACTGCAGAACAACACCCCACTAATCACCCAACTGCTAGCCGACAAGGTGGCCCGCGCGCATACCTGGCGCAACGCCGAAGGCGAACAGATGACGGGATCCGGATTCGACGTGGTGGGCGAGCCCTACCGGCTGATCAACGCAGAAGGTCTGGCCCATCGCGGAATATTCGTGCTCGGCTTGCAGCTTTCCTCGGCACAGTGGGGGACTGCAATTGCGGCCCAGGCCGGAGACCCGACGCACCCGGCCGCGCAAACCTTGCACGATGCGGAGCAGGTGGTCATCGAGATCGCCCGCATGGCGGGAGTCAATCTGGAAGAACTGTTGGCGGGCAGTTCAAAATAAGAAGTCTGGGGCAGCAGATCAATTGATCTACTGCCCCAGACTGTAACGCGGATGGTAAGAGATTTGAACTCTTGGTACGGGGTTACCGCACACTGGTTTTCAAGACCAGCTCCTTAGGCCGCTCGGACAACCATCCAACCCGAAAAACTATACGCTATGAGGAAGCCAAGAAGGGAATCGACATACATGAATGACACGATGCAGGCCTATATCTACACCGGCGCAGGGGGACCAGAAGTGCTTGAAGCACAGGCTCGCCCAATCCCGGAAACGGCAGATCATGAAGTACTAATTGAGATTGCCGCCTTCGGCCTGAACCGGGCAGATGTCCAGCAGCGCAAGGGTGTTTACCCCCCACCTGCCGGTGCCAGCGACATCCCAGGGCTGGAAGTTTCCGGAACCATCGCCAAGGTCGGCAAGCAGGTCACCGAGTGGAACGTTGGTGACCGCGTGGCAGCTTTGCTTGCCGGAGGCGGCTACGCCCAGTACGTCAATGTCGAATCCTCCCACGTGCTGGCCGTCCCTGCCCAGATGGATCTAGTCGAAGCCGCGGGGCTCCCCGAGGTGGCCGCAACCGTGGTCTCGAATATTTTCCTTGAGGGAGCGCTCAAGGATGGAGAAACGATTCTGGTCCATGGCGGTTCCGGCGGAATCGGATCTATGGCAATCCAGCTGGCGAAGGCCGCCGGCGCGACAGTGATTGTCACTGCTTCGTCAGACGAGAAGATTGCGTACTGCAAATCGCTGGGCGCTGATGCGGGGATCAACTATCGCGAAGAAGATGTGCTGGAACGGGTTCGTGAATTGACCGCGGCCAAAGGTGTTGACCTGATTCTCGATGTGGTTGGTGCGAAATATCTGGCGATGAACGTGAAGGCGCTCGCCGTGGGCGGCCGCATGGTCGTCATTGGCTTGCAGGGCGGCGCCAAGGCGGAACTGGATTTGCGCATTCTGATGTCTAAGCGTGCCAGGGTTATCGGCACCACGTTGCGTGCTCGTCCGGCGAACGAAAAGACCATAATCGTCAAGGAAACTTCAGACCGTATTGCACCGTTGCTGGCAGAAGGGAAACTCAGTCTGAACGTCACCAGAACTTATTCTTTCGAAGCTCTCGTCTCGGCGCATGAACATTTTGATTCCGGGACGCATCTGGGAAAAATCGTCGTGCGGGCTTGATTTATCCATACCTCCGTCGCGTAAAGTGACCCGTGGTATTACCACGTGACTCGTTCCACAGGAACTAGTCATCCACATCACTTGAAAGATTCCGAGGAGGCTACTCCCAGTGAGTACCCAAGAAGCCCTGCCGCCGGCGGGCGTGGACCCAGAGATTGTCGAACGCGAAGATAAGCGGTGGACTCCGTTGCGCATCGCCGTCTGGGTTGTCATTGCATTGATCGGCGGCGTGGCCTGGTCCATGCTCGCATTCTCCCGCGGTGAAACCATCAACGCGATCTGGTTCGTTTTCGCCGCGGTGGCGACGTACCTGATCGCTTACCGGTTCTATGCGAAGTTCATTGAGCGCAAGATCGCCAAGCCGGATGATTTCCGGGCCACTCCCGGCGAGTATATGAATAACGGCCGAGACTTTGTGCCAACCGATCGACGGGTGCTTTTTGGGCACCACTTCGCGGCAATCGCTGGAGCCGGGCCGCTAGTTGGGCCGATCCTCGCAGCGCAGATGGGCTACCTACCGGGAACCATCTGGATCATCCTCGGTGTAGTTCTGGCCGGTGCGGTGCAGGACTACCTGGTCTTGTTCTTCTCGATGCGCCGTGGTGGGCGTTCGCTGGGCCAGATGGCCCGTGAAGAGTTGGGTCTGATTGGTGGCACCGCGGCGTTGATTGCGACTCTTGCCATCATGATCATCATTGTTGCCATCTTGGCGCTGGTGGTTGTCAACGCGCTGGGGGAATCTGCATGGGGCATCTATTCGGTGGGGCTGACGATCCCGATCGCATTGTTTATGGGGATTTATCTGCGCTTTATCCGCCCGGGCAAGGTACTGGAAATTTCGGTCATCGGCTTCGCGCTATTGATGTTCGCGATCATCTCGGGCCGTTGGATTGCTGAATCGGCGTGGGGTGCTGAGTTCTTCCACATGGAACGCACCACCATTGCATGGGCGATCATTGTTTACGGTGTCATCGCTGCGGTACTTCCGGTCTGGCTGCTGCTTGCGCCGCGCGACTACCTGTCGACCTTCATGAAGATCGGTGTGATCGGTCTGCTGGCCGTGGCCATCGTCGTAGTCCGACCGGAGATCAGTACCCCGGCCTTCTCCGAGTACGCCTCACGTTCAGACGGCCCGGTCGTCTCCGGCTCGCTGTTCCCGTTCTTGTTTGTCACCATCGCTTGTGGTGCGCTCTCCGGCTTCCATGCGCTCATCGCCTCGGGAACCACCCCGAAGCTGGTCGAGAAGGAACGCCAGACCCGCTTCCTGGGCTACGGCGGCATGCTCATGGAGTCCATGGTGGCCATCATGGCATTGGTTGCGGCGATCTCCATTGATCGCGGCATTTACTTCGCGATGAACTCCTCCGCCGCCGCGACCGGTGGCACCGTGGAGACCGCGGTGGCGTTTGTGAACTCCTTGGGACTGGCCGGCGTGGACCTAGTTCCAAGCCAGCTGACCGAACTGGCGGCCAACGTGGGCGAACCGTCGGTGGTTTCGCGAACCGGTGGCGCTCCAACGCTAGCGGTCGGCATTGCGGTGATCATGAATCAGTGGTTCGGTGGCGTCGCCATGATGGGCTTCTGGTACCACTTCGCGATCATGTTCGAAGCGCTGTTCATTCTGACCGCGGTAGATGCCGGGACACGCGTGGCTCGCTTCATGCTGCAGGACGCTATCGGTAACTTCGTTCCAAAGTTCAAGGACACTTCGTGGCGCCCCGGAGCCTGGATATGTACGCTACTCATGGTGGCCGGATGGGGTTACATTCTCATTCTCGGAGTCACCGACCCGCTTGGCGGCATCAATACGTTCTTCCCGCTGTTCGGTATCTCCAACCAGTTGCTTGCCGCTATAGCTTTGGCGGTGGTCATGACGATTGTGGCCAAGCGAGGCAACTTCAAGCACCTGTGGGTCATTGTGCTCCCGCTGGCGTTCGCCGTCGTGGTCACCTTCGTCGCCTCGTGGCAGAAGATTTTCTCCACGAACACCAAGGTTGGCTACTTCGCAAACCACAACGCGTTCAAGGAAGCCTTGGCCAACGGTGAGACTTCCTTCGGATCGGCAAACGGCGTTGAAGCCATGGAAGCCGTCGTGCGCAATACCGGTGTGCAGGGCTGGCTTTCGGTAATCTTCTTGGTGCTATCGGTCATCGTGATCGCCGCGGCGGTAGTCGAAACGGTCAAGGCGAAGTCCCTTGGCGGCGGAAAAGACACCGAGGACCCATACACGAAATCGAAAATCTTCGCTGCGCAAGGCCTGATCTCCTCGCCCGCAGAAAAGGCACTTGAAGCTCAGTGGAAGAATGTTCCAGATAGCCAAAGAGTGAGCCGTGGTGGACACTAAAATGGAAAAACTTCGCGAAAAGCTCGGCCAAGCTAGGCGTTTCATGGAAGGCATACTCGGTGCAGATAAGTACCGGCACTACCTGGAGCACTTGGCTAACACCCATCCCGAAGCCGAACCGATGACGGAACGCGATTTTTGGCGCGAATACACCAACTGGCAAGAACGCAACCCGCAAGGCCGCTGCTGCTAATTGGAGGGTAGAGCGAAGGAGTCTTGGAACTCGATTTCGAGTTCCAAGGCTCCTTTTCACGTCAAGCGAAGCCACGAAGCTGGGGAGTTTTGAGCAGCGACCGGTAGTCTGGTACTAGTCATTTCGTAGCGACCTAGCAAAAAAGAGTGTGATGGGGTTTTTCTCGCGTCTGCGCGAACAACGCGCAACAAACCGTGACCTTGGGCAAGGCGTATGGCGTCGCGCCCATGACAGGTTCGTGCGCTCTTTGGACCGCGTTTTCCAGGTCTTAGATGGAATCGAAGACAACGACCTGTACAACGAGGTAGTTACGCAAGCCAATGAGCTGGCAGATCTGCTCCCGCAGGTGCGTCAGCTGTGCATCGATGCCCAGCGGGTGACGCCAAGCGATGACGAGCACATTCCGCAATCCACCTCCAAGGTGCACCGAGCGCTGACCAAGTCAGCCAACGACTTAGCCGCTACGGCTCAGGCAATTGCGATGATGCGCATGCAGGCCAAAGGTGGAGCAGAAAACAATATGCAACCGGTCGAACACCGTGCACAGATCGTCAAAGACGACATTTCGCACGCAGCCAAAATGCTGGCTGACGTGAGCTGAACCGTTGAAACATGGTGCCTTTCACCTCAAGTTCCGCTCCGATGCACTAAATTAGTTGCATGATCCAAACTATTCCACAATCTAATTTCCACGATGGCAACTGCATCGACCAGATCGGTTACGGCGTCTGGAAGATATCCGATGCCGACGCTGAGATCGCAGTTGGCAAGGCGCTGAAAGCCGGATACCGCCATATCGATACAGCCCGTATCTACGGCAACGAAGAAGGCGTGGGGCGCGCAATCGCCACCAGCGGCATTCCGCGTGGCGAAATCTTCGTGACCACCAAAGTCTGGAATTCCGACCAGGGCTACGACAAGACATTGGCGGCGTCCGAAGCCTCCCTCGAACGTTTGGGAACGAGCCACGTCGATCTTTACCTGATTCACTGGTTGCAGCCTCAGCGCGGCACCTATGTGGACACGTGGAAAGCCTTGATTCAGCTACAGAAAGACGGAAAGGCCACGTCTATCGGCGTCTGCAACTTCACCATTGAGGCCATGGACGAGCTCTATGAGCACACCGGTGTGCGTCCGGTGATCAACCAAGTTGAAACTCACCCGTACTTCCCACAGGCCGAGTTGCGCGCTTACGAAGCTAAGCATGGCATCGCCCACGAATCATGGTCTCCGCTTGGCCACGGCGGCGAGCTCTTGACCGACCCGGTCCTTTTAGGGATCGCCCAAAAGCATGAGGCCAGTGCGGCGCAGGTAGTCATCGCCTGGCATTTGGCTTTGGGCAACGTGGTGATTCCAAAGTCAGTCACCGATTCGCGAATCATCGAGAACCTCGAGGCAGTCGAGTTGAAGCTTGATGACGAGGACCTTGCTGCGATCAACGGGTTGGACCGTGGTCCCGAGGGGCGCATCGCGGCAGATCCGGCTACCTCAGACTTCGAATAAATCCGAATCTGCAGAGCATTGAATTTTGGACCCTGGTTTCGGTAGGAACCAGGGTCCTTGACTGCTTGAAACCCAGAGCGGTTGTCGAGATCCGCACTAGGCTGAGATCGGTGCATAATATCCCTCTTGCGACGGAACGCCGTCAGGCTTTCGGTGCAAGGCTGATCCTCACTGCGTTGAGTGCCGAAGCTTTAACTTCCAGCGGGTGCGGTTCCCCGGTATACATGATCGGCCCAGGATGGCCTGCGGTGCCCGGGCAAGCCGGTAATGCGCGGGGTACCGTCGCCCTTGACTGAAGTCCCAATCGTGTTCGTTCGCTCGGCGCTATTTTGGGGCATCTGACGAACTGCGGTCAGGACTCCTTGTAGCCGATAGCTGAAGCTCTGCGCATCGAACCGTGCGCAGGCTTATCTCGTATTTGGTGAACCCTGCTCATGTTCACATCGGATGTCCGCGTCTAGCTCCTTCCTGAAAGATGGCGGGGCTGCGAATTAGGAACCCATGAGTGTGCCCGTATCACGGAGCTTGTTGACCGCTGTCTGGCTTAGATTCGTACTGTCAGCAATCAGGCTTACCGCAACCCCGTTGCCAAGTGCTTCAAGGATCGAGTTTTCGAACTCTGCGATGCTCTGCTGTGCGTCTGCCAATTCGGATTCGTCTAGTTCGGCGTTTCCTTGGGACGCACGCCGCATACGTGCCTGCGCCGCCAGCATTGACCGCGTAGCGGCTTGAATCCGCGTCCAGTCATATCCCGCTGCCGGGGGCGGCGCATCGTTGCCGAAAACGAACATCCAGTCGTCCATTGAATATTCCCAACCGGGGAAAACCTGAGTTCCCCGCTCTTTGGAATGGATCCTACCTTCGTGAATAAACGGTGTCAATGCGTGACCTGTCAGCCGAGGTGAGAAGAGGCGAAGTTGAATCTAAAGAGGCCGGCCTTGGCTCTTTGGCGAACCTTTACTTGTGTAGGCAGATTCGTTGCCAGCGATTCTTCGAAGTCTTTTTTAGGGTAAAAGATGCATGATTGATTATCATTGTAGTAATCAGAATGAATAAAATTAAGGATGACTTCTTGCCTATGAAAAAACCGGGATATGACACCCTGATCTATTTTTGGTTGAGCATCGCGCTGAGTTTTTTAGGATTCTTCCTGCTGTTCTTCGGGGCTCAGCTGGCATTTCGAGACGGGGATCCTAATCCCTTGGCGCTTTCACCATTCGAGCTCGCCTCGACCGGCTGCTTCGCATTGGCCTTCATATTTGGGCTCGTCGTCATTCATAAAATCATCGCCATGTTGATGTTTTTGGTGCATAAGAAGCAGTGATGAGCGAGGCTCGGTGTCCCAAGACAGCGAAAAACCCCGGAAGCACACGGTAGTACCGGTGTCCGGGGTTTTTCTTCACACGAGCCCCCTGGCGGATTTGAACCGCCGACCTGCTCTTTACGAGGGAGCTGCTCTACCCCTGAGCTAAGGAGGCCGATACCTGAAAACAGGCACCTCGCTACTTTATCTGAGTACTCGAGAGATCGTCAAAACGAGCTGTTTCTGTGAAGCCTTAGATCAGCACACGGTGCCATCTTCGGGCGCCTTGCCATCGATCAAGTAAGCATCAACCGCCTCGGTGATGCAGTCATTCGAACGACCATATGCGGTGTGGCCATGCCCTTCAAAAGTCAGCAACGTTGCGCTGGACAATTGCGAGGCCAGCGACTGCGACCATTCGTAAGGCGTCGCGGGATCTCCGGTTGTCCCGACCACCAGGATCTCGCCGGAGCCCTTCGCCTGCAGCTCCGCAGGTGCCCCAGTCGCGTCATGCTCCCACTCGTTGCAGGTGATTGCGCCGTAGGAGAGATATTTCCCTAGGGTGGGGGCTACGCGCATTAACTCTTCGGCTTCGGTCTGCATCGTGGCTGGGTCTGCATCCATTGGCCGGTCCAGGCAATTGATAGCCACGAACGCGTCGGACGAATTCGATGTGTAGGTGCCATCTTGGCTTCGGTCGCTGGCGAGGTCTGCAAAGAGCAAGACCTGATCTACATCGCCTTCCATAGCTTCACGCATGGCAGTGGTCAGTATCGGCCAGCTCGAATTGTCATAAAGCGGAACGATGAATCCGTTGATGAAATCGATAATCGGTACGGTTCGGCCGTCGCTGGACACGAGCGGTTCATTTTCGATTTGAGCAAAGAACAGTTGCAGTTGCACTTTGGCTTCTTCAAGAGTCCCGTCAAATGGGCATGCTTCACTGTTCAAACAGCTTTCGAGCCAGGCATCGATCTCTCGCTCAAATCCCACGGCCTGCGCCCTGTTCACCTCAGCGGATGAAACTGAGGGATCCATGGCGCCATCTAGGACGAACCCGCCAACCCGCTGCGGAAAGAGCTCCGCGTAGGTGGCGCCGAGGAACGTGCCGTAAGAGAAACCAAGATAATCGAGTTTTTCGTCTCCAAGGGCTGCCCGGATGATGTCCAGATCCTTGGCCGCCGAAACGGTGTCCACATGTCCGAGCAAATCCCCGGTGTTCTGCGCGCACTCCTTGGAGTATTCCTTAGATTGCTTGATGATTTCTTCTCGGTCTTCTGGAACCCAGGCGCGTAGGTTCTGTTGCCGGCTCAGGTCGGTTTGCTCATCTGTCTGACATTTCACCGGGGAGCTCTTGCCTACGCCACGTGGGTCGAAACCGATCGTATTGAACTCACGCTGCAGATCATTGCTGAAAATATGGGGCACAGTTTCGGTGACCATGCCGAGGCCTGACCCGCCCGGACCGCCGGGATTTACCAGAAGGTTTCGTTTCGCACCTTCCGAAGCACGTCGATTCAGCGCAAGATCAATGCCCTCTTGCTCGGGGTTTTCATAGTCCAGGGGCACCTGGATAGTCGCGCACTCCACTGTGCTGCCGCATGGTTCCCACATCACGTCTTGATCGTAGTATTCGGCCAGTTCGCCCTGGGCTTCAGGAGCCGCAGTAGGCGGGGATTTGGTGGCCGAAGGGGCAGCGTCCGTATCGCTCGGCCCGGAGCCAGCGCAGGAAACCAAGGCGAGGGACAACGCCGCGCCCAGTGACGCGAACCGGAGCAGGGAAATACGTGCAGTCACTTTTGCGTCTCCTGTTGAAGTTGGGGTATCGGTCGTGGCAGCTGCTGATCTAGCGACGGCCTGGCTTTGGAAGTAGCCGGGCCATGAGCGCCTCAAGGGCGATCAGTTGATTAACGTTGGCGGCCAGGCGCTGACGCGTTTCGTTGATTGCATCAAGCTGGGCGAGTGTCTTCTCGCTGGGTTGCGCCGCTGCGTAGGCTTCTAGCTTCGAGCGGAGATGTTCGTTGATGAGTTCTATGCCCGAATGCAGTTGCAAACTAAGCACATCGCGGAAAAAGGTCGTCAGATCTATCAGAGTGCGGTCCAAGGAATCAAAAGTAGCGCGCCTGGCGAAACGCTTGGCATTTTCCTCTAGGGCCTTGAACTGTCCGCGCAGTCCCGGAGGAATATTTTCCTCTTCGCCCAAGCCATTTGCGTGGCGAAGCTCGGCAATCTGTGCGCTGAGCTGCGAACCGGTCATGGCTTCGGCATGCTCGCTGGCCAGCGCAGAGATGTCTGCCGCGGCAGACATCGCCTGGGGGAGGGTAGAGAGCCGCAGCGGCAGCGTGACGACCTTTTCACGACGCTCGCGAGCCTTTTCATCTCGGGCTAACATACGGGCAACGCCAATATGGGACTGCGATACTCGCGCGGCAAACTCTGCCATCTCCGGTTCCAAACCGTCGCGACGCACCAAAAGCTCGGCGACCTCCGCGGCCGCAGGCACCGACAAGTTGACCGCGCGGCAGCGCGAGCGGATGGTCACCAGCACATCGGCCGGTGAGGGCGCACAGAGGATCCAGATCATCTGTGCAGGCGGTTCTTCGATGGCCTTCAACAGCACATTGGTAGTGCGTTCGGTCATACGGTCTGCATCTTCGATGATGATGATGCGCCATTTGCCGTTACCGGCACGTTCTTGGGCGCGCGTGATCAGATGCCGGACATCTTCGATCTGATAGGCGACCTTGCTAGTGGAAACGAAAGAAACATCTGGATGGTTGCCCGCCATTACTTTCTTACATGCATCGCACTGTCCGCAGCCCGCTGGAGTTTGTGTACATTGCAAGGCCGCGGCGAACGCCCGGGCCGCGGTGGTCCGTCCGGAACCAGGCGGACCGGTCACCAGCCAAGCATGTGTGGGGTTGCCTTGATCAACCTCGGAAATCAGCGAGTCGACCACACGCTGCTGACCGGCGAGCTCGGCAAATACCAGCCGGCTCACAACAGACCTGCAAGGTGTGTCGTGATTTCCTGTTGGAGCTGCTCAACGCTGCCTGTCGCATCGACAACCAGATAACGCCGTGGATCCTTGGCGGCAAGTTCGAGGAAAGCGCCGCGGATGCGTTCGTGGAAATCATCTGGTTCGGATTCCAGCCGGTCCGAATCCTCCACCCCGCCGCTGGCAGCGATTCGCCGAGCGCGACCATCCGCGGCAGGGATATCGAGGATGATTGTGGCATCCGGTTTCAAACCGGTGGTCGCAAAGTCATTGATGGCCGAGACAGCCGAAAACCCTAGGGATCGGCCCATGCCTTGATAGGCCAGCGAAGAGTCGACAAATCGGTCGCAAATCACGTGGGTACCCTCCGCGAGCTTTGGAGCGATGAGCTGCTGCACGTGGGCTGCGCGGGCCGCCGCATAGATAAGAGCCTCGGTGCGTGAATCGATGTCGCCGTGACCGTGTTCGAGCACCAAGGAGCGTAGTTTCTCGCCGATTTGGGTGCCGCCGGGTTCCCTAGTGGTCGCTACGCGGGCACCACGATTTTCCAACCACTGACGGGTCATGGCCACCTGCGTGGACTTGCCGGCGCCGTCGCCGCCTTCAAAGACGATAAACAGGCCGCGCTGGGATGCAGTCGAATCGATACTCACACCTCTACCCTAACTAACCGGGGTCGGGAAAAAGGACAGATTCCAGGGCTTCTGGCCAAGAGTGACGAACAAGCCGGGTAACACGGGCGGACATGCACGTAAACGCTTGTGCATTGCGCCGCTATGCGGGCGTAATCTGGTGCTCATGAGCCAACTGCCAGAATCAGCTACCGAAGCACAAACTTGGGACCCGAACACGCTTATCGTGGCCGGGGGACGTCCTGCGCACACCAATGACGGCCCGGTGAATCATCCGATCACGTTCACCTCGACCTACCACTCGCACGGGCTTGCCGGCACCGGGGATCGCGTGTACGCGCGATTCTCCAACCCAAGCTGGGACCCGTTCGAAGAAGTCTTGGGTCAATTAGAGCAGGCACAACATCCGGCATTGGTGTTTTCTTCCGGGATGGCGGCGATCTCCGCGGCGCTGACCCTGGTGCCCGAGGGCGGCGTGCTGGTCTTGCCAAAGCATTCCTATAACGGTTCGTTGGGGTTGAGCGCTGAACTGCAGGCAGCCGGACGCTTCAGTGTACGAGCTGTGGATGTGGCAAATACCGATCAGGTGCTGCGCGCGATGGACGGTGCCGACGTGCTGTGGCTGGAGTCTCCAACAAACCCGATGCTTGAGGTTGCGGATCTTCCCGCGCTGTTGGCGGCGGCCAAGTCCTCGGGTGTGCTCAGCATCGTTGACAACACCTTTGCCACCCCGCTATTGCAACAGCCTTTGACCTTGGGGGCTGATCTGGTGGTCCACTCGGTGACCAAATATCTGTCGGGCCACTCGGATCTGATCCTCGGCGCGGTGGTCACCAACGACGGGCAATTGCATAGCAAGCTGCACGGGCACCGCACCTTGCATGGAGCCATCGCCTCGCCAATGGACGTATTCCTGGCCCTGCGCGGGGTGCGTACCCTGTCGGTCAGGCTCGAACGCTCGCAGGCGAACAGCCAAATCCTGGCCGAGCGGCTGGCCGCGCATGCGAAGGTGAGCGCAGTACGCTACCCCGGTCTGCCAACGGATGTCGGACATCAGCGGGCCACCGAGCAAATGAGCGGCTACGGTTCGGTGATTTCATTTACCGCAGGTTCAACCGCCAAGGACGCGGACCGGATGATCGAAGAGCTCCGCCTGATCACCGGCGCCACCTCGCTGGGCGGAGTGGAAACTCTGGCCGAGCGCCGGGCGCGCCACGCGAATGAACCCGCCACCGTGCCGGAAAACTTGATCCGGCTTTCGGTGGGTATCGAAGCCGTGGAGGATTTGTGGCGGGATCTTTCCGGAGCCCTTGAACGAATCTGAAGACTCACGACCCCCAGGCCGATGGACGCGCCGGAGAGAAAGGTAGAGTGTAGATATGGACTTGGCACGAATAATCGAGATGTACTTGATGTATGCGCTCAGCATTGTTGTCGGCGTCGTCGCCGTCTGGGCATTGATCGATTGCCTGCGCCATCAGGCGTCGCGGTTTACCCAAGAAGGTAAGCGCACCAAGGGCTGGTGGATGGCATTGACCGGCGGCGCCACCATCATTTCGGTGTTGATGGTGCTTTCCGGCCCAGCCAGCAGCGGCGGCTTCCTGCAGCTGATCGCGGCCTGTGTAGCCTGCGTTTACCTGGCGGATGTCAAGCCCGCGGTCAGCGGCCAGAGCGGCAACTGGTACAACTAAGGGCAACAAGCTTTTCAACGCCCCGGACTTCGTCAAGCGAAGACCGGGGCGTTGTTTTTTGCTGACATGTCTTAACTTTCGGCTACGCGGTGCATCGCATTGGATAGGATGGAATGTATGACCCATACTTTGATCTTGCTTCGCCATGGGCAGAGCGAATGGAACGAAAAGAATCTGTTCACCGGTTGGTACGACGTGAACCTGACCGAAAAGGGACGGGCCGAAGCCGCTCGTGGCGGCGAGCTGCTGGCTGAAGCCGGCTACAAGCCAGAGGTGCTTCACACCTCGCTATTGACCCGCGCGATCACCACAGCCAACCTCGCACTGGAAACGGCTGGTCGTTCGTGGATCCCGGTCAACCGCAGCTGGCGCTTGAACGAACGCCACTATGGTGCGCTGCAGGGCAAGGACAAGGCACAGACGCTGGCCGAGTTCGGCGAAGAGCAGTTCATGCTGTGGCGCCGCAGCTACGATACCCCGCCCCCGGTCCTGGACGATGCTTCGGAATTCAGCCAGGCAACTGACGAGCGTTACGCGGACCTGGGCGACCAGGCGCCACGCACCGAGTGCCTCAAAGATGTGCTCGAGCGCATGCTTCCGTATTGGGAGAATGAGATCAAGACGGACCTGTCCGCAGGCAAGACCGTCATGGTCACCGCGCACGGCAACTCGCTGCGTGCGCTGGTCAAGCACCTGGACGGCATCAGCGACGAGGCCATTGCCTCGCTGAACATCCCGACCGGCATTCCGTTGGTGTACGAACTGGACGAGAACTTCCAGCCAATCACCGCCGGTGGCACCTACCTGGATCTGGAAGCTGCCGCAGACGCGATCAAGGCAGTCGCGAATCAGGGGCGTAAGTAGCACGTTCTGAGTTTGTACGGGGCGCACCAGCGCCGGCACTTTTGGGTGTCGGAAGCGGTGCGCCTCGTCGTTTCTTAAGCGCAAAGTTCAAATGAATGTCAGGCTGTGAGCGAAACAACGACACAGGATTGTGTTTCTGGCATTAGTATGCTGTAATCTCCTATTTCGAATAGGCTCAATGGCTCACGTTAGGAATGCAATTCGTGGCAACTGATTACGATGAAGTCCGCCCGGACGTTGCCGAGGCGCGCAAGGCTTCTCTAGACGCGGTTAAGTCCGCAAACGCACCAGACGCGAAGAGCGTCGTGCGCGAGCTCGACGAGGCCGATCACACCGACGGTATGGACCTTCCAGGCGCAGACCTGTCCAATGAGGAACTGACCGTTACGGTCGTCCCGCAGAAGGAAGACGAGTTCATCTGCGGCTCGTGCTTCCTGATCCGCCACCGCTCACAGCTAGTTCGTGAAGAGGGCATTGTAGGTTTCTGCGTCGAGTGCGAAGGCTAAAGCCGGAAATACTCTAGCCTCCGGCATGTCCGGGGGACGCACACATGAAGGGTGGGACACCGATACGGTGTCCCACCCTTACTGCGTTAACTTCTGACTCTCGGGTCGCTTAGCACCAACCACTAGATATTTTGGTGACCTTGGGGGTTGCGCTATCCCACTCGATAGTGCCGCGGAAGGTTGTCTCCAGATCTTTCGTTTCGTATTCGTAGTACTCGGTGTCGTTCTTCTTGTACTTGAACTTGGTGCTTTGAGCGATGAAACTGTTCTGGCTCAGGCTTTCCAGGCCGCCGGTCTGCTCCGTCAACTTCATCGATGCGAGATCTTTCTGGCGTAGCTCGTAGGGACAGCCATCCGCCATATTCGTAGGAGGCGTGACACACGCCGTAGCGAAGTCCTGCACGGCCTTCAACGCGAGTTCTCGTGGCCGAAGACAGCTCCCGGGTAATCTCCACATGTGCGTTGCCGTCAACGCTGGAGGTGAGGCGAAGCGGTTCGGTCGATGCGGCGATGAAATCCGTGGACTTTCCCTTGACCTCATAAATTCCAGGGAAGGCAAAGAACTCGCCACTGAAATTTTCCTGCTCTGCGAATGCTTAATAGGAAGTAATCGGCCATGTAGCTCGTAGTGACTATATATTTCTGTGAACCGCCAGGCAGAGCTGTTGCCCTGGATCGTGACTAGCGGTAGGCAATAGACTTGGGCGCCCGCAAAAATGGCCTTGGGCCGGTGAGGAAATCACCGGCCCAAGGCCATCGAAGTACGTCGGCGCTAGTGCGCTAACTTGCGGAGCTTAGAACTCTGCTGGATCCCATTCGCCGGTTACCAAGTAGGTCACTTTGCGGGCAACGGAGACGCCGTGGTCACCGAAGCGCTCGAGATAGCGGCTGGTGAGCGAAACATCCACGGTGGTCGGCGCCGTCTCGTCCCACGCGTCGTCGGCGATCACGGTGAACACACTGGAATGCAACCCATCCAGCTTGTGGTTCAATTCGATAATTGCCCGGGCAATGGCCAAGTCACGAGTTTCGAGCAGTTGACCGACTTCCTTGGCGATCTGAATGTCGATCTCTGCCATCTGTGAGAATGTGTCGGAAATCTGCGCGGGGATCGCCGGGTTCGGGAAACGCAGGCGGGTTAGCTGGGCTAAGTGGCGCGCCAGGTCTCCCATGCGCTCTAGCGAAGCGCTCATGCGCAGCGAGCCTACGATCATGCGCAGATCCGAAGCCACCGGCCCCTGGAGTGCCAAGGTGTCGATGGCGCGCTCGTCGAGCTGGTTCTGCAGGAAGTCGATCTTCGCATCGGCTGCGATAACTTCCTGAGCCATATCGACATCGGCGTTTGCCAGCGATTCCCATGCACGGTCCATCGCGATGGCAACCAGCTTGGACATCTCGATCAGCTCTTCACCGATTTGCTGCAGATCTGCCTGAAATACCTTGCGCATTGAAGGTCCTTTCGAGTTACGGAATCCCACACCCTGATTTTGGGCATGACGGAGGGTCTGCCTCCACCTTGTCAGCGGGTTATTAACGAATATCCCACGGAAAGTGAACGTTTGGTGAATAGGATAGCGAAAAGTCCTATTTCGCGTCATTTGAGACCAGCCCCCAGCGCGTTGGAAGCTAGTCTGATTATGTGAACGAAGTAATTTCGACCTTGCTCGCCGGCCTGCTCGGTTTGACCTTGGGACTTGTCGGGCTTGCCGCCTACCGTTTCTCGCAGCGGCGTGCCTCCGGCCTTCCCGATGTTGACGAACCGGTGCTGCCCGAAGGCGCCGCCTCGGTGCTTTCGGTCATTGGCCGCGCGTTCGTGATCCTGGACGACGTGGACGGAGTGGTTCGCGCCAACCCCGCCTCCTATGCCTACGGGCTGGTACGCGGGCATACACTGGTCCACGAGGAGCTGGCGACGCTGGTGCGTCAGGTACGCGCCGACGGTGTGATCGCCGAGAGCCAGTACGAGCTGCAGCGGGCCACCCTGGGCGCCGGACAGCTGATCGTGCACGTACGTGTTGCGCCGTTGGGTGATGAGTACATCCTGCTGCTCGCCGATGACCGCACCGAGATCACCCGCACCGAGGCCATGCGCAATGACTTCGTGGCCAACGTGTCGCACGAGTTGAAAACCCCGGTGGGCGCGATGTCGCTACTGGCCGAGGCGATCAGCGACGGCGCCGATGACCCGGTGGCGGTGCGCCGTTTCTCCACTCGGATGCAGAAGGAATCCCGGCGCCTGGCCGCACTGGTCCAGGACATCATCGAACTCTCCCGGCTGCAGTCCAGCGACTCAATCCTGCACGGGGCCGATGTGGCCATCGAATCGGTGATCAGCGAGGCGGTTGACCGCAACAAGCTGCTCGCCGAGGAAAAGGGAATCAGCATTACCGTGGGCGGTCAGCTTGATGCCGCGATCTACGGCGATGCGGATCTGCTGATGACTGCCCTGCGCAACCTGATCGACAACGCGATCCGCTACTCACCGCCAAACACCACCGTGGGTGTGGGGCTGCGCCAGCGTGACGGCTACGCGCAGATCTCCGTCACCGATCAGGGTCCGGGCATCTCCGCCGAAGAGCAGGAGCGCGTCTTCGAACGCTTCTACCGGGTGGATGGGGCACGCTCACGGCAGACCGGCGGAACCGGCCTGGGACTGAGCATCGTCAAGCATGTGCTGGCCAACCACGGCGGCGAAGTATCGCTCTGGTCGCAGCCCGGGCAGGGATCCACGTTCACACTCAGACTTCCCATAGTGGATGAAGAAGGGGCCGAGCCATCGGAATTGGCCACCGATACGACGAAGGATAAAGCGAACGCCACGCGTGTGGCGGATCGTGAAGGAGGACGCCGATGACCCGCATATTGATCGTTGAGGACGAAGAGTCGCTCTCGGACCCGCTTTCTTACCTGTTGGAACGTGAAGGTTTTGAGGTGCGCATCGCCGACGACGGTATTGTGGCTGTCACCGAATTTGAGCGCCACGGCGCCGATCTGGTGCTGCTAGATTTGATGCTTCCTGGACAACCCGGTACCGAGGTGATCCGTCAGATCCGCGCCACCAGCCAGGTCCCTGTCATCATGCTCACCGCCAAGGACTCCGAAATCGATAAGGTGGTGGGCCTCGAGCTCGGCGCCGATGACTACGTCACCAAGCCGTACTCCTCGCGTGAACTGCTGGCCCGCATTCGAGCGGTGCTGCGCCGACAGGGCGAAGTCGAGGAGCTGATCACCAACGTGGTCACCGCCGGGCCTGTGCGCATGGATGTCGAACGCCATGTGGTTTCGGTCAGCAATACCGAGGTCGCGATGCCGTTGAAGGAATTCGAGCTGCTCGAAATGCTGTTGCGCAACGCAGGTCGCGTGCTGACCCGCGGACAGCTGATCGACCGGGTCTGGGGCAGCGATTATGTCGGGGACACCAAAACTCTCGACGTGCATGTCAAGCGCCTGCGGTCGAAGATCGAGGAAGATCCTGCAGTCCCAGAGCATCTGGTGACGGTACGCGGGCTCGGATACAAATTCGTCGCTTAGCTCGTCGCTGAACTAGCGCAGAAATGCAAAAGGCTTCGGCCTTCGAGAATCTTCCATCGAGGAGGAATTCTCGAAGGCCGAAGCCTTTGTCGTTTAGAAAGCGCTTAGTGGCCCGAAGTGGATTCGTGCTCTACCGGCTTCAGGTGTTCGGTGGTGGCCGAGTCGTATCCGCCCGGAACGAAGTCGCGGTATTCGGCGAGGGTGCCGTCGACTACCGGAACGCTGAACTCGACGGTTTCGCCGTCCGCGGTGAAGATGGTGACGGCGTGCTCGCCCTGGTTGACGCCAAGCGAGGAGATGACGGTTTCGTTAGCGTCGTCTTCCAACTTGATGACCTCGTTGGCCGGAACCTCGATCGTCACGGCAGATGCCGAGCCGGCCTTGATGCTCACGCTTACTGCGCTGTCTCCGTCATTGACCACTGAGCCGATCAGGCGGGCCTCGGAAGCGTCGGTGTTTGCGACGAACATCAGGTTGCGAACCTCGGCGTCGGCAACATCAACGTGGATGCCATCGGATGCGTTGTACTGGGTGGTAGTCGCCTGCTGGTTGATGGCGCCACAGCTGGTGACACCGAATGCCAGGGCAGCCACGGCTAGGGACGCAGCGATGCGGCGTCCAGCGGTCATGCGTGCGGTGATCACGACACTAACTCCTCGGTGAGAATAATGAGTTGCGGGTTTCGCGGCCATTTATCGGTGTTCCGCACCCAAGGCGCGGGGCAGCACGAAGACCACGACTGCTACTAAGCCTAACCGTAATTCGCGCCAGAACGTGATTTAGCGACGGGCAACACATCGATTTCGACAAGTTGTAGATAAGTTGAGGCGGCTTGTGGGAGAGGGGTGAGCCGCGCAACCTATTAACTTCATACCACGTTTCTCCCGCAAATGGAAGAGGGAATTCCGCGTCTTTTCGGGGTTATTGGGGTCATGGTGAAGATTTCCCAGAGCGTGCCCGTGGTAGACTGGGAGGTGGGAAAGGGGTTTATTCACATGGTTTTTGAGGTTGGCGAGACTGTTGTCTACCCGCACCACGGCGCGGCAATGATCGAAGAGATCAAAATGCGCAAGATCAAGGGCGAAGAGAAAATGTATCTCAAGCTCAAGGTGGCTCAGGGCGACCTGACCATCGAGGTTCCAGCAGAGAACGTTGATCTCGTTGGCGTGCGTGACGTGGTAGGTCAGGAAGGCTTGGACCATGTGTTCGATGTCCTTCGTGCTGAATTTACTGAAGAGCCGACCAACTGGTCGCGTCGTTACAAGGCAAACCTAGAAAAGCTTGCCTCCGGTGATGTCATCAAGGTGGCAGAGGTCGTTCGTGACCTTTGGCGCCGTGAGAATGACCGTGGCCTGTCCGCAGGCGAAAAGCGTATGCTCTCCAAAGCCCGTCAGGTATTGATCAGCGAATTGGCTCTTGCCAAGGACCTGGACGAGACCAAGGCAGAAGGCCTGCTGGACGAAGTTTTGGCCTCCGCCTAAATTTCGTCGAGTTATCGAAGCCTGATGCCGAACGACAAGTAACCGTGGGACGCTGGAAAGCGACCCACGGTTTAGTCATTTAACCGCAGTTCTAATGCGGGATAAGCTGGGATTCGTGAGTGAGCAACGAGAAGAATCGGTAGCGGTCATCCTGGTAGCGGCCGGCTTGGGGACTCGCCTAGGTGCGGGCCTGCCCAAGGCGTTAGTTGAGGTCCACGGCAAATCGCTGGCCGAGCATGCACTGGACCGCATTCTCGAAGTGGGTGGAGTCAACGACGTAATCGTGGTGGTACCGCCGAAGGACTCCCGGCTTACCGAACGCCTTGCCGACTACCCGTCGCTGGTGCGTACAGTCCCCGGCGGGAACAGCCGCGCGGCCTCCGTGCGCAATGGTCTGGCCGCGGTCTCCGCGCAGATCACGCGAATCCTGGTTCATGACGCGGCACGCGCCTTCGCCCCGGTATCCCAATACGAGCTGATACTCTCCGAGCTGCGCAAGCCCGCAGTCCAGGCAGCCATCCCGGCCCTGGCGGTGACCGACACGATCAGCGTGGTCGGCACGGACGTGGGCTTGGGTTCGCCGACTATCGTAGAAACGCCGGATCGCAGCACCTTGCGGGCGGTGCAAACCCCGCAGGGATTCGACGCCCAGACCCTCATCGATGCTCATGCGCAACTCGACCACTACAGCCCCGAAGAATTAGCACGCGTCACCGATGACGCTTCGATCGTTCGCGTCCACGGGGTTGAAGTGCACGTCGTGGCTGGCGACGCGCGTTCGCTGAAGGTCACCCACCCTGAGGATTTGGATACCGTGGGGCGATTGTTCACCACCGCCGCAACGAAGAACCTGGAGAAAAACTTGGCCATCCCACGCATCGGCAATGGCATCGACGTGCACGCGGTCAGCACCGACCCATCACGGCAAATGTGGCTGGCAGGCCTTTTCTTCCCCGACGATATCGGTCTGTCGGGACACTCGGACGGGGACGCGGTAGCCCACGCTGCCTGCGACGCATTGTTCTCCGCCAGCGGGATTGGCGATCTGGGAACCCACTTTGGGGTGGATCGACCCGAATTTGCCGGGGCAAGCGGTGTGAGCCTGCTTGCAGAAGCTGCGCGTCTGGTCCGAGGCGCGGGGTTCGAGATCGGCAACGTTGCGGTGCAGTTCGTGGCCCGCCGTCCACGCTTCGCGGCGCGCCGCGAAGAAGCCAATCAACTGCTCTCTGAAGTCCTTGGTGCCCCAGTCAGCGTCACCGCAACCACCAGCGATGGATTGGGCTACGAGGGGGAGGGCATCGGGGTCACCGCATACGCCACCGCGCTGGTCTATCCGGCCACTCGGGCAGGGCAGTAAACAACGCGTCAGTGCGTTCCTTGTCGCATCCCCGCACAACCACCGGTTTCTTCGGATAACCTTAAAGATGTGAGCCTGCGATTTTATGACACCAAGACTGCGTCCGTACGAGACTTTAAGCCGTTAACCGACGGCGAAGTCAAGCTGTACTACTGTGGCGCAACTGTGCAGGGCATGCCGCACGTGGGCCACGTGCGCAGCGCTATTGCCTACGACATCTTGGTGCGCTGGCTGGAATACCGGGACTTTACCGTCACCACCGTGCGCAATGTGACCGATATCGACGACAAGATCTTGGAAAAGTCGTCGAACTCCTTCGCCGAGGAATTTGCCGCGGATCAGCACTACCCGCCACGGGAGTCTTGGTATGCGCTGGCCTACCGCTTCGAACAAGAGTTTGCCAACGCCTATGCAGCGCTCGGAGTACGCAGACCGACCTATGAGCCACGCGCTACCGGCCACATCACCGAAATGCATGAGCTGATCGAAACCTTGATCTCCCGCGGTCATGCCTACCCGGCCACCGATGACTCCGGAGACGTGTATTTCGACGTACGCTCCTTCGAGGCCTACGGTTCACTGACCCGACAGAAAATCGACGATATGCAGGCTGCCGCCGACGCCGATCCGCGTGGCAAGCGAGATCCGCGGGACTTCGCCCTGTGGAAGGGACACAAGGAAAGCGATCCCTACACCGCGTCGTGGACGAGCCCCTGGGGCCGCGGGCGACCGGGCTGGCATTTAGAATGCTCGGCTATGGCCGCCAAGTACCTCGGCACGCACTTCGACATCCACGGTGGTGGGCTAGATTTGCGCTTCCCGCACCATGAAAACGAATTGGCGCAGTCAACCGCCGCCGGTCAGGGCTTTGCCAATTACTGGATGCACAACGGCATGGTCACCTATGCCGGGGAAAAAATGAGCAAGTCCATTGGCAACACCATCTCCCCGGAAGAAATGCTGCAGCTGGCCGAACCTCGCGTGGTGCGCTACTTCCTAGGTCAGGCGCAGTACCGTTCGCAGCTGGATTACCGTCCCGATTCGCTCACCGAAGCCGCCGCCGCCGTAGAACGCATCGACACTTTCATTTCCAACGCCACGTACCGAGCCGCCAATACCGGGCTCAGCGTGGAAGCTACTTCGGTACCCGAAGCTTTCGGCTTCGCCATGGATGATGACCTGAACGTGCCGATGGCCTTGGCTGTGCTTCATGAGACGGTCCGCCGCGGCAACGCCGCACTGGATGCGAACGAAGAACAGACTGTAGCCGAGGCGCTCGACCAGGTACTTGCCATGACGCAGGTTCTTGGACTGGACGATGCACGTAGCGTCGGCACCGGGCAGGGAAGTGCCGAAACCGAAGCGCTGGACACGCTAATTCAGGCACAACTGGCCGAACGTACCCAGGCGCGAGCCGCTAAGGATTGGGCTCGATCAGACGCCATTCGCGACGCGCTAGCCTCCGCGGGCATCACCGTTGTTGATTCCGCGGACGGTGCCCGCTGGACCCTGACGAAGTAGCCGCACCCGCGGCCATACGAAGAATTCAAAACAAAGGACACATCAAATGAGTAATCCTCAAGAACGCGCGGGAGCGGTTCGCAAGGGCAAGAAGGGCCCAACCAAGGGAAGTGGCGGCAAGGGCCGCCGTTCCCTGGAGGGCAAAGGCCCGACCCCGAAAGCCGAGGATCGTCCTTACCACAAGGCCTACCGCACCAAGGAGCTGGCCGACCGCGCAGCTACCAAGCGCAGCGCGGCTAAGCGTAATGACCGGATTAAGGTCAATGCCGAGATGGTGACCGGCCGTAATTCGGTCGTTGAAGCGTTGCGCGCCGGCATTCCGGCGAAGGCACTGCACGTAGCCATCCGCATCGAAGTTGATGACCGAGTGCGCGAGTCGCTGAAACTCGCCGCCGCTCAGGGTATTCCGCTGATGGAAGTGAGCAAGCCGGAGCTAGAACGCATCACCGACGGCGCGATTCACCAGGGCATGGCCCTGCAGATCCCACCGTACGAATACAAAGACGCCGTGCAGTTGGTGCAGAAGTCGGTCAAAGACTACGACCGCGGTTACTCACGTACCCAGCCGCTGTTCATTGCGCTGGATGGCATTACCGATCCGCGCAACCTAGGCGCGATTATCCGTTCGGCTTCGGCCTTCGGCGCAAACGGTGTGATCATCCCCGAGCGGCGCAGTGTGGGCATGACCGCTTCGGCGTGGAAAACCAGTGCCGGAGCAGCGGTACGTGTGCCAGTGGCCAAGTGCAGCAACCTGACCAACGCGCTGAAGGAAATCAAGGCCGCAGGCATCTTCGTCATCGGGTTGGACGCCGGCGGAGATATGGATCTGCCGAATCTGGAACTGGCTACCGGCCCACTGTGCATCGTGGTCGGTTCGGAAGGTAAGGGACTGTCGCGTCTGGTCCGCGAGAACTGCGATGCGATTGTCTCGATCCCGATCGACTCGGCCATGGAGTCGTTGAACGCATCCATGGCAGTTGGCATCTCGCTTTACGAGGTTTCGCGTCTGCGTAACGCCGAAAGCAAGTAAGTTCTTTCTTTTCTGTTGGGCCTGTTTCCTGTGATTCCGCGGGAAAGCAGGCCCAACTGCTTTAAGCGTGAGCTGCTTCATAAGAATGTTTTTGACGGTTTTTTCTCGGAGACCAGCTCAACGAGCCACGAATTCCCGTAATGACAGGGAAGTTTGGATGAATAACGGGCCATGCGCCCGATTTTGCGTTCACCTCAAAGACGTGTAGAGTTATTTCTCGCGCCGCTTGAACGGAAAGCCCGAAAGGGAACGAAATTCAAGAGACGTAAACAAGTGGAAAACATGGAGTTGACAACAGTCAACAAGATGGTAACCTTGTAAAGTTGCTCCGGAGCGAAGCAGCCGCCGATTGCGGTGGTTGTGGTGTCGAGAGTGTTTGTTGTTTGAGAACTCAATAGTGTGCCAAGTTTATTGATACCGAATTATTTTTAATTTGGTGGATATATAA
>NZ_PCPS01000023.1 GCF_002975405.1 Arthrobacter sp. MYb229 | reverse complement strand
CATGGTCCGCACCGATAGTGCCGGTGCCACCCGTGAGTTCTTGAAGCATGTTGACTCGCTGGGCCTGCAGTTCTCCACCTCGTATTCACTGCCAGTGCTGAAGGAACGATTTGTGCGGTGGATCGATGAGAAGAAGTACTGGGAACCGGCGCTCACCGCCGATGGTGAGCATCGTGATAATGCGTGGGTGATTGATGCATCCAAGGTTATTGAACTCATTGGATACCCGCCAGGTTCCCGCATTTATCTTCGGGCTGAACCGTTGCATCCCGGGGCGAAAGCCAGCCTGTTTGATACGGACGGGAATAGAGTCACCGCGTTTCTGACGAACTCTCCACGCTACGACCCCGCGTTTTTGGATGCCCGTCACCGGGCGCGCGCAAGGTGCGAGAACAGGATCAAGTCTTTGAAGGCCGCGGGACTTGGGAAATTGCCTTTCACGTCGTTTGCAGCGAATCAAGCGTGGGCGAACCTGGCAATGTTTGCCTATAACCTGACTGCGTGGTTGCAGCTGGTCCTCCTGCCAGTTGGGCATGAAGCAGTCAGCTGGGATGTGAAAAGGTGGCGGTACCGTGTGTGGTCCATGGCTGGGAAGCTGACCAAGAGTGGCCGCCAACCCAGGTTGCTGATCAACCAGAAGGCACCGGAGTGTGGATTGGTCTTGTCACTCCAGGAACAGATCACCGGGTTGCGTCAGCGATGGTCAGGCAGGCCGCTGCGAACCTGAGCTTTCAAACGGTGGTTTTGGTGCTTCGAGTCAAGGGAAGGCATGGTTCCGGTGCGTGGTGGCCGGCGCTGACGTCAGCGAAAGGCCGGTCTTTGGCGTACCAGAATTCAGGAAACCCACCGGAAGTCCGGCGTGATACCGATCCGGTGGGCTTGAGAGTCTCCATGAAAAATCTGGGCTAGAGCACCCAACGGAGATCCAGAGTTCCTTTTTTGTCGCGTGCAGAGCCTTCACCCGAGGCGAGAATCACAACAATCTAAGGAAGTTCTCCGCCTTCAGCA
>NZ_PCPS01000022.1 GCF_002975405.1 Arthrobacter sp. MYb229 | reverse complement strand
TCCCATTTTCCCAGTTCAGGTCACCTTTTCATCTTTTAAGTCAGTTAATGACTACCGGCCTTCATGAAATACCCGGGCTAGCGAAACTTCCAGATCCACGCGCCAGACGCGGCATCCGCCACCCGCTAGCCCACATCTTGGTCATCATCATCTGTGCGGTCATCGCCGGAGCGAAAACCCTGATCGAGATTGCTGAATGGGCCAAAGACGTCGCCCCGCAACAACTGGCCGGCTACGGCATCGCAGCACCACACGCCACGACCATCGCCAGGGTGCTGCAGCGGTTAGACATCCAAACCTTTGAGCTTCTTCTCGCTGACTGGACCCAGAACCTACGCGCCGGGACCAACGCTTCCAAAACAATCAAAGCTATCGCTGTCGATGGCAAAGAAGTCCGTGGCGCGAAGAATGGAAAAGGTACACGCGTGCATCTGCTCTCAGCCATCGACCAAGGCACGCACGCAGTGCTCAGCCAAGTAGGCGTGGGAATCAAAACCAACGAGATAACCCAGTTCACGAACCTGTTGGATCACGTGGTGGAGCTGAAAGGCGCAGTCGTGACTGCGGATGCCTTGCATACGCAAAAGGGGCATGCGAAGTATCTGCACGAGCGTGAATCCCACTATATTTTTACCGTCAAAGGCAACCAGGCCAGACTTCTGGCGGAGCTTGAGCAGCTCCCATGGGATGACGTTCCCGCGGGAAACCGGACTACTCAGACACAGAATGGCCGCCGAACTATCCGCACTGTCAAATGTGCCACCGTGACTACCGGGATGAGTTTCCCGCATGCGGCTCAGGCGATGCAGATCATGCGTAAGTCGCGGCCGTTGGGCGCAACGAAGTGGCATATCGAGATCGAGCACGCGTTGACGTCACTGCCGACGCATTTGGCTGGTCCCGGAGAACTGGGTGCATGGATTCAAGGGCATTGGGCCATAGAAAACGGCCTTCATTGGCGTCGGGACGTGACATGGCAGGAGGATAAATCTCAAGTCAGAGTAGGAAATTCTCCGCATGTGATGGCAACACTGAGGAACATCGCGATCACGTTGCTTAAGAATCTGGGATACACGAATTTGGCGAAGGCTACGAGGAAGCTACGGAATCATCCTGATCGAGTGCTGTCTTTGATTGGCTTGGGGACCAGCCGCTGACTTTGCAGACGCCCTGCGGTGCGGACCATGATCTTTTCACCAATCAGCACACCATCTGGGTCATAGAAATCGTCGGGCAGTTGTTCCAGCGCT
>NZ_PCPS01000021.1 GCF_002975405.1 Arthrobacter sp. MYb229 | reverse complement strand
CCCGGGTATTTCATGAAGGCCGGTAGTCATTAACTGACTTAAAAGATGAAAAGGTGACCTGAACTGGGAAAATGGGAGTGTCTAAGCTTCCAAAATACCCGTTCGAAGGATCACCTTTTCTGTGAACTATTCTACCCACGTTTTCCCTGCCATCTCGACCCAACTCACCGGCCAAACCTTGGTCTCCCATGCAGGGTTGTCGGTGCTGACCAGTTTCCTGAATGCGGTGGACTTCCGCCGCGTTTGCGAAGACAGGTTCAGCCAGTTCGTGCCAACCACCGCGACCCACCGGCCGGGAAAGATCCTCGGCGCCCTAGCTCTGTCCTTGGCGGCTGGCGGCGAGCAAGCCACAGATATTGACCAGCTACGAGCCGCACCAGAGCTCTTTGGCTCCGTGGCGTCGGATGCCACGGTCAGCCGGTTCATGGGCCGGATCAAAGATCAGCCAGAAGCTTTCTCCTACGGGTTCGCCACCATGACCCGCAGCCTGCGCACCAAAGTCTGGAATGCTGCCGGGCCGCGGAATCCTGCCCGGCAGGCCACGGCAAAGAACCCTTTAACCATCGACATTGATGCCTCGTTGGTGCACGTTCATTCCGAGAAACAAAATAGTGCTGGCACCTACAAAGGCGGATACGGGTTCTCACCGATGATCGCCATGGCAGACTATGGCAAAGCCAACGGCACCGGCGAAGTCCTCGCCGTGCAGTTGCGCCCAGGCAACCGGGGCGCGAATTCCGCCGCCTCGCATATCGAGGTGCTCAGCCAAGCCCTAGCCCAACTGCCTGAAAATTTCTATGACGAGGACGGGAACCTTCGTGGTGAGAAGATCTTGGTCCGTACCGACAGTGCCGGCTCTTCCCGCGAGTTCTTGCACCATCTGGATTCATTGGGGGTCCAATTCTCCACCTCGTATTCTTTGCCGGTGCTCAAGGAGCGGTTCATCCGGTGGATCGATGAGAAGAAGTACTGGGAACCAGCGCTGGACGCTGATGGTGGTCAACGAGATAACGCGTGGGTGATTGATGCAACGAAGGTCTTGGAGTTGAGGCAATACCCGCCTGGAACTCGGATTTACCTACGTGCTGAGCCGTTGCATCCCGGGGCGAAAGCGAACCTGTTCGATACGGACGGCAACCGGGTGACCGCGTTCTTGACCAACAGCCCACGGTTCAACGTGGCGTTCCTCGATGCCCGGCATCGGGCGCGTGGCAGGTGCGAAAATCGGATCAAAACGTTGAAGAATACGGGGTTGGGCAAGCTGCCGTATTGGTCTTTTGCGGCGAATCAGGCATGGGCGGACCTGGCGATGTTCGCGGTCAATTTGGTGTCTTGGCTGCAGCTGGCGGTGCTGCCTGGTGGTCATGAGGCTTCGGTGTGGGATTTGAAGCGGTGGCGGTACCGGTTGTTCTCGATGGCAGGGAAAATCGTTTCAGGTGGTCGGCAACGCCGGCTGTTGATCCCGGCGAGAGCGCCAGAAGCACAGTTGCTATGCCAGTTGCAGGAGGGTATCGGCAAGCTGTTCCAGCGGTGGCGGCACGGATTGCTGACTGCCTGAACGGGAAGTAGCTGTTCCCCTTGTTTCTTAGGTTTTGAAAGGCTATTTTGGTCCGGGTGCGTGGAGCCTGGCATTCAGCGTCGGTGGTTCAGGCGCCCTTTGGCGCGGACTGAATCAGGAACGGCCACCGGGAATCCATTGGTAGAGGATTTCGGCAGCCGTTGGATAACTGATGAAAGATCTGGG
>NZ_PCPS01000020.1 GCF_002975405.1 Arthrobacter sp. MYb229 | reverse complement strand
ACCTGGACTGAAATGATCTTTCAAAACCAAAGAAACAACAGGACAACCGCCAATTCAAGCAGCCAGCTCACCGCGCCGCCACCGCTGAAACAACACACCAATACCTTCCTGCAACTGGCAAAGCAACTGGCCTTCTGGCGCTCTCACCGGGATCAACAGCCGGCGCTGCCGCCCACCAGAGACGATTTTCCCAGCCATCGAAAACAGCCGGTACCGCCACCGCTTCAGATCCCAACACCGAAGCCCCATGACCACCAGGCAGCGCAGCTAGCTGCAGCCATGCGACCAAGTTCAAAGCGAACATTGCCAGGTCAGCCCACGCCTGATTCGCGGCAAAAGACCAATACGGCAGCTTGCCCAACCCCGTGCTCTTGAGCGTTTTGACCCTTCTATATCTGTCAAGCGGGACTCGTGGCCGGAGTCCCGGCGTTCAGGATTCGGTAGACCTTTCTGGAGAGGTACCGTTTGATGCACCTGCGGATCTCTTTGGTGGTGCGTCCTTCTTGTGTGCGTTTGTCGGTGTATTTTCTCGTTTCCTCATCATGGATCATGCGGACCATCGCAACTATGTGCAGGGCCTTGTTCAATTGCCGGTCCCCGCCACGGTTCAGCCGGTGCCTTACAGTATTGCCCGAGGAAGCCGGGATGGGATTCACCCCGGCCAGGGACGCGTAGGCGGCTTCCGAGCGCACCCTCCCTTGGTGGGACCACGTGGTCAGGCAGACCGCTGCGGTGACCGGCCCGAATCCTGTTTCCTCCAACAACGCTGCGGCCTCACTGACAGAGACCAGCTCGGTGATCCGGGTAACGTTGGCTTTCAACTGGTCGTCGAGGTCGATGATGCGTTTGGCCAACCGGATCGCTTCGGCCCGGGCCGTGGCCTCGGCCAGGGCCTCATCGCGTTCACGCCACTTTGAGACCGCGATGATCTTTTCCCCGGCCAGTGCCTTGCGGGCGTCCATCCCCAGCTCTGTGATCCGCAGCAGGGCCGTGAGCCCGTTGACTGCGCTGGTGCGTTCTCCGGTCATTGAATCGCGGGCGGTCAACAGCACCCGCAGAGCGGCGCGGACTCCCTCGTTCAACCGGGGTGTGCGCAGTTGATCGGCAGGCAGTGGCAAGGCGGCGGTGGCGATGCGGCGGGCGTCCAGCGGATCAGACTTGCCGACCCCGTGGCGGGCCTTGGCACTCATCCTGGGTGCTTCGGTGACCCGGTATCCGGCAGTGGAGACGGTGCCGGCCAAGACCGCGCCGTAGGAAGCCGTGCCTTCGATGACCCAGAGCGTTTCGGCGTCACCGCCGGTGCGGTTGCCTGCCCAAGTGATCGCACGGTTGATCCCGGCAACGGTTGTGGGGAAATCGCGGGTATCGAGGTGTTCGCCGGTGGCGGCATTGATGATGGCATAGACATGATTTTTCGCGTGAGTGTCAACCCCCACGACAAACCCGTAGGTTCGCGAGACAATAGACATTGCGGTTCCAACCTCTTCTCATAGCGGACAGGGGGCGGCGACCGTTTACGGCCGGCACCGGTCCGGGGAGAAGTCACTTCGGAACAATACTGTGATGAGCCACGCCACCACTGGCGGCGGGCAGCCTTCTGATCAAGTTACCGAGGTGGGCCGGGCGGGCGCCGGCCGTCCACCCCGTGGTCGGACAAGTCAAAACAAAGACACCTTGCGGGTCAGATCCGGTTTGAGCCACGACCACGGAATGGACGGCTGGCTCCTACTCTGCCAGCTGATCCCAGACCAGCCAGTTCAAGACTCACAGATCCGGTTCTCGCACCGGCCACGGGCACGATGCCGAGCATCAAGGAACGCCACGTTGAACCGCGGAGTATTGGTCAAGAACGCCGTCACCCGATTGCCGTCCGTGTCGAACAAGTTCGCTTTCGCACCGGGATGCAACGGCTCAGCACGCAGGTAAATCCGAGTTCCAGGCGGGTATTGCCTCAACTCCAAGACCTTCGTTGCATCAATCACCCACGCATCATCACGCTCCTGCCCGTCAGCAGTGAGCGCTGGTTCCCAGTACTTCTTCTGATCGATCCACCGGATGAACCGCTCCTTGAGCACCGGCAGCGAATACGACGTGGAGAATTGGATCCCCAGCGAATCCAGGTGGTGCAAGAACTCCCGGGAGGAGCCGGCACTATCGGTACGGACCAGGATCTTCTCACCACGAAGGTTCCCGTGCTCGTCATAGAAATCATCAGGCAACTGAGCCAGCGCTTGGCCGAGCACCTCGATATGCGAGGCGGCGGAATTAGCGCCCCGGTTTCCCGGGCGCAACTGCACGGCGAGGACTTCGCCGGTGCCGTGGCCTTTGCCGTAGTCAGCCATGGCGATCATCGGTGAAAAACCGTACCCACCTTTATACGTCCCAGCGCTGTTTTCCTTCTCAGAGTGGACATGCACTAGCGACGCATCGAGGTCGATAATCAGCGGATTGGCTGCCGTGGCCAGCCGGGCTGGATTCCGCGGCCCGGCCGCATTCCAGACTTTGGAGCGCAGGCTGCGGGTCATGGTGGCGAACCCGTAGGAGAAAGCTTCTGGCTGTTCTTTGATCCGGCCCATGAATCGGCT
>NZ_PCPS01000002.1 GCF_002975405.1 Arthrobacter sp. MYb229 | reverse complement strand
GGAACGATGTTAAAGAGACGACCCGAGAAGTTGATCTTCATCCCGTGGGTCAGGTGACCACCATGAGCCAAGTTCAGGCCCATGACCGTATCGCCCGGGCGAACCAGCGCGTGGAACACCGAAGCGTTGGCCTGCGCACCGGAGTGCGGCTGCACATTGGCGAATTCCGCACCGAACAGTGCCTTCAAGCGCTCAATCGCCAACGTCTCGATAACGTCAACCTCTTCGCAACCACCGTAGTAACGGCGGCCCGGGTAACCTTCGGCGTACTTGTTGGTCAGCACCGAACCCTGCGCCTGCATCACAGCCTGCGCGGTATGGTTCTCCGAAGCGATCATCTCCAGACCACGCTGCTGACGAGCGAGCTCGGCATCGATCCGCTGCGCAATCTCCGGGTCCAGGGTTCCGAGGTCCTCGGTCAGCGAATCCGCTGCGAGGGAGGTAGTTAGAGTCATTGCCCATTCCTAAATGTATGAATTGCCGACAACTGATATATCAATCTGTAATTCACTGTATGATGGGAGTCACACCCCGGTCAATGGGTTAGCTGGAATTTCTTTGACGCATAGCATTTCGGCACAACGGCGCCGGGAAATCGGAGGACACGATGACCATGACAGCTCAGCTGATTAGCGGAGGAGAGTCCATGGCCGAACGCGCTTATCTGGTGCTGCGCGATCGGCTCATCATGATGGACATCGCCCCGGGCGACCCCATCAACGAAGCCCGGCTGGTCGAAGAGCTAGGCATTGGGCGCACGCCACTGCGCGAGGCACTCAAGCGCCTCGAAGTCGACCACCTCGTGCAGTCCTACTCGCGCCGCGGAACCTTCGCCACACGCGTTGACATCACCGAACTGGCCGATATCACCGAAGTGCGCCAGGCGCTGGAGCCGTTGGCGGCGGGAAAAGCCGCCGCCCTGCACGGCGGGATCGTCCGCGCCCAAATGGAGGACACCGTCAGAGCGGTCGGCGCACTGAACTCGACCAATGCCCGCCGCGAGCTGATGGAGAACGATCTGGAGGTTCACCGGCTGATCTATCGCGCGGCCGGCAATCACCACCTCGAAGAAACCCTCATTCGACTGGACAACCTGGCCACACGCATCTGGTGCATGACCCTTGACCGATTGCCCACGGTGGATGAGCACATTTCAGAACACGCCAATTTGCTCCAGGCCATTCTGGACGGCGACGTTCATGCGGCCGAAGAACTGGCGTTGGAACACATCGTGCACTTTGAGTCGTCGGTGCGCGCGGTCCTGTAGCTCCCCCGATCCACCCCCATGCGTCGCCGAACGCTCACCCCTACGCGCGACCTCCAGCGGAATTTCCAACGCAGCCAACTTTCCCATTTCGCCGCATTCGCCCATGTTTGCCGACGGCTACCTACCTATCCAGGAGGCCAATCGGCAACCTCCGCGCGCCCTGGCACCTAGAGACGCTCCTCGCCCGCGGCACCTCCGGGCTAGCAATCACCACGGATTCAACGTGCATCCGGTGCGCCAGATTATTTCTCACCAGGGCTTGACTGTGACCTGAGCCACTGAAATGATGCAGTGCAACAGCGTTGCGCTTACTGCAACCATACTCCGAACCAAAACAAATCCCATCCGCGGCGCTTCGGCACCCCCTTGGGGCCAGGAGATTTCCATGCACTCAGTATTCATCGAAGAGCTTGATGCCCAAACCTACGCGGAGCACTTAGCCCGCCCCGGATCCACCATTGTCATTCCAGCCGGAGCCACCGAACAGCACGGACCCCACATGCCGCTAGGCGTCGATGCACTGCTCTCACGCACCATCGCCGGCGCCGTGGCAGAAAAAACCGGAGCATTGGTCGCTCCGGCACTTTGCTACGGCTACAAATCACAGCCGCGCTCCGGCGGCGGCAACCACCGCGTGGGAACCGTCAGCCTCGGCGGCTGCACGCTCAGCCAGATGGTTGAAGATGTTGTCGGTTCGTTCATAGCCCAGGGGTTCGACAATGTTGTCGTGCTCAATGGGCATTTTGAGAACTACCAATTCATCTACGAGGGTTTGGACAATGCGGTGGCCAGGACCCGCAACGGCGGATCCGCCGCCCGAGCTATGCTGCTTTCCTACTGGGACTTCGTCGACGAAGAGACCCTGTCCAAGGTCTTTCCAGACGGTTTTCTCGGCTGGGACATAGAACATGGAGGCATCCTCGAAACGTCGCTAATGCTGCTGCTGCACCCCGAACTGGTCAGCATGGATCGCGTTGTCGACCATCCACCGGCGAAGCTCACCCCTTACGACATTTTTCCCGAAGACCCCTCCCGGACGCCGGACAGCGGCTGCCTCTCTTCGGCTAAGGGAGCAACCGCCGAGCGCGGGCGGCTGCTTTTCGAAACCGTCACGAGACAGGTGGCCGACGCCCTCGAGAACGAATTGCTGCTCGGCGGCATAAGCCTGGAGACGAAATAGTATGTCGGTGGATCATTCAACGTCCCAGGGCCGGAAAAAATCAGGCAAAGCCATGCGCCGAGGAGAGGAGGAGAGCGAACAGGTAGAGGTTCCGCGATTCATGGGCCGGCATATTCCACCCATAGATCGATTGCTGATCCGTGTAATCCCACCGGTGCTGATCCTTGCGGTGATCATCTGGGTGCTCGGCAACCCAGTGTCCGCCTCCGCAGCGATTTCCGAAATGCGTACCTTCGTGACCGGAAAATTCACCTGGCTGTTCATCCTGTACTCCGTGTTCACCGTGGTGGTTTGCATCTGGCTGTCGATGAGCCGCGTGGGCAAGATCCGCCTTGGCGGGCCGCTAGCGAAACCGCAACACAGCAAGTTCGCCTGGTACTCGATGCTCTTCGCCTGCGGGCAGGGTATCGGGCTGATCTTCTGGTCGGTTGCCGAACCAATCATGCTGCGCGACGAGAATCCGGTCATCCCCTCCGGTCCGAATGGCGCCCAGGAGGGAGCCATCGTCTGGACCTACTTCCACTGGGGCCTGACGGCCTGGGCGATGTATTGCGCCGTTGCAGTGTGTTTGGCTTACTCGCATCACAACCTCGGCAAGACCTTGACTTTTCGCGAGGCGACGGTTGACATCCTGCCGCGCTGGTCGCGCCGCGGGGCGGGCGTCGTTATCGAGCTGCTGGCTATTATCGCGACGGTTCTCGGCTTGGCCACCTCCTTCGGCTTTGCGGCCATGCAATTCTCCTCCGGCCTCACCTCATTCACCGGGCTGAGCGCCACCCCAATGATGTGGCTGATGGTCATCCTGATCTTTGCGGGCATCACCTCGATCTCCGCCATCGTCGGAATCAATAAGGGCATGGCCCGGATCAGCGGGCTCAATTCAATTTTGAGCATCGCCTTGATCGCCGCGGTACTGATCTTCGGCCCATCGCTGTTCATCGTCTCTAATATGTCCCAGACCTTTGGCAGTTTCTTCACGAACTTCGCGACTATGAGCCTTTGGACCGATTCGGGGTTGGCTGCCACCACCTTGGAGAGCTGGAAGGACAGCTGGAATGGCTGGTGGACGGTCTTCATCTGGTGCTGGGTCATAGCATTCTCACCATTTGTGGCCGGCTTCATCGCCAGGATCTCGCGCGGGCGGACCATTCGCGAATTTGTTCTCGGCGTGACTATCATTCCATCGCTGATCGTCATGGTCTGGGTAGCCATCCTCGGATCGGCCGCCATCTACTACGACGACCAATCCAACCGCGGCATCAGCGACGCCGTGGCCGCCGATACCTCCTCGGGCCTGTTTGCGATGCTCGATTCGGTACCGATCGTTGGAACCGTCTTGCTGGTCGTAGCCACCGTGCTGGTTGCCACCTACTACGTCACCTCGTTGGACTCCGGAATTTATGCGCTCAGCGAGTTCGTTTCGGCTCCGCACAAATCCGGCCCGGTCTTCCGTGTCGTCTTGGTGCTGTCCGTTGCTACGGTGACGACGGTGCTGTTGACCATGGGTGGAACGGCGGTGGTCGATACCGTGCAAACAGGAACGATTATCGGCGCCTTCCCCTTCTCCTTCGTGATCATCTTGATGATCATCAATTTGATCCGCCGGCTGCTCAAACGAGACAAGGCGATCAGGCAACTGGAGAAGGACATCAATAATCCGGATCCAGGTCTGGTCTTCGTCCCGGATCCAGACGGGGAGGGCGCCATCCGCAAGAAGGTGCCGCAGGACGGCGAGCAGGGCTAGTACTGCGCAAACCACACCTCCACGAAGGCCGTGAAGCTCGAAACTTTGAGCTTCGCGGCCTTCATCCATTCCCCTGCAAACATTGATCATTCCAAGTCACACGAATTCTTTTACTTGGGTCCGCAGGGTCTCCAAAATACTTCTTGACAGTGACCCAAGGCACACATAGTCTTCTTGCAACGACGTTGCGTTCATTGCAACTCGTAAACTCTTCTCCGGCGATTCCCATGAATCCTCGCAATCCATCTGATTGGGCCGGCCTACCTTGACACTTCATTTCTTACAAGGAGCCAACACCATGACCACCGCCGCAAACACTGCCACCAACGTTTCCGAGCTGGCGCGCCTGAAGACCCTGCACAACGGAACCAAGCAGCAGTTAACCTTCTCGGACACGGAGTTCGAGCTCCGCTTGGCCGGACTGCGCCAAATCATGGCGGCAAAGTCCCTGGACGCGGTCATCCTGACCAGCTATCACGGCATCAAGTACTATTCGGACTTCCTGTACACCACCTTCGGCCGCAACTACGCGTTGGTGGTCACCGCGAACAACTCCACCACCGTGACGGCGAACATCGATGCCGGCATGCCTTGGCGCACCAGCTACGGCGAGAACATCGTGTACACCGACTGGAAGCGCGACAACTTCTTCTACGGCCTGCAGGAAGCACTGAAGCGCGACGGCGTGAAGGCAAGCCGGATCGGCGTGGAAGATGACGCCCTGCCGGGGCTGACCCGCCGGCAGATCGCCGACACCTTCAGTGGTGCCACGCTGGTGGATGTTTCGCAGGATGCCATGCGCCAGCGCATGATCAAGTCCGCAGAGGAAATCGAAGTCATCAAGCACGGTGCGCGCATCGGCGATCTGGGCGGCGAAGCGATCAAGGCCGCCATCCGCGAAGGCATCAGCGAATACGAAGTAGCATTGATCGGCACCGAAGCGATGGTGCACGAGATCGCCAAGACCTTCCCGCACCGCGAGGTGCGCGATACCTGGGTCTGGTTCCAGTCCGGGATCAACACCGACGGCGCCCACAACTGGGCCACCACCCGCAAGCTTGAGCGCGGGGACATCCTCTCGCTGAACTGCTTCCCGATGACCTCCGGCTACTACACCGCGCTGGAGCGCACGCTGTTCCTCGGCGAGCCGGATGCCCGCTCCCTGGAATTGTGGAACGTCAACGTCGAGGTGCACAAGCGCGGACTGGAGCTCATCAAGCCCGGAGCCGTCTGCAAGGACATCGCCGCGGAGCTGAACGAGATCTACATTTCCCACGGCCTGCTGCCCAACCGCACCTTCGGCTACGGCCACTCCTTCGGCGTACTCTCGCACTACTACGGCCGCGAAGCGGGCCTGGAGCTGCGTGAGGACATCGATACGGTGCTCGAGCCGGGCATGGTTGTCTCGATGGAACCGATGCTCACCGTCATGGACGGCGAGCCGGGTGCCGGCGGCTACCGCGAGCACGACATTCTGGTTGTCGGCGATGGCGGAGCCGAGAACATCACCAAGTTCGGTTTCGGACCGGAGAACAACATCATCGACGCCTAGCGGCAGTCGAAACCCGTGGTGTGGGGTCCACCCCCACACCACGGGCGCTTAACCACTAGTCCCGCAGCATGCACGGGCGCTGCGCCAAGTATCGGGCTCCGAACGGCGTTCCGACACCACCTGATATCCCCGCGGCATCGCAGCCAAGCGGCCGGCGCCGCCACCTTGCAGAGGCATCTCCCCATGACCCAGAGCAACAACAACCCACCGGGCGCAGCAGCCGCGCTCGCTGCCGATAACGGCCCGGCATCACCTTCCGTTGACCCGCAGACCCGCCGCAAGGTGGTTGCCGCCAGCTTCATCGGAAATTTCGTGGAGTGGTTCGACTACGCGGCCTACGGATATCTCGCCGTGACCATTGCCGCGGTATTCTTCCCCGAATCAGCTCCCCAAACGGCATTGCTGCTGACCTTCGGGCTGTTCGCGATCTCATTTTTGGTCCGCCCGCTGGGTGGCTTCGTCTGGGGCCACATCGGTGACCGCGTGGGGCGCCGCGAGGCACTGAGCTGGTCGATCCTGTTGATGTCCGGAGCGACCTTCGCCATCGCACTGCTGCCGGGCTACGCCAGCATCGGCATCGGCGCACCTTTGCTGCTGCTCGCGCTTCGCCTGGTGCAAGGCTTCTCCGCCTCCGGGGAGTACGCCGGGGCCTCGGCGTTCCTCGTCGAATACGCCCCAGCCAATCGCCGCGGCCTGTATGCCGCGGTGGTGCCGGCAAGCACCGCGGCGGGCCTGCTGCTCGGTTCGCTGATGGCGGCCCTGCTCACCGGACTTCTGGAACCGGCGCAGATGCAGAGCTGGGGGTGGCGCATCCCGTTCCTGCTCGCCGCGCCGATGGGCCTCATCGGCCGCTACATCCGCACCAAGCTCGAGGACTCCCCCGTCTTCCAGGAACTCTCCAAGGAGGAGAATACCTCCAAGACTCCGGTGTCATCGCTCTTCCGCAACCACTGGCGCCAGCTTCTCCAGGCCTCCGGGGCGGTCTTGCTCAACGCCGTGGGCTTCTACGTCATCCTCAGCTACATGCCCACCTACCTGTCCGAAGAGCTGGGCTTGGACCGCACCTCGGCCTATATCGCGACGACGGTGGCCCTGGCCACGTACATCGGATTCATCTTCCTCACCGGCATGCTCTCGGACCGCTTCGGCAGACGCCGGGTGCTGATCACCGCTTCGGTGCTGTTCGTGCTGTTCACGGTTCCGGCGTTCATGATGCTGGAGTCCGGCAACTTCGCCATGATCCTGCTGGTCCAGGTCCTGCTCGGCGCCATGCTGACGCTGAACGACGGAACCCTGCCCAGCTTCCTGGCCGAGATGTTCCCGACCCGCGTACGCTACTCGGGGTTCGCGGTCTCCTTCAACCTCTCCAATGCCCTCTTCGGCGGTACCGCGCCCT
Organism: Arthrobacter sp. MYb229; assembly: GCF_002975405.1. GTDB lineage: Bacteria > Actinomycetota > Actinomycetes > Actinomycetales > Micrococcaceae > Glutamicibacter. Next base: position 925,799 of record NZ_PCPS01000002.1, on the reverse strand, counting down.
TCGTCGCAACCTTGCTCATCGCCTCCTCGGGCAGCGTCTTGGCTCCGGGCTGGTACCTGATGGGCGCCGCGGTGGTCTCGCTGATTGCCGTGGCACTCTCCGTCGAAACGAGCAAGAAGCCGCTGGCGTAGCTTCTCCGCCAGCTAGGATTAGCTCAATTACCCGAACGTACAGGTTGAGGAAATCATGACTGCATTCGAGAACGAAGGATCGGCCGCGCCACACGTCGAGGACGAGCGGACCCCCGAAGTCCGTGGCGCATCGGTGATCGTCAACGTGATCGATGTTTTGCGTTGCTTCACCGTTGAACGGCAGCTGGTCGGCGTGACGGAGATTGCGGCGGAAGTTGGCCTGCATAAATCCAGCGTGTCCCGAATTCTTGCCACGCTGGTTCAAGAACGCATCGTGGAACGCGACGAGCCCACCCGGAAGTTCCGCTTGGGATTGGGATTGATCGCCATTGCCGGCCCGCTCCTGGCAAATCTCGACGTGCGCCAGACGGCTTATCTGCCTTTGAAGGAACTCGCTGAGCACGTCCGGGAAACCGCGGTGCTCAATATCTGGGATGGCCACGAATCGGTGTCGGTGGAGCAGATACCCTCCACGCGACCGGTCAAGCACACCTCCGCGATGGGCAGCCGCTACAACACCGCATTGAGCGCTACGGTTCAGCTGTTTCTAGCCTATGAGACCCCGGAACGTACCCGGGAGCTCTTGGAGAACGGCAGCATCGTATTGCAGGGCGATCTTACGGCGGAGCAATTCCTTGATCGAATCAGCGTTGCACGAAACCGGGGCTACGCGGTGAACTACGGCGAAACCTCGCAGGAGGAAGTCGGTGTGGCGGCCCCGATATTCAATCATCGCGGTGAGGTAGTTGCCAGCGTCTTGATCGCGGCACCGTTCTTCCGAATCACGCCCGAAATTCTAGACGAACTGATCGCGGCATGCGTACGCACGGCACGCCAAATCGGCCAGCGCATGGGATATACCCGCCAGCTGGCCTAGCGCCACCACTACGGAGGAAAGATGCTGGAAAAACGCGACGCCCATGGCTTCGGCTACCGGCTCCACGAGGGCAGCGAAATGCTGATGCACCACCATTTCGGCGGGCACACCGGGTTGCCGGTTGCCATTCAAACCTGGGTGATCCCGCCCGGAGGCTTCGAGGGACGCCACCGGCACGACCAGGGTGAGCAACTGATCGAGTTCTACCAGGTGCTGGAAGGGACCGGCCGCATGCGCGTGGGCGCAAGAACCTATGAGCTGAGCTCCGGAGACTCGGTGCTCGCCGGGCCCGCCGAGCTGCACGACCTGACGAACACCGGGAGCGCGGAGCTACGGGTGCTGGTGGTGTGGGGCCCGCCGGGCAGCGTCGACCTGACACCCTACGGGTCGCACCGCCGCGCGGAGCAACTGCGCGGCGCGGCTCAGAGCTCGCCCAGCTCCACCGACTGATCGGTGAGCCGCTCCGGAGCGATGCTCCGTCCAAGCAACCCGCGCAAGGTCTCGTTCACATCCCAGATGTTCACATTCATCGCCGCGGTGAGCTTTCCGCCATCCAGCCAGAAAACGATGAACTCCCCCGATTCGGTGTCCCCGCGCACCACCGTGGTGTCCTCCGGGGCCGCATAGCCGACGTACTCCATGCCCAAATCGAACTGGTCGGTGAAGAAGTATGGGGCCCAATCGTAGTTTGCCTCTTGCCCGGTCAGCGTCGCGGCGGCGAGCTTGCCCTGGCGGATGGCATTGTCCCAGTGCTCCACGCGCAGCGCCCGGCGCAGGGAGCTGTTGAAAGCCTGCGCGATGTCTCCGATGGCGAGGATCTTGTGATCCGAGCTGCGCAGCGCGGCATCGACGATCACCCCGCGATCGGTCTCCAACCCCGCCTGCTGCGCCAATTCGATATTCGGGACCGCGCCAATGGCCAGAAGCACCACGTCGGCGCGGCTGGTTCCGGCGCTGCTGACTACCTCGAGGCGTCCGTCGGTTTCCTGTATCGACTCGACCTGGGTGCCGGTGCGCACGTCCACCCCGTTGCGCTGATGCAGCTCCAGCAGGTGATGTCCGAAGCGGTCGCCGAAGACCTTGCCCAGCGGGACCTCGTCCGGGGAGTACACGGTGACCCGCGCCCCGCGGTGCCGGGCGCTCGCGGCGGCCTCCATGCCGATCCAGCCCGAGCCGATCACCGCCAGCTGGATGTCTTCGGCCAGCGATTCACGCAGTGCATGTGCCTGTTTCACGGTGCGCAGCACGTGCACGCCGGGCAGGTCATGGCCTTCGAAGGGATGCGCGCCGCCGAGGTTCGGACGGGCGCCGGTGGCCAAGACCAGCCGGTCATAGGAAACGCTGCCGCCGTCGCTGAGCGCTACCAACTGGTTCTGCCGGTCAATGCTTTCGGCCCGCACCCCGAGCCGCAGATCCACGTTGTTTTCCGCATACCACTGCGCGGTGTTAACCGTGAAGTCCTCGAGCTTCTCCTGGCCTTGGAGATAGCCCTTGGACAAGGGCGGCCGCTCATAGGGCAGTTCTTGCTCCTCGCCGATCAGGGTGATCGCCCCGGTGTGCCCCAAGCTGCGCAGTTCCTTCACGGCGCTGGCCGCGGCAAGACCCGCACCAACGATGACGATTGATTCCTGGCTCATCGAACACCCCTTAACTTCTGCCGGCGCAGCGATGCCGCCGCGGGCAGTGAATAGTGCTTGTCTCTTCGATCCTCACACTTCAATGGCCCGATTGGCAAGGTTCGCTCAGTTCAGCTACCGGCAACGAAAAAGCTGGCGAGCGGACCGCTTGGTGCGGTCAGCTCGCCAGCCGACGTTCAAGGCCTACCGAGAGACATTGCTACTGCTCGGTTCCCCTTTTATGCGGGGCCTTGCCGCTGCCTTCATCGCGTCGGCCGAAAACTCCGCGCGAGCGCGTCACCCGGTAGTCGATGCGGTCATCGACGTAACGACGCAGTTCCGGCTGGTCATCCAGGGTGCCCCACAGCTCGTCGGAGACGAGCTCGGTGACCCGCTCGAGCCGGATCTTGGCCTCGATGATATCCAGCGTCTTGCTCTCGTGGCGCAGGCCCTTGACGGTAGCCACGGCCATCAGGATCATGATGATGCTGAATGGCAGTGCCGTGGCCAGCGAACCGGCCTGCAGCGCCTGGAGCCCGCCGGCCATCAGCAGCGCAGCAGCCAGCAAGCCTTCGAGCACCGCCCACAGCACGCGGGACCAAGTTGGCGGGTTCGGGTGCCCGCCCGAGGCGAGCATATCCACCACCAGCGAGCCGGAGTCCGAGGAGGTGATGAAGAAGATCGCGACCAGGATGATCGCCATGACCGAGAGGATCGTTCCCATCGGCAGGGCACCGAGGACCTGGAACAGCGAGCCTTCGGCGGAAACCGCGCCGTCCTGGACCATGTCCCCGGCGCCGAAGAACTGGCGGTACAGCCCGGCGCCGCCCATCACGGAGAACCAGAGGAAACCGACGATGGTCGGCACCAGCAGCACGCCCAAGACGAATTGGCGCACGGTGCGCCCACGCGAAATGCGGGCGATGAAGATGCCCACGAACGGGGCCCAAGCAATCCACCAGCCCCAGTAGAAGACCGTCCAGCTGGAGAACCAGGTCTGCGCTGCCTCGCTCTGCTGGAAGGCGCCGACGTCGAAGGTCATGTTCATCCAGTTGGCCAGGTACACGCCCAGGGACTGCACGAAGTTCTGGAACAGGAACAGGGTCGGGCCCAGCAGCAGCACGCTGATCATCAGCAGGCCGGCCATGGACAGGTTGATATTCGACAGCCACTTAATGCCTGCGCCCAGGCCGCTGACCACGCTCATGGTGGCCAGGAAGGTGATCACGACGATGAGGATGACCAGCAGCGTGTTGTCCACCGAATCCACCAGCCCGATGGACTGCAGTCCCGAGCTGATCTGCTGCACGCCCAGGCCCAGCGAGGTCGCGATGCCAAAGACCGTGCCGAAGATGGCCAGCACGTCGATCACATCGCCCAGCCAGCCCTTGACCCGGTCCCCGAGCACCGGTTCCAGTGCCCAGCGGATGGAGACCGGACGGCCACGGCGGTGGATCGCGTAGGCCAGGGCCAATCCGATGACCGCGTAGATGGCCCAGGGATGCAGGCCCCAGTGGATGAAGGTCTGCGCCATGGCAAGGCCCGCCAGTTCCCCTTCGGTGCCTTCCCATCCGGGCTTCGGGTCAACGGTGGCGTACATCAGCGGTTCGCCCACGCCATAGAAGACCAGGCCGATGCCCATGCCGGCGGCGAAGAGCATCGCGAACCAGCTGAACAGCCCGAATTCCGGCTTCTCCCCGTCATTGCCCAGCGTGATCCGGCCCAGCTTCGAGAAGCCGATCACGATCACCAATGCCACGAACCCGCCGATGATCAGCATGTAGTACCAGCCCAGGTTCGCCACGATCCAGTTCTGGACCGCGTTGAAGGTGCTGCTTGCCGTATCCGGCAGCGCAATGGCGAAAAGCGCCACGGCCAGGATCACTATCAATGACGGCCAGAAGACCGCTGGTGCGATCCCGCCCTTGCCCAAACGCACGCCTTGGCGGCGCAGCTTGGCGGTGATCTGTTCGTCGGTGTCGTTTTCGGCAATGTGCATATGCACCGGGATCGGCGCGGTATGCGGGGAGTCCGAAATGGTCTCATCCGCACCGAATTCATCCGGGCTCTCGGGAGGTTCGACCTCGTCTATATTTCGCGTCATCGTCATTTATCCTTTGCTGCGAGTATTGCCCTATGGTTTAACACCCTTATGCGTCGCGGACTAAGATACAAGTGGCAGCGGGAAAATTAGTCCCTTCTTCCATGTGTCTTCGGCGCCATGAGCAGCAGCTTTGCTCTGCGCTACACGCGCAGGCGAAAAATAATCAAAATCTCGTTCAGTTGACCATTGATCAGAACTTGACTAGTGCGTTTGCCGAGACGACGAATGATTCTAGCGAAGCGCCCGCACAGGAATGGCCGCAGTTTTCCACGGATTCCCAGCGCGTGGTCCGCAAATCCTGACGTCAAGTTATTGAGAGAAAATTCATCTCATCTGCGCGGCACGATTTGGGGCGAAATATTCATTCATCTCCGACTCGGCCGCTACCCGAACGCAATTCACTAGCACTTCGGGCAGTTCCGCCTGCGCAGTGCGCAGAGCGAAAAGTTTCCTTGCCAAATCGTGGTGACGCGCATACCAAGCCCGGTACAGTGCTAGGTAACCACAGCTTCGGCAGCGGATGAATTCACCTGGCGGCGCGGAGCTGGAAGCTGACTTGTTCTGAAGGAGTCGACCATGTTCACCCCAGAGGTTCCCTTTCTCCGTTCTAGCGCTACCCCTATTCCTGGCCGCTACGTGCTGGTCTTCGACTCGGCCGAACAAACCGAAACCGAAAGCGTTGGGATCCGCGCCCTTTCCGAGGATGTCCCGCAGATTCTCGAGTCCGAAGGTTATGGCCTGACCGAATACTTCCCGCGGCTCGGCATCGCCGTGGTCAGCAGCGCCGCGGAGCATCTCAACGAGTTCCAGGCGCGTTGCGCCAGCCGGAGTATGCCAACCCGCGTCGTTCCCGAGATGGTGTACCACGCCCTGTCGGCAGAGCCCACCGCGCAGCCCACCGATTCATTCAACGACACCGATCAGGCAACCTGGGGCTTGCAGGCGGTAGCCGCGGTCGACTCCAAATTCACCGGCGCCGGCATCAAGGTAGCGGTGCTGGACACCGGCTTCGACCTAGCCCACCCCGACTTCGCCGGACGCACGGTGGTGTCCAAATCCTTCGTCCCGGGCGAGGACGCCCAAGATGGCCACGGACATGGCACCCATTGCATCGGTTCTTCCTGCGGCCCACGCACCCTGGCTGACGGCCGCGGCTACGGGGTGGCCTCCGGGGCGGATATCTACGCGGGCAAGGTGCTTGGCGCCGACGGCTCCGGGTCTGACGCAACCATCCTGGCCGGTATCGACTGGGCCCTGGAAAACGAATGCCAGGTGATCTCCATGTCGCTGGGGGCCGATGTGCAGCAAGTGCACCCGCCCTATGTGACCGCCGGACGCCGGGCATTGGAACTCGGTTCGCTGATCATCGCCGCGGCGGGCAACAACGCCCAACGCTCCCAGGGGAACGCAGGGTTCGTCGGGGCACCGGCCAACAGCCCCTACGTGATGGCGGTCGGCGCGCTGGATAACACGCTGAATATAGCCGACTTCTCCGCCCGCACGCTGCCCGGCCGTGGCGGCCAGGTGGATATTTCCGGTCCGGGTGTAGCCGTCTATTCCTCTTGGCCGGGGGCCGAACGATACAACACCATCAGCGGCACCTCCATGGCCACCCCGCATGTGGCCGGCATCGCGGCGTTACTAGCCGAGGCCACCGGCTTCCGGGCGCGTGAGTTGTGGGCCGAGCTCGTGCAAGAGGCCCAGCGTTTGGAGCTGTTCTCCGTGGACGTTGGCTCAGGCCTCACCCAAGCTCCGCCACCGGCCGAAGCTTAGGGGCAGGGAGATCATGAGCGAATCATCGGACGATCGGGTGACGTCCTCGCACACCTATATCGTGACCGTGACCGCGACCTATACCGCGCGGATCGATCAGGTGGTCAGTTCGCTGGAAGCCTCCGGGCTGCGGATCAACAAGGTGCTTGGCACGCTAGGCCAGGTGATCGGCCACGGCGACGAGGAACTGCGCGCCCAGCTGCAGCAAGTCGAAGGCGTGCAGTCGGTGGATGATGAAAGAGTTTATCGGCTGCCCAACCCGAAAGATCCCTTGCAGTAGTCGCTGACCTGAGGCGCAATAGAATGACGCAGGCTCTCGGCGTGCGTCATTCCGTTGCGCCTCGAGGCAATTATGCGCGGCAATTTTCCTGTTCGGAAATCTCTGGACGGATGCCGGCGACGGTGGTGAACTGGGGACATGAGACAGTACAGCATCGGCTATTTTGTCGGTTCGCTAGCCACGAATTCCATCAACCGCACGTTGTCCAAGGCCCTGATCAAGCTGGCCCCGGAGAATCTGAAATTCACCGAAATCCCGATCAAGGACCTGCCGCTCTACAGCTACGATTACGACGAGGACTACCCTTCCGTCGGTACCGAACTCAAACGCGCCATCGAAGCTTCGGACGGGTTGTTGTTCATCTCCCCCGAATACAATCGCTCGATTCCCGGTGCGCTGAAAAATGCGATCGACTGGGGTTCGCGACCGTGGGGCACCAACTCATTCGCCCGCAAGCCCAGCGGACTGGTCGGAGCCTCAATGGGCGCCATCGGCACCGCGGTGATGCAGTCCTCGATGCGCGGCGTGCTCAGCTTCCTCGACTCCCCGCAACTGAACTCCCCCGAGGTCTATCTGGCATTCAACCAAGAAGACTTCGATGCCGAGGGCAATGTGCACAATCATTCGACGGCCGACTTCCTGAAGCACTACATGGGCGAGTACGCGGCTTTTGTTGCCCGCGTGCTGGACGCCAGCGCCGAGGGCCATATCGGCGACCCGAGCCCGCAGCACGGCTAGGCGCCCGGCGCGTCCCGAGTTCCTTCGGCTGGCCCCAGCGGAATTCGGTAAAGGGTCGCAGAAGTTTAAGCGAAAAAATCCCGGTATCACTTTATGCAAGTGATACCGGGATTTTAATCTGTGGAGGTAAGGGTGTCGGCACCCTCAAAATCCACCGTCCACCGCATTCTGCGCCAAGCCAACCACGTCACCGACCAACCCCAAAAACGCCCGAAAAGCTCCCTGATCCGCTTCGAAGCCGCGCTCCCCAACGAAATGTGGCAATCGGATTTCACCCACTGGAGACTGGCCGACGGCAGCGACACCGAAATCCTGGACTACATCGATGACCACTCCAGATTCCTCATCAGCATCCGCGCATACCGGCGCGTGACTGGGCACCACGTAGCAAAACAGTTCACCCAAGCCTGCGAGGAACACGGCCGACCACAGTCCTCATTGACCGATAACGGACTGGTTTTCACCACCCGCTTCACCGGCAAGATCAACGGAGATGAACCAGCGAAGAACCAGTTCGAGAAGCTGCTCCAGGAATGGGACATCAAGCAGATCAACGGCTCACCGAACCACCCTCAAACCCAGGGCAAGATTGAACGATTCCATCGCACGCTCAAGCTCTGGCTCAATGCCCAACCACGGGCCAAAACCGTCGCCCAACTCAACGAGCAACTTGAGGAATTCAAGCACGTCTACAACATGGAAAGGCCACACAAAGCAGCGGGGAGGAAACCACCATATCTGCGCTACACGGCAACAGCGAAAGCCGTTCCGAAACCGCTTCCAAAGGACGAACGGCGCATCAGAACAGACACCGTGGACAAGGACGGAAAGCTGACGCTACGTTACGGAGGGCAGCTTCGCCACCTCGGAATGGGACGCACCTATTCAGGCGTTCCGGTCCGGATGCTCATTGATGATCGGGACGTAACCGTCATCAACAGAAAAACCGGAGAAATCATCAGGTACTTCAAAATCGATCCATCGAAGAACTACCAAAAAGCAATTTCTCGCCTGAATAGGTGACAGTTAAAAGACTAATGTCTCGGGACATCGTTCTACCGATGTCCCGAGACATTACACTGTGGAGGTAAGGGGATTCGAACCCCTGACCTTCTGCATGCCATGCAGACGCGCTACCAACTGCGCCATACCCCCAGATGAAGGTTTAGTTCTTGCGATCTTTTGGACCTCCGAACCGAGATATAACTCTACCGGAGCCTGCAGATAAATACCAATCGGGATTCCGAGAGGCTAATCACAGCGCCTCTTCCCATCCTCGAGTTCCGGTGGAAGAATGTGCCTCGTGGACGGATCAGTCCTACGAACTTCGGCGAAAGGTAACTTCCCAATGTCCGTTGCTATGACCCCTTATCTGCAATTTGGCGGCGTCGCCCGCGAGGCAATGGAGTACTACCACTCCGTTTTCGGCGGAGAATACTCCGCCATGACATTCAAAGAAGGAATGGATGACGGCAATCCCGCCACCGCCGACCTGATCATGCACTCTTCCTTATTCGTCGATCGCGGACTGCACCTGATGGGTTCCGATGCCATGCCGGAAATGAATGTGACCGGAAACGGCACCATTGCCCTGAGCAACGATGCCACCGACCCCGCAGATGAAGCGAAGCTCACCGCCTGGTGGGAGAAGCTTTCCGACGGTTCGCGCATCGATGAACCGCTGGCCAAGGCCCCGTGGGGTGACTCGTTCGGAATGCTGACCGACAAGTTCGGGGTGTGTTGGATGTTCAATATCGGTGCCGTAGGAAGCCAAGAGGGCTAACCAGTACAGATGAGTGCGGGGCGTGGATCCAATGGATCCACGCCCCGCACCTAGTTGCATTTGTTGTTTAGTGTTGTTCCGGCGCGTCGACCCGCTCGAGAACCGCTGCCGCGCCGATAACCAGGCCAAGCTTTTGGGCTCGGAGCTGGGTAATCCACGCGATCAATAAGCCCAAGGCCGCAAGTCCGGCCCCGACCACCGACGGCGCACGGTAGCCCAGGCCCGCGCTGATCACGATCGCGCCGAGCGCAGCGCCGAGGGCATTGGCCACGTTGAGCGCCGAGTGGTTCAGCGACGCAGCCAACGACTGCGCATGTGGGGCCGAATCCATCAGCAGCGTCTGCAGGCTCGGGATCAGCAGCGAACCGACGCTGCCCAGGACGAACACCATGATGAGTGTTGGGATCACCCACGAGGCAACGGCGGCAAACACCAGCATGCTGATAACCATGAGCACACTGGCCAGCTTGATCGCTCCGAACACCGACCAGTCGGCCAGCCGTCCTCCGATCAACGAGCCGACCACCATGCCCACCCCGTAGAGCGCCAGGGCCAGTGGAACCAGCACAATATCCAGCCCGGTTTCGTCGGTGAGGGTTGGAGAAATATAGGAGTAGACCGCGAAGAACCCACCGAAGCCTACGATGCCGGTTGCCATGGCCAACCAGACTTGCAGGCTTTTAAGCGCCGAAAGTTCGCGGCGCATACTTGCTCCCGCTTCGGCCCTGCGCAGTGGGACGAAAATAGTGATCAAGGCAAAGGTGAGCAGCCCCACCGCGGTGACCACAAGGAACATCGAACGCCATCCGACTTCCTGGCCCAGCAAGGTCACCAAGGGGACACCGCCGACGTTTGCCACCGACAGGCCCAGCATTACCCACGCGATGGCTCGCCCACGCATGCTGCCGGGCACCAAATTACCTGCCAGCACACCTGCCAACCCGAAGTAGGCCCCGTGCGGCAGTCCGGAAAGGAACCGGGTGAACAGCATGGTTCCGTAATCCGGAGCGAAGAATGAGGAAAGATTTGCCACGGCAAAGAGCAGGATCAGTAGCTGCACCGCACGCTTTTTCGGGATTTTTGCGGCGACCGCGGTCAACAGCGGCGCACCGACAACCACGCCGATCGCGTAGGTGCTGATCACGAGCCCCATCTGGGAATTCGTGACGTTCAGGTCCTCAGCGCCTTCCTGGAGCAGGCCCATCATGGCGAACTCGGTCACACCGATGCCAAAGCCACCCATGCCTAGGGCAATAATTGCGAAGAGCAGTGTCCTGCCTTCTAAATACCGCGGGGGCGCTAAACGGTTCATTGGGGGCCTCTTACTTTGCTGCGATTCGGGTGTGTTCATGGCACGGCTACGTTGGCGCCCGTATCAATCGTAATGACAATACCTCTCGGGTACCCAACAGAGAACGCGGCGCGGGTATTCCACGCTCAATCCACGGCTGGGCGAGGAACATGTGGCACTGTGGAATTCTCATGTCCCATGCAGCTCATAAACGCCTCACCGCCGGCCGGATGGCCGCCCGGTTATTGATAGTTCTTTTGTCATTGGCACTGACCATAGTGCTAGTTGCCCACCGCAGCTTCCCCGAACGCGGTGGGCTCGGACTGTTTCTGGACAATTTGGCTCCCTGGCTAGGCCTCGGCGTGCCCTTGTTGTTCTGCTGGGCGCTGGCGGCGCGTGGCCGCATCTCTTTTTTGGTGCTCCTGCTTCCGTTGGTGGCTTGGTCGTGGATCTTTGGCGCGGCGTTCCTGCCGGCCAATGCCCCCGAACCGGCCGCCAAATTTATTGTCGCCACGCAGAATGTGCACGAAGACGGGGCGCACAGCTCCGCACAGGGTCTCCTCGCCACGGGCGCAGATCTGATAAGCCTGCAGGAACTGGGTGAAGGACAGGCCCAGGAAGTCGCTGCACTGCTGGAAGAAACCCACCCGCACCAGTACACCGTGGGAACCGTGGGGGTCTACAGCAAGTATCCGATCCTCGACGAAGAGCCGCTGGACCTTGGGTTGGGTTGGTCCCGGGCGGTGAAGCTGCGCGTTCGAACCGACGCCGGGGATGTGACGGTGTACGCGGTCCACGTGGCTTCGGCCCGGCCCCTGGAGCATGCGGAACGCGACCTGATGCTAAGCAATCTTGGACGCACGCTCGCCGCCGATCGGAGCGCGAAAATTATTGCCTTGGGCGATTTTAATGCGACCAATGCCGACCGCCATTTCTCGCCGGTCTCGGAGCAGCTCAACAAGGTGCCGCATGAGGGCTGGGGGTTCGGGATGACCTGGCCGAACCGTCCGATGCCCATGTTGGGCATCGACCACGTGCTGGTTCGCGGCCTCGATACCGGCTCCTCGGACACGTTGGCGGTGGGAGATTCCGACCACCGGGCGGTCATTGCCACCCTCGATCTGGCCTCCGAATAGCGGCCTAGCCCATCCCCGTCTCACGCAGCGTGATGTTGATCCGGCCGCTGCCCAGCGACCAGCCGGCCGGAGCCGTACCCGGATAGATCTTCGTCACCGCATGGAAGGCCCACCGGGCGGGACCCTCGAAGACGAACAAGTCTCCGGAAGCCAGACGCACATCTTGGTAGGGCTTGGTGCGCGTCTCGTTGTTGCCCAAGCGGAAGTTCGCGCTCTCGCCAATGGACAGCGAGACGATCGGTGCGTTGATTTTCTCTTCGGCGTCTTGGTGCATGCCCATGGTCGAGCCCGGCGGGTAGTAATTGATGATCGCCACATCGGGGTTGTAGCCCGCGGCTTTTGCTCCGTCCCCGGTCGTTTCCAGCACCGCGCGCCGTCCCAGTGACGCCAGCCAATCGGGCATCGGTGGCACCGGCTGGCCGTTGAGGTCTTCGGCGGTGCGCGTGTAGGTGTAGTTTCCCCAATGCCAGCCCAGGCATACCGTCTTGACCTTCATCGGGTGTCCATTGACCAGCGTGGAATGCGGCGGGACCGGTCCATTGCCCCAATCCAGGAAGCGTTCGGTCATCCAGTCCTGCTGCTCGCGGGTTAGCCAGCTGGGCAGATGGACCGCGCCCGCGCGCACGGTATGGGGCCGACGCTCGAAGGCGCCGTCATCGAAAAGCGACTGCATGTTTACACTGTGCCGTTCTTGGCCCTTGCCGGCAAGTGCTGAAGGTTGGTCCGGGCCTAGGATAACGCCGCCAGGAAGCGATGCAATACGAGGTTCACCAATTCTGCGGGCACCTCAGCGTCCGGGGCAAGCAATGGATCGCTGACCAGATCTGCGCCGCAGCGCTCGATCAGGGACTGAAAGTAGCCGGGCGCCAACAGGTAACTGGCCACGACCACGCGGTGTTGCGGGCTCGCCGCCCGGGCCGCGGCGACCGCTTCCCCCAGCGACGGGGTCGCCGCGGCCACGAAGGCGGCGGTAACCTGCACCCCCAGCAGGCCGGCCAGCAGGTTGGCAACCTGTTGGCAGTCATGCACGCCCTGGGCCAGCCGTGTCCCCGCACCGGCGAGGATGACAGGTTCGCCGCGCCGCCATCCGGCCTGCACGAGTCGGTGCTCGATAACCAGAGCGAGCGACGGGTGCGGGCCGAGGGCCGGTGCAATGCGAGTATTGGGCCGAAGCGCCGCCGCCTCGGTGAGATCTTGATCCACGTGCACACCCCGCGAAAGCAGCAGCGGCACGAGGACCGCGTGCTGCTCTTCGTCCGGCAGCCCGAGGAGCAGCGTACTTGCCCGGGGCTCTTGGACGTCGACGAATGACTGGTGCACGGCCACTGAGGCCGCCCGGCGGATTTCCTCCACCAAGGAGTTGATCGCCCGTTGGCCTGCCGGATCGCTGGTGCCGTGCGAGACGGCCACCAGGGACTCGGTTCGCGGTTCGGTTGTTGATCCCCCGCTCATGCGGGCTGACCGGGCTCCGGCATTTCGCGGGCAATGAGTAGGCCCATGATTCTTCCCTTCGGTAGTTTCGAGGCTCGTTGTCACGAGCCTGTGGTTGCAGTCTACGAAGCGCCTGTTACGGCCGATCGCACGGTTCTGTTGCGCCCAGGTAAATCTCGTTTCACCGGCATTGGCCACGGCCAGGCTTCATTGCGCGGCGGCGCAAACACGACCCCCGTAGTTCTCGTCGAGTTTATGTATGAATTATTCCTATGGAAACAAATGGGAAATTTCGGGGCAAAGGTTCCTCGATAGTGTTGTCAGCATCGAGCCATCGAGAATCAAGTGGAGCTGACTTCCCATGTCAAACCGTTCAAATGATCAAACGACCCATACTGCCGGCGACTGCTTGCCCGCTCACCGCATCACCGAAGCGGCGAGCGGAAAAAAGGTTTTTGTTGGACAAGCAGGCTTATTCGGCGCCGACCACACGGCTTGCGAACTCGCGGCGGAGTCGATCCGATGAACGGCACAGCGTTCGAGGTCAAGGGTTGCACGCTGCTGCTCGCCGGCGGGCTGAGGGGTGCACGCGGGGCAGCGGAGCATTTCATCGCGCAGGGGGCGCAGGTACTTTCCGCGGATACCCCGGAAGGTGGACTCGTGGCGCTCGAAACCGCGAACCTGCTGGTCATCTGCGATGCCTTGCCCCAGCGCTTCCAGCCGCTGCGCGAAGCGGCCCAGCGGCGGGGACTGCCGGTCTTGACGCGCCAACCGGCCGCCGGCTCCGGCCTAATCACCCTGGTCGGTGGTGGCCCCGGCGCACTTGATCTGCTGACCGTGCGAGCGGTCAGCGCCTTAGCCGACGCCGACATGGTCTTCGTTGACCGGTTGGGCCCCGGCGATCTCGTGCGGAAGCTCGCCCCGCAGGCGGTGATCGTGGATGTTGGCAAGCAGCCCGGGCACCACAAGGTCAGCCAATCCCAGATCGAAGAGCAGATGCTGACCGCCGCCAAGGCCGGTTCAAATGTGGTTCGGCTCAAAGGCGGAGACCCATTCGTATTTGGCCGCGGATTCGAAGAGATGGCCGCGGCCTCCAAGGCAGGCATCGCCATCAGCGTGGTGCCCGGACTCAGTTCCTGCATCACGGTTCCCGCGGCCGCCGGCATTCCGGTCACGGCACGCGGTGTGAACCGGGTATTCTCGGTCATTTCGGGCCACGACCCGCTGGAAAGCCAGCAACTGGAGCAGCTCACCGGGCTGGGCGGCACCATCATCATCCTGATGGGCATGGGAACCCTGGAAAGCACCGCTTCCGGCCTGCTGCGCCAGGGCATGGCAGCCACCATGCCCTGTGCAATCGTCGAATCCGGGACCACCGGCGACCAACGCACCACCTTTGCAACGCTGGCGACCCTGACGGCGACCTCCCGGGCGCGCGGTTGCGCGAATCCGGCGGTGATCGTCATCGGCGAGGTGACGGCCTTGCCGCAGCGGCTGCTGGCCGAGGAAATGGCAAATTTTGGGGCCATCGCATGAGCGCGCTGGCTCTGCCATTGTCTGGTTTCAGGATCGCGGTGACCAGCGACCGGCGTTCGGCCGAACTCATCGAAGCGCTGGAGCGCCGCGGCGCCGAGGTCACGCACGCACCGTTGCTGAAGCTCGCACCGCTGGACGACGAGGCGCTGCTCGTGGAGCAGACCAGGAAGCTGATCGAGTTGCGCCCGGAAGCGGCCATCATTTCCACCGCCTATGGGCTGCGGCGCTGGTTCGATTCGGCCGAGGCCGCTGGTCTCGGCCACCAGTTGTGCCAGTCCATGAAGGCGGCGAAGCTCTACGTTCGCGGTGCGAAGGCCCACGGTGCGGTGCGCGCCCTGGGATTCCACGCCGCCGGTGTCGCCCAGGACGGCACCACCGCCGGGCTGCTTCCGCTGCTGGGGCCTTCGATCGCGGGGCAAACCGTGGCGGTGCAGTTGCATGCGGACAGCGACCATGGGCTCGCCCAGTCGCTGCGGGATCTGGGCGCGTCGCGGGTTTTGAAGGTCGAGCCGTACCGCTGGCTGGACACCAGCTCTGACCAGCACCTTTCGCTTCTGGTCGAAGGAATCTGCGCCGCGCATTTCGACGCGATCACCTTCACCAGCGCGCCGAGCGTGCATGCGCTGTTCGCCGCGGCCCGCACGCGCAATCGCTACCAGGCGCTGATTCGCTCGCTGAACGAACGAGTGGCGGTGGCAACGGTGGGCCCGGTGACGGCGGCCCCGCTGCAGTCCTCCGGTGTGCACGGCGCGTTGGTTCCCGAACGCCACCGCATGGGCGCGATGATTCTGCAACTGGTCGAGCATCTGGGCGCGCTGGGCACGCTCAGCGCGCCGACGGTCTTCGGGGAATGCGAACTTCGGGGACGCACATTGAGCCTGAACGATGAGCGCTGCGAGCTCACCCCGGCACAGACCGAGATCCTGCGCTGCCTGCTGGAGGCCGGAGGGTCGGTCGTCTCGCGCGACGAGCTCGGCGCTGTGCTGCCCACGGTGTCTTCGAAGCACGCGCTGGACATGACGCTCAGCCGGCTGCGGCGCACGCTCCCGCACCCGGACCTGATCACCACCGTTATCAAGCGCGGCTACCGGCTGAATGTCGAGGCCGCGCGCTATTGAGTCCGCCGGCCTGCTGAATCCCGGAAACGTTCAGGATTCAGCGGGCCGGGACTTCCTGCCCCGCCGGTTCAGGGCCACGGTGCCGAAGGCGACTCACGACGGCGGTGGTTCCTGGTTGCCCAGCGCGAATTAGCTCACCGATTTCCCACGGTCCTGCATTGCATTTGTGAGGTTCCGCGCAATAAGCGCCGAACCCACGCCCCGGAAATGGCTATTTAAGTGAATTTCCGTAGTATCGAGTCATGGCACAGATACAGGTGGTTGGCGAAGCTCTAGCCGATATCGTTGATGACGTGGCTCATCCAGGTGGCTCCCCGATGAATGTCGCGGTGGGTCTAGGACGCTTGGGCCATCAGGTCACATTGCATACAGAGCTAGGCGAAGATGCGTACGGCAAGTTGATCGCCGCGCACCTCGAAGATTCCGGTGTAGCGCTCGCGGCCGGCAGCGTCGCGCAGCGGCCCACGAACACCGCCACAGTTTCCGTCGACGGAGTTGGCGACGCGAGCTATGAATTCGATTTGTCCTGGGAACTTCCAAGCGGCGTTCCAAGTTCCGAGGCGCAACTCCTGCATTCAGGTTCTATCGCCGGATGGCTGGCACCGGGATGCGAGAAAGTATTGGAAGCATTCCAAGGCTCTCCGGCAACGCAATTGCGCAGCTATGACCCAAATCTGCGCCCGCAGCTGATTCCCAAGCGCGCCGCTGCGCTGAAGCAGGTAGAAAAACTGATGAGCCTGTCCCATGTGGTCAAGCTCAGCGATGACGATGCCTTGTGGCTCTACCCCGGTTGGGACTGCCAGCGAATCTTGGATCATATTCTGGAACGCGGCGCCAAGCTTGCCATCATGACCTTCGGGGCTCGCGGCGCCACCGCCCGCACGAAGAACACCGAGGTACTGGTCCATTCCCGTGCGGTGAAGGTCGTGGACTCAATCGGCGCAGGCGACGCTTTCATGTCTGGCTTGCTTCATGGGCTGCTCAATAGCTCGTTGGCGCAGGCGCTCACCACGAAGGGTGGAGCTCTGGACCAGAAAGAATTGGAGTCTGCGCTGACTCAGGCGACTCGTTGTTCGGAGCTGACAGTACTGGTTTCCGGGGCCAACCCGCCAAGGCTTGAACAGCTCAACGAGTCTTTTCAAGACCAAATTTCCTAGGGAAGAAAACGCTTCTTTGCTCAGAGACTTGCTAGAGTTCCCTAGCAGATAAGCGTTTTCGACTAAGGGGTCACTCATGGGCAGCAAGGTTCCGGCAGCGGAAAATACGCTCCGTGTCTTGCGATTACTCGCAAGCCGGAAGTCGCCGACCCCGGCGGCAATGATCGCCAAGCTGCTGGAGCTGCCCAGATCCAGTGTGTACCAGCTGCTGAATGTGATGCTCGAACAAGGTTTTATCGCCCATTACCCCGAGGAGAAGGCCTACGGTTTGGGGGTATCGTCCTTCGAGCTCTCCAGTGCCTACACCAGACAGGAACCTCTGGCTAGGTTCGGAGCACCGCTGATTGCGCAACTCGTGGACAAGGTAGGCGAAAGCGCCCACCTGGCAGTGCTCCACGGGCCTGATGTGCTCTATATCGTAGAGGAACGCGCCAAGGGTCGCCCCTCGCTGGTCACCGACGTCGGTGTGCGCCTGCCTTCGCATTTGACCGCCTCGGGCCGCGCGATTCTGGCTGCCCTGCCGAAGTCGCAGGTTCGTGCGCTGTACCCGGGCACATCAAGTTTCAGCAACCGCGCGCAAGATAGCGGGATCAATTCCTATCAGCAGCTACGCCGCGAGCTGGACCAGACAACAAAACGCGGGTTCGCCGTAGAACGCGGGGATGTCACGGCGGACTTCCATTCCCTTGCCGTGGAAATACAGGATGCGAATGGTTGGCCGGTAGCCGCGGTTGCGGTGACGTTCCTCGGTGATCGGGTCCCCGAGGAACGTTGGGATCCGTTGCTCGAACAGATTAGGCAAACCGCCGGGCAGCTGACCAGCCGGGTGCATGGGCGACGCCTCGCTCCGGTACGCCCAGTCTGAAATTCCGGACACCACCCTCTGCTAGGGCGTACCCTCCTAGCCCACTTTGGCCAATGATGGAAGGTAGAAAGTTACTTCCGCTGCTGCCAAAGGAGCCCATCATGAATCATGAACCACGAGTCGTCCGCGCCCCGCGCGGTACCCAGCTAAACGCCAAGTCTTGGGCAACCGAAGCCCCGCTGCGCATGCTGATGAATAACCTCGACCCAGAAGTTGCCGAGCGCCCCGAAGACCTCGTCGTCTATGGGGGAACCGGCAAGGCAGCACGCTCGTGGGAAGCATTCGATGCAATTGTCGAGACGCTAAAGGACCTCGAAGAAAACGAGACCTTGCTGGTCCAGTCGGGCAAGCCCGTCGGCGTCTTCCGCACCAACAAGTGGGCACCTAGAGTGCTCATCGCCAACTCGAATCTGGTGGGCGACTGGGCGAATTGGGAGCACTTCCGCAAGCTAGAGGCCGAAGGCCTGATGATGTATGGCCAGATGACCGCCGGCTCGTGGATCTACATCGGCACCCAAGGCATTTTGCAGGGAACCTATGAAACTTTTGCTGCAATCGGCGCGAAACGATTCAACGGTACGCTGGCCAACACGCTGACCCTCACCGGCGGTTGCGGCGGTATGGGTGGTGCCCAGCCATTGGCGGTGACCCTGAACGATGGGGCCTGCCTGATTGTGGATG
The DNA here is from genome assembly GCF_002975405.1 of Arthrobacter sp. MYb229. GTDB lineage: Bacteria > Actinomycetota > Actinomycetes > Actinomycetales > Micrococcaceae > Glutamicibacter. The sequence goes on along the minus strand of NZ_PCPS01000002.1, from coordinate 907,282 downwards.
TGGACGAGTCGCGTCTGCGCCGACGCGTTTCGAAGCGTTACCTGGATGAGGTGGAGCTGGATCTCGATAAGGCTCTAGCCAAGGTAGCAGCGGCTAAGGCCGAAGGCCGTGGGCACTCGGTAGGTTTCGTCGGCAACGCGGCGGAAGTTTTCCCGGAGCTATTGCGCCGCCAGAAGGCAGGCGAGATCTCGATTGACGTCGTCACCGATCAGACGAGTGCCCACGACCCGCTGAGCTATCTGCCGGTGGAATACACGCTGGACCAGTGGGCCCCCGCTGCGGCCGCAGACGCCGCCGATTTCACCTTCAAGGCCCAAGCATCGATGGCCAAGCAGGTACAGGCGATGGTCGAGTTCCAGGACCTCGGCGTCGAGGTCTTCGACTACGGCAACTCAATCCGCGATGAAGCACGCAAGGGCGGGTACGAGCGTGCTTTCGAATTCCCTGGCTTCGTTCCGGCTTACATCCGTCCGTTGTTCTGCGAGGGTCTAGGCCCATTCCGTTGGGTTGCGCTCTCCGGCGATCCAGAGGATATTCGCGTAACTGACCAAGCGCTCAAGGAACTGTTTCCAGAAAACGATCACCTGCACCGTTGGCTGGATGCCGCGGCGGACCGTGTCGAATTCGAAGGCCTGCCTGCACGCATCTGCTGGTTGGGCTACGGGGAACGCCACAAGGCGGGCCTGCTATTCAACCAGCTGGTCGCCGAAGGGAAAGTCTCTGCGCCAATCGTCATTGGACGCGATCATCTGGACTCGGGTTCGGTGGCTTCCCCATACCGGGAGACCGAAGCCATGGCCGACGGCACGGATGCCGTCGCCGATTGGCCGCTGCTCAATGCCCTGACCGCGACGAGCTCCGGTGCTTCGTGGGTTTCGATTCATCACGGCGGTGGCGTGGGCATGGGACGCTCGATCCACGCTGGTCAGGTGTCCCTAGCCGACGGCACGGAAATGGCCGCCGCAAAGCTAGAGGCCCTACTAACCAACGACCCTGGGATGGGGGTCATCCGCCATGTTGATGCTGGCTATGACCGCGCAATTGAGGTTGCCGCCGAACGCGGCGTACGCATACCGATGAACCAGAAATAGCAATATATAGTTTGTTTTCGAGAGCCACGGGGATCTTCAGCGCTAATGTTGAAAGTTCTCGTGGCTCTCTATTGTTCATGGGAAATTTGCCGTTCCGTTAGGCAATTCGAAACAAAGGTGAGCGTTACCTGACCGTTACATAGCATTTCACGGTTAGAACTTGCACATACCTTGGGCACTGCGAATGTGGGGCCATAGCGTGGGACTCGTCAGGAACCACGATCAAGGAGGACTCCACGTCCGAGCACGATTCAAGTGAGCAGTTCGGGAACTTCGACAACAACAATGCTGAGGGCACCAGCCACTCCGACTCTCAAAGCGGCTATGAGAATAGCAGTGGCAACGACGAAAGCCAGACCTATTCCGAGAACAGTGCTAACGAAGGCAATGATTTCGGTAACGACGGTGGACAGTCATCCTACGGCGGCGGTAGCGGCCAAGAGTCCGGCCAGGAATCCTACGGCAGCAACAGCAACCAAGAATCCGGCCAGGAATCCTACGGCAGCAACAGCAACCAAGAATCCGGCCAGGAATCCTACAGCGGCGGCGCCAACGAAGAAAATGAGTTCGGTTCAACAGAATCAGTCAACCGTGGCAATGATTTCGACAGCGAAGATGGTGAACACAACCAATTCGGAAACTAGAATCGCAATGATCTGCGACTAGTTTGAACGCTCATCGGCTGGTGAAGCCTCAAGGGGCAACGCCCAGTAGTAGGAATAGAAGCAACCGATACTTCCACTACGGCGTGGCAAGGCACGCAGATTGCCTGCCTGCGGTTTAACGAAGCCACTGTGCCACTTCGATTTGAAGTGGCACAGTGGCTTCGTTTTTCTAAGCTGTGCGCTTGTGTTCCGGCTCTGGGCAGAAAACACCGGCTCCTAGGCTAAGAGCCTGCGCTGGTACCGCCGTTAAGATGGTCTAGGCTGCTGGGCCCGGCAATCAACCGGAAAACACCCCAACACATGAGCATCGCGCCCCATGCGACAACGATCCACATGGGATTCATGCTGGGAATGAGTCCCATGGGAACCCAAAATATGATGGCTAAGAACATGGCTGCAAGCAGGGCACCGCCCGCGGCTAGTCCCAAACCCAAATGTTTACTGTGCGGTCTGGACGCTCCGTGAATTGTCGACATGGCGTCTCTCCTGTTCTTACCGGTATTCCCGGCATAGAATCGGCTATCTTCCATTGGGTTGGCGGTGCAGCAAGAATGGCTCCGCCTGCGAAGCGAAAAGGCCTCGACGTGAATATCGTTAATTCACGATGAGACTCGCGAATTACGTCGATGACCTAGTCACCGTCGTTGTTTTGAACTCCCATATTTTGGTCCCTTCCGGGTGAGTTTTCGACCATTAAATGGTCAAGCAGCCATGCCATCCGAACACGGCCACTACTTACTACGATACTCCCGAAAAGACGTTCCAACGAGGGTTCACACAGATCCATCAGCTACCGGAGCTGAATTAACCGGCGTCGAATCTATCGTCGTTGGCGTCTTTCTCTAGCTCCTCGACCGACGGGTGGTGAATCGGACCTCGACGGGCAACATACTGCTCCTTGAGTTCCTCTCCTTCAATCGGCTCGGACTGGTCTTCGATGATGCCGTCGTTACTCATGACGCGACGTCCTTAGTTCACTAGGAGTTTCGAAGGGCCTGGATCAAATCGGCCTTTCGTTTGTCGGAGTAGTCCGTCAGACCGATCTCTTTCGACCGGCGTTTGAGCTCTTCGACCGTCCAGTCCTCGTAATTGCCAGACTCGCCTCCGCGTTCCCCGACGGTCGATCGGCCGTCCCGGGCGGCGGCATTGGCAATGCGCGCAGACTTTTGCTTGGAGTTCCCTTCTTCCCGCAATTTCTCGTAGAGTTCTTCGTCCTTAATTGGGTTTGAACCGTTGTCCATAGCCATAGATGAATCGCCTCTCAATTGACGTGTAGACGTTGCGAGAACACCCCGTCTATCTTCAACGGTAGGCTCTTCGCGCTGCAGATTCTAGGGGTATTTCGAGTTTCCGATCGGCACCCGAAAACCGCGAGGGAGCCGACGCAACAATTGCCTCGGCTCCCCCTAAATCAGTGATGCTATGGTGTGCGATTTTCGGCGCTAATGAACCACGCCTGTTGTTCAAGGCCAGCAATGTACCCGTGCAGGATGTCAGCGCTGGTCGGGTCTTCCTCATCGACTGCGTCATGTACGTCTCGGATGACTCCGACGGTGTTCTGCAGGGCTTTGACCACCATATCCACGGCCTTGGTCGTCAGAATCTCTCCGTTGTTTGGTTGCTCGAGTTCGCTGTATTTACCTATGGTGCCGGCCAGGCCATCCGGAGTGATGTGCATAGCGCGCATACGCTCTGCAATTTCATCCGAGCCGCGGCGAGCGATATCCACGATCTCATCGAGGTTCTGGTGCAGGTCGCGGAAGTTCGGGCCGATAACATTCCAATGGATCTGCTTGCCAACAAGCTGCAAGTCCAGCAGTTGCACCAACACGGACTGCAAGGCATCTCCGAGGGCAGCGGTGGCAACGAAACCACCTTCAGCGTTCTCCTTCGAGGTTTTGCTTGCCGGTGTGTTCTTGGTTTTTGTCATAGATCCTTCTCCTTTTACAGTGAAGTTACCGTGCATCTGACTCAGCCATCGGGGCCGAGCCCTCATTACGGACGCTACCCGCAACGCGTCAATGAAGCCAGCTCAGACCAATTACTCACACGTCCCTCTGACTAATTTCACAGTTGTCAGTGCCAGCTTCGAAGAGCTGCATGTACGGCGATGGGCTAAACGTTTGGGCAGGAATCTCAGCTGAGATTCCTGCCCATACGAAGAATCAAGACTTCTTCGCTGCCACCTCGGCCAATGCTTCACGGGTAAAGACCTGGTACCCGTAGTCACGGTGGTATCCGTGGATTTCTCGGGTATCGAGCACATCCATGTAATCGAGGATCTCCGTCGACACGACCTGCCCCGGAACTAATACCGGGAATCCTGGAGGATATGGAGTAACGAACGCCGCCGAGACTACCTGTTCGCCACTTTGAATTTTTTGACGAATCTCTGGTGAGAAAATGAAGTGCGTAGCCGGATCCTTATAGGTCAGATAGTAGGCCGAACGCATATCGCCGCTGCCACCGCCGCCGCTGAACTCCTCGGCGAAATAGCTGAAATCTGGCATTGGGATCTGCGTCGGCGGAACCTTTTTCCCGTCCGCTAGCGCCCGGCCATCCAATCGGCGTTTATGCTCCAGCTCTTCGGCGATCTTGACCAGCACCTCAATCAGGTGGGCCACCGCCGAACGGTTAGTGCCGATGTTGGTCATCAACAGGACCGAGGTGCGGCTGGTCTTGTTGACCTGAATTGCATGACCGTCCATCAGATAGGTGTGCTTGAAGGTGTCTCCATCCACTCCTGTGCGGCTGATGTCCAGGGTCAATCTTGATGGGTCAACGACGAATTCATCTTCAGACCAAGACCTGTCCCAAACTTCCAACCCGTCACGAACTGGGTTGCCGGTGTCGCTGCAACGGTATTGGTGCGGGATCAGGTCCCTCGTATCGAGTACCTGGAAGTACTTGCTGAGCAGCTTATTGCGTGACATCGCCCGGACGATCGATTGAGCCAAGTCAACCTGGCGCTGCACCAACGCATAGCCCTCCAACTCAGCCTGGCGCCGCCCGATATCAAGCGAGGCGAGGATCTGATAGTTCGGCGAGGTCGAGGTGTGCGTCATATAGGCCTCGCGGAACGTATTGCGGTTACGTTCTGCGAAATCTTGATCGTGAATGTGAATCATTGACCCTTGGCGCAGTGAGGTCAGCGTCTTATGCGTGGACTGTGTCGAATACACGCGCAGGCGGGTCTTGGCAGGATCGGCGAGCAGTCGCGTCTTCAGCCAGGCATCATCGTTTGCCGGGTCATCCAGCGTTCCTGGTTCGGGCAGTTCGGTACGCTGCGCGGCAAAACGCTCACGATATTCAGATGTCTCAAACGCCGTTTGCATGCGTTGGGCCGCAGACATACCGGTGCGTTGACGGTAGACAGGATGGAATCCGGCGAAAGCGAACCACGCTTCATCCCATAGGAAGACCAGATCTGGCTTGATGGCCAAACACTCTTCCATCACGCGACGCGGATCGTAAATAATCCCGTCGAAGGTGCAGTTGGTCAATGTGAGCATTTTGACCTTGTGCAGCAGGCCTTCGCGGCGCAACTGCAACAGCCGTCCCTTGATTTCTTCCAGCGATACGGCACCATACATGGAGTGCTCGTTCAGCGGGTAGGCCTCCAGGTAGCTGACGCTTGCACCGGCGAGCACCAGGGAGTAATGGTGTGATTTATGGCAGTTGCGGTCAACTAGCACGATGTCACCGGGCGCAAGGATCGACTGGTGAACGATCTTGTTCGCGGTGGAAGTGCCGTTGGTGACGAAGTAGGTGCGGTGGCTGTTGAAGGCGCGGGCCGCCAGCTCGTGGGCTTCCTTGATGGAGCTCTGCGGATCCAAGAGGGAATCCAATCCTCCGGAAGTGGCAGAGGTTTCGGCCAACAGCAGGTTCTTCCCGTAGAAGTCCACCAAGTCTCGTGCCCATGGCGAGTTCTGCACCGACCCGCCGCGAGAAATCGGCATCGCGTGGAATACCCCGCCGGGGCGTTTGGCGTACTTTTGTAGCGCGTGGAAGAACGGAGTGTTGTAGCGTTCGAGCACCTCGGCGATGATCGACAGATGCAGATCCATGCCGTCGTTGCGTGAGAAGATGCGCTTGAAGCGACCGGTAATCTCGTGCGCGATAGATTCAAGTGCAACGCCGGCGATCAGGTAGACCGGGATCTCTGGGCGGAGCAGATCGATGATCTCTTCCAAATCCAAGATCCGGTCGATTTGCCTTGCCGTGGAAAAGTGTCCGGCTGTATGCCGTGACACGTACTTTCCTAGGGTGGAGCTCAGCCGGCGCCGAGTGTCCAATTCGAAGCGGGCGGTGAGTACAACCGCCTGAATGGTCGGGTTGATGACAATCGCGGCCAGCGCGTCCTCGACGCTGGGCACGACAACGAAGCTGTAGTTGAATGAATCGGTTCGCTGACGCTGTTCGAGCATCTCGATCTTGAATCGCTCAATCTCATCGGATGGACCATTGTCCACCAACAGAATTTCGACCTTGGGGACGAACTTCCGATGGATTGCTCGTGGTTCACCACCGCCCAGCTCGTTGCTTTGGGCAGCAGCCTCGGCTTCCTCCGCGTCGCTGTCGTTGCTTTCGCCGTCGATGTATTGGGTCTGCGTCCGGAAGGACTGATTCGCCAGATATACCTTGCTCAGCGCATCACGGAAGTGGCCTTCGTGCATCAACGTTTCAACTTCGTTGAAGTAGTCTAAGCCCGGCGTGGCCCAGTAGGGTTCAATGGCAGAAAGGAGGCTCAGTAGTTGCGTAGCCTCGTGCTCATGCTGCTCGCCGGAGACCTTGTCGTCGATACCGCGAATGATCTCGCCAAGTACATATCCCAGGTGCTCCCATGCATCCTTGCGCTTTCGCCAAGCGCTTTCTGGTGTTGCTGTTACTTGATTCTTCATTGTGGTCAACCTTGCGCTCACGGTTGCCGGTCCTTCGCTCGTTCTTCGTTGCATCGTTAACCGGTTTGTTAACAAAGCCATGTCACGTCTTTGTGCTTTGGTCTCCAGAGCTTACGTCAACTTCAACATAGTTTTGGTATTCATGAAGTCAATTCGCGAAATTCTCGTAACTATCACTCACGCTTTCTGCCACAGAATGAAATATGCGAAATTAGGGAATTGATTTGCGACAACGAGGTGAACATTTTTGAAATTTATAAATCTAGAATCCGCTTCGCCGCTATGTCCGAGATACCAGACAGATGAGCACCAGAGTACGAGAATCTGTGAGGTATCTGGCGAAGAATAGATGGCAGAGACAACTTCACGAACGAACGGAAGAGCTTCAATGAATTCCAACCAACCTTCGGTGACGCTTCGCCTATCGAACGCCACCGCACAGGATGTATTGCGCGTGGCTCGTCAGGATATCCACGTTGATATTTCAGCTGAAGTCAGCGAGAAATTGGCCGAGGTTCGCGCACATATCGATGCGTTGGCTGCATCCGAAACTCCGGTATACGGGATTTCCACGGGCTTTGGTGCATTGGCCACCCGGCACATCGCTCCGGAAGACCGCGCCAAGCTGCAGCGCTCGCTGATTCGCTCGCACGCTGCTGGCATGGGTGCACCGGTGGAACGTGAAGTGGTTCGTGCCTTGATGTTCTTACGCGCCAAAACCCTGGCGAGCGGCCACACCGGTGTGCGCCCGATAGTTCTAGAGACCATGGTGGCGCTGCTTAATGCCGGGATCACACCGCTGGTGCGCGAATACGGTTCGCTGGGTTGCTCCGGTGATCTCGCACCGCTGTCGCACTGTGCGCTGGTGTTGATGGGTGAAGGTGAGGCCACCGATAAGCATGGAGTGATCCGTCCGGTTCCCGAACTCCTTGCAGAAGCGGGCATTACGCCTTTGGAGCTTGCAGAAAAGGAAGGTCTTGCGCTGGTCAACGGCACCGACGGAATGTTGGGCATGTTGCTGATGGCATTGGCCGATCTGGAAGATTTGGCTGACATTGCCGATCTCAGCGCTGCGATGAGCGTCGAGGCCCAGTTCGGCACCGATCAGGTGTACCGCCCCGAACTCCACGAACCATTGCGGCCGCACCCCGGCCAGGCAGTGAGCGCCGCCAACATGTTCGCCGCGCTGGACGGCTCCGAGCTGGTCGCCTCGCACCGCGAGGGCGATGGCCGGGTGCAGGACGCCTATTCGTTGCGCTGCTCTCCGCAAGTCACCGGGGCCGTTCGCGACACCATCACCCACGCCCGCATGGTCGCCACCCGCGAATTGGCCGCCGCCATCGACAATCCGGTGGTGCTGTCAACCGGTGAGGTTTCTTCCAACGGAAACTTCCACGGTGCCCCGGTTGCCTACGTATTGGATTTCCTGGCAATCGCCGTGGCCGATCTAGGGTCCATCGCCGAACGCCGCACCGACCGAATGCTTGATCCGGCACGTTCGCGGGACTTGCCAGCATTCCTCGCCGATGATCCCGGAGTTGATTCGGGCATGATGATCGCACAGTACACGCAGGCCGGACTGGTTGCGGAGAATAAGCGATTGGCTGTGCCAGCGAGCGTTGATTCGATTCCGTCTTCTGCCATGCAGGAAGACCACGTGTCTTTGGGTTGGCACGCGGCCCGCAAGCTGCGCACCGCGGTAGACAATCTGCGCCGAGTGCTGAGCATCGAATTAGTGGTTGCCGCGCGGGCCTTGGACCTGCGCCAGCCGCTGACCCCGGCACCGGTCACCGGAGCCGTGCACGACGTTTTGCGCACCAAAGTTGCCGGCCCCGGCGAGGATCGGTTCCTCTCCGCAGAGCTCGAAGCGGCCTACGGATTGGTAGCCGACGGAACGGTACTTGAGGCCTTGCATCGCGCACAGGGACGATAGCCCACAGGAAGTTTGCCGTGCCGGGTAGTAAACTGGCACGGCAAACCTTCTTTTAGATTGGGAACTCGTTCCATGCAACGCACCATGTTTAAGTCCAAAATCCATCGGGCGACCGTCACCCAGGCCGACCTGCACTACGTCGGCTCGATCACCATCGATTCCGAACTGCTTGCGGCCTCGGATATCCTGCCGGGCGAACTAGTCAGCATCGTGGATGTCACCAATGGGGCACGTCTGGAAACCTACACCATTGCCGGCGAGCCAGGCAGCGGCGTGATCGGCATCAACGGTGCCGCCGCCCACCTAGTTCATCCGGGAGACCTGGTGATCATCATCAGCTACGCGCAGATGCAGGACGCCGAGGCCCGCGCCTACGTGCCAAGCGTGGTCCACGTGGATGGTCAAAACAAGATGATTCATCTCGGTGATGACCCAGCCGAAGCAATTGCCGATGGCGTGCAGAGTCCGCCGTACGCGCAGCTTCGCGGCAACTAGTTAGCTGTCGTCTCCGGCCAGCCGAAGTGCGAGGAATTGCGCGGTCCGGCTGGCCTGGTTCTGCGCCACCTGGTGCGGTGTTCCCGCGGCGATAATTCGTCCGCCTCCGTCCCCTCCGGCTGGCCCCAAATCGATCACCCAATCGCTGGCTGCGACGACATCCATATGGTGTTCCACCACGATCACGGTATGTCCTTGGTCCACCAGCTGGTGCAGTTGCGCCACCAACAGCTGCACGTCGGCAGGGTGCAACCCGGTGGTCGGCTCGTCCAGCAGATACAGGGTATGACCACGGCGCTGGCGTTGCAGTTCGGTGGCCAGCTTGATCCGCTGGGCCTCACCACCAGACATTTCGGTGGCCGGCTGTCCCAATGACAGGTAGCCCAACCCGACCTCCCGCAAAGTCGCCAGCGCACGGGCCGCGGCCGGAATTCCGGCCAGGAATTCCTCTGCCTGAGCAACGCTCAGCTCCAACACCTGCGCAATGTTCTTCCCTTGGTATTCGACCTCCAAGGTCTGTTCGTTGTACCGGGTTCCCTGGCACTGCGGACATGGTCCATAGGTGCCGGGAAGGAAGAGCAACTCGATCTCCAAGAAGCCCTCGCCCAGACAGTTCTCGCAGCGGCCGCCGGCGACGTTGAAGGAAAACCGGCCTGCCCCGTAACTGCGTTCACGCGCCAGTGGCTGGTCGGCGAAGGTCTTGCGGACCGCGTCGAACAGGCCGGTATACGTGGCCACGTTGGAACGCGGGGTACGTCCGATGGGTTTCTGATCCATCAGCACCACCCGATTGATCTGACCCGCCCCGGTCACTTCCTTGATGACAGCCTGCACCGGTGCATCTTCGGGTTCATCTTGGGCTGGTACGGTCGAACCGCCCGCGCCTTGGGCCAGCGCCCCGGAGACCAGACTGGATTTTCCCGAACCTGATACACCGGTCACCGCGCAGAAAACACCCAAGGGGAATTTCGCGTCGACATCCACCAGGTTGTGCAGGTTCACCCCGCGCAGTTCCAGCCAGTCGGTGGCGTTGCGCAGGTTGCGCGCCGGTGCCGGAGAAGCGTCCAAGAACCGGCGAGTCACCGACTTTTCGACCTGAGCCAGACCGGCGACCTCCCCGCTATAAAGCACCTGGCCACCACCGCTGCCCGCCCCGGGTCCCACATCAACGATCCACTCGGCGCGGGTGACTACATCCATATTGTGTTCCACCACGAACACCGAATTACCCTCGTCCTTCAAGGCGGAAAGCACCTCGATCAGCGGTTGCACATCGGCCGGATGCAGCCCCGCCGAGGGTTCGTCCAGCACATAGATGACGCCAAATAATCCGGCACGCAGCTGCGTGGCAATGCGTAGCCGCTGCATCTCCCCCGGTGAAAGGGTTGGAGTACTGCGGTCTAGGCTCAGGTACCCCAGCCCGAGTTCTAGGAGCACTTCGATTCTGGCGAGCAGGTCGGTGCTGATCATGCTCACCACATCGGCTTGGGCCTCGCCACCGGTCACGGTCGCGAAGGGGCGCAAGAGCTCAGCCAAGGATTGCAACGAGCGCGCGTTGAATTCGGCAATGTCCAGCTCGGCGAACTTCACCCGAAGCGAGTCGCGGCGGAACCCCGTCCCGGAGCACTCGGCGCAGGGTTGCGAATGCATGAAGGCCAACGCCTTGGCGCGTAAATTCTCGCTCTTGGAGGTCGCCACGGTATGGCGCACATAGCGTTCGGCGCTCCAGAACCGTCCCTTATATGGTTTTGCTACACGATCTCTTTCGGGGGTCACCTCGACCACCGGTTGCTCCTCGGTGAAGAGCAGCCAGTCACGCGTTTCCTTCGGCAAGCTGCCGAAGGCAACGTCAATGTCGTGGCCGAGGTGGGTGGTGATATCGCGCAGGTTTTTACCCTGCCAGGCTCCCGGCCAGGCGGCAATCGCGCCGTCCCGGATGCTCAGCGATGGTTCGGGAACCAGCGACTGCTCGCTGACCGAGTGCACCGTGCCCACTCCATGGCATTGTTGGCATGCGCCGACAGCGGTATTCGTGGAGAAGGCATCCGAATCGAGCCGGGCCGCTCCTTGCGGGTAATCCCCGGCACGTGAGTAGAGCATCCGCACCGAGTTGGACAACGTGGTCAGCGTCCCGACGCTGGACCGGGAGCTGGCGGTCCCCCGACGCTGCTGCAAGGCGACCGCCGGCGGCAGACCAGAGATGAATTCAACCTTCGGGGCATGGCCTTGGGCGATCAATCGGCGCGCATAGGGCGCTACAGATTCGAGGAAGCGCCGCTGGGATTCGGCGAAAATTGTGCCAAAGGCCAAGGAAGACTTTCCTGAGCCGGAGACCCCGGTGAAAGCCACAATCGCGTCGCGCGGTATCCGCACTTCCACGTTATCCAAGTTATTCTCGTTTGCGCCGCGCACATGGATGTATCCGTCATGGTTTGCCGCCGCCTGGCTCGGTGCAATACTCTTCATCTTCCCCACAGTATGCGCCGCGAGCCTCACCGCCCAATTTCCACGCCGTGCGATTGGCTCTTGTGAACGCTAGTTACCCGAACCTGTCCGGTCGCTCTGGCTAGTCATCGCCACGGCACTCTGCCGCCGGGCAGCCTTGCCAGGTTTTCGAGAAGTATCCGACGATATCGATCCCTTCGGCGAACGGATATTCCTCAGCTACGGTGCCGTGGATAAATTGTGTCGCTTCGTTCAAGGCGAGGTGGAAGAAACGACAAACCGCTTCAAAGTTCCATACCTCCATGGTGAGTTCAACCAGCTGGGGGTGCGTCATCGCCCCACGTGTATCCAGCCTGAGCACTTCGGCGAATCCGTACACAATGTCGGCGCTGAGTTCATGCGCCGCGCCGCAGTCGCACCACGAGAGTCCTTTGTCAGGCATGGTCCAGATATCTGGCTGAATGCGTGCTTCGTTCTCGAGTTTCATCATGACCTCCCTTATAGTTTTCCTACTGGGATACTCAAATTACCCATGAAGGCCGACAGTTTGGAAAGTCTGCAACCCGACGTCTTGTCTAGTTTCAAGAAAATTGGCGTAGCCTCAGCTGGCGAACCTGTTCCGCTGGCGGTCGCCTTCTGATCGAGGAGAGCTGTGATGAATAAGCGTTCCCATCCAGATACCAGCGATGGTGCCCCGCATCGCCAATGGAACGAATTGCTCCAGGAAATGCGCGTGATGCAGACAGGTCTGCAGATTCTGGCAGCTTTTTTGGTGGTCCTGCCTTTCCAGGCGAGATTTGAAGTGCTCACCCACAAGGATGAAATTGTTTACGTCGTCTTGCTGGTCGCTGCGACCCTGCTGATCCTGCTACTGATTACCCCCGTGGCCGTTCACCGCTTTTTCTTTGGCCAGCGGCTGAAGGAAAAAACGGTAAACCTTGGCCATATCGTGCTAAAAATCGTGGGTATCGGGGTGGGATTGCTTGTCTCTGGCTGCGTCTGGTTCGTGTTGCAGGTATTCTTCGGCTGGGAAACCGGTGCTTGGATCGGTGGCTCGTTGATCCTGGTGACGTTGTTCTTGCTGCTTGCCTTGCCACGCATCCTGTTTCCAGGCAGACTCCAAGATGTTGGCCAAGCAAAGACCGGCGGCTAGCCCATCCGGTCCACATGACGTAGCATCCATCGCATTGGCGCGTGCCTGATAAATTTGGGCAATATCCGCGTGGCCAACCGCACGAAGGAGATGGCTCGCGCGTTGCGTTTGGCGGCCTTCGCGGAAAGCTCGTAGCCGAATTGTTCGCGCACCGTGGGTGGAAGCTGGGCGATGGTCACATCGCGCATCAAGGGCAGTCCAATGCGGATCCACCACGGGGCGTTGCTACCCAAAAAGAGTTCATCGGCCAGGCGACGAGTCTGTGGAGTGACGCTCAGCGTGTTGAGGGTTCGGTCGAAATACTCATCAAATTCGCCAAGGCTGTCCGGCCAGAAGTGAGCCGGCATTTGCAGAGCATCACCCAGAGCGGCGTACTGCCGGTACAGGTTCTCGTTGTCGCTGGATTCAGCCATGGGGAGGATTTCGGCGGCGATAACCCGTGCCGAGTCATAGAGGGTTGCGGCAACCCACATCTGCAATTTTGGGTCCATCGCCGAGTAGGCCGGAGTTTCCCGATCGGGGTTTCGCGTACCGTGTACCGGTTGATGCGCGGTGTTCACGTAGTCGATGATGGTTCTTTGCTGTTCTGGGGTCCCGTTGCTCAGCGCGTAAATATAGCCAAGGGTATGGATCAACCGGCCGAGCGGATTCGAAGCAAAATCAGAATGCTTGGCGATGGCCAAGCCAATCTGCGGGTGGGCGAGTTGCAGCAGGATCGCCCGTCCGGCGCCGAGCAAGAGCCCGGCTTCGGGCGCAATAAGGGAAAAAACCTCACCGTGTCGTCCTGCCATCTTGCGTTGCCTCATGAGGCCAATTCTAGGGACCAGCTTGTGAAACAACTATCTGGGCTTCCCCCGCGTAGCCGGCAAACATGAGGAAGCCCTGTCAGAATCTGGGAACAGAAGCATCAAGCTTCGTTCGTGGCCACGTACTTCAGCAGCTTCACGATGGTAAGCCCAGCCAAGAATATTATTCCCGCCCAAATTACCAAGCCTGCTTGCAACTGGCTAGGTTCATGGAATAGTGCTGGCACGGTCAGGATCACAGTTGCCGCGCCGATCGCCATAGCAGCAAATGCTGCATAAAAAGCTATCTTCATTGGCTATCCTCCATAAAAGATCGGCATGACGCTAACACCATGCTCATTCCGGTGCGCTTGCGAGTGAAGCGCTGTGCGCGATGCTAATCCAAGCTCCCGTCAACAGCAGCTCGTCTCGACTAACCCACCAGAAGAGAACCAAGCACATATCCCCTTACTGAGCTACCGGGTGCACGCGAATTAGGTTTGCAGTGGACTGCCGATCAGTTGATGTTCCAATGCATTTCTCTGTCTGGCAGACAGCAAAGCCGGTGCCGGCAGGCTGTTGGCACCGACTGGAAGCTGGTCGATCAGAAAGCCACGCCGCAGTGCAGAATCACGTTTGCGTAGGGGGTCGCTTCCCCGGTGCGCACAACGATCTTGGCCTGGGGCAATGCGGCTTTCAGCTCCTCATGGGAGATGAACCCCGGCTCGAGCCCCCGCGACACGCACAGTTCCTGGACCACCCCGCCCTCGGCCTCTGCAGCCAGGGTGCTTTGCTCAATCACCATGTTGCGGCTCAGCACCTGAAGCACCTGCTCGAAGCTGAGCAGACCCGGAGTCAGCGCCAGATCGATGACCACCGGACCTTCCGGAATCGGCAGGCCGCAATCGGCGATCACCACGGTGTCGGTGTGCCCGCACTTGGCCAGTGCGCCAAGCAGCGGGGCGTTGAGGATTTCGGATTTCAGCACGAAGGCTTCCTTAGGTCTTGCTCGAAATGGTCTTAGAGGTTCTCTAGCGAACGCGGGTAGGAGGCCTGGGCACCGTGCGCCTGCACGGTCAGGGCTGCGAACTTGCCCGCAAATTCTGCGGCTTGAGCCAAGCTATCACCGTTGGCCAAGCGGGCGGCCAGCGCACCGGTAAAGGCGTCGCCGGCACCGGTTGTGTCCACGGCCTTGACCTTGACCGCTGGCAGCACGCGAACTTGGACTCCGCCGTTTTCTATTGGGACCCGGTCGGCGACCAGGCAACCGTTGGCACCGAGCGTGATGACCACGCTGGCGATGCCCTCATCAACCAGCATTCCGGCGAGGCGCTCATATTTGCTGTCGAAGCGGCGGGCAGGGTGCGGGTTCAGCTGCTGCAGCACGGCTTCGGCCTCATGCTCGTTGACCACCAGCGGGTTGGCCTTCAGCAGGTACTCGCGGTCCAGTTCGATCACCGGCGCCAGGTTGAGCACAACCCGGTCGGTGGCCGAATCCATGGCTGCCTTGATGCCGGAGGCAGGGATCTCGCCCTGCAGCACCAGGATCCCGTGCAACTCGCCGGCCGCGCTGACCGTGTCCGCGGTCACCGTCGAGTTGGCTCCGGAAACCACCGCGATGGAATTCTCCGCGGCCGCATCCACCTGGATGATCGCCACACCGGTGGGCTCGCTGGCGCGGGCCACGCGATCCAGCTTCACCCCGGCCTCTTCGAGCTGCCCCAGAGCGATTTCGGCGTGGGAGTCGTTGCCAACGGCGCCGATGAATTCGGTGGCGGCGCCGGCCAGCGCAGCGGCCAGCGCCTGGTTGGCCCCTTTGCCGCCGGGCGAGAGCTGGTAGGAATCGGCCAACACGGTCTCACCGGGGCCGGGCAGGCGGTTCATCAGTGCGGTGATGTCCACATTGCTCGATCCAACGATGGTGACTTGTACGTTGTCCTTCATGATTTTTCCTTAGCTTGTTGTAGCCGCATTGGCTCTCGACCGACGAAAGGGGTGCTGCCTGGAATTACTTGGTGGCGTACTCGGCGACGTTTTCGGTGTCAACGGTGTCTACCGCGACCTGAACGGTCTCTTCGACGGCTTCGTCCTTCATGGCCTTGGCCAGGATCTGCACCGACTGCTTGCCCAGCTCGGCTGGGTTCTGCGCGATGGTGGCAACGAGGGTTCCTGCCTCGACTGCCTTGAAGCCGTCCTCGGTGCCATCGAAGCCGACAACCTTGACGTCCTCGCCGGCCTTGTCGCCCAGCGCCTGGATGGCTCCGAGGGCCATTTCGTCGTTCATGGCCAGCACGCCGGCGGCGTCCGGGTTGGACTGCATCAGGTTGGTGACCACGTCCAGTGCCTCGGCACGGTCGAAGTTGGCGGTCTGGCTGGAAACGACCTCGATATCTGCGAATTCCTTCAGGCCCTTGGTGAAGCCTTCGCCGCGCTCGTTGGTTGCCGAAGCCCCTGGCACACCCTCAAGGATGATGATTTTGCCCTTGCCGTCGAGGGCTTCCGCCAGTGCCTTGGCCGCCTGCTCGCCGCCGGCGACATTGTCCGAGGCGACGAAGGAAGCGACCTTGGTCTCTCCCACCGAGCGGTCAACGGCGACGATCGGAAGCTCGGCCGCGACTACCGGAGCCAGACCGGCTTCCGCGGTTTCGGTGTCCACTGCGTTGATGATGACCCCGGCGCTGCCGTCGGTGGCGGCGGTGGCCAGCTGGTTCGCCTGGCTGGCCGAGTCGTTCTGCGCGTCGACCACCGACAGCTCGATGCCCTGCGCCTGGGCCTCGGCTTCTGCGCCGTCACGCAGGTCTACGAAGAATGGGTTGTTCAGGGTCGATACGGCCAGGGTCGCCTTGCCGCCCTCGGCGGCCGCTTCGCCGCGGCCACAGGCGCTGGCGCCGAGTACGAGGGCTAGTCCCAGGGTCAGGACGGTGGTCTTGCGTACGATGTGCTTCATCGGGTTCTCCTTTGAACTAAATGTTGGGTGGTTGATCAATAAAAGTCTTAGTGGCGCACGTTCTTGCGGCGCAGCACGTCGAAGCCCACGGCGATCGCGATGACCAGGCCGATGACGACCTGCTGCCAGAAAGCGGAGACCGAGAGCAGGTTCAGGCCGTTGCGGATGACCGCCAGGACCAGCGCGCCGATCAGCGTGCCGGAGATGCGTCCGACGCCGCCGGACAGCGAGGCGCCGCCGATGACTACCGCGGCGATCGCATCCAGCTCGTAGCCGCTGGCGAGGGTCGGCTGCGCCGAATCCAGGCGTCCGGCCAGGATCATGCCCGAGAGCGCGGCGAAGATGCCGGAGATGACGAAGACGGTGACCAGCACGCGCTTGACCGGGATTCCGGAGAGCCGGGCGGCTTCGGTGTTGCCGCCCACGGCGAAGGCGTTTTTGCCGATGATGGTGCGGTTCAGCACGAACGCCGCGACCAGGCCCGAGACGATCAGGATCAGGATCGGCACCGGCATGAAGCCCAGGTCCCCGCCCAGCCAGGACACCGCGTCGCCGGTGGCGATCGGCCGTCCGTCGGAGATGACCAAGGTCAACCCGCGCACGATGGTGAGCATCGCCAGCGAAGCGATGAAGGTGGGCAGCTTGCCGAAGGCGCTCATCGCCCCGGTGACCCACCCGCACAGTCCGCCGATGGCCAGGCCGACGATAATCGACAGCCCGTCGGGCAGTCCGGCGGTGGTCACCCAGTAGGAGGAGGTCATCGCCGAGATCGCGGCGATGGAGCCGACGGACAGGTCGATGCCGGCCGCGACGATCACGAAGGTCATGCCGAAGGCCATCACCGCGATGGTGGAGACCTGGATGCCGATGTTCATCAAGTTCGGCCCGGTCAAGAAGCGCGGGGTCGCGATGAACATGGCAAGGCAAAGAACAACCAGGCCGACTAGGGCACCGTTGTTGGCAAGGAATGCCTTGAAGTCAAAGCCCTTCTTGGGGGTGGTGGCTACGCTGCTCATTACTTCTTTCCCATTTCATCTTCGCGGTGCACATTGCTCACGGCCAAGGCCATGATGCTGTCTTGAGTGGCTTGTTCGGTGGCTAGTTCCCCGGCGATGCGCCCCTGGCTCATCACCAGGACGCGGTCGGACATGCCCAGCACTTCGGGCAGTTCGCTGGAGGCCATCAGCACGCAGCCCCCGGAGGCGGTGATCTCATTGATCAGTTCGTAGATCTCCACCTTTGCCCCGACGTCCACGCCGCGGGTTGGCTCATCGAGCAGCAGCACCTTCGCGCCGGCGGAGAACCAGCGTCCGAACACCGCCTTCTGCTGGTTGCCACCGGAGAGCGAGCGGATCGGCTGGTCGATATTTCCCATGCGGATGCGCAGCCGGACGGCGACGGACTCGGCGCGCGCCCGCTGGCCCTTGCGGTCCACCAGCCCGCCCTTGGCGGTGGCCGCCATCGTGGCGTAGCCGATGTTCTCGGCTACCGAGGCGTCCAGCACCAGCCCCTGGGTTTTGCGGTCCTCGGGCACATGGCCCAGGCCCGCGCGGGTGGCTGCCGCGACGTCGTTGCTCGGCAGTTTTTTGCCGGCGATCTTCACGGTTCCCGAAGAGTACTTGTCCGCGCCGGCGATCGCGCGGATCAGTTCGGTGCGCCCGGCTCCCATCAACCCGGCCAGGGCGACGACCTCGCCGGGGCGGACCGACAGCGAGATGTTCTCCAGCGCGCCGAGGGACAGATTTTCCACGCTCAGCAGCGCGGTGTCCCCGGGAACGGTTGCCTGGCGCGGGAACTGGGCGTCGATATCGCGGCCGACCATCAGGCGCACCAGTTCGCTCTCGTCGGTGTCCGCGGGCACGGTGGCAATGAATTTGCCGTCGCGCAGCACGTTGACGAAGTCGCCGATCTCGGCGATCTCATCCAGGTGGTGGCTGATGAACACCATGCCCACGCCCTTGGCCTTGAGCTGGTTCACTACCTCGAAGAGGCCTGCGATTTCCGCGTTGGTCAGCGCCGCGGTCGGCTCGTCGAGAATCAGCACGCGGGCGTCCAGGGACAGTGCCTTGGCGATCTCCACCAGCTGCTGCTCGGCCAGGCCGAGGTCCCCCACCGGGGTGTTCACATCGAGGTTCAACCCCAGCTGGTCCAGAGCCTCGCGGGCGATGCGGCGCATCTCGCGGCGGTTGATGATGCCAAAGCGGCGCGGCACTCGGCCCAGAGTGATGTTCTCGGCGATGCTCATCGAAGGCACCAGGTTCAGTTCCTGGTGGATGGTGGCGATGCCCAGGGCCTCGGAGGCCTTGGTATCCGGGATCTTCACTTCCTTGCCGTCCATCAGGATGCGCCCGGAGTCCGCGGTGTGCACTCCGGCGATCATCTTGATCAGGGTGGACTTGCCCGCGCCGTTTTCGCCGAGCAGGACCGAGACCTTGCCGGCGTGGACCTCCACGGTGACCTCGTCGATCACTTGGACGGGGCCGAACGATTTGCAGACCCGGTCCAGGACCAGTAGAGCGTCATTACTCATGGGCGTGGCTTTCCTTCCATCACTGGTGTTGCTTGAGCGGCCACCGAGGCGCGCGCGGTAAATTTGCTTTGCAGCTCGTGGGGTGCCGGGTTCTCGCCCTGCATGACCGCGGTCAGGGAGGCGACCGCGAGCTTTCCCATAAGCCCCAGATCGTGGCTGATCGTGGCGATCGGCGGGTCATGCAGCAGCATCGCGTCGACCTCATCGAAGGTGATCACCGACAGCTCGGCGCCCACGCGGAGGCCCGCTTCGCGCCAGACGGTGAGCGCGCCGATGGCCATCGGCGCGTCGGCGATGATCACGGCGCTTGGCTTGGCGCCGTGGTTCAGCAGCCAGCGCGCCGCCTCGGCACCGGAGGCGGGCTTGAAGTCGCCGACGAAGTGCAGCGCTTCGTCGTGCTGCAGGCCGTTCGCGGCAAGCGCCGACTTGAAGGAGCTGTAGCGTTCCAGCGCGGTGGAAGCGTGCTTCGGCCCGCCGATGAACGCGATCTTGGTGTGGCCCAGATCCTTGAGCGTGGCTACCGCTTGGTGGACCGCCTCGGTGCTGTCCGTGGTGATTGCCGGGACGCTGCTTCCGCGCAGCGCGCGGTCCACGAAGACCGTGGGGATGCCGCTGGAAAGGACACGGTGCATCATCAAGCTGGGCGCATCGGCTTCTTCGTCCAGGCCTTGCGGGACGATGATCAGCCCGTCCACGCGGCGCGAAAGCATGGTTGCCAGGAAGTCGTCTTGCTGGGTGGAGTCTTCGTTGGCGTTGCCCATGAAGGTCATCAGGCCCGCGGCCCGCGCATGCTGTTCCACAGAGTGCGCCAAGTCGGAGAAGTAGGGGTTGCGCACATCGGAGATGAGCAAGGCGATGGAGTCCGTTTTAGTGGAGCGCAGGGAGCGGGCTTGCGCGTTGGGCATGAAGCCCAGCTCGCTGGCTGCTGCCTCGACCTTGGAGCGGGAGGCCGGAGAGGTGGCCGGGTGACCGGAGAGGACGCGCGAGGCGGTGGCAACAGATACACCTGCTGCGCTGGCGACGTCCTTGATGGTGACCGCATTCATGGCCGATAAGCTCCCTTGCTTACTCATGTAATCGATTCCATGGAATCGATTACACAGTCTTCCCTACGAAAGATTTCTAGTCAAGGCCGGCCCTGCGTCATCCACATGAGCAAACCCGGCGCACGCCGGGGACCCGCCCGCGACCAGCAAGTTTCGAAGGAAGCACGAATTGGTCACCGAAAAACTCAGATTTATTCCGCCGGATCGGCGGCTCCCCTGCGCCCGGTGCGCGCAGTTGACTATGATGAAAGCGTGTCGGTAACTCAGCTTTCGGATAGTGCGCAGAATTATCTCAAGATCATTTTCAGTCTGAATGAATGGTCTGATGAGCCGGTGACCCCAACCGTCATCGCCGAGAAGGCCGGGGTGAAGCTGTCCACGGTATCCGGTGCCATGGCCAAGCTGCGTCAGCAAGGCTTATTGGACCACGCGCCCTATGGCGCGGTCTCGCTGACCGCGCGCGGCCGTGAATACGCCGTCACCATGGTGCGCCGGCACCGGTTGATCGAGACTTTCCTGGTGCAGATGCTCGGCTACCGCTGGGACCAGGTCCACGATGAGGCCGAGCAACTTGAACATGCGGTTTCGGAATTCATGATTCAGCGCATCGACGAGCTGCTCGGGCACCCGACCCGTGATCCGCATGGGGATCCGATTCCCACCGCGGAGGGCGCGGTCTCCACTCCGGTCGCAATCCTGCTCGCCGAAGCGCAGCCGGGGCAAAAGGTGACGGTGGAGCGGATCTCCGACTCGGATTCCGAACTTTTGCAGTATTTCTCCGAGAACGGCATCACGGTCGGCGCGCGGCTAACCATCGCCACCGGCGCCCCGTTTTCCGATACCTTGGAGGTCTCGGCGAACGGCAGCGACTCGGTGATCCGGCTCGGCACCCGGGCCACCGAATCGGTCTGGGTTTCTTCCCTGCCCTGATCCGTCGCCGAATGCGCCGCTATTTGGCGGCGGCTTCCAAGGTTTTGCGGCGGCGCAGCAACATGAGCCGGTGCGCCACCAGTCCCTGCCGCGGGCTGAACAGGTAGACCAAGACGAAGATCGCGCCCTGCGAGAGCACCACCATGCCACCGGTTGAAGCATCCACGTAGTAGCTGACGTACACTCCGATGATCCCAGCCAACGCGGCAAGGCCCGGAGCGATGATCAGCATCTTGCCGAAGCTGTTGGTCAGCAGATAGGCGCTGGCCCCGGGGATGATCAGCATCGCCACCACCAGGATGACCCCCACTGCCTGCAGGGCCACCACCGAGGTCATGGCGAGCAGGCCCAGGAGCACCGCCCCGATCAACCGCGGATTCATCCCCAGCGCGTGCGCGTGGGTCGAGTCGAAGGCGTACAAGGTGAAGTCCTTGCGCTTCAAGACCAGAATCAGGAAGGTCACGGCCCCAAGGATGATGACCTGCCAGAGATCTGCGGCCGAGACTCCCAGCAGATTCCCGAAGATGATGTGGTTCAAATCCAGATGGCTCGGGGTGACCGAGATCAGCACCAGGCCGAAGGAAAAGAGCGTGGTGAAGACGATGCCGATGGCCGCGTCTTCCTTCAGCCGGGAGGTGTCCCGGACTCCCCCGATCAGCGCCACGGCTAGGAAGCCGAAGACCAGGGCCCCCAAAGCGAAGGGCGCGCCGACAATGTAAGCGAGCACAACCCCGGGCAACACCGCATGGGAGACCGCATCTCCCATCAGCGACCAGCCGATCAGCACCAGCCAGCAGGAGAGCACCGCGCACAGGATCGCCGCGATGACCGTGACGGCGAGCGCTCGCACCATGAAGGTGTAGCTCAGCGGTTCGGCTAATAACTCGATCAGATTCATGCTGCGCCGCCTCGGTTCATCGGATCCAGGCCAAAGGCCATGGCAAGATTTTCAGGTTGCAAGACCAATTGCGGGTCTCCTTGCATCAAGACCTTGCGCATCAAGAGGATCGCTTGGTCCGCCAAGGTCGGCAAGGCGTGCAGGTCATGGGTTGAGATCAGCACGCTTCCGCCCTGGTCCGCCACCTCGCGCAAGAGCTTGGTGATTGTCGCTTCGCTGCGCTTATCCACTCCGGCGAATGGTTCATCCAGGAGCATGATGTTTGATTCCTGGGCAATGCAGCGGGCCACGAAGGCGCGCTTCTTTTGCCCGCCGGACAATTGCCCGATTTGCCGTCCCGCATGCTCGGCCAGGTCCACGCGTTCGAGCGCGGCGTCCACCGCGATCTGGTCCGCCTTTTTCGGACGCCTGGTGAAGCCCATATGCCCGTAGCGTCCGGTCATCACGACCTCGCGCACCGAGATCGGGAAGTCCCAGTCGACCGCCTCATTCTGCGGGACGTAGCCGATAGCCCCGGATTTCCGCGCCTGCAGCGGGCTGGACCCGTTGACCAGCACCTTGCCGGTATCGGGCTTGAGCAACCCCATAATGGTTTTGAATAGCGTAGATTTTCCGGAACCGTTCATGCCGACCAATCCGCAGACGGATCCGCGCTCCAATTGCACCGAGGCCTTATCGAGGGCGAGGACCGTTCCATAGTGAACCGTCGCTGCGTCAACGTCGATTGCAAGTGTCATTTGAGTTCTCCTCGGAGGGCACGGGCGATGGTTTGCGCGTCATGGGTGATGAGGTCCAGATAGCTGGGCACCGGACCGTTGGGCTCGGAGAGGGAATCCACGAAGAGCGTTCCGCCATACGCGGCGTCGGTGGATTCGACCACGCGCTGCATGGCGGAGTCGGAGACCGTCGATTCGCAGAAGACCGCGGGAACCTCGTGCTCGCGAATGTAGTCGATGGCTGCCGCGACCTTGCGCGGGGTGGCCATGGATTCGGCGTTGACCGCCCAGAGATATTTTTCGCGCAGTCCGGCATCGCGGGCCAAATAGCTGAAGGCCCCTTCACAGGAGACGAGCACGCGTTGCCGCTCCGGCACTTGGGCGAGGTCTGCCGCTAGCTGGTCCTGGACCGCTTGCAGCTTGTTCTTATAGATTTCGCCATTTGCGGCAAAGTCCGCCGCGTGCTCGGGATCGAGTTCGCTGAAGCCTTGGACCATATGGTCCACATAGATCTTGACATTCAGCGGACTCATCCAGGCATGCGGGTTGGGTTTGCCGATACCGGCATCTTCGGCGATGGAGATGACCTCCACCCCGTCGCTGACCGTCAGGTGCGGTGCCGGATTGTCGTGGACAAATTGCTCGAACCAGGCTTCCAGATTCAGCCCGTTGTCGAGGATCAGATCCGCGTGGGAGGCACGTCGCAGGTCGTCCGGGGTTGGTTCGTAGCCATGGATTTCGGCCCCCAGCTTTGTCACCGATTCCACGCGCAGATGTTCGCCGGCAACATTTTCTGCGATGTCCGCAAGGACCGTGAAAGTCGTCAGCACCACCGGACGGCCGTCCTGCGCGGGCTTCACTTCCGGCTCCTTGGACGCACCGCATCCGCCGAGCACCAGCGCTAAAGCGCAGGTCAGGGTCAGGGCGCGCAGAAGCCGCGACCCATGTCGTCTACTTTGCGCTGTTTGCACCGTTGCCCACACCATTTCACATTTGATCGCCACGAAAAATCCGCTTGCACACAGCATAATGTTTGAGGGGTCAAACATTCAAATTTGGTGACGCAATTATTGTGAAATATATGTGGTTGCTAGACCCCTGCCAGCGTGTTGATCAGCCGCGCTGCGGTGCGCGCGGTACGTCCGTCCAGATCAAAGCGCGGGTTAAGTTCGACCACATCGACCAGGGCAAGCTTTCCGCTTTGTGCAACTTGCCGGCAGACCGCATGGATTACCTCTAGCGGAACCCCATAGGCTGCTGGCGCGCTCACCCCGGGCGCAACCGCGGCGGGCAAGACGTCGAGATCGATCGTCAGATACAGCTGATCGATGCCCTGCAGGAAAAGATCTACGAACTCGGCGACCTGCCCCAAAGATCCTGCCCCGCATTGCTCGTCGAGCAGATACGTGACGCCGAGGGCCTTTGCCTCTTCGAATAGCAGCCGCGTGTTATTCGGCTGGCTGATGCCAAGAACCGCATAGTTGAATTCTCGTCCGGCGGCGTGCATATCGTTGGCTATGTCCTTGAACGGTGTCCCGCTGCTTCGCCGTGGTGCGCTGCGCAGGTCGAAGTGCGCATCAAGATTGAGAATTCCGATGCGGGCATCCGGCTGGTGCTGAAGCCGATCAAAAAGGCCGCCGAAGGATCCGTAGGCCGTCTCATGCCCGCCCCCGAGGACTACGGGAAGCATCCCGGACTTGAGCAGCTGGCTCACGCTCTGGGCTAGTCGCCGCTGGCCTGCCTCAAGCTCGTCGCCGACCACCACGATGTCACCGGCGTCGCACACCATGCGCGATTCATGGATGGCAAGCGAGCTGAGCGCGGCACGCAGGGCGGCTGGCCCTTTGGCTGCGCCGATTCTTCCCTGGTTTCGCAGCACTCCTGCATCCGAGGCGAAGCCGAGGAGGGCCACCGGTCGGCCACCTGCCTGCGGTGCGGGCATCCCGGAGGGCCCGGTGGCGACGTGCTGATGCCAGCGCAGGTGCTGCTTGCCGGTCCCATCGATGCGACCGCTCCAGCCTGCGGCTGGTCGGTCTACCTGAATTTCCGGATTGTGCACATATTTGTCCATCTCACCAGCAGACCAGATGCATGCCGGCGCGCACTAGGCCTGCCACCGTTGCCAGTCCGAGATTTCGGACTACCCTCCTTGGGTTGGCTCCTCGCGGCACTTTTGGGGCCCTCGGCGGCAATGCCGCGAGCCCCTCCGGCGGAGCAGCTTTCACGCTCAGCGTCGCAGCGCGCTGAGATCCAGCCTGCCGTCGGTGCCCGAATCCCCGTAGACCTCGACGTGGATGTGGTCCAAATGCAGGGTGGTGTCGTTCCAGTTATTCGAGAACTGGTTTCCGTACTTGCCGGACCCGGAGTACGCAGTCCAGCCTGTCGTCGGAAGCCAAATCCGGTCCTGCCAAATGAGGTAATAGATACCCAGTTGAGCGCGGTTGTCGATCAGGAACTGGGCCAGCTCATCGCCTTCAGCGATCCGGCGCTTGTTCTTGTAGTCCCGGATCATCAAGTCCACTGCTTTGCCTGCGCTATGCCCGGCCGAGCCGCTGCGAATCGTGTGGATGCCGCTGACCGTGTCGCGGAATCGGCCGTCGATTGCCTTCATGACGCGTCGCGCATCCGGTTGGAGGGCCGCCGGGGCCCGCCGGGATAGGTAGCTTTCTTTGATCCATCCGCTGCCTCTGGAAGTTTTCACCTTCGTCCAGCCAGTGCTGGACGTCAAATATGTGACCTTCTCGCCCGAAGGAACGACGCCTTTGCCCCGGTGGTGGACCCCGGCGCCAGCCCGTAGGTTGACGTTGGCTGTTGTCCATCGGTAGCTGTTGCTCTGCTGCTTGTCGGGCGCAGGCTTCGTGGGCTCGGCAGCCGAGAGGTAGCCGGAGCTGATCCACCCGATGCCTTCGGAGGTGCTCACCCGCGTCCAGCCGTTGGCGCTTCCGTGTGCGGTGACCGGCTGGTGCAAGGTGATCACCCCCAGGGACTGGTGCGCCCTGGAGTAGCCAGCGCGCAAGTGCACGTTGCTTGTAGTCCAGCGTTTGAGCCTGTTCAGCGGTTTGTAGGCGCTGTTGACCAGCGCGCTGGATGCTATCCAGCCGGTGCCTCGGGAGGTTTTCACCTTGGACCACGAGCCGCTGGCGGTGTAGAACCCAACCTTCTGCCCGGCACGGATGGTGCCAGAGGATTTGGCTTTTGCCGAAGCGCTGGCGCGCACCGCCACGGATTGCACCGTCCAACGATGGCCTTTGAGGACGTTGCCGACGGGCTTGCTCGCGGTCAGGTCCCGGGTGGCCACCCAGCCGGTACCCTTGGATGATTTGATTCGGGACCAACCGTTGGAGGTGCCATGCAGGGACACCTTTTCGTTTTTGGCCACGGTGCCTAGCCGCCGGCTCGATCCAGCGTTGCCCGAGCGCAGTGCCGTCTGCTTCACGGTCCAGCGGGATGCGGCGGAATGGGGCTTGTAATAACTGCTCACGAGGCTGCTGGTGGGCACCCAACCGGTCCCGCGCGTTGTCTGCACCTTGGACCAAGACCCCTTGCTCAGGTAGAGGCCGACCTTGTCGCCGGCCTTGATCATCCCCAAGGATTTGGCCTTGTTCCAGTTGCCCTGGCGCACCACGGTATGAGTGATCATCCACCGATTCCCAATGAGCTTATCGACCCTTGGCTTCGTGCTGGATAGCTGCTTTGCGGATATCCATCCCCTGGCACCGGACGCGGAGACATAAGCCCAGCTTCCCGAGGTGCGCAACCATTCGAGCTTTGCACCGGCCCCGACACGGGTGACGGTGGATGCCTTCGTGGAAGCTGATTTGTAGACCGTTTGCGCGGACTTCGTGTACCGATGCACTGCGGCCGGAAGGGACGTGGAAAGCTGGTTGGTCGGTACGAACCCGATCGTGCGTCCGGCCTTAATGCGTGTCCAAGCTCCCGAAGACCCGAGTCGTTGAACCTTGGTTTTACGGATCACACCGGTCAGCGAAGGCGCTGCGGCAGAGGCCTTCTGACGCAGGGGCTGGAAAGACTTCAGGTAGCGATAAACGCTTGCCTTGGGCTTGGACTCGCTGGGAACCCCAACCGTGGTCAGGTATTTTGATGAGACCCATCCGGTCCTCTTCGCAAAACTTACTTGGTCCCATCCGGAGCTGCTCCGGATCACCGATAGCGTGGTATTTTTCGGAATCACCAGCTGCGCGGCGGATGTGCTTGACGCGGTTTTCCGCAGAATCAAATTCGCCGTGGTCTTCTTGGAGATCTTCGCTTTCACCGCGGAAATTTCCACCGCGGATTCCGGTCGAATCTGCGCTGAAGCGGCAGCCGGCATTCCCAGCCCCACGGTTAATACCGCTGCGAGCGCAAGACTCAGTACACGGTTGGCATGCATGAAATTATTTACCTTCGTGACAAGGCATTTCTGCCGATCCTCAGTGGCTCACGAAAGTGAACAGCCATCCGCTGTGGTGACATGACTGTTACCGCCAAAAAGAATCATGACACACAAATGAGGCTCGCGGATACCCGAGCTAAAGCTGAGCTCTACGACTCAGCGCAGAGAACAAATGCGGTGGTCGAGCCGGGTTCAATTTCGGTTCGCCCGGCGTCCTGGATCACCGGACCGGACGCTTGAGCGGAGAGCCGATCAAACTCGTTGCGCGGCAGCTGCTTGATGCCAACCGGCGCGTGGACTTTGAGCCAACCTTCGATGATGGTTGGCCGTGCCTCGGTCAGCCAGGCGAAGAGCGCATGGGCTGCTTGCGCGGCGGCTTTACCCGTAGACATGTCCAAGGACTTGTTCAGCACGATGTTCACCGAGGCGACCAGCGCCTCGTCGCTTTTTGGCAGCTCGGTTCCGGAGACCTGCAGCTTGGCGATCAGCTTGGGCAAGTCCGTGGCGGGAAGCGGTGGCAACCCGACGGCTTGGGCCTTGCCCACCTCGCTGATCATCTGTTCGGGGAACATTTCCAAGACCTTGGCGAACATCTTCGGATTCGCGCGGCGCACCGATTTCGCGAAGGCCTGGCTAGCCCAGGTCTGCCATTCCGGGTTCTGCGGATTCTGCAGGTAGGCAATGACCGCGGCCCGGGCCACCGCCGAGATCCCTTCATCCTCGGTAGACGGATCTTCCTTATCGATCCGCAAGATGATGGGTTGCACTAATTCGAAAAGTTCTCGTTCAGTTTGCTCGCTCACCACTTCATTCTATGTGCGGCGCCCCTGCCCTGCTCCGCTAGCCCATTGCATGGGCCGGGGCTGCGCCTTGAGCAGGCGCTCCAGCGGTGCGCGGAACCCGGATCCGGCGTAGGATGCAGGCATATTGGAATGGTGCCGAAAATTCTGTTCCAGCATTGATGTATCACCGCGGAGCCTCATCCCTCCTAAGTCTCAAGAACTCGACCTTGAGAGGACCATCATGACCGAGCACTTGACCGTCGCCAGCAATCCCTTCCCCCACCTTGACCCGCTGGTCGCAGCGGCCTGGAACTTTCGCACGGTGGTGCCGCATTCCGGCGGTGCGACCGCCTATGTGGCCAATTCCCTGCTGCTCCTAGCGGAGCCGAGCACGATCGCCGGCCGCCTCGCAGCCATCAACAAGGTGGCCGGTGAGCTGGGGATCAAGGTGGAGGCCACGCCGCTGGGCATCGAGCCCGGCCGGGAACAGGCCCCGGTGAAGCTCGCACCGCCGGTCAGCCGGCTGGTGCTGCATGGCGACCCGGAGGATGTCGACGCCTGGCAGCTGCTGAGGCGGCTGCGCCGGGCGGGGGCCGCTGACGGGGTGGCCCTGGACCACGCGCTGGTCGCCACCCCGTACTACGCCGGGGTGCCCTACTATGCGGGCGTGCCTTATTACGCTGGCGTCGCCGGGGCGCCGGCCACCAGCTACGGAGCACCGGGGATGGGCGGTCGGACCCCGGTGTCGGTGGTGCTGCCGGACCCGCTCGACGGCCGCCCGCGCACCAAGCGCGCGCCCGTGGTGGTCGTGCCGGACACCGGCCTGGAGCAGCATCCCTGGTTCCAGGACCCGGCCACCGCGACCGCAGAGGTCCACGTCGACGGGCAGCTGCTGGGGCGGCACGGGACGGTACCGGGCTGCGCGGTCCCCGAACCGGTGCGCAACCCGCTGGACGGCACGCTGCCGCCCTTCGCCGGCCACGGGACGTTCATCGCCGGGCTCATCCGCCAACGCTGCCCCGAGGCCCGCATCCTGGGCATCCCGGTCATGGCCGACGACGGCGTGGTTTCCGAATCCTGCCTGATCGCCACGCTCCAGTCGCTGCGCACCGGCCAGCTCTCCGCCCTTGCGTCCGGAGACCAGGCGGAGCTCATCGACGTGCTCAGCCTCTCGCTCGGCTACTACCACGAGGCCCCGGCGGACCGGCTTGCCGATGCCCCGCTGCGCACGCTGCTCGAGGACTTCGGCCGCCTCGGCGTGCTGGTCGTCGCCTCGGCCGGCAATAACTCCACGACCGCCCCGATGTACCCGGCAGGCTTCGCCGCCGGACCTGCCGCCGCCGGGCTGCTTCCGTTGTGCTCGGTCGGCGCGCTGAACCCGGACGGCAGCGTCGCCTACTTCAGCAACGCCGGGCCATGGGTCAGCTGCCACCGCCCCGGCGCGGCGCTGGTCTCCACGATGCCCACGCACCTTGGCGGGGACCGGCAGATGATCGCCGCCCTGCAGAATTCCGGGCTGCCGCGCGCCACGCTGGACCCAGATGACTTCACCGGCGGCTTCGGGGTGTGGAGCGGCACCTCCTTCTCCGCCCCGGTGCTCGCCGCCGAGCTCGCCCGCGCCCTGGCCGAGACCGCCGCCACCGGGCTGGCCGAACGCCTGGAACGCGGATGGACGGCACTGGGAACCACGCTGGGCTGGAAACGGCCATGACCGGGGATACTGACCTCGTCGATCGGGCCGCAACCCTCTTCGAAGAGTTCCGCGGCGGCCGGCGCGAACTGCTCGAAGAGCTGGTGCGGCTGCTGAATCCCACGCTGTGGCATCTGGCGCGCAGCTGCCGGCTCGAGCGCGCCGACGCCGAGGATGTGGTCCAGACCGCCTGGCTGCGGCTGGTGGATCGGGCGGAGACCATCCGGGACCCGCAAACCGTGCTCGCCTGGCTGGGCACCACGGTGCGGCGCGAGGCCTGGCGCGTGGCCCGCGAACGCGGGCGCACCCAACCCTGGGAGAACCCGGAACCCGGTGCAGCAGACCTCGGCCCCGGTCCCATGCCAGGTCCGGTCGAGGCGCTGCTGCGCGATGAGGCCCGGCGCACGCTCTGGGCGCACTTTTCCCGGCTGACGCCGCGCTGCCAGGCCATCCTGCGCGTCATCAGCCGCGGCGGAGCGCCGGACTACGCCGCCCTCTCCGCGGCGCTGGGCATCCCGGTCGGGTCCATCGGCCCCACCCGCGGGCGCTGCCTGGACACCCTGCGCACCTACCTGACCGCCGACCCGGCTTGGAGCACCCAATGAACGAGCAATTCGAGCCGCACCAGCGGCCCCTGGACGGGCTGGATACCGCGATCCTGGAGCAGCTCGCGGCGATCTATGACACCTTGGACCCGCCGCCGCCCACGCTGGACGACACGGTGCTCTTTGCGCTCTCCCTGGCCACCCTCAATGCGGAGCTTGCCACATTGCTGGAAGGCCAGGCTCCGGCGCTGCGCGCCGCCGAAACCAGTGCCACCGACTCGGTCACCTTCACCAGCTCGGCCTTGCAGCTGATGGTGTCCACCGCGCCGGAGCCGGACGGGTCGCTGCGCGTGGATGGCTGGGTGACCGGCGGCGGGCTCGACGTGGCGCTCTACGCGGGCAACACCGCGCACTGGGCAACCTCGGATGTGAACGGCCGGCTGCTCTGGCGCTCGATCCCGCACGGGCCGATCCGGTTCCTGCTGCGGCCCGCGGACCCGGAGGCGAAGCCGGTGCTGACACCAGTCATCGAGTTCTAGTTATGCCGCTTGAGGACCACCTGTCGCCGGCAACCGAAGCCTACCGGGGCGCCCGGGCGGCCATCGCTGCGTACCGGCTGCCCGAGGCAGGCGCGCTGCTGGGCACCGCCCGCCGGCACCTGGCCGCGCTGCCCCGGCCCGAGCGCATGGACCTCGATCAGCGGATCCGGCTCACCGAATCCTGGCTGATCTGCGATGCGCGCGGGCTTCCCGCGGCGCTGGCGCAGATCGAGGCGGTATTGCAGGAAGCCGCCACCGCCGCAGACGACAATCTCGTGGCGCTCGCCCGCATCCAGGCCGGGGTGCTCCACGCCAGAGCCGGAAACTTCGAGGAGGCGCTGGAACAGCTGCGGCCCGCGGTGAAGTACGCAACACGGCTCCCGCTCGATGACCGCGTGCGGCTGCTGCTGAACAAGGGCACCATCGGTTCGCAGACCGGCGCCCTGGCCGAGGCCGCCGCGGACCTGCGCGCGGCGGCGGAGCTGGGCAAGGACCTGCCGGCCTACCGGTTCATGGCGCTGCACAACCTGGGATTCGTCGAGTATCTGCGCGGGGATCTGCCAGCGGCCCTGCAGCTCATGGCACAAGCCGACGGGCTCGAGGTCGAGGTGGACCGTTCCGTCGCGCGCCACGACCGCGCGCGCGTGCTGCTGGAGGCCGGGCTCATCGAGGAGGCCACCGAGCTCTTCGAGCAGGCCGTGGTCGAGCTGCAGCTGGCCGGGCTGGCCGAAGAATGGGCCGAAGCCCGGCTGGACCAGGCCCGCTGCGCCGCGCTCGCCGGAGACCCCGGCCAGGCGGTCCGCCTCGCCGAGGAGGTCCTGGCGCAGGCCGCGGGGCGCGGCGAAACGGCCCGCACCCAGGAGGCCCGGGCCGCACGGCTCGAAGCGCTGGTCCTGGGCTCCGGGCCCGGGAAAGCGCAGCTTGCGGCGCAGGGCGCGGCCCTGGCCGCCGACGCCCGAGCCACCGGACGGCCCTGGCTCGCGGATCGGGCCGCCGCCCTGCAGCTGATCGCCGCCGCGGAGGGACCCGAGCCGGAGCTCGGCGATCCGCAGGCCCTGCGCGGCCTGCGCCGCATGCGTGCTTCCCCCTACCTTTCCACGCGCCTGCTGGCCATCCTCGCAGGGCTCTGCACCACCACGGACCCGGCGCGGCGCGGCCGCCTGCTGCGTGCCGCGGCGCGGGATACCGCCGCCGCCCGGGCCGGCATGGCAAGCCTGGATCTGCGTACCGCCGTCGCGGTCCATCTGGCCCCCATCATGCGCTCCGATCTAGAGCGGGTGGCTGCCAGCGGCGACGGCTGGGCCGCCTTGCGGGCCACCGAACGCTGGCGGGCGGCGCTCGCCGAGGTGCCCTCCGTCCTGCCGCCCGCAGACGACGCGGCCGCCGCCCTGTTCGCCACGCTGCGCCGGCTGCGCGAAGAGCTGCGCACCGCCGCACCGGGTCCGGCAGGTGCCCTGCGCGTCGCGGCCGGCAGAATCGAAAGGCAGCTGCGCGAGCACCACTGGACCCACCGCACCCATGAACCGGAAGGCCTGCCCGGGCCGGTGGGCCGTGCCGAGCTGTCAGCGGTGGGCGTGCTCAGCTACTTCTGGTCCGCGGACGCACTGCATCTGGTGCAGCTGGCACCTGGCGCTCCGGCGCGGTTGCTGCCGCTGGCCGGGCGGGCAGAGGTTTCCGACCTGATCGCCGCCGCCCTGGCCGACACCGCGGCGGCCGGCAACGCGCCGGCGGGCCCACTGTCCCGCGCGGTGCGCTCCTCGCTGAACGCCGCGCTGCAACGGCTCGAGCAACTGGTGCTGCCCGAGGACCTCGGCAACGCCCCGCTGGTGATCATCCCCAGCGGGGAGCTGGCCAGGCTGCCCTGGGGCATGCTGCCGCGGCTGCGGCACCGCGGTTTCACGCTGAGCCGCTCGGTTGCGGCTTGGGCTGCCGGCGGCGTCAGGCTTGCCGGCCCACCCAGCGTGGCCGTGATTGCCGGTCCCGGGCTGGCGCTGGCCGAAACCGAATGCGCGGCGGTGGCCGGCTGCTGGGCCGGCGCCCGGCCGGTCCCCGCCGAACCGGCCGCGCTCAAAGCCGCCCTGGCCGCCTACGACGTCGTCCACATCGCCGCCCACGGGCAGCACCGGGAAGACAGCCCGCTCTTCTCCTCGCTGCGGTTGCACGGCGGTTCGCTGTTCGCCCACGAGCTGGAGCAAGTGCCGATCCGCGCCTCGCTGGTGGTGCTCTCCGCCTGCAGCGCCGGGCGGGGGCGGCTGCGCCCCGGGGACGAGGCGCTGGGCCTGACCTCGAGCCTGCTCGCCATGGGGGTGGGCGCCGTCGTGGCGCCGCTGACCGACATCCCCGACGCCCTGGCCGAGCGGACCATGGCAGGCCTGCACCGCCGGCTCGCCTCCGGGCAGGAGGGGCCCGCGGCGCTCGCCGCGGCCTGCGACGGGCCGCTGGAGCGCAGCTTCGCCTGGTTCGGTTCCGACTGGCGGGCCGGCCCGGGCAGCTGAGCGGAAACTTTTTGCGCGGCGGTGTATCACCGGCCGCCGCCGGCGCTCCTAGGGGGTGCGGCGCAAAGGGGCGCCGCATCCGTTATCGGCTCCAGGAGCAATCCAATGTCAGAGAACAATGAGGCGCAGGCCTACTACTACGCCGACGGCGAGCGGGTTCCGCTGGCCGCATCACCGAACTTCGTCGCCATCCATGCAGACGCGGATCAGGCCGAGGCCATGAACGCCCGCGCCGCGGCGGCATCCCACGACCCGCAGCACCCGGTCCAGTTGCTGCGGGTCACCGACCAGAACCTCGTGGTCATGCGCGTCGAGGACGCGCCGCTCGCGCGGCCAGCCGGGGCGCAAGCCGCCGCGGAGGCCGGGGCAGTGGACATCTACGAGCCGGTGGCCGCGCAGGCCGGGGACGGCGAAGACGCGCCGAGCGCGCTGATCGACCAGGGCGAGCTCATCGCCAAGTTCGAGCCCGGCGCCGACGCCGCGGCGAAGCTCATCAAAAAGCACCATCTTCAGACCGTCCGGGAGGACTACCCGGAGCCCGGCGCTTACCTGCTGCGCACCACCCGCGCGCCGGACTCCGCGCTGGCCATCGCCAACGAGCTGCACGAGCAGGAGGGCGTGGAGTACGCCGTGCCGAACTTCGTGCGGATCGCCCCGCGGCTGACCAGCACCCTGGAGGAGCTCGTGGAAACGGCCGAGCCGAACGGCACCGGCCCGGCGTTCACGCCCAACGACCCGCTGCTGCCGGCGCAGTGGGGCATCAGGAAGATCCGCTGCCCCGAGGCCTGGGACATCACCCGCGGCAGCTCCGCCATCTCGGTGGCGGTCATCGACGAGGGCGGCAACGCGCACGAGGACTACGTCCTGGCCCCGGGCTACGACGCGCGCTTCAACGACCCGAACCCGGCCCCCAGGTCGGCCGATGGCCACGGGGTGGCCTGCGCCGGGATCGTCGCGGCCACCGCCCACAACGGGCGCGGCATTGCCGGTGTCGCGCCGAACAGCCGGGTGCGGCACATCCGCATCGCCTACGGCATCGGCAACGGCTTCTGGTCCACCACCGACGCCATCATCGCCGCCGGCGTCCGCAAGGCGGTCGACCTCGGGGCCGATGTGCTGTCCAACTCGTGGGGCAGCCCCACCAGCACCGTGGTGACCAACGCGTTCCGCTACGCCCAGGCCACCGGGCGCGGCGGCCGGGGCACCCCGATCGCGGCGGCCACCGGCAACGGCGACATTCTCGGGGTCGGCTACCCGGCCCGCCTCTCCCCCTCGATCCGCGGCTTCCTCGCGGTCGGGGCCAGCAACCAGTGGGACCAGCGCAAGAGCAAGACCAGCCTCGACGGCGAGACCTGGTGGGGCTCGAACTACGGCCCGCAGGTCGACGTGGTGGCGCCCGGGGTCAAGATCCCGACCACCGACATCATGGGATCCGGCGGCTACTCCGGCGGCAACTATGTGAACACGTTCAACGGCACCTCCTCGGCGACACCGCATGTCGCGGGACTGATGGCGCTGATCCTTGCCGTCGATCCGGCGCTGCGCTCCTGGGAGGTCGAGGACATCATCAAGCTGACGGCGCGGGACCTGGGTTCCGGGGGCCGGGACCAGCATTTCGGGTTCGGCCGGATCGACGCCCGCAAGGCGCTCGAGGCCGCTTCCCGGATCTGGTACTCGATCCAGGTCACCCCGGTCTTCCTCGGCTCCGGCCGCGACACCTATATCCGCGCCAACATCCGGCTCTACAACCCGGGCATCAACACGGTGCGGCTGAACGGACTGACCTTCCGCTCGCACGCTCCGAACGGATCCGTACTGGACCAGTTCAGCTTCGCGGGCAATCCCGGCCCGGTGATGCTGGCGCGCAGCGGGCACGACGTGCGCTTCACGAACGTGCTGCTGCGGGCCAACGGGAACCGCTCGCGGTGGTCCTATAAGTGGTCGGCGAACTGGGGCTACACCTTCTGGCGGCCGGGTGCACCGCTGCATCCGCTCGGGGCCCAGGAGCCGGCCGACGCCGGTGCCGGCGTCCTGGACGAAGCACAGGGCGTGAGCGAGACCGTGCCACCGGTAGAAGGTGCGGACGCTGGCGCGGATAGCCCGGTCGAGCCGGTGCCGAACGCCGAGCCCGCGGCGCTGCCTGCGCTCAATGGAGCCGGCGGGGACCAGATCACCGTCGATCGGACCAGCAAGGCGATCACCATCGTGGTGCGCTGAGCCGGCGCCGCTGGGGGCGGAAATCGGGGATCCGACATGCAATCTTGGGGGATGCATGTCGGATCCCCGCCGCGGTTAGATCGCCGAATCCGGTAATGGTGGATTCCGCCGATTTCAGGCAATGAATTGCATGCAGATCGGCCCACTTCATGTTTGACTTCCCAGGATCCGGAATCCCGCGATGCACGCACCGCCGAAGACAAGGCCATGGCCTTGCTCCGGGCCTTCGGCGATGCAGCGGCCACTTGTGTCGGAGTCAGCGAGCTAACCCGACGAGCCGAGCTGTCGAAATCCACACCGGCCTACCTGCCAGTCGCTTACTCCTGGTGCATTGCGCTGCCAAGCACCTCACCGTTGCCGTCCAAGGCTTCAACAACGACGTACCGTGCATCGCCGGGCAACGGGATGGCTGTTTCAAAGGACTCCCGTTCGACGGTGGCCTGTTCGCTTGCGGTTGCCGCGTCGTCCCCGGTTAGCAGGCGCCATTGCGCGACCTCGGTGGCACCGTTCCAGGAGACGTATGCGGTGCGATCCCGGAGCGTGAGCTGCGGGTCGGTCGATGGTTGCCCGTGCCACGCAGCCTTGTACGCCCGGTAGCTGGTGCCTCCCCCAGAGAATCCTTCCGGGTAGCAGGCATCGCCATGGCAGATATCGTAGAGCAATTCACCATCATGGTTGTATTCCGAGAAATAGGACTGCGAGCCCCAGCCGATGAGCATGTTGCCGTTGGCCAGTTCTTGGGCGTTGGCCATGCTGCCGGCCGCCCGTTCCTGCGGCGGAGCATACTCGGTGACCACCGAGGCGGTCATTGCCCGCTCGTCCAGTGACAGCCGCAGCCCCCGGGAGGACCGTTCGCTCTCATCTCCTTTGGCGTGGTTGTCCAGCAGCGTCAGCGTCCCGTCGGGTGCTCGCTGCGCGTCATGCTGCCAGGCGAACACGGCATCCTCATCGAGATCGAAGTCGCTGGCCGATCCACCCAACGTCCAGGCCACCTCCCCGGTGGTGCGGTCCAGCCGGTAGACCGCAGAAGTATGCCGGGCCGAGACGAGAATTGCGCCGTCGTGGTCTTCTGTTATCGAATTAATGTGGAAGTAGTCAAAAGGCTTTTCCGCGGTGCCCAGTTCGTCCTCGTCCTCCGTCTGCGCGGCCCGTTCGGAGTCGAAATCCAGCATCGTCTGCGTCAGCGGAACATGATCCAGCGCGCTCCATTCGAAGATCACCTCGCCGCTGGCAATGTCGACCTCTTGGATCACCGCATCTTCGATGTTTCCATCCTCCGGGCCTCCCACGGCAGACAGATCGGCCGGGGTGGGCACATAGGAAGCGATCAGCATGGTGCCGGCTGCGGTGATGGTCGAGTCGTGGAAATCTGCTTTGCCCGGACCTAGAGAACCGCCGGTGGTGACACTGGCAATCTGTTCGTAGGCGGCGTTGAGGACGAGGATCTCGCCATTGCCGCGGCCTCCGTCTCTGGTGCCCTGATAGACCGTCAATACCGTTTCGCCGCGGTATTCCTGCGGGCGAAGGTCAAAATAGTTGTCCTTAGGGTCCTCCGGGTCGATCGGTTCCATCCAGACAAGTTCGCCTTGGGCGTCGAAGATCATCGCCCCGGATGAGGGAATGCCGGTCTCGTAGCCGGGGGTCAAGAAAATATACTCGGTCATTCCCCCGTGCTTCGCGGCCGCGGTTTCGCCGTGCGAAGTTGCCAATTTCGGCGGCGTCAGATCCGGGCGACTGACGAAGCTGTGATGCGGCACGGGGTAGTCCTCGGCCCCTTCGGTGGGAGCACAGCCGGAGAGCAGCACGGCGAGCGCCGCCACGATGGCTGCAGCCGACGCCCGGCGGCGGCGAGGTTGATACCAAGTGATGTTCGCACCCATACCTCAGAATGACACCGTTGGGCCGAGGATAACAAGGGCTGAGCGCTGCGGCACCGTCATGGCTGGATAGGTAACCGCGGGCAGCTATCAACTACCATTGCTGCGCCCGGCTAAGAGCGCCCATGCCAGGCACCGGTCGGAGCCCGGACTGCTGATTTACCGATTGGCGCTTTTTCCGGATGATCGCTTCAGGTCATTCCATTCCTCGAAGCAATAAGAAATACAGGATCTCGGTGGAGATCCAACATGCCGTATTCCGCGGCTGAAGCGCAGCAGAGTCTGTCCTTGCGCGTGCGGTGAGACACAATACCCCTGCAGGGAAACGCAAGGGCTGCGGCCCTGCCCTCAGGGGACAGGATCCGCAGCCCTCTACTTGCCTAGCCGTTCAGCGCGCTGTAATCCAGAGCGCCTCCGGTGGCGGAATCGCCGTAGGTTTCCACGTGGACGTGGTCCATATGCCGGGTGGTGTCATTCCAGTTGTCGGTGAACTGGGTGCCGTACTTGCCAGAGGTCGAGTACGGCTCCCAGCCCTTCGCCTCAGATAGCCAGATCTTGTCCTGCCAGATCAGGTAGTGGACTCCCAGCTGCTTGCGGTTGTCCAGCAGGAACTGGGAAATGCGGTCTCCGGCGGCGATTCCGGCGGCGCTGTGGTAATTGCCGATCATCGCGTCCACGGCTTTGCCGGAGCTGTGGCCAACGGATCCGGGACGCACCGTGCCCAGCGAGGTGAAGTCACCGGCGAACAGCTGCCGCAGCTGCTTGATGACCCCTTGGGTATCGCTGCGCACCGGGTGCAGCTCGGCGGTGCTCAAGTAGCGGGAGCTGACGTATCCGGTGCCGACGCCGCTGGTCACCTTGGCCCAGCCGTTCTGCGCGCTGATCAGCTGCACTCGCCCATAGGCCGGGAGAATTCCCTTGCTTGCATAATTGGTCCCCGGGCCGGTGCGCAGATGCAAGCTGCCGGTTGTCCAGCGGTATTGCGCGCTGGACGGTTTTTCGTCGCTCAGGTAGTCGGCGCTGACGTAGCCGGTCCCCTCCGAGGAGGTCACCTTCGACCAGCCCGCCGTAGTCAGGTGGACGGTGAGCTTTTCCCCCTTCGGGATCACGCCGAGCGAACGATGGCTGGTGCCGGCCCCACTGCGCAGGTTGAGGTTCGCGGTGGTCCACTGGGTGCTGCCCCCGATAGGGCGGACGCTGTCGTCGTCATCCTTGGGCTGGCTGTCGCTCTTGGCGCTCGTGGACAAATACGCGCTGCTGGCCCAACCGGTGCCTTGAGAGGAGCTTACCTTCGACCAGCCGCTGGAGGTCGTGTGGATAGTGACCTTCTCGCCCTTGGGGATCACGCCGAGCGAACGGTGGTTGGTTCCGGCCCCGGAGCGCACGTTCAGGTTTGCCGTGGTGTACGCTGACTTTTTGGCGGTGGGCGGGGTCTCTGGTCCGGAATTGGAGGCGCCACCGCCCAGGTAGGTCCGGCTGACCCAACCGGTCCCCTTCGAGGACGAGACCTGGGCCCAGTTGCCCGAGGTGCGCAGGACATTGACCTTTTCGCCCTCCGGGATCACCCCAAGCGAGCGGTAGCCGGTTCCGGCCCCGGTGCGCAGATTCAAGTTGGCGGTCGTATAGCGCGAGCCCTCCGAAGATTCCGTTTTCGGGATGCTCGGCTTCGACGAAGAACCCTTCGAGGTCAGGTAGCTGGCGCTGGACCAACCGGTCCCCTTTGACGAGGTCACCTTGGCCCATCCCCTGGACGTCTTCGAAACCGTGACCTTCTCCCCCTTGGGGATCACACCGAGCGAACGGTAGCCGGTCCCGGCCCCGGTGCGCAGGTTGAGGTTCGCCGTCGTATAGCGCACCGAACCGCCCTTGGAATCCGTGGTGGACGAGTCTTTTTCCAGGTATGAGCCAGCGGACCACCCGGTTTTCCCGCCGTACTTGATCTTGTTCCAACCATGGCTGGTCGCCAGCACGCTGACTTTGGTGCCCATCGGGATCACCAGCAACGTGGCTGAGGAGGTTGTGGCCCGTTCGCGCAACCGCAGGTTTGCCGTGGTGCGCTTGATTGTTGCCGATTTGGCGGATTGGACGGTGAGCTTCGCCGTCGGCAAGGAGTTCGGCACATCTGCGGATGCCGGTGGCGCTGCGGCTGCCTGAGCGCCGGTTCCGATTGTCATGGTCACGGCCAAGGCCAGTGCTGCGGTGCGTCCCGGATTCCTCATAAGTCCCTACCTGATATCAGTCGGCGACGCTCATCCATCACGGTTCATAAGGCATCTGGCAATGTCCGAGCGGCTTGTGCTAGTTCGTTCAATCGGCACCCACCCCACAAGGAGAGCCGCCCCAAGCTCGCCACCGAAAGTACTTCTACGCAACACCCTCCCACAATCGGGCCCGACTCGCACATCATTTTCCCAGATCGACGTCTTAAAACACGCAGAGGTAAGGTGGCTTACTTTTCCGATGCACTAGGCGCTCCGCCGGTCCTCGACCGGCGTGACCCGTTGTGCGTCCCCTCCAGAATTCCAGCACGTAGGCTTGAGCACATGGGCATCGATAATTCTCAGTCACAGATTTTCTACGCGGTGGCTACCGCCCGCGAGGTCGAGCTGGCGGCGGAGAACTTTGGCGGTCCAGAGCAGATTCTTGGCACCGAAGCGAGGCGCGCAACCGACTTCCTGCAGGCCGAAGACCGCGAGGCCTTCCTCGGGGCACGCACGCTGCTGCGCTTACTGCTGGCGCATGTCCAGCACGGCGATCTGGCGATGGCCGCGCAGCTGCGGATCTCACGTCGCTGCACTTCGTGCGGTTCTGTAGAGCATGGGAAACCTGCATCCCCAGAGCATTCCATCTCGCTTTCGCGCACCCGCAAAATGTTCATCGCGGCAGTCGGCCCGAAGAGGATCGACCTTGGAGTCGACATTGAGCGGGGGCCCGGCTTTTCTCCCGAAGGCGTCTTTGCCGGTTTTGATGACGTGGCGCTCACCGCCGCGGAACGCAGACTGGTTCGTCGAGAGGCCAATGCGGATAGGGTGCGCCTCATCGCATGGTCGGCCAAGGAGGCTCTGCTCAAAGCCTCCGGCACGGGGCTACGCCAAGAGCCGTCCGCCGTCCCGGTGCTATCGGCGCGTGCGCTTCGCGCCGAGCGTAAAGGTCAGTGGACCGAGGTGAAGCGCCCGGCCGAATACCAATTGCGCTGGCTGCCCGTGCCTGCCACCCATGTCTCGGCATTGGCCGCTTCTGTGTCGCTGCCGGTCGTGGAACTCAGCGCAGAATTATTCGGAGATGGGAACGGCCAGCTACTACAGCGCTAAACGTCGATGAAGGTAATCAAAATGCGGGCAGGGTTTTCCGCATAAACGGCGTGGACCACACCGGCCTCCAACTGGATCATTCCGCCATAGCTCAGTTGATGGGTCTGATCACCGACGCTGAAGTCCACTTGCCCGTCGAGAACCTGCACGATGATGGGAGTGGCTGCCTTATGCTCGGCCAATTCGACATCTGCGTCAAAAGCGATCTGCACGAGCGTGGCGCCGGAAGCGGAACTGATCCGCTGGGCCGAGTAGCTCCCTGGCTTAATCGGATTCGCTAATTCAAGATCGCCCAATTCCTGAGCCAACAGGGAACTTGCTACCTTGGTGTAGTTCTTGTCCATCACGAATCTTCCTTTACGTCAGGTGGTGCCCGGTGCTGGAGGTCCAATCTCCTTCGAGTATTCCAGAATTTGCCTGCATTCCAAGGCTGCGAGCGCATTGGCCGCAGCGGGGCTAGTAGGAGCGCCGCCTGACCTTGCGGACAATTAGCAGAATGACGCTCACCAGCATCGCCGTCGCAAGCGTCACCAACGCCGGAATGATCCAGTCGGATTGCCGTACGGCAGCTACGGTCAGCTCGCCGAATCTGCTCAAGGATGCGCCCCATGACCCCTCAGGGTTTTCCAAGATCGTGACCACCGCGGAGATCACCGCGGGCATGATCCATTGAATTGCCAAGGCAATAATCCAGAGAACCAGATGCCAGGCTCGGAGAAAACCAAGGAATCCCAGCACGAATCCGAGCAGCAACGGGCCGGCATAGGTCAGCGAGGAATAGATGTTTGGATCGGCCGGAGTATACGTCGCCACCATTTGCATCCATTGCCCCACGCTGAATGCGAGCACTGCGACCAGCAGGGCCACCACGCTCAGCCGCAATTTTGCGATGACAAAATAGAGGATCTGGGAAATCACCAGCAGCGTTCCGAAAACCCATAGCTCCCTTTGAGTTTCGGGGCTGGCACCCCCCTGCAGAAAATTCGGCTCGCCGCCCAATATCCAATGCGCCGCTAGTCCCAAGAGGAAGAGCATCATGCCCACATCGGTCAGAATCGCGAAGCTCGTCGCGCGCCGCCCTATGGCTCGGGCAAACCAACCACCGAGCAGAGCGACAAGGGACAAAACAATAATCAGGCCCGCTGCGTCGGAATCCGGAGCAGGCAACAGCGACTCGTCTCGTTGGCCAAGCCACAACCAAAGCCAAGGAGCAACCGCAAGAAGTACAACGAATAACCCCGCAACGATCTGGGCCCACCAGGGACTCCAGAAGTTCCGGCTGCTTCTCATATTCAACGTATGTGCTCCCACGGGCTCATTCTGTCAGAGGAGCGAGTCTGATTCTAGGACCTCAGGAGCTATTTCAGCGCGTCGGCCACCGGTGTCACAGCGTCGACAAGTTCACCGCATACGGCGGTTCGGATCGTTTTGGGCTGCACTGCCCCGCGGCACAACGCCAAAGAGACCCGTACACGTTTCCCCTCAAACGGGGAAGCGTGTACGGGTCTCTTGATCAGACCTTTTGATGCCCGACGACGGTGTATTTGTCCCGTGTCTAGATGCGCCCGCGAAGATGTGGGTGATCTTTACGGTGACCGGCGTAAGCCATGCCAGGTGGTAACCCGATGACTTCAACTGAAACCAGTAAATACCAAATCAATCACTGTGTGCAACCGACCTGTTGATGAGTGATCAATATGATCAGTCCTAATACTTTGAGGTACCTTAGAGTCGACATTCTGCCGAATCCACTGAATTTAGTGTCGTGGATCACTGTCTTCAACGGCTTCGCTATGGACTCTTTCAAT
The DNA here is from genome assembly GCF_002975405.1 of Arthrobacter sp. MYb229. Taxonomy (GTDB): domain Bacteria; phylum Actinomycetota; class Actinomycetes; order Actinomycetales; family Micrococcaceae; genus Glutamicibacter. The sequence continues at coordinate 865,090 of NZ_PCPS01000002.1, read as the reverse complement.
CTTGATCTTTCGCTCGGACACCGCGGAGGACAAGAACATCGCCACGATGACAAACCCCAAAGGCAGGATCAATGCCTGACGCAGCCCAAATTCATCACCCACGAATCCGAGGAGTGGCGGGCCGACCAGGAATGCGATGTATCCAATAGTTGCTGCTACGGCGACGCGTCCTGCAGGATCATTTCCTGAGGCTCCAGCGGCAGAAATCGCCAGCGGAAATGCGAGCGAGGTGCCGATTCCCCACAGAATGACTGCGCTGCCTGCAAGAACCGGGTTATCGAGAAAGATGACGCCGGACAGGCCGGACGCACCGAGGAAGGCGCTCACGGCAAAGGTCCGGCTCGCGCCGAAACGTGCGATGAACCAGCCGCCGCAGAACCTGCCAATGGTCATCGCCAACGCGAAGCCGGTGAAAATCAGGGAGCCCGCGGCCGGGTCAAACCCGTGGCCGTCCACCATGACCAGCGGGAGCCAATCATTGGCGGACCCTTCGGCGAGCGCCATCGCCAAGACGATGAAGCCGATCAGCAACAAGCGAGGATCCAGCCACAACCGCGCGGTGCGCTGCGGCACTTCTCCATCCTGCCTGTGCGTATCGATTTTTCCGGTTCCCTGCGGAAGATAGCGATTGACGTAGAGGAATAGCGCGAGGGAAAGCAGGCCGCTGAGCACCAAGTGCCAAATTACAGGGAAGGCCAGCGACGTGAAGACTATCCCGAGGCTCGCCCCAATGACGGTACCGAGCGAGAAGAAGCCGTGCAGGCTCGCAAGGAATGGCTTCTTGGTGATTCGTTCCACCTCGGCGCCTTCCACGTTCATGCCAACTTCTGCACTGCCCATTCCGGCGCCGAAGATGAATAGACCCGCGGCGACGCACCATTCCAATTGGAAGTGGGCGCTTATTCCAATCAGCGGCATAGAGATAACCACGGCGGATGAGCCTGCTTGGATCACCGGACGGGCCGCGAAACGCGCAACGAGCTTTCCGGAGAAGATAATTCCAAGCATCGATCCTACGGATAAGCCGAAGAGCACAAGCCCCATCTTGGCGGGGGTAGCTTCGAGCAGATCGCGAATGGCCGGTGTACGGGTTACCCAAGAGGACATCGTCAGCCCGGGGAGGAAAAACAGCGTATACAGCGCCCAACGGCGTTGGGTAATGGTCGGTGCCAAGTCCGCTCCTGGTGCGGGTGCAGTCGGTGCCGAAATCGGCATTCATAGTAAATCTACACAAGGTTGGCATTTGCAGGACAACTTTGTCTGCAGAAACATCATTACGCCTTGACCTTGACGCTGCGTCAACCCTTAGCGTGGTAGCCATGAACGATTTTCTGTCGACCAATCCCGGTGGTGCGCACTCGATCAGTGAAGTGGCACGGGCCGCAGGTGTGAGCAGTCGAACCCTGCGCCACTACGACCATATCGGTCTACTCCATCCGAGCTGGACCGCAGACAATGGGTACCGTTTTTACACCCGGCATGAGTTGGTGCGCCTGCAGCGCATTCTTCTAATGCGTCAGTTGGGACTGAAGCTGGAAACCATTGGCGAAATCATTGATGAGCATCAAGATGAGATTTCTGCCCTCCAAACCCATATCACCGAGTTGTGGAACCAACGCACTGCTTTAGATGCCCAAATCAACGCCCTGAGGCACACCATCCAATCGCTAAGATCAGGAGAGAGCATGAATGTAGATCAAGCCTTCGACGGCTTCAACGAACAATACAAAGACGAGGTAGTCGCCCGTTGGGGCCAAGAGAGCTACGTAAAGTCGGATCAGTGGTGGCGCGGACAGTCGAAGGACCAACAGGCCGCACAGCTGCAGCAGGTGAAAGACCTAAATGAAAAGTGGATACAGGCTGGGCGTTCAGGCATAGACCCAACTGGTGACCGAGCCCAACAAATTGCTGCGGAGCATGTAGCTTGGCTCAATAGCATCCCCGGAACCCCGGGCCATGAGGGAGATGAAGCACAGCTTAGGCAATATGTATTGGGGTTGGCCGAGATGTACGTGGCCGATGAACGATTCGCGAAGAACTACGTAGACCAAGCTCCCTTTGTGAAGGCATCTTTGGAACGTTTTATGCAGGGGTAGTTGCACTCCTAGAGGTAAATCCCGTCCGGGGCTGTCCCTCGGTCGGGATTTACTGCTGTCGCCTACACATGCGCTATTCGCTGCCGTCGCTGATTTCGTCGCGGGCTTGGGCATAGCGGTGCTGAATGTAGTTTTCCAATTCGACCCTTTCGACCCGCCACATGCCACGTCCACCAATCTGTATCGCCGGAAGCTCGCCGCTTTTCACCAGTGCGCGTACCTGCGGAAGCTTGACGTTCAACTCTTCGGCGACGTCTTCCAATCTCATAAACCTCATACTTGATAGGTTACTGTTATTTGCGGTTATTTGGTGTGGGAATAGGCAAGTTGTGGATAAGTCGGTGTTCGAAGATTCGACTGCATCCGGGCGATGACACATAATGAGTTAGACGCAACAAAACCGGTCAGACCGTGCAACACACTTGGGTGCGGCTGGTCATTTTGACTAAAATCCTATGAAGGCACTTACGCCGCCGCCCACCCAACTTGCCAGCACAGGAGAAACTCCATATGCATTCGGAAACGTATCAGCTCGATGAGACCGACCGCCGAATCCTGTTGGCCCTGGATGCCGATCCCCGAGTGCCGATCATGATGCTGGCACAGCAGCTGGGTTTGGCCCGCGGCACCGTGCAGACCCGGCTGGAACGGCTGGCCCACTCTGGCGCGTTGCGTCCAAATACCGCACGGATCCTGCCAAGCTCGATGGGGCGCGGAGTCAGCGCGTTCGTCAGTGCAGAGCTCAACCAGTCAAGTTTGAATGAAGCCATCGAGGCACTTCGCGGCATCCCAGAGGTACTCGAATGTGTTGCACCGGCCGGTGAAACCGACTTGTTGATCCGCGTCTCGGCCACCGATCCAGATGATCTATATCGAGTCTCCGAAGAGATCCGCCTATGTCCTGGCATCACGCGCACATCTACCTCGATGATTCTGCGCGACGTGATCCCCTACCGCACCACCGAATTGCTCAAGAAACTCAGCGGAACCAAGAACTAGCTAGCTACTAGATCCAGTGTCCTTGCCGGAAGGTTTCTACGCGCGGCAAATACGCACACCATGCTGAGCAAGCAAAGCCCGATTAGCAACGCGATAAACCAGATGGGGTCCGCGAATGGACGCCACATGGCGAAGAGGGTCGGGAAGCTAAATCCGATAAAGCACACCGCATAGAACCGTCCGGTGAGTTTGCCCATTTCTGCCGATCCGGCAAGGTCAAGCACCTGGCTCAACCCAGCCACCAGCAAGACGCCATTTGCCGAACCCGAGAGAATAAAGGCGAGGACGCCCAAGGCTTCGGAGCCGGTCGTGTAAACCACGATCATCAAGAGAAAAGCCAGGACCGCCAGAGTGAGCCCGGCGAGCAATAGGTTCACCTTGCTGGTGTTGTTGTATCGTTTGGCCAGTGGCTGGATGATCACTCCCATGCCCATGGTGATGGCAACCGCGGCGGTGGTGTAGAACAGCGATGACTGGCCAGCGTCCGTGCTCAATGCGGGAACTATGGCAAAGCCACTAGCGGCCAGCCCAAAGACCCACGGAGCCGCTGGAAGAACGACGAATCTGAAGCGGGCGAGATTCTCCGCCGTGGTGCTGCCTCCAGCTGTTCGAAGTTTGGGAGCTTTTTCTTCCTTGACTGTGGTGATCAGCAGCAGCCAAGACACAGCAGCTACGGCGTGAATTCCATAAGCCAGTTCGGGGCTAGCGCTCGCGCCAACTATTGCCCCGGAAATTATCGGTCCCAAGGCAAAGCCTGCCGAGGTGCACAGGGCCGCACGAGTGGCTCCTGCCGGACCGACGCTCAGTACTTTAACCCAGCTGGTCACCGCGACCATCGCCAGTCCCATCCCCATTCCGGTGAAGACACGTCCGAGATACAACCCGGAGTCGTTCACCATGCCGAACATCATGGCAACCGAACCCAGCGTGGACGCGGTCAGCGCCAGCAGCGTGAACGGCTTGCGGCCAAATTTGTCGGCCAGAGGCCCGCCCAAGAGCAAAGTGGGGATCATGCCGAGCAAATAGCTACCCATCACCAGCATCGCTTCAATTTCGTTCAACTCGCGGTGCTGCTGGTACCAGCTAATAAGCGATACGTACTGGTTGGCGCACCAGCCAGTGAGGACTAGGCAGATGCCTGGAAGCCACCATGAATTCTTGCCCTGCTTGGTCTTGCTCGTGGTGATCTTACTTCTCCAGTTCATGGAACAGTTCGCGAACGCGATCTGCAATTTCGTCACGGATCATATTCATCCGTTCCGCACCGGTGACCCCGTCTTCGCTCGGTTCATAGGTGATCCAGCGTTCGGTGGGGATCGCTTCGTCAATGCTAGGGTTGGCTTCGCTCCCCAAGATGACTACGCGGTCCACCTTCTCCACGACCGATGAATCAATAGCCTTAGGCGTTCCGGCAGACATGTCTGCACCGGTTTCGGCCAAAGAATCGACCGCCTCGTGATTGATCACGGTGCCAGGGTTTGTACCGGCCGAATAGCTGGTGACCGTGCCGCCAGAAACAAGATCCATCAATGCCGCAGCCATTTGCGACTTGCCTGCATTGCGCGAGCAGATAAAAAGAACCGAAGTAGCCATGAACTCATTGAACCACCCACAAGGCATTCGTGGGTGGTTCAATGATATTTGTTGAGGGCACATTATGGCTGCGCTCAACGCGTTTTGATTGTTTCTCCCTTGAAGAAAGCGGGATGCCGCACCCTGGTGAAGAGCATGATTGCTACGCCAAGCAGCAGCACACCTACGCCGAGGATGAAGACCATTCCCACATTGCCGATCGCGGATCCGGAACCGTAATCGGGGTTCATCGATTCGACGGCGGTGCTGAAGAACATTACCAGCAGCACCACACCGCCGACCAAAGGAGCCAAGAATTTGAAGAAGAAATTCCGCACGTTGGTAAATAGTTCACCGCGGAAATACCAGACGCAGGCCAGCGCCGTCAGTCCGTAGTAGAAGCAGATCATCAGCCCGAGCGCCGTGATGGTGTCCCACAATGCATTTTCGGAGATCAGCCGGGTCACGACATAGAACACCGCGGCGGCAGCTGCCGAGACGATGGTAGCTACTGAGGGCGACATGAAGCGTGGCGAAATCTTGGCGAAGCTCGGCGGCAAGGCCTTGTAGTAGCCCATGGCGAGCAAGGTGCGTGCCGGAGACACCATGGTTGACTGCAGCGAGGCTGCCGAGGAGGAGAGAATCGCCAATGACATCAGGATGGCCAGTGGACCCATGATCGGCCCCGAAAGCACCGCAAAAATCGATTCTTGGTTCGCTTCATTGCCTGCCCCGAGCCCGGTTTCACCCACACCTGCCCAGTAGAGGACTCCCAAGGAAACCGCTAGATACAAGGCGATGATCAGGAGCACTGTCCAGGTCGCGCCGCGTCCGGGTACCTTGTTGGGGTCGGTGGTTTCTTCGTTCATGGTCAGCGTGACATCCCATCCCCAGAACACGAAGATGGATAGCGAGATGCCCGCGGCAAAGGCCGAAAATGAATCCACGCTCGCCGGGTTGAACATGTCTAAGGTGATCGGCGTGCGGTCAAAGGGCGTGCTGTTGGTGAAGGCCATGACGGCAAAGAGCAGCAGCACCGATACTTGGAAACCGACCAAAATATACTGAAACACCTTGGTTGCGTTCAGTCCGCGATAGGAAATATAAGCCGCCGCGGCGATAAAGGCCAGTGTGGTGGGAATGTTGACCCAAAGATTATCCGTCAGCTCGGCAATCGCTTGATTGCCGGTGAGCTGGGCGATGAGGATATAGAAGAAATCCACGGCTACGGCCGCCAGATTCGATAAGACGATCACCGTCGCCGCGATCAGCCCCCAGCCACCCATCCAACCGATCATGGGACCAAAGGCGCGGGTGGCCCAGGTAAATGAAGTCCCCGAGTCCGGCATCGCGTTGTTTAGCTCGCGGTAGCCCAGTGCCACCAGCAGCATCGGAATGAAACCCGCCAGCAAGATGGCCGGAAGTTGCGTGCCGACCTCGGACACCGTGGCGCCTAGACCGGCGGTCAAGGTGTAGGCCGGGGCAATACAGGAAATACCGATCACGACCAGTCCCAGCACGCCTACGGTGCCGGTGGACAGGCCCTTGGAGTGCAGGCCGGTGTCCGGTTGCTCGACGGTGTCCCGTCTGAGATCTTGCGACATAGTGATTACCTTCTGGGGTTCATGCTGGGCAGGCGTCGTCGTCTGTCCAGGGTGCGGGCAGCGCCCGCTCCACGGATTTTAGTTCGGCACCACGGCCATGGGGACGTTGAGCTGGCGCAGAATTCGTTGTGCCTTGGGACCGATGAATAGGCGCCGGGTGGCGGCAAGCCGCGCCGAGCCAAGAATGGCGAATTCGCCATCAATCCATTCCAGGGACTCGATGGCCTCATCCAGGCTTTGCCCCGAAACCACTTCAACGGATGCCTGCAGTCCCATGGAGTCGGTCAGTTCGGTGAGGAACTTCCTGGTGCGCACCAGATGCTGGTTCAGCTCGGTGGCCGGGTCAGACACATCAGAGTCAGCCACGAGGGTGGCCACACGTAAATCCACGCCACGGGCTGTGGCGAATCTAGCTGCGCTGGCGATCACCTCGCGTGCCCCGGGGCGGTCCCCCACGAAGGCTGTCATGCGGGTGATCCTCCCTTGGGCCGCACGCAGCGAGGCTAGCGCTTGCGGGCTGGACATGATCACCGAAACGCTCGAAGCGTGCAGGAGCGCGTTCGCCACGCCACCGGGCATGAAGAAACCCGCCCGGTGGCGTTTGCGTCCGCCCAAGACGATCCCATGGGCTCCGCTGTCTTCGGCCAGCTCCATCAGACCTTCGGCCACCGAAGGCACCGAGCGGGCTACCACGCGAACGGTGACTCCCGCCGGGACCTGGTTCAGCGCGTGGGCGGCCCATTCATCGACCTTGGCGGAGAGAATCGAGTCGAATCCGTGGTCCCCGCCGGGATAGACGGTGCTAAACGGGGTACTGGCAGGGAGCACTATCGCGATCACCAGGCTGGGTGACAAGGTGCCCTGCACCAGGGCCGCGGCCAGTTCGATGGCTTCGGCGCCGCGTTGATCTGCGGTGTATCCTACAAGCAATTTCATGGCTAGGCGGTGACCTTATTCAGTGGAGCCACACCGTCATAGTTTTCGTCGTAGCTGGCCCCGTCAAGCTCGGCGATGATTCGTGCGGCCGAGCGGCGGCCCATTCGCACGGCGCCATCCACGTGCTGGAATCCTTCTCCGGCGAGATCTGAGGAGGAGAAGTAGAGCGGTCCGACGTTGTCATTTTGGGTTGCGCCGAACCGCGAGAGGCCGCCCAAGTCGTAGCTGGTGGCATAGGCCCCGCGGGTCCATTCTTCGGCGCCGAAATCCGAAAGGTAGAAGACCTTTGGCTCCAAGGCTTTCTCGCCGAGGAATTCGCAGATCCCCTGCAGGATCTGCTCCTTGCGGTCTTCTTCGTTCAGTTCCCACATGGCATCGGCGTTGACGTCAGAGATGAAACCGACCAGGGTACCGGTGCTTTCTCCGGTGTAGGTGTTGTCATAGAGTTCCTGGACCAAGGAGCTTGGGCCGAAACAGGTTCCGGATAGCCCGGCTTCTCGCCAGAACGGCGTCTCGTACACGGCATGGACCTTGATCACTAGACCCATGGAGTGGTGCTGGTGGGTGATCAGCTGCTTGCGGGGAAGCGCCGGCACATAGCTGATGCGCGAGTACAGGTTCGGCGGAACTGCAATGACAGCCTTCTTGGCCTTCACGCTGACGGTAGCTCCGTGGGCGATTACCCCATCTTCAGACCATTCGAGCTTCAACACCGGATTCTCCAGGAATACGTCGTCGCCGAGGCGCGCGGCCACCGTTTTGGAAACTCCCTGCATGGTGCCCACGATGCGACGGTCAAGGATGAAATCCTCATCAACAAGGTTGTCGAAAGATCCTGCCGAGGATGCCATCAGCACCGCTTGCAATGCCGAGAAGGTGTGCGCCGGTTTGGTCAGCATGCCACCGGCGATAAATAGCCCAATGTTTTCGCAGGCGAGATTGTCTGCCGAATGTTCGCGCAAGAAATGATGGAAGGAGACCATGTCCAGCTCCTTGGCGCGCGGGTGCTCCCATGGCTTGTCTGGATTCATCTGTGCCGCAAGCTCATTCATCAGCTCAATGAGTTTGTTCATTTCGACTACGGTGCTTGCCGCGACCGGGAAATCCGCGCCTTCATAGACGATGCTCTCGCCATCGGTGGTTCGATAGACGCTCTTGCCCGCTTTGTAGCGTTCGAAGGTTTCGATGCCCAACTCGTCGATCAGCGAATACAATCCGGTCTGATCCGGGCTGATCCACTGGCCACCGATTTCAATGGTGGCGCCGTCCATTTCTTCGCTCCAGGTGCGCCCGCCTACACGGTCACGCGCTTCGAGCACCGCCACGGTCTTGCCGCATTTTTGCAGTTCGAAGGCGGCGGTCAGACCCGATGGCCCAGCACCGATCACAACGACGTCACGTTCAATTTGTTTCATGGTAATTCTCCTCAACGCTAAATGAATTTGGTTCATTTACCTCTGCGTATAGCATAGAGTACGAACATGCGCTTGTGAAGCATGCCACGTCAGGGGGAAATTGGAATGACCACCGAAGGTGCCCGACGGGCCGGTCGACCACGCACAGCGATACTCAACCGTGACCGCATCACCGAGCACGCGCTGGGTCTCGTATCGCAGGACGGCTATGACGCACTGACCATGCAGCAACTGGCCAGGTCCTTGGGGGTCTCGCCTTCGGCCCTCTACAACCACGTGGATTCCAAGCAAGACCTGCTGCAATGGATTCAGGAATTGGTGATGGCGGAGGTGGACACCTCCGCCTTCGAAAAACTAGAAATCCACGAGGCGCTGATTCACTGGGCTACCAGCTACCGCGGTATTTTCGCCAAGCACATTCCATTGATCCCGATTATCGCCGTGCTCCCGGTGGCCGATTCGCCACGCACCTTGGGCATGTATGAGCATGTGGCAAAGGCGTTGAAAAACTACGGGCTCGCCGAATCCGAGATCGTTCCGACGATTGTCGCCCTGGAGTCGTTCATCTTCGGCTCAGCCATGGACACCGCAGCGCCACATGACATTTTTGACACGAGCAATCGCCAAGATGCCACCCCTAATTTCACGCAGGCCGTTGCGGCGCAGCGCGAGACGGGAATCAACACCAGCGACGATTCCTTCAGACGCGGAATCCGCGCGCTGGTGCTCGGCTTGCTGGCTTCGCGAGACCAGCTATGAGGCAAAGCCGTACGCCTGCTGGGAGTTCAAGGCTTTCGGCCAAACAGTGGGCAGCCATCGCGCTGGGAATTGTTGCGCTGGTCTTTATCTTGCAGAACCTTCAATTCGTGCGTGTGGAACTGCTGCTCTTCCACACCGCCGCTCCGCTGTGGGCCGTGCTCTCCGCCACTTTGGCCATAGGTTATGTGATCGGGCGGTTCTCTAAGAAGCGGGATTAGTCATCAAGGAACGCCCATTCGCCAACCTCTTCACCCTCGGCATCGAGGATGTCCCCCTGAGCGCCTGGCTCTAGCGGGTAGATGGCGATATTCTTCGACCAGTCCGCGAGTATCTTCTGCAACTCCTCGAGTGGCTTGAGCTTCATACTCTCGGAGTCGAAGTTTACTTCCATTACGAAACGCATGTCGGGCTCCAATCCGTGGGATTGTCGCCATCCTATGCCCAGAATTTCTTAATTACGAGTCTTGTCAGCGGCACTCCGAGATGCGCACACAGCCGAAGTACCAGCAATACAGAAGCAGCTTGGGCGAAACCAATAGGTTTCGCCCAAGCTGCTTGAAAATTCTGGAGTTAGGGCATAGCACCCATGGTCGACAGCGACGCGATCGCCTCGTTGCCACCGACCTTGTACAGAGCCAACAGCAATCCGCCAAAGACGATTCCCATCACCGCGCTGAACCCGAGAGAGATCTTCACCAGCGAGCGTACTTCCTGGCGGCTGACTACCGATTCATCTTCCAGGTAGGAAACTGCTCCGCGGCTAATCGATTCTGCCGGACTAAGCGCTCGGGCACTGAGCAGATTCGACGCCGAATCCGTTGCGCCCCCACGCAGATAGGCAACAGTTGCACGGTTTTTGCGATCCTGACGAAACTTGACGACACTTGCGCCATGACGGGCCAAGAGTATGTCTTCGCCGAGAGGGATCGCACCCATGTTCTGCTCCTAGATTTTTGCCAACATCGTAATTCCAGTAAAGCCCATAAATTTTCCCCTTTTTTACAGAACCCTCTAATTCGTTCACAACGTCACAGCACCTTGTGATTCAATCCGCATGAATAACCGGAAGTTACGGCAAAAATGGTGACTTGCGCCATTTATCAAAGAGGCTAAAATTCAAAGCGTAAATATGATTCTGAAGATTATTTATTCTTTAACTAATCTAGGTTTTGCGACCCGTCCATCATCACTCAGGCGGCGAATGCGACGGGTCTAGCGAAGAGCCTGAGCGGGGAAATAAATGACGGCGGTGAGCGAATCCGAAATGTTCTATTCACCGCCGCCATTGAAGGTAGCGCGCCGATACCTGCTAGGCGGTCTTCATCTGCCCTTGCTTGCGGTCGCGCTTAGCTTCGTGAATATGTGCCTTGAGCTCCTGATTCGTCAGGTTCTCCGGGGATGCGACGCCATGCTTATTTGCCTGCCGAATCAGCGACTCGCGGATCTCTGCTTCGTGTGTTCGCCGGTATTTCGCGACCAGATAGATACTGGCGCCAACAAGCGCCGTAAGGGTGACCAATGCGGCCAGTACAGTTACGTCAACACTCATTAAGTTCTCGGCCTCCTCAAAACTCAACCGCGGATGCGGCTAGCCTCGACCGAGGCATCATCAGCGATGGTTCGCGACTTCGAAACGCCTCACCTCGGAAGAGAACGTTCATCTTAGCATTTTTATTCGAATAATGCCAGTCGCTATCGTCAGGAAGTACGAATCGAGAGCGTGTTTCCGAAGCCTGCAAATCGTTCTACTTTCGCACGCTGGCTTCGATTCCGTTGTGGACCATATTCCCGATACGTTCTCATCCAAACGTCAGTATCGTCGAGGGGTGCCAACCGGGTTGCAACCATTCGTTAATACTCGTCGGTGCCATGGCTGTGTTCAAAGACCAGAGAAGTTTGGGTGGTGGCCACCGCGGGATTCGCTGACAGGTTGTCCAAGACGAACTGCCGCACATCTGAGGAGTTCCGGACAGCAACGTGCAGGACGAAATCGTCGGCGCCGCCGAGGAAGAACAGCTGGCGGACCCCGGGTTTAGCACGCATGTCCGAAGCGAAGCTGGACATCAGGTGACGTGCGCCCGGACGTATTTTGACGAAGATCAGCGCCTCGAGCTCCCGACCAAGAACTTGCGGATCGACCTCGATGGTGAATCGGGAGATGACTCCGGAGTCGCGTAGGGCATTTAGTCGAGCCAGGCAGGTGGATGCCGCAATTCCCAATTCCTCGGCCAACGAGTTATTAGTTCTACGTGAATTCTCCGAGAGCAGCGCCAACAACCGTCGGTCTAGCTCATCGAGCTGGGCAGTTCTTTTTTCGCCAGACGCGGGGTTATTGAGCATCTATTTGCACCAGCTTTCACTACCAAGTTTTTTTGGGCCTTGCCGCCTTGGACGTCTTTACATTCTCTAGAACAACATCATAGTGAGTTCATGATTGATCAGGCATGCTCTCTTCGGAAGCAGCACCGCTGATCCGTTCGGAATTGCGCTTGCGGTAGCGGAGGAAAAAATACACGATCACCGCGATGGCCAACAAGGCAGCAACAATATACGGCCAATCCAGCGAGAGCCAGGCGTAGAACACCGCCATGCCAATGGTCGTGTAAATCAAGGCCCAGGCCAGCGCTCCTACCGTCACCGCAGGCAGGTAGCGCCGTAGCGGCATCCGGCTAGCCCCGGCCGAGGCATTAACCGCAGACTGAATTCCAACGGTGAGGAAGCACAATGGAACCGCAAGCATTCCCCACCGTGCAATGAATCTTTGGGCACGCCGGTACACAATTCCGTGCATGATTCTTTGATACCGGGTGTTTTCCACCCCGCGTGCCACTGCGCGGCCTACCCAATAGGTCGCGTTGCCGCGAAGCATCGCTCCGAAAAAGAAGAATGTGAAAGTCACCATGAAAGGTGCCTCATTCACCAGCCAATCAATTGTCATTTACCGCTACGGGACACTTTTGATCTTCGTGACCAGTACGGCACCTACGAGGCTGATCACCGCGGAGCAGATGAACAAGGTTGAATATCCGCCGAACCAAGTCACCGACAGCCAAGCGACAAGCGGGGCTACGACCTGAGGCAGGGAGTTCGCAATATTGATCATGCCCAGATCCTTGCCCCGTGAGTCTTCATGCGGAAGGACCTGGGTTAGCAGGGCAAAATCCACCGCTAGGTAGGCTCCGAAACCAATGCCCAGCAGTACTGCGGCAATGATTGCGGTGCCAAAGGAAGAGGCGAAAGCCAACGTGAGGGCAGCAATGGCCACGATGACCGAGGAGATGATTACATACTTCTTGCGCTTCCCATCCCGATCTGACAAGCGTCCAGATATCACCGAGGAGAAGATCACGCAGAAGGCGTAAATGGCGGTCAGCACCAGCACCCCGGTGGCTGGTTCCGGATGATGCAGTTCGTCTTGCAAGAAGAAGAGCAGATATACCAAACATAGTTGGCTGCCCAGATACAGCAGGAATCGAGTCAGCCAGGCCCACCCGAAATCGGTGTACTGCAGGGGGTTGATCCAGAAGCTCTTGATGAATTCCAAGAGTTTCAACGGTTCCAGCGTTCCCTTGGGCAACGGCACGTCCTGGCGCATCAATACGAATGGAATGGCGCAGATCGCCACCGCAGTAGCGACCATGGCATAGCCGAAAACCAGGTTCGAGGCGGCCACCATGCCGATGACCGCACCAATAAGCGAACCACAGGTCTGGCCCAGTGCTACCAGTCCACCGACCAGTCCGCGTTGTTCCACCGGCACCTTATCCGGGATGGCCGCGAAGATCGCGGCCAGTGCCGCGTTGCCGGCTGCCTGCATCAACGCCCAGCCGATTACCAGCATGGTCACCGTCTGCGCGGTGGACATCAAGAGCAATGCCAGCGCGGCAAAGACGGTTCCACACATCACCCACGGGACGCGTCGGCCAAATTTCGAGGTGCTCCGGTCGCTCAAGGCACCGAATAACGGGTTGGCAACCAGCGACACCGCCGCGCCCACACCGGTGACCAGCGAAAGAATGGCGTTTTTCTGGCTGGCGTCCAGCTGTTCGGCGTGCAGGCCAAGCAGCACCTGAATCGGCGCGAAAAAGCCGACATTGATGCCGATATGGACAATGACGACCGCGGCTATCCATCCGGCTCCTACGCGCTTCGTCGGAACGCGAAGAGCTTCGGGCAACCGCGAATTACGTTCTGTGATCATGTTTGGTCCTGCCGTCCAAGGTCGCGAGGACCGACCAGTGGGTCTCGTAGTTCTTCAATGCTCGGGGTCACGCCTCGGGCAATAAGTCGTTTAACTGCCTTGGACATCAGCCCGCCATCGACCATTGATGCGGCGATCAGGCTTCCGGACTCGTCCAAACCAAAGAGTACCTGCAGCTGGCCGCGCCGGTTCAACCGCGAAATGGTTCGACTTGCCTTGCCGAAGTCCCCCACCGTTTCGACGTGGCTGTCGTGGCGGTCAGACCAGAACCAAGGAACCGAGTGTGCGGTTGCTTCGGTGCCCATGATGGTTGCGGCAGCAATGGCTGCATCCTCCATGGCGGCTTCCCAGTGCACCGCACGAGGCCGCTGAACCATGCGCGCGGCGTCCCCAATAGCAAGGACCTGCCGCTGACTGGTGGTGCGCAGGGATTCATCGACAACAATCCCGTCGTTGATTTCCAACCCCATATCCGCTGCGAGCGTGGTTTCGGCGGTGACACCGATTGCTGCAACGATGATTTCTGCATCGATCCGCCGACCGGAAACCATCGCGTGCGTCGGACCGAGCTCGGTCACCGCCCCCGTCATCGAGGTAATCCCGCGGCGGGAATGCTCGGCATGCAGCGCCGTTGCCATGTCTGTGCCCAAGACTTTGGACAGCGGAGCCGAAGAGCTGGACACGAGGGTCACCTGCGCTCCGAGCATTTTTGCGGTGGCGGCGAACTCCGCACCGACCAGTCCGGCGCCGATGATGAGGACTCGTTGGCCGAACATTCCATCTTCCAGCATCGACGACAGAAAAACGGCGTCTTCTCCGCTGTGCAGGCTGCGCGCGTATTCTGTGCCTGGCACCTGAAGCTTGTTGGGAGTGGTGCCGGTGGCGAGCACTACCCAATCGTCCGGCTCCGTGGGTACGCTCAGTTCGGTGACCGATTCCTGGACCAGCCCCACACCATGTTCCTCGAACCACGAGAGCGGAACAAAGTGCTCACGCTGCAGCGACTTGCTTAGCGGTGGCCGGTCATAGGGAAGCCCCTCGGGGTCACTGATCTTGATGCTTCCGGAATATCCCTTGTTGACCAATTCGCGCGCAAGGGTAAATCCGGCAACGCCACCGCCGACAATATGAACTGACGGCATTTAGATATCTAGCTCCAAATTCCCGTCAACTACCGCAACCTTGTAGGTGCGCGCGTCATCGGTGGCGGGAAGGCACTGCACCTTTCCGCTCTTCAAATCGAAGGTGGAGGCGTGCAATGGGCATTCAACCTCGCACCCTTCGACCCAACCGTCGGAGAGCGAAGCGATCTCATGGGGGCATTCGTCCTGCAATGCATAAAAATTGCCGTCTGCTGCATGGAAAATCGCAATGTCTTCGCTGGCGCCGCTGTCACTGGCGGGGACCAGCAGAGCGTCTCCTCTGGAAATCTGTTCTGCGGGACCGACTTGGTAGCTCACGATGACTCCTTGTTGTTGAACACGTCTGGAACCATCTTGTCACTTTCGCCCCTCACTCACCTATCTGGCAGGCCACTATGATGCAATGCAATCTGGCCTGCTACGCGCTGGCTTGCTGGAGGCCGTGACATGCAGCGCCGGCACGGCCTCCAGCAGCGTGCATCGAGTGCCGGTTTAACCTGCAGGAATTAGTCCCGCTTCGGAGGGATCAGCCACAGGAAAGTGGCATTCGGCCACATGCGCTCCGGCGCCCGGTCCGACTCCGGGGATCCCCAAGCTGACTTGACCAGAGTCATTTCTA
This sequence comes from Arthrobacter sp. MYb229, assembly GCF_002975405.1. Lineage (GTDB taxonomy): Bacteria > Actinomycetota > Actinomycetes > Actinomycetales > Micrococcaceae > Glutamicibacter. The sequence goes on along the minus strand of NZ_PCPS01000002.1, from coordinate 849,747 downwards.
GTCATCTTTTCTGGCCGCTCTGCGCTGCAAATGGGTTGTGCTTTCCAGCACCGCGTGCGAAAGCGGCACCCCGACGGTGGATCCAGCGGTGATGGCAGCTCGCCTTGCAACACGATTCGCCTGGCCGGACGTTTAGCGGGATCAAGCTTCGGCGACGCGGACATCAACGAGGCGGTGTACGGATGAAGAGGCGCGTCGAAGACCTGCTCGGTGGATCCAGATTCGATGATCCGGCCCAAATACATGACCGCGACCCGGTCGGTGACGTGCCGAACCACCGACAGATCGTGGGAAATGAAGATGTAACTCACGCCCAACTCCTGCTGCAGATCGTTGAGCAGATTGAGCACCTGCGCTTGTACCGAGAGGTCCAGGGCAGAGACCGGCTCGTCAAGGATGATCAGGTCGGGGTCCAAAGCCAGCGCCCGGGCAATCCCAATGCGCTGCCGCTGTCCTCCGGAAAATTCCTGCGGAGACTTGGCGGCATCTGTTGCGCGCAGCCCCACCAGATCCAGCAGTTCATTCAGCCTTCTGTTCTTGGCCGCGGTTCCTCGATACAGGTCCTTGTGTGTTGCAAAGGGCTCCGTAATGATTTGCCCCGCGGTCATGCGGGCATTAAGCGAGGCGAAGGGGTCTTGAAATACCATTTGCACTCGGCGTCGCCAGGTAAGCAATTCCTTGCCCCGCAGGGCGAAGGGGTCCTGCCCTTCAAAGCGCACGGTCCCCGTATCCGGAGTCTCCAGCATCATCAGGGTGCGGGCAAGCGTTGATTTGCCGCACCCCGATTCTCCGACCAGCCCAAGGGTTTCGCCCTGGCGTACATGGAGATTAATGCCGTCCAGGGCCCGTAGCTCTTGGCTTCCGGCGGCCCCGGCCGATACGTGGAAGGTCTTGGACAAGTCCTTGACCTCCAGCACGTTCTCGGGGCTCATACTAGGCGAAGTGCTCATCGGATTTCCTCCTTGACGTTGTTGGCATCATCGTTGTCGGTCTTGGCCGCTGACACCTTTTCGGCGAAGTGGCACGCCGCGCGTTGTCCATCTGCCGTGTCCCGCAGCAGCGGGCGCTCTTGACGGCAGATAGCACTCGCCAGCGGGCAGCGATCCTGATAGACGCATCCGGCAGGAATCTTGGTTAGTTCCGGAGGGCTGCCCGGAATCGAAGACAGCCCTTCGCCGCGCTGCGCATCGGTCGGCACCGACTCGAGCAACCCCTTGGTGTATGGGTGGGTGGGGTGAGAGAACACCTTGTCGACGCTGCCTTGCTCAACGACGTTTCCGGCATACATCACGCACACCTCGTCGGCTTCTTCCGCCACCACCGCGAGGTCGTGGGTAATGAGCACAACCGCCATCTGCTGTTCGGTACGCAATTTACGCAGCAACAACATGATTTGCGCCTGGACCGTCACGTCCAAAGCGGTGGTGGGCTCATCGGCGATCAGCAACTGCGGACTGAGCGCGACGGCCATCGCGATCAGGATGCGCTGGCGCATGCCCCCGGAGAACTGGTGCGGGTAGGAGTTCACTCTGGTTTCGGGTTCCGGTATGCCTACCCGGCGCATCAGGTCGATCGCCTCGGCTTTGGCCTGCTTCTTGCTGGCCCCACGGTGGATGCGGAACGCCTCCCCCAGCTGAGTGCCAATGGTATAGACCGGATTCAGTGCGGTCAGCGCGTCTTGGAAGACGATACCCAGCCCGGGGCCGGCGACCGCCCGGCGCTGTTTCGGATTCATCTGGTTCAGGTCTTGGCCATCGAGTACCGCGGTGCCGCCGGCGACGGAGGCCACCGGGTCGAGCAGCCCGGCAATGGCCTTGGCGGTCATCGATTTCCCGCACCCGGACTCGCCCAGCAGGGCTAGCGTCTGGCCGCGCCGCGCGGCGAAACTCACCTGGCTGACCACCCTCACGGTTCCCTGCGGAGTGCGTATGTCCACGTCGAGTCCGGTGACTTCGAGCACCGTGTCGGTAGGCGGATCTGATTGCGCTGTCGGTTCAAGCATCTCGGTCATCATTTCGCGTCCTTGATTACTGCGGTGAGGTCCTTCTTTGCCTGCTTATCCAGCGTCAATCGCCAGCGTTGGGCCGGATCGGTGGCAATGCGCATCCATGCGGCCAGCACGTTGGCGGCCACCGCCGTGATCACAATGGCAAGCCCCGGAAGGATCGAAAGCCACCAGGCGGTCTGCAGGTACTGGCGTCCTTGGGCGACCATCAGCCCCCAGGAAACGTCTGGTGGCTGGATGCCGATCCCCAGGAATGACAGCGAGGATTCGGCGAGCATTACGAAACAGAATTCCAGGGTCGCCAGGGTCAGCAGGGTCGGGGTGACGACCGGGATCACATGCCGCACGATAATCGAGTTGGGTTTGGTTCCGAAGGTCCGCGCCGCGTCCACAAAGGTGCGCGACTGCAGCTCGGCAGATTCGGCCCGTGCGGTACGCATGTAGATCGGGATGCGGGTAATCGCCAGAATTAGCACAATATTTGCAGCCGACGGGCTGAAAACAAAAAGAACAACTACGGCAAGCAGCAACGAGGGAAAGGACATGATGATGTCCGCCAGGCGCATTGAGATATTTTCGCGCCGGCCGCGGTGATAGCCCGCCCAAACTCCCCAGAGCGAACCGAGGAAGAGGGCAACGAGCACCGCAGGAACGGCGACCAGCAATGTGGTCTGGGTCGCGACAACCATCCGGGCAAGCATGGAACGGCCCAGCGAATCCGAACCCAGAAAATAGGCCCAGCCATTTGCCGGATCAAATGGCGCCTTATTCATGAACATCAGATCTTGATTGGTGGCCAGTTCACCCATCAGGGATGGCCCGAAAGCCGCAGTCAGCAGGACGAAGCCGAGAATTACCGCGGCTACGGTGGCAAATTTATCGCGCAGCAGCATGCTCAGCATGCTCGGCCGCCCCAGTCGTTGGGCGACCGATGTCTTAACCGTCTTGCCGGGCACCGGCTGATCTTGGATTTGTGTCATGGCTATCCCCTAAGCGTCGAGCACGGCGGTCGCCGCCGAGCCGGTAGTAGTTGGGGTGGTGGGTGCTTTTGGACCGTTTTGCTGTCCACGGTGCTCGACTCGCGCCTTGCGGCGCTTGCGCGCCCCGGCGCTGGGTCGAACCCTCGGATCCAGCAGCGCGTAGCCGATATCGATCAGGATGTTCAGGACAAAGATCGCCACCGCGGTCAGCAGCACACAGGCCTGGAGCACCGCGAAATCCCGTTGCAGAATGGAGTCGATCATCAGCTTGCCAATGCCCGGCCAACCGAAAATGGTCTCCACCACCACCGCGCCATTGACCAGTCCCACCGTCAGGTCACCGGCGACGGTGAGCCCCGGGGCAGCGGCATTGCGCAATGCATGCGCTCCGACCACCCGATATTGGGTTGCACCCTTGGCGCGCGCCAGCTTGATATACGGTTCAGACAGTGAAGAGACCATGGCTCCGCGGACCACCTGGACCAACGTGCCGAAGGGTCGCATCACCAATGTCGCCACCGGCAGCACCCAGGCCGCCATGCCCACCACCCCGGAGGTAGGAACCCAGCCGAGCGTGATGGCGAACACCCAGATTCCTACGATCGCGAGCCAGAAATCTGGGATGGACGCGGCGGTCATGGACAGGAAGCTGGAGAATCTGTCCAAAATGCCGTTGGGCTTCAGCGCCGCGGCGGAACCCACAATAACCGCCAGCACAATCGCGAGGGCCATCGTGGTGCCGGCCAGCTGCAGCGTTGCGGGGAAAGCCCGCAACGCCATGGCGCCCGCGCTTTCACCGGTGCGCATCGATTCGCCGAAATCCAAACGGAGAATTCCGCCGAAATACTGTGCCATTTGCACCCAGATCGGCTGGTCAAGTCCGTTGCGGACCGCGAAGTCCTCTCGCATGGCCTCGGTGGCATTCAACGGCAGGTAGAGCGCCGCCGGGTTGCCGGTCATCCGGGCCAGTGCGAAAACGCCCACGATGACAACCAGCAACGGCAGGCCAGAGGAGATGATCCTTTTACGCAGATAGGTGAGCATGTGACCGTGTACCTTCAGTAATTTTCGTCATTATCTGTTCCACTTCAACAGCATCGGATGCTTACTTCGCGGTGACTTCGGCCAAGCGAAGCTCGTCACCCGAGGATGAGTTCGGTTCGTAGCTCACGGTCCCGGCAATGCCGAGCATGCCCGTCTGATGCGCAATATGGGCGAATTGCACGACCTCGTCATTCTGGTACTGGAAGACCTTTTCGAAGGCCGCCTGGCGGTCCTCGCCGGTGGCGGCATCCGCCGTGTCGATGAGTTCATCCAGCTCCGGGGTTCCGAAGGCCGACTGGGCTCCCTTGGATGTCATGTACTGGTCAACGGTGAAGGCTGCGTCACCGGCCTGGTTCCCGTGCTGGGTCATCAGCATGATGGCGCCGTCCTCGTCCGTGGGGAACGGCCGGACCTGGTAAGTCAGATGCTGGCTGGTCTCAAGCATCTTCAGATTCACGTTGAGCCCCGCCTGGGAAAGCTGCTCCTGGATGACTTGCCCCAATTCCTCGATCTTCGGGAACTGTGCGGTGCGCACAATCATGTTGATCTGCGCCGAGGTTTCCACGCCGTCGTCCTTTGCCTCTGCGACCAAGGACTTGGCTTTTTCGGGGTTGTACTCCCAAACCGGCAGGGATTCGCTGTGCCCCACGACGCCTTCGGGCACGAGTTGGGCCGCGGCCTTGTCGCGCCCGCCGTAGAGCGAGGCGACGATGGCTTCCTTGTCGATGGCATAGTTCACCGCCTGGCGGATCCGGATGTCATCAAACGGTGCCTTGTCCGCGTGCATGCGCAAAGCGACGGTCTCATTGTTCGGATAGGAGACGCCTAGATCCCCGATGCTGTCTTCGGGGCTCAGCCCGGTGGCGATGTCGGCTTCCCCGGAGGTGATCATGGCAGCTCGCACGCTTCCCTCGGAGCGCCACTGGTAGTTCGCCTTGGCAAAGGCCGAGGCCTCGCCCCAGTACTCGGCAAAAGCCGAGGCATCGATGCTTTGACCGGCATTCCACGCATCGAGCTTGTACGGACCGGTTCCGATGGGTTCGCGTACCTTTTCCGTGGTCGAAGTTTCCGCGGGGACGACTTCGAGGAAGGACAAGCGCAGCGGCAGGATCGGGTCCGCTTTCAAGGCGGTGACCTCCACCGTGTTGTCATCCACTGCCTTGACGTCCAAGTCATCGTCGCCAAAGACATAGCCTTCAACATTGCAGCCCAAATCCGAGTTGACGGCGCGGTTTATGGTCGCCGCGGCATCTTCTGCGGTGAAGTCCGATCCGTCGTGGAATTTCACACCTTCGCGAAGCTTCAGCGTCCAGGTGGTGTCGTCCTCGCTGGACCATTCGGTGGCGAGTTTCGGTTCGAGTTCTCCGGTGGAGGGATTGCGTTCGATCAACGGCTCGGTGATGGTCGAACGGACCACCACGCCGGTGCTCGTCAGATTCGATTCGCAGGCCTCAAGCGTGGGAGGCTCCTGCTGCAGCACGATCCGGAGGGTGTCGCCGGCAACGGCCGCCTGCGAGCCGCTGGTGGAATCTTCGGAATTGGCCACCGAGCAACCTGCCAGCGCCGTGGTGCTCAGCAGGGCGCCGGCGGCCACTGCCATGGAGATGCGCCGAGCTCGTGGTGCGGTGTGCGGGGAGTTAGTCATCGTTGTTTCCTTCGACGTACGAGTGCGGGTGCGGCCAGTGCGAAAAACTAGCCTTGTTCGTACCAAAGTTTTGACTGCAGCCGGTGGCCGGTCAAGGGATGACCGGTCGGCGTCATGGCCAAAGAGAAGGATCACTGGTGCCTACCGGCAAGTATCAAATGTGACATGCGCTACATTTCGCGCCTGAATCCTCACCGATACCGTAAGGGCATAGATCTATCCAATCTGCGTGTTGGACTTGAATCGTTGAAAGTTCCTACGATGCAGTTATGCCCACAGATACCAGCGCGTCCGCATCGCGCAACACCACCGCAATCACCGGGAACACCATCGTGCGCGTCGGCCCGGTGAACCCCACCGTCGCGAAGGCCCTTGCCGAAGAATTCGATTCGCTGATCCTTCCCGCGGTCGGCGCCGAGCGCGACACTTTCCTTCAAGTGCACGCGGATGCGATCCGCATCGCCGTATGCTCGGGCAAGATCGGCGTCGATACCGAACTGATGAGCCGCTTGCCCAATCTGGAAGCGATTATCAATTTCGGCGTGGGCTACGATGCCACCGACTTCTCCCAGGCCGCACAGCGCAACATCCCGATCAGCAACACTCCAGAGGTTCTCACCGACTGCGTGGCGGATACCGCGCTGGGCTTGTACTTGAGCACGCTTCGCTCATTGGGTGCAGCCGAGCGATTTGTCCGCAATGGAACGTGGGGCAAGGGAGAGAATTTCCCGCTGGCCACCAGGGCCAGCGGCAAACGCGTGGGCATCCTCGGCCTTGGCCGAATCGGGCAGGCAATCGCCACACGCTTGGAGGCATTTGGGTGTGAAATCCACTATCATAACCGTTCGCAAAAGCCCGGCGTTTCCTATACCTTCCACGGCTCCGCAGCCGAGCTCGCCGCGGCCACCGATGTCTTGATCGTCGCGGCGGCAGGCGGCCCGGAATCGGCCAATCTGGTGGACGGCGAGGTCCTGTCGAAAGTTGGAACGCAAGGCTTCCTGATCAATATTGCGCGCGGCAGCGTGGTGGACGAAGCAGCGCTTGTCCATGCCCTGCAAAATGGCCTGATTGCGGGCGCAGGGTTGGACGTCTTCGCCAAGGAACCGACCGTCCCGCAAGCGCTGCTTGCGCTGGATAACGTTGTGCTGCTGCCGCACCTGGGCAGCGGAACGCACGAGACGCGCGCAGATATGGCGGCGATGACCTTGGATAACCTGCGTTCCTATCTGGCAGACGGTTCGCTCGTCACCCCAATCTCCTGACGCGGCCTGCTTTCCAGCGCTCCGGCGGCACCGCGTGAGAAGAGTGGAAGACTCAAACTGCTGAGGCTGGAATATCGCAGCACGACTTCGCGTTGTGCCTAAGACGACAACCGAGGAGAAATGAGCAGAATATGGCCGAAACAAATCGAGTAGTCATTCTTGGCGGACACGGGAAGATCGCCCTTCTCGCGGCGCCCAAACTTGCACGTCAGGGACTGGAAGTCGAGTCCGTGATCCGCAATCCGGACCATGCAGAAGAAATCACCGCGCTTGGCGCGACTCCGGTCGTGCTCGACATCGAGCAGGCCGACGTGGACAGCCTCGCTCGGCAGTTTGCCGGCGCCAAGGCCGTTGTTTTCTCCGCCGGAGCCGGCGGCGGCAATCCCGAACGCACCCTTGCGGTGGACTACCAGGCTGCCGTGCGCACCATGCAGGCAGCGCAGCAGGCTGGAGTGAAGCGCTTTGTGATGGTTTCATACTCACGCGCTGCGGTGGACGTGGACACCCTCGATCCGGAAGATTCGTTCTACGGCTACGCTAAGGCCAAGCACGACGCAGATGAGTATCTGCGCGGCACCGATCTGGACTACACGATCCTCGGACCGGGCGCCTTGACCCTCGACTCGTCCACCGGGCAAATCGTCCGGGCCGACGCAGAAGGCAAGATCCAGGGTCGCGCCGTGCTGGATGGGAAATCCAACACCTCGCGAGAGAACGTCGCCGAGGTCATCACGCACGTGCTGGCCAAGGATGCGGCGACTCGCCGAACGGTTAATTTCTACGATGGGTCGACCCCGATCGCTGAAGCCATCGGCTAGCCCAAGCCTCCCCTCCACGAAAGACCGCTCGGATGCTCCGGGCGGTCTTTCACTTTAATCTTGGTGACTGCGGTCGGCACCGCGGCAGATCTGGTTGCAGAATCCCAGCAGAACCACTTGTGTCACAACTCCTTAACTTATAATATAAGTTACATGCAGGGCCCGCGCAGGGCACTTTCCCAATAGGAGTTCAAAACTCATGAGCTACACACCAGATGCCATTCGCCACGTCAAGCTTTCTACCGCACGGCTTCCCCTGGCCACACCGATCTCGGATGCCAAGGTCTTCACCGGACGCCAGAAGCCGATGACCGAAGTGGTCTTCCTCTTCGCGGAAATCACCACCGAGCAGGGCCACGAGGGCCTTGGCTTCTCCTACTCCAAGAGAGCCGGCGGCCCCGCGCAGTACGCACACGCCAAGGAAGTCGCACAGACCATGATCGGCGAGGACCCCAACGACATCGCCAAGCTCTACACCAAGCTGCTGTGGGCCGGCGCCTCGGTGGGTCGTTCGGGTGTCGCCACCCAGGCACTGGCGGCCTTGGACATCGCGCTCTACGACCTGAAGTCCAAGCGCGCGGGGCTGCCGCTGGCCAAGTTCCTAGGCGCGCACCGCGATTCGGTCCGCACCTACAACACCTCCGGTGGATTCCTGAACGCAAGCATCGAAGAGGTCAAGGACCGTGCGACTCAATCCATTGCCGAGGGTATCGGCGGCATCAAGATCAAGGTCGGGCTGCCCGACAGCGCCGAAGACCTGCGCCGCGTCGCTGCCGTGCGTGAGCACATCGGGGCGGACTTCCCGCTGATGGTGGATGCAAATCAGCAGTGGGACCGCGCCACTGCCCTGCGCATGGGCCGCAAGCTCGAAGCATTCGACCTGGTGTGGATCGAAGAGCCATTGGACGCCTATGACGCCGAGGGGCATGCGGCGCTGACCGCCGCACTGGATACCCCCATCGCCACCGGCGAGATGCTTGCCTCGGTGGCCGAACACGAGCGCCTGATCTCCGCCCGTGCGTGCGACATCATTCAGCCCGACGCTCCACGCGTCGGCGGCATCACCCAGTTCCTGCGTCTGGCGACGCTAGCCGATCAGGCTGGACTGGATCTGGCACCGCACTTCGCCATGGAAATCCACCTGCATCTGGCAGCCGCCTACCCACGCGAACCGTGGGTGGAGCATTTCGACTGGTTGGATCCGCTGTTCAATGAACGCCTCGAGACCAAAGACGGCCGCATGATCGTGCCGAACCGCCCGGGTCTGGGATTCAGCTTCAGCGACCAGGCACGCGCCTGGACCACCGAAACTGTGGAATTCGGCCGGGCCTAAAGAAACCGCAATAAGCGCCGGGACATCTCATCGAGGTGCCCCGGCGCTTATTCTTGACCTATGGAGAGCATGAAACCGAATCTGACCACCACCCTGGTCCAGCACCTTCGTGAGCGGATCAGCTCCGGGGCAATCGCCCCCGGCGACAAGCTTCCCAGCGAGAATACGCTGATTGCCGACCACGGCGTCTCGCGCACCGTGGTCCGCGAGGCCATCACCCGGCTGCAAGCCGAGGGGCTGGTGCATACGCGCCGTGGCGCAGGCAGTTTCGCGCTGACTCCCCCGGCAGAGGATGCCTCGGCCCAGGCACGCGTGCCGCGTACCCTGGCCGAACGCCGTCAGCTGATCGAGTTCCGCATGGGCTTTGAATCCGAAGCGGCGGCAAATGCCGCAAGCCGCTCTGCCTCAGCGAATCTCACGGACATGGATTCGGCGCTGGCCGCTTTCCGCGCCGCCGGCCCCAACGCCGCCCAGGCCATGAGCTGTGACTACGAATTCCATCTGGCGGTCGCTCGCGCCAGCGCGAACCCATACTTCGTGCAAGCGGTAGAGCTCTTCGGTCCGGCAATGATCGCCATGCCACGCCAGCGCTTCTCGATCCCCGACGGCAAGCTTGCCCCGCGCCTGGAACGCGTCGCTGAGGAACACGAAGCAATCCGAGCGGCCATTGCCTCCGGAAACCAGCTGTCCGCCAGCGCCGCCATGCGCATGCACCTCGCGAACTCGTTGCATCGGCTGGACCTTGAATCTGGAATTTCCGAGGGCAACTAGCAGGCATCTGGGCAGCCTCGACGCTGCCTGCCACAGCATCAAAGCCGCAGCTATCCCGGATTTTCGGGATAGCTGCGGCCTTGAATTATCTACTGAGAAGCGCTTGCTACGTTTGCTCCACCTTCACCGCAAGCACCGGGTGTTGGGCCTGGAGCAAGATGCGTTGCGCTTGGGAACCCATGATGAACTTCCCCACCTGCGAACGCTGGCGAAGCCCAATGACGATCAGTGACACCTGGTGCTCGTCCGCCAGTCCCAGGAACTCTTCGGTGAGATCGTCACGGTAGGTCGATTCGAGCACCCGAGCCTCGATTCCCGCCTGTGCGGCGGATTCCAGGACCCTGGCCAGATCTTCCGGCGATGCGGTGTTCTTGTCAACCAAAGAACCATCACGTGAGGAATTGACGATCAGCAGCTCCTCCTGGCGCAGCTTCGATTCTTTGATTGCCGCGGCTACCGCGGCCTCTCCGACATTGCTGGGAACGTATCCGACGATGATACTCATGCGTTTTCCTTTTCCTTCGCGACCGCGGCGGCTATCGAGCCGTTTTTGCGCCTATCGATAGCTGACTTAATCATTGGCCATACAGCAACAAAGATGAACAGAGCCAGCAGCGTTGCAGAGATTGGACGGGTGAAGAACCCCGTGGGATCTCCTTCCAGCACCAGCAGGGAGCGGCGCAGGTTGGATTCCAGCAGGCTGCCCAGGACGAAGGCCAATACCAGTGGGCCTGGTTCAAAGCCGAACTTCTTCATCAGGTAGCCAAGCGCGCCAAAGAGCACCACCAGCAGCACGTCGAACATCGAGTTTCGGATCGTGTAGGCCCCCAGCAGGGTGATCAATGCGGTAATCGGAGCGAGGATCGCCGCACGGATGCGCAGGATCCTGACGAACACCCCGATCAGGGGAATGGACATGATCAGCAGCAGGATATTGCCGATGTACATCGAATTCACCACGCCCCAGAACAGTTCTGGGTCGTTGCTAATCAGCTGCGGACCGGGGGTCACACCCTGGATCAATAGCGCACCGAAAATAATCGCCATGGTCGCGTTGGCTGGGATGCCCAAGGTGAGCAAAGGTATGAAGGAACTGGTCGCCGCGGCGTTATTTGCCGATTCTGGACCGGCAACGCCTTCGATGGCTCCCTTGCCAAATCGTGAGGGGTCCTTCGCGGTTTTCTTTTCCATGGCGTACGAGGCAAGCGAAGAAATAGTCGCGCCGCCACCTGGCAGAATCCCCAGGAAGAATCCGAGCACCGAACCGCGGCCGATAGCTCCCGAAGCCTCTTTGATGTCTTTGGCCTTGGGCCAGACATTTGAGACCTTCATCGGAGCCGTGGCGGCGCGGTGGCGTTCTTCAAGGTTGTAGAGGATCTCACCGACGCCGAAGAGTCCCATGGCGATGGGCACGAAGTCGATGCCGTCTGCCAGCGACAGGTTTCCGAACGTGAAACGTTCGGCGCCGGTGAATCCATCACGTCCAACGGTGGCCAGGAACAGGCCAACCGCGGCGGCGATGATCGCCTTGATTTTCGTGCCACCAGAGATGGTGGCAACCAGCAGGATGCCGAGCATTGCCAGCGCGGTATATTCCGGTGGTCCGAAATCCAACGCAAAACTGGCAACCAGAGGGGCCAGGAAGGTCAGCCCGATAATGGAGACCGTGGCGCCAAAGAAGGAACCGATGGCCGCGATACCCAGGGCGGTACCAGCCCGGCCTTGTTTGGCCATGACATATCCGTCAAAGACGGTGACCACGCTGCTTGCTTCACCGGGCAGGCGAAGCAGTACCGAGGTGATGGTGCCACCGTACTGGGCACCGTAGAAAATTCCTGCGAGCATAATGATCGCGGTGACCGGCTCGACGCCGTAGGTCATCGGCAGCAGGATCGCGATCGTCGCGGCGGGGCCGAGGCCCGGCAGCACGCCGATGAGCATACCGACGACGACACCGAGCAGGCAGTAAAGAAGGTTAGTGGGGTCCAAGACGACGGTGAAGCCGTCCATGACCGGTCCGAAGAATTCCATGCGCATATACCTTTACTTGCGACTTAAAACAGTCGGGGAATGGTGGTGCCGAGGGCGGCGATGAAGATCGCGTAGAAGGCGGCGACAATCAAAATCGAGTAGATCGTGGCAGACCTCCAGCGTTCACCACCCAACCAGCGCATCCAGACGAAGCACAACAACAGTGCCGGAACTTCAAAGCCAATCAGCGGCATCAGCACCACCATCAGGATCAGCGTTCCGAAACCAATGGCTGCATACCAGCTCATGCCACTGAATTTCTCGCCGTCCTTGCCTCCGGAGCGTCCGACAATGATCTGTGCAATTGCCATCACACCGGCAATCAGCGTGACGATAAATGGCCACATGCCGGCCGCTGGCGCCGCCGGGGTCCCCAGCTCCAACCCGATGGACAGCGCCAGTCCGGCGATGCTCAGCGCGAGAACCACCAAGGACGAAACCAGGTTTGCGATAGGTCCAGCTGGTTCCGGAGCTTCGGCTTCCCATTGGGCTGCCAGCTCTTCGGGTGTCAGATCGTCAAGCTCGACACCCTCCGCCGGAGCCTGCGGGGCAGCCGGCTCAATAGGCCGAGCTTCTTCAGCCTTTTTCGCGTCCATAACTTTCATCCTTTGGTACTCACTTTCGGGTTGGGACCAGTAGCTACTGGTTACTTACCTGCCAGCGAGATGCCGTGCTCTTCGGTCAGGTCCTTGTACTTGGCTGCCAGTTCATTCCATTCGGTGACAACCTCTTCGCCCGAAATCTCGTGAGGGGTGAGCATGTTCTGCTCGTTGAAGCTCTTGTAGCTATCGGTGCCCACCGCGTCCTTGATCGAGGCCACGAGCGTATCCTTGGCCTCGTCGTCCAGGCCCTTAGGCGCTGCGATGGCGCGGTACTGGGATACGGGAACTTCATAGCCTGATTCGATGGCGGTCGGAACATCCGGCAGGAACTCATTGCGTTCCTTGGAGAAGATCACAATCGGGGTCACGGTACCCGCATCGATCTGCGGCTTGGCTTCGCCCAGCTGAATCGTGGAGATCTGCACCTGGTTGCCCATAACGGCGGTCAACGCCGGGGAACCCGAGTCGAAGGGAACGGTGGTTCCCGCGATATCAGCCTGCGCCAAGAGCAGCGCCTGGGCCAGCTGCGAACCGGTGCCAACACCGGTGGTGCCGAAGGAAAGCTTCTCGTCACTGTTCTTAATGTCCTCTAGGCTCTTCACACCCGAGTCGGTGCTGGCGACCATCACGTAGTCGTCTTGGGATAGACCCATGAGCACATCCAAGTCGTCGAGGGAGACGGCTTCTTCTTCCGAAACCGCCAACGGTGTGATGGTGATCAGCGACGCGTTGAGCAGGATCAGGTTCTGGCCATCGGCTTCCAAGGCCGCTACTTCCTGAGTAGCCAAGGCGCCGTTGGCACCGGGCTTATTCACCACGGGCATGGAAACGCCCAGGGATTCGGCCATGCCTTCCGCAGCAGCGCGGGAAATCAGGTCGGTGGAACCGCCGGGAGCCTGGCCCACCGTGAGCGTTACCGGACCGCTCGGGAATTCGCCGGAGGCCGTGCTGTCGCCGACGTTGCCGCCACAGGCGGTCAGCGCGAGGGCCGCGCCGGCGGCGGAAAGCGAGAGGAGGGTGCGTCGGGTCATGCGATTTTTCACGGGAAGATCTCCTATGGTTTCGAGTATATGAGTCCGATTAATGCTGGCCTCGTGAGGCAGCTCACCAATCAGGTCTCCGGTACAGCCTAGAAAATAGATATGATGCATGTCCAAGGTCAACTATGCATGGAATGATTCCCGAAAGGTATCAAGTGTTCACTCTGGATCAGGCCCGCAGCTTTGTTGCGGTAGCAGAAGAGCTGCATTTCGGACGGGCGGCCGAACGTCTGAATATGACGCAACCTCCGCTGAGCCGGCAAATTCAAAAGCTGGAAAGGTCGGTCGGGGTTGAACTGCTCGAACGAGATAACCGCCGCGTTTCATTGACCGCGGCCGGCCACGCATTCCTCACCGATGCCCGGCGGCTGGTGGTTGCCGCCGAACGGGCCCCGGATAACGCGCGGCGCATTGCAGCGGGCCAACTCGGTGAACTGCGGATCGGGTTCACCGCAGCATCTGGCTTTAGCCTCTTGGGTCCGCTGCTGGCCGAAATCACCGAACAAATGCCAGAGGTCCATCTCGATCTCGTGGAGATGGTGACCAGCGAGCAGGTCGACGCGCTGCTTGACGGGGATTTGGATCTGGGACTTGCCCGGCCGCCATTTGACGCGAAGCTCTTCGAATCCACCTTATTGTTTTCCGAGGGGCTCTTTGCCGCGGTGCCCACTGGGCACCGTCTTGATCTGCTGCAGCGAGAACTCGTTTTTGATGATCTGCGCGAAGAACCACTGATCATGCACTCTTCGACCAAGGCGCGCTACTTCTACGACTTGGTGGTCCGCCGGCTCGATGTGGAGCACAAGAACGTGCGCCATACCGTAAGCCAGATCCTCACCATGGTTGCCTTGGTGTCCGCCGGACGCGGTATCGCGATTGTTCCGGAAAGCGCCAAGCTGCTGGGCGTGCACGGGGTCAGCTACCTGCGGCTTGGCGACGTCACCGACGATCCCGTGCAATTGCACGCCATCTGGAGCAAGACCTCCCGCAATCCGGCTCTTGGACGCCTGGTGGACATAGTGCGCGGCTCGCTGCATGGTTAATGATGCTCGTAGGGTATCAAACAATATAAATATGGGCTTGGACAGGCATCACACTAGCTCCATACGCTGGGGACAACGGATTCAATCCACCCACCTTCCGTCGATTCATCTTGCGACGGATCAAGAAAAGGACCATCCCCATGGCTCAGTACACTCCCGCCGAACTCGCCGACAAGCTCAAAGACGGGCTGCTCTCCTTCCCGGTCACCGCGTTCGATGCTGACCTCGAAATCGACGAGGCAACCTACCGCCGCCACCTGGACTGGCAGTCGAGCTTCGACGTCGCGGGCCTGTTCGCAGCCGGCGGCACCGGCGAAGGCTTTGCGCTGACCTCAGAAGAAGCAGCAAGAGTTGTGCGCATGGCCGTGGAAGAAGCCGGCTCACGAGTTCCGGTGCTCGCTTCGGCCGGCGGTTCCACCAAGCAGGCCATCCAGAACGCCCAGGACGCCGAAGCCGCTGGCGCCGAGGGGTTGCTGCTGCTGCCTCCATACCTGACCGAGTGCGACCAGGAAGGCCTGTACCAGCATGTCTCCTCGATCTGCTCCGCAACCAAGACCGGCGTGATCGTGTACAACCGCGCCAACGCCGTCTACTCGGCGGACACGGTGGCCCGACTGGCAGAAAACCACGAGAACTTCATTGGCTTCAAGGACGCCAACGGCGACATTGAGCACCTGACCAAGGTCTACGCCAAGAACGGCGATCGCTTGTTCTACCTCGGCGGCCTGCCCACTGCCGAGACCTTTGCGCTGCCACTGCTGCAGCTGGGCATGAGCACCTACTCCTCGGCCATGTACAACTTCGTCCCGGAATTCGCCCTGGACTTCTACAAGGACGTACGCGCTCAGGACCGCGTGGCAGTCAACGAAAAGCTCAACCGATTCGTATTGCCGTACCTGGATATCCGCGACCGCGTCAAGGGCTACGGTGTCTCCATTGTCAAGGGCGGGTTGAAGGCCATCGGCCGCGACTCGGGTTCGGTACGCCCACCGCTGCAGAACCTGACCGAGCAGGACCTTGCGGATCTGAGCGCACTGATCCAGCAGGCAGGCATTGTGCCCGCCGGGGCCATCCACTAAGCCAAGCCTCGTTCATCACCGGCAAACAAATACGTCGAATCAGGAGTAATAATGACTATCAATACTCAGAACTTGACCGGGCAATCAATCCTTGCGGGTATAACTACCGCCGGAAACGGCCGCGCAGTACACGGCTACAACCCTGCCACCAATGAACCGCTGGAGCCGGCATACTCGCTGATCGATCTGGACCAGCTAAAGATCGCCACCGCGGCGGCGGCCGAGGCTTTCGAATTCTTCCGTTCGCTGGAACCCGCGAAGCACGCGGATTTCCTGGATGCGATTGCCGAGAACATCGAAGCCGTGGGTGCCGAGCTGGTAGCACGGGCCATGGCGGAAACCGGGCTTCCCGAGGCGCGCCTGACCGGCGAGCGCGGGCGCACCACCGGGCAGCTGCGGCTGTTCGCGAAGGTGATCCGCCAAGGCGACCAGCACGGGGTCCGCGTAGATCCGGCACTGCCCGATCGCGCCCCGCTCCCGCGCGTTGACATTCGCCAGCGCAAGATTGCCGTGGGACCGGTTGCGGTCTTCGGCGCCTCCAACTTCCCGCTGGCATTCTCCACCGCGGGCGGAGACACCGCATCGGCGCTGGCCGCTGGTTGCCCGGTTGTTTTCAAGGCACACAACGCCCACCCGGGGACCAGCGAGATTGTCGGTCAGGCAATCAGCAAAGCTGTTGCGGACTTTGGCCTGCACCCGGGCGTCTTCTCGCTGGTTTATGGTCCGGGCGCGACCATCGGCCAGGCCCTCGTAGCGGATCCGGTGATCAAGGCAGTTGGATTTACCGGTTCGCGTTCGGGCGGCACGGCACTAATGGCTACCGCGGCCGCACGTCCAGAGCCAATTCCGGTCTACGCCGAGATGAGCTCCATCAACCCAGTGATCTTCTTTGACGGTGCGCTGTCCGAAGATCCAGCCGCGCAGGCAAAAGCCTACCTGGGTTCTGTCACCGGTTCCTCGGGTCAGCTGTGCACCGCACCGGGATTGGTCTTCGTGCCTACCGGCACTGGCGGTGACGCATTTGCGCAGGCCATCAGCGGCCAGGCTCCGAATACCGCGGGGCAGACAATGCTGACCGAAGGAATCTACAACTCCTGGATGCAGGGTGTCGAGGCCTTAGGCGGCCAGCCGGGCGTCGAGCTGTTGGGTCGCGGTACCGAAGGAGCCGGTCAGAATGCACCGGCACCTGCCATCTTCTCCTCCTCGGTAGAACAGCTGCTGGAAAATCCGGTGCTTCAGGATGAAATCTTTGGTGCCGCTTCGCTAGTGATTCGCTACGATTCTGCTGCCGAACTGGTCACCGCGCTGTCAAAGTTGGAAGGCCAGCTCACCGCGACCTTGCAGCTCACCGATGCGGACCACGAAACCGCTGCCGCGGTACTCCCGACCTTGGAAACCAAGGTTGGCCGTATCCTGGTCAACGGCTGGCCAACGGGCGTTGAGGTGGGCCACGCCATGGTGCACGGCGGACCGTTCCCGGCCACCTCGGATCCGCAGACCACCTCGGTAGGCACGCTGGCTATCGAACGTTTCTTGCGCCCCGTTGCCTACCAGAACTTCCCCAACGCGCTGCTGCCACGGCCGATCGCCAAGGACAACCCTTGGAATCTGACCCGACGCATTGATGGCGCACTGACCACCACCGGAGAGTAGTCGATGAGCAGCCAGCCAACTATCGCCTCGATTCAGGTCATTCCCGTCGCCGGACACGATTCGATGCTGTTGAATCTCTCCGGTGCCCATGGCCCCTTCTTTACCCGAAATATCGCCATCGTCACCGATTCCGAGGGTCGCACCGGTCTGGGTGAGGTGCCCGGGGGCGAAGCGATCCGTTCGACCATCGAAGAGGCCGGTACGCTGCTCACCGGCGCTCCCGTCGCGACATACCGAACGCTGCTGCGCCGGGTCGCGTCCCGCTTCGCGGACCGGGATTCCGGCGGACGCGGGACGCAGACCTTCGATCTCCGCACCACGGTGCACGCGGTGACAGCCATCGAATCCGCCTTGCTGGATCTCCATGGCCAGTTCCTCGGCGTGCCGGTGGCCGAGTTGCTCGGCGATGGGCAGCAGCGCGACGCGGTGCCAATGCTCGGCTACCTGTTCTACGTGGGCAACCCGGATCGGACCGACCTTCCGTACCTGCGCGAATCGCAGGGTGCGGATGACTGGGCGCGCGTGCGCCGCGAAGAGGCCATGACTCCCGAAGGCATTGTCCGCTTGGCCGAGGCGGCCCAGCAGCGCTACGGCTTCAAGGACTTCAAGCTGAAGGGCGGAGTCCAGGACGGCGACGCCGAGGTGGACGCCGTCATCGCACTGAAGGACCGTTTCCCCGAGGCTCGAATCACCCTTGATCCCAATGGCGGATGGTTGTTGGAGGACGCGATCCGGTTGGGCAAGCGCATGGCCGGGGTGGTGGCCTACGCCGAGGATCCCTGTGGTCCGGAGGGACGCTTCTCGGGCCGCGAGGTGATGAGCGAGTTCCGCCGGGCCACCGGGCTGCAGACCGCCACGAACATGATCGCGACCGACTGGCGGGAAATGTCTCACGCGGTGCGCACCAACGCGGTGGATATTCCGCTGGCCGACCCGCATTTCTGGACGATGTCCGGTTCGGTGCGTGTTGCCCAGCTCTGCGACGAATTCGGATTGACTTGGGGGTCGCATTCCAATAACCACTTCGATGTCTCGTTGGCCATGTTCACCCAGGTAGGTGCGGCCGCACCGGGCGAGATCACTGCCCTGGATACGCACTGGATTTGGCAGGACGGCCAGGGACTCACCGAGGATCCGCTGCTGATTCGAGATGGGGAAATCAAGGTTCCGCAGCGCTCCGGTTTGGGCGTCACGCTCAACATGGACCGCGTGCAGGAAGCTCACGAGCTGTACCTCGAACAGGGGCTGGGTTCACGTGACGATGCGGTGACCATGCAATATCTGATCCCCGACTGGACCTTCGATTCGAAGAGGCCTTGTCTGGTTCGCTAGCGGGCAGCAGTAGAATCTGAATAATGCGCCGTGGACGGTGAGGATAGCTTTCAGCGTTATCCTCACCGTCCATAGCTGCGAATAACCGCAGACTTGGCAGCACCAATTTTTGGGCGAGGAAGGCAACATGCAAGGAGTTTTGCAAGGATTTGCCGTTGTCCTGATACTCATTGGCATTGGCCTGCTGACCTCGATAGCATTGCCGCGAAAACGGGTGGCAATTGCTCAGGGGCTGACCCCACTCATCTTCTACATCACCAACCCCGCGCTGATGTTCACCCTGCTGGCAAGCACGGACCTGCATGCGGTTATCGGAGTATTCACCCCGATAGCATTGATCACCGCCGTGTTAACCGGGGCGCTGTATGCCTTGGTAGCGAAGCTGGTTTTCAAGACTCCGGCCCAGCGGCTGCCCGCCGCGGCCATGTCCACAAGTTACGTCAACGCCGGAAATATCGGGGTGCCGCTGGCCCTCTACGCGGTGGGGAGCACCAACCCTGTGGTCTCGGTGCTCATTGCGCAGCTGCTGATCATTGCACCGGTCTACCTGTGCATGTTTGCGGTGGTCTCCCGCGCTCCGCGCGGGGACACAGGCAATATGCCGCTTGCGAAGACGATCCTCAAGTCCATCGCCAATCCGGTCACCATTGCAACCTTGCTCGGCGCGGTCTTCTCGTTCTTTGGCTTGCGGCTGCCCGAAGTCATTCACGCTCCAGTGCAAATGCTCGGCGATGCGTCGATTCCCCTCTTGCTCATGGCCTTCGGCATGGCGTTGTACGGCCAGCGCCCGCTGTCCGATAGGGACCTGCGAGGCGAAATCTATCTGGCGACCGCCTTCAAGGTGCTTTTCATGCCGGTGTTCGCCTGGCTCGTGGCCCGATTCGTCTTCGGCTTAGCAGGAATTGAGCTTCTCGGCGTGGTGATCATGGCGGCGTTGCCCACCGCGCAAAACGTCCTGCTATTCTCCCAGCAGTTCAAGCTGCCCGTTGCCGTACCGCGAGAAGTGGTGCTGACCAGTACCTTGCTCACCATCCCTGTGGTCCTGCTGGCAACATTCTTGTTGGGTTAGGCAGGAACTGAACAGGGAATGGAAGCGGCGGCCAAGCCTTGCTCGTTCCAGCGGTCCAGCGCCGCTAGTTTGCGCAGCCGCAGCTACCTGGCGATGGCTCCATGGGAGGGGATGACCGCACCTTCAACACTTTCCAAAGATTCAAGAAATACTTCCCTGAGCCGTTTGGCTGCCGGGTTGGCCGACGATTCTTCCCACGCCAAGAAAATGTCCGAATGGTTCAGCCCCTGCAATCCGTCGGGGCCAACCAGTTCTTCAAACACCACTCCGGTCGGTGCAAAGTCCATGGCGCTTGCCGGTACGAGCGACACACCCAATCCGACTCCCACAAGAGCCATTAGCGCTGGGATCTGGCTAGCGATCTGGCTAATCCTTGGCTTGGCATTGACCGAGTCAAACAATCGGAGCACCAAGTCGTAGAAGTAGCGCGCCTCATTGGTTGAATACATCATCAGCGGCAGCCCCACGAGTTCCTTGATGAGCACTCCCTTCCCGGTGACCAGATAGTGTCCTTCCGGAAGCGCGACAACCAGCCGGTCCTTTTTGATCAGGCAAGTTTCCACTCCGGCACGGTTCACTACCGGTCGCAGCAACCCAATATCGATGGTCCCCTTGCTCAACGCGTCAAGCTGGTCGACGGAGACAGCCTCGCGCAGCACCATGGTCACGTCCGGTAATTGTTGGGCGGCTCTGGCCAGGAATTCTGGGAGCACCGATTGCCCGGCCACGGAGGTATACCCGACAACCACCGTCCCCGATTCCCCCGAGGACACACGGGACACTTCGAGGCTGGTCTTTCGGCTCATATCCAAAAGGCGTCGCGCATTAGGCAACAGCACCTCACCGGCGGCCGTGAGCGCAACGTTGCGCGAGCTGCGAATGAATAGTTTTGCCTGGAGCTCGCGTTCAAGCAATTGGATCTGCCGGCTCAATGGCGGTTGCGTCATATTCAAACGTTCAGCTGCGGCGCCGAAGTGAAGTTCTTCGGCGACAGCGACAAAGGACTCAAGCTGAATCAGCGTGAACATCAATGCACCTCTTGAATCGTTGATTGCATAATTTAGCTTGGACAGGTATCGATCCGTGCTCTTAGTGTGAGTCTAAACGCCAACGAAAACCGGAGCACCAATATGTCGCACATACCTTCCCTCGGCAGCCTCGCATCGCTGACCCCTCACACCTCAAGACCGCCGGTGCGCATTTCCGACATTCAAGTCACCCCGGTGGCATTCGCAGACCCACCGCTCTTGAATTCAGTAGGAGTCCACGAACCATTCGCCCTTCGTGCCATCGTGGTGGTTCGTACGGAAGGCGGGCATTATGGTCTGGGCGAAACGTATGGGGATGCAGTCCATGTGAGCAGGCTGCGGCGAGCCGCAGCCAGCCTGATCGGCGCAGACGCTTTTAATACCAATAGAATTTCGTCTTTGGTCTCGCAATCCTTGTTGGACGATAACGGCGTTGGTGGTCATGGGACCGGAGGCATGGTCACCACCACGTCGCTCGATGACCGTGTACTCTCTGCTTTCGACGTTGCCTGTCTGGATATTCAGGGCAAGATCCTCGGGGTGCCGGTCAGCACCCTGCTCGGTGGTGCAGTACGGGATGAGGTCGAGTTCAGCGGATACCTGTTTTACAAGTGGGCGGCGCACCCCGGATTGGACGATGATTCGTGGGGCGAAGCACTCGACCCTGCCGGAATAGTCGCCCAGGCTCGCAGGATGGTTCGCGATTGCGGATTCAAAGCACTCAAGCTAAAGGGCGGGGTGTTCCCGCCCGATCAGGAAGCCGAGGCGATCCTTGCCCTACGCCAAAGGTTCCCGGACATTGCCTTGCGCATCGATCCAAATGGCGTGTGGACCGTGGAAACTGCAATTCGCATAGGACAACGGTTAGCGCCCGTTCTTGAATACCTTGAGGACCCTTGCCTCTCGATTGCCGATAACGCACAGGTGCGGGCAGCCATCGATCTGCCCGTCGCCACGAACATGTGCGTGGTGTCGTTCAATGACCTGCCTCCCGCTATCGAAGCCGGAGCGGTTGACGTTGTGCTTTCCGACCATCATTTCTGGGGAGGGCTGAACCGTTCCCGGCTTCTGGCCGGGATTGCCGAAACCTTTGATCTTCGCCTATCAATGCACTCGAATTCCCACTTGGGCATTAGCTTCGCGGCGATGATCCAGCTCGCCGCCGCTACCAAAAACATTGACTATGCTTGCGACACTCATTGGCCTTGGAAACGGACTGAAGATGACGTGATAGTTCCAGGCGTATTGGAAATATCAGACGGGGCAGTCAAGGTTCCGACATCTCCAGGTCTGGGCGTAGAACTGGACGAGGTAGCCCTAGAACGCATGCATCAGCAGTATCTGGACTGCGGAATGACCAAGCGCGATGATACTTCGTACATGCAAGGCATCGATCCCACGTACGAGCTTAAGAGCCCTCGTTGGTAACGCCGCTGCGCGTAGTGGTCACAGATCCTATCGTGTCCCGCCTTGCACCTTTGTTCAAGGAGCTTGGCCCCGAGCACGATTGGGAATTCGTCGCCCACCTGTCCCCTGCCGAGCAATCCAAACATGTTTCCATGTCCGATGTGCTGGTCTGCTCTAAGTTGAACTCGGAAGACGCTGCGCAATGCCCGGCGCGGCTGGTTCATGTCACCGGTGCGGGCACGGATCGAGTCGCGTTGGCCAGCTTGCCTAGTTCAACGCTGGTTGCGCGCACCGCGCACCATGAGCGTTCCATTGCCGAACACGTATTGATGGTGATTCTGGCCCACCAGCGGCGGCTCTTCTCCGCGGCCGAAGAGCTGCGTCAAGGAAGCTGGAGGTCGGTTTCCACCGCTCAGGCTGTTCCGCTGCACCGTACTTTCAGGGATTTGACCATCGGTTTCATTGGACTGGGTGGCATCGGTGAGCAAACCTTGGAATTCACCACCGCCTTAGGTGCCAGCGCGATAGCCGTGCGAAGAACACCACTTGGCGATAGGCATCCAAATCCACAGCTGAGGTGGGTGAAAGGTCTAGGCGCCTTGCCCGAGCTTCTACGTGACAGCGACGTAGTGGTCCTCGGATTACCGCTAACCGATGAAACCCGCGGCCTCATCGGCGAAAAAGAACTAACGCACATGCGTGATGATGCCTTGCTGGTCAACGTTTCGCGCGGGGAGATCGTTAATGCTTCGGCGCTCTACGCGGCACTGGCCGACGGAACAATCGGAGGCGCAGCCTTAGACGTGTGGTGGGGTGCTCCCTATGGTTCCCAAGCACCCGCGGAGGTTCGAAGGTTCGCCGCCTTGCCGAACGTCATCGCTACCCCGCACTACTCGGGGCACGCTGTGGAAACCTTCGAAAAGCGCGTTCGGGAAATCACCAGCAACATCAACGCATTTGCCGGCGAGCTTCCGCTGAGCAACAAAGTCGAAATCTCGCCGAACCGACGTAGGCAACGGAAAGGAGGGCCGGTAACGACTTCTTCTTAGCGATCTTCATCGAAAGCATCACTCCAAGCTACGAAGCTCAACGCCTTACCCCTAGCCAGCACTTTCCTGCTGACCAGCGCGGAGCCACTTCGCCGCTGGCCGGAAAACTAACGACGGCTTTTGGCATTCCGCTGCCCTTGAACCGGCCGGTGCGTTCGCTCTGCAAGCAGACGGCGTCCAACGCGATGTCTCCCTCGCGTTCAAAGGACTACGCTATGTCGTTCTCGACCCGATGATGATCGCCTGCTATGCAGTTGGCATCGGTTCGTCCGCAACCACGGTTCGCTTGGACTCCGTCACCGTGACCGTTGCTGTGCTGCTGACGGGCACGCAGCGGACCGCCCAGCTCAGGCGGCATTACGTTCCTCGTTGCACAAATGAAATTAATTCCTGGCTCGTGTGCCTGATGAGGTCGCGGCAGCCGCTCTTCGGGCCAATGCTGAGGCTAATCCCCCAATAGTGGCGACCATCGCTGGAACCGAGACTGCTCGCGGCGTAGGCGGGGTTTTCAGATCTATAATCTGCCGTTACGTAATTTCAAAAGCTTCTTCCTTGCGCGAATCGTTTTGGAGTCCGGGACGTTGCGAGCAGCCTCCTGCCTTGCCGTACGCGGTCGATTCGCAACACCCAGAGCACACGAGCGAGCCCAGGCAAGCCCGCATGAATGCCGGCTTGCCTGGGCTCCTCTTTTTCTAGTCCGAGAGCTTCGGGGAGTTGATCCCGGAATGCTTGCCTGCGACATATGGCCTTTGCTTGAGCATCCACCGCACGATCAGCGCGATGGCTATCAGCAGCACCGCCAGCATGATTGTGCCGGCATTCAGCCCCAGCCCGTGAATGAACAGGAAGGAAAGTGTGCCGCCGGCCAAGCAGTAGTAGATCGTGACGAGGATCGTCTTGCGCAGCAAATCACCTTCGCGTCCTAGCAATCCAACAGTCGCCGAGGCGGCCACGATGTTATGGATGGAAATCGGATTTCCACCAGCTCCACCGACGGCCTGTGCCGCCACAATGGATTCCGGAGGAACGCCGATCTGCGCCCCGGTGGAAAATTGGAACTGCGAGAAGGTCAGGTTCGAAATCGTATTGGAGCCTGCCACGAACGCTCCCAACGCGCCGATCCACGGCGCGATGAGCGGCCAGAAGCCCCCGGAAATCGCCGCGGCGCCCTCGGCCAACGTCACCGGAATGCTGGAGAGTCCCGAATTGTTCAGTTCCGGTCCCGATTGGATCAGGATGCGCACCAGCGGAACGGCGAAGAGCAGTGCAACGGCGGTGCCAAAGAGCTGCCCGGCCGACACCTTGAAAGCTCGTGCAATTTGGGCGCCGTTCATCTTATGCAAGACGAACGCAAAGACGGAAGCGAGGATAAGCACGAAGCCGGGAAGGTAGAACGGTTGGATACTGGTGCTGATTCCGGTGCCGAGAATGTCCGCTACTGGAATCGCCAGTCCCGTCAGGAATGCTTTAAGGTCCGGGATCACTCGTGTCGCGACCAAAAGAGTGCCCATCAGAATATAGGGCGCCCAGGCACGGAGCACACCCATGCGCCCGGTAAGGTCAACGGCCTTGGCCGATTCGAGGGAGCCCATCCAACGCTCGGACCAAGTCTCTTTGGGCCCGAAGTCGAAGACTTCCTTGGGCATCAGGAATCCACGGCTGGAGGTAAACATGACCAGTGCGAGGCCGATCAGCCCACCGAATAGCGAGGGGAATTCAGGACCGAGGAAGCGGGCGGTAAGTACAGAAGGAACCGTCATGGCCAGGGATGCGTAGATGGCGAAGGGCCATACGGCCAGACCATCACGGAAGCGGCGCTCCGGACCGAAGAATCCGGTGAGCATGCAGACCATAATTAACGGAATGAGCAAGCCTACGATGGCGTGGATTATTGCGACTTGCAGTCCGATTGAACCCACGAATTCCGGCATGGTCACGCCCAGCACGCTGATACGTTCTGCCACTGCAGGATCGCCACCGAGCCCCTGCTGGACGCCAATCAGGATCGGGGTGCCCACCGCGCCGAAACTCACCGGCGTGCTCTGGATGATCAAGCCCACCATCACCGCGGCCATAGCCGGGAAGCCCAAGGCCAGCAGCAACGGCGCGACAACGGCGGCAGGAGTACCGAAGCCCGAGGCCCCTTCGATGAAGCTGCCAAACAGCCAGCCGATGATCACCGCTTGGACGCGGCGGTCGGGAGAAATGTTGTTGAACCCGGCCCTGATGGTGGACATTGCGCCACCAACGGTAAGCGTCGCGAGCAACAGCAAAGCGCCGAACACGATGTACAGCATGGTTGCCGCGACGATGAGCCCTTCAATCGAGGCTGCAAGCACACCGCTGAAGTCCATTTTCCAGACGAATAGTGCCACCAGCACCGCAACGACATATCCGACCGGCATCGCGAATTTCGCGGGCCAGCGGAAGCCTGCGAGCAACACTCCAACCACTAATATCGGCGCCAGCGCGAGCAACGCGAGCACAGCTAAGTTGTCCATATTTCTGATCCTCTCTGACCATACTTCCGCAGACTTCCAATCTGCGTCCAGGCAGCTTCACTTTGTGCGAGAAACCAATCACCTTATGGTCAGACCACTATGGTCTGACCATAAGAGCATAACCTATTCTCACATAAATTGTGAGGGTAGTCACGCAATGGATCTTGCCATAGCTCCCGAGAGAACTTCGCGAAGCAGGATTAATGGAGTCCTGACGTCAGCAGATAATCTGCGGGCCCCGAGCTCCGCCCCTTAATGTTCAACGGCAATTGGCCTCGATGCTTCCAGCCGAATGGGCCTACCCTCGCGAAAGTGGCGCACAATCCCCTGGTGGCACCGCTCTGCTCTGGAACCAATAACGATCTCGCGGCCCCAGGCGGGCCGCGAGATCGTTATTGTGTTTCTTGGGATCTTGCGGAACTTTAGGTCAGCGTCCAGGAGCGCTTGGACAGTCCGTACCAGAAGCCTTCGATGGCAGTCTTCGCGTCGATACCGCCAGAGGCGTAGGCGGCACCAAGGGATACGTACAGTGGCGCCCAGTGCTCGGAGCGCGGATGGGCCTCGCGGGCCGCCGGAGCCTTGTGCATGAAATCAAGAATGGAGTCCACATCGCCGCGCGCCATCGCCTCTTCGGCCCAGTGGTCAAATTCGCTCGAAGCCGCCGGCGGAGCGGAATCGGCCCCCGCGGCAGGATTGAACCAACGCAGATTGTGGGTGGTGAAACCCGACCCGACGATCAGCGTTCCGCGTTCGCGCAACGGGGCCAGCGATTTGCCGAGTTCGAACAGGCCAGCCGGATCCAGGGTCGGCATCGACATTTGCACCACCGGAACGTCGGCGTCCGGAAACATTTCCTTCAACGGCACATAGGCGCCATGATCGAGCCCGCGAGTCTCATCGCGCTCCACGTGGTGACCATGCGTTGCGGTCAGCCGCTCAACCTCAGCTGCTAGCTCTGGAGCCATAGGCACGTCATAGCGTACGTCATAGTACTTCTGCGGAAAGCCCCAGAAGTCATAGACAAGTTCGTTTTTCTGCTGCGTGGCACTCAGCGTCACCGGCGCATTTTCCCAGTGCGCGGAGATCATCAGAATGTCCTTGGGTTTATCGATGGCACCTGACCAGTCAGCTAGTTCACTGGTCCATCGGGCGTCATCGGCCAATGGCGGTGCACCATGGCTAAGGAAGAGGACTGGAGGGAGTTCTGCTGGCTGCGTCATGAGACAAGGATACACTCAAGTTTATTGAAGCTTCAAGTAATTTACGTTGTTATCCATGGCACCACCCCACCGCTAAATGCATCCTGCGCCCGGTGCATGCAACCGCGCCATGGTCTTATTTGCGAGCTAAAAGTCGATGACCGGGCCGGAGATACCTAGAATGGTAACCATGCACGATGAAAAGCTGCTTTCCGAGGTGGAAAAAGAGTTCACCACCACCCTGCTTCGCGCCCGCCAGACAATCCGCGAACGCGCCAAAGCGATCCATCCGGAGTTGCAGGCACCGGGCTACCGGATTCTGTCCTTCTTGATTCACCACGATGCACAGCAGCAAGGTGTCCTCGCCGAACACCTCGAACTGGACAAGGCCACCATTTCTCGGATGGTCAAGCAGCTTGAGACCATGGGGCTCATTACGCGTACTTCGGATCCAAACGATGGCCGAGCCCAGCTGGTTTCGGTCACCGGAAAAGCGCGCGAGGCCTGGAAGGTCAGCGGGAATACCCTGCGCGAGCGGCTACACCGCCGCTTGTCCGAATGGGACGAGACGGATGTGCGTCGTTTCGCCGACCTGCTGCACCGTATGAATGAGGAAATCGAAGATCCCCAATAATCCCGGTTATTCGAGAAGCGCCAGGAAATCCTCGGTATTCAGGGATGCAGCCGCCGCCATTTGGTCCGAATCCCCCAGCACATCGTTGAAGAGCTGGGTCTTCCTTGCCTGCAAAGCCAGGACCTTGTCTTCGATGGTGTCCTTCGCAACCAACCGGTACACATACACCGGCTTATCCTGACCGATGCGGTGCGCCCTGTCGATAGCCTGGGCTTCGGCCGCGGGATTCCACCACGGATCCAGCAAAATGCAGTAGTCCGCTGCGGTGAGGTTAATGCCGAACCCTCCGGACTTGAGCGAAATGAAGAAGACCGGGAATTTGCCGAGCCCAAAATCATCGATTAGCTCTCGGCGCTTTGCCCCGCTGGTGCTTCCGTCCAGATAGCCGGTTTCAAAGCCAAGGTGTAGGGCAACACCGCGAGCCTTGGACAAGAACGAGGTGAACTGGCTAAAAACCAAGATCTTATGGCCTTCGGCCACCGCATCTTCCAGCAGCGAATGCAGCAGTTCAAGTTTCGCGCTTGGTCCGGTCCCTTCATCGACAAGCGAGGGATCCAAGGCAAGCTGGCGAAGCAAGGTCAGCGACTGCAATATCTTGAACCGGTTGGAATCCACGTCTTGCACCAGACCCAGCACCTCTTGGCGAACACGCTGGAAACGCCGGTCGTAGGCTTTGCGGTGCGCCGGTTCCAGGTCCACGTAAATGACCTGTTCGGTCTTCGCCGGAAGGTCCTTGGCCACCTGCTCCTTGGTCCTGCGCAGGACAAAGGGACGCAACCTGCTCTTCAGCCGTTGCATTCGCGAGCCATCCCCCGAAGCGATGGGCTTGGAATAGCTGTCCTTGAAGGCCTTGAGCCCACCGAGCAGGCCGGGGGCGGCTAACGAAGTCAGCGCCCAGAGTTCCAAGAGGTTGTTTTCCACCGGAGTGCCGGTGACCACGAACTTGCACGGCACTTGAATCTGGCGAACCTGCTTATATCCCTTGGAAGCGTGGTTCTTGACCATTTGCGCTTCGTCCAGAATCAACACCGAGAAGCCCATCGCTTCAAAGTGCTCGAAATCCAGACGGAAAATTGCGTAGCTGGTGATCACCAGCTGTGCATCGCCGATTGCCTCTGCCACGCTCGAACGGCGCTTGGTGCTTGTCTCACCCAGCGCCGTGGTGCGAAGCTGCGGCGTGAATTTGGCCGCCTCGCTCGCCCAGTTGCCTACCACCGAGGTAGGGGCGACCACCAGATATTTGGCGTCCGGATCCTCGTGACGGGCTTTGTCCAGTGCGGCGAGCAACTGAACCGTCTTGCCCAGTCCCATATCGTCCGCGAGCACACCACCCAACTGATGGCGGCGCAAAAAGTCCAACCAATTGAGCCCTTGCTGCTGATAGTCGCGCAAGGTAGCGGTAAAGGTTTCGGTGACCTGAACCGGTTCCGGACCATCCATCCCGGTCAGCTTCGCCATCGCGGTGAGCCACTCATTTTCCTGAGCTTCGATAATGCCCAGCGCTACCAGCTCTTGCCACCAGTCAATGCTCAACCGGTGCATTCGCACTCCCGAGGATGTGCTTTGCGCCAGTTCACCGGCTTCCGCAATGAGCTGGCGCAAGATATGGAACTCTTCGCCGTCGATGGGAACCACCTTAGCGTCTTCCAGCACCAGGTAGTCATCCCCGGCGCTGAGCGCGCTGAACAGCTCGACAAAGGGAATGTCCTGGTCGGCGAGCTTGATATCGACGTCTAGGTCGAACCAATCAGTGCTCGATTCGCCGGCCCCGATGCGTACCACAGCTTGCCCCTCGGCGACTCGATAGTCAGGCACTGCGGTCTGCTCATCGACGTGCACATCGGGGTGTTCACGCAGCAATGGCAAGGTATCAAGCACAAAGTCGATGCTCGCGCTAGTGTCCAGGCTCAGTGGCGCGAAGCTTCCCGTGTTCATCTGCACCAAGGGGTGCGCGGACCCGACCTTGTCGAGGATGCTGCGGGCGATCAGCCGTTCGGTCTTCCGCTGGCGCACCCCCGCATCGGCATACTGCCAGGAGAACTCTCCGGTCAATTCGTTGCGCGAATGCCGCAGTTCAAGCCGCAGCATTGGCCGCGCCGGTTCCGGTACGTCAAAGCTTCCATCGGTACTGCTCAGCGGCGCAACGAGACGCACCCGGGACAAGAACGATTGGTTGAATTCGGCTATCTGATCTGCCGGAATTTCCAACGGACCATTGCGGATAAGATCTATGAGCTCGTTGGTAATCGCCGGTTCGAAGCAGGCAAGATGCAAGGAGCCGCCCTTATCCGGTGCCCCGTCAGAGAACACGGCCGCGGCCGGTGGCCTGCCCAGCGCGATCATGGATTTCGGAAATCCCTCTGGAGCCGAAATCTTGGGATCCAGGGTGAGCCCGGCGGGACCTTCCGTAAAATCAACAAAACCCGTGGCAGGCGCTTGCGGGAAGTTGATGGGTTCCTTCGTCTTTGCGGCCACGATCGCGACACCCGAATCGCGGATGTTCTTCAGGCAGTGCACCAGCTCTTCACCCGGCAGGGCGTTGAGGGTTACCCAATCGTTGCCCCAATGATTGTAATAGTAGGCTTCGCCCTGTCGCAGCGTCAGCCCGTGCAACTCCATCATCGCCTTGCGTTGCGTCTCATCGAAACGCTTGTCATTTTGCAGATTCGACCATGAGACGCCGCTTTGCACCCAGGGCGAGCGGCTTCCCGGTTGGGCCGGACGCACTTTGATGTCATAGGACTCAGCATGCCGATATCGTTCATGAACCACCGAGACCAGCATGCCCAGTTCGACGATATCGGCCTCGGGTTCCGCCACGGGCAAGAGTGCTTGCAAGGATCGCTGCCAGTGCGGAATCGGCCGCGGACTCGACCCATCGTGGGCGTCGAGGCTGGAGTCATCGTTGACCGTCAGTTCCTCATCCGGGTTACGCGTTAGGTACAGACCCAGCGCGGCGATGTGCTTGCATGGTCCCGCTGGTTCTTTGGCCGAGCAGCTAAAAGCATAGTGGACTTTTCCATTATTCAGTTCCAGCTGGATGAACGCATCGGCGTCGGCCACGTCGGCGTGGACACGACTCATCCCGCCGGTCTGCACCCAGCGGTACGGGTTCACCTCGCCCGACGAATGGATGAGGCTGCCTTCCATCATCGTTCGGGCAGCGAAGTAACGGTTCAGCTCGGGAAAAGACAGCGTATATTCCATGTCCACCATTCGTTGCGGCTCAGGTCCGAGGGAAGCGGTACCTCAAGTCTATTTGCTTGCCCGACAAAATTCTTCGTGCCCAGACCAGCTGATGCATAGACGAGTTCCGCAGGGCTTTATGTCGTGCCATTCATTCTTGCCTCGACAAGCCAGAGAACTTATCAAAATGTGCATGCCTGCGCTGGAGACAAGGAATACCCCGGTAGCTTTCCCACTTGCGGGATAGCTACCGGGGTATTCCTTGTGCCTTAGCGTGTCTGCGAATAGAACCAGGTGATGTGCTCTTCCAGCAGCTGCGCTGCACGTTCGCGCTGGTTGGTGGCGAAAGCGTGGTGAATGGCCTTGTGCTGTCGGCGGAGCACCCGCACGATCGGCTGCCAAGACTCATCATCGGGAATTGATTCGGAGACGTACTGGCTAATCGAGTTTCGCAAGGATTCCATCATGGTTTCCACCACCGAATTACCCGCCATGGAGGCCAGCAACACGTGGAATTCGGCATCGATCCGGTGGAACGCGTCGCGGGAAAGCTGCGGGTCATCCATGCGCATGATCAGCACCGCGGTGCGGTCAATGACCTGTTGGGCATGCGCCTGATTTCGCGGATTCATCTGGGCAGCCCAGGTTTCCATCAAGATTCGGGATTCAACTATTTCGCGAACGTTGATGCCCTTCGCTGCCAAGTGCATGCGCAGAGCGTGGGAAATACCCGCGGACGGGTTCGAGATGATAACCGCGCCAGAGTTCGGGCCGGAACCCGTAGAGGTTCTGACCAAGCCCAGCACATCCAGAACGCGGATGGCATCGCGAACCGATGCTCTGGAAATCTGATGCTGCTCCGCGAGCGCACGCTCGCCGGGGAGCTGGTCCCCAATGGCGAGTTTTCCGGAACGGAGGTCTGCCTCGATTGACTCAAGGACGACTTGATACGCACGCGGGGCTGGAGTAATAGACATCAGAAGACCATTTTAGCCTTGAACTAGATTACGGAAGCATCCACGACAAAATCGGCGTGGACTGGAGGTAAACCAGGGTACACAGTACCAGCAGCATGCCTACGGACCAGCCGGCAACCTTCTTGAGAATCACCGATTCCTGGCCTTCCATCTTCACCGCGGTGGCGGCAATTGCCAGGTTCTGCGGGGAGATGAGCTTGCCGACCACGCCACCGGAGGTGTTCGCCGCAACCAGCAGGGTTGGGTCGATGCCAGCGTTGACGCCGGCGGTCTGCTGCAGCTTGGCGAACAGTGCGTTGGCGGAGGTATCCGAACCGGTCACGGCGGTACCGATCCAGCCCAGGATTGGGGAAAGGAAAGCGAAGGCGCCACCGGCACCGGCGAGCCAGGTGCCCACGGTGATGGTCTGACCGGACAGGTTCATCACATAGGCCAGGCCCAGCACCGAGAGGATCGTCAGCGCCGCATAACGCATGTTGTAGATAGTCTTGCCAACTTCTGCCATGCCTTCGCCGAAGGTCATGGCGTACTTGCCGTTGCCGGTGTTGCGCGAGTAGACGAATGCAACGATCACACCGGTGATCAAGAGCAGGGTGCCCGGGGAGGACAGCCAGGAGAAATTGTAGATAGTGGAGGATACGGCCTCGCCCGCTGCATCGACCACGCTGCCATGCAGTCCTGGCCAGCCGAACTTGATATCGGTGCTGGCCAGCCACGCGGGAATGTCAACGCCCAGCTTCCACAGTTTGGCAATACCGAAGATCACGATCACCAGCAGGTACGGGAACAAGGCCATCCAGGTGTTGTTGGCGTGCAGCTTCTTGTTGTGCTCCACCGGCTCGGCAGCAGCCTCCGCGGTCAGCACTCGCGCACGCGCTTCGTCGGCACCCTTTGGAGTCCAGAAGCGAAGCAGAATCACTGCGGCGGCCAGGCCAACGAGCGAGGCCACGATATCGGTCAGCTCGTAGGAGAAGTAGGTCGAGCAGAGCCACTGGGCCACACCGAAGGAAATGCCGATGGTCAGGGTCGCCGGAAGGGTCTGGCGCATACCGCGCCAGCCGTCGATAACCAGCACCAGAATCGACGGAACAAAGAGCGCCAGCAGGGGTGACTGGTGGCCCACAACCGCACCGATCTCGGTGGCCGGGATTCCGGTCAGGGCACCGGCGGTGGTGATCGGGATGGCCACTGCGCCGAAGGCAACCGGGGCGGTGTTGGCGATCAGGACGGCGCAAGCCGCACGCAAAGGAGCCAGACCCAGAGCCAGCAGCATGGTTGCGGTAATTGCCACCGGTGCGCCGAAACCTGCCAGCGCTTCGAGCAGGCCACCGAAGCAGAAGGCGATCAGCACGGCCTGGATACGCACGTCGCCACCACCGATCACGTCAAAGACGCGGCGCAGATCCTCGAAGCGTCCGGACTTCACCGTCACCTGGTAGAGGAAGATGGCCATCACCACGATCCAGACGATCGGGAAGGCGCCGAAGACCATGCCCATCACCCCGGAGTTCAATGCCATGCCAACTGGCATATGCCAACCGAAGATCGCGATGATGATGGCCACTGCCAGCGAGCCAAGGCCGGCTATATGCGCTTTGGTCTTGATTACTGCCAGCAAAACAAAGAAGGTGAGAAGAGGGATCAAGGCAACAAGTGCAGAGATCGCTACACTTCCCGCAACTGGATCTGTGGAGGGTGTAAACACGGTGTGGGCGTCCTTACTCGAAGTTGGTCTGACCATACGTGGTCCGACCACCTAGATTACAAGGTGAGTACGATCACAACAAATCTTGACTTATCCAAAGATGAACACATAGTATGGTCAGACCACACTTTGAAAGAGTTATTTACTATGCGGATTGCTCTCTTTGCCACATGCATCGTGGATGCCATGTACCCCGAAACCGCCAAGTCGACCGTCAAAATCCTGGAACGCTTGGGCCATGAAGTCATTTTCCCCAAGGCCCAGGCCTGCTGTGGGCAAATGCACATCAACTCCGGATACATGCCTGAAGCCCTGCCCGTGGTCGAAAACCACATTAATGCCTTTGACACCGACGACTACGACGTCGCGGTAGCTCCCTCGGGCTCCTGCGTTGCCTCTGTTAAGCACCAGCACCCGTATCTGGCAGAGCGGCTCGGCAAGCCCGAGTTAAAGGAACGTGCGATTGCCGTCGGCAAGCGCACCTACGAACTTTCACAGCTCCTGGTTGACGTGCTCGGCGTGAGCAATGCCGCCGACCAGCTGGGCAGCTATTTCCCGGATACCATCACCTATCACCCTTCTTGCCACGGCAAGCGCTCGCTGGGGCTTGGCGACCGCCAGCTGGACCTGCTGAAAACCGTGGGAGGCATTACCGTCGAGGAGCTTCCCGAGGCGGATCAGTGCTGCGGATTCGGCGGCACCTTCTCGTTGAAGAACGCCGACGTTTCCACGGCCATGCTCGAAGACAAGATGAAGAACATCTGCTCCACCGGTGCTTCGGCCTGCGCCGGGGGCGATGCCTCCTGCCTGATGCACATCGGAGGCGGCCTCTCACGCACCGGGGCTAAACCAAAGACCCTGCACCTGGCCGATATTCTGGCCAGCACCATGGAAGAGACGGTGACACTGTGACTCAGGTATTCCTCGGCATGCCAGCCGCGGGACATGGCAACCTTTTCGAAGAGGAGCCATTCCCCCAGGCCGCGCACCGCGAGCTGGGCAACACCCAGATGCGCAAGAACCTGCGCCATGCCACCCACACCATTCGCGACAAGCGGGTGAAGGTTGTCGGTGAACTTCCCGACTGGGAAGAACTGCGCGATGCCGGCTCGGCCATCAAGAACAACGCGATGGCAAATGTCGAAGAGCTGCTGCTCCAGTTCGAGAAGAACTTCACCGCCCGTGGTGGCACCGTGCACTGGGCACGGGATGCCACCGAGGCCAATAAGATCGTCACCGAGCTGGTCAAGGAGACCGGCTCCACCGAGGTGGTCAAGGTCAAGTCCATGGCCACCCAGGAAATCGGTTTGAACGAGTACCTTGAAACTCAAGGCATCGAGGCCTTCGAAACCGACCTCGCCGAACTCATTGTTCAGCTGGGCAACGACAAGCCTAGCCATATTCTGGTTCCGGCAATCCACAAGAACCGCACCGAGGTGCGCGATATCTTCTTGAAGGAAATGCCTTCGGTGGACCCGGAGCTCACCGATGAGCCGGCCAAGCTGGCCGAGGCAGCCCGTTCGCATCTGCGCAAGAAATTCCTGGCCGCCAAGGTCGCGATCTCCGGTGCGAACTTCGCCCTGGCAGATACCGGCACCCTGGGCGTCGTGGAATCCGAGGGCAACGGCCGCATGTGCCTGACCCTTCCGGAAACCCTGATTACCGTCATGGGCATCGAGAAGGTCCTGCCAAAGTGGGAGGACCTCGAAGTCTTCATGCAGTTGCTTCCGCGCTCCTCCACTGGCGAGCGCATGAACCCGTACACCTCGCTGTGGACAGGTGCCAGCGCCGACGACGGACCGCAAGATGTGCACATCGTGCTGCTGGATAACGGTCGCACCCGCGCCCTGTCGGACCGCTTTGGCCGCACCGCCTTGAACTGCATCCGCTGCTCGGCCTGCATGAATGTGTGCCCGGTGTACGAGCGCACGGGCGGCCACGCCTACGGTTCGACCTACCCCGGCCCGATTGGCGCGATCCTGTCCCCGCTGATGACCGGCATCGAGGCAGAGGACAACGGTTCGCTGCCCTATGCCTCCTCGCTGTGCGGCGCCTGCTACGACGCGTGCCCGGTGAAGATCAATATCCCCGAGATCCTCGTGCACCTGCGCGGCGAAGACGTGGATGCCAAACGCGAGACGCATAAGATCCCAACCCAAATGGACCTGATGATGAAGGGCGGTTCCTGGGCACTGGGCAAGGGCAAGAACCTGGGCCTGCTTGAAAAGGCTCTGCCGCTGGGCCGCCTGATGGCCGGCAAGGATAAGAAGATCAAAAAGCTTCCGGGCATCGCGGCCGGCTGGACGCAGAGCCGCGATATCCCCGCCCCGCCAAACAAGTCCTTCCGCGACTGGTGGAGCGACGAAAAGGAGTCCAAGTGAGC
Organism: Arthrobacter sp. MYb229; assembly: GCF_002975405.1. Lineage (GTDB taxonomy): Bacteria > Actinomycetota > Actinomycetes > Actinomycetales > Micrococcaceae > Glutamicibacter. The sequence continues at coordinate 813,971 of NZ_PCPS01000002.1, read as the reverse complement.
GCCAAAGAAGAAATCCTAGGCCGCATCCGTTCGGCGCTGTCAGATGCGCCGGTGGCCGAGGAGACTCCCCGCGAGTACCGCACCTCCTCGCAGATGTCCGAGGAAGAGCTCATCGAAATGCTGGTGGACCGGCTGGTCGATTACAAGGCGGGAGTAGAGGTCATCGACAACGCGCAGATTCCCGAGCTTGTCGCCGCGAAACTGAAGGACGCTAATTCGGTGGTCTTCCCGCATGGGCTGGATCAGCGGTGGCTGGCTGACCTGCCGCAGGGTGTCGCCCAGATTGCCGATGCCCCAGGGTCACGGCTTACGGTTGCCGAACTGGATGAGACCAGCGCCGTGGTGACCTCCTCGCAAGTCACCATCGCCGAGTCCGGAACCATCATCCTCGACGGTGAACCAAACCAGGGGCGCCGCGCGATTTCACTGGTCCCGGACCATCACCTGTGCATCGTTCCGGTGTCCAGCATCGTGCAGCTGCTTCCCGAAGCAATGCCCCGGCTGACCATCACCCGCCCGTTGACCTGGATCTCTGGCCCGTCGGCTACCAGCGATATCGAGCTGGAGCGGGTGGAAGGCGTGCACGGACCACGCACCCTGGACGTGCTGCTGGTGCGCGGGCTGTAGCAAAAACACTCATTAAAGCCATCGCGGCCGGATCCCGTTCCTGAAATTCCAAGGGGATCCGGCCACGAGTCTCTTAATCGGCCCCGGCTGCTTGTACCGTCGCGGCGGCTTCGTTGGGTTGCCCGGCAGGGGATAGCGAAGCATTCTCCTGCCCGGCAACCAGGTCCGCGGAATGCACTTCCTGCAGGTCGGTGCTGTTGCTCGACCAGCCGTTATCAGAACGCGCAGCATCTTGCTGCTCGAACGGTCGCGTTGCGCCATGGGAGAGTCAACGGTTTCCTCGCCAATGCTGTCATGGCGGGGCATTAGCGCCAAGACTCCCGCCAGTGGCGAGATTTTGGGTGAATGATTTAGAGGTGGGAGAACATTTTCAAGCGCATCGACTTCGCCGTCGACATATGCTTCCGGACTTGCTCCTGCGCTTGGTCGGCACGGCGCTCACTAATCAGCTCCACGATGCGCTGGTGCTCATCGAGGGATTCGGCCCAGCGGGATCCCACCGACAGCGTCGAGGTTGGGGCGTGCAGTTGATGCGTTGCCAAGCGCTCCAACAGGTCTTCGAGCACCGGATTGTGCGCGGCACGCCAAAGCGAGCGGTGGAACTCGATATTTGTCAGCAAACGCGTTGAATCATCGGGATCGACCAGTGCCCGATCTCGTTCAACGAGCGCTTCGAGCCTGACCAGGTCCGGGTCGGTCCGGCTCCGCGCGGCCTCCGCAGCGGCCTGGCCTTCGAGCATGATGCGCAGGTCGTAAACCTGCATGATCTGTTCCGGGTCGATTTCGCGCACGAACAATCCGCGGGCGCGGCGTTCGAGCAGTCCCTCATGCAGCAACCTGGTGAGCGCTTCGCGCACCGGGGTGCGCGAGACACCGAAGCGTTCGGCCAGCGCGACCTCACGCAACGGATCTCCGGGCGCGAAGGCACCGCGCAGCAGGTCTTCCTTCAACTGCGCGTGAATCGTTTCCGAATCGATCTTCGCCATGCCCCGCCATTCTGCGTTCAACAGTATTAATCTGCAGTTCTCTCGCACGCGGTGCCGCGTGCGAGAGAACTGCACTATGCCTTAAGCCAGATTACCGGCTCGGCGGCCAAACACGACACCGGCGGCAAGACCCGAACCACCTGGGTAGTTGGCCGAGAACAGTCCACCGAGCATCTCGCCGCAGACGAACAGGCCCGGTACCGGCTGGCCTTCCTCGTTCAGCGCGCGGCCTTCGGTGTCCCCCTTCAGCCCGCCGAAGGTGAAGGTGATGCCGCAGGTTACCGTGTAGGCGTAGAACGGGCCGGTGGCCAACGGGGTGGCCCAGTTGCTCTTGACCGGGCTGACCTTCGAGGCGCGGCCGTCCAGCACATTGGGGTCGAAGGGGATGCTGGTGTCGATGGCGCCGTTGAATTCGGTGATGGTCTTGGTCAGCGAAGCGGGGTCCACATTGATCTTTGCGGCCAGCTCCTCGATGGTATCGGCAACGACTTCGGAGATGCCTGGCATCTCGTATTCTTCGCTGCGCAGCATCGGACGCAAATTTGCGTCGAAGATCTGGTAGGCGACCGAATCCGGCTGCTTCAAGATTTCGCGGCCGTACTTGGCGTAGGTCAGATTGCGGAAGTCCGCCCCTTCGTCGAGGAAGCGCTCGCCACGGTTGTTGACGATGATTCCCAACGGGTAGGACTGGCGGGTCAGGCGGTTGGTCAGTTCACGGTTCGATTCGTTCTGCGCGGTGAATGCGTCCCACTGCACCGAGTGGCAGGTGCTCCAGTCTCCGCCCTTGGCAATGCCGATCTCCAGTCCGGCCTGGATCATCGCACCGTGGTTGTAGGGGGTGCCGCGGACCTTGGCGTTCTCCCAGCCCTCCCCCAAGTGCTCCTTGCGCAGCTCAGGGTTGGCTTCGAAGCCACCGGCTCCCAGCACGACCGACTCGGCGCGCAGTTCCTGCACGCTGCCGTCGCTCTGGCGGACCTTGACACCCTTGACCGTGCCGTCTTCAACGATCAGCGCGAAGACATCCTGCTCGAAGCGGACCTCGGTGCCCAGCTTCTCGGCCACCGCAAGGTGGTCCTTCATCAGGCCTTCTCCGCCGTCCACGTTCCCGACATGCAGCCCGCCCCAGAAGAGGAAGGTGCCATCTTCGCGGGAGTAAGCCTGGCGCTCGTACATGAGGCGGTACTTCAGCCCCAGAGACTTCAGCCAACGCAAGCCCGGTGCCGCTTCGGTGACGAGAACCTCGGTCAATTCCTTGTCGTTGCGCCCCTCGGTGACCTTCGCCATGTCCCCTGCGTAGTCTTCCGCGGTGTAGGGCGGCACCTCGGAGAGCTGGTGGCGCTCGTCGAATTCGATGAAATCCTGCAGGTCTTCCAGACCGTTGTGCGCGATGCGGGTGGCGCCGGCGGTGTAGTAGCTGTTTCCGCCGAACTGATCCTTCGGAGCTTTTTCCAACAGCAGGACCTTGCGGCCGCGCGTGACCGCGGCGTGTGCGGCGGTGAAGGCTGCATTGCCTCCACCGACGACGATCACATCTGCGGCGTTGGTGGATTTTCCCTGGACTGGAGTCGTCATATGTAGTGACCTTTCGGAATTCTTGAATTCGGCGCCCCCGGCCGTGTGAAGACCACACGAAGCGGAGCCGGATTCTACGTCTGAACGTTGATTCCTAATTAGTGTATACACAAAAGAACATTAATAACCACTAAAGTTCACAAATAGTTCGAGTGCTACTTCCGGCGACAGCGATACTCGGGACGACCAGCGGTACCGGATCGCGATTTCAGTTCGACACCCCACCTCCGGCGAGTACTCACCGGTGCGGCTCCATGGATCTCTGCCCGGGCTCAGCATCGGGCAGAGAATTGCTCGACGCCTAGTTCCGGGACTTCGCTTAGCTGTCCGGCCGCACTAGGTCATACCCGCGAACAGTACGGCGCATCTCTGGTTACATAGGGTGGTTATAGGTATTGGGTTGAAGATAGGAAATAGCTTTGAGCAAACCACCGGCCGCAGCAGCCAAGCAGGTGCCCGACTCTGCCCTGCGCTTCGTTGGGTTCCTGTCATTTTTCGATCGTTATGCCACCCCGCCAATGTTTCTGGCACTATCTTTGGCGACTGCGCTTACGCTGTCTCAAGCCGTCGAACTCGTGGCGGGGTATTCCCTGCTTTACGCCTTGGGACAACCGCTGTGGGGCTTGGCCAGCGATAGGCTTGGTCGACTAACCGTGTTGCGGTGCGCGCTGTTCGGAGTGGTGCTTGGCGCGATTGCGAGCAGCGTATTCACCGAGTTCTTCCCCCTATTGATCGCCCGGTCATTTACGGGTTTCATGTTTGGTGCGCTGTATCCGACCCTGCTGACCCTGCTCGGTGATACTCGAGTTGGCTTGGCTAAGGCCCGTGGTCTGTCAGATCTGCAAATTTATTCTTCGTTGGGAACTACCTTGGCCACGCTTGTGGCTGGGGCCCTTGCCACGTTCGTGGATTGGCGCCTGGTGTTTCTTCTTCCCGCCCTAGGCGCGATAGCGGCGCTGGCAACCCTACGCCGGGTGGCCGAACCGCTTCGGGAAGCCACCACTCGGAACTTCAAGGCGGCCTTCGGCGCAGAGAATGTGCTCCTGTACGCGGTGGTATTCCTCGAAGGCGGGCTGTTGATAGGGATGCTTGCCTATGTAGTTCCCGCCTTGCAAGATGCTGGCGTCGGCATTTGGATCTCGGGCCTGCTTGGTTGCGGATTCGCGGGTGGAGTGATTTTCGGTGCGCGGCTCATGCGCTTGCTCGTGTCGCGGTTTTCCCGTACGTGGCTCATCGGCATCGGTGGCGCAGTCCTTTGGGCGAGCTTTGCGCCTTCGGCTTTTGCTCCGTCGCCTGCGGCTTTCACCTGTACCGCGTTCCTGCTCGGGGTAGCCAACGCGGTCATGCATTCGTCCATGCAAGGTTGGGCCACCGAAGTAGCACCGCAAGCGCGGGCCACAACTGTTTCACTGTTTGTGTTCTCGCTGTTTTTCGGGGCCTCGGCGGCTACCTACCTCACGGCCGACCTTGCTGAGCAGGGAAACTTCTCGCGCATATTCGGTATCGGCTTTTGGCTCAGTATCGTCTTGGTTGTCTCAGCGACCTGGCTGCATGCCCGCTGGCTAGCAAGGCAGCTCGCCTAAAGGAAAGCGCTCAGCAGCACTCCAATGCCCATAAGGAAAAGCGCTGCACAGGCCGTCCATTCCAAGCGAAGAGTGATCTCTGGCTTCTTGAACCACTGCATGGCCTTGGATGCCACTGCGCTCAATATCAATAGATATAGAAATCCAACCGCCGCAAAGATTGCACCCAAGCCCACTCCCCACAGCAGGGTACTCGATTCCTTGGGGATAAAGCTTGGCATCATCGCCAGAAACAACAATCCTAATTTCGGATTCAGCGCTGCCGAAAGCACACCAGCAACAAAAGATCGGCGCAAGGTTTGACCCCGCATCCGAGCGCCGGCTCGCGTTTCGGTGCGCGCAATGGCGCTATCGGCTTTGGCGACGGCGCGAGATTTCAGGAACCCGGATAGCCCCAAGTACATCAGGTACAGACCGCCAAGCATTGCAATGATCGATTCGATGACGGGGTAGCGCTGCATCAACGATGCGGCACCTGCACCGGCCAGCGTGGCCCAGGCGAAAATGGCTGTCACCATGCCGAGAGCCGCGACGACACCGTGGAGCTGGCGTACCAGCGAAAAGCGAAGGACCAAGAAGGTATCTGGCCCTGGTGAGAGAGTGACCATTACGCATACGCCGAGGTATGCCAAGAACGAAGCCCAAGTCATGATCTCTAAGTATAGAAATTCGCCACCAGAGTGTGTTAATGCATGACGCGGGCTTAGCATTAGAAGTGCACTACATAGGAGGCAGAGGCAAAATGTCACAGCCGCAGTATGGGCCGCAGCCCAGTTACCAAGATCCTGCTACCCAGTTCAACGGACACTACCCGCCGCCGCATCCTGGCGTTGCCTTGTCGCAAACTTCAATGATTCTCGGGATTCTCTCGCTTTTCGTCGTGGGCGTGATCCTCGGTCCGATCGCCATCATCAAAGGAAACGAAGCCGAACGTGCCTACGGGGTTCAAGCTACCGTCGGTAAAGTCACCGGGATGATCGGCTTGATCCTGGGAGCACTGCAGCTGCTAGCGGTCGTAGGATACTTCCTCCTGGTCCTCTTCATACTTCCGTTCTCGATTTACGGCTCAGGCATGCCAGAGCAGTGAAGACTGCAGAAACACGATAATCATTTTCTCTCAAATAAATAAGGACCACTCATGAGCACCCCGAATAACGAACCGAATAATCCCTACACCTCAGGAAATCCCGGCCAGCAGCCGCAGTACCCGTACCAGACCCCTGGCCAGAACCAGCAATTTGGTGCAGCACCGGGCTACCCCGGATACGCTTATCCGCAGCAGCATGTCCAAGGTTCCCAGTTGGCGCAGACATCGATGATCTTGGGTATCATTTCGCTATTCGTCGTAGGCATCATCTTGGGGCCAATCGCCATTTCGAAGGCCAAAAGGGCCGAACGGGAATTCAACACCGACGCCACGGTCGGCAAGGTGACCGGCTGGATCGGGACCATATTCGGAATTATCGGGTTGCTCTACATAATTTTGATGATCGTCATGGCGGTCACCTTTGCCGGAACCGATGCCATGTACTCCGAATTCTCGTAATCGCTGCGCACCGTCCGCCTAGCACGGTTAACGACAGAGACCTGGCGATGCGCTTTCGCGCATCGCCAGGTCTCTGCCTGTATCGGCCCTTTGCCATCCCCCATAGATGGCTTCGGGAGCTTATTCTGCGGTTGGCAGGACGAAAGAAGCGTCGATTTCGATCTTGACCTTGTCGCTGACCAAAACGCCGCCTGCTTCGAGAGCCGCGTTCCAGGTAATACCGAATTCCTTGCGGGAGATGGTGGTGGAGGCGAAGAAGCCTGCACGGGTTGCGCCGAAGGCGTCTACCACCTGGCCGCCGAGCTCAGCTGCGAACTCAACCTGCTTGGTGACGCCGCGGATGGTCAGGTCGCCAACGAGAACGAAGTCTTCAGCGTCGCCCTTGGTGCCGGTGGACTTGAAGGTCATAACCGGGAATTCCTCGGCATTGAAGAAGTCCGCGCTTGTCAGGTGACCGTCACGGTTTGCATCCTTGGTGTTGACCGAAGCGATCTGAACGGTAGCTTCGATCGAGGACTCTTCCAGGCTCTGGCCAACGTTCAAGGTTGCCTCGAAATCCTGGAAGCTGCCGCGAACTTTGGAAACACCTGCGTGGCGAACCGAGAATCCGATTTCCGAGTGCGAAGCGTCCAGGGTCCAGGCGCCGACGGTCAGTGGTGAAGTTGCAGATACAGTCATTTTCAGTTCCTTGTCGTCATCGCCAACACTGTAGTTGACGTTTCAATTTGTTTTGCTGGTACCAGTATTGCACTATTTAAGTTGAAGCGTCAACCATGTCGCGCAACAAACTTTTCCTCGATTTCAAAGAAGGTGGGCCATTTCAGCTCTGACTAGTAATTTAATTTCCAAAAATTTTTCTACTCAGCCCTCTCCGATCCCAGTAATTCTGGCTAGACTGGGCGCATGACCAGTGATCCGAACGCACCTAATAAAAAAGCGCAGGAAGCCGAACTAGCCGCGGATCTGGAAGAGATCTGGCAGGAAGAGTCCCCCACTACCGCCGAAGCCACCAAGTCTGCCGACGAAGTCGACGGCAAGTTCGGTACCCGCGACGGTTCCTAGAAACCATCCGGACCGACACAACTATCTTGCGCCCCCGGACGCTAACTAATCCAGTATCTCGGCGCAAGGCCACCGGGCGAACCAACTGCGGGTGAACACTGCGCAAGTTTTGCCTGGGTCATTAACCGCAAATGGCCGTTCCAAGGAACCTATCCTTGGAACGGCCATCACGCCGGTTGCTTCACTAAGGTGCGCTAATAAGACCTTCGTTCAGCATCCATTCATAGGCGACATCGGCGGGCTCGCGCCCCTCAACATCCACCTGGTAGTTCAGTTCCAGCAGCACCTCATCGGTCAGCATTGGCGCAATCTGCGCCATCACGTCTTTGACCCCGGGATTTTCCTGCAAGAATTCGGCGTTGAACGCTGGCGCCGCGTTATAGCTCGGGAAGTACTGCTTGTCGTCTTCCAGCACCGTAAGATCCAGCGCCCTGATGCGACCGTCGGTTGTGAACACCTCACCGAAGTTGCAAGCGCCCTCGGCGGTTGCCTGGTAGATGGCGCCCACGTCGTACAAACCGATGTTCTCTTCCTTGACTTGGCTGCCGCGGTCGATCCCGTAGTGCTCGAGCATCGGGGTCAACCCATCACGGCGCGAGTTGAACTCCGGGTCGACACAGAAGGTCAGCTCGTCCGAATCAAGTTTGGACATTTCCGAAAGCTTGGTGATGCCCAAGCGATCAGCCACCTTCCGGTTCATGGCCATGGCGTAGGTGTTGTTCAGCGGCGCCGGTTCTCCCCAGACGATGCCGTTGGCCACATCTTCCTCGCGCACCGCTTCCCACTGCTCTTCGGCACCGGCTACCGGTTCTTCATAGCCCAGATAGGTCAGCCATGCGGTACCCGTGTATTCCCACAAGGCGCTGGCGTCCCCGGAGAGCAACAGCTCGCGTGCCGGTTGGGATCCGGGCACATTTGTCAGATCCGTGACGTCATAACCGGCAACATCCAAGGCAATCACCGAGATTTTTCCCAAGATCAATTGCTCGGTGAATGCCTTCGAGGTGACGGTGACCTTGGCGTCATCGGCCAGATCTGGAATTTCTTCAATGATTCCCGGGTTGGCATCGGGCACCGTGCCGGTGGAGGGGCTCAGCCCGCAGCCTGTCAGGCCTAAAAGGGCCGCGAAGGATAGGGCTCCAAGTTTCAATTTCCGATTCATGAGAGTCCTTTCGGCCGGGCGACCTGTTCCACGACTCGTCCAAGCCAGTCGATGGTCAATGCCAGCAAGGCCACCAGCAGCGAACCTGCAATCAGCACCACGTTCAGATTCAGGTTCACCCCGGTGGTAATCAGAATTCCCAATCCTCCACCGTTAATGAAGGTGGCCAAGGTGGCGGTTCCTACCAGCAGCACCAAGGCGGTGCGGATGCCGGAGAGCATCACCGGGACCGCGAGTGGAAGCTCGACCTTGAACAAGACCGCCATCTGGCTCATGCCAATGCCGCGCCCGGCTTCCACCAGTCGTTCATCGACCTGTTGCAAGCCCACAATGGTGTTTGAAAGGACCGGGAGGATCGCATAGATCACCAAGGACACGATGGCCGTATTCGGACCGAATCCAAGCCAGAAGGCCAACAGCACGACCACGCCGATGGCCGGGGCAGCCTGGCCGAAGTTGGCGACGGCACGCACCCCGGGCGCCGCCTTGCGAAACGCTGGACGGGTCAAGATGATGCCCAGCGGAATCGCAATGATCAGCACGATCACCGCTGAGATCACCGTGATTTTCAGGTGATCCAGCGTATAGCCCCAAATGGTTGCCGGATCCAGCGTCTGCCGTTCGGTTTCCGTGAGGTTCGCGGTGACCAACCAGATCACCAGGATGCCGAAGGCCGCGGCGATGCCAAGGAGCTGGTAGATCAGCCCTCGTTTTTCGGCATTCATGAAGATTCACCACCGGTTTGACCGCGGTCCGTCTGGATGTCTGCCACATTGATGGCGCCGGAGTTCAGGCCTACCGGTGCATCGTGGTCATCGTCCAGGTTGGCGTTGCTCGCAGAGATCGCTTCCATCACCGTCTGCACCGTGATGATGCCCCGAAGCACATCGCGACGCCCGGTCACCAACGCAGATTCGGTGCTTGCCACCAGCATGGTGTCCAGCGCATCGTTCAAGGTCGCCTGCTCGCCGACAACCGGCAAATCCGGATCATAGGTGCCATCGATAATCTCCGCACGGGAGAGTTGGCGCCGGGTGAGCCGACGCAACGGGCGGCCGCGCGAGTCCAGGACCACCGCATATTTCCGTCCGGCGCCTTGCAGCTGCGAAAGCACCTCGGAAGCGTTCTTCCCGGCGGTGGTGGTGATGGCTTCGGACAGTTCCACCTCGTGCACGCGGGTCAGCGTCAACTGCTTCAAGCCGGCACCGGATCCAATGAAGTTCTCCACGAATTCGCTGGCGGGGTTGGCCAGGATGCGCTCGGGGGAATCGTACTGTTCCAGCTGTGCGCCTTCATTGAAGATCGCGATCCAGTCCCCCAGCTTCACGGCTTCGTCGAAGTCGTGGGTCACGCAAACGATGGTCTTCTGGACTTCCGACTGAATATTGAGCAGCTCATCTTGCAGACGCTGACGGGTAATCGGGTCGACCGCACCGAAGGGCTCGTCCATCAGCAACACCGGAGGGTCTGCTGCCAGTGCACGGGCCACGCCCACGCGTTGCTGCTGGCCCCCGGAGAGCTCCTTCGGGAAGCGGTTGCGGTACAGCTCCGGGTCCAGTGAGACCAACTCCAGCAGCTCGTCGACGCGCGCGGCAATCTTCTCCTTGGACCAGCCAAGCATCTTCGGCACCATCGCGATATTTGTCGCCACGGTCATATGCGGAAACAGCCCTCCGGCCTGAATGACATACCCGATGCGGCGACGCAGCTCGTCGCCATCCATGTCGGTGACGTCTTCGCCGTTGATCACGATCTCGCCGGAGGTCGGTTCGATCAACCGGTTGATCATTTTCAGCGTGGTAGTTTTGCCGCAGCCCGAAGGGCCGACAAACATCACGATCGAACCGGCGGGGATCTCAAGGGTGAGCCCACCGACCGCAGATTTCTTCTGGCCCGGGTAGGTCTTGGTGACCTCCTGAAGCATGATCGATGCCCCGGTGACGCTATTTTCGTTACTGGTTTCGACTTTATTTTCAGACACGGATACCTCGCGGGGTAGTCAGTCGGCCAATGCCGAGCAAGATCAAATCAAGAATGAGCGCCAGAATGACGACCCCGACCACGCCGGTGATGACGGATTCAAGGGAGTTTGCGCCACCTAGACGGGAAAGGCCGGAGAAGATGTAGCCGCCGAGTCCTGGGCCCAGCGCGTAGGACACCACTGCCGCCACGCCCATCACCATCTGCGCCGAGATGCGAACCCCGGTGAGGATCACCGGCCAGGCCATAGGCAGTTCAACGGAGATCAGCGTTTTCATGCGGCTCATCCCGATGCCCTTCGCCGATTCGACGACGGTGGGTTCGATGTTGTTCAGCCCCACAATGGCATTGCGCAGGATCGGAAGGGCGGCGAAGAATGTCACCACGATCACCGCCGGCAAGACGCCGAAGCCGAAAGGCACAATCAGCAGACCGATCAGTGCGAAAGATGGGATGGTCAGCCCGATGGCGCTGATTCCGTTGGCCACTCCGGATAAAGATTTACTGCGATACACCAATACGGCGATCAGCACGGCAATGATCGTCGCCAGGACAAGGCACTGGGCTACCAACCACAAATGCTGCCAAGAGGCGAATAGAATTTGGCGATATCGCTCGCCGAAAAAGTCACCCACATTAAGACCTGCTTCACTTTAGTTTCGTTTCAACCACTGACTCGGAGGAGGTTCCTCGCCTCAGCTTTTCTCCCAAGTTTACGTGGCGATGCACCACTCCCTTAGTACCGTTTTGATAAACCTCTGCTTGACTTGGCCGAATATGAGTGTCGTTTTGGCCTATTTAGCCCCCTCAGCAGGCTAGCCAAGACGGTGCGGATGTAGTGAGATAGGAACATGAAACTAGCTACCGTGCGACTGACCACCGAACCGGGCCTGACGACAGCGGCCGTCATCGAAGAGGGCCGTCTTTACTATCTGGAAAATCTCGCCAACGTTCAAAAATTCTTGCGCCTCGATAATGCAACGCAGCAAGAAGTCGTCGCCCGGGCGCTGGTAGGCGATTCGATCGCCGAAGGCGAGGCAGACTATGCCGCACTGATCCCAACCCCCGCCAAGGTGTACTGCATTGGGCTGAACTACCGCAACCACATCGCCGAGGTGGGAGCGGAAGAACCTGAGTTCCCCACGGTCTTCGCGAAGTTCGCCTCCACGCTCTGCGGAGCAAATGACACCGTCGAAATTCCTGCCGAAGATTACCGGATGGACTATGAGGGTGAGCTGGCCATCGTCATCGGCAAACCCGGACGCCGGATCTCGATCGAAGACGCGGAGAATCATATCGCCGGCTACGCGGTCTCCAACGATGTCTCCATGCGCGGCTTCCAGGGACGAACCACCGAATGGCTGCAGGGCAAGGCCTGGGATAAGTCGACTCCGGTGGGTCCATGGTTGGTCACCTCCGAAGAGTTCACCCCGGGAGCCAAAATCACCACGAAGGTCAATGGCGCGGTAGTCCAGGAAGACTCAACCGATGATCTGGTGTTCTCCGCGGCCGAGCTGGTCTCCTACCTGTCGGTGATCAACGAGCTGCAACCCGGGGACCTAATCCTCACCGGCACCCCAGCGGGCGTTGCCTTGGGACGCCGCGACGAGCATGGGCGACGCCCGTGGCTCAAGGCCGGTGACATCTTGGAAACGAGCATCGAGGGGCTCGGCACCTCGGCGGTCAAGTTCACCTCCGCCTAGTACTTTCAGGATTCCAGTTTCCCCGAGCCGCACCCACCGGCTCGGGGAAACGTTTTAACCTCGAATGCGACACGAAACAGCGTTTGTGACTTGACTCTCACCATCACGTAGGATGACTGAGGATGTCACCTACGATGACAGTCATCATCGCTTCTCACTCGCATCGAAGGATCTAGAACTCATGGACTCATTGGGAACACTCTTCGGAGATATCTCCTCGGTCATTTGGGGACCGTTTGTCCTCATCCCGTTGCTCTTGGGCACCGGCCTCTACCTCACCATCCGCCTCGGCGGATTGCAGTTCATCAAACTCATCCCGGCACTCAGGCTAGGAATCTTCAAGCGCAAGGACCCGGGCGCCGATGGCGACGTCTCGCAGTTCCAGGCGCTCACCACCGCACTGGCGGCCACCGTCGGGACGGGTAACATCGTCGGCGTTGCCACGGCCATCGGCATCGGTGGCCCCGGCGCGTTGTTCTGGATGTGGGTCACCGGCCTGCTCGGCATGGCTTCGAAGTACACCGAAGCCTACTTGGGTGTCCGTTTCCGCGGCACCGACACGGCTGGTGAAAAGTCCGGCGGTCCGCAGAACTACCTTGAGCGCGGCATCAAGGGGCCATTCGGCAAGTTCCTTGCGCTGTTCTTCGCTATTGCGGCGACCCTTGCCAGCTTCGGCATCGGCAACATGACCCAGGGCAACTCGATTGCAGCCAACCTGGAGAACTCCTTCAACGTGATCCCATGGGTCACCGGCGTGGTTCTCACCATCTTGTCGATCGCAGTTCTGGTCGGTGGCATCAAGTCCATCGGCAGAGTCACCGCGGCATTCGTTCCGGTAATGATCGTGTTCTACGTGGCCGCAGCGATCTTCATCTTGATCTCCAACGTCAGCGGCATCCCAGCTGCCTTCGGCCAGATCTTCACCGACGCCTTCACCGGCTCCTCGGCGGTCGGCGGATTCGTCGGCTCGGCCATCATCATCGCCATCCAGTTCGGTGTGGCTCGCGGTATCTTCTCCAACGAATCCGGCATGGGCTCGGCAGCTATCGCCGCAGCCGCGGCGCAGACCACGCACCCGGTTCGCCAGGGCCTAGTCTCCATGACCCAGACCTTTATCGATACGATCATCGTGGTCACCTGCACCGGACTGGTCATCATCACCACCGGCACCTGGAAGCTGATCGATGAGGCAACCGGCGAACAGATCGCCGCCTCGCTGATGACCGGCGAGGCATTCACCAACGGCCTGCCGGGCGAATGGGGCCACTGGATCGTGACCCTGGGCCTGGTCATGTTCGCCTTCTCCACCATCTTGGGCTGGTGCTACTACGGTGAGCGCAACATCGAGCGCCTCATTGGCCGCAAGGGCGTCATGCCTTTCCGCGTGATCTTCTCGCTGGTCGTGTACGTTGGCTGCACCACCGAGCTGACCCCGGTCTGGAATTTCTCGGACATGATGAACGGCCTGATGGCCCTGCCAAACCTCATCGGCTTGCTGATCCTCTCCGGCATGGTGGCTCGCGAAACTCGCTGGTACCTGAAGAATGACCCGAAGTTGGAAGCCAACAAGGACCAGATCGAGGACTTCATGTCCGGCCGTCCAGGCTGGGCCGAGTGGAAGGCCGGCAACGTGGTTGGCTCTTCGCACCATCGCGGAGCACACGAAGTTCAGGATGATCCAGAGCCTCGACGCTAAGCGCTAAGCAACCGCACCGCGCATTGCGAGGACTGCCGCTGTATCGGCCCTGTCGGGCCGCTACGGCGGCAGTCCTTTTTGCTGCTCAGCGCATACGCAGTTGGCTGGTCCCACCATCGCGGGAGCAGCCGTCTTCCGGGTCGGAGCCGTCAAAAGGCTGATGCCCGAGGGATTGACGCCGCTTTGCTCCAGCGACGGCGCACGACGTGATGGCCCAGAGCCGAAAATTGCCTGACAGCCAGCTCAGGGAACCTCCAGCGCCGGGCCAGTCTCGACAACTGCTCTCCTAAGTCGGCGAGCTATTGCCACAGATTATGGAGCCCGTAGATCTGACGGTGACGCAGCCCACTCAGTGGAAAACTTCTGCGATATAAAACAGATTTTCTAGATATAACCGTAGATTATTCGGCAGAGCCCCGCAAAACCCGTTGTAAACTCTAATCTGGTGAGTAACTACTACGGCGAGCATCGTCCCGATATCGATTCGATGTCCTTGCCCGACATGTCTCACGAGAGGACTGACTGCCATGATCATTGGTGTCCCAAAGGAAATCAAGAATAACGAATTTCGCGTCGCCATGACACCAGCCGGCGTGTCCGAGTTTGTGACCCGCGGCCACGATGTGATCGTCGAAACCGGTGCAGGCGTCGGCTCGGGGAATGCCGACGAGGCCTATCTCGCGGCCGGCGCGCGCATCGCCGCCGGCGCGGATGCCACCTGGGCCGAGGCGGAGATGATCTTGAAGGTCAAGGAGCCGATCGCCGCGGAGTACCATCGCATGCGCTCCGGACAGCTGCTGTTCACCTACCTGCATCTGGCCGCCTCGCGAGAGTGCACCGACGCGCTGCTGGCCGCCGGTTCCACCGCCATCGCCTATGAGACCGTCGCGTCGGGGCGCACCTTGCCGTTGCTGGCTCCGATGTCCGAGGTCGCCGGGCGCCTTGCGGCCCAGATTGGTGCCGTCCAGCTGCAGCAGCCCAACGGCGGCGCCGGCGTGCTGATGGGCGGCGTGCCCGGTACGCGCCCGGCCAAGGTTGTGGTGATCGGCGGCGGCGTGGCCGGCACGCATGCGGCCACCATCGCCATGGGGATGGGGGCCGACGTGACCATCATCGATATCAACCTCTCCCGGCTGCGCGAAATCGATCTGGCTTTCATGGGCCGCATCAAGACCCTGGCCTCGCAGCGCCTGTCGATTGCCTCCGAGGTGGCCGCCGCCGATCTGGTCATCGGTTCGGTGCTGATCCCGGGCGCGGCTGCGCCAAAGCTGGTCACCCGCGATATGGTCGAGCACATGCGCCCGGGCTCCGTGCTCGTGGATATCGCAATCGACCAGGGCGGCTGCTTCGAAGGTTCGCGCCCGACCACGCACGCCGAACCGACTTTCAAGGTCCACGACGCCGTGTACTACTGCGTGGCCAACATGCCCGGGGCCGTCCCGCAGACTTCCACCGCGGCACTGACCAACGCCACCCTGCCCTATGCGCTGCGTATCGCGGACAAGGGCTGGAAGCAGGCGCTGCGCGAAGACGCCGGTCTGGCCAACGGCCTGAACGTGCACGACGGCCAAGTGACCTTCAAATCGGTGGCGGACGAATTTTCCCTGCCCCACTTGCCCATCGAAGAGCTGCTGGGTACGGCGTCGCTCGTCTAATTCGCGGCGACCGAAGGGGTATCTAGGCCCGCTCGTCGTGGCACGGCCGGTGAATGCAGATTACCGGCCGTTCCATTGCGCACGAGAGGTAATGGAGTGCAGTTGCGGACTAGGCGTTCCACAATCCGTAGGAGTCGGCCAGATCTGCGATCTTCTGTGCACGGGCTAGACGCGGCAGGTAGGAACCGTCGCCTACCGACGCACCGGCCGCGTGAGCTTCGAGCAGCTCCATGGCCCAGGACAGTTCGTCCTCGCTTGGTGCGAGTGCGGCGTTGATGCCGTCGACGTGGTCGCGGGAAAGGGAGAGCTTCCCGGTCATGCCCATCGATGCGGTTACCAGGGTATCTTCGGTAACCTTCGCGGCGCTCGCACCGGCAGGCGGCGGGCCGTCGATAGCGCCGGGCAGCTTACCCACGCGGGAAGCCATGACGAGCTTGCCTCGGGCATAGGCCAGGGCCAACGGGTCATCGGAGACACCGGTGTCCTTGCGGAAGTCGTTCACGCCGAAGGCCAGGCGGAAGGTGCCCGGAGCCGAGGCAATGTTCGTGGCGTTTTCGATGCCTACGGCGGTTTCGATCAGCGCGAGCACCGGGGTGCCTGCGCGCAAGCGCATCGCGGTGTAAGTGACCTGCTCTGGTTTTTCGGTCATGGCCAGCATGACCCCGCGCAGGCCCGGGGTTTCCGCGAGAGCCGCGAGATCATCGGCCCAGAAGTCGGTGTCGGTGCCGTTAACGCGCACCCAGGCGGTCATGCCGTTGGATAGAGCGCGCACCACGTTGTCACGGGCGAAGGCCTTTTTGTCGTCCGGAACGGCAGCTTCCATATCAAAAATTACCGAGTCCGCTTCACAAGCTAGGCCGGGTCCGAAGTCTTCTTCTTTGGCGGCGTTGACCAGAAGCCACGAACGGGATAATTTTGCTGGGAGAGCCGCAGCGCGACGATTTCGGAAAGCCATAATTACAAGCCTACTCACTTTTCTGGCCGGCCTTCCACCGACACTCATCCACAAGCACTACTTGCACCGCATCCCAAATTTGGAGTGAAACATGACCGCGTGTGGTCAGACCAAGGGTCGCTAATTGCACGGGTTTTGTCCGGTCTCCAAAATGCACCCCTTCTGCCATGCGAGGGCAGCTCATGAACGGAGCACTGCGTGTCGCCTCGGCCGAGGAAACTCATCGCCTACAAGAACTGCAAGATACAGAACGAGGCTTTTTCAGTCGCGATATTCGACAGCTGATGATTCGTGGAACGGGCGGCACAGTGTGCGACGGCCCCTCGGTCAATGATGCCTTGAAGATCCTTGGATTCAAGCAGTTCTTCGCCATTCGCGCCTTGGATCAGACGCTGCCGAACAAGCTGGACTACAAGATATTCTCTGAATCCGCGGGGTCACCTGCTCGGAGCATGGATTGGGTTTTCAGCAGATGTTCCCACTTGTTCCATTCGGTGGTGGCTAGGATCGCGAATGTGTCCGCGATCGCACAATGCACTGGATTCTGTTGGACAGAGCAAAAGCCGTGGTCCCCGGTTTCAGGCCGCATCTTGCCGACTGCGGGACCAAGGTTGCGCGGGGCGAAGGCTTAGGGTGAAACCGAATCCTAGTTCCCACCGGCCAAGAACATCGCTGTATGGACGTTTCTCGTTGTGGGGCTTGTCATGATTGTTACAGGCTCTGCCTCCGTAACCGGGGCATGGTGGCTTGTTCCCCCAAGGAATCATGGGTTTGGTCGCGGAGTCCAGATTGCAGCCTTCGCCCTCGTCGGAATCGGCGGCATGGGGTCACCGCAGCGGAAGATAAGGACCCAGAGAACATACTCCGTCAGGCCACCGTTGTCGGATCGTTTGATCCTTGCAGGATCAGCCGCTGGTGTGGTGGATTTCGCGGTTCTCAACTCCGCATGTTTGGTACGCGTTGGGGGAACTGTTCCGCCTCTTCGCTACTGAATGCCCAAGCGAAGTCGGGCTACATGTCTAAGTGTTGCGGTAGTTCCCCGTACTCAAGGTGCAAGACAATATGGGTGCACCCCGCATGGCACAGTTCTACCTTGGCGTTCGTCCTCTAGGCCGGGGGCACGCAGATCGATAACCTCATGGCCCTTCTGGTCACGCGGCCACGGTTTCTCGTAGTGCGGGTCGCCGTCGCCCCTGAAGATCCGTAGTTCAATGCGCCTACTCAATTGCGTGCAGTGCACGCGGAATACACGTCCATGAGAACCGGAACACCGACGAATCCAGAGTTGCCAGGCCGTTTTGTTTGCTGAGGGTCTGCCCCACCAAGACGTGTCAGAGCCGCAGCCGGTGCCATCCCTCCTGGCGGCTTCGGCCAACAGCTCAGGTGGTGGCGGCCAGGAATCGATGATGTGAATTTCCAATGCCGTCATCGCGGTACCGTAGCGCACAACGGCCTCCAACAGGTGTGCGCCGGCATCAGGGAGGCGCATGAAATAGAGCAGCTGCTGCCCGAGGTAGTGGGCAGTATGCTGGTGCCCGAAGATTTCACCGGTTTTAATGACCCGCTGGGCCAATGGATTCAGCAGCTCGCAGGTTGTCACCATATCCAGGCCTCGCACCAGGAATTCCGGGTGCCCGTGTGCGGTCAGTCCGACGGTGTAGCCGAAGGTCTTGGTCGGGTCGGGGTTTTCGATGAATTGCACCGCGTTGCCGTACATGCGAATCGTGTTTGTGATCTGCAGTTCGACTTCTTCGTTTGAAAATCCATCACATTGCAAGCACATGGCTGGTCTCCTTGGGCTTCGTCCTATTGACACTCCAAGTGTTGACCCGCAGCTGAGCTTGGCGACAAGCAACTCGAAATTTGTGGATAACTCCGGCAGCATCTCTGGACAACTTTCGATCGACCGCTGGCCGACCTCTCGTTGGCCTGCATCCGTGCCGGGCAGCCAGCGCACCTCGAATAGCAGCATGATCAAGTAGTACCTATCCGAGAAAAGCAGGAAATCAAGTGTCCCGCATGCGCGCCAAGCGAGTATTTTTCCGCCTAGCTTAAGTTCTAACAATTCATTGCGTATTCGCGGGCGCCTTGTGTCATTGCTCGCCTGTCACGTGCTGGGTGGTAGTTGGGAAACGCGTGGGGAATTCCTGCGCCACGCTTCAAGGACAGCGCCCCGAACTTCACCAACCGGCGCGCAGAAGCCACGGGCCTTCGGTTCGCGGCCACCTACTCGCTACCGATTCAGGAGTGAACAATGAAGCGATTACTCGCAGTGGCCGCAGTGGCCGCACTTTCCGCACTAGGTGCTGTCGCACCGGCCAGCGCGGCCCCGCCTGCTGGCGCGGTATGCCCAAGTTGGGACACCGGGCATATCGACGGTTCCGGCGGCGGAACGGCAACCATCATGGCCCCCGAGGGCATGGTCATTACTGCCGTCTGCGTCAAGGCAGGTTCGGCCAAACAAGGCAATGGACCCGAATACACATACTATGATCCGGGAGTTTCCAGCGTGACCAACTGGCATTCCTCGGGCAAGGATATTTCGCATTATTCGGTGATGTACTCGGACGGCGGCCCGATCAGCTAGCGTACGGATCTTCCTGCGATCTGCCAGTTCCCGCGCATTCCGTGCGTGGGAACTGGTTTTCCCGGTCGTACACGGCATTCCCGAGTGACTTCATCTATTCAGCTGGCGGGGCGG
This sequence comes from Arthrobacter sp. MYb229, assembly GCF_002975405.1. Taxonomy (GTDB): domain Bacteria; phylum Actinomycetota; class Actinomycetes; order Actinomycetales; family Micrococcaceae; genus Glutamicibacter. The sequence goes on along the minus strand of NZ_PCPS01000002.1, from coordinate 794,743 downwards.
TGCACTGGGTAATCTGGAGCAACCGTCACACTGCTTGTGCCGCGAAGGCGCGCTCGCGCGGATGCTCGTGGTTGGCGCATCTCCCGAGCACGGTTGGCTCACCGCGTTGACCCGCAGCATTCCCCGCATGCCGCCTCTGGCTGGCTTTCGTACCTCCCGTCACCGCTTGGTTCGGATTTACGCAGTTTCACGGTGCCAGCAGCGAATCCGAACAGAGCCGGCGTTTCAAACAAGGCCTCCTACCCCATGGAGCAACCTGACTATGAGTGAGCCAGAAAGTGTCCATGCACAAGTGCTGCCCCTGGCGAGAGTCACCGCCGCCCGTCCAGCGATAACTAGCCTTAAACGACGCAGCGCACCTGCTCTCGCCGTATCGGTCTGAGCAGGTGCGCTGCGTTGCGTTGCGCAATAAGCCTACTTCGCGTTCTTAGCTTCCGCGGCCACCGCGGCGGCAACGGCCGGCATCACACGGTCGTCGATCGCCGAAGGAACGATGTAATCCGCGGCGAGGTCCTCGCCGACCAGATCGGCGATCGCGTGTGCCGCGGCCACCTTCATCGCCTCGGTGATCTTCTTGGCGCCCGAATCCAAGGCACCACGGAAGATCCCGGGGAAGGCCAGCACATTGTTGATCTGGTTCGGGAAGTCGCTGCGTCCGGTGGCCACCACGGCCGCGTAGCGCTTGGCAACCTCCGGCATGATCTCCGGGGTGGGGTTCGACAGGGCGAAGATGATCGCGTTCTCGTTCATCTTGGCCACCGCTGACTCATCAAACTGCGAGGAGGACAGCCCGACAACGACGTCTGCTCCGTCCAATGCCTCGGCGAGGCCGCCCATGACGTCTTCACGGTTGGTGCGTGCCGCCAGTTCCGCCTTGACCGAGTTCAGGTCATCGCGGTCGCGGTGGATGGTGCCGCGCGAATCGAGCACGATCACATCATCAACGCCTGCCTGCAGCAGCAGGTTGGTGACCGCGACACCGGCCGACCCGGCACCCGAAACTACAACCTTCAGCGAGCTGATTTCTCGCTTGGTCTGGCGAGCAGCACCGATCAGGGCCGCCAGCACCACCACAGCGGTGCCGTGCTGGTCATCGTGCATGACCGGGCAATCCAGGGCTTCGATCAGACGCTTTTCAATTTCGAAGCAGCGCGGCGCCGAAATGTCTTCGAGGTTGACCGCGCCGAAGCTTGGGCGGAGGCGGATCACGGTTTCGACGATTTCATCTACGTCGGTGGTGTTCAACACCAGCGGGATCGAATCCAAGCCGCCGAATTCCTTGAACAATGCGCTCTTGCCTTCCATCACCGGAAGCGATGCGGCGGCACCGATGTCGCCGAGGCCAAGGACAGCGGTGCCGTCCGAAACGACGGCGACCATGCGTGAGGCCCAGGTATGGGTGGCGTGCATGGCTGGGTCATCGGCGATCGCCTGGGAAACCTTGGCTACGCCCGGGGTATATGCAATGGAAAGATCGCGCTTGGAATTCAGTGGCATCTTCGACTGAACGGTGAGCTTGCCGCCAAGATGGGCGTTGAAGATCTCTTCGTCGGTGATGGTCTTTAGGTCTTTGCTGGCTTCAATAGACATTGAAATACTCTACTTTCAAGAAAGTTCTGAATGACGAAAACGCAGTACCCACGAAACTTGTGGCATAGCGTAGGAACGCGCATGACCATTCATCCGACCGCAAAGGAACCCGAACCAACGCATTTAAGGTGGACATCAGGCTTCCATCTACACAATTCCCGCGGCGTCGTTGCCAGGTAAGGCGAAACGCTCCGTCGCGGTGTGCCGGATGATGGTTGGTCAGTACTTTCTTTAGACCTACAATTTCCACCATACGGGAACCGCTGAACGTGGCACAACCCCCGTTCGTCGCATTCGGTCTTATCAGCAGGCGGGAGCACCGATTGAAACGACAACGCTCCCGCCTGCTCATAAGTTCCAAGCTAAGCCGACGCCACTGGCCTGACTTGGGCAGATGCTAGATTCACCAATTCTTCATTCAACGCCATTTCAAGTCGATGCTTGAGGCCCTGAGCCTGTTGCAAACCCGCTAGGTTTTCCATCTCGTCATAATCGTTCCGATGATCATAGAGTTCGTAGGTATCGGTACCGAAATACTTAGTCAGCCTCCCTTCGGGGGTGATGACCGAGCGCATGCGAACCGGCGCAGGCAGTCCCTCCAGTGAAAACGGCTGGTCCTCTTCGATCAGCAAAGCGCGTGCACCGTCGCCGACACGTAGCTCACCGTTTTCTGACAGGCTCCGCCCCTGGATTCCTCGGAATGCTGGAACCTGTGCCAGATCCATAAATGTCGGGGCCAGATCGGCGCTGGAAATCAAATCGGCCCTGTGCTCTGCGACCTTCTGCCCGGGCATGTGAATCAACAGCGGGACCCTCGTGACGGCTCGGTAATGGACGAAGTGCTTGAGCATCAATCCATGATCGCCGAAGAGGTCACCGTGGTCGGAAGTAAATACCACAATGGTGTTATCTGCCTGCCCAGTTTCTTCCAGAGTCTGAAGTACTTCGCCAATTTGCTCGTCCATAAACTCGATCAGGCCATACTGAGCGGCGGCTGCCATCCGATATTGCGTCTCCGTCACCGAAAACGTCATGGTTGGATCTCCGTTGGGTTGCCCGCGTTGAGCGATCATCTTCCGAATGTGCTCTGGAGAACGCGAATGGTCTTGGCCGAATCCAACCGGAAGCGACAAACTGTCGGGGTCGTACCGACGCGAGTATTCACGCGGCGGGGCAAAGGGATGATGCGGGTCGGGAAAAGAAACGAACATGAAAAAAGGATCGTCTTCGCCAGCTGCTTTGCGCACCTGCTCGCTGGCCTTCACCCCGATATACCTAGTCGGGTGTGCAGAGGCAGGAATCGATGACGTATAAACTTGTTCCCAGCTATCAAGCACATTGGTACCGGCTTTTGAGCCGCCCAGCAACTCGGGATCTATGCCTTGTTCGCGGGCCCAGTGAGCCCAATGTCCGCCCGGAGCATCGCCATGCCCAATGACAAGGTCTACATTCTGATAACCGTAATAGTCTTCGGGCATCGGAATGAACGAAGCAGCATGACGTTCCCGGTTTTCACACTGATCCCAGCCTGGTTCTCGGAGTCGGTTAAATGCATCGGGCAATCGAGGGTCCATCAGCCCCGGAGCACTGGCCCTGATCTGTTCAAGCTGTTCTGGCTCAAAGTCCCATCCCATGTTCTGGTGGTGTAATTTTCCTACCGCTGAGGTTCGGTATCCACAACTGGCCAGTTGGCGAACAAACGTCGAAGCCTCGGGATCAACGGGAATACCGTTGTACTGCGTGCCGTGCGCGCTCGGCCAGCGTCCTGTCAGCAGGCTGGCCCGGTTGGGCATGCAGGTCGGATTCGCCACATGTGCGTTCTCGTACACGGTGGACCGTTCTGCTAACCGATCGAGGTTTGGGGTACGCACTTCATCATTTCCATATGCTCCCAAATGGTCTGCACGTAGTTGGTCAGCAATGAAAACTAGAATGTTTGGGCGCGTCACCTCTGGTCCGCTCATGATTCGGACTGCCGAATCAATGACAGGACCTTCGTGCGCAGACCGGAGAATTCCGGTAATGCACGGCTGGTGATCTGATTGCGCGGCTGGGGAAGATCGACGGGCAAGACTTCGAGGACTTGGGCCGGCTTGTTGCCGATGGCAACAATTCGATCCGACAAATAGACAGCTTCGTCGATATCGTGCGTGACGAGCAAGATCGTCATTCCTAGCTCATCGCGGATCTTCAGGCATAAGTCCTCCAAATCGAATCGGGTCTGCGCATCCACCGACGCGAATGGCTCATCCATGATCAGGATCTCCGGGCGGTAGGCCAATGCCCGAGCGATCGCCACACGTTGCTGCATCCCGCCCGAGAGCTGCCATGGATAACGTTTCGCTGCGTGGGACAGTCCTACTTCATTCAGCGCTTCCTCGATCCGAGTGCGAACCTCGGCCGCTGGGAGATGCAAATGGCGCAGCGGCAGGAGCAGGTTTTTCTCAACTGTCAGCCACGGCATCAGCGACCGCGAGTAGTCCTGGAACACCAACGCCATCTCGGCCGGTGGGCCGGAGACTTGGTGTCCATCGATCTTCATGGTCCCGCCGCTTGAAGGCTGAAGTCCTGCCAAGCACTTGAGCAGGGTGGTTTTGCCGACGCCCGAAGGCCCAACAATGCACACCACTTCGCCAGCATGTATCGAAAACGTCAGGTCTTTGATGACCTCAACGGATTTCGGTCCGTGTCCGTATGTTTTGGCAAGGCCTTGAACTTCTAGTCGCGCGACAGGTGTGGACCCTGCTTTGGGCTGTGTAGTGGTGGGGATGGTGGAGTTCACGATACCTTCTCCATTTTCTTGGATCCGATGTACCAGGACAGTGCCCGGTTTTTGACGAGGTCGAAAAGGACGTTGCTCAGAAAGCCGATAAGGCCGAGTAAGAGTATCCCGGCCCACATGTCAGCAGCCATGAAGGTCTGTTGCGCAAGCAGGGTCATCGCGCCGATGCCCTGTGCGGTGCCCATCATTTCGGAAGCGATCATCACAATGAATGCCACTAATAAGCTAACTTGCATGCCTGCGGCAATCTGTGGACTGGCCGAGGGCAGATACACCGACAGCAACCGGTCTTTGCGATCGAGCCGGTAGACGGTGCACACGTCTTTCAACGAAGCATCTACAGCCTTGATCCCATCCATGGTCGCGATCAAAGTCGGGAAGACCGCAGCGATCACGATTGATGAAATGCGCATCTGGTCGGTGAAACCGACCAGAGTAATCAGGATCGGAACCAGAGCCACCGGCGGAATACCACGTAGCAGGTGCAACGATGGCTCGAACAAGACGCGCAGAACTGGCACCGTAGCAAGGATGAATCCGATGACCACACCGAGCACCGCAGCCAGGGCGAAGCCGATGATCAAGTTACGCATGCTCGGGATGATGTCACTAACAAAGTGTTCAAAAATCCATAAGTCGGCAAAACGAACCAAAATATCACTCAACGGCGGGAAAAACGCATTGGTCGACTGGCTGGATGCCTTGAACCACGCGAGGATCAGCACAAAGGGGGCCGTGATGGCCAAGGCTAGGTTGAATAGGTGGCGTTTCACTTTACGTCCTCCCGGAAGGCCGGGTGCCAATGAAGCACACGTCGTTCGATCATGCTCGAAAGATTCTGGGCAACGAGCCCCAACACACCAAGCACCAGAACCAGCGCGTAGGTTTGCGGGAAATCCCCGGCAGACTGGGAACGATAAATCGCGCTTCCCAAGCCCGGCGCTCCGCCGAGCAAACCTGCAACCACCACTATGATCAGGGCCGCGGGGGCTCCGATGCGTACGGACGTACCGATGTAAGGCGAAGCTGATGGAAGGGTGACGCGCAGCAGGCGTTCGACACGGCCCATCCCGTAGGAACGGGCAGTACTCAGCGCCACCGGGTCGGTGTCGTTTACTCCCGCAATTACCTGAATAGTGGTTGACAGGACGGTTCCGAGCAGCACTAGGGCGAGTGCCATGGTATTTGTTGGGCCCCAGATCATCACGCACAGCGGCAGCACGACGATCGGCGGTATGGGCTTGAAGAATTCGGTTACAGCCAGAGTTGCATATCGCACCCAATCGATGGTGCCGATCAGAAGGCCGAGCATCACGCCGGCAACCACCGCGATGACCATGCCCAAGACCGCGAGCCAGATAGTGGTGAAAGTGTCGGTCCAGAATTCGGGATTACCGAACAGGGCGAAGAGCTCGATCAGTGTTGCGGACACCGTTGGAAGCCCATTCCCGAAAGTTCCGCGGATCGCGGCAAACTGCCACAGCCCGAGTAGCAAAACAGCACCGAGGATCCCGAAGCCGAACTTGGCTGCTGGCGACTCGTAGTTGATTCCACGAGCCTCATTCTGGTTGCCGGGCTTTTGCGAGAGCGTCTGCCCGTCTCGTCTACTGGGCACCGTGGATGAGCGTTTCATCAAGCCCCACCTCCTGGCTCAGGTACCCAAGGTTGACCAGGTTGGAGTCGACACGCTGCAAGTCCTTGAGTTCAACGCTGCTCGGCCAGTACGGATCGGCGCCGTTTTTGATAGTTTCCAAATCGAGGCTGGTAATTTCTGAAGCCAGTTCGTCCATCTCATCCAGGTGTTCGTTGGCGTAGGCGTTTGCCCTATAGATAGCGCGTTGGAAGCCGGCAACGCTTTCGGGTTCTTCGGCTATCTGCTTGGCCCCAGCCACCCATAGCCCTACGGCCCCGGCCTCAAAAAACTCGATTCCAGGGCTTCCGAGCAGCTTCATTCCCTCAGCTTGTGCGTTAGTGGTGAAAGGTGCCACTAAACCGGCCGCATCGACGCGTTCTTGCTGCAACGACTGCAGTGAGCTGGCAGGATCCAGCACCATCCAATTGATGCTCGCGGGGTCTCCCCCGTCCTTCAACACCATGTTGGCCACGGTGACCTCAAGCTGTGCCTTGCGGGCGGGCACTGCAATCCTTTTGCCCGCTAAATCGCGCGCGCGGGCAATGCCGCTATCCGGCCGTATGAACAACCCCGTATCATCGGATTTTCCCGGGTCCTTGCCTTCCAAGGCCTCTGTTGCGTAGCCGTCCGCTGCCGCAATGACGTTTAGTTCTATATTCTGCGAAAGTGCGTTTATGAGCGGGATCGACGGGGTGTAGGCAACGTCGAGCTGACCGGATTGAGCCGCGGCTATTCCAGCAGGCGGATTCGCGACAACCGTTGTCTCCACGTCCAAGCCCTCCTCGGCAAAGTATCCCTTGTCGATGGCCGTCTGGATAGCGGCGTCCGAGCCTATCCCGATGACACCGACGGTGAACTTCTCCATCCCCCCATCTTCTCCGTCGGCGGTGCCGCTCCCTGCGGAGCACGCCGTCAGAGACAGGGCCAGGGTGAGGGTCGTAGCTGCTGCTAGAGCTCGTTTTTGCATTTTGGTACCTTCGATGTCTTTCTCAATTGAGCGAGTTAAGTCGGTACACCACGTCGCCGTTGACTATGGTGTGGGTTGTAGGGTTCTGCGCAAGTTGCTGGATGTCCGTCGAAAGCGGGTCGCGCAGGATACAAAAATCGGCGACCTGACCCACTTTGATGCTTCCTTTGTCTTGCTCCGCGTGGTCCTGCCAGGCTGGTGTCTGGGTCATCATGGCCAATGCCTGTGCCAGACTGATTCGTTCACTATCGTCCGCGCCCGGTCCCGCACTGGTATCGCGGGTAACCGCCGAGATGATGCTGTTGCGCCAGTCCGGATTGGTGACCGGCGCATCGGAGGCCAACGAGGCCGCTACTCCCCGCAGTGCTGCCGTGGCCAGTGGCTGCTGCATGGTGAATCGATCTGGCCCTAGTAGCCGACGTATGAGCGTGCCCGCTTCGGCACGGATTTTTGGGTTGGTGCTGTATCCCATGCCGGCTCGTTGCACCCGGTCCAATAGCTCATGATCCCGGAAGGCGCCGTGGATGATGTAGTGGCGATTTCCCCGCGGCCCGGCTTCGACATCGAGCTGTTCCACCGCTTCGATCAGAGCTTCGGTGGCGGCGTCCCCGGTCACATGCACCCCGGCTTGCAAACCAGCCGCCTCGATCTCGGAAATGATTTGTCGAAATTCTGCGACTTTTTCCGCGTCACTGTTCCCCCGGAGCACGAGGGCTCCATGCCCATGTCCGCATGGGAGTTGGTATTCGTCGTGGAACCACGAAGTTCCCGAACGCGGGATACCATCGGCGAATACTTTTACCCCCGCGATGCGTAAGCGAAGTGGATCTATCCCTTTCGCAATGGTTGGAAGATCTCCTGCCAGTCCGGTTCGCACTGCTTCCAGTGATTCACCACCAGTGCCCGAAAAAAGTAGCAGGCAGTTCAATCGCAAACTAAGCAGCCCCTCGTGAGCCAAATCTGCAAGAATCTCCAACGACTGCGTGCCACAGCTTGCGGCCATCAAGGTGCGGCCGCCGGGTCCAAGACCTGGTTCCGTGAGCGAAGTGATCCCGAGAGAGTGCAGCTCTTGTTGGTGTTTTATGAAGGCCGTACGCAGCTGATCTTCGGTGAAACTAGGCAGCCCGTCGTTTACCAGCTGCATGGCCGCATCGCCGAAGAGCCCGCTGGGTGAACCATCCGCGAGTCGTCCAATCACCCCACCAGGCACAGGTTCATCTATGTGTTCCAGACCCAAGATCTTCAAGCCCACGGCGTTTACCAGGAGTTGATGGCCCGTCGTATCGAAGGCGACTACTGGCCACCGGCTGTTAGCTGCCAGCAGTAGTTCGGAGTCAACGCTACCTAGCCGGACTTCGTCCCAGCTTGCGGCACGTACCCAGCCGCTGGCGTCGGGTTTGGCCGTGTCCAGGAGCTTTGCAACCTCGGTCCAGTTCGCTGCGGTCGCCACCGAGAGGTGTGCGTGGCGGATCATCGCGCTGGCGGAGAAGTGCAGATGCCCGTCGTTCAGTCCAGGCAGGATGGCTCCTCCACGAGCATCGATGACCGTGGTTTCCGGCCCGGCCAGGCGAAGCAAATCTTCATCTCCAATGGCAATGATCCTGCCATCCCGGACGGCTACGGCACTGGGCCGTCCATCGCAATGCGCAGCATCGATGTCGGCTGCGAGTCCGATGCCAGGAACTACACCCGAGTGGATAACCAACTGAGCCAGTTCGTCAGCCATGGGTCCCCCTTTCTTCCAATTTCCCGCATGCCGTGTGATGCGAGTAACAACTCCAAGTAGTATGTCGTATGACTTAGTCATTTGACCAGCTTTGTGGGAAAATTAATTTAGGCAGCCTCCATGAAGGGCCCCAGCCGATCGGCTAGAGTCCAAAAGACAGTAGTGATTTGGGACAGGAACTATGGCGCGCATATCAGTTGAAGACCGCAGCAGGCAATTCATCGAAGCAGCGGCACGCGTAATTGCCTCGGAAGGGATCGCAGCAGCCACCACCCGGCGCATCGCCACCGAGGCCGGCGCGCCCTTAGCCGCGCTACATTATTGCTTTCGCAGCAAAGATGACCTGCTAGACGAGGTCTATAACCACCTCAGCCGCGACTACGCTCGTGATCTGGACCCAATACCCGATTCCGTGGGCCTTGACGAAGCCGTAGACCTGCACATACATCGCGTCTGGCGGCGCATGCTCAACGCACCTCATGAACAGGTCACGACCTTCGAGCTGCTGCTACGCACCACTCGCCTTGCCGACCCCGAAGACATTGCTGCATCCAACAAGATCAACCGGTCAATGTATGAGGCATGGGTTCAGTCCACCAGCGCTGTTTTCCGCAAGGCCGCCACCAGCTCGAACACCGTTTTGAAAGCTGACGTTGAGACAGTCTCCCGCATGCTAATCGCCAGCATCGACGGCATCAACCTTCAGCATCTTTCGGATCCCGACCTAGATCGCTCCGCACTGCTCATCGACCAGCTATGCGCCACCATCAAGTTCTTATTGCACTCGCAAACAAACTCTTCGGATAGCTGATGGCTTGCTGCGCGCCTCGACGCAATGAACCGACACCTAGCCCACCGGCAGATGCTATGCAGATACCGGCCTGCACAATCATGAGCGACCGGCCGATGCGGCTGGTCGACGTGCCAGGCGGCACCTTCATGATGGGCGACCACTTTGATGAGGGGTATCCCGCCGATGGCGAGCGTCCGGTTCACCGGGTATCGCTGCCAACGTTCAACATGGATGCATCCCCGGTTACCAACACCGAGTTCTCGCGATTCGCACTAGCCACTGGATACGTCACAGAGTCAGAGCAACTTGGCTACTCGGCTGTTTTCCATGCCTACCTGAATGCACCCGCGAAGGAGGTCATGGGGAAGGTGGAAGGTACCGACTGGTGGCTGGGCGTGCGCAACGCCAGCTGGCGTCACCCCACTGGTTCAGGCTCCCACTGGCAGGATTTGCCAGATCACCCCGTCGTGCAGGTTTCTTGGAACGATGCCTTAGCCTACTGTCATTGGAGCGGCAGAACCCTGCCCACCGAAGCGCAGTGGGAATATGCCGCTCGCGGACTAAAGCCAGGGCAACGCTACCCATGGGGAAATCAACTCACCCCGGATTCGGTCCACCAATGCAATATTTGGCAAGGCAATTTCCCGCGAGAAAACACTTTGCAAGACGGTTATCTCGGAACTTCACCAGTGGGCAGTTTTCCACCGAATCCGCTGGGACTCCTCGATATTGCTGGCAACGTCTGGGAGTGGTGCCAGGATTGGTTCCTGCCCAAGTACTATCGCAATAGCCCGGAGCTAAACCCCCAGGGGCCAACTATCGGACGGGGTCGGGTCATGCGCGGAGGATCCCACCTTTGCCACGAATCTTACTGCAATCGATATCGAGTTTCCGCCCGAAGCTACAACACGGCCGATTCCGCCAGCAGCAACACAGGTTTCCGAACAGTTGGCCTGCCCGCCTAGGCCAGTCGCTCGCCACCACACCTCACTTCGGGCAAGATGAATACATGGCATCACCTACTTCCGCCCTTGGTCGGGTTCGCACCTTTGAAGCGCTGGATGAGAAAACTACGCAGCGGCTGCATCGCGCCCTAGCGGAGTCCAGCGACACTACGGTCTTCGTCAATGGCACGGCACTGCAGCTACCCAAGGACGCCCATGACGCGTTACTTGAGGTGCTCAATCGATTCGCGGCAGGCGAGTCCGTCAGCATCGGGACAACCGAATTATTGCTCAACACCTCGCAGGCCGCGCAGATGGCTGGGATCTCGAATTCCTACCTGCGCAAGCTAGCCGATTCGGGCATTATTCCGGTGGAGTATCGCGGAACGCACCGACGCATCCGACCTAGCGACGTTCAAGCCTGGCTGGATCAGCGCCCGGCAGCGGGGTCCGAAAACAAGGAATAGCACCATATACAAAGCACCGGTTCTTGTCATCTGGTAAATTTCCTGCTGGAATACCAAAGTAGCCTAATAGAAAACTTTGCTCGCATGCCACCGCATGCACAATTGTTCTTCCCGTTACCCACGGGCAGATGCCGGTCGAGGAGGACCATGTCAACGAACCAGTCAGTCGACGCACTGCGCACGACGCACGAAACGCTTTTCTCCGATAGAGCTGCCGGGATCAAGCAGTCCGCGGTACGCGACGTCTTCGAGCTGTCGTTGGATCCTTCGCTGGTTTCGCTGGCCGGCGGCAACCCTTACCTCCAGGTCCTGCCACTTGAAAAGATTGGCGAGATCTCCAAGCGGATCATCACCGAACAGGGCCATGTCGCATTGCAGTACGGCTCGGGACTGGGTACTCCAGAATTGCGGTCGCAGATTCTCGAAGTCATGGCAGCCGAGGGAATTACCAACGTTTCGGTAGAAGACGTTGTCATTACCAACGGTTCGCAGTCGGCGCAGGACATGGCCTGCAAGGTATTCTGCAACCCCGGCGACACGGTACTGTGCGAAGACCCTACCTACGTGGGCGCGCTGAACTCCTTCGAGGCCTATCAGGTGAAGGCAGCCCCGGTGCTCACCGACGAAAACGGTTTGGTTCCGGACGCGCTACGGACAAAGATCCAAGAATTGCGTGCGGCCGGCGAAAAGATCAAATTCCTCTACACCATTCCGAACTTCAACAACCCTTCTGGCATCACGCTGGCCGCCGAGAGGCGCCCAGAAATCGTGGACATCTGCCGCGAAGAAGGCGTGCTGATCCTCGAAGACAATCCTTACGGGATGCTGCGCTACGAAGGCGAAGCCGCCCCGACCCTGCGCAGCCTAGACGAGCAGAACGTCATCTATATGGGCTCCTTCTCCAAGATCCTCTCCCCTGGGTTGCGCATCGGCTGGGCCGCGGTACCAACTCACCTGTTCCGCCGTTTCTACCTGGCTGGCGAGGCGGTGGCGCTGTGCCCGCCAACGCTCAATCAGATGATCATCAGCGCCTACCTCGAAGAGCATGACTGGCGCGGGCAAATCCAGACCTACAACGAGCTCTACCGTTCGCGACGCGATGCAATGCTCGAAGCCTTGGCCAAATATCTTCCGGCAGGGATCACCCATACGCACCCCGAGGGCGGATTCTTTATCTGGCTGACCCTTCCGGCCGGAATCGATACCTATGAGCTATTGCAGGAAGGCGTGAAAGCCGGTGTAATCTTCATTCCCGGCGCCGCGTTCAGCTCCTCGGAATCGGCGCACCACAAGCTGCGCCTGGCCTTTTGCGCGGTGGATGAACAGACGATCGCTGAGGGTGTGCGTCGTTTGTCGGCGCTGCTGGAAACCGAGATTTCGAAGCTGCAGAAGTAGCTGGATCCGCCGGGCGCTAGGCGCTGGCGATGTCCAGCAAGGCCTGCTCCGTGGGGCTCAGCGAGTGGCTGTGTACCCATATCGCACGAAATTCACGGAGCAGGCTCGGCCCGTCGAAGGGGATCTCAACTAGATTCCCAAGCCTCAGCTGGCTCTCGACGGCGAGCTGGCTCAGTACCGCCGGACCCATGCCCGCGGCCACGCACTGGCAGATCGTTGAGTTGCTGTTGAACTCAGCGATCGGTTCGGGGCGTTCAACGTGGGCGATATAGTCCAAAAACGCCCTTGTGCCAGAACCGTCCTCGCGTTCGATCAGCGGCGTGCTCTGCAGCTCATGGAGACCGAGCGGCGTTGTGCGTTGTGCCCATGGGTGCGATGGGGCGGTAACCACCACCATCTCATCGCTCCATACCTTGTGATAGCGCAGAGACCGCGGAACTTCAGGTGTCTCGACGAAGCCGAAGTTCATTTCGCCGTTTTGAACCGCCGAGATTACATCTTGCGAGTTCATGATCCGCATCCGCGGCTTGACCTTCGAAAACCTCCGATGCAGCGTGCCGATCCACGTTGGTGCGAGGTATTCGGCCACGGTCATGCTGGCGCCGAATGCGAGCTCGGATTCTCCCGGCGTGGCGAGCGTGCGTGCCCCGGCAGCCAGGTTTTCCAGCGAAATGAGCACCTCCCGAGCCCACTGCACCGTGAGCACGCCCTCGGCTGTCAACGTTGAGCCGGTAGTCTTCCGGATGACCAGCGGATAGCCCAAGCGACGCTCGAGGGTTTTCAGCGCCCGCGTGGCGTTAGGCTGCGCAATCCCGGTAGCCCGCGCCCCGGCGCTGAGGCTGCCATGGTCCGCGATGCCTACCAGCAAGGTCAGCGATGAGACCTGGATCCATTGGGCGATATCCTGCATGACATTCGAATGCTGATCCATATCATGATCATATGCCCGTGATAGCGAATCAAGGAATACCGGCCGCAAGGCTCGCGTGAGAAGTTGAATATATGCCACAGAACAGTCAGGCCCCGGGAATGAATGAGCAGCACAGTCCCGCAAACTCCTCCCCCCATCCACCGACGGTAGGCAAACTCCGGATGGTGCTCCCCGGTCTCGCGGCCTGCCTGGCCACCGGCTTACTGTGCATATTCGCCAGTCAATTCCTCAACGGGCTCAGCGCGCTCTTGCTGGCGATCATCCTCGGCGCAGTGTGGCGCAATGTCGCACCGGTCCCGCAGGTGCTGGATCCGGGCATAGCCATCGCTTCGAAACAACTCCTGCGAATGGGTATCGTGCTGCTGGGTCTGCAGCTTTCGCTTGGGACGATCCTCGGCTTGGGCCCCGGAGTTCTGCTGGTAGTTTTCCTCTCCGTCTCCGTCACCTTTGCGCTGACGTTGTGGATTGGCGGCAAGATGGGCATGGATCTACCGCAACGCCTACTGATCGCCACCGGATTTTCGATTTGCGGCGCGGCTGCGGTGGCGGCGGCCGAAAACGTGACACGGGCCAAGCAGGCTCAAGTGGCCACCGCAATCGGTTTGGTCGTGCTTTTCGGAACGCTGATGATTCCTGCCATGCCATTGCTCGGAGCCCTGCTAGGCCTGGACGATCGCAGCACCGGAATGCTAATCGGCGCTTCAACGCATGAGGTTGCCCAGGTTGTAGCCGCCGGCGGTTCGGTGAGCGCCGCGGCCCTGGCGGTGGCAGTGACCGTGAAGCTCGCACGCGTAGCCCTGCTGGCCCCGATCATCGCCGGGCTCGGTATCTACATGCGCCGCAAGCACTCGGTAGAAGGCGGCAAGAATCCTCCGCTCGTGCCACTTTTTGTCCTGGGATTCATCGCTGCCATGCTGTTGCGCACCACCGGCCTGCTCCCAGATTCCGCCCTCTCGATTGCGCAGAGCGTACAGACGTTGCTGCTTGCGGCCGCGATGTTTGCGCTCGGCCTTGGTGTGCACCTCCGCAGCATCGTGAAATCCGGTGGCCAAGCGTTGCTCCTGGGCTTGCTCGGCACGCTGATCATCGTATGCGTCGCTGCTGGTGGAACCATGCTCTACCCGCCCGCATAGGCCCGAGGTCCAGACATCTGCCCCGAACAGGTCACGGGCCCCGCTTCCAGCGCGGCCAACGGTGTCCTTGCCGAGAATACTTGCGGGCGGATGACGCCGATGATCTTGACCGGCGAGGCTAGTCCACCCGGCCTCCGAAGTCGCCTGCGATATCCTTCGCCGTGCGAAATAAGGCCGGGAGCATGGTTTCGGAAATCGTCGACGCGTCGGCGCGGCCCGACTGTACCGACACGTTCAGCGCTCCGAGCAGTTGGTTTCCACGGCGCACCGGCACCGCCAACCCGCGCAGCCCTTCGTCAAGCTCCTGGTTGACCAGCGACCAGCCCTGCTCCGCTACTCGTTCCAGTTCCGCGCGCAACTCCTCCAGGCTGCCCACCGTATGCTCGGTGTAGCTGCGCAGTTCAATGCCCTGCAAGAAATCTTCGCGTTCTCCGGCGGTCAGGTTCGCGATCAGCACGCGACCCATCGAGGTGACCCAGGCCGGGAGCCGGTTGCCAATCGAGACGTTCATCTGATGCAGGCGCGGAGCCGAAACCCGCTCCACGTACAAGATGTCTTGGCCTTCGAGGACACATAGGGAAGTGGTTTCATCCAGCTCGCGAGCCAATCGCTGCAGGTGTGAAATCGCGGCACGCGGCAAGGTGAGACCCGAAAGGTACGAAGCGCCCACATCCAGCACTCGTGGAGTCTGCTGGTAGGTGTTCCCAACGACCGCGAGGTATCCCAGGTCAACGAGGGTGAGCAAGAACCTGCGGGCAGAGGCACGCGTCTGATCGGTAGCCGCTGCCACCTGCGAGACCGTCAGGGCCGAGTTTTCGCCTTTGAACGCAAGAAGCACCGCCAAGGTCTTCTCCGCCGACTTAACGTAATAGTCAGGCTGCTCCGCCACGATAGGGGTCCCCATTTTCACTCAGTTATCTTGCCGCTCACATGCCTAATGCCGGTCGAAACGATTGTGCTCGAATTGCGCTGCGAGGCGAACCGGGGCGTTAGGAGCCCCATAGCCATCGTAGCCGTCACGGCGTTCCAGCACCTCAAAGAACATGTTGCCTACCGTGGCGGTGTAGAAATGCAGGAATTCTCCGTGCTCATCCCTGTCGTACAGCAGGTTCAGCTCCTTCAGCGTGGACAGCGACCGCTCATCAATGCTGAATCGGGCGGCCAGGTCCTCATAGTAGTTGGCCGGAACTTGCAGGAATTCCATGCCGGCCCGCTGTGCCCGGCGCGCCAAGGCCACCACATCATCGGTATGCAAGGCAACGTGCTCGGGGTATTCGTGGTGGCTTTCGATCGCCGCTTCGAGCCCCTTGGGCACAATATTCAGGGCCAGGCGCACGCAGCCATCCTCGGTGCGCAGCACCTGGGAGCGGACCAGGCCCATGGGGCTTGGCACCTCGGTTCCAGGCCTTGCCTGCAAATTCAGCACGCTGGTATAGAACAGCACCGATTCGTCAAAAGCCTGCCACGGCTGGGCGAGGTTTATATGATCGATCCCGGTGATACCCCCGCGCTGCGCTTCCTCCGGTGAGTGGCGGTGCGCGCCGAATTCGGTTTCCCACAGGCGTGTCCCGGCAACCGATCCGAAGAACACTTCGGTGGCATCCGGGGCCCTGAAGCCCGCAAGTTCCTGCTCGTCCCTGGTGTGGTGCCGCAGCACCGGTTTGGCCAGCAAGTCGGTTGCGCGCGCACGCCCGGCGACCGGGTCCGGAACCTGCACGCCGAGGCCGGAGACGGTTGCGGTCACCCCGCGGCTGCGTTGCGAGTTGACGATAATCCGTGCGTTTCCGGCGCGCCAGAGCTGCACCGGCTTGCGCCGATGCTGGCCGAGGAACGCGAACCCCAGTTGGGCGAGCATTCCGGCGATCAGTTCCGGGTCTTCGGTGCGAATCTCGGCGAAGTCGAACCCGAGGGCTTGCTGGACTCCGGGCAGTGCATCAAGTTCCAGCGGGTAGTCCTGCGCGTCGCTTCCGAGCAGTGCGGCCGTGCGGGCCTGCAGCCAGATCAACGAACGCAGCCCGTCCACGGCCGTCCGCTCGACATTCGATTGCCTGAATACGTCATTGAAAATTTCGAGCGAAACAATTCCGGAGTACCCCGAACGCACCAGGTGGCCCAGGAACGCATCCAGCTCGAAGCCGCCCTCACCGGGGAACACCCGGTAGTGGCGGGACCAGGACAAGATATCCATGGTCAGGACCGGGGCGTCCGCAAGCTGGACGAAGAAGATCTTCTCCCCCGGAATCCGGGCGATCTGCGCCGGATCATCCCCGCGGGAAAGAATATGGAAACTGTCGATGCACAGCCCCACATTCTCGCGGTCCACCAGCTTCACGATCTCCCACGAGTGCTGGTAGGTGTCCACATATTTGCCCCAGGCCAGCGCCTCGTAGGCGATGCGCACCCCGTAGCGGGCGGCCACGTCCGCCAACCGGCGAATCTGCTCGGCGAACAGCTCGTCATCATCGATGGTCGCGGTTCCCACGTTCGAGCAGAGCAGCATGAGATCCATGCCCAGGCGTTGCATGAGCTCGAACTTCGCTTCGGCGCGGCGCAGATTTGCCAGCAGCAGCTCTTCTTCCACGCCTTCGAAGTCGCGGAAGGGCTGGAACAGGTCCAGGGTCAGCCCCAAACGGTGGGCAAGCGCCTTGACCTCCTCGGGAGACATGGGGCTGACGGTGAGGTCTTGCTCGAAGATTTCGATTCCGTCAAAACCTGCCTTGGCGCAGGCGAGCATCTTTTCTTCCAGCGTGCCCGAGAGGCACACCGTGGCGATTGAGGTGCGCATTAGAGTCCTGCTTCCAGCATCTCTAGCAGATGGGCGCGCATCCGTGCCGCATCGGGGGTCAGCCCGGTGATGATGCCGAAGGCATCCACCGCTTGGCCGACCGCCATATTTCCGCCGTCCAGCACCCTGCAGCCAAGGTCGCGGGCCGCGGTGATCAGTTCGGTATCCACCGGGCGATACACGCAGTCGGCAACCCACTGCCGGGAGTGGAGCCCGGAAATATCAAGGGGAAGCCCCGGGTGGTGATGCATTCCAATGGGGCTCGCGTTGAGCAGCCCATCGACCTTCGCCAGCAGCGCCGGCGCTTCTTCGGGGCTGGCCGGAGTAATGCTGGCATTCGGGAAGTGGAGGGCCAGTTCCTTGGCTCGCTCGCTAGCCCGGGAGATATCCGGATCGACCAGGAACAGTTCCTTGACTCCCGCGTCGAGCAGCGCAAAGGCGACGGCCGCGCCGGCTCCTCCCGCACCGAGTTGCAGCACCTTGCCCAAGGCTGCACCGGGAAGCCCGGTAGCCAGAGCCCAGCCGAATCCGGAGGCATCGGTATTGTAGCCATGGAATTTACCGTCTTTGATGAGCACCGTGTTGACCGCGCCGATGGCCGTGGCATTGTCGCTGATCTCGTCCAGGTGCTCGATCACCAATTGCTTGCAGGGATGGGTGATGTTGAAGGCGTTAAATCCCAATTCGGCACCGGCCTTCAATAACTTCCCCACATCTTCGCCGGGGCGGTCAAGAACCGTGAGATCAATGGGGCGATAGAGGTACCGCAGCGAATGCGCATCTGCTTCCCGCTCGTGCATGGGCGGGGTCAGCGAAGGCAACACGCCATCGCCTATGAGTCCAACTAGATATGACTGCGTAAGAGTACTCACCGTATTACCCAACTTTCCGTCATGCTTGACGCAGGTATTGCCTCAGCTGTGATTTGCATCTACTCTATATCAACGTACACATTCCGTACAACTGTACGTATAGCGCACACTGTTTATGTTTTCAGCGTTCGTCACTCAGCAAACAAAGGAGTTTTCCGATGCCATCCACACGTGAACCGTCGGCGTCCGAGGTGCCCGGCACCGGGAAACGCACCCCCGTCAAGGCGGCCGTTGCCAGTTTCATGGGAAGCGCAGTTGAATACTACGACTTCTTCATCTTCGGCTCCGCTGCGGCGCTGATCTTTCCGCACATCTTCTTCCCCGACGCGGATGCCAATGCCTCGGTGATGTCGCTGGCCACCTTCGGCTTCGCCTACGTTGCCCGGCCCATTGGCGCGGTCGTCCTCGGCCACTTCGGGGACCGCATCGGGCGCCAGAAGGTGCTGATGTTCACGCTG
Organism: Arthrobacter sp. MYb229; assembly: GCF_002975405.1. Classification (GTDB taxonomy): domain Bacteria; phylum Actinomycetota; class Actinomycetes; order Actinomycetales; family Micrococcaceae; genus Glutamicibacter. Next base: position 776,267 of record NZ_PCPS01000002.1, on the reverse strand, counting down.
GTGCTCATGGGCGCCTCGACCTTCGCGATCGGCTGCCTGCCAACCTTCGACCAGGTCGGTTGGCTCTCCCCGATCCTGCTGGTCCTCGCCCGGCTTTGCCAGGGCCTCTCCGCGGCCGGCGAGCAGGCCGGCGCCTCCTCGATGACCTTGGAGCACGCACCGGATCGCCGACGCAGCTTCTTCACCTCCTGGACCCTGACCGGCACCCAGGGCGGCCAGATCCTCGCGGCCTTGATCTTCATTCCCGTGGTGGCGCTGCCCGATGACATCAAGTACGGCATCGGCTGGCGCATCCCCTTCTGGCTCTCGGCCGTTGTGGTGCTGGTGACCTTCTTCATCCGCCGCTCGCTGCACGAGACCCCGGAATTCGAAGAAGCCAAGAAGAGCAATAACATCGCCAAGCTGCCGCTGGCGGTACTGCTGAAGTTCCACTGGAAAGACGTCTTGCGCGTGGTGCTGTGCGCCTTCATTGCCGCGGTATCCACCGTGTACGGGACCCTGGCCATCTCCTACGGCAAGAACATCGGCAATATCGATGCCTCGATCACGCTGTGGCTGGTGGTTGCCGGCAATATCGGTGCGCTGCTCACCCAGCCGCTGTTCGGCATGCTGGCCGATGCCATTGGCCGCAAGCCGGTGTTCATCTACGGTGCGCTCGCCTCGGCGGCAGCCATGCCGTTCTACCTGCGCAGCATGGAAACCGACAACACGGTGCTGCAGTTCGTGCTGTCCCTGGTGGTCTTCTCCTGCGCCTACTCCGCGGCCAACGCGGTCTGGCCAAGCTTCTATGCCGAGATGTTCTCCTCCAAGGTGCGCTTCTCCGGTCTGGCCATCGGCACCCAGCTCGGCTTCCTCATGGCTGGCTTCGCACCGTCCATCGTGGCGGCCATGGGCGGCCTGGAACCTGGCGGCTGGGTCAAGATCAGCCTCTTCACCGCGGGAATCGCGCTCATCGCGGCGATCTCGGCGCTGACCGCCAAGGAAACCTACCGGGTGCCAACCGCGCAGCTGGGTACCACTGCCGAGCTCGTGCGAAAGTAGCACTCGCCAGGCAGCAAGTAAGCGAGGCTCGGCTCCCCGGAGAACGGGAGCAAGGCCTCGCTTTTTGCTGTGTTCAGCCACAAATCAGAACACTTCGGATTCGCCGCCGCAGCGGTGCGTCCCGACCGCGTAATGGGCCAGCCACCGTTTCGGCACGGTCGCCGGCGGTACTCATCGGGCGCTCCACCCGCCGTCCATGGCATAGGAGGCGCCGGTGACCATCCCCGCCTCATCCTGGGCCAGCCAGGACACCAAGGATGCCACTTCCTCCGGCTCCACCAGCCGCTTGACCGCCGCTTCGGTGAGCATGATCTTCTCCACGACCTCGGTCGGGGCGATGCCATGGAGCTGCGCCTGATCTCGGATCTGCTTCTCCACCAGGGCGGTGCGCACGTAGCCGGGGTTGACGCAGTTGCTCGTCACCCCATGCTCCGCCCCCTCCAACGCGGTGACCTTGGACAGTCCCTCCAACCCGTGCTTGGCCGACACATAGGCGCTCTTGAACGAACTGGCTCGAACGCCGTGCACGCTGGAGACGTTGATGATGCGCCCGAACCCGCGCGCATACATGCCGGGCAATGCCGCACGGATGAGCAGGAATGGGGATTCGAGCATCAGCCGGTGTATGAGCCGCCAGGCCTCGGGATCAAATTCGTGGATCGGCGCAACACGTTGCACCCCGGCATTATTGACCAGAATGTCGGTATCCAGGCTGAGCTCTTCCAGCGCCTTGGTATCGGCCAGATCCACCGCCCAGGCCTTGCCGCCCAGCTCGTCGGCCGCCGCGCTGGCTGCCTGCTCGTTCAGATCCGCGACGGTGACTGCTGCACCTTGGGCGCTCAGCCTTCTGGCACAGGCCAGCCCGATCCCCGAAGCACCCCCGGTGACCAACGCGGTACGTCCGGACAATGCACCGCCAACCGGCCCGTGCTGTGTCTTTATTTCGGCCATGTGGCTCAACCCTCCGCAGTCGGTTGCGCGTCGACTGATAGCAACGCACGGACAATAAATTCGCCTTTTCTTCAATCACCTCATCGGGGACCTCGGGGATGCGAAACTTGTACCCCGGGACACTCCCCTCAACGTTTTTCATGCACTGGCCACGGAGCACTTCGGGAGAACCGAATTCAACCCGCCGCATGGCCTGACTCCGAGCAGGACACTGCGTGGCTCGCGAAGACTAGTTGACGATCTCGGGCGGGGCGATGTCCTCGCCCGGCACGGTCTCCAGCAGTTCCGGGATCCAATTCTCGCCCTCCCTGGCCAAGGACACCCGGTACATGTTCTGCACCAGTCCATGATCCGAGGCGCGCACGGTGGTTTCGCCCTGGGGTCCTTCGAAGCTCCAGCCTTCCAAGGCGGTGACCATCTGCTCCACGTCGTTGCCGCCTTCGCCCACGGCCCGGGCAATCATCTGCCCTGCCACAAATCCATCCGGGGAGAACTGGCCGGCTTCTTTGCCCGCTTCCGCAACAGCGGAGATCATCTCTTTTTCAACGTCGGTGCCTGCAGCGCCCGGGAAGTAGTGGCTGAAGAAGGAGATCTTCTCACCCGCGCCGCCGAAGGCACCATAGGTTGTTGCCTCGCCCAGCCCGGTGACGATGGGAGCAATGTCGAACGCTCCTTGCCGGTCCAACGCCTGCCACATGGAACCGGAGGAGGCTCCGGCCCAGGCCGCGTAGATGAGGTCGGGCTTTGCATCCACCAGCTGCCGGGCGAAGGGTGCGAATTCGGTGACGTCTTCGGGCACGAGAATGTTGCTGACATTGGCGCCTTGCAACCCAAGGACCGCTTCCGCCGCTGCGAGATGTTCCTGCCCGAACGCGTTGTCCTGGGTGAAAACGGCGATCTTCTTGCCGTTCACATCATCAAGGAAGGTGCCGGCGGTGGCTGCGTCCTGCATGTACTGGCGTCCAGAGCGGAAGGTGTATTTGTTGGCGCCGCTGATGGCGTCCGTCGCGGCCGAGCCGGAAATGTAGAGCACCTTGTCCTGGGCCGCCAGGCCGGCAAGCTTCTGCGCGATCTCCGAGGAGGCCGCTCCGGCCAGGACCTTGTAGTCCTTGCCGACCAGCTCGCCGGCTACCGCGGCGGCCTGGTCCGCCTCGCCGCCGTCGTCGTGGTAGGTGATGTTCAGCTCGAAGTCCCCCACCCTGCCCGTACCATCGGTGGCGTAATCGAGTCCCGCCTGCAGGCCTTCGAGGTAGGCGTCTCCCTCGGCAGCAAGCGGGCCGGTCTTGGAGTAGATGATCCCAATGTTCACCGAGTCTTCGGCTGCCCCGGGCCCAGCAGCGCCGTTGCTCCCGGGTTCCGCGGTGGGCGCGCAGGCGGTCAAGGCCATTGCTGCGCCGAGGGACAGCGCAGTCAAAACCTTGCGGGTTCGATTCACGAATGATGCCTTTCCTCGTGGGGCTCCCCTTGTTGCAGCTGGCCCCGAAGTCAGATTGTGCGGTGCACGTTTGCACAAAACTCGAACCGCGATTCTGGTTACACCCCCAAACTATGGCGACCTGTCGCAGGAGTCAACGGATCTGAGGCACGGAAACCATAAAAGGGTGTGCGCTTTTGCAAAGCCATCGTGCACGGCGGCACCCGGTGCTGCCAGTGATTTCAGGTCCTAGGAATCGACCAGCCCGCGCCCCACGATCAGCTGCATAATTTCGTTCGTGCCTTCCAGGATCTGATGCACGCGCAGATCACGGACGATCTTTTCCAGCCCGTACTCACTGAGGTAGCCATAACCGCCATGCAATTGGATCGCGGCATTGGCCGCGTTGAACCCGGCATCGGTAGCCACCTTCTTCGCCATCGCGCACAGCCGCAGCGCATCGGAGGTCTGCGCGTCCAAGGCTGCCGCCGCCCGGCGCAGCAGCGTGCGCGCCGCTTCCAATTCCATATCCATGTCGGCTAGCTTGAAGACCAATGCCTCTTGGCGCGTGAGCGGACCGCCAAAGGCCTCACGCTCCTTGAGGTAGGCCACGGATTTCTCCAGGGCCAGCTGGCCGCCGCCGATCGAGCAGGCACCGATATTCAGCCGGCCACCATTGAGCCCGCGCATCGCAATGGTGAAGCCATCTCCTTCGGCACCCAACAAGTTCTCGACGGGGATCCGCACGTCTTGCATGATGACCTGACGGGTAGGCTGCGCATTCCAGCCCATCTTCTTCTCCTTGGCCCCGAAGGACAGCCCCGGCGCGTCGGCGGGCAGCAAGAAGGCGCTGATCCCCCGCCCGCCGGTATCGGCCGTGCGGGCCATCACCAGATAGAGCGCTGACGAACCCGCACCGGAGATGAACTGCTTGACCCCGTTGAGCACGTATTCATCGCCATCCCGGACCGCACTGGTAGTCAGCGCCGCAGCGTCCGATCCGGTCCCGGGTTCGGTCAGGCAATAGGATCCCAAGTCCTGCATCGCCACCATGCCCGGCAGCCACTGGGCTCGTTGCGCCTCGGTGCCGAAGCTGTCGATCATCCACACCACCATATTGTGGATGGAGATATAGGCCGCAATGGTGGGGCAAGCCTTGGACAGTTCTTCGAAGATCAGCACCGCGTCGCTGCGGCTCAGCCCGGAACCGCCATAGGCTTCACTGACGTAGATGCCACCCATCCCCAATTCGCCGGCTTCGGCAAGCACATCGACGGGGAAATGCTGCTTCTCGTCCCACTCCAGGGCATGCGGAGCGATTTTCTCCGCAGCAAATTCGCGCACCGCCTCCACCAGCTCGCGTTGCTCCTCATTTAGTTCAAACATCGCTAACCCCTATCTGACCACCGCTACTTGTGACTCACACTACAGCCATGGCGAAGGATTTTGGATGGCATCAGCGGGAAATTACCCCGAGATTCACTCTCGTAATGCGAGATATGGCCACCGCGTCAAGAAAACCGTTCGAGCCGCTCTCGGCAGTCCCGGGGAACACCCAATCGTCACAGTGCGCGGTTCCGTTTCGGTTCTCGGCCATACTTGGACTTATGGATTCCGCCTCTACTGACCCGAATAAGCAGCCGGTGACGCCGCGACGTGCCGCAAGCGTCCTGATGATTCGCGAGGGAAGCGAAGGCTTGGAAGTGTTCATCCAACACCGGGTTTCCACCATGGACTTCGCCGCCGGCATGGTTGTCTATCCCGGTGGTCGGGTCGATGCTCAAGATCTGGCCGAGGCGCAATCGGGGAATATCCCGCAAGCGCTGGCCATCGAGCACGCACGGCTTTGGGAGGATTCCTCCATCTGGGAAGACGGCGAAGAGCAGGCCATCCTCGATGCGGCAACCCTGCTGGCCGCCGCCCGCCGCGAGATCTTCGAAGAGACCGGCGCGCGTTTGGACGTGAGCCAGCTGCGTCCGTGGGCGAACTGGATCACGCCGCCGGATAATCCCAAACGCTTCGACACCTTTTTCTACGTGGCCCAGGTGCAGCATGGACAAGCACCCATGCACCAGACCACCGAGGCCTCAAACTCCGAATGGGTCCAGCCCGCCAAGCTGTTCTCCGCCTACGAGCGCGGCGAAGTGGGCTTGATGACCCCCACCCGCACAACCCTGCGCAACCTTGCGGCGCTCGAAACCGTTGAAGCCGCCATGAGCTCGCAAACGCCCATCGTCACGGTCCGGCCCCAGCGCATGCCACCGGCCGCGGATTCCAAGAAGGAACGCACAAGCTAGCCGCGCCTGGCCCGGTACCCCTTGGCTGGCGCAGTACCGCTGCCCGAACCCCTGGCGACGGGGCAGGAGTTCGGGCTCCACAAACTCCCGCGGGAGTTCTCACACTCCGTTAATGACTACCGCATTCCTTGCAGAGCACATGTGCCTGCTCATCGAGGCCCCGGAGCGCACGAACCACCGCTCCGGGGACCCCTGGCCATTCGAAGGATCCTTGGCAATCCCTAGAATGGGTACTGCTTATCGGTGCTCTGCACCCCGATCCAATGGTCGGTGGTGAATTCCTCGATAGCCCACTCACCGTTAAAGCGGCCCAATCCGGAGTTCTTCTCCCCACCGAACATCACATGTGGTTCATCATTCACGGTGATGTCATTGATGTGGGTCATTCCCGCCTTGATCCCGCGGGCAAAGCGCACACCCTTCTCAATATCGGTGGTGAATACCGCGCTGGATAATCCGAATTCGGTGTCATTTGCCAGTTCGAGCGCATGCGCCTCATCTTCGGCCCTAGTGATGCCAACCACCGGGCCGAAGATCTCCTCACGGAACAGTTCCATCTCACTGGTGACATCGGCGAAAACATGCGGCGGCACCACTCTGCCTACGACCTCGCCGGAGAGCACCTCGCGGGCTCCCTCGCTTCGAGCCTGCGCGATCTTTCCCTGCACGCTTGCCAGCTGCGCGTCGTTAATAATTGGCCCCACCACATTTGCGGGCTCCGCCGCATCACCGTACTTGATGGTGGCTGCATGGGCGGCGAACTCCTCGACGAACTGGTCATAGACCGGGGCTTGAACGATAATTCGGTTGATTGCCATGCAGATCTGCCCCTGATGCAGGAACTTGCCCATGGCAGCGGCGCGGACCGCTTGTTCGAGGTTGGCGTCGGCGAGCACCACAAATGGTGCGTTGCCGCCAAGTTCCAGCGCGACCCGCTTCATATGCTTGCCCGAAACGGCGAGCTTGCCGACGTTTTTCCCCACCGGGGTGGACCCAGTGAAGGAAATCAACGAAGGAACGCCGTGCGCCACAAAGTGGTCCCCAATTTCGGTACCTGAACCAACAACCACGCTGAACACGCCCCGGGGGATCCCGGCTGCTTCGAAGGCCTTGGCCAGCACCAGCGCGCCAACCAGCGGTGTATCGCTGGCCGGCTTGAGCACCACCGAGTTGCCCAGCGCCAGCGCAGGGGCCACCGAGCGCTGGGAAAGCAGCATGGGGAAGTTCCACGGGCTAATCACGCCCACCACGCCCACCGGTTCGCGGTAAACACGGTTTTCCTTACCCGCACTGTTCGACGGCAGGATCTGGCCGTGCACCCGAGTCGGGAAGGTGGCGGCCTCACGCGTTGCGGCGATCGTGCCAGAAACCTCCACGTTGGCCTTGAGCACCGACGAACCGGATTCGGCCACTTGCAGCGCAACCAGGTCATCGTAGTTGGCTTGCAGATAGTCCGCAGCCTTGGTGAGCACCGCAGCACGTTTTGCCGGAATGAGCGCAGCCCAATCGCGTTGGGCCTGAGCTGCGCTCGAATAAGCCTCGTCCACATCCTCGATGGAAGCCTGGCGGATTTCTGCCAGCACCGCGTCGTCGAACGGGTTGCGGGTGACCAGAACGGAAGAACTGCGCCCCTCGCGCCATTGCCCGGCGATGAATAGTTGCGCCGGAAGCTGGTCAAGGAAATTTGGTCGGCTGGATACTGCCTGGTTGGTCATGGATCTTCCTTCCCACAGTGCGGCGCTTCGCGCCACAGCGAATCGAGCTCTTCGCACTCATTGTTCGTGGGATATCCGCCGCGATCAAGGAACTAATCGAACAGCTGAATTTGCCTCGGCAGGAGGCCTATTTATCGTCAAAGATTTCTCGGGCGGCCAGCACCTTGGCCGCGTGCGCCTCGGACCAGATGCGGATGGCCTCCATGGGTTCGAGCAGGCTGGAACCCAGATCGGTCAATTCATAGTCCACCCGGACCGGCACCTGCGCCGTGACGGTGCGAGCCACCAGGCCATCGCGCTCCAGGGTGCGCAGCGTGCTGGTCAGCACCTTGGGCGTCACCGCACCGATCCGCTGGCGTAACGCGGAGAAACGTAGCGGCCCGCGGGCTAAGGTAAGCATCACTAAAGGGGTCCATTTATCCCCCAAACGTTGCATAATTTCACGTGAGGGACAGTCTTGCGCAAGCACGTTGTAGGTGAGGGCGCTATCCATTTGGTAACCAAGTTCCTTTGAAGTAGTCGGTATCTAAAGGATACTATAAACACGAAGAACACAACTACGAGAGGACCATCATGAAGATTGCAGTCTACGGAGCCACCGGAATGGTCGGCAGCCAGATCACCTCTGAAGCATTGAGCCGCGGCCACGAGGTCACCGCCGTCAGCAGCAGCGGCAAAACCGTCGAAGGCACCAGCGCGGTCACCGCCAAGCTCGACGATACCGCCGCCTACCGCGATCTGGGAAAGAACCACGACGTCGTCGTGATCTCCGTGCCGCCATCGCGCACCGGTGGCGACCACCAGGAATACCTTGACGCCTTCGAGGAGATCACCGAAACCCTCGTCCCGGCACGTCTGATCGTTGTCGGCGGCGCCGGCGCTACCGAAGTCGACGGAGTCCGCCTCTACGACACCCCCGGATTCCCCGAAGAATACAAGGCCGAAGCCCTCAGCAGTGGCGCCGTGTATGACATGTTGACCTCGGTCTCCGGGATTACCTGGACCATGGCCGCACCTGCCCCGGTGATCGCACCGGGCACCCGCACCGGCAACTACACCCTCGGCACCAACTCCCCTGCCGGCGACTTCGTTTCCACCCAGGACTTCGCCGTAGCGATCCTCGACGAAATCGACACCCCGGTGCACGACAACCGCCGCTTCACCGTCGCCAGCGAAAAGTAAAACGCCAGCCACCCGGCCAGCCAAGACCGAAGGCTCGGCTCTCGCTTCCTCTGGCAGGGAAACGATCTGACCTTTCGGCCTTGGTTGACTAAGGTTGAGTACGTCATCGCTCACTTATTCAAAGGTCACTCACCGTTCATGCAACGAACACAGCGCGCCACCCGCCTGCTCACCGGAGCATTAGCTCTCCCGCTGGCCGGGGCCCTCATCGCAGGCTGCTCCACCACCTCCGATCCCTCGGCCACGGAGGATCTGAAGCCCGTCGCCGGCGGGACGCTGGTTTACGCATCGGGTGATGCCGAGCCGAACTGCTTGGACCCGCATGTGGGCGGAAACTATCCGCAGGCGCTGGTTGCCTCGCAGTTCATGGAATCGCTGTTCAGCAAGGACGCCAAGGGCGAAATCGTCCCGTGGCTGGCCGAAAAGTCCGAGGTCTCCGAGGATGGGTTGACGCGCACCATCACGCTGCGTGAGGGGATCAGCTTCCACGACGGCACCCCGCTCACCGCCGAAGCCATCAAGGCAAATATCGAGCACCTGCAGGATCCGAATACGGCTTCCTCCACCGGTTATCTTGCCGTCGGCAAGGTCACCGAAATCACGATCGTCGACGAGTTGACCGCGCAGCTGGAACTCTCCGCCCCGGATAACGCGCTGCTCGAGTCGCTGTCCATGCCGTGGACGGCAATCCAGTCCCCCGAGGGGCTCAAGCGCGACCAGGCGGCGAACTGCGCCGCCCCGGCAGGCACCGGCCCCTTCAAGGTTGAGTCCTGGGACCGCCAGCAGGCCGTCAATCTGGTTCGCTACGAAGACTATGCCGCGCCGGCAGCTGACCCCGAGCGTGCCGGCTCCACCGCGCACCTGGACGGCATTACCTGGCGCTTCATCCCGGAGGCAGCCAGCCGCTATGCAGCTCTGCAGTCCGGCGAGGTCGACGTGATCGACAATCCGCAGCCTGACACCATCGCCACCGCCGCCGATAGCGGGCTGGGCCACCTCGCGGCGCCGCGTCCGGGTGCCTCGAACCGGGTGGAGCTCAACAGCTCCAAGGCGCCTTTTGACGACGCCTCGGTGCGCGAGGCGTTCATCCGTTCCCTCGACGTGAACACCGGAATCGACGCGCTGTACTTCAACACCGCCGAGCGCAGCTACTCGCTGCTTTCAAGCGTTGAGCCGCTGGGTATTTCGGCCGAAGAAAAATTCGGCACCGATGTTGAGCGGGCCAACCAGCTCCTCGACGAGGCAGGCTGGACCGAACGCGATGCACAGGGCTACCGGCTCAAGGACGGCAAGCGCCTGAGCCTGAGCTTCCCGGTATCCACGAACCAGTCGGTTCCGGCCGAGCAGTCGCTCTTCGAGCAGATGCAGGCGGCCGCCAAGAATGTTGGCATCGAGGTTAAGATCGACTTGCTGGACCTCTCCAGCTGGTACGGCGCTCTGGCAAAACACGAGTACGACCTCGTTTCGGCACCGTATACCAAGGTCGGTCCGAGCGTGCTGCGCATCTTGTTCCATTCGGATTCCACCGTCCCGGCGCCGAGCGGCTACTTTGCAAACAACGCGCAGATCAAAAACCCGCAGCTGGACCGGTTGCTGGTGGAAGCCGAGCAGACCAACGACGAAGCCAAACGTGCAGAACTCTACGAACGGGCGCAGCAGATCGTCTTGGACGGCTATTACGTGATCCCGCTCTACGATCAGCAGAACCACTTCCTGTTTTCGAAGAACGTGCACGGCATGGGTGAAACCACCGCGGTCTCCTCACCGACCTACTTCAACGTGTTCCTGAACAAGTAGCCAACGAACACATCCAGAGATGAAAATGCTCGCTTGGTTGGGTCGCAAGGTTGGCGGCGCGCTGGTGGTGCTGTGGCTGGTGGCCACCGCCATCTTCATCGGCGTGCGGCTGATCCCCGGCGACCCGGCCGAGGCGATTATGGGCGGCCCGGGCTCGCAGGCCTCGGCCGAGGCCCTGGCCGCCGCGCGCAGCGAGTACGGCTTGGATCTTCCGCTGATTACCCAGTACCTCATGTTTCTGGCCAAGCTGATCCGCCTGGATTTCGGGACCTCCTATGCGCTGAAGGACCCGGTTCTGCAGGTGATCGCCGAGGTGCTGCCGCCGACCATCACGCTGGCACTCATCTCATTGGCGGCGGCCTGGCTGCTGTCGCTCATCTTTGCGATGCTGGCCATGCGAGCCACCCGGGCCGGCCAGTGCGTCGGCAACGCGGTGGAGATCATCGCCGCGGCCGTGCCTCACTTCTGGCTCGGCGCGGTGCTGATCATGCTTTTCTCCTCGATGCTCGGCTGGTTCCCCGCGGTGGACAACGGGACCGGGGCGGGACTGGTCTTGCCGGTGCTCACCCTCGCGCTGCCGCTGGCAGGTTTTCTCACCCAGCTGATGCGCGACTCGCTGTCCACCGCGTTGGGAAGCCAGTTCGCGCTGGCCGCCCGAACCCGCGGCGAAAGCAGGTTGACGGTGTTCTGGCGCCACGGATTGCGCCACGCGGCGTTGCCCGCCTTGGGGTTGACCGGCTGGGCCTTTTCCTCCTTGCTGTCCGGAGCGGTGGTTGTCGAGGCGATCTTTGCCCGGCCGGGGCTGGGGCGTTCCCTGCTTTCGGCGGTGCTCTCCCGCGATATTCCCATGGTCACCGGCATCGCGCTGTTCTCCGCCCTCGTGTATATCGTGGTGATGGCGCTGACCGAAGCCATCGAACGCCTCATCGACCCGGCGGGGGCCGAGTCATGAGCCGAACCGCCAAAATTCTAGGCACCGTCTTTATCCTCTTCTGGCTGCTAACCGCGCTTGCGCCGGGGCTCATCGCCCCGGGCGACCCCTTGGCGGTTGACCCCGCGCAGGCATTCCACGCGCCTAGCCTGGCGCACCCGATGGGGACCGACGAATCGGGACGCGACGTGTTCACCCGCGTCATCCATGGCGCCGGTGACTCGCTGTATATCGGCCTGGCCGCCACGGCCCTGGGCATGGGCATTGCCCTAGTCCTGGGTACCGCCGCGGCGCTTGCCCCGCGCTGGCTCGATGGAGCGATCTTGCGTGTGCTCGAAGCCCTCTACGCGGTGCCCTCGCTGCTGCTGGCACTGCTGATCATCGCCTTTACCGGCCCCGGGGTAGGGCCGGCAATCGTTGCCGTTGGCCTTTCCACCGCGCCGGGCTACGCCCGCTTGGTGCGCAGCCAGATCCGTTCTGTGAAGAACTCCGAAATGCTGGAAGCCGCCACGGTGCTCGGCCGCGGCACCTGGCTGAAGGTACAAAACCACCTGGTGCCCAACGCCCTTCGCCCCTTGCTGGCGCTGGTGACCTTGGGCATTGGACAGGCGGTCATTTGGGCCGCCGCGCTGTCCTTCCTCGGCCTGGGCACCCCGCCACCGGCTCCCGAATGGGGTGCCATGCTCTCGGCCGGGCGCACCTATCTGCATCTGGCCTGGTGGCTGAGCTTCTTCCCTGGCTTGGCGATCGTGGTGGTCGCGGCCGGGGCCACGCTGATCGGGCGTTCGCTGGGCGGAAAGGTCAACGCCGCATGAGTCCTTTATTAGAAGTCGAGAACCTCTCGGTGGGCTTCGCCGGGCAGCTCGCGGTGGACTCGGTGTCCTTCGAGCTGTCCGCCGGCGAATGCCTGGCGCTGGTAGGTGAATCCGGGTCCGGTAAGTCCGTCACCGCCCGTAGCCTGCTGGGCCTGTCCGGCGGCAAGGTCAGCGCCGAGAAATTCTCGGTCTTGGGGCAGGACGCCACCGCGATGAGCGAGCGGGCCTGGCAGCAGATGCGCGGAAATTCCGTGGCGATGATTCTGCAAGATGCGCTCATGGCTTTGGATCCCTTGCGCCCGGTGGGCCGCGAAATCGCCGACGCGCTGAAGGAACACAGCTCGCTGTCCAAGCCCGAACGCACGGCGAAGGTCCGCGAGGCCTTGGAAGCGGTGGATCTGCCCGAACCTGCGTGGCGGATGAAGCAGCGCAGCTCCCAATTATCCGGCGGCATGCGCCAACGCGTGCTCATTGCCCAGGCGATGATCGGGGACCCGCAAGTTGTGATCGCCGATGAGGCGACCACCGCCTTGGACTCCAGGCTGACCGCCCTGGTGCTCGAACAACTCCGGGCGCTCAAAAATGCGGGCCGGGCGGTGCTGATGATCAGCCACGACCTGGCACAGGTTGCCCAGCTGGCGGATCGGATCGCGGTGATGCGTGCCGGAAAGATCGTCGAGGCCGGCGACACCGACCAGGTGCTGAACCGCCCGCAGCACGAGTACACGCGCACTCTTTTACGTGCAATCCCGTCCGGGGTGCCCCGCTTTCAGCCCTTGAGCCTCGCTCCCCCGAAGGCGGCTGTCGTGGCACAAGAACCGGCGAAGCCTGCTCGGATGCCGGCTCTTGTGGTGGAGGACCTGTCCAAAAGCTTCGGCAAACATGCCGCGGTGCAGGGGGCCGGTTTCGTCGTTCAGCAAGGACAGACGCTGGGCCTGGTCGGCGAATCCGGGTCGGGCAAGACCACCACCGCCCGACTGGTGCTCGGCTTGGAACGTCCGGATACCGGCTCGGTGCGGCTCTTTGGCGAGCATTTTGCACCGCAACGCGAAGCCCAGCGCCGATACCTGCGCGAAAACATCGGGGCGATCTACCAGAACCCGCTGGGTTCTTTCGACCCACGCTATAACGTGGGCCAGTTGCTCACCGATGCGCTCTCCGCCGGTCGCAGCAAACGCGGGGCGAGCTACCGGACCCAAGTCTCCCGACTCCTTGAACAGGTGGAACTGGATCCGGCACTGGGCTCGCGCAATCCGCGCGAGCTTTCCGGCGGGCAGCGCCAACGCTTGGCGATCGCCCGTGCACTGGCACCGAGACCTAAGGTGCTCGTCTTGGATGAACCGGTCTCGGCCCTGGATGTTTCAATTCAGGCGACCGTCTTGGACCTGCTGGACCGGCTGCAGCAAGAGACCGGAACCAGCTACCTGTTCATCAGCCACGATCTGTCGGTCATCGAGCATATGAGCGATACCGTAGCGGTGATGTACCGGGGAAGCATCGTCGAGCAGGGCGCTACCGCCGACGTGTTCGGCGACCCGCAGCACGAGTACACCCGCTCGCTGCTGACAGCCATGCCGCGGCTGCGTTAGCAACCGCGGCATGGCCGGTTCGAACCGTATCGTTTGGGCTAGAGCCCTTCACCGAACTGTTCGCGGACCTGCTTGCGCAACACCTTGCCCAGCATCGAGCGGGGCATTTCCTCGATGGCAACGATGCGCTTAGGCACCTTGTAGGCCGCCAGCAAGGTGCGGCAGTGTTCGCGCAGGTCGGCCTCGTCCAGGGTTGCCCCCTCGTCGAGTTGTACCGCGGCGACCACCATTTCGCCGCCGCGTTCCAGCGCCTTGCCGAACACCGCGGCGTCGGCGACAGCAGGATGCTGGCGCAGCGCGTTCTCCACCTCGCTAGGCGAGACATTAAATCCGCCGGTAATGATCAGCTCCTTGGCGCGATCGACGATCTGGGTAAACCCGTCCTGGTCGACGGTGACTACGTCGCCGGTGTGCAGCCAGCCATCCTCGGTAAGTGTTTTCGCGGTCTCCTCCGGGTTATTCCAGTATCCGCGGAACACCTGGGGCCCCTTGATCAGCAGCTCGCCCGCTTCGCCCTGTTCCACCTCACGGCCAGGTTCATCCACATCCACAACCTTCATCAGCGTCGAAGGAAATGGCACCCCGATAGTGCCGTTTCGACGCGAAGGGTGGAACGGGTTGCCCAAGGCCACCGGTGAGGATTCGGTCATCCCGTAGCCTTCGACCAGCAGTCCGCCGGACATCGACTCCCATAGCTCCACCACGTGGTCAGGCAGATTCATCGCACCCGAGATGCAGTACTTGGCCGAACGCAGCGAAATGCCCTGCTCTTTGGCTGCCATGGCGGTACGCTCGTAGATCGGTGGGACCGCGCAGTACACGGTGGCCGGGGACTTCTTCCACGCATCCAGGATCATCTGCGGTTCAAACTTCGGGAAGAGCACCAGCAGCCCCTGCTTTTTCACCCCGAAGGTCAGATACAAGGTCATTCCGAATGCATGGAACATCGGCAGGATCGCATACAGGATTTCCTTGCGCTCTTCGGCGCCTTCCATCCAGGCTTCGCCCTGCAACGCGTTGGCATACAGGTTGTAGTGGGTAAGCATTGCGCCCTTTGGACGCCCGGTGGTTCCCGAGGTGTACTGGATGACCGCCAGATCCTGAACCTCGGGGTATCGATGTGCCGGATTTAATCGCCCGGATTTCAGCAATTGCCTCCAAGCCATGGTGCCTGCCGTGGAGGCGGTCAGCGAGTCCTTGGTCTCGCGCAGCTTTTTCACCGGCAAGTTCAGTGCCAGGCGCTTGACCGCAGGGAATGCCTCGAGCAGATTGACGGCGACAATCGTATCGATCCGCACGTCTTTGGGGAACTGCTGCAGGTTCGGCACGACCTTGTCCCAGGCGATCACCACCCGCGCCTGGTGGTCTTCGAACTGGTGGCGCAGTTCGCGCGAGGTGTACAGCGGGTTGTGCTCCACAACCACCGCGCCCAGCCGAAGCACCGCGTAGAACGCGACGACGTGCTGCGGGCAATTGGGCAGGACCAGCGCAACCCGATCTCCGGGCTTCACACCCAGCTGGCGCAGCCCCTCGGCCGCCTTCTCGACTTGTCGGCCCAATTCGAGGTAGCTCATCCGTCGACCGAAGAATTCGGTGGCCGGGCTCTCGCCGGCCTCGCGGACCGAACGCTCGAACATATGGCTTAACGACTCGGTAGGAAGCTTGATTTCGGCAGGGACGCCCGGCTGATAGTTGGCGACCCAGGCCGGGGCAGCAGTATTCTCCATGCCTCCAATCATGCCCGATACCCACGGTTTCAGGTTAAACGCGAGGTGGACTTTCGGTGATTAATCAGCGGCACTTGCTCATTGGAATTCACGATTCGGCGTAGTTCGCCAAGGCCTCGGCTAGCTCGGCAACGCAACCTGCACTGGGGGTTTCGAGCTGCTCCAGCAGCCGACGATCAACCCGTTGCCTCAGCTGAAAACCTCCGGGAACTAGGAGTCCACCGATAGAAGGTCTTGGCAACCGGAGAACCACCCACGTACTTGGTGCCCGAGCAAGGGTGAATGATTTTCCATTCGCCCTTGCTCGGGCGGCCTCGTAGATAGCAATTGATGCTTATTTATGAGAAACGGAAACTTCCGGAGGCGCCATTGCGTCCACCTCGGTTCGCTCTTCTTCGCGGACTTTTCTGCCGAGAATATATCCGACGATGCCCAGCGCGAGGATGCTGGCCAAGGTGCCTAGCGCAAACGACTCAAACTGGCTCCATGAAAGGCCCCAGATCGCTTCGAAGTCATAGTCCATGCCAAAGGCATATTCCAGGCTGCCTGGGAATACGGCGATCCAGGAACCGATGAGGATCCATGCGAAACAGATACCCCCGAGCACCGCAAACGTTGAGTTTGAAACTGGAACTCTAAAGGGGCGTACTACCGAGGGGTACTTGAACCGGAGCATCACCACGGCGGGAATCGCAATCAAATAGCTCAGGAGGAACGTCGAAATCGAGATGGTCAGGACCACTCCGAACATCGCCCCGTTTGATCCTGACATCTGCATTGCGGCAAGCATGAAGATGGTAGCGACTACACCCGAAAGAGTATTAACTCGGATTGGAGTACCGAGTTTTGGATTGAAGTGCCCGAAGAATCCACCGAAGAACGACCCATCCGCAGCAGCCATGGCCTGCATCCGGTCGCTGATGATCATCCAGGCGGCGCCCTGCGAAACCAGGACAAAGCAGAATACGATGGCAAACAACGCGAGCATGGCATCGGCGGCCGGTCCGAACACCGTGAAGACCGTCGCAATTGCCCCGAAGAGTCCGCCGATACCGGTAATTTCGTCCAGCGGAACGACCAGCAAAATAGCTAAGACAGGTAACAAGTAACTCGCGGCTGCGAGCATGGATGTGCGGGCGATAGAGACCGGAACATCCTTGGCAGGATTTTTCATCTCCCCTGCGGCGCTGTTCCCCGATTCAAAGCCAAGGAACGAGAAAAGCAGCAAGGGGGTGACCCCGAGGAAGCCGGCCATCGTCGGCGAGAAGAACCCCAGGTTCAGACCGTTAAATCCATTCTTGAATCCATAGATTGCGGTTACCACCAAGAAGCAGAAAAGGAAGAGGATCTTGAGTATCGCTCCAAGCGATGGCAGCCATTTGCCATGCTTGAGGCTGATAACCGCCGAGGTGACCGTGATCCAGATGAACCCGAGCTTGAATAGATAATCGCCCACCCCACCAGCCTCAATGTGCCCCACGTACTCCGACCAGGTTTCCACGGCAACGAATGCCATCGCACCGCCAACCCATACCGGCTGAGTCACCCAAGTGAAGAGGGAAGCGATGGCCGCAACTACTCGGCCAAAGGCCATCTTCGTCCAGACATAAACGCCACCCTCCTCGGTGAAGGCACCGCCAGTCTCCGCAAAGATCAGCCCGTAGGGAATCATGAAGGTAATAGCGAGAACCAACGTCCAGGTAAACGTCTCACCTCCAAAACCGGAGACCTGGCCCAAGACTTCAATGGAGATAACTGCTGCAACCACCAGCAGGAGAATGTCCATTCTGCCTAGGGATTTTTGCAGATGCTTGCTCTGCTCCTGTGCAAGAAACGTGGACGATTCGGAATTTTTCATGCTCAGTCCTCTGTCGTAACTGATTGTGGAATTTGCGGTCGCTGGGACCGAGAAATGACACGATCTAGGAATTGGTTCTAGATCTGCGTTGCCGCTAGTTTGAAAAACATCAAAAACTGGATTAAGAATTTATTCGCTAGTTGCCCGATGGAAGATCAGCACCCCATCCACATACGTTCGTTCAACCGCTAAATCGCCGAGAGCGCGGGCGGGCACGGCATAGGGGTCAGCCTCCAGGACGGCAAGATCGGCGATCATGCCCTCGCGAAGCGTTCCACGATCCTGATCAAGCCTGTTGGCAAATGCAGCACCGGCGGTTGCCGCATGCAAGGCCGCATCCAGGGCAATAGCTTCGTGCCCGAGCAGGGGGCTGTTTTGCGATCGTTCATCTTTGGCATGCGGATCGGCTGGTGGTGCCGTACGATTCACCGCCGAATGGACTCCCCACATCGGATCCGGGCTCGAAACAGGCCAGTCGCTGCCCATAGCCAGCGGCACGCCCGCCTCGTGAAGGGATTGGAAGGCAAAGTGCATGCTTTGGTGAGCTGAATCGAGATAGGGAAGTTTTGTCTCCGTCAGCACCGGGTCCTGCCGGGCCCACAACGGCTGGATATTGGCGATGGCCCCAACCCGGGAGAACTGCGCAATGTCGCCCGCGTCGATGATATCCAGATGCGCTATCTGGTGCCGTGGATCCCACCCCGTCCTAGCCTGCAGTTCCAACGCCGAAAGGCTGTCCCGAACCGCCTGGTCGCCCACCGCGTGAAGATGCAGATCAAACCCTTCGGCATCCAGCGATCGGGTGATGTCGCACAGCACTTCTGGCTCGATCAACGTCATTCCCCGCTGCTGCGGGTGCCCCACGTAGGGACGCGTCATCGCGGCCGTCAGATTTTCACACACTCCATCCAGCATGAGTTTGACCGCCGATGCCCGGAACCTGCCCCGAGCTCGGGAACGCCGGTCCCGGAACAACTCAAGTTGTTCCAGTCCTTGTTCGCGATGCCACCAAAGCGCCCCGGTCACGGTCGCGGTCAGAAGTCCTTGTTCGTCCAATGCCAGATAGTGCTCAAAAGCATCCGGGGAACCGAGGGCCTCTCCCACCGCGGCATCCTGCCAAGCGGTGATCCCTTTGGAATGCATGAACTTCTGCGCCTCTAGCAAGGCATTTCTAATATGGGATTTATCCGGTGCCGGGAGCATTCTGGACACCAAATCGGCGGCGTGTTCAATGAGCATGCCGGTCGCACGGCCGTTTTCTTCCCTGGCAATGATTCCCCCATCGGGGTGAGGCGTTGAATCGGTGATCCCTGCCAATTCCAGGGCTCTGGTATTGACCCACGCTCCGTGTCCATCATGACTCAGAAAATAGGCGGGGCGGTCCGGGACTAACTCGTCGAGCAAGTCTCGGTGCGGGAATCCACCGTCGAAGACGTCTCCATACCAGCCGGCGCCTTCAATCCAGTCTTGTTCCGCATGCGTGCGGGCATAATTTGCGATGATCCTTCGGTACTCTGACAATGAATGCACTTCAGAAAGGTCGCAAGCCACCATCTGCAGCCCGCCCATGAGCGGGTGCACGTGGGCGTCTTGGAAGCCAGGGAGCAGTGCTTTTCCGGAAAGGTCTATGACCTGTGTTCCGGGACCGCGAAGACCGAGGGCTCGATCGCCCAGCGCTAGGATCCGTCCATCCTTCACCGCCAGCGCATGGCTCCGGGGGTTGGCGGTGTCCATTGTCAAAACTGGTCCGTTGGCGAACAGCAGATCTGCGTATGTCATGACTGCCTACTTTCGAAGGGAGTTGGTGGGCTCGGTGTTGTTGTCCAAACGCACCAGAGCGGGAGCAAAACGGGCTACTGCCACATAAACGACCGAGCTGACGGTCAAGCCGATAAACCATGCGATATCGATGCCGTTCAATGCTGCCGCTAGCGGGCCGGTGTAGAAGGCCGTCGCCATAAAGGGGATCTGGGCCGCCACTCCGACGGCAAATACCAGCAACGCTCCGGTATTCCATGCGCCGTAGCGTCCACCGTCCGCAGCGTAGAATTCCGAGACCGCGTAGGAGCCATGGCGGATGATGTAGTAGTCCACCAGATTTACGGCAGACCATGGGATCAACACGTAGAGCAGTACGCTCAGGAAACTGAAGTAGGACGAAGCGAAACTGCTGGCGGCCGTCACCGCCAAGCCGACCCCGAGCACATGCAGGATGGTCGAAGTCATCAGGCGGGCCTTGACTCCCGGATGCCAGCCGGTGCGGAACGTCTCGACCAGCGTCAAGGCGCACAGCGCGCTGCAATATGCGTTCACGGCGTTTCCCGACGCAGCAACAAGGGCAAAACCGATCAGGACCAGCGCGCCCAAAACCGGACCCAGGATTCCATGCAGGCCCGCCATCGCATCGACGCCATTGACCGCCAGTCCGACGCCCGCGCCGAGCACCATAAGTAGCGCGCTGGAGATAACGCAGCCGAGATAGGTGCCCCAGAACGCACCCTTGGTGCCCGAGCTGGCGGGCATATAGCGGGAATAGTCCGAAACGTACGGCGCGTAAGTCAGCTGCCAGACGATGCCAATGGCCAGCATGGCGAAAAACCCGGGCCAGGTGAATGCTCCGGCGGATATGTTGCCCCAAAAGTCCCCGTTCAGGAATAGGGCAATAAAGGAAACCACAACTAGGCCGCCAACGATGACCGCGCCTAGCTGAGTTACCTTTCGAACTAAGTTGTAGCCGAATGCGGCGATTACAAAGCTTAGAGCTGCACAGGCGACAATCAAGAACGTCTTGTTGGCGCCCGGCAGGAGCGTCATAATCGATTCCGAAGAAACAATGAGATTCGACGAAAAGTAGCCCACGAACATCAGGATTGCCACTGCCACGATCAGGCTGGCACCTTTGGAACCGAACTGCCCGCGTGCCTGCAGCATCTGAGGTACGCCTAGCACCGGTCCCTGCGCGGCGTGCAAAGCCATGCCGACACCGCCCAGCGCGTGGCCCAGCAGGATCGCAATAAGCGAGCCAAGCAGCGGAAGGCCCAGCAACGTCGTGGCGGTGGCGCCGGTGACTACCGTCAATGGCGTCATGTTCATGCCAAACCAGATGGTGAACAGGTCTTTTGCCTTGCCGTGCCTGGCATTTTCAGGGATGGGCGCGATGGATTCCTGCTCAATTTCAAATAACTGGGAGTAGTTGTGAGTACTCATGGCATTCCTGACTGGGAGCGGCAACGTGCAACAAACTCGGCACCGGGGGTGTGAACTTAGGTCAACGCTAAAGCTATGACCCGCATCACGTAAAGAAGTTTCGTGTGATGCGGGTCATCTGAATAATAGATGCAGCCTCTCCGGTCGGGGTTACCGCACCAACAGGCTTAGCCGAATTGGATCCAGGTGGTCTTGGCGGCCGTGTAGTTATCGAATGCGTGCAGCGAAAGATCACGCCCGAACCCTGACTGCTTAAAGCCTCCGAACGGCGTGGTATTGCCCAGCGCGTCAACCGTGTTGACGGAAACCGTACCGGCCACCAGTTCCGTAGCTACCCGGTGCGCACGTCCAAGATCGGCGGTCCACACTGAAGCGGCCAGCCCATAATCGGTGGCATTGGCCATGGCAATCGCTTCCGCTTCCGTATCGAAGGATTGGAGCACAGCCACGGGCCCGAAAATCTCTTCCCGGTGCACGTCATGCGCGGAATCCAGCCCGCCTAGCACCGTCGGCTCCAAATACGCGCTTGACCCGCGTATCTCCAACCTGCGCCCGCCGAAAAGTACTGCGGATTCTTTGCGTCCGCGGTCGATCCACGCCTCGACCGAATCCGTGTGCGCACTTGAAATCAGTGCCCCATTTCCGCCTACCCCAGCCAGCGGGTCGGCCGGCAGGTAGGCTTTTGTCGCCTGCTCGAGCAACTCGGCGAACTCATCATGGACCGACCGCTGGACCAGAATCCGAGAATTTGCCGAACACACCTGGCCCTGATTATAAAAAGCACCGAAAGCAGCTTTCTCGGCGGCCGCCGCCAGATCGGCGGTGTCTGCAAAAATCAGATTGGAACTTTTGCCACCCGCCTCCAGGCTCAAACGCTTGAGATTGCTCTGCCCCGAGGCTTCAAGCAGCGTCCGCGAAACGGCGGTCGAGCCGGTGAAGGCCAGGGCGTCAACATCCATGTGCAGGGCTAGCGCCGAACCCACTTCTCGCCCAGAGCCGGTTAGCACGCTCAACACACCATCGGGCACCCCCGCTTCGGCCGCCAGCTCCGCGGTACGCAAGATACTCAACGACGTCTGCTCCGCGGGCTTCAAGACCACCGAGTTCCCGGCTGCCAGCGCTGGCGCCAGCTTCCACATGGCAATTTCCAGCGGATAGTTCCACGGCACGATGGCCGCCACCACACCCAGCGGCTCGCGCGTCACCAGTGCCGTGGCTCCCGGCGGAACAGCAGGCAATTCCCCGGATTGCTTGTCGATGGCCTCGGCATACCAGCGCAGGGTGGAGATGGCGCCGGGAACGTCCACCGTGCTGGTCTGCAGGATCGGCTTGCCGCTGTCGAGGCTCTCAAGCAGGGCCAATTCCTCGGCCTGCGCTTCCATGAGGTCCGCCCAGGCCAGAAGCACAGCCTTCCTGCTCTCCGCCCCCGAACGCGACCACGCCGGGAATGAACGCCGGGCGGCAGAAACAGCCAAATCGACCTCCTCTTGGCCGCACGAGCTCAGCAAGGCCAGCTCACGGTTGTCGATAGGGCTGGTGGTCAGTCGCTGGATTCCCGACGAGGCCTCCTGGCGCCGCCCGCCGATGAAGGCGCGCCCGTCGATTCGCAGGGCATTTGCGGCGGCATCCCAGGAGGAAAGGGTTTGGTTTCTCATGTTGATCTCCATTGGTTGGGTATCTGGGTTGGTTGGGTGACAGGTTAATTGACTGGCAGAGCTGGTTGATTGCGCAGTGCACGGCTGGCGCGCAACACGATGGATGCCACCGCCAACGTCGCAAGTTCGAGGGCAATCAGGCCAAGCATCGTGGCGGAGTGCTGCCCGGCAGCGTCTGCCGCAAGCGGGGAGAGCCGATCGGCGACGTGCCCATGCGCCTGCCCGTGCCCCTGGTGGCCGGACATGCTGATCCAGAGCAAATGGGCCACTGCCATTGCAGCGGACATGAGCATGACCTGAAGCGTCGACTTCTCGATTTCGCAGGTCGCCGACACGAGATGCGGCAGGCAAACCAGGCACAGGACCCCCATCGCGCTCATGGCCAAAAACATGGACTTGGGCCCCTGAAACGCGGCGAGCACATGCGCGGTCGAAACCGCGAGCACCACGATGCTCAGCAAATAGCGCAGCGCGCACAGCGTTTTCGAGCTCTTGTTTTTTGGGTCCATGTTCGGATCTCGACTTCTCCGGGCAGGTGGCTGATTCTTTTCAAGACACCCCTTTACGAGAGGGGGGTGACTTGGGTAACATAAAATTGTTGATTGAACAGTTGTATCATCAAAACCATGCATTAAGGAAGCCCCATGACACTCCAAAGCGATCGCGCAGTGACGCGCCCCGCGCATCCCCTGGAACAGCTCACAGCCGACGAATACCAGGCAACTCGCGCCATATTGGAAGGTGCAGGCCTGGTGCTGGATTCGACCAGGTTCGCCTATGTGGGTCTGCTTGAACCTGCCAAGGAAGCCCTGTATCCAGTCCCGTCCAGCGATATTGACCGCCGTGTCCGGGTGATGCTCTGGGATGCCGCGCTATCCCGCTCCCTCGACATCACCCTGTCCCTCGACAGCCGGGCCGTACTCACCAAGCGCGAGCTCGACCCCGCGGTGGATGGACAAATGCCGGTGCTGCTCGAAGAGTTCGAGATCATCGAGGAAATCCTGGCCGCGGATGAGCAGTGGATCGCCGCATTGGCTTCCCGCGGGCTGACCTCCGAGCAGGTCCGGGTTGCCCCCTTGTCCGCAGGGGTCTTCGAGTACGAGAACGAAACCGGCAAGCGCCTGCTGCGCGGCCTGGGGTTCCGCCAGGACCATCCCGGGGACCACGCCTGGGCACACCCGATCGACGGATTGGTCGCCTTCGTTGACGTGGAGAACCGGCGCGTGAACCACCTGATCGATGACGGCCCGGTCCCGGTGCCGGAGGTCAACGGCAACTACACCGATCCGGCAATTCAGGGTGAGCTGCGCACCGACCTCAAGCCGATCGAGGTCATCCAGCCCGAAGGCGCCAGCTTCACCCTCGAGGGAAACCACCTGTCCTGGCTAGGCTGGGACCTGCGCGTGGGCTTCGACGCCCGCGAGGGACTTGTCCTGCACCAGCTGCACCACACCTTCGACGGCCGGCGACGTCCGGTGATGCACCGGGCCGCCATCTCCGAAATGGTCGTCCCCTACGGGGACCCGGCGCCCTACCGCAGCTGGCAGAACTACTTCGATTCAGGCGAATACCTGGTCGGCCGCGATGCGAACTCGTTGCAGCTCGGCTGCGACTGCCTGGGCGAGATCACCTACCTCTCCCCCGTGGTGGCCGATGACTTCGGCAATCCACGGACCATTCCCAATGGCATCTGCATCCACGAGGAAGACGCCGGGATCGCGTGGAAGCACACCGACGAGTGGGCCGGATCCAACGAGGTGCGCCGCAACCGGCGCCTGGTAGTTTCCTTCTTCACCACCGTGGGGAACTACGACTACGGCTTCTACTGGTACCTCTATCTGGATGGCACGATCGAGTTCGAGGCCAAGGCCACCGGCATCGTCTTCACCGCCGCGCTGCCGCACAAGGGCTACGAATATGCCTCGGAGATCGCGCCGGGCCTCGGCGCTCCTTACCACCAGCACCTGTTCAGCGCCCGCATGGACATGATGATCGACGGGGCCACCAACCGCGTGGAGGAGCTGGATCTGAAGCGCCTGCCCAAGGGGCCCGGCAATCCGCACGGCAATGCGTTCACCCAAACCCGGAAGGTGCTGGGCTCCGAAACCGCTGCCATCCGCGACGCGGACGGCAGCGTGGGCAGGGTTTGGCATATCAGCAACCCGGAATCGCTGAACCAGATGGACGAGCCGGTCGGCTACACCCTCTACCCCGAAGGCGCCCCCACCCTGGCCATGGCCGAGGACTCCTCCATCGCCGCACGCGCCGCCTTTGCCCGCCACCACCTGTGGGTCACCCGCTTCGCGGAAAACGAGCTCTACGCCGCCGGAGACTTCGTCAACCAGCATCCCGGCGGAGCGGGCCTTCCCGCATACGCCGCGCAGGATCGGGATATCGATGGCCAGGATCTGGTGCTGTGGCACTCATTCGGGCTCACGCACTTCCCCCGTCCCGAAGATTGGCCGATCATGCCGGTTGACACCACGGGCTTCAAACTCAAGCCCCATGGATTCTTCGACCAGAATCCAACCCTGAATCTGCCGGCTTCGGCGACAGGCCATTGCACCCCCACCGGCTGCAGCGGCGAATAGTTGCCATAGCGCTCGCCTTCGGCGATGGTACAGTGACGGCTGGTGGAGACGCTCAGGGCCTCCACCAGCCCCTCATCTTTCAAGGAGTAACTCCATGCCCCGGTTAGTTGACCACACCGAACGCCGTAAAGTCATCATCGAGACTACGTGGAGAATCATTGCCGAGCAGGGCATCGAGAACGCCAGCATGCGTGACATCGCCCGCGAATGCGGATACGCGGCCCCCGGGATCCTGGCGCACTACTTTCCCAATAAAAACGCGCTGCTCCTAGCGGCCTATGAACTCATCTGCCAACGAACCAATGAGCGCATTGCGTTGTCGACGAAGGCCAAGCGGGGCCGGCACGCCCTGCGCGCGCTGTGCTTCGAGATCATCCCGGCCGAGGACCTGACCACGGTGGAGGCCAGGGTGGCCGTATCCTTCTGGCAACGGGCACAGAGCGACCCCGAATTACGCAGGGTGGGCCGAGATGCGCTTACCCAATGGCATGCGGCCATCATGTCCTGCCTCGCAGAAGAAATAACTGACAGGCCGGAGGCGGCCTTCGGGGATCCCGACCTGGTTGCCCACGAGCTGTTGAACACGATGATGGGATTGCACATCACCGCGATGCTCGATCCAGAAACCGTGAGCGGCTCTCGCCAGCGCCGGCTGATCGACTTCATGCTGGAGCGGATCTCCTAGGCGAAGAACTAGCTGGACCCCTCCGGGGATTCTGCCAGAAGCCCGGCGATCTGCTGCCGCACCGCCTGCGCCACCGCCCGCGTTCTTGCCGTCGGGCGCTGAATCCGCAATCGGGCAATGACGGTCTGCAACTCCGGCACCTTTCCCTTGAGCGCAACCGGTATCACCCGTCCGCCGTCGTAGGTGAAGTCATGGCGCGGGCGCTGATGCAAGATGGAATACCCATGGCCGTTGGCAACAAAGGTGCGCACCGTCTCATAGCTGCCAGAGCGGAACCGTACATTCGGCTCCAGGCCCGCCGCGGCAAGGATGGAAAGCATCAGCTCCCGCGTATGCGGCAGATCCAGCAAAACGAACGGTTCATCGCGCAGTTCCTTGAGCTCCACTTCCTTGCGCTGCGCGAAACGGTGCTCCGGAGGCAACGCCAGGTAGGGGCGGGCCGCATGCACCGAGGTGGCGGCCACCTCCTCTGGCAGCCCCAGGTCATAGCACAGCGCCAGGTCAACTTGGCCGTTCAGCAATGCCGCCGAGCAGCCCGCCGCATCGGCCTCCACCACTTCCAGTTCAAGATCCGGATGCTCTGCATGCAACCTGCCGAGCACACCGGGAAGCAGGAATGGCGCCAAGGTGCTGAAGCAGGCGAGGCGCACTCGTCCGGCGAGCGCCGTCTGTTCACCGCGGGCGTGCTCCACGGTCTCTTCGACATGGGCCAGGACGGCTCGCGCGTCCCTGAGGAATGACTCACCCGCGGGAGTGAGCACCAGCCCTTTGGAGCGTTGGCGGATGAAGAACTGCGAACCGATTTGGCGTTCGAGCTGGGCAACGGCACTGGAGACCGCAGACTGCGCGACGTTTAGCCGCTCGGCGGCGCCAGTCATTGACAGCCGGGCCGCCGCCTCGGCGAAATACCTCATTTGAGTGAGAGTGACATCCATCCCTACAGCATAGAGCACTGCATCTGAATATCAGATGCCAGCCCTCTGAAAAAACTGTTAGACAGGTTTCATGGCGCCGTGAATACTTTAGTCAGCTGCCCGCCGGACAGCGGACTTCACGCTTGGGCGCAACTCACTCGACCTGAGCCTCCTGCACGTCAACCACAAGGCACGACGCTCGCCTCCGCTGCGGGGACTGCACCGGAGCCGCGGATCGATGCAGCTGAAATTCAGCTGCATTTTAGACGAACCAAGCATTCGACCATCAGCGGGCCGCCGCCATGCCAGCTTCGACCCCGCGTTCATCTTCACCGAAGGGACCACCATGAGCATCCCACCGTCTCCTGCGATCGAACAGAAGAGCCTGCGCAAATCAGTGGCCGCCGGCTCCATCGGCGTGCTTGTCCACTGGTTCGACTGGGCCATCTATGCCTACATGGCTTCCACCATTGCCGTAGTCTTCTTCCCCGCACAGGACAAGACCGCAGGCTTGCTGGCCGTCTTTGCCGTTTTTGCCGTCTCGTTCGGAGTCCGCCCCTTGGGTGCGCTGCTCTTCGGCTATATCGGCGACAAGTTCGGCCGCAAGCGCACATTGTCCATGGTCATCATCTCCATGTCCGTCGCTACCCTCGTCGTCGGGTTGCTCCCGGGCTACAACACGATCGGCATCTGGGCGCCAATCCTGCTGGTCGCCGCCCGGATGGTCCAGGGCTTGGCCGCAGGCGGCGAGTTCGGCAGCGCCGCGGCGTTCCTGGCGGAAGCCTCCCCGGCTAGGCATCGCGGTTTCGGCGTCAGCTGGCTGGAGGTCGGCAGCCTATTGGGTTTCCTCGGCGCTTCGCTGATGGTTCTGCTGATGAATAACGTCTTGGGTCCCGATGCAGTGCAGGATTGGGGTTGGCGCATTCCGTTCATCCTGACCGCTCCCTTGGGCATCATTGGCTTCTATATCCGGGCGAAGGTAGAGGACACTCCAGAGTTCAAGGCCTTGGAGAAGTTGGATGAAGTCGCCCAAAGCCCGCTCAAGGAGGTGTTCCGGAACAACTGGAAACAGTTGCTGCAGACCAGCGGCATCGAGATCATGATGAACGTCGCCTTCTACATCGTCTTGGTCTACCTGCTGACCTACCAGGAAGAATTCATTGGCATGAGCATTGAGTCGGCCGCATTGCTCTCGACCGTCGCCTCTGTGACCGCCTTGGTCCTTGTGCCGTTATTCGGCGCCTGGTCCGACCGGATTGGACGCAAACCACTGATGGTTGGCTCTGCGGTGCTGATGATCGTTTGCTCCTACCCGCTCTTTTCGATCATGCAGCTGGACACCGCGTGGGCCGGTACGGTGAGCACCATTGGACTGGGCGTCATCTTGGCCATTGTCCTTGGCGTCCATGCAGTGACCGTCGCGGAGATTTTTCCAACGCGCACCCGGCAATCCGGCCTTTCCATTGCCTACAGCGTCACCGCAGCCATCTTCGTCGGCACCGTCCCGCTGATCTTGACCTGGCTCATCGCAGAAACCGGAAATATCATGGCACCGGCCTTCTACATGATCGCCATCGGCATCCTCGGCCTGGCGACCTTGCTGACCATGAAAGAAACCAAGGGCATCGACTTGATGACGCTGGATCGAGAAGATGCGGCCAAGCGCGGATTCACCGTCGCGGAGCAAGCGAAGGATCCCGCGAGAACCCCTCAAAGGAACTAGCCCACGCTTAATGCCGCGCAGGCTACGGCAACCGCGCCGGCAGTCCTTGCAGCCCGCCAACATCGAAAAACGGAAACCGGCTGCGCCCCCATCCGCGTAGGCGTGGCAGCCAACCAGCAAATTCCACTAAATCTGAATATCAGATTTAGTTTCTCGAAAAAAACTGTTAGACAGATTTGATGGCGCGGTGAATGCTGGAGTCAAAGCACGCGTGCCAACTGGCGCGGGTGCCGAGGCAACGAATGGCCCCTAACCAAGCGCGCATTCCGACATCCACCCGTCAGAGGAAAAGGTTGTAAAACAATGAAGCACACTCGTATCCGCACCTTCAATACCAAAGAGACATACCCCGAACAGAACTTGGACAACGACCTGTGCCAGGCCGTTGTTGCCGGCGGCGTCGTATACCTCCGTGGTCAGATCGGCCAGGATCTGGACACCCGCGAATCGGTGGGCCTCGGCGATGTGGAAGCACAGACCGACAAGGCCATGGCCAATATCAAGATGCTGCTGGAGGAAGCCGGAGGATCACTTGAGGACATCGTCAAGGTGACCGTCTACCTGATTGACCCACGTTACCGCGAAACCGTATACCGGACCATGGGCCGTTGGCTCAAGGGCGTCTTCCCCGTATCCACCGGCTTGGTAGTCTCGGCGCTGGCCCGCCCCGAGTGGCTTGTCGAAATCGATGCCACCGCAGTGCTTTCGGGGGAATAGAGAAAATGACTTTCAGCATTGCAGGCACCGACGGCAATGGCCGCTTCGGCATGGCAGTTTGCTCCTCGTCTCCTGCCGTTGCGGCCAGATGCATCCATCTGCGCGACGGGGTCGGGGCAGTCAGCTCGCAGAACATCACCGACCCCCGGCTGGGGCCGGCCCTGCTTGACCGTCTCGAAGCGGGAGACAGCGCCCAACAGGCATTGGACGCCGTGGCCGACTCGGCCGAAAACATCGACTTCCGACAGCTCGTCGTCCTGGACTCCCAGGGCGGTTCCGCGGTCTTCAACGGATCCCGGACGCTGGGCGTCTACGGACAGGGCAAGGGAGCTTCCTGCGTAGCGGCCGGCAACATGCTGGCCGACCCGGGAGTTCTGCAGGCAGCCTGCGACGCATTCGAAGCGGCCGATGGCGAACTTGAAGAGCAGCTGCTGGCGGGCCTCCAGGCTGCCATCGCCGCGGGCGGCGAAGCCGGGCCGGTCTATTCCGCAGGCATGTCGGTGGTCTCTGGGCATGGGTGGCGGGATACCGATCTGCGCGTGGATTGGCACGAGCGCCCGATTGCCGAATTGGGCAAGCTGCTGGAAATCTGGATGCCGCAGCGAGATGCCTACGTGACTCGCGGCTTGGATCCACTGGTCTCCGAGGGTTATGGAGTGCCCGGCGATGATCGATAATCCACCATCGCCCTTGACGGCAGGCCTCGCCACCAATCGGGAACGCGTGATGGATGCCGTCCGCCGGGAACAGCCAGCGCTGGTCGCCTACTCCGAGAGGATTCATGCGAATCCGGAGCTCGGTTGGGAAGAGCACCGCGCCGCGGGCTGGACCGCAGAATTCTTGGCGGAGCGCGGATTCATCATCGAAGGTGGATACCTGGGTTTTCCCACAGCCCTGCGCGCCAGTTTCGGCACCGGAAGCCGCCGTATCGGACTGATGGCCGAATATGACGCGCTGCCCGGGCTGGGCCACGCCTGTGGGCACAACATCATCAGCGCTGCTTCGGTGGGCGCAGCCTGCGCCTTGGCTGGATTCGCCGACGAGTACGACCTGTGCATCGAGCTGTACGGAACCCCGGCGGAAGAAGGCGGCGGCGGAAAAATCGAAATGCTCAAGAAGGGCGCGTTCCAAGGCCTCGACTTGGCGATGATGGTCCACCCCAGCCCCGTTGACTCCGCGGTGGCGAATCCCTTCGCCGTCGCCCACCAGCAGGTGGAGTACCGCGGGAAATCTGCCCATGCCGCGGCGTATCCAGACCAAGGAATCAATGCCAACGATGCCTTTGTCATCGCCCAGGTGGCTCTGGGGCTGCTGCGCCAGCAGCTGCCCCAGGAAACCCGCGTCCATGGAGTGCAGACCCGGGGCGGGGAAGCGCCCAACGCGATTCCGGAAACCACCCGGGGCCGCTGGTACGTCCGCGCCGAAACACTGGCCGAACTGGAACCGCTGCACGAGCGCGTGAACAAGTGCTTCGAAGCAGGGGCCTTGGCAACCGGAGCCCAACTGGAGATCACCCCGGAGTCCGAACCCTACTCGGAGTTCCGCACAGAGCAGCGGGCCCTGGATATCTATACGGCCCATGCCCAGGCACTGGGCCGAACCTTCGACGCCCCGCCAGAACAAGCCACCATGAACCGCGCCTCAACCGACATGGGCAACGTCTCCCAAATAGTCCCTGCGATCCACCCCTACATCGGGTTGGGCTGCTTCCCTGCGGCCAATCACCAACCCGAATTTGCCGCACATTGCATTGGCGGCGCGGCCAACCTTGCCATCCACGACGGTGCCATCGCTTTGGCGCTGACGGCACTGGATTTTGTCGGGATACCCCGAAACGCAGGAAACGAGTGAACCGATCATGAATACCTCTCTACCCAATGCCGCCGGAGCCGAAGAGCGCCACGTTCCCGCCACACGCCTTGAGCGTGATTCGCTTGGCGAACGCCTAGTGCCGGCCGATGCCTATTGGGGCATCAGCAGCCTCCGAGCCGTCGAGAACTTCCCCATCAGCGGGCGCCCCGTGGGCAGCCTGCGCTCACTGGTCTGGGCCTTTGGCGCAGTCAAGTGTGCAGCGGCCAGGGCCAACACCAGCCTGGGGCTGCTCGATCCGCAACGTTCGGCCGCCATCGACCAAGCCGCGTTGGAGGTCCGCGACGGGCTCTTCGACGCGCATTTCCCCGTTGACCGCATCCAGGGCGGCGCCGGCACCAGCACCAATATGAACCTCAATGAGGTCATCGCCAACCGTGCACTGGAGATTCTGGGATTCGCCAAGGGCGCGTACCACGAGCTCGACCCGATTGACCACGTCAACATGGGCCAAAGCACCAACGACACCTACCCCACCGCGGTGAAGATCGCCTTGCTCTCGGCGTTGCGAGACTACAGCGCCGAACACCAGCTCCTGGTTGATTCCTTTGCGGCCAAAGGACTCGA
This sequence comes from Arthrobacter sp. MYb229, assembly GCF_002975405.1. Taxonomy (GTDB): domain Bacteria; phylum Actinomycetota; class Actinomycetes; order Actinomycetales; family Micrococcaceae; genus Glutamicibacter. The sequence continues at coordinate 745,022 of NZ_PCPS01000002.1, read as the reverse complement.
GTTTGCCCAGATCCTCAAGATCGGCAGGACGCAGCTGCAGGATGCCGTCCCGATGACCTTAGGCCAGGAATTTGCTGCATTTTCCGAAACCTTGCGCGAAGACTTGGCCCGGTTATCCGAGCTGCCGGCGCATTTATCGGAAATCAACCTCGGCGCTACGGCCATCGGCACCGGAATCACCGCCCACCCGGAGTACCGCGCATTGGTAACTCGGGAACTCAACAACCTGACCGGCCTGGAATTGGTATCCGCCCGCGATCTGGTTGAAGCGACCTCCGACACCGGAGTATTCATGCTGCTCTCGGGCGTGCTCAAGCGTTCGGCCGTCAAGCTGTCGAAGATCTGCAATGATTTGCGCCTGCTTTCCTCCGGCCCGCAAACAGGATTTAATGAAATCTTCCTGCCCGCGGTCCAAGCCGGCTCTTCGATCATGCCGGGGAAGGTGAACCCGGTGATTCCGGAGGTCGTGAACCAGGTCGCCTTCCGGGTGGTGGGTGCCGACGCAACCGTGACAATGGCAGTAGAAGCCGGCCAGTTGCAGCTGAACGCCTTTGAACCGGTGATGGTCGATTGCCTCCTCGAGTCGTTGCAGTGGCTGGCCTCCGCTTGCCATACCCTGCGCACCAGATGCGTCGACGGCATTACGGCCAACGAACCAGTTCTGGCACGACGCATGTCCGAATCGGTCAGCATCATCACGGGAATAGCACCCCATATCGGCTACGCGAACGCGGCGAACCTGGCCAAGGAATCCCTAGCCAGCGGGCAAGGCATCAAGGAATTAGTGCTGTCCTACGGCCTGGTGGATCCCGGCCTCCTCGATACCTTGCTCTCGCCCGCTAACTTAACTGGCGTCGCGGCGAGCGTTCCGCTGGCATAGCAAAGCGCAGAAGCATCGTTCCCGCTCAGCTTGGGTTGCCTAACCGCGAATTCTTCGATGGCTGGAATTCGAATCGCCTATCGGCGCACCGGCATCCTGGTTTGAGCGCCACTCTACATCTGAAAATCCGATGCAGATTAGCGAGAACAAATGTTTGAATGATGTGCTGAAATACGGTTTTCTGAAGGTACCCCAATAGACGAAAGATTCCCCGCGACGCGGTGAATCGGGAGCACACGACAGTGCCACGTCGCATCGAATCTGACTATTAATAGCAATGGAGGTTGGCATGTCGAGTCAAGAGACGGAAGTTCTAGTTGTCGGCGCAGGACAGGCCGGAGTCGCGATGAGCGAACATCTAACAAATCTAGGGGTTCCCCATATCGTCCTGGAAAAGGACCGCATAGCCGAACGCTGGCGCACCGGACGCTGGGATTCGCTAGTTGCCAATGGCCCGGCTTGGCATGACCGTTTCCCAGGCATGACTTTTGCGGATGTTCCCGCCGACGGATTTGCACCCAAGGAGAGCGTTGCGGATTACTTCGCCGCTTATGCAGAAGGCTTTGGGGCACCAATTCGCAGCGGCGTCGAAGTTAAATCCGTGCAGAGGAACAACGGCAAGCCGGGCTTTAAAGTTGAAACGTCCGAGGGGATCATAAACACCCGCTTCGTCGTTGCGGCCACCGGCCCATTCCAGATACCCGTTATTCCTCCCATCGTCGCGGATTCTTCCCCGCTCACCCAAATGCATTCGCATTCGTACCGAAACCCGCAGCAGCTACGGGATGGTGGCGTGCTGGTAGTCGGAGCAGGATCTTCGGGGGTGCAGATCGCCAACGAGCTGCGCGCAGCCGGCCGGCAGGTCTACCTGTCGGTTGGTCCCCACGATCGACCGCCGCGCCAGTATCGCGGCCAGGACTTCTGCTGGTGGCTTGGCGTTCTGGATAAATGGTCAGCCGCAGCGCCTCCCAAGGGTGCCGAGCACGTCACCATCGCGGTCAGCGGCGCCAACGGCGGACATACCGTGAACTTCCGCGAACTGGCGGCAGGCGGCATCAAACTGCTCGGACGCACCGAAACTTATTCGATGGGGAAAATGCGTTTCGCCCCGGATCTGGCCCGCAACATTGCCAATGGAGATGCGAACTTCCTGTCAGTACTCGATGAGGCGGATGCCTACATTGCGCGCAATGGGTTGAACTTCCCCGAAGAGCCGCAGGCCCGAGTCCTCGGCGATGATCCGGAAGAACTTGTCCATCCCATCCTGGAAATGGATCTGGAAGCCGCTGGAGTGACTACTATCATCTGGGCCACGGGTTTTGCTGTCGACTACCAGTGGCTGCAGGTGGATACCTTCGATGAGCAGGGAAGGCCTCTCCATCAGCGAGGTGTATCCGAAGAGAGCGGCGTCTACTTCTTGGGCCAGCCTTGGCAGTCAAGCCGCGGCTCGAGCTTCATTTGGGGAGTTTGGCACGATGCCAAATATGTCGCGGAGCAAATCGATATCCAGCGCGGATACCTTGAGCATATGTCGCAAATCGACCTTGACCCGGCGCACCAGATTTCGCCGGCCGCAACAGCGCGGTCAGACAACCACGCCGCACACGTCTAACCACGTTGTAGCGCTGGTGCGAAGTCGCATCAGCGCTACAGGCCATCCCGGATGCATAGACTGCCTGAACGCGAAATATTGCCTTTCGCGCCCTCAGTGAATCCGAGATACGAAACCCTAGTAGTTCAGCCCGCGGGCCGCCACGTCCCACCGTTCGGCGACCTCGCCGGCGCGGAGCACGGTGACCTGATCCACCAGGTTCACCGCCACGCACACATGGTTGGGGATCACGCGGAGCTGCTCCCCATGGGCGGGAAGCGGCTGGTCCTCGGGCCACACCACCGTTGCGTGGTGTTCGGATACCGCGCTGATCCGCGCGTCCGGGTTTTCAAGGATCCGGCCAAATCCGCTGGCCCAGGCGGGGCGGTCGCCGCCGAGGATCTTGCTGCCCGCGTCCAGGACGATCCGCCGCGGGATGAGTTCGTCCCCTTCATGCCGGCTGATCACCGTGGAGGCAACGCTCAAGGCGATGTCTTCCCAGCGGCAGCGTCCCAGTTCGAACTGCTGCGCGTCGCCAAATACATAAACGCCGGGGCGCACCTCGGTCAGCAACGAATTGTCCGCAAGCTCTGCCGTCGGCGTGGAGCCGCCGCTGATGCGTTTGAGTTCGAAGCCGTCTTCGCGGAGCAAGCCGGCCGCTTCGGCGAGCGCTTGCTGTTCTTCCGCGGCTACCTCTTGCGCCCGGCCCGGTGCATAACTATGACCGGGGAAGGTGAAAATGCCAATGACGTTCAGCCCGGCATCGCGGGCGGCGCGGGCGACATCCAATGCGCCGCGGGGGTGCACACCGCTGCGGTGGTGACCGCTGTCGATCTCGATCATCAATCCTAATTTGTTGGCCTTGTCTCCCAGCTGCCGGGCAAGCTGCTCGACGGCTGCAACGGAGTCGGTGCCCAAGGAGAGCCTGACATAGCGCAGCAACTTGCGAATGCGTGCCGCTTGGACCTCGGATACCCACAAGGGGAAAGCGACAAAGAGATCCGCCACCCCGTGCAGCGCGAAGGTCAGGGCTTCCCCGATGGTTGCGACCGTCAGTCCCACTGCTCCGGAATCGAGCTGGCGGGCGGCGATCTCATGCATCTTGTGCGTTTTCGCGTGCGGTCGCAGGGCAAGTCCTTTGCCTGCAACGTTCTGCGCCACGCGGTCGATGTTCCGCTCGAGAATATCGACGTCGACCAGGATTTGCGGGGTTAATAAGCCTTGCGGGATGGTGTTCACCAATGCCAGCTTTCCTCTTCGTGCTCGGGCGATCTGATTCGTACGTTACCCGAGAAAAATGCCCGGCTCGTCGTTGACACCCAGCGAGTCCCAGCGACCTGGCGTGGGATCGGACGACCTGGCCTATCTGTTGGCCGGCAGTCCCGATCCGCGAAGTTTCAGCGACAGCTCATGCGCGTGGTGCAGCAATAATTGGCCCAGCGATTCTTGCCGGGCCACCTCGAAGCGCGATTCGATTCCGGTCAGGCTCAGCGCCCAGGCTGGCTGGCCCGAGGCATCGAAGACCGCGGCCCCGATCCCCCAGCTGCCTTCGACGATGAGCCCCGGATTAACCGAGTAGCCAAGGGTGCGGGTCTCTTCCACTTTGCGGCGCAATTGCTTGGCGCTGTGCGCTTGGCCGTACTCGGCCACGAGGTTGTTGCTAGCCAGATAGCGTTCGACGAGCTCTTCGGGAAGAAAGGCGAGAATCGCGATGCCTGCCGAGGCGACCCCGAGCGGGAAGCGCCGGCCTTCATAGAGGACAAACGAACGGATCGGGAATGCTCCGTCTTGGCGCAGCAGGCAGACCGTTTCGTCTCCGCGCCGGGCTGAGAGAAAGGCGCTCTCCCCGGATTCTTCGGCCAACGCGGTCACGTGCCCCCTGGCGAGCTCGCTGATGTCGTAGCGTTCGGCCGCTACCGCACCCATCAGATAGAGCTCGGGGCCCAGCAGCCAGCGCCCCGCCCGGTGGTCGTGGTCGCAGAAGCCCTCGGCGACCAGCGCTGTCAGCAGCCGGTGCACCGTCGGCCGCGCGAGCCCGGTAAGCCGCGCGACCTGCGTGGTCGTGATTCCTTCCGGCATGGAGGTGCTGACCGCACGCAATACCGCGGCCAAGCGTCCGACGACCTGTGCACCGGCAGGAGATTTGCTCATGACCATATTATGAACGAAGCAGTCCATAATATGAGGAACATGACGCATTCAATAAGCGGCCCAACGCAATGGCGCGGATGCACTTTGGGCGGCGCGGCTACTACTCCTCCAAGTGTCCATAGTGTGAACGAATTGGGGATTGCTCTTCACCTGTCGAGCAATATCGAGTTCTTTTCCCATAACTATTGAGCTACGGACTTCGAGTTACTACCTTCGAAGATAGGGAACACTCAAATCCATAATATGGACGGATGGAGTCAGAAAATGTCAACGAAGTATCGTGAGGACGCCGCTCAGGCACTTGCCGCCGTGGTCAAGGACGGAATGACCGTTGCCGTTGGCGGTTTTGGGCTCAGCGGGATACCCAACCGCCTGATCACCGCCCTGCGCGACTCGGGGGCTCGCAACCTGACCATCGTGTCCAACAATATGGGCGTTGATGGAAAAGGGCTAGGCGTGCTGCTGGAGAACAAGCAGGTCTCCAAGGTGCTGGCCTCCTACGTGGGGGAAAATAAGCTCTTCGCCCAGCAGTTCCTCGACGGGGATCTCGAAGTTGAATTCGTCCCCCAGGGCACCTTGGCCGAACGCTTGCGCGCAGGGGGCGCCGGGATCCCCGCCTTCTTCACGCCGACCGGCGTCGGCACCCCCGTGGCCGAGGGCAAAGAAGTCATGGAATTCGACGGCAAGCTGGCGATCTTGGAACGCGGCATCGTCGCCGACATCGCGTTGGTCCGCGCCTATGAGGCGGACGGCGAAGGCAATCTGCGCTACCGCATGACCTCGAAGAACTTCAATCCGCTTGCCGCCATGTCCGGGCGGCATACCTTCGCCGAGGCCGAGCATATTAGTGCGGACTACCTCGATCCGTCTCTGGTGGAAACGCCAGGTATTTTCGTCTCGACGCTCGTCGATGCCGACGACGTCAAGGACATCGAACAGCTCACCGTCCGCCCGAAGCAGGAGGCCTAAGCATGTGGAATAGAGATCAGATGGCGGCACTGGCCGCCAGCGAACTGACCGACGGCCAGTACGCAAACCTTGGGATCGGCATTCCCACCCTGGTGGCGAACAACCTACCGGCGGGCGTCTCGGTCAAGCTGCAAAGCGAGAATGGCCTGTTGGGCATGGGCCCCTTCCCCTTCGAAGGCGAAGAGGACGCGGACCTGATCAACGCCGGCAAGCAGACGGTGACGATTCTTCCCGGCGGAAGCTTCTTCGATTCGGCCATGTCCTTCGGCATGATCCGCGGCGGCCACGTGCAAACGGCGATCCTCGGTGCCCTGCAGGTTGCCGCCAACGGCGACCTGGCCAACTGGACCATCCCGGGCAAGCTGGTCAAGGGCATGGGCGGCGCCATGGATCTGGTCGCAGGCACCCCCCGGGTCATCGTGCTGACCGATCACGTGGCCAAGGACGGCAGCTCGAAGATCGTGGAAAAGTGCGACCTGCCGCTGACCGGGGTCGGCGTGGTGGATCGAATCATCACGGACCGCGCCGTCTTCGACATAGTTAATGCAAAACTGGTGCTACGCCAGGTGGCCCCGGGCGAAACTCCGGAAAGCATCAAGGACATCACCGCAGCAAAATTCATCGTCGAACTCCAGGAGGACCTCACAGCATGAGCGTCAAAATTGTAGGCTACGCACGCACCCCGTTTATGCGCTTCAACGGCGCGCTGGCAAGCATCCCCGCAACCGAGCTGGGCGCCCACGCGGCCAAGGCTGCACTGGAACGCGCCGGGGTTGCACCGAGCGAGGTCCAGCGCGTGATCGCCGGACAGGTATTGCAGGCTGGCGCCGGGCAGAACCCGGCACGGCAGACCGCGGTCGGCGCCGGGGTGGGGCTGGATGTTCCGGCCATCACGCTGAACGCGGTATGCCTTTCGGGCGCCGAAGCCGTGGTGGCCGGCGAACGGCTGATCGCCAGCGGCGAGATTGACGTGGTGCTGGCCGTCGGCCAGGAATCGATGTCCTTGGCACCCCATGTGCAGCGCGCCCGCGCGGGCACCAAGTACGGTGCCATTGAAATGCTCGACACCCTGGATTATGACGGTTTGACCGATGCGCATGAGAAGCGTTCCATGGGCATCTCCACCGAGGAACACAACACCACGCTGAAGCTGGGCCGCCAGCCGCAGGACGAGGTCGCCGCGGCCTCGCACCAGCGCGCCGCAGCCTCCGGGGAATTCTTTGCCGGGGAAATCGCCCCCTTCACGGTGAGCAGCCGAAAGGGCGATACCGTATTTGCTGCCGACGACGGGATCCGCCCGCAGACTACCGTCGATTCCCTGTCGGGTCTTCGTCCTGCCTTCGCCAAGGACGGCACCGTGACCGCCGGCAACTCTTCGCAGATTACCGACGGCGCCGCCGCGATCGTGCTGGCAAGCGATGCCGCCGTGGAACGTCTGGGGTTGAAGCCACTGGCCGAAATCCTCTCCCACGCATTCGTCGCCGGCCCGGACCGCACCCTGCACGACCAGCCGTCCAACGCGATCAATACCGCGTTGGACAAGGCAGGAGCCAAGGCCGCAGATTTGCAGGTCGTGGAAATCAATGAGGCTTTCGCCGCCGTTTCGGTGCAGTCGACGGCCACGCTGGGCCTTGATGCCAAGATTGTGAACCCGCACGGCGGCGCGATCGCGCTGGGCCACCCGATCGGGGCCTCCGGCGCTCGCATCATCGGTACGCTGGCACGCCAGCTGCAGGAACTTGGCTCCGGTTCGCTCGGGGCAGTCGGCATCTGCGGCGGCGGCGGTCAGGGCACTTCGGTGCTCCTGCGTTCGCTCTAGCTCGGCGGCAGTTGCCAGCCGAAAAATGAAATCCACGTTGACTTGAGGTCAACGTGGATTTCTCTTTTCAGTACGGAGTCAGTGCCACAGTGGCTCACGGGCCACATAATTGGTCAGCAGCTCGGCCTCTACCCGGATGACCGCTCCGTTCGCAACCCTCTCCTGGCCCGGTCCGTGCAACTCGGTGAGCACCGAGCGAATCAGCGAACCGTGGCTGACCACAACTACTCGCTGCCCCGGGTGCTGCATGGAGATCTTGAACAGCACGTTGATCGCGCGTTCCACTAGGTGCTCTTCGCTCTCCCCCAGGTCCATCAGGCGGTGGATATTTTCCTCGCTCAACCCGGCCACGATGGTGCCCTCGGCGTCGCCGTAGTCCCGTTCCATCAGCTCCGAGAACTCTTGCACGCGGGGCACGGCGAGCAGATCGGCGATGACCTGCGCAGACTGGCGAGCGCGGAAAAGCGGGGAAGAAACTACCGCGTCCCATGCCCCGGCCGCTGCCAGTTCCATGCCCGCTTGCTGGGCCTGGCGGCGCCCGGTTTCGTTCATGGGCAGGTCGCTGCGGCCTTGCAAGCGCCCGGCGCGATTCCATTCGGTTTCTCCGTGCCGCACGAAGACGATTTCTGTTGCGTTCATGATGATGTCTCTCTCGAATGTGCCGGAATTCTGGCACGTGTTGCGTTAGTCGTTTTACTTGCGATTTGGTTCTTGTTCTTGCGTGTACCGTGCCGGACCGGGACGGGACTGTTCCGGATCGACTGCGCATCAACTTGCAGCAAGGAAAACCATGAGCTTTCCGGTCCGCTCAAGATCTCCTGTGGTGCGTAGGCGTTGGTGTTGTAGGAGGTTGCCGGGGCCATGAAAACGTTTGTACCCTTCAGCTGCCCGACACCGGCTTGGTGGAAGTGGCCGCATAGGATCCCGCGCACATCGCTGCCGCTCAGTATCAGGGCGAGGTCTTCGGGATTTGCCAGTCCGCGTCCGGATAGCTCCGCGGCCATCGCTTCCACCGGCGGGTGGTGCATCAGGATCAGCGAACCGCGCGGGGCCGGCTGGGTGAGCAGAGAGGATAGCCAGCGAAGTTGCGGCGCATCGAGCCATCCGCGAGCCTCGCGATAGCCTCCGCTATCCAGACCGATAATGCGCAGTCCGTCGATCTCGTGCACGGTATTTGCGATATGGGGTCCGGTGGACAGGCGGAAGGTATTAAATGCTTCATTGACCGACTCTTGGGGGTCGTGATTGCCCGGCACGGCAATGATGGGACAGCCCAGTTCATTTTCGAACTTCGCAAATAGCTTCGCGGCTCGTTCATGGACCGGTGCCCCACGGTCTGCGATATCCCCGGTCACCACCACAACGTCCGGAGTGAAGTGCTTGGCCGCGTGGAGCGCGGCGCGCAAGCGAGCCCACGCGTCGATGGTGCCGTGCAGGAGCTTGCCTTCGGCACACAGGTGGGTGTCGCTCAGATGAACTACGTTCAGCGTTTTCATCAGCTTGCCACCAGGCTGCGCAGCTCACGGGGTGCCGCATGCTTGGCCAGCGATTGCAGCCGTCGAAGTTCTGCCCCGGTGAACCCCTTGCTGAGCAGGTAGCCGGAGATCGAACCGTAGCTATCGGTCAACCAATCGAGGGTGTCGCTCAGGGTCGCTCGGTCACGTTGCCATTGCGTGTCTGCAGTTCGAAAAGACTCTGGAGCGAAATCGGCCACGATCTGGGCCCGGTCCATGCCGAGGGCCGCCGACAACAGAGCGATCACCAACCCGGTACGCTCTTCTCCGGTTCGGCATTGCACCACGGTGCTTCCGCCGGTGGCATTGGCAATCGCACGAAGGGCCGCCACTAGCCGCGCACCCCGGCCGTCCAGGAGGATTCGTTGCACCTCGCCGAGGGTCCTGTCCACCGGCAGCTGACCGGAATACAGCGAGATCGCTCGGTAGCGCAGCCCCGCCAGCACCGGAATGGACTCTGGCTGGATTTCCTGAGATTCGCGCAGATCGATGAGCGTGCCCACGTCTAAACCCTGAAATTGTTCCATAGCACGCGGGCCAAAGCTGCTCAGGGCTGTGGCCCGATAGAGCCGGTTCGGCCCGATTCCCGGAACCGGGCGTAGGCTCATTAGTTCGGCAGTCTTTACGTGAGTTGCAGACATCGTTCTCCCCTATCCTCGATTCCTGATCCGGAGCTTTCCCACCATTGCACCGCACACTGTTGGCCGACAGGTGAACAACGAACCACAACGTCATGAATCCGGCCGAAAAGCCGTGAAAAGTACGCTTTTCTCGGAGGCTTCGCCGGTTTTCCGGTCAATCTCATAGGCCGCAGAGCAGATGTGAACAGCGAGTAGGCAACAAAACGACTAACCTTGAGTGCAAGAGTATTAATTTTCCAAGGAGCTAAACTCATGACCGGCAGCAAAGTCGTAGCCTTTGGCCACTTCCAGCCAGAGCGCATCGTGCCCAACACCGAGTTGGAGAAGCTGGTCGAAACCAGTGACGAATGGATCACCCGCCGCGTTGGCATCCAGGAGCGCCGTTGGGGCACCGGAGTCGAGACCGTCGATTCCATGGCCATCAAGGCCGCAAAAATGGCATTGGACAATGCCGAGGATATCGATGCCACGGACATTGACCTGATCATCGTGGCCACCTGCACCGCCGAGGACCGTTCGCCGAATATGGCCGCCCGCGTGGCGCAGGCGCTGGACATGGAGCAGGGCCCGGCAACGATGGACGTCAACGCTGCCTGCTCCGGCTTTGCCCACGCGGTAGGCCTGGCCCAGGGTTCCATCGCCGCCGGCAGCTCGACCAAGGCGCTGGTGATCGGCGCGGAAATGCTGACCGACTACACCGACTTCACCGACCGCACCACCTGCGTGCTGACCGCCGATGGCGCGGGCGCTTTCATTATCACCGCCTCGGAAACCGCTGAGATTTCCCCGGTGGTTTGGGGCTCGGTTCCTTCGCTTTCCGACGCGGTGCGCATCGAAGCTGAGAACGACATGAAGTTCGCGCAGAATGGCCAGAGCGTTTACCGCTGGACCGTCACGCAGCTTCCAAAGATCGCCTCGAAGATCATCGAGCGCGCAGATATGAAGCCCGAAGAGCTGGATGCAATCGTCTTGCACCAGGCGAACCTGCGCATTATCGAACCGCTGGCCGAGAAGATCGGTGCACCGAACGCCCGGGTTGCCACCGATGTGGTCTACTCCGGCAACACCTCCGCCGCCTCGGTGCCGCTGGCCCTCTCCAAGCTGATGGCCTCGGATGATCCGCTGCCTTCGGGCTCCAAGGCCCTGCTCTTCGCCTTCGGCGGCGGCCTGTCCTACGCCGGGCAGATCATCACAATCCCGTAGTAGCAACGAATCCCCAAAGGGGAGGACCGAGCGTACGCTCGGTCCTCCCCTTTTTTTGATTAAACTTTCCGCTCAATATCCCGCGAGGCAATCCGGATGATTACTGCTTTCCCGATTCGGCCAATCAAAACGCCACGGGTATCGACGGAACTGGCGAAATAGACCGAGAAAAACCTTGCCTTAATGCGTTAGTCGACGCTAACGTATTAACCATGCAGGATTTACTGGAAGTTGCCGCGGAGCCTAACCGCAGGCGGCTGCTTCAATTGCTGGGTTCAGGTGAATGCACGGTGTCGCAACTGGCAGAACACTTCACCGTCTCTCGCTCCGCGATATCCCAGCACCTGCTGCTGCTTTGCGAGGTCGGGCTTCTGGACGCCCGCAAGCAAGGCCGCAGCCGCTACTATTCGCTCAACACCACGGGGGTCTTGCGGCTAAAAGCCCTGCTCGATTCATTCTGGAACAACGAGCTAGACCTCCTCGTTGCCGAGGCCAAGCAACTCGCCGCAGAGCTGCCCGCCCCGTCAGCAACCCCGAGAGATGGAGAATCATCATGAGCTACGAGAGAACCGTCATCCTTCCAGTCGACGCCGACGCGGCCTTCGCACTAGTCACCGAACCCGAACGCCTGCGCCGCTGGCAAACCGTCGCCTGCCGCGTAGACCTCACCGTTGGCGGCGGATTCCGCTTCACCATGGGTCCGGGCCACCAGGCATCGGGCACATTCACCGAAATCGAGCCGGGCCGCCGCCTCGTCTTCACCTGGGGCTGGGAAGGCTCGGACGCCGTGCCGCCGGGCGACTCCACCGTCTTCATCACGTTGGAACCGCTCGCCCAAGGCACCGCGGTCACCTTGCGGCACGAGGGGCTGAACGCCGAGCAGTCCGCCGGCCATGCCGAGGGCTGGAACCACTTCCTGGACCGGCTGGCGCGCTTCGCCGAAACCGGGCAGGCCGTGGCCGATGAATGGAACGCCACCCCGGAACCGGAGAACGCGATCCAAGCCGCCGAAGCCGCCCTCACGGCACTGCAGCTCGCGCTGTACCACCTCACCGCCGAGGATGCCACGCGCCCTACACCCTGCGAGGATTTCAATGTTTCGGAGCTGATTGACCACCTGGCCGGCAATCTCGCGGGCATCGGATCGGCCCTTGGCGCCCAGCTAGCCGACGCTCCCGAGCTGGCGCCGGAACCGCGCATCGCGAATCTCGCCCAAGCGGCCCTCGAAGCCCTCAACGCGCGCGGCTTGGCCGGAGAGATCGACCTCGGTTTTGCGGTTTTGCCCGCTCCGGTGGTCGCCGGAATTCTGAACCTGGAACTGCTGGTGCACGGCTGGGACCTGGCCCAAGCCACCGGCCAGGACTATGCGGTGGATCCGGGGTTTGCCGACTACGTGCTGGGAATTGCCCAAGGAACCGTCGGCGCAGCGCAACGCGAATCCGGCTCCTTCGGGCCGCAAACGGTGGTTGCCGAATCGGCCGGCAGCCTCGATCGACTGGTCGCCTTCACCGGCCGAGTTCCGAGCGGCGCGTAGGGGCCACGCAGCATGGTCGACGTCACCACCAGCATCGTCATCCACCGCCCGCTTCGGGCGGTGGCCGACTACGCAGTGGATCCGCTTAATGCCCCGGCCTGGTACCGGAACATCCGCTCGGTGCGCCGGTTGACGGACGGGGAATTCTCGATCGGAGCGCGCGCCGCCTTCGAGGCCCGCTTCCTAGGCCGGGAGCTGTCCTACGTCTACGAGGTGATCGAGCTGGTGCCTGAGAAGCTGCTCGTGATGTCCACCGCGCAGGGCCCGTTTCCGATGCGCACCAGCTACCGCTTCGAAACCGTCGATGCCCACAGCACCCGCGTGCGCCTGCGCAACGATGGCCAGCCGGCGGGTTTCGGCCGGATCTTCGCTCCGCTCATGGCACCGCTGATGCGCCGCGCGAACGCCGCGGACCTGCGGGCCTTGAAGCAGATCCTGGAATCCACGGAACGCTGAATCAGGCTGCCGGGAGAGTGGGCAACGCCCCACTCTCCCGGTGTCCGCACGCCGTTGACTAGTCCGATCGCAAGCCCTGCCGAATCAACTTGACGTAGGGTGCATCACACCCGCACACTGGTACTCATGAACCTGTCAGACAGCTGGACAGCCGGACAGCAACCGATCGCCCGGACCAGCGCCTCCGAAGCGGTCTTCAACACCCTGCGCGCAGCCATCGAGGCCCAGGAGATCCCGCTCGGCGCCAAGCTCGGCTCCGAAGCGAGTCTGGCCTCGACCTACGGGGTCAGCCGCTCGGTGGTCCGCGAAGCCCTGCGTTCCTGCGCCGCGCTCGGATTGACCCGCACCGAAACCGGCCGCGGCACCTTCGTCATCTCCCACCGGCCCACCCGGGATCTGGTGCTCGGCACCTTCTCCTCGGCGGACCTCTATGAGGCACGCCCGCATATCGAGATCCCCGCCGCCGAATTGGCCGCCGCCCGGCGCACCTCCGAGGACCTGGAGCGGCTGAGCGGCCTCATCGAGGAGATGGAAGCCGAAGACGGCGCCGAAGCCTGGGTGGAACTCGATGCCGCCTTCCATGCGGCGATCGCCCGCGCCAGCGGCAACTCCGTCTTCGACCGCGTCGTGGGCGACATCCGCGAGGCCATGGCCCGCCAATCCGAGACGGTCAACCTCGTCACCGGACGCCGCTCCCCCTCGAATTCCGAGCACCGCAAGATCGTCGCCGCCATCTGCTCGTCCGACGCCGAAGCCGCCGGCCAGGCGATGGCCGAACACCTGAGCGCCGTGCAACAAGCAGTTTCAACTATCGTCAGGAGTTCCAAGTGACCCCCTCAGCCGCCGCTTCCGCGGGATTGGCGCAGTGCGCTGGTGCAGAGCTTCCAAAACATGTGCCGCTGGTCTCCGCCAGCCGTGGCGAAATGCTCGAATCGATCCACTACGGTTCGGCGGTGCTGCTCGATCCGCAGGGTGAGGTCATCACCGCGCTGGGAGATCAGCAGGCGCGCTTCTACCCGCGTTCGGCGCTGAAGCCGCTCTTTGCCGTGGCCATTCTGCGCTCCGGCCTGGAACTGAGCCAGGAGCAGATCGCGCTGGCTGCCGCCAGCCATTCCGGTGCGCCGCGCCATCAGCAGGTAGCCCATTCGACGCTGCGCGACGCAGGGCTGGAGCTCGCGGAGCTGGGGAACTCCACCGACCTGCCCTACGGTGTGGCCGAACGGGCCAGCTGGCTTGCCGGCGGCGGCAGCGCCACCCAACTGGCGCAGAACTGCTCGGGAAAGCATGCGGCGCTGCTGGCCATGTGCAAGCACAACGGCTGGGCGACCGAAAACTATCTGGCTGCCTCCCACCCGCTGGCGGCGGCGCTGCGCGAGATCGTTGAAGAACTCACCGAAGAGCGCATCACCACGATCAGCACCGACGGCTGCGGCACCCAGGTCTACCCCATGACCCTCGCCGCGCTGGCTCGCGGCTTCGCCAAATTGGCCAAGGCCGCGCCGGACACCGCCGAGGGCCGCGTAGCTGCTTCCATGCGCGCCTATCCAGAACTGGTCGCCGGCGAAGGGCGCGACGTCACCGAGCTCATGCGCGCGGTGCCCGGTGCCGTGGCCAAGGATGGTTTCGAAGGAATCCAGGCCGTTGGCCTGCCCGACGGTTCCTCGCTGGCGGTCAAGATCTCCGACGGCTCAGACCGGGCACGCATGCCGATCACCGTCAAGCTGCTGGCCAGCCATCTTGGAGACCAGGCGCCCGCGGCGCTGGAAGATTTGGCGTCTTCCCCCGCCCTGGGCGGCGGAGAGCCTGTCGGCGAACTGACAGCACTCTAACCCGACGATTTTCAATTTCTATCCAACACCCATGGTGCATTTAGTGCGCCTAAAATCAGGAGTGAGCACTCATGTCTGAAACCATTCAGGCTCCCGTCACACGCAGCGAACACGATCTGATCGGCGACCGCGACATCCCGGTCGACGCCTACTGGGGCGTGCATACCCTGCGCGCCAAGGAAAACTTCGATATCACCGGCACCAGCCTCACCGGCAACCCGCACCTGATTGCCGCGCTGGCCCGCGTGAAGCAGGCGGCCGCCCGGGCAAACCACGAGCTGGGCCTGCTCGACGCCGAGCGCGCCGGGGCCATCGACCAGGCTTGCGAAAAGATCGCCGCCGGCGCCCTGCACGAACAGTTCATCATCGACCCCATCCAGGGCGGCGCGGGCACCAGCACCAATATGAACGCCAACGAGGTCATTGCAAACCTCGCCTTGGAAATCATGGGTCATGCAAAGGGCGAGTACTCCTACCTGCACCCCAATGACCATGTGAACCTCTCGCAGTCCACCAACGACGCGTACCCGACCGCGGTGAACATCGCCACGCACTTCGCCACCCAGCCGCTGCTTGAAGCCATGCTGGTGCTGGAGAATTCCTGCCTGGCCAAGGCCGGCGAATTCCGCAGCGTGGTGAAGATGGGACGCACCCAGTTGCAAGATGCGGTGCCGATGACCGTCGGCCAAGAATTTGGCGGGTGGGCCGTCACCTTGCGCGAGGACCGCGATCGGCTGGCCGAATCGCTGTCGCTGGTCACCGAGATCAATCTCGGGGCCACCGCGATCGGCACCGGTTTGAACGCACCGGCAGGCTACGCCGAATCGGCGCGCGGCCATCTGGCCGCTTTGACCGGCCTGCCGTTGACCACCAGTCCCGATCTGATCGAGGCCACCAGCGACGTGGGAGCCTTCGTGCACCTCTCCGGAGTGCTCAAGCGTGTGGCGCTGAAGATCTCGAAGATCTGCAACGATTTGCGCCTGCTCTCTTCCGGACCACGTGCCGGACTCAACGACCTGCAGCTGCCGGCCGTGCAGTCCGGGTCCTCGATCATGCCCGGAAAGGTCAACCCGGTCATCCCGGAGGTCGTCAACCAGATCGCCTACCAGGTGGTCGGCCACGATATGACGGTGACTATGGCGGCCGAGGGCGGCCAGCTCCAGCTGAACGCCTTCGAACCGGTGATCGCGCACTCCATTGGGCTTTCGCTCAAGCACCTGACCAACGGTTGCCTCACCCTGGCCACCCGCTGCATCGATGGAATCACCGTCGATGAGGACGCGTTGCGCCGCGAGGTGGAGAACTCCATCGGCCTGGTCACCGCGTTGAACCCACGGCTGGGCTACGCCCAGTCCACCTCGATCGCGCTGGAAGCGTTGCATTCCGGACGCGGCGTGGCCGAGCTGGTGCTCGAACGCGGCCTGCTCTCGGCCGCAGACCTGAACGAACTGCTCAAGCCAGAGCGCCTGGCAAATCTCTCCGACTAACACGCAAGGATTCCGATGGAGCATTCCACCACCCACGCCACCGCGGCGCACGTGCCCGAGGCGGGTCTCACCGCCGGTGACGACGACTACCACAAGGGGCTTTCTTCCCGCCAGATGCAGATGATCGCCATTGGCGGCGCCATCGGCACCGGCCTGTTCATGGGCGCCGGCGGGCGCCTGGCGGCTGCCGGTCCGGGCATCGTCGTGAGCTACGCGGTCTGCGGCTTCTTCGCATTCCTGATCCTGCGCGCACTGGGCGAACTGGTCATGCACCGCCCGACCTCGGGTTCCTTTGTTTCCTATGCCCGCGAGTTCTACGGCGAGAAGGCAGCCTTTGCCACCGGCTGGCTGTACTGGCTGAACTGGGTCATGACCTCAATTGTGGACATCACCGCGGTGGCCCTGTACATGGCGTTCTTCGGCAAATACGTTTCCTGGATTGGCGCGGTTCCGCAGTGGGTCTGGGCGTTGGCGGCGCTTGCCCTGGTGCTCGGCATGAACCTGGTTTCGGTCAAGGCCTTCGGCGAGATGGAATTCTGGTTCGCCTTGATCAAGGTCGTCGCGCTGGTGGGCTTCCTCATTGTTGGCTGCTACTTCGTCATCTTCGGCACCCCGATCGACGGCCATGAGGTGGGCTTCTCGATTCTCAGCGACAACGGCGGGCTGCTGCCCAACGGCTTGCTGCCGGTGCTGGTGCTCATGCAGGGCGTGGTCTTCTCCTACGCGTCGATCGAGCTGATCGGCACCGCGGCCGGCGAGGCAAAGGATCCCGAGAAGGTCATGCCGAAGGCGGTGAACACGGTGATCATCCGCATCGCGGTGTTCTACGTCGGCTCGCTGGTATTGCTTTCCTTGCTGCTTCCCTACTCCGCCTACAAGGCCGGCGAATCCCCGTTCGTGACCTTCTTCGGCTCCATCGGCATTCAGGGCATGGATGTGGTGATGAACCTGGTGGTGCTCACCGCCGCGCTGTCTTCGTTGAATGCCGGCTTGTACTCCACCGGGCGCATTATGCGCTCCATGTCCTTGAACGGTTCGGCCCCGCGTTTCGCCGGACGCATGAACAAGTCCGGGGTGCCCTATGGCGGCATCCTGATCACCGCGGCCGTCGCGGTCTTCGGCGTGGTCCTGAACGCCTTTGTTCCGGCCAAGGCCTTCGAAATCGTCTTGAACTTCGCCGCCGTGGGAATCCTGGCCTCCTGGGGCATGATCGTGTTGTGCCAGATGGCGTTGGCCAAGGCCGCACGCCGCGGCAGCCTGGAGCGTCCGAGCTTCCGGATGCCGCTGGCTCCCATCTCCGGATGGGTAACCCTGGTCTTCCTCGCCGCGGTGCTGGTCATGATGGCCTTCGACAATCCGGTGGGCACCTGGACCATCGCTTCGCTGGCGATCATCGTTCCGCTGCTGATTCTCGGCTGGTACGCCAGCCGGAAGCGGATCAACGAGCTGGCAAGCGCACGCCTGGCTGCAGAGCGCGCAAGCAATGGCGACTCGGGAAATGAGAAGGCCCTGGTCTAGTCACCCTGCCAATGGTGTGGAGTTCTAGCGGGCTCCACACCATTGGTGTTTAACCCGCCGCATGGCGCACGGTGAGCAGGATGCTTTCGATGGTTCGGTACTCGTCGCTGGCCAGGAAGTTGTCCACGCCCTCACGAGTGGGATCGTCGCCGATGCCTTGATCCTCCATATATTCCTCTTCCACCCAGAGCATCGGCGCCTGGCTGTCGCCGATTTTGAAATAGTCCAGATCGGGTTGTTCGGTGCGCTCTTTCAGGACCTGGTCATCGACGAGCGCCAAGGAGAAACCGGTTTCCTTTTCGCCGTCATCCTGGCTGGTGCCCGTCCAAAACTCGGCGATTAGACTCGTTGGAGTTTCCAGTGCGGGTATCGGAACTTCTTTGAGCAGCTCGCGTTCATAGAGGTTCATGTCGCCGTCCGGAGAGGTCGCGGTATTCGGGAGCAGGGTCATCACGTGTGCGCCGCTGCGATCCTTGATCTCCCATTTGTCGTACTCGATGCATTCGCCATCGCAATCTTCTTCGACGTACCACTCCGCGGGCAGCTGGAAACCGATGCCCATAATCTCTTGAGTTTGAGATAGGTCGGTTTCTCCGGTTCGACTCGAATTATCGGATTCGTCCGCGCTCGGGCTCTGCGAGTCGCCGGGGCTTGGCGCGGGCGCTGTTGCCGAGGCGTCCGGGACTTGAGTGTTCTCGCTCGGTGCCGGTTCCGGGCTTGGATCATTCGTCGAGCACGAAGTCAACGCGAGCGCGGAGAGTGCCGTTAGCGACAGCAGTCGCAGCGATAGTTGTAGTTGTTTCACCTTTGGCTCCTTAACAGTCCCTGCGGATCGGCGTGCCGGCCGGCACGCCGCGGTGAGCGGGTGCGGGGCCCCTTCGCTCCCACGATCCCCTATCCGGCACGCCATTCCAATATCAAAAGCATTAAGTCTTGGACGCAACTCGCGCGATGCGACGCGGCTTCTGCTTGGAGCGCATCTGTGCCTTGCACTAGTACCTGAGCGGCAATAGTGGAATGATGTGTCCTATGGCACATGCAAAGCAACCCTTTCATAATCTTGATGGCTACATTTCCCTCTCCCGGCTCGGCGGGCTGGCGCTCTCTCCGGATGGCACCCGGCTAGTCACCTCGGTGAGCACGCTTGCCGAAGACGCAACAAAATACACCTCCGCCCTCTGGGAGATCGACCCCAGCGGACACGAACCGGCCCGCCGGCTGACCTTTAGCGAAAACGGCGAATCGCAGCCGAACTTCACCGCCACCGGCGATCTGCTCTTTCTGTCCAAGCGCTCCGCCAAGGATGACGCCAAGCCCGAAGCGTGGCTGCTGCCCAAGGCGGGAGGCGAGGCGCGGTCGATCCTGTCGCATCCGGCAGGTATCGAATCGGTCACCACATTCGCCCGGAACCAGAAGGACCTCCTGGTACGCGCCGCCGGGCTGCCACGCGCAAAGGACCTGGAACATGAGGAAAAGATCCTCGGCGAACGCAAGGAGAAGAAGATCTCCGCCATCTTGCACACCAGTTATCCGGTGCGATATTGGGATGCGGATCTTGGACCGCAAACACCACATTTCTATGCAACCCGGCTGCCGGAAAGCTCAAGCGCCGATGCTTGCACGCTCAGGGACCTCACTCCCGGCATCGGTGCGAATCAGACAGAAGCTGAGTTCACTGCCGCGGATAGCGGCGAGTTCCTGATTACCGAGTGGATGGTACCGGAAGGCCGCGGCTCGGTGGCTACAGGATTGATGCGCATCGATCTGCATTCCGGCGAACAGGAGATGCTCCTGTCTCCGGATCAGGACTACGAGTACACGGTAGGCAAGATCAGCCCGGACTCGACCAAACTGATCTACTGCCGTTGGACCCGCTCCACCCCCGAGACCGCGCCGGTGATGAGCCTTTGGCTTATGGAACTGGCCAGCGGAGAAACCCACGAAATCGCAGTGGGCTGGGACCGCTGGGCGGAAGACATCATCTGGTTCCCCAACGGCCACTCGCTGCTGATCGTCGCCGACGAGCACGGGCATAGCCCGATCTTCCACCTGTCGCTGGACCGGGACAAGATCACTCGCCTGACCGATGCCGGAGCATACGCCAACGTACTGATCAGCCCGGATTCGCGGACCGCTTACGCATTACGCTCAAGCTACGAATATCCTGCGGAACCGGTGGCGGTGGAACTTACCCACCTCTCGGATCTGGAAGAGAACGAATACGCGCGGGTATCCGAGCTGCGTTCCCCCGCAGCGCGGCCCGAGCTTCCGGGCACGCTCACCGAAGTCACGGCCACCGCCGAGGACGGGACCCCGGTGCGTGCCTGGCTGGCCCTTCCCGAAACTGCCGGTCCGAAGTCCCAGGCACCGTTGCTGCTGTGGGTCCACGGCGGCCCGCTGGGCTCATGGAATGCCTGGAGCTGGCGTTGGAATCCATGGCTGGCGGTCGCTCAAGGGTACGCGGTGCTCTTGCCCGACCCTTCGCTGTCTACCGGCTACGGCCAACAGTTCATCCAGCGTGGTTGGGGGCGTTGGGGTTTCGAGCCTTATACGGATTTGATGGCCATCACCGATGCCGCCGAGTCCCGCCCGGATATTGATGAGACCCGGACCGCGGCCATGGGCGGATCGTTTGGCGGCTACATGGCCAACTGGATCGCCGGGCACACCGATAGGTTCAAGGCCATCGTGACTCATGCGAGCCTGTGGGCGCTGGAAGGTTTCGGCAAGACCACCGATGCCTCGTTCTATTGGACACGCGAGATGAGCAAGGAAATGATCCAGGTCAATTCCCCGCATAACTCTGTGGCGAATATTGTGACGCCCATGCTGGTGATTCATGGCGACAAGGATTATCGCGTACCCATTGGGGAGGGCTTGCGCTTGTGGTACGAGCTATTGGCCGAGTCCGGGCTTCCGCAGGAGGCGGACGGAACCACCGCCCACCAGTTCCTGTACTTCCCGGATGAAAACCACTGGATTCTCAGTCCGCAGCACGCCAAGATCTGGTACCAGGTGATCTTCGAGTTCCTTTCACAAAATGTCCTAGGCAACGAGCCCAATCCGTTGCCCGAGGTGCTCGGCTAGCCAATACCGCTAGCCCCAGCGACGGTCGTGCCTTCCCGAAGCCTCGGGAGCGTGACCGTCGCTCCCGCTTCTGGCACCTGCGGCGCCCGCGCGCCAGGAATGACGCGGTCACAGGTAGCTCCCATCAACTTCAGCTCATGTCCCAAGGCGCGCAAGACCGAAACTCCTCCGCCAACGGCAGCTAGGTGTGCAAGTATTGCCGCATGGAGCTCCCAAATGTAGAAGTGAAATCCGCTGCTGCGGCCTACGACGCCATTGCCGATGGCTATACCGCCGAAAATGATTCAAGCCTGCTCAACGAGTATTACAATCGTCCTGCAATCCGCGCGCTGCTTGGCGAGGTCAAAGGCCATCACGTGCTGGACGCCGGGTGCGGATCCGGCCCAAATATTGCCGACCTGCTTGGACTCGGAGCTACCGTCATCGGAATCGACGGCAGCGCCGCAATGCTCGACATTGCCCGCGATCGGCTCGGCCCCGGGGTGGACCTGCGAGTCGCCGATTTAGCTGCACCGCTGCCCTTCGAAGACAATACCTTTGATGATGTGCTCTGTTCGCTCTCGTTGCACTATCTCGAAGACTGGCAGGACACCCTGGCCCAGATGAAACGTGTGCTTAAACCGGGCGGTCGCCTGATCCTCTCGGTCGAGCACCCGTTCGCGACCTGGCTCGGCCAGCGTGAGGCCGGAGTGAAGACAAACTACTTCGAAACCCGTTCAAGAACCGAGAATTGGCAGATGAACGGGCAAGAAACCGAACTGACCTTCTGGGACAGGTCCTTGTCGGCCATGCTTGCATCTTTCCTAGCAGCAGGTTTCCGCCTGACGCACCTCGAAGAGCCTGCCCCCTCTCCAGAAGCCGTGGAGACATTCCCTGATTTTTTCAACGGCCGCCAAGACCCGCGGTTCCTCGCCTTCCTCTTTATTGTTCTGGAAGCCTAATACCCAAATTATCCGGGAAGGATGACCGAGGACGGCTCATCTCCGCCAGCACCACGAGTCGCGGCCACCAGGGCCTTGGCGCGGCGGGCGACATCTGCATCGCGTTCACCCAGCATCGCCACCAAGCGTTCCAGGTGGGCCACCCGGTGAGCATATGACTGGTGCAAACGTTCGGACAAGGGAAGCTGCGAGAGTTCTTCAGCTTCGTGCCACGCCATCACCAGAGCGCGTTCGAAGAGCCGCTGCCCGGCTTCATCTGCGCGCCCTTGGCCGCCGGAACCGAGCACCGCCACCGCGTTGAGCTGTGCGTCGTCCAAGCCGAGCATCAACGTTTCGAGCTGCTTCTTCGCCCGAGCCAAGGCCCCTGCGCCGCGTCCGAATCGGCTGATGCGGCTCGTGGCACCGAGCAGGTACCGCACGAAGAGCACCAGGTTGATGACGGTGAAGAAGAACATGAAGCTGAGCATCCAGAAGAGGCCCGACGGGGAGAACGCGGCTCGCTCATACCCGTTGCGTTCCAGCGCCTCGTTGTAGTCGTCCAGGGTTCCGGCGACCTCCATCTCCAAATATCTGGATTCGCTGATCGACCCGTGTTCCCAGGCGTTCAGGCGACCCCAGGAAAACTCGCCGCGTTGCACCACGGAGCTGATGATTCCCGGAACGACGGTCCTTTCGGCGTCGGTGACCAGCACCGGGATGATCGCTTCCTCGGGCAGAAGCTCACCGGTTGCCGGATCTACTTTGTCCTTGAATTCACCCTTCAAACGCCATTTGGCCTCCAGGATGCTGACGGGCAGAACATCGCGGAAGGTGCTTCCGGGCTCCGGGGGACGGAATTCAAGATAGCTTTCGGCGTCCCGTACCGCGAGGGTGAAGCTGCTGTCGCTTTCGAAGTCGGTGTCCATATAGCGCAAGACATCTTCTTCGACGAGCATCCCCGCCGGGTCATCTACCTCAAAGCGCACCCCTTGCCCGCTGCCATCGCTGGCGACTTCGGGGCTTGCGGTCAGCTTGGCCACCAGCAATCCGGCGGCAACCATGCTGCCCAGAAGCGTCAACACCGCGAGGGTGATCAGCAGTCCGCGACGGCGCGGAGCCGGTTCCTCGGTACCGGCGGTCCCTCGCCTTCCCCGAGCCGAAGCAATCGCGGTGTTGGGCTTTGCGCCGGCGTCGGGCGTTTGCCCGCCGCCATCCGAGGCGAGGGTGTCCCCCAGCGTGGCTCGCACCTGGGCATTGGCCAAGCGCAGGTGGTGCAAGGCGCTTGATTCTTCCGGGGCTTCGAGGCCCAGGCTTTCACGCAGTTGCCGATGATCTTGGGAAATCTGCGCCACTGCGGGAATACGGCCGTGCGGATAGCGGCGCAGCGAGGTGATCAGCGTGCGGGTGTGCCGCGCAAGCTGCTGTTCGGCTTCGCGCCACCGGGCGACGGCCTGCTTGCTGTCGGTGTCGCCGGTCGAGGCGTCCAAGAGCTCGCCAAGGTCGGTGCGCAACGCCTGGACATCTTGGCCCGAGATCATGCGCCCCGGCGCCTTGTCCAGACGAATCAGCAGTGCGGTCGCTGCCTCATAGATTGGCCGGCTGAGCTTATCGAAGGTACTTCCGGTTCCGGCGAGATTTGCGTGCACCGACCCGGCGCCCATCAGCGCATCGGCTAGTTGCGTCAGCCTCCGGCTGGTGTTTTCAAATTCGGAGAGCTTTGCACCGGTGCTCTGGTTCAGTGCCTCGGCCTTGGTGAAAAGCGAGGTCAGCAGCGGATCTTCGTTGCGCGCCGCCTGCAATGACAGGCTTTGCAAGTCGTGCCAGTTTTTGCTGAACCCTTCCGGACGCGAACTCTCGGCTGCGGCGGCATAGGTCGCTTCCAAGGCTTCGAGGTCCAGGACCACTCGGGCCAGCTTGCGCTGCGCGGCCACGAAACGGCGATACCTGGAACTCCACCGCGCGCGGTAGCGCAGCGCAAAGTACAGCAGCACCGCGGTGAGCATGGCGCATAGGCCAATCGCCCCGAACCAATACAGCGGATTTTGCACCGGAACATCGGAGAGCACAATCGCCGCACGTTCGGCCGCGGCAATCGCCGCTTGCGGTCCGTGGCCCAGACCGACATTGTCCCAAAAGGAATTGCTGATTTCGAAGCGCGCATCCCGGTACTCGTCGTCTCCGGAAACCAACTCGGATTTCAGCGCACTGCCGTTGAACCGCTCGTCAACGTCTTGGTTGCCGGTTTCAAGATTTTCCAACTGGGTGGAGAGCAGAACGTCGTAGCCCGGCAGTTCGCCGCGCAGCAGTTCATCCCCGCTGAGATACCTGTCGGTGACGGTGAGCGTCAGCGGTCTATGCGACTTGATGGGCTGTTTTTCAAGTGCCGCGTCCACCGTGGACTGGCTGATGTTCCAGTCGTGCGATCCCTCGACGACGATCGACACCTCGTGCAGTGGCTCCTCCGGGATCGAGGTGTACCCCCGCACGGCAACCAGCGTGGTGATGAGGGCCATGAGTATCGCACCAAGTGCCGCCCAGGACCGCGGCCGGCTTAATCGACGACCGCGCGAATCGAGCATTTGACGCCGGCTCATGAGTTCTCCTGTTGCTTCACGACGGCCAGCTCTTCAGCCCGTGCGTATGCACGGTCCAAGATGCTCAGCGGATCGGAGTAGACCTTCGCGGCCCGGTCACCGAGCATGCGCTCGCGCAATGAGTCGATGAGTTTCAAATTTGCGGCTCTAGCCTGTTGAACTGCTGTTGCATGTTCCCGCTGCAACTCGTGGTGCATGGTCCACAGCTCATCCAGTACCTGCGCAGTAATTTGATTTCGCTGCTGGCTTCCGCCTGCCCATTGGCGCACCTCGTCCAGCCGGTTGGTGTGCTCGATGATCAATGCGCGCAATCGTGGTACACACGCCAGCTGCCCGACTGACGGCATGTTGAGGAATTGTGCGGTATCTTCGAGCCGTTCGCGGTGGGTGAGCACGATGGCGTTCCAGTCGTCCTTGTTCCGGAATTTCGAGCCAAGCAGGCTATTGAGCGCTTTGCTCCCCGCGACCAGCACTTCCTGATCGGCAAAGGTGCTTTCCATGGTTGCCAACCGATCGGCATCGAGCGGACCGCCGTCTTGGTATTGTTCGGCCAATTGGCGGGCGCGAGCATTAAGCGGTGGAATCGCGTTTTTAATTGCCGCGCTCGCCTGCGTGCTGGGTCCTTCCGGGTTGCCGGCAGCTGGGTGCGCGCCATGCTTGTCCAGTCGCAAGGCGCGCTGGCGGAGCAGCTCCACGAGCATGTCACCGCGTTTGCTGCGCGCTATGGCAGCCGCTGCACGATTCTTGCGATGCCGCGCGATCAAGGTTGCGAGCACCGCTCCAACCACGATCAGGCCTAGCACGCCGAATCCAATGATTTTTGCGGTGGTGCTGTCTTTGGGCGCCTTCAGCTCGGTGGCGCTGGCCCGTGCCACCTCGATGAGGCCTTGGGTGTAGTTCTGGGCGTCGAACTGCTGCTGGCCGGCTCCTTGGATGCGGTCTTCGGCGCCCGACCCGACGGCCGTGACGTTGCGGCCCGGTTCCACCGAAACCTCGGTTGGTGCTCCCGGGGCTTCGGGCAGCATGACCCCGACGACAATCCATCCTTTGCCGACGTACCCCAGCTCCTGGCCGTTTTCCACCCAGTCATCGCTGAGCGCGTCGCTGTCACCGAAGAGCAGCATGCCTCGCACCAGCTGCGCGGCTCCCGTGAGGTTGTTTGGCTTCTGGTCGACTCCAACCAGAATCTTTGCATTTGAAAGATCCATGGATTGGCGTACCTGATCGAGAATTTCTCGCGTATCGACCGAGCCTTGAGCCGCGTCGCTGACCGCAAGGTAGAAGTTCTCTTGCTGCGCGGTGACACGCGGAATGAGGATTGGTTCTTCGTCTTCCGCCGGGGCGCTTGATTGCACGGTGGGGTAAACCGGTTCGGACCGGAGGTCTTGGGCCTGTGCTGGGAGCGGTAGCGCGAGAAGCGCCAACAGCGGCAGGAGCAGTGCTCCAAATCGGGGCAAGGAACGGACTGCAGCGAACGGTCGAGTCATAGTGCCCCGAGTATATCAATAAGAGTTTGAGTAACCGGGCGCGGAAAAACCCGCCCTGTGAGGTGCTCAGGCACTTCACAGGGCGGGTTGATTTCACCGCTTAATCCAGCAGCATGGCCGGTTCTTGCATAATCGAGGCGACATCGGCCATGAAGCGGGCCGACAGGTCGCCGTCAACCACGCGGTGGTCGAAGGAGCCACCGAGGGTGGTGATCCAGCGGGGCACCACCTCGCCGTCGACAACCCATGGCTTCTGGCGGATCGTGCCGAAGGCGACGATCGCTACCTCGCCCGGGTTGATGATCGGGGTTCCGGTATCAATGCCCAACGCACCGATATTGGTGATGCTCAACGTGCCGTCGCGCATTTCTTCCGGGCTGGTCTTGCCTGCTCGGGCCGTGGTGGCCAGCTCGTTGAGGGAGATCGCGAGCTCACGCATGTTCAGCTCATGGGCATTCTTGATATTCGGAACCAGCAGCCCACGCGGGGTGGCCGCGGCGATGCCGAGATTCATGAAGTGCTTCTGGTGGATCTCCGCACCATTCTCGGTCTCCACCCAGGAGGCATTGACCGAGGGGTTGCGTGCGGCCGCCCAGATCACTGCGCGGGCCAGCACCAGCAACGGGGAAACCTTGATGCCTTCGAAGTCGCGGGACTTCTTCAGCCGCTGCACGTACTCCATGGTGCGGCTTGCGTCCACGTCCACGAAGATCGAAACGTGCGGGGCGCTGAAGGCGGAGTTCACCATGGCCTTTGCGGTGGCCTTGCGCACCCCGCGAACCTGGGTGCGTTCGATGAGCGCGCCGCCTTCGGCTCCGTGTCCCCAGTAGGTTGGTGCCGCGTCGCGCTCGGCTTCGCGCTGGCCCTGGTAGCTATTGACGTCTTCGCGGGTGACCTCACCCTGCACGCCGGTACCGACGATCTCGTTGATGTCCACGCCAAGATCCTTGGCAAGCCGACGCACCGGAGGCTTTGCAAGCACCCGGTCGACAAAGTTGGCCATGGCAGGCTTCCGGCGGTCGACCTCGCGGGCCACCGCCTGGCCCAGACCCTGGGCGCGACGCGAGATCGTATCTGCCAGGCCGGCGGCGCTGGCGCTCCCGCGAGGCGGGGTGGGCCGCGCAGCTGCGGCCGAAGGCGCCGGACGGCTGGTGCGCTTGCGGCGTACCGCGGAGTCGGCTGCCGGGCCGGAGCCCACCAACGGGCCGGGCTCCTCGGAGGCCACCGGGGTTTCGGTGTTGGCGGCTTCCAATGGTTCGGGGACACCGGTAGGTGGCACCGGGTCGCCTTCTTCGTTGATGGTGATCAGCGGCTGGCCCACCAATACGGTGTCGCCTTCGCCCGCGTGCAGTTCGGTGACTACCCCGGCAAAGGGGCAGGGAAGCTCGACCAGCGATTTGGCGGTTTCGATTTCCACGAAGATCTGGTTGACCTCGACGGTGTCTCCCACGGAGACCTTCCAGGAGGCGATATCGGCTTCGGTTAGCCCCTCGCCCACATCGGGAAGATTAAAGACAGTCATGTTTTTCTCCTTGGTTCCTTAGCGCTTAGTAAGCGAAGGACCGGTCGAGGGCTTCGAGCAGCTTGTCGATGTCCGGCAGGTACTGGGATTCGACCTTCGAGATGGGGTATGGCATGTGGAATCCACCTACGCGAAGCACAGGTGCTTCCAGGGACAGGAAGGCGCGTTCGGAAATGCGCGCGGCGATTTCGCCACCGAGACCGCCAAAGGTCGGCGCTTCGTGGGTGATGATCAGCCGTCCGGTCTTCTGCACCGATTCGGTGATGGTGTCGAAATCGATCGGCGAGAGCGAACGCAGGTCGATCACCTCAACCGAGCGGCCGTCCTCGCGGGCGGCTTCCGCGGCAGCCAGCGCGATGGGAACCAGCGGGCCGTAGGCGACGATGGTCGCGTCTTCTCCGGGGTGGACTATCTGAGCCTTGAATGCGTCCAGCGCCGGAGCTTCGGTATCAACCTCGCCCTTGAGCCAGTAGCGGCGCTTGGGTTCCAGGTAGATGACCGGATCCTTGCATTCGGCGGCCTGCTGGATCATCCAGTAGGCGTCGTGCGCGTTGGAGGGGGTGATCACGCGCAAACCCGCGGTATGCACGAACAGGGCTTCCGGGGATTCGGAGTGGTGCTCAATGGAACCGATGCCGCCGCCGTAAGGAATGCGGATGACCACGGGCACGGTCAGCCGCCCCTCGGAGCGGGCATGCATCTTGGCCAGCTGGGTGGTGATCTGGCTGAAGGCGGGGAAGACGAAGCCGTCGAACTGGATTTCCACCAGCGGACTGTGCCCCCGCAGTGCCATGCCGACCGCGCCGCCCACGATTCCGGCTTCACCCAGTGGGGAATCGATCACCCGGTGGGCACCGTACTTGTCGATCAGCCCTTCGGTGATTCGGTACACGCCGCCGAGGCGTCCGATATCTTCACCCATGAGGATGGCGCGGTCATTGGATGCAAGCACCTTGTCCAAGCCGTTGGTGATGGCCTTGGCAAGAGTCATGGTTGTCGTCAATTTATTTCTCTCCCTGTCCGGCTTCGTCCGCGAACCCGGCTTCGTAGTCCAGATGCCATTGCAGTTCTTCCTGGACTAGTGGGTGAGCTTCGGCGTACACCTGCTCAAAGGACTTGGACAGCGGCGGAACGGGGAAGGCCATGGCGTCCTTGCGGACCTGAGCGGCCATCGCGTTTCCGTCCCGTTCGAGTTGTTCGAAGAACGCTTCGTCGACGATGTTGCTCTCTCGCAGGTAGGTTTCCATGCGGATCAGCGGATCCTTCGGCGCCCAGGCCAGCTCTTCTTCGCTCTGGCGGTACTTGGTCGGGTCATCTGCGGTGGTATGCGCACCGAGGCGGTAGGTAACCGCTTCGATCAGCACCGGTCCCTTGCCGCTTCGCGCATGCTCCATGGCCCAGCGGGTGACCGCCAGGACCGCCAGCACGTCGTTGCCGTCCACGCGGATTCCCGGCATTCCGTAGCCAGCGGCGCGGGTGACCAGCGGGACCTTCGATTGAACTTCGAATGGCACCGAAATGGCCCACTGGTTGTTCTGGCAGAAGTACACCACCGGTGCGTCGAAGGAGTTGGCGAAAACCATCGATTCGTGGGTTTCGCCTTCGGTGGAGGAGCCGTCGCCGAAGTAGGTCAGCACCGCGTCACCCTGTTCGGCGCGTTTCGCTTCATCCCAGCCATGCTGTTCAAGATTAATCGCCATGCCGTAGCCGGCGGCATGCGGCAGCTGGGCGGCAAGCACCATGGTGTACATGTGGAAGTTGTTTTCCCGCGGGTCCCAACCGCCGCCGGAGATGCCGCGGAACAAGCGAAGCATCTCGGAGAAGGAGACATTGCGGGTGAGCGCAACACCGTGTTCGCGGTAGGTCGGGAAGATGTAGTCCTTCGGGCGGGTGGCTCGGCCCGAACCGATTTGCGCCGCTTCCTGCCCACGCAGCGGGACCCAGAGGCAGAGCTGACCTTGGCGTTGCAGGGCCGTGGCTTCTTGGTCAAACCTGCGGGTCAACGCCATGTCGCGGTAAAAACCACGCAACATGTCATCGTCAACATCGCCCAAATACGAATCATAAGTTTCGTTGGGCAGACGCTGGCCTTCCGGGGTCAGAATCTGAATCAGATCCTGGTCCGTTGCCTCGGTTGCGGCACGCGGCATAAAACTTCCTTCGATCAATTATATGCCCCACAAGGAATACATTCCCTATGGGACATATAGCGGCTTAACTAATGAACAGCCTATATCTCAAGGCGTCTAAAACGCGAGAATTAGAAGCAGGTCAGCTCTGCTTTAAATCGAGAGAATTCTTGCATAATTCAATGATCCGGTCGTTGGCCGCTGCCTCGGCAATCGAGATCCGCACGCCCTCACCGGCAAACCCGCGAACCGACAGCCCTTGGCTCTGGGCTCGTTCGGTGAAAGCCTGTGTGTTTCCGCCTAGCGGCAACCACACGAAGTTCGCCTGGGTTGCCGGGAAATCCCAGCCCAGCGCCTTCAATGCAGCCACCACGCGTTCGCGCTCCTGCACCAAGGTGTTGACCCGCTCAAGCACCTTATCGATATTTTCCAAGGAGGCGACGGCGGCATCTTCCGCCACTGAAGAGACCGCAAATGGTGTGGCGACGACACGAATATTGTCGGTGATTTCCGGGTGCGCGACGCTGTAGCCAACCCGCAGATTCGCCAGGCCGTGGGCCTTGGAGAACGTGCGCAACAACACCACGTTTTCATTCTCGCGGTAGGTGTTGACTCCGTCCACCGCTTCGGGATCGCGCACAAACTCGATGTACGCCTCGTCCAGCACGATCAGCACATTGCGCGGCACTCTCGTTATGAAGTCATCGACCTCGCTCTGGGTCAGGATCGGGCCGGTGGGGTTGTTCGGCGTGCAAAGCAAGATGACCGAGGTATTTTCGTTGACTGCTTCGATCATCGATTCAAGATCGTGGCGGCCATCTTCCAGCACGGGAATTTCTACCGGCAGCGCGCCTGCGCTCTGCACCAAAATTGGGTAGGCCTCGAAGGAGCGCCATGCATAGATAACCTCGTCTTGGACGCCGTCTTCGTTCTGACCGGCAAAGGTCGTCAGAATCTGCGCCAGCGCGCCGAGCGATCCTGCACCGGTGACGACATCTTCGGCTGGTACGTCGAGGTAATCGCTGAGGCTCTCGCGCAGTTTCGTGGAGAGGCTGTCCGGATAGCGGTTCAGCGCGTCCTGTTCCATGACCGCCCGACGCACCTCATCCAATGGGCCAAAAGGGATCTCATTGGAGGACAACTTGAAAGATTCAAGTCCTTCGATTGCTGTCGGTGGTTTGCCGGCGGCGTATTTTGGCAAGCGCGCAACTACTGAACGAGGTTGCACCAAATCTTGGGTCACGGGGTTCTCACTCATACATCAAAGCCTAGCCCTCGGTAGGTCAATCGGCAGATTCTTTGCTCACCGGGCTTCCAGTCTTTTATGGCAAAGTTGTCTCATGAGCTTTTTGATTCGAGTCATTGTTAATGCATTGGCCCTTGCCGCAGCGGTATGGATTGTCCCCGGAATCCAGATCAGCGCCATCAGCGAAGGCCTCCTTGGATCCGCGATCGCCTATTTGATCGTGGGCGTGATCTTTGGCCTGATCAACGCGTTGGTGCGGCCAATAGTCTCGTTCTTCTCGATGCCGATCACTTGCCTCACCTTGGGCCTGTTCACCGTGATCATTAATGCGCTGATGCTGATGCTGACCAGCTGGCTGACTCAGTTCACGCCGGTGGGCCTTAGCATCGACGCATTCTGGTGGGACGCCATTGTCGGCACCATCATCATCTCGATCGTTTCGGCAGTCCTCGGCTTTTTCGTTGGCAAGGAAAAGCGCTAAGCGCTAGCGGGCTGAGCCGTATTTCTCTTCCTCCCAGTTTTCATGCTTAGTGTTTCGCGGGCGCTCTTTGCGTTCGATCTTGAATTTGCGAAATTTCAAAGGTCCCGGAGGAAGCCCGAATTCCCGCAGATTCTCGTGCAGATCCGGGATCGGGTTCTCCACCAGCTCTTCGAGATGGTCTCCGTAATTATCTAGGTCGTGCGGTTTGCCGAACAACCCCTCGTCGAGCTGTTCCTCAAACCTCGGACCGTCAAATTTCACGGTGATTTGATCCTTTTTGCGTTTGTTCTCCACCCCGTCGGTGCCAGGAACCATGTCTTTGGAATCCTCAATCGACAGGCTTCGAATGTCCTCGGGAAGATCTATGTGGCCAATGGGAGAACCGAGGGTCAGCATCTTTTCCATCTTGAACTTCTTGCGCAAGAACCTGTTCTTCATCAGATTCGCAATATGAATCCCGCCTTGCGAGTACCCGCTGAGGATCACCTCGTCGCCCTCGCGGGCGCCAGTGATGTGCAGGGCCTCGCTGATCGGTCCGGCGAAGTTCTCCGATTCGAGGCTGAACGCATCGATGATGCCGTAGGTGTCAAAGGGATTATTGCCATTGCCCTCCCCCTGAGTCCCGGGAAGAATGACGAGATAAACGTTCTCTCCATCTTGCTCGGCCTCGGCGATCAGAATCTGCCCATCATCACTGGGTCCCGCATCGTTGAGAATCTTGTGAAGCTGGTAGTAGCCGTTCAGCGTGCCGTCGATCTCAACCTGTTCCACCGGTTGGGCGTCGCCGAGGTGCAGTTCCTTGCTCCGCAATGGCCCCCAGGTAGAGATGAAATCGGCCAGTTTTTCGGTCGTTTCGTGCATCATCAAGGGCTGCGGGCGCGCAAAGCCAAACCGGTCCCGTGGCGAAGAGAGCAAAACAAAGAGCTTGAGCAGCGTTTCCATGTCGGTGGTTGGCGGGCGGGAATCGTTGTTGCGCGTGCTGTTCCAAGCGTCCAGCAGAATCTGCCATTTGGCAGAGACCAGAATCGAGTTCTCGATTCTGGTCTCTGCCCTGACGTAGTTCTCGATTGCTGCGTGCACCTTCTCCTCCAACCTCCGGGCTTCGATCACGGCCTCGGCCGCGTGGTGGTAGCCGGTGCGTAATTTGTCCGCCAGCATCCCCAGTGAATAGCCACGGTTACCGATTCCATTAATCCAGCATTGGGTTTGCGCTTCTCGCTGGCATTCTTGCGCGCGCACCGAGGCTCTCAGCAATTGCGTCTCCACACTTTGGAGTTGCCCGTAGAATTGTTGGCAAATTTGAGCCGATTGGGCGTAATCCAAGGCGTTGTAATTGACGTCATATCCCATGGCTAGGAAGCCATTCGCTGATTGAGGATCTCCGCTTCCAACGCGTTCATCTCCCCGATGGCCAACGACAGATAGGACTCGGCTTCGCCCAGCGCTTTGGTAAGTCCCACGAGCCTGTCACTGAGTTGGCTCACCTCGGAGGCAAAGGCCTTGCCTGCCGAAGATCTCCAAGTCAGCGAACCGATTGAAGAGAGCTGTTCGATGGCGAAACGCGTTGTTGACTGGGCGTCATCCAGCTGGAAGGCCACCGAATCCAGGGTCGCCTGAAACATCATGATTAGCTCCCACCCGTCATTCTCCACCGGCGAATCGGTGAAAATCTGCCTTCATCTTCACCCTGCTGCTGCCTCTTTCGGCCCGTTTGGGCACCGGCTGTGGAAAGAAGGATGTGTGTAAAAGATGTGATGTGCACGCAGTGATGAAAGAATATGAACATGGCTGAGATTGCGCGCACTTCCCTTGCTAATGAACCCCTGGCACTTGGTGCCCTCGATGGACGCTACCGCAGCGCGGTGGCACCGTTGGTTGACTACCTTTCCGAAGCGGCGCTGAACCGCGATCGTGTTCACGTGGAGATCGAATGGTTGATCCACCTGGCCGAGAACTCCGTGCTGCCGGGCACCTCCCCGTTCACCGCCGATCAGCAGGCTGCCCTGCGCAAGATCGTCACGGACTTCAACGCCGACTCGGTGAAGGAACTGGCCGAGATCGAGGCCGTCACCGTCCACGACGTGAAGGCAGTCGAGTACTACATCGCTAACCGCCTGGACGCTATCGGCATTGGCAACCTAAAGCCGCTGGTCCACTTCGGCTGCACTAGCGAAGACATCAACAACCTCTCCTATGCTCTGGGCGTCCAGGGCGGCGTCACCCAGGTGTGGTTGCCTGCGGCCCGCGAGCTGGTGACCCAGCTGACCAAGATGGCCGAAGAGTCCCGCGACGTTCCGATGCTTTCGCGCACCCACGGCCAGCCGGCAACCCCAACCACCTTGGGCAAGGAACTGGCAGTTCTTGCCTGGCGCCTAACCCGCCAGCTGGACCGCATCGAGAAGACCGAGTACCTGGGCAAGATCAACGGCGCCACCGGCACCTATGCCGCCCACTACGCTTCGGTTCCCACCGCTAACTGGCAGCAGGTTTCGCAGTCCTTCGTCGAGCACCTGGGACTGACCTGGAACCCGCTGACCACCCAGATCGAATCCCACGACTGGCAGGCAGAGGTCTACGCCGACATCGCACGCTTCAACCGCATCCTGCACAACCT
Source organism: Arthrobacter sp. MYb229 (assembly GCF_002975405.1). Lineage (GTDB taxonomy): Bacteria > Actinomycetota > Actinomycetes > Actinomycetales > Micrococcaceae > Glutamicibacter. The sequence goes on along the minus strand of NZ_PCPS01000002.1, from coordinate 711,350 downwards.
GTGCACCGATGTGTGGAGCTACATCTCCATCGGATACTTCGCACAGATCCCTGTGGCCGGAGCAACCGGCTCCTCGACCATGCCGCACAAGGTGAACCCGATCCGCTTCGAGAACGCCGAGGCGAATCTGGAGATCTCCAACGGCCTGCTCGACACCCTGGGTGCCACCCTGGTCACCAGCCGCTGGCAGCGCGACCTGACCGACTCCTCCTCGCAGCGCAACATCGGCACCGCCATTGGCCACTCGGTGCTTGCCATCTCGAACGTCGCCAAGGGCCTGGATCGCTTGGACGTCGCCGAGGCGGTACTCGCAGAGGATCTGGACCACAACTGGGAGGTGCTCGCCGAGGCCATCCAGATGGTCATGCGCGCCGAATCCATTGCCGGCGTTGCAGGCATGGACAATCCTTATGAGCGCCTGAAGGACCTGACCCGCGGACAGCGCGTGGACGCGGCCCGTTTGAAGGAATTCGTTGGCGAGCTGGGCTTGTCGGCAGACGCCGAGGCTCGTCTGCAGCAGATGACCCCGGGCAGCTACACCGGCATCGCCTCTGAGCTGGTTGACCACCTGCAGAAGTAACCCGCAGCGTTTTACGCGGTTCTTACCGTGCTTTGAAGAACACCCTCTGCAATGGCCGGGGGTGTTCTTCAATATTTTTCACGCCGCTGGTAGTTTCTCCGGCAAGGGGCTACCGCGTGTAGCCGTAGAACCCGGTGCCGGATTTACGTCCGATTTTTCCCTCAGCAACCAGCGCCGTGATGCGTTCGTTGGGTGCATCCTCTGCGTTGCCGGTTTCCTCGTAAGTCGCTTGGGCGATGAAGTCGATGACGTCGAGCCCAACCATGTCCATCAGTGCGAACGGGCCCATCGGATGGCCCAGCGCGGTGCGCGCCGTGGTGTCGATGTCCTCGATGCTTGCGATGCCCTCATCGGCCAGGAACAGCGCTTCGCGCTGCATCGCACCCATCAGGCGGTTGGCGATGAACCCGGGGATTTCGCGGTTGATCAGCACCGGCTCCTTGCCCAGCCGGCGGGCCAGGTCCATAGCGGCCTGAACCGTGGCGTCGCTTGTTGCTCCGTGGCGCACCACCTCGACACACTTCATGACCAGCGCCGGGTTGAAGAAGTGCATATTGCACACCTGCGCCGGACGCCCTGTGGCCTCCGCGACCTTGGAGGAGCCCAGGGTGGAGGAGTTCGTGGCCAGAATGGCATGGGCCGGGGTCAGCACGCCCAGCTGCTCGAAGATCTGCGTCTTGATGTCCAGACGCTCGGTGGCAGCCTCGATCACAAAGTCCGCGCCGGAGGCCGCGGTGTTCAAGTCCGTGCTGTAGGCCAGTGCATCCAACGCAGCGCCGGCATCGTCCTGCCCCAGCTTGCCTTTGGCTACCCGGGAATCGGCCCAGCTCTTGTGTTCGGTGCGTGCCGCGGTCAGGCCATCGAGGGAGATATCTTGGAGGGTTGTGGAGTAGCCGGCCAGGGCCGCGCTCATGGCTATCTGACGTCCCATGGTCCCGGCGCCAATGACCAGGATGTTAGAAATGCCCTCTACGCCGCTACTTGTATTCATAGTTGAATCCGTTTGTTCATAGGTTGTTCGCCGGTGCGGCGATTTGTCGGTAGTTGGCCGGGGCACCCGCGGGCTAGACCTTGCCGTGCAGCGCTTCGTCCGCCAGCAATGCAGCATCGAGCAACGATTCCCCGGCATCCTGGTGCTTCTTGATCAGTTCTCCCCATTGGTTCAGGACCGCCATGCTTTGCCGAATGAAGCTTTCTGCCGCCGGATTCAACGAGCCAGCACGGTGCACGATTCCGTAGTCTGTGCGAATCGTGGGTTCCGTTTCGACGACCACTGCTCCCAGTTTCTTCGCGAGCACGGCAAGCCGAATCGGCAGGAACGCGTTTGCACTGCCGTTCAGCACCAGGGCCAGCTGCGCGTGCCGGGTGGGCACGTAGGCTCTGATCCGACCGGTGATGCCTTGCTCTCGAAGTGCCGCTGCGACGATGTCGTTTTCTCGGTGCGCTAAGTTGCTCACTGCCAGTGGCAGCGAGTGCAGCCCGGACAACGCGACCGGCTGGTGTGCCGGGAGCGTGGTGCCCGGTGGCATGACCAGCATCATCCGCTGGACACCGCATTGGATCGTTTGCAAGTTTTCGACGGGAATCGGGAAAGTGGTGAATCCGATTTCGCAGTGCCCGTTGAGCACTTCTTCACAGAGCTCTGCAACATCTGCATACTCGGTCATGTCGATCCGAATCTCAGGGTAGTGCTTGGTGAACGATCCGCTCCAGGCAGCCACGGCCTCGCTGGACATCTCGGGCATCGTGCCGATCGTGATAGAACCTACGGACATCTCGAGGGCCCCATGCATGAGGTCCTTCGTGGAAAGGACCTCTCCGAGGATTCGGCGAACCGGGTCAACAAGAAGCCGGCCCGCCGAATTCAACACGATGTTGCGCCCCGTCCGGTGAAACAGCTCGAGCTTGAGTTCGCGCTCAAGCTGCCTGATGCTCTGGGATATCGTTGCCTGCGCAACGTGCAGGTGGACGGCAGCGCGATTGACGCCGTTGTGCTCGACAACGGCCAAGAAATACTCGAGCTGGCGAATCTCCACAATTTTCTCCTTGGCTTCAGACGGTTTTGCGCGTTGGCAGGGCTACGCGCGGTAGCTATTCGGGAGCTTTCCGTCGATCTTCCCTTGTCGAATCATAGCTACGGCAAGATTGCGTTCGTGAATTGGCGAGGACCCCTCGTAGATGCGCAGCGCGCGCACGTCGCGCCACATACGCGGGATCGGATGGTCGCCGACAATTCCCTCGCCGCCGAGCAGCTGGAGGCACTTGTCGGCAACGCGGCCAGCCATTTCGGAGGCGAAGAGCTTGGCCGCGGCGATCCGGTGGCGAGGGACATCTCCCTCGTCGAAGGAGCGTGCTCCTTCCATGACCAGCGCACGGGCGGCCTCGACCTCGGCGAAGCACTCGCCCAGCACGGCCTGGACGGCTCCCAGGTCGGACAGCGGGGCGTTGAACTGTTTGCGACTGCTGACATGGCTGGTGGTTTCTTCGAGTATGCGCGTTGCCTGGCCAACACAAGTTGCTGCCACGTGGAGCCGGGCGTGGTTGATACCGCGCAGCGCCATAGTCAGTCCCTGTCCTTCGCCGCCGGCTCCGCCTAACAAGTGTCTGGCGGGCACCGAGACGTTGTTGAGGTGGATTTCGCCGACCGGTGCCTCGGCATGGCCGTTCATGCGGGTGGGCAGCGAAGTGGTGACTCCGGGCAGCGTGGCGTCAACGATCAGCGCGGAAACGCCTTTGGCGCCCGAGATCGACTGGTTGGTGCGTGCAAAAACCACGAAGGCATCAGCCCATCCGGCGTTGGTGATGTATCGCTTCTCGCCGTTGAGCACGTAGCGTTCGTGCTCAAGGGTCGCGGAGGTGGTGAGCTGCGCCGCATCGGATCCGGCCCCTTCCTCGGTCAGCGCGAATGCAGTGACCAGTTCGCCGGCGGCCATCTTGGGCAGCAGGTTGCCCCGTTGTTCTTCTGTGCCGTGGTCGAGGATCGCTTGGGAGCACAAACCGATGACCGTGGAGAATCGTGAACGGTAGACGCAGGAGGCCCTCGTGAATTCGAGTGTCAGCAGAACTTGCTGTTCCATGTTCCATTCCAGCCCGCCGTATTTGCGAGGGATGGAGATGCCGAAAAGCCCTACCTCCGCCATGCGTTTGAGCAGGCGCTCGGGGACGGCGCCGGCCTGGACCATCTCGTTTTCCGCGGGAATCAATTCCCGCTCGGTGAATTCCGCGATGAGCTTGCGATACTCATCAAATCCGTATTCGAATATCTCGGGGTTGATCATGAATGTAGTTCCTTACTTACGTGCATGTTGCGAGGTACCGGCTGCGGCAATCGGTGGCGTGGAGACTACACCGGCGACGTGCAGTGCTTCGATTTGCTCCTCCGTATAGCCCAGATCAGCAAGGATCCGAGTATTCTGCGCTCCGAGTCGGGGCGCTTCGGCGGAGGAAGTCCTGCGCCACCCATCGAGTGTGAAGGGGACTCCCGGGGAGGTGTAATTTCCATTGCCGGATTCAACCGAGATCAGCACCTCTGATGCGACCAGATCTTGATCGATCACCAGTTCGTCGAAAGCACGGACTGCCCCGCAGACGATGCCGTTGGCCAGGAGCAGTTTGACTGCTTGGTCACGGGTGCTCGCGGAGAGTGCCTGCCCCAAACTGTCCAGGAGTGCTGAACGGTGGGCAACGCGGGACGGATTGTCGCTGAACCTCGGATCTTCAATGTATTCGGGGTGGCCAATGGCGTTGCAGAGCGCTGCCCACTTCTCACTCGTGTAAGCGGAAAGCACGATCATTCCATCGCTGACATGGACCAGATCCGCGGCGGGGGCCGCGTGTGCCTGGCCGTTTCCCTTGCGCCGTCCGGGCTGACCGGTGATGGTGAATTCGCCCCAAGTCGCTGCCTGCATGGAAATCGCCGCTTCCATCAAGGATGTTTGAACATGGGCCCCTTCCCGTGTGGTTGTGCGGGCGAAGAGCGCTGCCATGATGCCCGTGGCAAGCGAGTTTGCTGCTGCCACGTCAACTGCGGCGAAACCGATCCGCTGAGGTTCTCCACCTTCTTCACCTGTTGTCTGCATGATCCCAAATTCTGCCTGCGCAGCGATATCCAGTCCCGGACGATCGCTGGAGGGTCCACGAGTTCCAAACCCGGTCACCGAACCGTAGACAAGTGCTGGGTACTGCTCGCGCAAGGTTTCAGCGCCGAGTCCCAGCCGTTCTGCCGCCCCGGGGCGGAAGTTGTGAATCAGTACATCGGTTTCCGGGAGCAGCTGCTGGACGACAACACGTGCCTCGGGTTTCCTTAGATCCAGTGCCAGGCTTGCCTTGTCCCGGTTGTAGGCACGGATCATGGCTTCGCCAAAAACACCAATGCTGCGGGCTTGGTCACCGCTAATGTTCTCGACCTTGATGACTGTGGCACCGAGGTCCGACAGGATCTGGCCGGCGCCCGGGCCAGCAATGTACTGCCCAAAGTCCAGTACCCGGATTCCTTTCAACGGCCCAGCTTGCTGGTTCATGAACTGACCTGCTTTCGAGCTTCATACATTGCGGTGAGTTCTAGAAGCCGGGTCCGCGCCCGGGCTGGATTGAGCATCATTCCACCGGCGACCCCGAATACGCAGATGGTGATGCCAACGATCAAGAATCCGTTCGAATAGCCTTGAACGGAGGATGCTGCGCTTTCAACGATCAGACCCAGTACGTAGGGTGCAACCATTCCGGCGATCGAATAGGCAGCAATTATGCAACCGAAGAACGAGGCACGCTGGTGGGCCGGGAGGAAGTCCGAAGCACCTGCAAATCCGATGGAGAACGCCACCGAATTGATGGAGAATGCCGCGACGACCAGAACGAGCTGGAGCGGGCCAGCCGGGATCTGAGTAAACGTGATCATTGATGCTCCGGCGAACAGCAGGCAGGCAGCAGTCAGGAAAGAACGGGCCATTCTTGAGGAGTGGCCACGCTTCAATAGGTGTCCTGAGAGCAACCCGGCACCCAGTAGTACTACTACCGCCACAATATACGGGATCGTCACCAATACGCCGACACTTTCCATCGAGTACCCTAGGCCTTCATTCATGAAGGCAGGCAACCAGGAAACCTTCAGCGAGGTGATTAGATATCCGGCGAACGAAAGTAGCGCGAGACCCCAAAAGCTAGGTATCAATAGCAGACGGTAGAACGGGACGACAATATCGCCGTTGGGGTCTTCCTTGGCTGCCCTAGGCTCATTGGCTATTCGCCGCTTGCGGAAGGGAAGCTTGTCAGCATAGAAAAACCAGACGATGGCCCAGGTAATACTGATGCCCACCAAGAAGACGAAAGATGCGTGCCAATCCCAGGTCAGGATGATCCAAGTCAGAATCGGCGCTGCAAACAGGGGTCCGAGAGAAGAACCGGCATTGACCACAGCGCCTGCGGCAGCACGCTTTTCAGGGGGGAAAAGTTCGTGAACAATGGACTGGCATAGCGCGTGCGCGGGGCCTTCGAAGAAACCCAATGCGATCCGGCTTGCAAGCAATACACCAAAAGTTGTTTGAGCCGTCAGTGGCAACATTGTCAGAATCCAGGTGATCATCAAGATGCCGGCTGCCCAGTTATAAGAGATTCTACGGAACACTGCAGTGAGCGTGACCGCCCCGACCGCGAATAACCAGAAGAACGCGCTTGAAAGCAGCCCATACTGGCTTGCACTCAGGTTCATGCTTTCTCGAATCGGCGTACTCGCCAGCCCTATAGCCGCCTTATCGGCGAAATTGAGCATAAAGAAGATCAACAGCATCACGACGATGCCCCAGTTTCGCCTACTATTTGGCGTACTAGAAGCCCTGTCTTTTTGTTTTGGAGCAGCGGTGACGGCCATTTCGTTCTCCTTCGGACCTAGGTTCTGTGACTAGAGACACATGGTTTGCTCTCTCTATAAGTAGAGTCCAGGTTGCGGAGCGGTTCAACGGCCAAGTTGCTATCACACCGTTCGGTCACACCGAACGAACAACAAATCCAGTGCTCACCCGGCCCAATTGCACCGCACTTTAATGAGCGGCGAGTCGGGGTATGCCGAACGCCGAGCTAGCGGCCGAGCTAGGTTTGTCAGCATGCACGCTGCTATACAGGCTGAAGACTGCATCCACAGGTGCCAACGATATCGTCTCGTCGTTCATCTCGTTGCTCGGGTCTAATATTTAAGATCGACCGTAGCGCTTTTCATTCTTCGCTGTATCCCTGCAGCACGATCGTCTCCATGAAGCCCTGTCCGCTCGAACTTCACAACGCGCCGAATCCATTGCCGGCGTTGCAGGCATGGACAATCCTTATGAGCGACTGAAGGACCTGACCCGCGGACAGCGCGTGGACGCGGCCCGTTTGAAGGAATTCGTTGGCGAGCTGGGCTTGCCGGCAGACGCCGAGGCTCGTCTGCAGCAGATGACCCCGGGCAGCTACACCGGCATCGCCTCTGAGCTGGTTGGCCACCTGAAGTAGCCTTCCGCTGCAGCATCCGTGAAACATCACTCATCTTCCCTCGAATCCTCCAGATGGTACATCGCTTAGACTTTAAGTGTTCATCACATCAAGGAAGAGGGACATGTTTCTCACAGTTCTCATCATCATTGGCATCCTGCTCGGGCTATTCTTCGTCTTCGGCAGCGCGGGCATGAAAGCCGGCGCGAAGTCCAAGGGAAATGCCCGGTTGACCGGCATCGGCATCCTGGTCGTTTCGCTGGTTGTTCTCGGATTCGCCTCGGCCACCATCGTTCAGCCACGCACTGTCGGGGTGAAGATCGCCCTGGGCAAGCCCACCGCCGTCATCGGCAACGGCTTCCACCTCAAGGCGCCGTGGGAAACCGTGGAGAAGCTCGATGGGTCGGTCCAAAACGATGTGTACTCTTCGAACAGCGCCATCCCGGTCCGCCTGGGAAACAACGGCAAGGCGAACGTCGACGCCTCGATCCAGTGGCAGTTGAAGACCGACGACGCGATGTCCGTGTTCCTGGACTACCGCACCTTCGAAGGCATCCAGTCCAACCTGGTGGATCGCAATTTCCGCGCCGCGTTGAACGAAGTCATGGCGACCTACGACCCGCTGGCCTACACCGATCCAGCCGATGGAGGCCAGGACCTCGAGGGCCTGGCCAAGTCCGTGCGGACCAAGATGCAGGAAAAGGTCGGCACCCAGATCGACATCCGCTCGGTAACCCTGCCGATCATCAACTTCGATGAGCCGACGCAGAATCGCATCAACGAGCTGCAGGCCGAAACTGCGAAGACCCGCATCGCCGAGCAGCGCAAGCAAACCAGCGCCGCCGAGGCCGAGGCCAACAAGATCCTCGAGCGGTCCATCACCCCCGAAACCCTGACATCCAAATGCTTGGACATCGTCGCAGAATCGGGCAAGAGCCCGATCGGCTGCTTCCCCGGCGGAGGCGTCCAGCCAATCACCATGGTCGGTGGCGACGAGGACAAATAACAACAAGACGCACGGCTCCGGTGGAGCCGTGCGTCTTGTTATGCAATTCCGGGTGGCTCCATTTTATCGATGCCACCGAGGTTTCGTGCCTTAGACCAATGCGGCCTTGAGCTCGCGGGCCGCGGTCGCCGGGTCGGCCGCGCCATAGATGGCGCCTCCGGCCACCGCCACCTGGGCCCCGGACTTCTGCACCTCGGCGATGGTGCTGATGCTGACCCCGCCGGCCACCGAGAACGGAACTGCTGCGATCGCCCCCGCGCTGAGCAGGCCAGTCAGGTCGTAACCGGGCTGTGCCTGCTCGTCCAAGCCGGCGTGGAACTCGACAAACTGAGCTCCCAACGCGATGACTTCCTTCGCACGGGCGGCCTTGTCCGCGATGCCGATCAGATCGACCACAATGCCCTTATTGCGCTCCTTGGCAGCCTTGACGGCGCCCGCGACGGTGGAGTCGTCTGCGCTGCCAAGCACGGAGACCAGATCCGCGCCGGCAGCGAAAGCGATGTCGGCTTCCAGCTCGCCGGCATCCATCGTCTTCATGTCGGCGAACACAATCTTGTCCGGGTGGGCGCTCTTGATCGCGGCAACCGCCGAGAGGCCCTCGGCCTTGATCAGCGGGGTGCCCAGCTCGATGATGTCGACGTATGGGGCGACCTTTGCCGCCAGCTCCAGAGCATCCTGGGTGGTCAGCAGGTCGATGGCAACTTGGATTTTCATGGTGATCTTCTTTCGGTTGTTGTGTTTTTCAAGGAGGATTCGCGGCCCGGGCTATTCCAGGTTGGCGTGCCGCAGCCACAGCTCTTCGGCCGGCAATTCCGTGCTGTTCCAAAGACAGTGGAATAGCGATTCGGTGAGCAGGAAGAGCGACTGCTCGAAGAGGCTGCCCGAGTACTGCTTGCTCTTCGCCGAACCGTGGTCCGTCTTGCGCGCGGCCGGCACCTGCACGATTGCGGTGGCCAGGTGCGCCAAGGGCGAGCCCGGGTCCGTGGTCACCGCGGCGACGCGCGCCCCGAGATCGGCTGCCGTCTGGGCGCTTCTGACCACCCCGGAGGTGGTGCCCGAGCCGGAGGCCACCAGCAGCAAATCCCCTTCGGTGATGGCCGGAGTGGTGATATCACCGGCCACGTGCACCGTGAGGCCCAGATGCATCAGCCGCATGGCAGCCATGCGCAGCACCAGGCCGCTGCGCCCGGCACCGGCGACGAAGATCCGCTTGGCCGAAATGGCCAGCTCGGCCACCGCGGCGACCTGGGCGGGATCGACGGCCTGCATGGTCTCAGCGATCTCCGCCTGAATCATTTCCTGCGCGGCTACAACATGATTTGCGGTGCTTGCCTCCGCCTTAGTTCGCAAAGTACCCAAGCCATTCCTCTCGATGGTCGCTTCGGTGCCCGTTGCGGGCCTCGCCGTGTCTACAATCCATCCTCACGGATCTGCCGGGTGGGCAATACGCCATCTTGTGACGGCTTTTCCTACCCATTCGGGTAGGCTGGCCAGGCTCGAATGGAATACACTCACTGTCATGGTTTCTCTCCACGAGCTCATTGGACGCGACCCGAATTCCGATGCCAGGCTCTGGGAGCTTCTCGATTCGCTGTCGCTGCTGGCTACCGCGCCGCTGCTGCAGATTGCCGAACGGCTGCATGCGTCCTTGCAGCCGTGGGTCAAATGCTCCGCGCTGCTGATCTTCACCGAGGAGTGCACCGGCCGGCCACAGAAGAAGGCGGGAAGCGAAGCAATCACCTCCCGGGTGACCATTGCCGAATTGGACCAGCTGCGCAGCTCCCACCCGGAGCAGGACCGGTGGCGGGGCACCGCAGGGATTGGCGGGGCCCCGCGCGAAGTCCTTGCCTTGCGCTATCCGCCGAGCAATGCGCTACTCGTGCTGACTGATCCGGTAGTGGTGCAGGAGCCTGCCGAGTCCGGCAGTTCTCGTGATCTGCTTGATTACCTCTGGCAGCTCACGGCAGCCCGGATCCGCGAAAAGGTCGCAGACGCGCCGCCCTCCTACTTGCGTGAATCGCGGGCCGTATCGGCCGAACGCACCCGGGTGACCACCGAACTGGTCGACCAGTACTCCACCAGCCTGGACCTTCTGCTGGCCACCCTGCGCAGCACGCAGCTCAGCGATGCGCTGGCACGAGCCAAGGCCACCGACCTGGCGGCGAAGACCCTGGTGGGCTTGCGGTCCCTCGATGACCGGATCAATGGCATGGCCGAGGAACCGGTGGGCAGCGCCTTTACCCGCTTGCGCGAGGACCTGCGCCCCTTGAGCGAATCCGGCGGAGTGGAACTGCAATTCATCGAGCCGCCCGCCGATGGCAGGGCCTTGCCCGGAGAAGTCGCCTACGCGGCGCGCTCGATCATGCGCGGGCTGGCGCTGGTCATGATGGATCAAGAACAGATCCACCGGATTCGTGCCCAATGGGACTGCGACGGGGAGAACCTGCTGATCAACATGCGTGACGACGGACGCGGCGCCATGGACCAAGCGTCTCCGACTATCGAGCGCCTGAACCGTCAGGTGCAAGCCCTGGCCGGGCGGATGGAGCTGGAAGTCATCTCCGAGTGGGGCACCGATGTCTCGATCGTGCTGCCGCTCGATGCGCCGCAGAGCATGCCCGCCGATCTGGCCCAATGGAAGCTGGCCGCCCGGGAATTCGAGGTGCTCCAACTGCTGGCGGCGGGGCAGGGAAACCGCGCGATCTCCGCAGCCCTGGGCATCAGCGAGAATACGGTGAAGTTCCATGTCCGCAACCTCTTCAAGAAGCTGGATGTGCGTTCGCGCGCCGAGGCAGCGGCGCTGGCCCATAGCCGCGGCGTGCCGGATGCCGCTAGCGGGAAGCGCTGGGGCGAGGCCTCTGGAACCGTCAAACGTCCACGAGCCGCAACGGAATAGGGGCCGGGGCAGCCTGATCGATGGCAGTGTTCCATAATGCCGGGCAAGATCGTGTTCGTGGTGGCCGGCGGACCGATCTTCAAGATCTCTTTCCCGCAGGTCAAGAGCCACGAGTTCCCGCTGGCAGCGAGTTCAGGATGCACGGCGGCCGGTCCATGCCAGTGCTAGAACTCGAAGTCCCCGAAGCTTCCTCCGGCACCGCCCAGGAAGTCCCCGAACGCGCCACCGGCCTGGTCGCCCAGGCCCTCTCCGGCCGCGGAGAACTGTTCGCCGGCTCCGGCGAAGGAATCGCTGAGCCCCTCGGCCGCCGAGCCGAATTCCTCGCCGATCCCCGCGAAGCCATCGAGCAGCGGTCCGGCGATCGCGGTGCCGATGAAGGCTCCGGCCACACCGCCCAGCAGGCCGATTCCGAGCCCGCCGGCCGCGCCGGCGGCCATGCCGCCCATGGATTTCCGTCCCGAACCGCCCCGCGAGAGGAGCTTGTCCATGAAGCCCGGGCGGGATACCTCGGCGCGGGTGGCGGCCCGGGCCAGATCCTCCGGCCGTTGCGAGGCCGGGCGCTCTGCGGCCGGCAGCTGCTCGGCCAGCTCGGCGTGCAGCAGCTCGCGCTGCGACACCGTCAACCGGGCAAAAGCCTCGCTGTGGGCGCGTTCCATATCCTGCGGCGGCGCGGTGCGCAGCATGTAGCGGTACTTCTCGATCGCCGCCTGGTCCTCGCGTGATGCGCCCTGGCTACCGGCCGTCCGCGGCTGCACCGCGCCTTGCTGGTTCGGGTAGTCCCGGTTTTCGTACCCGGATTGGCTTCGGCTGTCGCGCGGATCCTGCTGGTTGTTTTGCTGGCCGGTGGAGCTGCGCTGGTTCAGCTGTTCCCGGACATACTCCCCGGCCAGCTGCTTTCCCTTGCGCAATAGCTTGTCGAACATTGCCACAACGTCCTCATTTCCTTGGTGGATCCGCGGCACGATTTCCGCCCGCCTCGGCCCCGTTAAACTCCCCAGAGCCGCGCAGAGTTCCCGGGTCCGGCGTTTTCACAGCGCCCGCTCAGCGCGCCGGGGTGAACACCCCGGCCCCGTGGCGCCAGCGGTAGTAGCCCAAGCACAGCAGGGTGAATGGCACCCCGAACCAGAGGGCCGGTCGCTGCACGGGGTCGAAGGCCACACCGACCAGCGAGGCGCCCAGCAGAAGCACCGCCAGGATCGGAAGCAGCGGGAACAGCGGGGCCCGATAGGGCAGCGAATCGGTGCCGCCGTGCACCGCCACATGGTGCCGGCGGAAGGACAGGTGCGAAGCGCAGATCACGATCCACACCGCCACCACCGCAAACCCGGAGATGGAGACCAGCGCCAGGAACAGCGAGTCCGCGGCGATGACCCCGGAGAGCAGGGAGGCCAAACCGCCCAGCAGCGACAGGCACAGCGCCAGCATCGGCACGCCGCGGCGGTTGGTTTTCGAGAGCACCGCCGGGGCTTGGCCTGCGGCGCCCATGGCGTGCAGCATCCGGGCACAGGAATACAGTCCGGAGTTGCCCGCGGAGAGCAATGCAGTGATGATCACGAAGTTCATGATGTCGGCCCCGGCCGGCAGCCCTGTGGCATCCAGCACCGTGACGAATGGGCTCTCGTTTGCGCCCGCCTCGGCGAAGGGAACGATCGCGGCGATCACCACGATGGCGCCGATGAAGAACACCGCCAGGCGCACCACGGCGGTGCGGATGGCCCGCGGGATGCTCAGTTCCGGGTTCTTGGCCTCGCCGGCGGCCACACCGATCAGCTCCGTGCCGCTGAAGGCATAGAACACCGCCAGGATGGTGACCAGCACGCCGCTGATCCCCGTCGGGAACAGCCCATCGCCGGTATCGAAGTTCGCCAGGCCAAGCGGGCCCGCCTCGCTGGCCGGGTTGATGCCGAGGATCGTGGCCGCGCCGACCACGATCATGAGCACCACGGCGGCCACCTTGATCAGCGAGAACCAGAATTCGGTTTCGGCGAAGACCTTCGAGGACACCGCGTTCAGCGCGAACAGCAGGGCCGCGAAGAGCAGGGCGAATACCCAGGCCGGCACCGTGGGGAACCAGCGCTGCATGAGGATGCCCGAGGCGGTGAACTCGCTGGCCAGCGCCACCGCCCAGCACATCCAGTACAGCCAGGCTGTAGTGAAACCCCAGGCCGGGCCGAGGTCGCGGGTGGCGTGGGCGTGGAACCCGCCGGCCACCGGATGGCGTGCGGACAGCTCCCCGAGCCCGCTCATCACCATATAGGCCACCAGCGCGCCCACCGCGTAGGCCAGCACGGCGCCCAGCGGTCCGGCCTGCGCAATCGTGTAGCCCGAAGAGACGAACAGCCCCGAGCCGATCACCCCGCCCAGCGCGATCATCACCAGGTGGCGGGAGGTCATGGTTCTGCGCAGCCCGGATTCGCCGGGCGAAACGCCCGGAGTAGAGCGGGCGGGAGGCTGCTGCGCCGGCGGCGCGCTGAGCTCGGACATGGGGCTCCTTCTGAAATGAATGCGTTTGAAGAATAACTGCCGTGCCCCTGCTCCGCGCAGCCCTCGTCATGGCCTGTCACGGACCGTCATAATCGGTCATCAAGCCATCACCGGGTTACCCTCGGAAAGTGAAAAATCCCAGTGAAACCCTCAATTTCCGCGAGGCGCTGAGCGCCGCAGACAGCGCGCCGCTGCTCTTGGACGGCGGGCTCGGCACCCATCTGGCGCAGCGCGGCAATGACGTGAGCGGCGAACTGTGGTCCGCGCAGATCCTCAAAGACCGCCCCGAGGAGGTCCGCGCCGCCCACGCCGACTTCTTCGCCGCCGGCGCGCAACTGGCCACCACCTGCTCCTACCAGGTCAGCATCGATGGCCTGGCGAACACCAGCAAAGGTGCGAGCACCGAGCAGACCGCCGCGCAGGCCGAGGAGCTGCTGCGCACCAGCGTGCGGCTGGCCCGCGAAGCGGCGAACGGTTCACCGGCGCGCTGGGTGGCCGCCTCGGTGGGACCCTACGGCGCCGGTCCGGGGTCCGGCACCGAATACGACGGAGCCTACGGGCTCGAAGTCGCCGAGCTGGCCGACTGGCACCGCGGGCGTCTGCGGGTCCTGGCCGATGCCGGGGCGGACGTGTTGATCTGTGAAACCGTGCCGAGCCTGGCCGAGGTCCAGGCGCTGGCCGGGGAGGCGGCCGGATTGGACCTGCCGGTGCTGCTCAGCCTCGCGGTGCGCACCGCCGCGGACGGACAGCTGGTGCTGGGAGACGGCAGCGACCTGCGCGAGGCGGCCCGGATCGCCAACGATTCCGGCGCCTTTGCCGCGCTCGGCGTGAACTGCTGCCCGGTGCCCGTAGCCGTCGCGGCCCTGAAGGTGCTGCGCGAGCTGACGGACCTTTCGCTGCTGGCCTACCCGAACAGCGGCGAAATCTGGGACCGCGAGGCCCGGAGCTGGCTTCCGGGGACCCCGGGCACCGATCTGCCCGGAGCGGTGCCGGAACTGATCGCCTCCGGCGCACGCATTATCGGCGGGTGCTGCCAGGTCGGCCCCGAGCAGATCACCCGGGTCGGCAACGAACTCGGACGCCTGAAGGGCTGATCCCTGCCGCTGGCGGCGGATCACATGATCTCAGGCATGCACCTTGCTGGCGGAACTGATCCTGGCCAGCAGCGCGGCGGCCACGCTGACTGCGATAACCGCCGGCTGCTTGCCCGAGACCTCGGCCAAGCCGATGGGGCATTGGATCTGCTGGATTTTCGCCTCGCCGTGACCGCTGGCGGCCAGGTTCTTCTGGAAGCGGGCCCATTTGGCCTTCGAACCGATCAGCCCGATCGATCCGAGCCCCGGATGCCGCAAGGCCGCATCGCACAAATGGAAATCCTCGGCATGGTCGTGGGTCATGATCAGCACATGGGCCCCCTCCGGAAGGCAGCTCAATACCTGTTCGCCCAGCACCGCCACCTGCGCATGCACACGGGCCACGCCGGGTTCCATAGCCGCCAGCGACTGGAGGAACTCGGGACGCGAGTCGGTTAAATGCAATTCCAGCTCATGCCGGGAGAGGATGCGGGCAAGTTCCATTCCCACGTTGCCGATCCCGAAGATCGCCACGGTGGCCGGCACCGGTAAAGGCTCCAGCAGCAGGCTCACCTCTCCCCCGCAGCATTGGCGCCCGTATTTTGCCGGGGCTTTGTCGTTCAGCCGCAGGCTCATACCCTGCGGCTGGCTTTCGCCCTGCGCGAGCATCTCGCGGGCCCGTTCCATGGCCGCCATCTCCAGATTGCCGCCGCCGATGGTGCCGAAGATTTCGTCCTTTGCGATCACCATCTTCGCGCCGGCTTCACGCGGGGCATGGCCGCGCACGGCGGTGACGGTGACCAGCACCGCCGTGCGCCGCTCATTGCGCAGTGCCGTCACCGCTTCGATCCAGGACAGCATGGCTAGCGCACCTTTTCCTCGATCAGGCTCGGCTCGCGCACGGATTCAATGGCCCAGAACACCGCCTCCGGAGTGGCCGGAGAGGCCAGCTGAACCGAGCAGCCGGCCGGACCGAATTCGGCCACCGCCTGCCGCAGCGCCTCGCGCACCGAGAAGGCCAGCATCAGCGGCGGTTCGCCGACCGCCTTGGAACCGTACACCGCTCCTTCCTCATGGGCCTTGTCCAGCAGCGAAACGTTGAAGACCTCGGGCATCTCGGAAAAGCTGGGGATCTTGTAGGTGCTCGCGGCCTGGGTGGCCACTCGTCCACGCCCCGGACCATCCGAGGTATCCCAGCGCAGGTCTTCAAGGGTCAGCCACCCGGCGCCCTGCACGAAACCGCCTTCAATTTGCCCCAGATCCACCAGCGGCGAGAGCGAGTCGCCCACGTCATGCACGATGTCCACTCGGGCCAGAGTGTAGGACCCGTCAAAGCGGCTGACCTCCACCTCGCTGGCGGCTACCCCGTAGGCGAAGTACTTAAACGGGGTGCCAGACATCTGGCTCAAATCCCAGTGCAGACCCTCGGTCCGGTAGAACCCGGCTGCCGAGAGCTGGATGCGCTGGAAGTAGGCGTCCCGCACAATTTCTTCCCAGCTCAGCTCCTGGCTCTTGCCCAGGGCGGTGATCTTTCCGTTGCCGAAACGCACCTCATGCGCCGGAACGCCAAGCTTGCCGGCGGCGACCTGCGCCAGCCTGGCCTGGATCTGCTCGCAAGCGTCCTTCACGGCGCCGCCATTGATATCGCTGCCGGAGCTGGCGGCGGTGGCCGAGGTATTGGGCACCTTGTCTGTGCGAGTTGGCGCGATGCGCACCGCGGACAGCGGCACTCCCAAGGTGGTGGCCGCGACCTGCAGCATCTTGGTATGCAGGCCTTGGCCCATCTCGGTGCCGCCGTGGTTCACCAGCACCGAGCCGTCCTTGTAGACCAGCACCAGGGCGCCGCCCTGGTTGAAGGCGGTGAGGTTGAAGGAGATCCCGAACTTCACCGGGGTGAGTGCCAGGGCGCGTTTGGTGTTCTCATTGCGCGCGTTGAATTCGCTGATTTGCGCCTCGCGCTGGGTGATCTGGGCGGATTCCAGGACCTGCTGCCAGGCCGCGTCGAGCCGTTCGGGATGGCGCACCGGCTGGTAGTACGGGGTGTCCTGACCCTGCGCGTAGAAGTTGCGCCGGCGCAGCTCGCGGGCAGCGATCCCCAGCTTGGGGGCGACCCGGCCCAGGATGTCCTCCATCACCAGCATGCCCTGCGGCCCGCCAAAGCCGCGGAATGCGGTCTGTGAGGTCTTATGGCATTTGGCAATCCGTCCGCGCACCCGGATATTCGGGACCCAGTAGCCGTTGTCGATATGGCACATCGCACGGGTAAGCACCGGTTCGGACAGATCCAGGCTCCATCCGCCGTCCGCGGTGAGGCCGGCATCCAAGGCCAGGATCTTGCCCTGCGCGTCGAAGCCGATCTTCCAGGTCGCGTAGAACCCGTGGCGCTTGCCGGTCATGGTCATGTCCAGGGTGCGGTTCAAGCGAACCCGCACCGGACGCCCGGTGAGCACCGCGCCCAGCGCGGCGAGCGCCGCGTAGCCGTGCGGCTGCATTTCCTTGCCGCCGAACCCGCCGCCCATCCGCAATACCTGCACCGTCACCTCATGGGCCGGGATGCCGAGCACATGGGAGACGATATCTTGGGTTTCGGTGGGGTGCTGGGTGGAGCAATGAATCAATATCTGGCCGGACTCGTCAACCAGGGCGAGCGAGTTCTGCGTCTCAAGATAAAAATGCTCCTGGCCGGAGAATTCGAAGTCCCCTTCAAAGACATGTGCCGCGTCGGCGAAGGCCCCGGAAATATCCCCCTTGTCGATGGTGGGCTTGATCCCGTGGAAGCTCTGGGCGGCAATGGCCTCCTTGATGGTGATCAGCGAGGCACGCGGCTCGTAGTCCACCTTGACCGCCCCCGCCCCGGCCTTGGCGGCTTCGAGATCTTCGCCGAGCACCCAGGCCACCGGTTGGCCGTAGAACATCACCTCGTCGACCGGAATCATGGGTTCGTCGCGTTTGGCGCCCTGGTCGTTGACCCCCGGGATATCGGCGGCGGTAATCACCCGCACCACCCCGGGAATTGCGCTGGCGCCGCTGGTATCGAGGCCCAGGATCTTCGCGTGGGCTTCGGTGGACTGCACCGGGTAGGCGTGGAGTACCCCGGTGAGCCGTTGCGCCAGATCATCGGTGTAGCGCGCGGTGCCGGTGACGTGTTCGGCCGCGGATTCGTGGCGCTGGCGCTGGCCGACTACGGGCGATTCCGGGCGTTGTGAAAGCTGGCTCATGAGATCTGCTCCCCCTTTGCTGCGTTGGTGCGGGCGAGCTGTTCGGCGAAAAAACGCTCCAGCGAGGACTTCAGCATCGCCTTTCGATAGCTTGAGCTGGCCCGGTGGTCATCCATGGGGGTGCCCTCCTGCGCCATCTGCTCGGCAGCCGCATGGATAGTCGCCAAGCACCACTCTTTGCCTTCCAAGGCGGCTTCGGTGGCGGTAGCTCGCAGCGGAGTGGCCGCCACTCCGCCCAAGCCGATGCGGGCCTTGGTGATGTAGTTGTTTTCCACGCTCACCGCATAGCCGATGGCCACCGAAGAGATATCGTCAAAGCGTCGTTTGGAGATCTTCTGGAAGCTGGTCAGGACCGCCAGCGGCAGCGGGATGCGGATCGCGGTGATCAGTTCCCCGGCGGCCCGCACCGTCTGCCGGTACCCGGTGAAGTACTGCGCCAAGGGCACGATGCGGCTACCCGAGGCGCTGCCCAGCACGAGGTCCGCTTCCAGCGCCAGCAGCGCCGGCGGGGTATCCCCGATCGGCGAACCGGTGCCCAAATTGCCGCCGAGGGTGGCGCCATTTCGGATGAGCCGGGAGGCGAACTGCGGGAAGAGCTGGCCGAGCAACGGGATCTTGCCGGCCAGAAGACGTTCGAGTTCGCTCAGCGTGCAGGCGGCGCCGAGTTCGATATAGTCTTCGCCGAAGTGAATTTGGCGCAACTCGGCAAGCCGGTCGATGGCCAGCACCGAGCGGGCCCGCGCACCTTTGATATTGACCTCGACACCCCAGTCGGTGCCGCCGGCCACGAGCAGGGTTTCGGGTTCCTCGGCCAGGATGCCAAAGGCCGCGTCCAGGCTGGCCGGGCGCCGGAAGCGACCGGTGCTTCCGGTGGGGGTGTCCACCCGCGTGATATCGGTGGACACCGCCGCCGGTGCGGCTTGCCCTCGCCGGGTGGCAAGCTCATCTTGTGCATCCGGTGCACCCAGGGCATAGGCCGCGTCACGAATGGGTCGATACCCGGTGCAGCGGCACAAGTTGCCAGAGAGCGAATGCAGATCGAATCCATTGGGTCCGCACCGGTGCTCCTCGCCGTGCTCCGCGATGACTGCGGTATTGGCGATTCGCTCCGGGCGGTAGTATTCGGCGGCCATGGAGCAGACGAATCCGGGGGTGCAATAACCGCACTGGGATCCGCCGCGATTGGCCATCTCCTCCTGCACCGGATGCAGGTTTTCCACGCTGCCCAGGCCTTCGGAAGTGATGACTTCCTGCCCGTCGAGCGATGCGGCCGGCAGCAGGCAGGCATTCAACGCCGTCCAGCGGGTCCCCTGCCTGTCGCTGCGGGCCACGAGGATCGAGCAGGCGCCGCATTCGCCCTCCGCGCATCCCTCCTTGCACCCGATGAGCCCTTCGCTACGCAGGAAATCCAGCGCGTTGGTATGCGGCGGGCCATCGAATTCACGGATGGTTCCGTTGACGGTTATTTGGCAGCTCGATTTTTCCGTTGTCTCGGCGGTCATGCCGCTGACACCTCCTGCACCTGAGAGCTCAGGCGCACTATGAATGATTTTGGATGGTTGACTAGTTTCCGCCGGGGCCCAGCCCCGGGGAAACACTCGATGAGCTGCGCGCGGAGGGCAGCCCTCCGCGCGCGGCGACGATTAGTCTCCGTGCGCGATCTGGCCCTTGGACCAGGCAACACAACCAGCCATGATTAGCCTCCAAATTTCGGATCATGGAAAATCAAGTTCATTCATTCTAAGTGAAGTGCATCACAGCAACTAATGTCAACTTTTATTCATCACCTGCTCAGCCAAGCAGGGTGGTGATCGGCCCGCGGGCGAAGTAGACCAAGAACCCGGCGGCAACCACCCACATCAACGGGTGAATCTTCTTGTAGCGGCCGGCCGCGGTATTCACCACGACCCATGCGATGAACCCGGCCCCGATGCCATTGGCGATGGAGTAGGTCAGCGGCATGGTGATCAGCGTCAGGAAGGCGGGCAGGGCCGAGGAGAATCGCTTGAAATTGATCTCGCGGATCTGCGCGCACATCATGGTGCCGACCAGCACCAGCGCCGCGGCGGCCACCTCGATGGGCACCACCGAGGTCAGCGGCGTGAAGAACATCGACCCCAGGAACAACGCCCCGGTGACCACGGAGGCCAAGCCGGTGCGCGCCCCTTCCCCGATGCCGGCGGCCGAATCCACATACACGGTATTCGAGGATGAGGACCCCATGCCGCCGGCGACCGCACCCAGGCCTTCCACCACAAATGCGGCCTTGAGCCTCGGGAAGGTGCCGTCCTTTTTCGCAAGGCCCGCATTTTTGGCCAGCCCGGTCATGGTTCCCATGGCGTCAAAGAAATTCGTGAACACCAGGGTGAAGACCAGCATCGTCGCCGCGAGCGCACCGATGCGGGAGAAGGAACCGAAGAGATCGAAGTCGCCGGCCAGCGACATGTCCGGCAGCGCGACCACCTGCCCCTGGAGCACCGGGATGTTCAGATGCCAGCCGTGCGGGTTATCCGCGCTGCCCGCACCGATCTTGAAAACCAGCTCCGCGGCGACGGCCAGCACGGTGGAGACCACGATGCCGATCAGGATCGCGCCTTGCACTCCACGGGCTACCAGCGCGCCCATGATCAGCAGCCCAATCACAAAGATCATCGTCGGGATCGACACGATCGATCCGCCATCTCCCAGCTGGACCGGAGGACCTGCGGGTGTGCGGGTGACAAAGCCGGAGTCCACGAACCCGATGAAGGTAATGAACAGGCCAATGCCCACCGTAATCGCGGCCTTCAGGTCCTTCGGGATCGCGCGGAAGATGGCGGTTCGAATGCCCGTCATTCCGAAGACCACAATCAGCACGCCGTTGATCACCACCAGCCCCATGGCTTCGGCCCAGGTGACCTCCTGGATGACCGAGACCGCAAGGAAGGAGTTAATGCCCAAGCCGGCGGCCAGCCCAAAGGGCAGGTTGGCGATCACCCCGAACATGATGGTCATGACCCCGGCGGTCAGCCCGGTCATGGCCCCGACCTGCGCTGCCGGCAGCCAGGTTCCGGCGACATCCACCGGTGCGGCGTCGGCGCTGAATCCGCCGAGGATCAAGGGATTGAGAATGACGATGTAGGCCATCGTGAAGAACGTGACGATTCCACCGCGAAATTCCCGCGCGAGCGTGGAACCACGTTCGCTGATCCGGAAGTACGCATCAAGCAGATTGCGTGGACCGCCGGGGCGCGCTTGCAGACTACCCGGCTTGGCTGCATTGCCCGTTTTCTTCGGTTCGGCTTGCGGGCGACTTGTCATAGTCATGGCCCGGTCCCCTAATAGTCCGTCCGGGTCTCTAGCGAGTCCCATTCTTGGAAAGGCTTCAAATGCTCCTTGCTGGCGCTCTGGAAACAATCCACCGGCATCAGCGCGCGGCTGGAATTGGGTTCAAAGTATTCGTAGAACACCGCATCATCAAAGCCAGCGTCGGTGGCGTCGTGCCGGTTGGCGGCGAAGTAGACCTTGTCGATGCGCGCCCACAGCGAGGTGGCCAGGCACATCGGGCACGGCTCGCAGCTGCTGTAGAGCACGCATCCACTTAGGTCGAAGGTGCCCAGCGCGGCGGCCGCGTTGCGGATGGCCACCACCTCGGCATGGGCGGAGGGGTCGTTGTTCGCGGTGACGCGGTTGACTCCCTCGAAGATCCGCCCCGAGGCAGAGACAACAACGGCTCCGAAAGGACCTCCGTTGTTGCGGACATTGGTGGTGGCAATATCGATGGCCATCGAAAGATAGTCTTGGCCAGTGGTAGTAACGCTCATCGCGTGGCTCCTCATGCTTCGGACAAGCCAGCCGAACGGTCCCGTTTATCTCGGGCGCCGACCGTACTCATCTGCTGAAATAGATCAGTTGCACGCCCGGTAGATAGCGACCCAGAGATGGGTGCCCGCCATAGACAGCTACGAGATTATCAACGGAATGTGACCTGCGCAACACTTTTTTGAAATAGCTTTTTCGCATCATGAACATTTTGCCCGCCCGGATTCCACCCCGTTTCGGCACCGACAAGTGCCGATGACCAGCAGCGGCGGAAGCTGGAGGAAGCAAAAAAATCGACAAAAACCTTGCGCCTCGGCCCGCCAGCGCAGGCGGTCCGATCCACGAAGCAAATGCGGCAGCTGCGCTGCCGGCCGACTTCCGAGGTCAAAGTGGGTCGAAGTGATGCGGGTCAACACGATCCAAGGTATTCTCGACTTCGAATCACTTGTCTCTTGCCGGCGGCCCTTTGGCGACATCGAATTTTCGCCGCGGACCATCGGCGGCCAGGCCTCAAGAATTCAATGTTGACCTACCACCTCGGTAGCTTCGCACATTGCGCGGATGCAGTCTTCCCATGTCAATAGCTTGAAGTCACCCAATCAGTACTTTTTCAGGAGGTGCACCGTGGCTCTGAACGTAGACCCCATCAAAGTGGCAGACGCGCGCGGCCGAGCATTGCGAGACCTGCGGATCTCGGTGACCGACCGGTGCAATTTCCGTTGCGTTTACTGCATGCCCAAGGAAGTCTTCGGCAAGGATTTCCAGTTCCGCGAACGCTCGGAACTGCTGAGCTTCGAAGAAATTGAGCGGCTTGCGGGTATCGCGGTGTCCCTCGGCGTCAGCAAACTTCGCCTCACCGGCGGCGAGCCGCTGCTGCGGCGCGGAATCGAGGACCTGATTTCCCGGCTGGCGGCGCTGCGCACGCCAGAAGGAAAACCGGTAGATCTCGCGATGACCACCAACGGGTCGGCCTTGGCCATCAAGGCGGCCGCGCTCAAAGAGGCCGGACTGAACCGTGTGACGGTATCCCTCGACTCGCTGGACAACGAGCGCTTTCAAGCCATCAACGACGTCAAGTTCCCGGTCGACAAGGTTCTTGCCGCCATCGACGCGGCGGCACTAGCCGGCCTCGGCCCGGTGAAGATCAATACCGTGCTCAAGCGCGGAGTCAACGACGACGAAATCCTCGACCTCGCCGAGCACTTCCGCGGCACCGGGCATGTGCTGCGATTCATTGAATACATGGACGTCGGGGCCTCCAACCAGTGGCAGCTGGAAGAGGTTGTGCCCTCCGCCGAGGTGATCGAGCGGATCTCCGCCCGGCACCGGCTCGAACCCGCCGCGCCAACGCAAATGGGAGAGACCGCCAAACGCTGGAAGTACGCCGACGGGTCGGGTGAAATCGGCGTCATTTCCTCGGTCACCGGCGCCTTTTGCGGCGATTGCACGCGGGCCAGGGTCTCGGCCGAAGGCCGGCTGTACACCTGCCTCTTCGCCTCCGAAGGCACGGACCTGCGCGCCTTGCTGCGCTCCGAAGCCACCGACCGGGACATCTCCTTGGCGCTCGGCGGGCTGTGGAGCAAACGCGATGACAACTATTCGGAGCTGCGCGCGGCCTTGGAGCCTGGGGACCGCAAACGCATCGAGATGTCGTATATCGGCGGGTAGCTCGCTACTTGTTAGCTGGGCCCTCACCCCCGCCTGCGGCTTATATCGGTCGATGCAACGTGCTCTGGGCCCAGGCAGCCAATTAATGCCGAGCCTTCTGCACTTTGCCCGGCTTGTTTCCGTGGGCTCGGGTTTCTATTCCGCGCCCGGATTCGGTGGTCGGGATTTCTTGAAGAAATATCGCTGAAATCCCGAGCGAAGAAGATAGGCCCCCGATCAGGGGCTTAGCCGGCCGATTCAAGCCGCGGCGCCTGGCTGCTCCTAGCGCTCCCGGCATAAACGGGCAGAGGCCCGGAAACCATGGATGGATCGGCGAGCGCCATCTTCTTTCCCTGACAGCCATTGCGCTGCAAGCCGCATCGGGTGCCACGACTAGGGTCTGCCACTAGGGAAAATACCGCTGATTTCGAACAGATTACGAGGATCTACCGCGGCGGCGGCAAGCGCCGTGAATTTAAGTTCCCTTCGGTGCAACACCGACCGTACCTGAGTGAAATGCCCCTCTGGAAAGCTGAAAGCACCAGCTAGCAGCGAGAGGGAACGATTCGCGTGAGTATCAATTTAGAGTCAGAGCCCCAGATGGGTCGCGGTGTCGCTACAGTCGACGCGTCGCTTCAGTTGTCCAAGGGACGCTGGATCAACAACTGGGACGCCGAAGACCCTGCATTCTGGAATAGCGTGGGCCAGAAAACCGCGGCAATCAACCTGCGCTGGTCGATCTTCGCCGAATTCCTCGGCTTCGTGGTGTGGCAGCTATTCGCCATCGTCGCGGTATACCTGCCGGCGGCCGGTTTTGAATACAGCACCTCCCAGCTCTTCTGGCTGATCTCCATGCCAAGCCTCGTCGGTGCCACCCTGCGCATTCCCTATACGTTCATGGTGGCCCGTTTCGGCGGACGCAACTGGACCGTCGTCTCGGCCTTGCTGCTGCTGATCCCGGCCGGCGGCCTGGCTCTTGCCGTCGCAAATACCGACACCCCGTTCTGGGTCATGCTTTCGCTGGCAGGCCTTGCGGGGTTCGGCGGCGGCAACTTCGCTTCCTCGATGGCCAACATCACCTACTTCTACCCTGCGGCGCAAAAGGGCTGGGCCTTGGGCCTGAACGCCGCCGGCGGCAACCTCGGGGCGGCAGTAGCCCAGCTGCTGGTGCCGGTCGCCATCACCGTATTCGCTGCAGGCTCCCTGCAGCTGCCGATGGCCGGCATCGTCTGGATCCCGTTCATCCTGCTCGCCGCCTTCGGCGCCCTGCGCAATATGCATAACCTGTCCAATGCGCGCTCGGATCTGCGCGGAGCCCTGGCCTGCCTGCGCGAACCGCATCTGTGGATCATCTCGTCCCTGTATATCGGCACCTTTGGTTCGTTCATTGGCTTCTCCGCGGTATTCCCGAAGCTGATCGCCGATACGTTCACCGAATATTCCGGCTTCGCGCTGGGCACCGCCACGATTACTCTGGCTTTCCTCGGCCCGCTGGTCGGTTCCCTGGCCCGCCCCTACGGCGGCAAGCTCGCCGACCGTTTCGGCGGCGCGCGCATCACGCTGGCTTCATTGTCGCTGATGGCGCTGATCACCGTGGGGCTGGTGCTCACCTTGTCGGCTTCGAACTTCTGGGTGTTCCTGGGACTCTTCCTGATACTGTTCACCGCCAGCGGCGTGGGCAATGGCTCGACCTACCGAATGATCCCGGCCGTCTTCGCCTTGCGGGCGGATATCGGCAAGGACAGCGTCGGAGCGGCCCGCAAATCCGCGGCGGCCCTGGGCCTGATCTCGGCCATTGGCGCCTACGGCGGATTCCTGGTCCCGCAGGCCCTGGGGCTTTCGGTCTCCCGAGCCGGATCCTACCTCCCGGCATTCTGCGTCTTCGTCGGGCTGTATCTGCTGCTGATGGCAGTGACCTGGTTCTGCTACGTACGCCGCGGCAGCATCTTTGCACAGCAAGGAATCTAAATGACCTCCCTCACCGATACGCACTGCCCCTACTGCGCCTTGCAATGCGGCATCACCCTGGAACCTGCCGCCACCGCCCAGGCAGCCGAACCGGTGGCGCTCAAGGGACGGAACTTCGAAACCAACGGCGGGGCGCTGTGCCGCAAGGGCTACAGCGCCGCACGGTTGCTCGGCCACCCCGAACGGGTGACCGAGCCGCTGCTGCGCCAGTCAGATGGCTCCTTTGCGCCCATCCGGTGGGAAGCGGCACTGGATTTGATTGCCGAACGCGCCAGCAGCATCCGCGCCGAGCATGGCGCGGATGCGGTGGCGGTATTCGGTGCCGGCGGGTTGACCAATGAGAAGGGCTACCAGCTGGGCAAGTTCGCCCGGCTGGCGCTGGGTACCTCGCGCATCGACTACAACGGCAGGTTCTGCATGTCCTCGGCGGCCATGGCCGGCAACCGCAGCTTCGGCCTGGACCGGGGATTGCCGTTCCCCCTGGCCGACCTCGACGGCGCGGGAATGATCCTGCTGCTCGGATCCAACGTGGCCGACACCATGCCGCCGTTCGTCCGCCATCTGGAGGGTGCCCGGAGCAGCGGGGGGCTGATCGTGGTGGATCCGCGCCGCTCGACCACCGCCGAGCTCTCGGCCAACGGGGCCGGATGGCATCTGCAGCCCACCCCCGCCACCGATCTGCAGCTGTTGCTGGGCCTGTCCCATGTGCTGCTCGCCGAATCGCTGGCGGACGAACGGTACCTCGAAGACCGGACCAACGGGTTGGCGCAGCTGCGCAGCTCCCTGGCCGCGTGGTGGCCCGAACGCGTCGAGAAGGCTACCGGCGTTCCGGCCACCGAGATCCGCCGCACCGCTCGCGCGCTGGCCGACGCCGCAAGCAGCGCAAAAAACGAGGGCCGCCCGGTCTACATCCTCACCGGCCGCGGGGTGGAACAACATGCCAACGGCACCGACACGACCACCGCAGCCATCAATCTGGCGTTGCTGCTGGGCCTGCCCGGCAGCAGCGCCGGGGGCTTCGGCACCATCACCGGACAGGGCAACGGACAGGGCGGGCGCGAGCACGGGCAAAAGTGCGATCAACTGCCCGGCTACCGCAAGATCACCGACCCGGAACACCGCAGGCATGTGGCCAAGGTCTGGGGAGTTGACCCGGAGATCATTCCCGGTCCCGGAATTCCCGCCGCCGAGCTGCTGCACACCTTGGGTTCCGAGCAGGGCTCGCGCATGCTTTTGGTTCATGGCTCCAACCCGGCCGTTTCCTCCCCGGATGCCTCGCGCGTTATCGAGGGGTTGCGCCGGCTGGACTTCCTGGTGGTCTGCGATTTCTTCCTTTCCGAAACGGCATCCGAGGCCCACCTAGTGCTCCCGGTGCTGCAGTGGGCCGAGGAGGAAGGAACCATGACCAACTTGGAAGGGCGGGTGCTGCGCCGCCGTGCCGCTCTGGACGCACCGGGCCAGGCACGCAACGAACTGTGGATCATGGCCGAACTCGCCAAGCGCCTGGACTCCCCCGGCCACTTCTCCACCGACGCCCGCGAGGTCTTCGAGGAGCTTCGCCGCGCCTCAGCCGGAGGACTGGCGGACTACTCGGGGGTGGACTGGGACGACCTCGATGCGGGAGCGGCCATCTATTGGCCCTGCCCCGCCGAAGCAACAATTTCCCGAGAGCCGGGGGTCCGTTCGGGTACGCCGAGGCTCTTCGTGGAACGTTTTGCCCATCCCGATGGCAAGGCGAAGCTCGTCGCGGTCTATCCAGCGGCCACTGCGCCGCAGGACTCCCAGCCCGGCGCAATATCACTAGTGACCGGCCGGTTGCTGGAACACTACCAGTCCGGTGCGCAAACCCGCCGTGTGGCCGAACTGCAGGCGGCGGCGCCCGAGGCCAGACTGGAAATCCATCCGGCCACCGCGCTGAACCACGGCATCACCGACGGCCAGCGGGTGCGGGTGGGAAGCGGGCAAGGCAACATGGTCGCACGCGCCACGCTGACCACCACGATTCGCCTGGACACCGTATTCCTTCCCTTCCATTTTCCCGGCAAGAATAACGCGAACGTCCTGACTCCCGCGGTCGTCGATCCGCTCAGCGCCATGCCCGAGTTCAAGCATGTCCCCGTCTCGCTATGCCCCTTAGGAGAAGAGTCTTGATTTTGCAGAACAAGGAACGCATTGTCATTATCGGGTTTGGCCCGGTGGCAGCCTCCCTCGTTGAGGGACTGCTGCCCGCAGTGACCGCCGGAACCATAGAGCTGATCGTGGTGTCATCCGAAAAGCACCTGGCCTACAACCGCGTGCTGCTCGCGGAGCTGGCCGTCGGCGCCACCCGCGCCGAGCACCTGGGCATGGTCGATGAAACCCGCTTGCGCAACGCCGGGGTTGTCCTGCAATTGGGCCGCACCGTGAAGCGCGTCGACCGCTCCCGCCGCCAGGTTCTGCTCGAAGACGCCGATCCGCTGAGCTACGACCGGCTGGTCTTCGCCACCGGCGCCCGGCCAACGATCCCCGCGCTGAACGGGTTGAACTTCGACCCGCATTCCGAGGCCCAGCTCCCCCACGGTGTGCTCGCACTGCGCACCCTGGAAGACGCGATGAACCTCAACAAGGTTTTGCAGGGCAACGGCCGGGTGCTGGTGCTCGGCGGCGGAGTCCTGGGCATCGAAGCGGCGCTGGCCATGGCCGAAGCCGGGCATCGGCCGGTGCTGATCCACCACGGGCCGGCCCCCTTGGGACGGGTGGTGGATGCCGACGGCGGCACATTGCTGATCCGCAGCCTGCGCGCCGCCGGTGTCGAGGTGATTTCCGAGGCTCGCGCCACCGGAATCCAGAAGGATGAAACCGGATTCACCGGACTGGTCACGCAAACCCACGGCATCATCGAAGGAGCGGCCCTGGTGCTGTCCACCGGAGTGCGTGCGCGCACCGAGCTGGCCTCCAGCTGCGGGCTAGCGGTCAACCGCGGAATCAAGACCAACGAATATCTCGCCGCGGACATCGAACATCGCATCTTCGCCATCGGCGACTGCGCCGAGGTCGCCGGCCAAGCGCCGGTGGGCCTGCTCGCCCCTGGCTGGGCTCAAGCAGGCTGGTTGGCCCAATATATGCTCAGCACCCCGGCTCCGGGACCGGCCGACCCAAGCCTGCACGATCCGATCAGCCTCGCACCTCCGTCCCTGGAATCCTCGGATGTCCTGATGCTCAAGGGCCAAGGCCTTGAGCTGACCGCGGGCGGAGACATCGCCGCCGGGCTTTGGGACGAGTCCGGCAGCCAGGTCACCGTCTTCGCCGATCCGGCAGAGGGCAAATATCTGAAAATGGTATCGCAAGCGGGAGTGCTCACCGGATTCCTCGCCATGGGCCTGCCGAGAACCAGCGCGGAACTGGTGCTCAGCTACGAACGAGGCAGCACGCTGCCCGCGGACCGTTCGACGCTGCTGCGGCTTGATGATCCCGGAATGCTGGAACCTGCGGGGGCACCGGGACCGGATGACCAGCTCTGCCGTTGCTCCGGAGCCACCCACGGCCAGGTGGCCCATGCGGTGGAGGCAGGGTGCGCCACGGTGGCCGAAGTGGGCGAGTCCTGCCGGGCAGGCACCGGTTGCGGCGGCTGCCGCGCGGTGATCGAAGCGCTGCTCAAGACGCCAGTTCCGGCGTGAAGACCGCCTGATCCGAAACCGGATACCGGCTGAGCGGTTGAAAGATCCCTTGCCTTCGCCGACGAGCTTGGGTGGGCCTCGCGAAATCCGTCAGTCGAATTTGATCTCGCATCACTACAGCGTGGAAACTTCTCGAAGTTTCCGAGCAATCTTCTGCCAGTTATTCAATTGCCCCTTGTCCAACGGCTCTTCCGGACTCGTTGCCCAGGTGGAAATGTCCGTACTGTCAATGGACTGCGCAAGGTAGCAAATGACTTGCCGCTTAGATTCGGTGGACATTTCTGCACCTATGTATTCGGCATTCTCTACATCGGCGATCTCAGTGAGGTATGCCTGTGCGAACCAACCACCGGCCTCTGCGCCCGGCTAGCCAAGGTCATTAACTTCTTCTGACGCGGCCATGCCCAATTTAGGACAGAACAGTCAGGCGTATGCCTAATAAGTTTTGCTGCATGCCTAAAGAACAAGCGACTCATCCCAATAGTGAGGTCAGCGATCGTTTTTATTCCTCGGAACGCTGCCGGCTCTCCAATACTACATAAGATGTAAATTCCAACTACCTATGACGTAATTATGTTCTCAAATCTGTTGCGCTAGGACGATTCTTTGATTATCAAAATTCTGTTTGATAAATTGGTCGCAGTTAATTTCAGCTTCTCACCCTAGATAAGGCAAATTATGGGAAAACGACTGGTTACTGCAGGAATTGCGGGTGCAGTAGTTTCTGCACTTCTTTTCCCCTCTGTCGCGTACGCTGCAGAAAACCCTTCCGAGCAAGTTGCAAAAGCGGTTAAAGCAGCCACCCCTGACGAGCTGCCTGCGCCGGAAACAGATGCACAAGTACTACGTGATGAAATCACCCTGAGTTCTGACACCTCAGGTGACTCTTTGTCGATTCCTCTCATGCGAGATGAGCTCATCGAGATCCAGACGGACAGTGCCGAAGGTACAGAATCTTCGATCGGCATCTCTCTACCTCAGCAAGCCGGTGTGTCGAAGCGCGGAAAGACGCTCAACTCAGGAACGGCTGTATTCGGCGGAGACGGGGTTGATGTCGTAGTGGAGCCAATTGAAGCGAGTTCAGTGCGAATCAACACAGTGCTGAGCGCTAAGGAAAGCCCACACGAGTTCACTTATAAGCTGGATCTACCTATACAGGCGAAGCTCGAGCTGCAAGAAGACGGTGCGATCGCCGTGATCGATGAGGGCGTATTCATCGGCGGTGTAGCTGCTCCCTGGGCCCGGGATGCTTCTGGTCGCGAAATCTCCACACGGTACATAATTGATGGGCATTCGTTCACACAAATCGTCGACCGGAATGAATCAGTAGTCTACCCGGTTGTAGCTGATCCATGGGTCGGCAAGGCTTTGATCGCAAAGACTTCCTGGACGGCCTATAACAAGAAGTACAAGGGCTACACTTTGGAGGTTTACCCGACGCAGTGGGGCAGAGCCAACGTTTGGCTTTTGTTCGGACCTGCCTTGTACGGATCAATTCGTAAGGCGTTCTATTATGAGATGAACTCGAAAACCCCTGGTACTCGTGAAGAAACTGCGTCGATGCGAGATCAGCTGTACTGCCATATTGACGCGGTTCGTCTTAGGGACCCGCTCAAAAAGAGTTGGAATCTGGATACTTGGCGTCCGAAAGTGAGCTACGCACGGATGCTTCGGGCTCTGTGCAACCCTTTATAGAAAGTAAGTAACATGCGTAAAAGTCAGCGAAATGTGTGGGGCCTAATTATTGGTTCCTTGCTTTTGATCATCGGGGTCGTTCTATTCACTTGGTATAACATGGCAGTTCTCACCCCAGCCGAGATCCAACGGCTAGAGGCTGGCGGCAGTGGAGAAAACACTGCTTTTGAGAGCTTCGCGCTTTGGGGATCGCCAGTGCTCGCTCTCGCTGGTGCGGCCATCATAGCCATGGCGTGGATGGTTAAGCGAAAGAACAGAGCCGCGAGTTCTAACCCGCAGTGATGAAAGAAGGCCAGTACCGAATCGGTACTGGCCTTTCTGATCGGAGAGCTACTTGACACCCTTGTACTGGGTGTTGTCGACGCCATCGCTGGTGGTTAGCTTGGATCGCTGATTCTTGATGTGGATATTAATCGCTTCTGGTCGCTGAGGACTTGGCTGCAAACGTTCGGCGGCTCGGTCGTCGTATTGATTATTTGGGGTTGCTCATGTTTCGCCGCCGAGCGCACTGACCGCACCCGAAGACCACAAGAACGAACACGTAATGTCACCAAGGAGCCCATCACGCCGGTTATCGATGCCAACAACCATCACATCTCAGATGGAAAGTTCGCACACAAACCTTCACGAGAAACCGGCCTCGGAATTTTTCAAGTCAAACGGTACCAACACGAGTTTAATTAGCTCTCAAGCAGCCTGAGCTAGCCGGTCCTGCGGGTTGTTGATCCATGCAGCTTCCGGCAGCGCGAGGAGTCTCGGATCATTAGAGGTACTAAACCGTTCAGGATGCCTTGCACGAGCCGCAGCCAGGGCCTGCGAACGCTTCGCAGCCACCGCGTCAGCCAGCCCGTAGTGAACGTTTGCAGGCGTATGCAGACCAATACCCGAATGCTGATGAGCATGGTTGTACCACTGAACGAATTCGTTCCTGAACTCCCTTGCACCCCCTAGCGATGCGAACCGTTCGGGGAACGTAGGCCCATACTTCATGGTCTTGAAAAGCGACTCTGAGTTATCCCGAATTCGGGATACTCAGAGTCGTGGTTTAAGACTTTGAAGTATATGCCGGTATTTCCTGAGCGGTTCGGTTCCTTGGAGCACGCCAGGGATTTTATGGGCCGGTTTGTTCATGCGTATAACACTGAGCATCGCCAATCAGGATTGGGTTTTCATACTCCTGCCGACGTGCATTTCGGGATGACTGGGCACGTGGATGACCAACGCCTAGCGGCGTTGGAAAAGGCATGGGCGGAGCATCCTGAACGGTTTGGAAAGAACCGGCTCCCGAAGAAAATGTTGCTGCCTGAAGCGGCTTGGATTAACGAACCGATCAAGCAGGAAGAAGGAGAAAAGATGTTGGCCTAAGACTTAGTGGTCTCACTTGACTTGAAAATTTCCGGCGCGAGATTAGCACTCGACAAAGACTGATACCAACGAGAAATGAACTCAGCATAAGGTTTCGAATCTTTCATGAAACCGCCGCCGAATAGCAGCGGCCTAACACGCTCCGGTGTTAATCCTTGAGCTGCGCGAACGGCCGCAACGATGTCACCGCGGTCAACCAGTTTGGCAAGATCTTCACTCATTCGCTCCACCTGCATTCGATGCGGTCACGAGGTGGTGAGGCTTTCCCTTCGCGGTGGTTTCACCATGAAGGTCCGCTTCCTTAGCTTTGCTTATACCGCCAAGCTTAGTCCGCCTTGCTGCGACTCGATAAGTACGCGCATCGAAGGCAAAGACCCTCTGAAAGTTTCCACCATCTTGGACAGCGACTTGCACAGGCGGCAGCGAACCGACCGTGGCGCATCGAGGCTACAGCGCAGATTGCCGGATCGAACGTCCACAGAACCAAAGGATCGAGTTCCCCGAACCGACGTGATCCGAGCTGGCCACTAGCGCGGATTCCCCGGGCCGCAGGAGGGCTCTGCGCCTTCGGATTGATTCGCTGAATGCTCCAAGCTCAGGGGCACTGCTACTAGATGGAGCTTTAAAAGCCGTTGCCGAGGTCAGTTTCCTGACCTCGGCAACGGCTTGCCGGCGGCTATGCCGCCTTCTCCATTATCGGTGTGGCAGTTGCTATCCCCGATTCCGGGACAGTCTCGAGCCAGCCCTGCCAAGCTGCGTGTTCAATACTGGCTGAAGCTTCCGTGTTGCCGCTCATCGCTGTGCTCCCGTCCACAGCTGGCCTTCGTGTTCGACCAGGTGATACACCGGAAGCGGCGTCTCCTCGGCGCTGAGGCACTGCCCGGAATCCAATCGATAGATTTCCTTGTGCAGCGGGCAGGCGACCGTCGGCACGCGCTGGCCGTCAATGATGGTATCGCCGAGAATCCCGCGAGCCATCACCTTCGCGCCGCTGTTCGGGCAGTGATGCGAGGCCGCGAAGAAGTCCCCGGATTCGGTGCGGAACAACGCGATTTGCCGGCCATCGAGCAGGGCGCTTTCTCCCCACCCTGGTTCCAGGTCCTCCGGTCGGCAGACCGACGCGAGGTTGGTTGGAATGTCTAATACATACTCTTCGACTACAGCGCTCATCACTGCGCTCCTTTCAACTGGGTGCCTTCGATAGTTCGAGCTTAGAACTCCAATGTTTCGCGCCGTGCGTACTGCTGTTCCGCCTCGGTAAAGCCTGCTTCACCGCGTAGCGCAACCAAGGTGAGCCCCCGATCCCTCCCGGAATATCAAGGATCTTTACGCGACTCTTCGAGGAAACGCCGTGCGGAGCACCAGTTTTGATTCCAACATATTTCGCGCTTCTCACCGGCTATTTTTTGGGTGGTGGAGAAAATTGTGGCCCCCGAAACATAAGGGTAATTGCGGCGCAAAACTGACTTTCTAAGCTGGGATCATTCACCAACGAGCACTGATCTTTTCGAGCGAAAGTCGAGTTTCATCATGGGCACAGCACATGGATCCCGCCGCATTGTGGTGGTTGGCGGTGGCCCCGCCGCGCACCGCTTCACGCAGGCCATTTCAAACCGCGAGCCAAGCGACCTGCACATCACCGTGCTCACCGAAGAAACACACATTCCCTACGACCGGGTGGCCCTCTCCCAGGCATTGACCAACCCCGGAGTCGACCTGACCCTCGGTGAGGTTGAGCTTTGGGAACGCGCTCATGTCACCCTCGAAACCGGTGCAGCGGTCACCGAGCTGGACAGCATCAAGCAAACCGTGCGCACCGCCGACGGGCGCAGCTTCGAGTACGACCAGCTGGTCCTGGCCACCGGTTCGAATGCCGCCACTCTCCCGATTCCGGGAGCCGAGCACACCCACGTCTACCGCACCCTGGAGGACGTCTGGGCCATTGCCGAGCAGGTCCGCGAGCTCACCGAATCCCTGGGCCGCGCCCCGGTGGTGGCCACCATCGGTGGCGGCCTGCTCGGCCTGGAGGCCGCAGCCGGCGCGCAGGCGCTGGGCGCCGAAGCGGTGGTGATCGACGGCGGCAAATGGCTGATGGGCACCCAGCTCGATGAGGGCGCCGGCCAGGCCATGGGGCGGCTCATCGCCGACACCGGATTCACCGTGCACGGCGGAGTGTTCCCCAGCCAGATTCTCACCAGCGCAGAAACCGGGCTGGTCTGCGGGGTGCTGATGGCCGACGAGCGCACCATCGACGCGGATATGGTCATCGTGTCCATCGGGGTGCGGCCCCGCGATGAAATTGCCCGCAACTACAACGCGGCGCTCGATGCTTCGGAAAGCAGCCAGCCGCGCTTCGGCATCGGCCCGCGCGGCGGCATCGAGATCGACGCCGGCTGCGCCACCGCGATCCCGAACGTCTACGCCATCGGCGAGGTCGCGAACTTCGAGGGGCTGTGCATCGGCCTGGTGGCGCCG
This sequence comes from Arthrobacter sp. MYb229, assembly GCF_002975405.1. Lineage (GTDB taxonomy): Bacteria > Actinomycetota > Actinomycetes > Actinomycetales > Micrococcaceae > Glutamicibacter. The sequence continues at coordinate 677,024 of NZ_PCPS01000002.1, read as the reverse complement.
GCCAACGCCATGGCCGAGGTCGTGGCCGAAAGGCTGCAGGGCGGAACCGCCGAGTTCGCCGGCTTCGATACCGCCACCAAACTCAAGCTCTCCGGGGTGGACGTGGCAAGCTTCGGCGACGGCTTCGCCCGCACCGAAGGCGCGCTGGAGGTCGTCTATGCTGATGCTCCGCGCGGGCTCTACCAGAAGGTCGTGGTCTCTTCCGATGCCAAGGTGCTGCTCGGCGGCATTTTCGTCGGCGACGCCACCCCCTACCAGTCGCTGCGCCCGCTGCTGGGCCGCGAGCTGCCCGGCGAACCAGGTGCCTACCTCAGCGCTTTGGGCGGCGAGGCGCCGCAGGGTGAGCTGCCCGATGACGCGGTGCTCTGCTCCTGCAACAATGTCAGCGCCGGGTCGATCCGCGACGCCGTGGGCGGCTGCGGAAGCTGCGAAGGCAGCGAGCCGGTCACCAAGCTTTCCGAGCTCAAGGGCTGCACCCGCGCCGGCACCCAGTGCGGTTCCTGCGTGCCGATGCTCAAGAAGCTGATGGAAGCCGAGATGCTCAAGAACGGCGCCGAGGTCTCCGCGGCGATGTGCGAGCACTTCGAGCTGTCCCGCGCCCAGCTCTTCGAGGCCGTGCGCCTGGCCGGGCTGACCAGCTACCCGCAGATCATGGAGCGCTTCGGGAAAGGTGCGGGCTGCGACATCTGCAAACCGGTCATCGCCTCGGTGCTCGCCTCCCAGACCTCGGGCCACCCGATGGAAGCGGGACTGGCCGGCGCGCAGGACACCAACGACCGGGTGATGGCCAATATGCAGAAGGACGGCACCTATTCGGTGGTCCCGCGCATCCCGGGCGGGGAAATCACCCCGGAAAAGCTCGGCGTCATCGCCGCCGTGGCGGCGAAGTACAACCTGTACACCAAGCTCACCGGCGGGCTGCGCATCGACATGTTCGGCGCCCGGCTGGAGCAGCTGCCGGAGATCTGGAAGGAGCTGGTGGACGCCGGATTCGAGTCCGGCCAGGCCTACGGCAAGTCGCTGCGCAATGTGAAAACCTGCGTCGGCTCCTCCTGGTGCCGCTACGGCATGCTGGACTCTGTAGCCATGGGCATCGAGATGGAGCTGCGCTACCGCGGGCTGCGCGCCCCGCACAAGTTCAAGATGGGCGTCTCGGGCTGTGCGCGCGAATGCGCCGAGGCCAGGGCCAAGGACGTCGGAGTGATCGCCACCGCCGAGGGCTGGAACCTGTATGTGGGCGGCAACGGCGGAGCGAACCCCGCCCACGCCCAGCTGCTAGCCGGTGGACTCGACGATGCCACGCTGCTGCGCTACATCGACCGCTATCTGATGTACTACATCCGCACCGCGGACCGGCTGCAGCGCACCGCGCATTGGATGCAGGATCTGGACGGCGGCATCGAGCATGTCAAGGCCGTGGTGGTCGAGGACTCGCTGGGCCTGGGCGCGGAGCTTGAAGCCGCGATGGAAACGCATGTGGGCAACTACCAGGACGAATGGGCGGCCACGCTCGCGGATCCGGAGAAGCTGCGCCGCTTCCGCTCCTTCGTCAATGCCCCGGACCAGAAGGACGAGGAGCTCAGCTATATTCCCGAACGCGGGCAGCACCGCCCGGCCGAGCCGGTGCGCCTCGGTGCCACGATCGGCATCGGGGCACCGAGCTAGGCGGCTACCAGCGTGGGTGGATCTGCGCGCGCAGCTTCGTGTCGTACAGTTCGCGCACCGCGGCGTTGAAGCCCTCAGAGAGCTGCAGCGACCCGGCGGCGGCATTCGCCCGGGCCTGGTCCGCATTGCGGGCCCCGGGGATGATGGAGCTGATGCCTTCTTGGGCGGCCAGCCAAGCCAGGGCTACCTGGGCGCTGGTCGCCTGCGGCGCCTCGGCGGCGGCCAGCTGCGCGAACTGCTCGGCGGCTTGCAGCCCGGTGGTGTAGTCAACCCCGGAGAAGGTCTCGCCCACGTCGAAGGCCGAGCCGTCGCGGTTGAAGCTGCGGTGGTCATCTGCGGCGAACTTCGTCTGCGGCGTGTAGCGGTTGGTCAGCAGCCCGCTGGCCAGCGGGACGCGGGCAATGATGCCGACTCCTGCTTTGCGGGCCGCGGGCAGCACCTGCTCCAGCGGTTTGTGCCTGAAGGCATTAACGATGATCTGCACGGTGGCGATATTCGGACGGGCGATAGCGCTCAACGCTTCATCAACTGTCTCCACCGAGACCCCGTAGGAGCGCATCCGCCCCTCGTCCACCATGGTGTCCAGCGCATCGTAGACCGCATCGGTGGAGTACACCGGCGTAGGCGGGCAATGCAGCTGCACCAGGTCGAGGGTGTCCACCCCCAGGTTGGCGCGGGAACGATCGTTCCACGCGCGGAAGGCCTCCAGGTTATAGGCTTCGGGCACCTGCTCCACGCGGCGGCCCATCTTCGTGGCCACCGTGACCTCGGCCTGCGGGTTGGCCCGCAGCCAGCGGCCGATGAGCTGCTCGCTGCGTCCGTCCCCGTAGACATCTGCGGTGTCGAAGAAGCTGACGCCCTCGGCGTAGGCGGCGTCGAGCACCGACTGAGCTTCGGTTTCGTCCACCGCTCCCCAGTCGGCGCCCAGCTGCCAGGTGCCCAGGCCAATGACGGAAACGGTGCGGTTGGTGCGTCCAAGAAGTCGTTGTTGCATGTACCCGAGCTTACGTGGAACGACTCGCCAAATCGCACCATTTCCACACGCCATGAAGCGATTCGTTGGATGGATACGCAATCAGCAAGAAAATTTTCACCGCATCCGGAGCAATCGGTCCGCCCTTAGCCGTTGGCCTGGATGACATAGAACTCGGCACCGGTGGGATCCGCGATGACCGCGAGCCTGCCGAAGTCCGAATCCATGGCCGGGCTGACTTCCGCGCCGCCGGCGGCAATGGCCTCGGCCACCGTTTGATCGGTGTCCTCCACCGCAAAATACACCTTCCAACCGGCGAGCTTCGGGTCCTCGAAATGCGCGATGTCCATCACGCCGGCCTTTGCATCTCTTCCGGCGCCGAGCGTCTGATAGCGGAACTCGTCGCTGTCGCTCATCACCTCCAGATCCCAATCCAGCGCTTCGCGATAGAACTTTGTTGAGGTTTCGAATTTGGTGGTGTGCAGCTCATGCCACACCGGGGTGCCTTGCTCCCCCATCTTCTGATAGCCGGGATGGCCGCCGGCCTGCCAGAGTCCCACTCCGAGGCCCGAGGGGTCGCCAATCATCGCCATTTTCCCCTGTTCGGGCACTTCCATAGGCGGCATGTAGACAAGCCCCTGATGCGCTTGGACTTGGTCTACCGCCGCGTCGATGTCCGCAACACGCAGGTAAGTGCTCCATACGTCGGGGAAGCCATTGTCCGGATCGTTTTTCATAATCCCCGCGACAGGGAGCCCGTCGATGGCGGCCGTGGTGTAACCACCATAGGTTTCCTCATCCCCCACGACATAGCTCCACCCAAAGAGTTGCGAATAGAAGGTCTTGGCAGCCTCGATGTCCTTAGTCAATAAATCGATCCAACACGGAGATCCCGGTGGAAATTCTGGCGTCGACATGGTGCTCCCTTAGATTGCGAGTTGTCAGTGATGACACGCTGAGTCTAAAACGACCGTGCAGTCTATTCAATGGCTACGGCCAGCAAGGGTCAAGACCTCTCTAAGAAAGTGGCAAACGTAAAATGAAACTTAGTGCCCTAATTTGACACGAAGTTCCATTAGGCTTGTAGAGTGATCCACCTCACTAAGTTTTAGCTGTTGATCCTAGGAGCCCTGCGTGATGCGTTCGAACTCAAACCTGACCATGTCGGTGGCGGCCATCTTGGCCGAAAGCGCCGCGCGCTATGGGGATCAGAACGCGATCACCATGAGCGGCCAAAGCACCACTTACAGCCAGCTTTGGGATGAGACCCGCGCCTATGCTGGAGCCTTGCGCGATCTCGGAATCCAACAGGAAGACCGCGTGGCGGTGCTCATTCCCAATGTCACCGACTTCGCCCGGGTGTACTACGCGATCCTTTCCTTGGGAGCTATTGCAGTGCCCATCCACGCGTTGCTGAAGAAGCAGGAGATCGCCTACGTACTCGAAGATTCCGCGGCCAAGCTGCTGATTTGTGCCGCTCCCCTGCTAGGCGAAGGCGCAGCCGGAGCCGAACTGGCCGGCGCCAAAGTCCTCAGCGTCTTGGCACCGCCGGAGTTGGAAACCGACCGCTTGGAAGACCGCGCGGCGAGCGCGGATCCCGTCAGGACCTATGAGCCACAGCATCCGGAGAATATCGCCACGATCCTCTACACCTCCGGTACCACCGGCACGCCCAAGGGCGCCCTCGGCACCCATCTAGCGTTAATCGAACAGACCAGCACATTGTTGTTGGAAACCATCGATATGCGCCCAGGCGATAAGCTCTTCGGCGGCTTGCCGCTGTTCCATACCTTCGGCCAAACGGCCGTGCTCAACACCGGATTCCGCGCCGGTGCCGAACTCGTATTGCTTCCGAAATTCACCGCGAAAGATGCCCTGGACCTAGTCTTGGACCAGGAAATCGACTTGTTCTTTGGCGTCCCCACCATGTACGTCGCACTGTTGGAAGCCGGCAAGCAACGCAGCGATAAAGCAACCAAGCTACGCTATGCGGTCTCCGGCGGTGCGTCGCTGCCGGTAGCGGTCCTGAACGCCTTCGAGGCGCGTTTCGGAGCTCGAATCCATGAGGCGTACGGACTGACCGAAACCTCACCGGCCGCCACCTTCAACCATTTGGGGCGCGAGCCTCGCCCCGGAACTATCGGCACCCCCATCTGGGGAGTCGAAGTGGAAATCGCCGACCCTGCCTATCCGAACGAAATCCGTTTGCTTCCCCGCGGAGAGCTGGGAGAGCTGGTGATCCGCGGACACAACCTGTTCTCCGGATATCTCAACCGCCCGGATGCGACCGCCGAGGCCGTCGTGGATGGGTGGTTCCGCACCGGAGACCTAGGCACGAAAGATGCAGAAGACTATCTGCGCATCATGGACCGCACCAAGGATATGGTGTTGCGCAACGGGTACAACGTATACCCACGCGAGGTGGAGGAAGTGCTGGTCAGCCATCCGGAGATCTCCAACGCGGCCGTGTACGGCATTCCACATGCAAAGCACGGACAGGAAGTCGCGGCCTCGATCACGCTGGAACCCGGGTCGACCCTGAACCCGGAAAGTATCGGCCAATGGGTCAGCGAACAGATCGCTGCCTACAAGTACCCAAGGCACATTGAGATCGTGAAAGAATTCCCGCTCGGCCCCAGCGGGAAGATTCTCAAACGCGAGCTGGTAGCCAAGCACAGCGGCTAGCTACGGGCGCACGCTTCCAGCAGCGAGCTGCGCCGCTAGTTGGTCCCCTCGAAGCGCCAGTTGAATTCTGGGCGGCGTTTGGCGGCAAAAGCCGCTCGGCCTTCCTTGAGATCCTCGCTGTGCGCGTTGTCCCTCCACAGCTCCTCCCAGTAGGCATCAAGCAATGGATCCGGTTTTCCTTCACCGGTCAGTGAGATGGCTTCCTTGGTGTGCTGAATCGAAAAGTTCGAATTGGCTGACATTTGGAAGATCAGGGTCGCCGCCTCGCCTTCCAGTTTTTCTTCTGGGACAACCCGGGTAAACAAGCCCCAATCGGAGGCTTCCTGCATGCTGATTCCGGCGCCGCTGAACAGCAGGTATTTTGCGCGGCTCCGGCCTACCGTTTGCACCAGGCGTTCGATGCCAGGCCGGGGAAACACCAACCCCACCTTGGCCGGGGTAATAGCCAGACGGGTATTGTCCGCCGCCAGCTGGACGTCGCAAGCGGCCGCCAGCTGCCATGCCCCTCCGAAGCAATTGCCGCGCACCACCGCGATGGTCGGTTTGGGGCAGTTGGTAATCGCATGGTCCACCAGATCAAAGTGGTTAACCAGTCCGTCTCCGCTGGGCTTGTCAAAGAGCACCAGATTCATTTGATCGATGGCGATGCCGGCACTGAAGTTCGTTCCGGCCCCGGTCACCACGATGGCAGCGACCTCGGGATTTGCAGAGAGCCCGGCAAACGCGCCGACGAGTTGCAGACACATGTCTTTGGTCAGCGCGTTGTGCTGCTTCGAATTATCCAGGCTCACCGTGGCTACGTTGCTGCTGATCTCGACACCGATGCGGCCCTGCTGTTGCTGACTCATCAAACACCTCAAAAATCCTGCACGCGCCCAAAAGTTATTCTCAAGCTCACCGTGCCACACTAAGGGTGTGGATGCACAGATTATTTACACCATTATTGCCGGATTACTGCTGATCGTTTCTGCCTTGGGAACCATCATTCCGGTACTTCCCGGCTCCTTGCTCACTATTTTGACGCTGCTCGGATGGGGCTGGCTACTGGGATCCGGCGCTTCCTGGTGGGCGGCGGGACTCGGCATGCTGATCGCCGCCTTAGGCTGGTCGGCATCCGCGGTACTGACCGGACGCAAGCTCAAACAGCATCAGATCCCCAAAGGATCGATCTTCTGGGGGTTGCTCGGTGCGATCGCCGGCGCCATCCTCATTCCGGTGGTGGGCCTGTTCCTCGGCTTCGCGGTGGGGCTGTTCCTCGGCGAGGCTGCTCGTCACCGCAAGTTCGGTGGCGCCTTAGCCTCTTCCTGGGCGACCTTGAAGGCCATGGGCATCGGAATCATTGTAGAGTTCGGCTGCGTCCTGCTGGCCACATCCATCTGGGTCATCGGCCTGATCACCCACTTCGCGACCCGCTAGATCCAACCGCGTTCCTGGGCAATGCGTGCGGCCTCGATCCGATTCGACCCGTCGGTCTTGCCGATCGCATTCGACAGGTGGTTGCGCACGGTACCGACCGACAGATGTATTTCCTGGGCAATCCTGGAGACCGGGCTCCCGGCCGCCGCGAGCCCCAGGACCTCGCGTTCCCGATCGGTCAGCGGGTTGCTCGCGGATTCAACCGACAGCATGGCAAGCTGCGGGTCGATGACCTTGCCTCCGGCCTGCACCCGGCGCACCGCGTCGGCTAATTCGGCGGGCGAGGCGTCCTTGACAAGGAAGCCATGGGCTCCGACCTCGAATGCCTGCCTGAAATATCCCGGACGGTCGAAGGTGGTCACGATCAGCACCTTGACCTGCGGATGCTTCGCGCGAACCAGGCCGGCGGCCGTGAGTCCATCCATGCGCGGCATCTGTACATCGAGCAGCACCACGTCCGGGGCGTACGCGGCCACCGCGTCCAGCACCTCGTCCCCGTCGGAGCATTCGGCAACCACTTCAAGGTCGTGTTCCATGTTCAGCAGCGCCACCAGCGCACCGCGGACCAGGTGCTGGTCATCGGCAATCAACACCTTGATCATGAATGTACTCCTGTGGTTCCGAAGTCGATTCGAATGCTGGTTCCGCCGAGCTTCGACTCCCCCACTGTACAGCTGGCTCCGAAAAGCCGGGCTCGTTCACGCATGCCGCGTAGCCCATGGCCTTCCTTGGCATTCTGCAGGCCATCTCCGTCATCATCGATACTGAGCATTTGCTCCGAGAGGCTAACCCAGACCCCGCTGGCGTGCGCATGGCGCAACACATTGGTCAGCGATTCCCGCACGATCCACGAAACGTGCGAACGCAGTTCGTGCGGGATGGCTTCCGCCCGGCCCACGACGTTAAATTCGATGCCGCTGTCGGCGCACACGCACGCCAAGGCCTGAAGTTCCCCTTCGAGATCGGCCCGGGCCATTCCATGCACGGTGGTGCGCACCGAATCGAGCGCCATGAGCGCCAGCTCGCTGAGCTGTTCAACCTCGCTTCGGGCTTTCTGCACTTCGCCTTCGTCCAGCAGCCGCAGGGCCAGCTGCGCCTTGAGGTTCAGCGCGGTCAACGAATGGCCTACCCCGTCATGCACGTCGCGAGCCATTCGTTCTTGCTCGCTAAGGACCAGGAATTCATCCTTGATCATGTCTGCCGCTACGGCCCTGCGGATCGTCCCGGAGGTGACGAAGTAAATGACCATGAGCATCACGTTCAACCCGGTGAGGAAGAGCTGTTGCAAGAACACTCCGTAAGCCAACGGAAGGCCGAAGCTCAGGATCAGTGCCACCGCGTAGGTCACGTACATGACCTTGCGCTTGAGCAGAAAAGCCGAATATGAGGTCAGAAAGGGCAGCAACCCCAACGCGCCATCGTGCAGGATCGGAATACTTGCAAACATGATCGCTGCCATGGTGCCGAAATAGGCATAGGCCTCGAAAGAGCTGCTGCCGCCGTGGCCCACCGTCCAGGAGAACCGTCCGTAGCCGCGAAGGTAAGCGGCCGCGTACACGAGAATCAGGCTCAGTCCAATGACCCGCAGTGCCACCGGGAAGTCCTCCTGGAGCAGGGTGAGCGTCGGGTAGATGAGGAAAATAATCCACACTCCCGAAACCCACCAGCCAAATCTGCTCCAGAATCGGTCTACATCGGCCTGTGCCTGACTACGTTCGGTCACTGTCGTGCCCGTGCCTTTCGCGTTGCGATCAGGGCGAAGATTGCGAAGAACGCTGCCCATAGCACCACATTAGTCACTGGGATCCACAATGCATCCGGAGCGAACCCGGTTTCTGCTGGAACATCTTGCAGTTGCAGGAAACGTACCAGCGCGACATACCCGTACATCGGGGTAAAGCGTGCGATATCCAGCATCATGCCGCTCAGCGGCATGAACACGTTGCCGAAGAAGGCGAAGAACACCATCAGCCCCGAGGCCAGGCCCAGCGCGGATTCGGATTTGAAGAGCATGCCAACGCCGATGCCGTAGCAAGCGAACATCAGCGAACCGACCATCGTGATGCCGAAGGCGGCGATCCACAGCCACCATTCGGTGGTGGTGGCGCCCGTTGCGGCACCCAGTGCGTAGACCAGGGCTGCGGAGATTGCCGCGATGGTGGTCGCCACGAACATCTTCGAGGAGACGAAGGTTGCCGGCGACATTCTTGTCAAGGCGATCTGCCGCCCCCAGCCCTGCATGGATTCGGTAGCAACGGTGCCGGCGATGGCAACCGTCGAGATCGCGGCCCCGTAGGCTGCCATGGACGCCATGATGTAGAACTTCACGTTTCCCAGTCCGAGGACCTCCTCGCCGTAGCTGGGGATATTGCCGAAGAGCAGGTACATTGCCGAAGGCATCAGCAGGGAGAAGAACAGGTTGTAGCCATCTCGAATGTGTCGGGTGAACTCGACACCGACATATGTGGGATTCATGATGCGTCCTCCGTCAACTGAACAAAAGCGTCTTCGAGGCTTGGCGCGGAGATCTCCAGATCATAGGCGCCATACCGAGTCAGAAGTTCACGTGCCAGCCCGTCCGAGTCCTGGCAGCGAAAGGTCACCCGCATCCCTGACCGCTCTTCGATCTCGGGCTTGGCTTCTTCGCTCATGAGCTGGTCGATGCTTCGCGCGTCCGGCATGGTCGCGACTACCTTGCGTCCGGAGATCATCTGCCGTAATTGCTCTGTTGCGCCGTCTGCGACCACCGTGCCGCGGCTGATCAGCACGGTGCGTTCGGCGAAGTTTTGTGCCTCTTCGAGGTAGTGGGTTGCGAAGATGATGGTTCGCCCGTCGATGGCTTCGTTGCGCATGGTGTTCCAAAATTCGCGGCGAGCCATCACATCCATCCCCGCAGTGGGCTCATCCAGGATCAACACATCTGGGTTGGGCAGGAGCGCGAGAGCGAATTTGATTCGTTGCTGTTCACCACCGGAGCATTTGCCGACGCGGCGCTTGGCGATCGGGGTTAGTCCGGTTCGTTCCATGACTTCGTCGATTCGTCCATGAACTTGGTGCATGGACGCGATGACCTTGATCGTTTCGTAGACGGTCATATCTCGAAGCAGTCCGCCGGTTTGCAAAACTGCGGAGACCCGGCCGCTGGACACCGCCTTGTGCGGGTCCAGGCCAAGTACCTGGGCAGTTCCTGCGGTTGGCGCGGTCAGCCCGAGGATCATGTCCACGGTGGTGGTCTTCCCTGCACCGTTCGGCCCCAGCAGGGCGACGATTTGTCCGGTGTGAATGGTTAGATCGATGCCTTTAACGGCTTCGACCTTGGTACGGGGTGTCGTGAAAGTCTTGTGAAGCCCCGTCAGCGTGACAGCGTCGGTTCGGTTCAGCGTTTTCATACTCACTATTTTTCTAAATTTCCGGTGCTGTGCACAGAGTAGAAAGTCACGTCCCGCCCATGACGGTTGTCATGGGTCATGCTCGCCCGCCTGACCTCGGACGAATGAGGTGGCGCCTCGGTAGACATTGCCCCGCCCGGTGCCAGCATAGGGACGAGCTGGCTGTGATCTTGCCGATAAGCTCTGGCGCTGTGCCGCCACACTCCACCTGTGCGCCAGCTAGCGCAAAGGTTCGGTAAGCACCTGTCAGGATGTAATTTCGGCGTTTCTCCACGCACTTTCGGTCTGTGATCTGCATTAACGTGCAGGGAAACTCCCAGTGATTTCCCGTAGTCTTTTACCGTGCTAGATCTTTCTCCTTTCCTCTCGCTTATGACCGAGTTCGGGACACCAACCATGGGAGCCGCGTTTCTCCCCGACTGGTTGAACCCCAACGTCTTCCTCCGCGACCCAGCCTTAGGCCCATGGGTCATGCTGCTGGTGTGCGGCATCGTCTTTGCCGAGACCGGATTGCTTGTCGGGTTCTTCCTGCCAGGGGATTCAATGCTCTTCACCGTGGGGCTGTTGATTGCTTCGGGAACTCTGGATATCTCGCTGTGGCTTTTTGCCCTCGCGATCTTCGTTTGCGCCTTCGCCGGAGACCAAACGGGCTACATCATAGGTAAGAAATCTGGCCCCGCGATCTTCAAAAAGCCCGATTCTCGTTTCTTTTCCCAGGCGAACGTGGAACGTGCGCACGAATTCTTCGAGAGATTCGGTGGACGCGCGGTCATCCTTGCACGCTTCGTCCCGGTGGTTCGTACCTTCGTGCCGGTGATTGCCGGCGTCGCCAAAATGAACCACAAGACCTTCGTTTTCTACAATCTTGTCGGCGCGCTGCTCTGGGGTGTCGGCGTAACCCTGCTGGGTTACTGGTTGGGCCAGATTAGCTGGATCGAAGAGAACGTAGACATCATCTTCATCTTGATCGTGCTGATTTCGGTCATCCCGATCTTCGTGGAACTTCTCAAGGCCCGTATGGCGTCCAAGAAGAAGGCAGCGAATCGGTCTGACGCAATCGACGACTAAGAGCTTTTAGCACCCCGGCTGCGGAATTGTCCGCCAGCCCATTGCACGCCGCGGCGTATCAACCACTGCTCGCAGGGTTGAATGCAGCCGCGGCGTACCCCTTTGCAGACCAAATCGGCCCCGTGGTCCATGGCTCTGACCGCCTCGGTGGTAGCCGGCCGCAGTGCGTTCATGAGAACCTCGCAATCGCAGTATCCGCCCAGCAGCTTGATCTTGCGTTCCAGCGCGGTGGCTCGGGGTGCCGCATGGTCTCGGTAATATTTGAGCATGCGAAGCGAACCTTCGCAGGGGACGTCCTCGGCTACCCGATAGAGGTAGCAGGCAAGGCATTCGTGTTCAACGGGTAGCGGTAGATCGCGCATGGTGGACTCCAAGCTGGGCGGCGGACTTTGATTCATCCCAGCTTCGGGCCTGCTTGTTCAACGCGTTGCTCCGCAACGGCGAACTGTGTATAAACTCCCATTGCTAAATATTCCTTTTCAGGAATGCATCGATTCGATCCAGCGCTTCGGCGACACGATGGTAGCCCGCTGCGAAAGAAAGCCGAATAAAGAGATGCCCCGCAAATGGGTCAAAGTCCCCGCCGGGGGTGAGCGCCACATGGGTTTCTTCCAAGACCGCGGCACAGAACCCAGAGGCCGAACCAAACTTTTCGAGCACCGCCGGGCGCAGTTTTCCGTAGAGATAGAACGCGCCATCGGCAGGGGCCGCCTGGGAGATGCCAAGCTTTTCCATGCTGCGGAGCACCAACTCACGGGTGCGCGCAAATTCGGCTACCCGGCTCTCGGCTTCATTCAGACTCGCTGGTTCGAAGGCCGCCAGGACGGCGCGTTGCGCGGGCGCCGGCGCACAAAGGGCAAGGTTGGAAGCTAGGCCATCCACCACGGCGAGCATGTCGTCGGGGACGATCATCCAGCCCAAACGCCAGCCGGTCATTCCCCAGTATTTGGAAAAAGACGAGACGACGATGCTGGTCTGGGAGTATTCCCAAGAGGTATGGCCCCTGCGTTCGGGAACAAACTCGATTCCGTGATAGATCTCGTCACTGATCAGCCGCACCCCATTGGCTTCGCACCAGCAGGCAAGGCGTTCAAGCTCCGCGGCGCTGAACATGGTGCCGGTGGGGTTATTCGGCGAAGCTATCACCAGCCCGTCGAGGCGTCCGTGTTGCGCCTTCGCCGCCTCGAGAAGTTCCACCGTCGGCTGGAAACGCTGCTCGGGTCCGGTGGGCAGGTCAACAACTTGCAGCCCAAGGGCTTGCAGAATATTTGCGTAGGCCGGGTACCCAGGCCGCGCCAATGCGACGATATCTCCCTGATCAAAGGCCGCCAAGAACGCGAGCTGGAATGCGCCCGAGGAACCTGCAGTCATGACGAAGTTCCTCGCGGGAATCTCTATCCCGTAGGTCAGGCGGTAGTGCTCGGCTAGCGCCTGCCTTGTTGCGGCTAAGCCAGTGGTGGAGGTGTACCCGAAATCCGCATGTTCGGCGTGGAGCTTCGAAGCCAATTCATTAACCGCGGCCGGTGCCCCGCCACCGGGTTCGCCGACGCAGAGCGAGATCACATCATGTCCGGCCGAACGCATGGTGGCCACCGAATCAACAATCTGCATTACTTCAAAGGGCGGCACCTGTCCGCGAGCAGATACCTTCACTGGGCGTTCTCCGCTCCAAGCGCCCGTTCCTTGACCGGGTGGCGGGACAGGATGGAAATTCTATTAAAAGCGTTCATCGAAATCGCGATCCACTGGATCGCGGCAACCTGTTCATCGGTGAGCAGCAGTCGTGCCGAAGCTACGGCGGCGATGCGTTCCTCCGGGCAGGGCAGATCCGTGGCAGCCTCGGCGATGGCAAGGGCCGCGCATTCGAGCTCGTCAAACTGTCCGCCGCATTCATCCCATGTGCTGAGCAAGACGATGCGCTGCATGCGCTCTCCGGCTTCCAGCGCCTTGCGCGTGTGCATGTCGAGGCAGTAGGCGCAGCCGTTGATCTGCGAGACCCGAAGGTTGATCAGTTCGGCTGTCCGGTCGCTGATGCCGGCTGCCCGGTAGGTCTTGGCAAGCTGGTTGGAGAACTTCCCCATGGAGTTCCACAACTCGGGATTGGTCTTGTCTAAAAAGAGCGGGTCTGAAACGGCCATATCTGAACCCTACCGGTTTGGCCGCGGTTGCTCTTGCTGAGTCGGCGCCTGTGTCTTAGCGGCTGCCGGTGTTCGCGGAGCCCGCCCCGACCGGCGAACCCAGAAATAGCGTCTCCGGACAGGCCGCGCGCCAGATTGCCGGCACCCCTAAACGCGAAAAGGGCCCTTGCTCCACGTGTTTCACGTGAAGCAAAGGCCCTAGTCACAGATGTTTAGTCTTCGTCGGCTGCGAGCTGCCCGCAGGCGCCGTCGATTTCTTTGCCGCGCGTATCGCGCAGCGTGGTGGGTACGCCGAGGCTGTCCAGGCGGCGCACGAACTTGCTGGTGATGTCCTTCTCGCTGCGGGTCCAGATGGAGCCCGGTACCGGATTTAATGGAATCGGATTCACATGGACCCAGCCGCGACCGCGGGCGTTGAGCTTCTTCGCCAGCAGCTCGGCACGCCACTCATGGTCGTTCATGTCCTTGATCAGCGCGTACTCGATGGAGACGCGGCGTCCGGTCTTCACATAGTAGTCAAACGCGGCGTCCAGCGCCTCGTCGACCTTCCAGCGTGAGTTCACCGGGATCAGCTCATCGCGAAGCTCATCGTCCGGGGCATGCAGCGACAGCGCGAAGGTGACCGGCACATTCTCTTCGGTCAGCTTGCGGATGGCAGGCACCAGACCCACGGTGGAAATGGTGATGCCGCGGGCGCTCATGCCCAGGCCTTCGGGGGCGTCGGCAACCATGCGGTGCACCGCGTTCATCACGCGCTTGTAGTTCGCCAGCGGCTCGCCCATGCCCATGAACACGATGTTGCCCACGCGTTCGTCCGGATGCTTCTGGCCACCGAGGCCGCCTTCGGCGATCACCCGGTTCGCCTGGACAATCTGGTCCAGGATTTCCGCGGTGGACATGTTGCGGGTCAGCCCCGCCTGTCCGGTGGCGCAGAATGGGCAGTTCATGCCGCAGCCGCACTGCGAAGAGATGCATAGGGTGATGCGGCCCGGGTAGCGCATGAGCACGGACTCGACCAGCGAACCGTCGAACAGGCGCCAGAGGAACTTGATGGTCTTGCCGTCATCGGTGGTCAGTCGCTTGACCTCGGTGAGCAGCTTCGGGAACATGGCCTCGGCCAGTTCCGCACGGCGCTCCTTGGGAAGATCGCTCATCTTCTCCGGGTCGGTGGTGTAGTGCGTGAAGTAGTGCGTCGAAAGCTGCTTGGCGCGGAAGGCCGGAAGGCCTAGTTCCTTCAGCTTCGCTTGGCGTTCGGCAAGGCTCAGGTCCGCCAGGTGCGTTGGCGGCTGGGCGACGCGGCGCTTGGTGGCGAACTGCAGTTCTGGACGGCCATCGGCGCCCATCTCCTGTTTCCATCCTTCGGCCGTTGGCACGACCTGGGCGCGGCCCTCGGCCTCGGCTCGGGACTTGGAGATGCGCAGCTGCTGGGCGCGCTGGGCAGCGGCCTGCTCGGTGCGCAGGGCCTTGCGTTCAACGGCGGAAAGTGTGGTGGAGTCGCTGGAAGTCATTACTACCTATTGTTTCACGTATCCACTGGAAGTTGGCGGTGAGTTTGGGCACGCATGGTGCTTGCTGCTCCGGAGCCCTCCCCAAGGAGAGAATCAGCGGCACCCTCCCGCGCATCAGCTACTTCGCGGAACTCCACGTGCGGTCATCGTAAAGCTGCGGGCGGCACCGTCATGGATTCGTTGGCTCGATGCCAGGCGTGAAATCAGGACATCGCGTGCCGGGGCCAGCCATCGCGGCAAGGGCCGGCCCAGCATCATATTCAGCTGCGCACGCGATCCCGCCTTGCGCGCGGCCTGCAATCGGGTTTCGGAGAAACCGGCCAGGGATGCGTGGGAAGCCAACCGAGCTGCCAGCTCCAGCGCGTCGGCAAATCCCAAGCTGAGCCCCTGTCCCCCAATGGGACTGATCTGGTGCGCGGCATCCCCGAGCATGACCACCCGCCCATGGACCATCGAGGCAACCTGCCGGTTGGCGGTAGTGAAGCGGCTGTGCATGGTGCAGCTCGCGGCGTCGAGCACAAAACCCACCCGATGGCAGAGCGCATCAACCACCTCGGCGGCCGAGCCGCCGCGGTCCTGGCCGTCCACACGCACTACCCAGCGCCGCAAAGAACCCGGCAAGGGGAAAGATTCCACAATCCCCGCCGGGTGCAAAAACAAGGCGGCGGTATGGGGCAGCTGCGTGGTATCCGGAAAATCTCCCATCAGGTAGGTGTCGGGCAGCTCTTTCCCGGCGAAAGGAACTCCTAGGCTCCTGCGCACCGAAGAGTTCACTCCATCGGCCGCGACCAGCCATCGGGCACGGTGCGCGGTGCCGCCGGCGGTGAATTCCACCCCGTCCGGCGACTGCGCCAGAAGGCCGGAGAACTCGGCCCCGGACACCAGTGCCCCCGGGGCAAGCTCTGCCAGGCGTTCGCGCAGCAGCGACTCGGTGACCTGCTGGGGCAATGACAAGACGAAGGGGTAGTCCCCGCCGATCACCGCGAAATCCATGGTGCCGATGATGCGGCCCGCGGACATTCCGATGCCGCGGCGGATCGGCACTCCGCTTTCCTGCGCCCGCGGGCCGAGCCCCGCCAGTTCAAGGATCCGCTGGGCCGGTGGGTGCAGACCGATCGCCCGTGAATGCCCGGCTAGTTCGGTGCGCTTCTCGTACACCGTGGCCTTCTGCCCGCGTTGGGCCAGCAGGATCGCCAGGGTCAGCCCCACCGGTCCGGCTCCGATGATCGCTACCTCATCCACTGCCGGCGGCCTTCCAGAGCAGCGCATTTCGGTAAGTCCGTTGTGCCTGAACCTCCCAGCCTGGCCTGGCCCGGTGACGCAGTTCCGCTGACGTATAGCTGCGCCGGATGGAGACCAGCCCGTCGCGGCGGATCAGCGAGGTACCGGCCAGCGGCAGCGTAGCCGTGCCGAACAACAGCAACGCCGCTCGGGCGCGGCGAATATCGCTATGCAGGCCGATCCCGGTGCACAGCGATTCGGTGTCCACCTGCAGCTGCTGCAATTCGCGCGCTTCCAGGTGATGCAGCAGGTGATTCGAGAGCACCACGTCGAACTGCTCCCCGGCAGCGGCGAGCAGCGCACTTGTAGTCTCACGGAATTGCACCACGCCCTCCGGTAGCGCCGCCCGGCGCATAGCCTGCCGGGCATAGCCGATGGCGCGCGGATCCGGATCTATCCCGAGGATCTGAGTTGAAAGCCCATCGGCGAGCGCCCAGCGGGCCAGATTCATTGCGAGGTCACCGCCTCCGCAACCCACATCCAGAATTCTTGTTTCGGGCCGGCGGCGCAGCACCGGGCGGATGAACCGCACATAGTTTCCGCGCCATCCGGCGACAACTCGATTTACCAGCGGAAACTGCGCGTAGGTCCGGCGTAGCAACGTAGGGTCGCAGTCCGGTCGATCCATTTCCTCTGCGACTCCAATGCTGCGCCGCAGACTCGTCATTCAGCCTCCCCGTGCAGGGTGAACAGCCCGGTTTCCACGGTCAGTCCGGGACCGAAGGCCATGGCGCAGACTCGTTCGCCCGAGTTGGCTTGCCGATCATCCATGATTTCCTTGAGCACGAATAGGACCGTCGCACTGGACATATTTCCGTATTCGGCCAAGACCTTGCGGGCAGGTGCTAATTGGGTATCGCTGAGTTCGAGGCGATTCTGGACGCGGTCCAGGATCGCTCGTCCGCCGGGATGAATCCCCCAATGCTTGATCTGGGCAAAGCTTGTCTCCGGGATGGAAGCCTTCGCGAAGAGCGGTTCCAAGGCGCCGCTGATATGCTCATCGATGATGTGCGGAACATAGGTCCCGAGCACCATCTCAAATCCTTCATCCCCGATATTCCACGCCATGGCCTCTTCGCCGACCGGGGTGAGCACCGTTTCAAAGGCGTCCATGCTCAACCCGCTGTCGCCGCGTGCGGTGACGATTGCCGCCGCGGCTCCGTCGGCAAAGAGCGCAGAACCCATGATGGTGTCCGGGTCGTTCGAGCTGTGCACATGCAGGGTGCACAGCTCCGCGCAGGCCACCAGCACCGTCGCCTGCGGATCCGCGAGGCAAAAGTCCTTAGCCGCACGCAGTGCAGGGAAAGCCGCATAACAGCCCATGAACCCCAGATGGTGCCGCACCGTATTGGGCTTCAGGCCCAGCGCGCGCACAATCTGGTAATCCGGTCCTGGGTTGTAAAAACCGGTGCAGGAGACGGTAATGACGTGGGTGATGTCCGCGGGCGTCAGATCCGGGCAGTCATCCAGGGCTTTCTGCGCGGCTCCGATAAAGAGGGCCGGGGCATGGGCCACATACTCGCGGTTGCGGGTGGCGGTGCTCGGGGAATGCAGCAGTTGTGTGCTTGCGTCGTAGAACAACGGGTTCGCCGGAGGGTGCTTGGCATCGAAGTCTTTGACGCAGCTGTAGCGGGTGTTGATTGCCGAGGAATCGAAGGAGGTAGCGATCAGCCGCTGACCCAAACGGGACAACCCAGGTTGCAGCGCAAAGACATCACGAACTTCGTCCTGGCGAAGGAGCGTTTCTGGTACGGCGGTCTGGATAGTACGCAGCATCACTGGCATGAGCCGAGCCTAGGCCCACCGCCACGCTACGTAAAGGGTGCAGCGAAACACAGGGGGAACACGAAGAAGCGAAATCGCTCAATACTCTGAGTAGCCAGACATAATCTGATTATCTTGGATTTTGCGCTCAAGGTTTCGCCAATAAGAAAGAGGCCAGCGGGGCAAAGGCATCTATGCATTCGCTCGAAGGAATTCGCCGTACGATTCTGGACGGATTCTGGTCTCCTGGAGATCGCTTGCAGCCCACCACGTTAGCCGAGCAATTCAGCACCAGCACCACCGTCATTCGCGAGTCCTTGACTCGTTTAGCCGGTGAATACCTTGTTGCCATCCGCACCAATCGCGGATTTTTCGTTCCAGATCTGAACCTTGGAGAATTGGCAGATATTACCGAGCTCCGCTGTGCCACCGAGGCGCTCGCGGCACGGCTGGCCGTGGAGCGTGGAACCGTAGGTTGGGAATCCGGGCTCATCGCCGCGCACCATAAACTTTCGCGAACCCCACGCCGTCTACCCGAAGAACCGGATCGCGTGAACCCGCTCTGGTCGGTTGCGCACCGCGAATTTCATCATCAGCTTTTGGCTCCCTGCGAGTGCCAACCGAGGCTGAAACCCTCCACCGACTTGGCGAATTTCACGGAGCTCTATCGCCGGTGGGCCGCACCGTCACAAGCGGCGGTGGCGCGCGATGTTGAGCAGGAGCACGCAGATATTCTCGATGAGGCCCTGGCCCGCGATGCGCAGCAGCTCGGCGTGCTGCTGCGCAAGCACTTCCAAGCCACCGTGGACGTCGTGATGCAAGCCGGTTTGGTCGAGCAGCCCGCATGGCTACCGGCTTCTCAGCGAGAGCCCGGAAGGATGGTGGTCGTGGCGACCGCGCTGTTCATCGTTGCCACCGCTTTGCGTACCGCGTCCCCAGCACGGGAGTCCGTGGCGACTTCCTTGATCCGTTGCTTGGCCTCTGCAGTGTTCAGCGGTTCGATCTCCTCGGCTAGGACATCAGGCACCACGCCCATGCCTTGCAAGATGGATAGCAGCGTTGCCTCGTGGGTTTCGGCCTCCCGTTGCCCCTGGAGCACCGACCGCAGCCCGAAACGGAATTGGCGTTCCAACTGCCCGTTCAGTACCTTCACATTCCCCTTGCCCAGACCAAAGAAGCTGCGTTCTCCGTGTTCCACGAGTCCTTGCTTGGCTAAAGAATCTGTTACCAAGCGAATATTGCACAGTCGGTTGATCGCAACGGCCGAATCCAGGGTTGTGCCGTCTTTGCCTTCGAGCCTGTCCAGGGAATGCGCCAATACCGGGTCCCCGATTGGCCCCGCCCCGATGATTGTGATGCGCGGATTCGTGTCTTCGGTCAAGCCCACTCGTCCGCCCAGAATCAGGTCGGCAATGACCGCCGCGTTCATCCCGTACCCATAAGAGCTCATCACCGTCTCGGGGCGGCCGTCATCCTTGGTCAGTAGCAAATACAGCTTCTCGGAGATCAACATATTTCAAGGCTATCGACTCTGGAAACCTGCGTCCTCACCATTACGACGGATTTCGCCGTGGTTGAAATGCGGATCGATATTTGAGGCTGCCGGATCTTGCGCACCGGCCAACTGTTCACGCTGCGCACGTCTGCGCGCACGTTTTTCCTTGCGAAGTTGCTGTTTCTTGTCGTGGATCAGTGCCGAAGTTGTACGGATGAACACCGAGATCCAGGTGAAGAGAATTGCGACCACGGCAAGTTCAAATCCGGTGAGGTTGTAGTAGTTCCATTCCTGCCATAGCAAGAAGGACAGCCATAGGGCTCCTAGTGCCGTCAGCGACATCAAATGGAAAACCACCGGATACCCCGGAAGAAGCACGGTAGTCCCCATCAGGAGCAGCATCATCCCGGCCGCCGCCAAACGGACAAAAGTAGCGTGTACCTCGGGTGCAACATTCACCGGAACTATCCCGATCAAAATAACGCCAACGGCCACCGCCAACAGGCACCAGCGGACAACGCCGGGACGCGGACGCAGATACTTTGCAATCCGGTATTTCTCCAAGCTCGGGCGACACCTATAGGTCCGTGCGAGCTTTGCAAGATCTCTGGTCATAAATTCGGTAAAGGCCATCAGCACGAGCCCGGAGACCACCAACGTGGTATTGAATGTCCAGAAGGAACCAATCCCCGCGTCATAGGTGCCGAGGGAAGAGAACATCGACTGCCACCAGCCTCGGTCCTCGGCGAGCAGCATGCTGATGACGACACCCGAGGCCATGAAGATACCCAGAACCACCGACAGAGTTTCGGCATTTGTCCGAGCCGTGGCAACCAAGCACAGATAGGCGCTTACCCCTGTCGCGCCACTGACAAGCAAGGACCCGGCAAGCATATCCACACGCAGTCCGAAAAACGCCTGCTGCATCAGGTGGAAAGCCACCATCAAGATCATCACCGAGCTTGCTGCATGAACCAATACCAGCCCAATCAGGGTGACTGCCTGACGCCACCTGGGGATCCGTGCGAGCCACGGCTCGCGCGATAGCAGCAACCGCCGAAAGGCCACCGCACTTGCCAGGGCTGCTGCGATCGCTCCGGTTGAAGCTGCGACGGCACCTACCGATAGCCCACCGGCGAGGGCCGGACGATTACCTGCGAACAGGATGAGTCCGACTATTAATCCTAGGATTGAACAGATAAAGCCTGCCCACAATGCCTGCCGTTCAATGTCTAGTTCTGTGGCCGGTTTGCCATGGTTCTGAATGCTCTCATCGGTCCGCACGGTACCAATTATCTCACTGATAGACTTTTTAGCCAGTTTCTGCCTACGCCAGTGCCTGGGTTAGCCCGTTGACCATCAGCGTCACGGCCCCGGCAAACGCGACGAGAATAACGAACAAGCGGCTAAACCTCTCCGGAATTTTAGGAGCGAGGAAGTTGCCCAGCAGTATTCCCCCAACCATCGCCACGAGACAGCTCACCCACTGCGTCCAATGAAGTTCAGGAGCTCCGCCCTTGGCCAGCAAAGAAGCGACGGCCAGCACAAAGAAATACAGTTGCACCGAAATGGCGAATTTCGCCTGCGGCCATCGGCTGGCCACCGCGTACCCCGCAATGGCCGGACCTGATACTCCGGCGGTAACAGACATGAATCCGGAAACGGCGCCGGCCCCGATTGCCAACCCCTTGCTTTGCGCGGTACGAAGGTTGCGCACCAGGAAGCTCGAACCCAGGGCAAGGATGACCATCAGGGCAATCCCAACGGTGAGCCATGGGCCGCCTAAACGCGAGGCAACCCAGGCGCCGGGAAGAGTCATGACGACCGCAGGAACGAGCATCAGCAAGGTCTTCTTATACTCAACGTCCCTGAATACCTGAAGCAGAATCAACAAGCTGCTGCAGGCTCCGAGGAAGTTGACCACCATGACCCCGTGGTGCGGCCCGAGAACCATCACCAGAAATGGTGAAGCAACCAGCGCGAATCCCATGCCGGAGATTCGTTGTGTAGAAGCCCCCACAAAAACGGCCGCGGACAATCCGAGCAATGCGCCGAGTTGTAGCGTATCCAATAGTTGTTGCCTTCCAGTTCCTGCGCCGAACGCAGTCGCGCCCTATTGCTTTACGTTAGTGCACCCGAGCACGACCGCAGAATACGAATTCCGCGCTGCCTCGTTCTACGCTTGTCTAGTGAGTATCGACGTTGACTACCTGATCATTGGCGGCGGAGCGATGGGCTCGGCCGCCGCCCACTCATTAGCTGCACGCGGCCGCGAAGTGCTCTTGCTCGAGCAGTACGCGCCGGGCCATCTGCACGGTGCCTCGCATGGGGCGACCCGCAACTTCAATCCGGCCTACGCGGAAACTCCCTACGTGCGGTTGCTGCAACGCGCGAACCACCTGTGGGATGAGATTGCCCAGGCCGGTGGCACCGAGCTGCTAAACCGCACCGGGTTGGTGAACCACGGCGATCCAGCCGGGCAACGCCAGATCCAGCGCAGTCTTGGCGCGGCCGGATTCGACTGCGTGACGCTGAGCATTGCCGAAGCCGAAGAACGTTTTGCCGGGATGAAATTTGAGACCGAAGCTCTGTATATTCCCGCAGGTGGTCAGATTAATGCCGATCTTGCCGTTTCGACACTGCAACGTCTGGCGTTGAACTCCGGGGCCACGATTCACCACACTCGGCGTGTGTCGTCCCTGCAAGTGATCTCCGAGGAACTTGTCAGCATCCAGCTGGAGGACCCTGCGGGGAGCTCAACCCTGCGCGCACGCCATGTCATCGTGACCGCCGGGGCATGGACCCGGTCGCTCCTTGGGGAAGCAATCAGCCTTCCACGGATCCATGTCACCGAAGAGCACCCGGTTCATTTCACGCAAACCCCGCTTCCGGTACGGTGGCCCGGGTTCAACCACTCGCTGGACCCCGCCCGCGATACCGGCTCCCCGGTCTACGGTCCGATTTATGGAATGCACACCCCCGGCGAGGGAATCAAGGTCGGCTGGCACGGCTCGGGCCGCATAGTTGACCCGGATGCCCGTCCGCATGAACTCGTGGACGAACAAATTCGGGCGTTGCAGGCATATGCCGCACGCTGGCTACCTGGTGTGGACCCCGAACGTTTTGAGACGGTCTCCTGCACCTACTCCAATACCGAGGACGAGGACTTCATTTTGGATCGCTTCGGACCGATCACCGTGGGCGCCGGATTTAGCGGACATGGGTTTAAGTTTGTGCCCGCCATCGGCGAGCATCTGGCCGATCTGGCCACCGGAGCCTGCAGCACCGAGCCGACTTTCGCCGCAAACCGCAAAATCACGCGCCCCGTATTTCTGGAGCGGCGCCATCAGGTCGGACTGGACTAACCCTTGCGTTTAGCCCCCGGCAGCTGTTGAGTGATGCAGTGGATTCCGCCACCGCGCGCAAAGAGCTCCCGGGCATCGACTCCCACCACTTCCCGCCCAGGATAGGCCTCCGCCAATACTTGCAGGGCCTGGGCATCCATCGGATCGCCAAAGGTGCAGGCGATGACTCCGGCGTTGGTGACCAGATGGTTGATGTAGGAGTAATCAACCCATCCCTCGGTATCCGTGAGCACCGTCGGGGCCGGCACCGCAATGAGCGTGAGCTTGCGTCCCTTGGCGTCAACTGCAGACTCAAGCTGCTGGCGCACCTGCTGGGAGACCGCAAAATCTGGGTGCTCACGGTTCTGCTGGTCGTGGAAGAGCACCACTCCGGGCGCGGCGAAACATGCCACGATATCTACGTGTCCACGGGTTCCGAATTCTTCGTTGTCACGGGTCAACCCGCGCTCTAGCCAGATGGTCTGCGTGGCACCGAGTAGCCGGGAAAATTCCACTTCAATATCGGCTTCCGTTGCCCCCGGGTTGCGTCCCGGGTCCAGCTGGACGCTGCGGGTAGCCAAAACGGTGCCCTCCCCATCCACATGAATGCCGCCGCCTTCATTGGTGATCAGCGCTCGCAGCACCTTGGTTTCGGTCAAGGCGGCAACTTCGCTCGCGATCTTGCTGTCCTTTCCCCAGTTTGCCCATGCCTGGGCGCCCCAACCGTTGAAATTCC
Source organism: Arthrobacter sp. MYb229 (assembly GCF_002975405.1). Taxonomy (GTDB): domain Bacteria; phylum Actinomycetota; class Actinomycetes; order Actinomycetales; family Micrococcaceae; genus Glutamicibacter. The sequence continues at coordinate 653,562 of NZ_PCPS01000002.1, read as the reverse complement.
AGTTCACCGCAAAAAGTTCACCCGCGGCATCACGTACGAAGGTTGGACCGATGTCGCGCATCCAGGCATCATCCAACGCGCGTACCGAGAAGTCCACGGATTCCCCGAGATGGCGGCCGGCATCGGCAAGTGCGCCTGGATCAACGATCATCGTCACCGGGGTAAACCGGGCAACCGCGCGGGCCACGTTGGACCATGCCGTACGAGCGGCTTCCGCCTCCGCCTCGCTCTGCCCCAAGGTGTATCCTCCGCTTGGAAAAGCCATGAAGATCCGCTCATGGGCTGCAGTTTCGGCGGGCATGAAGTAGTTAGGCACGAGTCTGCTCTTCTTCCCCGAGTCCGCTCTCAACGCGCGCTTCGGTCAGGGCTGCGTAGGTTTCCGGGCGGCGTGTGCGCAGGAATGGGAAGAGCGTCAGCCAGTCCCGGCGGGCATCCAGGTCCAGGCTCGCGACCAGCACCGCTGATTCATCGCGCGGGGCGCGGACCAGAATCCGGCCATACGGGTCGGAGATGAAGGAGGAACCGTAGAAGGTCAGCGCTCCTTCGTCGCCCCAGCGGTTAGGGACGACCATGAAAAGACCGTTGGCAATGCCATTGCCGAGAATGGTTTGGCGCCACAGCGGTTCGGTATCAAAATCCGGGTGATCCGGTTCAGACCCGATGGCCGTAGGATAGGCCAGCAGGTCGGCCCCGGCTAACGAGTAGATGCGCGGTGGTTCGCTGAACCACTCATCCCAGCAAGTGGGCAGTCCCATGGCCAGATCTTTCAGGCCCGGGATGCGGTGCACCGGATAGGGCTCCTCGTTGGGGCCTTCGCGGAAGTATTTATCCTCGTAGTATCCGGCGGTACGCGGAATATGCAGCTTATTCGTGGTCGCCACCAGTTCGCCCTCCGGCGACACGACAATCGCGGTGTTCAACCCCAGGCCATCGTGCGATGGCGCCTTGCGGTACAAGGAGATATGCACGTTGATCTGGTGCTTGGTGGCCATCTGCGCGGCGAAGGTAAAAGTTGGACCGGTCAGCAGCTCTTCGGCAGACGCATCGGCGGCAGCCGTATCCGGGACTTTGAAAGCCGGGTATTTGCTCAGCGTCAGTTCCGGCAGGAATACGATTTGTGCGCCATGGCTCGCCGCTCGCCGGATCCCATCTTCAAGCTCCGCTTCCAGGGCTTGGCGGTCTTCATGCCAGCGGTGCTGCACTAGGGCAACGGTGATGTCGCCACGCACTTTTTCTCCGGCACGCGCCGGAGAGACCGGTGGATTCAGGGCGAGGACTTCTTGCATTTGGGTCACCTCAGGATGTTTAACGAATGCTATTCGTTTTCAGGTTAGACCTAAGTCATATCCAAAATCAAGGAGTTTAACGAATGATTTTCGTTTAATCTGTGTATGCTCTAGTCAAAGAGTCTCGAAGCAAAGGAAGCCCGCATGGCTAGGCCGTCGAAACCAAAGCTCAGCGCAATTGCGATTGCCGACGCCGCGCTCAAGCTTGTCGACGCACATGGTGAGTTCACCCTGCCGCATCTGGCCAAAGCACTCTCGGTGACTGCATCTTCGCTCTACAACCACGTAGATGGCAAGGCCGGGATCATTGAGCTGATGCGCGGGCGCGCGATGTCCGAAATTCAACTACCCGATCTGGACCGGGTTGATTGGCAGGAGGCAGTTCGGCAGATCGCCACGGAGTATTGGGCCTCCTACGCCAAGCACCCAAAATTGATTCCGCTCTTCACCAGCCACACGGTCCGCGACCAAACGACGCTGCGAGTCTATGAAGCGCTGGCTGAAGCGTTTGCCATGGCTGGATTTGCACCCAAGGAACGCCTGCAAGCGATCACCATCATTGATTCGTTTGTCTTGGGCTCCGCGTTGGATGCCGCCGCGCCCAAGGAAGTCTGGCTAGTGAGCAGCGAAGCATCTACTGCATTTAGCGACGCCTTGGACGCCGGCTTGAATGTAGAAGGCAGGCCGGCGAAGGCCTTCTCTGCCGGATTGGAAATCGTGCTATCCGGGTTTGAGCGAAAGTTCGTGTAGTTCGCCGATTTCCCATGGGTGGCGTTTGGGCGGACTACGCGCACGAGAAATCGTTGATCAGCAAAATTCCCGGCCGGTATCGAATTGTCGTTTTCGGCGCCGTAGCCACCGGCGAGGACCATCCGATGTTGCTGCCCATTTCGGTGACCGCAGCTCCATCAGTTGTTGTCACGACGAGCACCTTGACTTCAAATGTCTGGGCAGTGCCGAGGATTGCTCCGAGCAGACTCAGCCCGGCGCTGAACCTCACCGAAGTAGTGCCAGCGTTGACGTTTAGAAAACGAACCTCACCGGAGTTGAACTGCACCCGAACCGCATATTTAGCACCACCAGGCATAGCCGGCGCGGGCCAGGACACGTCAGCACTGGTAGCGGCACCCAGCACGCCGCCAACCGTCGTGCAGGTCAGGGCGCCGGGGATCGCTGGCACGCTGGCGGCAACGGGCGATGACGTAGACGTCGCATTGCCCGCGAAGGCGGCCTGAGTCATTTCGATCTTCGGTGTGCCGACAATCAGCGTGCTGACGAGCAGAAGAGCACCAAGGCCCGCGATCCCACGTATCGATTTGCGTTTCGACCATCTGTGAGCCGACCCGGTTGCGTCTTCGACCGAGGCATGCATCTCGGACGCGTTCTTTCTTGCTTCACTCGTATTGCCAGGATCACTTCCACGATCGTTGGTGCTTCTAACGAAGGCTATGTAGAGCAGATAGGCACAGAGCAGTCCCCCGAGGAAAAATGCCCAAGGCTGGCTGAGCCAAGAAACGGCATAGCCCAATACAGGAATGCTGAGAAGAAGCTTATCGACGGTGCTCGCGTGGTACATTTCGAGATCTGGGATGGGGTTGGAATCTCCCTTGAGCACCAGACCGGCATCTGAGTTCTCGACGACCCGATGCGTTATGCGTTGATTTTCGCTATTTATCACCGAGACAATTTCGTCCTGGTTGATCTCGTGGATAGCAGTGGGCACTGCGATCCCTAAGGAACCCGTCGGAATCGACGGCTCCATGGAGCCGGAAGCAAAAATCAAGGGCTTTAGACCAAAAATCATGGTTGCGACCGTCATGATCAGGCATAGGGAACCCAGTGCCGCCCCTACGTTCAATACGATCCGCTGGAATGCTGAGAGGCCCGTGCCCCGATTCCTTTTGGACTTATGATTCCCCATGCTAGGAACCAACCGTTGAGGTGAAGGTCAGGCCAATGCTTGTCGTTGCGCCCTGCAGGGAGTTGGCAGCTGTTGTCGGCAAAGCATATTGGATGCAAAGCGACTCTGAGGCACCAGATTCTAAAGTGCGCGGAGTCGATGAGCCGATGAACTGCGCACCGGCGCTCTTGGAGATTATGGTCGTTCCACCTGAACACGTGACGTTGGTGCCGCTGCCGCTGATCGTTGCGCCAATCTTGACGGAGATGTTCAGCCCCGCACCCAGGGTGGAAGCACCTGATTCGGTGATCTTTCCCTGAACCGTGTACGGAGCCGATATGGTTCCCGTATTTTTCACAACCACCGTGGATGCCGCGCTGGTGCCCGGATACAAATTACTGCCGGTAATAGGCATCTGATAGGTAGTTGCGTTCGCTGCACCTGCCGTTGCGCCGACTCCAAGGGCGACAGTAGCGGAACTGATATTGGAGGTCGCGGTGGCGGTGCCGGTCCACGCAGCCAACGTGGAGACCGCGCCAAATCCCACGAGAATTCCCATGGACAGGATCGCCTTGATACGCATGGATCGGGTGCTCATCGTTTGCCATCATCCCTTATTGCTTCAGTTCGTTTCTGTCTCCACGAGAGAATGACGGCCGCACAGCCAGCCGCCAATGCACCGATTCCCAATGCTATTACCCCTCCGCTGAATCCCGTATCGCTAAGTTGATCGCGCTGATCCGGAGTATTCTTTTCGGGAGGAGCTTCTGGGGGCGCGTCGGTTTCGCGTGGTGGTTGCGACGGTTCGGGCTCCGGTGTCTTGCCTATGCCGATTTCGACCGCGTTGATCTGCACCTGCAGTGAACGCTCTTCCTGATCTTGCGACCCGTTCGTCGCGGACCCCGGCATCCCCATGCGCAGTCCCACTTTGACCGATTCCTCCGGTTCCAGCCGGAAGCGCGACAAGCCGATTGTCTCGAAATAGATTTGCGTGTGAGCTGCTGGATCCTTGGGTTGCACGCTAACTTCTATCTCCAGGCCGCGGTCGTTGCGAATCCACAGTGCGCCAATGACTTCATCGCCTGGCACCAGAACCGGCTCCCCGCCGAACAGCGGCGGTGGGGCCTGTGAAAAATTCCTGCCATCACTGCTATAGCTCAAGCCACCGGCACTATCTTGATCACTCCGAGCATGGACGGGAGCGGCACTCAGACATGCAATGAGCGCTGCGGCCGAGGCCTTCAAAAGGACCGGGTGAAGACGAATAGTCATGTCCGTTCCTTTCGTTGATTCTCGCGCCAAGCTCCGGCGAACATGATCATCGAGTAGGCCAGCAGGCCCCCTGCGGCAGCCCAGGTCAGCCAAGTGCGCTGCTGGCCGGAAATGGCCGAATTGATGAAACCGAGCAATGGCATCGAGTACCAGAGCTTGCCCCTGATCTGCTCTGGCCTTACCGGATCGTCATCGGTGTTGTTTGCATCCCCGCGCAACGTGAATTGAATTTCCCCCGACAAGGACGAGCTAACGGCGGCGATCCGGTGGGTCACCACCTCAGGCTCTCCGGACTTCAGCTGGTAGGTCACCACATCGCCAATCCGGATCTCTTCCGTATCTGCAGGCCGCACTACGATTAACGACCCAGGAGGGAACTCTGGCCGCATGGAACCTGTCAGCACGGTATAGGCTGTGGCACCGCCAAGTTTTGGGATTACGATCATGACGGCGATCAAAGCCAGCACAACGAAGAGGGCAAACCAAGAGGCAAGTTGTCCGCTCCACCAAAACAGGCCAGTCTTTTCACGTTCTTTTCTGAGCTCCGCTCGTGTTTGCACGGTCATCGCTGCTGCCCGACAAAGCCCAGCCTGAGTTCCAGCTTCCCGCCGGCTGCTGTCTGGGACGCGCCAGCAGGAAGCGAGACTCGCACGCATAGGGTTTCTTCGCCCCCAGCGCTTTCGGCCGGCAACGGTCTGGGCGCTGCAAACTCCGCAGCATCCCCTAGCGAACCTGCATAAAGTTGCTCGCCAGAGAGCGGCTGCCCAGCTTCGCAAGCGGAGGCAGGCATACCGGCATGAATGCGCAACTGGCTTGCTTCGGACAAGGCAATATCAGCGGCAGTGGGTGAAGTTGCCGCGTTGACCGCTCCGTCCAGCCGATAGCCCAGATCGCTGGTGCCGCCATTGCTGATCACCAGTGGCGCCTGCGTGAATTGCCCCGGGACAAGGTTGCCGCTGCTGAGCTGCGAGAACTGGTAATGCTGCATACCGTTTACCCCATCACCGGCAAGCAACTGCAAGGATCCGGTCTGCAGCGTTCCGGGATCCACACTGCTTTCTGCGCGCCACGAAGCGACCGTACCTTGGGCGCCGAGTCCGAGCACCAAAAGCACGGCCGCTATCAACGCAAACTTCAGAGGCTTGGGCATATAGGGGCTATCCCGCGTTCGTTACCTAGGAGCGGACTTGGTCCAAAGTCAAGGTCAGGTCGCCCAAGTCAAGAGGCTGGTCATAGGTTGACGGCGGCGTGTCGCCTACGGCGCCTTCAGCAAAGACAACGGTAATCAACACCGGAACGTTGTAGGTACCTGGCTCGGCAAAACTCAGCGTGCCGTCAGGTTCTTCCGTGATGCCAGTGGCCGAGGCGTCAACTTCAAGCCCCACGGTCACAAAGCCCTCCAGCGCGCCCAACACGGTCTCGGCTTCGGCAATGCTCAAGACACCGGCAATATTCTTGCCCTCGGCGTCAATTGCGACGGTCTGGCTATAGGTCACCGTATCGCCAGGCACAAGCTGCTGCGTTGCAGGATCGAAGGGCTCCGGCGCTGCCGCGTTGCTGACATCTTGCCAAACGCCGTCGGCGCCCAGAGTCAGGTTCAGATGGCCGGTCTCAACCACGCCCGCGTCTACCGTCTGCTGTGATTGCCAACGGGCCACCGTACCGGCGCCGCCGAGCAACAGGGCACCCGCGGCAACGGCCGCTACAGTCGCCTTGGTTACTTTCTTCATATGCTCCGCATCCTCAAAGTAGGAGTGCCTGCGATGGCACCTACCTTCAGTAAAGCGTATTTAGGAGCAAATTCAACTTGCTTTTAGCGCGAAGACTTCTTGGCTTCGGACGAGCTCGAGGATTTCTCGCGGGGTTTTCTCCCGCCATCTGAATCACGAACAAATGTTCTCGTGTTATTCGGTGCTGAGTAGAGCATTTAGAGGGTATCGAGATAGTAAATTTCAAAGCCAAACTCCACATGCCACCGTTTGCCTGGCTGATTTAACCCAACCGGCTATAAATTATTGGCCAAGTAGACAACTCCTTATCGAGTTGCCATCGCATCGAATAATTAAAGTCAGCGTTCTAGATTCGGAGCCGACGCAAATAGGTTCAACCCCATGGCGCGCGAAAGCTGCCCAATGGCCAGCTGTGCCCGAACCGAGTTGCCAGCCATATCCAAGGGTGGCGAAAAGGCGCCAATGGCGCCTTTGCCGGGCGCTACAGCCACGATGCCTCCGGAAACTCCGGATTTGGCTGGTATGCCGATTTCAAAGAGCCATTCGCCCGAACGCTCGTAGAGGCCGTTCGACGCCACAGCGGCCAAGGTGTCACGGCAGACATCCGCATCAACTACCTGTTTTCCGGTCACCGGGTTAACCCCGCCGTCGGCCAGCGTCGCGCCCATGACGGCAAGGTCGTAGGCGGTGACATTCAGCGAACACTGCTTGGTATATGTATCCACGGCATCCAACGGGTCCCCCTCGAGACGCCCGTAGCTCTTGAGCAAACGGCCCAAAGCCTTGTTTCGTTCGTTGGCCAGCGACTCGGAGTGGTAGACCTCGTCATCCAGGGACAGCGCGCGGCCGGCGAATGCCGAGAGCCCTTCCCTGACGTTCTCCCACTTCTTCGCTGCGGTCTTGCCGGGAATCATTTCAGTGGTGGCAATCGCTCCGGCGTTCACCATCGGATTCATCGGGTGCCCATTATTCAGCTCAACGGCCATCACCGAGTTGAAGGACATCCCGGTGTTGTTCACCCCGATGCGCTCGCGCACGAGTTCGCGCCCATGCTCCTGCACGACCAAAGCGTAGACGAACATCTTGGAGATTGACTGGATGGAAAAGAGATGCCGGCAGTCGCCAACTTCATGCACGGATCCGCGAACGTGGGACATGGCAATGCCAAACAGGTTCGGATCAGCTTGGCCGAGGATTGGGATGTAGTGGGCCAGCAGACCGTCATCCGCATCGGCATAGCGTTCATGGGCCTCTTTGAGAAGCTCGTCGATGCGTTGATGCTCTAGGGCACCAGTGGATACCTGCTGTTCGACGTCGTCAAAGTCGGTAGGAATAGTTTCGTTATTCCCCTCCGAAGGATAGTTCATCTTCACCTGCCTTTGCCTATGGCGCCATTAGTTTCCTACTACCTGTTTTGAGACTACCAACAGCGACCTCAGCTGGCATCTTTCAATTCGGAGTGCGACTGGCCGCGCAGCTTCAACGATGCCAGCTGATCGATTCCGCGGTGGTGCTGCTGCGGCTCCTACCGTGGAGCAAAGTGTGTTTTCGGTGACAATGTGCACGGCCTTACAGCGTTAACTCCCATTCTGACCTAGCATTTTCAGTATGGCTAAGGGTATTACTTTTCATACGCGCAAATGGGTTCGCCCCGAAGACCTCAATGCAAATGGCACGCTGTTCGGCGGAAGCTTGCTGCGTTGGATCGACGAAGAGGCGGCCATCTACTCGATCATCCAGCTTGGCAACAAGCACGTGGTCACCAAATTCATGTCCGAAATCAACTTCATCGCTTCCGCCAAGGAAGGCGACCTCATTGAGATGGGCCTGACCGCCATCGACTTCGGTCGCACCTCGGTCACGCTGCGTGCCGAGGTACGCAACATCTTCACCCAGGAATCCATCCTGACCATCGAGAAGATTGTGTTCGTGAACATCGGCGAAGACGGCAAGCCAGAACCACACGGCTATGACCACATCACCTACACCCGTGACCGTATTCCCCTGGAAATCACCAAGGCTCTTATCTAACTTCCAGCGGATGCCTTCAGCCATTACCCGGTTGGCGGTGTGGAAACGGCCCCGATCCTCGTGACGAGGATCGGGGCCGTTTCGCATCAAGGCTCAATTTGCGTCCCGAAAATTTGCATACATTACCTCTTGTTCCGCGTGACTTGGTAGGGCAAAGTAAGTGCCGGGCGCATTAAGCGCCTTTCCCCCAACCGAACGAGGTATTGAGTATGAGCCGGATGATCTTCGTCAATTTACCCACCGCTGACCTAGCCAAGGCGGACACTTTCTACGCTTCGTTGGGGTTCGAGAAGAACCCGGTCTTCTCTGACGAGAACGCTTCCTCCTGGATGATCAGCGATAACATCACCGTGATGGTGCTGGTCCAGGAATTCTTTGCCAGCTTCCTGGTCGATGGAGATGTGCCCGCACTGGGCGCACCGCACCGCGAGACGCTCAACGCCATCTCGGCTGACACCCGGGAGGGCGTGGACGAGTTCGTAGTCAATGCCCAGACCGGCGGCGGGAGCATCTACCGCGCGGCTGACGAGCCGTTCCCGGGAATGTACCAAGCGGCCGTGAAAGATCCCGACGGCCACGTCTGGGAAATCGCATGGATGAGCCCAGAAGCCATGGAGAATCCTGGCGGCTAGTTCAACAATCAGCAAGCAGGGGTTCTGCCGCTGGTCCGTTGGGGCGGCGGCGGGACCCCTGCTTGCTTATCTGGCTAATCCGGCGTTTTGGCGTGCCGCCTGGCCTTTTTCTGCAGCCCCTTGCGGTATAGCTTCTTCATGCCGTCCGCCGGACGTATCGGCTGCTGCCATCTCGGTTCGAGCTCATCTCCCAAGGTCACCCCGCGAATTCTGCGTCCGAACATCGGCAGGACCCACTGGCGCAGCCACTCCACGTCGCGACGCACCGCCTGCACCGGAGATACCCGCTCGATGTCGCCGAAGTCTTCGAATGCAAGCTGATGGTTGGCCCCCAGGATCTCTAAAACCCTGATGGCCATGTAGCGATGCCCGGCCCGATTCATATGCAGCTTGTCGACGTCCCACATGCGCCGATCCCTGTAGACCTCCCATTCCCAGTAGTCCACCAACGTGACCGTGTCACCGTGCTGAAGTGCTAGCTCCCGGACACGATCGTTGAATTTCCAGTTGCGCCGCTTAAACGGAGCAAGCATTGGGTGCACCGGGATGTCGAAGCCGGTAAACAGCAAAATTTGGGCCCCGGAGGTTGCCAGCCGCTCTACCGCGGCAGTGTAATTTGCCAGCACCGCATCCAGATCCTTGCGAAACTCCAGAATGTCATTTCCGCCGGCATAAAAGCTGATGACATCCGGGTTCATGGCAAGGGCCGGTTCGATCTGCTCTTCGATGATTCGATCCAGCCGGCGGCTGCGGATAGCAAGGTTGGCGTAGCGCCACCCGGGATCTTCTTTGGAGAGCTGCTTAGCCACTCGATCCGCCCAGCCACGCACCCCATTGGGCAGGCGAGGTTCCCAGTCCCCCACACCCTCGGTGAACGAATCCCCGATTGCTACAAATAGCCGACTCATGACTGGCTACGCTACCGTCGGCAATTGACCAGCCAATGACCTAGCGGCAAACGAAGCCTTACCGCCACATGTCGTTCGGGCTCGCCTTGGTGCGCGCGAGTCGCCAGGCAGGCCTGCCCCGGGTTGACGATCAGCGAGAGTCCGCAATTCTCGCTCAGCGCACCTCGGCCAGGCTGTTCATCACCGAGTGGCCGCCCACCTTCTCGAACTCCTGCGAAACCTGAAGCGCAATCGCCTCGGCGATCCCTGTGGTATCCATTCCCATATCCGGGCCGGCGAGCACCGGGAGTTCGCCGAGTACGTGCACCGCGGCGGATTCGACGGCCAGTGCCGCTTGAGTTTCGCCCAGATGCGCCAGCAGCATGGCCGCGGACAAAACGGCGCCGACGGGATTAGCCCACCCCTTGCCAGCGATGTCTGGGGCCGAACCGTGGATGGCTTCGAACATGCTCGGGGCCGATCCGTCGAGGTTCAGGTTCGCGCTGGCTGCCACACCGAGTCCGCCCTGGATCACCGCACCCAAGTCGGTGATGATATCGCCGAACAGGTTATCGGTGACCACCACGTCGAATCGTTCCGGGGCTACCGGCAGGTGGAAGCACATGGCGTCTACATGGACATAGTCCACTTCGACCTGCGGGTAGCGTGCCCCGACCTGCGTGACCACTTCCTGCCATAGCTTGCCGGCTTCGATGAGGATGTTTTTCTTATGGCACAGGGTGAGTTTTCCGCGCCGGCTGGCGGCTAATTTGAATGAGTATTCGACCACTCGTGTGATGCCCGCACGGGTATTAACCGATTCTTGCACCGCCACGGTGTGCTCGGTGTTTGCGTGAATGGTGGACCCCTGGCCCACATAGGCGCCCTCGGTGTTTTCCCGGACGATCACCAGATCGCAGCGTTCGGGAGTCAGCCCGGCGATGGGCGTTGCCACACCCGGATAGAGCTTTACCGGACGCAGGTTCACGGCTTGCTCGAATTCCTGGCGCATCGCCAAGATGAAGCCGCGCTCGAGGATTCCGGGTTCCACCGCGGGGTCGCCCATGGCGCCGAAAAGGATTGCCTCGTGACCGCGAAGTTGTTCGGCAAGTTCGGTGCCCCATAATTCTCCGGTCTGCAGGTAATGCTGTGCCCCCGCCTCATATTTGGTCAGCTGAAGCGCAAACCCAAACGCCTGCTGGGCCGCGGCCAGTACTTTCAGCGACCCGTCCATGACCTCGGGGCCGATGCCGTCTCCGGGAATTGCTGCAATGTTATAAGTTTTCACGGGGAATGCCTTTCAGGATTGTCCAGGAGAGCTAGTTGCTTTTGGAAGTACTCGGAGAGGTGCTGCAGAGCCCTGCCGCTAGCACCTTCGCGTAGGGCGAGGACAAGCTTCGCTAAGTCGGTTAGCGAATTTTCAAATGCCTGCCCGTGCCGTCCGAGGCCGGGAAGGATGACTTCTTCGGTCATCCGCACCAAGCCTGAAAAACATTGCAGGTGGCTGTTGTCCGAAGCGTCGAGAAGCGCCAGGTGGAATCTGGACATCGGGCGTTGATCACCGGTGCGGGCCTGCTGGATCAACCGCTGAAGATCATCCAGCACCGTTTCGGGCAGTTGGCCGCACACCATTTTGCACGCCGCGGATTCGAGCACTTCGCGAAAGACCAGCGCCTCGCGGAGTTGGCTTCCGGCCATGCTCCGGACCGTCGCGCGGCCGCCCGCGTCGATGCAGATGATTCCCTCTCGCTCAAGCAGGCTCAAGGCTTCCCGCAAGGGGGTGCGGCTCAAGCCGAGCTCTTGGGACAGCTTGCTCTGCGCAAGAACCTGTCCGGGATGGTAGCGCCCGGAGAATACGCGTTCGCTGATTACTCCCGCGGTTTCCCGGGCCAGGGAGACATTGCTCCGCCATTCGGAAGTCATCGTCACCGCCTCGTGCTCCGGCGGTTGCCCGCGATTGTTGGTATCCAGAAGTTATTTGGTGAGAATCACTGTTCCCGGTGCATCACCACATGTCAATGAATTTAGGAGTTTTCGCAATAGTTGGTGCCATTTAGGCGAAATCCATTGACTGCGAGCTAGATCACTGATTAGCTTTGGTCATCTACTGGTCAGACCAGTAGAGCTTCTGATAGTCGACGACGCGAAAGCAGGAACGGTGTCCACTTATTCAAAGGCCTTCCCGGATGGCTTGCCCATTGGTGACGCGTGGGTTCCGTGCGAAAGCTCCGCACCAGTCGTCTTCCCCTACGATTCATCGATCGTTGCCCAGGCTCCGGTCGGCACCACCGAGCATGCGAGCCAAGCGCTCGATGCGGCGCAGGCAGTCGCCAAGGAAATCGCGCGGCTGAGCACCGGAACCCGACGGGCAATTCTGCTTGCGGTCCACGAGAAACTCGCCGCCCATCGCGAAGAGCTGGAAAACCTGCTGGTGCTGGAAACCGGCAAGCCGCTGGTCGACTGCCGCGTTGAGGTCGCAAGAACCCTGACTACCTGGGCCGCGGCGGCCGAAGAGGTCGCCCACGCCCATGGCGAAACGGTCCCGCTGGACCTTCAGCCATCCGGTGCGGGAATGATCGGCTACTGGACCCGCAAGCCGGCAGGAATTGTCATTGGCATCGCCGGATTCAACTACCCGCTGCTGCTGGCAAGCCACAAGCTGGCTCCGGCCCTCGCCGCCGGCTGCCCCATCATTCTCAAGCCCGCCCCCAACACCCCTTTGGCCACACTGTGGGCGGTCCACCTGATCCGCGAGGCGCTTGCCGAGCATCGGGTCAGCGCCGCGGCGGTGCAGCTAGTCACCGGCGGGATCGAGGTCGGGGAGCTACTCGTCGACGACCCGCGCTCGGCCGTCGTCTCCTTCACCGGCTCCGCCGCGGTAGGCCACCAGATCGCGAAAAACGCGGCACCACGCAAGGCGGTGCTCGAGCTGGGATCCAACACCGGCTTCATCGTGGCCGCCGACGCGGTGATCCCGGACGCGGTGGACGCGGTGCTTCGCGGTGGGTTCTATGCCAATGGGCAGGCCTGCATCTCGGTGCAGCGGGTGCTCCTCGATCAGAAAATCGCCAAGGAATTTGAACGGCAGCTGCTCGCCCGCATCTCCGAGGTCATCGTGGGCGACCCCCGCTCGGCCGACACCCGCGTGGCGCCGGTGATCAATGAAGCCTCCACCCAGCGCATCATGGCTTGGATCACCGCCGCCGTCGAACGCGGCGCGCAGGTGCTGAGCGGCGGCGAGGTGCGCGACGGGGCCATCCGGCCCACGGTGATGAGCGGAGTGCCCACCGATGCGCAGCTGTGGTGCGAGGAAATTTTCGGGCCGGTGATCTGCCTGCGCAGTGTCCCGGATCTGGACACCGCCTTCGAACTGGTCAATGATTCGCGCTATGGCCTGCAGGCGGCGATCTACAGCACCTGCCTGAAAACCGCGTTCCGGGCCATCGATGAGCTGGAAGTCGGCGGGGTGGTAGTCAACGAAATTCCGGGCTTCCGTTCCGACATCATGCCCTATGGCGGGGTCAAGGATTCGGGCATAGGCCGCGAGGGACCGCGCTTCGCCATCGAAGAATTCACCGTGACCCGCATGGCCATGATCAGGCCGTAACTAGCAGTCCTCAGAGAAAGATTCATCGATGGATTACACGCAGTTGTTTCAGTTTTCCGGCCGCCGCGTCCTGGTGATTGGCGCAGGCAGCGGCATTGGCCGCGAGGCCGCGCTGGCCCTCGGCGCCCATGGCGCCGCGGTCATCTGCGCCGATCGCGACCTGGCAGCGGTCCAGGTCACCGCCGGCGAACTCGGCGCGAACGCTTCCGTGCTGGAACTCGATGTCCTGGATTTCCAGGCCGTACGGGCGGCAGCCGCCGAATACAGCGACATCAGCGCGCTGGTTTTCACCGCGGCCACCAACGTTCGCAAGCGCATCGTGGACTACTCCATGGAGGAATTCGATCGCGTGGTGAATCTGAACCTGCGCGCCTCCTTCGCACTGCTCCAGGCCTTCGCCCCGCGGATGGCGGCCAACGGCGGCGGGTCGATTATCGGCATCGCCTCCATCCGCGCCACGGTCGTCGAGCCCGGGCAGAGCGTCTACGCGGCCACCAAGGCGGCGCTGGTCCAGCTGGTGCGCACCGCCGCGGCCGAGTTCGGCGGCCAGTCAGTCCGCGTTAACGTCATTGCCCCCGGCGTTGTGGAGACCCCGCTGACCAGCCAGATCAAGGCGAACGAACAGTGGTACAACGCCTATTCCGAGAAGAGCGCACTGGGACGCTGGGCCAAACCCGAAGAAATGGCCGGGGCCATCGTATACCTGGCCTCGGCGGCCTCAAGTTTTGTCACCGGCTCGGTGCTGACGGTCGACGGCGGCTGGACCGCAATCGACGGACGCTTCACCCCGCCAAATTAGCCTGCACACCAGCTGGGGGGGGGTGCAGCGAGAACCCTGAGGGAAAGGATTTTAAGTTGCCGCAGACACCCGAAGCTCCGGCCGCGGCGAAGACCCGCGCCTTCGAGGCGATTGTCAGCCATATCGAGAATCAGGTGCTCGCCGGGGAGCTGAAAATCGGCGACCACCTGCCCGGCGAGCGCGAACTGGTGACCCGTTTCCAGATCAGCCGGTCCTCGGTGCGCGAAGCGATGCGGGTGCTTGAAAGCAGCGGCATGATCGCCTCCCGCCCGGGTGATCCGCGCGGAGCGGTGGTGCTTTCCCCTACGGCCACGCCGCTGCGCAAAATGATCACCCGGCTCACCCATACTTCCGCCTCCAGCCTTGCCGATCTGCTCATCTACCGCATGACCCTGGAGTCCTCGGCGAACTCGCTCGCCGCGACGAGGCGCACGGATGCCGATCTCTTGCAGCTGGAAAAGGCGATGGCGCGCATGCGGGCCGCGCGCCTGCAGGGCCAAATGGCCTTCAGCGAAGCTGACCTCGATTTCCATGATGTCGTCGCCAAGGCCAGTGGCCATGCCTTGTTGCAGATCTCCGGCGAAGCCGTGCGCCAATCAATTGAACAGCTCATCGCCTCGCGCATCGAGCAAAGCTCGGATGACCATGCACTGATGCTGCGCACCATCGATCATCACGCCGAGGTGTTTGCGGCCATCGAGCAAAAGGATGCACATCTGGCGGAGCATCTGGCGCGCAGCAGCCTATTCGAATACTACGGGCATCTGCTGGGCGCCGAGGAGCGCGAAGCATTGGCCGCCTTGGCCTCCTTCGGCAGCCCGGCCGAGCCCTGATCCCCCAAAGGGCAGGCTCGACCGTGCCCGGTGGGCCTAGTCCAGGGCCAGCCAATTCGGTGTTGCCTGCGCCTGGCGATGCGCCTCATACCAGCGTGCCGCGCGCAGCAGATCGGCATCGGCGCCGACCCGGGCGGAGAGCTGCACCCCAATGGGCCGCCCGTTGGCGGTGAACCCGCAATTGACCGTGGCAGCAGGTTGGCCCGACATGTTGTACGGAACGGTGAAGGCGATGTGGCTCATGGTCGCATCCGGGTCCACCACCGGCATCGGCTGCTCGGCGGGGAAGGCGGCCATCGGCGAGACCGGGGAGATCACCAGATCGAAGCCTGCGGTCGCGGCGATCGTGGCCCGTTGCATCTGGTCGATCGCGCCGAAGTTCCGGATGGTGTCCGCACCATCAAATCCGGCGCCGCCGGCGCACCAACGCACGATGTAGTCCAGGACTTTCGCCTGGTCTGCTTCGGAAAGCTCCCGGTAGTCGGCCCAGGAACGGGTGCGCCAGAACTTGTCGAGCCGGTCCAGCATGCCTTGATCGATAAACGGATCCAGCCGCTGCACGTTGGCCCCGGCTTCCGCGAAGGTCTCCGCGACCGCTTGCACGGCGGCAAGCACCTCGGGATCGACCTCGGCTCCGGCATTGGCCACGGTATGCAGCCCGACCTTCAAACCCCGCACGTTGTCCCGCGGGTTTTCGAAGTCCATGGGCGCATAGGGGCGCGCGGAATAATCGCGGATGTCTGGCTGGCCGAGAATGGACATGAACGCCGCGATGTCATCCACCGTGCGCCCCATAGGTCCCGCGGCGCGTCCGATATACGGGGCATCCAGCGGAATCAGCCCGGCGCTCGGCTTGAGCGTGGCCAGCCCCTGCCAGCCGCCGGGCAGCCGAATCGAACCGCCAATGTCCGTTCCCACATGGAGCGGACCGTACCCTGCCGCGGCCGCCGACCCGGCCCCGGCGCTGGAGCCGCCGGTGGTCCACGCCGGATTCCAGGCGCTGCGCGAAATGCCGTGCAGGCTCGAGACGCCCGAGGAGAGCATGCCCCAGTCCGGCATCGTGGTGGATCCGAGGATCACCGATCCGGCTTCGAGAATCCGGTCGGTGATCGGTGCGTTGGCGCTGGGAACCTTCGGATTGGCCAGCGCGGTCCCCGAGGGCATGGGAATTCCCGCGCGGGCCACGTTTTCCTTCACCGTGGCTGGCACCCCATCCAGGGCACCGCGTTGCTGCCCGGTTGCCCAACGTTTTTCACTCATCCGGGCTTGGCGGCGAATGTCTTCCGGATCGAACTGATACATGGCGTTCAGCACCGGTTCGCGTTCCTGGATCCGGGTGATCACCGCCTCGGCGACGTCGACCGGGGAGAGCTCTTTGGCCGCATACCTCTGGCCGAGCTCGCGGGCGGAGAGCTGGTGCAGCGCTGTGGTGCGTTTGGATAGCTGAGACATCTGGACCTTTCAAAATGCGCAAGTGCTTCTAGCGCAGTGCCAGTTCGTTTTGGAGGGACATCGAGGAGTTCACCAGTGTCCGGGTGTACTCGTGCTGCGGGTTCTCATAGATTTGTTCGGTGGTGCCGCTTTCGACAATCTGCCCCTCATTCATCACCACCACGTTGTCGCAGATATAACGCACCACCCCCAAATCGTGGGAGACGAAGACCAAGGTGAGTTGGTAGTCATCCACCAGGTCGGAGAGCAGGTTCAGCACCTGCGCCCGAACCGAGACGTCAAGGGCGCTCACCGGTTCGTCGGCCACGAGCACCCGCGGTTCGCAGATCAGCGCGCGGGCAATCGAAATGCGCTGGCGCTGCCCGCCGGAGAATTGGTGCGGGAAGCGTTCGGCCGCGTCGGCCGGCAGCCCCACGGCTCCGAGCATTTCGGCCACCTGTTTGCGCAGCTTGGCGCTGTCCACCTTTTGCCCCGGGGCGAGCAGCGGCTCGGCGATGATGTCGCGGACCCGCATCCGCGGGTCCAGGGATCCCATGGGGTCTTGGAAGACGATCTGCAGCTGCTGGCGCAATTGCAGCAGATCGCGTTCCTTCGCTCCGGAGACCTGGTTTCCCGCGACCTGCACGCTGCCGGAGGAAGGCTGGTCAAGGCCCGCCAGAATGCGAAGCAGCGTCGACTTGCCCGAACCCGATTCGCCCACCACCCCGAAGCGCTGTCCGGCGGCCACCTCGAAGGACACCCCGCGCAGGGCGTGTACCTCGGAGGGCTTGCCGAAGAGGGTGGAACGGCTCACCGGGTAGATCCGATGCAGGTCCGCGACACTGATCACCGGGTTTTCGGAAGGCTCCCCCTGCGCGGCTGGCTCCGCCTCGCCGACGGTGGCCGGCTCCGGAGGGGCCGCCACCGGCTCTTCTGGGACCCGTTCCGCCGGGGCCGGCTCCTCCCGCACGCTCGGTGGCACATATGCCGCGGCCGAGGCCACGGTGAACAGGCGCCCCTGGGCGTCGGTGGCGTCCAGATCGGAGGCGGCAAGAAGTCCCCGGGTGTACGGGTGCTGCGGATTGCTGAAGACCTCTTCGGTGCTTCCTTCCTCCACCACCCGTCCGTTGTTCATGACCAGGACCCGGTCGCAGACGTTGGCCACCACCGACAGGTCGTGGGTTATGAACAGCAGCCCGGTGCCGCGCTCGGTCACCGATTCCAGGATCAGGTCGAGCACCTGGCGTTGCACGGTGACGTCCAGGGCGGTGGTCGGTTCGTCGCAGAGCAGCAGGCCCGGGTTGTTGGCCAGCGCCATCGCCAGCATGGCGCGTTGCCGCTGGCCGCCGGAGAGCTGATGCGGGTAGGAGCGTGCCGCACGTTCCGGGTCCGGGAGCTTCACCGATTCCAGCATCTGCACCGCCCGCGCGCGGGCCGCGGCCTTTGAGGGCACGGTCTTGTGGCTGCTCATGATCTCGGCGACCTGCGGGCCGACCTTCATCAGCGGATTCAACGCGGTCAACGGCTCCTGGAAGACCATGGCCATGTCCTTGCCGCGGATCTTCTGCAATTCCCGATCGCTGGCCTCGACGAGGTTTCCTCCATAGCCCGCGAGCTGAATTGAGCCTTGCGCGGTGACCCCTTCGGGGAGCAATCCCATCAGCGCCGAGGTGGTTATGGACTTGCCCGAGCCGGACTCCCCGATCAGGCCCACCCGGTCTCCGGGCGCCATGCTCAGGTTGAAGTCGCTGACCAGGGTGCGCGTCTTGGTGCCGATGGACAGGTTTTTGACCTCCAGCAATGTGGCGGCCTCTGCATGCTTCGCCATGATCAGCGCTCTCCGTTCAGTTTCGGGTCAAAGCGGTCGCGTAGCCCGTCGCCGAGCAGGGTGAATCCGAGCACCGCGACGGCGATCGCGGCACCTGGCCAGACGGCCAGCATCGGGAAGGTGCCAAGGAACTGCTGGGATTCTTGCAGCATGCGCCCCCAGGAGGGAACCGGTGGCGGGGTGCCCAAGCCAAGGAATGACAGGGCCGCCTCGGCAAGCACCGCGATGGCGAAGGAAACCGAGCACTGCACCACCACCATGCCCACGATATTGGGCATCACGTGGCGCCGGGCAATTCTCCAGCCGCTCTGGCTGGAGGCCTTGGCGGCCATGATGTATTCGGTGCTCATCACCTGCAGGGTTCCGCTGCGGGCCACGCGGGCGAACCCGGGGATCGAGCCGATGCCGATGGCGAGCATCGCGGTGAGCGTGCTGGCGCCGAAGACCGCACCGAACATGATGGCCACCAGCAGGGCGGGGAAGGCCAGCAGGATATCCGCGCCGCGCATGGTGACCTCTTCGGTGATCCCGCCGCGCATTCCGGCGAGGATTCCCAAGGGCGTGCCGATGACCAGCGCGATGCCAACGGCCACCAGCCCGACCAGCAAGGTGATGCGCGCCCCGTAGAGCACCCCGGAGAACACGTCCCGGCCGTAGCGGTCGGTGCCCATCAGGTGCGCGGCGCTGGAACCTTGCAAGCGGTCCGCGGGAAATGCCTGGACCGGGTTGTAAGGGGTCCAAAAGAATGAGACGAGGGCGGCGAGCACCACAACTGCCACCAATGATCCGCCCACGATGAGCGTGAGCGAAAGCTTGCGGCGGGTTTTCTCGACTAGTACTTGTTCGGCAGCCATTACGCTCCCTTTCGAATGCGGGGATCCAGGATCGTGTAGAGCACGTCCACCACCAGGTTGATGATCAGCGTGATGGCCACCAGCACCATCACCACCGACTGGACCGTGAGCAGGTCGCGGTTGCCTACCGCGTCCAGCAGCATCGATCCCAAACCGGGGATGACAAAGACCCGTTCGATCACCACGGCGCCGATGATCAGCGCCGCCAGCTGCACGCTGGTCACCGTCAGCACCGGGATGGAGGCATTGCGCAAGCCATGCTTGACCAGTGATTCAAGCTTGCCCAGCCCCTTGGACCGTGCGGTGCGCAGGTAGTCTTCGCTCATCACCTCCATCACCGCCGAGCGGACGTAGCGGGTCAGGATCGCGCCCTGCACCGAGGCCAGGGCGAGCACGGGCAAGAACACGCGGGCCAGGAAATCGCCGAAGTCCTCGCCCGGCGGCGTCCAGCCGTTGGCCGGCAGCCAGCCGAGCCCGACGGCGAAGACGACCACCAGCAAGATGCCCGCAAGGAAGTTGGGAATCGCGACGCCAAGCTGGCTGACCCCGCTGATGATGATGCCGCTGGGGTTGCGGTGCTTGACCGCTGCATAGGTGCCGAAAGGCACGGCGATCAGCAGCGCGACAAGCATCGCCAGCACCACGAGGATCAGGCTCACCTGGACCCGGTCGATGATCAGCGGGCTGATATCCTGCCGGGTGACGTAGGAGGTGCCGAAGTTCCCCGCCGGCAACCCGAGCGCCCAGTCGAAGTACTGCACAATCAGCGGACGGTCGGTGCCGAACTCGGCTCGCGTCTTGGCCAGCAGTTCCGGGCTGGCGTTCACGCCCAAGGCGATCTGCGCCGGGTCCCCGGGAATTGCGCGCATGAAGAAGAACACCGCGACAGTCGCAATCACGTAGGTGACAGCAAATCTCACGAGGTTAGTCAGTAATCGGATACCCAAGTGCGTTCCTCTCTGCCGAAGCGCTGCTGCGGATTACTTCCAGCCGAGGTTGGTCAGATCCAGCGCCTCGGTCACGGAGTTCGCCGGGATTCCGGTGACCTCCGCCTTGGCAACGACGATGTTCGGGAAGATGAACAGGGTGTTTGCCGCCGCGTCATCGACGATGGTGCGCACCACCTGCTTCATCCCGTCCACGTAGCCGGCTTCATCGGCGGCGTCGGCCTCGGCGGCGAGGTCCTTGATCTTCGAGTTGTCATAGCCGAGGTAGTAGTCCGGGTTGTTGAACATGGCCAGCACGTCCCGGCTTTCCACGGCCAGCACCACGGACATCTGGTAGTCCTGCTTGGTGAAGACCTCGTCCAGCCAGACGGCAGGGAATTCCGCCGATTCGATTTTCGCGTTGATTCCCACGTCCGCCAGCTGGGAGACGACAATTTCGGAGACCGCCGTGGCATAGGGGCGGGTCGGGACGGTGAAGGTGATATCCAGGTCCTGGGCGCCGGCTTCCGCCAGCAGGGACTCGGCCTTGGCCGGATCGTAGGGGTAGACGTCGTTGAGATCTTCGTAGTACGGGTCGGTGGTCGGGACCGGGCCGCCGACCACCGTGCCGTATCCGTTCCAGGCGGTGTCCACCACGGCCTGCCGGTCGATGGCATGCATCACCGCCTGGCGCACCCGCAAGTCGTCGAAGGGGGCCATGTTGTTGTTCATCGACAGCACGATTTCACCGTTTGAGGTGCCGTCGAGGACCTGGTACTTGCCATCGGACTCGAAGCTGGAGAGCAGCTCCGGGGACTGCATGTTGTAGACGACATCCACGTCTCCGGACTGCAGCGCGTTGGTAGTGGCCACCGCATCGGCGAAGTAGCGCAGCGAGACGTTCTCCACTGTGGGAGCTTCGCCCCAGTAGTCCTCGCGGGTCGCGAACTCGATGGACTGGCCGCGATTCCATGCGTCGATCTCGTAGGGGCCGGTGCCGATGGCGGTCCCCGCCAGGTCATCGACTCCGCTCGGATCGAAAATGGCGCCGACCAGGGTTCCCATATCGAACAGCCAGGCATTGCTTGGCTGCTTGAGGGTGATGGCGACCTCGGTGTCGCTGTTGACCTCCACCGAGTCGACGATATCCATCTTCTTCTTCAGGCTGGAGACCCAGGCGTCGGACTGGACGCGTTCGATGCTGAACTTGACGTCCTCGGCGGTGAAGGCCTCGCCGTTGGAGAAGGTTGCGCCCTCGCGAAGCTTGAAGGTGTAGGTCTTGTTGCCGTTGCTCAGCTCCCAGGACTCGGCGAGCAGCGGCTGGATCTTGCCTGCCTGGTCGATCTCGACCAGGCCTTCATACACGTTGGACATCAGGGCCTGCGGGATGGCGGCGCCTGCGGTAGTGGTGAAGTCGAGGTTGACCGGTTCACCGGTCAGCGCCACCGTGACCGAGGTGTTTTCCGCCGAGCCTTCCGAAGAATTTCCGCCGGATCCCGCCGAGCAGGCGGTCAGGACGAGGGAACCAACCACTGCGGCCGCTGCCAATCGGCAGTAATTCTTTTTCGCGCTCATGAGATCTCCATCGGGTCAAAGTGACAACTGAGTGATGTGATCCATACAACACCATATATGCTGATATTTCTACTAAGTTTTCTGGTCTTACCAGTAAACGACATATTTGGTGGAGACCGCGCGGCCGGGGCAGCTGCGCTAGCTTTGTCCATAACGCACTCATCCTCGCAATCAAAGGAAGGCTCCACATGAGCAAGCTGACTTTCACGCCGGCCGTGCCGACATTGACCTACGAGCGAGTTGTGCAGCAAATCGAAGAGGCGATTCTTTCCAAGGAAATCGAGCCCGGGCAGCACCTTCCCAGCGAACGCGAGCTGATGGTGCAATTCTCCGTGAGCCGGCCAACGGTGCGCGAAGCACTGCGCGTATTGCAAAGCCAGGGGCTTATCGCTTCTCGGCCCGGCAGCCGCAGCGGCCCGATAGTTCTGCCGGTTTCGCCGGATAATCTCGGACGCTCCTTTGCCAATATGGCGCGGATTGCCTCCTTGTCGCTTTCCGAATTAGTCCAGTTCCGCATCGTGCTGGAAAGCTCGGCCTGCCAATTGGCGGCGGTCATGCACAACGCCGAACAGCTGGCTGCGATGCGCGACGCCATCGAACGGATGGAGGTGGAAGCGGGAACCGGATCGGATTCCTTCAACCGCGCCGACCTGGATTTCCACGCAGCCGTCTGGGAGGCCAGTGGCAACGCGTTGCTGCGGATCTGCGGCGAGGCGGTATCGGGAGCCATCCTCAACGTCATGAATGAGCAAATGAGCCATTCGGAGAACGAGCGGCGTGAAATGAAGAAGGTCGTGGCCCTGGACCGCGCCATCTTCGACGCCATCGCCGCCGGCGAGCCCGCCACCGCGGGGAACGCGGCCAAGACGGCCATCTCCTCCTACTTCAAGCACAGCCTGGATGAAGATGGCCTGCGCGGCCTGCAGGCGCTGGTCAACCCCGCCTAGCAGGTGGCTCAATGCGCGGTGAGGTCTTTTCGCATGATCAGCCGCGGCATCCGGCTGGCCACCGCATCCGTGCTCCCGATCAGCTCGAATCCCACGCGCTCAAACATTTTCCGCGTCCCCACAAATGCCATGGTGAGGTCCATGCGCCCCTCGGGATCCACCGGGTAGGCTTCCACCGCGGGCGCGCCGAGCGCCTGGGCGTACCGAAGGGCGCCGGTTAGCATTTCGGTACTTACCCCTTGCCGGCGGTAGCCGCTGCGGACCACAACGCAGATAATGCTCCACACCTTCAGGTCATCCACCGGGCGAATGAGCTTCGAACGCTCCAGCAGCGGGATCTGCGACCGCGGGGAAATACTGCACCAGCCCACCGGTACCGAATCCCGGTAAGCCACCACTCCCGGCGCGATGGGCTCGGCGCTCAGAGCGCGCATTGCCGCTGCCCGATCCCCGGCACCGAGCAGCTTAATTTCCTTGGCTCCCAGGCGATGCGAAAGGCACCAGCAATGCTTCTCGCGTCCGCCGGGATTGACCACCGAGGCGAAATCCGCAAAACGATCCGCGGTCAGCGGCAGCACTTCCCAGTTGGCCTTGTCTGCTGCTGGACTCTGCGCATTTGCTTCCATGCATCCATCCTGCACCCCCGAGTGCTTTGGCGATAGCCCAAGAAAATCATTCGGGTTTTCCCTACCCTTCTTCTCCGGATCTCTCGATGTTGCTGGCGGCCACGTCAGCATACTGTTGAGCTATGACTTCATCACCAAAGCTTCTCCCGGACGAGAACACCGTCCGGCCACCGTTGAGAATCGGACTGACGATTCTTCACCTGGCAGTTCTGGGCAGCGTCGGCACCGCCATCTCTTGGCTCTTGCTCGGCTGGCTCGCAGCAGGTGCCGCGCTGATATTCCTCCTGGGATTCGGCATCATCGTGCTCATCGGCTTGCTCTACGCGCTCTTCGGGCTCTCTTGGCTCGAAATACAGCGCGTCTCCGGGCTCTATGACCTGAACGTCGCCACCTTATCCTGGCGTCCACGACGCCGCGAAGGGTTCGGCGAGTACATTCGCTCCCTGGGCCGGAACCTCGCCAGCGGACGCATGTGGGCCTCCTTTGGCAGCTTCGTGCTCTCCTGCATCTTCGGCTCGCTGATGATCGGCGCGCTGCAG
Organism: Arthrobacter sp. MYb229; assembly: GCF_002975405.1. Classification (GTDB taxonomy): domain Bacteria; phylum Actinomycetota; class Actinomycetes; order Actinomycetales; family Micrococcaceae; genus Glutamicibacter. The sequence continues at coordinate 629,859 of NZ_PCPS01000002.1, read as the reverse complement.
TGGACAGTGCATACCGCAATCGTCGGCTTCGCTCCGCTGAGCGCCACCGACACCGTAACTGGTCCCTTCGGACTGCTGGTTCCGGCTTCCCAGGCCCCCTGGCTGTTCCTCTTCACCCTCTTGGGTGCCGCGGTGATAGTCGGCCTGGCCTTCTTGCACCGCGCGGTCACCTGCGCCATCATCGGCGCGATTGCCCGGGAATCCGCAATGACCGAGCGGGTGCGAACCAGTTCGGTCCAGCGTGAAGGCGCGGTGCGTGCCGCTGAGGTGGAACGCACCCGCATCGAACGCGACCTGCACGACGGGGTCCAGCCCCGGCTGGTTTCGGTGGGCATGACCTTGGGCCTGGCCCATCAGCAGATCGACAAGGACCCGGCGCAGGCCAAGGAGCTGATCGCCGAGGCGCATGCCTCGACCAAGTCGGCGATTACCGAGCTGCGCCAGCTCACCCGCGGGATCTACGCCTCGGTGCTCGATGACCGCGGATTGGATGCGGCCCTGTCCGCGGTAGCCGGACGCAGCCATATCCCGGTGCAACTCGATGTGCAGCTTTCCGGACGCTACCCGAGGGACAGCGAATCGGCGGTGTACTTCGCGATTGCCGAGGCGCTGACCAACTCGACCAAGCATTCCCGGGCGGCGACCTGCCGAGTGACGGTGCGCGAACGCGAGGAGGCCGGCAGGCGCTGGCTCTTCGCGCGCATCGAAGACAACGGGGTGGGCGGGGCGCAGATCCTGCCCGGCGGCGGACTGGATGGGATCAATAACCGCGTCCTGGCTGCCGGCGGCACGCTGCGCCTTGACAGCCCGCAAGGCGGTCCGACCGCGGTGGAGGTGAACGTGCCATGCGCGTCCTAATCTGCGAAGACTCGGTGCTCCTGCGCGAGGGCCTGGTCAGGCTGCTGGACCACTCCGGGCATCAGGTGGTCGCGGACCTGCCTGATACCGGCGGACTTATGGATTTCCTGGCCCAGGCCGAGGAATCAGCATTCCCGCAGATCTGCATCCTGGATGTGCGGCTGCCTCCGACCTACACCGACGAGGGAATCCGCGCCGCGCTGGAGGTACGCAAGAACTACCCGCAACTTCCGTTGCTGGTGCTCTCCCAGTATGTGGAGGAACGCTACGCTTCGGAGCTGATCTCCATGCAATCCGGAAGTCTGGGCTACCTGCTCAAGGACCGCGTTGCGGATGTCACCGAGTTCATTGCTTCGCTGGAGCAGATCGCCGGTGGCGGCACGGTACTCGACCAAGAGGTGGTGGCACAGCTGTTGACCAGACGCAATCACGATGACCGGATGCAACGGTTGACCGACAGGGAACGCAGCGTGCTGACGGCGCTGGCCGAAGGCAAATCGAATCAGGCCATTGCCGCCTTGCTGTTCCTTTCGGAGGCAAGCGTTGAAAAGTACATTACCTCGATCTTCCAGAAGCTTGGACTCGAGGCAGATGGGACAGGAAACCGGCGTGTGCTCGCCGCCCTGGCTCATATTCAAACTCTGGGCACCACTCGCAGCGACAGGACAAACCCATGAACTCCCCAACCATCAACGCGCCGGTTGCACCGCAGAATCCGCAACCGGCCGGTTCGAAGAAAACCTTGACCCTGGTGCTGGGCCTCATCGGCGCACTGGTCATCCTCGGGGTGATCGCCACCTCGGCTTGGCGTGCTTCACACAGCCTCGCCAACTCCAGCAGCTCGCAGAGCGTCGGCGCCGGGGGCGTCACCGCACTGGAGGTAGACGCGGATGCCGGAAGGTTCACCGTGCTCTTCGCCAATGTTCCCGAGGCAACGCTGGAGGTGCGCAGCGCACGCAGCGGCGAATGGAAACTCCGCCGCGACGCCGGCACCTTGCTGGTCAGTTCGCCCAACGACTGGGGCGACTGGTGCTTCACCGGTTGCGACTGGGATGAAAACGAGGTCACGCTGACGCTGCCTAGTTCGCTCAACGAAGGCACGCTCGATGCGGATCTGAAGATGTCCGCCGGAGAATTTTCGGTCGATGGCAACTTCAACGATCTGGTCATGGAGATGAGCGGCGGCACCCTGGATGCTTCCGGCTCGGCCAAGGGCTTGAGTGTGGAACTGGGAGCCGGGAAAACCGATATCGACATGGCTGACGTGCAGAGCGCGAACTTCGATGTTTCCGCCGGCCGCATCGACAGCACCTTCACTGGCAGCGCGCCGCGCAGCGTCCAGGCAGAAGTCAGCGCGGGGATGCTGCAGCTGACCCTGCCGGATACCGAATACAACGTGCTCCAGGATGTTTCGGCAGGCGGCGTGGAGAACGGCCTGAGCGTCAGCTCCGCCTCGGAGCACCAGGTTCAGGTTGAGGTCTCGGCCGGGAACGTGGTCTTGCGCCCCGGGGCGGAAGCGACAACGCCAACGAAATAGGCGCAATCTTCCGGTAAGACGAAGCTGGCCTCGGGCCGAAGCGGATCTCCGCGTCGGCCCGAGGCCAGCTTTCATTTTAAGATGTATTCTCTGGGGACATCGGTGACAGTTCTACCTCAGGACATCGGTGACACATCCAAGATTTAAGTGGTGACACTTCCCAAGGATTTTTAACGCTTTCAAACCACACAGCCCACCCGCATGCCTAGGCATTCAGGTGGGCTGATGAACTGGAAAGTGTGAATAGTAATGATCCAGTCAATTCGACGATACGCCTAGCCATCGCGCAATGGCCAGATGGCCCACCTCGTGGCGCAGTCACCGTGTTCTGCCAGGAACACGGAATCACCAGGAACACGTTCTACAAGATCCTCAAAAGGGCACGAACCAACGGAATCGACAGTGCCCTCGAACCATAGTCTCGACGTCCAAGAATCTCACCCAACGCGACGAATGAAACCGTCAAAGACCAGGCCGTCGCGGTACGCAGAGCCTTGGACGAAGCAGGGTGGGATCACGGACCGATCAGTGTGTATGACCGCATGCACCGGCTTGGCATGAATCCTCCATCCACAGCCACACTCGCCAAAATTTTCCAGGAACGCGGCCTAGTTGTTCCGGCACCTGAGAAACGGCCGCGCTCATCGTATAAACGCTTCCGGTACCCAACGCCCAACGCGTGCTGGCAACTAGACGCCACGGAATACACACTGGAATACGGGCGAAAAATCGTGGTGTTTCAACTCGAAGATGACTACTCCCGGCTGATGATCGCATCCCTTGCAGCCAGAAGTGAGAACAGCGATGACGCACTGAAAGTCTTCAAGAACGGCGTCGCTAAGCATGGAATACCTCAACGGTTACTCACTGACAACGGGGAGGCGTTGAATCCGATTCGTAAAGGTATCACCAGCCAACTGGTCGCCTATGCCAACAGTTTGGGCGTCGCGACTATTACCAGCCGTCCTGGTCGGCCCACCACGCAGGGAAAGAACGAACGAGTGCATGGCACGTTGTTCAAGCGACTGAACAAGCTTCAGTACGCCAATAACCTCACCATGTTGCAGGAACAACTAGATGAGTTTGACCAGTACTACAATCACGAGCGGACGCATCAAGCTCTGGAAGGGCGCTGCACCCCTTATGAGGCTTACACTTCTATGCCGGTTGTTGCCGCACCGGACATAGAGTACGCGCAGAAGCACAGCACGAAACCACGTGCCTATTTCTCTGAAAGGGGGCAGACTTTGCAGAAGGTTTCCGCCGGAGAAGCTATTCCCGTTCCCGTTCCGGAAGTATCCGTACCTACCGCACCGCTGAGGCTGCGTTCAACTTTGCATGCTGCGCAAATCGGGGTTGCTGGGGAGCAACAGATGAAGATGAATAAGAACAATTGCTTGGTGATCGACGGGACCATGGTTTACTTCAGCAAAATCATGCGAAACGCCATCGTATGGGTGCGCTGGGGCAATGGTGAATTACTGGTGGTTTCGCAGCAGGGTGAACTTGTTGCTAAGTATGTGTATCCCTTTGAGGCAGGGCTGAAATATCTGGGTTTGAAGAACGCGTTAGCGAAATTCCAGAACGGTTCTCTCGACGATTAGTGTCACCGATGTCTAGAGACATCGAGTGTCACTGATGTCTTCATACAGTTTTGTCACCGATGTCTCCAGACATGACAGCTTTCATTTTAAGACTATGCTTGGTTCTTCTTCATGGCTTCCAGCCGAGCCTCGATTTCAGAAGCACCCGACGCCAATAACAGCCATATCGTTGAATGAACAACCACAGATCAACACTCTTTGATGGCAATCTGCCAATACGTTAGACCTTCTCGTTGTCAGTTGTCGCACTTCTATACTCGTTTAGATTCCGCGCGGAAGCTCCAAATTGACAACGTCATACAGTAAATACTCTCCCCCTGAAGTGCAAAGCAGGCCTGAAAACTCAATCAAGAAATCTAGATAGAACTTTGAATCTGATCGTTCTATTAGTCAGAAATTGCTCCATCAGCCTCGGATGGAATCCTATCTCAGCATAAAAAGATTTACCGTTACTCAAATATTGATACGACTAGGACTTTAAGGTCAAGTTGACTAAAAGATAGAACCTCAATCCCTTGATAGAGGTTGAATGATAGGATTCTATCTGCCAAGATAGTAACCAGATAGCGGCTCACATGGTCCCGCATCTTGATGATAGGAAAGCATAATGGATCTAAACGAAGCAGTTCTCACCACATTGACTGAAACATATGGTCGGACAATAAAGGCAGAACTTAACATCGAGACGCTTCAGAAGCGTGACGCTGAAAAGGACGATCTCATCCAAAAGTTGACCGAGCGTATTGTTGCTCTTGAAAACCTTGCGGGTGCTCCTACCCAGATGCCTGTTGAAGATACCAACGAAACCGAAAAGGTACCAACTACACGTACCGTTGCGATCACTAGCTTGGCTGCTAAGTTAAAGCAAGCAGGACTCGAAGTCTCAATAAAGGGCCATGGCAATCGGGGAAGCAACAAATTGCGGATCGTTGAAAAAGATGGAACAGAACACGCCTTTTATTTAGCTGCGAGCCGCAATTACTTCGATAGCTCAGATAATTTTTCTGCGTGGCACACTCCACGCCCTGAAGACGTTGATAGTGAGCGCTACGAGTCCTTCGTACTCTCGGCAGAAGACGAAACGGGTAACGCTCTCTTCTTTATCTTAACTAGTGAAGAGATGAAGGAAATAGTACGTGACCGACAAATCAATGGCGGTTTCTACCACTTCTATATCGGCCGTTCGCATGGAGACTCAAACACATTCGTTGATCACCGCGGTAGCGAAGAGACTGACTTCACCCCGTATTACTCGGCTTGGGGATCACTAATTCGATAATCATCCGCGGTAGAAATAGAGCGAGTCGGAGAACAAATTTGTTCTCCGACTCGCTCTTTATTTCTCTGGCACTACTATGCTTGGTTCTTCTTCATGGCTTCCAGCCGAGCCTCGATTTCAGACATCTGCGGGGCCTGGGATTCAACGGCTTGCGGTGCTGGGGATTCATCGAGCACGTTCTGCTCGCCCTTCATCGCCGCAAGGCGGGCCTCGATCTCGGTTTCTTCACCTAAATCTTCTAGTGCGGCGAACTGCGAGTCGAGCGAGGAGGCCGCAAGTTCGGAAGCTCCGCGGACCTTGGCTTCGTCCTGGCGGATCTTATCCTCGAAGCGGCTGATCTCCGAGGTTGGATCATTCAGGTCCAAGGCCTTCAGGGTCTCCATCATCTGGCCCTGGGTCTTCGCATTGCGGGCACGAGCGACGAGCTCATCACGCTTGGCGACAAGTTCGACGCGCTTGGCGCCCATGGTGTTCAGCCCGTCCTTGAGCTTGGCCACCACCTCGCGCTGGGAGGCGATGCGCGGAGCGAGGTCCTTGACCTTCTTCTCCGCCGCCATCTGGCGCTGAATCGCGACGGTGGCTAGCTGATTGAACTTCTGCGCATTGGTGGAGTCCCCGGCAGTGGAGAACTCCTCGGCCTTATTCGACGCCGCGAGCGCCTTCTTGCCCCAGGACTTGACCTCTTCCATCGCCTTGGCCTGGTCGTCCTCGGCCATGCGCAGATTGCCGATGGTCTGGGCTACCGCCGATTCGGCTTGGGCAATGTTGTTGGTGTAGTCGCGGACCTGCTGGTCCAGCATCTTCTGTGGATCTTCGAGCGCGTCGAGTGCCGCATTGGCGTTGGCTTTGCCGATCCCGAAAATACGGGCCCAAATTGAGCGTTTCTTGGCCATGGTGCGTCCCTTCGTTAACCGCAGCTTTAACTCTATGCGACGCGGCACCCAGCGCTAAACTGCGCGGCTGAATTCCGCGGTGCGTTGAGCGTGTTTTCCCGGCTCCGCACGGGGTCGGCGTAGTTCTCTAGCTGCCCTCGGCATGGCGGCGGGTCTCCTCTGCAATTTTGACAATGCGCTCGATCACGCTGCGTGTGCTCACCCGGGATTGCGCTTCGGGCCTCGTCAGCACGTCGATATGCCGGCCCAGGGCGAGTGACTGGATCGGGCGCAGCACCACGTGCTCGCGGAAGTATGGGATCAAGCCGGTGTACCGAGGCAGCAGTCCCACCATGCGCGTCTCGGCGATAATGGCCGCCACCAGATTGAACTCATTCACCCGGTGCGTGATCTGGATCGGCGTGCCAGCGCTGGCAAACATCGCCTGGACCAGGAGCGGCTCCAGCGCGAAGCCCTCATGGGCCGCGACCCAGGTCTCCCCCACCAGATCGGGCAGGCTCACCGTCTGCTGTTTCGCCAGCGGATGCTCCCGGTGGATCGCCACGTCGATCGGCTCCTGCAGCACGGGAGTGACATGCACCCGCTGGCCCGGCCAGGGGTCCGAGGCCAGCGGGCGGTGGGCGATCACCACATCGTGGTCGCCGACCAAATCGATGAAACCGTTGATCGACACACCCTCGTCACGGCAGCGCACCGCCGGCCCATCGGGGTCGGCCAGGCTGCTGGCGATCAGCGACGGAAACCAGGCCAGGCCGGCGCTGTGGAAGGCGGTGACTGAAACCGGCTCGCGGCGCGCCAAGAGATACTCCGCCACCGAGTTCTCCGCGCGAGCCAGGGATTCGAGCACCTCGCCGCCGGCATCCGCCAACCGCTCGCCCGCGGGAGTGAGCACCAGCACGCGGCCGCGTTGCTCGGTCAGCGGCAGTTGAACGCCCCGCTGCAGCGAAGCGAGCTGTTGGGATACGGCGGACGGGGACAGATGCAGCGCCTGCGCCACGGCGGTGACCGACCCCCGGTCCCTGAGTTCCCGAAGAGTTCGAAGATGATGCACTTCCATGAAGCTCAGCTTACGCGATAGTGAAGATACTGCCCGTTGTTCTGCATGGAATGCCTCTCTACTGTAAAAGCATGACCTCCGCTTTTCCCCGCCTTCGCCGCGCCCTTCCCGACCTGGTACTCCTGATCGTCGCAATCATGTGGGGCGGAAGCTATCTGGCAACCCAAGACCTGGCGGCGGCCTCCTCGGCAGCTGCGGTGATGTGCGCCCGGTTCCTCCCCTCGGCCGCGATCCTGTTGTGCGTGCATCTGTCCCGTCCCCAATTCAGGCTCCGGGATTCGGCCCTTCCCGGCATGGCGCTGGGCACGCTGCGCGCGGCGACCATCGCTCTGGAGACGATCGGGGTCACGCTCACCAGCGCCACAAACGCGGGACTCATCATCGCTCTGTCCATCCTGCTCACCCCGATCCTCGAATCCGCACTCACCAAAAGACGGCTCTCCCCCTCGCTGGTCGCAAGCATCCTGCTCGCCCTGATCGGGATCATGCTGCTCGTGGGCGGGCAAAGTTTTTCCGAGCTCAACATCGGCGATGGGCTGATGCTCGCCGCGGCGGCAACGCGGGCCCTGCTCGGTGTGGCCGAGGCGCGGTTCACCGTCGGCAAGAACGCCGACGTGCTGGGCTTGACCACGATGGAGATCGTATTTGGCGCGGCCATCTTTGCCGCGTGGGGCGGAAGTTCGCTGCTGGATCACATTCCCGACTTCGGTGCCGCGAATTGGCTCACCATTGGCTATCTCTGCCTCGGCTGCACCATCTTCGCGTTTCTCGGGCAGCTGTGGGCGACGAAGCACACCTCGGCATCACGGGCGGGCATGCTGCTCGGCACGGAACCCGGATGGGCGCTGCTCGTCGGGGTGCTTCTCGCGGGGGAGCGCATCGGCACCCTCGGATACGCTGGTGCCGCGGTGCTGCTCTTTGCAACCTGGTGGGGCGCACGTGCCGAGCGGCGCTGGCGGGGTAGCGGACCGAGCCGCCCGAAGGCCCCCGCACCGGTGGTCCGGGGATGATTGCGCTAGATGCCCGGGGCCGGAAAATACTCCGGCCTGGCACCGCAACGAGATGCCCCGGCGCCGGTGCGACAAGAAATGGCACTGCGGAAAAGCACCGAATCGCCTCGGATGATCATCCGCTACGCGGTGCAGGCCTCGTTAGAGCATCCGGCATCGCGTGGAAGATATGTTTCGGTTTCCTCGACCTTTTCCCACACCACATGCCGGTGCTGTCCGCAGCGCTCGCAAGACGGTGCCAAATACGTGGCCCGTTCCTCCATGGTGTATGCCCGAAAATCGCCCATCTCGACCTCCCATAGTGTGTGCGAGCCCCGCGCTGTCGCAAGTGCCGCATCGTTTGGTGCCTTCACTCTACGCCCGGTTTTCGAACCCGGCTATAGCTACTTTGCTTAGGGCCTCACTAGGGAAGATCCAGGTGCTCTAAGCACAAGGCGGGTTACGGGGCCCTACTGCACACCAGGCTTACGAATCAGGGCCTGCGAAGCTATGATTTCTTGTCATTTTCTTTGCGCACGGTTGCCGACAGCAGGTAGTTCGAGCCCAGCCGTCCCCACTCTATGGTTCCGCCGTCCTCTTCGGTTGCCGTACGCAACCGGGTCAGGCCCTGCCCGGGACGGGCCTGCGGATTAGGCCTAGGAACACCGTTGTTGCGCACCGACACGGTCCAGTGCGGAGTCCCGTTTTCGTCATCGTTCTCGCGGATCCAAATGACTATTTCGCTCGGATCCGCATGCTTAACCGCGTTTGTGGCGGCCTCACGGATAATCCGCATGGCTAGCTGCGGGAAATTCTCGGTTTGCCCAAGCCCCGAACTATGGATGTTCACCTCAATTCCGGCATCGCGCAGCGAGGCGGCAATCCGTTCGACATCTTCGAGGGTGGCAGATAATTCCTCGGGAGGTTCTTGATGCCCCAAGGCATCGAAGGTACGGCGCAGGGCCGTTAACGCCCCGGTCACCGCTTGGCGCACATGAATCAGGCGCAGAGCCGTGCTGGTATCGGTCAGCTCGGAGTCGAGGGCAGCATTAGTATGCAACGAAGCCACCGCAAGGTTGTGGGCAATCTCGTCATGAAGCTGATAGGTCACCCGTGCGCGTTTGGACAACTGCTGCTGTGCCGTTTCCGCGTTCGACGCCCGGCGGGCAACGTGCTCAAGCTGTTCCATATGCTCACGCATGATCTTGCGGTTTGCCCGCAGTTCTCCGAAGGCAACGGCCAGCAGCGCCAGCGCGGCGAAGGCTAGCAGCTCATAATCGAAGATTTCTGCCGGTGTTTGTCGCTGGATCAGCTGTAGCGCCATGCCGAAGAGCAGGATGCCCGCCGCGCTAAGCAACGCGAAGGTGCGGTGTCCGGCACGAGTTGCCCCCGCGAGAAAATAAAGCAGGGGGATAACTAGTGCAATATGCGGCAGTTCAAGCGTTAGCCAGGCACAGATCCCCAGAGCTGCGATGAGCATGATCGCACGCGGAAAACGGTCTTGCAGTACGGAAAGGACGGCGAACCCGACGGCAAGAATTCCGGCAGCGACTACGAGTGCAGGGCCAAGGGATTCTCCCCACCTTGCGGGATCGCCGACGAGGCAGAGGAGCATGACGGCCAGAAATATGGCCGCTGCCCAGAGACTCTTACTGATGCGCAGGCTGCCGTTTTCTTCCACTGCTTCAGTCTATGTCTCTCCCGCCCAAACCTCGGGATCCGAGTAGCTGATTGCAGGTCATCCGATCCGGAATGCTCTTGGCGGGCTAGGCGTCGATGCGAATTGGGGCGCCGTTGTCTTCGACAAAACGAGGCCGGCCCGCCATGATGCCGGTGAAGGTCTGGAAAATGATCACCGCAGCGATCAGCAATAGCGGCGTGGTCCAGGAATTGGTCACCTCGTGGAGGGCTCCGACGAGGAAGGGCCCGGGAATTGCGATCAGGTAGCCCACCGATTGCCCGAAGGTGGAAAGCTTGCTCACCCCGGCCGCGGTATGCGCCTTGAGCCCGATCATGGTCAGCGCTAGTGGGAAGCTCGAACCGCAGATGCCTAAAAGCGCCGCCCAAATAAAGGCTCCCTGCACCGGCGCGATGAATATGCCGATCACCGCCAGTATCCCGGCTATGCCATTGATAATCACCAGCGGCCCCTGGTGCGAAAACCGTGCAGCGAGTGCCGGCATGATGAAGGACAGCGGCACCCCGACGCCGAGGATCACCCCGAGCAATGCCCCGGAATACGCTGGGTTCACGCCGAAGTCGGTGAAGATCTTCGGCGCCCACCCCATGAGGATATAGGCGACGGTTGACTGGGCGCCAAAAAAGAGTGCCACCCACCACGCGGTGGCGTTGCGGCTCATCGGCCCGATCTCCAGGGCGGCGACGGATAGGTTCGAGGAAGGCAGCTGGCGCTGCGCGATCTGATTGCGCAACCCGAAAAAGACTACGACCCAGATGAATACCGCAATCAGCGCAAGTATCGCCCAAATCCCTAGTCCTCGTCGCCAGGCGCCGCCCACTGCCTCGTTTACGGGCACCGCGACGGTTGCGACGACCGAGGCGCCGAGGGCCACCGCGGTGGTGTAGGCGCCGGTGACTATTCCTATTTTTGCGGGGAACCAGCGTTTGACGAGCACCGGCATCAGGATATTGCCGACCGCGATTCCGGCCAGCGCCACCGCGGTAAAGATGAAGAACACCCAGGTATTGGGGGCCACAGAGCGCAGGGCCAGGCCAAGAAGAATTGCCAGCATTGCGGCGATTACGACCACTTCTGGGCCACGTTTTCCGGCCAGCTTGGGTGCAAGCGGCCCGAGCACCGCGAAACAAAGGGGCGGCACGCCGGTGATGAGCCCCGCGACGAAGCCGTTCATGGCCAGACCGTCAATGACCGGGTCCAGTAGCGAACCAAGTGAGGTTACCGCCGGGCGCAGGTTCAACGCCGCGAATACCAAGGCGATGATCAGCAGCGCGCCGAAGCCCTTGGGCAGCACTGGGTGTTTGGAGTCCATGGCTTCATCCTAGCCAGCGAACATCGGGTAACAGGCCCTTGATTACCTCTTACGCAACGGCGGGCGTGAACTCTCAAGTTCACGCCCGCCCTATGGCCAAGCTACTGCCGGTGCTGCTTCTGGCCTTCCATCGCCGAGACGACCAGATTGCTCGCTTCCAGCGCCGCGCCCGCGTCGAGCGCGCCGATCCAGGCCTCGGTGGTTGCCACCGCAGCCCAGTTGGAGTGCAGCAATGCCATCAAGGTTCCATGCACCTGTTGCGCGCTGGCGGAACCCGCCTCGTTGCCGATGTTGATGGCGCCGGTTGCGTCCGAGAGCACTTCGACCTTGAATCCCAGAGGTTCGGCGGCGGCCACGGAACCGATGACGCAGTTGTTCGTCATGTATCCGGTCACCGCGATCGTGTCTATCTCATTTTCGCGCAGCCAGCTTTCGAGCTCGGTGCCGGCAAAAACACTGGCGTAGGCCTTGGTGAAGACCTTCGCGGCCTTGTCTGCACGCCGTTCGATTTCAGGGTTCAATTTGAAGGTTGCCGAACCATCTGCGAACACCGGCGCTTCGGACGGAAGCTGGTGCTGCACGATATATACCGGAATTCCGGCGCTCTGCGCGGCGTCGATCGCCTGGGCGGTGCGAGCCAGGGACTGTTCGCGTGGCGGGTACTGGATCTGCAGCAGGCCTTCGAAGTATTCCTGCTGGACGTCGATGACAATCAGGGCACGGCGTGGGGTGTTCATATTCTTCTCCTATTTTCTGTCGGGTATAGCGAATGAATCGGATGCAGGCGGGCTACGCCCCGTAGTGCTTGGCCAGCAGCTCCAGGGTGTTGATCTCCGCCTCTGCCGAGTAGGCCCCAATGACCAGCATGATCTCGTCAACTCCGGTTTGTTCTTGGAGTCGTTCGAGGCGCCCTGCCACGGTGGCTGCGGTGCCGGTGAAGGCACGGTCGGTGTACATCTCGATGATGGACCGTTCGTTGAGCGTTCCGTCGAAGGCCGCGACCTCTTCGGGGGAGAACAGCGTGAAGGATTCGCGCTTGAACATGCGCAGCATCGCCATGGCCATGCTGGAGGCCTGGCGCTTGGCCTCGTTCGGGTCTTCGTCGGCAACCGCGGTGACGCTGACCATGGAGTAAGGAGCGTCGAGCACCGCGGAGGGTTCGAAATTGTCCCGGTAGATGCGCAGCGCGGTGTCGATGTCGGCATCCCCGAATTGCAGGGCGAAGGCATAGGGGCGGCCGAGCTTTGCCGCCAGTTGAGCGGAGTACGGCGAGGAGCCGAGCATCCAAAGCTCGGTAGCTAGCTGCGGGTGCTGGACCCGGTTTTCCTTGGCCTGCCACGGGCCGGGGACCGCATGGACGGTGCTGTAGGGATGCCCCTCGGGGAAATCGTCATTCATGAATCCCACCAGCTCGGCAACCTGCTGGGCGAAGTTGTCATTCGCTCCTTCGCCCCGACGCAGCGCGGCGGCCGTTGCATGATCGGTGCCCGGCGCCCTGCCGAGCCCGAGATCGATGCGCCCGGGGGCCAGCGCGTCCAGCGTTCCGAATTGCTCAGCGATGACCAGCGGCGCGTGGTTCGGGAGCATCACGCCGCCGGCGCCTAGCCGGATTCGCTCGGTTTCTGCGATCAGGCGCGAAAGCACCAGCGGAGGTGAGGACACCGCCAGCCCCGGCATCGCGTGGTGCTCAGACATCCAGAAGCGGTGGTAGCCCAGTTCGTCTGCTTTTCGTGCGAGCTTGATCAGCGCACTAAAGCCTTCTTGGGCGGTGCGTCCCACTCCAACGCTGCCACCGGTATGGGCATTGAGCGCAAAGGGTGCGGATCCGAACATTGGTGCGGGGTACAAGTAAAACCTCTTTATCACGGATAAAATCTATTTCTAGCGTGATATCAAAGTAACACGACCTCACGATAAATATCTACTGATACCATGAGATACATGTCCGAAGCATTGCTACCCCCAGCCCCCGGCACACAAAAGCACCTGAGCCTCGACCTGGTCAACAGCGTGCTCCACCTACCCGGCGGGAAGATTGTCGACGAGCTGGATTCCCCAGAGGAAACGACCGCCTGGCTCAAGAGGCGCGAGCTGGTTGACGAAGATGCCGCATTGCAGTCCTACTGCCAGAACAGGCTCAGCGGATTGCGCGCAGACCTGCGTGAAGCCTTCTCCATGAGCGCAGCGCAACAGCCTTTCGATCCGCAGATACTGGAGCGGTTAAACAAGGCGCTAACCGCGGCCCCGCATATTCCGCTGCTGCGCTACTCCCCCGACAACGGGTTCTACCGCTCGACGGAGCACCCGGTCACGCGCCTGGTGGAATATGCGATGTCGGTGATCACCGAAGATGCCGCGACGCTTCTAGCTTCGGAAGAGTCAGCGTTACTGGCACAATGCGAGGCCGAGCCCTGCCAGCGGTTCTTGCTGAGAACCCATGGGCGGCGGCAGTGGTGCTCGACCCGCTGCGGGGACCGAGTCCGCGCCGCTCGTGCTTATGCACGCAAACGCGAGAAGGCGTTAAAGAGCTCAGCCTAGGCTGAGGCCTAGGCTGAAAACTGCCGGATGCAGATGCCTACAGGCTACGCGGCGGGAATTTCTTGTACTTGCGGTAGTGGTTGACCGCATTGAGCACCAGGTAGAACTTCCGGCGAGGATGCTTCTCTGCCTTGAATTTCAGCGGGTTGGAAACCTTCCCGGACTTCAGCAATGCGGCAGCCTTCTGCCCGGTTTCGCTATCCAAGAAGCGGCGCAGCAAATGGTGCGGGAGCACGGTGAACAGATGCTGGCGGCTTAGCTGCAAGATTCCGATCCCGGTATCGAGGACCGCATCGGTGTGCGGGTCTGAGCGATCAAACTCGACGCCAAGGAACTCGGTGACGTAAAAACGCGCAGGATTAACTCCGGCCGCGGTCAGGTAATAATGATTGCGTCCCAGACGAGGATTGATTTCAAAGAATTTGATGGATCCATCGCGGTGGTCGTATTTGGCATCGATCATCGCGATCCCCTGCCAGCCGAGTTCTTCGAGCAGGCGCGCACCATCTTGGGACATCTGGTCATGCTGCCCGGTGACGATGGCTGCGGAATTACCGAGCACCAGCGGCGCGTGCTCTTCGACCACCACCTCGCCGTATCCGGCGAAGATGACCTTCTTGTCCTGAGTGGCGAAATAAGTGCACAGACGCATCGCGTCATCCGAACCGGGAATGTATTCCTGCAGGATATACCCCGAGGTGTAGCCGCTCGCGTCGATACGAGTGAGCAGGTCCTCAAGTTCGGCGATGCTCCGCAGGGTGTGGATTTTCTGCTTGCCTTCGAACTTGGCGGCGATCCAGTCCCCCGAGCTCGAGGGCTTGCCGATCAGCGGGAAGGTCAGCGACTGCGCCAATTCCTGCAGGTCTTCTCCGGCCCGGTAAACGGCGGTGCGCGGGTGCGCAATTCCCAGCCGGTCGGCGAGCGCGTAGAAGTTCTCCTTCAGCGCGGCGCCTTCGATGGTTCCCAGTTCCGGGTAAGGGATGACAAAATATTCACTCAACACCGCACGGTGTTCGGCGATCAGCATGATATGGAAATCGAGGGAACCGAAGAGCATCAGCGGTCGATCCACTTCGGCGTTAAGCTCTTGGGCCAGGGAGATGAGTTCTTCAACTACCCGCCCCTGGTCAACCATGGACCCGATGGGATGCAGTTCGATGGCCACCGAGTGCTCGATTACCCCGTTGCCTGAGGCAGGCACAACGACCGAGCGCACCTGGTATGCCTCATAGAATTCGCGGGCGAGGGTGTAGGTGCCGATATCTCCGCCAAGAATAACGGGAACGAAAGGCTGAGAATTCTCGATTGCCATAAGGTTTTTGGTTCCTACTTCTGTCGCCAGTTCATGTACTTCTCAAATGCCCAGGCAAGTGGTTTGTTGAGCGCCAGATCCCATTCGCCATTGGTTTGCACGATATCGCAGCCGGTGTTGGTCTTGAACTTGGTCAGCCCTGCCAGATGGTGTGCGCTATCCAAGGTGGCGCTCACCCCGCCCTGGTCCAGGTACCTGCATCCAGCCTCGGTGGAATCCGAAATCATGTGATGCATCAGAGCCTTGGGCGCGAAGAGCTTGCGCTGTTCGGAAGACGAGGCGCCGTAGAGATACCACGCAAGGTTGCTTGAGCGCAGCACAATAGCCGAAGCCAGGTCGACGCCCTCGTGGCTAGCGATGTAGAGGGTGCAGGAGCCGGGTACCGCAGCATTAAGTACCGTGTGCATCTTTTCGAAATAGCTCAGCGGGCGACCGGTGAACTCTTGGCGTTCGGCCGTGTGGTTATACAGTGCATGGAAGCGTGCCATGTCCTGGGTATCGCCGATTTCAACCTTGAGCTCGCTCTTGAGCGACTTACGCGTTTCGTTGCGAGTGGATGAGGAGTAGGAAGCCATGACCTGCTCGGTATCCAGCTGGTTTCCCTCGGCATCTTGTAGCGCAACCCGGGCCACGTACTCCGGTTGCCCCGCGGCGAAGTCCATTCCGACGTCCTGCTTGGTGAATCCCAAGTCGCCGAGCGCCTCGTTGAGCTTGTGGGCTTCTTCACTGACCGACACGGTTTCCAGGTCCGCTAATGAAGCAAGCTCTTCCTTACCAAATGCTTTTCGCACAGCCGCCGCACCCCAGGTGCGCATCGCCAGCCCTGGGCCGAGGCGCAGCTGGAAGGCGCCGCGGTTTTTCAGATAGCTAGCGAGAATAGAAAGCACACCCTGCGGGTCATAGGTTGTGAAATCAATGACCGGGCCGTCGGGTATGTAGGCGAGGGTCTTTTTGATCACCGGCGCATGGCGGTGCAGGACCAGGGCGACTCCAACGAGGGTGTCACTTTCGAACCAACCGAGCGATTCGCCCCGCCATCCCCCCTTGACCTGCGCCCATTCGGGACGCTGAAGGAAGCTGACATCTTGCGCAGTTGCAAGGAACGCGGAGTGCTCGGTGCTGGATATCGGACGCACGCGAAGTTCATTGTGGCTCACACGTAGAAGCCTATCGTGGTTTGCGCACCGCCCCCGGGTTGAGACATACCGCCAGCGGCCCTCGCGCCCAAGAACACTCGCAGGATCACTGGCAGAAACCAACTGGTGCGCGGTGCCAGGCTGTGAGCAATTGGACACGCGCGCTTGCCGGAAACCAGTTGCAGACGTGAGCCGTGGCGGACAGAACTCGCAGGACGCGCCTTGGCCCATGATTTCCAAGGGCCGGCAACGAGCCAGAGAAGCCCATGCGGAGACTAAGTCCTGCAAATAATTTTCTTACCGAAAGTCACCATTGAGGCCACGTGCAATTCATACCCCTCGGGGGTATAATTGATGTATGGACTCTCAAACTAAGCAGGCGCAACCCACGGCACCCCACGGATACACTCCTGAAAAGGAGGCGCTGCGAAAGCGCTTGAACCGTATCGAAGGCCAGGTGCGCGGAGTTGCCCGCATGGTTGATGAGGACAAGTATTGCATTGATATTCTCACCCAGATCTCAGCCATCAACGCAGCCTTGCACAAGGTCAGCCTCCAACTAGTCGAAGACCACATCGGCCACTGCGTGGTGGGTGCCGCCGAGGAATCAATCCAGTCCGGGGATGCGAGCATCGTTCAAGACAAGATCTCGGAAGCCACCGCAGCCATCTCCCGGTTGCTGCGCTGATCCTCGAAGACCTTCCAACCTTTTCCACGAAAGAGATCCAAACATGAGCCATGCCTGCAACTGCGGATGTTCCGATAACTCGAAGTCCACCAGCCAAGGACTGCAGATCATTCCGCGTCCGGAGGCTACCCCCATCATCAGCCAGACCGAACTGAAGATCTCGGGAATGACCTGCGGCCATTGCGTCTCTTCGGTAACTGAAGAACTCAACGAAATCCCCGAGGTCCAGAACGTCGAGATCATCTTGGACGCGAAGGGGATCTCCACGGCAATCCTCAGCACCAGCGGCGCCGTTGAGCAGGAAATCATACGCAACGCGATCGAAGAAGCCGGGTACACCCTCGAATCCGTCGGCAACTAGGAACCCACCGCGCAGGCGCGGATGCGGGACGAGCGTTCTACAGACCCTCGATACGATTCCCACTCCGCCGGGAACACAATCATCCCCCTGGTGGCTTGCTAGCCCTGGTCACCACTCACCGGCAATCACGCATCTCACCGAGGCAACCAGGCTTAACGTGACACGGGGTGGCGCCGGGCAGCCCGTGAGATCGTCTTCACCACCATCAACGCCAGCAGAAGAACACCTACATACCCGTTGATGACATAGACAACGTTGACCATTTGCGAGAATGGCAGCATCAGCCCGATAACCGTTCCTAGTACTGCCAAGGTGATGGTCAGGTACTTAAATCGGAGAGTCTTGTCGGCAAAGAATCGCGAAGACACGGTCCACAGCAGCGGGACCGCGGTGGTATAGATTCCGGCGAGAATCATGACCGAAATTCCTGCGGCAAGTACGGGGCTAATATCCTTCGCCAGCACCAGCATGGGAATCTCGGTTCCACCCACCCGGGTGATATTGGCCAGCAGCCCCAGCCCGACGACAACGCAGGCCAGCGAGAACACCACCGCACCGGTAATTCCACCTGCAACCGCCTCCTTGCGGCTTCTCGCCGTCTTGCCCAAGGCGGTAAGGAAGGCCGCCAGCCACAGCATGCAGAAACCCACGTAGGAAAGTCCAGCCATGAACCAGTTTGTGGATGCCTGGGTAAGGTCCAGCCCTGGAAGCAACTGGTGTCCTTCAGAGATCCCGGCTGGATTACGCAGAATCGCCAACAGTCCAAGCCCAATAGCCACCACAACAACCAGCGGTCCGATCTTGCCGATGACGTCAACCAGACTCTTCAGGCCAAACCAGACGCTGATGCCGACCGCAACAGCCAAACCGATGCCGCCAATAAACTTCGACAATCCGTAGTGCTCCTCGAATACGGCGCCCGCGCCGGCTACCATTACCGTGAAGCTAAGGAAGACGAACAGTATTGAGAAAAAGTCGAAGAAGTACCCCAAGTGCTTTCCGCAGTAATAGCGGAAGATGTGCGACGGGCGATCATATTTCTTTGCCTGCCCGACAACGAAGAACTCCACTGCTACATACGTCATGAGCACGAGAACCAGCAGCCCGGTGCCAAAGACTCCCCAGTAGCCGTACGAGGTGAAGTACTGCAAAATCTCTTGGCCTGTAGCAAAACCTGAGCCGATCAAAAACGCCATTATTGCCCCGGCGTAGGTCAAGACCCGGAAGAAGCTGCCTTTTTCAACCGTTGCTAAATGCGCTCGGGTAACGACCTTATCTGACATGTAGATTCCCTCTCAGAAGGTTCACTCGACACCGCACATTCGATATCGAACCTCATATATCAAAATGTGATTAAAGGTATATCTCAAACGTGACGCAGTCAACATTCGGGAAGGCTGGAAGCGCGCAGGACCAATGTCATGGACCGCGAAAATCCGATCCCGCACCCGGCAAACCAGAATTTCCCACGAAACGGAGATTAGGATCACCGGGCAGGTTCACCTCTTCGACTCCTGCCGTGCACGTTTCGTCCATTCGCGCTGTGCATCCTCGAGGTATTGCCCGCCAACCCGGGCGATCACACTCGCACAGGAGAATTGCTCATGCACAAGCCCACCGCCGTCGCGCTCGCGGCCGCCGTTCTGCTCCCTCTGGCCTTCGCGCCTGCTACACCGGCGGCAGCCCTGCCAGCCAGCGACCCCATGTCCTTCCCAGCGTCCACCGCCAAATCTCCAGAACTCGGATTTCGTGTTCTGCCCTACCTGCAGGCACCAGGCTCGACCTCGATGACCATCAACTGGATCAGCGAAACCGATCAGCCAGGAACCCTCTCAGTCCAGGGGCCGGGTCTCGGCAATCAGCCTGGCAAAGGAAATAGCAGCGTCCAACGCAGCGAGCCTGAATACCTGGACTTGATGGAGTACACCCAGGCAGAACTGGATCAACACATCCCCGGACTTGAACAGGGCTCCTGGCTGAAGTCGAATTCCAATTACAAGCATTCGGTGACCATTGAGGGCCTCAAACCAGGCAAGAAATACAACTACACCGTGACCCAATCAGGACAGACGCATACTGCCGCTTTCGAAACAGCGCCAGATGGAAAATCCTGGAAGAACATCCGCATTGTCGCCTTCTCCGACTCGGAGACCGAACCGCGCGGACGCACCGAGCACCGTGAATGGGAGCTTTCCCCGGTCAACGGATATACCTCCGAGTCCTTGCAGCGCCCAGGCGACGGATCGCAATGGGCCGAGACTTTCGGAATGACCACCCGGTATGGCCAGCCGACCTTGCGCTATCCGCTGGACCAGTCCACCGCTTTCAACGAAAACCTCAAGCATGTTCAGGCTGCCAACCCGGATCTGGTCATGATGGCCGGGGACCTGACACAGGGCTCGGGATACCAACCGGCATGGGATGAGTTCTTCGGACATGTCGCCGGGGAACACTCCGATCTAGCCTCCAATGTTCCGTTGCTTCCGGCATTGGGCAACTGGGAAACCTATGCGGCCCTGAACGGTGGCTACGGTTCGGACGCAGACCGCACCCCCGCGGTAATTTCACGCAACCGCTTCCTGGATTATTTCTCCTTGCCGCAGGACCCGGAGCACCCCGAACACAAGGGCTCCTACTACCGGGTGGATCATGGGCCGGTCACCGTCCTGACCTTGGACTCCACCAATGGCCGACCCGATGAGAACACCGACACCGGCACCTTGTCCGGCGAAAAATTCTCCGGGGACGACACCAACCTGACCGCCGAGAACCAGTCCACCGACACCCAGGGGCAATTCACCTTTGAATCCTACGTTCAGGGCTTCAAGGATCTTTTCCCCGGCTCAACCGAGCAAGAGGTTGACCTGCCGAATATGGATGCGCAGTCCGCCCAATGGGACTGGACCGAGAAGCAATTGGCCGAAGCCCGCGCCGACGGCCAGATTGTGCTCGTCCAATTCCACCATTCGGCTTATTCCAACGGTGTGCACGGCACCCCACCGAACCATGAGCACCCCGATAACCAGTCCGGCACCGCAATGCGTGCCTACTCGCCAATGTTCGAGGATCATGGTGTCGCCGCAGTCATCTCCGGCCATGATGAAATGTTCGAGCGCTCTTGGGTAGATGCGGACGGCGACGGACGAGGCTTCCATTCCTATGATGTGGGGGTGGCCGCCGACGGCCTGCGTGGCGAAAAGTTGGTGCAGAATGCTCAGGGCGAGTACGAACCGCTCCGCTTCAACTCGCATTCACAGTGGTCAGCCCCGGCAGATCAGCCAGAGACCTGGAAAGAGGATGAAAACGGCGTAGCACAGCTCGTATCCGGCGGTCTGCACTACGGACACCTGCAAATCGACATCGCGAAGAAGGCCAAAGGAGCAGAGCTCACTTTGACCCCGGTATACGTCTTCCCGAAGTTGGATTCGGAATACCAGCTTGAACACACCGAACGACGCGTATACGACGATGTGGTGACCTTCCCGGTCGGCCAGGACGGCGCGCCTTTGGCGAAGTAGCCACAGGCCAATTGCTGCTAGGTGGCGCAAGTTGTCTTGGCGCAGATGCCACCGATGATAGAACATTAGAACAGGCAGTGAGCAATTGACTGCCTGTTCTAAGCAATTACCTCTAGCTGGACTCACGGTTGGTGCATCCATGAAAGTAGGACAACAGATGAACGAACAACGAGTATTCCACGCGGTGGTGGGCAAACAAGCAGGTTGGTGGAACATCTGGGTCCCGGAACTGGACCATGTCACCTCCACTCGGAAGTCCCGCAAGATTGCCGGATACACCCGCACCCTCATCTCGGCAGTTCTCGGCATCCCGGAATCGTCCTTCCGCGTGGAGCGCGAGATGGTTTCCGCCGAGGAATTTGAACGCCGCTACACCGAAGCGGTGTTGGCAACCGACCCGCAGGAAAAGAAGTAGATCCAGCGCAACCCCTTCTTCAACCGTCACACGGCTACCGCTACCTATGCTCCATAGGCTCCGGTAGCCGTTGTTGTTTCAGGCCTCCGAGAAGATGGCTCGAGCAGGCTCGTTTTCACCCTCGTGCCATGCTCCTGTTGCCGGCGCTTAACCCCTGCCGCGTAGCGTGGCAGAGGTCTTTTCAGCTTCGCCTCGCATCGAAAATTAGGAGTGAACCATGCGTAATCGATTCCTACCCGGTCTCGCCGCTCTAGCCTGCGCAATTCTCGTCGCCCCGGCGGCCCCAGCAATTGCGAATTCCGCGGGCTCCGCAGAGTCTGCTTACACTTTTGGTGTCATTGGAGACATCCCTTACGGCGCAGCCCAGCTGGCCGAATTCCCCAGCATGGTCAGTGAACTCAACGAGCAAGACGAGCTTCGCTTCATTGCCCACGTTGGAGATATCAAGGCAGGTTCCGAGCGGTGCACCGACGAACGCCTGGGCCTAGTCAGGAAGGAACTGGACAGACTTCAAACTCCGCTGGTATTCACCCCGGGCGACAACGAATGGGTTGACTGCCACCGTGCCAATAACGGTGCCTACAACCCGTTGGAGCGATTGTATACCCTGCGTGAGATGTTCTTCCCGGTCGAAAACAAGACCTTGGGCGGCACCATGCGGGTAGATTCCCAGGCTGACATCGGTTTACCGGAAAACGTTCAATTCACGAAGAACCGTATCGCCTTCTCCGTGGTGAACGTCCAAGGATCCAATAACTCCTTGGCTCCGTGGACTGGGCTCGGACTGACCGAACCAACCTCCGAACAGCTGGAAGAAGTCGCGCTGCGCACCGAAGCCAACCTCGACCAACTGGCCGAAACATTCGCCAATGCGAAACGATCCCAGGCGCGCGCCGTAGTGGTGATGACCCAGGCAGATATGTTCACCCCCGGGTTCGAAGATGATTCCCTGGCAAACCCCGAATCCGTTTCAGGCTTCAAGTCGTTCGTCGAGGCCCTGGCCAACGAGTCAGCAGCCTTCGGCGGACCGGTGTATCTGGTCAATGGCGACAGCCACGTGTTCAACGAAGATGCGCCGCTGGCCGCCGGTTCACCGTGGCTAGAGGTCTACGGCGTTGACCCGGTTCCGAACTTGCAGCGGGTCACCGTCGAGGGCGCCGCAACATCAAGAGAGTGGCTGCGCGTGAGCGTCGCGCCGAACTCAGCACAGGGTGCAGAAATTCTCAGCTGGGAGCGTGTTCCCTTCACCAACTAATTTCGTCGAGGAGGCGCCGCCCTAGCGCATCCGCTCAGCGTGCAAAGCGAATAAGCACCGCGCACACAGTAGCCAAACAGTTGCCGCCCCTAGAGTGGTAACTACCTTCCTCAAAGGTGCGAGTGATGAACCAGAGCCCAGCCCATTGGCTGGGCTCTAGTTTTTAATTACCGGCGGATAGTTCGGGCCGGCGATTCCAATCTAGGTACGATGCCCGGCACTTGCGGCAGGTAGAACTACACCGAGGCCGCCGCGTTGCGCGCAGCATCGGGAGAAAACGAAACACCTTCGGCGTGCGCAGCTAACATCCAGAACAATTTTTCAGGAAGCCGCTGCAAAATTTTCATACTTATTTCGTCCTAAAGTTGATCCGCGAATATGCTCCCCTCTTTCTGACCAGTAAATTTCACTCTGTTCAAAGTAAGCGCAAATTATTATCCGGCGGCACCGCACGTACTTGGCAACAAAATGCTTCATATTTAAACCGAGCCACTCCCCCAAAACCGCCCAATGCCGGGCTCAGGCCTGAGCAAGCCATAGATTGCTCACGCAATAAACTCCATGCCGGTTTGCGCAAGCAGAAAAGAGCTGGGCATACTGTGACTGCAATCACAAGCAGTACGCCGTTGACGCGTGGCGGGAGAGTCCCGCCCAAGCCAAGGGCGGGCGCCGTAGGAGCAATTCCTCCCCGGGAAACTCTCAGGCACCCGTACCGCCACGACGAGGCGAATCTGGAAAGCAGTATGGACTAGTCCATACTCACCGACGGAGCAACTCTCTGACCCCTCACCGGGTCGAGGCGAAAACTCTCAGGTCTTCAAACAGATTGGGGAGGAACTAAGAACCGTGCCGCACCGTTCGCACCCGATTCGAAAGTCCTCCCTTTGGCAAACTATCTCCGCGTTCGCTTCGGGCGGTCCCTGGCTGGACCTCGCCCGCTACGTTGCGGCGCAGAGAAATTTGTCCCGGAGTCTGACGGTTCGAGTGCGAACGTAGATCTGCCACAACGTGACGAAACCATTAGTGATTCGCCATGGCACCTCATCGAAGCACCTCACCACTCCTGGAAGGCAGCAGCATGAGCGATACCAGCTCTTCGCCCAAACTCGAACGCGGGCTCTCAAATCGTCATATCCAACTCATCGCAATCGGCGGTGCCATTGGCACCGGATTGTTCATGGGCTCGGGTAAAACCATTTCGGTTGCCGGGCCATCTGTCATCTTCGTTTACATGGTTATCGGCTTCATGCTGTTCTTCGTCATGCGTGCCATGGGCGAACTGCTGCTTTCGAACCTGAACTACAAGACTTTCGCGGACTTCGCAGGTGACCTGCTCGGCCCGTGGGCCGCGTTCTTTACCGGCTGGACCTACTGGTTCTGTTGGGTAGTCACCGGCATCGCAGATGTGGTGGCCATCGCGCACTACGTCGCTTTCTGGTGGGGGAACCTTCCGCTCTGGATCCCGGCACTCGCATGTATCGCGTTGTTGCTGGTACTGAATCTGGCCACGGTGAAGGCCTTCGGCGAAACCGAGTTCTGGTTCTCCATGATCAAGATCGTGGCCATCTGCGCGCTGATTGTTGTTGGCCTGGTCATGGTCATCACCAGCTTCGGGCACAACGGTGCTACCGCGTCCTTCAACAATCTCTGGACCGACGGCGGAATGTTCCCGACCGGCTTCATGGGCTTTGTTGCAGGTTTCCAGATTGCAGTATTCGCATTCGTGGGAATTGAGTTGGTAGGCACCACCGCTGCCGAAACAAAGGACCCCGAGAAGACCCTCCCCAAGGCCATCAACTCCATTCCTATCCGCATTCTGATCTTCTATGTGGGTGCGCTCATCATCCTCATGGCGGTTCAGCCATGGCGCTTGTTCTCCGCCGGAGAATCCCCCTTCGTGGGCATGTTCGCCTTGGCCGGGCTGGCCGGTGCGGCGGGCATTATCAATTTCGTGGTGCTCACCAGCGCGACGTCCAGCGCGAACTCGGGCATCTACTCGACCTCCCGCATGATCCGCGGCTTGGCCCTTGAGGGCGATGCGCCGAAGGCCTTCGCCCAATTGTCCGAAAACAAGGTGCCGCGCAACGCGCTGATGTTCTCCTGCATGTTCCTGCTGGCCGGAGTGGTGCTGCTCTACAGCGGCGATTCGGTGATGGTAGCTTTCACCCTGGTCACCACCGTAGCGGCCCTTTGCTTCATGTTTGTTTGGTCGATCATCTTGGTCAGTTACCTCGTGTACCGCAAGCGCCGTCCGCACCTGCATGCGCAGAGCAAGTTCAAGATGCCCGGTGGCACCTTCATGCCCTATGTGGTGCTGGCCTTCTTCGGATTCATCCTCTGGGCGTTGACCACGCAGAGCGATACGCTGTCGGCACTGCTAATCACCCCGCTGTGGTTCATCGGTCTGGCTATCGGATACCGCGTGGTGCGCAGCAAGCCGGGGCACGTTGCACTTCGTGCCGCGCATGTGGCAAAGGTCGCGGTGGAGAAGGAAGATGCCGGGGCCTTCCGCATCCACGGCCCGGCTGCGACCGAAGCGGTCGGCGAATCCGAGAAACAAGCCGTGTCCATAGATTAACTGAGATCGGCGCCGCACCCCACTTGGTGTGCGGCGCCTACCCTCGGTCCGCCCTGCAACAGCCCCGCTAGGCGGTTTAAGGTACTTAGAGCTCCAGATCCTCGATGAGGAACTGCGCACCGAGCTCGCCGATCAGAATCGCCGGCGCATTGGTGTTGCCGGTAGTAATTTTCGGCATGATCGACGCATCGATCACCCGCAATCCGCTCAGCCCGTTGAGCTTGAGCCGGGGGTCAACCACGGCCTGGTCATCGCTGCCCATCCGGCAAGTACCCACCTGATGATGGTAGGTGACCACGTTATTGCGAATGTAAGTTTCAAGCTCCGCATCACTTTGCACTGTGGGACCTGGGTAAACCTCCACTGCGCCCCAGACCTCGGCGAGTGCCCGCTGCTTCACAATATCCCGGCACTGCTTGATGGAGAACAAGAAGGACTTCATATCCTGCGGATCGTCTAGGGCATTTAAGTCTATGGTTACCGGGTCATCGAGATTCGGCCCGCTCAGCGTCACCGCGCCTCGGCTTGCAGGCGTGACGATCCCCGAATGCAGGGTAAACGCGGTTCCTTCGATCATGTCCATCCCCGGGGAGTACATGGGAACCGAGAAGAAAATCGGCTGGGTGTCCGGCACTTCGAGTTCCGCGCGCGACTTGGCGAACAGATGACTCTGCGACACCGAGACCCCGGTCCGTGGCGGGTCAATATCTCGGGTAGTGGTTTGGGCAATGACCGGTGCAAGCAGATGATCGTGCAGGTTCTTTCCCACCTGCGGCGATTCCAGCACCGGTCTCACTCCTACCGCTTCAAGCTCTTCACCCGGGCCGATACCCGAACGCAGCAGGATCTGCGGAGAACCGAGAGCCCCTGCACTCAGTACCACCTCATCTGCCAGAAGTTCTTTGAGCTCGCCATCTTGCTGGTATCGAAGGCCAACGGCAGCACCGTCCCGGACTATTACCGAGTGCACCTCGGCGTTGGTGATGATCTCCAGCTGCTCGCGCACCGGTTTCAGGTACGCCTTCCAGGTATTGATCCGTTCCCCGTCTACGATATTGACCTGCTCTTTGGAGACACCTTCGAGGCTTTCCCCGTTGTAGTCGGGATTGAATTTAACCCCCGACTGCACGGCAGCGTCGACAATCGACTGCTGGATCGGGTCCAATTCGTAGTCGTTGACTACCGGGAGCAAGCCGTCTGTGCCGTGAAATTCACTGGGGCCTTCGGAGTAGTTTTCAATGGACTTATAGATGGGCAGGACATTGCGCCAAGACCACCGTTCCCCGGATTCTTCGGCCCAACCGTCAAAGTCCTGCGGCGCGCAGCGCACCCAGATGGTCGCGTTGAGTGCGTGGGATCCGCCCAGCACCTTCCCGCGCGGTAGGTGCATTGGCTTTTTTGCGGCGCCTTGCATGGGAGCCGTGTGGTAATCCCAGTCGTCTGGGCTGTACCACAGTTCGCCCAAGCGGGACAGGTCATGAATCGCAGGGTTGGTGTCTTCTCCCCCGGCTTCAAACAGCGTCACCTTGGCGCCGGCGTCCACCAACCGACGAGCGACTACGGATCCTGCAGAACCTGCTCCAACCACGATGACGGATTTACTGTTCATGAGCTCTCCTAATTGAGACGTAGCACCGATTTTCGGTGATCAGAATCACTCGCGAGCGCTACTTTCTTCCAGTCTGCGTCGCGGTCCTGCCAGGTTCTTGTCATCGCGTGCAACGACCTTGTCTTTGCGTGCGAAGCCTGAGCCTGAGCCTTGGAGTCATTCGGTGAGATCTAGTTTTGGCACCGGACGGGTAAATCCACGGGTGAGCACCGCCAGATAAACCAACCCGATCAGGAGCCAGAGCACCCCGATCAACAAGGTGCGGCCGGTCAGGCTCGTCCACAACCAGATGGTCAGCGCAAACCCCAAGGCCGGGACCAGCAGGTGGTGGAAGAATTCGATGCCCCGACGTTGTCCTTCCCCAACGAAGTAATGTCCAATGACCGCGAGGTTCACCATGGAGAAGGCGACCAGCGCCCCGAAGCTCACCATTTCGGCTAGTACTTCCAACGAGATCAACGCGGAAGACAGCGAAATGACGGAAACCAGAATGATCGCCGGCACCGGGGTACTGAATCTGGCGCTGAGCTTCCCGAAGAACTTGCGTGGAAGGACCCCGTCCCGACCCATCGCATAGAGGATGCGCGCCACCGAACCTTGGGATACCAGCGCCGAACCGGTTGCGCCAGCCACATAGGCGGCGGTGAAGAACACCGCGAGCACACTGCCTCCCACATGCAGCATGACATCCACGGCCGCCGAATCGACGTTGCCGAAATCGTTGCTTGGCATCGCCACATGGCCGGTGAAAGAAACAACTATGAACAGCGCACCGCATAGCAAGGTGGTGATCATGATGGCCGTCGGTAGCGTCTTGCGCGGATTGCGGGTCTCCTCCGCAAAGGTTGAGATGGCATCAAAGCCGAGGAAGGACAGGCAGAGGATTGCGGCGCCCGCCATGACCGGAGCGAAACCGGGGGCCGAACCGTCGCCGGCGAATGGCGCCAGCATGTCCACTTCGCCGGCACCGAACGCCACGGAAAACCCAAGTGCTAGGAACACCATGATAAAGATTGCTTGCACGGCGATAATCACTATGTTGGTCCGTGCAATGGAGACCACTCCGATCACGTTGAGGACCGTAACCAACGCAATGGCGGCCACGACAAAAACCGTTGCGGGTATCCCCGGGATCGCCTCATGCAGGTAGATGCCGATCACCAGATAATTGATCATCGGCAAAAACAGGTAATCCAGAAGTAGCGCCCATCCGCTGACGAATCCAACTCCCGCGCCAAAGGTACGCTGCGTGTAGGTATAGGCCGAACCGGCCACCGGGAAGGCGCGGGACATCAGGCCATAGGAGCGCGCGGTGAACAGCATGGCGGCCAGCGTGATTAGATATGCCAGCGGCAACCGGCCGCCGGTAATTTGGGTGACGATGCCATAGGTGGTGAATACGGTCAGCGGAACCATGTAGACCAGACCGAAAAGCACCAGCTGCGGCAGCCGCAGGACTCGTTTCAGCTCCCCGGGGCCCTGCCCTGCTTCGTTGCCGACTTGCGAAGAAGTGGAGCGCATGAGGCTACACCCGCCCGCTGGCGGCGCTGCATTGACGATACATTTCTTCCCCCGCAAGCCAGGTGCCAAGCACCGGCAACCCGCGCAGCTCGACGGCGTCCAGCAGGCGTGGATCGCGTTCCAACCAGACCATATCCGCGCTGCATCCCACCTCGAGAACACCCCATGGCATTTCCAGCCGGTCGGCAGCCGCCTGATAGGCCACCCCCGCGGTATAGGCGCCAAGCGCCGCTTCAATATCCAAGATTTCCTCCGGCATCCAGCCACCGACCGGATGCTGTTCTTCAGTCATCCGGCTGATCGCGATGGAAATCCCCTCCAGGGGGTTGGCCGAAGAACATGGCCAATCCGAGCCGAAAGCGAGTTTTGCTCCGGAATCATGCAGCGTACGCATCCGGTACTGGTTGACGCTGCGCTCTGCGCCTAGCCGTGGCACCGTGAGCACTTTCATCAGCGGGTCCAGTTGCGCCCACAAAGGTTGCATGACCGCGATGACGCCCAGCTGGGCAAAGCGTTCCAGGTCGCTCTCCTTGGCCAACTGCACATGCGCTATGGCCGGGCGGACGTGCTGGCGACCGGTCAGCTTCACCGCACCTTCGATAGCGTCCAGGGCCATGCGCACCGCGGCGTCACCGATCGCGTGGATGTGTGGCTGGAAGCCCTGCTCCACCACAGCGGCTACGGCCTCGGCCAGCGGTTCCGGTTCCCAAACCGAGAGCCCGTGATTGTGCAGCGAGCCGCAGTAGGGTTCCAGCAGTGCGCCGGTTTCGTTTTCCACCACCCCGTCGGCGAAGAATTTGATGCTCTGCGCGCTCAGCAGCCGGTGGTTGAACGCTGCGACCGACTCCCGGGCTTGCAGCAGCGCCGGCAGCGAGTCGAGGAAATCGCGCGGGTCGGCAAGCAGCGCCAAATTGTATCTGTTGCGCAGAAGTCCGCGGCGGGCTGCTTCGAAGTAGACCTCGACATCCGCAGGTTCCACCCAGGCATCCTGCACCCAGGTCACGCCGAGCCTGGCGTACTTTTCGCTGGCTCGGCCCAAGGCCTCGACACGGTCTTCGAAGTCATAGCCGGGGTTGACGCTCTTGAGCAGGTC
This sequence comes from Arthrobacter sp. MYb229, assembly GCF_002975405.1. Classification (GTDB taxonomy): domain Bacteria; phylum Actinomycetota; class Actinomycetes; order Actinomycetales; family Micrococcaceae; genus Glutamicibacter. The sequence goes on along the minus strand of NZ_PCPS01000002.1, from coordinate 600,607 downwards.
TACTGCGCCCCACTCACGCAGGATTCCGACCGGCGTCCCGTCGGGGTTTCGCGGGATTTCACCGAGCTCAGGTTCGGCGGTGGACGCGTCGATGCCGGCAAGTTCCAGAGCCTTCGAATTGCACCAGACGGTGTGATAGTCCCAAGCGCGGAGAACTACCGGTCGATCCGCGACAGCTTCATCCAGCCATTCGGCGCGGAAGAGTCCGCCTTCGGCGAGCGAGCCATCGTAGGAGGCGCCGAGGATCCATTGCTTCTGAGGATGAGCCGCGGCGTAGTCGCGGACTCGACGAACTATTGCTTCAATGGAGTGCTCACCGGCAATTGCCGGGCCGGCGTCTTCCAGACCGCCAAAGATCGGATGAGCATGGCCTTCGCCGAAGCCCGGCATCAAGAAGCCACCTTGCAGGTCAACGACCGTGCCCGTGTCAGGGCCACCGAGGTCATTTCCAACGGCGGCGATCACCCCGTCCTCGACGAGCAGCGAGGTGGCAGGTTCGGTGCCTTCACCCCGCCAGATGGTGCCGTTCACGAACAAGGTGGTGCGCCGTGGTGCAGACATGCTTCTCCCAAACCGATGAGCCGAAAGTTAGAGACTCACATTTAAACGAACGTGATTCACATCTCATACTGTACGGAGTGGCCACAGGCGACTCAAGAGGTTTGCGAGAAAGAAATTTTGCCGTGATTCCGCGCTGCGCCGCTGGAGCTTAGCGGCGGATTCGAGCGGAGCGCAACTCGTCGATACGCACCAGCACCACTCCCAGCACGATCAGCAGTCCGCCAAAAAGCTGGATCGATCCGGGCAGCTCGGAGAGCAAGAGCCAGGCCCAGAGCACCGCGAAGAGCACCTCGGTCAAGGAAATGAAGGAGGCTACCTTGGAGCCCAGAGCACGGGCGGCCATCACTCCGGTGGTGTACGAGAACACCGTGGCTATCAAGATCAATCCCAGCAGGGCAACCCACCACGGAACCTGCATCCCGGCGAAGGAACCACTGCCAAATTCGGCACGCATCGGCAGGATCCCGAACAAGCCCACCAGTGCCAGCGAGAGCGCACCGACGAGCATGCCCCCGGCCGACAGGATAATCGGCGGCAACGCACCGTCAACGCGGGCGCTGACAAAGAAATACACGGTCAAGCCGACCGCAGCCCCGAGCCCCCACAAAATTCCAATCGGGTCCAAGGCAGAGGCTCCGTTCAAGTCCAGCACCGCAACCAAACCGGCGAGAGCGAGCAAGGTGCCGCCGATCGTCGCGACCGAAGGGCGCTTCTTATGACGCATCCAGAGCACCAGCACAATCAGCACCGGCGCCAAGTATTCAAGGAGCAGTGCCACACCCACATCGAGGCGTTCAACCGCCAGGAAATAGCACAGCTGGCAGGCGCCGACCCCGAAGAACCCGAACAGCAGGATCGAAACCCAGTTGGTGCGCAGCAAGGTCCAGCGCCCGCGCATCGCCAGAAGCGCAGGAATTGCGAGCACCAAAGCGGCGCCGGCCATGCGCACCGCCACCGCGGCTGCCGGGGTCCAACCGGCCTCGAACAGCCCCTTGGCGAATGAGCCGGACAGGCCGAAAGCGGCCGAAGAAGCCAACGCAATCCAAATTCCCGCCAGCTGTCCGTGAGCGCGGACTGAGCTCAGCGTTGACGGCGGAGAATTTGGTGACTTTTGGGGCTGTGACATGAGCTGGTAAGCCTTTGCTACGAATGCTCCCAAGCGACATGCGGTACAGGAACACGCAGGTGATTCAGGAGCAAAAGATTATATGATCATGACAATACGGATCCGCTTGAACTCGCGTCAATCCACGAACATCCCGGGAATGATTTATGACCTTTGCGCCAGATATTGAAGCGTCGCTGCACACCATCGTGAACTTGTTGAACACCGAGGTTTCGTTCGTCGACTTGCTTTCCACGGTGCCGGATTTGGATCAGTTCCTGCGCACCGAGAACTTCAGCGGCCCCCATGCCCAAGACCAGTCCGAGCTGCGTTCCATCCGCCAGCTTCGTGCCCAGCTCAAAGGCATCTGGACCACCGATGAGGATGACGCGGTGTTCAAAGTTAATCAAATACTGCGCAACGTCAACGCCCAGCCGCAGCTAATCAAGAACGAAAAATGGGGTTACCACCTGCACGCGACCACCACCAGAGCCCCGCTCTACGACCGCATGGCGGTGGACGCAGCCATGGCCTTGGCCGAGGTGATCCGCTCCGGCGGGCGCAAACGCTTGCGCATCTGCGCCTCCACCGACTGCGGCGCGGCCCTGCTTGACCTGTCGCGTAACCGCTCGAAAATGTATTGCGACACCGGCAACTGCGCCAACCGTGAGCATGTTCGCGCCTACCGGGCACGAAAAGCGAAAGACTGACACCTAAATAAGTCGCGTTATCCATCGCTTCGACCCTAAGATGATTGGATAACAGGAGCATCCTGTCCTCGCAGTCGAAAGGCCAGATCATGACCGGTGAAGCACACGCATCCGAAGAATATGAGGCACGCCTTGAAGCCAGCGCGGATTCCCCGCTGAAGGCAGCCGGCCGGTGGGCCGCAGCTATCGCCTCCGCAACGCTCGGCGACGCAGAATTTGAAGCGCGCGGAGCCGAGGTAGTCGTTCATTCCTTGAAAAACGATGCAATTCTGCTGCGCATGCAAACCTCCAACCTTGAAGAAGCCGAACGCTTGATCGTTCAGATTCGCAAGGATCTAGAGGAGTTGAGCACCGCTGAGTTCGTTGAAGAGTGGGGCCAAGGAAATACTGGAGGCGGAAAACACCTCTCGGAATAGGGTTGGCGCCTAGCGCTCGACCAGCACACCATCCGCGTCGGCGTACACCATGGCGCCGGGGCGGATGGTGACCGCGTCAATTTCGAGGCTCAGATCGCTGAAACCGCCACCGCGTTTCACGGTTTTGCGCGGGTTGCTCCCCAACGCCTTGATGCCAAGGTCCATCTTTGCCAGTTCAACGCGGTCCCGCACCGCACCGTTGATGATAACCCCGGCCCAGCCGTTATCCACCGCCGCTTGGGCGATCATGTCTCCCATAAGTGCGAAGCGCAGCGACCCGCCGCCGTCTACTACCAGCACCTGGCCTTCACCGGGGGTATTCAACGTGGATTTGATCAGCACATTGTCTTCAAAGCATTTGATCGTTTTTGCAGGGCCCGAGAAGCTTTCGCGGGCGCCGAACGACTGGAACTGCAGTGAAATCGACTGGATCTGCTCTCCGAATTCGTCGTAGAGATCCGCGGTGCTGATCGCTTCTTGCTGCATGGTTGCTCCTGGTCGGTGAGGGCTAGAGTCTGGTTCAACTCACAGCCTAACTCGCCGCAGAATTATTTCGACTTTAGTGTCTCGCGATATGAATCGGTGTGCAGCGCCCCCAAGCGCGAATGCTTACGGCCGTAGCTGAGGTACACGATAAAACCGACAATCATCCAAATACCAAAGACCGCCCAGGTGTTCGTGCCGAGGTTGAACATCAGGAACAAGCACGCGGCGATTCCGAGGATGGGGGTCACCGGGTAGAACGGCACCTTGAAGGTTCGTGGCGCGTCCGGTTGGGTCCGCCGCAGGAAGATGACCGCGACTCCCACCAGCGCGAACGCGAAGAGGGTTCCGATGCTGGTGGCTTCGGCCAGTTCACCCAACGGGATCAGCGAGGCGGTAAGTGCCACCGCGCTGCCGACGATGAGCGTACCGATCACCGGGGTGTGGGTCCTAGGGGAAACCTTGGCAAAGGCCTTCGGCACCAGTCCGTCGCGCCCCATGGTCAGCAGGATGCGGGTCTGCCCGTACAGGGTGGTTAGCACCACCGAGATGATCGCGACCACCGAGGCCAGAGCGAAGAGCAGCACCAGCCAGCGCTGCCCGGTCACCTCGGATACGATCATCACCAGTGCCGCTTGGGCGCCTTCAAACCACTGCCAGTTGCGTGCGCCTACCGCGGCCACCGCCACCAATACGTACACGGTGGTCACCAGAATCATGGAGATGATGATTGAGCGTGGCATATCGCGTTGCGGGTTCTTCGCTTCTTCACCGGCCGTGGATGCGGCGTCAAAGCCGATGTAGGAGAAGAACACCATCGAGGCGGCAGCGCTCACACCGGCTGCCCCCATAGGCAGCAGCGGAGCGAAGTTCCCCGCGTCGAAGGCGGTGAACGCGACGATGGAGAAGAACACCAGGATCGCGATCTTGACTATCACCATGGCGGTGTTGGCCAGGGCCGATTCACGGGCACCCCGTGCCAAGAGCAGGGTCGCTAGGATCACCGTGATCAGTGCAGGCAGGTTGATGACGCCGCCGTCTACCGGACCGCTGGCCAGCGACGCGGGCAGCTGCATGCCGAAGATTTCAAGCGTTTGGTTCACATAGGAACCAGCTCCTACGGCCACGGCGGCCGCGGATACCGCGTACTCAAGGATCAGGCACCAACCGCAGATCCATGCCACCCCTTCGCCCATAGTGGCGTAGGAATAGGAATAGCTGGAACCGGACACCGGGACCATGCCGGCCATTTCAGCGTAGGACACCGCCGAAAGCAGCGCTGTCACGCCGGCGAGCACGAACGCGATCCAGATGGCCGGACCGGCAACGGGTACCGAATCGCCAAGGATCACCAATATGCCGGTTCCCAGCGTGGCTCCGACGGAAATCATGGTCAGTTGCAGCACCCCGAAGCTGCGCTTGAGCTGTCCGAGACCGGCGTTAGTTGCGGCCTCGGTGGTCATAGAGTGGATTGATTTACGTCGAATCAGCTGCTCGCCCAGTGGGGTGCGGCTACTTCTCGACGTCTGCTTCGTGTTGTTCACGTGTCAATCCTTGAAAATGGCGTTCTTGTTCGGTGCGGTGCGCTGACCGCCAAGCTAACGACAACGCGCTGGGTCCGCCTTGACGGCGGGCCCAGCGCGTTGTCGACGCGATGTTTTAGTCTTCGAACTTTTTGTTCGGGTCGGCCGAGGAACGGTTCACACCCGTGCCCTTGCCCAGCTCGGAATCGTTTTCCTTGCCTGCCATGGTGAGCACCGAGATGATCAGCAAACTGGCGACAAAGGCCACTCCAAAGCAGACCAGTCCGATATCAAAACGAATCGGGTTCTGCGAGCCTCCGGTCGAGGAGATCATGCCGACCACTCCAGCAACGACAGCCAGCAACAGCGAGAAGCTCAGCGGGCCTTTAATTGAATGGCTCCACGGTTGCTTCTTCTGCGAGTTGTTTCCCACCAGGAACTCCGTTTCTACTTTTCCTGTTGACCTAAAAGTATTAGTTGTTTTCGATTTCGGTCGATGCCGCCGCCTTGGCGTCATGGCGATGGCCGAACGCGGCGATCAGTTCAAAGACCGCGAAAATTATGGTGCCGCCGCCAATCAGGCCGAACATGCCGTGAGCATCCAGCGACGTGCCGAAGAGCAGGGCAATGGCCAGGATCATCGATACCGCGGCGGTGATCAGCTGGTTACGGAATGGCGGGAACTGCGAGCGCATTTTCACAAAGACGTAGAGCTCAACCACACCGGTGACGAAGAACGCGAAGGCTGCGAGATATGCGACCCACATGGGGGTGGTGGCGAACAGGCTGGCAATGCCTGCCAGCAGCATGAGTCCGGCACCTAGCGCGTAGGCCCCTCGGGACTTCTCCGGAGCGCTCGGCACGGTGACGTACTGCCACATGAAGACACCTGTCACCACCAGCAGCGCACCGGTCGCGTAAGACAGCACGGTCTGATCCGCGTTGATCCAGAATATCGAGATGAGCGAGTAGACCAGGGCGCCGAGTCCGCGCAGGAATACCGGGCGGAAGACGTCTTGGGCTTGGGCTGGGGTGGTTTTTGGTGCAGGCACAACCCCATTCTACCGGCGATAGAACAAAGAATCAGCCGAGTCCAAGCTAAGTCACATTTACCGGTGCGCCCGCGAGCTAGCCGCGACGGCGAATCAGGCTCTCGTTGAGCTCGCCAATCGTTGCCGCGCCCATCAACTGCATGGCGACTTCTACTTCCTTGGCCAGCAATTCGATGGCACGGCTCACGCCTTCCTCCCCGCCGGCCATCAGCCCGTAGAGATACGCGCGGCCTATCAATACGAAGTCCGCCCCGGCACATAGCGCCGCGACGATATCCGAACCGGACATGATGCCCGAGTCCATGATGATCTCCAGTTCCTCCCCAACCTCGGCACGGACTTCGCTCAACGCTTCGAAGGCGATCGGCGCCCGGTCCAGCTGACGTCCCCCGTGATTTGAAACCACCAACCCGTCGGCGCCTGCGTCCTTGGCCTTCGCCGCATCTTCCGCGGTGAGCACGCCCTTGACGAAGAGTTTCCCCTTCCACAATTCGCGGATCCATTTGAGATCTTCGAAGTCCAGCGAAGGGTCGAACATGGAGTTGATGATGCTGGGCAGGTCCGCGGACGATTCCGAGAGGGAAGCGAATTTCAGCGAATCGGTGGTCAGGAAGTTGAACCACCACTCCGGACGGTAAGACGCGTCGAGGACCGTCTTCAAGGTCAGCTCCGGCGGAATCTTCATGCCGTTGCGGGTATCACGGTGGCGTTGGCCCGCCACGGGAGTGTCCACGGTGACCAGAAGGGTGTCAAAACCCGCCGCCTGGGCCCGGCTAACCAGGGCCGCGGACTTTTCGCGGTCCTTCCACAAGTACAGCTGGAACCAGCTGCGCCCCTCGGGTGCAGCTTGGGCGACCTCCTCGATGGAGCGGGTGCCCATGGTGGAGAGGCTGAAGGGGATGCCCGCCCGTGCGGCGGCGCGGGAGCCGCCGATTTCTCCTTCGGACTGCATGAACCGAGTGAACCCGGTGGGCGCGATACCGAAGGGAAGCGCGGATGGAGCACCTGCGATCTGCGTGGACAGGTCCGCTTCTGCGGTTCCGTGCAGGATGCGCGGCAGCAGTTCGACCGAGTCGAAGACCTCGCGGGCTCGGGTTGCGGTAATTTCATTTCCGGCGGCGCCGTCCACGTAGTCGAAGGCTGCGGTGGGGGTGCGCCGTTTGGCAATGCGGCGCAGGTCCCATAGATCCGCAGCCTGGGCCAGACGCGCGGCACGGCGATCGGTGGATGGCAATTTGAACTTCATCAGGTTGACTAGTTCGCCGACGTCTGGGAATTGACGCTTGAGATTACCCAAGAGTTGTCCTTTGCTTTCGTGTCAATTGAATAGCGGTTTTTAGTAGCGGATTCGGTGCTTCGCGTGGGCACCGAGGTAGATGGCAATAGCCGAGCTCAGGCAGCACAATGCGAGGAATCCTGCCGGCAGGCCAACCGAGCCGTTGCCGAGCTCCAAAAGCGCGGCGGCGATCAGCGGCGAGAGTCCCGCCACGATGGCGCCATTCATTTCGCGGGCAATCGCGATGCCGCTGAAGCGCACCGATACCGGGAATAGTTCGGTCAGGAAGGCTCCCTGTGCACCGGAGGTGCAGGGAATGACCAGTCCGTAGCCCAAGGCGATGGCCAAGAAGCCGAAGATGAATTGGTCGGTGGCCAGCATCCAGAAGATCGGGAAGGCCAGCAGCAGTCCGGCGATGTTTCCGGCCGCGAGGATGCGCGCCGAGCCGAACCTGTCGGCCAGCCAGCCGCCCACCGGCGTGAGCACTACCGAGACTAGCGAGCCGAGCGTCACCGCAAGCAGCGCCTGGCTGCGCGCCATGCCGGAGCCAACCATCAGGCTGATGGAGAAGACCGCCAAGATGTAGTTCGTGGCGTTATGCCCGGTAATTGCGAAGAATCCCAGCAATACCCGGCGCCAGTGGGATTCGAAGACCTCGCGCAGCGGCAGCTTTTTTGCCCCTGCCATCTGCTGGGCTTTGCCCATGGCCTGCGTGTACTCGGGAGTTTCTTCCAACTTATTGCGGATGTAGAGGGCCACCAGGAAGAGCAAGGCAGAAACGAGGAACGGAATGCGCCAAGCCCAGCTAAGCAGCGCTTCGTCCCCGAGCAGGGAAACCGAAAAGAAGCAGATGGTCGCCAATGCAATGCCCAGCGGCGGGGTGGAGAGAATCAGCGAGGTGTACATGCCTCGTTTTTTCGGCTCGACATATTCGGCCACGAGGGTCATCGCTCCGGTGAGTTCCGCACCGGCGCCGAAGCCCTGAATCAGGCGGAAGAGCACAAGCAAGCCGATGGACCAGGCGCCCCAGGTCTGCGCGGTGGGCAGCAAACCGATGCCGACCGTGGCGATGCCCATCAGTACGACCGAGAGCAGCATTGCCGGACGGCGCCCGAATCTATCCCCGAGATGCCCAATGACCGCCCCGCCCACCGGGCGGGCGACGAATCCCACGGCGAAGGTCGCGAAGGCGGCGATGGAGGCCGCCGAGCTTCCGGCTCCGGCGAAGAACAGCGGGCCGATCACCACGCTGGCCGCCGCCCCATAGAGCGCATAGTCGTACCACTCGATGGCGGTTCCGATCAGGGAGGCCGAAATGGCCCGGCGGCGCTGCACGCGCAGCGGGTCGGAACCCACTGTTATTGTCTTTTCCATCGGTTCGTTCTCCTCCGCCTGGAAGCGAAAAATCCTTGTTGGCTCGCGGTAAACCAACGTAAGATACCTGAAATATATTTCAGCCAAGACTAGACTGTTCCTTGATTCCGGGAAAGTCTCGCGCCAAAAGTTACGCGCGCTTCCACAGGGCTAAGCAGAGAAATGAGGATCCATGGCTAGTTCACTGTCGGAGCGGCTCACGCTGGAGCTGCGCGAACGGATCGCTACCGGGCTGCTCGCCCCGGGCACCATGGTGATCGAACCGGCGTTGGCCGAGGAGTTCCAGGTGTCCAAAACTCCCGTCCGTGAATCTCTGCGCCAGCTGACCAGCGAAGGCCTGCTGCAGCTTTTGCCGAAAAAGGGCTACCTGGTGCGGGCGATCGGCATGGAGGATATCCATGAAGTCCTGGAACTGCGCATCTTGCTCGAACCGCGGGCGGCGCGGAATGTCGCCCGCTTCCATTCGGCGCAAACGCTCGCCGTGCTGCGCGGGCACCTCGCCGAGCAGGAGCGCCAGGCCGAGGCAGACCCCATTGCCTCAATGCTCGCCGCCCGCCGCTTCCACGAGGACCTCGCGGCGGCCAATCGCAATTCGCGGATCACCGCCACGCTGACCAAGTGTTTCGCCGAGACCGCCAGGGCACACTACGTCTTGCCGGCCATGCAGCCCTATATGTCCCAGTCCGCTGAGCTCGCCGAGCATCGAGCCATTTTGGCGGCCATTAGCGCAGCGGATACTGGAGCTGCGGAGAACGCGATGCGCACGCATCTACAGTCCATTCACCGGGCCATGCTCGGACAACGTCAAGACCCAGACTCGCTATGGGACTAGCCGGCCAGTCCGGCTCTCACTGCCCTAGGCGCATCCACGCGTCACCTCGGGCGCGCAGCCCCAGGGTGATGGCACGCGCCAGCATGTAGCCGATGGCGAAGACCACCCAGATCCACAGGATCGCCGACTGCGGGTCAATCGCAAAGTGCTGCACCGCCCACAACATGGGCAGATAGGCGAGCAGGTTGATGGTTCCAGCAATGCCCAGATACTTCGCATCCCCGGCACCGATCAACACGCCATCAAGGACAAAGACCAATCCGCAGAGCGGCTGGGAGATTGCCAAGATCCACAATCCCAGGGTGGTCAGCCGGTGGACCTCGGTGTCCGGGGTGAACATCGTCGGGAACACCCACGAGGTGGCGAGCAGCAATAGCCCGGTGAATATTCCGAAATAGATCCCCCACCGGCTCATGATCCCGGTGAGCTGGCGAACCTGGGATGCGTCTCCTGCTCCGAGTTCTTTGCCAATGAGCGCTTGGGCCGCAATGGCCAATGCATCCAGCGCAAAGGCAAGGAAGGAAAAGATGGTGAAGACCAACTGGTGGGCCGCCAGCGTCAGCTCTCCTGCGTTGGTTGCCACCACCACCGTCAACAGCAATGCCACACGCATGGTCAGATTTCGCAGCATCAGCCATGAACCAACCTGGCCGGTGGAAATGAATCCCGCCCAGCTAGGACGCAGATGGATTTCAGCGGCCCGGATGCGCGGCACGAGCATCCACAGATACACCAGCGCCATCAGCCACTGCGCGATCGAGGTCCCCAAGGCGGCACCGGCCACGGACATCTGCAGCCCGTAGACCAAACCAAAGTTCAGCACGATATTCAGCCCGAAACCCGCGGTGGCTACCACCAGCGGTGTTTTGGTGTCCTGCATTCCGCGCAGCACGCCGGTTGCCGCGAGGACCAGCAGCATGGCGGTGAGACCGGGCATTGAATACAGGATGTAGTCCACCGCAAATTCGAGGGTCTGTCCTTCACCACCCATCAGCCGCACCAGCGGCTCGGCAAAGATGAAGCCTGCCACCGACAACACGATGCCCAAAACCACCGCAAACCACATGCCGTCGCGTCCGGCCGCCATGGCGCGCGCCTGCTGCCCTGCGCCGAGAGCGCGAGCCACCGCCGGGGTGGTGGCGTAGGCGAGGAAGATCATCAGGCCGACCGCGGTATGCAGCACGGTGGTCCCCAGGGCCGCGCCAGCCAGCTCTGAAACACCGAGGTGCCCCACGATGGCCGAATCCGCCATCAGGAATAGTGGCTCGGCGATCAACGCCCCCAAGGCGGGAATGGCCAGCACGAGGATCTGCTTGGCTAGGGTGGGGGAAGTTGTCCGGGACTTTTCTGCGTTCACGAGTCCTACTCTACGAACTGAGCGGCGCTAACGGCGATTCCTCCGCCGGCACCCAAAGGGTTCATCCCTCGTTTACCTGCGCTTTGCGGCGCAATTAAGCAGTCGTATTCCGGAGATGAAATACTTCTACTATGACTTCTTCCCCCGATGCGGCTCCCGCCGGCCCGCCCCCGGCGGCGCCGGTCGGCGAGGTCTTCGCCGCCTTCCTCAAGCTGGGGCTCACCTCCTTCGGCGGCCCCACCGCGCATCTGGGCTTCTTTCGTGAAGAGTTTGTGGTCAAAAGAAAATGGTTGAGCGAAACCGCCTACGCGGATGTTGTGGCGCTCTGCCAGTTTTTGCCTGGGCCTGCCTCGAGCCAGGTCGGCATGGCCCTGGGCTTGCAGCGCTCCGGAACCTGGGGACTGCTCGCCGCGTGGGCCGCCTTTACCCTGCCTTCGGCGATCTTGCTGGTGCTATTCGCGCTGGCGGCCAATAGCCTGGATTCGCTGATCGGGGACGGGTGGATCACCGGCCTCAAGGCGGCGACCGTTGCGGTGGTGGCGCACGCCGTGTTGGGGATGGCAAAGACCCTGGCTCCGGATGCGCCGCGCGCAACGCTAGCGGTGGCGGCGATGGGCGTAGTGTTGCTGTTCCCTTCCCCTTTCATCCAGGTCGCGGTGATCCTCGCCGCGGGGCTAATCGGCCTGCTCTGGCTGCGCCATGGGGCCGAAGATTCGGCGCAGAGCGATTTTAGCTTCGCCCGCCACTCGCGGCGCAGCGCGGTGATCTGCCTAGTCGTCTTTGCCCTGCTGCTGATCGGCTTGCCGGTGGCCGCCGCGGTCTTCGATCACGGGGCGCTGCGCCTGACCGAGATCTTCTTCAGCACCGGTGCGCTGGTCTTCGGCGGTGGCCACGTGGTGCTGCCCATGCTCGAAACTCAAACGGTGGGTGCCGGGCTCGTGGAGCATGATGCATTCCTCGCCGGCTACGCAGCAGCCCAAGCCGTGCCGGGACCGCTTTTCACCTTCGCCGCCTATCTGGGTACGGTCTTCCAAACAGGACCGAGCGGGGTACTCGGAGCGGGCATCGCATTGCTTGCGATCTTCCTGCCCTCGGCCCTGCTGGTCGCGGCCGCGCTCCCGTTCTGGCAGCGCCTGCGCCGGTCGAGCACGGCTCGGCGGGCCTTGTCCGGGATCAACGCCGCGGTGGTGGGGCTTCTGGCCGCGGCGCTCTACTCCCCGGTGTTCCTGCAAGGTGCTTCCACCGTTCCCACATTGGTCCTTGCGACGGCCGGATTCGTGGCTCTGCACTGGTGGAAAACCCCGCCGTGGATGCTGGTGATTTTTAGCGCCGTGATCGGTTGGATTTTATTCTGACCCTGTGCAGCAGCGGATAACCGGGTTAGGCTGGGACATTGCTTCGCCCCCGGACCGGAAGTAGAACTATGCAACTGATCGATTGGCAGTGCGCCGCCTGCGCCGTTGAATTCGAGCCGGCGGCCGTGCCACCGGAGTTCTGTCCCATCTGCGTCGACGAACGCCAGTATGTACCGGATGGCATGCAACGCTGGACGCACCGCGCCGAGCTTCTGGAGACCGGGCACCGGGTCCAAATCGAAGAGCTGGAACCCGGGCTGACCTCGTTTAGTTCTCCGGAAATCGGCATCGGGCAAAGCGCCCTGCTCGTGCAAACCAAGAACGGAAACCTGCTCTTCGAGGTGCCGGGACTGCTCGACCAACGGACCTTCGAAGCGATCAGCGAGCGCGGCGGCGTGCAGGGAATCGTGGCCAGCCACCCGCATATGTATGGCGTGCAGACCGCTTACAGCAGCGCCTTCGAGAACGCGCCCATCTTTATCGCGGCCCCCGACCAGAATTGGGTCCAACGCGCGAGCCCGAACGTGAAGATCTGGTCCGAACCCTTCGAACCGATTCCCGGGATCCGGCTCGAGCAGATCGGCGGGCACTTCCCCGGGAGCACCGTGGCCCTCTGGGCCTCGGGCGCCGCAGGCCAGGGGGTGCTGCTGGCCGGGGACGGAGTCTTCCCTGTGGCGGATGGGAACGTCACCTTCCTGCGCAGCTACCCCAACCGGATCCCGCTCTCCGGGCCGGTGGTGCGCCGCATCGCCACCCAGCTGGCCGCACTGGACTTCGAGCGGCTCTACAACAACTTCGCCAGCGTCGTGCCCAAGCGGGCCGGCGAGATCGTGGCGTTCTCGGCCGCACGCTACGCGGCCTGGGCCAGCGGCAGCAACGATTCGATGACCTGAACTACAAGTAGCTGCCGGCGGAAGAACGTGAAAACCAAGGGCCCTGATTTCTCACACTCGGCGCCTCCATTGCTCGCAATGTATCTGGCCGGAATGGCGCCAGGCGGCAGGAAGAATTCAACCTACTGTGGCTGCTCAGCGGAGTCTTGTTTCCGGCGAGCCCGTGGCATTTCTAGGAGCCGGCCGTCGCCAGCCAGGCAGGAACGGGCAAGCCCCGTTTCCCAAGATCCGCGGTGTTCTCCGGATTTATCTGGCCAACCGGGGTAAAATCCTACCGGGCTTCTCTGGACGCAGCGGTCCGCCCTGATAAAGGACCGGCTATGGCGATTCGGGAACTGGCTCCCCGCCCCAATTTTCGGGTCGGCCATTAAGATCCTGACGTTCTTCAGGGGAATCAATACGAGTGGCCGTCAGATCCCGCGGCAGCAAGGTGAATCCCTGCCAATGCACTTCCATTGGCGACTGCTCCTCATCGCGCGGCACATGATGATAGCCAACCGCCACCCAGGAGACCACGTCATCAAGCTGCTGGCTTTCTTGCTTGGCGACAAAGTCCACCACGCCTCGCCCACAGTCCCCGCTGTTGTAAGTCGCGAAGATCTGACATTCATCGACGTTCGTGAACGCAACGTCGTAGCCGATGTCTCCCTCGTGATGGTCCTCGTCATCGCCGAAGGTAAAGCTGTCGGTCTTACCCAGCTCGATTTGATAAGAAATTGGGTGTCCGTCCGCATTCAGCGTGCCCGGAGCCATAACCTTCCACCAGCGTCGATCGGTCCACCGAGCCGTTGCCGGCGCCGTGATGTCGGTATATGTGCCTTCAATGATGGGCGACTGCGGGCCTTTCTTACCTGTATCTTTAGCGTCAAACTGCTGGGCAACTTGCCCAGCTTCACCGCCCAGGGCCCAATCGATTTTCCACACCGCATTATGCGAATGGCTGGAGGCATGGTCGCTATCGCCTTCGCCCACGGCGGAGCCATGCTGTTCATCGGAATAGTTCGCCGGAGACAGGTCCCCGGTGGCGCCCAGCGAAGGACGAATCGAACCGTCGGCGCCGAAGGTCACCTGATTGATGTATTCGTACCAGCCGACCTTGGAGACCGTGGATAGCTGCCAGTCATTCTTGCGTTTAGCGAGAAGATCGCCGGCCTCCGCCGAACGGTAGGACAGGCCGGCATCCACCACGTCGCTGCAGAGCACCGGCCGTTCGGGCGACGTCCCGTACTTGCTGCCGTCGCCTATGTTGGGAATTGCTGCGCTATGTAGCTGCCCCACGCATTCGGTTTCGGTCAGCGAATGCATATTTGGCCCGCCGAACCCAGCGGTCGTGATATCCGAGGTGTTGCGCTTCCCATCATCGTAAGGCACTTCAAGCTGTGCCAGCGACATCTGGGTGACAACCGGAATCGGATCCGCACCGGGCGGGGTGAAGCTGATATCCGAGAGAATCATGCCCAGGGCGGGATCTACGGACCAGCACATATTCCAGGTGGCTCCGCTGGTCATTTCCTGGCTCAGTGGCTGCTCCGACGCTGCGGAACATGAGGTATTGGCCACCGGAGAAGCCGTGGCCGGGTCGCCTGAATCACTCGTCCCGCCAGCGGCGGTGCACGAAGCCAATAGGACGGCCGCAGCCGCAAGTGATACGATTCGGGCCGATACGCTGCGTCGCATGAAATCCTTGGTCCTTGTAGTTCAGACACATAAATGGGGAACCTCTATAAAGAGATCCCCCATCTATGTGATGTTACTAGCCGGTGGGCGGAACACCCCTAGATGACCAGGCGTGTTCCGCTACCAGTTGCTAGCTCTTGTGTGCGCGGCGGCGGTTCAGGGTCAGCAAGACACCTGCACCGAGCAGCAGCAGACCCAGCAGCGAGTAGGCGATAACCTGTGCACCGGTGTTAGCCAGTCCGTCGTTATCGTTGTCCCCGTTGTTGTTTCCGTTGCCGTCTCCGTTGCCGTTGCCATCTCCATTGCCGCTGCCGTCGTTGTCGCCGATGACGGTGAATGGAGCAGAATCCTGCTTCTTCCCGTCTTCGTCATTCACGATGACCTCGTAATCACCTTCCGGAGTGTTCTCCGGGATGGTGATGTCAATTTCGAAGGAGCAGTTCTCATCCACGGTGATGGTCAGGGCGCCGGGGATTGAATCCTTCGCCGCTACCTCGACCTTGCCGTCGATTGAGTTGATCATCAGGGTCAGGGTTTCACCCTTGGTGAAGCCCTTGCCGATGACCTTGATCGACTCGCCGCCCTTGACCTTGTTAGGCTGAACGGTCAGGGACTGTTCGGCTTCGCAGGTGTCGACCGGCTTCTGCTGGACGTTGATGCGCTCGCTGTCCTCGTTGCCGTCCTGGTCGTAGGCGTGAACGTCATATTCGCCGTTCTCGATTCCTTCCGGCACGGTGATCTTCACATCGAACTCGCCCTGATCATCGGTTTCGGTTTCCACGGTTTCAATGACGTTGCCGTCCTTGTCGCGGATCTCGACGATGATATCGGTGTTCGGAGGGAATCCCTCGCCGTGAACGTCCAGTTCGTCACCCGGGGCGACGTCCTTCGGATCAACGGTGATGTTTGGATCATGCTGTCCATCGCCACCCAAACCGGTCAGACCGGCATCTACGGTGTTGATCGTGGAAGCTTCGGCGGTCAGTGCAATAACCGCGGTGCGGCCATTCTCCTGAGCATCCGAGTCAATACCACGGTCATCGCCGACCAATGCTGGGGAGAACGAGGCACCTTCCGGAGCCACGAACTCAACGATGTACTCACCATGCGGCAGCATCTGCAGCCAGTAGCTGCCGTCTTCTGCGGTCTTGGTGCTGATGGCGTTGCCATCTGCATCATTGGCCGGGTTGCCCTCGGCGTCCAGCAGGTTGACGGTGATGCCGGAAACGCCGGCTTCGCCTTCGTCCTGCAGTCCGTTGCCGTTGGCGTCGTTGAAGACGAAGTCACCGATCTTTCCGTTGTTTCCCCCGCCGATGTTGCCATCGATGACGGTCAGCGGAGTGGAATCCGTGTTGCCGTTCTCGTCCTCGGCCACTACCTCGTATTCACCAAGTTCGATACCCTCGGGAACGGTCAGCGGAGTGGTGAAGTGGCCATTCTCATCCGTCTCAACGGTGATCGGGCCGGCAATCACGTCACCGTTCTCGTCGACCAGAGTCACCTCGACTTCGGTGTTCGGATCGAACCCGTCACCGGTGACCTGAGTGTCCTCACCTGGCGCAACCTCGGACGGATCCACGGTCACGGTCGGGGAAGTGAACTCAACATCGGTGATACCGGCATCGATGTTCTCAGCGGCCGGAGCCTCCGAGGTCACTGCCAGTGCAACGGTGCGGCCGTTATCCGGATTCACGTCGGAGTCGCGAGTTGCATCGTCTCCCACGTTGACCGGGGAGAACCCGGTGCCATCGGGCTTGATGACCTCGACGATGTACTCGCCATCGACCAGATCCGAGAAGGCGTAGATGCCGTTGGAATCGGTTACGGTGCTGATGGCGTTGCCATCTGCGTCATTGACCGGGTTGCCCTCGGCGTCCAGCAGGTTGATGGTGATGCCGCCCAGGGCGGACTCGCCTTCATCCTGCAAACCATCCTTGTTCGCATCGACCCAAGTGCGGCCGGAGATCGAACCGTCGCCACCACCGATGTTGCCATCGATGACGGTCAGCGGAGTGGAATCCGTGTTGCCGTTCTCGTCCTCGGCCACTACCTCGTACTCGCCCGGGGTGGTGCCTTCCGGAACGGTGATCGGGGTGGTGAAGTGGCCATTCTCGTCGGTCTCAACGGTGATCGGACCGGCGATAACATCGCCGTTCTCATCAACGATGGTGACCTCAACTTCGGTGTTCGGATCGAATCCGTCACCGGTGACCTGAGTTTCCTCACCTGGCGCAACCTCGGACGGATCCACGGTCACGGTCGGTTCGGTCACTGCCGGAGCGTCAACCACACCGGCGTCGATGGTCAGATCCGCAGCAGCCTCGGCGGTCAGTGTGACAACCGCGGTGCGGCCATCTTCCTGGGCGTCCGAATCAACCGCACGGTCATCCCCAACCAAGGCTGGCGAGAAGGAGGCACCTTCCGGAGCCACGAACCCGACGACATAGTCGCCGTGGGCCAGGGCCTCGAAGAGGTAGTTGCCATTCTCATCGGTTACGGTGCTCACGGCATTGCCGTCTACATCCTCGATCGCGTTGCCCTCGGCGTCCAGCAGGTTCACAGTGACACCGGCCAGGCCGGCCTCGCCATCATCCTGGATGCCGTCGGCATTCAGATCGCGCCAGACACGGTCGCCCAACACACCGTTGTTGTCGCCACCGTTACCGGCGATGACATTCAGCGGAGCGGTGTCGCTGCCGCCATCTTCATCGGTTGCCACTACCTCGAGCTCACCTGGAGTGGTGCCCTCGGGGACGGTCAGCGGCGTGGTGAAGTGGCCATTCTCGTCGGTTTCGACGATGATCGGCTCGCCCACAGGATTGCCATCGGCGTCTTGCAGCTGAACCTCAACCGGTGAGTTCGGCTTGAAGCCGTCACCGGTGACCTGAGTGTCCTCACCTGGCGCAACCTCGGACGGATCCACGGTCACGGTCGGGGAAGTGAACACAACACCGGTGATGCCGGCATCGATGTTCTCAGCGGCCGGAGCCTCCGAGGTCAATGCCAGTGCAACGGTGCGGCCGTTATCCGGGTTCACATCGGAGTCGAGAGTTGCATCGTCGCCCACGTTGACCGGGGAGAACCCGGTGCCATCGGGGTTGATGACCTCGACGATGTACTCGCCGTACGACAGGTCGGTGAAGGAGTAATTGCCGTTGTCATCGGTCAGGGTGCTAGTGGCGTTGCCATCTGCACCATTGACCGGGTTGCCCTCGGCATCCAGCAGGTTGACGGTGATGCCACCTAAGGCGGACTCGCCTGCATCCTGCAAACCATCTTCGTTGGTGTCAACCCAGGTACGACCCGAGATCGAACCGTCGCTGCCACCGGTGCTGCCATCGGTCACGGTCAGCGGAGTAGTGGCTTCGCCACCATCTGCGTCGGTGCCCTTGACGGTGTAGTCACCCGGAGTCGTTCCTTCAGGAACGGTCAACGGAGTGGTGAATGCACCATTCTCATCAGTAGGAACCTCTACCGGGTCACCAACAGGTGCACCAGCAGCATCTTCCAACTGAACAGTCACGGTGTCATTCGGTGCAAAATCGGTACCGGTCACATCGGTCGCCTGACCCGACTCAACAGAGACCGGATCCGCGGTGATCGATGGTTCATTACCACCAGTAGGCTCAGTCACGGCCAGCGGAGTCGTAGCCTCGCCGCCCTGAGTATCAGTGCCCTTGACGGTGTAGTCACCCGGAGTCGTTCCTTCAGGAACGGTCAACGGAGTGGTGAATGCACCATTCTCATCAGTAGGAACCTCTACCGGGTCACCAACAGGTGCACCAGCAGCATCTTCCAACTGAACAGTCACGGTGTCATTCGGTGCAAAATCGGTACCGGTCACATCGGTCGCCTGACCCGACTCAACAGAGACCGGATCCGCGGTGAGGATCGGAGTGCCCGCTTCAACCACGGTCAACGTTGCATCAGCAGAGTTGGTGGTGGTGTCGTCGGTACCGCGAACGGTGTAGTCGCCTGGCTGAGCGTCAGCCTGGGTCGGGACGGGAACGGTGAAGTTTCCGTCGACGTCTGCGGTGGTGATGATCGGATCGCCAACCGGGTTACCGGCCGGATCGATCAGCTGAACGGTTACCGGACCCTCGGGGGTGTATCCGGAACCGGTTGCGTTGGTTGGGTCACCTGCTGGAACGGTTGGCGGATCCAGACCGAGGTTCAACGCCTGCGCATCCGGTTCAATAACCACAAGTGGCTGAGTGATCGGAGTGCCGGTGATGACATCGGTGGCACGCACATCGTAAGTTCCGGGAGGAACAGTGGCGTCAACCGGTAGCTCGGTGGACGGGAAATCGCCATTGGCATCTGCAGGAACGATGATCGGGTCGCCCACTGGGTTGCCCTCAGCATCAACCAGCTGAAGCTCGACATCGCCGCTAGGAGTGAAGCCGGTTCCTTCAACGTTGGTCGAGGTTCCTGCTGGAACCTCTCCCGGGTTGACGGTAATCGCCGGGTTGATGTCCGCGGCGCAAGCGCCGATACGCACACCGGCCGAGCCCAAGTTCAACCGACCTGCGTCAACTGCCTGCACAACGCCCAAGCTCAAAGCCGAAACTTCGAGGCTGTCGACTAACGTGCCGTCTGGCGCTTCACAGGTAGTTTCTACCTGTCGATTCAGCTGCAGCGAAACTGCTTGCTGCGCCAAGGTGAACACTGGTTCCAATACCGTACGGATTGGCACGGTCATCGCATTGGTTTTGATATCCGTGATCAACAGATCATAGATCGCATGCCCGCCATCGCCCACCAAGAAGTCGCGAATCGGAATGATCGCGGTGTTGACCGCCGGGATCACTGCCGTGTTCATCGCCGCTTCCAATGTGGCACAAGCAACCGCTCCGCCAGCACCCGATGGGGTACAAGTTACCGGAGCAACTTCTTCGCCACCGAGGTTAACGGTCCAGGACGCCTCGGCGCCACCCAATGGTGTGTCAAGCGAAGCATCAACGGTCAGCGTGATACTGGAGATCGCGCCTTCGATCGCGTTGGTTGCTACCGCAACGACCTCTTCGATCAAGTCGTGGATGGTTTCCGCGATGATCGGGTAGAGGTCAGTGGTGATCAGTTCCGTGTTCGGAGCCTGGTTGTTAATGCCATCAGGCAGGTCCATACCCACTGGGCGTTCGCCCGAATAGGCCTTATCCAGATCCACGTAAACGGTTCCGGTGCTCAGATCGATGCTCAGCACCTCGTTTTTCGAGGTGATTGGCTGCGCTAGCAGCTCATTGAACACTTCGTCCTGAATGTTGGAATCGACCGTGAGATCAAAAGTCGCTCCCACTGGGAGTGCACTAAGCACGTCAAGCAGGTCGGTGATTTGCGACAACCCATTGATGGTGTCTTCCAGCGTGGTATCGACCGTGCCGATGGCAT
The DNA here is from genome assembly GCF_002975405.1 of Arthrobacter sp. MYb229. Classification (GTDB taxonomy): domain Bacteria; phylum Actinomycetota; class Actinomycetes; order Actinomycetales; family Micrococcaceae; genus Glutamicibacter. The sequence goes on along the minus strand of NZ_PCPS01000002.1, from coordinate 580,605 downwards.
CGTACAACTGAGAGGCCATCTCTTCGACCGCTGGCGACTGCAGTTCCAGGTTGGCTTCCGCCACCCGATACTGGCCCTTGCCGCCGAATCCATCTGGGTCTTGGAATACTCCGTCGACTGCCTCAACCCAGGCGCCACCGGCGCCTGCAGTGAGTTCTGCCTTGCTCAAGGCGAGGCTGGTCAATCCATCGATCCCAGCTTCCTCAAAGAGTGCAAGCAAGTTGATTCGGGCTACGCCAAAATCTCCTTGAGCCCCGTCGAGGGTGATCGCTCCGTCAGCTCCCGCTACGCCGGAGATCGCTTCACCGTTCTTGGCATCTGTAGCGGTTGCGCTAGATACCAGCGCACCTAGTTCGCCAAAGTTAATGAACTGATCTACTGGGATCGGGAATTGCCCGAGATCCAGAAGTTCATTCTGCAGCAGGGAGACGTCAAGTCCGCCTTCATCGGTTCCTGGGCCACTTGGATACAGTGCCCGGGTTTGCCCTCCACCCGCGAGTTCGGTACCCAAGAGACTCAGGTCGACGATACTCGCAGCGGATTCGGTTAGTTCGTCCGGTTGTGTGTTGACATCTGCCATGGCCGGTAATCCGTAACTCGACACCACAAGGGTTGAAGCAACCCCTAAGGCTAACGGTCTACGCCACCACGCCGCGTTTCCTGCAGGTACGTTCCTCTTGCGAACTGTACGTCGCATGGAAAGCCCTCCTTGTATATTGGCGATACTGCATTACACCCCCAAGGCCCCCTCATACATTCAACTCGGTGGTTCATGCCAAAACAAGGGGTTTCTGAGAATAAGCTAAGTATTTTTATAAAATTTCATGACTGTACTCTTTTTGGCCGATGCAGCGCACTAAAGGGGGATTGACTAGTGTACTTTTTATTGCCGACCGAGGGGCCATTGCCTGGATGCACCATAGTCTGCACGACAGCACCCCGAATCTCTATAATCCCGACCCGTAGATTTATTCCTCTTTCCACGGACTCCATGTGCGTTTGAGTGGACAGTCAGGTTAGCTTTTGGAACGCGTAGGCAAAAGCAAATCGGACCGCCAGTGCCTTCTTCAGACGGACGTATTTCCGCAGTTATCAACAAGACCTGATCGATCCACCAGACGCTGCAGCTGCCTTTTGAATGTCAAGATCAATGAGGCACCCCCTCCACGCGCCTCCCACCGCCTGGGCTCCCAAACAGTCCAATAACCGCGTGAGAGCTACCCGATTCGTTCAAACTCGCGCAGTCCAAAACGCAGACGACGGCGCGCTGTCCGAGAAACTATGCATACATTCCGGACGTGCGGGGTCCGTTCCTTACACCATTCAAAAGCTTCGCCTACCGCAATGCCGACCCGTACATGTTCTTCGATATCGATACGGGAACAGGCGAGCCAGCGAAAACCGGTTGCGACCGGTAGGAAACACCGAGCCGAGCTCCAGCCTCAGTCACCAGATGCTCAGGTCTTCATGCTGAGCATCTGCGGTCCCGCAACCGTGCTCCCTCTGCCGCCTCGGATTGCAAACTGACCTCTCAGTCCGAGCAGAAAAGGCAGATTGACTAGCCACCCATGGCCAACGCTGAAAAGATGGGGCTAGCAGCTGGAAGATTCACCGGGCTGATAGCCGTCCAACTCGTCACGCAACCATAACTCGTTGGTTCAGCTACAGCAGCAGGCGCACCAGCGGGGTCGCGATCAGGATGGTCAGTGCGACGCGGATGAACCAGATGATGACCATGTCGCGCAGGCGCAGCGGAATGCTGGTGGCCAGCAGGCAGGGAACCAGCGCGGAGAAGAAGATGATCGCCGAGACGCAGACGATCGCGACCACCATGCGCAGCTCGATGGACTCATGCCCGGCCGCCAGCGTGGCGGGCAGGAACATCTCCGCGATGCCCGTCGCCGAGGCCTTGCCGACCAGCAGCGGATCCTCCAGGCCGACCACCCAGGCGAACGGCACGAACAGGTAGCCCAGCCAGTCGAAAATCGGGGTGTAGCGGGCCAGCAGCAGCCCGGCGAGCCCGACGGAGAGAATCGAGGGCAGGATGGCCATGGCCATCTTCAGCCCGTCCCAGATGTTGTCGCGCATATTCTTGCCGAAGCTCGGGGCGCGGCCCACCGCGGCGAGCGCTTCCTTCCACGCGGTGGCCGCGCGCCGCCCGGAGATCTTCTGCTCCGCAAGGTGCTCGACGCCCAGATAGGTCTCATCCTTGATTCTGCTCAGCGGCGGAATGCGCACGGTGATCGCGGTGACGGTGAAGGTGACCGCCAGCGCGAGCCAGAAGTACAGGCTCCAATGCTCCATCAGGTCCAGCGCCTTGGCCACGATGATCATGAAGCTAGCGGAGACCGTGGAGAAGCCGGTGGCGATAATGGCCGCCTCGCGCCCGGTATAGCGTCCGCCACGGTACATCCGGTCGGTAATCAGCAATCCCAGCGAGTAGCTGCCCACGAAGGAGGCGACCGCGTCCACCGCGGAGCGTCCCGGGGTGCGCCACAGCGGGCGCATCACCGGCTGGCAGAAGATCCCGAGGAATTCCATCAGCCCATAGCCCACCAGCAGCGCCAAGAAGATCGCGCCGATGGGAACGATAAGCCCCACGGGGATGACCAGCTTATTGAGCAGGAATGGGCCCATGCTCTCCTCGGTCAGCCACCCCGGTCCCCCGCCGAAGATCAGCACCGCGCCCACCGCGAGCCCCACCACGTTGGCGAAGGCAAAAACCATGCGCAGCTTCGAGGCTTTCCACCCGCCGTTGCTGAAGGGCAGGATGGTTCCCGCCAGCAGCAGCGCCAGGATGTAGAACGGCACCGCGGGCCCCAGCGAATTGCGGATGAAGGTCACCAGATGGTCAAGGGGAATCGTGCTTGTGCCGTTGAGCGTAATCGGCACAAAAAACATGGCGATGCCGATGAGGCTGAAGACGATGAACTTGGTGACGTGGGAGAACCGCGCGGGTTGCGTAGTCACTGATTCGGATGCCATGGCAGACCTGTTTCTCGTTGGCTGGAGGGAAGCACGCGGCTGCCTCGGGTCAAGTATCAATAACACCCGATTCAGCTTCGGAAATGTGACCCGCAGCTCACCAACTGTCCGAGACCTCAGACTTTGCAGGCAATACCGGAGACTGCAGAGAAATGGCTCAGGGCGCACCCCGCTGGGTGCGCCCTGAGCCATTCAAATTGTGGAGATGCCTAGCGCTTGCGCGCCGCAACCCGTGCCAGGATCTCCTCTTCGGCCTGCGGGCCCGGCTTGATGCCGCCGGGAACCTTGACGAAGAACACCGCGCCCAGCACCCACCAGGCACCGAAGATCAGCCACGGTTCCCAGCTCAGCGAGGCGGGCATGCCCGGCATGTAGAGCATGAACAAGGCCGCGGTCAGCAGCACCGAGGCGTAGCCGATGATTTCGCCACCGCGTCCCTTGCCCGCCACGCGCAGCGGGCGATCCATTTTCGGCTCGCGGCGGCGCAGGATCAGGAAGGTCACCGAGACCAGGAAGTAGGCGACGATGATGCTCGGGGCGCCGGAGTCGACCAGCCAGCCGAGCATCTCGGCCCCGAAGAACGGCGCGAGCAAGGAGATGCCGCCGATGAACATCAGCGCGTTGGCCGGGGTCTGGTACTTCGGGTGCAGCTTGCCGAACCAGGATGGAAGCATGCCGCCGCGCGCCATCGAGTAGACCAGCCGCGAGGCGCCCAGGAGCAATGAGTTCCACGAGGTCAGGATTCCGGCAAGGCCACCAGCGATCAGCACCTTGGCCATGATCTCCGAATTGAATAGCGCGCCGAAGGCATCTGCGGTGGCAATGTCCGCGCCGGCCAGCTGGTCCGCAGGCATGGCCGAGGCGGTGGTCAAGACGACCATCACGTACCACAGGGTCGCCAGCACCACGGAGATCACCACCAGCTTGCCGATCTGCTTGGCCGGGATCTTCACCTCTTCGGCCGATTGCGGGATCACGTCGAAGCCGATGAACAGGAACGGCACGGCAACCAGCACCGCGAAGAAGCCGCTCATGCCCGGGGTGAAGAACGGCTCCATATTCTCCGCCGAACCATTGGTGGCCGAACCGAAGATCATCAGCACGCCGATGGCCAGCAGGAAGAGCACGATGAAGGTCTGCACGATGCCGGCCTGCTTCACGCCACGGATATTGATCCAGGTGACGAGCACGCCGGCGGCCACACCTACCAGCGCCCAGGTGAGGTTCACTTCGAACCCCGCCACGGTCCACAGCGGGATCTGGCTCATGCCGGGGAAAATGTATTCCACGGTCCGCGGGAAGGCGACCGCTTCGAAGGCCACGATGGTCACGTAACCGCCGATGATCCCCCACGAGCCAATGAACGAGGTGCGCGCGCCCAAGGCGCGGAGGATGAAGTTGTGCTCTCCACCGGCCTTGGGCATGGCCGCGGTGAGTTCGGCGTAGGTCAGGCCCACGATGGCCATGATGGCGCCACCGGCGAGCATCGCGCAGATGGCGCCCATGGTGCCGGCGTTATCAAGCCAGCCTCCGGTGAGCACTACCCAGCCGAAACCAATCATGGCGCCAAAGCCCAGGGCCAGCGCGTCCCAGTTGCCTAAGGTCTTCGCCAGGGTGGTTGGCGATGCCGATGAGTCGGCGGTATTTCTGCTCATGTTGCACTTCCGTGTTGATGGAACGAAGTAAGGATCGTTAGCCATTGTCCGGCCCATCACAGGCGCGCATTCCACAGCTCACAAAATCATGGTAACCCCAAGCGGTGAACGGTAGATTAAACGCGATAAACGGAGGTTTGATACTCCGGATTACTTCTTGTGTTTCAGCCCCAAGGCGAAGATGACGGCCAGAATCTGCAACAGCACCACGCACAGCACTAACGTGGTCCAGCCGTAGTGCATGAAGGGAACCCCGATCAGCCAGCCGAGCAGCGAAGAACCCACATAGTAGAAGAGGTTGTAGAGGCTCGCGGCTTGGGCCCGGGTGGCGGGTGCAAGCAACGGCACCCAACCGCTGGCCACCGCATGCGCGGCAAAGAAACCAGCGGTGAAGATCACCATCCCCACGATGATCACCACCAGGTTTCCGGGCAGGGTCAACAGCAGTCCAGCCATGCTCAGCACAATGCTCAGCAGCAGCGCCCCGCGCCGGCCTATTTTGGTGACCAGTCGGCCACTGGCCACCGCAGACCAGGTCCCGGACAGGTAGGCGATGAAGACCAGGGAAGCCAGCGACACCGGCACCATGAACGGAGGTGCCTCCAACCGGAAGGCCAGGAAATTGTAGACGGCGACAAATCCGCCCATCAGCAAGAAGCCCTGCAGGTAGAGCAGCGGCATGCCTCCGCCGAGCGCCCGCTTGAATTTGCCGAGGATCGGTCGCAGCCCGCGTTGCTCGGTCGGGATGAATCCGAGCGCTGCAGGGGCCTTGAGCAGAAAGAACAGCGTGCCCACGGCCGCCATAAGGCTGACCGCTGCGACGCCCCAACGCCATCCGGCTGGTTCCCCCACCCAGCTGGCCACCAAGCGTCCGGCCAACCCGCCAAGGGTGGTGCCGGAAATGTAGGTACCGCTGGCCAGGGCAACCGCGCGTGGGGTCAGCTCGTCGGCAAGGTAGGCCAGGGCGCTGCCCGGAACACCGGCCAGCGCAATGCCTTCGAGGAAGCGGACCACGAGCAGCGGTTCGAAACCGCTCATCATGGAGCTGGTTAGGCCGAGGACCACCGAGGCGAGCAACGCAATCGCGATGACCCGCCTCCTGCCAATGCGGTCCGAGATGATGGCCCACGGAGTGACGGCGAGCGCCAGGCCAAGGGTGGCCGCGGAGACGGTCAAGGCCGCCTGGGATGAACTGATGTTCAGCTCACCGGCGATGCTCGGCAGCAGGCCCTGCACCGAGTAGAGCTGGGAGAAGGTGGCAACGCCGCTGGCGAACAGGGCCAGCAGCATGCCGCGGTAGGGAACCGAATGCGGTTCGTGCCCGGTAAAACTCAACCTAGACGCCGGTCGGAAGCAGCGGGTAGACCAAGTACAGCATGAGCAGGGCCATGGCGTTGTTGATGAAATGCAGCAGGTAAGCGTAGGCCAGCGACTTGCCCGAAAGGATGTAGGCCAGGGACATCAGAATGCCGAGCATCAGGTAGGGCAGAACCTGGACGATCGAGGAGATTCCGCCTCCATTGAGGAAGTGGATTCCGGCGAAAACCAGGGTGGAAATGAGCGCGCACACCCAGATATTGAGCTTGCGCGAAAGCTTGCCGATCAGCAGGTGGCGGAAGAGGTACTCTTCGACAAAGGGCCCGAAAACCGCGGTGACTACGAACATCACCGGGAGCGGGACGGCGGTGGTCATGCCCTGCAAGGCTTCCTGATTTTCGCTGATCTGCGGTCCGCCAAAGATCGTTGTCACGATGGCGGAGAAGATGATCGTCAGCAGCCAACCACCGGGAAGCATCAGCCATTTGGCCCACGGGTAGTACTTCATGGTTTTAAAGGAGTCGAAGAAGTGCGCTCCGCACTGGACCATCGCCAGGATGAAGAAGCTGGTGTAGAGAATCAGATTGATTCCGAAGAGGGCTTGCTCTTCGGTTTCGAAGGCCGTGAAGTAGCCCGGGATCAGCCCAATGAGTGCCGCTCCGCCGAAGACGAAGAACACGATGTAGGAACCCACCGTCCACCAGTCACCGCGGGTCATCGCTCCGGGGTCGAATACCCGTTGCTTGCGGCGTGGCAGGAAATACTGCTGTGGGTAGGGCGGGGGCTGCTGCATGTTCCTAGCCTATCCAGTGAGCGCACCGCCCCTTGCATTCACGGCCTGGGTTCGCCGTTGATTCCTATGAAAAGCGACTCAATCTACCCGCAAACGCCACCGGCCGGCCACACCAAACTTTGGTGTGGCCGGCCGGTGTAATTCGAGGAGTTACTTCGCTGCCTCGGCGGTCACCAGATCGGAGAAGATCTTCGAGTAGCTCACCCCGGCAATGGCCGCGCCGATCAGCGGGGCCACGATGAACAGCCAAACCTGGCCGAGTGCTTCCGGCCCGGCAAACCAGGCAACACCCAAGGACCGAGCCGGGTTGACCGAGGTATTGGTGATCGGGATGGAGATCAGGTGAATCAGGGTCAGCGACAGGCCGATGGAAACCCCGGCGAAACCTGCCGGCGCACGCCGGTCGGTTGATCCGAGAATCACGTACAGGAAGATCGCGGTCAGCACGATTTCGGCAACCAGCGCGGAGACCAGCGAGTAGCCGTCCGGCGAGCGGTCGGCATAGCCGTTTGAGGCAAACCCCGACTCGGCGGCGTTGAATCCGTCTTTTCCGGAGGCAATGGCCAAGAGCACGGCGCCGGCCACCGAAGCGGCGATGACCTGGGTGATCATGTATGCAGGAACCGCCTTCCACTCCACCCGCTTGGCCAGTGCAGCGCCCAGGGTGACCGCTGGGTTGAAGTGCCCACCGGAGATATGGCCTACGGCGTAGACCATGACCAGCACGGTCAGACCAAAGGCAAGGGCTACACCGAGGAAACCGATCCCCATATTGATGGTGTCGCCGTCGAGGACCTGGGCGGCGAAGATCGCCGAACCGCATCCGCCGAAGACCAGAACGAAAGTGCCCAGGAACTCTGCGGTCAACCGCGAGCCCATGGTGGGTGATGATGACTGTGACATGTTTGTCTCTTTCTAGGAGGAATTGTCGCCAGATAGCCACAGTCTATGCGTTGGTCTGCACAAATTATAGAAACAATTGGCAAAAAATCTACGAATCGTTCTGGTGCACCAGCAGAATTCGTTAATACGGTGGCGCGGCCCCTTGGCCTGGGCGCAACAGTTGCGGCGGACGATGCCAAGAGGAAATGCTATGAACCGATCAAAAAGCGCGCACAATGTTCTGAGGAACGACTGCGAACTGTTGGCTTAGCCCTTGTCGTCCATATTTCCTCGGTATAGGTTGAAAACCCACGTTCCTCTTCACTGCGAAGGCAACCACATGTCATTTCAGGCCTACCTCGATACGATTGAAACCAAGACAGGGCTCACTCCACGGCAGCTGTTAGCACAGGCAACAGACCGTGGATTCGGTTCCGCCACCAAAGCGACTCCGATTATCCAGTGGCTCAAGGAAGAACATGGATTGGGGCGCGGCCATGCCATGGCCATGGTTCATGTGATCACCAAAGGTACACAAATCAGCGACAAGCATGTTGCTAGCGGCGGAGTACACGCAGATGCCAGTAATACATTGTGGCTGGATGGCAAAGCTACAAACCCAAACGCCACTTAATGAACTCATTCTCTCCAAAGCCCTGGAGCACGCCGGGAAGTCGAAGGGCCGCAGCGCGAGCTTTCACTTGAAGCAAAGCTCGGACAGAAATCCGAATTCGCGGAGCAGATACGCAGCTTTCGGTCTTTACCGGTGAGGAACCAACCAAGCTGACATGAATCCGCCGGTCTCAGCCCGGTGTTGTCTGCTGAATCCTGCCACGCCTAGAATTCCGGCGGTTTAGCCAATGACCTGTGCAGCTGCGTCTCGGTAATCGCTGAGCACCGCAGCAAGTCCGCTAGCTTTCGGAATTTACGCGAGAAGCGTTTTCAACTCGTTGATTCTTCCTTTACTGGCCTAGCCAAATGAACGAGAACCTACTTGGCTGCGGCGATGAGCGGATCCTTGGCTAGTTCTTTGCCGAGCTCGGGAGCGAGCGAACGAGCAAAATCTTGAGACAGATTCGACTGGTCGAAGTAGGTAAGCAAAGAGCCAATGACCGCAAAGCAACGCTCCGCGGTGCAGATACCGTTCGTCAGGTCAGCATGAACGATACCTTCCGGAACGGTTTCGCTGTCCAATGCCTTCTTCAGGTTGTGCCGAATGGATAGCCCCCCTGGACGCGAGCAACGGAGCAAGACTGCGGGTCATTGGGATTCGCGGCCACGCATGTGGGCACATTCTTGTTGCCAAGTCGAGGAACTTCCTGCAAAACCGCAACTATCTTGCCCTTGTCGGTCCATGAACTCCAGAGGGCGGTAAACCCTTCGGTCTTTTGATCCGCGAACTCGTCGCCGGGCGGGGAAACCCACTGGCGCTTATTGCCTTGGGCTGCCACGATCACCGCATCCAGAGTTTTATCGTTGGCCAGCTTTGGTCCTAATTCCCGAATCGATTCGGCACACAAGCGTTCGGCTTGGCCACTGAGCAGTTCGGCTTGCTTCGGTGCGGAAAGGGATGGCGAGCAGCCTGAACGGATATGGGTTTCGAGCTGGCAACCGGCGCTGCCTGGATACCGGCGAAGCAGTAAGCGATAGCAGGTAAGCTCCTTTGCCGATGACTCAGTCGCAACCCTGCTCACGGCGCTGGGCTGCGGCTGGGGCATCAGTACCAGCGGCGAGCCGCTGCAGGCCGGGGGCGCGCTGCGTTGTGAGACGGCCCAACGCGCGGCACACCCAACGATGGGACGCCAGACCCACACGCAAGCCCCGACCATCAGGCCCTGTTAGCGGATTTTCCCATAAGAAAAGTGGCCCATTTCTCCGAAGAATTCCTTCGAGGAAATGGGCCACCTGCTCCGTGCGACGACCTAGTTTTTCTCGTCCTTGCCGGTAGCTTCCGGCGTCACGGCGCCCGCAACAGGTACGCCACCGGTGACCGGAACCGCGGCGGTATCCGGATTCGCATCCACATCCTCGGCCGGCCCGGCAAACTGCGACTGGTACAGGTTGTAGTAAGCACCCTGGGTAGCCAGCAGTTCCTCATGGTTGCCCTGCTCCACAATCTTGCCCGCTTCCATCACCAAGATGGTGTCCGCGTCACGGATGGTGGACAGGCGGTGGGCAATCACGAAGCTGGTTCGGTCGCTGCGCAGCGCCGCCATGGCCCGCTGCACCAGCACCTCCGTACGCGTATCCACCGACGAAGTAGCCTCGTCCAGGATCAGCAGCGAAGGGTTCGCCACGAACGCGCGGGCGATAGTGATCAGCTGCTTCTCACCGGCGGACACGTTGGTGCCCTCTTCGTCGATGAGCGTGTCATAACCGTCCGGCAGGGCACGCACGAAGCGGTCCACGAAGGTCGCCTTCGCGGCCTCGATGACTTCCTCATCCGTGGCGTCCAGCCGGCCATAGCGGATGTTTTCCATAATGGATCCGCCGAACAGCCACGCATCCTGCAGCACCATGCCAACCTTCGAGCGAAGATCCGCGCGGGACAGCTGGGTGACGTTGACGTTGTCCAGCATGATCCGGCCCGAGTTCAGCTCGTAGAACCGCATCACCAGGTTCACCAGCGTGGTCTTGCCCGCGCCGGTAGGACCGACGATGGCCACGGTGTGCCCCGGGTCCGCCTCGAAGGACAGGTCCTCGATCAGCGGCTGCTCCCGATTGTAGGAGAAGCTCACATTTTCGAAGGAGACGTGCCCGTCGGTGCGTTCCGGAAGCTGGCGCTGGGCATCTTCTGGATCCTGCTCGTCGGCGTCCAGCAGTTCGAAGGTGCGCTCGGCCGAGGCGACGCCGGACTGCAGCATATTCGCGACGCCGGCAATCTGGCCCAGCGGCTGGGTGAACTCTCGCGAGTACTGGATGAATGCGGTGGCATCGCCCAGAGACATCGACCCGGAAGCCACGCGCAACCCGCCGACTACCGCGATGCCCACGTAGGACAGGTAGGACACGAAGTTCATCACCGGCATGATCATGCCGGAGACGAACTGCGCGCCGAAGCTCGCCTTGTACAACTCTTCGTTGCGCGTGGTGAAGCGCTCCACCATGTCGTCCTCGCGGCCGAAGACCTTCATCAGCTCATGGCCGGAGAAGGACTCTTCGATCTGCCCGTTGAGCGCACCGGTGTTCTTCCACTGCGCGGTGAACAGCTTCTGCGCCTTGGAGCCGATAATGCCTGCGCCCACGCCGGACAGCGGCAGCGCCACCAGGGCAATGAGCGCCAGCTGCCAGGAGACCACGAACATCATGATCACGATGCCGATGACGGTCATCAGCGCCTGGACCAGCTGGCTCAGCGCCTGCTGCAAGGCATTCTGGATGTTGTCCACGTCGTTGGTCACGCGGGAGAGGATGTCCCCGCGCTGCCGGCTGTCGAAGTAGTTCAGCGGAAGCCTGTTGATCTTGTCTTCCACATCCTTGCGCAGGTTGTAGACCACCTTCATGACTAGCTTGTTCAACAGCCAGCCCGAGACCCAGGAGAAGATCGAGGCCACGAAGTACATGGCCAGCACGATCAGGATGTACTGCGAGAGCTGGGCGAAATCGATGCCCTGCCCGGGGACAAATTCCACCCGGGAGAGCATGTCCGCCTGGGAGTCCTGCCCGGCATCGCGCATCCCCTGAATGACCTGCTCGGCGGTGGTTCCCGCGGGCAGTTGCATGTCCTTGCCGATCAGCCCGGCGAAGATCACGTCCATGGCGCGGCCCAGGATCCGCGGTGCAATCACCGAGAGCACCACATACACGGTGATCAGCGCGAAGACCACGCTCATGCCCACCTTGTAGGGGCCCATCAGGCCGATGAGCCGCTTGGCCGAAGGCCAGAAGTGCTCGGCCTTGCGCACCGGGGTTTCCTCCCAGCCTCCGGAGGCCGCGGCCACCTCGAACTCGTCTACCTCGGCGAGGGCCGCATCGACTTCGGCGAGCTTCTCGCCGCCTTTTTTCTTCGCTGCCATTTAGGCCACCTCCTCCGCACTGAGCTGGGATGAAACAATTTCTTGGTAGGTTTCCGAGGACTGAAGAAGTTCTTCGTGAGTGCCTCGGGCAACGATCGCCCCATGCTCCAGCACCAGGATCTGGTCTGCCCCGGTAATGGTTGACACGCGCTGGGCAACGATGATTACCGCGGCGTCCTTGGTCGGCTCGTCCAGCGCCGCACGCAGCTTGGCGTCGGTGCTCACGTCCAAGGCGGAGAACGAATCGTCAAAGAGGTAGGTATTGGGTTTCGCGGCCAGCGCGCGGGCGATGCATAGGCGCTGGCGCTGGCCGCCGGAGACGTTGGTGCCGCCCTGGGAGATCCTGGAGTCGAGCTGCTCATCGCGGGCGGCGACAAAATCATCCGCCTGGGCGATGCGCAGCGCTTCCCAGAGTTCTTCTTCGCTGGCCTGCTGGGCGCCGAAGCGCAGGTTGCTGGCCACGGTTCCGGAGAACAGGTAGGGGCGCTGCGGAACTGCCGAAATATTCTCCGAGAGCAGCTCGCGGCCTAGCTCGCGCACCGGAATGCCGCCGATGAGCACCTGACCCTCGGTGGTGTCGTAGAGCCGCGGGATCAGGTTCAGCAAGGTGGTCTTGCCCGAGCCGGTGGACCCGATGATCGCGGTCGTCTGGCCGGGCTTGGCGAGGAATGACACGTCAGAGAGCACCGGTGCGTCCGCACCGGGGTAGCCGAAACTGACGTTGCGGAATTCAACGGTGCCCGGGGTGGGCAGCGCGATGCCGTTGTTCGCCGCGTCGACCATGCTCGGATCGCTGTCGAGCACCTCGCCGATGCGGTCTGCGGAAACCATCGCACGCGGGACCATCATGGCCATGAAGGTACCCATCATGACCGCCATCAGGATCTGGAGCAGGTACTGCAGGAATGCGGTCAGCGCACCGACTTCCACCTGGCCGTTGTCCACGCGATGCCCGCCGAACCACAGCACGGCCGCGGTGGACAGGTGCAGGATCATCGAAATGGCGGGGAACATCAGCACAAACAGATTGCCGACCTTGACCCCGAGGATGGTCAGCTTCTGGTTGGCATCGGCATAGCGTTCGGTTTCATGCTGCTCGCGCACGAACGCGCGCACCACGCGGATACCGGTGATCTGCTCGCGCAGCACGCCGTTGATCCCGTCGATGCGCTTTTGCATATCGCGGAACAGCGGCATCAGCTTGATCACCAGGATGCCGACGACAACCAGCACCAGGGGAACTGCAACCCAGACGAGCCAGGACAATCCCGGATCCTCGCGGATGGCCATGACCACGCCGCCGATGGACATGATCGGCGCGGTGATCATGAAGTTCAGCGCCATCAAGGTGAGCATCTGCACTTGCTGCACGTCGTTGGTGCCGCGGGTGATCAGCGTGGCGGCACCGAATTTGTTCACGTCTTGGGCGGAGAAGGTGGAGACCTTCTCGAACACCGATTGACGGATGTCCCGGCCGACGCTCATCGAGGTCTTGGCCCCGAAGTACACGGCGCCGATCGCCGTGGCAACCTGGATGAAGGCGACCACGAGCATGATTCCGCCGGTCCGCCAGATGTAGTCGACATCGGCATTGACCACACCGGTGTCGATGATCTTGGCGTTCAGGCTGGGTAGATACAGCGTGGCGATCGTGGTGGCCAGCTGCAAGATGACGACGGCGGTGATCCAGCCGGCGTAGGGTTTGCTGTGTCTGAGGATGATCTTCAGAAGCATGAGGTTTTGTCCTTACTCCATCTGCACCGAAGCATCCTGCACCTTCGGATTAAAGGCAGGGTGTTTCGAGCGCGAATGTCAGTCTAGCCCGTGCTGCCGACAGTGAAGATCATCCTTGCGATTGATTTTTGCCAATCATTAATTTCTTCCGAATTCTCGGTGAATATCTGCGCACGCTTGGCGCCGGCTCCCCGCGGACGCGACCGGACAACACCCATCAAAACTCCCGCTCGATAGCTTGCGCCGCTATTTCAAAGAGGCTGTTGATTCGCGGACAACGAGCTTGGTCTCCAACTGAAAAGGGTGGGCAAATCTGCCCGGATCATCGACCAACGCCAGCAGCCGCTCCACGGCAATTTGCCCCATGGAATCCAATGGCTGGCGCACCGTGGTCAACGGCGGAGACATCCACAACGCAGCAGCTACATCGTCAAAGCCAACCACGCTGAGCTTCTGAGGAATTCCAACGCCCAGTTCCTCCGCCGCACGCAGCACACCCAATGCCACATCATCCGAAACCGCAAAGATCGCAGTCGGAGGGTTCTTTGCATGCAGCATTTTCAACGCTGCGGCACGTCCAGATTCAGGCCTGAAGCTACCGCCGGCAATAAGGGATTCATCAACAGGAACGGCGGCTTCTTGCATTGCGGTGCGGAAGCCTTGCAATCGCTCGCCTGCCGGCACGGAATGACGCGGGCCGCTAGCGAATCCGATTCTTCGGTGGCCCAGAGCAAGCAGATGCTCGGTTGCCTGCTTTCCACCTTGCCAGTTGGTGGCCCCGATGGAGACCATATGCTCCGCATTGGGGGCGGAGGGGTCAATGACGATCACCGGCAGTTCATGACTCCGGCACCAGCGGACCTTGCTGTCCTCCAGGAAGGTCGTAACAAGAATCAACCCGGCCACGCCGCTCTTCACCTGCTCGCGAAGCCAAGCCATCGACAGCACATCGTGCCCCCGAGCCTCCCCCTCGATACAGGTATTCACCAGGTCCACCCCAGCACGCTTCGCAGCGCGGATCGCCCCATTCAGCACCGTTGCCGCATAAGGGCTGTCGAAGTGATCGAACACGATAACCACTCGCTTGCTTCCATTGTTCGCTTTCGAACGAGGGCGGGGCGCATATTCCAGGTCTTCGGCAATTGCCGCAATTTTTCGACGCACGGATTCACTGACGTCCCCGCGATCATTAAGTGCCTTTGAAGCCGTAGACATTGACACACCTGCGGCTGCAGCAACGTCCTGAAGGCGAATACCCACAGAGCCACCTCCTAATCATGCGTTCCGCCGAACGCTCAGCACCCGACTGGCATCATCTGTGATGCACGACATAATATATCGCAAATCTGTCAAGAAAATCTACGAAACTTTCGCCATGAGTCTACGGAACAAATGAACGAAAATGAGAATTCCACGCACCCTCCCCACCTATCCCGGCCGAAAATTCGGGAACCCGACGTTTCGGCCAATTCCCCTTGACGAGACCTAGGCCACACTATAACCTTTCTCCACCGTCGCTAACTTTCCGAAACTTTCGTTCATACGTGTCGGTTGAACGTTGTCTCTCCCCTGCCAAGCAAAGGAATCCCGCAATGCGCAACGCCAAGAACTTGCCCTCCTCTTCCTCGCGGAAATTCAGCACCCCTCGACGGCTGCTGGTTTCTGCTGCCATGATTGCCCCGCTGGCCTTGGCCGCCTGCGGGGGCGCACAGCCGGGCGGAGAAGCCAACGGCGAATTCTCCGCTTGGGCACTGACCGGCACCCAGCAGAACGCATTCAAGGATTCCTTCGCCCAGTGGAATGAAAGGAATCAGGAACAGCCCATCGCCGCCGATTTCTTCGCCAACGATGCCTATAAGGAAAAGGTCCGCACCGCCGTCGGTGCCGGCAACGCCCCGACCCTGATTTTCAATTGGTCCGGTGGCACCCTGGCTGACTATGTGGCCAACGGCAATGTGGTGGATCTGACCGGCAAGGTCGATGCGCTGGAAGAACGTGCCATCGAGGCCATCGAGAAGACCGGTGAAGTTGACGGCGTGCAGTACGCCGTCCCAAATAACAGCACCCAGCCAGTGGTGCTCTACACCAACAAGAAGCTCTTCGAACAGGTAGGCGTCGAGGCCCCCGCCACCTGGCAGGAAACCCTCGACGTGGTCAAGGCATTCAAGGCCGAGGGCATCATCCCCTTCGCTGTCGCAGGACAGAGCCAGTGGCCCTACCTGATGTGGATCGCCTACCTGACCGACCGCATCGGCGGCCCGGAGGTCTTCCAGGCCATCCAAAACAATGAACCCAATGCCTGGAGCCACCCGGCGGTCACCGAAGCATTGACCAAGATCCAGGAGCTGGTCGAGGCCGGCGGCTTCGGCGACTCCTACGGCTCGGTGGTCGCCGACGCCAACGCCGACGCCGCCCTGGTCCACACCGACAAGGCCGCCATGCTGCTGCAGGGTTCCTGGCTATACGCCGGATTCAAGGCCGATGCCCCGCAGTGGTATGAGGAAGAGAATCTGGGCTTCGCACCATTCCCAACCATCGATGGTGGCAAGGGCGATCCATCAAATATCGTGGGCAACCCAGCCAACTTCTGGTCGGTTTCGGCCGATGCCTCCGAAGAAGCCCAGCAGGCGGCCTTCGAATACCTCAACGACTACACGCTGAACGAAGAATCGGTTAAGAGCTTCATCGGCCTGGGCCTGGTGCCTTCGGTTGACGGCGCCGAAGAGGCCATTGCCGCCAGTGAGGACGCAGGCTTCCTGGGCTACGCCTACCAGTCGGTACAAAGCGCACCCAATTTCCAGCTCTCCTGGGACCAGGCTCTGGCCCCCGACCAGGCCCAGGTCCTGCTGACCAACCTGTCGCAGATTTTCCAGGGTTCCATCACCCCGGAGCAGTTTGTAGAAGCAATGAACGCAACCATTAAGTAGCCCCCATGCTGATGAAATCCCATACCGCACCCGTGCGTTCGCGCCGACGGCTCGGCACCAACATCGGCCCGAGCACATGGCTGCTGGCGCCCGCGCTCATCTTCTTTGCCATCTTTGCCCTGGTTCCGCTGTTGGGCGTGGCCGTACTCTCATTCATGCACTGGGATGGGCTTGGCACCCCGTCCTTCGCAGGCCTGTCCAACTGGCAGCAAACCTTCACCAACCCGGTCACTCTGAACGCCATGTGGCTCACCTTTGCCATGACCGTGCTGTGCTACCTCACCCAGGCACCGATCTCCATTCTGGTTGGCGTGTTCATGGCCGGCGAGCAGAAGTACCGTGCCGTGTACTCGGTGCTCTACTTCCTTCCGCTGCTGTTCTCTGCAGCCGCCGTGGGCATCGCCTTCAAGGCACTGCTGGACCCGAATTTCGGGTTGTCCAAGGCCTTCAACATTGCGCTGCTGAGCCAGGACTGGCTCGGCAGCACCGACCTGGTCTTCTACGTACTGATTTTCGTGATCTCGTGGTGTTTCGTTCCTTTCCACTCGTTGCTGTACCAAGCAGCCGTTAAGCAGATTCCCACCTCCATGAATGAGGCGGCCATGCTCGACGGGGCCGGACGGGTGCGCACCTTTTTCTCGGTCACGCTCCCGCAGATCAAGTACACGGTCATCACCAGCTCCACCCTGATGATTGTCGGGTCCCTGACCTACTTCGATTTGGTGTTCGTCATGACCAACGGCGGCCCGGGCAATGCCACGCGCATCCTGCCGCTGGATATGTACCTCACCGGTTTCCGCAGCTACCAAATGGGTGCGGCCAGCGCCATCGCGGTGATCCTGGTGGTGGTGGGCTTGGCGGTCTCACTGTTGCTGAACAGATTCAGCGGCACCGACCAGATGGAAAGCCAGCAGGAGGGCGCCTAATGAAATCGCAAATCAAAACCGGGTACGCGCCGAACGTTCCCGGCGGCCTCGCGGCGACCTTCTGGTTGCTGGTCACCGTGGTGCCGATCTACTACATCGTGGTCACCAGCCTGAAGCCGCGCCAAGAGTACTTCGGGTCCAACCCGCTGGCGTGGCCCCAGAATCTCACCTTCGAAGCGTACGGCAGGGTCCTGGAAAACGACTTCGCACTGTATTTCTTCAACTCTGCGCTGGTCACCGTCGTGTCAGTGGGCGTGGTGCTGATCATTTCGCTGCTGGCCAGCTACGTGATTGTGCGCAACCGCGGCGCTTTCGCGAAATTCAGCCACCGGCTGTTCCTGTTGGGCATTGCGATCCCCATCCAGGCGACCATCATCCCGGTCTATTACATGATTGTGAAAATGGGTCTGTATGACTCGTTGCTGGCATTGATCCTGCCGAGCATCGCCTTCGCCATTCCGATCAGCGTCTTGATCCTGACCAACTTCCTGCGCGATGTGCCTTCCTCGCTCTACGAGGCAATGACGCTGGACGGTGCCAGCCACTGGCAGATGTTCCGGTTGCTGGTACTGCCCTTGTCCAAGCCGGCCATCATGGCCGTAGGTATCTACAACGCATTGCAGGTGTGGAATGGCTTCCTCTTCCCGCTGGTCCTGACCCAGAGCTCGGAAGTGCGCGTGTTGCCACTGTCCCTGTGGACCTACCAGGGCGAATTCGCGGTAGACATCCCAGCGGTGCTTGCCGCAGTGGTCCTCTCCTGCGTCCCTCTCCTCGCTGCCTATATTGTCGGCCGCCGCCAGCTGGTGGCGGGCCTGACTGCTGGCTTCAGCAAGTAACCCCCAAAAAAACTTCTGTAAAGGAACCTTGTGAACTACGAGAATTCGATCTGGCGTGACACCGGCCAGCCTATTTCCACCCGCGTCGAGGCATTGATGGCCGAGATGACAATCGAAGAAAAGGTCTCCCAGCTCGGTTCCTTCTGGATTCGACCGGCAGAGCGCAATAGCAATGGTGAAGGCAATGTGGCCCCAATGGAGAACACCTTCTCCAAGGACCAAGCCAGTTTCGACACCGAGATTGTCGATGGATTGGGGCAGATCACCCGCGCTTTCGGTTCAGCCCCGCGTGATCCGGCCGCGGGCCGGGCACGTCTGGCCGAGCTGCAGCGCAAGGTCGTGGCGGCAAACCGCTTTGGCATTCCGGCATTGGCTCATGAAGAATGCCTGACCGGCTTCACCACCTTGGGTGCCACCTGTTACCCCGCCTCGATTGCGTGGGGTGCCAGCTGGGATCCGCAATTGGTCAATGAGATGGCCACGCGCATCGGCGCGGATATGAAGAAGGCCGGAGTGCACCTCGGGCTGTCCCCGGTGCTTGATGTGGTGCGCGATTACCGCTGGGGCCGGGTAGAAGAAACACTGGGCGAAGATCCGCACCTGGTCTCTGAGCTGTCCACCGCCTATGTGCGCGGCATCCAGGACTCCGGTGTCCACGCCACGTTGAAGCACTTCGCCGGATACTCCGCCTCCCGTGCCGGACGCAACCACGCCCCGGTGACCATTGGGCATCGTGAATTCGAGGATGTCATCCTTCCTCCCTTCGAGCGTGCGGTGCGCGAAGCCGGCGTGAAATCGGTGATGAACTCCTACTCGGATGTCGATGGCGAAACCCCGGCGGCTAGCCACCGGCTGCTCACCGAAGTGCTGCGTGAACGCTGGGGCTTTACCGGCACCGTGGTCTCGGACTATTGGGCCATCAGCTTCCTGGAAACCATGCACCGGATTGCCAAGGACCAGGATGAAGCGGGCATCCTCTCGCTGGCCGCCGGCATGGACGTGGAACTTCCCGAAACCAATGCCTTCCGCAATCTGGCCCAAGCCGTGGCCGATGGCCGACTCAACGCCGAAATACTGGACACCGCGGTGCGCCGCGTGCTGGTGCAAAAAGCCGAGCTCGGGCTGCTCAATGCGGATTGGTCGCCGGAAGCGGACTGGGAAGGCGATCAGGTTGATTTCGACTCGGCAGCCAACCGCGCCCATGCAGGCAAGATGGCCGAAGAATCCATCATCCTGCTTAGGAACACCGGGCTGCTGCCGCTTGGTGGGCCATCGGCCCCGGAATCCATCGCCGTGGTGGGCCCTTCGGCCACCCAACCGCGAGCCCATCTGGGATGCTACTCCTTCACCAACCATGTGCTCTCGCGCTTCTTCGGCGAAGATGTGCATGGCATCGAATTGCCTACGATCCTTGATTCGCTGATCTCGGCTCCGGCGCTGGCCGGAGCCGAGATCAGCTACGAGCGCGGTGTCGATTTCACCGATATGGATGACAGCGGCATTGCCGCCGCGGTAGCGGCGGCTCGCGCGGCCCAGGTGGCCATTGTGACCGTGGGTGACCTCGCGGGCCTCTTTGGCCGTGGCACCTCCGGCGAGGGTTGCGATGTGGTGGATCTTTCGTTGCCGGGCCGGCAGGCTGACCTGGTGGAAGCCGTTCTGGCTACCGGCACTCCGACCATTTTGGTCTTGGTGACCGGACGCCCGTACTCCCTCGGTGCCTTCGCGCAGCGGGCGGCCGGAATTGTGCAGGCATTCATGCCAGGTGAGGAAGGCGGACCGGCTCTCGCTTCGGTACTGACCGGAGATGTCAATCCTTCGGGCAAGCTGCCGGTGCAGATTCCCGATCATATTGGCGGACAGCCGGGCACCTATCTCCAACCCCCGTTGGGTTGGTACTCCGATGGTGTCTCCAACCTTGATCCACGGCCGCTGTATCCCTTCGGGCACGGGCTGTCCTATACCGATTTCGAGCTGCGCGATCTGCAGATTTCGGATGCGGAAATCGCCAATGACGGTACCGTGGACATCTCGGTGACGCTCACCAACACCGGCGATCGTTCGGGAGCGGAGGTCATCCAGCTCTACCTGCGAGATGAGGTCGCCTCGGTAGTTCGGCCCCGTCGCTGGCTGACCGGCTTTGCGAAGGTGGCGCTGAAGGCTGGCGAGTCCAAGCGCGTGAGCTTCACGGTGCATGCGGATCGCACCTCGTTCACCGGGCTGGAAAACCAGCGCATTGTGGAGCCTGGCAGCTTTGCCGTGGAGGTTGGCAACAGCAGCGAGGAACTGCCGCTGACCGGTTCCTTCACGATTACCGGAGAGGTACGCGAAGTGCCCGAAGGAAGAGTCATGGATACGCCGGTGCAGGTGAACGCCGTGGATTCACCGCATTTCCAGGAAGCTGCACCCAGCGGAGCCTAGCTCCGCCGGCGAATAGCTATTCGCTGCTGTCTTCCACCGCTCGCCGCCCGACGCCTTCAAGATGCTTTTCCATGGCTGCTCGGGCGGCTTGCGGATCCCCGGCCTGGAAGGCCAGCAGGATCTTGGTGTGTTCGGAGATGGCGCAGTCAGCATCCGTGACGCCGCGTCCGGCGAAGAGCCGGAAGCGCTGCACCTGTCCGCCTAGGGCCTGGAAGGCAGTGAGTAAAAAGGGGTTGCCGGTAAATTCTGCGATGAGTCGGTGAAAGTCCTCATCGGCTTTCCAGTAATCCCGGAATTCGCTGTAGGACCCGCCGGTCGGCGCGGTGCGCAGCCGCTCGATGGTGTCGGCGAGCTGCTCTACCATTTCCCCGTCGGCCCGGGCGCAGGCCAATTCCGCATTTTCGGCTTCGATCAGTTTTCGAACGGCTACCAGCTGGCCATGTTCCTCTGCCGTCATCAATGGAGCCACCCGATACCCCTTGAGGGCCGCGCGGCGCACCATCCCGGTGTGTTCCAACCGCGCCAAGGCTTCTCTCACCGGTGTCGGCGAGACACCTAGATCACGGGCAATTCCGTCGATGCTCAACGAAGCATCCGCCTCAAACCGCCCATCGATCAGGGCGGCGAGGAGCTCCTCATACACGCGATCGGCCAGAACCTGGCGTGAGGGTAGCGAGGTTTGGGAAAAGACGGAAGCCATCAAACCATCATATATTCGTCGGCGTTCATTGGGGCCACCTTTCAGGTCCATCTATTGACATGGATCACACTTTCCTAGATCCTATAGGAAATAGGATTCAAATATTGGAGGCAGAATGCCCTATACAGCAGCCGACTGGCCGATCACCGCAGCCCTGTTGCAGTTCCCCCATGAGCTGCCCGCCGGCGGCACCGTCCAAGATGCCGACGCATCGGTGTGGTTGGACGTTTTCACCGAAGTCCGCGAAGCCGGATTCACCAACGTTGATCTCTTTGATGGCTGGGTCCGCCCCGGAGACCTCAGTGCCAAGCGCCTCGATGAGCTCAAGGCCACCGCGCAAGCGGCCGGCGTCGGCGCACCAGCCATTTCGGCCATCCGACGCAGCGTGATCGATGCACAAAGCTGGGAAGGCAATCTCGCCTACAGCCATCGCACCCTCGAAGCCGCCGCCCACTTGGGTTGCGAAGTTGTCTCCTTCGGCCTGCACCAGGCTTTGACACCAGCCCAGCGCGAACAGCTGTGGTTCTGGACCGTTGAAGGACATCAAGATCCGGTGGGCGATAGCGAAACTTGGGATAAAGCGGTAACGCGAATCCGCGAACTGGGCACCCATGCAGCAGAGCTTGGCCTCCTGGTCTCCTTGGAAATGTACGAAGACACCTACCTCGGCACCGGCGACTCAGCCGTGCGCCTGCTGCAAGACATCGATCTTCCCAACGTCGGGCTCAACCCGGACCTGGGCAATCTGGTCCGGGTGCACCGCCGGATTGAGGACATCCATGAGCTCATCGCCAAGACCATGCCCTATGCCAACTACTGGCATGTGAAGAACTACCTGCGCGATGAAAACTTGGCCCGGGGTCATTTCTCAGCCATGCCGGCCCCGCTGGAATCCGGCGTGATCAGCTACCGCGAAGCCTTCAAGGCAGCCCTCGAACACGGCTTCCAAGGCATCATCTGCACCGAGCATTACGGCGGAGACGGACTGAGCGTCAGCGCCACCAACCAGCGCTACCTGCGCGAGCAGATCCTGCCCAAAACCACCGGCTACCAGCTCGGCACCCCGCTCGTAGCCCAGGGCCGGCAGCAACTCCAAGCTTCCTAACTCGTTTCCCAACAAGCACAAGCAGGTTCCAGAAGACATGACAAAAATCTTTGACGATCCCACCGGATTCGCCGATGCGGCCATCGACGGTTTGGTCGCGGCCCACCGCCACCGCCTCGAACGCGTGGACGGCGGCGTGGTTCGTGCCAGCGAAATGACGCAGAACCAGGTCGCCGTGGTCATCGGCGGCGGTTCGGGACACTACCCGGCCTTCGCCGGACTGGTAGGCCCCGGCCTGGCCGCCGGCTCCGCCTGCGGAAATCTCTTCGCTTCGCCTTCGGCCGGACAGATTTACCGTGTGGCCAAGGCCGCCTCCACCGGAGGCGGGGTGCTGCTCAGCTACGGCAACTACGCCGGCGACGTGCTGCATTTCGGCCAGGCGCAAGACCGATTGAACGCCGAGGGAATCCAAACTCGCACCGTGGTGGTCACCGACGATATTGCCAGCGCCCCTGTGGAGCGCCGGCATGAACGCCGCGGAATCGCCGGAGACCTCACCGTCTTCAAGATCGCCGGGGCTGCCTCGGAAGAAGGCGCAGACCTCGATGAAGCAGTCCGACTGGCCGAGAAAGCCAATGAGCGGACCCGCAGCCTGGGCGTAGCCTTTGATGGTTGCACCCTGCCCGGCGCCGAAGCCCCGTTGTTCCACGTGCCAGAACAGAGCATGTCGCTGGGTCTGGGCATCCACGGTGAACCAGGAATCTCCGACCATCAGTTGCCTACCTCCCGAGAGCTGGCGGAATTGCTGGTCTCCCAGCTGCTTGAGGAGCGTCCTTCCGCTGCCGGGGCCCGGGTAGTACCTATTGTCAATGGCCTGGGCACGGTGAAATACGAGGAACTCTTTGTGCTCTTCGGACACGTAGAACGCCTGCTGACCGCCGCCGGATTGCAGGTCGTTGAGCCCGAATGCGGTGAACTGGTCACCAGCCTGGACATGTCCGGTGCCTCGCTGACCCTCTTCTGGGTGGACGAGGAGCTTGAACGGCTATGGCGCGCCCCTGCCGATACACCTGCATTCCGGCGCGGCAACGTCACTACCGCAGCTCGACGCACCTTCGCGGTGGCCGACACTGCGGAGCTCGCCCACGAAGCAGCCACCGAGTTCTCCGCGCAGCTCGGCCAGCAAGCGGCCAGCCTGCTGGAAACTACGCGTGAAATCATCGTGCGCCACGAAGCGGAACTGGGAGATCTCGATGCCATCGCCGGGGACGGCGACCACGGGATCGGCATGCGCCGCGGCATCGAAGCAGCACTCGGCGCCGCCCAAGCCGCCGCCGGGGCGCAGAGCGTGCGCGAGGTCCTGGCGGCCGCCGGTGAAGCATGGAGCGAGAAGGCCGGCGGAACCTCCGGCGCCCTGTGGGGCGCGGGAATCACCGCTTTCGGTGAGTCTCTGGGCAACCGTGAACAGTACGGCCCTGCAGACCTGGCCCAAGCCGTCGAGGCCTTTAGCGATGCGGTCATCACCTTGGGCAAAACGGATCTGGGTGACAAGACCATGGTTGATGCCCTGCACCCCTACACGGCAGCCATCCGGGAAGGCATCGAAGCCGGCCAGCCCCTGGGCCAAATCTTGGAACGCAGCGCCAGCACCGCCCGGGAAGCGGCCCTGGCAACCTCGAATCTGCGTCCGAAGAAGGGTCGTGCCCGTCCGCTGTCGGAGAAGTCGCTTGGCCATCAAGACCCCGGAGCGTATTCCTTTGCGCTGATCGTTGCCGGTCTCTCCGCGCAGCATGCCAACAGCACCTTGGCCTAGCCCAACCGAGCACAACAGAAAAGGACAACATGGAAAAGACACTGAAGATCATCATCGGCAATGACGAAGCCGGAGTGGACTACAAGGTAGCACTGAAGGCCTTCTTGGAAGCCGATGACCGCGTGGAATCCGTAGTGGATGCCGGGGTTGGTCCCGATGATTCCACCGCCTACCCGCACGTCGCGGTCGCGGCTGCAAGGCGGGTGGCTGCTGGCGAAGCTGACCGCGCGTTGCTGATCTGCGGCACCGGATTGGGCGTGGCCATCGCCGCCAACAAGGTTCCAGGCATCCGCGCCGTTACGGCTCATGACTCCTATTCCGTAGAACGATCAGTGCTCAGCAATAATGCACAGGTGCTGACCTTCGGGCAACGGGTCATCGGCTTGGAGCTGGCCAAGAAGCTGGCCTCCGAATGGCTCGGCCACCAGTTTGATGCCTCCAGCGGCTCAGCGGCCAAGGTCGATGCGATCTGCTCCTACGAGCCCGAAACCAACTGAACCCACCATAGGGTCAGCGAATCCCCTTCTACGAAAGACTCATCATGGACATCAAAGTAGCAATTATCGGTTCCGGTTACATGGGCGGCGGCATTGGCCAGGTGCTGGCCTTGGCCGGTGCACGCGTAGCCTTGGCCGACACCTCGGCAGAAATCGCACAGAAGAATCTGGAACGCCTGTTGGCCGAATCAGTTGATTTCGAATCCCGCGGACTGTTCCCAGAAGGTGCCACCGAGACCCTGAAACGGAACCTTTCTGCCGCGGCCTCCTTGGAAGAAGCTGTCGCCGGTGCCGACTTCATCGAAGAAGCCGTCCCCGAAGTTCTGGATATCAAGCACGAGACCCTGCGCCGGATCAGCGCGGCCGCCTCGGCAACCGCGGTGATCGGTTCAAACACCTCGACCATCTCCATTGGCGACATGGCGACCGCAGTGGCCAATCCGGAGCGCTTCCTGGGCGTGCACTTCTCCAATCCTTCCCCGTTCATTCCCGGCGTGGAAATCATTCCCCACGAAGGCACTTCGCAGGATGCGATCGACACGGCCGTCGGCTATGTCGAAGCCACCGGCAAGGAAACCGCCGTGGTCAAGGATGTTACCGGGTTCGTCCTGAACCGCTTGCAGTATGCGCTCTTCCACGAGGCCACCCAGCTGGTGGAAGACGGCGTCGCCTCCGCCGAGGCCATTGACACCCTGGTGCGCACCACTTTCGGATTCCGTTTGCCGTTCTTCGGTCCCTTCGCAATTGCCGACATGGCCGGGCTGGACGTCTACAACTTCTGCTACACGTCCTTGCAAACCGATTTCCCCGAACGGTTCGCCACCCCGGCGATCCTCACCGAGAAGATCGAGGCCGGCCAGCTCGGCACCAAGTCGGGCGGGGGATTCCTGGACGTCCCGGCCGATCAGCTCGAAAGCCTCATCGCCTACCGCAACGAGGCCTACGTCAAGATGGGCCAGCTGCTCAAGGAACTCGGTCCGGCGCCGCTGGCCTCGGTCACCGCCGAGTAGCGTCCCATGGCCGTCATCGATCGTCCGCGCTCCCTCTACATCGGCGTGAGCACAAAAATGTACCTCGGCTACCGGCAGTCGCTCACCTGGCTGGAGGGGGTGCGCCGCGAGCTGCTCGCCCGCAGCGCGGGCGCCCAGGATTTCGGCGGGCGGGACGTGATTCCCTTTGCGGCGCCGTCCTTCCCCGTGCTGGAATCCGCGGCGCGGATCCTTGAGGGCACCGGTTGCCAGCTGGCCGCGCAGAACTGCTCAGCGGCGGACGGCGCCCTGACCGGCGAGGTCAGCGCCGGCATGCTTGCCGAGGTCGGGGTGCGGATCGTGGAGATCGGGCATGCCGAACGCCGCTCCGGCTTCGGCGAAGACGACGGTGTGGTGGCCGCCAAGGTGCGTGCGGCTACCGCCGCCGGGCTGACCCCGCTGCTGTGCGTCGGCGAGCTGGAGCGCGGTGCTGCGCAAGCCGCCGCCGCGCAGTGCCTGCGGCAGATCGCCGCGGCCCTGGGCACGGGGACGGAATCCAGCATCGACCCGTCCGCCGTGCTGCTCGCCTACGAACCTGTCTGGGCGATCGGCGCCGCCGCGCCGGCCTCCCCCGGCCACGTTAACTCGGTGCTGGAAATCATCCGGGGGCAGCTGACCGTGCCGGGCTCCCCCGTGGTGCTCATCTACGGCGGCAGCGCCGGCCCCGGCCTGCTGCCGCGCTTGCCGGAGGCCGACGGCCTCTTCCTGGGCCGCTTCGCCCATGCCCCGGCCAACTTCGGCGCCGTGCTCGACGAGGCGCGCGCCCGCCAACTTCACCTGGAGACCCCATGACATCACCGTCCACGCTCGTGCTGGCCGCAGCCGCGGCACCCGAGGCCACGCTGCCCGTGCCCGTCCTGCTGCTGATCGCGGTCCTGGCGATCGCCGTGCTGCTGTTCCTGATCATGAAGGTCCGCCTGCACGCGTTCTTCTCGCTGATCATCGTCAGCCTGCTCACGGCCATCGCCGCCGGCGTGAGTGCCGCGGACCTGCTGGAAACCATCGTCGGGCCGTTCGGCAAAACACTGGGAAACGTTGCCATGCTGGTCGGTTTCGGTGCCGTGCTGGGACGGATCGTGGAAACCTCCGGGGGCGCCCAGGTCATCTCCGAGAAGCTGATCGGGCTCTTCGGCGAGAAGCGCGCGCCCCTGGCGCTGTCGGTGGCATCGCTGCTCTTCGGCTTCCCGATCTTCCTGGACGCCGGATTCATCGTCATGCTGCCCATCATCTATACGGTGGCTCGGCGGGTCGGCGGCGGCCTGCTGAAGTACGCGTTGCCGGCGGCCGGAGCATTCCTCGTCATGCACGCACTCGTGCCACCGCACCCGGGACCGGTCGCGGCGGCCGGCATCGTCGGCGCCGACGTCGGACTGGTGCTCATGGTGGGCCTGCTGGTCGGCCTGCCCACCTGGTACGTGGCAGGCTACCGGCTCTCCTTGCTCCTCGCGGCGCGGACGCAGCGGATCTCCGTACCCGAACTGCTCGGGACCAGGCAGGAAGCGGACCAGGCGGTCCTGCCACGCTTCGCACTGGTGCTGAGCCTGCTGCTTTTGCCGCTGGTGCTGATTTTCATGAATACCGGCATCAAGACCCTGCAAGCCACCGGCGTGGTCCCGGAGGACGCCCTCTGGGCGCAGATTCTCGTCTTCCTCGGCAACACCCCGATTGCCCTGCTGATCTCCGCCTTGCTGGCGATGTACCTGCTGTTGGTCCGGCCACACGAAGGCCCGATCGGTTCGGCGCTGGAGAAGGTCGTCGATGACTCCCTCGCCCCGGTCTGCTCGATCATCCTGATCACCGGCGCCGGCGGAATCTTCGGCGGCGTCCTCACGGCGACGGGCATTGGAGGCGCCATGGCATCCAGTCTCCAAGCCGTCGGCATGCCGCTGATTCTGGCTGGATTCCTGATCGCCGTGATCATGCGCGTTGCCCAGGGGTCGGCCACCGTCGCTGGAACCACGGCGGCGGGACTCATGGCCCCGGCGGTCGCCGCATCCGGTGACCAATCACCGCTGGCGCTGGCCTGCATCGTGGTGGCGATCGTCGCCGGTGCGATCACCCTCTCCCACGTGAACGATTCCGGATTCTGGCTGGTCAGCCGCTTCCTGGGTCTGTCAACGAAGACCGCCCTGTCAACCTGGACGGTCATCGCCACCGCCGTCGGAGTGATGAGCTTCGCCCTGTGCTGGTTGCTCTACGTCTTGGTTGCCTAGCGCGTTTAGGCCGGCCGGCACCGAATCACCGGCCTTTAGCTGACAAACTCCCCAGCGGACCCAAAAGTTCGCTGGGGAGTTTGCTGCATCCAGATGGAAGTCGCTGAACCCACGGCGCGGGAACCGGATTGCGTCGGCCCGGCGACCCAAGGTTCTTGAACCCTGGGCAACCCAGTTGCCCAGCCAAGTCCTGCCAACCGCTAGCTGCCGAAAGTCGGCGGCGCGATCCCATCGCGCTTGGTATGTTCGAGGTCATTCAACTTCTCGGACGGAACTGTCACGATGTACTAGTTCTATGTACAGGAGCATCATTGAGCACCTCAGGATGCCGGGGCCGAAAGCCCTAGAGATCTACCCAAACTAGTCGTAGAATGAAAACTAATTATCGTTATACGAAAGTTGGAATGATGTCAGAACAAGCAGTTAAATTGGTTGCGGGTCAGCCGGCACCAGAATTTACCCTGCGCGATGCACAGTCCGAAGAGGTTTCGCTGTCCGACTTCGCAGGCCAGAACGTCATCGTCTACTTCTACCCCAAGGCAGCGACCCCAGGCTGCACCACCGAGGCCTGCGATTTCCGCGACAATCTCAACTCGCTGAAGAGCGCCGGCTACTCAGTCTTGGGCATTTCCCCGGACGAGCCGGCGGAGATCGCAAAGTTCGCCACCGATGAGTCGCTGAATTTCCCGCTGCTTTCGGACCCGGAGAACCTCGTGGCCAAGGCCTACGGCTCCTTCGGCGAGAAGAGCTTCGGAGAAAAGACCTTTGTCGGCACGCTGCGCTCCACCGCCGTGGTTGCTCCGGACGGCACGATCAGCCAGATTGAATACGCCGTGGATGCGAAGGGACATGTCTCCAGGCTTCGCGAAAAGCTGGGCGTTTAACCACCAGCGGGCCTGTTTCCCAGAGATTTCTGGGAAACAGGCCCGCTGCCAAACTCACCAGTCGGCTAGCGCCCCGCGACCTTCACCAGCTTGTGGTTGATGAACTCGGTCATGCCGTACTTGCCCAGCTCCCGGCCGATCCCCGAGCGCTTCACTCCGCCGAATGGCAATTCGGCCGCCGAGGCCGAAGGTTCGTTGATGGCCACCATTCCGCTTTCCAGCCGCGCGGCGATCCGCTCGGCGCGCGCCAGGTCCTTGGTGTGGACCGAGGCACCCAATCCGTAGTCAGAGTTGTTGGCCAACGCGATAGCTTCTTCCTCGCCGTCCACCTTGTAGAGCACCGCCACCGGCCCGAAGAGCTCCTCGGAGAAGGCGCGCATTTCAGGGGTGACATCGGCCAGGATGGTCGGTTCGTAGTAGGCGCCGACGCCTTCGATCCGCTTGCCGCCGGTGAGCACCGTGGCGCCCTTGTCGATGGCGTCCTGCACCTGTTCCGCCAGACCTTCGCGGGCCGCCGCCGAAGACAGCGGGCCGAGAAAGGTCTCGGCCTGGGTTGGATCGCCGACCTTGATGGCGGACACCTGTTCGGCGAGCGCCCGGGAGAAGTCCTCATACACCGAGGAATCCACGATGAACCGCTTGGCCGAGTTGCAGGCCTGCCCGGTATTGCCGAAGCGGGCCCGCATGCCGAGCTTCGCGGTCCGTTCCACATCGACGTCGGGCAGCACCAGGAAGGGATCAGAACCGCCCAATTCCAGGACCACCTTCTTCAGATTGCGTCCGGCGACCTCTGCCACCGCCGCGCCCGCGCGTTCGGAGCCGGTCAGCGAGACGCCCTGGATGCGGCGGTCCGCGATGATCTCGGCCGCCTGCTCATTGGTGGCGAAGATGTTCAGGTAGGCGCCGTGCGGCGCTGCGGCTTCATGGAAGATCTGCTCCATGGCCAGCGCGGATTCGGGGCACTGCGGTGCGTGCTTGAGCAGGATCGTATTGCCGTTCATCAAGTTGGGCGCCGCGAAGCGCGCCACCTGGTAGTACGGGAAATTCCACGGCATGATGCCCAGCAGCACGCCGACCGCTTCCTTGCGCACCAGCGCCTTGCCGCCCGAGGCAATTTCCAGTTCTTCATCTTCCAAGAACTTCGGACCGTTCTTGGCGTAGTAGCGGTAGATGGACACCACGATGCCGATCTCACCGAGCGACTGCTTCTTCGGCTTGCCCATCTCACGGGTGATGATCCCGGCAAGCTCTTCGGCACGCGCTTCATAGATATCTGCCACGCGTTCGAGCAGGGCTACGCGGTCGGCCAGCGCAGAGACGGACCATTGCCCATAGGCTTGATGGGCGGTGGTAATCGCGGTCTGGATTTGCGCGTCCGAGGCGATGGGGTAGGTTGCTTCCACGACTCCGGTGGCAGGATTCGTTACTGCGTACATATTCATGCTCCTTCGCTTGGTGGCTTTTCTGCCATGCCCGGAAACCCCGGGTCGACGATCCCATGGCATTTGACCCCAGTCTGCCAGCACCGCCCCGCCCGAAGGCAAGACGGCGCGTGACGAAGCTACACATTCGGTTCGCTAGGACTCGATCCGGGTGAATTCCAGATGCGTCACCCCGCTGCTCGTCGAAGTGGATGCGATCGAGTAGTTTCGCTCCATCCCTTCAAGACCCTCCCAGAGCCTGTCACCGCGTCCTAAGAGGATCGGAACTAGCGCCACGTGCAGATAGTCCACCAGTCCGGCGCGCAAGAATTCCCGCACGCTGAGCACGCCGCCACCGAGGCGCACGTCCAGCCCGCCGGCGGCCGCGGCGGCTGCTTCCAGGGCTTCTTGCGGGGAGGCATCGATGAAATGGAAGGTCGTCTCCCCCACCGTCTGGGATTCACGCTTCCGGTGGCTGAGCACGAACACCGGAGAATGGAACGGCGGTTCTTCTCCCCACCAGCCGGACCAGCTGGGGTCTTCTTCCCACCCCGGAGGACCGTACTTTCCGGCACCCATGATTTCGGCACCAAGGCCGTCAAACGCCTTCCGGGCAAAAACGTCGTCCTCGGCTGCAGCCTCGTCCAGAGGTACGCGCATTTCGTTGCCCACCAGCGATTGGAAGGTCTGGGTGGGGATGAACCATTCGTGCAGTCGCTCCCCTGCATGCCCGAAGGGTTCTTCGAGGCTGCGGTTCACCCCGCTGCCCATGCCGTCTAGCGAAATACTCAAATTATGCGCTCTGAGTTTTGCCATGACGCATCCTTCCCGTCCAGGTGGGCTACTGTCGTTTCAGGCAACCGCAGGGCTGGTCAGCCAGGCGGCCGGAAGTTGTGCCCATAGTCTGCCACTTGGAGGGCACAACCGAAAGGGGTCTGGGCCAGCGATGCTACCGGTTCGGCAGCACATTGGTCGCAAGAAAGTTCCGGCTAATATTTAGGTCCGGTATCCCGCCCTTCCCGGCGAGCATCGCGATGCACGGTATTTCACCATCTCAGGATTGCCGTTGCGGACCAGCGCGTTTCCGAGGTCAATGAAAATTAACTCATCTCGCTTCGTAATTCCCGTGCTTCTCGGAACTCAAAGGCCGTTCAACATCGACTTCTACGCGGTGGTTCCATTTCTTGCCGTCGTCCTCACCAATGATTTCCTTCCGCCCGGCACCACTGTGGGACTTATGCCGGGGATTCGAACTTTCGACAAGCAGGGACACTTCCTCGCCGGCGAAAAGGCAGCGGAGCACAGGCAAGCAGCGCACCGCCTATTGCCGTCACTAGCGCCCTCCACCAGTTCCAAGACCGAAGAACATCTCTCCCCTCAGTGCCGCCACATGTTCCTGGGTCACCGACATGGCCTCCACGGGATCATGGCGCCGCAGAGCGTTAACCAGCTGCCGGTGGTGGCCTCGGCCAACTTCCAGCTTCTCCTGCGGATAGGGCACGAAGTACTTCAGCAGTTCTTCGTAAGCGGCGAGGTAGGCAGGTACCTCGGGAAGGTCGCTGATTTCGGCAAGCAGGCGGTGGAAACGGGTATCGGGGATGTGATGCTCATGCCAGCTTGCAGCACGTGCCGATTGGCTGATCAATTCTTCCAACTCTTGGCACTGCTCCTCGGTGGCGCGTAGTGCGGCCTGCGCAGCAACGGCGCTTTCCATGAGGCTGCGCTGGTCGATCAACCGGAGCACCGCACCTTCATCTGCGCGGAATGCTTGGACCGAGGAATCATTGAGCTGCGGCGGATCTTGCACCACGAAGGTCCCGCCGCCTCGCCCGGGACGCCGTTCGAGCACCCCGTCTGCCACCAGGCTTTCCAGCCCGCGACGAGCCGTGATGACGCTGACTTCAAGGCCGGCGGCGATCAGCTGGGTACTTGGCAATTTGCCGCCTGGGGCAAGCAGTCGATGTTCGACCGACAGCAGGATTCGTGCACGGACGGTTTCCATCGCCGTAAGCCGAGTAACAGCTGCGGAGCCCGGTGCCGCATGCAGCAATCGCTCGGCTTCACGTTTCTCAGCATTAGCCGAACCCGGATTATTTTTTGCCGTCATGTATTGAGTCTATCGATTGCATCACATACATTTATATAACTGCTCATATTGATCAGTTATATATCTCCGAAAGAAGTTCATGGTGCCTCAAGAAATCATTGCCGGCCTGGCCCAACGCGCTCCGCTGCCCGTGTCGAGCTCGGTAGACGGTTTTGCCGAGGACGTAGCCGCGACGCTAGATCGCTTCGGACCGATGGATCTGCTGGCCTACCCGGAAATGCACTTGCACGGCACCGAGCATCTGCCCGAAGCCGAACGGAGTGCAGCGTTGGTGAACGCCGCGGTCCCGCTGGATGATCCGTTCGTCGCGGCCCTCGGCCGGATCGCGGAAGCACACCGGATCTGGCTCTGCCCGGGAAGCATCGGGGAACGCGACGCTGCCGGCGGCTACTACAACACCCAGCTGCTCTTCGCCCCGGACGGAACCCTGGCGGCCAGCTACCGCAAGATGTTCCCCTGGCGGCCCTTTGAGCCGCATCAGCCGGGCACCGAATTCGTGGTGGCCGCGCTGGACGGCTTTGGACCGGTCGGTCTGTCCAACTGCTACGACGCGTGGTTTCCCGAGCATTCCCGCCATCTCGCGTGGATGGGCGCCGGGGCCATAGTGAACGTCGTGAAGACCACCAGCGATGACCGCGAACAAGAACTGGTGCTGGCCAGAGCCAACGCCATCGTGAACCAGGTCTACATGCTCAGCGTGAACTGCGCCCACCCCGCCGGCCGGGGCCGCAGCATCGCGGTGGACCCCGAAGGCATGGTGCTAGGCGAAGCCGGGCTGGGCGAAGACACGCTCGTGGTGCGAGTCGATCCAACCAGGCTGCAGCGCGTACGCGAGCAGGGCACGGCCGGAACCAACCGGGTCTGGTCCCAGTTCCGGCAAGGAGATCAGCCCATCAACCTGCCGATGTACAACGGCGTGCTTGATCCCTCCCGTTGGACCCCGCGGCCACCGGGTCCCCGCTCCTAGATCGTTTCCCTCTCACCTCCCCTACTGAAAACAACGGAGTTTTCCATGTCCACCACCACTGCCCTCACACGCACTTTGACGTTGCCCTCGCTGGTGATCTTCGGCCTGGCCTATCTGACACCGCTAATTGTCCTGGGCATCTTCGGGGTCATCGCCTCGCAAACCGGCGGCGCCAGCGCCAGCGCCTACCTCCTTGCCTTGCTGGCGATGCTTTTCACCGCCAACAGCTATGGGCGAATGGCAGCCGCCTACCCCGTAGCGGGCTCTGCCTACACCTACGTACGCAAAACCATCGATGGCCGGGTGGGTTTCCTGGTCGGCTGGGCCACCATGCTCGACTACCTGTTCCTGCCCATGGTGATCTGGTTGATCGGAGGTTCCTACCTGCAGGCGCAGTTCCCTGCTGTGCCCATGCCGGTATGGATCCTGGGCTTCATTGTGGCCACGACAATCCTGAACATCGTGGGCATCAAGGTGGCCGACCGGGTGAATCTGGTCCTGATGTCCTTCCAGATCCTGGTTATCGTCTTCTTCGTGGCCCTCTCCGTGTCCAGCGTCGTCGGCGAACACGGGGCTAGCGGACTGGCCAGCGCCACCCCGTTCACCGGAATCGATGCCACCGCCGCTGGCATCGCCGGCGGCGCGGCCATCGCTGCCTATTCCTTCCTCGGATTCGATGCAGTGACCACGTTGACCGAGGAGACCGTCGAGCCGCGGCGCACCGTACCCAAGGCGATCATGCTGATCGCGCTGATCGGCGGCGGCATCTTCGTGGTGGTGGCCT
Source organism: Arthrobacter sp. MYb229 (assembly GCF_002975405.1). Taxonomy (GTDB): domain Bacteria; phylum Actinomycetota; class Actinomycetes; order Actinomycetales; family Micrococcaceae; genus Glutamicibacter. Next base: position 546,657 of record NZ_PCPS01000002.1, on the reverse strand, counting down.
ACACCGTGCAGCTGGTGCATCCGGGCGGCGTCTTCGAGAATTCGGAGGCGGCGGGCTTCGAAATCGCCCAGCAGGTCGGCGGCAATATCTTTGGAGCGGTGTTCCTCGCCGCCCTGGTCATTGCCCAATTCACCTCGGGCATCGCGGCCCAAGCCGCCGGCAGCCGGCTGCTCTACGCCATGGGCCGTGACGGGGTGCTTCCACGCGGCTTCTTCGGCAAGCTGAACGCCCGGTGGAGCACCCCGGTCTTCTCGATCCTGGCCATTGCCGCGGTGGGCCTGATCGCCATATTCATGGACGTGGCCACCTCGACGTCATTCATCAATTTCGGGGCATTCATCGCCTTCATCATGGTCAACGCCTCGGTGATCGTCTACTGGGCACGAGAACGCCAAGCCGGCAGGCAGCTGAACCCGCTGCTCTATGTCCTGTGCCCGGCCATCGGCGTGTTGGTGATCGGATTCCTGCTCTTGCAGCTGGATATGCACGCGGTAGCCATCGGCTCGATCTGGCTGGTCATCGGCGGGATCATCTTGGGCTTCACGACCAGGGGATTCAGGCGCCAGCCACCGCAGATGGCACTGGATGACCTGGAAGGCGCGGTCCAGCAGTAAATTCCTCCCGCGAGCCACGAACAGTGGCGACCCCCGCCTACAGAGGGAACGGCAAATGCCAAGCCCGACCGGCAGAGCAGTCCTCCAGCTCTGCCGGTCGGTTGCTCTGCCGGCGCCGACAACAGCCAGATCAGGCGCGCGGATTCACGATGATCTTCACATGCTCTTCATTGTTGTTAATCAACTGGTCGAAACCTTCGGACACCAGCCCGTCAAGTCCGATCCGGCCGGTAATGAAGGGCGCCAAGTCCAGCTTCCCGCCCTGCACCAGCGCTATGGTGTCCGGATGATCGCTGGCGTAGCCGATGGTTCCCCGCAGATCGATCTCTTTCAGCACCAGCTTGGGCATGTCAACTGGTGGCTTATGGCCCCAGATCGAAACGTTGACGATCACCCCGCCCGAAGACACCGCATCCAGGAGCATGTCCAGCACCGCAGGGACGGAGGAGCACTCGAATCCGACATCGGCGCCGCGACCTCCGGTTGCGTCGCGCACTTTCTGCGCCACGTCCCCGTCCCGCGGATCGAAGACATCATCGGCCACCCCGGTTTCGCGGGCCTTGGCCTTGCGGGCTTCGGAAAGCTCCGAGACGAAGACCTGAAGCCCCTTGGCTTTAAGCACCGCAGCGGTCAGCAATCCGATCGGACCGGCACCACCGACAATGGCAACCTGCCCGGCTTTGGCCCCCGATCGGACGAACGCATGGTGGGCAACCGACAGCGGCTCTATTAGTGCGGCTTCATCAAGCGGGATCCGGCCGATGGGGTGCACCCAGCGGCGTTCGACCACAATTTTCTCCGAAAGTCCGCCACCGCGGCCGCCCAAGCCGATGAAGTTCATATTCTCGGACAACTGGTAGGGCTGTCCCTGGCTGGTGTCCACGTCTTCATGAACGATATAGGGCTCTACCACCACGTTTTCGCCGATTTCGAGTCCGGTGACTCCTGGCCCCAGGGCCGTGACGGTTCCGGAGAATTCATGGCCCATGGTGACCGGTGCGCTTTCACCCGAGATCGGGTGAGGCTTCCCGGCCGGCGGGATGAAGATCGGCCCTTCAAGGTATTCGTGCAGGTCGGTCCCGCAGATACCGCACCAGGCCACGTCAATGGCCACCCTGCCCGGCTTCAGTTCCGGCTCGTCGATGTCCTCGATCCGGATGTCCCGCTGGTCGTAGTATCGTGCTGCTTTCATTGAGTTTCCCCTTAGTGGTTTCAGTGCTGCCCGGGCCAACGGTCGACGAATTGCCGTTCTCGAGGCCCAACCTACTGGCGCGCCCGGGTCTTGTAAACCGTTGCAATAGGTTTCAATGACATACCCCGGCCCCAGCAGAACAGACCGACCTCGAGTTCCAGCTGCCTCTCGTGGATAGTCTGCAGTGGAACCGTGGCGTGCAGAGCCGATCCGTGCGCACAATGGACCATGGACATCATGACTGTTGGGCAGCGCTCGCGGCTCATGTCGCGGATCCCCGGCAAGAACACCCGCCCGGAACTCGCCTTGCGAAGTCTGCTGCATGCCGCTGGCTACCGTTTCCGGTTGCACGGAGCATTGCCTGTCCGGCAGTTGGCCGCGCTGCGCAAAGAACACCAGGAAATCCTTTTGCGCGGGGGCAAGCTGCCTGGCTCGCCGGATCTCGTCTTCAGCGCCCGGAACAAAGTGATTTTCATGAATGGCTGCTTCTGGCTCGGTCACGATTGCCCTGCGGGCCAACACCGCCCCTCATCCAATGCTGAATACTGGAGCCCGAAATTGGATTCCAACATCGCCCGGGACAAGCGCAAACGGCAAGATTTGGCATTGCTTGGATGGGATTCGCTGACGCTGTGGGAATGCGAACTGAAATCGATGGACGAGGTCCTGCGCAGAGCTGCGGAATTCCTGGGGCCTCCACGCAATCCGCGGAGCATGTAGTTCGAGCGGCTATCCGCCTCTGCCCTGCTGTCGATTGGCTTGCCCAAGACCCCGAGAGCAGCCAACAATCCGCCCCGCCGTTACGGCTAGCGGCGGCGGCTTTCTGACAATCGGGTTATTGCTGGCTAAAATTGCAATCCGGTGGCCATACTGCCGACGAAAACCTAAGAAACCGAAGGATCTGATCATCGCCAGAATATCGAAGCGGCCCAACGCGTTCCCTAAGGTCCATGAAAACTAGCTCCCCTCGCTTCGAAGTTCCCGTTCTCCTCGGAACCCAGACGCTGTTTAATATCGGCTTCTACGCGGTGGTTCCATTTCTTGCCGTGGTCCTCACCAATGATTTCCTGCTGGCCGGCACCGCGGTGGGACTCATTCTGGGGATTCGCACCTTCGCCCAGCAGGGACTCTTCCTCGCCGGCGGCAGCCTGGCGGACCGTTTTGGCGCGCGAAATATGATCCTCATCGGCTGCGCGGTTCGCGCGGCAGGATTCTTCACCCTGGCGGCCTCGTTATGGGCCAGCACCCCGGTGCTGTGGATGTTCATTCTCGGAACCCTGCTGACCGGATTTGGCGGAGCGCTTTTTTCTCCCGGGCTCAATGTCCTGGTGGCCGCGGCCCAAGCAGCCCGAGAACGCGGAAAGCCGACCGAAACCAAACGCACCACGCTCTTTGCCTGGCTGAGCATTACCGGGGAAATCGGCGCGGTCACCGGACCGCTGGTCGGAGCGGCGCTATGGGGTTGGGGCTTCTCGACGGTCGCAGGATTCGGGGCGGTCTTCTTCGTCGTCATTGGCCTGTTCTTGTGGGCCAACCTGCGCCGGGAGGCCCCAGGGATTTCCCCACGGAGCGTTGGCAATGATTCGGTGCAGCGAAGCATCCCGAAGAGCAGTTTGCGTGCGTGCCTGAAAGACCGCAGATTTGTGGCGTTCTGCGGTTTGCACGCATCGGACCTGTTGGCCTATAACCAGCTCTACCTGGCCATTCCGCTGGAGCTGGCGCGCATAGGCTTGCCCACCCAGTGGCTGGGGTTGGTCTTCGCCTGGATATCCATTCTGACGCTAACCTTGCAGTTGCCCGTTGCGTGGCTCGCCACCCGTCTAGGTCCGTTCATAACCTTGCGTTTCGGGTACCTCTTCAGCGCACTCGGATTCGCGGTGCTCGCGTTCGTTCCCGCCTCCGCCTTCGGCGGCGAACCCGGAGCGGCACGCATCATGTGCGCGGTGACCCTGCTGACCCTGGGTCATATGAGCGTGCATCCCACCGCGCTGAGCCTGGTCCCGAAATTTGCCGGCACACGTGCCACCGGCTCCTACTTCGGCTTGCTGTCCAGTTGCGGCGGGTTGGCGGTGCTGCTGGGAAATATGCTCATCGGGTTGCTCCTGACTCGGGCCGGCCAGGAGCTGCTGCCCGGATACCTGCCATGGATGGTTCTACTTGTTCCGCTGGCCTTGGCCTCCCTCTATGCATCGCGCCTCGTGCGTCGGGTCGGCGCCTCCGCTCAGCATTCGTGAACTACGACATATTAGGTAAAACGACGCAGAATTTCCACGCCGACCATCAACTCTGCACTACTCAGGTTGCGATCTCGCTTCCAAACAAACAGCTCGGATTTCCGCCTGCCGATTCCATGGGTTCAGGACAGGCTTCCGGTGCGGTTAATTAGGGTACGCTTACCAAGGCCCTAATGCTTTAGAAGCCTATTCATTACGTAATGCCGAAGGATTTCCATGAACTTTGGACGTTTGAGCGCAGCCGCCGGAATCGCGGCCGTTGCACTCGCGCTGACCGCCTGCAGTACCTCCACGCAGGATGCCGCACCGGAGCAGGCCGCGGATCAAGACGCTCGCGTAGTTGTGGCCAATTTCCGCGCGCCGGTGTCCAACTGGGCGCTGGAAAGCGATGATGCCTATGTGCTGTCCATCTCCGGGTGCTTGGAAACCCTGACCCGGTATGACCAGACCGAGAAAAAAGTCGAGCCGATGCTTGCGGCATCATGGAAGCAGTCTTCCGATACGCAGTGGGATTTTGAGCTCCGCCCGGACGTGAAGTTCCAGGACGGTAGCGCGTTGGATGCGAAGGCCGTGGCCGCATCGTTGAGCCACGTGCTCGAAGCCGCCGCGCCGGCACGCGCCATCAACCCCAAGACCATCAGCAAGGTCGCCGCTCTCGATGCCGACACCGTCCGCGTCACCACGCCAGCTGCTGATCCGCTGTTGCCCTACCGCATGGCAAGCGTGAATGCCGGTGTCCTCTCCCCTGATGCTTATACGTCCAAGGGCATAGACCCGTTTGGCCACTGCACCGGACCGTTCACCCCGGTCTCCGAAAAGGCCGGCCAGTCACTGACCCTGGACCGCAACGAGAACTACTGGGGCGGCACCGCGAAACTGGCCGGCGGCGAAATCCGCTACATCACCGAGGGCGCCACGCGCGCAACCCAGGTCCAGACCGGAGAAGCCGACATCTCCATGTCGATTCCGGCCACCAGCTTGGCCACCTTGGAATCGGATGACTCGGTGAGCGTGCTCAAAACCGATTCTCCACGCACCGCGACGCTCTACCTGAACAACTCACGGGCACCGTTCAATGACGTCAAGCTGCGCAAAGCGGCAACCATGGCGCTAGACCTGCCCGCCATCGCCGCAAGCATTTACGAGGGTGCCGCGCAGCCCGCCACCGGCCCCTTCGCGCCAAGCGAAAGCTGGGCCAATCCCGACTTGGCCGTCCCCCAGCTGAATCTGGACGAAGCCAAGAAGCTGGTGGCCGATTCCGGGTATGCGCAAGATCAGCCGCTGGAGATTATCGCGATCACCGAACGCGCTGAATTCGCCGGGGTCGGCGCCATCATCCAGGAGCAGTTCAAGCAGATCGGCCTCCAGGCCAACGTGGTCACCAAGTCCTACGGCGCCGCCGAACCAGATGTACTGGCCGGCAAGTACGACATGATCCTGAGCCAGCGCAATCGCATGATCGATATTGCAGACCCCATCGGGTTCCTGCAGGCGGACTACACCTGCCAGGGCGGCTACAACCTGAGCCATTACTGCAATGAGGATTACGACGCACTGATTGCCAAGGCGGCCAGCGAAACCGACGAGGCCACGCGCCACCAGCTCTACCGCGAGGCGGGAGACATCCTTGCCGAGGATGCGGCCAACGTGTGGCTGGTCAACGAACAGTCCATCGACGCCGTCGGCGACTCGGTCCAGGGCTACGTCCAGGACCCGCTCACCCGCTACGTGTTGACCAAGGATCTGGCGAAGACCAAGTAAGTTGCTATCCCTCTCATCGGCGCTGCGCCGAGTCGTAGGACTCGGCGCAGCGGTCCTGCTTTCGTCCTTCGCGGTATTTCTCGTACCCTTTGTCTCCCCCGGAGATCCGGTGCGCGCGCTGCTCAGAGCGCGCATGGACATCGGAGCCGCGGATGAGGCGGCGGTGCAAGCCTATGCCCAGCAATTTGGCCTGCATGACCCGATGCTGGTGCAGTTCGGTCGCTGGCTTGGCCGGTTTTTCACCGGCGACATGGGGGTCTCTTTTGTCAGCGGAACTCCGGTGGTCGACCAGGTGCTGCCCGCCATTGGCGTCACCCTGGCTTTGGCCGGCTGCGCCCTGCTGGTGGCCATCCTGGTCTCCATAGTGCTGGGTGTGCTTGCGGCCACCCGTGCCGGGCAATGGCCGGACCGGATCATCACCTCGGTGACCCACGCGCTGATTGCCATTCCCGAATATGCGCTGGCTCCGCTGCTGGTCTTGCTCTTCGCGGTGCGCTGGTCCTTGCTTCCGTCGGCCGGATTCGAATCCCCCGCATCATTGGTGCTTCCGGTGTTCGTGCTGGCACTGCGGCCGATCAGCTTTTTCAGCGTGGCGGTACGCTCGGGCGTGCAGCAGGCGCTGGATTCTGAACATGTGCTGGCCGCCAGGGCCCGCGGCCTGAGCCGAAGCCAGGCGCTGATCCGCCACGTCATCCCCCATGGCCTGCTTCCGTTGTGGACCATGGTCGGGGTGTGGTTCGCGGGACTGCTGGGCGGTTCGGTCATCGTGGAAGTCATTTTTGCCATCCCGGGAATGGGACGGCTGATCTTCGACGCCATCGTGGACGCCGACATCCCGGTTGCCCAGGGCGGGGTTGTGGTGGTCGTGGCCTGCGCCGTGCTGGCCACGGGGATCATCGATCTGGTGCACCGGCTCAGCGACCCGAATGTGCGCATTGGAGTACGCCATGACTAAAAAATCTCTTCGCGGGCTGTTGTTCAACCCGCCGGTGATCGTCCTGCTCATCGTTTTGTTCGCGACCATCTCGGCGCCGTGGATTTCACCTTTTGACCCGGATGCGCAAAGCCTCTCCGAACGTCTTGAATCGCCGAGCTGGGCACACCTGCTAGGCACCGATGCGTTGGGACGCGACACGTTGAGCCGGGTGCTTCACGGTGGACGCTTCTCCCTGGCCGTGGCGCTGATTACCACGCTGTTCTCGTTACTGGTGGGTACCTGTCTGGGCCTGCTCAGCGCGCTGCGCGGAGGCTGGCTCGACGAGATCTTCCTGCGGGTCAACGACCTGCTGCTGGCGCTGCCGGAGATCGTGATTGCGCTGCTGATCATCGCGGTGATGGGCCCCGGATTCACCACCATGGTGCTCTCCGTGGGCGTGGTGGCCTGGACTCCCACGGCACGTTTGGTGCGTTCGCTGGCGGTGCAGTCGCTCTCCACGCACCATGTAGAAGCATCCAAGCACGTGGGTGCCTCACGCTGGTTCATCCTGCGCCACCATGTGCTTCCCTTTGTCGTCGGCCCGGTGCTGGCCCAGGCAGCGTTGCGCTTTGGCCTGTTGCTGGTCTTGCTCGGTTCGCTGTCCTATTTGGGCATCGGCGTCCAGCCGCCGCAGTCGGACTGGGGGTCCATGCTTGCCGACGCGCAACCACATGCAACTCGTTCGCCCTGGGGTCTGGTTGCACCGGGTGCGGCAATATTCTTGGTGAGTTTTTGCGTGACCCTGCTGGGCAACCGCATCACGCAAACGCTCAACGGGCAAGATGTCCTCGCGGCCGGGGCCAAGGCGGATCTGAATGACTAAAGAACTTGAAATCATCGAATTATCGGTCAGTGCCGGAAGCAAATCGCTGCTTTCCAAGGTCAGCTGCTCGGTGCGTGCCGGCGAACTAGTGGCCGTCGTCGGACGCTCGGGTTCCGGAAAAACGTTGCTGACCAAGGCGATCATGGGCCTTCTGCCGGCGCAGCTGCGCGCCGAGGGCGAAATCCTGCTCGGCGGCGAACGCATTGACCAGCTTGATGACAGGGGCATGGATGCCGTGCGCGGGCGGCGCATCGGCATGCTGTTCCAGCAGCCTAAGCGAGTCATGAACCCGCGCCTCACCGTCCGTGCGCACCTGCTCGAGGCCCTCGGCGCGCACGGCGCCGGCAAGGCCCGCAAGCACGAGGCCCAGGTCGAAGCCTTGCTCCATGAAGTGGGGCTCGCCCCGGCCGCGGAGATCGCCGGCAAGCGTCCCGACCAGCTTTCCGGTGGCATGACTCAGCGCGCCATGCTGGCCATTGCCTTGGCGGGGAACCCGGAGTTCATTCTGGCCGACGAGCCTACCTCTTCCTTGGATTCCATCCTGAAATCCGAAGTTCTGGAATTGCTGCGCCGCAAGCAGCAAGAACGCGGACTGGGCATTTTGCTCATCACCCACGACATCGCCAGCGTCCGGCATATTGCAGATCGAATCGTGGTGGTCAGCGACGGCGAGATCATTGACCAGTGCCCCACTGCCATGATCTTCTCCAAGGACCGGCACGCCAAAACGCGTGAACTGGTTGATGCGACCCAGGCTGGGCCGCGGCAGCGACGCGAAATCAGTTCCGGATGCATCCTCGAAGCCCGTTCGGCCGGCAAGAATTACACACGCCGGGCCAAGGGCCGCGCGGCTCTGGAACCCACCACGCTGCGTTTGCATGCCGGTGAAATCCTCGGCGTGGTGGGGCGCTCGGGCTCAGGAAAAAGCACCTTCGCCAGATTGCTCGCCGGCTTGGAGAAGCCAACTAGCGGTCAGATCCTGAACCATCATGAACGCATCACGCCCAACGCCGTTCAAGTCATTGCGCAAGAACCATTCTCGTCCTTTGATCCTGCCCTGACGCTTCGCAAGAGCCTGAGTGCAGCGGTGCACCGATTGCCCGTGCTAGAGGCCACGAAGATCGTTGAGAATGCCATGACCCAGGTTGGGCTTCCTCAGCAGCTGCTGGATCGAAAGCCTGGCCAGTGCTCGGGCGGCCAATTGCAGCGCATGGCCATAGCCCGCGCCCTGCTGGTCGCCCCGCAGGTGTTGATCTGTGACGAATCGACCTCTGCGCTGGATTCCGTGGCCCAGCGCCACATCTTGGACCTCCTGCTGGAGCTGCGCGATCGGCTGGGGTTGTGCCTGGTGGTCATTTCCCATGACATGGACGTGATCCGCTATGTCAGCGATAACGTGGCCGTTTTCTACGAAGGCGAGCTCGTTGAGCATCGCAGCCTCGACGACTTCTTGGCCTCCGCCGAACATGAACACAGCCAGGATCTGGTGGCCGCGCTCAGTGCTTCGAACGGGGTTTAAACAGCGTCACCTATTCCGCTTGGTCGGCTCCCTGCCAAGGTGCAGGAGCGCGACCACTGAAGAACTATCCATAACTCTTGCGCTCTGACTAGGTCGGCTTATAGATTGATGGGCTATGACCAAAACTTTTTCTAGTCCGCAGTCCGTGACTCGTCTCCTGCCGGTGTTCGCGCTCAGCGCGGTGTTGCTCACCGCTGGATGCTCCGCCCCTATTCCAGATCAGAGCAACGACGCGGCAACCGCGGCAGGTGATACCCGGTTGGCCAGCGTCGGCGAATCGGGAATCCTCAAGGTTTGCACCACCGGCGATTACCGGCCATTCACATATCTTGACCCGGAAACCGGAGATTGGTCGGGAATCGACATCACGATGGCCAAGCATCTCGCCGAATCGCTGGATGTCGAAGCGGAGTTCATCCAGACCTCTTGGAAGGACCTGATGCCGGACTTCCTTTCCAAGTGCGATATCGGCGTGGGCGGTGTCTCCATCTCCATGGAACGCGCCCAGCAGGCCTACTACAGCGAAGCCACCCTGGATGAAGGCAAAACTCCCATCACGCTGTGTGAAAATGTTGAAAAATACGACACCGTGAAGGAAATCAACACGCCCGGTGTCCGCTCCATCACTCCCATAGGCGGGACAAACGAAAAATTCGCCGAGGCGAATTACCCGGAAGGCGAGATCATTCGTTTTGAGAACAACAATACGATCTTTGATGAAATCATCGCCGGGCGTGCCGACGTGATGACCACCGATGCCTCGGAAACGCGTTGGGTAGCCAATGAACATCCTCAGCTTTGCGCCGTGCATCCGGATAAGCCATTCAACTTCTCGCAGAAGGCCTATCTGCTGCCGCTGGGCGATGAAAAATTCCAAGAATATGTTGATCAGTGGCTGAACATGGCCAAGCACGACGGCACTCTTGCCGCCGCGGAGAAACCATGGTTCGGCTAGCCGATACCGGTTAAAATGAACAAGCCGCATCCATCCGATAAGTATCGGGTAGATGCGGCTTGTTTCTATTCACCTTTGGCTGCTACGGCGGCTAGTTCTGCCAGAACGGGTAGTCCGTGTAGCCCTCGGCACCTTCGGTGTAGAAGGTGGAGGCATCCGGTTCGTTCAGCGGCAGCTCTTCGCGCCAGCGGCGTACAAGGTCGGGGTTGGCAATGGCGGGGCGCCCCACCACGACCGCATCCGCCCAGCCGCCGGCGGCGACCGCGGTGGCGTCCTCATAGCTGGTAATCGTTTGGAACCCGGTATTCAGCAGCACCGGCCCGCCAAAGGTGGTGCGCAGACCCTGGACGAGGTCCCCCGATGGTTCCTTATGCAGAATGCTCAGGGCGGCCAGGCCAAGCGGGGCGATCGACTCAAGCAAGGCCGTGTACGTCGCGGTGACGTCGGCTCGATCCAGCTCGGTGGCACCCTGGACGTTGTGCTCGGGAGAGATCCGCAGTCCGGTCTTTCCAGCGCCGATCGCGTTGGCCACCGCCTTCACTACCTCGATGACGAAGCGCGCGCGGTTCTCCGGGGACCCGCCATAGTTGTCGGTTCGGGTGTTGGAGCTCGGTGCGAGGAACTCGTGCAGCAAGTACCCGTTGGCACCATGCAGCTCGACGCCGTCAAATCCTGCGGCGATGGCATTGCGCGAACCCTGCACAAATTCCTCGATGATTCCCGGCAGTTCAACGGCTCCAAGGGCGCGCGGCACCGGGTAGGGGTGCTTGCCCGTGTAGGTCCGTGACTCGCCTTCCACCGCGATCGCGCTTGGCGCGACAATGTGGTCCTGCCCGGTGGTCCCCGGATGCGTCACTCGTCCGGCATGCATTACCTGGGCAACAATGAGTCCGCCCTCGGCATGGACCGCGTCGGTGACCTTCTTCCAGCCGGCGATCTGCTCCGCGGTGGCCAGCCCAGGCTGGCGGACAAATCCCTGGCCGGTAACGCTAGGATAGACCCCTTCGCTGACGATCAAGCCCATCGAGGCACGCTGCCGATAGTACTCGACCACTTGGTCATCGGGCACGCCGTCCTTGCGGGAGCGTGAACGGGTCAGCGGCGCCATCACCAGTCGATTGGAAAGGCTGAGATCTCCGAGCGTAAGCGGTGAGAACAGATCCATAGGTAGGACTCCTGAAGATTGTAGTTGCTTCGTGCAACCTGCCAGCCGGGAACTATATTCCTGCTTCACAGCGCAAGTGAGATGGATTACGCGCCAATTTCGAAACGCGCATACCTGCTTCCACGGCGAATCTTCTCTCGGCATCCAACGCAGCAGAGCGAGTAACGGCGCTGGAAACTGTACCGTTACTCGCCCCGTTTGGCATCACTAATCCGCAGCGCACCCACCAGCCGCCAAGCGGCAGCCGCCGGGAATTGCGGACGCGGTGCAATCCTTAGTGCATGTGGCTTCCGCCGTTAATATCAATGGTGGTGCCGGTCAGGTAGGCGGCGCCGTCCGAGGCAAGGAAACCGATAACCGAGGCGATTTCGCCGGTGGTTGCCGTGCGTCCGATGGGGATTCCAGCGGCAATTGCGGCCTCTTGCTCCTCGGTGCTGCCAACGCGGATGTTGGTGTCTACCGCCCCGGGAGTAATAGCGTTAACGGTCACTCCGGTAGCCGAGATCTCGCGAGCCAGCGCCTTGGTGAAGCCGAGAATCGCGGCCTTGGCCGAGGAATAGGGAACCTTGCCAAAAACTCCGCCGCCGCGTTGGGCCGAAACCGATGACATGTTGATAATCCGCCCCCAGCCGCTTTCTATCATTTCCGGCAAGAAGGCCTTGGATACCAGGTAGGTGCCGGTGGCATTGACGTTCATGACCTTGTGCCAAATTTCAAGCGTTGTCTCGAGGAAATCGACCGGCGAGGTTATTCCGGCAATGTTCACTACCGCTCCGGTGGGCGGCAAACCTCCCGCAGCTACCTGGGCTGCCACGGCGGCCTGCGCGGTGGTTACGGATGCTTCATCGGCAACGTCGATCCGGTGGCCGAACGCGGGAACACCGAATTCTTCGGCGATATCTTGGGCAACTTGCTCGGATGCGGCGTGGTCGAGATCGAGGATCACGACTCCCCAGCCTTCGCTGGCAAAGTGGCGTGCGGTGCTGACGCCGATTCCCCGGGGCGAAGTGGCTCCCGTCAGAATGGCGGTGCGCTGGATTTGCTTCATTGCTTTCCTGCTTTCGTTTCGGCTTCTCCTGGCGATGCTTCGGAAAACCTAAGTGAGCGATGGGCGCAGCCTTGCCGGAGCACCCTCGATGCATGTGGTGCACACCACCTTAGTTAAGTTTACTGTTAACAGTCAACTGTTAAATTAGCCCTTGACAGAACTTGTGCTGGCGCTCACACTTCTAATAGTGTTGACTGTCAACAGTGAATGCTTTCCTCCTCCCACAAACCACGAAGGGACCCACTCATGAGCAGCGAAGCTCTAAACATGCGCGGTCCGATCCACGGCACCAAGGACGCCAAGCGCGTTGCGGTAGGTTCCAGTGTCGGAGCCACCATTGAAACCTATGACTTCATCGGATTCGGGACCGCGGCGGCCCTCTACTTCGGCCACACGTTCTTCCCCGGAACAGACCCCCTGACGGGCACCCTCGCGGCCTTTGCCACCTTGGGCGTCGGCTTCGCGGCCAGGCCATTGGGCGGCATTATCGGTGGCCATCTCGGCGACAAGATCGGCCGCAAGCCGGTGCTTGTGACCTCGCTGATCGTCATGGGCTTGGCAACCTTCATGATCGGGCTGCTGCCGACCTACGAGCAGGTAGGCGTCTTGGCTCCGGCCCTGCTGGTCCTCGTGCGCATCGTCCAAGGCTTGGCCTTCGGCGCCGAATGGGGCGGAGCTATTCTGATGACCTACGAACACGCCCCGTGGAAGCACAAGGGAAGGTTCACCGGCATCGTCCAGTCCGGCTTCCCGGTAGGGCTGTTGCTGGCAAACCTGGTATTCCTGGTCAGCGTGCAACTGCCAGGCGACTGGGGTTGGCGAGTGCCATTCTTGGCCAGCGTCCTGCTCGTCATCGTGGGACTGGTCATTCGTTCGAAGGTTCCGGAATCCCCGGTTTTTGACGATGTCAAAAAGGCCGGAGAAATCGTCAAGTCACCCATCAAGGAGGTCATCCGCACCGATTGGCGCAATATCCTGCGCGGCATTGGGCTGCGCATCGCTGAAACCGCCGGTTACGCGGTCTCCATCACCTACATGATCTCCTACCTGCACACCACCGGTTTGGCGGCAAACTGGGAGACCCTCACCGCCTTGAGCATCGCCTCGGCCATCGGCATCTTCGCCACCTACAGCTGGGGCAGGCTGACCGACCGGGTAGGCCGGCGATCCGTCTACATTCTCGCTTGCAGCTTTGCGGCGCTCTTCGGCATCCCGATGTTCCTCATGGTGAACACCGGCTCGTTCTTGATGATCATCGCCACGATCGTCATCGCCTACGCCGTTTGCCAAAATTCGATGGCAGGAGCCCAAGGCGCCTGGTTCCCCGAGCTCTTCCAAGCCAAAACCCGCTCCTCCGGCGCCTCGCTGGCCTACCAAATTTCAGCCATGGTTTCCGGCTTCACCCCATTCATCACCACGCTGCTGTTCATCCAGTTCGGCTGGATGGGCCCGGCAACCCTCTTTATCTGCTACGCGGCCATCGGCCTCTGGGCGGCATTGATCACCAAGGAAACCTGGGGTCCTCGCGAGCGCCAGCTAGCTAACGAAGCCGTCGCAGCCCACCCGCAGAAAAGCAGCGTCTAATAACTCCATTCGACCAGGGCCCACGCTAAATAACTTCTGAAAGGACATACCGTGGCAATCACAGCCATCAAGGACAAGACGTTGAATCTCGATCAGCGCACCAAAAAAGTACGCGACGCCGCGTACCGCATCCGCCATCACGCGCTCAATATGGGCGAAGTCCAAGGCCAGGGCTACGTGGGGCAGGCATTGGGCGCAGCAGATATGTTCGCCTCCGTTTATGCCGACCAGCTGGCTTTCCGCCCCGCAGAGCCCGAGTGGGAGGACCGGGATCGCTTCTTGCTTTCCACCGGCCACTACGCCATTGGCTTCTACGCCGCACTGGCCGAGGCCGGCATCGTTCCGGTAGAAGAGCTGGAAACCTACGGATCGGATGATTCCCGGCTTCCGATGTCAGGCATGTCCACGTACACCCCTGGCATGGAAATTTCAGGTGGTTCGCTGGGCCACGGCCTGTCCATCGCGGTGGGCATGGCGTTGGGGCTGCGCCACCAGCACAAGAACCAGCGAATCATCAACTTCCTCTCCGACGGCGAACTGGATGAGGGTTCCACTTGGGAAGCCGCCATGGGCGCCGCGCACCACCAGCTGGGCCAGCTGACCGCCATGGTGGACATCAATGCCTTGCAAGCCGACGGCGCTACCGCCGGGGTGCTGCGCACCGAGCCGGTGACGGAAAAATGGGAAGCATTCGGCTGGTATGCGCAGCGGGTCAACGGCAACGACCCACGGGCCTTGCTGCAGGCCTTCGACAATATCGCAGCCCAGGCCTCCAGCACCGGGCGCCCCTCGGTGATCCTTTGCGACACCAAGGTAGGCCGTGGGGTACCGCTGCTGGAAGACCGCGAGAAGGCGCATTTCATGCGCATCGAAGAAAACGAATGGCAAATCTGCCGCGAGCAACTGACCGAAGGCTTCGAAGGGAGCAACAACTAAATGTCTGCCACCGCCAAACCACGCCTGAAAACCTCCGCGATGATCGCCTCATTCGCGGAGCCCGGCCAGAAAACCGCCGCGGCGCCCTTCGGCCATGCCTTGGCCAAGGCTGCCGAAAACGACCCCCGCATCGTGGGGCTGACGGCCGATCTGGGCAAATACACCGACATGCATATCTTTGCCCAGCAGCATCCGGACCGCTTCTTCCAGATGGGCATGGCCGAGCAGCTCCTGTTCGGGGCGGCCGCCGGGTTCGCCGAAACGGGACTGGTGCCCTTCGCTTCGACCTATTCGGTCTTCGCCGCCCGCCGCGCCTATGACTTCCTCTGCTTGGACGCGGCCGAGCCCAACCTCAACGTGAACATTGTTGGCGGTTTGCCGGGCCTGACCACCGGGTACGGACCAAGCCACCAGGCTACCGAAGATATCGCCATCTTCCGGGGCATGCCAAATCTGACCATCGTGGACCCCTGCGACTCGATAGACATCGAGCAGTCGGTGCCGCAGCTCGCCGCCTGTGCAGGCCCGACGTATCTGCGCCTGCTGCGCGGCAAGGTACCGACCGTACTGGACGAATACGACTACACCTTCGAGCTGGGCAAGGCCAAGGTCCTGCGTGGCGGAAACGACGTAGTCTTTGTCTCCAGCGGGCTGATGACCATGCGCGCCCTGGACGCGGCGAAGGAGCTAGCCAAGCACAATGTGGATGTCGCCGTGGTGCACTCCCCCACCATCAAGCCCTTCGATTCGGAAACGGTCTTGCAGGAGGTCGCCGGAGACCGCCTGGTGGTGACGCTGGAAAACCATTCGGTCATCGGCGGGCTGTTCGAGACCTTGGCCTCGACCATGATTCGCGGCGGAGTCTCCTCCAAGATTGTGCCGATCGGCCTGCCCGATGAGTTCCTGGATGCCGGCGCCTTGCCCACCCTCCATGACCGCTACGGGCTGTCGATCAACTCGATTGTCAGCAAGGTTCTGGCAGAGCTCGACTAGCTCACCGAGTAGTCCAGCAGGTTGATTCGCCTTTAGGTGGGTGCGGTGTTTCCATCGCACCCACCTCAAGGCGCTAAAATCAACAGTTAACAATCAACAGTTGGATTCCAATCTTTAGGGGCACTCAATGGCCATCGCCGATTCTTCCCTGGTAGGGCTTCGCAAGAAGAGCCTGCGCGAGCAGGCCCTGATTGCCTTGCGCCGTGCCATCACCACCGGCGAGTTGCAGCAGGGCACCCATCTGGTGGAGACCGAACTGTCTGCCTCGATGCAAATCAGCCGAGGCACCTTGCGGGAGGCGCTGCGCCAGCTCGAGCAAGAGGGCCTGGTGTCCGCCGGCGAACGCGGAAGGCTCTCGGTTCGCCACCTGGACAACAAGGAAATCCAGGACATCTTTGCGGTCCGTGCCTCGCTCGAAAGCCTCGCGGCCACAACGCTGCTGCAGCGCGAGGATCTGGCTGATGCCCTCGCACAGCTGCGCGCCGCGGTGGGCAACATGGACCGGTTGGCAGGCAACGAAATCGAGGAGCGGATCGAAGCAGACCTCGAATTCCACCGCACCCTGTGCCGGCTTTCAGAGAATGACACCTTGCTGCACGCCTGGGAACAGCTCGAAGGTTCCATCCGCATGTCCATCATGTTCGGTGGATTCGAGCGCGGGGTGCGCAACATGGATGTCGCCCGACACTTCAAGCTGGTCGACACCATCGAGGCCGGGGACAGTGTTGCGGTGAATGCGGAAATTGCCGAGCATATGCGCATTGCCGCCGAAACCCTGATGAACTAGCGGCGCTCAAGCCGCGCTCAACTTCGGTCAGAACTCGACAGCGCAGTCGTCCAATAAACCAGTGCCCCGCCACGCGACGGCGAGGGCCACCGGCGAGGGGGCAGGCCGGCCTAGCGGCCCATCTCGGTGCAAACGCAGAGCCTGTTTCCCTGCGGATCCGTGGCCACCACGAAGTTCGGCGCATGGTCGTGATTCAGCCTGGCGCCGACCAGCTTGAGCCCGTCGATGATGTCCCAATGGTGGGAATGAGGCACCGAGACATCCACATGGAATCGGTTGTCATTGGGCGTATCGGTGCTTTGGAACCAGATCGCCGGTCCACGCCCGTACGGGTCGGTGAGGCTGCCGTCGTGCTGCTCCTTGTAGCCCAGCGCGGTGCGCCAGATTTCCGAGATCTGTTCCCGGTCATCGGTATCGATGGCAATTTCCACCGGCCGAATGAGATTCAGATTCGCCGGGGCACCATGCTTCTCGGCGAGCTCGGAGATCTTTTCGGCCAGCTGGGTATCGCGCAGCGATACTCCCCCGACGTCATGCGAGACCAGTGACACGAACAAGGTGTCATAGCGCCAATCCACATCCGGATGATGGTTGGCCTCTTCGGCCAAGGCGCCGATTTCGGCGAAGAACTCCAAGGCCACGGCAGCTGAGGGGCATTTGAAGGCAGTGCGCAGAACTCCCAGCACATATCGCCAGTGCGGCAGCTGCGATAATTTGGCTTCTCGGGTTGCTTGATCCAAAACGTCTTTATCCGACATGGTCCTCGCCTCTCGTGCATTCACGAATTCGCGGTCACCGCGAAACTACGACTCTCGCATACCGTTAGTCTCCCACCATCGCCAGGTCCTTTGAAGTGCCTGGCGACAATTAGTCATCTGCTTTCGGCTCGGTATCGAAACCCCATGGCGCTGGTTTCAGTACTTCCCAGCCCGGGCGGCGGCGCGTTGGGAACACACTCGACGCCGGACGAGGACACCCCCGGCACTGGCCGTTAGTTTCCCTCGGGCGGCAACTGGCCCTGCCAGTCCTCGGGTTTGCCGTTCAGCTCGCTGCGTTCTTCCGGAACGTCGAGGCGTTGCGCGGTCAGGTCACGGGGAACCATGGTGAAGCCCTGCCAATGCACCTCCATGGGTGACTGCTCTTCATCACGCGGTACGTGGTGGTAGCCCACCGCCACCCAGGACACGACATCCGCCAGCTTCTCCCCGGACTGATTCTTGACGAAGTCCAAGACGCCGCGCCCGCAAGTGCCTCGGTTGTACGTGGCATAGATGTGGCAGTCATCAGCGTTGGTGAAAGCCACGTCGTAGTCTGTTGCGCCGTCCGCCCCATGGTTTTTCTCGTCATCGATAAAGCTGAACCCGTCGGTTTTCCCCATGTCGATTTCATAGGACATCACGTGCCCGTCGGCATTGAGCATCCCGGGTGCGGAGACTTTCCACCAGCGCGCATCGGTCCACTGCGCCGTGGCCGGCTCGCCGATCTTGGTGTAGTTCCCTTCAACGATTGGGGACTGCTCCCCGGACTCGTTGGTGTCCTTGGTATCGTACTGCTCGACCTGCTGGGCACCGGTGCCGCCTAGGGCCCAATGGATTTTCCATACGGCATTGTGCGAATGGCTTGAGGCATGGTGCTCCTCGCCTTCGCCCACGGCGGCGCCATGCTCGGCGTCGCTGTAGTCAACCGGGGACAGGTCGCCGGTGGCGCCCAAGGCCGGCCGGATGCTCCCATCGGCGCCGAAGGTCACCTGGTTCAGGTACTCGTACCAGCCAACCTTCGACACGGTCGAAAGCTGCCAGTCGTTCTTGCGTTTGGCCAGCAGCTGGCCCACCTCGGCGGAGCGGTAGGAGAGACCGCCGTCAACGGTATCGCTGCAAAGCACCGGGCGCGATTCGATCTCGCCGTATTTGCTGCCGTCCCCGATGGTGGGAATGCCGTGGCTGACCAGTGTTCCGGGGCATTCGATCTCGGTCAGCGAGTGCATATTTCCGCCGCCGAATCCGGCGCTGGTGATATCCGAAGTCGAACGGCCACCGTCATCGTAGGGAACTTCAAGCTGGGACAGCGACATCGAATCGATGATCTCCATCGGCTCGGCGTTGGGCGGGGTGAAGGTGACGTTCTCCAGCACCATTCCCAGCTTGATGTCTACGGAAAAGCACATGGACCAGTTCGCGCCGCTGGTCATGTCTTGGCCAAGCGCTTCGGACCCCTCGGAGCAGGACAGCTCGCTGATCACGCGCGAGGTGACACCTTGATCTGCTTGCGCACGGACCGCGGTGCCCTGGTCATTTGCTGCCGAGGAGCTTTGGCAGGACACCAGCACTGCTGCGCCGGCCAGCAAGCCGGCGGCTCTCAAGAGGCTTCTATTCACGAGCTCACTCATACTTCAAAGGCTTCTTACTTCGAGGCGTTTATTGTCAGTTCATTATCCGGGGCGAGGCGCCAAGATGGGGAACCCGGTCATCCGGGTTCCCCATCTCTTTGGACACACACCAGCGGGGTGAGGGCTTTGCGGAAATATTTGCGGGCTAAGCCCCGGACCTGCTGCCAGCAGGTCCGGGGCTTAGCCGCTTATTTCCTTAGCTCTGCTGGCCGCGGCGACGTGCAGCCATGGTCAGGACTACACCACCAGCGGCGGCCAGTAGGCCGAGCAGCGAGTACCAGACAACTTCGGCACCGGTGTTAGCCAGGCCGTCCTTGTCCTTGCTATCGTTCGAACCATTCTGGTCCGAACCCTCGTTATCCGAGTCGTTCCCGGAGCCATCGTTGCCAACAACCTGGAAGTCGCCGGAGTCCAGGACCTTGCCGTTTTCATCCTTCGTGTTGACGGTGTAGGTGCCCTCCTCGGCGTCTTCCGGAATCTGCACCTTCAGTTCGAAGGCGCAGCTCTCGTCGATGACGACCATGCCCTTGGCACTGGCCTCGGCCAGGGAGAGCTCGATGGTTTTGCCGTCCACGCCGGTGATTTCTACCGTAATGGTCTCACCCTCGGTGTAGCCGGTGCCGTTGATGGTGATGTTCTCACCCGGGTTCACCTGCGTCGGGTTGATACTCAGCGCGGTCTCGGTTGCGCAGGTGTCGGTTGGGGTGTCGCGGATCGTGATGCTCCGTGACTCCTCATTGCCATCTGGGTCAACCGTGACGATCTGGTACTCACCGTCTTCGATGTCCTCCGGAATGACGAGTTCCGTGTGGATCTCGCCGTTCTCGTCGCTTTCAACCTCGATCTCGTGGATGACATTGCCATCCTTGTCACGCAGTTCGATCACGATCGGAGTGTTCGGCGCATAGCCTTCGCCATCGATGGTGATGGTGTCGCCCGGACCTGCATTGTCGGGGTTCACGGTGAACTCCGGATTCAGTTCCGAATCGCCATCCTGGAAGGTGATGCCTGCGTCAACCTCGGTGGTGGTTGGCGCGGACTGCGAGAGGGTGACCACGGCGCTGCGGCCGTTGTCGCCGGCATCAGAGTCGACTGCGCGGTTATCCCCTGCGGCCGAAGGCGAGAACGTTCCGCCCTGCGGTGCCACAAATTCAACCGTGTACTGGCCCTGGTTCAATCCTGCGAAGGAGTACATTCCATCCTCGCCGGTCACCGTGGTGATCGGGTTGCCTTCGGTGGAAAGTACCGCGTTGCCCTCGGCGTCGAGCAGGTTCACCCGCACGTCGCCCTGGCCGCGCTCGCCCTCGGACTGCAGTCCGTCGGCGTTCTCATCGAACCAGACGAAGTCGCCGATGGAGCCGTTGCCGGATCCGTCGCCGTTGCCGTTGCCTTCGACAACCACCAAGGTGGTGCTGTCTTCGTTGCCTTCGGCGTCGGTGGCCTGCACCTGGTACTGGCCCGGTGCCCGATCCGCTGGAACCATCAGCGCCACGCTGAAGTGTCCGTTGTCATCGGTGGTGGAGATGATTGGATCCCCCACCGGGTTTCCTTCTGCGTCGGTGAGCACCACGCGAATCTCGCTGTTTGGCGCGTAGCCCTCGCCGGTGACCTGGGTTTCTTCACCCGGCTGCACTTCGGCCGGGTCAACGGTCACGGTGGCTTCCTCCGCGGCCGGAGCGTCGACCACACCAGCGTCTACCCCGTTGTTGATCGGTGCGACATTGGTCAGGGCGACAACTTCGGTGCGGCCATTCTCTCCGGCATCCGAGTCAATGGCGCGGTCCGAGCCTTCCATAGCTGGTGCAAAGGATGCACCCTCCGGGGCGTCGAACTCGACAATGTACTGGCGGATGGTCAGCCCGGCGAAGCGGTAGGTACCGTTCTCGTCGGTGGTGGTGGTCTTCGGGTTTCCGGAGATGTCATTGACCGGATTGCCCTCGGCATCCAGCAGCTTGACGGTGACGCCGGACAGGCCGGCTTCACCCTCGTCCTGCAGGCCGTTGCCGTTGGCATCGCGCCACACGCGGTCGCCAAGCTGTCCCGGGTTGGAGCCATTGCCCTCATCCGGATTCGCGACAACCAGGTTGGTGGAGTCGGTGTTGCCCTCGGAGTCGGTGACAACAATCTGGTATTCGCCCGGTGCCGCGTCTTCTGGCACAGCTACCGGGGTTGTGAAGTGGCCGTTCTCATCGGTGGTCACCGTGATCGGGTCCCCTACCGGGTTCCCTTCGCCATCGGTGAGCTGCACCGTGGTCTCGGAATCCGGAGCGAATCCGTCACCGGTCACCTGGGTTTCCTCACCCGGAGCCACCTCGGCTGGATCAACGGTTACCGTTGCGTCCTCTACTGCCGGAGCGTCAACCACGCCGGCGTCAACACCCAGATTTACCGGTGCTGCGCTGGTGAGGGTCAGCACTGCGGTACGCCCATTCTCTCCGGCGTCCGAATCGAGTCCGCGGTCTTCTCCCACGCCTGCTGGCGTGAACGAAGCATCCTGCGGGGCTGCGAACTCGACGGTGTATTCACCCAAGACCAGGCCCGTGAAGCGGTACAAGCCGTTCGCGTCGGTGGTCGCGGTGATTTCGGCACCGTTGGTGTCGGTGACCGGGTTGCCCGAAGCGTCGAGCAGCTTCACGCTCACGCCGGCCAGGCCGGCTTCGCCGGAATCCTGGATGCCATCGGCATCCAGGTCGCGCCAGACACGGTCACCGAGTTCGCCGTTGGCATCTGGATTAGGGGTTTCGCCGCCATCATCCGGTTCGCCCACCGTCAGCTGGGTGCTGTCGGTGTTGCCCTCGGAGTCGGTGACAACAATCTGGTATTCACCCGGAGCTGCATCCTCTGGAACAGCTAGCGGGGTTGTGAAGTGGCCGTTCTCATCGGTCGTCACCGTGATCGGGTCCCCTACCGGGTTCCCTTCACCATCGGTGAGCTGCACCGTGGTCTCGGAATCAGGAGCGAATCCGTCACCGGTCACCTGGGTTTCCTCGCCCGGTGCCACCTCGGTCGGATCAACGGTAACCGTTGCGTCCTCTACCGCCGGAGCGTCAACCACGCCGGCGTCAACGCTCAGGTTCACCGGTGCAACGGAGGTCAGTGCGATCACCGCGCTGCGTCCGTTCTCACCAGCGTCCGAATCGAGTTCGCGGTCATCCCCGGCTGCTGCAGGAGAGAACGAGGCACCTTCCGGAGCGACGAACTCAACGCTGTATTCGCCCAGTTCAAGACCGGTGAAAGTGTAGTTGCCGTTGCCGTCGGTGGTCGCGGTTACCGGTGCACCATTGGCATCGGTCACCGGGGTTCCGGCGGCATCCAATAGGTTCACGCTCACGCCGGCCAGGCCGGCTTCGCCGGCATCCTGGATGCCATCGGCATCCAGGTCGCGCCA
Organism: Arthrobacter sp. MYb229; assembly: GCF_002975405.1. Taxonomy (GTDB): domain Bacteria; phylum Actinomycetota; class Actinomycetes; order Actinomycetales; family Micrococcaceae; genus Glutamicibacter. The sequence goes on along the minus strand of NZ_PCPS01000002.1, from coordinate 524,296 downwards.
GACGCGGTCACCGAGCTCGCCGTTGTTGCCCGCGCCGTCGGCGTCGGTGACGGTGATTGGGTTGGTGGTTTCGTTGCCGTCGGCGTCGGTCACTACGACCTGGTAGTCGCCAGGTGCCGCATCCTCCGGGACCGGCAGGGCGTTGGTGAAGTTGCCGTCGGCGTCCACCGGCGCTTCGATCGGGTCGCCGACCGGATTGCCTTCGGCGTCCTCCAACTGAATGGTGACCGTGCTATCTGGCTGGAAGCCTTCGCCGGTGACCGTGGTCTCGTCCCCGGCAGGAACTTCGGTTGGGTCAACGGTGATGCTTGGGGTATCCGGGTTTTCGGCGTCATCCGCAACCAGGCCGGCGTCAACCGTGTCGGTGGTTGGCGCCTCTGCGGTCAGTGCAACAACCTCGGTGCGGCCGTTCTCGGCAGCATCCGAATCCACTGCGTCGTCATCACCCTGGTTGGCCGGTGCGAAGACCGAACCCTCCGGAGCGACGAACTCAACTATGTATTCACCGGCAGGAAGTTCTCCGAAGGAGTACTTGCCCTGATCATCGGAGGTCGTGCTGCGCGGCGTTCCGTCTTCGTTTGGAACCGCGGTGCCCGAGGCATCCAACAGGTTCACGGTGACGTTGGGAACTCCTGCTTCACCGGCATCCTGGACGCCGTTGGCATTGGCGTCGGCAAACACGGTGTCACCGATGATGCCGTTGCCTGGCTCCGGGGTCTGTCCCGGGTCGTTGACGGTCAACGGGCCCTGCACCGGGGTGCCGGTGGTGACGTCGGTGGCCACCACGTTGTATTCCCCTGGAGTTGCATCTGCCGGAACGGGCAGTGCGGTCTCCGGCAGGTTTCCTGCTTCGTCGGCCGGAACGGTGATCGCCTCGCCTACCGGGTTGCCCTCTGCGTCGGTCAGCTGGATCTGCACGTCGCCCGAAGGGGTGAAGCCGGTGCCGGTGACGTTGGTGGACTGCCCTGGATCAACTGCGGTGGGGTCAACGGTCAAGGCCGGAGTGATGGCATCCTCGACCGCATCGATGCGCACGCCGGCGGTACCGAAGTTCAGGCGCCCGGCATCCGCTGCCTGCAGCAGTCCCAGGCTCAATGCGGAAACTTCGAGGCTTTCGGTGACTTCACCGTCTGGGCCCACAGCAGTGGTGACGTCCTGGCGGTTCAGCTGCACCGAAATAACCTGGGACAGCAGGGTGAAGACCGGCTCAAGCAACTGTCGGATCGGCAGCGTGATGGCGCCGGTCTTCAGGTCGGTCAAGAGCGTTTCGAAGATGGCCTTGCCACCGTCGGAAAGGATGTAATCGCGGATTGGCACCAGCGCGGTCTGGACGATTGGTCCCACCACGGTGTTGATTGCGGTCTCCAGCGTGGCGCACAAAGCCGCGCCGCCCAAGCCTTCGGATTCGCAGACCACTGGCTGCGCGTCGCCCATGAGGTTGACGCTCCAGTTGGCGGTGGCGGTATTGCCCAGCGCCGAAACTCCGGCTTCGAGGTTCAGCGTGACACTGCCCAGTGCGCCCTCAATGGCGCTCACGGCGATGGCGACTACTTCTTCCATCAGATCGTGCACCGATTCGGCGATGATCGGGTAGATCTCGTTGCTGATCAGTTCCGTGTTCGGGTTCTGGTTGTTGATGCCATCGGGCAGGTCCACGCCTTCTGGACGTTCTCCCGAATAAGCCTTGTCAAGGTCGATGTACACCTGGCCGGTGGAGAAATCGATGGTGAGGATTTCATTCTTCGAGGTGATCGGCTGAGCAAGAATCTCGTCGAAGATCTCATCCTGCATATTCGATTCGATCGTGTAGTCCAGGGTTGCGCCCGCTGGCAAGGCGTCGGTGATGCTGGTGATCATGCTGGTCAGATCGCCAAGACCGCCAACGGTCTCCTCCATGAGCTGATCGATCTGGCCGATCTGCTCGTACAGGGTTCCGGCAACGGTTTCCACCACCGGGGACTGAAGCTCGAGGTTCGCTTCCGCAACTCGGTACTGGCCGGCTCCGCCGACTCCGTCCGGGTCCTGGAATTCTCCGTCAACAGCCTGCACCCACGCGCCACCGACTCCGGCGGTCAGCTCGGCTTTGTTCAGGATCTCGTCGGTGAGTCCGTCTACGCCGGTCTCTCGGAAGAGCGAGAGCAGGTCAAGCTTTGCGTTTCCGAAGTCCGCGGCTTGGCCGTCCAGTGTTACCGAACCATCGGCACCGGCAATACCGGTGATTGCTTCGCCGTTCTTGGCATCGGTTGCGGTGGAGCGCGAAAGCAAGGCTCCGAGCTCACCGTAGTCAATAATTTGGTCGATTGGTAGCTGCAGGCCGCCGAGGTCCAGCATCTCGCCGCCAAGCAGCGAGGCGTTTAGCGCGCCTTCGTCGGTTGCTGGTCCGCTTGGGAATAGCGCCCGAGTTTGCCCTCCGCCGGCGAGTTCCTGGCCGAGGAGGCTCAGGTCGATAATGCTGGCAGCAGATTCGGTTGCGTCATCTGGTGATGTGTTGATGTCTGCCATTGCTGGCAGTCCGAAGGACGTGATCGCTAGTGATGAAACTGTTCCTAACGCAAGTGGTCGTCTCCACCATCCAGCATTTATCGCTGGTGCATTCTTTCCACGCTCAGTGCGTCGCATCGAGACAGACTCCTTGATATTTTCGGCATATTGGTCGCTAACCCCAAGGTTTCCCCAAGAAACATCCAAGCTGGCCGTGAGCTGAAAAGCAAGTGATTCCGATTATTTTCTTAAAATGACGTTAATTTATTCTTAGGCGCTGACATGCTACTTTAAGTATTATCAACCAATTATATGTTTAAGGGTCAAGTAATTACGGATGGCCGCGGGCCTGAAAAATAGCGCAAAGAGCTAGGGAGGGGGTGCCGTGTCGAAAAAACATCAGCCGATTGCTCGAAAAGCGTGATGGCTAGTCGTTCGAGCGCCGCAGCGGGCGGTGATCATTCGAGCGGCAGGTCAGGAGCTGAGGTCCATTTAGAAGCGGATGACGTTACGAAAACTCATAAATAGTTGGCATTCAATCGCTCGTGCGAAGGATCCAGCAATAGGACGCATCAGGCATGGTTAGTTGAAGTAGCTAGCTAAGAGCAAAAGCATTTACGCATACCCCATGCGGAAACAGTTTGCGTCGACATAATAAGTATCCCCTTGTGAAAGTGATGATCTATTGGTCAAACGCGAGTAATTTTGACCCTACTATGCCTATGGAGAAGCTTGCAAGCCAAGCGCAAGAATTACTCCATTGCCTGCAGCTGACGTTTTGCAGGCTGTTGGCCCTTCATTCACTCTCGCTGCTCTGCGCCAACTCCGCGGAAGCAGTCTCGCTCGCTGAAGAACCTTGAGTTTTCAAGGCAGAACGTGTCAAGTGAATCGAAATTGAAAATATCAGATGAACTTGCGTACCCTCGCAGGTGTCATTTTTTAGCAGTATTTGACTAGCAAAAATTACCAAGTAATTTTTCAATAATTGCCCACTGCCAGCCAATTTGCGTACGGAGATCGCGACTTGGCGCTGCAAACGAGTTGCTGCTGCGGACGGACAAAGCCTGAAACAACGCACTAGGGGAAGGCGATACTTCCAGGAACAGCCAGCACTTCTAGAAGACGTCCCCCGCAATCCGCCCAATCAAATCCGCACACAAAGTCATGCATTCGGTCCTCCATGATGCTTCTTGATTACTAACCAAGAGACTGAGCCACGAGCACCGTTTCGTATCGTTGGCAGCCGCCCCGACCAGTATTACTGGAGGAAGATTCAGCACCGGATAGCCCTTGATGGAATAGCACGCAGGTCAGATCTCCCGGGGGATCGCCGGCGCAACGGCTTCGAGGGCTTGCCGATTGCCGTTGCTGGGAACGAGAGGCTTCGCGAAATATGCGCCGAGCTCGCACTACTCGCCTATGCATGCTCCAATACGGTTGCAGCTCACCTTGCTCATGTTCTAGAACGGTGAATTCGACAAGCGATTCGACGGCTTGACGGCGGCATGGCCGCAGCGGAACAGCGCTTGATGAGCATGGCGGAAGACTTGGTGTGACAACCTCCAAACGCCACTTCGAATGCGATATCTACGCTGTCTCGGTTCACGAGAAACGAGCCGCACGGCTTTGCCCCACGGCTTCTGCTAAATGCTGGGCGCCAATGGACTTATCGCTGGGTTGCACATTCCTCAGGCTCTGATGATTCAGGCAGTCTGTGAGACGCATTCTCCGACAGTTCTCGATATCGAAACCTTGCTCGGTTTCCATTACCGAGGGACCTCAGCGGATATATTGCTGAAGCCAATAAACTAAAAAATACAGCCCGGAGAAGCAAGCCTTCAGCGATGCTGGGACTATTTGGCGTCGAGCGACCTTGCCTAGTCGCCGATGGCTGTACGACACGCTGTCACGCAACCTTCTGGTTCGCGAAACATGGGTTATTTACCAAATCAGGCTCAGGTTTCACAAGCCAAACCGCTGACAGGCTCGCCGCGTCGATGAAGCGTAGCTCGGTTCGAGAAGTCTTTCGTTCTGCTGGCCAGACTTGCCGTCCAACATCAGGAGTAGCCAGAAGCTATAAATGTAGCCCGGTGCTGGCGGAGCATGCCGGTTTGCCGGCTCATTGATTCGCATCGCGTGTAGTGGGCGATCACGCACCTGCCAGAGTCGGTTGTGGTCGGAAAGCACCAATGGAGCTTCCAGACCATTTACTACGGTTGGTTCAAGCGGCTCTCCATCTAGATGAGCAATCCCCAATAACAGAACCCCAAACGAGGTGGGACCTCAATTTATGAGGATACCGCTAGCTTTTCAACGACGCACCACCGCAAATCGTCAGTACCTGTCCGGTAATGGACTTCCCGTGCTCGCCGATCAGGAAGCGTACGAGCGCAGCGACATCGTGAGGATCGACCAGGCTGCCCAGCGGTGGCGTGACCGGAGGAACCCCTCGCCGGCGCGGATCAATCATCATCGGGGTATCGGTCGGCCCGGGGGCCACGACATTGCAAGTTATGCCTCTGCCTGCCAGCTCCATGGCCCAACTTCTCGACAATCCGGCGAGGGCAGATTTGGTCGCCGAATATTGGCTTTTTCCCGCGACCCCGCTCATCGTTCGGCTACCGATTAGAATCACCCGTGCGCCGTCAGGAAAGCTTCTTGCGAAGACATTCACTAGCTCTGCGGGCGCCTGCACGTGCACCGCGAACATTTCGGCAAGGGATGCGCTCTCCATTTCGCCTAGTGCGCCGGTGGACATGAAACCGGCCGCGTGAATGAAAACTTCCGGAGGTTCCAGCTTCAACGCGAGTTGAGCTACCGCTCGGATGTCCCCCAAATCGGCCGGCACCCACAGAAAATTCTCGGCAAACTCATCGGCATAGTCTGGCTTGCGCCGGCTCAGACCCGTGACTTGGTACCCGGCACCAAGCAGCGACAAAGCAATAGCCGAACCAATGCCGGAGCTCACCCCGGTAACCAATGCTTTAGGCATCGGCCGGTTCCGTGTTCGTCTCGAAAGCATCTTGGTAAATCCATGACGGGTCTACCCGAACGTACTTGATGGCTTGGCGGAAGTACGTGTAAGCCAGATGCAACAGTCCATCCTGGCTCTGGTGGATAGAGGGATAGGAGAATTCGCGGTTCAGTCCCTCCCTTGAGTTATTCGATAGGCAGTACCCATCCCCTACCTCCAGGTCGCGACGGACCGTCCAGCTTTGGCCTCCGTCCTCCGAAATCGCAACTGTCAGCGGAGCGCGAGGCGTACCCCAAAACGCTTTTGGTTTGGTGACACCTTCGCCTTCAGCGGGCTCAGGCTCAAACGCAACCGGGCCATCAACTTGTTCGTCCAGACCCTCATCGTCAATTTCGTCATACAAGGAGAGCCTACGCTCGGTCTCGGCGTTTGCCCGCGAATGGTTGTAGATCAGTGCCAGGCGCCCATCGTGCATGGCGGTGAATTGAATGGAAGAGTTATTGTTCGGAAGTTCGGTTGCTACCGGCGCGGTCCATGAAACTCCTTGGTCTTCGGACTTCGAGAAGTAAATAGCATCTGCCCAGCGGCTGCGGTACAAGGCCATGAGCGAACCGTCGGCGAGCGCCGCAATGTTCATATGAACGCAGCCTAATGACCCTTCAATAAGCTGCTCCACCCAAGTTTTCCCCCCATCGCTGGACACCATGAGCGCCGAGTCATCTTCATCGCCCACCCATTTCTGCCCTGGGACCGTCGCGCAGCGGAAGATCGGAACGAGGATGCGTTCGCCTACGACTACCGGAGGCTGGCGTACGAATACTCCCCCGTGGGCGGTAGCCGCAAAAAGGGTCTCCGGTTCGCTCCAGGTCTCGCCGTTGTCGCATGAAATCCGGCGGCGGACCTCGGAAGTATCTTGATTTCCGGCATGCTGGGCCGTGTACAGCAACCACAATTCCTCTACATGCACGAACAGAATCGGGTTCTGCTCGGAGCGGGTTGCGTCATTGGACAGCTTCCTCGGCTCCGACCACTGTGATTCCCACGCTCCGGAAGCGGTTTTGTCTAAGTATGAAAAGTAAATGCTGATATCGGCCACTCCCTCCTGCGTGCCGCCGAACCAGACGCAACCGAGCCGTCCGTTGCCTAGCGTCATGAGGTTCGCGGCGTGGGACTGCACAGTTGGGGCAGGCAAGTAGGCGAAATTCAGGTCTTGTTCGTGACGAACAATTCCATCTGTGGAAATGTTCGAAAATTCTTTGAGTGGCATGCGTCCATGTCCTTATGGCTTTTTTCCGGCCGCGCAGGCGATACCCTGGCTCACCGATATTTTGAAATGCTGACTCGCTCTGGGATCTAGTGCGCGGGAATGCTGGCGAGCGCGTCCTTCAGGTGCGCGCTAGCCGTAGCTTCCAAATGCGTTAGGTCTGAGGCAACCGTTGCGAACGTGTAGCCCTGCGCCAACCGGCCTTGTGCGAGCTCACCGCTCGCATTGTGGATGCCTGCGGCAATGCCCGCATTTTTGGCTGCTTCCGCAACACGGACCAAAGCGGCCTCAAATTCATCTGCAATGGCCGGGTCGCCCGGAAAAGCGGCGCCGATGGCCAAAGCAAGGTCGCTGGGGCCTACGTACAACCCGTCCAATCCGGGAACAGCCGCGATTTCTTCCACATTTTCCAGCCCACCGGGTGTCTCAATCATGGCGAAGACCATGGTGGCGGCATCTGCTTCGCCTGGTTTTGGCCCAACGCGCAGAGCCGACCGCATGGGGCCATATGAGCGAATGCCGTGAGGTGGGTACTTGGCCGCGTTTACGGCGTCAGCAGCATCTTGTGCGTTGTTGACTAGTGGCACGATCACCGCCACGGCGCCGGCATCGAGTGCTTTACCGATTGCGGTGGCATTATTCGCTTCGACGCGCACCACGCCTACCGCTTGGGCCGAGGCGTCTATGGCCATCAAGCCGTTGAGTATTCCGGAGTATCCGAGCAGACCGTGCTGTGCATCCAGAGCGACATAGTCATAACCCAGTCGGGCAATTCGTTCGGTGGAAACCGGTGAGTCAAGCACTATCCAGTATCCGACGGCCGGCTCGCGATCGCGAATCTTGCGGACGAATTCGAGGGCAACGGGTGAAGTCATGAGGGTTATTTTCTTTCTAGTGGAGGATTAGCGGTTGTAGGCGGGCATCGGACCGTGCAGCGAGTTAGACTCCTGTGCGGCTGCATCTGCGATGTCTGCATCCAGTGGCCCCTTGGCGATCGCCGCGAGGTTTGATTCCAGCTGCGCTACCTTGGATCCACCAAGTAGGAGCGAGTCGACCTGCTCATGGTAGGCCAGCCAGCGGAACGCTAGTTCGATCAGGCTGATACCTGCGTCTTGGGCTATCCGGGTCAGCCCATCGATCACCTCGAAGAGACCAGCGTCCCAGTATCGCTCCGTGTACATTTTGGCTAGTCGCGAATCACCAAAGCGTCCATCGGTCGGGCGATTTTCGAAGCTGTGCTTTCCGCTGAGCAATCCACCGCCCAGCGGGTTGTACACCATGGTTTTCACGCCGGTTGCGGCGGCAAAAGGCAGGTACTCGGTCTCGATGCGACGACCAACCAGGTTGAAAAGCTGTTGGGCAACGACCGGCGCCGGGGCGCCAACCTCGGCTGCGACCTGCCGGGCCTGCGCGATCTGCCAGGCGGCAAAATTGGAGACCCCTAGAGACAGAATCTTGCCCTCTTCGGCGAGCTTTGCCACCTCACCCATTGTCTCTTCGAGCGGAGTTAGATAGTCGGGCTGGTGCAGATAGAAAAGATCCAATCGGTCGGTGTTGAGCCGACGCAGGGAACCTTCAACGCTGCGCCGAACTGCCACCGGAGAAAGCAAGGCGTCCTCTTGCGCGTCGGCATGCGGCATCCCAGCTTTGGAAGCCAAAAATACTTCGTCGCGGTGGCCTTCGAGCAACTTGGCCAGCAATTCTTCCGTGACACCGCCGACGTAGGCGTTGGCGGTGTCGATATGGCGGATGCCTGCGTCCAATGCCGTCCGAAGGATCGCTGCGCTGGTGGAAGCGTCTGCGGTATCCCCGAAGGTCATCGTGCCCAAGACTAGTTCTGCGCCCGGGTTGCTTCTTGTTGTCATTGACGTTTCCTTTGGTAAGTCAGGAGATTTGGGGGTGGTTCAGCGGCACCTATTTTGCGGATGAACTGCTCAGGGCCGAGAGCAGATACCGAGGTTTCACGCCCTGCATGATGCTTGGGTCGAGGGCCGCGCGGCGAAGGGCCCGGGTATATTCGGCTTTCGGAGCGCTGAGCACTTGGCTGGTTTTCCCTAGTTCAATGAGCTCTCCGCGTCTCATGACCATGGTGTGTTCGCTTATTTCCTGAACCACACCCAGATTGTGTGAGATGAACACGTAGGAAATTCCGGTTTCCGCTTGAATCTCTGCAAGTAGTCTCAGCACCTGGGCCTGTACCGAAACGTCCAAGGCGCTGGTGGCCTCATCGCAAACCAGCAACTCCGGTTTGGAAGCCAGCGCACGGGCGATGCCGATGCGCTGGCGCTGTCCGCCGGAGAATTCATTAGGGCGACGATAAAGTGAATTTTCGGAAAGGCCCACTCGGTCCAATAGTCGTTTGGCTTCCTTGGTCCGCTCGGCTGAGGAATGCACCCTCTGGATCTTCAACGGCTCGGTAATAATTTCTTCGGCCGTCTGGCGCGGGTCCAAAGACCCATAAGGATCTTGAAAGACCATCTGAAATTTGTGCCGTAGCGGGCGAAGCGCCGATTCGTTGAGCGACAACAGGTCGTTGCCATCCAGGACTATGGAGCCGCTCGTTGGCTTGATCAACCGCATGATCGATTTGGCCACGGTGGATTTGCCACATCCTGATTCGCCCACGATGGCTATAGTTGATCCGCGCTGCAGATCGAAGGAAACGTCGTTAACTGCCCGGAACGGACCTTTGCGAGTGGAATACTCCACAACCAAGTTCTTGACCGACAGAAACGGTTGGCTGCCCTTGGCGGCTGTGGCTTTCAAGACTTCAGACACGGGATTCCTCCACTGATTCTAGTTCGTCCCAGGTTCCCAGGCGTGGCACGGCCGCCAGGAGGTTGCGGGTATATTCCTCTTGCGGATCTTCCACGATTTGATGCGCACCACCCGATTCTACGAATCGCCCACCCTGCATGACGTGGATGGTGTCCGAAACTAGCCTGGCCACGCCGATATCGTGGGTAATCATCAGAATTGACGTTCCGCTGGTTTCTTGAATTTCTAGCAGCAGATCCAGGATTCCGGCTTGGACGGTGACATCCAATGCGCTGGTGGGTTCATCGGCTACCAGCAACTCCGGTTCGCTGGCCAAGGCGATGGCGATCAGGACTCGCTGCAGCATGCCCCCAGAGAGCTGGTGAGGGAATTTCTTCAGCTGTTCATCAACGAGTGGAATGCGAACCTGCTCCAGTAGCCTCACGGCTTTTGCCTGGATGGCATTTTTGCCCTTCTCCCGCCCCGCCACCTTGATGGCTTCGCGCAGCTGGGAACCTATGGAAAGCACCGGGCTGAGAGCGGTCATTGGGTCCTGCGGGATAAGCGCTAAACCGCGTCCACGGTACCTGCGTATCGCTTTCGGGCTGGACAATACGTCGTTGCCATGGATCTCCACCGTTCCCGAGAGCACCGCGAGGTCAGGAGGCAAAAGCTGCAGCATCCCCATGGCGGTGGTCGATTTGCCCGATCCCGATTCACCAATGATGGTGACGGTCTGGCCACGCCTAATGGAAAAATTGACGTTGTTAACGGCTTTGAAGATGCCGTTGTCGGTCATGAGCTCGACACTGAAATTCTGGACCTCGAGAACCATCGCCGGGCTGCTTGCCCGCTGTTCGTTGGGATTGCTCATGGCTAGGCTTCCTTTCGTGCTTTGCGGCGGGGACGTCCGTCGCGAAGGGCATCGCCTAGGAGGTTTACCCCGACGACCAGGGCCACGATAACCAAACCCGGCAGCGTGACCATCCACCATGAGGTGGTGATGTAGTCCTGACCGTCCGAAATCAGTCGACCCCAGGTGGCAAATGGCCGCTGTGGTCCGGCGCCCAAAAAGGACAGGGCGCTTTCGAGCAGCACTGCCTGGGCCAGCAACAGCAAGATGACCAGGCTGGCCTGTTTGAAGATATTCGGGATGACGTGTTTCAAAAGGACGGAAAGTCGGTGAAGGCCCAGCGTCTTTGCGGCATCCACATAGGGTTTTTCACGTTCCACCAGAACGAGCGACCGGGTAAGACGCGCTACCTCCGGCCATTGCGCAATAGCAATCACACCGGTGATCACCGGAATGGAGGGACCGAACAAGGCAACGACCAGCAGCAACATCATCAACAGCGGCAAGGACATCTGCGCCTCGAGAATGCGTGAAATGATCGTATCCGCCCAGCGACCATAGAACCCGGCAATCGATCCAAGAATCACTCCGATAGCACCTGAGACGACTACTGCCAGCAGGCCGATCATCAATGAGGTCTGGCCTCCGAAGAGAATGCGGGAGAGCAAGTCGCGCCCTAATTCGTCGGTGCCAAAGAAGTAACCTTCGCTGAGCGGGGGCAAACGGCGCGCGCTGAGATCTTGGGCGTTGGGGTCTGCAAGCGGCAAGAAGTTTGCCAGCACGATGGGCAGTACCACGAGCAACGTCAGAATCGAGCCGGCCCAAAGCTTGATCCGGGTTGACCGGGCTTTTCGCGCCGCAGCCGAAGCCTTGAGACGTTGAGGTGTTACGCCGGTTCGGGGCGATTGGGTTGCGGTGCTCATACCGAAGCTGCCTTTCCGAGTCGAACACGAGGATCAAACAATGGATAGGCCAAATCGATGAGCAGTTGCACGGCAACGGCTAGTAGCGCCGTGATCAACACGGTGGCCTGAATGAGTGGGTAGTCGCGAGTTTCCAGAGCTCGCACGATCAGCGAACCAACGCCCGGCCAGCCGAAGACAACTTCTACGACAACGACGCCGTTGAGCATGGCCGCGAATCGAGTGCCTAAGGCGGTGAAGACCGGAATGCCTGCATTGCCTAAGGCATAGCGCCAGGTTAAGGCCCTCTCGCTGACACCGCGGGAACGAGCCACCGTGAGGTACGGAGAGTTGAAGTTGTTCACCATCTCGCGCCTGACCATTCGAGAAACCAAGGCGATCTGCAAGATCGCCACCGTGAGCGTGGGAAGGAATAGACCACCCCAGGTGGTGAACCCGGAGGCGGGGAAGATGGGAAGTAGTACCGAGAACCCCGTGAGCAGCATGATGCCCGTCCAGAAGTCCGGCATGGACTGCCCCGCCACGGTCACCACATTGACGCCGAGTTCCGAACCGGTGTCTGCACGGCGCGCCATCCACATGCCTAGCGGAATGGAAACTAGCGCCGCCAGAACAATGGAGGAAGTAGCCAGCGTTAATGTGTAGGGAAGTCGTTCGAGAACGACTTGCATTGCCGGGGCCTGGAAAGAGTAAGACGTGCCGAGATTCCCGGTAAACAGCTGTCCGATAAAGATCAGATACTGCTGGAAGACCGGGGCTTCGAGGCCAAACTGCTCGCGGACCGCAGCGAGCTGCTCGGTGGTCGCCAACGGGCCGGCGAATGCCGCGGCCGGGTCACCCGGGGCCATGCGGATCAGCAAGAACACCACCGAAATCGTCATGAATACGGTCAGCAACCCCTGGCCAATGCGTTTAGGCAGGTATGTAAGCATGTTTCAGCTCTCCAATCCGATATTGACCAGTGGGTACGAGTTAGCTGCAGACAACCCGAGATCTTGCACTCGGTTTCGTCTTGCGAGAATTGACTTTGGCACGAAGGCCCAAGCGCACGGCCAGGTATCCCAGGCGGCCTGCTGGGCAACTTTCAAATACGTTGCGCGTTTGGAATCATCGACCTCGATGGTGGCACGCGCTATCTTCTCTGCGACCGAGGGAACGACGTACCCCTGGTAGGTATCCCGAGTTTTCTCTTTTTCTGCGGTGCCCGCATACATGCCTTGCAACATGGTGATTGCCAACCCCGTCGGGCTGGAGAATCCGTTGCCCAAGAGGTCCCAATCTCCCTCCTTGCCCTGCCGCCATTGAAGAATGTTGCCGCCGGGTTCAAACTGCTGCAGTTCGGTGGAGACGCCGATGTCCCCGAACATCTGCACCAGGGCTTCCATAATGGCGGTATCGGAAGGGAATTCTCCGGTTTCCCAAATGATCTTCAGCTTCAGCTTCTCTACTCCAAGATTCGCCAGTTTTTTCCTGGCCTTCGCCGGGTCGTAGATGAAGTCGCCGGTTTTGGCATGCCCGAACAAGCTCGCCGGGGTCACACCCTGCGCTTGCTCAACTGAATCGATGAGGACATCATGTACCAGCGACTGGCCGTCGATGGCAAAGGAGAGGGCTTCCCTGACGCGTGCATCGCTGAGCGGATGAGAAGACGGCTTGCGGAAGTTGTAGAAAATCTGGTTCATGCGCAACGAAGATGCGGTCTCAATGCTGACGCCCGGTAGCCCACTGAGTTGTTCCATCGAGTTCGGGGAGATCGAGTCAATGATGTCGACTTCTCCGCTGCGCAGGGCGATGACACGAGAGGACTCCTCGGGCAGGAAACGTACATTAACGCGTTGTACCGCAGGTGCCTGACCCCAGTATTTCTCGTTGCGCAGTAGTTCGTAGGTGCCCGCACCGCGATTAAAGGATTCGACAACGTAGGGTCCGGTGCCCACTCCGGTTTGCAGTTCTTCAGGTTCGTTGTCTTCCGCCGGCGAGATGAGAATCAGGGCCATCAGCGCATCCAGAATGGGAATGGGAGCCTTCGAGTCCAAGTGGAATTCACGCTCATCAACCGGATTCACTGTGGGGAATTCGGGGAAGAACCCCGCCACGAAGGACCCTTGTACCTCTGAATACATCTTGAGGGCAGTAGCAACGTCCTCAATTTTTACCGGACGTCCGTCAGAGTAGGCCACCGCCTCGCGCAGCTTCACCGTCCACCGTGTGGGACTGACCATTTCGAAAGATTCGGCCAGCATCGGCACTGGGGTGATGTCGGGGCCGATTGCGGTCAGTCCTTCTCTTACCGCTCGCTGAACAGTAACCGCGGCGTCGAACTGGTTCAGTTTGTTATCAAGGGATACCAGTGAACGATTCAGCGCGAGGGTCAGCGTATCTTTTCCCGGCAACCCCGTGGGTCCGGCACAGGCGGAAGCGCCAACTCCGATACTCGCAAAGAGTCCAGCTGCACCCGCAAGACGCAGCAGCTGGCGCCGCGACATGTTGGGGCCAGAGAATGTTGCGGTCATATTCGACTTCTCGATTCGTCGTATGGAGCGTCGTTGGCCCGTACCGGTTAGTGGGCGACTCGCTCACGTTGCTTGTTGTAACTCATGTCACCTTGCCACGTGTGCGCGAAATACGCAATAGCGATAGCGTGTTTCGCGCAACTGTGTCATGATGAGTTACAAATCAACGAACTTCGAGGCTTTGCAGGAAAGAACGAATAGGAGGTGAACTGCCGAACCATGAACCCGATCAAGCCAGATCCGCAGGCCCAGGAAGCTTCCGCCGATACGCCGAAGGCATCACGCCAGGTGCTCATCTTGTCCGATGATTTCACCGGCGCTTGCGAAGTGTCCCTACCGTGGGTCACCCAGGGGTACCAGACGGCAATTTCCCTAGATCAAAGGCAGGCAACACCAGCAGCGGTCCAAGTCCTTGACCTGAATACGCGTTACTCGGGCTCTGCCTCTGCAGAGAAAAAGGTCGAGGCAATCGCTCGCGCTGCAAGCGAAAATACGCTCCTCGTCAAAAAAATCGATTCCCTTTGGCGCGGGAACATCAAGGCAGAACTCGGAGCGTTGGCGAACGCCGGATACAAACTTGTTATCGCAGGAGCGCTGCCACACCTAAACCGCACGGTTCTCCATGGCAGCCCACTCATTGGCGGATTCCCCCTGGGGCAAACCGAGACCTGGAGCATCGAGCGGAACCAAGCGCCTCGGCAGATCGAAGACCTACTCACGAACATCACCTCGCAGCGCCTGGCCCGACCGACGGCCGCGACCTATGCTTGGAAAACCGCACTGAATAAGTCGCTGAGCGAGGCTCAAGCGATCATCGTTGATTGCGAATCCGACGAGGACTTAACTCGCATTGCCTGCGCAGTCCTGGGCTTGGAATCTGCTAGAAATCCTTCCGATTCAAGAATTGCGCTCGTTGGCACCGGAGCGCTCAATGCTGCCGCTGCCGCAGAATTCTCAAAACATTTTCGGGCAAGAGAGCTGGCTGCCGAAGGACCGGCCGGCCTCTCACCAATCGAGCAATCCGCCAGACCGATCCTTGGAATTGTTGGATCCGCTTCTGGCCGCTCGGGCGAACAACTTGCAGCGTTCCGCAAGCTCGGGCACCACACCTCAGAGATCGCGGACGAGGTCATTGGAAACTTGAGTCAATCTCAATTTTCCATCCTCTCTGGTCCGGCAACACTGGGCGACCCTTCCATGATTTTGAACAACCTGAAACTGCAGGCTCAAAAAATACTGGCCTGCGCTCCCAACGCAGATCTTTTCCTCACCGGAGGAGAAACGGCACGAACCATCCTTGATGATCTGGGCATTTCCACCCTTGAACCGCTCCTTCAGTTGGAGCCGGGTGTAGTGATCTGTCGATCAACG
Organism: Arthrobacter sp. MYb229; assembly: GCF_002975405.1. Lineage (GTDB taxonomy): Bacteria > Actinomycetota > Actinomycetes > Actinomycetales > Micrococcaceae > Glutamicibacter. Next base: position 509,160 of record NZ_PCPS01000002.1, on the reverse strand, counting down.
GACGGAAGGCTCATCGGCACCAAGCCCGGTACCTTCGGCAGTACCCATATCCTCAACAATGCACTCAAAACTTTGCGCACTTTGCGCACTTCAGAATCCCAGGAGCAGCTAAACGTGAATACCATCTCTCAGGACCAACGACCATATATCGCTGTCACCATGGGTGATGGTGCGGGCGTTGGCCCAGAAGTAACCGTCGGAGCATTACTAGACGAACGTGCGTACGGTTCGTGCCGCCCGGTGGTTATCGGGGACACTCGGCGTTTGCGGTTAGGGGCCGAGGCACTCGGCGCAAAGGCCGACATTGTTGAAATCACCGATATTTCCGAAGCCGAGTTCGTCGCAGGACGCATTAATGTCATTGATCCGCACCTGCTTTCCGAGGATCTGCCTTGGGGCGAGGAATCTGCCGAAGCTGGCAACGCCGCCTATCACTACATTCGCATCGCTTGCGAACTCGGAATGGCTGGAGAAGTTCAAGGCATCTGTACGGCACCATTGAACAAGGCCGCCCTGCATAGTGCCGGGCATATTTATCCCGGGCACACGGAATTACTCGCTCATTTCATGGGCGTTGAAGAGGTCTCAATGATGCTTTCGACCCCGAAGGTCAAGGTTATTCACGTAACCACCCACGTTGGCCTCATTGACGCAATCACCAAAATTGAGCCAGGCTTGGTGGAACGCACGGTTCGCCGAGGCCATGATGCATTGGTTCGCGCAGGGAACCCCGATCCGAAAATAGGGGTTTGCGCCATCAATCCCCATGCCGGTGAAAACGGACTGTTCGGATACGGCGAGGAAGAAACCAAAATCGTCCCCGCCTTGGAGAAGCTGCGCGCAGACGGAATCGATGCGGTTGGGCCGCTACCGGCCGACACGGCGTTCTTCCTGGCCGGGCGTGGCGACTACGATTTGATTGTGGCCATGTATCACGACCAGGGACACGGTCCGGTGAAGGTCTTGGGCATTGAAGCCGGGGTAAATATCACCGTCGGGTTGCCCGTTATCCGCACTTCGGTGGATCATGGAACGGCTTTTGACATCGCCGGCAAGGGTATTGTCGAGGTGGGAAGCATGATTGAAGCGTTGGCCCAATCCGTCGCTCTAGCCGCGGTTCCGGTCCGCTAGCTCACAAATTCGATTTCTGGGGGAAACTCATGTCAACGAGTGCAAAGGTTCGTCAAGGTGAAATCCTTGAGCTCGCCCACACAAGCGGCCTGGCGAGCGTCGAGGAACTTTCTGAACGCTTTGGGGTCACTGCCTCAACCATTCGCCGCGATCTGTCGAGATTGACCTCAGAGGGCAAAATCGCCCGAACCTACGGCGGCGCAATGGCGCTGAACGGCCAGGTTGTTGAATCGACGTTTAGGCAACGAAATAAGCAGAGTACGGCCGCGAAGCGAGCCATCGCGCGAGTTGCTCGTTCCATGGTGGACCCGGGACAGACAATATTACTTGACTCGGGTTCCACCGTCGCGGCCCTGGCTCACGAACTGCGTGACAGCTCAAATCTCACGGTCGCGACCACATCCTTGGTTGTCCTGGATGAACTTGCCGACGCGGAGGAAGTGCATGTCGAGTGCATTGGTGGCACATTGCGGCATTCCAGTGCCGCCTTTGTCGGCCCCTTGGCCGAGTATTGCCTGGATCGCATGAGCTTCGACATCGTATTCCTCGGAGCAGACGGCGTCACGCCGAGTGCCATCTGCGAAGCCGATCTTGTGCAAACGCGCCTGAAGGAGAAAATGACCACTCGTGCCACAAAAGTTGTGGTGCTTGCCGACTCTTCGAAACTAAATCAAACACCGTTTCATGCGTGGGCGCAGTTGCCTGCCCAATGGATCCTGGTGACCAATTCGGAAGCTCCGCGAGAGCAAATCAAGCCATTTGAAGATTCCGGGGTCACCGTGCATCTCGCGCCCTAGCGGCATCCGTCAGGCGATATCTGTCGCCTGCATCTTTAATTGGCGCTATTCCTTGGCCAAAGCCTCCGCAGGATCTAGACGCACAAGAAGCGGGTGACGGCACAGTCATGCACCACCACCCGCTCCGGCTGAAGTCGTTAAACTGCGGTGTAGCCACCGTCGACCAGGTGGTAGCTGCCGGTAACGAAGGACGCCGCGTCACTGGCCAAGAAGGCAACGAGCTCGGCGACTTCCTCGGGCTTGCCCAAGCGATTAATTGGGTGCTTGGAAACCAAGGCATCGTAGGCTTCCTTGGGCATTTGCTGCAGCAGCGGGGTGTCGATGAAGCCTGGAGCCACGCTGTTGACGCGCACACCTTCGGTGGCGTACTCAACGGCAGCGGTCTTGCTCAAGCCCACCACGGCGTGCTTCGTGGATACGTAGGCGGAGCTCCCGGCGAAGCCTACCGAGCCGAGGATCGAAGCCATGTTCACGATAGAACCGCCACCGTTCTCGCTCATGGCGACCGCTTGGGCGCGAGTGCCACGGAAAATCGCATTCAGGTTCACCGACACGACCTTGTCCCAGTCCTCATCGGTCAGCTCGCCAACCTTGGCGGCGCGGCCGCCGATACCGGCGTTGTTGACACCGACCTTCAATGGGGCCATCGCGTTGGCAGCCTTGATGGTTTCCTCGACAACTTCCGAGGAGCTGGCATCTCCAGTTACTGCAACGGCTTCGCCGCCGCTGGCCATGATTTCCTGCACGGTAGCCTCGGCCGCGTCTGCGTTTAGATCTTGAACTACGACCTTGGTTCCGTTTGCAGCCAAAAGAATGGCGATAGCCTGGCCGATTCCGGAGCCTGCCCCGGTGACGACTGCCGAACGATCTGCTACATCATACTGAGCCATGGTGAACTCACTTTCTGCTCCAAGATGGTCACGGGATTTCCGTTGGCCCTATACCAAGGACGCTACTCCGAATCGGACCAAGTGTCGATGACGCGTCAATCAAACCACTATGCTTTCGGTCACGAGCTCTCTAACGCTAAATATCGCGAGATAAGGACTCCCAAGTCGCCCTGACGTGCTGGTAGGCTCAGGCCATGGATCCAGATTTGAGTTCATTCATCACTTCCTTCGCCCGTATAGCTCAGCTGGCGGAGCAGAATCGTCCGGATCGAGTGGGTCGATTATTGACCGCTGCACTCGAAGCGCATTTAGGTGTCGCACCAGCATCGCTTCCGCTAATCGTTGAGGCTTTCGGTGCTCACCGTTTGGCCGATGCCAACATAGTCCTCGATGAGCTCGTGGCCGCAGACGAAAATTCGTCGCTTATAGGCGTCAGCGGCCAGCAACGCCATCACGCAGATTTCTCGGATCTTTTGGACCCGAACGGCGAACGCGGAATTATCGGCGAACCTGATTACACGTCTCTCCCCGTCGGCCCAGGTGAGCAGCAACGATTCCTAGGTTCAGGCATTCACCTGTTCAAGATCCATGGTTCGGCCCTCGCGGTCTATTTACGTCAGGCGAACCCGGAATACGGCCGCCTCCAAGCGCGTCTGGAGATCTTGAGCGCCGACCCACGAGCAGGCGATCTCTTCTTGGTCGACTTCCGCGAAGCCATGCGCACTTCCAGTATTTTCCGTGGCCATGTCATTTCATTTAAGACCAGCGACTATGCCGAGTCGACCGGCGGCGTCACCTTCCATCACCGCAAGCAGATGTCCACCGAAGAGCTGATCCTTCCAAACGGTATCCGTGAGCGCATTGAAGAGCAGGTTCTAGGGGTAGGACAACACCGCGAATTCCTAGCGGCACATGGCGCGCATCTAAAACGCGGAGTCCTAATGTACGGCCCTCCCGGTACAGGAAAGACCCACACCGTACGCTACCTGTCGGCAAAGGCGACCGAGCACACGGTCATCTTGCTTACCGGAAATACGCTGCCATTGGTATCGCACGCTTCGGAGATGGCCCGCGCCCTGCAGCCAGCCATCGTCGTGCTTGAAGATTGCGATCTGATTGCCGAGGACCGCAGCTTCGGACACGGCCCACAGCCATTGCTCTTTGAAGTCCTGGACGCCATGGACGGACTGGCGTCGGACGCAGATGTAACCTTCCTGCTAACTACCAACCGTGTGGAATCCTTGGAACGCGCTTTGGTGCAACGTCCCGGGCGCATCGACCTCGCTATGGAAATCCCCCGTCCCGACTTCGACGGTCGCAAGGCATTGATCAACCTCTACGGAGCGAAACTAAACATTGCCCCGGAAACCGTTGAGTCAGTGGCCGAAACCATCGAAGGAACTACCGCGTCCTTCACCCGTGAACTGGTGCGCCGAGCGATTCTTGCCGCAGCCATTGCTGGGGTAGTACCGCAAGATGCACATTTGGTCGCTGCAGCTGAAGAACTCATGGGTGACACGGCATCGTTCACTCGCAGCTTCTTGGGTGGAACCGAGAGCCCTGATTTTGGCAACGATTTAGGCGGCGAAGAAGACGGAACCTACTTCGGCTGGGTTGAATCCGGCAATGGAAGCCAGTCCACGGTTGAATACCGTGAAGATCCCTTATGACCTCGTTAGCCTAGTTCTTTGAAACCTTGCCCATGGCTCCTGCAATTGGGCGGATAAACATGGGACTGGTTAGGAACCATGCCGCGGCGACGGCTACCACCGAGATTCCGAAGACCACCAATCCCCAGAAATCAGCTACGTCTCGGGACGTGAACATGTGATTGAGGTTTCGGCGCGCACCGGTAAAAAACACCAGGAAGACGTGAACAAGAGTGAAAGCGACAAAGTAAACCATGACCGGAATGTGTACAGCTCGCGCCAATTCAATGGGGTAAAGCTTTGAGAGTTTCTCATTCTTCGCAGGCCACCAGGTAGACATGCGTGCACCTGAAATGATTGCCAGCGGCGCTGCGACGAACACCGTGATGAAGTAGGCCATCACCTGCAATGCGTTGTAGTGGATCCAACCGTTTTCTTCGGGCCAGTCCAATGAAAGATATTGGAGGCCGGCGGAGGCCATATTCGGAAAAACATCCCAACTAGTTGGGACAATGCGCATCCAGAAACCGGTGATGAATAGCGCAGCAACGAACAGCAACCCGTTGACCACCCACGCCACGTCCAGCAGCTGATGCAGCCATTGAGTAATCGAGATCTTCTTCGGCGGCTGATTTCCCGGGGAGAAGAAGGAACGTTTCTTGGCCGTCCAAAACCCCGGTGGCTTATTCTGCAGACGCACTTGCAATCCTGAACGCACAATCAAGACCATGAAGAACATATTGAGAAAGTGCTGCCACCCGAGCCAGGCAGGAATGCCCTCAGGCGTAGAAATCGGCTGGCTCGCATGTCCTGGGTATGCTGCGATGAATTCTTGGACCGAGGAGGTGGAACGCAGCCACTGAGCGGCAAGGACTGCGATGACAGCGATTGCCAGAAGCCCGCCAATCTGCAGACCGCGCTTGGCATATTTGGACGGTGTTTTACTGGCATTTCGAGAATCCAGGTTCACATCGCCATTTAAAGCATTTGCGGAGCCCGTGGAATTTTCCGATGCCAAGCTCTTCGCCGAGCGCTGAGCGGGCTCGCGCTTGCCATCAGCAATTTCAGCGGAGGCACGTTGGGCGTATTCGTCGGACGCGGGCTGCGATGCTTGGCGCAGGCGCTGCCGTTCCGGAACCGAGGATGCTTCGCCAGCAGCACGGTTGCTGGCTGCTGCAGGGATCTGCTGGTTGAATGACACGCTCGCCGGTTCGTTTGCCGGCCTGGATTCTTGCAGCGCGACAACTACCGGCACCGTCGATGGACCAGGCATGCGCCGGCCTCTATTAAGGGCCGAGCCCTGATCCTTGCTGGGAACTTCCCGGAGCTGATCATGAGAAACAGCAGCGTCAATTTCCGTGCGAGCTGGTGGCTGGGCGTTTTCAGCGGCAGGACTATTCGTGGAGACGGCCGTGGCCGTTCCGTACGGTGCGGAGGAGGAAACAAGCAACGGCGCATTTGACGCGCCCGCCATGCGGCGGCGGTTGCCGCCTGCCGGAGGAGTTGCAGCGGTTTCGGCGTGCGCAGGCTTGCCGGCAACGAGATCCTCCTGGGCTTGGAAACTTGAAGGCTCCGGCTGCGGCTGTGCTTCGATGTCCTTGCGCATCGGTGCTTCTCCGCCATTGCGGATTAGGTCCGGGGCCAGCGGAGGGATTCCAGCCATGCGCCGTTTCTGGCGTACCGGGTTTCCGATCTCATTCACGCGTTTCGCTCCATTACTATTCGCATTCACAGCCAAATCGTTCAAGTTCCCAGCTTGGGTACTTGTTCAGTTCTTGCTAGTTCCTGCGGGCGTTGATTTCGTCTACGATCCGAGGAACTACAGAGAACAAGTCTCCGACGATGCCGAAGTCGGCGATCTCAAAAATTGGTGCGTCCTCATTTTTGTCAATGGCCACAATGGTCTTGGCCGTCTGCATGCCGGCACGGTGCTGAATGGCTCCCGAAATGCCCAAGGCAATATAAAGGTCAGGTGATACTGCCACACCGGTCTGTCCCACCTGGTAGCTCTGCGGAACATAGCCGGCATCCACTGCCGCACGTGACGCGCCCACGGCCCCGCCGAAGACGTCCGCCAGCTGTTCCACGAGGTGGAAGTTCTCCTTGGAGGCAACTCCTCGGCCTCCGGATACCACCACCGGGGCGATGTTCAAGGCCGGGCGTCCGCCGTCGTGGGCAATCTCGTTCGAGCTGACCACGTGCGCTCCCGTTTGGGATGATTCCGGAACCGAGATGATCTCCACGCTTGGCTCAAGCGGCGCGGCCCGATGGGAAATGCTTCCCGAGCGCAGGGTCGCAATCATGGTGCCGCCCTCGACCGTTGATTCCGTGACGAAGTCTCCGCCGAAGACCGAATGCTTGGCGATGATCTCCCCCTCTTCCAACGCCACATCGATTGCGTCGGCTGATACCGACGAGCCAAGGCGCGCGGCCAGTCGTCCGGCGATCGCGCGACCGCTCACGGAACCATCCAGGAATACGCCCAACGGCGCCTGCTGGACAATGCACTGCTGCAGCAATGCCACCTCGTCGGTGGCAAACCGGTGGGCTCGCTCAGCGGAGAGGGTTCCGACGATGACCTGTGCCGCGCCCAGCTCGCCCAGTTTCTCGCCGATGATCCCGGCATTCGCTTCGCTGCTGAGTGCCACCACGATTGGCTCGCCCACGGCAGCTGCGGCACCGATCAGGGCGGCCACGCTGCCGAGCGGATTGCCGTCGGCGGCGGTCTCGGCCATTACAAGAATTTTCGACATTTTTTCCTCGGAGTTCAGAAGTTTTCAGGTAGCTGGACGCCGCCCTAGAGCAGGTGCTTGGATTCCAAGAAATCAACGAGCTTGCCGACTGATTCATCGTCATCGTTGAGTTTCGGACCGGTCTGCTTCGGAGGCGCCGCCACGGCGGAGACCATGACGGAGCGTTGCGGTGCATAGGCTGGACCGGCCTGGATGCCCAAATCCGCCAGCGCAACCTTCTCCAGGGTCTTCTTCTTGGACGCCATGATGCCCTTGAAAGTTGGAAAGCGCGCTTCCGCTACACGTTCGGTGACTGCGGCGACGGCTGGATAGCTGGCCGAGAGCTGCAGCTCATTTTGCTCAGTGCGCACCGATCCGCTGACCTGGCCGTCGGCCACGGCGAAACTGGACAGGTCGCTGAGCAGCGGCACTTCCAACAACTCGGCAACCATCGCCGGGACCATGCCGCCCTTGCCATCCGTGGACTGGTTTCCTGCGAGAACGATATCGAATCCTTCTCGTTTGATGGCAGCAGCCAGGGTTTTGGCTGTCTGCAGCATGTCAGAACCCTCCAAAGCGTTATCTACGACCTGGATAGCGCGGTCAGCACCCATGGACATCGCTTTGCGCAACGTCTTTTCGGCTTCGTGAGCGCCAACGGTGAGCACCACGACCTCGGTGCTGCTGTCCTCGTCTTTCAGGCGCAAGGCGCATTCGAGCGCGCGTTCGGTAATCTCATCCGGGATCGCTTCGGTCGCGGCCCGATCCAAGATGCCGGTTTCAAGGTTGAGCCACCGAGTCTCACCGGTATCCGGAACTTGCTTGACTAGGACAATGAGTTTCATGGTCAATCCTTACCTGCTGGCCGGCATGCTGCCGGACCGGTCAATTCTTCGTGTTTTCAGCGATCCTTGAGGCCGATTCCGGCGCACCAGAAGTTGGTCATCAATTCGATCAGCTCCGGCGTAGGCTTCTTCTTTTTCCAGCCAATTTCCACTTGCGCAATATTGGTCATCATCGCCAGGATCAAGGTGGCCGATTCGCGCGCGTTGAGTTCCTCCGGGACATTCCCGGCGGCCTGCTGGCGGCGGATCCCCCGTGCGATGCGGTCGACGAACAAGTCCCTGATCACCAAGCGAATAGTACGGAATTCCTCGTCATAGTGCGCCACCTGCTCGATGACCATGGAAAGGTCCTGCGTATTGGTGTAGTTATTCACGAAACGTTCGATGGTTTCGGTAACTCGTGCGCGATAGTCCGACTTGTCCACATTGGTGACATTCGTTTGCGAAAGCCGCCCACGCACGTGCTCTTCCACTACTGCTGCGAAGACTGCCTTCTTGCTGCGGAAATGCGAATAGAACGTAGCGCGGGAGATCCCGGCCGCAAGCAATACGTCCTCGACGGAACTGTCAATGTAGCCCAGTCGCACGAACACGCTACGGGAAGCTTCCACGATCTGCGCTCGGGTGTTGATGCCGCGCTTGTAGATTGGGGCCGCTTTTGACTTGACATCGGTCCAACGGCTCAACGCGTCCAGGAACAGTGCTACTTCAGCCTGCCTTGCCTCGCTCTTGGGGCCGCTGTCCGCTTCTACGGGTGCTTCGGTTTGCATGGTCTTCATCCTTCAAGCTGAAGTCAATTTAGCTAAATTGTGCCAGTTTTCATTAGCCTTTAGCATCTAAAGCCCTAATGGAACCGTGCGCAGGGCCCCGGCCTCGCGTTCGTTCATGCCCAAGAGCCTGCCCAGCACCTCAGCTTGGTCTTGCCCGACCTTGGGCGCGACGCTTAAAGCAGCTCCCGGTTGCTGGGTGGACATCTTCAGCGGATTGCCGACTACCGGTACCCGTCCGTTTTCCGGATGGTCGACGAATCGGATCATTTCGCGCTCGATTAAATGCGGGTCTTGGTCAACCTCCCGCAGGGTCTTGACCGGGGAGAAAGGAACTCCGGCGCTGCCCAGCAGATCCGAGATCTCCGCGCGGGTCAGCTTGCTGGTGGCCCCAGTAACCAGCGCGTCGATTTCTTCCATATGCTCCGCCCGGCTCACCGGATCGGCAAAGCGCGGTTCCTCGATGGCCTCGGCGAAACCCAGCGCCTTGGCCAAGCGGGTCCAGTGATGGTCCGAGGCGCAGATAATCGCCAGCCAGCCATCGGCCGCGCGATAGACGTTGTATGGAGCAATGGCCAGCCCGGAGTGCTGGTTGCCGGTGCGCTCGGGCAGCTGATCGCCCGGTTGGTTGTACAGCGCGCTGAGTGCAGAGGTCAGCATGGGATAGATGGTGTCATGCATTGACACCTCCACGATTTGCCCCGCGCCGGTAAGCGTCCGGTCGAACAGGGCCGCCATCGCGCCGCCGAACAGATGGATGCCGCCAGAAAAATCGGTGAAGGCCGGCCCCGTCTTGACCGGCGGCCCATCGGCGAAGCCGGTGGTCCCGATCGCACCGGACATTGCCTGGACCGTCAGATCCATGGCCGGCATCTTCGAGTATGGGCCGCTGGTCCCATAGCCTTTGCCCGAAGCAATCACTAGGCGGGGATTGCGTTCCAGCAGCGATTCAAGTGCCAGGCCAAGACGTTCAAGGGTATTTGGCGCATAGTTTTCAATGAGCACGTCGGCCCGGTCGACCAGCTTCAGGAAGGTCTCTTTGCCGTCATCGCTTTTCAGATCCAAGGCGATGCTCTTCTTATTGGAGTTGAGCATGACAAATTCCTGCGGGTCCGCGTCTCCGCGGGCACGAGTGCGCAGGCGTTCGCCGCCCAGCGGCTCTACCTTGATGACTTCCGCGCCCAGGTGGGCAAACAGCAAACCGCAGTATGGGCCGTTGTAGATATGCCCGAGTTCAAGGACGATGAGATTGGAAAATGATTTCAGCACGAGTTCTACCTTTACTGGAGGCTTTTAGCGGGAGCGGAACTGGAGTTCCTGGCTTGCCGCGTCCGCGGCGAGCTTGAGCCGTTCCACGGTGGCCACGACATCGGACCCGCGAGTCAGGCCGTCCGATCCCCAGACGGTCATCGAGAACAAGCACGCTCCGTCCTTATCGAAGACCGGGGCGGTGGCCGAATGGAATTCGTATTCACCTTCATGGGTGACATCCGCGGCGTTGAACGTCTCGGCGGCGTCGTTGACAACCGCCATGAGCCGCTGCCGCGCCTCGGGATCCCGTCCGCCGTAGGCAATCTGTGCCGAATGCTCGATGCCGCTGCCGCGTTCATGTCCGATCCCGGCAGCGTAGCCGCGTTCGCGGACCTTGGCCAGGCCTGCCTCGAAATGCGTCTGCAGCGCCGGGTCGGCGTCCGGATGACCCTGCGCGAGCCACTGGGCCTCGGCTTCCGGCCCCCCGAACGCCGCAAAGACTCCGCCGATCGGCGGCATGAATGGCACATGGATGCCCACCCGGCTGGAGCGGCCCTGGCGGGTGGAAGAGCCTGCCGACCCGACGTTGATCAGTTCGGTCTCCACCCGTGTCATGATGCTCACCTCGGCAACCAATTCGGCCGCCAGGCGTTCCATATGCGGACGGATCAGGTCCAGCTGGCTCAAGACCTTGACCGGGATGTCGGTGCTGATGGCCATGGAACCGGGCGCGAACGAGCCGTAGCCTCCGCGGTAGAAGAGCAAGGGCAAACTAGAGCTGAGCGTGAACAGATCCAGCACGCTGCCCATCACCCAGTCGTGGTCCCCCGCGTCGGATACCGACTGCATCTCGCAGTCGACGAAGGCGACCGAGTCGGTCAGGATCGGGCTGCCGTTCTTGGACAGCTCCCATTCGAAGCCTTCGAGCTTATCCGTCTTGCGCGAGGCCACCGCTCGGCACAGATCCTCCTGGTCGCTGGCCAGCACGTTGATGCCGAATCGTGTGCTCGTGCGGTTCTGCAATGCGGCCCATGAGGACGAAGTCTTGGTTGGCAGGAAGCCGACCAAGGCTGGCTCCAAGGACACCGAAACGAAGGACCCGACGGTCATCGCCAGGGGCTGCCCGGCGTCGTCCATTCCGGTGACGATGACAACTCCGGTGGGGAAAGCCCCCAGCACCCGGCGGAATTCAAAGGCATCGATCTTTGCCATGGCTAGTTCTCCTGATTTCATTGTGCGCTCCCGAGGATTCGACGTGGATTGGCGAGCATCATCTGATCAATGTCCGAGTCCGAAACGCCCAGGTTCCGCAAATCGGGGACGACGCTGTCCATGATTTCGCTGGCTCGCCATTTCGGCAGCCGTTCGGCACGCGCCTCATCCGGGAAGTTCATGGAGTAGGCCGATGAGTCGGTGGCGATGACGACCTGCTGGGCATAGCCCTGCTGGCATAGTTCCTTCACGGCGTGCAGCCGCTTTTCGTAGGGCAGCTTGGAGTCCAGTCCAAAGCGGTCCATGCCCAGTATGGACCCGCGGTCCGCAATCTGCTTCAGGTAGTCCAGGTCTTCGCTGTCTCCGCAGTGGCCGATGACCACGCCACCCAGGTCGACTCCGCGCGAGGCCAGGTAGTCCTGCTGGTCCAGGCCGTTGCGCTGGCTCGGGTTCGAGTGCGTGAAGATCGGTGCCCCGGTTTCCAGATGGGCATCGGCCACCGCCTGCATGACGTTCAAGACGCCTTCGGAGAAGCCGTAGTGGTCCGTGGCGAACTTCAGCACCCCGGCCTTGACTCCGGTGCCATCGACGCCATCGCGGATATCGCGGATGAAGAGCTCGGTCAGCCGATCGCTTCCGCCGAGCAGGCGGCCGGGTCCATTGAGCGTGGCGAAGGTCGGCGCGTCGTGGAAGGTGTACCAGCCGGTGGCCGCGATGATGTTCATCTCCGTGCGCTCGGCTACGCGCTTGACCAAGGGGATGTTCCGGCCATTGCCCATCACGGTCAAGTCGACAATGGTGTCGATGCCGTTGGCCTTGACCCCATTCAAATACTCCACCGCGCGGTCAACCAGGTCATCTGCTGGAAACTGGCCCGGGTAGTTCAGGAACAGCTCGGCGTTCAGCACGAAGACGTGTTCATGCATCAGCGTCGCGCCCAGGCGGTCGGCAGGAAGTTCCCCGGTGAATGTGGTAATCATCGTCTTGGTCCTCTCTGGAAATCGAGGTAGTGGGTGGGAGCCCGGAGGTCGGATAAGGATGGTCCGGCCTCCGGGAGGACGTTGGTCAATAGGCTACGTCTTGCCGGGCAAGCTGCCGCTACTCGGGTCGTTGCGGAAGAATGATCTCGTTGTATACGCGCTCGGCAAAGGGCTCATAGTATTCCAGGTCAGCGGGATCCACCGAGCCCTCGTACCAATCGGTGAATTCAGTGACTTCGCCTTTTTCCCCGTATCCCAGCTCTTCGGCGATGCCGGTCCACTTCTCGATGGACGAGGCTACCGCTGCGTTCACGGCCTTGCCGTCCAGGTTCTTGGAATTCTCGACCTGCGCCAGCAGTTCCTTGTTGGATTCCGCGATCGCGGCCTCGCTCTTCGCGTCAAGGTAGTCCAGCTTGCCACCCTGCTCTTCGGCGGTCTCGGTTGCGATCTTCAAGCTGGCTATGGCGTTGAAGTCCTCGCCGGCCACGTAGCCCTCCATGCGGTCGAACATCAGCTGCTGCACCAGCAGCGGCAGCCCCTCCCAGGAGGAGCCGGCCACCAGGGCGCCTGCGCCCGGAGCGAAGCTGGCGTCCTTCGGAATGCTGATGAACGGAGCGACTTCGAGCCAGCCCACGGAGACAGCGGTTGCGGTTGACTGCAGCGAGCAGTTCAGCACGCCGCGTTCCAGCGCTTCATAGGTTTCGGCCAGTTCCACGGAAGTCAACACGCCGCCCAGCGCCTTGGCCTGGATTTCGTGGGCCGCCGCATTGCCGCGGATTTGGGAGCCGGCCCAATCCGCGGGTTCTTGCTGGTCTTCCCGGCAGATCACCGAGGTGTTGCCGTTGGGGTTGGCCGGGTGCAAGACGTGCATACCGCGGTCCTCGTAGTTGGCCATGACCTCGGGGGTATTGAAGCCTACCTCCATCATGACCGCGTGCGAGACGAACTCGCCGACCACCGGGCTGCTGGGAAGCTGGACCAGCGACGTGGACATGTCCACGAAGGCGGCCATTTCCTGCGGTTCATAGGTGGTGTAGTAATGCGCGATGTCCAATCGGCCATCCTGCAGCGCCCCGGGAACCTCGGTTGGCTTCGCGATCGCCCCGGCCGCATGGGATTCGATGGTGACCTTGCCACCGGACCATTCCTCCACGGACTCAGCCCATTTCAGATCTCGTTGGGCCGAGAAGGACTTGGGGTTGGTGCTGGAATACTGGAAGTCCAGGGTGATCGGCTCAATATCTTCAAAGGCAGCGATGTACTGCTCCTTCGTCGCGCCTGGGGCAATACCTGCGCCACCGGCACGATCTTCGTTGCCGCCGGAGGAGTTCAGACCCCCGGCGCATGAGGTCAATCCCAGCGCTGCCACGGCGAGCATGGACAGCGCGCCGGCAAAATACTTGCGTGAAAACATTGTTTTTCCCTAATCCGATCGTTGAGTTCTAGGACTGGCTGAAGTGCTTGATTGCTCCCTTGAGGCCCTTGTCCTTCATCAGCGCCTTCACCTCGCCGATCGAGTCGGCCGTATGCGAAATGGCATCCCATTCCGCACCTGCGCGCAGTGATTCCACGAAGCCCTGGCGGTCGTACACCTTGTTCAAGGCCTGCTTCTTCAGGTAGAGCAAATCCAAGGGGGTCTTGGCCACGCGGCCGGCCATGGTCTTTGCGCTTTCCAGCGCGGTTCCTTCCGGCACGGCCTTGTTGGCCCAGCCCAGCTCCGCGGCTTCGATGCCGCTCATTGAATTGCCCGCGATAAAGGACAATTCCTTGGCCTTGCGCATGCCGATATGCCACAGCGATACCGGAGAGAGCAGCCCGCCGCCCAATGGAATCGATGGCCATCCGATGTTCGCGGTCTCGGAGGCGATCACCAGATCGCTGCAGGAGACCAGCATGGTCGCTCCGCCCAGGCAGTGCCCTTCGATAGCTGCAATCAGCGGCTTGGGGAAACGGTAGACGCGTTCCCACAGGTCGATTTTCTCCTGGAGATTGCGCCAGTCCTCATAGGCCGTCTTCGAACCGTATCCGGAGACCACATCGTACCCGGCGCTGAAGTTCTTCCCGCTGCCGCGCAGGATCACCACCGAGATCTCGTCATCATCCGCCAATTCCGACAGCGCGGACATGAGCCCTTCGAGCAGCGCGTTGTTGAAGGCGTTGATCTTCTCCGGGCGGTTCAGGGAGAGGATCGCGGTTTTCTTCTCGACATCGCGCTCAACCAGCACGACCTGGGTATCGGAAATTACTTCAGTCATCTGTCTTACTCTCCTTGGAACTCATAGCTGGATTTGGCTTTGAACGCGGCAACCGAGTTCTTGTGATCGCCGGTGGTCGAGGTGACCGCCGAGGCGAAGGACTCGAATTCCCAGGCCTGGGCCAGGGTCATGTTGTGCGAGGCCTGCACGACCTTGCGGGTAGCGAAATAGGCTGCGGTGGGACCGTCCGCCAAATTCTTGGCGAACGCCGCCACCTCTTCGGAGAAATTGCCGTTGCCGATCACCTTCGAAGCGATTCCCAGGTCTGCGGCCTGCTCGCCGCTGATCACTTCGCCGGTCATCGCGTAGTGCAGGGTTCTGCGGTTGCCGATCTGCTGGGACAGCAGGAATGGCACCGCGCTGTCGGGCGCGAGTCCGCGCTTGATGAATCCGAACTGGAATTTGGCGGTCTCCGAAGCGAGGATGATGTCGGTGGCCAGCGCCAGTCCGAACCCGGCACCCACCGCGTGGCCTTGGACCGCGGCGATGGTCGGCTTCTTCAGGTTGCGGATCAGCTCCACCAGTTCGCGCCCCAGCGAAATGCGTGCGGCGCCGTTGCTCGGGGTGTTCTTGCCCATGCGCTTCACGTCTCCGCCGGCGCAGAAGTTCTCCCCCGCCCCGGTGATCACGATGGCGCGCACGTCCTGGTCATCGTTGGCTTCAAGCAGCGCCTGACGCAGGTCCTCGCGCAGATCCGGGCTCAGCGCATTGCGCGCTTCGGCGCGGTCGAGGACCACCGTGCGGACCCCTTGCTCGGTGCTGACGGATACCAGACTGGTTCGCACAGCACTCACAGCTTGGTATCTCCTGCCAATAGCCGCTTGGCCACCGTGCGGCGCTGGATCTCGCTGGTTCCATCCGGAATGCGCAAGGTGCGGGCGAAGCGGTAGGCGCCTTCCAGGCCCAGTTCGTTGGTCAGCCCCAGGCCGCCATGGATCTGCATAACCTCATCCACGACGCGGCTGAGCATCTCGGTGCAGGAGAACTTGATGATGGAGGTTTCCTTGATCGCCGGGAACCCGGCGTCCAGCAAGGCGGCGGTGCGCTGCACGGCCGATTTGCACAGGTAGATGTCGCGGGCGATCTCGGCCAGCTTGGACTGGATCATCTGGTGCTGGCCGATGGTCTTGCCGAAGGTCTTGCGGGTCTTGGAGTATTCCAGGGCCTGGTCCAGCGCCCATTGGGCGACACCGATGCAGGTGGCGGACATGGTCACGCGTCCGCGGCTGATGCCGCCCATGGCCAGGTTCAGCCCCTTGCCTTCCTCGCCGATGATCTGCTCCGGGGTGACCTTCAAATCGGTGAAGGAAAGGATCGTGGCGTTCGAACCGCGCTTGCCCATGATCGGGATGCCGGCATCCACCGAGAACCCGGCGGAATCGGTGTCCACGAAGAAGCAGGTGATCCCGCCGCTGCGGCTGGCCACCGCCTCCGGGTCGGTGACCGCGAAGACGAAGGCGTGCTTGGCGTGGGCCGCATTGGAGATCCATTGCTTCTGGCCGTTGATCACCCAGCCGCCATCCACCGCGATAGCGCGGGTCTTCAGGTTGTAGACGTCGGATCCGGCATCCGGCTCGGACAACGCGAAGCACAGGGTCGAGGTTCCGGCACGGATCGCGTCGATGCGCGGTGCCAGGACATCTTCCTGCAGCTGCAGGAGCAGCGGGCTCAGGCCGTTGGTGAACGGGGAGGGGATCACCGATTCGTGGATCAGCGAACGCTCCGGTCCGTAGCGGTGGTGCAGGGCCTCCTGGATTTCCACGATGGCCGCGGCCGGAAGCTCCGCGCCGCCGAGGGACTCGGCGCTGTAGAGCGTGTAGAAGCCCGCTTCGGCGGACAGCTCGCGCACCTGCTGGTTGATCTGCTTGTACTTCTCGGTCATCAAGCCGCGCGAGTCGAAGATGTTGACTTCGTCCTTGAGGAATTCCGCGTGCTCCTGCTCGATGGGCACAACGGCCTTTTCGATGAACTCGATGAGCGCATCGATAATTTCTTTGTACTCGCTCGGACCCACGCGCGGGTCTGCAGTCATGGTCGTCATGGTGTTGTCCTTAGGCCCGTGCGGTTTCAACGGTTGAATCGCGGGAGGTCAGCTGGGGGCGGACCTCAGTGGCGAACTTGGTCATCGAGCGCAGGACCTGCTCCTGCGGCTGGCTTCCGGCGTCGAACCAGCCGACGAGGCCGCCGATGCCGGTGACCTTCTTGTAGTCTTCCAGCTGCTGCGCAACGTCATCCGAGGAGCCAAGCAGGATGGCGCCCTTCTCGACGTAGTCATCGAAGCTGAGCTCGGTCAGGCCCAGGCCGACCTTGGCGCGGTTGCTGAGGATGCTCAGGTACCACATCAGGCCTTCTTCGTATTCCTTGGCGGCGGTGGCGCGGTCCTCGGATACGTGGATGGCCTTGAGCTGCGAGGAGCGGGCGATATTCGCGTCGATGGCGTCGTAGCTGTATCCGGCGGCGCGGGCCTCTTCGCGGTAGACATTGACCAGATGGGCCATGTGCTCCCAGGTAGGCATCTGCCCCAGCACGAAGGCAAAGCCTTCGCGGGCGGCGTAGCGCAGCGACTCCTCGGTCTGCGAGACCATGATGTACACCGGTGGATGCGGTTCCTGGATCGGACGCGGCATCAACTGGATCTCTTCGGTCTGGTTGCCTCGGCCAGGGACCTGGAAATGCTTGCCCTGGTAGTTGATCTTTCCGTCTTTCCAGCCCTGCATGATGATTTCGAAGGACTCCTGGTAACGCTCATCGCGTTCTTCCGGGTCGATGTCGTAGGCCTGGAATTCCAGCAGGTCATAGGCCTTGCCGATGCCGAAGTTCAGGCGGCCGTCGCTGATGACGTCCAGCAGCGAGAAGTCCTCTGCGGTCTTCAGCGGGTGGTTCATCGGCAAACGGGTCACACCCGAGCCCAAGCGGATATTCTTCGTTGTGCCTGCCACGGTTGCGAGCATCATCTGCGCGGAAGAGATGATTCCGTAGCGGCGGGCGTTGTGCTCGGCTACCCAAGCTTCCTCGAAGCCCAGCTTGTCGGCGAGGTTGATCTGTTCGATGCCCTTGTGGACTGCTTCGCGTTCGGTGCTCCACTCGGGAACATTTGTCAGGCAGAAAATACCGAAGTGCAGATTGTCCTGGCTCATCGTGGCCTCCATAACCGGTGCCCATCAACTGTGACGGGGATCATTTGTTTTGCGGAATATGTTCATTGAATCACAATACATACACGTTCGTCTAGAATTTAGTTCAAGATGTCCGCAAACAGCTCGCCCCGCGTCATGACAGCAGGAAAGGTTCAGGAAAAAGTCCAAGTCAAACTGTCTTTATAGAAAAATTAGTCCCGGGAACGAACGCGTAACATCTTCGGAGTTCCAGCGGACTCGAACCAGACTCATAGCTCGAACGGCAACATCGAACCATCGAAGACGGCAGGCCGCCACGCCGGTCCCGCAAATATCAACTACCACCAAATTAGGAGCCATCATGGCAAAGCAACACAGGCAATCAACCCCGGGGCGACTCGCCGGAAAAGTCATCCTGATCTCCGGGGCAGCCAGCGGAATGGGCGCCGAGCACGCCCGGTCCATCTGCCACGAAGGAGGCCGCGTCGTGATCGGAGACATCGCCCATGAAGCCGGCCGCGCCTTGGCCGAGGAGCTGAACGACGCCCACGGCGAAACGGTCGCTCGCTATGCCGAACTGGATGTCACCGTCTTCGACGACTGGCTGCGAGCCGTCGAAGGTGCCAGAGTCCACTTCGGCGCATTGCACGGACTGGTCAATAATGCCGGAATTGGCTCCAGGGGCTCGGTGGAGGAGGCGACCCTCGAAGATTGGAAGCGGACCATCGACATCAACCTCACGGGCAACTTCTACGGGATGAAAGCCGCCGTGCCCGCACTGAAGGAGCATGCCACGAGTTCGATTGTGAACGTTTCCTCGATTGCCGGACTGACCGGCTTCAAGAATCGGGCATCGTATTCCGCTTCCAAATGGGGCGTGCAGGGGCTGACGAAAACTTCCGCGCTGGATCTAGGCGACATGGGCATCCGGGTGAACTCGATTCACCCGGGGTCGGTGAATACGCCCATGACAGCTGGCCTCAAACGAGGCTTCGGGCAAATTCCAGTTGGCCGCGCAGCCGAGACCAACGAGGTGAGCCCGCTGGTTATCTACCTGCTCAGCGATGAGTCGCGCTTTGTCAGCGGTGCCAGCATTTCCATTGACGGCGGGGAAACCGCTGGAAATAACCTGCGGCCCTTCAACTAGGACCACCGGGGAAATTGATTTGCGTCACATTTCCAAAAGGGGTGACACGGATCCCGGTCGCATGTATCGTGGTTCAAATCACAATGTCGAACATACATGTCTATATTCACACCACGCGAAGCATGGGCATGCACTAGTCCTGAAGGATTGCTATGCCTGCTCAACGCGCGGTGGTAGTCACCGGTGGGCTAAGTGGCCTAGGTGCCGCCTCAGCCAAGCTCTTCGCCGAAAACGGATGGGCGGTACATGTCTTTGACATCAAGCCCAACGCCGAAAATCCGGCTACGGGCATCACCTACCACAAGGTCAATGTCGGCGATGACGCCGAAGTCCGCAGCGCCTTCGACACGGTGGCAGCGGACGGGGTCGAGCTCCGTTGCATCGTTCACTGCGCAGGCATCACCGCTTTCGGACCGCGGAACCCGGGATACCTAGTTGACACTGGATCCAGGACTCCTTTGGATAATTTTGAAACGATCGAGAATGTGCTCCGCACCAACTTGCTGGGTACATTTTCGGTCGTTCGCCACGGAGCGGGACTGATGTCCCGGAACGCAGACCCGCACGAGAACGGTGCGATCGTACTCACCTCGTCGGGTGCCGCGCTCGATGGCAAAGCAGGGCAATCGGCTTATTCGGCATCAAAAGCAGGGATCGCAGGGATGACACTTCCGCTGGCCCGCGAGCTGTCCGAGCTCTCCATTCGAGTGGCGACAATTGCTCCTGGACTTTTCGACACGCCGATTCTGGCGGATACCCCGAAGTTGGAACGACACGTTCCGTTCCCTCCGCGCGTGGGGTTCCCGCACGAATTTGCGCAATTGGCCATGCAGATCTACCAGAACAAGTACCTCAACGCGGAAGTGATTCGCCTGGATGGCGGCATTCGCGGCGGCTTCGCGTCCACGACGCCTTTTGTCCGCTGATTCCATGACCCACCACCACACGCTGCTGACTGCTCTCACCGTAGAGACAACAAGAAGTGGAGCATCCCATGCTTAAACTCACCAAAATCCTCGAACGGATCATCTCAGGCCTTGCCGGTCTCGCCCTGCTGACCATGATGCTCCTGAGCCTGGCCAACGCGCTTGGCCGCACCTGGTTCCAAACACCGATCTACGGGGCGAACGAGGTTGCGGCCAACTGGCTCCTCCCCGCCCTGGTGCTGCTGGCCATCCCCGGCGCACAAGTGTGGAAGGAACATATCAACGTAGCACTGATCGTCGAGAACTTGAGCAACCGCAGCTTGGCCTGGATTCGGCTTTTCGGCTGCCTGGCCGGCGCAGTGATGTCCGCCCTTCTGGCCTGGTATGGCTTAGCGGAGGCCCTGGCAAAGACCGCAGTCCAGGCGACCGGCGGCATCACCTCGATCCCAATATGGCCAGCGTACTATTTTGTCCCGCTGGGCTTCACGCTTACAGCTTTCGTTCTGGCAATCGATGCTTGGCTCGGGTTCAAGAGGCCAGAGCATGACCTCAACACCGGCACCGGCAAACCGACCGCTGACGTAGCAGCTTGATTCTAGGTAGGTACCCACAATGATTGAGACACCCTTGATTGCCCCCTCCAAAACCGAATCGAGCCCGCAAGGAACACCAGCCGGAACCAAATTGAAGGGGACACCTCTTCGATTCTGGATTCTCGTAGCGGTCAACATTGCGTGCGCCATCGGGCTGTTCACCAGCAGCTCCGCCTCGGCAGCGGGGCTGTGGACCATCGCCCTCATGGTAGCGCTGATGCTGGCCGGCATCGCAGTCGGCTTCGCGTTATCCATTGCCAGCGTCCTGGGCCTGATTTACGTAAGCGGTGCAGATGCCGCAATCAGTGTTCTGTCGACCGCCCCCTATACCGCTTCCAGCGGCTGGTCGATGTCCGTCCTTCCGATGTTCATCTGGATGGGATTGCTGCTAACCCAAGCAGGATTGACCCAGCGCCTTTACCAGGCAACCCACCAATGGTTCGGATGGCTTCCAGGAGGACTTGCCATCGGAACTACGGCTGCGGGCGCAGGCTTGGCTTCGGTGAGCGGCTCGTCAATTGGCATGACCTACGCCCTGGGCCGCGCCGGCATCCCGGAAATGCTCAAGGTCGGCTATGACCGCCGTGTGGCAGTCGGAGCCGTGCTCACCGGCGGATTGAGCGGGCAGCTCATCCCACCGAGCATCATGATGGTGGTATATGCCGGAATCGTATCCGTACCAGTCGGTCCGCAGCTCCTGGCCGGAGTGGTTCCCGGTATCGGCCTAGCCGTCATGTTCGCACTCATCTACTTCACCATGGCCCTGATCTTCCCGCAGATGTTCGGGCGCGGAAATCAGCAGAAAGCAGCAGCTGCGTTCAGTGTCACGTGGAGCGACCGATTGAAGTCACTGGGCGGGCTTTGGGGACTGCCACTGATCATGCTCGTGCTTTTCGGCGGCTTGTTCACCGGCTACTTCACTCCCACCGAAGCCGGTGCGGCCGCGGCCTTCGCCTCGCTGCTGATCACCCTGTTCTACACCCGCAAGAATAAGCCCCTGCGCCAGATTTCCGCATCGCTGACCGGTGCCGCCAAAGCGACGGCATCGATCTTCCTGCTGCTGATCGGCGCCGAAATGCTTACCCGGGTGCTGGCCGTGACCGGCATCGCCGGAGACATCACCGACTTCATCGCGGAACTGGGGCTGTCACGCTTCTGGTTCCTAATGGCCTTGGTCGTGCTCTACATCTTCATGGGCATGTTCTTCGACACCATGTCAATGATGCTGCTGACCATCCCCCTGCTGTTGCCGGTTTTGGAATCCTACGATATCGGCCTGATGTGGTTCGGCGTCTTCATCATCATTCTGGGCGAGGTCGGCATGATCACGCCCCCGGTGGGAGTCTTGGCCTACATTTGCTACAACCTCCTTAAGCGCCGAGAAGTCAACCAGGGAGTCAAGGTCTCTCTCACCGATGTATTCACCTCGATCCTCTGGTTCCTGCCATTTGCCCTCGGCTTTATCATCATCATGATTTTCTGGCCTGAACTAACGACCTGGCTGCCCTCGATTTCATCGGCATCCTAAAATTCGCCATGCTGTAGATTAGAAATAAATTCAACAATTAGACCTTGCATTCTCCAGAAATGATATTTAGGAGAATGCGAGGTCTAATTGCATTGGAAAACATTTATTTAGGCCAAGATTCACCGCAGCTCCCGATCATCAGCCTCTTCAACCTCAGGTCAAACGCAAAAACCATCGCGTAATTTTCTGATAAAGTGATGCAATTCACAGCTATTTATGGTTAGCTTTAAATGGCAGTCACATGCACTGGCGTTCACTATGGCATTGAATATAGCGAACCGCAATAGTGCCTTTTGCAAAAAAATCATGATCGCACGGAATTCGTGACGCGAGTCGATCCAACGTCCATTCCATTTCCGAACGAACTGTCCTTCCAGGCACTTCCCTCTGCGCCTTATCCGCGCCGAGATCCTCCGGCTCTATGCGCATGCCCAATCAAATATGCGCCCACCGAACTGACCCAGGAAATGAACACAATGGCCGACTCGCAAACCATTCAATGCCCACGCGCAAATTTCGAAGCTGCCCACGGTTTCTGGAATGCAGATTTAGAGAATCTGCTGAAACTCGACCCAAATTATTTCGAATCCTACGACCGGCTGCTCCAGGTAGCTGGCTCTCGGGGGTCGCTGACGCCAATCCAACGTGAGTTGATCTGCATATCGGTCAATGCACAAGTCACCTACCTGAACTCCACGGCAACTGAGCACCATATCCGCCAAGCAACCCATGCCGGCGCCTCTACGGCAGAAATCGCAGAAACAATCCAGCTAGCTGCCTCATTGGGAACTCATTCGATGCTTGTCGGCATGCCCATTGCCCACGGGGTTTTCGAAGAGCTTGGCGTAGCCGTAGAAGTGAGTGAAGTTCCGGCTGATGAGCACCGCCGAGAACTGAAGGCCAAATTCATCCGCAACCGAAAGTACTGGTCCGAAAGCTGGGACACCGTCTTGGCCTACTCGCCAGAATACTTTGAGGCATATCTGGAGCTCTCAAGCATCCCCTGGGAGCAAGGACCCCTGGATGAGTTCATGAAGGAACTGATCTATATCGCAATAGACGTTGCCACCACTCACCTTTTTGTCCCCGGCATCCGCACCCATGTCAAGAAGGCCATTGAATACGGCGCCACCCCAGACCAGATCGTAGACGTGATGACGCTTGCCAGCAATATCGGCATTCATACAACTCTCGTGGGGGCCTCCACACTCGCTGAGGAAATGGGGAGATAGCAAAAATCACTACTCGAAGCACTGGAAAATTTCTCCGATACAACTTCCAAAGGACCACCTTATGAAACGCAAGAACCTGATGGCTTTCGCATCAGCCGCAGCAATCGCATCTTTGGCGCTCACCGGCTGCACCATGGGCGGCAACAGCTCAGCCGATTCCGGCTCCTCCGGTACCGGAACTGGGGTTGACTATGGTTCCAGCAAAGCGGACTTCCAAGCGGCCCTAGCCGACATGGACGAAGTAACACTCAAGTTCCAGGTGTCTTCACCATCTGCGAACTCGATTTCCGGGCAACGCGACCAAGCTTTCGCCGATGCCATTGGAGATTGGTCCGGCGGAAAGATCAAGGTCGAGGTCATCTACGCCAACGCGGTCGTGGCACCCGATGGCATCTCCGATGCGTTGGCTGATGGGCGGTTGGACCTTGCGCATTGGCTTACTTCCTACCACAAGGATGAAATGCCGGCTTTCATGGCTCTGCAAGATGCCTTAGTAGCGGCACCTTCCAGCCCACTGCAAGGAGAGATCGTCACGCATTTCGCAGCACAAGAGGTTGCGTTCGATACTCCCGAAATCATGGCAGAGTTCGAAGAACAAGGCATGACGGTCCTGAATCCGCTCAATACCTTCGGCTCCACGGCCATGGCCTGCACCGACGAGAAAAACGCCTTGAGCGACTTTTCTGGAACCCAGATTCGGGTCAATGCGGCCGCACAGGTCATACAGTCCGAAGCCATGGGAGCTTCCACTGTTTCCTTGCAGCTAGCCGAGACCTATGAAGGACTCCAGAGAAATGTCATCCAATGCACCTACGGATCGATGACCACGATGGTGAGCAACGGCTGGATCGAACAGGCCAGCAACGTATACCTGCCAACGGACAGCACCTTTGGCATCGGCTCCGGCAGCATCGTCGCCGGTTCCAGCTGGTCAAAACTGCCATTGGCAGCACAGCAGCTGATCTTCGACCAGATGAGCGTCTACAACGTCGGAGAGCTTGGACAATCTTATGCCGCCCAAGCAGAAGGCATCGAGGTGGCAAGTAAAGCCGGATCGGGAATGCACTTCCTGGCTCCAGAAATCAGCGCGGCCCTTGCGGCCGGCAATGAAAAGATCCTTGAAGGGGTGCAGGAATCCTCGCAGCTCGACGGTCCAAAACTGGTGGACAGCGTGCGCACCACCTCGGCAAAATGGACCGACATTGCAAATGAGCTCGGGTACAAGGACGAGGGCGAAATTCTCGACTTCGCTGATTGGTACGAGGGCAACGGCGAAGTCATGGACCATGAATACCTGGAACCAGTGGTGGATCGCTTCTTCGAAGAGGTGCTGCTCGAACATCGTCCAGCCTAAACCTGTCTAGGCTCGGAAATTCCCTAAAGCACAAGCACCATCTGGGCCGTGTTGGGGGTTGGCCACTCGTCGTGCATCGCAGCGATTGCAATAGCCCTCGTCTTGCAGGATCTGGACCCCTGCATACCACTGGGCCCGGTGCCGCCGAGTCCCTGATCGCTCATATTCTCTTGGACAACAAAAAACCCGGCGGCCGGCTCACAAGGTTTCGTGAGTCGGCCGCCGGGTTCCGCGGATCTGTCAGCTGCGGCGGATCAGTTTCAAGTTCGCGAACTCATCGATGCCGTAGGTGCCCAGTTCACGCCCGATGCCAGAGCGCTTGACGCCGCCGAAGGGCAGTTCCGGGGCGCTCTTGGACACTGCATTGATGTAGACCATCCCGGTGTCCAAATCCTCGGCGATGCGTTCGGCCCGGTCCTCGTCGGCCGTGAAGATCGCACTGGAGAGCCCGTACTGCGAGTCGTTGGCAAGATCCACGGCTTCCTTTATGGAACCCACCCGGAAAACCATTGCCACCGGGCCGAAGAGCTCTTGGTAGTACACCCGGTTTTCGACGGTGACGCCATCCAGCACGGTCGGCGGATAGTAGGCCCCCGGGCGGTCAAGACGGCTTCCGCCTGTCAGTATCCGGGCGCCATCGGCGACCGCCTGCTTGACCTGGCCGTCGAGTTCCACCAGTGCAGCTTCCGAGGACAGCGGACCCATGGTCGTCGCCTCATCGAGCGGATCGCCGACCACGACGGATTCCATGCCCTGGACAAAGAGTTCGATGAACTCTTCATAGACGCTGTCCTCGATGATGAAACGCTTGGCGCCGGTGCACTGCTGCCCCGAGTTATTGCAGCGCCCGATGACTGCCGCCGCTGCGGCTTTCTTGATATCCGCATCGGCGAACACGATAAATGGATCTGATCCGCCGAGTTCCAGCACTGCCGGCTTGATGTGCTTGCCTGCCAATGCACCGATTCGCTCGCCGGCTCCGTCGGAGCCGGTCAGCGAGACGCCCTTGATCCGCGGATCCGCGACCAAGTGCTCAATCTGGGCATGGCTTGCGAAGATATTCGAATACACGCCTTCAGGCACTCCGGCGGCGCTCATTAGCTCGTCGATATTCTGCGCCGATTGCGCGCAGATCGAGGCGTGCTTGAGCAGGATGGTGTTGCCCAGCAGCAAGTTCGGCGCAACGAATCGGGCCACCTGGTAGTGCGGGAAGTTCCAAGGCATGATGCCCAGCAGCACCCCAATGGGATCCTTGCGGACCTTGGCCCTTCCGGAAGCGTAAGCGGGAATGTCCTTGGGCTCCAGCATGGCCGGCCCCTGCTCGGCATAGTACTCGTAGATCGAGGCAACCAACGCGAGCTCCCCGAGGGCGGCCTTGATCGGCTTGCCCATTTCCAGTGCTACGTCCTTCGCCAGCGCGTCAGCACGTTCGCGGTATTCCCGTGCGATGCTGCGAAGCAGTTCAGAACGTGCCTGGACCGGTTCCTTTTTCCAAAGTCGTTGCGCGGCATTCGCTCGCGTCAAGGATTGCTCGAGCAGTTCGTCGGTGAGCTGCGCGAACTCGGCGAATACTTCACCGGTGGATGGATTGACTGCTGAAATATTGGCCACGTTGTGGTCCCTTCAATAGTTGGTCTGGATTTCGGCGCATCAGCGGACAGCCGACGCGGCCTTGGCCCGGCTGTTGCGGGTGAAAGCAGACAAGCCAGTGATGTCTCGTCCGACAATCAGTGCCTGCATTGAATCGGTGCCCTCGTAGGTGGAGACAACTTCCATATCAGTCAGGTGGCGTGCCACGTGGTTCTCCAGCAGCAGGCCATTTCCTGCCAGCATGTCCCGTGCCTCGCGGCACATCGCCAAGGCCTTGCGGGAAGTGGTCATCTTGATCATCGAAGCCATGGAGGCTGTCAGCTTGTCGCGTTCCTGAAGTTCGGCCATGCGGGTGCACATCAGCTGCATGCTGGTCAGGTCAGAGAGCATCGTGGCGAGTTTTTCCTGGACCAGCTGGTATCCACCGATGGGACCGCCGAATTGCTCGCGTTCCAGGGAATACCGGGCAGCGATCTCGAAGGCCGCCATGCCGTGCCCCACTGCCTCCCAAGAGGCACCGCCGCGGGTGGCCTTGAGCACCCGGTTGACCCCTGCAAACGATTCGCAATTCGCCAAACGGTTTTCGCTGGGAATCCTCATGTTCTCTATGGTGATGTCCGCTTGCAGGATGGCGCGCTTGCCGATCTTGCCTGCGATGGGAGTTGGATTGTAGCCCTGCGGGTACTGTCCTTGCCCATCGCGTTCCACGATGAAGGCCTTGACCTGTCCATCTGCCACGTCCCGCGCATAGAGCACAATGACGTCTGCTTCATGGCCATTGCCAATCCAGCGCTTATGGCCATTGATGACCCAGGTATCCCCTTCCAAGCGTGCAGAGGTCTCCAAGGAGACCGAGTCGGAACCGTGAGTCGGCTCGGTCAGCGCAAAGGCGCCGGTCTTCTGAAGACTGGCCATCGCCGGGAGCCAGCGGTTGCGCTGCTCCTCATTGCCGAGCATGTAAATGGATCCCATGCCCAAGTTGGAGTGCACACCGAGGAAGGTATTGACCGAACCGTCAATGCGTCCCATTTCCCGTGCCACGATTCCCGCAGCCTGCCGGGAAAACCCAGGGCAACCATAGCCTTGGATGAACGTGCCGATGATCCCCAATCCGGCCAGCCCCGGGACGACTTCGCGCGGGAACTCAGCGCGTTCCCAGTAGCCGTTGATGATCGGCTCGATCTGGTTCACGCCGAAGGCACGCACGCGATCGCGCAATTCACGATCCGCATCCGTCAGGTCCAGGTCCAGCAGCAGGTAATCCGGGTGGTCTATTACAGAAGTCATTTCGTTCTTTCGATTCTTTGGTTCTTGGGCTGCGTCTAGACCGCGAGCTTGTCGTCAGCGGTGCGCTGGGGATTGCTGCTGATCCATTCCAGAACGGCTTCCCTATCCCCATCCAAGGCGGGAGGAGCTTTGTCATAGCGGATTTCGCTGCGGCTGAACGTGGCCGGGTGCTTGATGGTCGGCACGGTATCCGTGCCCTTGCCTGCTTGCACGATCGGGTCCAGACCGAGGCGCTGCGCGAATTGCAAGCCCTCGGCGACGTTCAGGATCGGCGAGCAGGCGATGCCCTTCTTCTGGAGCTCTTCGAACCACTCATCGGCGGTGCGCGCGGCCAGGGCCTGCTCCAGGATCACGCGCAGCTCTTCGCGGTTGGCGTTGCGGTCCGCCATCGTGGCGAAGCGCGGATCGATGCCGACCTCGGTGATGCCCAGAGCTTCGGTCAATCGCTGGAATTGCACGTCATTGCCGCAGCAGATCACGATCTCGCGGTCAGCTGCATGCAAGGGTCCGTAGGGGAACAAGCTCGGATGGTCATTGCCCATGCGTGTCGGGATGTTCCCGGCGCCGGCGTAGCCCATGGTCTGGTTAACCAGTCCGGAAACGGCTGAGGACAGCAGGTTGACGCCGACATGCTGCCCGCGCCCGGTGAGATTGCGCTCTTGCAGGGCACCGAGGATGGCGACAGTTGCGTGCAAGCCCGTCATCACATCGAAGACGGCCACTCCCGCGCGTTGCGGTGGACCGTCGGCATCACCGGTGAGCGTCATCATTCCCGAAACCGCTTGGGCCAGCAGGTCGTATCCGGGCATGGAGCTCCCGCCCTCGGTTCCGAATCCGGTGATCGATGCGTGGATCAGGTGCGGCCAGCGTTCAGCCACGGCTTCCTGGTCCAGTCCGAACTTGGCCAGTCCTCCGGGTTTGAAGTTCTCCACGAACACATCCGCCCGTTCGATAATGCTGTAGGCGGTTTCCAGGTCCTGGGCGTTGGACATGTCCAGCACGATGGAGCTCTTGTTGCGGTTGATGGACAGGTAGTAGGTGCTCACGCCGTCGCGGTGCGGAGGAACCCAATTGCGCGTGTCATCACCTGCCGGCCCTTCCACTTTGATGACCGTAGCTCCCATGTCCGCCAGAAGCATCGTGCAGTATGGTCCGGCTAGTACGCGGGAGAAGTCTGCAATGACGATTCCCGATAGCGGGCCGGTGGTTGCGGAACCCGTTGAATTCCTCATATGCGCTCCTGGTCTGTTCAACATGCTCGTAATGAATCGCGTGCCTCGTTTACGCGATAGGTCTCAACATTCATCGAACCATTAGTATTCTTAATAGTCCAAGACCTAATATTGATTGAATTGATAATAAATTCACATCAAAAAAGAAGTGGAGCACCACAGTGGACGTGCATCACGCGGAAGCGTTTCTGGCGGTAGCCAAGGAGCTCCATTTTGGACGGGCCGCCGCGAATCTTCGCATGGCGCAGCCCGCCCTCAGCCGGCTCATCAAGCAACTTGAGCACACGGTGGGTGCACAACTCTTCGAGCGCAGCACCAGACATGTTTCCCTGACTCCGGCAGGCCAGGCCCTGCTTGAACCTGCCACCGAATTGATGAACATTTCACGGCGCGCACAGCAGGTGGTCCGTTCTGCGGTGACCGGTGAAACCGGTGAAGTACGCATCGGCTTCGCCGGCGCTTCAACGAATACAACCGTTGGAGCTCTGGCCCGCGAGTTGCGCAAGGTCCACCCCGGACTGCGCCAGCAATTCCACAGCTCGCAGTTCTCGCATGTCGGGTTGGAGCGCATTCTGGACAAGACCCTGGATCTGGCCATCGGACGCTGGGATTTCATCCCGCCCGACGTGGATTCCTACGTTATGGCGATCGAGCGGGTGCTCATTGCCTTGCCCATCTCGCATCCATTGTCCGGGCGCAGCGCCGTGCATATGGCCGATTTGGCCCAAGAGCAATGGATCACGCTGCCCGGTGGATTCAGCGCAGCCCTGCAGAACCGGCTGAATACCTTGTCCATGGCCGCCGGCTTCGCGCCCCGAGTGACCCAGATAGCACCCGATACCCTGACCCAGCTCGTCTTGGTCAGCACAGAGATGGGGTGCGCCCTGACGGTGGATTCGGTGCGCGCCAACATCACCATTCCCGGCGTGGTCTACGTTCCGCTCAAGGATGCAAATGTCGAGCTTGAAGCGCGGCTCATCTGGCGCAGGGAAGACACCAATGCCGCATTGAAAAACGTCATCAAACTCGCCAAGGAAGTCTTCCCGGACCCGCGGGGCAGCTAATTGCTGTAGCTGTACCATCCCTTGCCGGTTTTGCGGCCAAAAGATCCTTCTTCGTAGAGCTTCTTGACCGACTGTGCAGGCAGGCTCTCGGGGTCTGCAGTCTGCTCATATTCGGCCATCCGGATCAGGTAGACCACGTCTATGCCCACGAGGTCCATGAGTTCGAAGGGCCCCATAGGGTGGCGCAATGCGGTCTTGGCGACCAGGTCGATATCCTCGGCACTGGCAACACCATCCTCATAGAGTTCCAGAGCTTCGCGGCGGATCGCATTGAGCAGACGGTTGGCGATGAATCCAGGAACTTCTTTATTCAACTTCACGACGCGTTTGCCGAAGGATTCGGCCAGTCGGGCAGCAATATCAACGGTCTCTTCTGAGGTTTGGGCATGCGGGATGATTTCCACGCATTCCATGACCAGAGCGGGATTGAAAAAGTGCATATTGCACACCCGGTCTGGGCGGGACGTGGCATCAGCGACGCTTGAGGAGACAATATTCGAGGAATTCGTGGCCAAGATGGCGTGAGGTGGGGCGATCCGATCCAAATTGGCGAAGAGCTCGCGCTTGATCTTCAAGTCCTCAATTGCCGCTTCGATGACGAAGTCAGACGCAGCCACCGCTGCTTCCAGGTCCGTGGTGAAGCTCAGACGCTCCTTGGCCGCGTCGACGTCCGCCGAAGCGCGGCGGCCTTTTTGGACATCACGGTCCACGCGGGACCAGAGTTGCTCCTTGGCTTGGTCCAGTTGTTCTTGCTTGATGTCCACCAGTGAAGCGCTGACCCCTGACAAGGCGGCCACCATGGCGATCTGCGAACCCATCGTTCCGGCACCGATAACGGTGATCCTGTCGACGGGACGGTTTTCCTGAGACATAAAGTCTCCTTCCAAAATCGGTTTCCTAGGCGTTATGAATGGCTGCATCGGACTGGCGCACACCCCGGAAGTCGGGGCGGCGCTTTTCCAGGAAGGCGCGGGTGCCTTCCTGCTTTTCCTCCGAGCTGTAAGCGAGCGCTTGGGCCAGTTGCTCCAGCAGCATGCCCGTCTCGTGGTCTACGTCGAATCCGCGGCTGACCACCAGCTTGGCCAGCTTGATGGCCAGGGGCCCCTTGGCAGCGATCTTGCGCGCGAGCTTCTGCGCCGAAGCCGCAAGTTCATCCGCTTCGACCAGCTCGGTGATGAGTCCGGCCTGCAGTGCTTGGAAGGCATCGAGGCGCCGGCCGGTGAGGATCATGTCAGTGGCACGTCCAATGCCGACGATTCGAGCCAGCCGCTGCGTTCCGCCTGCGGAAGGAATGATTCCCAATCCGGTTTCGGGCAAGGCGAACAGGGCTTGAGTGGATCCGATGCGCACGTCGCAGCACAGGGCCAATTCATGGCCACCACCAAAAGCGAATCCGTTGACCGCCGCAACTGTAGGTTTCGGGAACTTGGCAATCCTGTCGTAGAGATTCTGCATCCGGCCGCCCAACGCGTCGATGGGGGTTCGCGCGGCAAGCTCGTTGATATCAGCTCCGGCGACAAAGGACTTGTCTCCGGCACCGGTGAAGACGATGACCTCTATCGCGGAATCCAGTTCAATCTCGTCGAGCAGGCTATGCATGCGTGCAATGACATGTTGATTCATCGCGTTCAGGGATTCCGGCCTGTTGATTGTCAGCCATGCGACTCCGTCCGTGTCGTTTCGGAGCACCAGTTCTTCGCCAACTGCATCAGACATCAGATAGATCCCTTCCTTGCGGCCTCATCCAAAGACCGATGACAACATCAAACTTATTTATACGCGACCAGTTCCATAGATAGATAGATCAGTGAACTATTCATGTGAATTCAGCATGAATCAAGTCAGTGTTTCGCATGACGATTCGACGGTTGGCACAACTCAGCAGTTGCACAATTTTCACGTGAACTGAGTACGGCGAAAGTCGCCGAGACTATGAATCGGGGGCCGTTGGCTCGGGGTTTTCTGACATCAGATGGACCCAGTGGGTAGTCCTATTCATGAATTCCTTGTCGTGGGTGGAGAGGAGCACCGCTCCCCCGCGAATCAGCACCGAGTCGATGACCTCTTGCAAGCGCGCCAGCCCCGCTGAATCCAAGGCCTCGGTTGGTTCATCCAGCAGGAGGGTCCGCGGTTCGCGGACCAGAACGGTCGCTAGGGCCACGAGCCTGCGCACCGAAGCCGGCAACTCGTAGGGATGAGTCTCGGCGAAAGCTTCCAACCCGAGTTGCGAGAGGACTTCCGGAACACGCGATCGTTGCGCGCCCTTCTTTGGAAGGCCGAAAGATACCTCACGCAATACGGTGCGTTCGAAAAGCTGGTCAGAGGAATTCTGCAAAAGCATGCCGGTAGTAGCTGAAACCGCCAGACTTCCGGCGGTTGGCCGCAGCAGCCCTGCGGCGGCTTTGAGCACCGTGGTTTTACCCGATCCATTCGCACCCGCCAGTCCAACGCATTCACCGGCCCGCACTTGCAGATCCAGCCCGTCGAGGACTGGGCGCTCGGCCCCCGGATGGACCAGCTGGACATCACCGAACTCCAAGAGAACATTCGCTTCGATAGGAGTGGCACGCCGCTGGGTTGGCTCAAATACGGAGTGCTGTACAAGATCGTCTGAAGAAGCCTTGCTCAGTTGCCCATTCGCTAATGTCCTCAATGCATCAACTTTGCCGGCCCACGGCTTGGCAGTCCTGCTCAAGACCACCATCGCGGTACCGCCTGCGCGCAGCCGGGTAATCATTTCGGTGACGGCTGCCGTAGCTTCTGCATCCAAGCCCGCCAGTGGCTCATCCAAGACCATGATGGATGGTTCCGAGATTGCCAATGAGGCCAGAGCAACTAGTCGTTCCTGACCGCCAGAAAGCTTGGCAGGATCGCGTTCAAGCAAATGGTCCAGGCCCAGTTGCGTGGAAAGCGCAGTGATGCGCTGGCACATCTCATCTCGTGGCACGCCCTCGTTTTCGAGCGAGAATACGAGTTCCTCGGCAACCCTTTCACGAATCCGTGAAAGATAGTGCCCAGCTTCCTGAGGAAGCAAACCGACGTGTTTAGCCCACCCCGCCACATTAATGCGCTGGCATTCCAGGCCGGTATATTCGATCCGTTGCCCGGCCAGATTTATTGTTCCCAGGCATTGGTCTGCGCCCTGCCGCGGCAAGATACCTGCGAACACCTCGCCCAGAGTGGACTTGCCTGAACCGGATTCCCCGACGATGACAGTCAATGAGCCCGGAGCCACATTCACCTCAATGTGCTGCAAGGAATCAAGCTCAGCACCGGAATAGCGGAAGCGCTCAATTTTGAGGTCGAGCAGCACAGTATTACCCGTGCGCGAGTTCTTCTGATTCTCTATCATGCACTCCCCCAGAAGGGTGCCAAGATTGCTGTCGGGCCCACCACGGCGCAGAGCAGGGAAATCCACCGGACACGTTGCTGGGTGACAGAATCTGCGACGGTACGCAGTCTGGTGTGGGATCCGGCAGCGGGAAATCCGCGGGCTGACAGGTGAGACGACCTATCGTGGGCATCCTGAAGGGAGGCGAGCACCAGCGGAACCGCCCGCAACCTCACTCGTTGGAACCAACCGGAAAGACCACGTCCAGTTCCCGCTTGGCGGAGTGCCTGCGCTTGGCCGATGGTGCGCTGCTTGTCGGCCATATGGGGCAGGAGAAACAGCGTGGCTGCCAGCAAGTACCCCACCTGCGGCGGTGCCGGAGACAGGTCTATGGCCGCTACCAGCTGATGCTTACTGATCAGCAAGGTACAGAGCAGACCTGCCACCACCAGCACCGCAGTGCGCAGGCCCAAAACCGTGGCTGCTTCCAGTCCGCCTTCAGTCACCCGGAACGGCCCGGCCACAGCGATGAGCCCGGACGCCTGTTGGGAGACGAGCCCATGGATTAATAGCAAGGACGCGAACGTAGGGATCAGGATGGCAGCGCTCAGGACCGCCAGCCGTCGCAGATGCCCAGTCCAACCGGCAACCAGTACGCAGACAGTGATGACCGCGCAGCTCAACCACCAGAGGCCAGCGGCGGTGGTCATCGTGACGACGGCCGCCGTCAGAGCCAATACGGTAAATGGATGCAAGTTGATGGACTTGGGCATAGCGGGTGGGCCTACTTGGTTCCCCGCTGGCCCAGCACCCGGTAACGACGGATGAAGTCAAAGCTTCCGCTCAAACGCTTGGGCAGGGCGTAAATCAGCAAAGCCGCAATGAGGAAGACGATGGCCTTGTCCCCCGGGTCTGAGATCAAGGCCTGCTTGGTCACGGCTGAAAGCAGCGAGTCGCCCATGGAGCGGAAAGCCGCAACCACTGCGCCGGTGCCTACACCCGAAGTTCCGCCGAAGACAAAGGCCGCCACCGGAGCTGAAACCACGCCGACAAGAACACCTGCAACCACACCGGCCACGGGGGCAAGATACGGACGGCGCAGCGCACCGAAGCGAGCGGCGGTTCCAGCGAGGAAGCCGACCAAGGCGGCGCCAGCTGCGAAGGGCAAGACCGTGGGGGCGAACAGGGACCAGATCAGCGTGCTGAGCACACCGGTGGCTGCACCGGCCCGACGGCCCGCCAAGAACCCTACGAGCACCGTGCCAATCGAGTCGAGGTAGAGCGGGACCATTACGGAACCAACGAATTGCCCCAAGATGATGTTCAGGGCCAGCGCTACCGGGATCAGCGTGAGAGTGGATACCGGCAAGTCCGGAAGCACCGCGACCAAAAGCATGACTGCGGCAGCAAGGTATGCGGCAAAGGTAACCAGTGCGACGCCCTGTCCCAGTCCTTCGGCTATGCCCGTGGGTTGGGTAATGACTAGGACCAGGTAGGTGCCGATCAAGAGCAGGGTGCCAGCAGTAGCCAAAATCCTGCGGCGCAGAACTTGGGAGCTGGTTTCTTCGGGCAAAAGCAGATTCGGTGACATAGAAAGGCATTCCTCGGTACGAGTGTGGCTGTGCACCCAGGTACTACTGGGTGCGTGCGAGTGCGGGGCCTAATGTCACCTCGGCCCGGTAGATGAGTCTAGCCCACCTAGGTTACGGCTCAGGAATTCGTGTCGAGTTTTCGGGCCAGTGCACCGAGGCGGGTAAGTAGCTCAGCGAAGCCTGATTCGGGATCGT
Organism: Arthrobacter sp. MYb229; assembly: GCF_002975405.1. GTDB lineage: Bacteria > Actinomycetota > Actinomycetes > Actinomycetales > Micrococcaceae > Glutamicibacter. The sequence continues at coordinate 474,464 of NZ_PCPS01000002.1, read as the reverse complement.
TGCTGGATACTATGCGAGCATTTGCTGGCTTGCCCCATAGTCCTCGGAAATCGGCCACGGTAGTTCCGAAGAGAAGCTCGGATTCAGTTTCCACGTCAACTGTGGCAAGTCGAGTTTGGTATTCAAGTGTGCCAGCAGCGACACCTGCGGCGAAGTAGTCATGGACATGGGCAATGTAGCCCTGGTCGTAGTGCCGGTGGAACTCGAAGTAGAACCGCAGAGCATCTGAAAGATAGCGCACTAGCGGATTGGATGCGGTGCTCAAGGTTCCCTCGGGATCGCTGTCCAATACAAGTTCGGGCTCGACGCACCCAGCTTCTGCCGCCAGGTGAGTCAAGAATTCCGGCTGCATTTCAAAGCGCTCAGTGGTGTCCAATGAGCACACGATAGGAAGCTTCTCAGAAGGCAACCCCTGTTCCGCAGCCGCGGTGTAGGCAGCAAAAACTTCCTTTGCCGCATGAGGATCAACGTGAGTGTTCCACTCCGCGGTAGGAGTGGTGTTGCCTTGGTAGTAGAAGGCGCCTCCCATGATGACTACCTTGCGCAGCAACCAGGGAAGTTTAGGTTCTTCGCGTAGCGCCAGGGCAAAGTTGGTCAGAGGTGCAGTAAGCAAAACTGTTAGCTCGCCAGGGTTAGTTCGTGCGGCTTCGATCCAATAATCCACAGCGTCGTGACTATGCGCGGCGACGCCTGGAGTCGATAGCGTCGCATACCCGACACCTTGTGGTCCGTGAGTTTCGGGCGTGGTGACCAACGGAACCTCTAGAGGTTCTCGCGCGCCGATTAGTACTGGTACGTCAGGCTGATCACAGAGTCCAAGAAGTGCATCGTTATTAGCTGTAACCTGCTCAGCATCAACGTTCCCAGGTGTACTGGTGATTGCCTCTATCTGTACATGTTCGCAAGCACAGAGGTACGCCAACGCGAGCGCATCATCGATACCCGTGTCGTTGTCGATAAGTAGGCGCATTTGTGGATTTTCGCTCACATCAGTTTGGGTCTCGACATTGTTTACTTCTTCAAAATATATCCAAAAGCAGCAGTCAGAGCACGTCGGTGTCCCCCGCTCGTCAGTGAATCAAATGTCTTGTTGCTCATGACCATCCGATTAGACTTCAATCATGGTAACTCGATTTCATTCTCAGGCCGTTTGGCCGCATATCACCAACGTAGTTGAGGGCGCAGGAAGAACATATGCCGCAATCGCATTTATCGGTAAAGATGCTCCGGAACGACTTCCTCTTGGTTTAGGCGACGTCCTCCTTGTAAATGCTAGCGACCAAAATGTAGCCTCAGGGGCAACAAATCCTTACGCCCTTGAACGATTTATTAATTCAGGCGTCGAAGTGCATACGTCTTCGATATTGCATGCCAAAGTCATTTCTACTGACCGACACGCAGTCGTGGGATCTGCGAATGCGTCCGCGAGTTCTGCGCGAGCATCCGAAGCTGTTCTAATCACCACTGATCGTGAAACTAGAAAAGAAGTCAGAGAATTCGTCGAGCACGAGATTGAAGCTTCGGGAGGAAAAATCACCAGCTCGAAGTTATCTGACCTCAAAAAACTATTTGATGCTGGTGACCCTTCGCATCGCATTACGGGCATAAATACCCCCGAACCACAAGCTTTCGGATTCCCGTGGGAACTTAACAAAATATACATAGTTCGGTGGATTGATGCTGATCTAACCCCTGACGAGGTCGTAGAACTTTTGCAACAAGAGAAGGAAGGTTCGTTGCGTCAACGCAAGACTGGTTTTCGATTCGATTTATTGCAGATAGTGGAAAAGGAAGGCGCCTTCTCTCGAGGAGACATCATTTTCTTCATCAATGATACCCACGTGTTTCCTCCGGTTCGGATAGATAGTGATCTCATCCATCACGACGCAAACGAATCACGTATGGGACAAGTTATCCTGCACAAAGTCGATACTAAAAAAGAACTCCGCCTCGAAACAGTGGGTAGAAGATATGAACACGGCCCGGAAGCTTTCGATACTCTGTTGCAAAAAATTGATAAGACCCCTGACGAATTTTTAGAGCTCTCCGCGGATGACTGCGAAGGGCTAATAAAAATCTGGTATCCAGAATTTATGCTAAATTCTGGATCCTAAATTTCTGCGCCTATCCGTTCTACAAACCAAGCTAGATGAATACCTTACTCCTGACCGGACGATGTATTTTTCATGTATCTGTATGTCGAAGTTTGATTAGGACGGTCTCAAAAAATTGGCCGATAGAAAGCTAGTGGAAGAATACATTCGACGGTTCGTATTGATGGCAAAGATCGTCGGTAACAGTTCGTTGCGACTATCCGGCCCGAAATCGCCGCTGATTCTTTACGCCCATTTGGTGTCAGCGAAGTTAAGTCAGGTTCTGATTCGGGCTCAAATAGTCGTACAAAGCGTTGTCGATCGCTTTCTCGAAATGCAGGTTCATCGTGACGACGTCAAGCTGCTCTTGGTTCTTTCCAGACATGTGAGTCTGTTCGGCATTGCGCGAATCGGCCTGGCCTAAGTAAAAGAATTCGGTGCCTTCCGCATCGTCTTTCTTAACGAAGACGTACAGATCAACCTCGTTATTCACTATTCGCCGGACTTCATCGCTCTGTAGCGTTCGCCTTGATCGCGTGAACCATCGCAGATGGGAAGGATCAACCAGTTCATCCTGGTACGCGGTGCTAGCCGAGATATCGTCCGATTTGTGCAGCGTCACAAAAATCGGGCAGGTCTTCGATTCTGGATCGACTTTGTACCCGTAAAGCGTTGACGTCCATTTTCGTGGCAGTCCCAGAAGACGTGTCACTTCCTTTCGGGAATACTGTCCTCCAACGATAAACGGATCTCCAGCAACATACCGGTCTCGCACTAAGGCCATGCCCGTTTGCATGATGTCGTCCACTTCGTTGGTGAATGCACTGTGTGAACGATATGAACTGAGAAAACCAGAATCAGCCGATATAGATTCTCCATCGATGTGTGCCAAACGAATTCCATATCGACTTTGATCAACTTGTCCGTGATTAGCAAGATTCAGAGTTTCTACGGTGCTCATCAATTCGCGATGGGTCGCGTCGATTCCTTCGTTGAGGAGCGCTGCTTGGAATTGGGGCAAGGTTACCGAACCGTGTGAAAGCAACTCACGGACAAGCACGAACTCATGAATTCTCTTCGACGTCAGGACTTCATGCGATAGTAGTGACAACGCCTTGAGCTCATCATGGCTAAGCTCATGATCAATCCGCAAAAGGCTCTTAACCAACGCTGGATAGTTTTCCTTCTTCGTTGCCAGTAATACCGGATCGACCGATTCAAATCGATAGAAATCAAAGAGCTTCGGTGCGCGTCCAACTCGGTTCTGCATCGACTGCATCGCACCGCGGAGCTTTTGAATGCTGTCCAGAGCAGTTGTACGGATGGAATCAAGCACACGCTGCTGCGAGACCTTATCGAATCGAACACTTGATAAACCGGCAAGTACGCCAGCCTGTTCGGTGGAAATAAGCTTCTCTTTCAGCGACTCTTTGTTCAGCGATTCATCGCCGAACAGCGCTATCGGGATCATGTAGTTGTTCGCGTAGTTGCCAATGAAGTCGATCACCACCAAGTAGTCCTTCATCGGTGCTTTACGCAAACCGCGTCCAAGCTGCTGCACGAACACTATGGCCGATTGCGTTTGGCGAAGCATGACGACCTGATTCACTGTGGGGATATCCACCCCCTCATTGAAGATGTCGACGGTGAGGATGTAGTCGAGTTCTCCGCGTTCCAGTTGCCCAACTACTCGTTCTCGCTGATCCACCGAATCGTCACCGCTGAGACTAACCGTCCGCAAAGTTTTCCCACGCAGTTGCTGCTGATTCAGCGCTGCAGATAGGGCAGCAGCTTCAACTTTACGAGAACAGAAAATAAGCCCCTTTGGGGCAACACCCGCCTGCCCATATTTAGCCAGCGCGTCAATAATATGGTGAACACGGTCCGCCGTCACAAGATGTCCCAGATCATCTGTGCTGTCTAGGGTCGTCTGGTCATCAAGCGTTACGTCGGCTATCCCGTAGTAATGAAATGGGCTCAGCATGTTCTCTTCCAACGCGTGATTCAAGCGAATCTCATAAGGCACGTTGTAGTCGAAAAACTCAAAAACATTGAATCCATCGCTACGTTCTGGTGTGGCTGTCAGGCCAAGCAGGAAAGTAGGTTCGAGGTATCCAAGTACCTTCTTGTATGTTGGAGAGCCAACGCGATGTGCCTCGTCAACGATGATGTAGTCAAAAGCGTCTGGCTGAATCTCGTGCAGCACACTATCTTGGGACAATGTCTGCACCATTGCGAAAACAAACTTGCGGTCGCTTTGTTTGGAGGCACCGGCAAGTTTGCCAAAATCGTTGTAGTGGCCGCCGATGACGCGGCGGTACTCTTGGATGGTTTTATCGAGAATCTGCTCGCGGTGAACGACAAATAAGAACCGGCCAGGATGAGCTGCCCGTACTTCCAATGCCGAGAGGATCGTCTTTCCCGTACCGGTAGCCGAAATGACTATGGCCTTCGACTCGCCGCTCGACCGAACCTGTTCCAGCGCCTTGAGCGCCTCCGTTTGCATCTGGTTCGGGAGGATCGGCAGGAACAACTCGGTCGACACAGCGCCATCCGGCGATTGGCCGGTCACATCAAGATCTTGTTCAGTCGCTATCGGCAGAAGCTGCTCATCAACGTCAGGTTGAGGGGTAACTACTACTTTCCGACGTATCGGAGGAGGCGTGTACTGTTCCGCATACGCATCTATCCACCGTTGGCTCAGCACCATGGATTCTTCGATCTGGTTCTGGGTCAACAACGATAGCTGGTCAGCTAGATCGCTGCCCTCGGATGCTGAAACTTTCAGGTTCCATTCGTGATTTTTGACGATCGCGTTACCGGTCAAATTTGAACTGCCGATCATGGCCGTAACCATATTCTCGGTTATGAAAATATAACCCTTCGGGTGAAAGGCTCCCGCGTTGTGAATTCGAACGTTGATCCCTAGAGTTTCAAGGTTAAGTAACTCGTTAAAAGCCGATGGCGAGTTAAAGCCCAAATAGTCGGAGGTGACAATCGTTCCTCGACCCGAAAATTCCACGAGCTCCTGTTTAAGTAAAGCAATCGCATTCGGGGTTACAAAAGCGACGGAGAAAATGAATTCATCACACCGGGCAAGCTCTTCGCGAAGGATGCGCAGAACCGTATTTCCGTCAGCGTTCAATACGACACGAGGGTGGTGATGGCGGCGAGATTGCTGTTTCCCGTCTAAGAATCCAAAAGTGACGTCTCTAGAGAGAGCACTACCAAGAACGAGATCAGCGTTTGTCTTCACTACGCCGCCTGGATGATTTCCACCGCGGGAATGTCCGCTGGCGCCCACTCCAGAGACATGAGTTCATCGCGTTTGAGCCACTTTGCATCTTCATGCTCCGTTAGCTGCGGTTCTCCTTCGACTAACTCGCAATAGAAGGTTGTCAGAGTAACAATTCCGAAGTCATATTCATAGGTGGTACTCGTGACTTCATCGTCTACTTTGACCGTGCAGAGGAGTTCCTCTCGAATCTCACGTTCGAGTGCTTCGCGAGGAGTTTCTTCTGGCTCAATTTTGCCACCAGGAAATTCCCACATGCCGCCGAGACTTCCATTTAGGCCTCTTTGAGCGCAGAGGATTTCATCGTTCCTGATGATAACGGCACCAACAACATTGATTTGCTTCTTCAAGCTAATTCTCCTCTGACGTAGATCTCAAATCGCGACTTCCGATAGTTGTGATCCTATCGGTCTGTCCAGACGGAAACACATTCCGCTCCACCAGATCCATGGATTATCGATTCATGGAAGCGGGAACCGTAGGACGATTTCAGCGGTGTCGGGGTCAGACAATATTAATTCTTATTCGGTGATCGTCCGTACGAATCGAAACTATGCAAAAGTTGACGGTAAAAAACTGTCTCCCTTTGTAGTAGGTCTAACAGTTGCTGGTGGTGACTTCCATCAACAAATGATTACTTTCAATTACAGCGCCGTACTCTTCATGAAGCTCAAGTCTCCCAGGATGTTTCCTGTCTCCGAAACAACAATGTCGGCCCGATTCACCCCAATACGTCCCAGCCTGCGTTCCATGAGGTATTCGACAGCTTTGGCCGCCAACGCTACTAACGGTATCGGCTCAGTAGCCGGCGTATGCTCCAGAAGCTACCTGCAGTTTGCGGTGTGGCCTGGTTCGAGGATTGATGAGGACGACGCTGATTGTAATGTTCGCGGTAACGACGCAGGAGTTTCTGTACCCCAGCAAGATCTCGCGGCTTGTTTGATTTCAGAAAACGCTGCAACGCCTGATAAGAGCGTTCGTTCTATCTTTGCGTCATCGGTCGGCCAGGGAGACCGGCCATTGGCATGCTCCATTGCGGAGCCACGTAGATTTCAACGGACCAATGGTTCTGCTGCGTAGCTGATTGAACGCTTTGAAATTATCGCTGCTAATGTGAATTCGCCTTAGCAGCGACAATTCGCTCGCTCCAAAAGACTATATGTTTCCTTCTATGCCGGGTCACTGAGGACGCAAATTCTTGAAATTGCACTTGTGCGCCACGCGGCTATCCAAATGCTCCTTCCGCCAAAAGGACGACGCATCGCAGTGCTGTTGCCTTCTGAAAACGACAAAAGTCTCTTGTCTCGGAAGAAGACGGCTAGTTGCTCTTCATCATTCCCATGTTGATCGTCGCCGCCAGGATGATCCCCGGGGGCTAGGGCCACTATCGCCGCATCCCAGGCTGGCGCCCGGCGGTCCGGGCCGTCACCACGACCACCATGATCCACAGGCCCACCAACAACAAGAAGTTCAGGTCGAATAATGCCAGAGCCCGGTCGAATTCGGCGTCCATGGCGAAGGGTGCGAATGCGTTCTCGGCGAATCCGCGGGCGCTGAGGAGCGCGGTCGAGTCCGAATAGCAGGCCCAGGCGTAGGTGTTTGTGCCGCCCCCAGCTGTGGAGCCGGCAGACGTTTCTTGGAGTCGACGGCCAGCAGTGCAGCCACGACCGTGGAGAATCACGGGTTGATCCGCTACGGATGCCAGCGTTTCCCAGCGGACCGCCGATGAGCACGGTGAGGCGTGGCGCTGCACGGTGTTTTGCCTCGTCATCGACGAGCTGCTCAGCGCAAAGCGCCCTTACTCGGCGGTCTCGGGGAACTGCGCTGCCAGCCGTTCCAGGGTGCGTTCCATATTGGGACCGGTGCTCCGGGTGAAGCCCATCAGGCGCAGCAGCCATTGGTGCCGCACCCGGCTCGCGTCCCAGGTTTCGCTGACCATGGTTCCTGACCCTGCAGCTTCCAGCTGGTAGCGCCACCGATGCCCACTGAAGTGCCGCCAGGCGATCTGCCGGTCATGCTCGAATTCCACCACGGTATTGCTGATCCGGTATGGGACACCCAGGCGCATCTGCATGCCGAACTCACTGCCTAGGCTGAGCTTGCCTTCCTTCGCGGTCGAGGCCCGCACCGTTCCGGAGCCGTCGATGACCGGGTGCATGGCCGGATCGGTGAGCAGTTCGAAGATCTCTGAAGGCGAAGCGGCCACGAGGCGGCGGCGGGTTTGCAGATACGGGGATGGGCTCATCTGCCCATCCTATGCAGGAACTGATCCTCTGCCCGGCAGCCGGGCCTATCCCCCACGATGTTGTTGTGCCATTCTTGGTTGACCTGCACCTCCAGGAAGGGAAACCGATGAGCCAGCAAAGCGATCAGGACCTAGTGCTTGGCCCGATGCTGCGCTACGTGGATGCCAGCTGCGCCAGCATCTGGGTGGAAACCGCGCGGCCTGGCACCGTCGAGGTCCGTTGCGGTGGATCCAGCTGGAGTGCGCCGACTTTTGCTGCCCACGGCCACCACTATGCGTTGGTTCAGGTGAGCGGGCTGGAGATTGGAAGCGTCAATCCCTACAGTGTGCATCTGGATGGGAAACCGGTCTGGCCGCGCGAGGATGGCTTCCCCGAATCGATGATCGCCACCATCGACCCCGCCAAGAATCCCCGGCTGGCCTTCGGGTCCTGCCGCACCAGCGTTCCGCACGACGCGCCGGGCAACCGCAAGCACGGGGTGGACGCGATGCGCGCCTATGCCCTGTCCATGGCGGGCCCGGAGCACGGACCGTGGCCGGATCTGATGCTCTTCCTCGGGGACCAGGTGTATGCGGACTCCACCAGTGAGCAGATGCGCGAGTTCATCGCCAGCCGGCGCGATATCAGCGAGGAACCCGGGGCGGAGCTGAAGGACTTTGAGGAATACGCCCATCTGTACCGGTTGGCCTGGTCGGACCCGGCCAACCGCTGGCTTCTTTCCACCCTGCCCAGCGCCATGATTTTCGACGACCACGACATCCGCGACGATTGGAACTCCTCGCGCAGTTGGAAGCAGGACATGGAGCAGACCAGCTGGTGGCACGAACGCATTGTTGCGGGCCTCGGCTCGTATTGGATCTACCAGCACCTCGGCAATCTCTCCCCCGAGAAACGGGCTGCAGATCCACTGTGGCAACTCATCGCTTCCCACACCGGTCCCGAAGAATTGGATATCACTGCCGACTTGGACCGGTTCGCCGAGCGCGTCGATGCCGCACCGGAAGAATACAGCTTCAGCTACTGCCGCGACTGGGATACGGTGCGGCTGATCGTGGTGGACTCCCGTGCCGCCCGCAGCCTCGACCCCGAAGCGCGTGCCCTGCTCGATCCACCGGAAAATGCGTGGCTCGATGAGCACATGCAAGGCGGATTCCGCCACCTGCTGATCGCTACCTCACTGCCCTTCCTGCTGCCCATGGGCCTGCATCACGTGGAAGCGTGGAACGAGGTCTACTCCTCCGGGGAACGCGGCCCGGCCCGGGCGTGGCTCGGCGAACGACTGCGCCGGGCCGTGGACCTTGAGCATTGGGCGGCGTTCCAAAAAAGCTTCCAGGACGTGGCACGGTGGGCCACCGAGGTCGCCGATGGGCAGCGCGGCCCCGCCCCGGCGTCCGTCACGTTCCTCTCCGGAGACGTGCACTTCTCCTACGTCTCCGAGGTCGAACGCGAGAACGGGAGCAGGATCCTGCAAGCTGTGTGTTCGCCCATCCGCAACCCACTGCCCCGGTTTATACGCTACTTTGCCGCAGCCTTGGCCTTGGGGCCTGCCGTCCCGTTCGGGGCTTGGATGGCGCGCAGGGCTCACGTGCCGGACCCGCCCTTTCGCTGGGACGGCATCAAGGGGCCGTGGTTCGATAACAATCTGGCCATCCTCGAGGACACCGAGGACGGGCTGGTGATCAGCTGGGTCACGGGAGTGGTTGAACACGAAGACCATCTGCACCCGAGGTTGGACACCGTCGAAACGGCCGTGATCGAGCCTCGCTAGGGCAGAACCGGCCGTCAGCTAACGGGGGTATTTCATCGCCTTTAGACCTCAAGAAACAGGGAAGTTCACGTTGACCGCGTGCTATCAAGTACGGCCAAAATTCTTCCCCTCAGCGACAACCGCGCAACCAATACAGTACAGCGCAGTGTACTTCTTGCCGATTAGTAGGTACGACACTGGTTATGCTCATGTAGAAAGGTTCGTTCCACCAGGAGATCGTCTGTGCCAGCTCAGGATGACATTAGCAATCAGGTCGCGCGGCTCAAACAACGCGTCGCTGCCTTGGAGCACCAGCTTCATCTGGTGCGTGCAGACCTGTCGGCACTCGAATCCTCGATTGTTGCGCCGGCACCAGCGCCCGCACCCATGCAGCTGCCAGCTATCCCAGCTGCTACCACAGTCACCTCTACGATTACTCACTTGTCATCAGCAGCGGACAAACTACAACTCTTCCGTTCTCGGTTCCGCGGTCGGACCGATGCATTTGCGACAAGCTGGTTCAGTGCCAAGACTGGCAAGAAAGGTTGGGGACCGAAGACAAAGAGCTGGGTTAGCCCCAAGGACGTCGCCAAGTCCGATTTGTTGCCGCTGAGCGATGATGTGATTTATCAGCATCTGAAGCCCACTCCCGAAGGAACTCATCCTTATCACGTTGGCCTGTATCCATTGATGGATGATGACCATTGTTACCTACTGGTGTGCGACTTTGATAAGGGTGAATGGAAGGCGGATGCCACCGCCTATGCGGCGGCAGCACGTGGTGCTGGATTTGATAACCTCGTGGAGATTTCGCGATCGGGTCAAGGGGCACATATATGGATCTTCTTCACCGAGCGCATCCCCGCAATTCAAGCCAGGGCCATGGGCGCCGGAATTATTCGAAGCGCCATGGAATACCGTACCGGTCTGCCCTTGGAAAGTTATGACCGTCTCTTCCCTTCGCAGGACACGTTGCCGGTCAAGTCTCCGGGCGCCAACAGGCTGGGCAACCTCATCGCGTTGCCGTTGGAAGGAACAGCCCGTGCACAAGGGCGAACGGTGTTTGTTGACCCGGAAACCTTTGAACCATTGCCAGACTATTTCTCGGCGTTGGATCAGGTAGTGCCGGCGAGCGCCAATGCGGTGGTGGATTACTTAAAAGAATTGGGCAACGTGAGCGTCGGTCCCAAGCTTTCGGCCAGCGAACCAGCACCGCGTCGTCCCCGTGCTAGTTTGCGAGGTCTGGTCAAAAACCAGCCGATTCGAGTGCTGCGCGAAGCCCAACTGCACATCCCGCTGCCGGTGTTGCCCAGCGCCGTGATTACCGAGCTCAAGCATCTGGCGTGTCAGGCTAACCCCGAGTTCTACCGTAGGCAAGCGCAACGCATGAGCACGTACGGGTTTCCACGTCTGATCCAATGTTTCAGTCACACCGAGGAAGAATTGCTCTTGCCACGAGGCGTCACCGACGAAGCCATCAAGATTTTGCGCACCGCCGGTTTCACGGTGAAGGTCAACTATCCGCGCAAGCCTCGAACCAAGCTGGAGCAGCCATTCCAGGGTGAGCTACGCGCGGAACAACAAGAGATGCTCGACTCCATCCTGCCTCACCGCGAAGGAGTTATCGTCGCGCCCACCGGGTCCGGAAAGACCGTCATCGCCTGCGCATTGATTGCACAGCGCCAAGTACCCACCGCAATCTTGGTAAACAACACACAGTTGCTGGGCCAGTGGCGCGAGAGCCTGCAGAATTTCCTGGGCCTGGATCCACAATTGATCGGACAGCTTGGTGATGGCCAACGAAAGCTTAGCGGGAAGGTGGACCTTGTCATGATGCAGTCGCTACGAGGCCGCAACGCCGATCCCCAAACGCTCACTGGCTATGGCCAGATCATCATCGACGAATGCCATTCGGTCGCCGCACCTTCTACCCTGGCTGCCGTCGAGAAGATCAAGGCAGGATTCTGGGTTGGACTCACGGCAACACCCTACCGGGCAGACGAGCTCAATAGCCTAATCACTATGCAATGCGGGCCCATCCGCCATGACGCCGGGACCCCACTGGCTGCCACGCGTGAACTGCATGTCCATGAAACACCCTTCGAGCCGGAAGCCCAGGAAACCGACGGCTCCGGATTGCAGGAGCTATATAACGAGATCGCCCACGACCAGGGGCGCAACCAACAGGTGGCTGATCTCGTGCTCTCGGAGCTAAATGAGAAGCGACACTGCCTAGTACTTTCCAATCGAACCGGACAGATCCACAACCTTGTTGAACTCATCAAAAATTCGGGCACCACCACCCCGGTGATCGAACTTCACGGCAAACTCAGCAAGAAGGAGCGTCAAGCAATCAGCGCGCAACTGGCAGAGGTGGAGAAGGCAGGGGGTTCCTACGTGGTGGTGGCTTCGGACAAGATTGCTGGAGAAGGATTCAATTTGCCGACCCTGGACACCTTGTTCATGGTCTCCCCGGCGAGTTTTAAGGGCAAGATCGAGCAGCTGATTGGACGCATTCAGCGTACCGATGACGCGCAGCGAGTGATCCGCATCCACGACTTCGTTGATGTGGAGGTTCCCGTCTTCGCGCATATGGCCCGTCGTAGGCACAGGGTCATCGTCAAGAAGGGTTTCAAGATCATCGTCAGGGACGGTGATCGCTCGCAGCCCGCACTAGATACGCTGTAAAGAGTCAGATCGGAGTGGCGTGGTTGCTACTTTCTGGTTCCTTCTCATCAAAGGCCAAACGAATCCCCCACCCATGAATGAGCAACTTCATGAATACCATTGGCAGGCAGCGTCGGACGTGAACTCCGCACATTCAACACCGTCGATCCCTTCATGACCAAGCCCTTCACAGTTGGATTGGTCAGCTCAAAACGATTTACACTTCCCGATGCACTTTGAGGTAATTCTTGGTTGGTTCAGCGATGCGATCATCAATGCTGAAATGGCACGCCGAGGAGCCGACCCAAAAAGTGTGTCCGTTCTTGAGCGTCTTGCCTACACTGGCAGTCGAGCCATGGGAGCCCTCGAATTCGAACCAGCAACCAGCAACCAGCCCTAGCGCCTCATAAGCCACCGTCTTGGTCCTCAGCGACCTCGTAGCTTCAGCTCGCAACTCAGTTGCAGGCACCCAGACGATGAGATCTTTGCCGGTTCTGCTTGCCTGATGAAGTGTGAAACGACTTCTCCGCTCCAGTATCGCAAACTGAAATTTCGGCAGAAGGTGGAACTTCTACCTGATATTGCAGGATGGATGAATGCGCAGTCACTGGTCTATATTTCCAGCGCGTTCTCAGCGAAAGGCGGGGACATAGCGATGCGAGTTCCGCTCAAACAGCGGATGAAGGATGTTGAAGACTGGTTGAGAAAATTTGTCGGCGCTTGGGATCCTTGGCTAATCTTCCACCAGGATTCTTTAGCATGCCTGATCTCAAAGACTTCAACCGCCGCTACAACAGCAAGGATTATTTCAACTCTGCTGAGGCCAAACGGCAACGCAGAATCAACGGGCTCTGACCTTCAAACTCGAGGTTCTGTTCAGTTTTCCCGCACAACCAGCGAACTCTACAAATTGATTGGTCATAGTGGGTTCTTAGCGAGGGGTGCAATGTTTGGTTATCAGGGCAGCGAAGCGAAGCTTGTCCAGAGCCTCGGGCACCGGGAAGCGCGTGCGTTTTTTTGAGAGCGCACCGGTCAACGGTTGCAGAATCCGCACGGTGTCTTTGCGGAATCCAATGAGGTTCGACTCGTTGAGACGCCAAGGTACTTCTGGGTGGGCTTCACGAATCTCAAGCAGCGTGTTCAAGTCAGCAAGATCCTTGTCTTTTCGGCGTTCGCTCCAGGCAAAGGCTTTGAGGACAAGAGCTTCTTCAAGGTTGGGAATGCGGGTCTGGTAGTTCAGGGTTTCTCCGTCGCCCAGGTCGGCTTCGACGTCAATGATCAGCGGTGGGTGGTTGAAGACATAGGCCAGTTCGATCAGGGTATCAATTTGGCCAACGCCTGGAACGGTTTGTGGACGAATACCAGGCGCATTGCCGGTGCGTGGAGCGAGAAGGTTGATCTCTACTCGTTGTTCTGGAGCGAGTTCCTGGTAGAACAGGTTCCCTCCTTGTTTAGTGAAGTTTTGGGCGAGGAAGTTCCTGATCATAGGGGCTGCGATTTCCAGACTGCCGATGGCAGTATCGGCATCTGTCGTTGATCGAGGGACCGCGTTTGCGGCGGGATAAACATGCAGCAGCAGACGCACCATGTGCCCACCCACGATCCGGTAGTCGTTGCCTTCGGCCGCCTCAGCAACAGCCTTTTGCCCCCGGTACCCCAGGGCGTCAGCGGCACTCGTAGCGAGGGCGTAGATCTTGTGCGGCTTGGTCATAGCGAAAGAGCCGTGGTGATCAGAGCAGCGAGCTGTTCCGCAGCCTCGCGGCTGTCAACGTCGTTGCTGTTCAGGACATCCCAGTAGACCAGAGCCGCATCGGCAAGATCCAGGTCCTCATATATGGGAAAAGCTCCTATCTCGGTCAGACGCCAAGTAGTTGGATCATCGGGGATGCAGGTGATGAGTGTGGCTTCTTCTAACGGGGCAGCGACAAAGCCACGGCCTGATAAGTCGATCGGGCTGTCGACGTAGATCCGACCGCGGGTAGGGAGTTTCCACGGCATCAGCCGGTCAGCTGCCACGTCCCCACTCACCAACGGATGCACGTCGAGCAAGCGTGCTTCTTCAACAGCGTTCAGAGTTTGCTTAACAATGGGGTCCAAGCTGTACCAGCCAAATTGCTGCCCACCCGCCCCAGGGTAAGCTGCCGCCCACCGTTCTAGTAGTTTTACCGGCTTCTGAGCTTCCACACCGTCAATGGTGCTAGTGACCAGAGGGCCGAGATTCTTGCAAACGCGCGATACCATCTGCTGGCTCACACCCGCATACCCTGCGATCTCCGACTGATGCATTGGCGTATCAGCCAACAAAAGGCACCGTTCGATGGCCCAACGCCCCCACGCCATTCTGCGCGAGCTCTTCCGCTGAACAGGAGTGGCCTGTTCGAAAGCCTCAGGAGTGAAAACTGTGCCTTTGAGGATCAGCTGCAGCGGATGCTCCGTGAGCACATCAACCTGCCCGGCCCGAGCTTGTTCAAGAACACCATCGGTGGCTGTGCGGCCCGCAAACAGGGGACGTACCGGAGAACCTTGATGAGCAATAAAGTTACGAATGGTGCGCGCAGAGACTCGTTCCGCCGAAGGCACCATCGCCACTGAAAAGATTGCGTTCTCCGGCGAGCGCAGCAACCACGACCGCTCCTCAGTTCCTCCATCGATACGGAAATCCAATTCGCGAAGAAGGGAGACTACATCAAGACTCATAACCCACCACCTGTTACAACTATAATCCCATACTACGGGTTGAGAGTTGTTAGACAAAGAAATAAAAAAGAGGTATAGGCAAAGAGATCTGTTCCAAGGTACAGCGGCTGTACGGAAGCCGCTACAGAGGCAGGACGCACCACCTTTGGCAAGCCCAGATCTGAGGTACTTTCACGTAGGTCATTCGGAAGAGCGGCGAAATGTGCCATCGGCAGCTGGCGCGTGATCGCAGGATGGCCGGTACGGCCAGGTCTACTGCCGCCCCTTCCACGATAGTATGCCCACCTGCCTGTAGCGTGCCATCCTGATGGATTCCGGTGCTGGAGAAAATCGGCCTTCTGCGCATCATCGAGGTCTCTGAGCGATACTCACCGGCTTCGACCCGGACCTGTCTCGCCAAATCACGCAGACCAGCACAGGAATCCGCGGGCTAGCGCCGACAACGCGCCAGTCGGACACCTCGATCAAGTCCGAACGCGTCAGCCATTCAGGCAGCAAACGACTTGAAATGAGCATTGTTCCTCTCAGCGTTCGCATCCATCCGCTTCGGCCCGATCAGCCGATCCCACTACGACCGGACACGAGCCCGGAGAAAGCGCCACAACCAAGCGCTCATCGCACTAGCCCACCGCCGCCTCACAGTCCTGTTCGCCATGCTCCGGGACGGGTCACTCTATGGCGTTCCAGAGCTGAGAATTGCTTGACTTTTTACATAGGGGCACCCCCTGTTCTCGAGGCACGTGGCCGAGAACCCAGAGCGTGCCGTCTGATGTCTAGGACACGTGCCCCTGGAACGCTTCACCGAACCGTGACGTTCTTGCCCGGGCGACAGCCCTTCTCGTCTCGGATAATTCATCCATTACTACCGTCAACCAGTTTTTCGCGAAAAACAGCATCGCAGGCGTCTAGTTCATTCCATTGTCAACAGCAAGTTATTGAGCTGCAAAAGGACCGGTTCACGCATTGCCGCGTGATCCGGCCCTTTCGGCTATTCAGATTCTTGGGTCTGACCTTTCAGTAAGTGAGCTCTTCAGCTCTCCACACGCTGTACCTTACCTACCAGAAAGACATAGGCGAGGATGCCGATAGCAGCAATGACGGTCATATAAATGAAAGCCGGACCGAAGTCAGTGGCGGACACCAGCAAACCAATCACGATAGGCGTCGCAATCGAAGACAAGTTACCAATGAAGTTGAACATGCCTCCGGTCAACCCGATTAGATGCGACGGAGCCATGGCGGATACCAATGACCATGTAATCGAGGCCAAGCCATTTCCGAAGAAGGCAATGGACATGAACATGATGACCATTACTGTGCTATCGGTAAAAATCGCACCAATCATGCTCATGGAGAGCAACAAGCCCACGATGATTGGCAGCTTACGCGACGTGCCCAGGCTTGCACCACGTTTGAGCATCAGATCCGAAAGCACGCCACTGATCAGGACGCCTACCAGCGCAGCGATAAAAGGAAGGGAGGCTAAGAATCCAGTCTTGATGTAGTCCATCTGACGGTATGTCACTAGGTATGTCGGGAACCAAGTGAGGAAGAACCAAAGGGTTGAGGTCAGACAGAACTGACCGATATAGATGCCCCACAGTTTGCGACGACCCAATACCAAAGCGAAGTCTGCCTTGCTCAGCTTTGGCTTGACTTCTTTGGTCTTGGTGCTGCCGAGGTCAACAAGTCCGCCACCTTCACGGATATAGTCCACTTCGGCAGCATTGGCTCGCTTCGAATCGACCGGGTTGCGGTAGACGACGTACCAAACGAGGCCCCACACCACGCCAACTCCACCGGTAACTACGAAGACCCAGTGCCAGGTCAATGCGTGCTGCAACCACAGTAGAACTGGGGTCAGCAGTGCAAGTCCAATGAACTGGCCCGAGGTGTAGAAACCGATAGCGGTTGCGCGTTCACGTTCAGGGAACCATGCGGTAACCACCTTGTTGTTGATTGGATAAGCCGGTGCTTCAAAGCCACCCACCGCCATGCGCAGGACAATCAGTGCAACAAAGCTGCCAGCCATTCCCATGAAGATGGTCGCTACGGACCACAGCACCAGGCAAATTGGGTACAGCAGTCGTGGCTGAACTTTGTCGACCAGCCAACCGCCGGGCAACTGCATAGCAGCGTAGGTCCAGCCAAACGCGGAGAGCAATAGGCCCTGTTGTGCGGTATCTAAGCCAAATTCGTCGGCAATGAGCGGGGCCGCCACCGAAAGGTTGGAACGATCCATGTAGTTGATAACAACGGTAAGGAACAACATGAACGCTACGACATAGCGCATTTTTGTGGCTTTGCCAGTCCCCGTAGTGGTGGGCGCTGACAACGCTGTCGAGTGTGACATATGGTTTACCATTCTGCGAAGGACCCATCTTTGTGCCGCCAAATTGGATTGCGCCAGCGGTGTCCTTCCACTGCGCGTTCAATGACGTATTCTTCGTTGACGTCAATACCCAGACCCGGGCCTTCAGGGATGGCGACCATGCCATCTTCGTAGGCAAAGACCGACGGGTCGTTGACGTAGTCAAGGAGGTCGTTGGATTCGTTGTAGTGAATTCCCAGGGACTGTTCCTGGATAAATGCGTTGTAGGCACCGGCATCGATCTGCAGGTTGGCGGCCAACGCAATGGGGCCCAGTGGGCAGTGAAGAGCAACGGCGACGTCATAGGCTTCAGCCATGGACGCAATCTTTCGCGCCTCCGTGATGCCGCCACAGTGCGAAGGGTCTGGCTGAATGATGTCCACAGCTCCGCTGGCCAACACGTCTTTGAAATCCCACCGGGAGAAGAGACGCTCGCCCAGAGCAATCGGGGTGCTGGAGTTGCGTAGCGGTTCGAGCATTGACCCGATATTCTCGCTGAGCACTGGTTCTTCAATGAACATCAGCTTGAACTGCTCAAGCTCACGCAACAGTACCTTCGCCATTGGCTTGTGCACACGACCATGGAAATCGACACCGATGCCCACGTTCTCACCCACGGCATCCCGAACGGCCTGAACGTTCTCCAAACAGCTCTGAACCTTATCCCAAGAATCGATGTACTGCAGCTCTTCGGTTCCGTTCATTTTCACCGCAGTGAATCCACGATCCACAGCAGCCTTCGCGGCGGCGGCAGTATCGGATGGGCGATCGCCACCAATCCATGAGTACACACGGATCTTGTCGCGGACCTTGCCCCCAAGTAGCTCATACGCTGGCACGCCCAAAGCCTTACCCTTGATGTCCCAAAGTGCCTGGTCGATGCCGGCCAGGGCGCTCATCATGATGCCTCCACCACGGTAGAAGCCACCGCGGTACATGACGGTCCACAGATCTTCAATGTTCCGAGGATCCTGGCCGATGAGGTAGTCGGAAAGTTCTTCCACGGCCGCGGCTACCGTCGCGGCACGCCCTTCGAGGACTGGCTCGCCCCAGCCGACGATCCCTTCGTCGGTTTCAATCTTTAGGAACAGCCATCGAGGCGGCACCATATAGGTGGTCAGTTTTGTAATTTTCATGCAGACTTCCTCATCTCATGGATCGTTCGGTAGGCGTGGACAAGCTTGTCTGCCCGGGTTTTCAAATCTTCTAGGCTTCGTCCCGCCTTGTAGAGCGAGGAGCCAATGCCAAATCCGGTCGCCCCGGCTTCAGCCCATACCTGCATGTTTTCTTCGGTAATTCCACCGACCGGCAGAAGACGAATTTCTTTGGGTATCACTGCGGTCCAGGCTTTGAAACCGACCAAGCCAACCTGTTCGGCTGGAAAAATCTTGACGTTCTGAGCTCCCGCTTCGATCGCGTCAAAGGCGTTGCTGGGAGTCGCTGCACCAGGGAATGAATCCATGCCAAGAGCGACGGTTTCCTCGATGACCTTGAGGTTCGTATTTGGGGAAACGATGATCTGCGAACCTGCTCCATGGCAGGCGCGGACTTGGCTTACGGTGAGAACGGTTCCGGCGCCGACAACGGCATCCGCAGGAAGTACGCGACGCAGAATTTCAATGCTCTTCAGCGGTTCTGGCGAATTCAGTGGCACTTCCAAAGCTCGGAAACCGCTGGCGTAAAGGCTCTCGCCAACTGCTTGCGCTTGGGCAGGATCCAGGCCACGCAATATGGCGACAAGTCCGGAAGGATGCAACGGGGATGGGGTTTCATTCACGGCGTGAGCCTTTCTATAAAAGTCATTGGCGGAGGGAAATACTTAGACCGGCGAAGCTTGGAGTAGCCCTAGTGCGCAAGCCACTGCCCAGACACCTCGGGGCGCCGTGCCTTGCAGTTCGCGAACTTCGGTGATGCCGAAATTCTTCAGTGCTCGCCTGTATCGTGCGCTGAGTTCTTTATTCCCGCAAATAGTCAGCGGAGGAAGCACTGAACCGTCCCATGCACCGATGACCGAGCGGATTTCGGCACCGATCATCAAGCCCGAGAGGTAGTCGCTGACCTCTGTTCGCTGCAGCCGCCCGGTGAGCACCAAAGTGCGTGCTGAAAATGCTGTCAGCATGAGATCAGCGGCACCGTTTGCTGATTGGGACACTTGAACCCCGCGTTCAAAGGCAATCCAGCTAACTGACTCTGACGACTCGATCATTTTGGACAGAATCGACTGCGAACTAAGCAGCGCGAAGGTCTCCCCTGTCATCGAGGTGGAGAATTCGGTGATCGTTCGGCCTTGGACCTTAACCCACTTTGAATGAGTACCGGGCAGCAGGAACAACTGCTCCATTTCCGATCGCGAATCGGTGCCACCTAGTTCAACTGCACCTAAAATCTGCGTTTCTTCCCCCCGCATCACATCGGGCAGTGTCTTGAGATCCAGTACACCGGGAATGACGTGCATGCGCCGGCCAGGAGAGATTTCGACCGAAGCTAGTTCGAATTCTGGGGCCGCCAGATTGGCGGGCACCGCGCGGTACGTGGCTTCGACCCAGCCTTGCTGGCTGCCTATCATTCCACAGGCAATAACTGGAATCAGCGGGTAGGTTTCCATCCATTCCCCACATAGTTCGGCGAGCGCTTGCTCGAAGGCCGCGTCCAGGGTGAGAGAGTTTTCTTTGGCTTGTGCCGCGACCTGCATGATTCCAAGGGACGCACTTCGATTTGCCACGATGC
This sequence comes from Arthrobacter sp. MYb229, assembly GCF_002975405.1. Classification (GTDB taxonomy): domain Bacteria; phylum Actinomycetota; class Actinomycetes; order Actinomycetales; family Micrococcaceae; genus Glutamicibacter. Next base: position 454,621 of record NZ_PCPS01000002.1, on the reverse strand, counting down.
TTCCGCCGCGGCCCATGAGGTAAGCACGTGCGGAAGTGGTTCCCCAGTCAAGGGCAATCAGCTGGGCTTCGGCGATGTTTGTCATAACTCCTGTTTTCATCTCGTGCGTCGCACGAGCTAATTTGAATGTGGTCCCATTCACATGTGAATATTGTCGTAGTCGTCCCAATACTTCAAAGAGTGTTGTAGATAGTGGGATGAAGATTTTTGATGGCCGCTGACACGATAGGAACTTCTGATGGCGCACGATGCCGGACAGAGCAATGGAAACACTGTTGAGGGGCCTCCCCCGGGCACACTCACGCTCGCTCGTGGGTTGGATATTTTGCGGGCAGTCGGGCAAGGCGCAACAAACCTCAATGAGGTCGCGGCCGCAGCCACTATTGGTAAAAGCGCTGCCCACAGAATGGTGACACTTCTTGTCCAACGCGGATTTCTGCGCAGCACGCATGGCACCGCCTTCAGCTTGGGTCCGGCGCTGATAGAACTAGGGTTTAATGCTCTGTACCAGAGCCCTGTTCCAGTGATCGCAAAACCAATCCTCGAGGAGCTTGCCCGCAAGTATCAAGACACCGTGCACTTGGCGGTTGAAGATGAATCGCAAGTGCTCTATGTGGATAAAGTGCCTGGAACACGGGGCGCGCAAATGCGTTCTCGAGTGGGGCAACGCATGCCCTTGAGCCGAACCGGAATCGGAAAAGCCTTGCTTCTGGACAGTGCCGATCGATGGGAGACAACCTTCGATTCAGAATCCCCTATTCAGCAATCATCGCATCAGACTAAAGACGCCTTCCTACGTCGCATGGCGACATACGCCCGCGAAGGAATCGCACTGGATTTGGAAGATAACGAACCGGGCATCAGGTGCGTGGCAGCGCCCATTCGCGATGGCAGCGGAAAAATCATCGCCGCGATCAGCATGTCTGCAACAAATCCCTATATGCCGGAGGAACGCATGAAGGCCCTCAAAGCGGTTATGGGGTCTACCGCCGCACAGATTTCACGCAAACTCGGCTACTCAGGGAAAACTTTCTAGCAAGCTCCATAAGACAAGTTGCCCTGATTGGAGAGCTCAGGTTATTGGTCGCAGATCACCAGGAATGTTCAAGCTGTAATCCAACTGACTGCTTCCAGAGGAATTGATGAGAATACGCACACTGGGAACACCACTCCACCAACAGATAGCCGTTGAAGATATCTAAAGTCCATGCAGTTTGGACTCGATACTGGCCAAGCGTCTGGGAGCGGGGTCCGTCTATACGCGGGACACCAAAGGTGGTCTCATTCATTACCGCTGGTACAAGGCCACCTCTGCGGCCATTGGTGCTGTTACCCTAGATCTGACCACAGGTGGACAGTTTTCGGGGAGCAAGTCGGTCAGCAGTCACCTCCCCGCTGGCCAATGAGCCCACATGGAGAATTTCACCCTCCTCCATCGCCTAAAGCGCCTGCTCAACAATAGGTCCAGGGCTATATCACCCAACCTCCTGCCCCTCGGCTCCGGGATAATCCTCCGGCCAGCGTTTCAGAAAGGGCCGGGGCACAATAGCTTCCCCCTAGATTTCCACGCACTGTGCGTGCCGCAGCTTAATGACTTGATACGAAGGGAGCTCACCTCACGAGCACCTACACGAGGGCGTAACTTTCCGCCCTGAGTCCGACCGAGCGGCAACCGGTGCTGCGTACGCTCAATTCCCCGCGACTGCTCAAGACCGAGATCGTCACCACGGCCAGTGGCGCCAGCGTTCTGATCATCGCCTTGCTCGGCGTGGCCAAGCTAATGGGCTTCATTGCCCGTCAGGTGATAGTCGGCTTTGTAAATGCTCTGGCAGGGAGCTGCGTGACTGGCCTTGATCCCGTATGCACCCGCCAGCCGAATCAGGCCAAGGAATCCACTGTGGAGCAAAGGTACTCCACGGCGGATCCCCTTCCTGTTTGCGCGTCAGGAGAAGTTGATCCCGCCGTCAATCAGGACCGTCTGGCCGGTCATATGATCCGAATCCGGTCCAGCCAGATACGACACCAGCTTGGCTACGTCTGCTGGCTCGGAGACGCGTCCGGCCAAGATATTGTCTACCTGCGCCTGCAGAGCGCTGCCGCGCGGGGTTCCGTCACGGGCGGTGAGCCGCTCGTCGATCAGGTCCCACATTGCCGTTCCCACCACTCCCGGGGCATAGGAATTGACCGTGATGTCGTGCTTGGCGAACTCCATGGCGGCTGCTTGGGTCAGACCACGCACCGCCCATTTGGTCGCCGAATAGGAGGCAAGAATGGGGAATGGGCGGAAGGCGACAATGGATGCCGCACCGATGATTTTCCCGCCGGTACCCTGCTCAATGAAGCGTTTGGCCGCTAACTGGTAGGAGTAGAAAACTCCCTTGATGTTCACGTCAAGCATGCGATCCAGCGCTTCGGGTTTCACATCCAAGATCTCGTCCACCTGCGCGATGCCAGCGTTGGCCACGAATACCGTCAGGTCCCCCAGGGCGCCGGTGCCTTCAGCGATCATGCGCTGCACATCCTCAGGGTTCGAAACATCTCCCGTCACCCCGACCGCGCGGCGCCCGCGCTGTTCAACGGCGGCCACCACTGCATCGATGTTCTCCTGGGCTCCCGGGATGTCAGCGACGATAATATCCTGCCCGTCATCGGCCAATCGCTCGGCAATGGCTCGGCCGATCCCTCGTCCCGCTCCGGTGATCAGCGCTACGCCTGCAGTGGATTCTGCCATGGTGATTCCTCCTGTTGGATACTGCTCAGACTGGTCGGCGGGCTGGCTAGCCCGTCGAATGTGCCCAGCTTGTGCCCTGTTCCCAGCGTCGCGATAGCACCGTTCTCACTGAGCGATAAAGCGCTTCTGCTCGCCGCTAGGTCCCGCGGAATGCATTCTCACCAGCTGATAACAGCCCTAGCGGTACTGTGACGCAGGATACACAATTCAGTTAAGGCCTTGTGGCCGGTTCCCCGTTGGAACCGGCACAGGCCGTGACCTGACCGTCTAGTAGATGAGGTGACAACGATGGTGTTCCCCGCAAAATATTCATCTCTTAACGCTCTTGAGCTCTCTGTTGAGGCACGTCGGATCTTAACCCGGATCATCCGGGTTTCCTTTCCGCATGCGCAATTCCCTGATGGGCCCTATGAGCGCATGACCGAGAAAATCATTGAGGCTTCGGCTGAATCCAGCTGGTTCCGCATGGCGCTGACCCAGGGCCTGATGACTCTGGATACGCTCAGTGAAGAGCATTTCCTGGACCTGCCCGCTGACCGTGCGCTGGCCGTGCTCAAGCGCATCGCGGATCTGGAGTTCTTCGCCTTCATCCGCCGCACCGTAGTCCTCAATCTCTACGATGACCCGGAAGTGCAGCAGGCGCTGGGCTACGAAGGGGAATCGTTCTCTCAAGGTGGTTATATCAACCGTGGCTTCAACGATCTGAACTGGTTGCCCGAGCCGCGCATTGAGGAAAGCGAAGAGGCCGTGCCGGAGCTGGGCCCGCTTCCCTACGCCGTAACCGCTTATGCACCTGCAGCAAACACTCCGCCCGCGGGCAATGTCCTGGGTGATTCAGGAATCCTTGAGGAAGGGAGCACTCGATGAGCGCCGAAGAAAAATCAGCCGTGCACGATCATGATGACGACTCTGTGGTCGTCATCATCGGTTCGGGTGCCGGTGGCGGAACCTTGGCCCACGAACTGGTGACCAAGGGGGTCAAAGTTGTCCTGCTGGAAGCTGGCCCGCACCTGAAAAACGAGGACTACCACCAGGATGAATGGGCCGCCTTCAACCAGATGGCTTGGCTGGATCCACGCACCACCTCGGGTTCATGGCGGGTCGCGCGCGACTTCCCGAACCTGCCAGCCTGGATCGTCAAGGCGGTCGGCGGAACCACAACCCACTGGTCCGGAGCCACACCAAGGTTCAAAGCCCACGAGTTCAAGGCCCGCAGCACCTACGGACGAGTTGATGGGGCCAATCTGCTGGACTGGCCGATCACCTTGGCAGATCTGGCACCGTACTACGACCGCGCCGAGCAGAAAATGGGCAGCACCCACCGCCATGGCCGTCCACCGCTGCCGGCGAATAACAACTACAAGGTTTTTGCCAACGGAGCTCAGCGCCTGGGCTACCGCCAATACGCCACCGGGCCTTATGCCACCAATGCCGAGCCCTATGACGGGCGACCGGCATCGATCCAGGATGGCTTCAATTTCCAAGGCGATAAGAACAAATCCAAATGGTCCACCATGGTCTCGGAAATTCCCAAGTCCTTGCGCACCGGTCTGCTGGATTTGCGTCCTGACTCGCACGCCGTGCAGGTTACCCACACCGCGGCGGGCAAGGTGGACGGAGTCATCTACATCGACTCCGAGGGAAATCCGCAACGTCAACGGGCCCGCATCGTGGCCGTTGCCGGCAATTCCATCGAAACTCCACGCCTGCTGATGCTTTCAGCATCCCCGTTGTTCCCCGACGGACTGGCGAACTCCTCGGGCCAGCTGGGGCGCAACTACATGCGCCACACCACCGGAAGCGTCTACGCGAAGTTCGACCAGCCGGTGAATATGCACCGCGGCGAGACCATGGCCGGGCTGATCGCTGATGAGTCCCGGCATGACCCGGACCGTGGATTCTGCGGCGGCTACTACATGGAGACCATCGCGCTGGGGCCAGCCTTCCTGGCCAGCTTCGTGGAGCCTGGCGGCTGGGGGCCGGAATTCACTGCGCTCTTGGATGACTACCTGGGCACCGCGGGAATGTGGATCACCGGCGAGGACATGCCACAGGAGAGCAATCGGATCACGCTGAACACCACCGTGACCGACCGCTTGGGCTTGCCCGTGCCCAATGTCCATTTTGATGACCACCCCAATGATGTCGCCATGCGAACGCACGGCTATCAGCAAGGTTCGCTGCTCTTCGAAGCGGTTGGCGCACGCTCCACGCACCACACGCCCCCGTATCCCTCAACGCATAATCTCGGAACCGCGCGCATGAGCGATCGTCCCGAGGACGGGGTGGTCAACGCGTATGGCCAGGCCCATGACGTGCCGAACCTGTTCATTTCCGATGGTTCGCAATTCACCACCGGAGCCGCCGCCAACCCGACGTTGACCATCGTGGCGCTGGCCATTCGCCAAGCCGAATACATCATCCAGCAAATGGCCCAGGCCAAGCTCTAGCCGGCTGCGGTGCTTCGCTACTCGGCGCTGGCTGCGCCCAGTAGCGAAGTACCGCGCAGGGCACGGCTAACCCGTGAGGCCACATCGCGCAGCAAGACGGAGACTTCCTGCCGGTTGGCGTGGAACTCTGCCGGGGACATCGAGACCGCGACCGAGCCAATGACCTGTCCCGCGGGCATGGTGACCGGAGCGGCCATACACGATGCACCCCGGATGAACTCTTCCTGTTCGATGGCGATGCCGGTCTCCCGCACCGAATCCAGCTCGATGGCAAAGCTCTGCGGATCGCAGATCGTCGCAGCGGTCATCCCCGGCATGCCATGCTTTTCCAGGTAGGCGCTGCAGCGCTCGGCGTCCATGGCGGCCAGCAGCACCTTGCCGAAAGCGGTCGCATGGGCACCATTGTTGAAGCCGAACCCCATGGGGGTGATCCGCGGACGGGTCGCTGACTCAACGACATGAGCGACGACAATATCTTCGCCACGGTGCACCGCATAGTAAGCGGCGGCATCCGCCCGCAGATGAAGTTCCCGGATAAGCCGGGCCACCGAGGGCGGGGTTCCCACCTGCCGGCGCAGGGAACTATCCAGGGCATGCAGCTTGTAACCCAACGCGTAGAGGCCCTCGTCGCGCAAGTGGACCAGATGGCCCGACAGCGTCAGCGTCTTGAGCAGGCGGTAAACGGTAGGCAGAGGCATCTGCAATGCTGCCGCGATCTCCTTGGCTGCCATGCCCCTGTTATGAGCAGCCACCACGTCCAATAAGGCGAAAGCCTTCTGGACTGAGGCAAGGCCAGCTAGTGAATCGTTGTATCCCATGTCCCCATCTTGTCGATGCGAGCCGCGAACTTCAATATTGAGTCGCAGCCGCATCTGGCCTTGCCGCAGTATTCCAGAACTCAAGCAATACTCGTGCTAGTTGATCTCCAACTCGCCCATGCGGTCCCAGGTATCCCCTTCAATCTGCCGGCTCACGATCCGGGGGGTCTCAACCAGGGCCGGGGCCATGTCGATCATGGATTGCTTGAAGTGGTCGCTGCCGACATGAACGCCAGCGGCATCATCCTGGAATGCCTCAACCAGCACATACTCGTTCGGATCTTCCAGGCTACGCGACCAATCGAACCAGAGGTTTCCCGGTTCCTGTCGGGTTGCTTCGGTGAAGTTGCGTACCAGTTCCGGCCAGCGTTCTGACCATTCGGGCTTAACTTGGAACTTAACGACAATAAAGTACATGATCTCGTCCTTTCAGATGGCAAGACTTCCCTGTGTTGGCAGGGCCTACTGCCAGTGTCTCCGACACCCTGCTACTGGGCCAATGGGCATTATCGGCAGGCGAGAACGCAAACGCGCACCGATTGCGGTTCCAGGAGCTACGTGCTTTCCCATTGAACGGCATATCGTCGGCCAGCGGCTTTCCTGCATTCCTCAACCACAAGAGGACACTCGCACTCTGCCCCGGCCTTCCCATGGTCATTGCACGCATTCAGGTATGGAACGCCCCACTGCCTAGGATAATCACGGATATCGAGGCGGGATCAAGGCAAAAATCCAAAACTTCGCAACTGCCGTTCTTGTACAACAGCTAGTCCAAGAAACCGCGCAGCAGAGTCGCGGTGCCGTCCAGATGTTCTTGCATCAGCTTCTTCGCGCTCTCCGCATCGCCTCGAAGTATGGCGTTCAAGATGTCCTCATGCTGACGGCTTGAGTGGGCGATATTCGGTTTCAGGAACGGAATGCGGTCCAACAGTTCGCTGGTTGCGTCGCGCGCCTCTGCGACGGATTTTGCCAGCATGCCAGAGGCCGATAAATCGGCGATCATGACATGGAGCCGGGCATCCAGCGGTCGGTAGTTCGACTCGTCAGCTGAGTTGACAGCTTCGTGCGCCAGCATCAAATTGTTTCGCTGAGTAGCAGTGAGCGACGCTCCTGCGGCTAATTCCGCTGCAGCAGGTTCGACAACCGATCTGAAGGCCAGCACATCTTCAATGCGTGCACGATCCGAATCATCCAATGGATTCTCGTGCGTGTTCGGATGGGCAGCAACAACTGTTCCACCGTAGCGGCCGCGTTGCACCTGCAAGTAGCCGGCGCTCTGCAATTCCGCCAAAGAATCGCGCAACGTAGCACGCGAAACACCCAGGGCTTCCGCAAGCTCCCTTTCTGCGGGCAGCTTTTCGCCGGGCGGGAAGACGCCGAGCCTCATGGCGCGCAAAAGTTGCCCGAGGGTCTCCTCGAAGACGTTTCCTCGGCGAACTTGCCCGAGGAACCTCATCCCTTCCCGGGAATCCAATGGTTTAGTTTCGGCCATGATCCAAGAATGTCACACTATTTGGTTCAAGAAAACACCAATCGTTTCTTCTTGCCAGGTGCTATTTCAAAACAACCTATTGACTTTCCTCCGTGACCCCTGCCACAGTTGAGCGCATGCAAAGGACTGATTTCAGTCCATTAGATTCAGGACTCATGGACCGAGGAAGCTCACATGACCAAGAATTCACATATCGACTACGCATCGGTTGACAAAGACTACCTACGACATAGGCAGCTCAAGAAGGGCGCCGCAGGCTGGATCCTGCTTGCCGGGTTGGGCATCGCCTACGTTATTTCCGGTGATTTTTCAGGCTGGAATCTCGGCTTGGCTGCTGGCGGCTGGGGCGGACTGCTCATTGCCTTCGTTCTGATGGGCATCATGTACACCTGCATGGTGTTCGGCTTGGCAGAAATGTCCTCGACGCTGCCCACGGCCGGCGCAGGCTACGGCTTCGCCCGCAGGGCCATGGGACCGCTTGGCGGCTTCGCCACCGGCATGGCGGTGCTCATCGAGTACGCCGTGGCTCCCGCCGCCATCGCCACCTTCATCGGCGGCTACATCGAAGCTCTCGGCCTGTTCGGGATGACCAATTCCTGGCCCGTCTACCTGGTCACCTACATTGTTTTCATCGGCATCCACATGTGGGGCGTGGGCGAAGCGCTCAAGTTGATGTTCGGCATCACCGCTATCGCCATCGTGGCACTGGTGGTCACAGTCTTTGGTCTAATTCCGCACTTTCAGCCGAGCAACCTCTTCGACATCGTTCCAGATGGTTCAGTCGGTTCCTCCGCGTTCATGCCCTTCGGCGTTTCCGGAACCCTCGCTGCACTTGTCTTCGGCATTTGGTTCTTCCTTGCAGTAGAGGGCGTTCCTCTGGCCGCCGAAGAATCGCAAGATCCGAAACGCGATATGCCCAAGGGCATCATTACCGCAGTCATCTTCTTGGTTTTCTCCGGTGCTGCCGTGCTCATTCTGGTCCCAGGAGTCGCTGGCGCCGAGGCCATGAGCGTCTCCGGATCGCCGCTTCCCGAGGCACTGCGCGAAGCCTACGGACAGAATTCGGCGTTGGCGAACTTCGTGAATTACGCAGGCTTGGCGGGTCTGGTGGCCAGCTTCTTCTCCATTGTTTATGCCTACTCCCGGCAGCTATTCGCCCTTTCCCGCGCCGGCTACCTGCCCCGGGTCCTGTCGCTGACCGGTTCCCGCCATACTCCTTGGGTCGCCCTGCTGGTTCCAGGCACCATCGGATTCATCCTGGCCGCAGTCATCCGCAATGGCGACCAACTGATCAATATCGCCGTCTTCGGAGCCACCGTCTCCTACGTGCTGCTGAATCTGAGCCACATTGTCCTGAGGATCAAGGAACCCGATCTGCCCCGCGGATATCGCACCCCCGGCGGCATCGTCACCACATCCATTGCACTGGTACTCGCTGTCATCGCTCTCATCGCAACATTCGTCGTGGACATCCTCGCCGCAGGAATCACCGCAGGTGTCTTCGCCCTGGCGCTCGCCTACTTCTGGTTCTATAGCCGGCATCGCCTGGTGGCCAGCGCACCCGAAGAAGAATTCGCCATTCTGGAGTCCGAAGAAAATGCCCTGAAATAAACCGGTCCCAAGCCAATGAACCAAATCCCGACAATCGAAGGAACATTCTCCATGCAAGACATCCAAGAACTCGTCAAGGCCGCCAAGAACGAACGCATGCTGAGCGTTGAACAGCTGACCGAGGGCATCGGCACCGGAGTCTATGATTCGGTCATCCTGGCCTTCACCGACATGCAGGGCCGGCTCCAGGGAAAAATCGTCCACGCGCAGTTCTTCCTGGACACCGTGCTGAACCACGGCACCGAAGCCTGCAACTACCTGCTGGCAGTGGATACCGAAATGAACACCGTGGAAGGCTACTCGCTGACCAGCTGGGACACCGGCTACGGCGACATGGAGTTCGTGCTGGATTACGACACCATCCGCCCGGTCCCGTACTTGGAACGCACGGCACTGATCCAGACCGACTTGGCCACCACGGACGGACGGCCGGTTCCAGTGGCCCCGCGGTCCCTGCTCAAGGCGCAGCAGGAGAAAGCCGCTGCGCTGGGCTTGCGCGCCATGGCAGGCACGGAACTGGAGTTCTTGATCTTCAACGACTCCTACGAAGATGCGCAGCAGCGCGGCTACCGGAACCTCACCCCTGCCAACCAGCACAACGTCGACTACTCGATCCTGGGCTCAATGCGCGTCGAGCCGCTGCTGCGCGATATCCGCAACGCCATGTACGAATCGGGCATGATCGTCGAATCGGCCAAGGGCGAGTGCAACTTCGGGCAGCACGAGATCGCTTTCAAATACGACGACGTTGTCACCACTGGCGATAACCACACCTTCTACAAGCTCTCGGCCAAGCACATGGCCTCGCAGCGCGGGCAATCCATCACCTTCATGGCCAAGCCCAACCAGCGCGAAGGTTCCAGCTGCCATATCCATATGTCGCTGCGAAAGCTCGACGGATCCTTGGCCTTCTGGGACGAAGCCCGCGGAGAACGCACGGAGATGTACAACCACTTCATCGCCGGCGTCTTGGCCACCATGCGGGAATTCACGCTGTTCTACGCTCCGAATATCAACTCCTACAAGCGCTTCGCCAAGGGTTCGTTCGCACCTACCGCCGTCGCCTGGGGGCTGGACAACCGCAGCTGCGCGGTCCGGCTCGTAGGCAAGGGTTACGGTGCACGCATGGAGAACCGCTTGCCCGGTGCGGATGCCAACCCGTACCTGGCCATGGCAGCCATGCTGGCGGCCGGGCTCTACGGCATCGAGAAGAAACTGGAACTACCCGAAATGGTAACCGGAAGCGCCTACGATTCCGGAGCCCAGCACGTGCCCCAAACCATGGCCGAGGCCCGTGAGCTCTTCGCGAATTCGAAGATCGCCTTGGAAATCTTCGGCAAGGAAGTCGTGGAGCACTACACCCGCTACGCGGACGTGGAAATCGAGCAGTTCAACGCGGCAGTCACCGACTGGGAAGTTTCCCGCGGCTTCGAACGCCACTGATCACGAAGGACAACTACAAGTGAACTATCCATCGGACCCAGCGGCGCAGCGCAGACCACGCATCGGGCTGACCACCTACTGGCAGGAAGCCAAATGGGGTGTCTGGGAAAGCACCGCGGCCATTGTCCCGGGCAAGTACATCAAATCGGTGGTCGCAGCCGGCGGGACGCCAATGCTCCTGCCACCGGTTGCCACCGACCTCGCTGTCTTGGACATCCTGGACGGGCTGATTGTCATTGGCGGCGTGGATGTGGATCCTGCCAACTACGGGCAGCAACCGCATCCGCGCACGGCGGCGCAACCCGAGCGGGATTTGCACGATATGGCTTTGGCAGCCGCCGCGCTGGAGCGAGCAGTTCCGCTGTTCGCCATCTGCCGCGGCGCCCAGGTGCTCAACGTGCAGCAGGGCGGAACCCTGAACCAGCACCTGCCTGACGTGCTTCCGGAAGCAGCCGAAAAGTACCAGCCGGCTCCCGGCGTATTCGGCACGGTGGATTTCACCACCGTTCGCGGTTCGCTGGCTGAGCAAATCCTCGGAAGCCGGGCCAGCGCTCCGTGCTATCACCACCAGTCCCTGCTGGACGTTGCCAAGGGGTTGGCGGTCACCGCGCGGGCCAGCGACGGAACGGTGGAAATCGTTGAAATGCCGCAGGCCCCGGGTTGGGTCTTGGGAACGCAGTTCCACCCAGAAGAGAATCTGGACGACATCCGGCTGATGCAGGCTTTCGTCCAGGCATCGCACGACTACGCCACCCGCAAAACTATCCAGACACCACAGGAAGCGCTATGAGCACTGATACCGCAGTGAAAGACACCTTTACCGTGATCAACCCGGCGACTGGGCAAGCAGTCCAGGACGTCGCGCTGGCTGATACCGCGCAGGCGGATGCCGCAATTGCCCGAGCTTCCGAGGCTTTTCCCGCATGGAGCCAGGTGGCCCCCGCAGAGCGCGCCGCGCTGCTGCGCAGATTCGCGGACGCAGTCGACCGCGACCTCGAGAATCTGGCCCAGCTGGAAGTACTCAATGCCGGGCACACTATTGGCAACGCCCGATGGGAGGCCGGAAACGTCAGGGACGTGCTGAACTACTACGCAGCAGCCCCGGAACGGAACTTCGGCAAGCAGATTCCCGTCGCAGGCGGAGTGAACGTGACCTTCCACGAACCCCTGGGTGTCGTCGGAATCATTGTGCCGTGGAATTTCCCGATGCCTATCGCAGGGTGGGGATTCGCCCCGGCCTTGGCCGCAGGCAATACTGTCGTGCTCAAGCCAGCCGAGCTGACCCCGTTGACCGCCATCCGCCTGGGCGAGCTAGCCCGGGAGGCCGGCCTCCCGGAGGGCGTCTTCACCGTCATCCCGGGCAAGGGCTCTGTAGTCGGCGAGCGCTTTGTCACCCATCCCGACATCCGGAAGGTGGTCTTCACCGGGTCCACCCAAGTGGGCCAGGGGATCATGCGCGGATGCGCGGATCAGCTGAAGCGGGTCATCCTGGAGCTGGGTGGCAAGAGCGCCAATATCATCTTCGCTGATGCAGACCTCGACAAGGCAGCCGCCCAGGCACCGGGTGGAGTTTTCGACAACGCCGGACAGGACTGCTGTGCCCGCTCCCGGATCCTGGTGCAGCGCAGCGTTCTGGATGAGTTCATGGAGCGATTCACCCAGGCCGTCGCGGCGGTTACCGTCGGGGACCCGAGCGACGAAGCTACGGTGATGGGCCCTTTGGTCTCCGCCAAGCAATTGCAAACGGTGTCTTCGTTCCTGCTCGATGAACAAGGAAACCCACGCAGCGATATCGCCTACCAGGGAAAGATCCCCCAGGGCGAGGGTTACTGGTTCCCGCCTACGGTCGTGGTTCCCGAAGATCCGCAGGACCGGATCCTGCGCGAAGAGATTTTCGGACCGATCGTTGCGGTGATCCCATTCGAGGACGAGGCCGATGCTATCCGCATTGCCAATGACTCGGAGTACGGGCTCTCCGGATCCATCTGGACTCGGGATGTGGGCCGCGCCCTGCGCGTGGCCCGCGGGGTCGAGGCCGGGAACCTGTCGGTGAACTCCCATTCCTCAGTGCGCTATTCCACGCCTTTCGGCGGCTACAAGAAATCCGGACTCGGCCGCGAGCTGGGGCCGGATGCGCTGGAAGCCTTCAGCGAGGTCAAGAACGTCTTCATTGACACCGAAAGCTGATTTACCCGCAAAGCATCATCCAACTAAAACAAATCACTAACAAGGAGAACCATCAAATGAGCGAAACGGCCCCATACAACGGCTTGGTCACCAATCGGCTTGCCGGACGAGTCGCCACTATTACCGGCGGTGCCTCCGGCATCGGGCTGGCCACGGCCAAGCGCTTGGCCCATGAAGGTGCCAAGGTGGTCATTGGCGATATCTGTGCCGAGGACATCGGCCAGAAAGCCGCCGCGGAAGTCGGCGGGCTTTTCGTCCGCACCGATGTCACCAATGAGGACGACGTCAAGAACCTGTTCGCCACAGCCAAGTCGACCTACGGCTCGGTGGATATCGCATTCAATAACGCGGGGATTTCCCCGGCAGACGATGCTTCCATCCTGGATACCGGCATCGACGCTTGGCGCAAGGTGCAGGAGGTCAATCTGACCAGCGTGTACTACTGCTGCAAGCACGTGCTGCCTTACATGCAGGAACAAGGCCGGGGCTCCATCATCAACACCGCTTCCTTCGTCGCGGTCATGGGTGCGGCAACCAGCCAGATCAGCTACTCGGCTTCCAAGGGCGGGGTGCTGTCCATGAGCCGTGAGCTCGGTGTGGAATTCGCCCGGCAGGGCATCCGCGTCAATGCCTTGTGCCCCGGACCGGTGAACACCCCGTTGTTGAAAGAGCTCTTCGCCAAGGACCCGGAGCGCGCCGCTCGCCGCCTGGTGCATGTGCCATTGGGACGCTTCGCGGAACCAGATGAGTTGGCGGCCTCGGTAGCCTTCCTTGCCTCCGATGATTCTTCCTTCATCACCGCGAGCCAGTTCCTGGTGGACGGCGGCATCGCAGGAGCCTACGTAACCCCGCTGTAGATAGCAAGAGTACTCCCCAGAATCTGGCAACTGACGGTCCAGATCTGGGGAGTACTCTTGCCTTTATGGCATTGCCAGCGGCCTTCCGCCGACTCACCGAGCAAGCAGGCCTCCCATGGGTGCCATCTGATCCCCGAGACTTAGCGGGTCACCGGCTCGCTCTGCTCCAGCATCCCGAACTAATCGGCGCGGCAACGGTCCGCGGGCTGGCGGATGAAACTTCCCAAGCGGTGGAGCCCATCCTCGAACGCTGCGTGGCCTCCGCTGGTCAGGCACGTCTCGGCTAAACCCGTACCTGCTTCCCCGCCAAAGTATCGTCTTGGGTGGGAAAGTCGAACCCGCGGATCCGCTCCGAACGGCAAGCGACGGTCTGCGTGGAAAAGCCCGCGGGTGCATGAAATGCCTTGGTTAAAGCGCTAGGTTGGAAACGCAGGAATAGTTTACCCGTTTCTAAACGCACCATGTTGAGCCAATCGCCGCTAGTTCAATTCTGCCGATGAGGATCCAAGCCATGAAAACTCCCATCCCTGACTACCTCAACGAAGTTCTCAGCACGCTCCGCGAAGACACCACAGGCGCGACGGCAAGCTATATCCCGGAACTAGCAGAAGCCAACCCCGATCTGTTTGCTTTGGCGGTCACCACCGGCACGGGAAGCACCTATTCGGCCGGTGACGTTGACACAGAATTCTCCATCCAGTCCATCTCCAAGCCCTTCGCCTACGCCGCGGCGATCATGGACCGCGGAATAGACCGAGTGCTGGAGTCCATTGGCGTTGAGCCCTCAGGCGAGGCCTTCAACGAGCTGTCGCTCGAAGGCGGCACGCACCGCCCGAAGAATCCGATGATCAATGCCGGCGCCATCGCCACGCACGGCTTGCTCGTCGGCGAGCGCGCGGACCCCGAAGCGCGTGTGGAGCGTACGCTGAGCATGTTCTCGCAGCTTGCCGGACGGGAACTGCGCATCGACGAAAGCGTCTGCGCCTCCGAGCTCGTTACGGCGGATCGAAACCTTGCCACCGCGCATATGCTGCGTAGCTACGGAATCCTCACCAGCGACCCGCATGAGGTGGTCGCTGGCTACACGCGTCAGTGCTCAATTCTGGTGACCGTGGCCGACCTGTCGATGATGGCGGCCACCCTCGCCAACGGCGGGGTACAGCCGCGCACCCACGAGCGCGTCATCGACACGGACGTAGCCCGCCAGGTCATGGCAGTGATGGCTACCGCCGGAATGTATGACGGCGCCGGAGACTGGCTCACCAGGGTCGGCATTCCCGCGAAGAGCGGAGTGGCCGGCGGTCTGGTGGGGGTGCTTCCCGACCAGGTGGGGATCGGCGGCTTTTCGCCGCGGCTGGACGAGCACGGCAACAGCCAGCGCGCCCGGCGTGCCTTCGAGCGCTTGTCCGCGGACATGGGGCTGCATCTTTTTGCGCCAAGCCACGGCCGGCTGGAGGTCGTCGGAGTGCAACGAGAGAGCAGCCGCGAGGTATTCACCTTGCAGGGGAACGTGCAATTCACTGCGGCCGCGGAGCTCTTAGACCTCATGGCCGATTCCACCTCGCTCAGCGAAGTCCACGTTGACATGTCCCGCGTGCATTCCTTCACGGACGTCGCGCGCCGCATGACCCTTGAAGGATTGCGCAGGCTGCGCATGGACGGGCGACGGATCTTCATCAATGACCCGCTGCAGTCCTTGGCGAATCCCGATCTGGGAGACGGCACGTACCCGGAGAGATCCTAGAATCCTCTTGGCAGGCTCCGGCCCTCCGGGCTTCAACCGGACTCAATGGTTCAGCGACGCTAACGAGGCGGTCTCATGACCGTTAATCGATCGTGTCGCGGCCAGCCGGGATAGAGTTCCGCGGTGTCCGTTGGCTGCTCTCAAATCTCCGTTGGCATCTGAACTTCAAGCGCTGCGGCCACGCGTTGCATGTTCTCCCAGGTCTTCACGTTCAAGGTAATGGCCGTGGCCGCTTCGATCTGCGCTGGAACCGGCGCGCGTTCCCCGGGCACCCGGATGGGTTCGGCCGCGTCCTGCAGCTCGCTGCCCTTGACGTAATTGATGAACTCTTCAATCTGTGCCGTGTACTCCTCCAGGTCACGCAGCTGAGCCACGTCGATGGCGATGATCAGCGTTCCCTGGTGGTCTGCGGTTTTCCGCTCGGACACCGTCTGCGAACCCGAAAGCGCTCCGCCGAGCGCCTCGACTAGCAACCCCAAACCGAAGCCTTTGAAACCGCCGAAAGGCTTCAGCAGCCCGTCGGCGCCCACCCATTCCTTGGACAGCGTGTTGCCGCGATCCCGTTCCTCGGCCAGACGCCCGCTGGCCACCGCGCTGGTCGCGAAGTCGATAACCAGGTGGGGTGCCTCGGCGCGAGGTACCCCGGCTGCCAACGGGTTGGTTGAGAGCCGTGCTTGGGTTCCACCGGGCGGCACCACAATCTGTCCGGCACCATTGTTGTTGCCGAAGATCAGCGTCACCACACCGGCATCGGCGGCCTGTTCGCAGAAGGGCGCCAGCCGCCCGGCATATTCGCTGCTGTGCACCGCTACCGCCGAAATTCCGTACTTCTTGGATCGCTCTACGGCGAGCGCGGTCGCATCGCGCAGCGCAAAGTGCCCATAGGTTTCGTGGGCGTCCAGCCGCACCAAGGCACCGCTGTCCAGGTCCACGGTCGCCTGGGCGCCGGGCTTGGCGTGGCCGGCGACCGCCCGATCCACATATTCTGGAAGGCGGCGCAGTCCGTGCGAGGCGTGCCCCGCCAATTCGGAGGAAATCAGCTGCCCGGCCATGTACCCCGCATCCGCAGCGGATGCGCCGACTGCCTGCATGCAGTCGGCAATGAAGCGGTGCAACTGGACCGGTGAGCTAGTCACCGCGGTGAGCTGGTTAGACATGAATTCCTTAGGAACGTTGGGGCAACCGTGCGCCGTAGTTGGACGCTTGGACACGGATAGGCTCGCTTGACTGGTCCTTCTAGCGTACGTAGTCGGCGCCGGTAATATCGATTGTCGCTCCGGTGACGTGTCGGGACCGTCCGCTGGCCAAGAATGCGGCCAGCTCGGCGACCTCTGCGGCCCGGGTGATCTCCCCCAGCGGCAGGGCCGCAATGGACGGATCTTCCGGGTCCAGATGCGCAGCCGGCAACGCCCTTCGTGTTGAAGTCCGTACTTACAATTTCAACGATCGCGGCCGGGCCGTCCGTGGGGTGCACGGTGAGCACCCCTAGACAGCCGTTCTCAGTCAGGAAATTCCCGGCGATGGTGCCCCGCGTGATGGCCCAGGTAGGCCATGCCGTTGCGCAGGTAGTACATGGGCCTGCCGGAAATCCACCCTCAGCAGGCACTGGGCCCATCTTCGTAGATATAGCGAAGTACCCGGCGACGAACATCCAGAATGCCGCCCAGAGCGTGCGGTTGCTTGCGCTTGCCGCGGATGTTCAACCCGCGCGGCCAAATGGTGAAGAACAGCCCGCAAACTACCAGCAACGCGACGCTGCTCGGCGCCCGGTGCCGAAGAACGGAATCTCGAAAATACAATGTCGGAAAGCACCTGGGCGAATAGATCCACCCGAGGGTACTTCCCTGTTATGAGGACACCGGCTACCGGCTACCTATTGACCGGTGGATGTTCGGCGATGCAGAAAAGATTGCCTTCCGGGTCAGCGAGAGTACTCCACTGAACGTGCGCCACTTCTTCGAGCACATCCCACTTGTGCGTCGCCCCCAGGGCAATTACTCGCTGAACTTCCTCGGCGCGTGAACCCCAGGGGACCGTCAGGTCCCAGTGTGCAACCTGAGATTCGGGACGCGGCCGCATACTCGGCTGGAAGAACATGCCAAACCCGCCGGCTCCATTGGGCGGCAAATAAAAGCTGTCTCCGCCACCGGAAATTTCGCTTCCGGTCACGCCGGCCCAGAAATTCGCCAGGGCTTGGGGATTCTCTGCCTCTAGGTTGATTGCTCCGAGGGTGACTTTGCTTTGTTGTGTCATGGCCCTACATTAGACCTCTCGACCGGCAAGTTCTCACGGTGCTCTTAAATTCTGCGTTCGGCGTCGCTTCGCAGGATGCAGAATTCGTTGCCTTCCGGATCGGCAAGAACCACCCATCCGGTTCCGTCCGGATTACGCAGATCATCGACTTCCCGCGCCCCTAGGGCCAGCAATCGCGCTAGTTCCTCGTCGAGGGTGCCATTCGCTGGTTTCAGATCAAGATGCACACGGTTTTTGAGCTGTTTGGCATTGGGTACCTCGATGAACAGCAAGCGCTGCGTACCGTCAGCGGAGAAGATCATGCATTCCTCCTCGCCGGCAAGGTTCGGGTCATCCGGGTCTTCCTGAAAACCGAGAACTTGGCCCCAGAATACCGATTGGGTGAAGGCATCGATGCTGTCAAAAGTCGTATGGGAAATGAGCGCTGTCATGGGCTTCAGCGTAACGCCCGCCGAGCGACCGGTCCACGGTTCAAAGCGACCGGAAACCCCGAACGACCGAATAAGTTCAACTTCCGGCAGCCTTCGCCTGCAGGAGTGCACGCTCGCGTTCGTTTCCGGCCAGCGAGGCGGCAAGCGCGAACTCCAGCCGGGCCTCTTCCTCCCGTCCCAGGCGCAGCAACAACTCCGCTCGGGTGGCAGGCAGCAGGTGGTATCTGCGCAGCGCACCGGTTGCCCGGATCCCATCGATAATCCGCAACGCGGATTCCGGTCCGGTGGCCATCGCCACAGCCGCCGCCCGGTTCAGCTCAACCACCGGCGAGGGCGCCAGCCGCCCCAGCGCCTCATACAAAACCACTATCTGGTCCCAGTCGGTCTCCTCGATGTTCGGCGCGAGGGCATGGCAGCGAGCGATCGCTGCCTGCAGACAGTACGCACCGCGGCCCCGGCCAAGGGCGTCCGCGCGCTCCAGCACTTGGCGCCCCCTGCTGATCTTTCCCTGGTCCCAGCGTTGGCGATCCTGATCGGCAAGCAGTACCGGTTCGCCTTTGGCATCCACCCTCGCCGGGAATCGCGCCGCGGTCAGTTCCATGAGCGCAAGCAGCCCATGGACTTCCGGTTCTTTGGGCATCAGGGCGGCCAGTCCACGGGCCAGCCGGGCCGCTTCCTGGCCGAGTTCCGGACGCATCCAGTCGGTTCCGCTGCTGGCGGTGTGCCCCTCGTTGAAGATCAGATATAGCACGCCCAGCACGGAACCAAGACGTTTGGGCAGCTCGCCGTGGCTGGGAACCTCAAAAGGGACTTGAGCCGCCGCTAGGGTCTTCTTCGCACGTACTATCCGCTGCTGCACCGTCGCCACCGGCAGCAGGAACGCCCGTCCGATTTCTTCACTCGATAATCCGCCGACTACTCGCAGCGTCAGCGCAACCCGCGCCTCGCGGGCCAGCACCGGATGGCAGGAGATGAACACCAGGCGCAGCACGTCATCATCAATCTCATCCGGGTCCCATGGCAGCTCGTCCACCGCGGACTCTTGTTCACGTTCCAATTCTTGGCCCATCACGGCGAGCCGCTGATCCAGCCGCTCGCGGCGGCGAAACCCATCGATGGCCTTGCGCTTGGCCACGGCGGTCAACCAGGACGCCGGATTGCGCGGTACGCCCTGCTCGGGCCATTGGCGCAGCGCATCGATGACCGCTTCCTGCGCCAGATCCTCTGCCAAGCCGAAATCGCCGGTGAGCCGGGTCAGGGTGGCGATGATCCGCGCGGATTCGATCCGCCAGATCGCGGCCACGGTGCGCTCAACCCCGTGAGATTCGGTTGAGCGCGCCGTCGCTTCATCGTGCGAATTGTTCATCTTAGGCTTGGCCGCGCTGAGCCTGTTCCTCGCGCCAGCCTTCTTCTTTTTGAATCCACTCGTTGTCGGCTGGAAAGTCCTCGGGTCCGTGGACACGCCGGACTTCCAAAAGTGCGCCGGTTCCGAGTGGAGCGCGCTTGGCCCACTGAATGGCCTCTTCCTTGGAGGAGACTTCAATGATCCAGAAACCGTTGAACAGTTCCTTGGTCTCGCCGTAGGGACCGTCTGTGACCAATGGTTCCTCGGAAGAGAAGTCGACAACAGAACCTTCCGCGGCATCGGACAGTCCCTCGCCGGCAAGCATCACCCCAGCCTTCATCATGGACTCGTTGTACTTGCCCATATCTTCGATGATCTGCTCGAAGGGAATTTCCTGGTAGGCCTTCACGCCCTCATCGGTTGCACGCATAATCAGCATGAATTTCATGGTGTTCCTCCTTGAATCCGGGGCCAGCTTTTTTGACCCTCTCATAGAAGACGTCGAACCGGAAGAGCCAGGATCGACAGAACTTTCAAAGAACTTTAAAAGTTTTTTGGGCGCTGCATAACATGGCGCAGGCTGCTTCTCTTGCCGGCCGTTGACTTGGCCGAATGCCTGTCCGAGGCGGTCACATGATGCCTCAACGTAGACGGGCAATAGAGTTTCACCGCGACAGCATTGTGGTGCTCTGCCGATCTCCAAGGTCTTGGACCCATTCGCCGGCATCCCAGCAGAGGTTGCGTGCCAAGGGCAGCTGATGGGATCCGCTCTCGATGATGTGCATGAGATATCCGCCGGTATTAGGAAAAGCTACGAGGTCCCCGGCGGCCACGCCCTGCGGGAATTCGAATCGACGCCGCAGGATCAGCTCTTCCTCGATGCAATAGGCCCCCACCAAAAACGCGCTGAGCGCCGCACGCTCGCCTCGGGGCGTTCCTGTATGGAGGAGCAAGGGATCCACCAGGAAGTCTGCCGACGTTGAGCGGCATTGCGTTCTGTTCATATGCAGGCCCACTAGCGGGAGCCCATCGCTGCGGGTTTTGACGAAAGCCACCTGGGCAAGCGTCATCCCGCAGCCGTCCAGCAGCGTCCTACCTGGTTCGCAGCGCAGCTGAATGCCGCGTTCTTTGAGCATCTGCGCTACGGACTCATTCCCGCCTTCGGGATGGCTTGCAAGAACTTGAGTCAGCCATTCTCCGCGGATCAACTTCTGGTGGTACGGATACACCGAGCCGCTTGGCTCGGCCCCCATGGCGCCCAGCCGGTCGGATTTCCATGTCAAGGATTCATCCCCGGCAGGCAGGGCGGCAAGGCCCTCCCAGAAACCGGCCCATTGCGCGGCATCATCCAGATAGGACATCGGGATCCCGCCGCCCATGTCCACGAATTGCGGGGCATGGCCCAACTCCCGCAACACATCGATGAGCCGCAACGATTCGGCCAACGCCAAGGCCCGCTGCTCTCCGCTGTACCCGTTGAGGTGGAAATGGATGCCGCACACCTCCAAGCCTGCGGTTCGGTCCGCAGAGTCGAGAAAGTCCAGCCACCGCGCGGCGTGGAGCCCGAAACGGGTGGGAGCAATCCTTGGGTTCGCCGAGGCGAGGCGCAGCGCGACCCGAACTCGGCGCCCGGACCGCTCTGCAATGTCCAGCAGATCCAGCGCCTCGTCGACATTGTCCAGGCTCAGCACCACGTCGTTGTCCACCGCCAACGTGAGCAGTGCCGGTGACTTAACCGCTGCGGTGACGATCAGCATCTCTGCCGGGATCCCTCGCTTCAGGCACTGGTCGAGTTCGTTGAAACTCGCCACGTCGACGCCGCAACCCTCGGCTGCGGCTTGGTCGATGGCGCCGATCGTCTTGTTTGCCTTACGCGCCAAATAGATCTGGAAATCGATCCCGTGTTCCTCCGCGGCTTGGCGCAGCTCACCGATATTCCGGCTCATCGGCGCAAAATCGTGGAGGTTCAACGGCGAGCCGTGCTCTTCGATCAATTCTTGGCATAGCATCGGGTCGGCCAGGAGCCGTTCCATCCAAGGTTCCAGACGAGCGGTGAGCGGAGCGGTTCCGTGCATCAGTGGTGGCATCAGGGAGCTACTTTCTGGCTTGCGGAGGTAATCTTCGTTGCTATTCGTTGAGCCCAAGCCCGGTATTCCGGGTGCAGGTCGCGGTTCAAGGTGTCGTGGCCCAGCGTGGGGTCTTCGGTGGGCCTGCCCAGGGCAGCCAGCGATTCGTTCCGTTCGCCTCGGGCGTTCAGGCAGGTGCCGTCGGTGTCCGTCAGCAGCCCGCGTTCTGCGCGGCGGATCTGGATTTCTTGATTGGCGAGCAGGCTGCCGAACAAGGAATGAGCGGGACGGCCCTCCGGTGCCGGGCCGCTGAGCGCCCCTGCTGGTGCGGTCACCGCATCGATCGTTATCGCATCGGTAGCTGCGGCATCGGCGAAAGGTACTTGGTGAAGTATTCCCGCATCGAACAGTGCCAGCAGCTTCAACGCGGTGGGCTCGGGCGGTCCGAAAGCCATGCGTTCGAGATTTGCGGCCAGGCGGTTGAACCGCTCGCGGTCCCCGGTACGCCACTGGATTCTGGACAGCGCCTGAACCAGCTGCGCATAAAGTCCTGACCAGACAATGGACCAGATCCATTCGTGGGTGGCAGGATCCACTCTGCGGTTGGCCCGGAGGCTCGCACGCAGCTTTTCGGCGGGAGAATTGATGGCCGAAAAGGCCTGGGACTGTCCGGCTAGGACGGTGTTGCACAGCTCCGTGGCGGAGGCGCGGATGCCGCTATGCCGCGCGCACCGCAGGGCGCAAGCCAGCAGCATCTGCCACAGCGCATCCAGATCAGCTTCGGGCCGGTCCGTGGCTTTGCCGCTGGGTGCCGCGTTCGCCGCGCCCCATCGGCGAATGCGAGTTCGGAAATCATCCAGAACCTCGCGCAGCGGCCCTGGAATGCGCTGCGGTTTGGGGCTCATCGGGATATTGCTACGCGAAGTCATGGTGATGCGCGCCGGTTCTTGCCCACCGGGAAGATAGCGCACCGCGGCTAACCCGTTGCGCGTTACCTGTTCCCAGCGCCCGCCCCTCCCCTCGGTCAGGGCCAGGACCACGTCATAGGCGGTCAGTGCCGCGCCGCGAATGAGAACTTTGCTTCCCGGCGGCACCTTGCCCATGGCATCGGCTTCGCGTTCAACCGTCAGTTGCGTAGCGCTGAGCGCCCCGCCAAGCATGCCTTCCGAACGGTATCCGGCCAGTCCGTGCCCGGTCGCGAGCACCACCTCATCGTAGAGTTCGGATCCTTGCTCGGAGAAAACTTCCCACTGCGCTCCCTGGCGCACGATCCCCGTGACCACCGAAGGCCGGTGTGCCAGGTTCAGGCACCCGTCTTCGACGAGCCGCTCGAATTGCTCGCGCAAGTACTCCCCGACCAGGGCTCTCGCGGGGTAGGTGTCCTCCCCTCCAGCGTTTTCGCCGCTAACGGCCCGCCACTGATCGAAGCTCTGCAGACACAGGGTGGATGACGCATCGATAATGCGGGAATTGACGTTCAGCCGCAGCTCACGCGGCTGGCCGGTATTCCAGACCCTGCCGGCCCCCGGCGGATAAGGATCATAGACGTCAACCCGAACCGGAGTTTCCTGAATGCTTGTCAATGCGTCGTTGAGCTCAAGCAACGCGAACAGGCACTTCGGGCCGCCGCCAATCATGGCAATGCGGGTCATCGGGCCGGAGAGTCTTCCAACGACTGCGAAGAATCCAGATCCGGCTCCTCGCCCAGATTGTCGCGGACCCAGTCATCGTTGTAGACGCTTTGCAGGTAGGGCACCCCGGAGTCGTGAACCAAGAAGGCGATGCGTGAACCATCCGGAATCTCCGGGAGCAGCTGGTCCATGGCGGAGACAATCGCACCGGTTGACGCTCCGGCGAGAATCCCTTCGCGTCGGGCGAGCCGCCGGCAGCCGCGGACCATCTGGATCTCCGGAATTCGGCACACTCGATCCGGTTCGGATTGGAGGGCCAGCGCCGGGACAATCCCTGCCCCGAGTCCGGGTAGCCGCCGGTTGCCGGAGTCGCCGCCGAAGAGCACCGAACCCAGCGCGTCCACGGCCACCAGCTCCGTGGCCAGGCCATGCTCGCGCACGTACTGCTGGCAGCCGAG
The DNA here is from genome assembly GCF_002975405.1 of Arthrobacter sp. MYb229. Taxonomy (GTDB): domain Bacteria; phylum Actinomycetota; class Actinomycetes; order Actinomycetales; family Micrococcaceae; genus Glutamicibacter. The sequence goes on along the minus strand of NZ_PCPS01000002.1, from coordinate 431,104 downwards.
AAGAGTGCCGGTGGTGCTTGTGGCGACGAAGAGCATGTCCAGACGCCCGTCCATCGCTTCCATGATTTCGGGCATGGTGGTTGAATAATGCGCCTCGGGGTTATGCGGTGAACCATACTGGTTGGTTGTCACGGCGCCCGGATTGTCGGCGAGCAGCTGCGCTACCCGGCGGCGGCGGGCCGCGAGCTTGTTCCCGTCCGGCGGGTCAAGCACCAGATAAACCTCGGCACCGTAGGCGCGCATGATCTCCAACGCCGACTTATTGGCGTTCTCGTCGACGACAGCCACGAATTTGATCCCGCGCACCACGCACTGCCTGGATAAGGCGATGCCCAGATTTCCGGATGTCGACTCGACGACCATGCCGCCGGCCTGCAGCTGGCCCGATCGCATGAAGGCATCGATCAGGCTACCGGCGGTGCGTTCCTTGGTGCTCCCGGAGAGCTGCAGCAAATCCAGTTTTGCAAAAACCTCAACACGAGGCGTGCCAAAAAGCCTGTCCAGTTTCACCGTTGGTGAGTTGAACGGACTCAAAGTTCCTACACTATCCATGATCATTACTCGCATTCGGGCGGTGACAAATCCTGCTGACAAGTGCTTGGCCAAATGAATGCGGTGTGACCTCCACCGCTACCCAGTTTGGCAAGTCTAAACATGGAAGATCGGAACTGGCTGGCAAAACGCACGTTTCAGTGTCGATTTTCGTTTTCCGCTAGCTGACCACTGCTAAATTCCACGAATACCTGCAGAAACTACGCCTTGCCGAACGGTCCCGGCCCTCTCCTGGATTCACTGAGCGCGTCGCCGGCCGGCCCCCAAGCAGTTGCTCCGCAGGCAATGCTGCCCGGCGGGCCCACGCAGGATTTGCGCCAATAGTCTAATCTAAGTGATAATCATTCTCATTATGACAGTTAAGAGCACCCTCGCTCAGCACGCCACGGATGGCCACGCGATTGGGCAACAGCCCATCACCCTGCTCGCTGCGCCATCCGACCCACTGATCCGCCTCAAAAACGCCCGCGTGGTCGCTGCGCGAACTCAGCAGTCCCTGCTCGAAATCGATGAGCTTGCGCTGTTCCCCGGCGAGCGCATTGTCATCACTGGCCCCTCGGGCAGCGGCAAGTCCCTGCTGCTGGCCACGCTCACCGGACGGTGGGCCGCGGGCTTGGCTTTCACCGGCACCCGCACGGCGAATTTCACCCGCATCGGATTCATTCCGCAGCGCGGGCTCGATGCTCTGCACCCGCTTCTCCCGCTGGGGCGGCAGCTGCGCAAGGTCACCGGAAAAAACGCCGGCCAGGTCCACGAGGCACTGAACGCCGTGGGGCTGACCGACCCGGCACTGAGCCAGCGCAGGCCCGCGGAACTATCTGGCGGGCAGGCGCAACGCGCTGCGGTCGCGCTGGCAGTGCTCAGCGATGCTCCGCTGATTCTCGCCGACGAACCAACCAGCGCCCTGGACCACGAATCGCGGGACCAGACCCTGGCCCTGCTTGACCGTGTCATCACCACTCGGCAGACGCTCGTGGTGGTGACGCACGATCCTGCGGTAGCCAATGCGCTGGCGACTCGTCGACTCGCGCTGGAATCCGGGAAGATCTGCCAACTCGCCGGGCCCACCATGGAACGAGCACGGCCATGAGCCGGGCCGTACTGGAAGTAGCGCAGGTCAGCGCAACCTACGGGCGCGGCGCCAAGGAGCGGCAGGTGCTCGCTCCGACAACTTTTGAGATTTCGGCCGGTGAATCAATCGCCGTAGTGGGCGCCTCTGGATCCGGAAAAACCACGCTCGCCGAGATGGTCCTCGGGTTGCGCGCACCATCCTCCGGCCGGATCAATGTCCAGGGCCACGAGTGGGCCGCACCGCACAAGCTAGTCTGCACGGAGCGGCGCCGGCTGGTGCAGGGAGTTCCGCAAGATCCGGCGGCCGCCCTGGTGCCGCGCTGGACGATTCGCCAGTCAATGGCACATGCCATCGCGCGGCTCTTGCCAGGTGAATCCGCCGAGCATCTGATAGCGCAAGCCACCGAGCTCGCGCATTTTGACCCGGCGCTGCTCGGGCGGCGTCCGAGCCAGCTTTCCGGCGGCCAGGCACAACGTGCGGCCCTTGCCCGGGCCTTGGCCGTGCGCCCGGCGGTGCTCGTGGCCGACGAACCGACCAGCGCCCTGGATCCGCAGACTGCGTGTGCGGTATCCGCCGATCTGCTCGCGACCATAGCCCTTTCGGGTGTGGCGCTGCTTCTCGTAACCCATGACCCCCAGCTTGCCGCGCGGTGTTCGCGCACGGTGCGCATCTGTGCACCCACCCAAAGTCGCCTCAATTAGCCAAGGAATAGACAACCTATGATTCGACCACGTGCCAGATCCCTCGCACTGATTCTCTTCCCCCTGGTTGGTGCACTCACGCTCACCGGGTGCTTTTCCACCGCCAGCCCCGGAGAAGCCGCCGCGGACCGCATCTCCGTGGCGCATATGCAGCCGCCGCGTTCCGGGCTCAGCCCGCTCAGCGACGACGCCTTTAAGCTCTCCCGCTGGTCCGCCGCGGAAACCCTGGTCAACCTGGATGATGCCGGTGACGCGGTAGCTGGACTGGCCACCGAGTGGACCCGTGAAGGAGAGCTGATCTGGAACTTCAGCATTCGTGAAGGCGTCAGCTTCCACAACGGGCAGCCGTTGACCGCAGAATCGGTGGTGAACTCGCTGCGCCGCGCGATCAACTCCACCCCGGTACCGCGCATCCTGAACGGCACGCAGCTGAGCGTGGAAGCCCACGGAGAGCAAGGCATTCGCATCACCACCGCCGACCCGGACCCGCTGCTGCCCCAGCGGCTCTCCAGCCCGCAGCTGGCCATCTTTGACGCGGCCGCCTACACGGAATCCGGGGTGAACCCGCTGGGCACGGGAACCGGACCGTTCCAGCTCGTGGCCGTAGACGGCGTCTCCGGAGCCACCCTGGACCGCTTCGATGACTACTGGGGCGAGGCGGCCAAGGCTTCGGGCATCGACGTGAAGTTCGTCCCGGACGGAACCGCCCGCGCCGCGGCGCTGCGCACCGGGGAAGCCGATGTGGTGGAGGCAATCCCGGCGGGGCAGGCCGCTTCGGTGGATCAGGAACTGCTCACCGAGGTGCCGATGCCGCGCACCAATACGCTCTACCTGAATACCGAGCAAGGACCATTTAAGGATCCGGCCGTGCGCGCCGCGGCACGCGAGGCCATCGACCGCGCCGCCATCGTCGGATCTGTCTATGAGAACCGGGCCGATCTCGCCGACGGCCTCTTGGGCCCGGCCCTGCCCTACGCGGCCGGCTACCGCCAAGACGCCGACTACCAGCAGCTGCTGTCCGGCCGGGCGGAACCGGCCAAGGTGAAGGGTGTGAAGATCAATCTTGGCACCTTCACCGATCGGGCGGAGCTTCCCGAGGTCGCCGTGCTGCTGGAACAGCAGCTGGAAGCCGCCGGGTTCGAGGTGAGCCAAGATGTGCGCGAATACCAGTACATCGAAGCCGATGCCCTCGACGGCAAATTTGACGCCTTCATCCTCTCCCGCGCCACCGTGCTGGACTCCGGGGATCCGGTGGCCTACTTCGCCTCGGACTTCAGCTGCGAGGGCGGCTTCGCCATTTCCCAGCTCTGCTCTACGGAAGTTGACCAGGGGATCGAGACCGCCGCGGAAACCGAAGCCGGCAAAGAACGCCAGCACCAGATCATGCTGGCCGAAGCCAGGATTCTGGGCACCGATGCCGCAATTCCGCTGCTGCACGAACGTGTCATCCAGGGCGAAGTTCCTGACCTTCAGGATGCCTCACGGGATCCGCGCGAGCGCCAGCTGATCACCGCCACCACCCGGCTCGGCGCCGAGTAAGGCAACTGCCCGATGAAAAACAGACGTCCCGGCGGGCGGCAAAACAAGCTGCTTTCCCTGGTCTCACGCCTGCTCAGCGGCGTGGTGCTGCTGTTGATTGCCGGCGCCCTGCCTTGGCTCTCGCGTACCGACCCGGCCGCCGCGGTGCTGCGGGCGCGCTACGCAGAACTGGAGCCCACGCCCGAAGCCCTGGCGGCAATCCGTGAGCAGCTGGGGCTCGATGGCGGCCCGCTGGCCTCCAGCCTGCGCTGGTGGTCCGCGGTGCTGCGCGGGGATCTGGGCAATTCCTGGGTCAGCGGGGCCGAAATCGGTCCGGGCGTGTGGCAGGCGGTATCCGTCTCCGCCACGCTCACCGCCTTCGCCATCATCGTTGCGCTGCTCGTCACCAGCTGCCTGATCGCCCCGGCCGCGGTGCGTGCGCTGCGCGGCCTGGAGCACCGCGGTTCAGGGCCGGTCGGCGTCGCGCTGACCGCACTGCCCGAATTCCTGCTGGCAAGCATCCTGCTGGTCATCGTCTCGGTGCAGCTGCGCTGGCTGCCGCCCTACGGCTGGACCGGCCTCGAGACCGCCATCCTCCCGGCCCTTGCCCTTGGCATCCCCGCGGGAGGCCTGCTCGGACGCTTGCTCGCGGATGCGATCTCCGGGGCCGGCGAGGAACCCTGGGTGAACGTCTGGCGTCTGGCCGGAGCCGGCGCCCCGGTCATCCTGTCCGGGGTGCTGCGCCGGGCGGCCGCGACAACCATCGATCAGCTGGGTCTGGTGTTCATCGGCCTGCTCGGCGGCGCGGTAGCCGTGGAACAGGTATTCGCGATTCCCGGGCTCGGCCGCTATCTGCTCGGTTCGGCCAATGCCCAGGACATCCCGGCCCTGCAGGCCGGGGTGCTGCTCATGGCGGGGGCCGCGGTGCTCATCGGCACCCTCACCGCGTTGGCCAGGCGCTGGTTGCGCGGCGGACCGCTTCCACCGGGCTCACTGCCTCCGGCGCCCGAGGCGCGCGGCGATGGGCGGATCGCACGCTTCACCGCAATAATTACCTGCTCCGCGCTGCTGGCGATCCTCGCCTTCGGCCTGCCCCGGGACCCCTATGCGATTGAGCATCAACGACTGGCCGCGCCGAGTCTCTTCTTGCCCTTCGGTGCGGATTCCAGCGGACGCGATCTGCTCGCACGCGTCGCCCATGGAACGCTCGGGACGATCACCCCCGCGGTGTTGATCGTCTTGTGCGCCATCATCATCGGCCTGCTGCTGGCGGTGCTCGGCGACATCTCCCGCGGCCCGGCAGAAATCGCCAATGCCACGCCGCCGATTCTTGCCGGGGTGATCATTGCGGCGCTGATGGGCCCCTCCGTCGGCGGAGCCGCGCTTGCGGTGCTGTGGGTTACCTGGCCGCCGCTGACCGCGCATGCCGCCTCGCTGATCGACGAGGCGCGGGCCATGGGCCACATCCGCTGGCTTCCGCTGGCCGGGATGTCACGCTTCGAGATCTTCACCCGGCATATTCTTCCCGCAACGCTTCCGGCGCTGCTGCGCCACGGCATGCTGCGCCTTCCGGGCGTTGCCCTAGCGCTTGCCGCGCTCGGCTTCCTGGGTCTCGGCGCGCAGCCGCCCATGCCGGAGTGGGGCCTGCTGCTCGCCGAAGGAATCGGCTACGTGGAGCGTGCCCCGTGGACCACGCTCACCCCGGCGATTGCCTTGGTACTGACCTCCGTATGCGCGGTGGCCGTGGCCGGGATGCGGCGCGCGCCGCAAAAGCCGGTCCGAGCCATGGCCAAGACCGCGGAACCTGCACCGGCAGGCATTTCGGGAGCATAGCGCGATGCGGCCGCGACGGTCCGGCTGCTTAGGAGGATTGGATGCGTTCCCAGAGCTGGGTCACGCGATGCTCAATGTCGGCGTAGATCTCTCTCGCCTCGTCAAGCGTCATATCCTGCGGATCGGCGACGTCCCAGTCCAGGTATTGCTTGCCTGGATAGATGGGACAGGTGTCACCGCAACCCATGGTGATGACATAGTCGGCGGCTCGCACCACGTCATCGGTGAGCGGCTTGGGGAACGCATCTTCCAAGCTAATATTGTGTTCCTTGAGCAGCTCCACCGCCAATGGCTGAATCTCTCCGGCGGGCAACGAGCCCGCGGAGCGGACCTCCACCCGCCCGCCGGATACTTCCGCGAGCAATGCAGCGGCCATCTGCGAACGCCCGGCATTTTGCACGCAAACGAATAATACCTGTGGATTGTCCTTGGCAATGCTGCCCATGGATTGAGCGAGCGCGCGCAGTCTGTCATCGGCGAAGCGGGTGGCAATGGCCGCCAGGTAGGTCCGCACACGTGCGGTACGCCCCAAGGTGGCATACGACTCGAAGACATAGCGTTCTATCATCTCGGGAGTGAACGTGCCCGCGTAGCGTTCGGCTAAATGCTCGGACATCCGGCCCAATACGTGGGTGTCCTTGGTGGGATCGGTGTCGTTCGGTGTCCAAGTCATGTGAACTGCCCTATTCCTTTTCTCAGCTGGCAACTCATCGCTACGCAGCAACTTTGTGAAGAACGGTGATTTATCCAAGGCGTTTTTGACACCGGCGGCATAAAAAACACCCACAGCAAACTCGTCGGCTCTGGAAGAGCATGGTCCATCTCGCTTAACCATCAACACGTACGTCGCTAGACATCGATGACTATCGATATCTAATCTTCGGCAATACATCGATGATTGTCAATATCCCAGGTTGCCGGTCAATGCCGAATTCATTTGGCTCACCACAGGCCGCCGCACACTCCCGACGGCCGCCAGGCAGGCGCGTGATGGCGCAATCCGGCCCCGCCTGGCCATGCACGGTGCAACATCAAGCGTTACAAAGGCGCCTGATGCGGCAGAGCATGAAAGAATCCATGCGTATGTCTCGGATCACGGAACTTTTTGCGCGTGATCCAGCGTGGAAGGACGTGGCATGGCGACAGGACCCACCCCGGCTATCGCGCATCAGCGCACGGATGCGGCCTGGATAACAACGGTCTTTGCGGGCATTATGGCGGCCTTGCATATCTGGAAGCTCCCTTCGGCGCTTCCGGTGCTGCAAGAGGAGCTGCATATCTCGTTGATCCTCTCCGGCGTGCTGCTGGGGGTGGTCCAGGTCGCCGGCATGCTCGGCGGCTTGGCCATGTCGCTACTCGCCGAAATCTATTCCCAGCGAAAAATCATGATCCTCGGCCTGCTCCTGCTCATTCTCGGCTCGGCAATGGGCTCCTTCTCCCCCAACGCCGGGATGCTGCTGGGCACGCGAATCGTCGAGGGGGCCGGGGTGATCATGTGCAGCGTGATGGGCCCTGGCCTGGTGCGCGCCCATGCGCCGCTGCACCGCATGAATCTGGCGGTGGGCTGGTGGGCCACCTTCATGGGTATCGCCACCTTCTTCGGCGTCTTAGGCACAGCGGTTGCCCTGCGCTTCATCTCCTGGCAGAGCTGGTGGTTCATTCTTGCGGTGCTGACCGTGCTCCCGATCCTGCTGATTCTCAAGTTCGTCTCCGCCTCTGCCCCGGGCGGAGGCACCAGCGCCAAGGAAGCCTTGAGGAAAATCGTGGTGACCGCAGCTTCCGGCCGCATCTGGATCAGCGGCATCATCTTCGGCTGCTACACCGTGCAGTGGATGGCAATCGTCGGATTCTTGCCCACCATTTTCCGTGAAGACGGACTGTCGCCAATCCTCGGCGGGTTATTCTCGGCGGTAGTCGGCGGGCTGAACGCGCTCGGAGCGATTATCACCGGGCTGCTGCTGCACCGCGGAATCGCCGGCAAGAAAATGCTGCTGGCCTCCTTTGCGGTCATGGCCGTGATGGCCCTATTGACCTTCGCGATCGACTACCCGGCATCGCTGGTGCTCGTTCAGGTGCTCTGCGTGGGGCTGTTCTCGCTCTGCGGTGCCGCCGTTCCGGCCACGATGACGCGCTTGGCGGTTGATCTGGCACCGGAGGGCGGCTCGGCCCCGGCCGCCATGGGCCTCATGCAACAGATATTCAATATCGGAAACTTCACCGGGCCGATGCTCGTCGCCTGGCTGGTGGTCCTCACCGGCGGATGGAATTCCACCTGGTGGGTGAGCGCGTTCTTCGGGACGCTGGGCTTGGCGATGGTCATGGTTCTGCTGCCCAAGAACTCGCCGCTGAACTCGATCCAGCACGCCTAGGATACCCACCAGCCGCCGCCATAAATGAGCACCGCCGCTATGACGCCCAAGAGCCTTCAACGCGTGGCGCACTACCCAAGGCATCGCCGCAATGGGCACAATGATCCCATGCGCCTTTTCCTCATTCGCCACGGACAAACACCTTCGAACGTCGGGCACCACCTCGACACGGCGGAACCGGGAGCGCCGCTGACCGAGCTCGGGCAGCAGCAGGCCGAAGCCCTGGTGGCCCTGCTTGGCGAAACCGGCATCGAGGCCATTTACGCCTCGAACCTGGTGCGCACCCAGCAAACTGCGGCTCCGCTGGCCGACGCCCTGGGACTGGAGGTCGCCGTGCGCAGCGGATTGCGTGAGATCTCCGCCGGCGCGCTGGAGATGGCCAACGACCCGCAGTCCGTCCAGACCTACCTGTCCGTCGCCCTCGGATGGGCCGACGGACAGCTGGAAACCCCGATGCCCGGCGGCGGTCCGGATGGGGCAGCCGAATTGGCACGCTTCGATGAAGCCGTGGCCGAGGCGGCAGCCTCCGGTGTGCAGACCGCGGCGCTCTTCACCCATGGGGCCATCATCCGCGTCTGGGCCGCAGCCCGGTGCGAGAACCTGGACGCCGCGTTCTCCGCGGAGCATTCGGTATCCAACACCGGGGCCATCATCCTCGAGGGCTCCCCCGGAAATTGGCGCGCGACCCAGTGGCAAGAGCAAGCCATCGGCGGAGCGGATCTGGAAGATCCGGCCACCGACGGCGCGGCCGCGGATACTTTCACCCGAGAATAGGGACCGCTTTCAGCTCAGAGGTTTTCCGGGCCGGTCTCATTCCGCTTTCCAAGATCAACGTTCTCGGTGTCCCCATCCTGGGGATACAGGTCCGCTCCGGTGCGGTCCTTCAGCGTCAGGGTCGCGAGCAGCGAGGTGGCCACCCAAATGAACAGGTACGTGGATACCGCCACGGTGGTATCGAACTTGCCCACCAGCGCGGCGGCAATGGTCGGCGCGAACGCGCCGCCGACCACCGAACCCAGCGCATAGCTGATCGAGGCGCCGCTAAGTCGAATGCGCGCCGGGAAGAGCTCGGCGTAGAGCGCCGGCAGCGGCCCGTAGGAGAAGCCCATGAAGGCGCCGAAGACCACCAGGGACACGGTGACCCAAGCCAGGTTCGCGGTTTCGATGAGCAAGAACAGCGGGAAGAGCCAGGCAAGCAACAGCACCCAGCCGATGATGAACATCTTCTTGCGCCCGATTTTGTCCGAAAGCACGCCGCCGAACCAGGTGGAAATCAGCCAGGCCACCGAACCGATGGTGATGATATTGAGGATGTCTCCGGCGTTCAGTTCCAGCTTGTTTGTCGCATAGCCGAGAATGAAACCGCCGGTGAGCATGTAGCCTGCGGTGTTGTTGCCCATGAACACCAGGGTCGCCTGGATGACCTTCTTCGGGTGCTTGCGAAACAGCGTGGACAGCGGGGCGGTCTCGGTCTGCTTGGTCTTCTCCAGCTCGTGGAAGACCGGGGACTCCTGGACTTTCACGCGGATGTAGTGGCCGATGAGGATCAGCACGAAGCTGAGCAGGAAGGGAATGCGCCAGCCCCAGGCCATGAACTGCTCCGCGGAGAGCACCGCGGCGATAATCGCGCTGACCGCCGAGGCCAGCAGCATGCCCGCCGGAACGCCAAGCTGCGGGAAGGCGCCGAACTTTCCGCGGGCATTGTCCGGGGCGTGCTCCACTGCCATGAGCGCGGCCCCGCCCCACTCGCCGCCGGCGGAGAAGCCCTGGACGATGCGCAGGAAGATCAAGAGAATCGGGGCCCAGACGCCAATGGTTGCGTAGGTTGGCAGCAGGCCAACGAGCGTGGTGCCCACGCCCATCATGATCAGCGTGGTGATCAGCACCGCGCGGCGGCCATAGCGGTCGCCAACCCGGCCCATGACCACGGCCCCCAAGGGGCGGAAGAGGAAGCTGATGCCGACGGTGGCGAAGGCGATGATCGAACCGAGCGACCCTTCGGCCGGCGTGAAGAACTGCGGAGCCAACACCAGCGCCGCGGCATTGGCATAGATGAAGTAGTCGTACCACTCCACGGTGGTTCCCACCATTGTCGCACCGGCGACCCTTTTCTGCTCCGGCGTCATACGCCCCGATGCGGAAGCTGCTGCAGTCATTGCTCCTCCTCGATATAGCGAGTGTCTGGGAGCATTTTCCTGCACATATCCGGGCGCTCGGCGCCGGACTTGGAACGACTCCCTAGCCCCGATATTAGGCTTGTATTTATAGTCCTACAAGGGCTGCAACAGCACGCTGGTGCCCGGGAAGGCAGCGTGCTTCGGGGTGGAACGGCTCCAGTCCGCTCGTGTGCCGGCGGCACGGCACCGCAGGATCACCGGCCCGGCGTTGCCGATTCCCGCGCGCTGCCGGCCCCGGGGTAAGCGAGGCCGCCGCGGCTAGGAGCCGGCGGTGATCGAGTCGATGGCGGTGCGGGCTTCTTCGGCCAGCTGCTCGGGCATCGGGGCACTCTTGGCCGAGTCGGCGGACACCTTCTGGCCCTCGTCGCTGACCACGTATTGGCCGAAGGTCTTGGCCAGTTCCACGGTCTGCGCATCAGCATAGCTGCTGCAGAACAGCAGATAGGAGACCAGCACCAGCGGGTAGGCGCCCTCGGCGGTGGTTTTCCGGTCCAGCTCCAGCGCGATGTCGTGCTCCTTGCGGCCTTCGGCGCGTTCGGATTCGGCTACGGCCAGGGCCGCGGCCTCGCCGCTGACGGCCACGAATTCGCCGCCGACCTTCAGCTTCACCTTGCCCAGGTTCTCATCGACCAGGGAGTCATCGGCATAGGTCACCGCGCCCACCGCACGGGTCACCGTGGTCACCACGCCGGCGTTGCCCTGGGCCTTTTCCAGGCCGGTCGCATCCGGCCAGCCGCCATCGGGCTCATGGGCCCAGGCTTCGGGGGCAACGCTGTGCAGGTACTCCGTGAAGTTCTCGGTGGTTCCCGAGTCATCGGCACGGGCCACCCCGGTGAGCGGAACATCGGGCAGTTCCACCCCCGGATTCAGCGCGGTGATGGCGGGATCCTGCCAGGAGCGGATCTCGCCGGAGAAGATCCTGGCGATGGTCTCTGCGTCCATATTCAGCTCGCTGATCCCGGGCAGGTTGAAGGCGATGGTGATCGGGGAGATGTAGGCGGGGATGTTGATCGCGCCCTGCGGGCCGCAGGTTTCGATCGAGCGCTGGATCTCTTCTTCCTTGAGGTACGCATCGGATCCGGCGAATTCGGTGCCGCCGGCCAACAGCCCGGCGCGCCCGGCGCCGGAGCCCACCGAGGCGTACTGCACCTGGACCTTGGGGTGCAGCGTGGCGAATTCGGTGGTCCAGGCATTCATGGCGGAGTTCTGCGCCGTGGATCCGCCTCCGGTCAGCGTGCCTTCAAGATTCGAGGTATTGCCCTCCGCGGCATTCCGCTGCGCTTCGCCCAACGGGTAGTCCGACCCGCATCCGGCCAGCAATAGTGTCGCAGCCAGGCTTGCGGCGACTATGAGCTTGGGTGAACGGGCAGATGCCGACCGGCGGGGGAGGCTGGGGCGCACGGGTGCTCCTCAAATCTTGAACGAATTATTGGACAGGCTGAAGACACAAGTCAAGCATCATAATGCTCAAAGCTCGAAACGCATTACTTCGCGCTGGTGCAACCACCTTACGCCGAATCGGGCAGGCACGCGGTGCGCAATTCTCCGGCGCCGCGAAGCTCCCGGGCAGATCAATCAGCGGGCCAGCAGCTTCGCGGCCGCAGGGAAGATCAGCACCGTCAGCGCACCACCGGTGACCATCACGGACACGGTCACCTCGGAGAGAATCCCGCTGGAGGCCGCAAGCTGCGTGACCGCGACGATAATGGGCAGCCCGGTGGCGGCATAGAAACCCAAGGCCAGCGACTCGCGCGTGCCGCCGCGTCCCGAGCTGCGCGGCGCGAACCGTTCGCGCAGGAACACCGGCAGGCCGCGGACGAGGATGATCAGCGCGACAAATCCCAGCAGCATCGGCCATTGCGCGGCGACCTGCGCAAGGTTGATATTCATGCCGCTGGTCACGAAGAACACCGGGATCAGGAAGCTGAATCCCACGATTTCCACCTTGTGCATCACCTCTGCGGCATGCTCTGCCTTCACCGCCTTGAGCACCGCGTTGGCCAGGATCCCGGCGGCGAACGCGCCGAGGGCCACATCCAGCTCGAAGACCGCGGTCACCAGCATCAGCGAGACCAGGAGCAGCACCGTCAGCCGCATCATCGTCTGCATGGTGGAATTCGACGCCTTGGAGAAGGCGCGGGCCAGCAAGGGCACGCGCCGGAAGAAGCGCGCCGGGATGGCGATGGCCATTACGGCGATGAGCGCGAAGAGCACGAGCAGCCCGGCCGCCACCCAGGTTCCCCGGGTGGACAGCAGCAACGACATGGCCACGATCGGCAGCAATTCGCCATAGGCGCCATGCACCATCACGGCCCTGCCCAGCGCCGTGTCCATGGTGCCCGAATCCTTCAGAATCGGCAGCAAGGTGCCCAGCGCCGTGGAGGTCGAGGCGATGCCGAAGGCGATCGCGGCGGGCCAGTCCCCCTGCACGATGAAAAATGATGCGCCGATGCCAAGGGCCGCGCAAATCATCCAGGTGGCAGCCGCCCGCTTGCCCTGCGCGGCGCGCATGTCCGCGGTGTTGACCTCGAATCCGGCCAGCAGGAACAGGAATCCCATGCCCAGCTCGCGCAGGAATCCCACCGCTTCGGTTTGCTCGGCCAGGCCAAGCAGGTTCGGCCCGATCAAGGTGCCGAAGGCCAGAAGCCACACGACATCGGGCGCATAGCGCCGGGTCGCAATGGCCAGCAGTGGGGCCACCGCCGCGGCCAGGGCGATCCACCACACGGAGGTGAGATTCTCGACGAGCTCATGATGCATGTCGCCAGCTTAAGCGATGCGAAGCCCGCAGCGCGCCGCGCCACCGCCAACGGCACCCGTGAACCGCGACGCAGTACTTTTACTCCAGAAGCAGGTCGTAGCTGACCTGTAGAGTAAAAATCCAACATTTTCGGTTAAAGATGGGTTTATTCCGCAAATAAGCTTGGTATTTGCTGGACGCTTTGCTATTCATTGAATGGTGAAAAGAGTTACTGCATGAGCCAACGCCGCGTATTCCGCCGCTTCATCCTTCCTTCCGCCTGGCTGCTGATCGGCGCCCTCGTCGCCGTCAGCCTGGTCAAGCTCGCCTTCACCGGCAGCAGCTCGGCCGCCGAGGACCAGCTATATCCCACCGGCGAGGTGCCGGCCGAAACAATCATGGTGGAAACGGGCACCGTGGAGAACACCCTGTCGATTTCCGGGAGCATCAAGCTCGATGCGGCGCAGCCGCTGAACGCCCCGCTCGACGGCGTAGTGAACTGGGCCTTCGTGAAACCCGGTGACCACGTGAGCAAGGGCGACCGGATCTTCCAGATCCGCGCCGAAACCCAACCAGAGCCCGCCGAGACCACCGAGTCCGATCCAGAATCCTCTGCCGGAGAGGAGCCGGCGCCGGCCGCCGAACCGATGCTGGCCTACCACGATGTGTACGCTCCGGCCACCGGCAAGGTCGGCAAATTCGCCATCGAACTCGACGACGAGGTCACCAAGGGCGCCGACTTGGCCAAGGTGCAACCGCAGAACTTCAAGGCAGTCGGGACGATCAGCCCGCTGGACCGCTACCGGCTCATGGACGGAACGCTCGAGGCCACGATCACCATCGAGGGCGGGCCCGAGCCCTTCACCTGCAAAAATCTGAGCGTGGGCGATACCGCCTCGGCCACGGTGGACGCCGATTCCGCGGAGCAGGAGATGGACCCGGGAATGGGCTCGATGTCCACCGAGGGGCAGAGCTCCGGAGCCTCGGGCAGCGAAATTTCCTGCGACGTTCCGGCAGACACCGTCGTCTTCGATGGGCTGTCCATGGCCATGTCCATCGATGCCGGGTCCGCCGAAGAGGTGCTGACCGTGCCGGTCACCGCGGTCCGTGGACTGGTCGGCAGCGGCGCCGTGTGGCTGCTCGACGAGAACGGCAAGGAGATCCGCACCGAGGTGGAACTCGGGGTCACCGACGGCAAGGTCGTCGAGGTGGCTTCCGGGCTGAAGGCCGGAGCCGAGGTGCTGCGCTACGTTCCGGGCTCCGCTCCCGAGCCGGCTGAAGGCCCGGGAATGGAGATGTACCCCTGATGAGTTCTGCTCAGCTGCTGAAGCTTGAGAACGTCACCCGCAGCGTCCGGCTGCCCGATGACAGCGAACTGCGCATTTTGTCCGGCATCGACCTGACCGTCGCCGAGGGCGACCATATCGCCATCGTCGGGCGCTCGGGCACCGGGAAGTCCACGCTGCTGAACATCCTCGGACTGCTGGACCGGCCGACCTCGGGCACCCTGGCCTGGCGGGGAAAGGACGCCACGAAGCTCAGCGCCCGGCAGGCCGCCGCGGCCCGCGGCCGGGACCTGGGTTTTGTCTTCCAGCAGTTCAACCTGCTGCCCGGACGCACCGCGCTGGAGAATGTGATGGCGCCGCTGATGTACTCCAGCGGCCGCGACTTCTGGCAACGCCGCAGGCTGGCCGCCGAGTCGCTGGACCGGGTGGGGCTTGGCGCCCGGCTCGATTCCATGCCGCAGACCCTGTCCGGCGGCGAGCAGCAGCGCGTGGCCATCGCCCGCGCCCTGGTCCGCCGCCCGCGCGTGGTGCTCGCCGATGAGCCCACCGGCGCGCTGGACGTGGCCACCGGCCGCGCGGTGATGGAGCTATTGGATGCGGCCACCGTCGAATCCGGCGCCGCGCTGATCACCATCACCCACGATTCCAATGTTGCGGCGCTGGCCCGCGAGCGCTTGAGCCTCGACGGCGGACGGCTGCATCCGCTGAGCCAGGAGGCCGCGCGATGAACACCCTGGCCCGCATCTTCACCGGATTCATCGCCGCCCTGCTCGAGGCCTGGCAGGAGCTGCGCATCCATCGGCTGCGGGTGCTGCTCTCGCTGATCGGGGTGACCATCGCGGTGGCCTCGCTGACCACCGCGGTGGCCGGAGCGCAAATGGCCCAGCAGCTGATGACCGAACAGCTCGAGCGCAACGGGCGTCCGGCGATGATCAGCACCTACGCCATGGACCCCGCCAGCCAAGGACCGCCGCAGAGCTCCGCGGAGATCACCGCGGCCTTCGAGAAAACCAGCGAGCGCTTCAAGATCGAGTACACCTCGCTGATCGGCCGCACCTTCGGGACGCAGGCGGTCCGCCAGGGCCTGTCGGTGGGTACCGAGATGCAGGTGGTCGACCCGGACTATGGCCCGATGCACCGGATCTTCGCCCAGCACGGACGCTGGCTGGAGGACGCCGACGCGCAGAACCTCTCCCCCGCGGTGGTCGTGGACAAGACCACGCTCAGCGCGCTGGGCATGGAAGATGGCACGCTGCCGGCGACCATCGAGCTGCGCGGCCTCGGCGGCGACGTTTCGGTCACCGTCATCGGCGCCACCTCCACTCGGGGCTACGGATCGATGGGGCAGATGTGGATGCTGCCCGAGACCTACGAGCACTGGTTCGCGGCCGCCGCCCCGCTCAGCGATGTCAGCTATGCCATGTGGGTGCCCATCGAGGGCTCCGAGGAACTGGCCAGTCATTTCGCCCGGCAGATGCAGGCGGAACTTCCCGGCTACGTCGTCGATTCCCAGCGCCAGGACTATTTGGCCTGGGGCAACGACGAGTCCCTGAAGCAGGTCGCCCTGGTGGTCAGCTCGATCGCCGGCATCATTTTGCTGCTGGGTTCGCTGAGCCTGCTCAACGTGGCCATGGTGACGATGAAGCAGCGGATCCGCGAGGTCGGGATCCGGCGCAGCTTCGGCGCCACCACCGGGCGGGTGTTCTTCTCGGTGATGATGGAAAGCGTCGTGGCCACCGCCGTGGCCGGCGGGCTCGGGGTGCTGATCTCCGTGGCCCTGGTCTCGAACCCGAAGCTGATCAATGCCGTGATGGCCACCGGGCTGGATGAGATGCCCGGGTTCCCGGTGCAGGCCGCGCTGCTGGGCATGGGCGTGTCCATTGCCGTCGGCGCGTTGACCGGCGTTTTGCCCGCCCTGGTGGCCGCTCGGGTGCGCATCGTCGACGCGATCCGCGTCTGATACGCCGCTCGCCGGGCAGGCCCACCCGGGTTGGCCCGGTGGGGGTCCTGGCTACCGGAACAGATCCAGGTGGGCCAGGGCTACCCCCACCCGGTAGGCGGAGCGCGGGCTGCTGGAGACCAGTTCCCTGTCGTGCAAGGCAATATCTACGCTGTCGGTCACGATGCCGTCCACTCCGAGGCTCAATAGTTCGCGAATGGTCGCCTCGTCATTAACCGTCCAGACAAAGACCGGTTTGCCTTCGGCTTGAGCCGCGCGCAGCACCGCTGGATTGAAGGAGGCCTGTTCCACGACGATGAAGTCGGCTGCGACGTCGGGTATGGCTCCGATGCTCATGGCAATCGTCAGCCCCACCTGCAGCTCCGGGCGGCGCTGCTTGATCTCGCGCACGGCTTCTGGATCCAGCGAGTGATAGATATTCGCCTCGGCACTCCCCGTTGCATCCACCTCGGCGAGGAAACGATCCAGGTAGCCGGCGGACTCATGCCCGGTCACCTTGAGTTCAACCAGCAGCGGGATCTGCAGTTCCGCTGCCCGGTTCAGGTACTCGGTCATGGTGGGAATCTTGCCGGTGAACCCTCCCACGGATTGGGTCACGGCGGTGACCTCGGCAACGCTCATGTCATAGATGTTCTCGTTGCGTCCGGCGACAACCAGCAGATTGGTATCGTGGCTGGCCACGAAGTGGCCGTCTTTGGTCTCCTGGAAATCGGCCTCGACGTAGTCCGGCTGCAGCTTTGCGGCGGCTTCCAACCCGCCGATGGTGTTTTCCACTCCGCCGCCGGAGAATCCACGGTGCGCCAGAATGGCGGTGTCGGCGGCACGCGAAAAGGTGCCGGCCATAACCGGGGCCGCATTCACGCTTCCGGCCAGCACCAGTGCGCAGGCAGCCGCGGCTCCCATCGCACGGAGCAGCCTTGACCCAATGGCGGGCGCCGGTTCCCGCAAGCTGGCCAAATTATCTGGCAGCCCGAGCCGGGACCGGGTAGCTGCCACGAGCACCTGGATGATCACCACGGTCGTCGCGCCAATGACCAGGAATCCCAGGCCCTGGCCAACACCGATGCCGAGCGAAGCGGCCCAGGCCGCCCCTTCGGGCTCCAGGAATCCGCCAGCGGCGGCCGAGCCCCACACCAGGAACTCGACGATAAATGACATCAACAGGGCGGAAGCCAGCACCGGAACACCCAGCAGCGCCGCGGAGCGCCAGAAAGTCCGCCGGGTGGCACGCAGGCTCTCGACGATCGCACGATAGGGCCGTCGCCGGCCCACCACGAACATTGGCAGCGTCAGCATCAGGCGCAGATTGAGGTAGATCACTGCGCCGATGATGGCGGCGTACAAGCTGCCGCTCAGTGGTGTCTTCAGGTACTCCCGGGTGATGAACGGCGGGATATCGATGCCTTGGATGAGCACGGAAGACAGGCCGAGCCCACCGAGCGGAAGCACCACGAATAGGTAGGCCATGAGCAGCGGCGAGGGGTACCGGGCAAAGCGGCCCAAGGCGCTGCAGGTCTCGCTGGCTATGCCGCGCATGGTTGGCGGCAGGCCGGCTTGCTGTCGATTGACCATGACGATGAGGGCAGAGAACTGCAGGCCCATCGCAAGCAGCACCAGGACGGCGATCAAAAGGAGCAATAAGACGGCGCTCGGGTCCGCAAGCATCACCGGCAAATTGCGATCGGTGAGGTTCGTCAGCCCGCAGGATTCCAACGCCAGGGAAAACAGCGCCTTGACCCCGGGGATCACGGCCAGTGCGTTGACCAACTGCAGGGTGATGATGACGGCGAGATACCGCAGAGTGTGCGCATGCCCCAGGCGCAGCCCATGGGTGATGAGCCCAAGAGCCGAAGGCGCAGCCAACCGTCCGCGGCCTTGCCCGGACCGGTCCGAACCACGCGTTGCGGGGCCGGCGCTTTGGTCCGTTTCACCGGCTCCCGAGGGTTCCTTCATCGTCCGGGTCCTACTTTCAGGTTTCGTGTGCAATATGGCGCCAGTGCAACGTTTTGGAAGTAGTTGACCTTGGTCTCTTCCTATTCTAGAACTGCACGACTTGCGCGCCCTGCGGCTGGGATCTTCGGGCGGCGGCCATCTTCGGCGGATCGGCCAATGGCTGGTGCGGTCCTGCTATTTTTTGGCGAAGGCCGGCGTGCTAACCGCACATTCCACCGGCTTTCCGGGCTCCCCGGTGACCGCCGCGATTTCCTTGACGCCATCGAGCAGGACTCGGCAGGTGGCTGTGGCTCCGGCACGTGGGGCGGCTGAGACTCCGGCTTCTTCTTCGGCCGTCACCATGACCGTTTCCTGCCATGTGGCGCTCCGCTTTTTTGCCGGATCATTTGTTGTCGCCACCTCGCCAACCGCGGTCTCACTGGAAACTTCGCCTCGAGTCGGTGCCTCCAGGTACTTCACGTCATCAATGCCATTGACGGTTCCCCCGGTCACCGACACTTCGTAGGTGACGCTCCAGGCATCCGCGGTCTGTCTGCCGAAGGACTCAACCATGCCGCAGGCGGTGGCCGATAGACCCAAGACAACAAGCAATGAACATGCCCCGAGAATTTTCGAGATTCGTTTCGTCTTCGTGTTCTGGGAAATTTTCATTCTTTTCCTTCGTTCATGCGTACTTTGCTAGGTGTCGCCACCATATCTACGGTACAAGCCAGATAGTCGGCTTCGCCTCGCCCGGCAAAGGGAGATCTCGGCATTAGTGGCTCCACCCACGGGACTAGATGCCAACGGGCTGAACTGCCTATTGATGCCAGCGAACGGTCCACGCAAGCCAGCAGAGCCATGACCCAGCGGCAGCTCTCATCCCGGACAAAGCACTAGGTCCAAGACCAAGGGTGGTGCCAGCCGCTTTCGCGCACTCATGGCGAGCGCTAATCCAGGCCGAAATCCCGAGTTTTAATATTTTTCGAGAATTTTCAATCCTTTCCCCATCCGGCTCCGAATGCTTCATGACAGCCCGCACCGACAGGGTCGGGGAAGTACGGCGAGAGTAGTCGTCGTAAGGCAAGGAGATAGACATGAAACGCATGAATCGCAATTTCGCCGGCGCTCTCGGATTGATGGCAGTGGCCGCGATGGGGCTCACCGCCTGCTCGACCGGATCAGAAACCGCCGAGCCTTCGGCCTCCAGCTCCATGGCCGCACCAAGCAGCTCGGCCATGGCCAGCGAATCTGCCATGGGTGACGCGGAAATGGATCCCGCAGCGAATCTCGTTGGTTCCGGTTGCGCCGCCTACGCCGAGGCAGTTCCAAGCGGCGACGGATCGGTCGCAGGCATGGCCAAGGACCCGGTAGCGGTGGCAGCCTCGAACAACCCGCTGCTGAAGACCCTGACCGCCGCCGTGTCGGGAGAGTTGAACCCTGATGTAGATCTCGTGGACACCCTCAATGGTGACGAGTTCACGGTCTTCGCCCCGGTTGACGACGCTTTCGCAGCAATCCCGGAAAAGGACCTCAACGCGGTAGTTGAGGACGCAGATACGCTCAGCGGCATCTTGACCTACCATGTGGTCCCCGGCCAGATTGTTCCTTCGGATCTTTCGGGCTCCTACACCACCGTTGCAGGCCAGGATCTCGAGGTCACCGGCAGCGGCGACGAGCTCGAAGTCAATGGTGCTTCGGTCATCTGTGGTGGCGTGCAGACCGCCAATGCGACCGTCTACTTGGTCGACGAAGTGCTGATGCCACCGGCAAAGAAGTAACCTCGGCCGGTAGCAGCAATTCTCCAGGCGTTTAGCTGGTCGGTGTTTGGTGGTTCACTCTTCAAACACCGGCCACTAGACGTTTAATGGGCAGAACTCGGGATGGCCGTCCGGGGCATGAACTACGAACAGAGGTAATTTGGTACGCCTGTATGCGAGTCCCGGTGCTAGGCTCGACTCCATGGAATCACCACGGAGCGCGGCTGGCACAAGGCCTCCGGTTGGCGACCGTTCCGCCGAGTATTGGACCGATGTTTGCCAGCGGGTCGCCGACGGCGAGCATCAGGCGTTCGATTCGCTGTACGCAGAGCTGTCTCCGATCGTCTATGGAATCTCGGTGCGGCTGATACGCAATTCGGCCCAAGCCTCGGAGGTGACCCAAGAGGTCATGCTCGAGATTTGGAACAACGCCCAAGGCTATCGTGCAGGTTCCGGCACCATCTATGCCTGGGCTTCGACGATCGCCCGCCGCCGGGCGATCGACCGGATTCGTTCCGAGGAAGCGCGAACCCAGCGCGAGGACCGCAGCTTCACCGTCGAGCGGGAAGTCCCCGAAATCGATGAGTTCCTCATGGAACAGGTCGATTCGCAGCGGGTGCGCCATTGCTTGGACACCTTGACCGTTAAGGAAAAGCAGACGGTTTTGGACACCTACTACGGCGGGCGGACCTACGCCCAGGTGGCCGAAAGCCGGGAGATGCCGCTGGCTACGGTGAAATCAAGAATCCGCAGCGCCCTGCAGCGCTTGAAAACATGTTTGGAGGTGGCCTAAATGAATTACAAGGAAACTGACGGCTCATTGAGCGCCCACGAGCATGAGCTGCTGACCGGGTTGGCGCTGGAAGCCCTCGACTCCCCCGAAGAACGCCAACAGGCCGAGGAACTGGCCAGTTCCAACCAGGAAGCCGCCAACTGGCTTCGCGGCTACCGCGAAACGATCGCGCAGATCGACCAGGCGGCCTCGGTCGAGCCGCCGGCGGAGCTGCGCGACAAGGTCTTCGCCGCGTTGCCGGCCCAAGCCGATCCGGCGCCGATTTCCCTGCATGAGCGGCGCGAGCAGAAGCAGCGCCGCGCCCCTCGCCTAGGTTGGCTCGCCGCCGCCGCGGCGGCAGTGGTGCTAATCGCGGTGCCGACTACCATTGCGGTGAACCAGCACGAGCGGGCCACCACCGCCGAGACCCAGCGCAACGAATTGCTTTCCATTCTTGATGGCCAGCAGGTGAAGGTCGTCAGCACGGAAATGGCAGACGGGCAGGGCAAGATGATGCTGCTGGCCTCCTCGACGGGGTCGGTGGTCCTGGGCCAGGATCTGCCGGCAATCGACGATCAGCACGATTACCAGTTGTGGACCATAGCCGCCGGCGAGTCTCCGGTACCCGCGGACGTGATGCCCCATGGCAATTGGACCGCGCAATTCCCCGCCATGCCCGAGGGCATGGCCATCGCCTTGACGGTGGAACCTGCAGGTGGGTCGCAAGCCCCGACCACCGATCCGGTGATGGTGCTCGCCGGCTAGAAAGTCCGTGCGGATGAGCTCCTTCTGCACCATTTAGTTAGCCAAGCTAGATATATACTAGGCTGTGTTCATGAGGAAGAATCCATGAGCCACCGGCCGCAGGCAGTTCAACTGGTCTTGTTCCGCGATGATTTGCGCACCGTGGACCATCCGGCGCTTCACGCGGCGCGGGATGCAGGAGACACAGTTGCCCTCTATATCCTCGATGAGCAGTCCCCTGGGATCCGTCCACTCGGCGGCGCCGCGCGCTGGTGGCTGCATCAGGCACTGCTCAGCCTGCGCGAATCACTGGATGACCTCGGCATCCCGCTGATCTTGCGCCGCGGCCCCGCGGCCAGGATCCTCGCCGAGCTGAGCCAGGACGGCAACCTAGACGAGGTGCACTGGAACAGGCGCTACGGCGAAGCCGAACGCGCGGTGGACGCGGAACTCAAGCTCCAGTTGCGCGGCGACGGGATCGCCGCGCACAGCTACTCCGCCGCACTGCTGCATGAACCATGGGAACTGCTGACCCAGAACGGGACCGGCTACAAGGTCTTCACGCCCTTCTACAATTCGCTGCGCGCGCAGGAACTACGCCCGCCGTTGCCCGCGCCGGCGCCGCAGCAGCGCCAGGGCTTTCCGCTGCCGCCCAGCGAATCGCTCGATGATTGGAAACTGCTGCCGACAACCCCGGATTGGTCGGAGGGGCTTGCTGCGACCTGGACCCCAGGGGAGCCAGCGGCCCAGGAACGCTTGGCCGAGACCCTCTCCTCGATAGCGCAGGACTACGCCGAGCATCACGACCGCCCGGACCTCGATGGTACTTCCGCCCTTTCCCCGGCGCTGCGCTGGGGCCATCTCAGCGCCCACCAGGTCTGGGATGAGCTCAGCAAATATGCCGCCCACTCCCCCGGTGCCGCCCAGGGAGCGGCTGCCATGCGCCGCCAAGTGGCCTGGCGGGAC
The DNA here is from genome assembly GCF_002975405.1 of Arthrobacter sp. MYb229. Classification (GTDB taxonomy): domain Bacteria; phylum Actinomycetota; class Actinomycetes; order Actinomycetales; family Micrococcaceae; genus Glutamicibacter. The sequence goes on along the minus strand of NZ_PCPS01000002.1, from coordinate 408,722 downwards.
TTCTGCTGGCATCTCTACTACCACCACCCGCAGCTTCCCACCGAAAACCTGCGGTCCGAATTCGACGATTTCGCGTGGGCCTGGCCCGCAGACGGCAAAGAGGTGGCAGAAAAAGTTGCCTGCTGGCAGCGCGGCCGTACCGGCTTCGGGCTCGTGGATGCCGGGATGGCGCAGCTCTGGCACACCGGCTGGATGCACAATCGCGTGCGGATGGTCACCGCAAGCCTGCTGGTGAAGAATCTGGCGGTCCATTGGAAAGTCGGCGAGCAGTGGTTCTGGGATACGCTCGTCGACGCGGATGTGGCCTGCAATAGCGCAAACTGGCAATGGGTCGCCGGCAGCGGAGCCGATGCCAGCCCGTACTTCCGGGTCTTCAATCCCGAACTGCAGGCCAAGAAATTTGATCCGCGCGGATCCTATGTGGCCCGGTACGCGCCGTTGGCCGCGGAACCACTGGTCGATCTCAAGGAATCACGCGAACAAGCGCTGGAAGCCTACAGCGAGATGAAATTGCGGCAGGGCAAGTAATTTCCAAAAACTTCCGCATCCGCCAATCCAGATGCGCTACAGTTCCGAATACCCAGTAGGCGGTCCCCTTGCCTATTGGGGGCATGGGCATGACAACGTTTGAGGTGGTCTGAGATGGACGATTCAAGAGGACAGAAAAGGTCCGGGCTTTTCGCCTTTGGATTTGCGGGCCTGGTATCCGCAGCGGTGCTTTTTGCGGTCGCCCAATTGGTGTCGGTATTTTTCGCCACCTCCTCTGCGCCCGGAGTAGCGCTAGGCTCGACCTTCATCGACTTCACCCCGCCGTGGCTGAAGGATTTTGCCATTGCGACCTTCGGGACCAACGACAAGCTCGCCCTGTTCATCTCCATCGGAATTGTTGCCGCGCTACTCGCGGCGCTGGTGGGACTGCTCGCTCGGCGAAGCTTTGCCGCAGCGGCGGCGGCCATCCTCGTCCTGGCTGCGGTGATCGGCGCTGCCGTCATCACGCGTTCCGCGACCGACCCCATGGATCTGGTCCCGGTGGTGGTCGGTACGCTGCTGGGGCTTGGAACGCTGAAATGGCTGACCGGGCTGGCCACCACGAGCTACTCACCGGCGGCCGCGGAGGAAACCAGCCCCGGCCCCTCCCGGCGGAAGTTCCTGCTGGCTTCCTCGCTCTCCTTGCTGGGGGCGCTTGTTGTCGCAGGTGTCGGAGCCTCGATTTCCGCAACACGAAATGCCGCCGAGGCGGCCCGCCTGGCGCTCGGTTTGCCTGCGGCCAAGGTGAAAGCCGCCAAGGTTCCGGCTGGAGCGCAGGTAGAGCTTGCAGGAATGCCGAAGTTCGTCACTCCCAACGAGGATTTCTACCGCATCGACACCGCGCTGTCGGTCCCGCGGCTCGACCCCGCCGAGTGGTCGCTGCGTGTGCACGGCATGGTCGAGAACGAATTCACCATGAGCTTCGATGAGCTCTTGGGCCAAGATTTGGTGGAAAGCTACCTCACGCTGACCTGCGTCTCGAACCCGGTCGGCGGAGATCTTGTGGGCAATGCCAAATGGCTCGGCTACCCGCTGCGCAATCTACTTGAACGTGCGGTTCCGCAAAACGGTGCGGATATGGTGCTGTCGACATCCAGCGATGGCTTCAGCGCTTCGACGCCAATTGAGGTGCTCACCGATGACCGCATGGCCCTGTTGGCCGTCGGCATGAACGATGAGCCCTTGCCGCTGGAGCATGGCTTCCCGGTGCGCATGGTTGTCCCGGGCCTCTACGGCTACGTCTCGGCGACCAAGTGGGTAGTGGATCTGGAGGTCACCCGTTTTGCCGACAAGGAAGCCTACTGGACCACCCGCGGCTGGTCGGAGCGCGGACCAATCAAGATGTCTTCGCGAGTGGACGTGCCGCGCTCCTTCACTCAGCTCCCGCCCGGAGAGGTCGTCATGGGAGGCACCGCGTGGGCGCAGACAACCGGCATCTCGAAGGTCGAGGTCAAGATCGACGACGAACCCTGGCAGGAGGCCGAGCTGGCCGACGAAGCCACGCTGGATACCTGGCGCCAATGGCGCTACGTCTGGAAGGGTGGATCCCCGGGCAACCATTCGGTCACGGTGCGCGCCTACGATGCCGAGGGAGAAATGCAAACCAGCGAGCGGGCTGATCCGGTGCCCAACGGGGCCAGCGGCTGGCAACGCGTGCAGTTCTCCGTCACCGACTCATAAACGCTGCGTGGATCCACCCCTCGTTGACGGCGCAGCGGCCTCGGCAGCTATCGTTGAGCGCTAGAGTTCGACAATCTCGAATTCCATCAGATCCGCGCCGGAAGCGACAGGCTTCTTCTCCGCGCCTGAGTGCGCGGCATCCGCACGCGTCTCGCGCCAGTTCTCAAAATCCTCGCGCGTAGCCCACTGGGTGAACACAAAGTAGCGGTCCTCGCCGGACACCGGGCGCAGAAGCTTGAACCCCTCGAAACCCGGCGAGCCATCCACCGAGTGCTTGCGAGCCGCGAAACGCTTTTCCAGCTCCGGACCGGCTTCGTTTGGCACCTTCAACGCATTGATGACGACGATCGACATGAATTTCCCTTCATTGCCCAACTGGCGTTGGGCTACCGATGATTCATATCTCAGCCTACCTCCGTCCCCTCAGGCCACGCGAAGCTGCTTCGCCTGCAACCGCTCTAGCTTGGACTTCCTGGCCAGCTTGTTCGAATTGTCCACCGCCATGTACCAGGAGGCACCAACAACCAGCAGAATCAGCGAAAGCCCGATACCGCTGGCCAGATCGGCCGCGAACAGGATCGGGTTGATGACGGAAACAACCATCACCGCGGCACCGGCCCACTGGGCGAATTTGCAGAACCCCGGACGGACACGCCCAATCAGGAAGGTCAGGAATCCCAGAATGAGAAATGGCAGCGCGATGAAGCGGACAATACCGAAGAAATCAACGTTCTGGAAGATGCCTCCGGTGAATCTCATCGAACCGCCGGCAACCCCGCTGATAAAGAACACAAAAACGCTCGTGACCACCGCGCTAAACGCGGCGATGACAACTTGAACGTAGTTGAAAGGCATCTTGTACTTCATTTCAGCACTCATGGCTGAACATCTCCTCGACCAATCGAAAACGGATAACCCTCCAATTTAAATGTACGCCCGTTTGGATGACTTGAACCCAGGAGATTCCGCTTTCGCTTCCCATGGGAAGCTTGATATATGGATATAGAGATCACGCGCGCACTGAGCATTCCGGAGTCGGAGCTCAACTGGCGCTTCTCACGTTCCTCCGGTCCCGGCGGGCAACATGTCAATACCTCCGATAGCCGCGTCGAACTGTCCTGGTCCGTAGCGGGTTCGCGGATGCTCAGCGATTACCAGCGTCAGCGCCTGCTCGATCGCTTGGATTCTCGGCTCATCGCAGGGGTCCTCACCGTCAGTGCCTCCGAGCAGCGCTCCCAGCTGCGCAACCGCGAGATCGCCATGCAGAAAATTGCCGATCTGGTCGGCACGGCGCTGGCTCCCGACGGCCCCCGCCGACGTGCAACGAAGCCGACCAAGGGGTCGCAACGGCGCCGCCTGGCCACGAAGTCGCGCCGCTCGGAAACGAAGCAGCAACGCAAAAAGCCCTCCGCCGAGTAGGCCACTTGGGTGAATCATGGACTAAATCACCGGCAAAAAACGCGCGTTGGCTCTTCCCCGAAGCAGAGCAGTGAATGCCTGCGGCATTTCCGGTTCCGCCTATTGGAGCGCCTAGGGCCCGGGAGCTAGCCTTTTCCCGCCTGCTGGCGGAGTATGAAGGTATTGAGATCTTCGAGGGTCTGGCGCATATGGCCATCCATGGCTTCGCGGGCGCGGGAACTGTCGCGCTGCCCCAGCGCCTGGCGGATTTTTTCGTGTTCCGCGATGGCATGGGCCTGGATTTGCGGAAAGGCGCTGGTTTCCCGCCGGCGGGAGGCCAGCACCCGGCCCAGCGGCTCGAAGAGGGCCGCGAGGAAGACGTTGCCCGAGGCGCGCAGGATCTGATCATGGAATTCGAGGTCTGCATCCACGAAACGATCCAGGTCGGCTTCTTGGTGGGCGGCCTTCATCTCGGAAACCAGTTCATCGAGCCGGGCCAGCTGCGCGTCGCTGATCTTGCTCGCCGCCAGCTCGCAGGCTCCGGTCTCCAGCATTCTGCGCAGTTCGATGAGCTGCACGGCGGCCGCAGCGGCCCCGACGCCCTCGGTGGTTGCCCGGAGCACCGCTTCCAGCGAACTCCACATGCTCACGGGATTCACATAGGTGCCGCGGCCGCGCTCAACCCGGATGATGCCCTGCGCCGCGAGGATCTTGATCGCTTCGCGCACGGTCATCCGGCTGACGTCGAGCGCCGCGCAGAGCTCCAGCTCGCCGGGAATGAGCTCGTCAACTGCTAATTCCCCGCCGATGATCCGGTCAAGCACGTCATCCGCGACCTGCGTGACCAGTGACTTTCGAGACACGGTTCCTCCATCCTTGAGGCCCGATGCCCCCTTGCAGACTTATCCAGTCTATGTGCCCGCGGCTGTTGCGGTGCGCGGAATTCCGTGGAACACTATTCCTCATGACAGATGTCTGACATCTTACCAATGAAGTCAGTTGGTCGCCCAAAGACGAAGGAGTCCTTGTTCATGCTTGAGTCCGAATTGCTCGCCGGATACCTCCCGGAACGCGAAATCGAACCCGCTGAGATCGCCGCCGCGGCACGCGCCACCGGCCGCGTCCTGGTGGTGCTCGACGATGACCCGACGGGCACCCAATCGGTCAGCAACCTGCCGGTGCTCACAAGCTGGGACGTCGCGGACTTCCGTTGGGCCTTCGGCCTGCGGCTGGACGGCGAGCGCGCGCTGGCCGTCTACGTGCTGACCAATACCCGTTCCCTCGACGCGGCCGATGCCGCCGAACGCAATGCGCAGATCGTGGCCGCCGCCTCGCAGGCCGCGGCGGAGGCGGGTATCACCCTGGGCTTTGCCAGCCGCAGCGATTCAACCCTGCGCGGCCACTTCCCGCTGGAAACCGACACCATAGCCGCAACCCTGCGGGACATCGATGCGCAGAATGCGGTGGACGCGGTGCTCATGGTCCCGGCCTTCGGCGACGCCGGACGGCTCACCGTTGGCGGCGAGCACTATATGCGCACCGGTGGCGGAGAGCTGGCGAAGGTCAGCGCCACCGAATTCGCCAAGGACGCCACCTTCGGCTTCAGCACCAGCTACCTGCCCGACTACGTGGCCGAAAAGACCGGCGGCCGCGTGGCGGCCTCCGATGTCCTCGTGCTGGATCTGGATACCATCCGCTCCGGCGCCCAGGGCATCGCCGGCAAGCTGGCCCAGACAAAAAACGCGCAGGTGGCCACCGCCGATATCGTCACCGAAAATGACATGCGCGCGCTGGCCGAAGGCCTGGAACTGGCCGAGGCGGCCGGCACCCGGGTGCTCTACCGCGTCGGCCCGCCCTTCGTCCGTGCCCGCATCGGCCAGGACATGCGCCAGCCGCTGAGCACCGAAGAGATCTTTGCCGGGAATGACGCCGGGATGCGCACCGCAGGCGGGCTGATCGTCGTCGGCTCCCACGTGGGGGTGACCACCCGGCAGCTGGCAGATCTGACCGCGCAGCATGCGAACGCCACCGTGATCGAGCTGGAGGTGCCCACCATCCTCTCGGAGCAGAGCGAAAGCTACCTCGCGGCCAAGGCCGCCGAGATCGGCACCGCCCTGGCCACCCAAGACGTCATCGTGCACACCTCGCGGACACTGGTGAAGACCGCCGACGCGGCCGAATCCCTGGAGATCGCGCGCACCGTGAGCGCCGCGGTGGTCAGCGTGGTCAACCGGATCCTGCACAGCACTCCCCCGCGCTTCGTCATCGCCAAGGGCGGGATCACCTCCTCGGATGTCGCCGCCCACGGCCTGGAGATCCGCCACGCGATCGTGCGCGGGCCGATGCTGCCGGGCATCGTCTCGCTCTGGGAATCGGTGGACGGCCCGGCAGCGGGCATCCCCTACGTGGTCTTCGCCGGAAATGTCGGAGATGACAGCTCGCTGACCAAGGTCACCCGCACCCTGAGCACCACCTTCTAGCACCACCCCAAGATTTGGAGACACCAATGAGCACCACCACTGTTGCAGTCCTCGGCCTGGGCGCCATGGGCCTTCCGATGGCCACCCGCCTGGCCACCGAACTGACCGTGCACGGCTTCGACATCTCGGCCGAGCGCATGGAACTGGCCCGCAAGGCCGGAATCAGCACCTTCGAAAACGCCCGCGAAACGGTCACCGGCGCCGATGCGCTGCTGCTGGCCGTGCGCAACGGCGAGCAGCTGGACTCCGTGCTGTTCGGCGAAACGGGCGTGGCGCAGTGGCTGAAGCCCGGAGCGGTGGTCATCCTGACCTCCACCGTCGGGCTGGATGCGGTCCCCGCCACCGCGGCCCGCTTGGGTGAGCTGGGCGTCGGCCTGGTGGACGCGCCGCTCTCCGGCGGCCCGGTGCGTGCCGGCGAGGGCGACCTGCTGATCGTGGTCGGCGCGGAACCGGCGCAGCTTCAGAAGGTCCGCCCGGTGCTTGAGCTGCTGGCTTCCACCCTGAGCATCGTGGGCGACAAGCCCGGCGACGGCCAGGCACTGAAGACCGTGAACCAGCTGCTCTGCGGCGTGCACATCGCCGCGGCCGCCGAAGCGCTGGCCCTGGCCGAGAAGCTGGGCTTGGATCAGGAAACCACCCTGCAGGCGCTGCAGGCCGGAGCGGCGAATTCCTTCATGCTCGGCAACCGCGGCCCGCGCATGCTCCAGGCCTACGCCGATCAGGGCGCCGAGGTGCTTTCCCGGCTGGATATCTTCGTCAAGGACATGGGCATCGTGACCTCTGCGGCCCGCGCGCTGCACCTGCCCACCCCGGTGGCTTCGGCCGCCGAACAGCTCTACCTGCTGGGCGAGGCCCACGAGCTGGCGGCCGCAGATGATTCGGCCGTGATCAAGGTTCTCGCCCCGAAGTCCGCCAAGTAAAGTCGGCAGCACGCAGCTGCCCCTGAGCATTCCCGTCAAAGGAGACGAAATTTTCATGAGCCCACTTCTGCTCTTACTGATCGCGGTAGCCGGCGTTGCCCTGCTGCTGGTCGGTGTCATCAAATTCAAGATGCCCGCATTCATCGCCCTGCTGCTGGTCAGCATCCTGGTGGCCCTGGCCGCGGGGATCCCGCTGCAGGATGTGGCCGGGCTGATCACCGAGGGCATGGGCGGCACGCTAGGCAGCGTGGCGGTGCTGGTGGGCCTCGGCGCGATGCTCGGCAAGGTCATCGAGATCTCCGGCGGAGCCCAGGTGCTGTCCACCCGGTTCACCAAGCTCTTCGGCCCGCGCCGCGTCATCGCGGCGCTGACCACCGCGGCGTTCCTGCTGGCCATCCCGGTCTTCTTCGACGTCGGATTCATCGTGCTGGTGCCGATCATCTACGGCTTCGCCAAGGCGCTGAACGTTTCCCCGGTGAAGATCGGGCTGCCGGTCGGCGCGATCATGCTGGCCATCCACGTGGTGGTCCCGCCGCACCCGGGTGTCGTGGGAGGCGCCGAGATCCTCGGCGCCGACGTCGGATGGGCCACCATTCTGGGTCTGGCCTTCTGTGCCCCGCTGGGCGTGCTGAGCTACTTCGTGGCCAAGCGGATCAACCGCCGGGATGTCCCCATGCTTCCGGAAACCGCGGAGCAGTTCGCCTCCTTCGGCAAGAGCACCGATGCGGGCAGCACCCTGACCAAGACCAAGGCCCCGACCTCGTCCATGGTCATCTCCATGATTCTCCTGCCCATCGTGATGATCATGCTCGGCACCGTGGGCGGCACGCTGGTCACCGCGGAATCCACCGCGGCGAATGTCCTGGGCTTCGTCGGCTCCCCGGCGATTGCGCTGCTGACCACCGTGCTGGTTGCCTACTACCTGCTTGGCGTGCGCAGCGGCTGGTCCAGCGAGCAGACCGGAAAGGTCATGGACTCGGCGCTGGCCCCGGCGGCCATCGTGATCCTGGTGACCGGCGCCGGCGGCGTGTTCGGCAAGGTGCTCACCGAGTCGGGCATCGGCACCGTGCTGGCCGAATCGCTGTCCTCCGCGGGCCTGCCGATCATCGTCATGGCCTTCGTGCTGGCGGCCATCCTGCGTGCCTCGCAGGGTTCGGCCACGGTCGCGATCATCACCACCACCGGCTTGCTGGCCACCGCCGTCGAGGCCGGCGGCTTCTCCACCGTGCAGACCGCGCTGATCCTGGCGGCCGTCGGCTTCGGCGCCTTCGGGCTGAGCCACGTGAATGACTCGGGCTTCTGGATCGTGACCCGCTTCCTGGGACTCTCGGTCGCCGACGGGCTACGCACCTGGACCGTGCTGACCACCGTTCTGGGTGTCGCCGGATTCGCGCTCACCTCCCTTGTCTACGCCATCGTCACCGCCGCAGGAGTCTAATCCATGCTCATCCCCATGAACCAGCTGGTCGCCGAGGCCATGGCCGCAGGCCACGCCGTCCCGGCCTTCACCTGCTACGACTTCACCACCGCACTGGCGGTGGTGGCCGAAGCCGAAGCGCAGAACCGCGCGGCCATCCTGAATGTCGCGCCGAAAACCGCGTCCAGCGCCTCCGGGCTGCGCCTGATCTGCGCGCTGCGCACCCTGGGCGGACAGGCCACCGTGCCGGTGGCGGTGCAGCTGGATCACGCCAGCGACGCGCAGCTGATTGCCCGCGCGGTGCAGGCCGGCGCCACCGCGGTGCTCGCCGATGGTTCGGCCGGCTCGCTGGAGGAGAATATCTCCTTCGTGCAGCAGGTGCGCTCGCTGATCGGCCCGGACATCGTGCTGGAAGCAGAACTCGGCGCGCTGCCCGGCAACGAGGACAAGGCCTTTGAGCAGAGCGCCTCGCAGCTGACCGATCCGGAACAGGTGGCCCAGTTCCTTGATGCCAGCGGCGCCGACCTGTTGGCGGTAGCCATCGGCAATGTGCACGGCCGCTACAAGGGCGAGCCGAAGATCCACTGGGATGTGCTGAAGGCCATCCATGCCGAATCCACGGTTCCGCTGGTCCTGCACGGTGCGTCGGGAATCGCTGCGCCGGATCTGTCGCGGTCCATCGCCTATGGGGTGGGCAAGGTCAATCTGAATACAGAGCTGCGCAGCTCGACGCTCACCATGCTGGCGGAGCAGCTGGAATCGCGCCGGGCCGACGGGCAGAATATCCTGGGCCTGCTCGGTGACTGGGAGCGCGCGGTGACCGAGGTCGCCGCGTCAACGTTCGCCGCGCTGGTGTCCAGCTAGCCTGCCGCCTTCAGGGCCGTGGCGCGGGGACTTCGCGGTTCCCGCACTGCGGCGCTCCGGCTTTGCCACTGCTAGCCGGTGCGCGCGCAGCCGAACCTGCGCGCAGTCCAGCCGATCCGCACTCCGGCCTGAACAGCGTCCGGCCTTGCATCCGCATCCATGATGCAATGGATCCATGATGTTGAAGCAGTTGGAATACTTTGTGGCTCTGGCCCGCGAACAGCACTTCGCGAGGGCCGCGCAGTTCTGCCGCATCTCCCAACCGGCGCTCTCGGAATCCATTCGCAAGCTCGAAGACGAACTGGGCGTGCCGCTGGTCCGCCGCGGGCATTCTTTCCAAGGGCTAACTTTGGAAGGCGAGTCGGTTCTGCGTTGGGCGCGGCGCATGCTCAGCGACAGGGACTCCCTGCGCCAAGAGGCTCATGCTTTGCGATCAGGGATCAAGGGATCTCTGCGCTTGGGCGTTGTTCCGGCCGCGGCGACCACCGTGGTCCAGCTGACGGACCCATTCGCGCGCGTCTACGACCAGGTGGGCATCGTCCTGGAATCGAGCCTTCGCTCGGCTGACATCGTGCGCCGCATCAAGAACTACGAACTGGACGCCGGGCTCATCTATGCCGTGCCCGAGGACCTCGTGGGGTTGCGGGTAGTCCCCCTGTACGCCGAAGAGCATGTGCTGCTCAGCGCGGTCGGGATGTTGCCCGAAGATCGCACCCTTGCAGGCTGGAGCGCAGCGCTGGAACTTCCGCTATGCCTTTTGGACGGCAGCTTGCGGGGCCGGCAAGTACTCGATGCCGCGCTTGCCGCTAGCGGAATGCGCGCCGAGCCACGCATAGAGTGCGATTCCGTGGCTTCGCTCATTGCCTACGTGGCTACCGGCCAATGGGCCAGTATCGTCCCCAAGCAATGGCTGGATCCCTTCGGGCTGCTGCCCGGACTTGAGCAGACGGCCTTGGTCGCTCCGCACGTCACAGCCCAGATGGTGCTCGTGATGCACTGCGCGCAATCGCTGCCGCCGGTGCCACGAGCTTTCTTACAAACTGTGACCAAGATCTTCCCGAACGCCGATTACGCTACTGACCTAGCATAATAAGGTCGATCTATTGATCCATTGGAAGTAATTCTTGGACATGATCAAGCCTGCTCACGGACACTTGAACCACCGGGTGATTTTGCGCCGTCGCGAAGCTCAACGGACTAGGGAAAGTAGGTTCAACGGGCATGGACGTCAGGCTTCGCACGACGTCCGCGTGGGGCACACCAAACTGGCAGCTGCTGCGCGCGGCGCATCGACCCGAGCTGCGGCCGGCCTTGCGGGTGGGGTTCGGCCTCGCCATTCCCGGAATCGTCCTGCTGATCCTGGGCCACGGCGAGCTGATGGTCTATGCGGTCTTCGGCTCGGTCGTTGGAATGTACGGAAGAAATCCGAATCGCCTGCAACGACTCAAGGACCAGGCACTCGCGGCGGCGATGATGCTTGCCGCGGGCATATCGGCAATTTTCATCGCCCCGTGGCATCTGGCCCCGTGGCCCTTCCTGGCCGCCGGAATCATGGTGGCATTATGCAGCTCGCTGTGTTCGGATCGGTTCGGCCTGAAACCCGGAGGGTCCTTCTTCCCCCTGTTCGCGTTCGGCGCCTTGGGAAGCCTGCCCGTCGGAGAACAGCTTGCAACATCGGGTCTCGCGGCGTTCGTTTTGACCGCGATGTTCAGCATCGTGCTTGGCCAGACGGCCCGGTTCGTGGGATCCGAAAGGCGGAACACCGGACGCGGACTGCCCTGGCAAGAGATCTTGCGCCGAGCGGGCTGCTATGGCTGCGTCGTCCTGCTGGCAGGATCCATCGCGATGCTGCTGGGCGTGGATCATCTGGCGTGGGTCATGGCCAGTGCCGTCGTGCCGCTGGCGGCAGGCAACGCGCGCGGCAGACTGAGCCGAGGGGCGCATCGCGTCGCCGGCACCGTCGCCGGCCTGCTCGTGCTGCTGGGCATCTATTCTCTTCAGCTTCCCGAGGTTTGGCTCGGGCTGGCCGTCATCTTCTTGATGTTCCCCACCGAAGGCTACATGACCCGGAATTACGGACTGGCACTCAGCTTCTTCACCCCGCAGATCATGCTCATGCTGGAGTTGGCTGACCCGAGTGTGGATGCCAGCGTGATGCTTGAACGGGCGTTGGCGAACCTCTTGGGCGTGTCGGCCGGAATTCTAGGTGCGCTTTTTTTCGACCCGAAACAGCGCTGAGGCTTCCAGCTCCGCGCCGGGCACCGCCAATGCCGCCAAAAGCGCCAGGGCGAAAGCCGCCCATGATTCGATTCCCCTGCCAGCCCTCCGGTCCGCCAGCATGTTTCCAGACTCAGACCAGGCGCCAGATTCGTCAGGATTTGTCCATGGTTGGGTCAAAGGGCAATTCGGTCCAATCTCCTGAATTGGATTCGGTTGAATGGGCGGTACCGGAATTACTGCAGGTGGATGAGTCCATGCCGAACAAGGAAATCGCCGCCAAGGTCGAAGTAGCCCCAACACCTGCTTAGAGCGGATCAGGTGGATGCGCCGCAATGGCTCCGTCGAGGCCGCTTGCGCCCATGCGCTGCCGAGTCTGCAAGGCGAGGGCGAGCAGGCATTCTTGGGCATCCAGATCCGTCCTCATGCCCGCGACACCGCCAACGACTTCGCGCAGACGGCACCGGCCTTGCCCGAAACTCTCGCGCTGTACAACGTCAGCGGCAGCCAGGACTACCTGGTCCATGTCGCGGTGGCCAACAGCGGCGAGCTGCAGCACCTGATCATTGACGAGCTGCTCGCCCTGCCCCTGGTCGCGCACTGCGAGCTGTTATCTCTTCCTCAGGACATCTCCACTGGTCCTGGCAGGCCTGGCCCGGTGACAAGATCAATGACGCCACTCCAATCGAAGCCCATGAGGAGCTTGCCCTGCCGAATTACGGCCGGCCCTTCAACGACCCTTCCGGATTGGCCGCTGGCACGAATCCTGCTTCTTGATACGGCTTCACAAATTGCATCTCTGAGCGCGCCTTTTACGAGGCACCGAGATCGATCTTTCAGGGAAGAAAAGTGCCCTCCGCGCATCGCACGCAGGGCACTGTTCAAACACCACTGAGGCCAGCTGGCTACTTGGTGGCCGGCCGTTTGCTCTTGGCTCGATGAATCCAGCCAACGACCAGGTCCGCGAGCAGGAACAGGGCCAGGCTGATCCCCATAAGAGGCAGGAAGACGCCGACGGCAGCTGCAGCCAGCAAGACCAACGGGATGCCCCACCATGGGGCGCGGGTTAAGCCGCCACGTGCAGGGGCTTTGCCCATGCGTAGTGCGGGATTCTTCGTGGGGCGGCGCTTCCACCACATCGCATAGCCCAGCACCACCATGGAGGCGATGGCCGAGGCGACCAGGAACAACAGGATCTGGTTGGGAAGTCCGAACATGGAGCCCATGTGGATATCGATTCCCCATCGCGAGAGTTTCGCGGCGAGGCTGAACTCCCTGAAATCAACACGGTCCACGACGTCCAGTGTTTGCCCATTGATAGAGACCGCGTCGACTTCGGTCGGGTAGGACCGCTGGATCTCTTGGACCACCCACGCCTTTCCTTTCGCGGCTGGCGGCTTGATCTCAACCAGTCCCGTATTGACGTTGACTTCCTTGGCGATCGAGAGCATGGTATCGAATGCCGCCGGGTTCACCGAGTCGCCGGTTGGCGCGGGCGCGGCCCCGTGGTGATGGGCGTGCTCATCACCTGCACTGCCCTCCGCGGCAGACAGCTCCGTGCCCACCGAGGGGGTTCCCCAGTTCAGCGCGGCGCGCAGCTCACTGACATTCGCGCCACCGTAGGTCGACCAGGTGATGCCGGTGGCGGAGAGGAAGAATGCGCCGAGCAAGACCCAGATCCCTAGCGATCCATGCCAGCTGGCCAGGCGCCGGTAGCCTTTTGCCTTGACAGCGGGGCGGATGAGGTCTTTTTTTCGCTTGGTTTTCCTGATGCGCAGAATCCACAGGCCAAATCCTGCCAGGGCGATAACTCCCAGCCAGGAGGCTGCCAGTTCGCTATACATGCGCCCCGGCTCACCGAGCTGCAGGTTGCGGTGCAACTGGTCAATCCAGGTCCGCAGGGGCAGCGCACCGCTGGTCCCGTAGGCGGTCAAGTCTCCGCGGATTTCAGCGGTGGCCGGGTCGATGAAAATGGCCCTGGTTTCGCTGGCTCCCAGGTTCTCGTCCGCATACATCACCCTGGTGGTATCACCGGGGTGCGGTGCCGGGCGAACCGCAACCAGCGCATCATCACTGCCCAGGTAGGTGTTGGCCGCCTCAACTTGATCGGCCAGCGGCAAATAGGAATCAGCTATCGGCGCGCGCAGCTGATCGGCATAGACAGCCTGTTCGATTTGCGGAGTAATTGCATACAAGGCGCCGCTCACCGCGGCCACAAGGATAAACGGGCCGATGAAGATTCCCGCATAGAAGTGCAGCCGTAGCAGCAGCTGGCCGAGCCATCCCTTTCGGGTGGGCCCCGAAGGCACGGGCGGTGGCTGGGATTCCGGGGTCGTGGTTTCCAGAAAAGTCATGAACGGTCCTTGAGGGAAAAGTAGGAAGAGTACAGGTGGCTAGGCTGCGAAAAGGGTTTCACCGATGAATCCTCCTTCGGCGCAGCCCGGGGGGATCAGGAAGACGGCCGAGCCGATGGGAGTCGTCCACTGGTTCAGCGCGTCAAGGTCCGATAGGCGTTGCTGCATCGGGGTGTATTGCTTGGCCACGCTCTTTTGGTAGGACACGAAGATCAGCCCCGAATTGGAGATGTCATTCACGTTGGGCGGCTCGTCGTAGTTGTATCCACGCCGGAAGATCCGCTCGTTCGTGTTATCGGACCGGGCTCTGCGGATGTGCGCCTGCGCGGCGATGACCGTGAACCCCAAGGCGTTGGTCGCTTCGAAGTCAGGCTCATCGTGTTCTTGGGTTCCCGTGGTCGGAGCTCCGTTGCCCAGGGTCCGCCCAACACTGAATTCCCGGCCGGAGCGGTCAAGCTCATCCCAGGTATCAACATCCATTCGGATGCGCCGAAGGACCATGGTGGTGCTCCCATCCGCGTTCCACACCACAGAGTTGAAATCCTCCGAACCGGGGATGGGATTCACGGTCCCGTCGACTTGTCCGAACAGATTCCGCATCGTGGTGCCGCTGGCCTCGGATCCCCGTGATCGGCGGAACCCGGACTGCACCCATTTCACCGAGGCAAACCGGCGGGCATCCTTGAGCATCATCCGTTGGGCATGCGCAACGGACAATGGATCGTCCGAAGCGATATGCAGCAGCAGATCCCCATCGTTCCAGCGTTCTTCGAGCCGGTCGATCTTGAACCCCGGCAACGGTTGGCCTTCGCTGGCCGAGGACCCCGCGAGTTCCATGAGTTTCGGACCGAATCCGAAGGTCACGGTGAGCCGTGCTGGAACCGTGCCCAGTTCCGGTTCGGTGTCTGCCAAGGCCGCTTGGCCTTGGGTGAGCCTTGCCGCGTCATCGCTGAGCAACCGGAGCAGGCGTTGCAGGGACTCGTGGTCAAGGTCATCGCGCAAATCCAACGCGATGTAGTTGGCGTGGGCTTGGGGCTCGGTGGCGATTCCTGCCTGGTGTTCGCCGTAGAACGGAATCACGGTTTGGCCGTGCAACGGCTCCGAAGCGCCGGCTGGCGCAGCAGCGCCGGCCAGGGAGTCGATCCCCAGAGCGGCGATCGCTCCCAGTCCGGCTGCGGCGCCGCCGAACAGAATTCCTCGCCTGCTAGGGCCTGATTTGGCGGGTGTGTCTTCGTGTGGCATTAGTGATCGTGGGCGCTTTCGGATGCGGAGTCGCCCTTGTCCAACTCGTCATGACCCATGCCCTCGTGCTCGGAGCCCTCATAATTTTCATTCGCGCCGGCGAAGTCCTTCACCGGGGCGGTGATCTCGAAGCTGGTGTCATCGGAGAATTCCAGGCTCATGTTCACGACGCTGCCGGGCTTGAGCGGTTCGGCGAGGTCCATGAGCATGATGTGGCTTCCCCCTGGTTCAAGATGCAGTTCGCCGTGGGCGGGGATGGTGAATCCGCCAGTTTTTTCGCGCATCACCATGGCCCCGGATTCGTTGGCTACCGTTTCGTGCAGTTCCAGATCGCTGGAGGCCGGGCTCGTGACCGAGGTGACGGTGATGTCCTGGTCTCCGGTGTTTTCAATTGTGCCGAATCCCGCCGACATCCCCTCGTCGATAGCCTTCACCCATGGATCTTTCATGGTGACAGAAGCGCCAGCTGGAGCCGGGTTGCTGTTAGCAGCAGGGGTGGCGGCGCAACCCGCCAAGGCGATCAACGCGGCAGCGGATAGGGCAGTGGTGCGCAGGGCAAAAGAAGTTTTCACGGTTCATCCTAGGAAAATGAGGGAAGCACAAATAGGGTGCTCCGAATCAGTGCTGCTGTGGAGCCTGAAAACACCGATGTTGCTATCGGCGGTCAGGGAACATTGTGCTGGGCACAGCAGGGGAGAAAAAAGCCCTGGTCGAATAGGGCTTGCGAAGGTGCGGTGCGAGGCAGGACTGGTTGGCCTCCGGGGTTCAGGACGGAGGACGCACTGGAGACTGGAAAGGCAACGCTGATAGAACGAACTCAGTGAGATTCGTTCGCCAGCATGCTTTCAGGAAAAATCATTGTGCACGAGCGCAGTAGCTTGTCCTGGGATGGGACATGGCAGAGCCCGATTCCGGGTCCTTTGCAAACAGGAGCGGAAAAGTCGCAGCCCAGAAGGACTGCAAGGTTGTCTTACACCGTTGCCAGTACGGGCGGGCCCCTGCGAACGACAGACGTGGCATACACGGCCACCGTGCAGGCAGGGATTTCGCGCGGTTCCACAGGCGCTGTCTGCGGGCGCACTGGCTGATAAGCGAAGTTGACCAGGCGCCAGAAGAGTTTCCAGGTGAACAGGCCGATGATCTCCGAAGCCGCGATGAGTACCTGCTCGCTGCGGTGAAGCACCAGAACGGTAGCGAACCCCGCAAGGAAGTGCGCCAGCAGCATGCTGCCATCGCCGTGGCTTGCCATGGTGGTACTGGCCGAGCCGGTCACATCGACCGCCAGGGATATTCCATGATGTGCGTGGATGCCTTGCCCCGCGGTTGAAAGAGCGGAATGACCTGCTCCCATGGAGAACAGGAGGTGGAAGAGCATCTGGCTGAACCCCACCATGATGGACAACCGCCAGAACGTGAACCGTTTGCCGCTGAGCAAGATGCAGACCATGAGCGACAGGGACAGCGGTAGCGCGATGTTCAGGATGTCCGGTATGGCTCCGCCCGCAAGTACGTGGGAAACCAGAGAAACGGACGTCGCGAAGAACGCGGCGGCGGTGCCTCTGAGAGCACGTGTTGAACGGGAGGATTTTTGCACACCACCAGTATTACAGACCGGGCACCGTATTTCGACATCCTGTAAAACTCTAGAATACGGCCCTCTTGCTCCGGGGTGCAGTCATTTCCGCAGACGAGGGCGGACCCCGCAAGCCAACCCTGGCACGTTGAAGGATCGATACCGTGCTCGCGCGGCGGTCATCCCGGTGCCAAGGCGGTGCCGGTCTTCAAAATTTCGGGCATAGCCTACCGGGGGTACCGGCGGTATTGCCGGGGTGAAGCGTTCCGTGCAGCTCCGAATGTCGCGGGCCTGTCCGTTGTGCCTGTCTGGGACTTGGCGTGCTGCACACGATCCCTTGAATCCACCAACTCAGAATGGCTCGCTGACCGACAGTACCCTCAACCCGTGGCACCACTCGCCCGTCACGGATGACGGTGCGGTCGGCGCCGCGCTCCATGACGGCCGAGGCAACCGTCTGGCCATCCATCAGCACTAGGTCCGCACGGTCTCCCACGGCTATGCCCGGTCGGTCGGCCACGGACGCCAGCCGCGGCATCTCGCGCTTCATGATCGACGCGCCGCCCATGGCGGCCACGGCGAGCGCATGTTCGATCTGCTCGTCTTTGGGCATGCCGTACACGAAGGCCAGCTGCCAGGTCCGGTCCAGCATCTCGCAATTGACATAAGGGCTCCAATAGTCCCATTGCCCGTCCTTTCCCAGCCCGAAGCGCACCACGGGTTCGGCCAGGCCCAGCAGCGGCAGGAGGGTGGAGGTGCTCGGTGCGACCGAGGTCAGCGAGAAGTCCAGCTCGGCGAAGGTGTCGCTCAGCTTCCGACTGGTGGCTTCGCCGACTGCGCCCAGTCCATAGGCGTGGGACAGGTTGACCCTGCCTTCCATGCCCAGCGCCCGGGTGCGCTCGGCAATCAGTTCCGCGGAAAAGACTCCCTGCGTGCCCGCCTCGTGCAGGTGGATGCCGATGTCCACCTGCACGAGGCGGCCAAGCCGAACACCACATCCAAATGGCGGACCGGGTCGCGGTCCAGCTCGCAGGGATCGATGCCGACCATGAAGTCGGCACCTGCCTTGAGCGCGTCTTCCAAGTATTTCCCTGTGCCCGGCTCCCGAAGGATGCCGGGCACAGGGAAGACCATGATCTGCACGTCGGCCTCGTTGGCGAATTTCTCCTTGATGGCTACCACGGCTTCATATTTCACGAGCATGCAGCCCACGTCCACCTGGGCAAAGGTACGCCAACTGGTGGTGCCGCGGGCGATCATCCGTTCCAGGGTTCCGGCCACGCGCTCGGGCAATCCAATTTCCACGTCGCGCCAGTTCTCCCGGTCGTTGCCCATCATGCCCCGGACCCCGGGACGGCTGGTGTGCTCGCGGAAGGGCAAGCCGACGCGGGTCGAGTCCAGGTGCACATGCTGGTCACCAATCGGTAGGTTTCGGTGCGTCTGGTTGTCTCGGCATGCACGGTGAGCCCCCGCACCGGTTGTCCGGCCAGCACTGAAAGATAGAATCCGTCCGGCAGTATCTGGCGCACCGGCAGCTGCCGTCCGAGCTTGACCCGCACCAGGAACTGCGCGCCGGTCTTCCGGAGCTGGTGCAGCAGCCCGGCGGAGGCGAAGTTCCGGTCGGCCATGATCAGCATCCCTTCATCCATGGAGCGCAGCAGCTGCGGGGTGTAGGTGGTTTCCCCGATGGTCGTCGGCCCGAACACGACATCCATGATGCTGCGCGTGCCGCAGGCGATCAACGCCAGCAGGCGGGCTTGCGGGTACCCGGTCCCGCCGTGGTGACCGGCATGCTTCGAGTATTTGTACCGGTTCTGCTCGATGTCCGCCAAGGTCAGGATCGTCCCATCGATCGCGCAGAGCCGGTACCGTCCGTAGAACGATCCTTCCCGGCTGGCCGTGGCGGTCGGGCCGCGCAGCGCGGCGTGGAAGAGCTCCAGCAGTGGGCAGGCCGATTGCCGGACGACGCGGATATGGCAGAAGCGCTCACCGGATATGTCATGGACCTTTTGGGCGAGAACAGCACCGCCGCCGTCTTCGAGTCGCACCTCTATGCCCTGGCCTACACCAGGCTGGCACTGCGCAAGGCCGCCGCGGATTGGGACCTCGGATTGACCCGGGTCCTGTGCCACCGCTCCGATGAGATCACCGGCAAGATGCTGGGCGTGGCATTGTGCGGCCTGCAGCTGCAGTTGGTCCTGTCCGATCAGATACCCGACCGGGAAGTAGTCGCGAAGATCTTCCGCCGCGCATTGGCCGGGGGCGCGGGCTAGTCGGGAAACCGACGGTCCGGGAGAACTGCGAGACCGCATCGATCTCGCCCGCCTGTTCTCCGTGCGAGCGCGAAACAACAGGTCATGCAGGCAGGCCCCGGGTCCCGGTGCCAGCCTGGTCAGGCTCGATTCCCTTTCGGCAAATGCGGCAGGAACGCCGGGGCTTCGAGGGACTGAGAATTCAATGCGCGCATGGATTACAGGCCCTCCAGCCGATACAACGCCAAAGCCATATGCAAGGAAGTGCGCGTGTCCGCATTCTCCACGTCGATGCCGAACTCCTCGTGCAACCGCCGAAGCCGCGCGTAGACGCTGGGGCGGCTAAGGTGCACCGACCTCGACAGTTCCGCGATATTTCCCGTGGCGCCCAGATATGCCTCCAGAATCGCCAGCAGCTCCGGCTCCTCTTTCAAAGGACCAAGCTGATCCCGAACGAAAGCTGCGCCCTCGGGGGTGCTCACGAGCGTCTGAAGTATCCAGCGGAACCCCAGATCGTGCGCCAGGTAGTACTTGGGCTTGCGCACCACCATGCTCAATGCCCCGCGCGCCACTCGATAGGCTTCGAGCAGTCCGTCCGTCGCGGCCCGCTTCAATGATTCGAAGCTTCCGGCAATTCCCATACTCCATTGCCGATGGCCAATTTCTGATTCAACGAGCCGGTAAGCTCTTTGCAGCAGCACCTCGGGGTGTTCATGAGAAGCCAAGCAGAACATCATTCCAACGGCTTCCGATTCGTCGCCTAGTCCATTGCGCACAATCACCGGGACCGGGAAATCCTCGAAGGCGATCCGCAATCTGCGAATCAGCGAACTGAGATCATTTTCTTCGTCTGCGCCCGAAGCAATGCACAACACCGCGGGAATCAGCTCCAGCACATCTGTGACCCCGAAAAGGCGCAGGCGCAGCCATGCGCCTTGTTCCGTTACGGTTTGATTGGTCCGCAGATCCGCAATGGCATCAGCCAAGAATTCCTGGCGCAGCAGGTGCAGCCGGTCAAGGTCTCCGCTCAGCTTTTGCCCGAGAATTCGGGAAAGCCGATCCAGGATGACCGCGAATCCTGCCGACTCGCGCCACAACGGGCAGACGATGCGTCCGACCCTCCGGCCATCGACGAATACTGGATTGTGCACCCACTGCTCGCCGGCCAGCTCAAAACGGCCTTGCTCCAACCCCCATGCTCGCTGGCGAGACTGCGCATAAAGGGACATCTGCTCCATGCCTAAACCGCGCTGGAACAGGACTACCGACAGCTCGTCTTCCAGGATCAGCGGCCTATCAAGCAGGTCCGCCGCGGTGCGGAGCAGATCAAGAGCCGAAAGCTGTTCGGCGACCGGAGAACTCAGAAAATCCGCCACCGCGTCGGGGCCGGAAACCACCATCGCGGATCGCGAAATCTCATTATAGGCTTCGATGATTTCGATGAAACGCGCGCGGTCATCGAGCAAGACCACGGGGAAGCTCATGGAAGTAGCCGCCGTGCGAAGTGCCGCCTTGACCGGGGCCTCGTCGGCCAAGAAGGAGAAGACCACTCCGCTGGCCCCGGAGCGATGGAGCTCGTCGAGGAACGCGGCTGCCTGTTCAACGGATTGACTCAACCCCAATCCCGAGCACAGGATCAGCTCCCCGCCCTCGATGAGTCCTGCCAGATCCGCGGATTCGGCGATGTGGATTCCGCGCACGTCATCGTCCAATCGTGTCCCGTCACCGAGGATGTGGGGACGCGATCTGTTGAACGCCGGGTTCTGAAGAAATTGGCGGATCGTCAAGGGCATTTACAGAGTGTAACACCGCGCTCCGCCAAGTGATTACAGTTCACCTGTTGCCCGGATCACATCCTGGCCGGAAGATGGATACAAGTCCGAAACGACCGAATACATCACGTCATACCCGGATTTATGGAATATCAAAGTACGCGGCCACCAGAGGAAACCCTCAACGGATGAGCCGCCGTCCGGCTCGATTCACCACACCGGGCCTTCAAGCAGCAACTCGAAAATCTACACAGAAGTGGTCGCCATGAACACTGCAAGCTCACACGACGCCACCCCCGACGAGCAGGCCTTCCTCACCGAACGAAGTCACGTGTGCGAAGACTTCGCAGCGCATGAAGCAACGCATCAAAATGGGCAGCTCTCCCGCGGCGAATACCTCGTCGTCGGACTCCTTCTCGCCATTGCCTACGTCTTGACCCTCGCACTCCAATAGCCTCTCGCCCGGAAATTCTGAGAATTCCGGACCCTCCTGAAAGCGAATTCACATGGATTACGCCATCGAAGCAGAACGCGGCAGGGCACCGCTCCCGCCGAGCAAGCGCCTCTGGGGCTTCTGGGAATACACCTGGGCCAACGCTGCACTTGCCATTGCCACCTGGGGTTTCCTGATCGGTGGGTCACTGGCGCTGGTGGTCGATGTTAAGCAAGGCTTGTCGGCAATCGTTCTTGGCAACGTTCTAGGAGTGCTGCTCGTCGGACTGGCGGTCTCGGTCAGCGCAGGCAAGTACGGCACCGAGCAATACACGTTCATGCGCAGCGTCTTCGGACACCACGGCAGCCGGCTGATCTACATCGTTGCCATGATCCTGCTCACCGTCGGCTGGCTGGTCGTGCTGGGCATCATGTTCGGCCGTTCCATCGACTCGGCCGTCTCCGTGGTGCTGCAACGCGAACCGGAGCCAACCGGCTGGCATATCTACGCGATCACCCTGGTTGCCATTGCCATCACCGCATTCGTCGTGGCCAAGGGCCCCACCTCCATCAAGGTCTTCAACACCATAGTCGCCCCGGCCCTGTTCCTGGTGATGGGCGTGATGATCTACATCTTCCTGAAGGATTCCAGCCTCGCCGAGCTCCTGTCCCTTCCGGCACTGAGTCAGCCGTTCGATTCGAACGCCGTGAACTTCATGATCGCCGTGGAAATCAACATCGCCGCAGGCTTCTCATGGTGGCCGTATCTGGGCAACCTGTCCCGCATCACCAAAAACGAGCGCGTGGCGTTCTGGCCAAACCTGATCGGAATCGGCGCAGCGGCCTCGCTTGGCGAAGCGGTGGGCCTGGTCGGCGCCATCAAGTTCGGCAGCGCGGACCCCACGCAGTGGATGACCGAGTCCGGCGGTTTGTGGCTCAGCGTGATCGTCCTGCTCTTCGTCGCTTTTGCCAACGTGACGAGCATGGCCAATATCCTGTACACCGCAGTGGTCGGATTACGGCAGATGTTCGACACGCTGCTCAGGAGATTCAGCTGGGAACAGCTGGTGGCAGGATTCTGTCTGGTCCCTGCCGTCGTCCTGTTCGTCCTTCCCGGACTCTACGACGGATTCATGGTCTTCCTAGTCTGGACCGCGGCGCTGTATAGCGCCCTGACCGGCATCATGATCGTGGACTACTTCATTCTGCGCCGCACGCACGTGGCGCTGAAGGACCTGTTCATCGAAGGCAAGGCCTCGCGCTACTACTTCACCGGCGGGTTCAACATCGCAGCGATGTCGGCCTTCGCCATCGGAGCCGCCGTCTTCACGGTGACCTTCAACCCGTATTCCTTCGAGCACAGCGAATGGTTCCGCTACACCACCGCTTCGCTGCTGGCCGCCGCCGCGGCCGGCAGCGTGTACTGGATCGCTTCAAGACTCTTCATCCTGCCCCGCGGACTGGGTGCGTACACCTCCGATTCGACCACTTCAACTACCACTAAATAGGAGCTGAACCGCAATGACCAATACCATGCTTGCCGCCTTCTACACCGAAGACAACGCCCCGCTCGACCTTCGCCAGACCCGGATCCCGACCCCGGGCAAGGGCGAAGTGCTGATCAAGATGGAAAGCTGCGGCGTCTGCCACACCGACGTGCATTTCTGGAAGGGCGAAGACGAACTACCTCGCGAGAAGCCGGCGATCCTGGGCCACGAAGGCGTGGGCACCGTGGCCGTCCGGGGCGAAGGCGCAGACCTTGCCCTCGGTGCCCGGGTGGGCGTCGGGTTCGTCTACGAGGCCTGCGGCAGCTGCCGCGAATGCCGCCGCGGCCTGGAAACCTACTGCCGCGATTCGAAGGCCACCGGAGTCCATGTAGATGGCTGCTTTTCCGAGTATGTCATCGCCCCGGCCGCCTGGGTCTCGCTGATCCCGGAAGAACTCTCCTCCGCGGATGCCGCACCGCTGCTCTGCGCAGGCGTCACCGCCTACAGCGCGGTCCGCAAGGCCCAGCTGGAGCCGGGGTCCGTCGCGGTGGTCTTCGGTCTGGGCGGCCTGGGCCAGTACGCCATTCAGTGCGCGGCCCTGTACGGCGCCAAGGTGATCGGCATCGACCTGGATCCCGCCAAGCTCGAAACCGCCAAGGAACTGGGCGCCTACGCCGCCTACATCCCGGGCGATGACGCGGTGGCGGCTATCCAGGCCCTGGGCGGCGCCGACGCCTGCCTGAGCTTCGCCCCCTCCCCTCAGGTCTTCCGCAGCATGTTCGATCTGGCCGCACCGACCGCTCGTTTCATCCAGGTGGCACTGCCCAATAAGCCGTTCAGCTTCGCCGCGGCAGAAATCATCGATCTGGGCATCACGATCATCGGCAGCGCCGACGGCACCCGGCTGGAGCGCGACCAGGTTCTCGCCCTCGCCAAGGAGGGCAAGATCAGGTCCACGATCAAGACCCTCCCCTTCGCCGAGATCAACGATGCCTTCCAGGCCCTGGACCGGGGGCAGGCCGAAGGCCGCCTCGTCGTCAACTACTAGAGCTCTTCGAGCACGAATCCTTTGGAGCAGACCATGACTTCGCCAATCAATACCGAGGCAGCAATGAAGACCTTCGAGAACCCGCAGGCCTACCTGGCCGCCTACAACGTACCCGCCGGCGTCCAGGAATTCCTGGGTCGCCAGCACGAGCTGTTCATCAACAACGTCTGGCGGCCGGCCTCCGACGGCGCCACCGTGGCGGTCATCGAGCCCTCCACCGGCCAGCAGGTCTCCACCCTTGCTAGCGCCACCGTCGAGGACCTGGAGGAAGCCGTCGCGGCGGCCCGCTGCGCCTTCGAATCCGGTGGGTGGGCTACGCAGACCCCGTTGGCCCGCGAACGCATGCTGCACCGCTTGGCGGACCTGATCGAAGCGCATTTCCAGGAGCTGGCCATCCTGGAATCCATCGACGTGGGCAAGCCTCTCGCCGAGGCCGAGATGGACATCCAGGGCACCATCGATACCTACCGCTACTTCGCAGGCTGGGCCTCGAAGATCTCCGGCCGCAGCGGCGAGCCAGCAGGACTCGAAGGCAACTACGTTGCCTATACCCGCAAGGAACCGGTCGGCGTCATCGGCGTCATCGTGCCGTGGAATTTCCCGTTGCAGACCTTGGCCTGGAAGCTGGGCGCGGCCCTGGCGGCCGGCTGCACCACAGTCGTCAAGCCGCCCGAGGTCACCTCGCTGACCACCCTGCGCTTCGCCGAATTGGCGCTGGAGGCCGGCATCCCGGCAGGGGTCATCAACATCCTCACCGGTAAGGGCTCCACCGTGGGCGCGGCGCTGGCCGCGCATCGGGGCATCGACAAGATCACCTTCACCGGATCTACCAAAACCGGGATGTCGGTGGGCCATGCGGCCCTGGAGAACATGACCCGTATGACCCTGGAACTGGGCGGCAAGTCCGCGGTCCTGGTCTTCGAGGACTGCGATCTGGACAAGGCCGTGGAAGAAGTCGCCTTTGGCATTTTCTTCAACGCCGGGCAGATCTGCGACGCCGGTTCGCGCTTGTACGTGCAGAGCTCGATCTACGACGAGTTCATGGACAAGCTGGTTGTCAACGCCAAATCATGGAAACTGGGCCCGGGCCTGGATCCGGAAGCCACCATCGGCCCACTGGTCTCCGAGGCCCAGTACCGTTCGGTGACCGACCTGATCAGAGCCGGTGTGGAGGAAGGCGCCAAGCTATTGTGCGGCGGCCCAATCGACGACGGCGCCACCAACTACGTGGCGCCGGTGATCTTCGGAGACTGCACCAACCAAATGGTCGTGGTGCGCGAGGAGATCTTCGGCCCGGTTCTGGTGGCCCAGCGATTCTCCACCGAACAGGAGGCGCTGGCCCTGGCCAACGACAGCGATTACGGCCTGGCCGCCACCATTTACTCACAGTCCCTGAACCGCGTGCACCAGTTATCCAAGGATCTGAAGGCCGGTTCCGTCTACGTCAACGCGCAGAGCTCCATCGACGCGGCCATGCCGTTCGGCGGCTACAAGAAATCCGGCTTCGGCCGCGATCTGGGCGCGGAACAGCTGGACTACGTCACCGAAACCAAAACCGTGTGGATCACCCTTCCATAGGCTGCGCAAAGAATTCCAAGGAGAACCATCATGGTTGATTTCGTCCCCGTCGGCCCCGTGCCCGCCACCGAGGTGCCACGCTACGCAGGCCTGGGCACCTTCGCCCGCCTGCCACAGCTTGGATCAGTGCCGGACTACGACGTCGCAATCGTCGGCGTACCCTTCGACGGCGGAACCTCGTTCCGCCCGGGAGCCCGCTTCGGCCCCTCCAACGTCCGCGAGGCCTCGCGCCTGCTGCGCCCGGGATTCCACCCCGAACTGCAGACCACCGCGGTCCAGTCCGCGCAGTTCGTGGATGCCGGGGATTTGTCCTGCACCCCCTATGACAACGCGCTGGCCGTGCAGCAGATCCAGGAGCAGGCCACCCGCCTGGTTGCCAAGGACAAGACCGTGATCGCCATCGGCGGCGACCACACCATTGCCCTGCCGATGATCCGCGCGACCGCGGCGGTGCACGGGCCGGTGGCCCTGCTGCACTTCGATGCACATCTGGACACCTGGGACACGTACTTCGGCGAGGAGATCACCCACGGCACAATGTTCCGGAGGGCCTTCGAAGAGGGGCTGCTGGTCGAGGAGCGCTCCATGCATGTGGGCATCCGCGGTCCGGTGTACGACAAGGACGACTTCATCCGCGACCACGAGTTCGGGTTCCAGATCATCCGTTGCTCGGACATCGACACGATGGGCATCCCCGCGGTCGTGCAGCGCATCAAGGACCGCATTGGCAACACCCCGGTGTACCTGTCAATCGACATCGATGTGCTCGATCCCGCCTATGCGCCGGGCACCGGCACCCCCGAGATGGGAGGCATGCACTCACGCGAGATCCTGCAGACCCTGCGCGGATTGGGAACCCTGAACATCGTCGGCGCCGATGTGGTGGAGGTCGCTCCGGCCTATGACCACGCGGACATCACCTCGCTGGCCGCGGCCACGCTGGTCTTCGAAATGATGTCGCTGCTGACCGCGAACAAGTAACGGGCAGTAATATGCTGGCAGCCGCCTGCTCACCGGATAATCCGGTGAGCAGGCGGCTGCCTCTGCGAGGCAGCACTACCAGCGATGGCCAATATGATGCAGTGCGCGGACCATGTAGCCCACGGCGTCGGGCATATGCCGCGCCTCGGTAGCCGCGAAGCCGATGAGCAGGGCCGGCGGAGCCGGCTGCTGCAGCACGTAGTCCCCCAGTGCATAGGTGTAGACCCCGCGGTCGGCCAGCTGCGCTGCCAAAAGCTGATCGTCGATTCCCGGCGGCAGTTTGGCGATCAAATGCATCCCCGCGTCCACCGGGCTGGCATGGATGAACGGATCCACCTGCCGGTGCAGTTCTTCCAACAACGCCGCCTGCCGGGTTTCGTAGATTTTCCGGGTGCGTCGGATATGCGAGTTCAGGTGCCCCTCGCGCAGGAAGTCGGCCGCGGCCGCCTGGATCAGTGTGGATGGACTCCGACCGGTCACGGAGATCGCGGCGCCGAAGGGCTGGACCAGGTCCTCTGGCAGCACCGCGTAGCCGACCCTGATAGAAGGGAACATGACTTTGCTGAACGATCCCACATGCACCACGTGCGCACCGCGATCCAGACCGAACAGCGGCGGCAAGTGCGCCCCGCGATAGCGCAGTTCGCTATCACTGTCATCCTCAATGATCCAACTGTTGCGCTCATTGGCCCAGGAGATCCACTCCATGCGACGGGCCAGGGACATGCGCACACCTAAGGGGTGCTGTCGGGCGGGAGTCAGGAACATGAGACGACCGGCCGGAAAGTCTTCCGTTGCGGCCAGGTTCGCACCCTGCTCATCAATAGGGACGCCGTGCACGGTGCAGCCGTTTGCCAGCATCGCCTTGGCCGCGGCGATGTGTCCCGGGTCCTCCATCCAGACGTGGTCCCCTGGATCGGTCATCAGCAGCATGAGCGCATTGAACGCCTGCTGCGCGCCGGTGGTGATGACGATCTGTTCGGCCGCCGGTGTGATGCCCCGAGAATCGCGCAGGTATTCGGCCACCGCTTCGCGCAGGGGCAGGTAACCCAGCGGCTCGCCGTAACCGAGCATGTCGATGGAGCGGCGTTCGCTGTGGCGAGCCACCAGGGTTTTCCAGGTGCGGGCGGGGAACAGGTCGGTCCCGACTTGGCTGGCCACGAAAGTTTCGGAGTCTTCCGGGTTCCAGGAGGTCAGCGCCTGCTTGTGCAGCTCGCTGCCGCGGGTTGAGGTGCTCAGCCCTGCGCGCACCGATAGTTCGGGGCGTCGAGACACCGGTGAGAAGCTGAAGTCGTTGTGCCATTCGTCGCCCACGTAGGTGCCATCGCCAGCTCTGGAACGCAGGAATCCTTCGCTGGCCAGAGCCTGGAACGCGTTAACCAAGGTAATCCGGGAAACATTGAGCTCGGTGCACAGGGTTCGGGTAGAGGGGAGCCTCGTGCCGCCGGGAAGCTGTCCGCTGAGGATCATGGTGCGGATCTGCGTGTAGATCTGTCGATGCAACGGGCTGTCTCCAGCTCGGTCCAGCCGCAGGTCGCCCAGCAACTTTCCTCCGCTTCCCTTCACCATGGATCCTTCTCCCCCCAGCAGCTTCGGACCGCAGGACACGGCCGACGACGGGCCAGCCCAGTATACCTTCGTATTCTATGGGCCGACCCGCCGTGAAATGCGCTGCCGAGGTCGCTAGGCGCCAGTGGTGACCTTTTTCGCCTTCTTAGCGGTCTTGGCCACCAGCATGGCGATCACGCTGCCGATTACTGCCAGCCCGCACATGATCGCGAAGACCAGATGGAATCCGGTGGCTCCCGGGTATGCGTCAAGGATCGCTCCGTAGATCAGGAATCCGAACATGCCCGGCGCATATCCGATGAGACAGGCAACGCCAAAGGCGGTGCCGCTGATCTGATCAGGGATGCCGACCTCATCCATCGGCGCCCAGAAAACACCGCGCATCGAGAACACGATCAATGAGAAGACCAGACAGGCAACCATGACCGGTACGGTGAATTTCTCGTCCTGTGGCAGGAAGACAATAAGCGCCATTACGGGAAGCAGGGCCAGAAAAGAATAGCTCAGGTACTTGCTGGAGCTCTTGACTTTCTTGTCGGCCAGGTAGCCGCCCAGCGGACCGCCGATGATCTTCAGTCCGTACTGGTTGATGATGCCGAAGATGCCTACCAGAGCCACCGGCAGTCCGTACACGGTGGACAGGTACGGAATGAAGTAGGTCAGCCCCACATAGACGATGTAAACCATGAACACGGTGAAGCTGACCAACCACAGCTGCGGCATGCGCGCAATCAGCTTCAAGGAATCCCCTACGGTCGGCTTGTGCGCCTTAGTCTCAGTTGCCGCGGCATCCTGGATGTCCGGCGCAGAATTGCCGCGCAACAGGAAGAAAAGCAGGATGCCGATCACGATATTGATCGAAGAGTAGGCGATGATCGCGGCACGGAATCCAGCGAGGCCCGAGCCCATGGCGATGAAGATTCCGAGGGCCGAGAACGCCACGATGGTATCGATGACACCGCGGCCACCCTCGAGGAAACCGAACATGCGTCCCTGCTCGTCGCCGTCGCCCAACTGTCTGACGCTCTTAAGCAGCGCTGGCCAGAACAGACAGTCCGAGCACACCGCGAGCAGCGCGAACACAACCATCATCATGTTGAAGTCCGGGAACGAGGCCATGTAGAAGCCGATGGCACCGGCGCCGATCAGGCCTGCACTGATTACGGTGCGGGTCTGGAAGCGGTCAGCCAGGTATCCGCCGACGACAAACAGGGCGGTGGCCACGATCGAGTTGATGCTTAACAGCAGTCCGATTTCGGTGTTGCTCAGCCCGAGGTGCTCCTGCATGGGGACATAGAAAACGTCCTTGAGATTGGCCAACTTGTAAATGGTGCCGCCGCCCATGATCAGCAGGACGAATTTGCCCCACTTGGCCTTGTTGATCGTTTTCATTAGCAGGTCTCCTGAAGAGTTTCGTTGCGGGCCGTGTCCTCGGACGCCGATTCCAGTCGGCACATGGCAAGTTCACGCAGTTGGGCAAGGACTGTTCGAACATAGGTCAGCTGGTTGACCGCCCACTGCGGCTCTTCAACCAGCATTTCGTCCAAGGTCAGTGAGGCCGGAAGGTCGGTAGTGCTCAGATCGCGGTAGGCGATGAACGGATCTTCCGGGTCATCTGCGCGGCGGAAAGCCGGAGCACGGTAATGGTTTTCCTGCTCTAGGGCGAAGGCGACCAACTGCGGTTCGTCCTCTCCCAAGAGCAAGAGGTCCATCAGCATGCGCGGGCTTGGCATGTCGTCGTCATCGCTGCCTTGCAATACCCCACGGTGGCCGAAGCCTCCATCTTCCGGCATGATCTTGATGCCCTTGAGATGAACTTGGCCGATGTGCGGAGCCAGGTGATTCAGCGCGTCCAAGGGGCGCTCGTAGGCGTTGATCATGTTCCCGAAGTCGAACAGTGCATGCAGCCGGGGATGGTTTGCACGTTCCAGGATTGCTGCGATTTCGAAGCTCTTGAATTCCTCGTGCTGTTCGAAGTAGAATTGAAGGTCGTATTTCTCGGCCAGCACGATCAGGTATTGCAAGTCGCTGTCGACCATGGTGAGAACCTCGGACAGCAGGCCTTCGTAGCGTGAATACACTCGGATGTGCTCGACGTTCAGGATCCGCGCAATGCGCACCACGTCGTCGAGGTCCGTCTTGTGGGTGCTGCTGATTTCCAGATGTACTTTGAGCCCCAGCTGGTGCGCGGTGGCTCCGAACTCCCGAAGCTCCGCGTCGCTGGCCTGCCCCAGGCTGCGCTCTTCGCCATCAAGCAGGTGGATGCAGACACCGTCCAGTTCATGCTCAAAAGCGTAGGTCAGCAGGTCGCTGGGGCGGTAGGTGCCATAAGTGAAATTTCCCAGTAGCGAGTAGGCATGCGCGAACAGAGGAATCGTGTCGATTCGATCGATTAGCTTCTGTGCCAATTGCGGCGTTAGCTCTGGAATCTGCTTCTGTTCGGCGGCATCTAGATTCATTGACAGAATCTTTGCGAATCGAGACTGTACGTTCAAGATTTCCTCCTCGGCTTCGGCGTGCTGCGCATCACCCGGTGTGCTGACTCTCATTTTTAGCAAGATATTAGTCATCGAGGTATGTCCATTATCGAGGCCAGGGTTAATACCAATGGCCTAGTCCAGGAGGCGCAACGCACGGTGCCTTGTGGGCATGGGAGCCATATTGCATCTCTTCCGATGATCTTGGCAGCCAAACGGGCAGAGGGTTAGGCCAACGTGACGTGGGACCATGAGCCGGAATCATGTGATTCAAAGACGAATCCATGTCCTTACCAAAGCACGAGCCTCCAAGAGCAAGACTTCCAAGCTTCCAATTACCCTCTGAAAAGCGAAGGATGCCGGTCGGCCAGCAACACCGCGGGCTACCGCATCGCGTCAGCTGACCGTTTCCTGCCCCGGGCATGTCGACGGGATCCGTGCGCTTACCCGCGGCCTGATCATGAACAGCTCGCAGCGCAATTGCAACCCACCTTCAAGAACTCGAACCTTAGCTGGTATGCCTGCACCGGCTTGGTCCGAGAACTCCAACGCACCAGCACCGACGAGCTTGGAACTGTAGCGGGCCGCCTGCCCGAGCGACTCCATATCGATCGGCAACAGGAGCCAGCTTGTAGCAGCCGACCGTTTTGATTCGCCTTTTCCCTTGGGCCGGCGCAACGTGTGAATTGCCCACAGATGTTGGTTCCTGCATTCCCAGTCCGACTTCTGGCGAGCAGTTCACTGCATTCGCGACCCTTCACGAACTTGGCAAGTGCGTATTGCGTCCCAGTTTTCCATAGGCTTGCGCTCTGCTTGTTCCCGACTGGATTCCCGCGGAGAGACGTCGCCCAGGCGCACTGCCAGTTACATCGCGGTGCCCGACTTCAGCAGTCGATGAAGAAATAGCCTCCATTCAGCCCATCCACCATGATGCGGTAGGACTTTCCGTCGAGTTTCGCGTCGAGCACCCAGTTCGGCTTCCACACCTTGTTGACGCTGCGGTGTTCCCGCACTCCGCCTTTCCACGCCAATCGGGCGCGGCGCAGCGCGGCGGTTGCCAGCAGCGACTTGGCTTTCTGCCGTGCGGTGTCGAAATCAATGGTGTTCCATTGCGGGTCTTGCACCGGGCTGAGCTGCGTGGCCCGGTCCGGATCGGCCGCCTGCCACGGGCCGCTGATAAAAGCCTTGCCGGTGTAGTAGTCCACCAGCGCGTGGGTCCTTCCGACGCGACCGGCCAGGTGCGAGACGTCGAAGATGAAACCGGCAAACGGGTGGTGCCGCAGTCGAGCGGAGGTCACCTCCAGGCCCGGAGCTTTCGCTTGCAATATCGACTGGGCATAGTCCTCATCGACCAAGGTGCGCAGCACCAGCTCACTCATTGCGGCCGGCCATTTCGGCTTGCCCCGCCAGCAACGCGTCCTGGCCGATGAGCATCTTCGTCGGGATCGGCCCGATCTTCGCCGTCTCGTCCAAGGCCCGGACGATGCGCTCTGGAACGGGGTGGTTCGCCTGGGAAGCCAAGCTGCCGATGATCATGGCCGCGGTGGAGGCCAAGATTCCGGTGACCATCGGATCGATGCCGGTGGCCTCCGGGGCACCCGATACCTGCCAGAGGACGGAAACTGCCGTGCCGGCGATCATCGAGGAGATAGCCCCGACGGTATTGGCCTTCTTCCACCAAACCGCGCAGACATACGCCGGGACAAAGGCGCTGCCAAGTACCGTGGTGGAGAAGATCACGATGGCCGCCACCGCAGGCGGTTCAAAGGCCGCAATGGCGAAACCAATGAGCGCCAGAGCCAGCACGGTGATGCGCGAGACCCACACCATCTGCCCGTCGCTCATTTTCTTGTTGATGAAGCGCGCGTAGATATCCTGGCTGGCAATGGTTCCGGCCTGCAGCAGCAACGCGTCGGCGGTAGACATGATGGCCGCCATGATCGCAGCCATCACGATGCCCACGGCAAAGGTCGGCAAGACCGCGTCGGCGACCTCGAAGATCGCGGTTTCCGGATTGGCCAGGTTAGGCAGCAGAATCAACGCGAACATGCCGACAAGGTACGGGCCGGGAATGAATAGCAGGTTGAAGATCAGCGAGTAGGCACCGGCGGTGCGGGCTACCGACGGCTTCTTCATGGCCATGTGGCTGACCACCACATGCGGCCACCCCATATAGCCAATCGAGAAGACCAGCAGCGCACCGATGATGACGCCCCACTGTCCTTGGAACCCGAGGTCGGCGCCCCACATGGTCAGCATATTCGGGTTGATGGCGCCAATGGCTTCGTTGCCCTTGGTGAAGCCGCCAATGGCGATCAGGGTGGCAATGAGGATCCAGACCATGCCCACCACCATGATGATGGCCTGGACGAAGTCGGTGTAGGCCACCGCGAGGTAGCCGCCGAGGAAGGTGTACAGCACGATCACCCCGATGGCGATAGCCAGCGCCACGGGGAAGGACACCCCGGTGACCATCTCCAGCCCGCGTCCCCCGGCAATGAACTGCGCCAGGACATAGAAGAACATGCAGAACAGCGCCACCGGGGCGGCGATCAGCCGGATCCATTTCGACGGGTAGCGGTGTTCCAGATATTCAATGGAGGTAATGGAACCCAGAATTTGGGACAGCTTGCGCATGCGACGGCCCAGGACCGAAAGGTTCAGGATGCCGCCGCCGAGATCGCCCAATGCGTACCACATGCCAAAGTAGCCCTGTGTGTAGCCCAGGGATCCGGCGCCCATGAACATGTAGCCGGACATCGAGGAACTTTGCAGCCGCAGGGCCGTCACGCCCGGGCCGATGCTGCGCCCTCCGAGCAGGAATCCCTCGGAGTCCTGCTGGCCCTTTTTCATCGCCCAGAAGCCAATACCTGCCATGGCAATGAAGTAGATGATGAGAAAGATGATTTCGAGGCTCACCGGTTGTCCTCCACGTCTTCACGCTTCCATCCGCGGCTGAGCCACATAAATACCGCCGTATAGATTACCCAGAGGGCCGGGACCCCAAGGATGACAACGGTCGTGAACGTTGGTAGACCAAACATCGACGCATTCCCCTTCCAAAGCCAAACATTCTGTATCGTGTGAACTGAATCACCAAAGATCCATGTCGTTGACAGTTTTACACAGCGAGAGGCTTACCAACAGTGACACTTGTCGGAAAAATGCCGGCCAATCGGACAGACTGTCCGGGCAATGCGATTCTCACCGTCGAACAGCTGCTGCAACTGCCCTGCATGCTGATCGGCAGTCCGCAGGTAATCGCCGATGCCCCGTCATTGAAGCGTCACATTGGCTGGGCGCATGTCTTGGAGAACCTCAACCCCGCCGCCTACCTGCGCGGCCAGGAGCTGGTCTTGACCACCGGCATCGGTTGGAGTGCACAGGCGGAGTTTGAACCGTTTGTTGCCGAATTAGTTGAGCTTCGAGCAGCGGCCTTGGTAGTGGAGCTCGGGGCCCATTGCCCCGAAGCCCCCGCGGGTCTTGTCCGCGCCTGCAAAGAGCAGCGCCTGCCATTGATTCTGCTGCACGAGCCGGTGGCATTCGTCGAGATCACCGAGACCTTGCATCAGCTGCTGTTCTCCGCGCAAACGCGGAGAATCGAAGCAGGCGGTGAAGTGACCGAGCATTTCACCGGCCTGATGCAATTAGGCGCCCCGGCCGCAACGGTCTTGAACGACTGCGCCAGGCTTCTTGGCTGTCCGGTGGTCTTCGAAGATTCCGGATACAACCTGCGGCGCTACGCCAGCACGGTGGAACTGCCAACGGATTTCTTTGACCACTGGCAGGATCGATCACGAGCCTTGCACCTCATGGGAAATACCGAGCGCCAGGTGATTCCGGTGCAAATCCATGGCAAGAATTTTGGCTCCTTGATCGCACCGGGCTCCGCCGCCCACCCGGCCGGCTCGCTGCATGTGCTGACCATGGCTGCCATCGCCTTGGGTACCGAGCTATTGCGCACAAGAGGTCCGGCACTGTGGAAGTTCGATACGGCCTGCGAGCTGCTCGACGATCTGCTCAATAGCCGGGAAACCAGTTTGAAGCTGCTGACCGGAAAATTTGAGGCTGCCGGATTCCCGGTCAGGCAACGGGCCCTGCGTGGCTTCGCTGTGCGGCTTGCTTCGGGGCAAGACCCGAAAGCCGCAGTGAAAGAATTTGAGCAGCATGCCGGAAATGGGATGAATCTAGTTATTGGTGCACTTCATTCACCAACGCCCAAACTCTTTGGCATCGTTTCGACCGCGAGCATCCAGCTGCAAGACGCCTTCCAGCAAGCGATGCGTCTAGCAGTGGAATCCCATGCCCTCGAAGGACCCCTCTATCTGGGCGAAATAGTTGCGGGGCTCGGGCAGATCCGGACCTCGATCGAGCAGGCTACCGAGGGCTGTGAACTGCGCTTGGAACCAAGCACTTCGGTAGTCTTGGCCGCCGACTACCCGCTGGCTCTACTCACCCATGAATTGCGCCACGAACCAGCCGTGCAACGCCTGCCACAGCAAGTGCTGGCGCCGATTTTGGCCTTGGAAGCCAACCGGCGCGATGAGTGCCTTCGCGTGCTCGAAGCCTATCTGGCCTCGCCAACCAACCGCTCCCAGGCAGCAACCCGCTGCCGGCTGTCGCGTTCGGTGTTCTACCAGCGCCTCGCGCTGCTGGAATCACTGCTTGAAGCGGATCTGAATGATGCGCGCACGCTGACGGTTCTGACGCTGAGCCTGAGCGTTTACCGGCAGAGCCAACGCCACTGACGGGACCCGATAGACAGCAGAATGCTCGTGGACCAATTACCACTAACGGTCCACGAGCATTCTTCAATGCCTTACAGTGCACGGTCCTTCACGCGGAGCTCTCGGCATCGAGAGGCTAGCGTACGGGAAAACCTAGCGCAGCACCACGGTCCGTGAACCGTTGAGGAAAATCCGGTCTTCACAGTGCCATCGCACCGCGTCCGATAGCGCCTTGCATTCGGTATCCCGACCTGCAGCAACAAGATCCTCGGGCCCGTAGCTGTGATCAACGTTTTGGACCTGCTGGGCAATGATCGGCCCCTCATCCAATTCGCTGTTCACGTAGTGCGCCGTCGCGCCCACGGTCTTTACGCCACGCTCAAAGGCCTGGTGATACGGCTTGGCCCCCTTGAAGGACGGGAGGAATGAATGGTGGATGTTGATCGCGCGCCCGGTGAGCTGCCGGGTGAGATCATCGGAGAGGACCTGCATGTACCTGGCGAGCACCACCAAATCCACGTCGAAACGGTCAACGAGCTCCATGAGCCGGGCCTCTGCCTCCGGCTTGGTCTCGGCGGTGACCGGTACGTGGAAGAACGGTATTCCGTTCCATTCCACCTGCTGCCGGTGATCCGGGTGGTTGGAGACGACCGCTGCGATCTCGACCGGCAGTTCCCCCATGCGTGCGCGGAACAACAGGTCATGCAGGCAGTGACCGAACTTTGACACCATGATCACCACGCGCTTCTTCTTGCCCGAGGCCCGCAGGCCCCAAGTAGCGTCGTGCTCTGTCGCCAGATCGGTCAGACTTGACTCCAATTCGGCAATTTCGGCAGAAACGTTGGAAGTTTGGGACACTTCGAACTCAATGCGCATGAACAACGTTCCAGAACGCTGGTCATCATGCTGCTTCAGTTCCCGGATGTCCCCGTGGTGCTTCAACAGCAGACCGGTCACGGCATGGACAATCCCCGGGCGCTCTGCGCAGGTGAGGGTCAAGACATATTTATTGTTCAGTTCGGTCATTTTGCCGCTCCTTTGGTTCACCGAGATGACAGTGTCCCGTCATGCCTCGTACATTTCGTGGGGAATCGATGTGGTCTACGCCTGCGCTGTGTTGATCAACCACGCCCCTCTTCTAGCATTAGCTCACCAATGCCAGAAGTTCCGCACCCCTCCCAAACAGGGTATCGCTGCTGTGGGCAAAGATTTAGATTAGGGGTTTAGCCAATGCCTGCATCCCGCACGGGCCCAAGACCCGTTCCGAATGCGGAGGTTGTATTCTGCGTTTCAACTTCGGCAATCGACAGCTCAATCCCGGACCCCCATCCCTGATATATCAATAGCTGATCACAAGTCTATGTTCGCTGCATCACAGCGTCAATAAGAATCTAAGGGGATTTTTTATTGTCCCGAAAACCGCTGAATCAACCGATTCTGAAACCCCGAGAATCCTAGAACCCCTAGGCAAACGAGCGTATCTGCTTGGCTTGCAGGGCCGCCTGTGGCGGAAGCGCGGATCGGCCTCACCTTCCAACTGGCGCCGCTTCGGTGAGCGAGCTGCTCGCACCTAGCCCACAACGACTCTTCCGCAGCTCTGAGGAAGTGACCGATTGGCACTCGAGCGATACCCTTTGATTATTGGCAACTGATATATGACCAGTGAAGAGAGCGAAAACTTGATGCCCCCTAAGACCGCAGGCACCGATATGGGTACCCAATCGATGGCCGATCATGCCTACGGCGTACTTCGCGATCGTCTGGTGTTGCTCGAAATTGCTCCCACCCACCCAATTCATGAGCCGCAGCTAGCCGAAGAACTCGGCGTGGGACGCACTCCGATTCGGGAAGCGTTGAAACGGCTGGAAACGGATCACTTGGTGGTCTCCTACCCGCGCCGCGGCACCTTTGCCACGGCCGTTGACTTCCACGAGCTGAACCATATTTCCGAAATTCGCCAGACCCTCGAACCCCTGGCTGCCCGAAATGCGGCGGCTAACAAAGATGCCGGAATCAGAGCCGAGATCACCAACTACCTGGACACGATCGATGCCCTGGATGGGAGCGTCGATCAGCGTTCGCTGCTGCTGCTAGACGTGCAAATCCACCGGCTCATCTACAAAGCCAGCGCCAATAAGCACCTTGAGGAAACCCTCGTCCGCTTGGATAATCTGGTGACGCGGATCTGGTGCCTGGTGATTGACCAAATGCCACCGATCGCCGAGCACATCACCGAACATACGGCTTTGCTCCGCGCAATCCTCGAAGGCGAAGATGAGCTGGCGGCGCAGTTGGTGTCGGCACACGTCACGCACTTTGAACAGGCCTTGCGCCGCGCACCCTGACAGACCGAGCTACCAGATGGGTCGCTCGGCCCGTCAGGCCTAGTGCGGAGGCACTTGGCTTATTTGGTTGCCTTTTCGGTTTCCAGATCCCCGTCGGAGCCAAGGGAATCGGGCATGCCATTCGGGGAGCCCAACTCCGCAACGTACTCCTCGTCCAAATCTACAAAAGCGTCCTTCGCTTCACCGTTCAAGGGCGCATTCTGCACCGTCACGATTGCCTGCTCGGTGGTCATCAGGCAGAACTGCTCTCCATCGTGCCGATCAATCCCATCGTCTACGGCCTGTTCGAGGACTTCGAGCGCAACCCTGCCCCGCAGCACCAGGGGATCCTTGCTCAGATCCTTCCAAATCGCCACGCAGAGTAGCAGCATCACCAGCACGAACGGCAGCGCCGAGACGATGGTGATGTTCTTCAACCCGTTCAAGGCCGCAGCCGGGTGGTCCCCGCCGGCAAGCAGCATGACCGCGGCCACCGCACCAACCGAAACACCCCAGAAAATCACCGACTTCTTGGACGGCTCCTCGGCACCGCGTTCGCTCAGCGCACCCATGACGATGGAGGCCGAGTCGGCTCCGGTGACGAAGAAGATCGCGATCAGCACCACGGTCAACGCTATGAGCGCCGTGCCAAACCATGCGGGGAAGGGCAAGCTTCCAAGCAGATCGAAAAGTACCGAATTGAAGTTGATATTCGGCACCCCATCCACCATCTGCGCCATGGCTTGGCCCATGTCTCCGGAACGTTCCGCCCGCTCCTGCAGGCCGATCGCTCCGCCGCCGAAGATGGCGAACCAGATCAACGTCACCGTGGACGGCACCAGCAGCACGCCGGTGACAAATTGCCGGATGCTGCGGCCGCGCGAGATGCGGGCAATGAAGAGACCGACGAACGGGGTCCATGAAACCCACCAGGCCCAGTAGAAGATGGTCCAGGACGACAGCCAGGTGGCCATGGTTCCGTCGCCGGAAGAGGCCGTGCGCGAAGCCATTTCAGGCAGATCGCTGATAAAGGATCCCACCGCGTTTGGAATCACGTTCAAGATGAACAACGTTGGCCCACCGATGAATACGATAAGCGCGAGGATGACCGCAAGAATCATGTTGATATTCGAAAGCCATTGAATTCCGCGCTCAATGCCGGAAACCGCCGAACCGACGAACAAGGCGGTGAGAACCGCGATGATCAGAACCAGAACTCCGGAGCCCACGGTCGGCAGGAGTCCGGCCGACTGTATTCCGCCGCCGATTTGCAGCGCACCGAGTCCCAACGAGCAAGCCGACCCGAAAAGCGTCGCCAGGATGGCCAAGATGTTAATCGTCTTGCCACCCCAGCCGTTGACCACCCGCTCGCCAAAGATTGAGCTGAACATCGCAGAGAACAGCTGCGGCCGCCCCAAGCGGAAGCTTCCATAGGCCATGCCCAAGCCGACAATCGCATACATGGCCCAGGGGAAGAGCGTCCAGTGGAACAGCGTGGTGCCCATGGCGGTGCCGACGGCCGCGGCGCTTTGGCCCTCCACCGTTCCCGGCGGAGGAGACATGTAGAAGAACAATGGTTCGCCTACACCGTAGAACACCAGGCCGATGCCCATGCCGGTGGCAAACATCATGGAAATCCAGGAAATGGTGCTGAATTGCGGCTTTTCGCCATCTTTGCCCAGCGGGATGCGCCCAAAGTTCTTGGCCGCCACAACCAGCACGAATATGGTGAAGACGGTAGCCGCAATCACGAACATCCATCCGGTATTCGTGATCACCCAGTCCAAGGCCTTACCCGCGGTGTTTCCCAGACCGGTCGGCGAGGAAAATCCCCAAGCGATGAACGCCAGCGCCAGGGCGCCGGCAATTCCAAAAACCCAATAGTCGGTCCCGCCCGACGGATATTTCCGCGGCCTGCGCCGGCGAGCCGAATGCAGCTCGCTGACTAGATCTTGAACTGGTTGATCATTGCGATTCATAGATTTTCCTTTGATGGTGGAACATGACGGCCTACCGCGATGGTTCCTCGGCTTGGCCTGCCCGCAACCGGAAAACGGGCGCAACAAAGTCGTTGCTCGGTTATATTAAAGGCGGCGACCGCCGTGCTCAATGTACTGGCAGGGGCACGGCGGTCGCCGAATGATGCACCGGCTGCGCCGGAAACGCGGGGCCGAAGGCAAAAACCTTGCCTCCCCGCGCTGCGCTCCGCCGGCTAAGCGCCGATCAGGCCGTGCGGGTCGAGCACGAACTTCTGCGCCGCGCCCTCGTCGAAGGCCGCGTATCCCTTGGGCGCGTCGGTCAACGGGATGGCGGTCGCATTGACGTTTTTGGCGATCGAAACCTTGTCCGAGAGAATCGCCTGCATCAACCCTCGGTTGTACTTCATCGCCGGGCACTGGCCGGTGACGAAGGTATGGGACTTGGCAAAACCTAGCCCAAAGCGCATGGAAAGCGAGCCCCGCTTGGCCGCTTCGTCGCTGGCTCCGGGATCTCCCGTGACATACAACCCGGGGATGCCGAGGCTGCCGCCGGCCCGGGTGATCTCCATGAGCGAGTTCAGCACGGTGGCCGGCTGCTCCTTGCCGGCGTCGTGCCCGTGTCCGCGCGCCTCGAAGCCGACGGCGTCGATGCCGCAGTCGACCTCGGGCGTGCCCAGGATCTGTGCGATCTGCTCGCCCGGATCACCGAGCGAGACGTCCACCGTCTCGCATCCGAAGCTGCGCGCTTGCGCTAGCCGGTCTGCGTTGAGATCCGCGACGATGACGGTTGCCGCGCCGAGCAATTGTGCCGAGGTGGCCGCCGCCAGGCCCACGGGACCGGCGCCGGCGACATATACGGTCGATCCGACGGTTACCCCGGCGCCAATGGCTCCGTGGTAGCCGGTGGGGAAGATGTCCGAAAGCATTGTCAGGTCAAGGATCTTCTCCATGGCCTGGTCTCGGTCCGGGAATTTCAGCGCGTTCCAGTCTGCGTATGGAACCAGCACGTATTCGGCTTGCCCGCCGACCCATCCGCCCATGTCCACGTAGCCGTAGGCGGAACCCGGACGGTCCGGGTTGACGTTCAAGCAGATGCCGGTCTGTCCGACCTTGCAGTTGCGGCAGCGGCCGCAGGAGATGTTGAAGGGCACCGAAACGATGTCCCCCACCTTGAGGAATTCCACGTCGCGGCCGACTTCGATCACTTCTCCGGTGATCTCGTGGCCCAGCACAAGGCCCTCCGGGGCAGTGGTGCGGCCACGGACCATATGCTGGTCGGAGCCGCAGATGTTGGTGGCGATGGTGCGCAGGATGACGCCGTGGTGGACCTGGCGGCCAATGTTTGCCGGGTGGACTCCCGGGCCGTCCTTCAATTCGAATTCCGGATACGGCGAATCGATGAGTTCGACCTTGCCTGCGCCGGCGTAGCTTACTGCCAAGTTGCCCATGGTGGACCTTTCCCTTGAAATATCAGTTGGATACTAATTGGAATTAGGCCAAGTCTCCTCATGAGTGTGATCTATGTCAATAGGAAACCGAAACTTGACTCGCGCTCCCGCCGATGCCAGAGGGAGGGGCTACCCGTCCAATTCCTCGGTCAATCGCTGGGAAATAATGCTCTTTGCGGTGCTCTGCAGAACCGTCAAAGATTCCTCGATGAGCGGCGCCCCCTTGCTGCCCTTGCGCGTCACCGCGACGATTCGCCGCGATGGCTTGATTGCTCCGGAGATTCGGCGGCGCACCACATTCTCCGCACTGCCCAAGGTCGCCAAGCGCGGCATCAACCCCACTCCCAGTCCCGCCCCGATGAAGGCGATCATCGTTTCCCACTCGACCGCCTCGTGGGCAATATGCGGGGTGACCCCCAGCGAGGTGAAGGCGGCAACGAACAGGGCTCGATAGACCGATTGCTCCGAGTCCGAGATCCACGGATCCTCGGCGAGCTCTGAGAGCGACACCGATTTATTCATCGCCAGCCGATGCTCCGCGGGCAGCACCACATCGAGCGGGTCATCGAGCAACACGGTCTGCTCAAACTTTGTGCTGCCGCCACTTGACCCAGGCGTTTGCGACGCCACAATGACGGCGAGGTCGATCCGCTCGGCGAGCAATAGATCCAGGCAGCGCTGCGGCTGGGCCTCCATGAGCCGCACCTCGACATGCGGCCGCGTTCTGCGCAGGGTCGAAGCCAGCGGAGCCAGCAGCTGCGCGGCCGCCGTCGAAAAACCGCCCAACCCGAAATCGCCCTGAACCTGCCCTTCAGTCGACAGCGCCGAGGACCTGAGCAGCTCCCATTGCGTCACAATGTCGTCGAGTCCCGCCACAAAGTGCCGGCCGGCGACGGTCAACCGCACCCCGCGCCCGTCCTTGATCATCAGCTTGATTCCCAGGGAACGCTGCAGCTCACGAAGCTGCGCGGAGACCGCCGAAGGCGAGTATCCGGTGAGTTCGGCGGTGCGTGCAATGGTGCCCGCCGAGGAGAAGACTCGAAGGGTGATGAGGCGAGGATCGATCATGCACCCATTCTGCACGATTTCGTTCACTTTCTTGCGCTTTTCTTGTTGGCAAATTGTTTCTAGTCTCGACTCATATGGTGATTCGACTCACAAGGATCTTCCCCAATTTCCCCCTTCGTGGACGCCCGCTGGCGTCCGGCTTCTAGGAGTAAAACATGACCGCTTCGGTAAGCACTCCGCACTCGACGCGTGGCAAGCTCGCCTCAACGGTGAGCGATGAACAACTCGCCGAGATTACCGAACTCTTTCAGAATCGGCGCAAGGGCTACTCGCTTGAGGCTCCGTTGTACACGGATCCTGCGGTATTCAAGGTCGAAATGCAGGCAATCTTCGGAACCCACTGGCTCTTTGCCGCCAGCGTTGCCGAAATCCCGGAGGGCGGAGACTACGTCACCCTCGACTACGGTCCGCATTCGCTGATCGTTTTGCGCACCGATGACGGTGGCGTCAATGTGCTGCACAACGTGTGCCGGCACCGCGGAGCCCGCGTGCTGACCGAAGCTTCGGGCAGCACCGGCAACCTGGTGTGCGGCTATCACTCGTGGACCTATTCCCCGGAGGGCAACTTGATCCACGCCTCGGCTCCGGGCGAGGGAACCTTTGACAAGAATTGCTTTGCGCTCAAACGCGCCCACGGCCGGATCCACGCCGGGCTGATCTTCGTGTCCCTGGCCAAGGAACCACCTGCCGATTTTGACCAGGTCGCCGAAATTTTCGAACCCTACCTGGCGCCGCATGATATTTCCCGCGCCAAGGTCGCCTACCAGCAGAACATCATCGAAGAGGGCAACTGGAAGCTGGTGATGGAGAACAACCGCGAGTGCTACCACTGCGATGGCCACCCGGAACTAGCCTGTTCGCTGTTCCCCACCTGGGGCCTGACCGACGAGACCGTGCCCACGCATCTCGAAGAAGTCTGGGAACGCAATCAGAAAGCCCAAGCCGGGCTGGAAGAGCGCTGCCGCCGCTACGGGATCCCCTACGAAGTCGTCGAGGAGCTGGACACCCGCGTCGCGGGGATCCGCATTTCCCGCGAATCCCTGGATGGCGACGGAGAGTCCTTCTCCGCCGACGGGCACCGGCTCTCGAAGAAGCTGCTGGGTGAGCTGCGCGACTTCCGCTTGGGCCGCTGCTCCATGCACCTGCAGCCCAATAGCTGGTTCCATTTCCAGTCCGACCACGTGATCACCTTCGCGGCCTTCCCTATTAACGAGCACCAGACCCTGGTCCGCACCACCTGGCTCGTGGCCGACGACGCCGTGGAGGGCGACGACTACGATCTGGAGACGCTCACCCACACCTGGAAGCAGACGAATCTGCAGGACAAGGCCTT
Organism: Arthrobacter sp. MYb229; assembly: GCF_002975405.1. GTDB lineage: Bacteria > Actinomycetota > Actinomycetes > Actinomycetales > Micrococcaceae > Glutamicibacter. Next base: position 365,574 of record NZ_PCPS01000002.1, on the reverse strand, counting down.
TGTCGAGCTCTGCCAGTCCGGAGCCAACAGCCCCGCCTACGAACCCGGCCCGTACATGAAGAGCGAATACCAGGTCGAAGCATTCATCAACTGGTACACGCAGCGCGTTTTGGAGCACCTGGCATGACCGGTACCGCCAAGCTCCTGAGCACCGCCAGCGCCCAGCGCCTGCGCGGGCTGGAAATGCCCTGGAACCGCGTACTCAGCAGCCAAGAAGGCCCGGCGAGCGCAGCCCGCGCACTGGGCCCCTGGCACCCCCAGGAATTCCTGGCCGAATGCGTGCAGACCATCGAGGAAGCCGGCGGGCTGATGACTTTCGTCTTCCGCCGCCTCGATGGCGCCCCGCTGGCATTCCGCGCAGGCCAGTACCTGAACATCGCCTTTCCCGTACATGGCGAAGACCAGGAGACGGTGGATCGCAGCTATTCGATTTCCAGCGCGCCCACCGTGCCCTGGACCTTCAATGTCAGCATCAAGCGCGACCCCAAGGGACTGGTCTCCACCTGGGCGCACGAGAACCTGCGTCCGGGCATGGTGCTGGACATGCTCGGCCCGGTCGGGGCCTTCCACCTAGGCGATTCCGACCGCCGCGCCCGCTTCCTGTTCCTGGGGGCCGGGGCCGGGGTCACCCCGATCATGTCGATGGTGCGCACCATCCACTCACTGCCCGGCCAGGCCGATGTGGTGGTGCTCTGCCATGGCACCGTGCCCGGAGACTTCCCGTTCTGGCGCGAGCTGGAATACATCAAGCAGGTCGATCCGCGCATCAGGGTCTCCTACTCGCTGGGCAACCGCGAAAAACCCGCAGACTGGGACGGATACTCCGGACGGCTCACCGCTGAAATGATCGAGGCGGTAGCCCCGGATGCCAACGGCCGCAAGGTGTTCGCCTGCGGTCCGGAAGGATATCTGAACTCGGCCACCAAGCTGCTACGCGAAGTCGGCGTGGATGACACCTCGGTGTTCATGGAATTCTTCTCCGGCGACCGCAAGACGCTGCTCGAATACCAGGCAGAAATCGCACTGGCAGAGGGCATCGCGGAAGAAGTCGCCGAATCGGTGGAGGAGTTCTACGAGAGCCAGCCCCCGGAACTGAGCATGTACGAGCCGGACTATGACGAGACGGGCACCCTGGAGGCCGTCGGCCAAAAGCTGGTCGTGGTCGACTCCGATGCTCCGTTGCCGCCGGCCGAGCCGCTGGTCAGCGAAGAAGAGCCACCTGCCGCCTCCTCCTTCCCCACGGTGGGCGAAGGCGAGCTGACCATGACCTTCCTGCGGACCGCGATCAACGTCAAGATCAATTCGGATGAGCGCATCCTCGGGGTAGCCCAACGCGCAGGAGTGCGCATCGGGGCCAACTGCCAGGAAGGCATGTGCGGCTCCTGCAAGGTCGTCAAGCTCGAAGGGGACGTGGAGATGAACCACCAGGGCGGCATTCGCGCCCGGGAGATCACCGCCGGCAAGTTCTTGCCCTGCTGCTCCACCGCACAAACCGATCTGGTCATCGATGCCTAGGCATCGCGGCCGCATCCTCCCGTACCGCCAGCAGTTGCTCCACCACACCATCAGTACTTAAGGAGTCCCCCATGTCTCAAACTTCACCTCGGGTAGTAATCATCGGAGCCGGAATCGTCGGCGCCAACCTGGCGGACGAACTTGTCCAACTGGGCCACACCAATACCTTGGTTATCGAACAGGGCCCGCTGGATATCCCCGGCGGCTCGACCTCGCACGCCCCGGGCCTGGTCTTCTCGTCCAACGGGTCGAAATCCATGACCGAATTCGCGCAGTACACCATCGAGAAGCTCGACTCGCTGGTGGGCGCCGACGGCCGTGGCTCCTACCTGCGCGTGGGCGGGCTGGAGATCGCCACCACCGAGGCGCGCTTGGCCGATCTGCATCGCCGCGCCGGATGGAACCGCTCCTATGGGGTGGACGCGCACGTGGTCGACGCGGAGGATTGCCTGAAGAAGTTCCCGATGCTCAACCCCGAGCTGGTGCTCGGCGGCCTCTACACGCCGAACGACGGATTGGCCCTGGCCGCCAAGGGAACCCAATTGGTGATGGAACGCGCCAAGGCCGCGGGCGTGGAATTCCGCGACCGCACGGTGGTCACCGATATCGAGCAATCCGGCGGAAAGGTCACCGCGGTCATCTGCGGCGAGGACCGCTTCGAGGCAGATATCGTAGTCTCCTGCGCGGGTTTCTGGGGCCCGAATATCGGAAAGATGGTGGGCACCGAGATCCCGCTGCTGCCTTTGGGACACCAGTTCGCCTGGACCACCCCGGCACCGAGCCTCGCGGGCATCAACGAACTGCCCAACGGCGCCAGCCGGCCGATCCTGCGCTACCAGGATCGCGATCTCTACTACCGCGAGTGGGGAGACCGCATCGGCATCGGCTCCTACGCGCACCGCCCGATGCCCGTGGACCTGGACACCCTGCGGACCTACAAGCCCGAGGAAATCACCTCCGAGCGGATGCCCTCCTCGCTGGACTTCACCCCCGAGGACTTCGCCGCCGAATGGGAAGCGACCAAGGAGCTGCTGCCGGATCTGCGCAATACGCAGATCCAGCGCGGCTTCAACGGGATCTTCTCCTTCACCCCGGACGGCGGTTCGCTGGTGGGCCAGTCCAAGGAGGTCGACGGCTTCTTCGTGGCCGAGGCCGTGTGGGTCACCCACGCGCCGGGCATCGCCAAGGCCGTGGCCGAGCTGATCACCACCGGGCAGTCGAAGACCGATTTGAGCGACTGCGACCTGAACCGCTTCGAGGACATGCAGACCACCAAGGAGTACGTCAGCGAAACCTCGCAGCAGAACTTCGTGGAAATCTACGATATCCGCCACCCGCTGGAGCCGCGGCTGAAGCCGCGCAATGTGCGCACCAGCCCGTTCTTCTCCCGCCAGCAGGAACTGGGAGCCTTCTTCCTGGAAGGCACCGGCTGGGAGCGCCCGCACTGGTACGAGGCCAACGCCGCCCTGCTCGAGCAGCTGCCCGAGGATTGGGCCGCCCCGGCGCGCGATGACTGGTCGGACATGTTCCACTCGCCGATTGCCGCGGTGGAAGCCTGGAAGACGCGCACCGCCGTGGCGATGTTCGACATGACACCGCTCAAGCGCGTGGAGGTCACCGGCCCCGGAGCCGGGCAGATGCTCCAGGGCTTGACCACGGCGAATATGCTGCGCGCCCCGGGCATGGTCAGCTACACCCTGCTGCTGGACGCCGCCGGCGGCATCACCAGCGATATCACCGTGGCCCGCATCTCCGAAGAGCTCTACCAGGCCGGCATCAACTCGAATGTGGATGTCGCCTACCTCAGCCGGGAAGCCCGCAAGTTCAACGAGGCAAACCCGGGCCAGTGGGTCGCGGTACGCGATATCACGGCCGGGACTTCCTGCATCGGTTTGTGGGGGCCGTTGGCCCCAGAGGTGATGGCCAAGGTCAGCGAAGACGATATGAGCAACGAGGGGCTGAAGTACTTCCGCACCAAGCAGATCTCCATCGCCGGCATTCCGGTGACCGCGATGCGCCTGTCCTACGTGGGCGAGTTCGGCTGGGAGCTCTACGCCTCGGCGGATGTCAGCGCACGGCTCTGGGATGTACTCTTCGAAGCCGGCCAAGAGCACGGCATCATCGCCGGTGGACGCGAAGCGTTCAACTCCATGCGATTGGAGAAGGGCTTCCGCTCCTTCGGCACCGACGTGACCAGCGAGCACGAGCCGGAACAGGCAGGGCTCGGCTTCGCGGTCAAGGCCGCCAAGACCGTGGACTTCGTGGGCAAGTCCGCCCTGGCGGACCGCGCCGCCGCGGCCACCAAGCGGCTGCGCTGCCTGACCGTTGATGATGGCGTGTCCGTGGTTCTGGGCAAGGAACCGGTCTACGTGGACGGGGAACCGGCCGGCTATGTCACCAGTGCCACCTTTGGCTACACGGTGCGCAAGCCCATCGCCTACGCCTGGCTGCCGAAGTCGGTGCAGACCGGAGATGCGGTGCAGATCGAGTACTTCGGTAAGCCGATCGCCGCGACCGTGGTCGACGACCCGCTGTACGATCCGCAGATGGACCGGCTGCGCGGAGTTTCGCTGGCCACCTCGGCCAGCTAGCCGCTTCCAGCCACCGAGAGGCCGGGAAGCTGTTCGTTATGAACAGCTTCCCGGCCTCTTGCCGTATATACGTATATATAAGTACGAGACGCGCGCTGTGTTCTGGTTTCCGCCTCGTTTGATCATCAGTGGAACTACCCTGGGTAGCTCAAGACCGGGCTTCGTCGTTGGCATCCTGCGGGTTGGGCTACCGAGCACGTTAGGGCGTTCAGCAAATAACTTCACTCCGCCGGCGACGAAACAGCGGCATTACCTGAACATGCCATTCGCGAATAGACCTAGGGCGAGCATCATTGAGCGCATACTGCAGGATTCGCTGGGTTGAGGAGTCCTGTCGTCACGGCCTTCGGCAATACAGCACAGGGATTTTGCCCGCTGATAGTGGTGTCAATTTTATACTGTTAACGGTATAATATTGACATGAAGCAAAGCTATAGAGACATCTTGCGAGAGATCGCCTACGACAACTATGGCTACGTCACTGTCACCGGCGCCACCGACGCTGGTGTGCCGGCGGTGGAGCTGCCAAAACTTGCCGCCCGAGGCGGTTTGGAACACACCGGGTACCGCCTTTACCGGGTCACCGACATTCCACCAACTGACCACGATCAGTTCGCGGAAGCCACCTTGCGGGCGGGCGCCGATTCCCACCTGCGAGGAGAAACTGTCCTTGCCCTCCTGGGCCTGGCGGATGTGAACCCTCGAAAGATTACAGTTGGTACAACCCATCGCGTACGTCGAGCCATGCCTAGCTATATAAATCTCGTTCGAGCTTCCGTAGACACAAAAGTGACTCACTATCAGGGGATTCCGGCGCAACGGGTTGCCGAAGCCCTCATTGAATGCCGCGGACAAGTACCCGCATCACGACTACGAGACGCCGCGACCAGGGCCCGCGCCGAAGGACTTCTCACCTCTGCAGAATGGCGCCAGGTACGTAAGGAACTTTCCGTATGAAGTATCCAACCCCACCCGCAAATCTCACAGCGCTCAACCAGCGCATTAGAAACTTAGAAGGTGAGGAAAGCTTAGTCACCCGGCGACGCACCTCCATGGCACTGGTCATTGTCGGGCAAATGCTCCCCGGAGGATCCGTAAAAGGTGGAAGTGCTATGGCATTGCGATATGGCACTGGAACACGATTCACGCGTGACCTCGACGCCGCACGGGCCAGTGGACTGGCAAAGTTCCGCGATGATTTCGCAGATCGCCTCCTAGAAGGATGGGAGGGCTTCACCGGACGTCTTGTTGAAAAGAAGCAACTGAAACCCGCAGGAGTCCCGGCTTCCTATGTAATGAAACCCTTCGACGTCAAGCTCGACTACAAGGGTAAAGCATGGTGCACCGTCCCCTTTGAACTGGGCCACAATGAAATCGGCGACGCGGAACACCCCGTACTGGTTCTTGCTGAGAACCTTATCGACATGTTCACTTCTCTCGGCTTACCATCCCCAGCTCCTGTGCCGGTAATGCCAGCAGATCATCAAATCGCCCAGAAAATCCATGCATCTACCGCTCCTGGAAGTGACCGAGCCCGGGACCTCGTAGACCTTCAGCTGCTGGGCACCCAAGAGCAACTAGATCTCACGCAAGTACGATCAACCTGCGTCCGACTCTTCACTTACCGCAAAGCGCACCCTTGGCCACCTGTAGCGGTTGAAGAAACCGACTGGGAATCCCTCTATGCCGAAGCAGCAAATGGACTCAACGTAGCCGCTGATGTCATCTCCGCCGTTCAATGGGTCAACGAATTCATCGCCCAGATCGATCACGCCCCATCTACCACTTCTAACCCCCATTCTTCATCAACTGGGCCCAACCATTGAGCCGTGATGATGCGAAGCTCTCTCACTACCGCAGTAGACTTCGAGACTTGGTGTCCAATTTGTCCCAGTTCTACGTGGAGCTCATTCAACCGCATACACCTGGCTCATTTACAAGGTGGCGGCACTTCGAATTGCACTGCCCGTTGATCTGAACCACCCGCAACACGGCATGGGCCGTTTGCGGTGGGCAGGCCACGCCAACGCTCGAACGGCAAATATCTCTGGAACACAAAGAAAGCCGCTGCATCATCGGCCTTCCAAGCGATGATGCAGCGGCTATTTTTTCCAGCGCGGCGCCGGCGCCAGATCCCACTCCGGATCCAGGCCAACGCGCACCGTGAAGATACTATTGTTGCCTTGTACCTGCCGGTTCAACGTCCTAAGCAACCATGCGGGCTGGCTTGCCTTGCACTTGTGCCCTAAACGCTGGCGAACAGCTACCGGCGTCCGGCCATGGGAGCTCCTTTCGATGCGGCATTTTCAAGGGCGGCTAGCGCCGCCTGCGTTGCGTGCAGGATCAACAGGGCGGTGGTTACCGTGCCTACTCCCCCGGGCACCGGGCTCATCGCCCGGACCAGTGGCTGCACCGACTCCGCGTGAACATCGCCTACCAGCTGGCCATCCTCGGTGACATTGGTGCCCACATCGATGACTACCGACGAATCGCTGACCTCGTTGCCGGTAAGCAGGTTCGCCCGGCCAACCGCCACAACGGTCACCGCCGCGCCCCTGGTAATCTCGGCGAGATTGGTGGTTCGAGAATGGCAGATGCTCACCGTTGCGTCGCGCTGCAGCAAGAGCTGGGCGAGCGGTTTGCCCACCACCGCGGAACGGCCCACCACCGCAACGTGCTCTCCGGCGAGTGGGACTTGATAGTGTTCGAGGATTTCGATGACCGAACGTGCCGTAGCCGGCGCAAAGGCCGGCTGGCCCACGCTGAGCCTGCCCAGGCTCAGCGGGTTGGCTCCATCAATATCCTTGGCCGGGTCAATCAGCTGCACCAGGGAGGCCGGGTCAACCGATTCGGGCAGCGGCGTCTGCAGAATGATGCCGTGCACCGTCTCGTCTGCGTTCAAGGCCCGGATCGCTTGGGCAATCTCCGACTGGGTGCCGGTGGCCAAGTCGAGCACCTGGCAGTGAACTCCGAGCCGTTCGGCGGCGCGTTCAATGGAGCGCACATACCAGGACGTTGCCTCGTTGTCGGTTGCGAGCACCACCGCCACCCGGGCGGTGATCCCTTCGCTCGCCAGCCGCGAAACGAGTTGGCCGGTGCGTTCACGGATGGCTGCGGCCACCGGCTGTCCGGCGAGGCGTTGCGCGGTCATGCAGCCACCACCAAGCGGACCTGCGCGCTGAGTGCTTCTGCCGCCACGATCGCGTCGGCGGCTTGGCTGGCCACGAGGCTCAAGCGTTCGCGCTGTTCGGCTTCCTGTATTGCCGCAATATTCATTTCCAGCGTCACCAGCGCGGTACCCAGGGCGGCTCGCGCCGCTTCGGCGGCTGCAGCCACATCGCTGATCACCGATCGGTTTCCGATCTCGACCAAACGCTGGGCGAGCTCAATGACCACCGCGGAGGATTCAACGGTTGAGACCAACGGTGCGGCCGCGGCAATGGTGGCGCTTTGTATGGCCGCGGTGCGCGCTGCCTGCTGCTCTTCATCCTCCTTGGGCATCCTGTATGCATCGCCTAAGGCCCCGAACAATCGTTCGTCTTCCTGCGCCTCGAACAGCGCCGAACGCATCAGTACGCGTGCGTGTTTGGCGATCGGCTGAGCTTTGTCCTCGACCTCTCGGAATCGCGGTCCGGAGGTAAACTCGGCAACCATGGACACCAGCGCGGCGCCCTGGGCGGCGTGCAAGGCCGCGGCAGCACCTCCCCCCGGAGTAGGCGCCTTAGAAGCGAGCCGTTCAAGGTAGCTGGTGATTGTTTCATTGGAGATCATTGGGTTTTACCCTCGCTCAGAATGCTTGGCTGTGGATCCCTAGGCCAACCGGAGAGAAGATTTTGCGTCTGGGTCGGAGCCGCAAGCAAGTGCAGCGCCGGCCATTTGTGACGGTTATTCGTATGGCCTCAAGACCGTTGGATTTCGCGCGAATCAAGTGCCTCCTTGGGGCCCAGCACAAAATCTTCATTTAGTATCCAATTGGTATATCAGGTTACCTTGAAGCCTAAAACACATTCCGAATGCAGGTCAAGAGTTTTTGATCCTCTCTGGAAAAGAAAAGTTAGCAAGGATACGTTGAGCCATCCGCAAACCCTGAACATATGAGAGCAGCAGTGAACTGTCTGGTCGATATTTATGATGTCGTACCGGTAATCGGTGAGCCCATCAGCCAATCAATAGCCGGGCGCAAAGCGATATCTGCTCGTCGGGGATTTCGTTAGCGCGCACCCGCTTACGGCGGATGCGCGCTTCCTACCCGTCCGCCCGGTGCTACTGCCGAGGGACAGCGAATTCGACCCCTGATCCAGGTGCTCCGGGTTGCGCGAAAAGGACACCCAGCTTGCCGCGTCCATGTAGAACCGTGATCGTCAGTTTTACAGGGCTGTCCTCGGAGACCACGCATTCAACGTTCATCTGCTGCGAGTACCGTGAACTCGACGAGCAGTTCTGTCCGAAGCTAGCCCAACCCCAGTAGCGGCGGTCCATTTTCATGCTGAACTCAAAGGTCTCTCCGGGCGCTACAGCTCCAGGGTCGACGGTGAAAACGTACTGCAGTAGGAAGCGGTCGCTAATTCGTTCAACCGACACGTCAAAACTCGATGTCGATTCGGGTTCTTCTGGATCGACCGGTTCTTCGGATGGATCCGGTGTCGGCTCAACGGTAGGTTCCGACGTTGGTTCATCCGTAGGCTCCGACGAAGGCTCCACAGTCGGCTCGACCGTCGGCTCCAGCGTTGGTTCCAGCGTTGGTTCAGGGGAAGGCTCGACCATAGGCTCCAGCGTTGGTTCAGGGGAAGGCTCGACCGTAGGCTCCGGTGTAGGTTCCGGTGTAGGTTCCGACGAAGGCTCCACAGTCGGCTCGACCGTAGGTTCAAGCGAAGGCTCGACCGTAGGCTCCGGTGTAGGTTCCGGTGTAGGTTCCGACGAAGGATCCACGGTCGGCTCGACCGTAGGTTCCGGTGAAGGCTCAACCGTAGGCTCCGGTGTAGGTTCCGGTGTAGGTTCCGGTGTAGGTTCCGGCGAAGGCTCCACCGTCGGCTCAACCGTAGGCACTGGCGTTGGTTCCGATGTAGGTTCCAGCGAAGGCTCGACCGTAGGTTCCGGCGAAGGCTCGACCGTAGGTTCCGGCGAAGGCTCGACCGTAGGTTCCGGCGAAGGCTCGACCGTAGGTTCCGGCGAAGGCTCGACCGTAGGTTCCGGCGAAGGCTCGACCGTAGGTTCCGGCGAAGGCTCGACCGTAGGTTCCGGCGAAGGCTCCACCGTCGGCTCAACCGTAGGCTCCGGCGTTGGTTCAACCGTAGGCGCAGAAGCCGGAAGATCGGACGCTTCTTCTACAGGAGGCATTGTAGGAGTGCCCGGACTACCCAAATTCAAAGGATAGTCAGCAATGGCGTTATCGGGGAGATCCGATCGCTGGCCCTCGGGGCTCTGCAGAGGCAAGCGCATTTGGCTGTCGTCCAGCCCCTCCCGGCCCTCCGATTCAGGTGTGGCGGACTCAAATGACACGAGATCCATGAGGATGTCCTCCAATGCGGAGGGCGCATCGATCGGATCTACATTATCCGGCTCTTGTTCAACGGACCGCTCCTGAGGCAATGCAACGGGTGCTGTTGAACGGTCGTCAAATAGTGGCGTCAAAATACCGACCGCTGAAGCGGCCACCGCCAGCGCAGCTAGGCCAGCTCCCACTCCAGCTGCAACTGCCGAAGCACTCACGGTTCCCGTCACCACAGCTGCAGCCCCGGAACCGGCAGTCGATACTGCAACCGAGGAACCACCAGTAGCGGCGGTAATTCCGCCGCCGAGTTGCGCCAGTCCCCCTGACGCTGAAATACCTAAGACAGTGGTTCCCCCAACGAACAATGGCAGCACCACGCTGCGCATGGGCGCGCCGATGTTTTTAAGCTCGCCGTAAACAAGCGAACAGTCTGGGCAATTCTTAAGGTGCGACTTCAGGGATCGAGTGGCCTTGGGACTCAAGTTATTTCGAATAAACGCGGGAAGCTGCTTGCGCGCAGACGCGCAGTCGGCAACGAGGCCTGCATGTTCTTTGAGGTGGGCAGCAAGGTAAGACTCACGTAGCCCCTCACGGGCTCTAACGGCCAACGCAGACGCTGCGTTGGGAGTGATACCAAGAATCGTCGCGATCTCGCGGGGAGGAAGCCCATCGACTTCGTTATGCCACAAAACTGCACGCCATCGCTCCGGCAGCGATTTGAAAGCGCGGATAACGATCTTTGATTCGGCGCGCCGCATGACTTCGTCAGCATCCGGGGTTTCACTCGCGAACTCTGCGATCTCATCGATGTCGGCTTCACGCCGCGCAGCTCTGTTTCTAGAGAAGGCCTCCCTGGAAACCGAGGTCAACAGATACGCGCGGAAGAATTCGGTCGGCCCGGACCCATGCTTGAGGCTTGCGAAAACTCTCAAAAAAGCTTCGGACACAATATCCTCTGCTTCAGACGGATTATCGGTATGCCGATAGGCAACTGCCAGCGCAACTTGCTTGTGGCGCTGGTACAGCCGCTCTTGGCACACCCGGCTTCCAACGCGTGCGCCCTGAATCAGTTCCGAATCGCTAGCCCCCGCAATTTCGGCTCCCGAATCAATTGCCATAAAGTCCCCATACTTCGAAAACGATGCGTCCACTAACCGAATTCACCCCGGCGGATTTTTCAAAACCTCGCACTTATCCAGTTAATATTTGTAGACCCTATCACCGAGAAGGACCAAGGGGCTCCAAACAGACCATCCGTTCCGATATTCACAGGATCTCAACAGATCCCAACCAGTGGTTGCTCTTTATTGCTCCAGTGACTGAACGGCTTGCGCCCCAAGCAGCAAGCCATTCAGTCGCCGACGCGAACGGCGTGAATTCGAGTCCCCCAAGCACCCGGTTCATCGCCTCTACACGTTAAGAGTCCCCAACCACCGAATCATGACGCGAGTTTAGGCAAGTTCTTTTAATTTTGTTTTGTATCGGGACATCGGTAACTGTTCTGTATCAACACATCGGTAGCGCTTCCCACCACTTTTACCCCCGCTTGTCGAAACAGGCAGCCTCCCAAGTTCTAGAGTCTAGGCAGGTTGTCAAACTGGAAGATCTGAAAAATAATCCAGTCGAAGCTATGCTGAATCTCCCCTAGCCACTCAGCCTGACTTAGTCATGCACCAGGGAATTCATGCCATCTGTTCATGACAGAAAGCCCATTTCACGATCAATGGCTACTACTCATTCGTTGAGGACCTTGCGCCGGTGGCGCATTTTCCGATTGCTGTTGCTCTCCAATTCCTGTGCGGTTCCCACAAGCGAGGCTAAGCGACAGATCTCGCTGTTCTGCAAATTGAACTGGTGCATGCAGAGCCAAGTGCCATACGGTGTGCCCGGGAGAAAGAATGACTGCGGCACGGAGGTTCGGATCTTCTGCCAGCTGCTGATCAAGCATCGCCAACTCGGAGCAGTCGCTGTGCGACTTGGCGGAGAAATCATGGACCTCTCCTGTCCCGTCGCCGATTCAGGAGTTGGCGAACCAGAATCTTCCCGTGCCCTGAGCCGCACGAACAAGCAGCAACCTTGCGCTGGGGTTGGCCCAGCCTACGAATCGCTGAAACGCCGGGTGCGGCTGGAACTGGGCAGTCACTCGTTCACCTTCCGGTGCGGTGTCGGGATGTCTCGGAGAAATGCGGGTGATCCCGTCCGCAGAATTCGGGCTATCCGGCGGCGCTGCTGGATAGCGCCCAGACTGGTCATTGTATCTACGAATTGCCTCCAGCCAAGATGCCGCTTAATTGGCCACGCCTCCACACGTGTGGTTCGTGGCCCTCCACGCCGTTGCGCCGGGACTTCAGCCTGAGTCTTCGAGGCCGCGCTTCATCCGTCCGCTTCCGCGCAGGTCTCCGAGAGTCGGCAGTATTTCGATCCGCGGTGCAGGACGTTGCCGCGAGCTCTGTGCTGGTTGCTTGGCGCCATCTTCTTCGGCCGATGGCTCGAAAGATTGGGAGGTCTTGGGATGCCGCCGCCAATGGACATAGGTCTTGATCCCGAAAGCAAGGAGCACAGCCACGACAATTGAGCCTAAGACCAGTGAAGCATGCACCACCTCGGCCAAAGCCAGGTCATCGACGTTCTTGGTCATTATCGAGGCAGCAGTATTCGCGTTCATAACCATTCCTGTACTCGAAGTTACGACTGCTCTATCCCCATATGGCTCACAGTCTATGAGCTGGGAGGCTCAATTCGCGCGTGCCTCGTCCAATCGATACCTCTTTGTTATAGGTGAGCCGAACACCAGGCAGTTATAACAGTGAATGCACCTGGAAGCATTGGAATCTGGAGGAGTTGAGGCTACGATGCAGCCTTGCCTGGAGGCCAGCGCGCGGTCCGGCACGCGAAAACCCCTCTCCCGCCAGTAAGGCAGAAGAGGGGTCCGGCAAAAGCCAGTTCCTAGTGCTCGCGGCGGATCAGCTTTCCGCCAGGAGTCTGGAAGTCCACGTCGGCCCCCGCGATGATCGACCGGCGGACCACGCCACTCAGGGTCTTGCCCTGGTACGGGGAAATCGGGTTCTTGTGATGCAGCTTGGCCACATCCACCTCGAAGGTGTCCTCCGGAGCGAAGATCGCGAAATCCGCGTCCTTGCCGGTCTCGATGCCGCCCTTGGCGCTCAGCCCGGCAAGCTTGGAAGGATTCACGCCCATCCATTGCACCACCTGCTCCAGCTTCAGCCCGCGCCCCTTGGCTTCGGACCAGATCAGCGGCAGGCCCAGCTGCAGCGAGGCGACGCCGCCCCAGGCGACGCCGAAGTCGCCATTCTCCACGTCCTTCAAATCGACAGTGGACGGGGAGTGGTCCGAAACGATGCAGTCGATAATGCCTTCTTCCAGGCCCTTCCACAGCAGTTCGCGGTTGTCGTTCTCGCGGATCGGCGGGCAGCATTTGAAGGCCGTGGCGCCGTCCGGGATGTCCTCGGCGAGCAGCGTCAGATAGTGCGGGCAGGTTTCCACGGTGAGCTTCACGCCTTCGGCGCGGGCCTCGCGGATCATCTCCAGGGCATCCGAGCTGGACAGGTGCAGCACGTGGGCGCGTACCCCGGTCTTGCGGGCGCGCTCGATGACCTGCGCAATGGCGGTATTCTCCGCATCACGCGGACGCGAGTTCAGGAATCCGGCGTACTGTCCGCCGACAGGATTCGGCGAATTATCGATGATGTCCGAGTCCTCGGCGTGCACGATCATCAGCGAATCGAAGGAGGCAAGCTCTGCCATGTCCTCTTCCATCTCGTCGACGGTCAGCGAGGGGAACTCGTCGACTCCGGAGTGAAGCAGGAAGCACTTGAAGCCGAAGACGCCGGCTTCGTGCAGCTGACGCAAGTCCTTCTTGTTACCCGGAATGGCGCCGCCCCAGAAGCCGACATTGACATACGCGTTCTTGCTGGCAGCTTCGCGCTTGATTTCCAGTGCTTCGAGGTTCACCGTGGGCGGGATGGAGTTCAGCGGCATGTCCACGATCGTGGTGACACCGCCTGCCGCTGCGGCCTTGGTGGCAGACTCGAAGCCTTCCCACTCGGTACGCCCCGGCTCGTTGACGTGGACGTGGGTATCCACCAGGCCCGGGAGCAATACCTCGTCGTCGCCGACCTCTATGGTGCGTGCGCCCTGCAGATTATTTCCCAGCGGCTCGATGGCTACGATCTTTCCGTCGCGGACGCCGATCTCGCGGGCGGCCATGCCGGCGGTAGTCAAGATGCGTTCGCCCCGGATAACCAGATTGAAGTCCAGATCTGCGTTGTCGTTGGTTTCGCGTTCAACAGCTTCGTTGATGCTCATGAGTCGTTCCCTACTCGTTACGTTTAAAGCTTGAGACTAAATTCAGTAGTGCGTGGTGCGGTTATTTCCATGATCTCCTATCTTGAAAATAACCGCACCCGCAATTTATGGGAGTTGCCAGTGGCAGCGACGACCGACCTCAGGCACTCACACCGGCACTGGATTTCATGGGTACTAGCGCGGTAGGCGCGTCCCCGATCTCCAGTGCAAGATCTTCAAATTCATTAACCGCATCCAGCTGCGCACCCATGGAAATGTTGGTGACCTTCTCCAGGATCACTTCAACCACCACGGGGACCTGGTGCTCGTCGGCCAGCCGGTTCGCTTCGGCGAATCCCTCGGCCAGCTTCGCCGGATCATTCACCCGAACGGCCTTGCATCCGAGCCCTTCGGCGACCTTGACGTGGTCCACGCCGTAGCCGTCGGTTTCCGGGGAGTTGATGTTATCGAAGCCCAGGGAGACGTGATAATCCATTTCGAAGGGACGCTGCGATTGGCGGATCAGGCCGAGGTAGGAGTTGTTGACCACCACGTGCACGTAAGGCAGCTTGAACTGGGCGCCTACTGCCAGCTCTTCAATCATGAATTGGAAGTCGTAATCCCCGGATAGCGCCACAACTTTTTCCCCTGGCTTGCCGCGCACGACGCCCAGGGCTGCCGGACCGGTCCAGCCCAAGGGTCCGGCCTGGCCGGCGTTGATCCACTTGCGTGGTCCATAGACGTGCAGCATCTGCGCGCCGGCGATCTGGCTGAGCCCGATGGTGGATACGTAGGTGGTGTCCTGGCCGAAGACCGCGTTCATCTCCTGGTAGACGCGCTGCGGCTTGATCGGAATATTGTCGAAGTTGGTCTTGCGGTGGTTCGTTCCCTTGCGGGCCGTGCACTGGTCGGCCCACTGCGAGTAGTCGGGGATCAGCCCAGCGCTCTTGCGTTCGCGCACGATCTCCAGGATTGATTCCAGCGCCGCCGCGGCATCCGAGGTAATTCCCAGATCCGGCGCAAAAACGCGACCGATCTGCGTGGGCTCGATATCCACGTGGATGAACTTGCGCCCTGCACGGTAGGTTTCGAGGCCACCGGTGTGCCGGTTCGCCCACCGGTTTCCGATGCCGAGCACCACATCCGAGGCCAAGAAGGATTCGTTGCCGTATTTGGTGTGGGTCTGGATGCCCACCATGCCCGACTGCAAACGGTGGTCATCCGGAATGACGCCCCAGCCCATCAGGGTGGGCGAAACCGGGATGTTGAGCTCTTCGGCCAGCTGCACGAGCTTGTCGCTGGCGTTGGCGTTGATCACGCCACCGCCGGCAACGATGATTGGACGCTTGCCGCTCAGCAGCAGGTCAACGATCTTCTCGGCCTGGCCGCGAGTTGCCTCCGGCTTGGTGGGCGCCAACGGCTCGTAGGCATCGATGTCAAAATCAATCTCGGCCAACTGCACGTTGATAGGCAAGTCGATCAGCGCAGGACCGGGGCGGCCCGAACGCATGATCTGGAAAGCCTTGGCGAAGGTTCCCGGAACGAGCCCCGGCTCCAGCACGGTGCTCGCGTATTTGGTCACCGGCTTCGCGATGGATTCAATATCCACCGCCTGGAAGTCTTCCTTGTGCAAAACGTGGGTTGGCGCCTGGCCGGTGATGCAGAGCATCGGGATCGAGTCGGCGATGGCCGCATACAGGCCGGTGATCATGTCGGTGCCGGCCGGCCCGGAGGTACCCAGGCACAGGCCGATCTTGCCGCTGGCCCGCGAGTAGCCGTCAGCTGCATGCGAGGCTCCCTCGACGTGGCGGTGCAGCGTATGGCGGATTCCGCCATGCTGTTTCATCGCCGAGTACAGCGGGTTGATTGCCGCGCCGGGCAAGCCGAACGCTTCGGTGGCGCCTTCCTTTTCCAGGATCAGCACGATGGCATCTACTGCGCGCATCTTAGGCATTGAAATCACACATCCTTATCGATGGTTCGGCCCCGAATGGAGCGGTGAAAGAAGAAACAAGATTATGAGGGGATGACCTGTGGCGGGCCGACGAAGTGAATCGACCTCACGCCCACCCCGAGCACCGGAAGCCGGACTCGAACTGGAACGAAGGACTCCATCGGCTGGCGAATACAGTTGTTCGCCAGCCGATGGGCCGGCTACCGAAGGCAGGCGCAGGACCCGCCACAGGAAGTTTGAGGGGAAGAGCAGGAGAGAAACTTACTCGCTTTGACCCGAAAGGCGCTGCACTCCGCGGAAGAGACCCGAGTGATCCAGCGAGCCGTCGCCGCTGGCGACGGTGGAACCCACCAGCTGGGCGACGAGCGAACCCATCGGAAGCACCACGCCGGCTTCGCGGGCGGCCGAGGTGACGATGCCCATGTCCTTGTGGTGCAGGGCCAAGCGGAAGCCCGGTCCGAATTCACGGTCCAGGATCTTCTGGCCCTTCTGGTCAAGCACCTTGGAGCCGGCGAGTCCCCCGCCGAGCACCTTCAGTGCCGAATCGGTGTCTACGCCATAGGCTTCGAGGAAGACCACCGCTTCGCTCAGCGCCTGGATATTTGCCGCGACGATCAGCTGGTTTGCGGCCTTGACGGTTTGCCCGGATCCGGAGGGACCGACCAGGACGATGGTCTTGCCCACCGCTTCGAGGACCGGCTTGGCATCTGCGAAGTCCGCCGGTTCGCCGCCGACCATAATGGAGAGCACCGCGTCGATGGCGCCCTGCTCGCCACCGGATACCGGCGCGTCCAGTGGACGCAATCCGGCCTCACGCGCGGCATTCGAAAGGTTCACCGCAACGTCGGGACGGATGGAGGAATTATCGATCCAGATGGCCCCGGATTTTGCGTGCGCGAACAGGCCCTCTGCGCCGGTGGTGACCGCTTCGACATCGGGAGAGTCCGGAACCATTGTGATGATGACGTCGGCGTCCTTGACCGCTTCGGCGATCGACTTTGCCGCGTGGCCGCCGGCTGCCGCAAGCTCGGTGGTGGCTTTTTCACTGCGGTTGAAACCGGTGACGTTGAAGCCTGCGGTGACGAGGTTCTTGGCCATGGGCAGTCCCATGATTCCCAAACCGATAAAAGCTACATTCTGTGACATGTGATTCTCCAAAGTGTTTTGGCGGCCCGCACGAGGGGCGAGTGGAAGTTTAGGAGGCGTCGGCACCGGCGGTGGCAAGCCATTGAAAGGCGGTCTGCGCGTCCTGCTTGTATTCCAGGGCTACTTTGCCGGTGTATCCAAGCTGACGGGAGCGTTCAATCCAGGCAAGCAAGGGCAGATCACCAGTTCCTGGCGCCCCACGGCCCGGCGCGTCGGCGATCTGGATGTGGCCGAATTCTTTCGCGTGGCTTTCGATAACCTGCGGGACATCATCGCCGTTGACCGCTAGGTGGTAGAAGTCGGCCAGCAGGGCAATATTGTTCTTGCCCGCTTCCTTGACCTTAGTGACCACGTCCAGTGCCTCGGCGGCGGTCTTCAGCGGGTAGGCCTCGGTGCCGGAGACCGGTTCGATCAGGACGGTGCCTTCGATGCGTTCGATGCCCCCGGCGGCAACCAACAGGTTTTCAAGGGCCAGCGCGTCTTGAGCCTGCGCAGTGGATTCCGCAAGACGATTTCCATAGAGGGCGTTGAAGGATTTGCATCCGGTGGCCTCGCCGATAGCGGCGACCACGTCCACGTTCTCACGGAACTCTGCACTGCGCCCGACCCAGGAAACTAGTCCGCGGTCCCCCGCAGGCATGTCACCGGCGAAGAAGTTCAATCCGTCCAGCTGCACGCCCGCGTTCTTGATCGAGCTAACGAACTCATCTACCTGCTTGTCGCTTGGCACGGCGGTGGCAAATGGCCACCAGAATTCGACGCTGTCGAATCCCGCCTGCTTGGCCGCTTCGGCACGCTGGTTGATGGGTAGTTCGGTGAGCAGAATCGAGCAGTTCAGAGTGTAAGACACTGGATTTCCCTTCAAAACCTATTTCAAAGATTCCACTTCATGGAATATTTGTTTTGCTTTACGAAAACTCTAAGTCGAGACACAGATCACTGTCAACCCTCTAGGGCCCTTCGTTTCGCGCATCGCAAACAGGAGCGCGCCACGGGAGCCAGCCCTTGCAAAATGCACGAGGGCCACCGGAGGGAAGGGCGCGAAAGCGGATAGGCGGGTCACCTATTTCGCATTATGGAAAGAAATCATTTCGCATATCGGAATTTCTATTTTTCCTTGCGGAAATCCTGTGATGCACATTACAGTTGGGTCAGTCCTTCGACATGGCATATATCTCGCGAGTAATTAACCTCTGGAGCAGTCGTGAAAAAATCATCATCCAAAGACTTTGCCAAGGCAAAGCAAAAACCCAAGAAGCGCCTCTACAAATCATTGTTCGTCCAACTCGGAGTCGCGGTCCTCGCCGGAGTCCTCATCGGCCACTTCTGGCCCGCGGTCGGCTCGGAGCTCAGGCCACTGGGTGATGGCTTCATCATGCTGATCAAGATGATCATCGCGCCACTCATCTTCTTGGTCATCGTCACCGGCATCGCCGCCGTTGGCGACGTGCAGGCGGTGGGCCGCGTGGGAGTCAAGGCGCTGGTGTATTTCACCAGCGCAACGCTGTTCGCCCTGGTCTTCGGATTGATCATCGCCAACGTCTTCCAGCCCGGGGCAGGATTGAATATCGACCCGTCCACGTTGGACGACTCATCACTTCAGGATAAAACAGGCGAAGCCAAGGGTGCTGCCGACTTTATTCTCGGCATCATCCCGGTCAGCGTAATCGGCGCCTTCGCCGAGAACAATCTGCTGCAGGTCCTCTTCTTCTCGGTATTCTTTGGAGCGGCGATCGTCGTTGTCGGCAAAGAACGATGCATGCCGCTCCTGGCGGTTTTCGAGAACATCCTCGAATTGATCTTCAAGGTCATGAGCTGGGTTATGAAGGTCGCCCCACTTGGCGCCTTCGGCGCCATGGGCTTCATCATCGGCCAGTACGGCATCGCGACCTTGGGCACCTACGCCAAATTGATCATCGCCTGCTATGTTGCAGCACTGCTGTTCATCGGCGTGCTGTTCATCATCGCCTGGACCTTCGCCCGAGTACCGCTATGGCAGTTCATTCGCTACACCCGCGAAGAATTTCTCCTGGCGCTGGGCACGGCATCCACCGAATCGGTAATGCCGCGCATTATGACCAAGCTGACCAATGCCGGCTGCTCGCGCGCCACCACCGGGCTGGTGGTACCCACCGGCTACTCGTTCAATCTGGACGGCGCAGCTATTTATCTTTCCATCTCCCTGCTCTTCCTGGCCCAGGCTTTCGGGCATGACTTGAGCTTCGGGCAGCAGCTGGCCGCACTGGGCGTCCTGCTGCTGACTTCCAAGGGCATGGCCGGCGTCCCGGGTTCCTCGTTCCTGGCGCTGTCAGCCACCGCCGCGGCATTAGGCATCTTCCCGGTGGCTGGGGTGGCCCTGTTGCTGGGCGCCGATCGCATCATGGATTCCATGCGCGTGGTAGTCAACCTGCTGGGCAATTGCGTGGCGACGTTCGTGGTCGCCAAGTGGGAGGGCCAGTTCGACCGTGAAAATATGAAGAGAGCCTTCGCGGGAGAAATCACCAATGAGGACACGGCCCGCATGCTGGGCAAGGAAGAGGAATACGAAGCGGCCGAACTTGCCCGCTTGGCCTCTGGCGAAAAGCCCTCGCCGAAGTTCGGCGGCGGTCCGACCGCAGATGACATTCCCGAGATCACCCTGCATAAGCGCCAGTAGCTGCGCCCCGTCCCCAAGATCCGGCCCGGCGCGTGTACGCACCGGGCCGGAACCAGGTCGGCGGAATTGTTGACCAAACGCTGCAGCCGCCTTCCGACCGGGCAGGCAAACTGGTTTCGCGGGCACCGGTGCGGCTCTCAGAATGTCGCCCGGAAATTTCTTTTGACCCTAGGCACTAGTCAGCACGCAAGGCCATAACTTCCACAAAGTGAAATCTAGATTTTCTATTGCGGTAATGTGATCCACGGCATACAGTTGGTGGACAATCGATGTGGCACACATCTCGGAGTGAATTTCTCTAACTCAGGAGCAGCCATGAGCACACAACTCATAGGGACTCGCGCAGTAAAGCCAGCCTGGCGACTGCAGCACGAAGCCCAGCCCGTGGTGGGCACACCAACCGAGTTCTATCTGAACTTCGGCCAGCCGATCTATCCGTAACGCGTCATCTCGTCCCCTCAGCGGACATACACGCAGCTTCTTCCATACGCATAGACCAGCATGATTCATACATGCGCGCTGTCGATAATTCGTTGTCCCTAAAGCTTCTCACTGTCGAGAACAGACTTCGATCCTCAGCACGCACCTGAGAATAGGACCTCACCATGGGGCAAAAAACTCCGGAGACCACCTCCGCGCCGACGATCATTACCCAATCGCACAACGAACGCATTGACCGTTCCAACCCGCATGAGCTCAGCGCCACGCTGTACAACGAGGACCTCGCGCCGACTACCCGTGCCGGACGCACCTGGAACTCGTACAGCATCTTCACCCTCTGGGCCAACGACGTGCACTCGCTGGGCAACTACGCTTTCGCCATCGGCCTGTTCGCCCTGGGGATGAGCGGTTGGCAAATTCTCGGTGCCCTAGGCATCGGGGCAATCCTGCTCTTCGCCCTGCTGACCCTCTCGGGATTCATGGGCGAGAAGACCGGCGTGCCCTTCCCTGTCATGAGCCGCATCGCCTTCGGCGTCAACGGTGCGCAGATCCCGGCGCTGTTGCGTGGCGCCGTGGCCATCGCCTGGTTCGGGATTCAAACGTTCTTGGCCTCCCAGGTGCTGAGCGTCATGGTCATCGCATTGGCGCCCAGCGCAGCCGGCTTGCAGCAGACGAGCTTCCTGGGACTCGACACCCTTGGCTGGATCTGCTTCGTAGCCCTCTGGGCCATCCAGCTGGTGATTGTCAGCTACGGAATGGAAATGATTCGCAAGTACGAGGCCTTTGCCGGCCCGGTCATTCTCGTCACCTTCTTGGCGCTGGCCATCTGGATGCTCTTTGAATCGGGATTCAGCGTCTCCATGAGCACCGGCGAATCAAGGTCAGGTCTGGACATGTGGGTCGGCATCTTCGGAGCCGCCGCCTTGTGGGTTTCGATTTACGGAACTTTCGTTTTGAACTTCTGCGACTTCACCCGCGGCGCCACCTCGAAGAACGCCATCGTGCGCGGAAACTTCTTCGGCATTCCACTGAACATGCTGTTCTTCGGGGCCATCGTGGTGGTTCTCACCGGAACCCAATTCTCCATCAACGGCGCGGTCATCACCTCGCCTTCAGATGTCGTCGAGGCCATCCCCAACACGCTGCTGCTCGTCCTGGCCTCCGGTGCGCTGCTGATCCTGACCATCGCGGTGAACCTGATGGCAAACTTCGTGGCCCCGACCTACGCGCTGACCAACCTCTTCCCCAAGCGGTTGAACTTCCGCGCCGCCGCCCTGATTTCCGGCTTCATCGGCTTGGTGATCCTGCCTTGGAACTTGTACAACTCCCCGGAGATCATCAACTACTTCCTCGGTGGGCTCGGTGCGCTGCTCGGCCCGCTATTCGGCATCATCATGGCCGACTACTGGCTCGTGCGCCGGGCCCGAATCAATGTCTTGGACCTTTACCGCACCAATCCGGAAGGCACCTACTACTTCACTCGCGGCGTCAACTACCGCGCAGTGGCTGCCCTGGCGGTCAGCTCGGTCGTCGCCTTGCTCCTGGCATTCCTGCCCGCACTGCACGTTGTCGGGCCGTTCGCGTGGTTCCTCGGTTCCGGAGCCGGCGCAGTTGCCTACCTGATACTCGCCAAGCGACGCCTTGACCTGACAGATATTGACGGCGAAGCCATCGCAGTCACCCCAAAGCACTGATTTCTAAGGAACTGATCATGCGCATTCTCATTGTTAATGTGAACACGACCGCCTCGATGACTCACGCAATCGGCGAATCGGCTCGCAAAGTCGCCTCGCCGGGCACCGAAATCATCGAGCTGACTCCCGATTTCGGCGCGGACTCCTGCGAGGGGAACTTCGAAAGCTACCTCGCCGCCATCGCCGTGATGGACAAGGTCGTCAACTACCCCGGAGACTTCGACGCGGTCATCCAGGCCGGCTACGGAGAGCACGGACGGGAAGGACTGCAGGAACTGCTGGAAGTCCCGGTCGTTGACATCACCGAGGCCGCCGCCTCCACCGCACAATTCTTAGGGCACAAGTATTCGGTCGTGACCACCTTGGACCGGACCGTTCCGCTGATTGAGGACCGCCTGAAACTCGCAGGACTCACCGACCGGCTGGCCTCGGTGCGTGCCAGCGGCCTGGGAGTCCTGGAGCTGGAATCCGATCCCGAACGAGCCGTCGCGGCCATCGTGGAGCAATCAAGACAGGCGGTGCAGGTCGATAAGGCGGAAGTGATCTGCCTAGGTTGCGGCGGCATGGCCGAATTGGAGGCGAAGGTCAGCGAGGCCACCGGCGTGCCAATTGTTGATGGGGTGCGTGCCGCGGTGACCATTGCCGAGTCTTTGGTGCGCATGTGCTTGAGCACTTCAAAGGTGCGCACCTATGCAACCCCGCGCCCGAAGAGCATTACCGGATGGCCGATCAGCCGAGTAAAAAGTGGTTTGCCCGTCTGAGGCCGGGCGCCCAATTTGCACGGTAAAGCCCAAGGCGCAACTCAGTCTATTCCCAGAGTGCCCGCCTAGAGTCGTAAGTACCTCTTGAAGGTGCGAGTGATGACAAGAACCCTCCAACGCGGCAAGCGTTGGAGGGTTCACTCATGTTCAGGGTCTTTCAGGCTTCGGACCGGATTGGCCACTCCTCGGCTAGGAGCGCGTAGCTCATGCCGTCCAGCCATTGACCGTCGCGGTGCAGCGCATCGCGTTTGCTGTACCCCTCACGCCTCATGCCGATTCGTTCCATAAGCCTCCACGATGGCTCGTTCGCGGCGAAGCATTCGGCAACAACCCGTCGTAGTCCCAACGGCCCGAAGCACAGGTCGATAACCCCACGGACCGCTTCGGTGGCATAGCCGAGACCACCGTATTCGGGGTTGAAGCTCCAGCCGATTTCGGCTTCGACCCCGCGAGCCGCGTCTTCAATCTCGCTCTGGCCCCAACCATCTTTCACCTTCACCATGACCGTCCCGATCAACTGCGGCTGCCCTTGCGCATCCAGCAGCTGAACCGCGACATCACGGGAATACCGCTTGCCCTTCATGAATTGCTCCAGATACTGCGGGAAATCATCCGCGCGCGAGGTGATCCAGCGTTGCACCTCGGGTAGTTTCCGGTAGTCCCACGTCGCTTGGGCATCGGCAACTTCGAGTCGTCGCAGCGAGAGCCGCCGAGTAGCCACGGGCCAGTTAATTCGGTCGAGAGAGTCACTCATCTTCGTATCCTAGTGCGGTGCTTCGCGCCTTTTTGCCGTGGAGCGCGCAGTTCATGACGGTAAATGAACATCCAAAGACGACCGGCATCGCCTGAAAATGAATAATTTAGCAACGCTTCGCTGCACGATATTCCTTGCGCAAATAGCTTGCCTCACCTAACTAAACGCGGAAAATCCCTCATGAAATCCTTTTTTTCGACGAACTTGCCGGAGTTGAGTGAGCTAAGTAACAACGGTCTGGCTTATTCGATTTAGGTCAGCTTAGGCTAGGCTAATTATCAGATCACTCATTTGCGCGGCCAATGTCGGTCGCCTGTTCCGAAGGATGACATGGCTTCCATGAAACTTCGCGCCGCAGCTTTGCTGGGCGTTGCAGCACTCTCCCTGACAGCTTGCGGCTCCAACGCCGAAGCCCCGGCAGAGTCCGCACCAGCGGCTACCTCCACGGTGACTTTCACCGATAACAATGGCGAACACACCATCAACACCCCAGCGAAGTCAGTGGTCGCAACCGACAACCGCACCTTCGAAACTCTTGAGGCCTGGGGCATCGAGCTCACCGCCGGCGCCGTGGCGCTGATGCCGGACACCATCGACTACGCCAAGGACGAAAAGGTCATCGATCTCGGCAGCCACCGCGAGCCGAACCTCGAAGCAATTGTCGAAGTGGCCCCGGACCTGATCATCAACGGCCAGCGATTCACCCAGCACGCAGAAGAGCTTTCCAAGCTGGCTCCCGAAGCCACCATTGTGAACCTCGACCCGCGCGAAGGCGAGGCCTTCGACGCGGAGCTCAAGCGCCAGACCACCGTACTGGGTGAAATCTTCGGCAAGCAGGCAGAAGCCAAGGCGCTGACCGATGACTTCGACAAGGCCGTTGCACGCGCCAAGGCCGCGTACAACAAGGACGCGACCGTCATGGGCCTGATCACCTCCGGCGGCGAGATCAACTACTCCGCTCCGGGTAGCGGACGCAGCGTCGGCCCGGCCTTCGACATTCTGGGCCTCACCCCGACACTGGTCGTCGAGGACGCCTCCACCGATCACGAGGGCGACGATATCTCGGTAGAGGCAATCGCCAAGTCGAACCCCGATTGGATTCTCGTCCTTGACCGCGACGGCGCAGTTGCCAGCGATGAAGCCGGCTACACCCCGGCGGCCGACCTGCTGAAGAAGTCCGAAGCACTGGCTAACGTCACCGCTGCCAAGGAAGGAAACGTCGTGGTCATGCCCGCAGATACCTACACCAACGAAGGCATCCAGACCTACACCGAGTTCTTCAATGATTTTGCAGAAGCGCTGGAAGCCAAGTAACCAGAACGCTGAATAGCGACTACGTGGCGGAGCCGATAACCGGCCCCGCCACGTAGTCGTATCCACCACATATCGAATACACGGCGGCACCATGACTACTACGACCCCCGCGGTCAAGCCCAAGGGCAGGCTCCTTGAACCCAAGCTGATGCTTGGCATCCTCGGCGTCCTCGTCCTCTTGGGCTTCTCCCTGTTCACCGGTGTCTATGACATCTTCGGCACCGATGACGGGTCGGCGATGTTCGCCGTGACCCGCATCCCGCGCACCATCGCGCTGGTCCTCGCCGGAGCCGCGATGGCCATGAGCGGGCTGGTCATGCAGCTGCTCACGCAGAACCGCTTCGTGGAGCCGACCACCACCGGCACCACCGAATGGGCCGGACTGGGCTTGCTGACGGTGCTGATCATCAACCCCGAAGCCTCGCTGCTGGCCAAGATGACCGTGGCGATCATCTTCGCCTTCATCGGCACCATGGTCTTCTTCCTCTTCCTGCAGCGAGTCTCGCTGAAGGCCTCGTTGACGGTGCCCATCGTGGGGATCATGCTCGGCGCCGTGGTGGGCGCCTTCTCCTCCTTCATTGCCCTGCAAACCGACATGCTCCAATCCCTTGGCATCTGGTTTGCCGGGTCCTTCACCTCGGTGATCCGCGGACAGTACGAGGTGCTGTGGATCGTGGCGCTGGTGGCCATCGCGATCTTCATCGTCGCCGACCGATTCACCGTGGCCGGGCTCGGCGAAGAGATCGCCACGAACGTTGGGCTGAACTACCGCCAGGTGATGCTTCTGGGCACCGGCCTGATCGCGATTGCCACCGGTGTAGTCACCGTGGTCATCGGCAACCTTCCCTTCCTGGGGCTGATCGTGCCGAATATCGTGTCCATGTTCCGCGGAGATGACCTGCGCAGCAACCTGCCGTGGGTGTGCCTGCTGGGCATTGCCATCACCACCGTCTGCGACCTGATTGGCCGCACCATCATCATGCCCTTCGAGATTCCGGTTTCCCTGATCCTCGGCGTGCTCGGCGCGGTAGTCTTCATTTCCTTGCTTCTAAGGCAGCGCAAACTTGGCTAAGCTCATGACTCCCCCGCGCACCACACCCAAGCTGCCCTCGCCGCCGGTCTTTGGCCGTGCCTCCGGCGCACTGCCAACGAAGAAGATCCGCAGTCGCTACTGGATCATCTTCTCCATCATGTTGGCCCTGGCGCTGAGCTTCAGCTTTGGGCTGCTCGCCTGGGACAACCCGATGCCGGTGGGCTCCGACGGGTTCTGGCTGATCGCGAAGATGCGCGCCAGCAATATCCTGACCATGGCCATCGTCGCCTTCTGCCAGGCAGTAGCGACGGTGTCATTCCAGACGGTCACGAACAACCGCATCATCACCCCATCGATTATGGGCTTCGAGTCCCTCTACGTGGCGGTGCAGACCGCCTCGGTGTTCTTCATGGGAGCCGCCGGCGTGGTCGCCCTGCAGGGGCTGTGGCAGTTCAGCTTGCAGGTAGCGATCATGGTGGTCCTCGCCTGCCTGCTCTATGGCTGGCTGCTGTCCGGCAAGCTGGGCAATATCCAGATCATGCTGCTGATCGGCATCATCCTGGGCGCTGGCCTCGGATCGATCTCCACCTTCATGCAGCGCATGCTCTCCCCCAGCGAGTTCGACATCCTGACCGCGAAGCTGTTCGGCTCGATGAACAATGCGGATATGAGCTACCTGCCGGTGGCCATCCCGCTGATCCTCATTGCCGGGTTCTTCCTGATCTCAAATTCCCGGAAAATGAATATCGTGTCCCTCGGCCGCGATACCACCATGAACCTTGGCATCAATCACCGCTCGGAGGTGATGCGCACACTATTCTTCGTCTCGATCCTGATGGCCGTATCCACCGCGCTGGTCGGCCCGATGACCTTCCTCGGCTTCCTCGTGGCAACCCTGGCCTACCAGCTGGCGGACACCTATGACCACCGCTTCATTTTCCCTATCGCCTTCCTGACCGGCTTCGTGGTGCTCGCCGGGGCGTACTTCGTGATGAAAAATATCTTCTACGCCCAGGGCGTGGTGGGCATCATCATCGAGGCCGTGGGCGGCGTGACATTCTTGATCTTCATCCTGCGAAAGGGCCGGCTGTGATTACCCTCAAAGAAGTGCACAAGAAGTACAGCTCCGAGGTGGCCATCGGACCGGTCACGCTCGAGATCCCAACCGGCGGCATCACCGCTCTGGTGGGCCCCAACGGGGCCGGAAAGTCCACCATGCTCACCATGGTCGGACGCCTGCTGGGCATCGATTCGGGCAGCATCGAGGTCGCCGGCTACGACGTGGCCTCCACCGCTTCCAAGGATCTGGCGAAGATCGTGTCGATCCTGCGCCAGGAGAACCATTTCGTCACCCGGTTGACCGTGCGCCAGCTGGTCGGCTTCGGACGCTTCCCGCACTCCAAGGGACGGCTGACGCCGGCGGATGAAGAGATCATCTCGCGGTCCATCGACTTCCTTGACCTGTCCGAGCTGGAGGGCCGCTACCTGGACCAGCTTTCCGGCGGCCAGCGCCAGCGCGCCTACGTTGCCATGGTGCTGGCGCAGGACACCGAAACGGTGCTGCTGGACGAGCCGCTGAACAACCTGGACATGAAGCACTCCGTGCTGATGATGCAGCACCTGAAGCGGGCGGCCCAAGAGCTGAACCGCACCATCGTGATTGTGCTGCACGATATCAACTTCGCCGGCCATTACGCGGACTACATCTGCGCGATGAAGCACGGCAAGGTCGTCCAGTTCGGTTCCCCGGAACGGATCATGAATGACGAAATCCTGTCCGAGGTTTTCGAAACTCCGGTACAGGTGATCGCCGGACCCAACGGCCCGCTGGCGGTGTACTACTAAACGAGATCCGGCGATTCGGTTCAACGCCGGATAGCCGAGATGATGATCCGCTTGAGGTCATTGCTGCCAGCTATTGCCCTGGCCGCATCGGAAAGGTGAACCAACGTGTTTCCTGAAGTCCGATCGGCACGTGCGTTTGCCGCGCTTGCAGCTGCGCTACTGGTGCCCCTAGGCGACGACGGGATTCCAGTCAACCAACCCGGTCTGCAGATCATAGACGGCCGCAATGACTTCGGTGCGCCCGGCGTTGACCGCCGCACGGATGATCTCCGAGCGTTCAACAAGCGCGGCGGCGACCGCGACGGTATTCATCCGGACCACGTTGTTGATGTGTTCTGACTTGTCCGGCACCGGTTCCGCCTCACGCGCCGCCGGCGCGATCTCGCTGATGAAATCGATCATTTCTCCCGGGGCCTTCGGTGTTTTTGCGTTCTTCTCGAGGGCTTCGACCGTGCCGGTCACCGCTCCGCAGGCGGTGTGCCCGAGGATCACGATGACCGGGACCTCATAGGGGCTGCTGACCGCAAACTCCATGCTCCCCACGAGGGTGTCGTCGAGTACCGCACCAGCGGTTCGCGTGACAAAGAGGTCGCCAATCCCTTGGTCGAAGACGAGCTCGGGGGCAACCCGAGAATCAACGCATCCGTGGACCAAGGCCCATGGTTCTTGGTGCTCTGCAAGGTCGCTTCGCAGCTGGCTTGTTTGGTTCGGGTGCTTTGGCCGGCCTTCGGCGAATCTGCTGTTGCCGGTCTTGAGCATTTCAAGGGCTTGGCCGGGGGTACTAGGTGCCTTGGCGGCGGCCGGGGCGTGATCACCTACCGGGCTCGGAGCCGTCGCGGAATTCTGCGGCGATGTGCAGGCTGCAAGGCCGGCCAGGGCAAGTACTCCACCCGCCGCCGAAAAGAATCGGCGCCTGTTCAGCTGAACCGGATCTTCCTGTTTGGAAGACGCTGTGCCGGCTACGGAGTTGGCGGATTTAGACATGTGTTATCCCCTCGGCACGCTCTGGCCAACCCCACCCGGATAAGTCGAGCCAGCACCGACCATGCTCTCGATGTGGTGAGTTAGATCGGTTTCCGTTCTAAATAGTGACTTGTATTCTACGGTGGCCTAATTGATTCATTAAAAATGAGGTGTCATATTTCGCCGGCATCGAACCAAGATGACGTCCGAGGGGCATGCGGGCCGTGAATTAGCGTTGCTAGCGCGGTGCTTTTGCCCGCAGCACCGGCGAGCACAACAGCACGATGACGCCCACCAGCGGGACGAGCAACAGCCCGGCTCGAAGCCCCCAGCCCTCGGCAACAAATCCAACCAGCGGCGGCGAGATCAGGAATCCCAGACGCATCAGCCACGAGACCACGCTCAACCCGGTGCCTGGGGCAAGGCCCGGCAGCCTGTCTGCATGTTCCATCGCGGCCGGAACCAGGGTCGCCACGCCAAATCCGGCAGCCGCGAAACCCAGCACGCTTCCCGGCACCGACGGGAAGGCGAGCGCCAACCCCATGCCGAGGATGAGGCAGACGGCACCCATTTGGGCGACCAAACGCTGTCCGAAGCGGTCAACCATGCCGTCGCCAAGAATTCGACCCACAAACTGGGCGCCGACGAGCGAAATATAGCCAAGCGCCGCGAAAGAGGCCGAAGTCCCCAGCGAATCGGCAAGATACAGCGCGGCCCAGGAGTTGCCCGCGTCCTCCGTCATGACCCCCGCGGTGGAAATCAGCACCAACGCGACCATGATCCACAGGGTGTGGTTGCGCGCCGTGCGCGCGGTGCCCGGGGAGGGATCGGCAGGGCGGTCCTCGGATACCTCTTCGAGTCCGGCTTGCGGTTTTCCCATGGGAAGGCAGAATTTGAGGGCGGTCAAGGCGACGGCCGCGAATATCAGCAGCGAGATGCCCAAGTGCACGCTCAGCGACAGGTTCAACGCCATGGCTCCGGCGGCCATGGAACCGCCAAGGACGGCGCCCACCGACCACAATGCATGGAAAGAATTGAGGATCGAGCGTCCATAGCGTCGCTGCACAAGGAGCCCGTGGGAATTCTGCGCCACATCGGTGATGGCATCCATTGCGCCGCCGAGTAGGAAGCCCGCGGCGAGCAGCGCGAGGCTCGGGGCCGAGCCGGCGCCGAGCAGCGCAGCTCCGGTGAGCATGGTTCCGGCCACGGCCACAAGCGCCGAGCCAAAGCGGCGAATGAGCCAGCCGGCCGCCAGGCCGGCAATGATTGCGCCTACCGGCCAGGCGATCACCAGAAAACCGTAGGCCGCTTCGCCCAGCCCGAAAGTGTCCTTCAGCTCGGGAAGGCGCGGCGCCATATTTGCGAACAACGCACCATTGGTCAGAAACAAGGCCGATACCGCGCCGCGCGCCCGGCGGTCGGCGCTATCGATGGAGGTCGGGGTCACCGGGAATTCATCGGTTCTGCGTTTCGAAGGGCGCGGTTGCCCGGACCAATTCGATGCCGCGCGAGATGGCCCCTTGCAATGCCACCTCCGCGCCCAGCTCGGAAACGGCCAACTGCACACAGGTGAGCTCTGGTTCCCTGGCTAATTCACGGTCGGCGATATCGATCACCGGCTGCAGGATTCCCGCCATGGCACCCGAGAGAATGACCTTCTGCAGCCCGGCGAAACCGGAAATCACGGCCACGACCTTTGCCAGCCGCCGCCCGAGCGATTCCAGGATTTCCAGTGCCAACGGATCTTGCTGCGCGGCCGCTTGGAAAACATCCTCGGCGCGCACCAGTTCGGCGGGAATCCGCCGAAGCGAGCTTTCGGCCCCGCCTGCCAGTGCATGCCTCGCTTGTTCTCGTGCGAGGTAGCCAAGCCCCAGCGCATCGCCCACCCCGGTGACATGCGAAAGGAAGCGCATCTCTCCGGCTAGCCCGTGGGTTCCGCGCAACAGGTGCCCGTCGATGACCACTCCGGCACCGAATCGTTCGCCGACCATCAGCGCGGCGAAGGAATCGGATTCTTCGAGTCCAAGTTCCGCCACCGCCGCCAGGTTCGCGTCGTTTTCAACCGAGAACAGGTGGGTATATTCCGCCAGCTGCGCACGCCAGTCCGGGTTCATCGCGGCCCAGAAGCCATCGGCCACCTTTGGCGAAAAACCACCGGAATCCACCGGAGCGGGGACCCCGATAACCAGGGCGCCGAGCTTTTGAACTCCGTGCTTCTCCAGGGTTCCGCGAAGAAGTTCCTCGGTGATGCGAAGCCGCTCTTCCCCGCATGCGCCCGGCTCCACGCTCAGGGACCGGCGTTCAATCTCCTTGCCGCGCAGGTCGGCGAGCGCCAGCGAGATCCGGTGTTGGCCGGCATCGATTCCGGCGACTACCGATTTGGCGGCGTCGAGTTCATAACGCAGGGCCGGACGGCCTTTCGAGTATGCTCCGGCGGCACGGGTGTCCTCCGCTTCACGCAGCCAGCCGGTGGCCACGAGCTCTTTTGCCTGGTTCAGCACGGTTGCCCGGGTGAGCGAGGTGAGCTCGATGAGCTCGCTGGCGGTCACCAGCCCGCGATCCCAGGTCGCCTTGAGGACCTTTTGGGTATTCAGGCGTCGCATGGAGGTGGCGCCGGGCTCCGTCGCGGAATGCTGGTTGCTGGAATCGGTCATTGATTTCACCATTTGAGTATAGACGGATATTTATTTAGATGCTAAATTTACTGAGAAAATAAAGTGACCCACTTCATTCGACCGTCGGAGATACCCATGAACATAGGATCTACCACGCTGTCCAGAGCCCTGTCCCGCAGAACATTCATCTCGTCTTTGGCAGCCGCAGGGACCCTGATGCTCGCGGGCTGCGGCGCTACCAGCACTCGCACCTCGATTCGATTCAACCAGTCAAAGCCGGAGGTCGTCCCCTACTTCCGCGACCTGCTCAGCGAGTTCAACGGCGCCCAATCTTCCATATCCGCGGTCCACGAAGTGACGGCCGGACTCTCGGCGGCCTTTGCCCGCAACGACCCGCCGGATCTTGGCTGCTTGAACTACAACTATGAGATGGCACGCTTCCAGGAACGCGGCGCGCTATCGGACCTTTCGGATCTGCCACAGGTCCAGATGAACGCTCCCTTCGTCAACGAACTGCTCGCGCTCTATCCGGATTACCCGGGGCGCACCTCGGTGCTGCCCTACTCGATGATGGGTGCCGCTGTCCTGTACAACAAGGATATTTTCGCCAAGCACAACCTGGCCATCCCGCAGCGCTACTCGGAATTCGTGGCGTTATGCGAAGAGCTCGTGGACCTGAAGGTCACCCCGATCTACTCCACCTTCAAGGACGCGTGGACCGCATCCCAGGGACTGGCGGACTACACCCTGGGCGGAGCCGTGGACATCAACAAATTCTTCGCCGCGCTGCGAAGCGTCGGCGCGGATTTCACTCCCGGCTCCGAACTGTCCTTCTCCCAGGCCTTCACCGACCCGCTGCTGCGCATGCAGGAACTGGCCAAGTTCTCCAATAAGGATGCGGCGAACCGCGGCTACGGCGACGGCAACCTCGCCTTCGCCAACGGCCAAGCGGCCATGTACCTCCAAGGCCCCTGGGCACTGCCCGAAATCTCCAAGACCAACCCCAGCGCCAATATCGGCACCTTCCCGCTGCCCATGACCGAGGATCCGGACGATCTGAAGGTCCGCGTCAATATCGACCTGGCGCTCTGGATCCCGGAACAGTCCGAGCACCAGGATGAAGCGCGTGAACTGCTCGAATTCCTCTGCCGGCCCGAAGTCCAGAACCCCTATAACGAGATGGCCCTCGGTTTCGGAGTGCGCTCGGACTCCCCTCCGGCCAAGGACAAACGCCTGGTGCAGCTGCAGCCCTATATCGATCGCGGCAAGGTCTTCCAGGGAGTTTCCACCGCCATCCCGCGCACCATCCCCTTCGAGAACTACATGCAGGGCCTCGTGACCGGAAGCAGCGTAGAACAGACGTTGGCCACCCTCGACGCGGACTGGGCTCGACTAGCCCAGCGCGGCTAGTCAGCTAAGGACGAATCATGGCTCTGACGACCTCAATCAAACCCACGCCCGAAGCTCAACCCGCCGCGCCTGCGCGCCCGCCACGGCGCCGGCGTATCGAATGGACCTATCTGGCATTCCTGCTTCCCGCGCTGATCTGCTTCACCATCGCCATTACGGTTCCCGCATTGATGGGCATGTTCTTCAGCTTCACCGACTCGGTCGGCTTCGGCGACTACCAGATCATTGGCCTGACCAACTACCTGGCTCTGTTCACCGACCCGGCCATCATCGGCGCCTACGGCTTCACCCTTGGTTTCGCATTCATCACCGTGATCATCACCAACCTCATCGCCTTTCTGCTCGCCATCGGGCTGACCGCGCAGATCCGTGCGCGGGTCGCGCTACGGGCCATCTTCGTGATGCCCATGGTCATTTCGGGCATCGTGATCGCCTACGTTTTCAATTTCGTCTTCTCCAACACCTTGCCGGCCTTCGGAGAAACCATCGGATTGGACTTCTTGAAGTCCTCAATTCTGGCCAACCCCGACTACGCCTGGATCTCCATCGTGATCGTCACCGCCTGGCAGGCGATCCCGTCGGCCATGCTGATCTACATAGCCGGGCTGATGGCGATTCCCTATGACCTCTACGAGGCTTCCTCGCTCGATGGAGCCAGCGCCTTCGGGCAGCTCAAGGCGGTGACCTTGCCGCTCATGGTGGGGTACATCGGAATCAACATGATCATTGGCTTCAAGAACTTCCTCGGTGCCTATGACATCATCGTCGGCCTGACCAATGGCGGACCGGGAGTAGCCACACGCTCCATCGCCATGACCATCTTCACCGGATTTGAACGCGGCGATTACGCCTACCAGATGGCCAACGCCACCGTCTTTTTCCTCATTTCGCTGATGATCGCGCTGCTCCAGCTGCGCCTGACAAGTAAGGGAGTGGCCAAATGAGCGTTACCCTCCAGCAACGGCTGAACAAGCGTTCCCGCGCACGAATTGGACGCGAACGCATCAATTGGTGGGCCACCGGAGTGCTGGTGGCCTGCGCCCTCACGGTGCTCATCCCCTTGTTCGTGACCGTCTCCATGGCGTTCAAGTCGGCCGCTCAAGCAGTTGACGGGAAAGCCTTCTCGCTCCCGCGCCCGTTCTCCATCGAGGGTTTCACCGCGGCCTGGGAGCTGGTCAATTTCCCCCGCGCCTTCACCATCTCGCTGCTGATCACCCTGGCCACGGTGCTCGGCGGAGTGATGCTCGCTTCCATGGCTTCCTATGCGATTCACCGCAACTGGCATAAGCGCCTCTACCGGCTCAGCTTCTACTACCTGCTGGCCGCGATGTTCCTCCCGTTTCCGGTGCTCGCGCTCTCCCAGGTGAAGCTCACCGGACTCTTCGGGCTGGATAACCCGGTAGGCGTAGCCATTCTGCACGTGATGTTCGGGCTGTCTTTCAACGTCCTGCTCTTCACCGCCTTCCTGCGCGGCCTGCCCGGAGAGCTGGAGGAAAGCGCCCGCATCGACGGCGCAGGCACCTGGACCACCTACTGGCGGATCATTTTCCCGATGATGGCGCCGATGAGTGCCACCGTGGCGATCTTCGCGTTTCTGGCCTCCTGGAATGACTTCATGATGCCTTCGCTGATCATTGCCGAACAGGCCGACCAGACCCTGCCGGTAGTCCAGCAGCTTTTCCAGACCCAGTTCTCAAATAACTACAACGTCTCCTTCGCCTCCTACCTGATGGCGATGGCGCCAAGCATCGTGGCCTACCTGTTCACCCAACGCTGGGTCATGTCCGGGCTCACCCAAGGGGCGGTGAAATCCTAAGCCGCCCCTCCCCTGAACCATCTACATTTAGAAGCAGACAACATTTCCGGAAGGAAGCAAGATGACCTTGCAAGATATGCAGAACTCCGCCGGCCTTTCGCCGGATGCCAACTGGTGGCGCCAGGCCGCCGTCTATCAGATTTACCCGCGCAGCTTCGCCGACGCAAACGGCGACGGCCTGGGCGACCTGCCCGGCATCACCTCCAAGGTCCCCTACCTGAAGGAGCTCGGAATCGATGCCGTCTGGCTCTCCCCGTTCTACCCCTCGGCCCTCGCCGACGGCGGCTATGACGTGGACGACTACCGCGATGTTGATCCCCGCCTGGGCACGTTGGAGGATTTTGACCGGATGGCCGCTGCGCTGCACGCTGCAGGCATTCGGGTCATCGTGGATATCGTGCCGAATCATTCCTCGGACCGCCACGAGTGGTTCAAGGCGGCGCTCGCCGCACCGAAGGGATCGGCCGAGCGCGAGCGCTATATTTTCCGTGACGGCCTGGGCCAGGATGGCGAGCTGCCGCCGGCCGATTGGGAATCCTTGTTCGGCGGACCGGGTTGGACCGCCGTGGGCGACGGCCAGTGGTACCTGCATCTTTTCGCCAAGGAACAGCCGGACTTCAATTGGTCCAATGAAGAAGTCCGCGCAGACTTCCGCAAGACCTTGAGATTCTGGTCCGACCGCGGGGTGGATGGCTTCCGCGTGGATGTGGCCCACGCGCTGACCAAGGACATCCCGTTGACCGAGCTGCCGGATAAGGCACAACTCGACGCCCACCCATGGGACGGCACCCATCCGATCTGGGATCGCGACGAGGTGCATGAGGTCTACGCCGAATGGCGTGAGGTCTTCAACGAATACGAGCCACCGCGCATTGCGGTCGCCGAAGCGTGGACCAATGCCGACCGCCGCCCTGCCTATGCCCGGGCCACCGGGTTGGGCCAAGCGTTCAACTTCGATCTGCTGCAGGCGGACTTCGAAGCCGAGGCGTTCAAGAAGATCATCTCCTTCAACCTCGCTCAGGCTTCCGCCGCCGGCTCGTCGACCACGTGGGTGTACTCGAACCACGATGTGGTTCGCCACGCCACCCGCTATGGGCTGGAAGCAACCGGCGATCCGGACGCAGCGAAGACTTGGCTGCTGCAGGGTGCGGATCCCGCCCGGGTGGATGTGGAGCTGGGGCTGCGCCGCGCTCGCGCGGCGACCCTGCTGGAGCTGGCGCTGCCCGGCAGCGCTTACCTGTACCAGGGCGAGGAATTGGGACTTCCGGAGGTGACAGGCATTCCGGATGAGCAGCGCCAGGATCCCGCATTCTTCAGGAATAAGGCAGTGGAAGTCGGCCGTGACGGGTGCCGCGTCCCGCTGCCCTGGGAAGCGAGCGGTTCCTCCTTCGGGTTCGGCTCCGGCGAAGCGCATCTGCCGCAGCCAAAGGATTTTGGCCGGTACGCGGTAGCGGCACAGTCCGGGGTCGAGGGCTCGACGCTGGAACTCTACCGCGAGGCACTGAAGCTGCGCCGCGAGCTGCAAAGCGACGAATCGCTCTCCTGGCTGGCGACCGAGTCCGGCACGCTCGGCTTTTCCCGGCCGAATGGTTGGGTGAGCTTCACCAACTTCACCGCGCAGGCTCAGCAGCTGCCGGCCGGTGAAGTCCTGCTGGCGAGCGGTCCGCTGGATGCAGCAGGCCAGCTTCCCGCGGCAACCACCGTGTGGTTGCGCCAGCGCTAAACGAGGAGCTTTCCGACAAATCCGCGGGCCGGGCCGAATGCGCAAGCATTTGGCCCGGCCCGCAGCCTTCTCCCCGCACTGGCTAAAGTGACCCTTGACACAGCTCGCATTTCCGACTTGACTGAGAGTCAATCAATCGATTGATTGATTGACTCTCAGTCTTTGGGCGAAAGCGATTCAAGAGCATGGACATCGACCAGGTACAGCGAGCGGCCGTCGCACGCTTCGCCCAGCAGGGCTTCGCCGCCACGGGAATCAGGGAACTGGGCACCGCGGCCGGCATCAACTCGGCCACCCTCTATCACTATGTCGGCAGCAAGCAGGATCTGCTCATGCGGATCATCTCCGACTGCCTGAACGCCATGATCGCCGGCGGCCGCGCAGCAATCGCCGGCGAGCAACAACCCACCCGGCAGCTCGCGAGGCTGATCGCTTTCCATGTGGCATTCACCGCCACCAATCCGCTCACCGCGCGTGTCGCCGAATACGAGATGCGCGCCTTGACCGGTCCGGCGCAGGAACAAATGCAAGCACTCCGGGACCACTACGAATCGCTCTTCTCCAAGGTGCTGGCTGCCGGCCAGGCGGCCGGCGAATTCGCCACCGATGACCTGACCATGGCACGACTTGCGGTGATGGAAATGGGCACCGGCGTGGCCCACTGGTACCGCCCGGACGGCAGGCTCAGCCTGAGCCAAGTCCAGCAAAACTTCGTTGCCATGGCCTACAGAATTCTTGCGGTCACCGAAGCGCCGCAGCAACTCGGCGACCTATTGGCCATTCCACGCCGACTCGCGAGCGAACCGGCCACCATCCAAGCCCAGCAGACCGTCAGCTAAGGAACCCAGTGAAGACCCTGCACTCACAGCTCGACACCAGCTCCGCTGCCTACCAGCGCAACGCGGCCGAATACACGGCGCTCACCGATGAGCTCCACCGCCGCCTGGAGCGCGCCGCCCGCGGCGGATCCGAGAAATCCCGCCAGCGCCATGTGGACCGCGGCAAGCTGCTGCCCCGGGACCGCGTCAACCAGCTCCTGGACGACGGCTCCCCCTTCTTGGAAATCGCCCCGCTGGCCGCCGAGGACATGTACGACGGGGCGAGCCCGGGCGCCGGCATGATCGCCGGCGTTGGGCTGGTGCACGGCCGGCATGTGCTGGTCATCGCCAATGACGCCACGGTCAAGGGCGGCACCTACTTTCCGATCACCGTCAAGAAGCATTTGCGCGCCCAGGAGATCGCGCTGGAAAACGGCCTGCCCTGCGTCTATCTGGTCGACTCCGGCGGAGCGTTCCTGCCCATGCAGGACGAGGTCTTCCCGGACCGCGAGCATTTTGGCCGGATCTTCTTCAACCAGGCGAACCTGTCGGCCAAGAAGATCCCGCAGATCGCCGCGGTGCTCGGCTCCTGCACCGCCGGCGGCGCCTACGTCCCGGCGATGAGCGATGAAACGGTGATCGTGCGCAACCAGGGAACCATTTTCCTCGGCGGCCCTCCCCTGGTGAAGGCCGCCATCGGCGAAATCGTTACCGCCGAGGAGCTGGGCGGCGGGGATCTGCATGCCAAAACCTCCGGAGTGGTGGACCACCTGGCCGAAACCGACGAACATGCGCTCATGATCGTCCGCGACATCCTCTCCACGCTCCCGGAGAATCCCGCCCCGGCCTGGAGAATCGCCGAGCAGGTGGCCGAGCCGCGCTACCCGGCCAGCGAATTGGCCGGCTGCGTGCCGGTAGACGTCAATGCCCCCTACGACGTCCGCGAAGTCATCACGCGGTTGGTCGACGGCAGTGAATTCCATGAATTCAAGGCCGAGTACGGCACCACCCTGGTCACCGGCTTCGCCCGTATCCACGGCCACCAGGTGGGCATCATCGCGAACAACGGCGTGCTGTTCTCCGAGTCCGCGCTGAAGGGCGCGCACTTCATCGAGCTCTGCGACCAGCGCGGCATTCCGCTGCTCTTCCTGCAGAACCTCGCCGGGTTCATGGTGGGCCGCGACTACGAGGCAGATGGCATCGCCAAGCACGGAGCCAAGATGGTCACCGCCGTAGCCACCGCACGCGTGCCCAAGCTGACCGTGGTGATCGGCGGATCCTTCGGCGCCGGAAATTACTCGATGTGCGGCCGGGCCTACTCCCCGCGCTTCCTGTGGATGTGGCCGGCGGCGCGCATCTCGGTGATGGGCGGAAACCAGGCCTCTTCCGTGCTCTCCACGGTCAAACGCGACGGCATCGAAGCCTCGGGCGGAAGCTGGAGCGCCGAAGACGAAGAGGCCTTCAAGGCGCCCATCCGTGAGCAGTACGAGAGCCAGGGAAACCCCTACTACTCCACCGCACGCCTGTGGGACGACGGAGTCATCGATCCGGCCGATACCCGCCGGGTCCTGGGCCTGGCCCTGGACGTCTGCGCCCGTCAACCATTGCCGGAGACCTCCTTCGGCCTATTCCGGATGTAGCGCGAGGAGACAATCATGGATACAAAACTATTTGACACGGTCCTCATCGCCAACCGCGGCGAAATCGCCGTACGCATCATCCGCACCCTGCGCACCCTGGGGATCCGTTCGGTGGCGGTGTACTCGGACGCGGATGCCGGGGCGCTGCACGTGCGCGAGGCCGATACCGCCGTGCGCATCGGGGCTTCCCCTGCCAATGAGAGCTACCTCAGCATCCCCGCGGTGCTCCAAGCCTGCAAGGACACCGGCGCTCAGGCGGTCCACCCCGGATACGGTTTCCTCTCCGAAAACGTGGAGTTCGCCCGCGCCCTTCAGGACGCCGGAATCACCTTTATCGGGCCTCCGGTGAACTCGATCAACCTCATGGGCGACAAGATCCGCTCGAAGAATCACGTGCTCTCCCACCAGGTGCCCGTCGTGCCGGGCATCGCCGAGCCCGGGCTGAGCGATGCCCAGCTGCACGAGGCCGCCGAACAGGTAGGCTTCCCGCTGCTGATCAAACCCTCCGCGGGCGGCGGCGGCAAGGGAATGTTCGCCGTCGAATCCCCGGACCAGCTTCCCGAAGCACTGGCCAGCGCGCGGCGAACCGCGCGCAACGCCTTCGGAGACGAAACCTTGTTCCTCGAACGCCTGGTGCGCAACCCGCGCCATATCGAGGTGCAGATCCTGGCCGATGCGCACGGCAATACCGTGCACCTGGGCGAACGTGAATGCTCGCTGCAGCGCCGGCATCAGAAGGTGATCGAAGAAGCTCCGGCTCCGCTGTTCGAGAACCTCGAGCAGGGCGCGCAAATCCGCGCACGCATCGGGGCGGCGGCCGTGGCCGCCGCAGAGTCGGTGGGTTACGTGGGTGCGGGAACCGTCGAATTCCTGGTCAGCGACGAGAACCCGGACGAGTTCTTCTTCATGGAAATGAACACCCGGCTGCAGGTGGAGCATCCGGTCACCGAAGAGGTCGCCAGGGTCAACGGCAACCGGCTGGACCTGGTGGACTGGCAGGTGCGCATCGCCGCCGGGCAGCGACTGGACTTCGCCCAGCGCGATGTCACGCTCACCGGGCATGCCATCGAGGCACGGCTCTACGCCGAGGACCCCGCGGAAGGGTTCCTTCCTTCGGTCGGAACCATCCTGCGGGTCAGCGAACCGGCCGGCGAACACTTGCGCGTGGACAGCTCGCTGCGCGATGGACTCGAAATCAGCGCGCACTACGACCCGATGCTGGCCAAGCTCATCGCCTGGGGCGAAAACCGCACCGAGGCCTTATCCCGGCTTGACCGCGCCCTGTCCCGATGCGTGGTGCTCGGCGTGCTGACCAACAGCGAATACCTGCGCCTGCTGCTGGCCGACGCGGACGTGGCGGCCGGGCGGCTGGACACGAACCTGATCGAACGGAAGATGCACGAGTTCTCCTTCCGGTCCCCCGGCGCGCGCGAGCTGGCGCTGGCGGCCCATTTGGAGCACGGCCGGCTGCACACCGCGGATACCCCGTGGACCCGCCGCGACGGCTGGCGGGCGCAGCACAACCACGGGACACCGCAGCACTATGAAGTGCAAGAGCAGCAAGTTGCGCTCACCGTGCACGGCGGGGACAGCTCAAGCCGCATTCTGCTTGCCGGGGACGAGTATGCGGTGCGGGATCTGGGCTCCGGGAACTACTCCATCAACGGGCAGCGCACCGGGATTCACCACGCGTTCGCCGCGGACGGCACCTTGTGGCTCAGCGAAGACGGGTGGACCGGAGCGGTGCGCAAGCTCCCCCGCGAAGAGGTGCTCGAACGGCACCTGGCCACGCTGGCCAAGGCGTCGGGCACGTTCTCCCCGCATGTCGAGACCCCGATGCCCGGCACCGTGATCTCGGTCCAGGTAGCCGACGGCGAACAGGTGTCCGAGGGGCAGCTGCTGGTCAGCATCGAGGCAATGAAAATGGAGCACCAGCTGCTTTCCCCGGCGACCGGCACGGTGCGCATGACCGGGCTGAACGTCGGCGATCTGGTGAAGGCCAAGCAGCTGGTGGCCACGGTGGAACCACAAATTCAGGAGCAAAACGCATGAGCGAGCCTACGCAACAACGTTTCGAACAGCGCGGACTGTACTTCGATGAGCTGAAGCTCGGGGCCGCATATGTGCATAAGCCCGGGCGCACGCTCACCGAGGCCGACAACGTGCAGTTCACCACCATGACCATGAACAATCAAGGTTTGCACCTCGACGCGGCGTGGGCCGCAACCCAGCCGTTCGGCAAGCCGCTGGTGAATTCCTTGCTGACCTTGAGCACCATGATCGGCCAATCGGTGGGGCAGCTCACCGAGGGCACCATCGTGGGGCAGCTGGGAATCAATGATGTGAAATTCCCGCACCCCATGTTCCACGGGGACACCCTCTACACCGAAACCGAGGTCACCGCCCTGCGCGAGTCGAAGTCCCGCCCCGGACAAGGTCTGGCCTCGATGACCCACACCGGGCGGAACCAGCACGGGGACATCGTCGCCACCGCGACCCGCACCTGCCTGATGTGGACCCGGCAAGCGCACTTGGACTCCCTGGATTCCACTGAAGCCGCCGCAAATGAGTAGCTTCGCCATGGGCCCCGCGATTCTCTTCTGCCCGGCGGACCGCCCCGAGCGCTATGCCAAGGCCGCCGCACGCGCCGACGCGGTCATCATCGACTTGGAAGATGCCGTGGCGCCGGAAAGCAAGGACTCCGCCCGCCGGGCGCTGCTGGACAGCGCCCTGGATCCGGCACGGACCATCGTGCGGGTCAATCCGGCGGACTCCGAGTTCTTCACTGCGGATCTGGCGGCGCTGAGGCTGACCGCCTACCGCACGGTGATGCTGCCCAAGAGCGAATCGGCCGCCGATCCGGCGCGCTTGCAAGGCTACGAGGTGGTTGCGCTGTGCGAAACAGCGAAGGGCATCACCAGCGTCTCCGAGATCGCGGCGGCTCGCAATGTGGTCGCGGTGATGTGGGGGGCCGAAGATCTCATGGCTTCGCTGGGCGGAACCTCTTCGCGCACGGAAGCGGGGAACTACCGCGAGGTGGCACGCTTCGCCCGTTCCCAGGTGCTGCTGCACTCGGTAGCCCAGGGCAAGGCAGCGATCGACTCGGTCTACCTGGATATTCCGGATACCGCGGGGCTCTTGGCCGAAGCGCGAGATGCCAAGGCCTCGGGCTTCGCCGCCAAGGCCTCCATCCATCCGAATCAGATGCCGGTGATCCGTGCAGCCTTCCGGCCCGGCCAGGCCGAGCTCGAGCGGGCCAAACGGATCCTCGCCGCGGCCGAAACCAATCCGGGGGTCTTCGCCTTTGAAGGCCAGATGGTCGATGAACCGCTACTGCGCCAGGCACGGGTAACGCTGGCCGCCGCCAAGCATCTCGAAGACGGCTAGGCAAACTCAGCGTCTCGCAAACCACCAGAGCAGGCGCAGAAGTGCGATATCACGATCAGCGCAGGGGACGAATCCACGCACTCCAGCCCAGCGGGTTCCAGGCAAGCCTCGCCTCGGATGGATCAAGTCACCGATCAG
The DNA here is from genome assembly GCF_002975405.1 of Arthrobacter sp. MYb229. Lineage (GTDB taxonomy): Bacteria > Actinomycetota > Actinomycetes > Actinomycetales > Micrococcaceae > Glutamicibacter. Next base: position 323,564 of record NZ_PCPS01000002.1, on the reverse strand, counting down.
GACCACCCACTGCACCGGCAATACGCCCGCATTGTGGTGGTCCTCTCGCTTTTGCTGCAATCCCTCCTCTCCGGTGGATGCGTCATCTTTTCCGCAGGATCCATGAATCAGCGGTGCGAGTTTCAGCCTCCCTTCCCACTAAAGGATGAGGGCGGCTCGTTGACTAGGGTAATTAATCAGGGCTAGGGTCTTAAAGGAGACTAATCGACAAGGAAACTTTCGAATGCGCAATGCACCAACATGTCACGAACACCGGTAGTTGGGCGCTGCCATTTTGTTGAAGCGCAAAAACTCGCTGACGGGGAATCTACCTTGTGCAGGAAGCCAGGGCGTCGATTGCCGATACGGTTGCCACTCCTGCTTCGGCATGCGCAAGCAGGAGCTGCTGCAATGCCAGCTGCCGGGTTAGGCGCACTTATCCGGACATTGGAATCCCTGCCAGAAGATCCAGAAACAGCCGACCCCACGAGCCAACGCGCGGGCCAAAGGAATCTGGGGCGCGATTCGCGGTGGTTCATTCAGCGCGCAGATGGGCCAAGGAACTGCAGATGCCAGCAAGCAGTTCTTGGCCCAGATGGCGCTGCCACCGCCTGTTCCGCGTAAGAAAAGTAGTAGGCAGGATTAAAATGAGTGCAGATGAAATCAGGTTTCCGACGCTCGGGAACGCCATCGCGGGACGACTGACGACGGGTGCGGTGAAAGGACTTCTGGCCCTGGCCGTTGCCTGGCTGTGCACATGGTTCATCAGCGTGGACGCGACCTTCGGCAAACTCGTTATTGCCTTGATCGTGTCGTTCGTGGTTTCGGAGGTGCTCGGCGCCGTCATCGAGCGCCCAATAGTTGTGCGGGAATATCGGGCCGCTCCCGGCGGGCTCGGCTACGTGCTGCTCCCGCTGTCGGCGTCGGTGTTGATCGCGTTCGCTTCTGCGTTCGCAGTCACCGGAGCCATGGATGCAGCCGTGTTGATAACTGCCATCGTTGCGGTGATCAACACCAGCGAAGTGCTCTGGCTGCGAAGTTGGGAGCCCGGGCCAACCCCGGAAGAGGAGCAAGCCAAGTTCCAGGATTTCAAGGCGATGACTAGTGAATATTTCGCGGAAGATGCCGCGGAGATCAAACGCCAAGCTGGCCACAAGGCACGGGAGCGGTACTACAAGAAGAAAGCCCGCGGGGAGTCAAAGAAACATGGGAACGAGGGCAGCTGACAGCCGCGAGCCGCCGGCGGCTCAGCGGCGAACCCAGCGATAGCGGTGTTCCGGGCGCCCCGCCGAACCATAGCGCGGGCGCAGTTCCACCTGTCCGCGCCGCTCCAGCAGGTCCAGATACCGCCGGGCGCTGACCCGGGAGACCCCGCAGGCCTCGGCGACCTCGGCCGCCGAAATATCCGCGTCCACCCCGCGCACCGCGTCGGCGATGAGATCCAGGGTGGCCTGCGCGTAGCCCTTGGGCAGGCTGCCGGTCGGGGCCGGCGCCGGCCCGGATCCCGTCGATTCGGCCTCTTCGCGCAGCAGCACGTCGATATCCGACTGGGCCAAGCGTTCCGGCGCGGCGATCCGCGCCTGGCGGAACAGGTCCAGCCGCCTGCGGAATTCCCCGACGGCGAAAGGCTTGACCAGGTACCCGTCGATCCCCTGGCCGATGGCTCCGCGCACCGTGGGCGCATCGGCGGCTGCGGTGATCATGATGACCCCCACCTGGCTGAACCGGGCGCGCACCTCGGCGAGGACCTCGACGCCATTTCCGTCCGGCAGGTGCACGTCGAGCAGGATCAGCTCGATTCCCGCATTCGCCTCCAGGCAGGCCAGCGCCTCCGCGGCGCGGGTGGCGGTGGCCGCGACACGGAATCCGTCGGTGGATGCAACAAAAAGTTCGTGCATGGCCAGCACATCCGGGTCGTCGTCGACGATCAGCGTTTCGATCTGGCGCATAGCTTAGTTCCCCTGCCCTGTTGCCGCCGGCCACCGGGCGGCGAATTGCGCGCCACCCAGCGCGGAGTCTCCAACCTCGATTGTCCCACCTCTGCGCTGGATAATCCGCTGGACCAGGGCCAGCCCGATCCCATGGGGCTGCGTGCTTTGATCCTTGGCGCTGACTCCGCGGGTGAAGATGCGTTCGGCTTGCTCCGGGGGCACCCCGGGGCCGCTGTCCTCCACCCGCAGTTCGGCCTGCTGCCCGGCCAGCCGGACAAAGACCTCGACCCGGCCCCCGTCGCCGGCCGCCTCGATCGCGTTGCTGAGCAGATTGCCCAGCACGGTCAGCAGGTCGCCGTCGGCCCCGGCGCCCGCCGCGACCAGCGACTGCGCCGACACCTCGAAGGACACCCCATGTTCCCGGGCCACCGCGGCATTGGCCGAAAGCACCCCGGCCAACCCGGGGTCCGGAAGTTCCACCGCGGTGCGCTCCTGCGGACCGGCGATCCGGGTTATGTATTCCTGCGCTTTCTGGTGCGCGCCGACGGACAGGTAGCCGGAGAGCACATGCAGCCGGTTGGCGAACTCGTGGGTCTGCGCGCGCAGGGCATCGGCCAGTCCGCGCTGGCCGGCCAGCTCGCGCAGCGAAGCCTCCAGCGCGGTGCGGTCGCGCAGGGTCAGCGTATAACCTGCATCGGCCCGGGCAGCTCCGGCCACCGCATTGCGCCGCGAGACCACCAGCACCCGTTCGCCCACCAGCACCTGCCGGGCCCCCTCCTCGGGCATCGTGCCGAGCAGCGGGTCCAGCACCTCCTCGGCGATGCGGCCCACCACCGATTCGCGCAATCCGAGCAGCGTCTCGGCCTCCCCGTTGCACAGGGTGATCCGCCCCGCGGGTCCCACGCCGAGCACCCCGTCGCTCACCGCGTAGAGCAGCGCATTCTGCGACTGGAGCAGGCCCGGGACCTCATCGGGCTCCACCCCGAAGATGCGGCGGCGAATGGCGCGCGCCGCGGACAGGCTGAGCAGCGTGCCCAGGCCGGCGGCGCCCAGAATCCACGGGGCGAAGCCCACCACGATGGAGTTCAGCTGGGCACGCACCTCGCTTTGCAGGATCCCCACGGAGATCGTGCCGATGATCTGGCCGTCGGCGCGGATCGGCGCCTTCACCCGCAGGGTGGGGCCCAGCGTTCCGGATTCGATCCCGGAAAAGCTCTCCCCCTGGCGCATCAGCGAATGATCGGTGGACACCGGCCGGCCGATCTGCTCCGGGTCCGGGTGCGAAAGGCGGATGTTATCCAGCCCCACCACCACGACGTAGTCCACCCCGGACACCTCGCGGGCCAGCTGGGCGATCGGCGCGATAACCTGCGCGGCGTCCTCGGTGTTCAGCGCGGCGATCACCGCCGGCTCGTTGCCCACATGGCTGGCCACCGTGCCGACCCGCGCATAGGCCTGGTCCTGCACCCGCTGGTCCTCGACCACCATCACCGCGACCGCCACCGCGAGCACGACGGCCAGGACGATGACCACCTGCAGCCCGGCCAGCTGCAGGCGCAATCGACGGCGGCGCGGTAGCGGAGTGGCGGTGGGTCTCATGGCCTGCCTTCCGGCGTTAACTTTATTTTTCTTATGGCACCTATGACCCAAACCACGTTTTCGATAGTGGTTTGGATCACTGCATGGGATCGTAGCTAAGACGCTTCCGGCCTGCCGGAATCCCCCTCATCACTCGAACCCTACGGATAGCTATGAGCAAACTCAATTTTAAGAACGTGGCCTTCCTGGTCGCCAGCGTTCTGATCGCCACGCTCGCGCTGGTGACCTCGGCCGCCTCGGGCGGCGAGAACACGGTGCGCGCGAAACTCGTGATCATGGCCCCGGCCTCTCCCGGCGGCGGCTGGGACGGCTTTGCCCGCGAAGCGCAGCAGGCCATCAAATCCGATGGCATCAGCAACAACGTGCAGGTGGTCAATGTCCCCGGTGCCGGCGGCACCATCGGGCTGAGCCAGTTCGCGCAGATGACCGGCCGCTCGGACATGCTGATGGTCACCGGCGGGGTGATGATCGGCGCGATCGAACTCGCCGACTCGGGCACCTCGCTGGAAGACGTCACCCCGATTGCCCGGCTGGCCGATGACTATGCGGTGATCGTGGTCCCCGGCGACTCCGAGCTGGAGACCCTGGCGGACTTCGTTGAAGCCTGGAAGAAAGACCCGGGCGGAACCTCCATCGCCGGCGGTTCGCTCGGCGGCATCGACCACCTGCTGATGGGCATGGCCGCCCGCGAGGTGGGCATCGACCCGCAGCTGGTCAACTACATTCCCTACTCCGGCGGCGGCGAGGCGATCACCTCGGTGCTTTCGGGCACCACCAGCGCGGCCGTTTCCGGCTACAACGAGCTCTCCGACCAGATCGAGACCGGAAGCCTGCGCGCCCTGGCGATCTCCTCCGAAGAGCGCCTGCCCGGCGTGGATGTGCCGACCTTCAAGGAGGCCGGGGTCGACGCGGCCATGGCCAATTGGCGCGGCTACGTCGCCGCCCCGGGCATAACCGCCGAGCAGAAGGCCGAACTGCAGCAGATCGTGGCCGAATTCCATGCCACGGAGCAGTGGAAGGACGCCGTGGCCCGGAATAACTGGACCGACAGCTACATGGTCGGCGATGAGCTCGACGCATTCATCGACGCGGAGATCGCCACGACCACGGATCTCGTGGAAGGACTCGGACTATGAGCACCACCCAGAGCAGAGAAACCACCGAAGACACCGTACGCATTACCGGTTTCTTCTCGGGCCGCAGCGAGCTGGTGGTTACCGCGCTGCTGCTGGCCCTGGCCGTCGCACTGACCATCGGCACGGCCTCCATGAACGTCATGGGCGATACCGTGCCCGGTCCGCAGTTCTTCCCCTGGATCATCTGCATCGTGCTCTATGCGCTGACGGTGCTGCATGGCCTTTCCGTGCTGCGCACCCGGCGTTTCCCGCAGGGCACCGACAGCGGCAACCCCGATTTCTCCGCCGAAATGCTGGCCGAATTGGGCGACACCCAGCGCACCGAGGTGCTCGGGGCCAGCGCACAGCGTCCGCGCCGCACCGGCCGGGTGCGTCTGTACTCGGATTGGGCCACGATCGCCTGGATCGTCGGCGGCATCGCCTGCTTCATCCTCGTGCTTCCGGTGCTGGGCTGGATTATTTCCGCGGCCGGATTGTTCTGGGCCATCTGCAAGGCGCTGGGCAGCACCCGCCCGATTTTCGACATCGGGGTCGCCGCCATGGTTTCCTCGATCAGCTATTTGGCGTTCGGCCTCGGGTTGGGCCTCAGCCTGCCCGCCGGGCTCCTGGGAGGTTTGCTCTAAATGGATCAGCTCAGTCACTTAATGGCGGGTTTCGCCGGTGCGTTGACGCTCGTGAACCTCATGTGGGTGCTCATCGGCGCCTTGCTGGGCACGGCGGTCGGCGTGCTGCCGGGCCTCGGCTCCTCGATGGCCGTCGCCCTGCTGCTGCCGGTCACCTTCAGCCTGGACCCCACGGCCGCGTTCATCATGTTCGCCGGAGTCTACTTCGGCGGGATGTTCGGCGATTCCACGGCCGGAATTCTGCTCAATACGCCCGGGGCCTCCTCGGCCATCGCCACCACCTTCGAGGGCCACAAGATGGCCAAGAGCGGGCAGGCGGCCCGGGCCTTGGCCACCGCCGCGATGGGCGCCTTCATCGGCGGGCTGATCGCCACCACGCTGGTGGTGTTCTTCGCCCCCTCGCTGGTGAAACTGGCGACCGCCTTCGGCCCGGCCGAATACTTCGCCTTGGCCGTCTTCGCCTTCGTCGCCATCTCCTCGGTGGTCTCCGAATCGATCATCAAGGGGCTGGGCGCGCTGTCCATCGGCCTGGTCCTGGCGCTGATCGGGGTGGATGGAATCTCCGGTTCCGTGCGCTTCACCGGCGGCCTGCCGCAGCTCTTTGACGGGCTGTCCATCGTGGTCATCACCGTGGGCCTGCTGGCCCTGGGTGAAGTCATCCATGTGGCCTCGCGGATCCACCGCGACCCCAGCGCCCTGCGGATCCCGGCCAGCGGCCGGATCAGGCTCAGCGGCGCGGACTTCCGCAAGGCCCTGCCAGCCTGGCTGCGCGGCACCGCCTTCGGCGTTCCCTTCGGCGTCATCCCGGCCGGCGGCGCGGAGATCCCGACCTTCCTTGCCTACGGCACCGAGAAGCGCTTGGCCGCCAAGCGGAAGGATCCGGAGTTCGGAACCACCGGTTCCATCAACGGCGTGGCCGCCCCGGAGGCCGCCGGAAACGCGACCGCCGGCATGGCCATGGGCGCCCTGCTGGCCCTGGGGCTTCCGGTCTCGGCGACCGCGGCGCTGATGATCGCCGCGTTCCAGCAGTACGGCATGCAGCCAGGCCCGCTGCTCTTCGAACGCTCGGGCGACATGGTCTGGACCCTGCTCGCCTCGCTCTTCGTGGGCTTGGTGATGCTGCTGATCATCAACATGCAATTTGCCGGGCTTTGGGCCAAGCTGCTGCTGGTGCCACGGCACTACCTGTATGCAGGAATTACCGTGCTCTCCATGCTGGGCGTCTATGCGGTGAGCTCCTCGGTGATCGACCTTTGGTTCCTGCTGGCCATCGGCATCCTCGGCTTCATCATGCGCCGCTACCAGTTCCCGGTAGCCCCGGTGCTGATCGCCGTGATCCTCGGGCCGCTGGCCGAAACCTCCCTGCGCCGGGCGCTGACCGTGTCCGAGGGCGACCTGGGCTACCTGGTCTCCTCGCCGACCACGATCATCATGTATCTTCTGCTGATCGCCGCGGTGGCGCTGACCATGGTCAAGCATGCGGCGAGCCGTCGCAAGCTGCGCTCCGAGGCGATGGTCCTGCAGGATTCGTAGACCGACTGACTCCATCAACTAAGGGCCGCGGGCCGGGACAATCTTGGGATTGTCCCGGCCCGCGGCCTTGCAGTTCTAGAGCACTACTCAATAACTACGAGCTCACAAATGCCTGCTGCCCACGGATTTCTATCCGTGGGCAGCAGGCATTTTGCGTCGAGTTGCAGGAGCTCGGTTGCTAGTTCGTGTGCAGGCTCTTGTTGCCGTAGTGCACCGCGAAGAACAAGCCAAGGCCCACGAAGAGGTGAATGATGCTTAAGGTGAGCGCGGTAGCGATGTCGCCGGCGGCCATGATTGGCAAGATGATCGAAACAACCGCAACGACCAGACCCAACCACTGGGCGACCTTGCAGAATGCTGGCTTGGCGCGGCCGATAACAAAGACCACCGCCCCGAGGATGAGGATCGGCAGCAAGGTGAAACCGTAGACCTGAGCGAAGCCAATGTGCTCACCGGTGTTCTCACCGAGCACCATGGTGGCTCCTGCGGAACTGCCAATGAAGTAGGTGATGACGTTGAGGAAGCCAGTACCAGCGGCGGCAATCAGGACCTGAACGAAGTTAAACGGGCTTTTGGGTTGAGTCTCAGCGTTCATGAGCCGGAGCGCTCCTCTAAATAGTTGATTTTATCCAACTAAGTCTAGAACCTGACCCGCGTTCCGCGCGTCTCACTTGCCAGTGAAATCCGCAACACCCATGCGCCGGCGAAAAGCCAAAGGGGGCTACAGCCGTACGCGCAGCCCTCAGCTCGGGCCGAGCACCAAGATCATTCCGAACACGCCGATGGCGATCAGCACCAGGGTGGTCATGAGCACCGCGACGATATCCGGCCTGACCCGCTCGGATTTCACGCCGAGGGCCATGCGCCGGTAGCGAGCGCGCTGCGAGGCAAAGATTCCCAGCGCCATGGTCGCGGAAATTGCGATCATCAACACGATACCCACGCCATAGTGCGGCAGCCAGCGCAAGAAGACGGCACTGACCACAAGGAATGACACCAGGGTACGGCTCCACGCAAATACCGTGCGCTCTGGTTGCAGCCCCGGGTCGGCGATCTGGATGGGCTCGCGCATCAGGCTCGCGAACCGACAATCATCGCCACGGCCGCGATGGAAGCGGCCACTGCGCCGAAGCCCAGGAGCGGAACGATGGCAGGTATCGGCAGCGGGCGTCCGGTGCGCATGCTGCGCTCCACGCGGACCCAGCGGACCGCGGCACCTGCGGCAATCAGAATTCCCACGCCGATGATCAGCACCGCGAGCCAAGTGCGCAGCGGCGAGGGGAAAGCCTCGGCGGCGAAGGCCTCAAGCGCGGTACCACCGGCAAGGAATGCCAGTGAGGTGCGGATCCACGCCAGGAAGGTGCGTTCGTTGGCTAGCGTAAACCGGGGATCCGGCTCCGCGCCATGAGGCAGGACCCAGCGCGAGAGGCGGCTTCGTTCGTGATCAGACATGCCACTCCTACAGGTACGTGTTGCTTCCACTCAGTACATCATGCGCAATGCTCCCTCATCGCCTGAGGATGCTTCGCGTCGCGTTGAAGTCTACAGACCCATTCATAAGTAAAACCATTGTTAATGGTAGATAAAAACAGTTTTACGAATGTGAGCCAGCGCATAAGAATGGTTGGTAGATACTAGAACAACGAAAGGTCGCAGAGACATGGCCTCCACCAATTTGAATCCCCACGTCGTCACCCTCGGCACCGCAGGCGGTCCACGCTGGTGGACCGGCGAGCACGCCGGCGAGCGTGCAGGAATCTCCACCGCGGTAGTCGTCGGTGACAGCGTCTACCTCGTAGATGCCGGCACCGGCGTGGGAAACCAGCTGATGAAGGCGGGCTACAGCCCGGCGAACCTGCGCGGCATCTTCCTCACCCACCTGCACTCCGACCACAGCATCGACCTGGCCTCGCTAGCCATCTTCGGGCTGTTCACGCTGCCCGCCGATAAGGAACCCATCGCCATTGTCGGCCCCGGCGAGCGCGGCGCCTTGCCACCGGCCTCCCCGAGGGCGAGCGTTCCGCCGCAGGCGCTCTACCCGCAGAATCCAACGCCGGGCACCGCCTCGATGTTCGATCATCTGATGCAGGCCTACGCAACGGACCTCAACGACCGGGTGATCAACGCCTTGCGCCCCTCCCCGCTGGATCACTTCTCGGCCCAAGACATCCAGATTCCTGCGGGCACCGGTTATCACCCGAATGAGAACCCGACGCCGGAGGCATTCAAGCCATTCGTGATCTACCAAGATGAATTGGTGACAGTGAGCGCCACGCTGGTGAAGCATCCGCCGATTGCGCCGGCCTTCGCATTCCGCTTCGACACCAGCGAAGGCTCGGTCACCATTTCCGGAGACACCTCGCCTTGCCAGAACCTTGTCACGCTGGCCCGGGACACGGACCTGCTGCTGCATGAAGCCATCGATTTCGAATGGGTCCAGCGCACCTACGGTTCGATTGGAACGCTGGAATCCCAAGCCTCCATGGACCATCACCGACGGGCCCACACCTCGGCCGAACAGGCCATCGAGATCGCGGCCCAAGCCGGGGCACGCACCCTGGCCCTGCACCACCTGGTGCCGGGCACGACCCCGCTATCCGTCTGGCATTCGCACGCCGATAAGTTCTCCGGTACCTACTTGGTCCCCGACGACCTCGATAAAATATCCTTCTCCCGCATCCACAGTGAAATGGCGGCATCCCGATGAGCAATGCAGTGAAGCCACAAAACCAGCCGACGGGCGATGGTGAGCTCAAAGTTCCCTCGCTCAATTCCCCGCAGATGCGTCGCATCCTCGCCTCGAGCTTCATTGGAAGCGCGATCGAGTTCTACGACTTCATCCTCTACGCCACGGCCGCCTCGCTGGTCTTCAACAAGGTGTTCTTCATCGGGCTCACCCCCGGCGTGGCGCTCTTCGCCTCCTTCTCCACTCTTGCCGTTGGCTACCTGGCCCGCCCGCTGGGCGGAATCGTCTTCGGCCACTTCGGCGACAAGGTGGGCCGCAAGGGCGTGCTGATTACCTCGATGGCAATGATGGGCGGCGCATCGACGCTGATCGGCCTGCTGCCTCCGGCCGCTCAAATCGGCATGATCGCGCCGATCGCGTTGATCACGCTGCGCATCGTCCAGGGCCTGGCCGTGGGCGGCGAATGGGGAGGCGCCATGCTGATGGCACTGGAGCACGCCCCGAAGGAACGCCGCGGCTTCGCCGCGAGCTTCGCGAATATGGGTGGACCGGCCGGTGCGGTGCTGGCGACCCTCGCAGTTTCCGCGATCTCCATCCTGCCCGATGACCAGTTCCTGGCTTGGGGCTGGCGAATCCCGTTCCTGATCAGCATCGCGCTGGTAGGCATCGGCCTGATCATCCGGCTCAAGGTTGCCGAGTCCCCGCTCTTCCTCGCCTTGGAAGGCAAAGCCGAAGAACGCAAAACCCCTTTCCTGGAGGTCATCACCAAGTACCCCGGTTCGGTGATCCGCGGAACGCTGGTCGGCATGAGCTCCTACACGGTGCAGGGCCTGATGACCGTCTGGGCCGTCGCCTATGTGGTTGAAGAGGTCGGCATGGACCGCACGGCCGTGCTGAATGTGAAGGCCATCGGCGCTACGCTGACCGTTATCGGCATCTGGTTCGCCGCCCGCTACTCCGACAAGCTCGGTCGCCGCCCGGTCATGATGGTTGGCATCGCCGCCGGCGCGGTAATGGCCCTGCCGATCATGTGGATGCTGGAAATGGGCGAGCTGTGGCTCTTCGCCATCGCCCTGTTCATCGCCAACGGCATCATCCAGGCCACGATCTTCGGACCCTTCGGCGCTTTCACCGCCGAGCTGTTCCCCACCCGGATCCGCTATACCGGCGCTTCGCTGGTGTACCAGCTCTCCTCCACCGTGGGGGCAGGCTTCACCCCGATGATCGTTACCGGCTTGGTGCTACTCGGTGGCGGAACGCTGTGGATTGCCGGCGCCGTCTGGGCGGGCGCATTCATTGTCGCCGGGCTTGCCATACGTGGGGTGAAAGAGGGCCGCGAGGCGGATCTCGAAGCGGAGAACCTGTAGCCTCGCTGAACAGATCCAGGGTTGGCTGGAGTCGCAAAGACTCTAGCCAGCCCTGTTTTCTTTTTCGGCTCCAACCTCTTCACAGAAGTCGAGGAATGCGCGCAGCCGCAGGCTCGGACGGTTTGATGCAGTATAGGCGACACAAATATCGCTCTCGCCGACCGGACCCTCAATTTCCAGGATCGCCAGCGGCAGTCCGTCATAGCTGAGATTGACCGGGGGCCGCTGCACCAGCACCGTGTAGCCCAAACCCCGGGCAACCAAACCGCGCACGGCCTCGAAGCTCTGCGAACTCCAACGCACCTTGGGATCCAGGCCCGACATCCGCAGATTCACCAGCTGGTTATCGCGCACCGTCGGAATGTCCAGGGACACGAAATCGTCTTCCGCCAATTCCGACAGCGCCACACTGCCTCGCTTGGCCAGACGGTGGTTGCCTCCGACCAGGACATATGGCCGCCCCGACATGACGCGGCGCCACCCCACGTGCGGCAGGAGATGCCGAGTGTGCGTGAGCACCGCATCCAGATGCCCCTGCAGCATCCGCTCCTGCAGCTCGGCGCCATCTCCCTCGAGGAGGGTCACCTGCAGGTCCGGGTGCACGTTGGTGAAGCGTTCGCAGATCACCGGAATCCAGAAGGCCGCCAGCGAGGAGTAGCAGCCGATGACCAGCGGTCCGGAGAGCTTGGTTTGGCGTTCCACGATTTGATCCTGCACCTCTTCGGCATGGCGCACCAGCTGCTTGGCATCGTGGAGGAAGTCCGTACCTACCGCGGTGAGGACCACGCCGCGCGCCCGGCGCCGCACCAGCAGCTGCGATCCCACCACCCGTTCAAGTTCGTCCATCGCCTGCGACATGGCGGCCTGCGAAATATGGCAGGCGCCGGCGGCCGCAGAGATGGACCCGGTTTCGGCGACGGCGACAAAATACTGTATTTGACGCAGGGTGTAGTTGATCACCCACTCAGTCTAGCCAGCGGCCTAAAACCCGCCGAAGCGGATTCCATGAAGCACGCTGCGCACAGCCGTTCGGAACAACCTGGTCGGAGGCGTCTTGGAGCGGACACCTACAATCGAAATGCCCGTTATCTTCAGGCATGCCCGCTTATTGAAGAGGATATAAGTTGCCGCGATGCAGAACTTTCAGAAATACGCTGAGGATCCTTTTCGGGAGGGGAGCAGCCCAGCCCCTATCCCGAGCTGGACTTCATCGAACCGATCATCGCGGTCGTGGCCGACGAGCGCCAGTGCTACAGGCTCGAACAAGAGCTTTCAAGCATCGAGGTCAGCTGGGAGACCCGCGGTGTTTTCGACTGCGGCGAGCATCGGATTGCCGCTGGAGACATCCTCTACCTGGCGCGTTCATTTCTGGCACCATATGCCACGGATTCTGCAGGGAACATGCGCTACGGAATCATGCAATCGCCGAGTCCGAGCGCCGCCTACTATCGGAAGGACACCGCGGACCGCGAGTTACCAGTGCTTTATCTGCAGCGAGTTGTTGTGGGCGAGGTGCATCCAGGGGGTACCGGCGAGCTGCTCGGTGATTGTTGCGCTACACGCAGCAGGCCCGGCGCTCAAGATGAGGGCTGGGCCTGCCCGCTCTGTGGATGCTACTTCGAGGCGCCGATGGCCCAAACCCGCGGCAGCTCGGTGCCGTTGACCGCCAGGTCGCCGATCAGCCGGGCCTTGAACACCCACGGGTTGTGGTTGCCGGCGGTGCGGGCATTGCGCCAGTGCCGATCCAGGTTCTTCGAAACGCTGGTGGCCGAAGCGGCCAGCGCGTCGAAGGCGTGGGTGATCGCGTTGAGCACCAGCGGGGTGAGCACCACCTGGGCCTGCGCACTGGCCAGCTCGGCCGCATCATTGGCCGCCTCGTCTTCCTCCACCGTCACCTCGCCCTCGTGCAGCGCCAGCGCGGTTTCATAGGCTCCCTGCAGGGACTGCGACACGCGTTCCACGGTTCCGGCCGCCGCGAACGCAGCCGCCGACACCTCGCCGATGACCTGCAGCAGCTGCGGATCCTCGGCGGCCACGTTGGCGGCGCCGTGGCTGAAGGTGCGCTTGCGGGCCTTCAGCTCGGCGGCGAAGTCGCGTTCGGCGGCCTTGGCGGACCCGGCCAGCACCACCAGCAGCACCTGCTGGTAGAAGGCGGTCTGGTACTTGAAGCGGGTGTCGAAGTCGATCAGGTCCTCCTCGGCGACGACCGCGTCGGTGAAGGTGGAGGTTCCGGTGCCGGTGGTGCGCTGTCCGAAGCCGTCCCAGTCATCGGCCAGCACCACGCCGGGCTGGTGCCGGTTGACCGCGGCGATCACGCGCTTGCCGGTATCGGTGCGCTCGGCGTAGGTATCCAGCCAGTCGGCGAAGATCGAGCCGGTGGAATAGTACTTGGTGCCGTTGACCAGGAACCCTCCCTCGCCATCCGGGGTGACCTTGGTGATCACCTCGCCCACCTTCACGGTGCCGATCTCGGTCCAGGAATTCCCCACCAGCTCCCCGGCGGCAAAGCGGGCCAGCCACTTGTCGCGCCCCGGCCCCGGGGCGGCTACCAGGCGGTCTTCGACGAAAGCGAAGTGGGCGCGCAAGGCCTGGGCGATGCTGGAGTCCGCGGCGGCCAAGTCCACGAGCAATTCGAAGAGCTCGGCCAAGGTGGCCCCTGCCCCGCCGTGGGAGACCGGGACGCGCAATGCGCCGAAGCCGGCGGCGGCCAGCTCGGCCACCTGCTGGTGCGGCAGTTCTCCGCTGCGGTCGCGTTCGGCGGCGCCGGCGGCGATCTTTTCAAAGTGCGGGGCGAAGCGGGTTTTCAATTCAGCCAGGCGATTGGCGGTGGCAAGTACGGTCATCAGTTCGGTCCAATCCGTGGGTGCGGTTGAGGTTTAGGTGTAGAGCGAGAGCGGCTGGGTTTCCCCGCGCAGGAAGTACGCGCCGACCTCGATTTTCTTGTAGTCCACCGGGTCGTGCAGCGAGTGGGTGCGCACATTGCGCCAGAACAGATCCAGGCCCACATCATTCTGCGTAGAGGAGGAACCGGTGACCTCGAAGATGCGGTTGGCGACCTCCACGCCGATCTCGGTGGAGACCACCTTGGCCTCGGCGATTTCCACCGCCAGCGCCGCGCGTTCAGGCTGGGTGACATTCCCCGCCTTGGCCAGCAGCGCATCGAATTTGCGGCCGAGCTTCTCGGCCAGGGCGGCCACCGCGGCGGTGCGCGCCTTCAGCTCGCCCACGGTGCGCTGGAAGACGACGTCCTGGGAGTAGCTCTCCGCCGCCGAGAGGAACCAGGCGTTCTTGCGGCCCAGCAATATCTGCTTGCCGCGGGCCAACGCGCCCTCGGCGATGCCCAGGTAGAAGTTCGCGAAGGCCAGCTGGATCCCGGGGGTGAGCAGGGTGGAGACCGGCTCGTCGGTCACCGCCCCGAGCAGATCGGCGGCCTCGATGCGCACGTTGTGGTACTTCAGCGAGTTCGAGGCGCTCAAGCGCTGGCCCAGGTAGTCCCAGTCATCGACGATTTCCAGCCCTTCCCGGTTGCGCGGGAGGACAAAGGCCAACACTTCGCCGTGGCGCGGGCCTCCGGAGACTTCGGCGTTGACGACGATCATCTCGCCGACTCCGGAGCCGGTGGAGAAACGCTTGAAACCGTTCAGCCGGAAGCCATCGTCCTCCGCGGTGAGCGTCAGCTGCGGGTCCACCGGATTCACCGAATCGCCCCAGAGCCAGCCTCCGGCCACGGTGCGCCGCCACCACTCGGCCTGGGCTTCGGCCGGAGCGTAGAAGGCGATGCCGGACTGGTTGATGTAGTGGTAGGCCAGCAGCTGGGAGATGGACCCGTCGGCCGCGGCCAGGATGCGGATGGTTTCAAAGGCGGTGGCCCAGTGCGCTCCGGCTCCCCCGAATTCGGCCGGAACCAGCAGGTTCAGCAGCCCGGCCTCGCGCAGCAGCTGCACCTCGGCGAAGGGCTGCTCGTGTTTGCGGTCGCGCTCCAGCGCATCGGCGGCCAGGGTGGCCGCGACCTGCTCGGCGATCTCGCGCCAGTGGGCGAGCTCGGCCTCGTCTGCGCTCCCGGTGTAGGGAACGCGGGGCAGTTGCGTGCTCAGTACGGTCATTTTCGTTCTCCCTTAGAGTCTTGCTCCGAAGGAAGCAGAAAGTTGCTTTCTGCTGATCCATCGAACCTGGCGTTAGCACTAGCTGCCGAATGCAGGCTTGCTGCGGCGTCGTCGAGCCAGGTCTCTCAGCCGCTCTGGATGGTTGGTACTTCGAGTCAAGCAGTTGAAGTACGAGCGAACGAGAATGCAGTCATAAGAGGCAATATGACGCTCAGAAGGGAGTCAGGATTGTTGGGTCGGGGAGAAAAATGTCGACTATTGCCTGGCACATTACAGAATAATTCGTAAAACTAGGCCAGGGTCCAGGGCGTGGAGCATCCACCAGAAAGCCGTTGTACCGCCTTTGCGCACAGTCCTGCGGTCCAGTCCTTTCGCTCTCGGGCCAACGCAAGAAGCGCAGGGGAGGTTGCGGCGGATTGCCGCCAACTGTCACCCCTGCGCACGATGCTCTGGATACGCCTGCTACGGCGCACCCCTGGACCTACTGCGTTCCGACGCCAATGACGTCGAGGTCTCGGCCGATCACCAGCTTCCCGTCGAAATCCTCGGCGCAACGCGCCCAAACCTCGTCGGGGCGGTTCCCGGGCACCAGATGCGAGAGCACCAAGGTTCCGACGTTTGCCGCCTGAGCTACCTTCCCCACGTCCTCAATCAAGGTGTGCGCCTGTATCAGATGCTGGTATAGGCCTTCTTGCGCGTCGCTGCGCGGCTGCGGGAACAGCGACTCGGGCCATGTCTTGTCGAGTACCTCGTGCACCAGGACATCGGCTCCCTGCGCCAGGGTCGTGATGTTGGGCGTCAAACCGGTGTCCCCGGAAAAGACGACGGATCCTTCTTCGGTTTCGAATCGATAGGCCAGAGACGGGAATACCGGTGCGTGGTTGGCCAGGATGGCCGAGACCTTAATGCGGTCGTCCTCGAAGAAGTCGAAAGGCTCCATGGCCGGGCAGGGATCCGAGTTGGGGTTCTTCATATACTCCTTGGGAACAGGCACATCGAACGCTTCCCAGAGCTCGTCCGGTCGCGGTTTTCGATTGTCGAAAAGGCGATCGTTGAAATCCGTGGCGAAGGCTTGGACCAGCAGGTCCGTCATCTGCTTGGTCCCAGGGGTGGGATTGCGCGGATTGAGGGGTTTGGGCGCCTTGCCTCCGCCGAATAGTTCGGGCAGTTCCCCGCGATTTCCCGGTCCCCAAATCGGCACTTTCTTCTCCACATGCTGTAACCCGTTGAAGATGCCTTCACTGAGGATGTTATTCAGATCTGCGACATGGTCCGAATGCAAGTGGGTCAGGAAGATGCCGCCGAGCGCATCCAGCGGACCGTCCATATCTGTTTCATAGTTGATCCCCAGCCGGGCTTTGCGCAACTGGCCCATAACTCCATGGCCGGCATCGATGATGTAGTAGCGGTCCCCCACCACCAGCGCGGTGGAGATTCCCTCGCGGGACCCGCCGGGCCAATAGGGAGGGCCGCCGGAAGTGCCCAGCAGCACCAGCCGGGTGTTGCTGCTGCCAGCTGGCGCCGGGCCGAATTCCCGTCTTGCTGGATCAGTCGCGCGCGCCGGGCCAGCCATGGCTCCCAGCCCGGCCGCAGCTGCGCCGAGCCCCAAACTGGCAAGCATCGCACGCCTGCCGATTCCGGCGGCCGCGGCCCGCCCGAGGATCTCGCACATGTGTTTCCTTTCATTGAGTTCTTATAACTGACGAGGGTTTCCCGCACCGCCCGGCATCCCGCCCGCTGGCTGGGTGGAATTAGCGACCGCGCTTCATGTAGGCGTTAACGTCATCGCTGTTGAATAGATCGGGAACCGTCCAGCCGTCCAGGTTGTACTCCCCCATGCACTGCTCGACCATGCCGTTCATCAGCGAGGTGGCGCCGGAATTCTTGGCATGCATGAGCATTTCGATGCGCACGTTCTCGTGGTTTCCCGAATAGTTCCGCTCGTAGAGTTCGTGCCGTCCGCCGAATTCGGAACCGATAGCATCCCAGAGCAATTTCATGAGCTTGACCCGGTCAACGGCCTGCACTCCGTTGGAACCGCGGACGTACTTGTCCAGATACGGGCGGATCTCCAGATTCTGGAAATCCAGCGCGCCGCTGGGCAGGTAGATCAGGCCCGAGGCCACATCCTGCTCGATGATTTCCTTGATCCGGCCGTAGCCCTGGGCCATGAACATGCGGTAGGCCAGCCCGTAGTCCATCTTTGGCAGCACCGAGCCATTAGGGCCCTGGTCCGGGTTGAGCATCATGCCGTCGACCAGGCCCCAGAACAGGTTGCGCCAGCCGATGACTTCTCCGGCCCTTGCCTGCACCCCGCGGAAGTCCTGGGTTCCGGTGATTTCCAAGGCCTTGAGCAGCAGTCCGGCGATGAAGTCCAGCTTCACTGCCAAGCGGATACAGCCTTGGAAGGTGAAGCGCTGGATGAAGCCGGTCTGCGGCATGAAGCCGTTGATTTGCTCCGGATCGCCGTAGGCGAAGATGTTTTCCCACGGCACCAGCACCTTGTCGAAGACGAATACCGCGTCGTTCTCATCCATGCGCGAGGACAGCGGGTAGTCGAACGGGGTGCCGGTGACCGCGGCGTTCTGCGCGTAGGAGGTGCGCGAGATCAGCTTGACTCCAGGCGCATCCATCGGCACGGTGCAGATCAGCGCATATTCCTTCTTCTTGATCGGCAGCCCATAGTGCGAGATGAAGTTGAAGTTGGTGATCGCCGAGCCGGTGGCCACGACCTTAGCCCCGGAGACGATGACGCCGTTGTCGGTTTCCTTCTCCACCTTCATGAAGACGTCGGCTACCTGATCGGGCGGCAAGTGACGGTCAACCGGGGGATTGATGATCGCGTGGTTCCAGTACAGCACCTTCTCCTGCGACTCCTTGTACCAGCGCAGGGCGTTCTCCTGGTATGGCGAGTAGAACTCCGGCATGGAACCCAGGGTTCCCAGGAACGCCGCCTTGTAGTCCGGCGAGCGCCCGAGCCAGCCATAGCTCATCCGGGACCAGGTCTCTATCGCGGTGCGCGAGTCCTTCAGATCCTGCACGGACTTCGGAACCTTGAAGAAGGGGTGGGTCATGCCGCCGGATCCGGTATCGGTCGGGACTAGCAGCTTGCCGGAGGTCGCCGGGTCGTGGAACCCGTCATATAGCCGGGCTGCCATGCGGATCGAGTTGCGGAAGGCCGGATGGGTTGTTACATCCTTGACGCGTTCGCCGTGGATGTAGACTTCTCGGCCATCGCGCAGCGACTCGATGTACTCGTCGCCGGTCATCGGTAATTTCGGGTTGGCTGGGGTGGTCCGCGCGGACATGTCGCTGGCGGATTGGGTGGGCTCGGATATCTGGGTCATGGTGTTCAGCTCCTATGGGTTGGGTCGGTCGGATTGGAGATGCTTAGAAGGATTTGAAATCGGTGCTTCCCTCGAACCAGCCGGAGGCAAGGGAGTCTCCGCAGGAGGTCCAAGGGGCACCGCCGATGTAGTCGCCGACATCGCGGAATTTGCCACCGAAGAAGCCAAGGGGTTCCAGCTCGTTGTCGCTGTGCAGGGCAATCACCCGTCCGATGACGATCAGGTGGTCGCCACCGTCGTAGGTGGCCCAGGGCTCGCATTCGAGGGTGGCGATATTTCCTTCGATTACCGGGATGTCCTGCGCGTCCGATCGCCAGGCCACTTCGCCCTTCATGGGCTTGCCGGCAAAGTTCAGGCAGGTGTCCAACTGGTTGGCGGACATGATGTTGATCGCGAAAGGTGATTCTTCCAAATATCCGGAGACCTTGTTTCCCCGGATCAGCGTGACCTGGGCAAGCGGCGGGTCGAGGGATACCGCGGTGAACGCGTTGACTGTGGCGCCGTGCGGTACGCCATCCGGGGTGCGGCAGGTGACCACCGTGACGCCGGTTGCGAATTTGCCGAAGGCGTTGCGCAATTCGCGCTGGTCGATCTTCGGCAAATGGTCTGCATCAGTGGTCTGCTGGCTCATGGCTCGCTCCTGGGTTCGAACTTCCGATGGTGCACACCAGCTTGGCCGATGCCCGGCCAGCGCACACGGGTAGAACTACCCCCTCGCATGCCCTATTTGTGTCATGCGACACAATTGGGCGTGCCAAAATGAGAGACTATAAACCAGCAGAACCTGTGTTTCGTGTTGCAGCACACGGCCTGGTAGCAACCGCGGCGACACGCAGGGAAGGCCCCGCAAGATTGGAGCTAATTCATAGATGACTAGGCATTTCAGAGATACCAGATTCTCGGAAGGGCGACTGGAAGCGACCTCTTTCATTGGACGCCGCCGGGAGCTGGAAGAGGCGAAGGCACTATTGGCGACTTCCCGGATGGTGACCTTGACCGGCCCGGGCGGCGCGGGCAAGACACGCCTGGCGGGGGAAATCACCCGGTTGGCCCACAGGGCCTACCGGGACGGTGTCGCGGTAGCCGAGCTGGCTCCGCTGAACCACAATGCTGCAGTGGCGCCCGTCGTCGCGGCTGCCCTGGACATCTCCGATCAGTCGAAGCGTTCTGCATTGGACCGCCTAGCAGACTTCTTGCAGGACAAGGAACTGCTGCTCGTGCTGGATAACTGCGAGCATGTGCTTGACGAAGTCAGCTTCCTCGTCGACCGACTACTCGCCCAGGCCCCCGGAGTACGTGTCATGGCCACCAGTCGGGAACCGATGGGCATCGCCGGCGAATCCATCTATGCCATCCCGCCGTTGTCTTTTCCTGGCCCCGATGAGCAAGTCCCTTTTGCCCAGATCGAAGGCTTTGAAGCAGTGGCCCTCTTCGTGGCACGAGCTCGGAACGTCGTCCCATCCTTTGCCCTCGATGCCGCCACGGCCCCGGTCGTCGCACAGCTTTGCGCCCAGCTCGATGGCATGCCGCTAGCTATTGAGCTGGCGACAACCCGCCTGCGCTCACTGTCGACCACCCAATTGCTGCACCGTCTCGATCGCCGTTTCCAGCTGCTCACCCAAGGCGACAGGACCGCTCTGCCACGACAGCAGACGCTACGCGCCCTGATCGATTGGAGCTACGAATTGTGCTCGGAGTCCGAGCAGCTGCTCTGGCGCCGCCTCTCCGTATTTCCCGGCAACTTCGATCTGGACGCGGTCGAGGAAGTCTGCGCGTTCGAGGCCTTGGAGCCATCCGAAATACTGGATCTGCTGGATTCCCTAGTGGCAAAGTCGATCTTGGCAGTTCGCCGGGAGGGAGAGTTCCTGTCCTACCATCAGCTGGTCAGCATCCGCGAATACGGCCAGCAACTGCTCATCGATGCTGAAGAGATCACAACCCTGAGGACCCGGCACTTCGGCCACTATCTCCAGCTGGCCGAAAACATGGTGCGCCAGTGGTGCGGTCCGGATCAAAGCCGTTTCCTGCGCACGGTCCGGGTTAACCGCCCGAATTTCGCGGCGGCCTTCGACTGGGCCCTGTCCACCCCCGGGGAAGAGAAGGCAGCTGCCCGGCTGGCGTCACTACTGCGCTACCAGTGGGTCTCCGGGAACTTCATCACTGAGGGACGCGCCCTGCTGGAGCGGATCATTAACCGGCAAGAGGACAACGCCTCCAGCGATCACGCCTCCGCATTGTGGGTGGCCGCCTGGGTGAGCCTCATCCAAGGCGAGCATGATGCAGGGGCGGACTATGCGCGGCAGTGCCTGAGCATTGCCCAACGGCTCGGCAACGGCGCCTTGGCCGCCCATGCCGAGCACTGGATTGCGCTGCACAAGCTGTTCAGCGGCGATCTGCCCGGGGCCATCGAACTTTACGAGCAGGTGGCCGCGGCCCACGCCCGGCAGGGGGATACCGCCTCGCAGCTCACCGCGCTCTTCCAGCTTGGCATGGCTGAAGTGCTCAATGACTGTCCGCAACGAGCCTTGGACACCTGCCAGCTGGTGATCGACCGCTCCGAAGCGTGCGGAGAGCTATGGAACAGAGCGTATGCGCACTGGATCAGCGCACTGAGCTATTGGAAGCTCGAGCAATACGACCGCGCTTCCAGCGAAGCTCTAGCTTCCCTGCATATCCAGCGCGAATCCTTCCAGGACGGCATCTGCATTGCGCTCAGCTTAGAGGCTCTGCAGTGGATCACAGTTTCGCAGGGAAACTTCGAACGCTCTGCCGAATTAGCCCGTGCCGTGGACTCGGTCTGGTCCGAGCTGGGAACGTCCGTGCAGGCTTTTGGCCCGCAGATGGCAGATGCTTCCTCGCGAAGCCGGCGGTTGCTTCACACGGCACTGGGTCGAGAATACAGCGCCCCCGACCGCGCCCCGCTATCCAAGGCCCAGGCTCTTGACTACGCCTTGGGCATCGAATCAAAACTCGACTCTTGCGCCATACCGAACCCGCTGACCAAAAAGGAGACCGAAGTAGCAGCATTGGTAGCCCAAGGGTTGACTAACCGCTCGATCGCCCAACGCCTGGTGGTTTCACCGCGAACCATCGACGGGCACGTAGAACGGATTTTGGCCAAGCTCGGATTCACTTCAAGGACGCAAATCGCGGTTTGGATAGCTGGCCAGCGATGATCTTTGGCTTGCCACGCACCGTCTGAGTGCGCCATCAATTCGGGCCTCCCGCCATCAGGTATCCATTGCGGCCATCCCGCCAGTTAAACCAATAACCGCGCCATCCTCTGATGGCGCGGTTATTCGTTGATGCAGGCTTCTTGGATTTACTAGAGCAGGACTGCCCCGAGGATCCAGACGGTAGCAAATGCGGCGGTGCCCTGGATGGCGGTGGCCACGCTCAAGGTCTTGTAGGCCGTGATCACCGGGATGCGGCTGAGCTGGGAGACCACCCAGAAGTAGGAATCGTTGGCATGCGAGACGACCATCGCGCCGGCGCCAACTGCCAGGACACTGAGCACCATGCCCAGTTCGGAGTCCAGACCGAGGGATCCGAGCATCGGGGCGACCAGCGCCGAGGTGGTCACCATCGATACGGTGGACGAGCCCTGCGCCGACTTCAATGCCGCGGCGATCAGGAATGGCACAGCCAGGCCGAGACCCAAGCCGCTGAGCGAATCGGAGAGGATCGTGGTCAGCTCCGAGGCTGCCAGCACAGCACCAAAGGCTGCGCCGGCACCGGTAATGAGCAGGATGGGCGCCGCGGTGCGCACGGCTTCGTGCATCTGCTCGTTGAAGTCGGCAAGCTTCTTATTGCCGTTCAGCAGCAAGGTCGCGGCGAGCAAACCGAAGATCAGCGCGATCACCGGGGTGCCGATGAAGGACAGTGCTTCCAGTGCGGCGCCTTCGCCGAAGGGATGCGATGGAAGCTTGGCGATCGATGCCGCGCAGATCAAGACCAGCGGAACGAGGATCGGCAGGAAGGCCAAGCCAGGGCTTGGCAGCTTGCCGAAGCTTGCACGCAGCTGCTCGTAATCTAGTTCGGAGATGTCGTTCTCATCCTCGGATGGCAGCGGAGTCCACGTGGACTTGTTGAAGCGGCTGGCATAGAACAGCCCGGCCATGGCCGAGACCACTGCCACCGGCAGGCCGATGGCGATGATCAATCCGAGGTTGTCGGCGATGCCGATGGACTCGGCGGCTGCCAGCGGTCCTGGGGTCGGCGGGACCATGGTGTGGGTGGCATACAGGCCGGTCATCAAGGCAATGGAGGTGGCCAGCGTGGAAACACCGGTGCGCAGGGTGATGGCCTTGCGCAGGGAGTTGAGCACCACGTAGCCCGAGTCGCAGAAGACCGGTATGGAAACGATGTAGCCGATGAGCGACAGCGTCAGGTTGGGGAATCTGGTGCCCAGCAGCTTGATCAGCGCATCGGCCATGGAGATCGCGGCCCCGGAACGCTCCAGGATGATGCCGATCATCGTGCCGAAGAGGATTACGAGGCCAATATTGCCCATGGTGCTGCCAAAGGCGGTGGTCACCGTGGAGGCGACCTCGGCGATGGGGATCTTGTAGGCGAAGGCCGCGAGGATGGCCGCGCCGATGAGGGCGAGGAAGGGGCTGATTTTCCAGCGTGCGGTGACCAGCACAATGGCCACCACGAGGATCAGCAGAACGAGGAGTTCATACACGGCGAGTTGGCTCCTTTGCCAATATCTGTGGCCCCCAGCCCGAACCTGCAATGACGCAGGCGGTCGTTCTGGGTGCGAGTTCCGGCCCGTTGCTGCCGCCCGCTATTCCGCCAGGTCAAGCTGCTCAGGCTTTTCCTGCGAAGGCTGTATCGGCCGGGAGGACCGGTTCAGCGGGCGCTCAACTTCGAGCATCTTGCCAATACTAGGGACTGCGGACTCAATCACCTATGGGCGCACGCCCATATTCTTATGCCGGAAATTCCTAGAATATGTGTTTCTGGTCTAGGGCGACCGCTGCGTAGATGGCATGCTGCAGCCGCACCGCCTGGCCGGTGTGGCGGATGTCCACCCCGGCGATCAGGGCTACGCGCTCCAGACGCTGCACCAGGGTATTGCGGTGTATGTGCAGTTCGGTTGCGGCCTGGGTCATCGATGCTGCGGCAGTGACGACCAGCAGCGTCTTCGCTTGCTCTTCGCTCAAGTCCCGGGCGGGCCGGGCAATATGGCTCAGGCTCTGCGCCGGTGTGCGCGCGATAGCGGTGGCGATTTCCGGGCTCCAGATCTCCCGGTTTCGTCGCTGGGGTATCAGCGCCGGGAGCGCCACGAGGGCACGGAGGGCTTCGGCTTCGGCCAGCAGGTGTCCGGCGCCTTCTGCCGGGGCGGAGGCAAGATAGCGCTCCGTTGCGCCTTGGTCTTCCTCGAAGGCCGGTTCGTTCGCCAGCCGGATCCGCCAGAACGCACCGGAGAGGTTGATCCAGGAAGTGCGCCGGCCCTCAACGGCCGGTACATCCAGCAATGGATCCTGCGCGCTGCGCGGGATCCATGCCTCCAGTTGCGTTGGTCCGCGCAGGCCGTGCGCTGCCAGGCTCCGGTCAATGGCTTTTGGCTCGGCCCATCCGGCCAGCAACGCGGAGATAATGTCCCGGGCTTCTGTTTCACGGCGGGTACTGCGCGAGTGCTCGCGTTCCTGGGTGAAGAGCAACTGCACGGTCAGTGCAATCAGATCGGCTAGCGGCTCGACCTCATGCGGGGCTCCGGTGACGCCGACGACCCCGCACAGCTGATTATCCAATGTGAGCGGAACGTTGACCCCGGGCTGGGTTCCGGCGCTGCCATCGGCCTGGCTGACGCGGATGATCTGGTTGCGGCGGATCGCCTCGGCGCTGCCCTCGTGATGCGTTCTGATGCGGGCCGCATCGGTGGAAGCAATGATTACCCCGTGGGCATTCATGATATTGACATGGCGGTTAATCGTCGGCGCGATGGTGTCGACGACCTTTTGCGCCAGTGCGCTGCCTAGCCGGGGCTGCTCCTGTTCGCTCATGGTTTTATCCTAGCCGTCCGAGTCGCTGGGGCCCTTTCCATACCCCAGCCGGACTGCTTAAAACCGCCAGATGGCATGTTCGCGTCCATGCCGGCTCCGGTATTCACGCGGAGATTGCCAGCCTGGATTTTCTTCGCAATCAGCAACGCCTCGGAGATGCCTCGGGTGAAAATGATCGAATTCAGCCCGCAGCCATTGCCGAAGGCTTGGCGCAGTACGACCGTGCGGGAATCTTCATCACTGAATTTAGTGTCCGCGAGCTCCGGCCCAATGATCTCTTCTTTTGACACCGACATTTCGGCTTCACATTGTTCAGGACGGTTGGCGGAACGAAGGGCCCTCCGCGCTCACCGGTTCTCCGCAGGTAACCAGTTCGGCACCTTCTGCGAGGCCCGCGGCCATGTACCCGAGCACGCATACATTCAGCACGTCTCATTATCACCGGTGACAGCTTCAGCATCCAGGTAGTCGATGAAGACCGCCGCTGGGCAAGGAAGCCCTCGCTTAGATCGAACCCGCGGGCACGTGCACCTCATCGGGTTGCCACAGGGCAAGCCACTAGGACTCAACGCCATGCTAGGCATGCCCATGCACCAACGCAGCCTGCACGGGACCTGAAAGGGCCCCTCGAACGCCCGTCAGGGCGCTCCGTACTATGCGGAACTTCATCAACAAGGTCGGCTGAACTTAGATGATTTGACCGCGCAGGAGGTTCCGCTGGAAAAGATCAATGAGGACTACTGGGCACAGGAGAGCGGAGCGATCGCCAGGGGCGTGATCCGCTTCGAAAGCGCAGCATTTCAGCGAACTAGCTCGCAAGCCGCTCGCGCGCCATTCGGCTGGATCGGGCACCGCTGGCGTCCGGCTCTTGGGCAAGCACGGAATTCCATAGTTCATCCAGCGAGAGTCCAAGGACCCCCGCGATGGCGGCAATAGTTGAGAATGCGGGGGTGGCCACTCGCCCGGACTCGATCTTGCGTAGCGTCTCCGGGGAAATTCCCGCGTCAAAGGCAATGTCAACCATGGTCCGCTCGGCTCTTGCCCGGCGCAAGAGGGCGCCGAGGCGCTCGCCGCGTTCGAGTTCTTCAAAAGTGAGGGGCAATCTAACCATAAAACCAATCATAGTACCGGTATAGTATGGACGGTATTGTTATTGGTTTTATGAAAGGCTTCGCATGATCGAGATCCTGAATTCCCACGAAGCTGCCCGGGCTAAGGTCACCGGAGCTCTCGTGGGGCAGATCCTGCAAACCCTGCGGGACCGCAGCGTGGTGGGCACCAACCTTTTGGACATCAACGCTTGGGCCCGCGAGATGATCCTCGGAGCAGGCGCAGAATCCTGCTATGTCGATTACGCACCAGCTTTTGGACGCGGACCATTCGGCCATTACATCTGCACCGCGGTCAACGATGCGGTGCTGCACGGATTACCCCACGACTACGCACTGGCCGACGGTGATTTACTGACCCTGGATCTAGCGATTTCCAAGGAAGGCATCGCCGCTGATGCTGCCATCAGCTTTATCGTGGGGCCGACCCAGGACACCGCAAGCACCCAGCTGATCCAAGCCACGGAACACGCGTTAGCTGCCGGAATTGATGCGGCCCGGCCAGGGGCCAAAATTGGCGATATTTCCTATGCCATCGGCACAGTCTTGCGCGAGGCCGGGTACTCGATCAATATCGAATACGGCGGCCACGGGATCGGCTCGACAATGCATCAGGAACCTCACATTTCGAACAACGGACGGCCCAACCGAGGCTATAAGCTGGTTCCCGGATTAATGCTCGCGCTGGAACCATGGGTTATGACAAACACCGCGAAGCTCATCACCGATCCCGATGGCTGGACCTTGCGAAGCGCAACGGGTTGCCGTACCGCGCATACCGAACACACGGTACTGATCACCGAGGGGGCGCCTCAAGTATTGACCCTGCCGCCCTCCTCCTAGGCCGGGCTTACTCGGCCTCAGCGCGCTCCTTGACGATGGCCTCGGCCACGCTGGCAACATCTGGCGCGAAAGCGTACAGCTTGCCTGCATCTTGGTGCACCCACCAACGTCCACAGAGCGCGGTGCTCTGCAATTCAGCGTCCGCCGGCCACCAGTCGGCTTCGAGGGTTCGGTAGGTCACGAAATCCTCTGGTGCCATGTCCTTGGTCCGCGAATCGGCGGCGTAGCCTTTTTCCAGTTCCTTGGCGCTGGGAACGCCGGTGTTAGCCAGCGGCTCGCATTTGCCGCTTGGAAGTTCACCTGAGTAGTCCATGGTGAAAATTCGCTCGTGCCCGGTGCTGCGTTGCTCCAGGCGGACGTCGGTTCCACCATTGGGAGCCCAGCTGGGAAGCAACCCGGAAGCTACGCCTTCTGCGGAAGTCTTTGCGGTTTTGGAGGCCGAGTGCTCATATTTGTCTTCGGTTAGCTGACTGACGTCACATCCGGTCAGCAGCAAAGTGGTCGGAATGGCAAGTGCTATCAAGGGAACAAGTTTTTTCTTCATCACAACACAAGCCTATGAAAGCCTGTGGCGCCACGTCCTCAGCGGACGGGTGTAACTGTGCGTACTCCAAGTCCACCCCTGGCATGAGATCTCTGGACTCGGCGGTGGATAAGCCTCGGACCGAACCACGCCCCCAGTAGCGGAGGACCATGGAGGCCCGCCCCAGGCCGAGCAACCGAGTAGGCGCCGGTTCGCTCACTGCACGGCCCCCGCAAGTAGAGCCGCATCCTGAGTTCCCAGCGCATTGACGATCGGCGGCGTGCGCCATACCCATCCCCTGCATGCAGAGCTGCTGGATGCTGCAGGCACGTGGATCGCAGATTCGGTGGATTTGTTTTCAACGCAACACTGCGCACCGACTACGGCCAAAGATCAAGGATGCTCTGGATCCTACAGCCATTCCCCCTCGGGCAAGCTAGGAATCTGGCCCGAACATTCCCGTCAGGAACGCGCTATTGTGCCGATGGCGCCGCATAAAGAATTGCGTCGAGTCGAGGCCAAGACTCCTCAGCCCGAACCACTAACCCGTCTCTTCAATGCATAAATAAAAAATAATGTCCCGCCGAAGGCTTTGCCTTCGGCGGGACATTATCAAAAAGTACTACATTGCGGGGCTTTAGCCGCCGAGCCCACCGAGAAGGCCGAGAATGATCTCCAAAAGAGTATTGACCAGATCCATGATTCCTCCAGAAAGTGCGATGTGAATAAAAGTCCACGTTATCAACGGGTGCTGATGTAAATAAAACTAACAGTGGTCGAGTTTCCTGCGGTGAATATTCTCAATTATTACGAGTTTTATTCTTTGAATATCTAACTAACCTCAGGTAAACAGCATAAATCAAATAAATTTCACCGTGTCAATAATACTTAAGTAGGAGCCCAAAAGACTCAGCTTCTCCCTGACCGATTCATGGAAGTGACTCTTGCGAACGTTCTAGTTAAGCCAGATGATCCACTGGGTTAACAATAACTTTCATGTTCTTGCTCAGCCGATGGAACCTGGAATTCCAGTGAAGTTAAGTACCCAAACCTGCTCCGGCTACAGTTTCGTCATGAACGGGTGGCCTTCGGTGAAATGATCATCGCTCGACTCCGTAAACTCGTTCTGATGCTGTGCATCTCGCTCGTCATTGACCATCGCTACGAGAACCTCTTCGGACGTCAAGAGCGCATAGTGCCGAGTTTTACGTACGTCATTCCCAGTTCTTTGCACAAAACTGGGAATGACCCGCCCTCAGCTCAACGGCCATATTTCTCCGCTGGAGAACTACGCCCCGACGCCGGACCGCAATTCCACGAAAATTCCCACCTACGGAGATTCCGTTTTCACTAGGCTTTGATCCCCCGCCCAGGCCGGGTAAATGCTTCGATAACAGCGCATTCCCAGCTGCTGCGCCTGTTTATTCTCGACGTGGACGGCTAAGCCGTTGCGGCGACGCTCGTCTCTCTGGCCCAGAGATAGACGCTACTTAGGGGATGAGTTGATCCACGCGATAGCGGTCGAACAGCGCCACGAAAGCATCAAATGTTCGACGATACCCGGTAAAGCCAGCCACCCTGCTCTTCCCCATGTCTGCCACCACTTCTATGTTTCGCCCTAGGTCACCGTCGGTGTGCCACCACGAAGCCATGCGATCCAGCTTTTGTTCCGCCAACCCGTGCTTCAGCGCCAACTCACTCCACTGCCTTTCCCGGCCGCTCATGGCTTGCTCGAGAGGCCGAGGCGCCTGTTGGTAGCCTTCCCATTCAACTCCAAAGTGCGCGGCGAGCTTCGGCCACATCCAGCGCCACCGAAAGACATCGCCATTGACGATATTAAAGGCCTCATTGGCGGCACCAGGGGTCGTCGAAGCCCAGAGCATATGCTCTGCAAGCAGACCGGCGTCTGTCATGTCAGTCAGCCCGTTCCATTGCATTTCTGAGCCCGGGAAGACGAACGGTTCTCCCGTTTCCTTGCACAGCGTTGCTTGCGTGGCGAGCGTGAGCCCCATATTCATTGCGTTTCCCACAGCATGCCCAATGACGGTGTGCGCGCGGTGCACGGACCAGGTGAACCCCTGCTCGGCGGCCGCGGCGAACAACTCGTCTTCTTGCGCGTAGTAGAAGTTCCGAACGGGCAGCCGCGGTTCTTCTTCATGGAACGGAGTATCCGGCATCTCGCCGGCGGCGTAGGCTTCGAAAGGGCCAAGGTAGTGCTTTAGCCCCGTCATCAGAGCCACATGGGCAACCGGCTTGTCCCGCAGCGCGGCCAAGAGAACTCGCAACATGCCTGCGTTGACAGTGATGTTCTCTTCCTCAGAGTCCTGCCGCGACCAAGCGGTGAAGAAGATGTGCGTCGGATGTTCAGGAGCGAGAACGGCCGCCACTGATTCAGCCGAAGTCAGGTCCGCGGAAAGCCAGCGCACTCCGTCGCGATCAGCCCCCGGCCTGCGGGACAAGGCAATAACTGACCATCCTGCGGTGGCGAGGGTCTCCACAAGTGCAGATCCTGCGATGCCCGTCGCTCCAACCACGAGCGCTGTGCGTTGTTCACTCTGTACCGATTTGTCATTGATTGCCATACTGGTGCCAAGCTACGATGCAGGCTAGGTATTCCCGGCTGTCCGCCCGGTCGCCTGCTCGGAGCAATTCAAAAGATTATTCATCCGCGCGCGCCCACCCTGAGCGACTCGCTTCTGAAGCTACGCCACTCCCCCAACTCGGCATCTCAGACTCGAAAAATTGGCCTCAAAAACAGCTGAATTTCACGGTTCCTAGCTCCATACACACCACGACTTCCGGGCCGACCCAGATTGTTCGCCCTAGACTTCCCCTCCTACGCAACCAACTACGTCCTGAACTACGCGTTCAGGAAGCGGACGGTTCGTGCGGAGAACAGGGGAGCCTCGCCGCGCCGTTACACAACAGTTCACCAGCCCATCGCGCATCGCGATCCAGGGCCGAAGCAAGAATCTCTGCATGCTCCTGTTCAACATCGCGTTTCACATCACGGGCGTCTGGTCCTGCGCAACGCCCATAGGGCTGGATCCGGACCGAGGCGTTTGTGTCGGGTCCGTCTGCAGCGGCACACCACGGCCACTCGACCAATTTGTTGTGAAAATCTTGGTGTGAAGGATTCAACTCAGGTGTGTAATCATTCGGGTCTTCTGCCGAACTACGCGGGGAGCCATGCGGACAGTGGCAAATATTACGAGGAGCCGGTGCGCGTGATCATGAATGCCGGATTGCTCAGCGCCGATCCGGCAAGCGCCCGAATAGGCGCCTACTTTAATGCAGGTAAGTGCGCGCCACCTGATATGCGGTGCGCCGGATGAGCTCCAAAGCCTGCGATGAAAGCTCACCGAGATCGGCCGGGCCCTGTGCTATCGAATAGGCTGCGAGAATTCCCGACTCGGCGAGCAGCTCCTCGGCAAGGTCTACCGATCCGGCGATCACGATAATGTCTGCATCTCTGCGCGCAGCTTGCAGCACCCCGCTGACCACCTTGCCCTGCAGGGATTGCGAATCCAGGCGCCCCTCACCGGTAAAGACCAGCTGCGCGTCGGCAAGAATCTGGTGCGCGTTCAAAGCCTGCGCTACCAGTTCCCACCCGGGCACGAGCTCAACCTCGCAGTAAGATCCAAGGCAGAGCGCCAAGCCGCCGGCGGCTCCCATGCCGGGCTGCTCGCGCAGCTTTCGACCGGACGCGGTTTCCAAGGTGTCAGCGAGCCGAGCCAGTCCCGCATTCAGTGCTTCCACTTCCTGGGGCGAGGCGCCCTTTTGCGGTCCGAAAACCGCGGCGGCCCCGTTTTCTCCCAGCAACGGATTGGTGACATCGCAGGCGATCTGCCATTTGACTCGAGAAGCTCGCGAATCCAGACCGGAGATATCGATGCTCGCCAGGTCGTTCAGCGCACCACCGCCCGCAGCCAATTCTTTGCCCTGAGCATCGAGGAACTTCGCACCCAGAGCTGCGAGCAATCCAGCTCCGCCATCGGTGGTGGCCGAGCCACCAAGACAAAGAATGATTCGCTGCACTCCAAGCTCCAAGGCTTGAATGACAAGTGGGCCCAGCCCAAAAGTGGTGGCTTGAAGTGGTTGCCGCGGTACGTCACTGACCTGGGGCAATCCCGCGGCTTCCGCCGCCTCGATCACGGCGGTCGTTCCATCTGCAGACAACCCGAAACGCGAGTTGACGGTCCTGCCCAGCGCATCGGTTGTTTCAACGACCTTCGCTTCGGTTCCCCAAGCGTCGATCAACGCATCGAGGGTTCCCTCGCCGCCATCGGCAAAGGGAACGGCGGTGATCGATACCGTACGGGCCACAGAGGTAGCAGCCGCATTCACCCCTGCGGCGATCGCGTCCGCGACTTCGCTGGCCCGGGCGCTGCCTTTGAAGGAGTCCGGAACGATTGCCACATTTAGTGGTTGGGCCGCGGCTGGCGTGCGCTGTGTCATGGACTCAACATTAGGTGCTCTTGAATCCCCGGAATATAGGCAGGCATACATACTTTTGAGCACCAGCGAGCTGATTTATATGCATTACGCACCCTTGACGCGTAGCCGACTACTTACCGCCCTGCTGTTCGCGGTAGTCCTCGATTGACGCGTTGAACTTATGCAGAAGTTCTGCGAATTTGTTGACTTCTTCGGCCGGCCAATCCGAGGTAATGCGGTCGATTGCGCTGACCGAATGCTCGCGAACCTCCGTGAGCCGCTGCTGCCCCAGTTCGGTCAAGGCAAACTTTCGCGCAACACTGCCCGCCGGATCGAGGATTCGTTCGAGATAGCCGTCCCGCACAGCGGTGGTGGTTTGACGTTGCAGGGTCGAGGCGTCGAGGAGAAAAACCGTGCTCATTTCACCGATCGACATCGGCCCCTGGACTTCGATGCGGCTCATCAGCAGATAGACGCTGCGATCCAAGCCATCACCGCTTCGGCGCTGCGCGATGGTGTAGCGGCTGAGCAGCGTTTGCTCATACTCGATATCTGCTGTGCGGCGTTTCATGTACCTAATTCTCCACTTCTACTCATTCGATCATACCCGAACATGTATTATGAACATTTTATGCATCTTACACATTCACTCTGAGAGGCTCTCGTGTCCAAACCCACCTCTGCCGGGATTCCCGGCTCAGGTCTAGCCGTCGCCGTTCTCGCCTCCGCGGGCATCGCTTCGTCGATCACCCAGACCATGGTCACGCCGCTGATCCCACAGCTGCCCGGAATTTTTGATACCTCAGCCTCAAACACCGCGTGGATCATCACCGCCACGCTACTTGCAGCCGCGGTGGCAGTACCAATTTCCGGGCGCTTGGGCGACCTCTTTGGCAAACGGCGCATGCTGCTCATCCTGGCGCTGCCACTGATCCTCGGTTCCATCGTGTGCGCCATGGCCCCCACGGTGGAGGTCATGATCGTCGGCCGCGCACTGCAAGGCCTAGGCTCGGGCATGGTGCCACTGGGCATCGCCATGCTGCGTGACCTTGTCCCGAAGGAACGCCTGTCTTCGGCCATTGCCACGGTCAGCGCCACGCTGGGCGTCGGTGGCGCCATCGGCATGCCGATTTCCGCCGCCGTCATTGATTTCGCCAACTGGCGCGCCCTGTTCTACGGCAGCGCGGTAGTCACGCTGCTGGTAGTTGTCGCCATCTGGAAACTCATTCCTGCCCTGCCGGCCGGCGCCGCCGGACAGCGCTTCGACTGGCTGGGCGCCATTGGGCTGGGCATTGGCCTGATCTCGCTCATGCTTGCTGTCTCCAAGGGCTCCTCTTGGGGCTGGGCGGCACCGCTGACGCTGGGCCTGTTCGGAATCGCCGCCCTCACGCTGTTGCTCTGGGGCATTTGGGAAACACGGACCAAGGATCCGCTGGTTGACCTGCGCACCGCTGTTATTCCGCGGGTGCTGCTGACAAATATCGCCTCGATTTTCGTCGGCTTCGGAATGTACGCCAGCATGCTGGTCATGCCACAGATCCTGCAGCTGCCGTCGCAGACCGGCTATGGCTTGGGCCAGTCGATTCTCGCAGCCGGCCTCTGGATGGCTCCAGGCGGCCTGATGATGCTGGTACTCTCCCCTGTCGGCGGGCGGCTTTCCGACGCACGAGGCCCGAAGTTCACGCTGGTACTTGGCGTTTCGGTCATCGCCGTCGGCTACTGCCTGACCCTGCTCGGCATGGGTAGCGCGTGGAGCCTGATGCTCACCAGCCTCGTCATCAACGGTGGTGTGGCTCTGGCCTACGGCGCCATGCCGGCGATCATCATGGGCGCAGTCCCCCGCAGCGAAACGGCTGCGGCCAATGGCTTTAACACGCTGATGCGTTCGCTGGGCACGACCACCGGCGCCGCGGTCATCGGCCTGGTGCTGGCCCAGATGACCACCGATTTCGGCGGAGCTTCACTACCGTCAGAATCCGGATTCCGCGCGGCGCTGATACTTGGAGCTGGCATTTCCGTGGTCGCGGCAATCTTGGCGGCCTGCATTCCCAACGCCGCGAAGAAGAGGGCGATCGAAGTCGACGCGTCGCAGGAACTCAGCCTGAACAAGTAGTCACCCCGGCTCTTCGGAATTGCCGAGTTTATGCTCAGCTTTGACATAGAAACCCCGGGTAATGTCGTAGACACCTCCTTGAAGGTGCGAGTGATGATCGTAAGGCTCCCGTTGGATATTGCCCAACGGGAGCCTTTCACTTTAAAGTTTCTCGTCTTCCTTGCAAGTCCACGTTGTCAGTCGTGATACCTTGTTTGAGACCACACGGGTGCCCTCGCAGGGGCTGAGATCGGGCTAACGCCGTCCGCGACCGTTGAACCTGTCCGGGTAATGCCGGCGAAGGAAGTGAGTTTCCCACAGTGGAACAATTTGAACAGCACTCTGCCCACACCCTTGCCTACCGTGAGTCTGCGGGAATTTCGGTTCCTGTCACGCAGATCCAGCTGGCAGATGCCCCCAACGGCGAGCCGAACGAACCGCTGCAGGTGTACCGCACCAGCGGCCCGGGAAGCGACCCGACCACGGGGCTGAAACCATTTCGAGAGTCGTGGATTCGTGAGCGTGGAGATGTCGAGACCTATGCCGGGCGTGAGCGCAACTTGCACGATGATGGCAGATCCGCGGTCCGCCGCGGCACGGCGAGCGCCGAATGGGCCGGGCGCTCGGCACCACCGTTGCGTTCGGCACCCGGGACTCGGGTCACCCAGATGCACTACGCACGGCAAGGGGTCATCACCCCGGAAATGCGCTATGTGGCCCTGCGCGAAGAATGCGATGTCGAGCTGGTGCGCAGCGAGCTAGCGGCCGGCCGGGCAATCCTTCCGGTGAACATCAACCATCCGGAATCCGAACCGATGATCATCGGCAAGGCCTTCTTGGTAAAAATCAACGCGAACATCGGCAACTCGGCGGTGACCAGCTCGATCGCCGAGGAAGTCTCCAAACTCCAGTGGGCTACCAAATGGGGTGCCGACACGGTGATGGACCTTTCCACCGGCGACGATATCCACACCACCCGTGAATGGATCATCCGCAACTCGCCGGTTCCCATCGGCACCGTCCCGATCTACCAAGCACTAGAAAAGGTCAACGGCGAAGCGAACGAACTGACCTGGGAGATCTTCCGCGACACGGTCATCGAACAGTGCGAGCAGGGCGTGGACTACATGACCATTCATGCAGGTGTGCTGCTGCGCTACATCCCGCTGACCGCCAACCGGGTCACCGGAATGGTCTCCCGCGGCGGGTCGATTATGGCCGGTTGGTGCCTTGCGCATCATCAGGAGAATTTCCTTTACACCCACTTTGACGAACTCTGCGAGATTTTCTCTCGTTACGATGTCGCATTCTCCCTGGGCGACGGGCTGCGTCCAGGCTCCATCGCGGACGCGAATGATGCGGCCCAGTTCGCCGAGCTGGATACCTTGGCGGAGTTGACCAAGCGTGCCTGGAAATATGATGTTCAAGTGATGGTCGAAGGCCCCGGGCATATCCCTTTCCATCTGGTGCGCGAGAATGTGGAACGCCAGCAGGAGCTTTGCGACGGGGCGCCGTTCTACACGCTCGGCCCGCTGGTCACCGATATAGCTCCGGGATATGACCACATCACCAGCGCAATCGGCGCGACCGAAATCGCCCGCTATGGCACCGCGATGCTCTGCTACGTCACGCCCAAAGAGCACCTGGGCCTGCCCAACCGGGATGATGTGAAGACCGGGGTGATCACCTATAAGATTGCGGCGCACGCGGCGGATCTCGCCAAGGGCCACCCGGGCGCCACGGCGCGGGATGATGCGCTGAGCAAGGCGCGTTTCGAATTCCGCTGGAATGACCAGTTCTCCCTTTCACTGGACCCCGTTACGGCGCAGGAATACCACGACGAGACGTTGCCGGCGGAACCAGCGAAGACCGCGCACTTCTGCTCAATGTGTGGCCCGAAATTCTGCTCCATGCGGATCTCCCAAGACATTCGGGATGAATATGGATCCGCCGAGGCACAGGCTGCATTGGCCGGGATGGCTGAGAAAAGCCGGCAGTTCCTTGAAAGCGGTGGCAAGGTATATGTCGGGGAAGAGATACCTGTTGGACCCGGTACGCTCTAGAACCGGGAAACCCGAAGCGCAGCCAAAGTGCCTGCACAGAAAGCGCGCTTAGAGTTATAAGTACCTCATTGAAGGTGCGAGTGATGATCGTAAAGCTCCCGTTGGATTGTATCCAACGGGAGCTTTTCAATTTTGGCCGTTCAACCCACTGTGCGGCACGAGCCCGGCGGTTCCAACCCAAGGTCAGGACTCTGTCGACGAAATGATCGGCAAACTTTTCCGTTCGCTCCGGTGTCGATTGCCGAGCGGGCCGACAAGACCTTAGACTCAAAATTCCGCGCTTGCCCGAGAACCTCCAATAGCCAACACCCAGATCATTTACTCGGTAGTTCTTTTTCTTTCGCCTCCAGATGGATCCTAGGTTCCGGCGCCAGGTAGTTCGACTGCAAGCTACCCGTTGCTTGAATACCGAGCCAAACCAAAGCTCCAGCATAGAGTCGTATCTTAGAGTGGAATTACCTCATTGAAGGTGCGAGTGATGATCGGGAGCATCCCGCCGGGCAACCGGCGGGATGCTCTTGTTAATCGGCAAGATAATCCTCGTCAGCGGGCCGATAGTTGATTGTCGGGTTATCTCGCGGAATTACTCAGCTCCAGCACAGAGTCGACTCTTAGTCTGGAGTTACCTCATTGAAGGTGCGAGTGATGATCGTTAGAATTCCCGCCGGCTTAGCCGGCGGGAATTCTTGGTTAAGCCGGGCGCCCTCGAGCGGCGAGGCATTTCGTAAGAAAACGGTGGTGGCAATTGGGCTCCGACCATGTCCCTCACGCCCACACCACGGTGCACACGAGCTTCCCGGGTTGAAAATCCCACACCGATCGCCAATAGAAATAAAACGTTGTCCACAGAGGCAGCGTAGTTCGGGGCATCCATCGGGGCCCTAATCGAAGATTGCGTTTGGGGCTGCTCGCCTCGGACATGTAGTACGCATCATGCACGCGGCGCTGGCTGAGGCTTCGGCAAATGAGATAATTTTGTCAGGTCCCCTCCGCATTTTCGATTCGGGGATGTCTAACTGAATGGAGCCCTTATGGCGACCGTGGCCACCGACCTGTCCCCGCTAGAGCGCCAATCCGTATGGCGCACGCTGAAGTCTCCGAGGCTTCTGAAGACCGAGCTGCTCGCCGGGCTTGTGGTCTCCCTAGCTTTGATTCCGGAGGTAATCGCCTTCTCGATCATTGCCGGTGTGGATCCCCGAATCGGTATTTTCGCCTCGTTCACGATGTCGATCGTGATCGCTTTTACCGGTGGCCGTCCTGCAATGATCTCCGCGGCCGCCGGCGCGGTGGCCCTCGTGGTTGCTCCCCTGGTGCGAAGCCATGGGGTGGACCATCTGTTCGCCGCGGTCATTCTGGCCGGAATCTTTCAGGTCGTCCTCGCCCTGCTAGGTGTGGCGAAGCTGATGCGCTTCATCCCCAGACAGGTGATGCTCGGCTTCGTCAACGCCTTGGCCATTCTGATTTTTCTCTCACAGATGCCCGAGCTGACGGCAGTGCCGTGGGTCGTCTACCCGCTGGTGCTGCTCGGTCTCGGCATAGTCTATTTCTTCCCTAAGATCACCAAGGCGGTTCCCGCCCCGCTGGTCGCGATCGTGGTGCTGACCCTGATCACCGTGTTCGCCAAGGTCACCGTGCCTACGGTGGGAGACAAGGGAGAGCTGCCCGATTCGCTGCCTTTCTTCATCATCCCGCAGGTTCCCTACACCATGGAGACCTTGAAGGTAATCGCGCCCTATGCGTTGGCAGTCGCATTCGTTGGCCTGCTGGAATCGCTGCTGACGGCCAAACTCGTAGATGACATCACCGACACCCCGTCAAGCAAGACCCGAGAATCATGGGGCCAGGGGACCGCCAATATCGTGACCGGATTCTTTGGCGGAATCTGTGGCTGCGCCATGATCGGCCAAACCATGATCGGGGTGAAGGCCTCCGGCGGGCGTACCCGCATATCCACCATGTTCGCCGGCGTATTCATGCTCTTGCTTGCAGTGCTCTTCGGCGACATCGTGGCGCAGATACCGATGGCGGCGCTCGTCGCGATCATGATTTTCGTGTCGTTCACGACGTTCAATTGGCACAGCATCCGCCCGAGCACGCTGAAGATGATGCCCAAGAGCGAAACTGCGGTCATGGTTG
The DNA here is from genome assembly GCF_002975405.1 of Arthrobacter sp. MYb229. Lineage (GTDB taxonomy): Bacteria > Actinomycetota > Actinomycetes > Actinomycetales > Micrococcaceae > Glutamicibacter. The sequence goes on along the minus strand of NZ_PCPS01000002.1, from coordinate 286,046 downwards.
TCACCGTGGTCTTCACCGTGGCCACCAACAACCTGGCCATCGGTGTGGGCCTGGGCGTTCTCACCGCGGTGGTGCTCTTCGCCAACCGGGTGGCGCATTTCGTGACGGTCAAACGCAGCGTCACCGGGGTGGAAGACGGCCAAGCGGCCATCTACACCGTCGACGGCGAATTGTTCTTCGCTTCCTCCAACGACCTCTACACCCAGTTCGACTACGCCGGGGATCCGCAACGGATCATCATCGATATGTCCGCCTCCCATCTGTGGGACGCCTCCACGATCGCAGCGCTGGATTCCGTGACGGATAAATACGAGAAGTACGGCAAGCAGGTTCAGGTACTGGGCCTCAACGAGGCAAGCCTGAGAATGCGTGAGCGTTTGGGCGGGAAACTCGGCGGCTAAGGCGCAGCAGCGCCCGATTCAGTCGAGCCGATGATGCATGAAGACGCTGTGCGGGTCCTCGGCATAGGAACCGAACGCTTCGCAAACGGTGAACCCGGCCGAAGCATATAACTTGCGGGCAGGAATGAAATGATCGTGTGTTCCAGTCTCCAAATAGAGCTCGCTGATGCCGGTCGCACGGGCCTGCCCGATCAGACGTTCCAGCATCGCGCGGCCTAATCCCCTGCCGCGGTGCGCCGCTGCGGTGCGCATGCTTTTCAACTCGGCTCTCGACTTGTCCAGGTTCCGCAACGCCCCCAAGGCTACGATCTGGCCTCCGAGGTAGCCGGCAAATATCTTCATGTCATTTTCCCCGAGCTGTGTGCTGTTCAGCGCGTGCCGGCTTTCCGGCGGCGCGGTCGGGCTCAGCTCACGCAAGTGCTCAGCGATCGATAAATCCACGGCCGGATCGGCGGCGCTGACTTGCCTGAAGATGATTTCCATATTCATAGCCTTGCAACATCCGATGACAACCTGATTTCCCGGATGTGACCTGCCGAATAATTATTTGCGCGAAGGCAAGTGAGCCAACAAGTTCTGTTGCTCCCTATCCGACCCGCTGACATTGTCGGTAGTTGTCAGTATTCTTTTCACTACTACACACTGGCGCACCATATGAACATGGGACCCTCCGATGACCGATGTACCTCCGGATCGTGAACTAGACTCGATCGCGCCGAACCCAGGGGTTCCACGCGACGGGCAGCGATCCTTCATGCATATCCTCGTCAACACCGCCGTAGCAAACCTCACCACGAGCTACTTGTGGTTTGCGCTGACGTTCTGGGTCTACCTCGAAACCGAAAACGTGATGGCCACCGGAATCATCGGCGGTACCTTCATGCTGCTGATCGCGCTGTTCTCCATGGTGTTCGGAACCATCGTGGATAACCACAAGAAGAAATCGGTGTTCGTGTTCTCTGCGGTGTTCACCGCTCTCATGTTCACTTTGGCAGCGTTGATCTACCTGTGGTTGCCCACCGAAGCCATCCTGAATATCGGCGGTTGGCAATTCTGGTTGTTCTGCGGCGTCATCCTCATCGGCGCCGTGGTTGAGCAGATGCGTGGCATCGCCTTGTCGACCACCGTAACCCTGCTGATTCCCGTGGAACGCCACGCCAACGCCAATGGGCTGGTCGGTACGGTGCAGGGCATCGCATTCATCGTCACCAGCGTGTTCAGCGGGCTGTCCATTGGCCTGCTGGGCATGGGGTGGACGCTCACCCTGGCGTTGGTTCTGGTCGTGGTGACGCTCGTACATTTGCTGACGGTATCGCTGCCCGAGGAAGCACCCGAGGTGGAACCGGGGCATACCAAGCGAACCGACCTCAAACTCGGATTCACCACCGTTCTGGCTATCCCGGGCCTGTTCGCCCTGATCATTTTCTCCATGTTCAATAACTTCATCGGCGGGGTCTACATGGCGCTGATGGATCCCTATGGGCTGACCATCATGAGCGTAGAAGCCTGGGGCATCGTCTTTGGCCTGGCTTCGACGGGGTTCATCATAGGCGGCCTGCTCATCGCCAAGTTCGGCTTGGGCAAGAACCCGATTCGAACCCTATTGCTGGCCGTGGTGGTGATGGGCATGCTCGGTGCGCTCTTCACCATCCGAGAATGGACCTGGCTCTACATCGTGGGGATCTGGTTGTACATGATCCTGATCCCGGCGGTTGAAGCTTCCGAGCAGACCGTGATCCAGAAAGTCGTGCCCTTCCGGCGGCAGGGACGGGTCTTCGGGTTTGCGCAGATGATGGAGGCCGCGGCAGCGCCCATCACCGCATTTATGATCGCCCCGGTGGCCCAGTACCTGATCATTCCGTTCATGAAGACCGAAGAGGGCGATGCAAGCTTCGGTTGGCTCGTTGGCCAGGGCGATGCACGAGGTATCGCGCTCATCTTCCTCGGCGCGGGACTAATCATGGTGGTTGTGGCCTTGCTGGCCATGAGCAGCAAGCAATACCGCAAGCTCTCTCGAATTTTCCAAGCGCCCGAACCGGTGACCACGTGAGCACCGCGAAAACCCGACCTACCAACGCAAGCGTGGAGGACTTCATCCAGTCGGCCACCCCGATAAAACGACGCGAAGACGGCCAACTGCTCAACAGCATCTTTCGCGAGGTCACAGGGGCTGAACCGGTTCTGTGGGGGCCATCGATTGTTGGCTACGGGCAGTACACCTACGTCTCACCATCAAACTCCAGGAACACCGGAATCTGGCTCAAGACCGGTTTCTCTCCCCGCAAGGCGCAACTGTCCATCTACGGGTTGAAAGATCAGGAAGCTGGCGCACAACTGCTCCCCCGGCTAGGAAAATACACCGAGGGAGCAGGCTGTGTTTACGTGAAAAAGCTGGAGGATATCGACATGGAGATTCTGCGTCAGCTCATCAAAATTGCTTTCGCCAGAGCGGAGGATTCCCCGGAGTAGCCGGCAAGCCTATTCCGATTCTTCGATCAGGCTCTCCGCTTCGCTCAGGCCTGCAGAAATGACCGGTAGCAGTCGCTCGTCAACACCGTACTCTTCGCCCTTGACCTGAAGCAGTCCAAACGCTGCTAGCGAGGCCAGTGCCTCACGAGCTTCGGGAAGAACCGCGTCGAAGTTCTTCGGACCGCAATTGCGGCGTAGCCCTTCGAAGTCAGCCTCACGGCCGGTGACGGCGGTGACCAGCAGATTCCGCAGCACCAGGAAGAATGCTTCGTCGCGTTCGGTGAAGGCATCGTTGGGGATCAGGTGGCTTTGCACGCAGCCGACGCCCATCTCGAAGAGCAGCTGCGCGCTCTCGGATTCTTCGCCTTCGACAAAGTGCGCGAAGGCCTCTTCGTCGCGAACGATCTTGCCGCCGGAAGGGTCAACAACTGAGAGTATGGCCGCGTTCCAGACGTGGGCGAACACATCCGGGGCTGGCTCGTCGACCTTCACCGTCGCCGCGTCCACACCGACCGCGTTCATCACGCGAACCCGTGCCTCATTGTCGGCTTCGCTGAACGCGCTGATGTCCACGCCGTCTCCCAGAGCTTCGGAGAAGGCCTTGACCTTGGCGTACAGTTCAGTGCCGCGCAGCAGTGCGCACAGCTCCGCGTCTTCCTCGGCGAAACCCTTCAGCGCGTCGTCGAGCAGTTCACGTAGTTCGGTGAGGTTCTCTTCCCCGCCTTCCCAGGTTCCACGGGAGGTCAGGAAGGAGAAGTAGTCCAGCCAGGCGGTGAAGATTGGCTCGGCTTCGAGGCCCTCAGGCAGGTTCACCAAGAATTCGGCGAATACCTGTCCGAAGAGCTCTGGGTCGATATCTCGCAGATTGGAGCTGCGCGCCAGTTCGGCATATTCGGCGCCGACCGAGCGCACCACGCCCAGCTGGATCTCAGCGATCTGAGCGGCTTCCGCGGCGCCGAAGGCCGGCACGGTTTCGGTGACCCACGCGGCGTAGTCCTCGCGCATCGCATCTACCGAAATTTCTGCCTGGACTTTGAAGACGCTGCGGCCGCGCTGTGCTGCTTTTGCGGGGTTTCCTGCGCCCGAGTTCTTCTTGCCCTGCTTCTTTTTGCTGGCCATGAAATGTCCTTGGTTCTTGTGCGGATTCGTTTTGTTAAAGCCTACGGGCTGAGCCCGGCTCGCACTCATTCGCTCCGCATCCACCGGGGTGCGAATTATCTCGAACTTTGGCTCTCCACGAGTGAATTTCATCGATTGCGATCCCACTTTTTGCGCGTGAGGCAAATTCGGATGCCAGCATCGCGGAATCACCTTAGGCTGAAGGCATTACTTTCAATGATCGCTAAGCGGGGACTCAATGCACGAACACCACCACACCACAGCACCGGACGCGGTGGCCTTCTGGGAGAGCCACTACGGACAGTCCGAACGGATCTGGTCCGGGAACGTCAACAAAATGCTTGCCGAGATCGTGGCAGATCTTCCCTCGGGCAGGTCTCTGGACTTCGGTTGCGGAGAGGGTGCAGACACCATCTGGCTGGCGAACAAGGGATGGCAAGCAACCGGTGTCGATATTTCTGCGACCGCGGTTGAACGGGCACGCTCCGCGGCAAAGGAGCAGGGACTCAGCGAGAAAGACGCCAGCTTCATCGCGGAGGATCTCACCACCTGGGACAGCGAAGAGCGATTTGACCTGGTGACCCTGAGCTTTTTCCAAGCCCCCTTCGAAATTCCGCGGGCAGAAATCATGCAGAAGGCCGCCTCGCTCGTAGCCCCGGGCGGGCATTTGCTGGCGGTTTCGCACGCCGCGGCCCCCTCCTGGGCCTCCAACGAACAAATGGCTCAGCATCGATTCCCCACCCCGGATTCCGAGCTGGAATCGCTGAGCCTGGACTCGAATGCGTGGACAATCCTGCGAGCCGAAATTGTCGAACGCGAGGTCACCGATCCCGACGGCAAACCGGCGACCTTGGAAGATACTGTCGTATTTGTGCAGCGCGGCAACTAGGCACGGTCAACACACTCGCCGAAGGCAGCCGCCGAATTTGCGGCTGCCTTCGTTTGCGCCAGTTTTGTCTCACGGCGCATTAAAGTACAAGACCTAGCAAATGAAGAAGATCTTCGTTCACTAGGTCTTGGCACTATTCATGGGCAATGAACAGCGCTGATACGAGATGCCCACACGGATCTCATACCAAGTTTTTTGCCAGCCTGGGTTGGTAGCTCACCCAATCAACAGATTTTCGTACCAGCTCACGCACTTCCCCCGTGGTCCAGGGGCGCGATTCCATGGCACGCAATTGCACCAGCACATTGCCCAGGGCCGTGCATTCGACCGGTCCGGCGATGACCGGGATTCCCGCACGATCGGCGGTACGCTGGCAGAGCAAACTGCCTTGCGAACCACCACCCACAAGGTGAATCGCGTCAGGCACAAACCCGCCAAGTGCTGCGGCCCTGAACGCCTGGGTGGCGAAGCTCTCGGCGAGGGACTCGATCACGATTCGAATGATCTCAGCTCGGGATTCCGGCTTCTTGCCACCTGCTTCGATGACCGCGTCGCTGATCCGTTCGGGCATTGCCCCCGGAGCCAGGAAGCTATCGGCCTGCGGGTCGATGAGCGTGCCAGGGACCCCCAGCTGTTCGGCCTGCGCCAAGAGCTGCTCCAGCTTCACGCTGTCGCTGCCGTCGGTTTCGGCCTGCTCATTCCATTCTCGTATTGCCTCGCTGAGCAGAAAAGTTCCGGTCACATTCTTCAGGAATCTGACGGTTCCGTCGAGGCCCAGCTCGTTGGTGAAACCCGCTTCCTGCGCACGTGGCTCAAGCACCGGCGACTGGAGCTCAACCCCCACCAATCCCCAGGTGCCGCACGAAATATAGGCCGAATGCGCGCTCGCCAACGGGGTGGCCGCCACGGCGCTTGCCGTGTCGTGCGAGGCGACAGCGAGCACCCTGACCTCAGCGTGGGCTCCGAACTCGCGAGCCAGCGATCCACGCAAGTTTCCGACCACTTCACCTGGGCGAATCAAGGGAGCTAGCAAGCTAGCGACTTGCAAATGCTCGCTCAGTTCCGCGTCCCACGTCCCGGAGTTCAGGTTCAACAGCCCGGTGGTGGAGACATTGGTCCACTCGCTGCGCGCCATTCCCGTCAACAAATAGTTGATGTAGTCCGGGACCAAGAGCAGCGTATCGGCTTGGGCCAGCCGGGATTCTTGCCGTTCGGCTTCCAGCTGATACACCGTATTAAAAGGCAGGAACTGCAAGCCGTTGCGGGCAAACAACTCCTTGCGGTCAAAGCTGGCTTCCAGCGCCGGGACGGCGAGCTCATTGCGCGGATCCCGGTAGTGGCGTATCTGCCCCAGACGTTGCCCATTTTTCAGCAGCGCATAGTCCACCGCCCACGAGTCCACGCCGATGGAAGCGATGTCGGGATGCTGGGCGAAGGCCATCGCCAACCCGTGGCGAATTTCTTCCCACAGCTGGTCGATGTCCCAGGCCAGCGCCCCGGTGTCCGCCCCGTCTCCCAGCGTGGACAGCGCAACCGCGCCGTTGGCGAAGCGATGCACCAGGCTGAGTTCGACCTTGCCGTCCACCAGACGGCCGAGCATCACTCGGCCGCTGGTGGCGCCCAGATCGATCGCCGCAACCGGCGCGGTGCCCAAATACGAACTCATCGCAGGAAGGCCGCCGCAACGCCCGAGTCAACCGGGATGTGCAGGCCGGTGGTGCGGGTCAGTTCCGGACCGGTGAGCACGTAGACGGCGTCGGCCACGTTTTCCGGGACCACTTCGCGCTTGAGGATGGTGCGGTTCGCGTAGAACTGGCCGAGGTCTTCCTCATTCACTCCGTAGGTGGCGGCGCGGTTGGCGCCCCAGCCCGAGGCGAAGATGCCCGAGCCGCGCACCACTCCATCGGGGTTGATACCGTTCACGCGGACCCCGTGTTCGCCCAGTTCCACGGCCAGCAGGCGCACCTGATGGGCCTGGTCGGCCTTGGTGGCCGAGTAGGCGATGTTGTTCGGGCCGGCGAAGACGGAGTTCTTCGAGGAGATGTAGATGATGTCTCCGCCCATGCGCTGGTCGATCAGCGCCTTGGCCGCCGCCTTGGAGACCAGGAAAGAGCCCTTGGCCATCACATCGTGCTGCAGGTCCCAGTCCGCTTCGGTGGTTTCCAGCAGCTTCTTGGACAGCGACAATCCGGCGTTGTTCACCACCAGGTCGATACCGCCGAAGGCGAGCACCGCGGCGTCCATGGCCGCCTGGACGGCGGCGCCATCGGCCACATTCGCGGCGACACCGACGGCCACATCGGCGTTGCCCAATTCCGCGGCCGCGGCCTGCGCCTTGGCCAAATCCAAATCGGCAATGACTACGCAGGCCCCCTCGGCGGCCAGCCGGGCGGCGATCGCCTTGCCGATGCCGGACGCGGCGCCGGTCACCAGGGCGATGCGCCCGGCGTGGCTCTTCGGCTGAGGCATGCGGGCCAACTTGGCTTCTTCCAGCGCCCAGTACTCGATGCGGAACTTCTCCGCGTCGGAGATCGGGGTGTAGGTTGACAGGGCCTCGGCGCCACGCATCACATTGATGGCATTCAGGTAGAACTCGCCGGCCACGCGAGCGGTCTGCTTGTTGGCGCCAAAGGAGAACATGCCAACGCCGGGGATCAGCACGATCAGCGGATCTGCACCGCGGATGGCTGGGGAGCTTTCATCCTTGTGGGCCTCGTAGTAGGCCTGGTAATCGGCACGGTATTCCACGTGCAGGTCGCTCAGGCGGGCCAACTGCTCCTGAAGGGTAGCGGTGGCCGGAAGATCCAGCACCATTGGCTTGATCTTGGTGCGCAGGAAGTGGTCCGGGCAGGAAGTGCCCAGTGCGGCAAGTTCGTCTAGTTTTTCGCTCGCCAGGAAATCAAGGACTCGCTCATCGTCGGTGAAGTGGCCAATCATCGGCTTGTCCGTCGAGGCCAGACCGCGCAGGGTCGGGGCCAGGGCGGCGGCGCGAGCCCGGCGTTCGGCTTCCGGCAGTGCTTCGAATCCGGGCAGCTGGGCACCGAATGGCTGGGCCTTGCCGTGTTCGCGGATATAGTCCGCCGCGGTGTCGATGATCCACAGCGAGTTGGCTTCGCATTCCTCGGACGTCTCGCCCCATGCGGTGATGCCATGTCCGCCGAGAATGCAGCCGACTGCGTTCGGGTTTTCATCCTTGATTGCGGCAATGTCCAGTCCCAGCTGGAAGCCCGGGCGGCGCCAATCAACCCAGAGCACCTTGTCACCGAAGATTTGCGCGGTCAGCTCCTTGCCATCCTTAGCGGTGGCGATGGCGATGCCGGAATCCGGGTGCAGATGATCCACATGGGGCGCATCCACCAGGCCGTGCATGGCGGTATCGATAGAGGGTGCGGCTCCGCCCTTGCCGTGCAGGCAGTAGTCAAAAGCCGCCACCATCTCATCTTCGCGGTCCACGCCCGGGTAGACCTTGGCCAACGAGCGCATCCGGTCCAGCCGCAGGGTCGACAGGCCCTTCTCGGTCAGGGTGCCCAGGTCTCCGCCGGATCCCTTGACCCAGAGCAGCTCAACCTGTTCTCCGGAGACCGGGTCGGACGCGAAGCCCTTGGCCGAGGTGTTGCCTCCGGCATAGTTGGTGTTCTTCTTGTCCGCACCGAGGCGGTTTGAACGGGTAATGAGCTGTTCTGCGGTGCTGATGGTCATGGTTTCTCTCGACATGTCTGTGTTCAATCCTTGAGTCGTATTAGGCGTTGATCTTGGTGCCGTAGCGCTGGGCTTCGATTTCTTCGAGGGACTTGCCGCGGGTTTCCGGCGCCCAGATGGTGCCGATCAGCAGGGCAACTACCAGCAGGCCGATGATCAGCAGGCCGAGCTTTTCCAGCCCGATGCCGGAAAGCAGGACCGGGAAAACCAGGGATAGCAAGCCGACCAGGACGCGGGCGAGCATGAACAGCACGCCCTGGGCGCTGGCGCGGTATTTGGTGGCGAAGAGTTCCGCGGTCCATAGGCCGTAGAAGGCTTGGGCTCCCAAACCGGCGGAAATGCCCCAGGCGCAGGCGAAGAACAGCAGCGAGAAGGCTCCCGGAGGGGCGAAGATCAGCACAACCCAGGCGGCAACGCCCAGGGCGGCTCCGCCAAAGTACAGCCAGCGGCGCGAGACGCGGTCCCCGTACTTCATGAAGCCGAAGTAGGTGGCGGCCGCGGTGAGCACCCAGACCAGAACCTGCAGCAGGTTCTGCTGCGTGGCCGATTCGACGCCGGCCGCCGCGTACACGCGTGGCTGGAAGATGCCGGCCTGGCCGGCCACGGTATTCCACAATCCATACACCCCGAGCAGGAAGAACAGCGCCGACCAGTTCTTGCGTTCGGCCAGCAACCCCTTGACGCCGGAAAAGAAGGAGATCTTGGCTCCGGAGGCGATTTCTTCGGCGCGCTGCTGCTTCCAACGGGTGGATTCGGGAAGCCCGCGGCGCACCCACCAGGTGATGGCGGCGACGATGAACAGGTGGAAGAAGATCAGCCGGGACCCATTCACTCCTAGTGGTGCAACCATGATGGCCAGGGCAAAGCCGACCGCCGGTCCGAAGGACCAGGCCAGCTGCGCGGTTCCCACGTGGGCTGCGCGCGACTCCTGCGGAGCCTCCTCGGCAATGTACGTCCAGGAAGCCGGAACTCCGGCGCCCACCGCGATGCCCATGAGGATCACACCGATAATCAGCAGCACGGTGCTGGCGGCGAAGGTAATCATCAGCGCACCGACCATGAAGACGATCAGGTCGTAGGTGTAGATGAATTTGCGGCCCAGCCGGTCGCACAATGGGCCGCCGATCAGCGCACCCACCGCGGCACCGAAAGCGTTGGCGGAGATCGCCGCGATGACCCCGACCATGCCGTCATCAAATCCGAAGGCACCCTGCCAAAGGGTCAGGCTGGTGGCCAAGGCAATAATTGCCCCGGCTTCGATGTAATTGCTCATGGCCACGGCAATGGTGGCTTTCCAGCCGCTGATGCCGCGCTTTTTCGTCAGTGCCGTAGTCATCAGGCACCCCACCCCGCCTGCACGCCGCCGGCGCGTTCGGCTTCGATGCGGCTCTGGTAATCCGAGACGCGAAAGGCCTCCATCGGGTCGCCCGGCAAGCCACGCGATTCACGCCAGCTGGCGAGTTCGCTGCGAATATCGGTGTAGAAGGCGTTCATGAAGATGTCGTTGGCGGCCAGCACATCGCCGGCGAGCTGCGCCTCGGTCAACGCAACCCGGTCGATGAGCAACGCCCGAGCGGTCATTTCCTGCACATTCAGTACGCTGCGGATCTGGCCCAGGATCTTGTTTTCCACGTTGTGGCACTGATCGAGCATGAAGGTGATCGGGGTATCGACATCCAGCCCGCCGCCGCGGGCCACCTCGGCCATGATGCGGAAGAGCTGGTACGGGTCGGCGGAGCCGACGATCAGGTCATCATCTGCGTAGAAGCGCGAGTTGAAGTCGAAGGAGCCGAGCTTGCCCAGGCGCAGCAGCTGCATCACGATGAACTCGATATTGGTGCCCGGGGCATGGTGTCCGGTGTCCAGGCAGACCAACGCCCGCTCGCCGAGCGCGGCGACCTGGGCGTAGGAGGTGCCCCAGTCCGGAACATCGGTGTGATAGAAGGAGGGCTCGAAGAACTTGTACTCAAGCACCAGGCGCTGCTCGCCGGTCAGCCGCGCGTAGATTTCGGACAGCGAATCCGAAAGCCGGTCCTGGCGGCCGCGCATATCTGCCTGCCCCGGGTAGTTCGAGCCTTCGGCCAGCCAGATTTTCAGGTCTTGGGAGCCGGTGGCGTCCATGACGTCTACACACTCGATATGGTGGTCGATGGCCTTGCGGCGGACTTTCGGATCTTCGTGGGTCAGCGCGCCGAACTTGTATTCGTCGTCCTGGAAGGTGTTGGAGTTGATGGTTCCCAGTTCCACCCCGAGCCCGTTCGCGTGGGCGCGTAGCGAGCCGAAGTCCGCCACCTTATCCCACGGAATGTGCAGGGCCACGGCCGGAGCCAGTCCGGTCAGGCGGTTGACCTGCGCGGCATCGGCGATCTTCTCATAGGCATCGCGTGGGGTGCCCGGGGTGCCGAACACTTTAAAGCGGGTGCCGGAGTTGCCGTAGGCCCAGGAAGGGACTTCGATGGCCAATCGTTCAAGGGTGGTCAGGATCTCGGGGGTCAGCTTAGCGCCCATGGATCTCTCCATTCTTCGGTGGTGGAATTGGTTTGCCGGTGTCGCCGTTTAGAGCTGGGCCAGCTGGTCTTCGAGGTTGAATACCTCGCTCAGGCGCGGCGCACCCTGGTCGGGGCGCCCGTCGAGGGAGATGAAGAACTCGGACATTTGCGCTTCCCAGGCCGAGGTGCGTGGATCCGCATCCAGTGCGGCTTGGGCGGCTGCGTCGTCGGCGGTTTCGTAGTAGCCGATCAGCAAGCCATCGGCGCGAAGAAAGAGCGAGTAATTGCGGCGTCCCGCGTCGTTGATTGCCCGCAGCATCTCTGGCCAGACGGCGGCGTGGCGTTCGGTGTATTCGGCCAGCCGGTCCGGCTTGACCTGCAGCTGAAAACAAACCCTGTTCATGCGTTGCCCTCTTCGTTGAATGCTTGTGACGCTGAGTCGGTGATGATCGACCCAAAATGAATCGTTTCAATCACCGAACTTCACCGACTTTAGACCAGAACATGGCTCAAGTTCAAGCAGAATCCAAAAATCTGCCAAAATTAATTGAATCCATTCAATCTCGCGCCCTGTGGCAAGCCGAGCGGGCGCCGCACGATATACTCGGGAGAAGACCATCGGGGCAAAGGCGGGAAACTACGTGTCGGTAAGCGTGAAGGAAGTCGCTCGCGAGGCAGGTGTTTCGGTCGGAACGGTCTCCAACGTACTCAACCGCCCAGAGGTCGTCGCACCGGCGACGGTTCGCAAGGTCACCGAGGCCATCGACAAGCTCGGATTTGTGCGCAATGACGCCGCCCGCCAGCTGCGGGCCGGGCACAGCCGCAGCTTCGGGCTGGTGATCCTCGATGCCCGAAACCCGTTCTTCATGGACGTCACCCAGGGAGCCCAGCACCGAGCCCTGGAAAACGGCTACACGGTGCTGATGGGCGCCAGCGATAGCTCGCTGACCACCGAACAGCAGCTGCTTGACCTATTTGACCAGCAGCGCGTCGCGGGGGTGCTCATCTCCCCCATGCACAGCGATCTGAGCCGGCTTTGGCGCATCCGCGAATCCGGCACCCCGGTGGTCTTGGTGGACCGCGGAAGCGGCGACCGCAGCTTCTCCTCGGTCTCCGTCAACGACGTGGAGGGCGGCCGAATCGCCGTCCAGCACCTTGTCGAGCTGGGACGCAAGCGCATCGCCTTCGTCGGCGGGCCGCAGAGCATCGAACAGGTCCGGCATCGCCTGGAAGGCGCGCAGTCGGTCATCGCCGGCGCTTCGGATGCATCCCTCGAATATCTGCCAACCAAGCAGCTGAGCGTCATCGAAGGCCGCGCCGCCGGAGAACGCATCGTGGCCATGGCGCCCGGGCAACGCCCGGACGGTGTTTTTGCCGCCAACGACCTACTGGCTCTAGGCATCCTGCAGGCATTTGTGATGTCCGGGAAGCTGAAGGTTCCAGAGGACATTGCGCTGGTCGGATACGACAACATAGCTTTCGCCGAGTCGGCGGTCGTCCCGATCACCACCGTGCGCCAGCCGGCCGAAGAAATCGGGCGCACCGCGGTCGATGTCCTGTTGCGCGAAGCCGAAGCGGGCGAAAATGCGGTCCGCGAGCAGTTTGTCTTCACCCCGAAGCTGGTCATCCGCGCCTCCACCACAGGCACCGCCAACGCTCCTGCGCCTTCCCCCAGATAATGCCGCAGGCAGGTGTTGGAGCTCGGTGGAGCCCCGGAGCATGCTAGCGTTTCCCTGCAATCACGCCAGATGCAGTCATAGTTCAAAGGGACCTCCGATTCATGGCCACTCACCTCAACTCCAGCAATATTTCCCTAGCTCAGATTGCGGCCGTTATCACCGTGGTGGACTATGGATCCTTCACCGCCGCGGCGGATATCCTCGGAATTTCCCAGCCTTCGCTGTCACGCAGAATTCGAGCGTTGGAGCAGACCCTGGGCATGCCGGTCTTCCGGGCCGCGGGGCGGAACATGCTGCTCACCGAAGCCGGGAGGAGCATCATCCCGGCCGGGCGGCGAGCCCTGCGCGAGATCTCCTCGATCGACGCGCTGGCTTCCTCAACCCGGTCGCTGGATTCGGGCTCATTGCGCATCGCGGGCCTGCCCTCGCTCATTGCCGGAGTCCTTCCGGAATATCTCGGCCCGTTCCACCGCAATCACCCCGGGATCCAAATCGAAATAGTCAGCGTCGAGGATCACGAACAGCTGATCGACTCGGTACGCCTGGGACGCGCAGATCTCGCATTCGGCGTGGACGAGCGGATCCCCGCCGACCTTCAGACGCGCTTCGTGCGCAAGCAAAGGTTTACGGCGGTCCTTTCCACCGATTTAGCGCATACCGTGCGCACTGCGTTGGACTCCGAACTGCTCGGCGGGCTCACGCTGGTCACCTTGCCGCAGGGGACTTCCACCCGGCTGATCACCGATGAGGTCTACCGAAATCTCGGCGCCACCGCGCCACGCATCATCACCACCACGCAGCGCGACGCTCTGGTCCAGCTGAGCATCGCCGTTGGCGGAATCACCATGGTTCCCCAGGTGCTGGCCAGCACCGCCGAAGTCTTCGGCGGGCTGCAGGTTCCCTTGGCCGCCGATGCCGGACGGCCCATTGGTGCGATCTTCCGCAAGGACTCGTTCAAGAACCCCGCCCTGGAGGAGTTCCTGGATCACCTGTGAGACGCAGATCTCGCGGAATCTGCGCTCCCGCGGAAAGCCCGGGGTGGCGGGCAGATCCATAGGGAAAATACATGGGTCCGCGCACTTTGGCTATTGGCGCGGTCCGTGCCTTGCATGGTCGGCTGGTGTAGATATTCCCGCCTGACTTTCGCAGGAGACCTGAGCTATGACCCATCAGCGGCCCGCAACGCCCACCAGGAAAAATTCTCCGCGACGCAAGCGCAATTTTCGCATCATCGCCGCGGCGCTGGTCCTGGCACTGGTCGTCGGAGTCGGAGCCGCCTGGTTCCGGCTTCAGGGAAATATCTCCACCGCCGCGATGCGCGCCACGGAGCAGCGGGTACCCGATTCCAGCCGGGGCATGAACATCCTCCTGCTGGGGTCGGACAGCCGGACCTTCAGCTCAACGGATTTCGGCAAGGACAACGGATCGGCGCGCAGCGATTCCATGGTGCTCGTTCACCTGGCTGCCGGCAATGAGCGCATCGACGCGGTACAGATCCCGCGCGATACATTGCTCGAGATTCCCGCCTGCGAGGATACCGGCCACGGACATTACGCAGGCGGTCACGGGATGATCAATTCGGCACTGAACTACGGCCCCGCCTGCTCGGTCGCCGCCGTTGAATCCCTGACCGGCGTGGATCTCGACCACTTCATCGAGGTCAATTTCGAGGGCTTCATTTCCATCGTTGACGCGCTCGACGGCATCGACGTGTGCCTAGCCGATCAGATGCAGGACCCCAAGGCGAATCTGGATCTCCCGGCGGGCAACCAAACGGTCAAGGGAGAAGACGCACTGGCCTTGGCCCGCACCCGGCATGCGGTCGGGGACGGCAGCGATATCGCCCGCCTGGGCCATCAGCAGATGGTGATGTCGGCCGTCGTGCAACGGGCCACGAGTCGTGAAACGCTCACCCGGCCGGACCGGCTGTATTCCTTCCTGGATGCGGTCACCTCATCGATGACCGTTGATCCGGGACTCAGCTCGCTGGCCAATCTGGCCTCCTTGGCCACCCGCATCCAAGCGGTGCCCACCGGGGAAATCACCTTCATGACCATGCCTTGGCAGCCGGCTCCGCAGAACCGCAACCGCGTTGTCCCCGCTCCCGAGGCGTCCACGATCTTCGAGCGGTTGAGCGCAGACACCCCGGTAAATCTAGGCGATAAAGAGAGCTCGAAAGCAGAAGCGGCGCCAGCGGCCAGCTCGCGCGAGGCTGCCGTGCGAATCACCAACGGCGCGCGAGTGAATCAGCTGGCATCGCAGTTCGCTGCCAAAGCAACCGCGCAGGGCTTCTCGATCTCCGAAATTGATACCGCCGAAGCTCCCCAGGCGGCAACGCGGCTGCTGGCCGCCGACACCCAGGAAGCCCGGCAGACGGCCAAGGCCTTGGCCAAGGAACTAGACCTGGATCTTCGTCCGGTCAAGGCGCCCATAGAAGGCGTCCAGTTGCTCCTCGGCCAGGACTACCTTGAGATCGAGGGAGCCGAAAAGGCTCCGGTCAAAACGACCAACCGCAAGGCAAGCCAAAGCTTGTGCGGCTGAGCGAGCCTGGGCTAGAACTCCTGGTCTAGCGCTTCGTTGATCTCCTGCATGCTGAAGGACGTCGGATCAATCTCGTCCAGGCCCATGCCTTCGAGCCATTCCATGACTTGCCCGTGTTCCGGATGGGCGGGGTCGCCGATGGCGGCGACTTTTTCCGCCCATCCCCAGGTGCCGCCGCTGTCTTCGAGCGGTGCCATGCGCCGGCCTCCGGTGCAGCGCGGCAGCGCCCCGGCCGCGGATTCCAGCACCTGTTCCACCTCGATGCGGATCTCCCAGCCATCCCCGAAATCATAGGCGTAGTCCAGCCGGTCCTTTTCGGCTTTGAGCAATTCGGAAATCAGGACGCCTGATTCGTCTTCGTCAAACTCCATCTGCTCGATATCGGGTCCGTAGCTGGTGCCGCCGTATCCGCCCGAGCGGAACTCGTGCAGATGCCCGTCGTACCAGTCGAAGCTTGCCTGGATGATGTCGTGCAGGTCGCCCAGGTGCAGGTCAGTTGGCACCAGCACCCGGCGCCAGATCGGCGGTTTGGCGTCTTTCAGACCCAGCTTCAGCTGCAGCACCTTGCCGGTAAATGGTTCGGCACGCTTTTCCCGTTTGGGCTCTTCCGAATCGAAGCCGAACAGCGCGTTCAGCTCTTCGTCTTGCAGATCTTCCTCATCGAGCTCATCATCCAGATCGGTGAGAGTCGCCGCGACGAGACGTGGGAGCGTGTAGTGCTCACCTTCCTCGACCAAACCGAGGAACCGCAATTCGCCCAGCCGCTGGTGGGCCTGTTCCCAGGCCGCCGGCGACCATTGCTCATCTCGCGGCTCGGCCACCCGATGCGCGGATCCTTCAATGGCCTCAAGCAACCAGAGATTAGACAGTCCCCAGGCTTCCAGGGTTTCTTCATCGGCGTCCTCGGGCGCTTCGAGGAAGAGATCGAGGAATGCCTGCAGGAAAACATAGTTCGCGGAAAACGCCTGCTGCCCCTCGGACTTCTGGAATGCCCCGGCGGCCGGACCGGCTTTCGGCGACGCGTGCGCTTCGAGGGTGATGACGCCGGCCACCGCGAGCGAAGCAATGGCCAGGGAAAGCACCAGCTCGGCTTGCGCCTCGTCCAGCCCCTTGGGAAGTTCGCCCTCCAAGGCCTTGGCAGCGGAAGCCAGGAATTGTTCTCCCGGGCCGGCGCCCCATTCGGCGGCGCCCTTCCCAAGGCACCAGCGGGCCAGGCCATGGGCCAATTCCACGATGGGAAGCTGGCGCAGTTCGGCGAGCGCCTGCTCTTCGAGCTCACCAGGATTCCCGGGCGCGGAAAGAGCGTCTGCGCTGAACGGAGCCGCGGTCTCCAGATTGCCGCGCAGCCAACTCAGCTCGGCGAGGTCTTGGGTCCAGCGGCCGGTATCCTCGATAAAATCAAGGTAGTCTGCCCAGGCCATGTAGAGCACCATGCGCAGTTCCCCGGAGAGATCTTCCGGCTCTTCGGCTTCCTCGAACTCGATCATGGAGTTCAACACCCCGAACAGCTTGGGTGCGTTGAACTCGGTGACGGATTCCAGTCCTACGACTTCGGCGTACATGCCCAGCGTTTCGCGCACGGCCGCCAAGGCAAGCAAGGCGGTTTCCGAATCTTGCCGCCGCTCGCCATACCAACGCACGAATTCAGGCGACAGCGCATCCAGCCCGCGGTCGACTCTCACTCGCCCCATGGACACCACCGGTGCCTGAACACGTCCGGGGTGCCCCTGCTTTACTTGCTTTTTCTTCTTCTTGGCCACCGGGTCTCCCTCACGCGCTTGGACATCTTTGTTTCAAGGCTACGTGGGTTAGGCGCTTCCAGAGCGGAAATAGGGCATTCTCCGGCTAGCTGTCCTACGACAGCCCCACGGCGTTCCCTTTGCCGTCGACGTCCATGTGCATGGCTGACGGAACCTTGGGAAGGCCCGGCATGGTCATGATCGCCCCGGTGATGGCCACGATGAAGCCTGCGCCAGTCTTGGGGATCAGCTCGTGGACCTGCAAGGTGAACCCCTCCGGGGCGCCCAGGAGCTTGGGGTCGTCGGAGAAGGAATACTGGGTCTTGGCCATGCACACCGGCAGGTCGTCCCAGCCGTTGGCGTGGATCTGCTCGAGCATCCGCCGTGCGCTGGCGGAGTATTCGACATCCGCTCCCCCGTAGATCTCGCGCACCACGGTCAGGATCTTTTCCTCGATGGGCAGCTCCAGTTCGTACAGCGGAGCGAAATTGTTTGGCGCTTCGATGGCCCGCAAGACCGCGGAGGCCAGGTCGCCGGCCCCCGCGCCGCCATGGCCCCAGACGTCGGCAATCGCGCATTCAACGCCCTGCGCTTCGGCCCATCCGGTGACCACAGCCAGTTCGGCCTCGGTATCCGCGGTGAACCGGTTGATCCCGATCACCGGCTGGATGCCGAATTTCCTGATGTTCGAGGCATGCCGCGCGAGGTTGGATAAACCAGCGCGCACGGCCGCGACATCCTCCTTGCCCAACTCGCCCTTGGGAACTCCCCCGTGCATTTTCAGCGCGCGAATGGTGGCGACGATAACCACCGTGTCGGGGTCGCACCCGGCATAGCGGGCCTTGATGTCCATGAACTTCTCGGCACCGAGGTCGGTACCGAAGCCTGCCTCGGTCACCACGACGTCGGCCAGCGCGCGTGCGGTGTTGGTGGCGATGGCCGAGTTGCAGCCGTGCGCAATGTTGGCGAACGGCCCGCCGTGGATGAAGGCGGGCGTGCCGCCCATGGACTGGACCAGGTTGGGCTTGATCGCGTCCTTGAGCAGCATCGCCATGGCGCCAGCGGCGCCCAGGTCATCAACGGTGACCGGAGCCTTGTCATAGGTGTATCCGATGGTCATACGGCCAAGCCGGGCGCGCAGGTCCTCTAGCCCGGTGGCCAGGCAGAAGACCGCCATGACCTCGGAGGCGACGGTAATCTCAAAACCGGTTTCCCGCGGGATTCCCTCGGTCGCTCCGCCAAGGCCGATGACCACGTGGCGCAGCGCGCGGTCGTTCATGTCCAAAACGCGCTTGAATGTGATGCGCCGCGGATCGATGCCCAAGGCATTGCCCTGGTGCAGGTGATTGTCGAGCAGCGCCATCAACAGGTTGTTGGCGCTGGTGATGGCGTGGAAATCCCCGGTGAAATGCATATTGATCTCATCCATGGGGAGCACCTGGGAGTAACCGCCACCGGTGGCCCCGCCCTT
This sequence comes from Arthrobacter sp. MYb229, assembly GCF_002975405.1. Taxonomy (GTDB): domain Bacteria; phylum Actinomycetota; class Actinomycetes; order Actinomycetales; family Micrococcaceae; genus Glutamicibacter. Next base: position 267,550 of record NZ_PCPS01000002.1, on the reverse strand, counting down.
CATGCCGAAGTTCGGGCCCATGGACGGTTCGCGCAAGGCGATCATGGTTTTGGCCCCGGTGGCCGCCAGCGCATCGCCCAAACCCACCACCATGGTGGATTTCCCCTCCCCTGCGGGCGTCGGGGAAATTCCGCTGACCAGAACGACCTTTCCGGGGCGGACACCACGAGCAGTCAAAAGCGACGGGTCGACCTTGGCCTTGTACCTGCCATAGGACTCAACTGCGGCTTCAGGGATCCCCGCCGACTCGGCGATCTCGGAAATTGGCCTGAGCGCCGCCCGCGAGGCAATCCCAAGATTGCTCATGTCGGTTTCTGGCGTTGCTGTCATCGCATGCCCCTAATCTGGCGTCCCGTATTCCGGGAGATGAGGAAGACCAAGGTTTTTGGTATTCCTTGATTCCCTCCAAGCTACCACTGCAGCAATAACGGGCGCTGGCACGGCTTGGCCGAAGTAGAGCACGTGCCTTTTGCGGAGGGGCATTGGCCGAGCAAGGACACGACCATCGACTCTGCACAGCACCAGAGCAGCTTGGAAAATCCGGCTCTTGCGATTGCGAACGGCAAAGACCGGTCAGTTCGGCAACAGGCTCCAGGACATCAATCAGCAACACTCGGCACGGCGGCCTCACGCATCAACCGACGAGCTAGCGACTGAGGGCCGCTTTTCCGCTTCTATCCCCATCATTCGAGCGTTCAAAATATGTGAAACCTCAATCGTTGATAATTTCCGCCGCTCTCTCCCACGCGGCGACTCCGCCGAGATCAGCCAAAGTCTCGTCGGGGCGCTGAAGTACCCCGGATACAAAATCTATTGATATTCGATAGTTAAATGTTGATAATCAATCTATGAACAAGTTGCCGGTTGCCCTGCTTCGAGCATTCCTCATTCTGATCTTTCTCGGCGGACTCCTGTGGCAAGCGTGGGTCGTGCCTACGCTTGCGGCGCAGAATGCCGCACTCTTTCCCGAGGTCGCATTCCTGGCCACCCCCTATACGGTGGTGGTCATAGTCGCAATTGCCTGCCTGCAGGTCTCAATGGCTGCTATCTGGAAGTTGCTGACCATGGTGGAACGCCGGACCATCTTCACCCTGCGGGCCTTCGGCTGGGTCAACACCATCATCGCGTCGATCGCCGTGGCCACATTTCTGGCCCTATCTCTTGGCGTCCACTTACTCGGAGGGGTAGGTGCGGGTGGCCCCGGTGTTGCACTGGCGATCGCCGCCCTCACGGCTTGCGGAAGCGCGTTCGTTCTCCTGATGCTGGTCATGAAGGGGCTGCTGCGCCGGGCGACCAATCTTGCAGACGGGATGGCAGAGCTCGTTGAGAACCCATGACCACCGATAGGTGAACGCTGGATCTAAAAAGCCCAAGGTAAATTTCTCAAGCCGCCCCCAAAGACGGCCACACTTTGACGATAAGGTTTTCGATTTCGTCTCTTGTTGCCGTTTCCTGGATTGCCAGTCCGGCGACTTCCTGCGCCGAGCCGCTGGAGACTCGGGGCAGCAAAATCGCTCTGCACCCAAGTGCCCGCTTACCAAGAGGAATCATCCAGCCCCATCCGAAGGTACTTAATAAGTTAGCTGGGAGCTTGCTCCAAACCGCTCGCGTACCGGCGCTTCTGGTGCTACATTGGCCGAGTAAGGATCGCTCGGCCCCTTAGTCCTTGGCCATTATTGGCAGGCAAGTGGCTGGTGGCGGAAGTTCGAGTAAAGGGAGAAGATATGAACGAAAACGTCCCAACGAATTCCACCGATATTTCGGATAAGACGCTGGAGGATCACATTTCGGATCCTGCGCTTTCCGATGAAGCGGGACATGACTGGACCGACGAAGGCGGGGCGACCCCCGATGGTCCGGCAACAGAAGTCAGTCCCGAAGAAACCCAGCGATAACCTACCTACAAGCGCATTTGCTCCCCAGCAGTGGCCAAGCCATTGCTGGGGAGTCTTACTTTTACCGGTCAACCTTGGTCCTTGAACCAAATCTCGACCGATTCCTTGATCGCCCTGGCACCACAGAACCCAGGCTCAACTGCATCGTAACCAGCACTCAAAACTTCGCGTTGGGTGCGCGAGGAAGCCCGATCACCTCGGCCAGCGCCATCTGCTCGAGTTCGCCCGCATCTAGCGTCTGCCCGATGCCGCAGCGGCGATTGAATCCGGCACCTCAAATTTTTCGCTCAGCCATTACATCTCCTCGGAGGCGTGTGCCCAAAGGCCCATGTCTCAAGACAAACCAGGCATTCGGCCTACAGCGGGGAAATTGCCGAGAAGACGTGTAAAGGTTTTTACATATCAGATAAACGTGTAAAAAATACGTACATTTTTTTACACGTTTCGTGATGGCTTAGATAGACTGTCCCTATGTGGAAAGCAGAACTACCGTTCAACGATCTAGCAGCTCCTCCCGCAAGTGAGCTTGAAACCCGGCCGGTACTCAAAGCGACAACTAAGGCCCGGGCTTCACTGGCCGCCATGAATCAAGCCGTCCTTCGTATACCTAATCCCGGTGTGCTCATAAGCTCGCTGCCGTTGCTCGAAGCACAAGCGAGTTCCGAGATTGAAAATATCGTAACGACTACCGACGACCTATTTCGTTTAGCAGCGGATTCAGAAGTTCATGCATCCTCCGACACCAAAGAAACTCTGCGTTACCGCGAGGCACTCTTCACAGGACTTCAAAGCATCGAAAGCCGTCCGTTGACGACTCGGACCGCGCTTGAAGTTTGCACAAATATCAAGGGCCGCGACATGGACGTTCGCGCTCTTCCGGGCACCTACATTGGAAATCCTGTGACTGGCAAAGCCCGGTACACACCACCCGAAGGCCCGGATCGGATCAAAGAAAAATTGGCCGAGTGGGAACGCTTCATTCACGAAAACCCAGACATTGATCCATTGGTCATTATGAGCGCCGCTCATTATCAATTCGAAGCGATCCATCCCTTCTCAGATGGAAACGGCCGCACCGGGCGTATTTTGAACATCCTCCTACTCGTTGAAGTCGAGCTGTTAAGGGAGCCGGTTCTCTACTTATCGCGATACATCATCCGCAACAAAGAGGAGTACTACACTAGGCTCCTAGCCGTCACCAAGGACAATGACTGGGAGGGCTGGCTGCTATACATGCTCAAGGGCATTCAAGTAACAGCCGACGAGACTCTGCAGCTAATTGACAGCATCCAAGAGTTGCAACTAGTCATGCGCGACGAGCTGCGAACTGAATCCTCAGCAGGACCGAATGCGGAACTGCTTGATCTTTTATTCGAAAAGCCTTATTGCCGAATCAATGACGTAGTCAGCCGCTGCGGAATCTCGCGCCCGACTGCGACAAAATGGCTGAATGAATTTAGCTCCAATCAGCGACTAAGACAGATCAAATTAGGCCGTGAGTGGCTATTTATCAATCATCGCTTCATCGAGCTACTGGCAGGCTAGAACCCAAGAAGACATGTAAAGGTTTTTTACATGTCGGGTAAACGCGTGAAAAATGCGCCCAATTTTTTACACGTTTACCTGAGGGGCTCAATGTGTCCGGTCAGCAGCTAGCGGGCATACTCAAACATTTCGTTGACGCGCTGCTTGTCGAAAAGCGAAGCATCGAACTGCTCACCGTCGCGCAGGAAGAGCCATTCTCGGTACTCCGCTTGATCCGGATGATCCGGGTCCTTCAGCGCTTCGATCACCATGGCCCACCCAAGCGGCCCTCCCGAGTCTTCCCGTGGAGCCATCCTGCGCCCGCCAATGCACCGCGGCAACGGGCCAGCGTCGACCGGTGGCAGTCCTTCCAGCTCGATACGGACTTCCCAGTAGTCACCGAAGTCATAGACGTAATCGAGCTTGCCCTGCCCATGACTTAGCAGTTCGTCGAGGCATACCGTGGACTCATCAACATCGGATCTAATCTCGGAACCAGCCGGACCGAAGCTCACCCCATTAACACCATTGAGCTCAAACTGGTGCGGGTGCGCGTCGTACCAACCGAAACTGTACTGAATCACCTGATGCAATTGGTCCAGCCGCATCGAACCTGGAACCAAAACCCTGCGCCAGATCGGCGGACTGGTACGTCTGATTCTGAATTTCAATTGCAATACCGAAGCGTATGAACTCATCAGCCCCTACTCCTGAAACTTCGACTTCTTATACTCAAATCCAGCTGCAGCGCTAGGCTCCAAGCACTGAAACTTCTGACGGGTACGGCGATACTCGTTCGATATAGATCGGTTTTCCGAGTCATTTTCAAACCACCCATTGGTAGGGTGACAGCATGATCAACACCGCCCGATTGCATTCAGACCTCTCCCGACTCAACCGTGAAACCTCGATGATGATGGCCACGATTGACACCCTGTCCGCCGATGAGCTGGCCGCCGATTCTCTCTGCGAGGGCTGGAGCCGAGCGCATGTCATCGCCCACCTCGCATCCAACGGCCGCACCCTGGTCAAGCTCATCGATTGGGCCATTACCGGCGAACCGCAGCAGCTTTATGCGTCCACCGAGGCGCGCAACGCAGAAATCGCCGAGCTTGCCGCCTTGCCCCGCGAAGAACTGCTCGCGGGTTTCCGCGACGCGGCAACGTTCTTTGCCGAGCAGTCCGAGCGTCTCACCGGCGAGCTAGTGGTCGAAGAGGTGGATCTGCACGGCAAGATCATCCCGGCGACCTCCATCGTGGCGCTTCGGATCGCGGAGATCGTCATCCACCACCACGATCTGGACACCGCCTGGACCATCGAGGAGGCGGACCCGGATTCACAAGAAAACGCCGTGGAGGCCGCGGTACGCACCATGCGCGTGAAGAACGCCCCGGGCATGACGCTGGTCACCGAAGAAGGCGACGAATGGGTTATCGGCGACGGCGCGCTGAAGGTCCGCTCGGACCGCGAAGGCCTCATCGAATGGCTCGCCCGCGGCCAGTCGCGGCACATTGAGGCAGATGGGCCGATCCCGGCCCTGCCTGCTTGGTAGCAAGCCCCACGCGCACCCGGGACTTCTCTCCGGCACGCCCAAGGCTCACGCTGGCTGCGGAACTCAACGAGTTCCGCAGCCAGCGTTCTTTAATGCCCTACAACGCGACCTGGCGGTTCTGATCCTTGTACAGCAGGTAACGGAAGTTGCTCGGCCCTCCGGCGTAGCAAGCCTGTGGGCAGAAGGCGCGCAGTGACATGTAGTCCCCGGCTTCAACCTCGACCCAGTCCCCGTTCAAGCGGTAGACGCCCTTTCCTTCCAGGACATACAGGCCATGTTCCATCACGTGGGTTTCGGCGAAGGGAATCGAGGCTCCCGGCTCGAAGGTCACGATATTCACCCCGAAGTCGAAGGCGATGTCATTCGGGTCGAGCATCCGGGTGGTGCGCCATTTGCCGTCGGTGCCCGGCATCTCGCCCGGTTCCACGTCGCGTTCGTTGCCCACTACCGGCCCCGGTGCCGCCACGCCGGCCACCGGCTCGTAGCGCTTGCGGATCCAGTGGAAATTCGCCACCTCGGCGCCGTCGTTGCGTGCGGACCAGCTGGCTCCGGCCGGCAGGTAGGCGTAGCCGCCATCGGCGAGCACATGCTCTTGGCCCTCGATCACCAGGGTCAATTCGCCGCCCAGCACAAAGATGAAGCCCGACACCTCGGCCTGAGGTTCCGGCTTGGCCGCTCCTCCGCCGGGAGAGACTTCGAGAATCGACTGGGCGAAGGTGGTGGCGCCCCCGGCCACCGGGCGGTTCAGCACCCAGGCGCGGGTGCTGGACCATTCGGGGAACACGCTGGTGACGATATCGCGCAGCACCCCCTTGGGAATGACCGTGTAGGCCTCGGTGACGATCGCGCGATCGGTCAACAGGTCGGTTTGCGGCGGGTGGCCGCCGAAGTTGGTGTAGTACGCGGCTTTTTGTGCGGCTGCTGCGGTCATGATGTTCCTCCTAGGCATGTGAACGGTTTAGCGCGATTGCTTCGAGTTCGGCGGTTGTGATTTGGGCTAGTTCCTGGACTTCTTCTTCGCCCACCGCACCGCAGCTCACGCCGCGGTGGATATAGCGGGCCAGGGCTCGCGCGGTGGCCGGTTCGTCCATGATGGCCGAGTCGATCCGGTGGACGTAGTTGCGCAGCCGCGTCGCTGCGGCCTGCAATCCTTCGCGGAAGAAGGCGAAGGTGGCCAGGTAGCGGGTGGGCAGCTGATTCGCGTGCATATCCCAGCCCTGGTAGATCCCGCGTTCCAGGTGGCGGCGCACCAGTCGGGCATGCAGAGCCCAGGCCGCCGCAATATTCTCCGGGTCTCCGGCCGGAATGATGTTGGTGGAGCCGTCCGATAGCTCCACCCCGGTGCCCGCGACCGCCACCTGCATGACGTCCTTGGCGAAGTCGGCGACCGGGTGCTCCATCGATTGGTAGGCGGCTGCGATGCCAAGGGAGGCCGAGTAGTCGTAGGTGCCGTAGTGCAGGGAGGAAATTCTGCCTTGGCCGGCGTGGATCAGCTGCGCCACCGGGTGGCTGCCGTCGGCCGCGATGATCACCTGCGGCGTCTCTACCTGCACCTCGAAGCGGATCTCTCCGGCTTCGAGCCCATGATTCTGCTCCAGCTTCTCGGCGAGGAATACCATCGCCTCGACCTGAGCTACGGTACTGACCTTGGGCAGAGTCAGCCGCAGCCCGGCGGGCAGCGGACCGTTTTCAAGCAGCCGGGAGATGAATAGATCCAGGGTGCGGATGCCGCGTGCCCGGGTAGGGGCCTCGAAGCATTTGAAGCGGATGCCCAGGCAGGCCGGTGCCTGCCCTGCGGCTACGGCGGCGGATACCGAGTCGGCGGCGGCTAGTGCGTGCGCGTCCTCCTCGGCGTCCGGCCGGTTGCCGTAGCCATCCTCGAAGTCGAGGCGCAGATCTTCGATGGGTTCAACCTCTAGCTTGGCCGCCACCAAGGCACCGAGCCGCTCGGGCTCGGCGAGTCCCAGCGTGGCCGCCAGCTCGCCGAGTCCCGCGGCACCGCCGGCGACCGCGAGGGCTGCGGCGCCCCACTGCGCGGCAAGCTCGCCGGTGAACCGGTCCCCGGGAACATACACGGTGTGCACCGGCTGGCGCGCTCCGCTCTCCCCCGGGTAGCCGTGGGCGAGGAGCCTGTCGGTGTCGGCCAGCCGCGCTTCCACGGCCGCTAGGGTTGACTCATCGAAGAGATTGCTCATGGCTTGGTCACGAATTCCTTATCCAATAGTTCGTACGCTGGGGTGGTCAAGAAGTCAGCGAAGTCCTCATCCTTGCCGCTGGTCAGCTTCGCGATCAGCTCGGCTGCCGGCTGGTAGAAGGCGGCGAACTGCTCCTCGTTGTTCACTTCGGAACGCAGACGCTCAACCTCTTCGGCGAGGATCGTGGAGACCAACTGCGTGGTGATGGTGTTGCCGGTGTCGGAGGCCACGACCTCGTTGCGGATCTGCTGCCAGATCTGCGAGCGGGAGATCTCCGCGGTCGCGGCATCTTCCATCAGGTTGTGGATGGCTACCGCGCCATTGCCCGAAAGCCACACGGCCACGTAGTTCACCGCGACGTACAGGTTGGCGCGGACGCCAGCCTCGGTGACCTCGCCCGGGGCGCTGGCTACGTCGAGCAGCTGCGCGGCGGTGACCTCAACCTCTGGACGCTGGCGGTCGATCTGGTTTGGCTTATCACCCAATGCGCCGTCGAAGATTTCCTTGCAGATTTCCACCAGGTCCGGGTGGGCAACCCAGGAGCCGTCGAAGCCGTCCGTGGCTTCGCGGTTCTTGTCTTCACGGACCTTGGCGAAGGCCGCGGCGGTGACCTCTGGTTCACGGCGGTTCGGGATGAAGGCGGCCATGCCTCCCATGGCGAAAGCCCCGCGCTTGTGGCAGGTCTTCACCAGCAGCTCGGTGTAGGCGCGCATCATCGGCGCGGTCATGGCCACGGCCGAGCGGTCCGGCATGATGAACGCGTCTCCCGCCTCGCGGAAGGTCTTGATGATGGAGAACAGGTAATCCCAGCGTCCGGCGTTCAGGCCCGAGACGTGGTCGCGCAGTTCGTAGAGGAACTCTTCCATCTGGAAGGCCGCGGGAATCGTTTCGATGAGCATCGTGGCGCGCACGGTGCCGTAGTCGATGCCGAGCTCGGCCTGTGCGAAGGTGAACACCTCGTTCCAGAGGCGCACCTCCAGGTAGTGCTCCATCTTCGGCAGGTAGTAGAACGGGCCCTGGCCCGATTCTGCCAGCACCTTGGCGTTATGGAAGAAGTGCAGGCCGAAGTCGACCAGCGCACCGATCGCCGGCTTGCCGTCGATCAGCACATTGTTCTCCGGCAGGTGCCAGCCGCGGGGGCGGACCACAACAACCGCGCGTGGCGCGTCGGTGCGCAACGCGTAGGTCTTGCCCTCCGGCGAGGTGAAGGACAGCTCCCCGCGAGCCGCCGCGTTCAGGTTGGCGATCGCGTCGATGACATTGGACCAGCTCGGCGTCGAGGCGTCCTCCAGGTCCGCAAGCCAGACCTTGGCCCCTGAGTTCAGCGCGTTGATGGCCATTTTGGCCGGGCTTGCCGGGCCGGTGATCTCCACGCGGCGGTCGCGCAGGGCTGCAGGGGCCTCGGCGACCTTCCAGTCCCCGGTGCGCACCGCCTCGGTTTCCGGGTCGAAGTCGATGGCGCGTGCCTTGGAGAACTGCTGGCGGCGCTCACCGCGTGCTTCCAGCAGCTCGTTGCGCGTGCCGGCGAACTTTTCGTGCAGCTTTTCAATGAATGCCAGCGCCTCGGCGCTGAGGATCGCTTCCGCGCCGCTTACCTCTGGGATTCGTGTAATTGAGATGGTCATGGTGCTCCTTAACCTGTCAGTGTCGTGTTCCAGCGACAATATTTACGTGTGGGTTTTACTGCTTTCCGGCTGCTTGGACCACCGCTGCCGCCACGTTCCCGGCTACCAGCGGGTCAAAGACCGAAGGGACAATAAACCCGGGATTCAGCTCTTCCGGCGCAACCCGGGCGGCGATGGCATCTGCCGCGGCTAAGAGCATGGCGTCGGTTATATCGGCAACGCCAGCGTCGAGCAATCCGCGGAAGAATCCGGGGAAGGCCAGCACGTTGTTGATCTGGTTCGGGAAGTCGCTGCGTCCGGTGGCGACCACCATCGCGTGGCGACCGGCAACCGCAGGATCCACTTCGGGATCCGGGTTGGCCATGGCGAAGACGATCGCGCGTTCGTTCATCGCGGCGATATCTTCTTCGTCCAGGACATTCGGTGCCGAAACCCCGATGAACACATCGGCATTGACTACGGCCTGCTTCAGCGTTCCGGTGAAGTTCTCCGGGTTGGTGTTCTCGGCCAACCAGGTCCGGTGCGCATCGGTGTACTGTTCGTTGCGGTTGATCGCTCCGTTGCGCCCGCAGGCGACGATATTGCTTGCACCGCGCGCCTTGAGCAGCTGGATGATGGCGTTGCCGGCGGCGCCGACACCGGAAACCACGATGCGCAGGTCCGCAAGCTTCTTGTCCACTACCTTCACCGCATTGACCAGGGCGGCCAGCGTCACGATGGCGGTTCCGTGCTGATCGTCGTGGAAGACCGGGATGTCCAGCTCCTCGCGCAGGCGGGCCTCGATCTCGAAGCAGCGCGGGGCGGCGATGTCTTCGAGATTAACCCCGCCGTAGACGGGGGCTAGTGCCTTGACGATGTTGACGATCTCGTCGGTGTCCTGGGTGTCGAGGCAGACCGGCCAGGCATCGACGTCGGCGAACTGCTTGAACAGCGCGGCCTTGCCTTCCATCACCGGCAAAGCGGCGGCCGGGCCGATATTGCCCAGCCCCAGAACGGCCGAACCGTCGGTGACCACGGCGATGGTATTGCGCTTGATCGTGAGGTTTCGGGCATCTGCCGGATTCTCTGCGATTGCCATGCAGACGCGGGCAACACCCGGGGTATAGGCCCGGGAGAGGTCATCGCGGTTGCGCAGCGCCACCTTGGGCGTCACCGAGAGCTTTCCGCCAAGGTGCATCAAGAAGGTGCGGTCCGACACGTTGCGGACATTCACCCCGTCAAGATTGTTCAGGGCATCGCGAACCGTGTCGCCGTGGGCGACGTCGGTGGTGTTGCAGGAAACGTCGACCACCATGTGGGTATGGTGCGATTCGGTGACGTCCAAGGCCGTGATGTGCGCACCGGCCGAGCCTACTGCCGCAGCCAGTTCACTGGTCGCGGTTATCGATGCTGGGGTCTCCACGCGAAGCGTCAATGAATATCCCGGGCTTGGTGCTGCCATCAGATCCTCCTGTAAAAGTTTTCCGTATAGTGGATACTATTATCCTCAAAATGAAAATGCAAGAGGTTTTTGTGTGCTGAAGCACGATTTTTTATCCACTAATTTTCGGATCGTGGAAGAAAATGGGATTTTCGGGGTATTCTTGGGGCTAGGATTTCGCATCGTAGAACTAAAACGTAAGCTACTTCCAAAATCAGTACCCTAGAAGGAGCAGCAGATGACGCAGACCGCCAGCAAGTCCACTACCGGTGGAGTTCAGTCCGTTGAACGAGCCTTTGAACTTCTGGAAGTCATCGCCCGCGCCGGAGGCGAGGCGGCGCTCAGCGAGCTGGCCGCGGACACTCCCCTGCCGCTGCCCACCATCCATCGCCTGCTGCGCACCTTGGTCGGCGTCGGCTATGTCCGCCAGCTGCCCAACCGCCGCTACTCGCTGGGCCCGCGGCTGATCCGCCTGGGCGAAGTGGCCAATCGCCAACTTGGCGCCTTGGCCTCCCCGGTACTCAAGGAGCTGGTAGGCAAGCTGGGCGAATCAGCCAATATTGCGGTACTCGACGGCGACATGGTCACCTATATTGCCCAGGCGCAGTCCCCCCACTCAATGCGGATGATCACCGAGGTAGGCCGGCGCGCCATGCTCCACAATTCGGGAGTCGGCAAGGCGGTGCTTTCGGTACTGGATGATGAGCGCGTACAGCGCTTGGTCGCCCAGGCCGGAATGCCGCCAAAAACGGCCAATACCATTACTACCTTGGGCAAGTTGTTTACCGATGTTGAAGCCACCCGCGAGCGCGGGTACGCCATCGATGAAGAAGAACAGGAACTCGGCGTCCGATGCATCGCCGTGCCGGTCCCGGGGGCACCGACTCCGATGGCCATCTCGGTCTCCGGGCCAGTCACCCGTGTAGACGAAGCCTTTATCAAATCAGCCGTGCCGGAGTTGCAGGAAGCCGCCCGCGAGCTGGGCCGGCAGCTGGTCGCCGTTGCGGAATAATCCGTACTCCTTCGGGGGCAGCCTCTTCTTCAGTCGGCAAGCACCCGAACCCGGGTTCGCAGCAGCTGCCGGTTTGGGCGAGCGATTCGCCACGCATACGGCACCCAAAAACCCTGACATCTTCCCTGATCAGGTCGGCTCGCCTGAACGGAAGGTCGACAGCCGGGGCCGATTTACCGGGTACGACTGGTACGCCAGAAGGCATCATCCCGGGCTCATAGTTCGAGGCGATGGCCCCAGTCCCACGGTGTTCATGTCCGCCAGCTAGAATTGGGACTATCGACCGAGGACTCGTGAGGGGAGCTGTTGATGTCCAATCTCCCATTGCCCAAGAATCTCCACGTGCGGCCACGCGGCACCGACCTCCCGGACATAGAAGAGCCATCGATGCTTGGGGCAGCACGGCTATATTTCCACAAGCAATTCGCGGAACTCTGCATCCAATAACCCATAGCGCATTCTGGAGACCCCGAGGCAGTTCACGACATGCGAACCGCAACGCGGCGTCTGCGCTCGGGCCTAGAAATCTACGGGAACCTTTTCGAAACGGGCCCCTGCCAAGTTCTGAGTCAGGAATTGAAATGGCTTTCCGGCATTCTGGGCCACGCCCTGGATGCTGAAGTCACCCTCAATCGGCTTCGCACGCGCATTAACGAACTGCCAGCCGAATGGCAAACTACGAAAATTACCGAAGCACTCGAACATGGTTTTCACACGACCTACACCACCGGGCACGAGCGGACACGGAACCAGTTGAGTTCCAAACGCTACCGCCGTATCCTGAAGAATCTCGAACATTTTCGAGATCATCCCCCGGCTGCCGGCCCGGTTGTCCGGCCAGCCCGCGTCAGGATCGCAACTTTAGTCAACAACCAGGCCCAGCATGCGGATCCCTCGTTCCGACCCACGCTGCGAGGCAAATCCGGACGCGGGCGCGAGGAAACATTGCACCGGCTGTGCAAGGACGCTAAACGACTGCTGCACGCCACTCCACTCCACTCCAAACATGCGATCGCGTTGGGCCACAGGGTCCGCAAACTGCAACGCATCCTAGGCAACTATCAGGACAGCGTCATGACCCGCGCGTATCTTGAGAAAGTCGTCCCGGATCCCGATCTTCCTCCGGAAACTGGGCAGGCCAGCGAACGCATAATCAGCGTGGAACGACGCATTGCGGAAGCAGCGGAGAGACAGTACCTCCAAGTCCGGAGGAATTTCCCGGATCTGTGATTTCGCCGCTGACTCCGATGCGTTTCGGATCCACCTCAGGCAGCGTTCACATGCATCACTGACGTGCGCCCCTTTTTCAAGGCAACCGACAGCGCAACCATTCAGACTCGACTCATCGCGGGGCGGCAAAGTTCATAAGCTGTCCCGGCGATGACTCGTCTGGCTGATTATGACAAGGTCTTCTTCGGCAGCACCTTGAGGTAATTCTCCAATACGTAGTCGGCAATGGACATGGCCGAGGTCGCGGCTGGCGACGGCGCGTTGCGTAGCAGCGTCACCGCTCCGACCTGATCCACCGCGAAGTCGTCAAGCAGCGACCCGTCCTTGTCCCAGGCCTGGGCGCGCACGCCCGCGGCGGATTTCGCCGTCAGGTCACGTGATTTCAGCTCCGGCACGAACTGGCGGGCCTGCTGGTAGTACAGCGGTTTGAGCAGTGAAGAGGAGATCTCGCGCACGCCCATCAGCCAGTGCTGCTTGGCGAGCGCCGGAGCGCCGGGCCAGGATGCCGATTCGAAGGTGTCCTTCAGCGAGATCTGACCCCAGGTATAGCCCTCGCGGGCCAGCGCTGGCACCGCGTTAGGGCCCACGTGCACCTCGTCGTAGACGCCGCGGGTGAAATGGACGCCCAGGAATGGGAAGCGCGGATCCGGTACCGGATAGATCATGCCTTTAACCAGATCGCGCTTGTCGGTAGCCATCATCCAGTACTCGCCGCGGAAGGGCAGGATCTTGGGCGACGGCGAGGCGCCAACCATCTTGGCAACCACGTCGGACTGCAGCCCGGCGCAGACGATCAGCCGGTCGAAGGTATGGGCCCCCGCAGTCGTCGAAACGTTCACGGTTCCGCAGGCGTTGTTCACCGCGATTACCTCTTGGCCCAGCAGGATCCTGCCTCCGGCGCGACGCACGTCTTCGGCCATGGCCTCGGTGATCGCTGAGTAGTCCACCACCGCCGTTTCCGGGGAGTGGACCGCGGCGACGCCGGCCACGTGCGGCTCGATCTCACGCATTTCTTTGGCGTCTAGTCGCTTGATGCCCGGAACTTTGTTCTCCCGCGCGCGACGCTCGATGTCATCAAGCTTGCCCAGTTCGTCCTCGGTCACCGCGACGACCAGCTTGCCCAGTTCCCGGTAGGGAAGGTTGCGTTCCTGGCAGAAATCTCGGGTCAGCTCGCGCCCCTGGGCGCAGAGTGTGGCTTTGAGCGAGCCGGGCTGGTAGTACAAGCCGGCATGCACCACGCCGGAGTTATGCCCCGTCTGGTGCGCGGCCACCCGGCTTTCCTTCTCCAACACGGTGACCTCGAAGTCACCGGAGTTCATGAGGGCGCGCGCGATCGCTACACCAAGGATGCCGCCGCCAACGATGCCAATTCGTTCAGACATTTCTATTCTCTTCCTTTATCGGTGCGCTCTCGCCGGGCAGCGAGCTGCCCGGTTGTGCGCCGTCAATTCTCTTTACATTTGGGATCCCCGGCTGCGCTTCCGGGTCCGCGGAGAGCGTGGGAAGCACCACCGCCTTGATGATCTCGGCACGTTCGGTGCGGCACATGGCGTCCACCACCTGGTCCAGGGCAAAGACCTCGAACATTTCACCTAGCGCCTCACGATGCTCGGCGACCAATTTGCTGGCCGCGGCGTAGTCTTCGCGGATGTAGCCGTAGGATCCGTGTAGCGACAGCCCCTTGCGCACGATCTGGTTCATGTCCACCTCCGGCAGCCGCCCGAACATGGCAGGCACCACGATCTTCCCGCGCATGCCCAGCGCGGCGATTGCCCCTGCTAGCGCGCCGCCGGACCCGGAAGCCTCGACCCAATGATCTGCGGCTTCGCGGGCGCCCTCCGGATCGCCAATCCGTAGCCCTAGTGTGCGGGCATAGTCCAACCGGGTCTCCGCACCGGATTCCGGACCGTAGATCACCACATCCGCGCCGCGGCGCACGCATTCCAGTCCGCACAGCAGCCCAATGGCTCCCGGGCCGGAGATCCCAATCCGCACACCGTTCAGATCCGCGTCCAGCACGCGCAGTGCCTGGAGGGCGATGGACGCAGGTTCGATCAACACCGCCAACGCGGGTTCCAGACCCTGGCCAACCGGCCAGAGCCGGGTGGCTTCGACAACAAAGTATTCGGCAAGTCCGCCGTCGTTATGTAGGCCGAAGCAGGTGCGCTTGGCGCAATAGTTTCCGCGGCCAGCCAGGCATTGGGCGCATTGCCCGCAACCGTCGATCGCGATAACTACCACCTGGGAACCCACGAGCGACTCCCCGGCTGCATCCGCAGCGGAGAGCACCGTGCCGCAGACCTCGTGGCCCAGGGTCACCGGGGTCGGCACCCATTCGTAGCCCGTATCGGCGCGCATCGCGTGGACATCCGAGCCGCACAGTCCCACTGCCTCGGAGCGCACCAGCACCTGTCCGGGGCCGGGTACCGGAACTGGAACTCGTTCCAAGCCGACGTCCCTAGGCGTTCCGCTTCGCTTGCGCAGCGCCACCATGGTTCCGGCATTAGTGCCCAAGGTAGGACTCCCGCACCACGTCACTTTCGCGCAGTTCGGCCGCGGTTCCGGTGGCGCGAGTAATGCCGCCGTCGATGATGGTGCCGAAGTCGGCCACCTCCAGCGCGTTCTTCACATGCTGCTCCACCAGCAGGACGGACATGCCGGTGGCTGCGATGCCCTTGACGATCGCGAACATCTGCTTGACGATCACGGGTGCGAGTCCCAGAGACATTTCGTCGATCATCAGAACTTTGGGCCCGGCCATCATCCCGCGTCCCACGGCGCACATCTGCTGCTCGCCGCCGGACATCAGCCCGGCTTCTTGTTTGCGTCGCTCGGCCAGCTTCGGGAAGTGGTCGTAGATCTCGTCCAGCCGCGCGGCGGTCTTGCGATCCTTGCGCTTCGTGTAGCCGCCGAGGATCAGGTTGTCCTCCACCGTCATAGTGTTGAAGAGCCGCCGACCCTCGGGAACGTGCACGATGCCCATCGCCACACGCTCCTGCGGCGATGTGCCGGTGATGTCCCGTCCCTCGAATTCGATGGTTCCGGTCGCTGCCGGAATAAGCCCGCTGACCACACGCAGCGTGGTGGATTTGCCGGCTGCGTTGGGACCGAGGAAGGCCGTGACGCCGTGCGCCGGAAGGCTCAGGGTGACGTCTTCCAGTGCCTGCGCGTCGCCGTAGTAGGCGGAGATGTTCATTACCTCAAGCATGGTCTTGCCTCACTCTTCCTCATCGGAACCGAGGTATGCCTCGATGACTTTGGGATCCTTGATCACGGTTTGCGGGTCGCCCACGGCAAGCACCTTCCCGTGATCCAGAACCATCATGCGGTCGGATACTTCCATCACGGCCGAGACGATGTGCTCGATCATCAGGATGCTCACGCCGCGGTCCCGCACGGTGGTGACGAACGGGAGCACATCGATGACCTCGCGGCTGTTCAGCCCGGCGAGCACCTCGTCCAGCAACAGCAGCTTCGGTTCCGTGGCCAGCGCCCGGGCCACTTCGACACGTTTGCGCTGGGCGAGGGTCAATGCTTCCGTCGGGGTGTCGGCGAGCTGCGCGATGCCCAGGTCGCCGAGCAATTCCATGGCCTTGCGGTGCGCCTTGGAAACCCCCGGGTCGTTGACCAGCAGCGGCACCATTACGTTTTCCGCGACGGACATGCCCTTGAAAGGCCTGACTACCTGGAAGGTGCGACCTACACCCATGCGGGCCCGGGTCGCCGGATCGGTGCCGGTGATGTCCTTGCCGTCGAAGGTGACTTTGCCGGTGTCCGGGATGAACATCCCGGAGAGCAGGTTGAAGAAGGAGGTTTTGCCGGCCCCGTTGGGTCCGATGATCCCGATGATTTCCTGATGGCCCAGTTCCAGCGAGACGCCGCCGACCGCCTGGATGCCGCCGAATCGCTTGGTGACATTCTCTACGCTAAGCAGTGAGTTGCCCATGGCCTTTACTCTCCTTCCTTGGTGGTCTTCGCATCGGCCGAGCGTTTTCCGCCGCGTCCTTTGCCGCCGCGGCGGGTCTTGCGGGCAATGGCCCTGAAGCCCTCAACTAAACCGCCTGGCATCAGGCGGACGATGATGATCAGCACCGCGCCGTAGATCATGAAGTTCACGCCTTGGCTGGCACCGGAGAAGGTCACGCGCAGCCACTCGCCTAGCGGTGTCATGATGATCGCGCCGACGATCGGGCCGGCGATGGTTCCCATGCCGCCGATGATGCCGTTCAGTGCCGGTTGGATGGAATACAGCGTGGCGGAGAATTGCGTGTCCGGCTCGATGACGAAGAAGTACAGGGCCGCGAAAGCTCCAAAAGCTCCGGTCATGCCGGCGCTGATCAGCAGCGACCCCAGCTTGACCCGGTTGGTGCGCACACCCAAGGCGCGCACGGCGTCCTCGTCGGTAGCCACTGCCCGCAGGTGGTAGCCCAGTTTCGAGCGGTAGATCCAGATGGAGATCGCAATCGCGGCCAACGTGAAGGCCAGCGCGATGTAGTAGTACGGCTGGCGAGACTCGAAGGAGATGTAGGCCAGGCCCTGGGTGGGCGGGGTGGTGATGCCCACCGAACCGTTGGTCACGGGCACGGCCCAGATGGCCAGCAGGCGCAGCACCTCTACATAGGCCAGCGTGGCCAGGGTGAAGAATGGCCCGCGCAGCCGCAGCAGCGGGATGGCCAGCACCAGCGAGCCGACGGCGGCAAAGATGATGGCGGCCAGGATGCCCAGCCACGGGTTGACCCCGTAATCCACGTAGAGGATGCTCACGGTGTAGGCGCCGATGCCGAAGAAGGCCGCGTGGCCCAGGGACAGCACGCCACCGAAGGACATGATGTTCCAAGCGACGGTGACCCCGGTGTAGATCAGGATCAGCACGCTGATGTGCAGGAAGTACTGGTCCCGCAGGAATAGTGGCAAGAGCAGGGCCACTGTCGTGGGGATGATGATCCAGGGAAGGCTGAGCTTTTTCACTTCAATCCAACTTCCGCGTTCCGGGCCGAGCCGCCGAAGATCCCTTGCGGGCGGACGATCAGCACGATGATGAAGACGACGAAGACCGCCACCTGCTGGAGAGCCGGGTCGACGTAGGTCCCGGCGAGGGTTTCAACGATTCCAAGGATCAACCCGCCGAGCAGCGAGCCGGCCATGTTGCCCAGTCCGCCGAGCACCACGACCACGAAGGCGAGCAGGGTGAAGTGCGCGCCGACCAGCGGGTAGGCGGCCTGGAAGGGGATGATCAGGGTGCCGGCGATGCCGGCCAGGGAAATTCCGATGCCCATGGCCGCCAGGTAGTACTTCTTCACCGGGATGCCGATCAGGCCCGCGGTCTCGCGGTCCTCGACCAGCGCGTTGAGCACCTTGCCCACGAGCGTGCGCTTCATCAGGTAGAAAAGCGCCAGCACCAGAGCCAGCGCCACGATGAACGCGGTGAGCCGGCCGTAGGTCACGTTGATGCCCAGCAGGCTCAGGTTTTGCTCGGCCCAGGGGAAGTTCACCGCGCGGAACTGGCCGCCGAACATCCAGAGGGCCAGATTCTGCAAGAACACCGACAACCCCAAGGTCACGAAGATCTTCATGGTCGGGGAGGAATTCTGCATCGGGCTCAGGATGAACTTCTGGATCGCGATGCCGGCCAAGAACATCACCGGGGTGACGATGACCAGCGACACGTAGGGGTTCATATTCCAAGCACTCCACAGCCACCAGGTCAGGTACATGCCCGCCATGACGAGCTCGCCATGCGCGAAGTTGATGATCTTCACGACGCCGAAAATGAGGTTCAGTCCGACCGCCACGAGGGCGTACACGCCTCCGAGCATTAGCCCGGCGACCATTGTTTGCAAGAGATAATCCATCAGAGGCTCCTATCGGTCACAAACCGAATGGTGTGATGAGTTTCGGCGCGCGGACGGCGGCCTCGGGCGGGTAGACGGTCTCCAGCTTGGAGCCGGACCATTGCATGACGTACATGCTTCCCTGTTGGTTCTGGTTCTGCGCGTCGAGCTCGTAGCCCCACCCGGCGGCCGAAGTCCCGGCCTCTCGGTGGTACTTTCGCGCCGCGGCGGCGAACACCTCCGGATCGTCGTTTCCCCCGGTGGTCTCCAGGATGTCGAAGAGCATCTGGGCGCCGGTGAAATTGCTCAGCGAATGTCCGGAGGCCGGTTCCGCGTTCCAGCGTTTGTGGTATTCGGAGATGAAGTCCTCGATGCCCGGCGTGAAGTCGCGGTTGACGTGGATCTGTGTGAAGTCGACGTCGAACACCCCGTCCGCCGCATCGCCGAGCGCTTTCTGGAAGCTGGCCAGGCTGTGGCCGCCACCGGTGCCCACGAAGGCGCCGAGCTTGACATTGTTGTCGCGGATTTGGCGGCCGAGCAGGACCGCGTCCGCGGCATAGGACACGGCCAGGACGATGTCGGGCTCCTGCGACTTCATGCGCAGCACGGTGGATGACAGATCGGTGGACTTGGCGCTGTAGGGTTCCGCTTCGAAATGCTGCAGGCCGATTTTGTCAGCCGCTGCCTTGGCCAGCGAAACGATGGACTGCCCGTAGGAGGAGTCCTCGTGGAGCATCATCACGCGTAAATCCTTCACTGGCTTGCCCAGCGCTCCGGCCAGGTAGTTCTGGATGAAGTCCATATGCAGTCCGGTCATGTCCGCGGCCGTGGGGTTCAGTCGGAAGACCTTGTCATAGCCTCGGGTGGTCACTGCCTCGGAGACCGCGCCGAGCTCCACGTAGGCGTTTCCGGTGCGGGCAAAGACTTCGGTCGCCGCCAGAGCCAGCGACGAGCTGTAGGTGCCGAAGCCGAGCTTGATGTTCTTGTTGAACACCAGGCGCCGGGCCTCCGAGGCCGCGGTGTTCACATCCGGAACGTCGGCGAACACCATTTCGATCTGCTTGCCAGCGACACCTCCACCTGCGTTGCGCAGGTCGGTGGCGATCTGCACTCCGCGCCATGATTCCTCGCCGAGCAGAGCGTTAGTGCCCGATACAGGGTACATGGCCCCCAGTCGCAGGGTGGTTGCGTCCGTGCCGCGGGAGGCGCAACTGGCCAGTGCGGGAGCCGCAGCCAAGGCAAGCAGACCCGCTCCGGAGTACCGGAGAAATGACCTCCGGTTAAATCCACGCTCGGTGGGTGACATCTTTGTCTCCGATGTTCGGTGTGAGTGATGGGTGGTCGAATGGCTGGCGCCTAGGAGGCGGTCCAGCCGCCGTCGACCATCAGCAGCTGGCCGGTGAGGTAGCTGGCAGCATCCGAAGCGAGGAATACCGCGGTGCCGGCCAATTCCTCCGGATTGCCGAAGCGGCCCATGGGAATTCGGTCCAGCATCTTCTGGTAGCGCGCCTCGTCGGCGAAGACCTTCTCGGTCAGCGCGGTGCGGAAGTACCCGGGCCCGATCCCATTGACCCGGATGCCGCGCGAGGACCATTCGGTGCTGAGGTTGCGTACCAGCCCATAGACTCCGGACTTGCTAGCCGTATAGGCGGCCACATCCGGAACCGAGATCAGGCTGGTGAGCGATCCGACGAAGATGTGGCTGCCGCCCCGCTCCCCCGCGAGTTGGCGTCGGCCGATTTCCTGGCTGAGCGCGAAGGGAGCGGTGAGGTTGACTCGCAACACGTGATCCCAAGCCTCGGCGTCGAATTCCTCGGCCGGCTGGCGGTGCTGGACCCCGGCCGCGTGGACCACGATATCTATGGCCCCGCCAGCTGCTTTTTCCATGGCGTCAACCATCTGCCCGGCCGCGCCGCTGGCTACATCGAGGGAGAGCGGATGAACATTGGCGCCCAGTTCCGCAGCAGCTGATTCGACGTCCGCGGCGGTCCGGGAGACCACCACCACGGTGGCGCCCGCGGAGGCCAGACCGGCCGCAATGGCCTTGCCCAACCCGCGACCGCCGCCGGTGACGACGGCGCGTCGGCCGGTCAAGGAAAAGAGTTCGTTGTTCATGGTGCGTTTCCTCTCGAAGTTTCTGCCCTAGTGCGTGCGGATTGCCGCGGCCTTGATGCGGGTGTAGAACGCCAGCGCGTCCCGACCCTGCTCCTTGTACCCGGAGCCGGAATCCTTGAATCCGCCGAAGGAGTGGTGGATGTCCCAGCCGGTGGTGGGCTGATTGATCGAGATCTGGCCGGTGTCAGCCTCTTCAAGGAAGCGGAAGGCGTTGGCCAGATCGCGGGTGAAGATTGCGCTGGACAGCCCGTACGCGGAGTCGTTGACCGCGGCGATTGCCTCGTCGAGCGAATCCACCTCGACCATGCCCAGCACCGGCCCGAAGACCTCTTCCTTCCAGATGTCATGCTCGGTGGTGATGCCCAGGAAGGTAGGCTCCACGAAGGCGCCCGCGGTGGCGGCCTCGCCTTCGAGCTCGCGGCGGGCAATCACCTCGGCACCCTGCGTGATGGCTCTCTCGACGTGGCCGCGGATCGTGCTCTGCGCGCCCTCGTCCACTACCGGTCCGAGGTCAACCTGCTCACCAGAGCCGGCCGCGACGCGCAGCTTCGCCACGGCATCGGCAATGCGGGTGCGCACATCGAGGGCAATCCCCTTCTGGACGATCAGTCGGCTGGTGGCCGTGCAACGCTGTCCAGCCTGCGCGAAGGCCCCCGCGACAATGGTCGGAATGGCCAGGTCAAGGTCGGCGTCGTCTAGGACGACCGCCGCGTTCTTTCCGCCCATTTCTGTCTGCACGCGGATGCCGCCGCCGGCCAGTTTCGCCTGGATGCCCTTGCCCACCGCGGTGGAACCGGTGAAGGACACCGCGCGAAGTCCGGCGTAGTCGAAGAGTGCGTCGCCCAGCTCGGAACCGCGGCCGGTAACCGTGCCCAGCACGCCGGCGGGCAGACCAGCCTCGTGCAGGATTTCGGCCAGGCGCAGGGTGATCAGCGGGGTTACCGTGGCGGGCTTGATGACCACCGCGTTGCCGGAGATCAGCGCCGGACCCAGTTTGCGGGCCGGGGTCAGGAAGGGGTCATTCCACGGGGTGATGAGCAGGACTACGCCGAGCGGCTCGACGATGCGCGCGGCAAAGGTTCCGGGGCGGGCGTCGGCGAGGAAGTCGCCGTAGCTGTCGCGGCCCATGCCACCGTAGTATTCGAAGAATTCGGCGGTCTTGCCGACCTCTCCGGTAGCCTCGGCCTTTGTCTTACCCATTTCGGTGACGATCAGCGAGGCCAGCTCATCGCTGCGTTCACGGATCAACGCCGCGGCGTTGAGCAGGACACGTCCGCGCTGAAGCTGGTTGGTCTTCTTCCAGGTCTTCGCCCCGGCTTCGGCGGCGGCGAAGACCCGGGCGACCTCATCGCTGCTCATGGCCGGCACCGAGCCGACTTTTTCCCCGGCGGTTGCGGGGTTGTAGACATCAATCTGGGCTCCGGAATCGGAGGCCACGAATTCCCCGTTGACGAGGTTCTTCAGTAGTCCGTAAGTCATGGTTAAAGTCTTTCCTTCTGAGGATGTGTCAGCGGGCGGTGGCGGCGAAGGCGAGATCCAAATCGCCGGACTCCATGGAGCGGAAAAGATCCGCAAGGAGCTGCTCGTCGAAGGGCTCCGGGTTAGTGGGACGTGGATAGTCGGTCGCGCACAATCTCGCCATTTCCGGGACGGAGTCGGGGTTGATGCGCGCTTCGGCAAGCGTCCGCGGAAGTCCCATGCGACCAGAGAGCTCCGAAACCTCCGTAGCGGCGACTCGCAGGTCCTCGCTTTGCCCGCCGGTCAGCGCCGAGGCGATGAGCTTGGCCAATCCAGGTTCCAGGTTCTGGTTGTAGGCAATGCAGTAAGGCAGGGCGATCGCACAGGACACCCCGTGAGGCATGGGCTGCTCGTGCGCGAGGCAGTAGGCCAGCGAGTGGCCGAGCACTACGCCCGCGTTCAGTGACTGGCCCGCGATATGCGAGGCCCACAGGACATTGGCCAACGCATCCTTGTCCCCGTTGTATGCCTTTTCCAGGTTGCCGACCAGCAGCTCGATGGCGCGCAGGGAGTGGTGGGAGGAGAGCACGGAGGCGCTGGTCGACATGAGCGCTTCGATGGCGTGGGCCAGAGCGTCCATCCCGGTAGCCGCGATCACGGATTTAGGCAGCGAAGACACCAATTCGGGGTCTATCACCGCGACGCGCGGGACATACAGGGCGCAACTGGAAGCACGCTTGCTACCCTCCACCGTGACCATAGCGATGCGAGTGGCTTCCGAGCCGGTGCCGCAGGTGGTGGGAACAAGTACCAGTGGTGCCACCCCATTTTCGGGGGCCACCACTCCGGTCCAGTCCCCCGAACCGCCTTCGTTGCGCAACAGCAGGGCGACGATCTTGGACGAATCCAAAACCGAACCGCCACCGATGCCAACGACCGCGGAAATACCAGCCGCCCGAGCTTCGGCGGCCACTGCATCAACGATCTCTGCCGAAGGTTCGGCACCGAATCCTCCGCGGGTGTGGACTTCGTAGCCCGCCTCGCGCAGTGCGTCCTCGACGGGAGTGATGAGCCCGGCGGCTGCCACGGCGTCATCCACGGCCAGCAAAATGGATCCAGTCTTGATTGCGAGCTGGGTGGAAAGAATCTCCGAGAGATTGCGCACCGCTCCGGCTCCGCCGATCACGGCTGCCGGGGAGAGGAACACCGAATCAGCAGAAGCCGAAGGCCACCATGGGTTTGACATCGTCGTCTTGCCTTTCATAAGTACGTATTTTTGGGGCTCTCCGACGCCGGAGCGTTCGGTAACCCGGAGATCCAAGATTCAAGATTGGATCCAATAGGTTCCAGATAAACACAGGCATGTGACTCAGGTCAAGTAAATTGTATCCAATCGTGAGAAAACACTTCATCAAACTACCAGCGTCTACAGCATCGGACATTACGATGCAAGAATAGATTTCCCAAAAAATACAGTAAACACGGGGAAAATAACAACGCCGCTACCTGCGTTGGTAGCGGCGTGAGGGTAATTAATATTTACACTAAACTCAGATTTGGATCCAATTACACGAATGTGTCATCTGTAGGGTCAACCAAGGTATTCCTGGTCCGTCGAATATGCAGGTGAACCATGGCGGCGGCAGATTCCGGATCCCGGCGTCGGATTCCATCGAGAATCAGCGCGTGGTCCAGATTCGTTGCGACGACATCCTCCACCGACTGACGGTGTACAAGCAGGCGACGATAGTGCTGCGTAGTGTTCCACTGCCGCAGAACTAAATCGAGAAGCGGTTGGTGGCGCACACCTGCGTACGTGAGCAAATGAAATTCCCGATCCAAGCGAAGGAATCCCTCTACGTCGCGATGCGGTCCTGCAGTCGCGTCAATTTCCTCGACCAACTCGCCGAGCCGGTCGATTTGAGCATCTGAGAGGTTGGGGATGCTCTCGCGGACAGCTAGTGGTTCGACAACCTCGCGCATCTTGTACGTTTGATCAAATTCGAAGGCATCCAGCTTAGCCACCCAGGTGCCGCTATGCGGGACGATCGAGACTAACCCCTCGGCCTCAAGTTGGCGCAAGGCCTCGCGAACCGGCATTCGGCTCGCATTGAACCGATCGGCCAACATTTCCTGCCCTAAACGCTGCCCCGGCTTGAATTCGCCTTCGAGGATCAGTCTCCGCAATTCGTCGGCGACTCGCTGCCCACTGATGGCTGATGGTAATTCCCCTAGCACCTTGGGTCCTCCTTGTCTGTCGAAAGTACACTCCGTCGCCTCTGGGCTTCCTGCTGCGCAGTCTAGCCTTTAGGGTGGTGTGTCGATTCGAGAATTTTTCCGCCGAGTGGCGGCCAACCCCCCTGCCTCTCGCGGGGATAGATTTAAAACAATCATCGCACGAACATGGATCCAATCCCTAGCTTGCCACCGATAGAGAGTGGCCAGGAGTCGCTGTTTTTCGTTTTCCGGATCCAATTCCTCGCTCACGTGAATCCGCAGACGATTCTGCTGGCTCGATGACCAATATGCGAGTGTCCCGCGGTCCAGGCATTGTTCATACCCGGGTCGCGGATTCCTCGCCCCTTTTTCTGGAAGATGAGCCACGTGTCCAGTATGCAGATCACCTCATAAATTCGCGCACATTCCATGAATCTGCACCATCCGGTACGGGCGTGTACGTGTGGCAGTAGGCCTGCGATGCCTTCACTCTCACGGCAGATTGACTGTGCCGAGATTCGAAGTTCGCGGAAAATTAGTCTGTCTACGAGTTCCTACGGACAAAGAAACCGAGACCGTGCACCGACGACATCCAGAATATCTACTTTAGATTTCACCGCCCATTGCGACGGCTGTGCGCATTGCTGCGGTTTCACTCAGCCTGCGCCTCAGGCACTCGAGGTCAGAATCAAGGCATGGGCTTTAGTAAGAAACTTTATGCGCTCTTTCTTTCGTAGTTTATGAATCAGCTGATGACCGGGCGAAGGATCGTTCCGGTTCCAATCAAAAGGGGGAATTCGCCCTGGCTCCGGTCGCTTAACGTTGCTTAACGTAAATCTCAGGTCTGTAATGGTCATCACACGCCAAGGAATAACACGCTTTAGAAGCGACACCGCAAAAGGAGGCAAAGATGCCGAGCACGACCGAAACCCCACCAGTCCGTCCGGCCCGCGTATCAGCCGCCGCGGTAGCCCGTGCATCGGGCGTTTCCACGGCCACTGTCAGCTACATCATGAATGGGCGCCCCGGAGCCTCTTTGGAGACTCGGCGGCACGTCGTGAAGATTGCCAATGAAATGGGATTCCGCCCGTCAAGGAACATCGCGGGTCGAGATCCGCTGCTGACTCGGGTCGTGGGATTAATTCTTCCGAACATCGTCAATCAGATGTACACGGGTTGGGCGCAGCACATTATTAATGCCACGGCCGCTGAGGGTTTCGAGGTCTTCGTAGCTACCACCCAGGACGAGCCCGAATCGCTCGCCCAGGTCGCCGGAACTCTAGCTGCTAGGAACGTGGATGGCGTCATCTCCGCCGCCGCGCTACGCGAAGACTCCAGGGCGTTGCGAACGCTGCGCCAAAAGCGCATCCCCTATGTATGCCTCTCCCGTCGCTCGGACCACCTTCCCGGCGACTTCGTAGGCATCGACGACGATGCCGCCGCCACCGATCTCATGAACCACATCTTGGGCCACGGCTACACGGACATAGCCACAGTCATCGGGCCACGTTTTTCAACCGCGTCGCTGGCCCGTGAACATGCCTTCGTGCGCACGGCCGCAGCCGTCGGCGTGCTCATCACCGGGGAGCGAAAGATCAGTACCAGGCTGAATTCAGACGGCGGCCGTGTAGCCGCCGAAAAACTCCTCGGCTCACCGAATCCTCCACGAGCAATTGTCTGCGGCTCCGATGAGATCGCCATTGGCGTTATGGAACATGCGCTATCTCTCGGACTGCGCATCCCAGATGACGTGGCGGTGGTCGGAAGCGACGGGTTGCCGCACAGCCGTTCCGGATTAATCGGGCTGACCACAATCGTCCAACCCGTCAAAGAAATGGCTGAGCGCTCCTTCGAACTCCTCCTTGACCAGATCACCCGTCCGCGAAGCACCTACAAACATTCGGTATGCGGTCACCGACTGCATACCGGTCGCACCTGCGGCTGCCAAGCCGACCTTGGCGCCCAATAAACCATTCTCTCTAAAATCTTGATCCCCTGACGCTCGCCCCGCCTTCTTCCACCATGCCCGATCCAGAAAGTCATTGACATGTCTAAACAAGCAAAGACGACCACAAAACGGTCCCCCGAAGTCGTCAACAAGATCATTTTCCGGCGCATCATGCCGCTGCTGATTGCCGCGTACGTCATGGCATTCATCGACCGGACCAACATCGGCATGGCCAAAGACCGGATGGAAATCGACCTCGGAATCTCCGCCACAGCCTACGGCATCGGCGCCGGGCTGTTCTTTCTGACCTATGCCCTCTCTGAGATCCCCTCGAACTTGATCATGCACAAGGTCGGTGCCCGCTTTTGGATCATGCGCATCATGATCACCTGGGGAATCCTCTCTGCCTGCATGGCTTTCGTACAAGGCGAATGGTCCTTCTACATCCTGCGCATGCTGCTGGGCATCGCCGAGGCTGGGCTGTTCCCCGGCGTCATCTACTTCATCACCCAGTGGTTCGTGGTCAAGGACCGCGCCAAGGCCAACGGCATGTTCCTGCTCGGAGTTTCCATCGCCAACATCGTCGGAGCCCCGCTGGGCGGCGTACTGCTAACCCTTGACGGACTCGGCGGCCTGCACGGCTGGCAGTGGATGTTCATCATCGAGGGCATCCCCGCCTGCATCCTTGCCTTCGTCGTCTGGAAGTGCCTGCCCAATAAGCCCACCGAATCCAAATTCCTCACTCGGGAGGAAGCCGAGGACCTCGAGGCAAGCATCCTGGCAGAGGAGACCGCAGGGGCCAAGGCCTCCGGAAACTCGAAGCTGCGCCACGTGCTAAAGGACAAACAGATCCTGCTGGTCGTGGCCATCTACTTCACGCACCAGATTGCCGTCTACGCTTTGAGTTTCTTCCTGCCCTCGATCATCGGCACCTACGGCGCTTTGAACACTATCCAGATCGGCCTGCTGACCTCCATTCCATGGATTTTCTCCGCCGCCGGCGCCCTGCTGTTGCCGCGACTGGCCACCAACGCATCCCGCTCCCGATTGATCGCCACCTCCACAATGGTCGGTATCGTCGCCGGTTTCACACTCGGGGCCATCGGAGGCCCGATCCTGGGCATGATCGGCTTCTGCCTGGCCGCCTTCAACTTCTTCGCCCTGCAGCCGATCCTCTTCACGTACCCGGCAACGCGCCTCTCCGGTGCAGCGCTGGCAGGCGGCATCGCCTTCGTGAACACCATCGGCCTCTTCGGCGGGTTCCTCGGCCCCTACGTCATGGGCTTCATGGAGGAAGCCACCGGCAGCAAGATCTCAGGCCTCTGGTTCATTGTCGCCATGTGCACCATCGGCGCTCTTTTGACCCGCAAGCTCAAGCGCGGTACCGAAGACCCTGCAAAGTCCTCCGTCGCCGCACACTAGATTTCCCACGAACCAAGAAAGAAAAACACCACCATGGAGAACAAACTGGATTTTACCCAGCGCAGGGTGCTGGTCACGGCGGGAGCCGCCGGTATTGGCTTGGCCATCGCCACCGCATTCAAGGACCTCGGGGCGTCCGTGTTCGTCACGGATATAAATCCGGCGGCCGTCGAGGCGGCCCGCAAGGCAGGATTCGCTGCGGCAGTAAGCGACGTGTCTGATGAATCCCAGGTCATTGAACTCGCCGCCACGGTCAGCAAAGAGCTGGGCGGACTGGACGTGCTGGTCAACAACGCCGGAATCGCCGGGCCCACCGGACCGGTCGAGACTCTCGATGCCGAAGCTTGGAAGGCCACCTTCGACGTCAACGTGCACGGGCAGTTCTATTGCATCAAGCACCTGCTACCACTGCTGCGCAAGGGGTCTGAGGCCTCGATCGTCAATCTCTCTTCGGCCGCGGGACGACTGGGCATGGCCGGGCGAAGCCCCTACTCGGCTTCCAAATGGGCAGTGATCGGGCTGACAAAAACACTGTCCATCGAGCTGGGTGACGAGCGCATTCGCGTCAACGCCATCTGCCCAGGTGCCGTGAACGGACCGCGCATCGAAGCCGTCATCAAGGCCAAGGCAGACATGCTCGATCGCCCGCTTGAGGAAGTCTCCAATCTCTACCACCGCCAGTCCTCGCTGAACCAGCTTGCCGAACCCGGCGACATCGCCGACATGGCAGTGTTCCTGTCCAGTTCCCTTGCCCGCAGCGTCAATGGCCAGGCCATGGCAGTTGACGGCAACACCGAAAAGCTCTACTAAGGAAATCGACACCATCATGGCAACATCACGCAAGGTCATCATTACCTCCGCCGTTACCGGCGCCATCCACACCCCCACCATGTCCCCTTATCTGCCGGTCACAGCCGATGAGATCGCCGATGCCGCAATCGGTGCCGCCGAGGCCGGGGCCTCGATCGTGCACATGCATGCACGGGACCCGAAGGATGGGCGCCCTTCGCAGGAACCCGCCCACTTCGAGCCCATTCTGGCCAGGCTCAAGGCCAACACCGACGCCATCATCAACATCACTACCGGTGGATCACCGCATATGAGCGTGGAAGAGCGGATGCGCCCGGTAATCGAGTTCAAACCGGAGCTCGCCTCGCTGAACATGGGATCGATGAACTTCGGGCTTTACCCCATGCTTGATCGCTTCAAGGAATTTGGCCACGAGTGGGAACGTGAAGGTCTGGAGAACTCCCGGGATCTCGTCTTTAAAAACACCTTCGCCGACATCCAAAAGATCTTGGAGATCGGGAATACGAACGACACCCGCTTCGAGTTCGAGTGCTACGACATATCGCACCTGAACAACCTCGCGCACTTCCAATTACGCGGCTTGGCCCGCGGACCGCTCTTCGTCCAGTCTGTCTTCGGGCTGCTCGGCGGCATCGGGGCGCACCCCGAGGATCTCATGCACATGCGTCGGACCGCCGACCGGCTCTTCGGCGATTCCTACGAGTGGTCGATCCTGGGTGCCGGTAAAAATCAGATGCCACTGGCCACCATAGGTGCGGCGATGGGCTCTCACGTCCGCGTTGGCCTAGAAGATTCGCTATGGATCGGGCCCGGCCAACTTGCCGCCTCAAACGCCGAGCAAGTAACCCGTATCCGTACCATCCTCGAGGCACTGAACTTCGAAGTCGCCACCCCCGACGAGGCCCGCGAGATGTTGACGCTAAAGGGCCGTGAAAACGTCGGATTCTAGGATTCACGAACCGGTGATTTTCAGAACCTCCGACAGTGTCTGGTTGAACGTAGCCCGTCACCCGGGTCACGCGACGATCCAAAACAACAGTGGCTGGACAACCTAGGTGCGCGGCGCTCAGTATGGTCACCACCTCGCTCAAAGAGGCCGCGGCGGTCGCCGATGGGCAACGCGGGGAATCCCAAATTCAATGGGGCAAGTTCTTGCCGGTATTGGCGCCCCAAAGCTAAAAACGCGGCAAACTCTGTGATTGGATTTGTCGTGGAAGACCGTACGAACAATGATCCAGCCAGCGGGGCGCTTGGCAGCCATTTCCAGGCGCAGCGCTGGGTGGATCTTTGGATCAATGTCTACCCCACCCACCGGTACCTAAGATTAGGCTGCTATCCAAGGAACTAAGATTTCTCGGGGACCTCCTCCGAGTTGAACAAGCACCGGTTCAGTGGTTCTGCCCACCTGGGTCAAATTCGCAATTCTGGCCAGCAACCTAGCCCGGCGCCTACTAGCTGCGTACTAAAGCGGCACTGGGGCATTAGATCTGCGAAACTAGATGGCGCTCCAACCGGTGTCCGAGGCAAGCACCACACCATTGATGTTGGTGCTGTCGTCGCTGAGCAGGAAGGTGATGGAAGCTGCCAACTGAGCCGCGGTTGCCATGCCGGGAATGATGCTCATCAGCGGCGCAATCACCTGCTGGGCATATGCCGAATCCATCGGCGCCTCGATGTTGGTCTGCACCGCACCAGGGGCGACTGCGTTGAAGCGGATCCCCTTCTTCCCGTACATGACGGCCGAGTTTTTGGTCATGCCGACCACCGCATGCTTCGAGGCGGTGTAGGCAACGCCTGCTGCCGAGCCGCGCAGCCCCGCTTCCGAGGCGACGTTCACAACCGTGCCGCTTTCGGCCTCTAGCATCAGGGGCACTACGGACCGGGTCAGCTTTAGGATCGAATTCAAATTGACGTTGAACACGCGCTCCCAGGTGGAGTCTTCCACCTCATGGATGGGCTCAAACTTGTCCATAATGCCCGCGACGTTGGCCAGGGCATCGACCTTGCCTTCGCCAGCGGCAACGATCCGATCAACGACGTGCTGATCGGTGATGTCACCGGCTACCGCAACGATGCTCAGCTCCGGGTTTTCTGCGACCAATTCGCCGAGGCGCTCACCGCTGATATCTGCCGCGATCACCTTGCCGCCTTCTTGTGCCACGCGCAGGGCGGTCGCCTTGCCGATGCCTGAACCCGCGCCGGTGACAATGACGGTTTTGCCGTCAAAACGTGCCGGGGTGATTTTTTCCTGCCAAACGTTTTCCGTGCTCATGACCGCTCTTTCTGATTACTTAGACAATAGTAACTTCATATTATGACACAGAGTGTCATAACTCAATGGGTCATACTTGAGATATGCCGGACACTCAGGATCTCTCCACCACACGCCTCTCCGGACGCCCGCAGAGCATTAATCCGGAATCGGTGGCCCGCACCGCCCTAGAACTTTTTGCCAAACACGGCTACGGCGCGGTCTCCATGGCGCAAATTGCCGAAGAGGCGGGAATTGGACGCAAAAGCCTCTACCGCTACTTCGCGTCCAAGGCGGATCTGGTGTGGGGAGGACTGCTCGAAGCTGCTGAAATTTCGGAACAGGCATTGGATGTCGCACAAGGCTCTGACATGCGGTTGCTGGACGCCATGCATGAGGCAATCCAAGCCGCCCTGCGATCGCTACCGGATTTGGAAGTCACCCGCGGCCGGCTTCGTCTAATCGCAGAACAACCCGAACTGTTGGCCCAGGCACCCCTGCGGATGGCCCCGCAAAACGGACGAATGCTGCAGCATCTAGTGGACGGCGGACTCAGCGTAGATGAGGCCCACTACCTTTCGGTGGCCTTTGGCAGCGTCACCTTCTCTGCGTGGATCCGCTGGGCGCAATCCAACGAACTCAGCCCCGCTCAGTTCCTCACGAACGCCATGAAAGTTCTTCGCCTGCCGTAGCCCCACTGCGGAAGCTATTTCGCGCCGGCCCACTGATCATCGATCATGGCGGCAAAGTCGAATGCTTCATCTAGGATTTCGCGCAAGCTTTCTTCGGGCGCGCTAACCCAGCGAACTAACGCGTGGTCATAGAGCGCCATGGCCAGCAGCGCAGAGGTTTCCGCCCGACGAACGTTGGCGCAAAATGACGATAATGCCTGCGCCAGGGAAGCCTGCTGCTCACGTCTAAATTCTTGCCAGCTGGCGCGCAACGCGGGACTCCCCCACACCAGCTGAATTCGTCCCCGTAGGGCTTCTGGGTCTTGTTCTGCGGCCACGACCGTCGATTCAAAGCTTCGGCGCAAAAGTTCCAGCAGGCTTTCTCCGGGATGAGAGGCCATGGACGCCAACGCTTCAGAAAAATGCACATTCAGCGAACCTAGGGCGGTGATCACCGCATCTTCCTTCGAGGAGAAATACCTGAAGAAGGTAGCCCGGGAAATGCCCACTGATTGAGCGGCTTGCTGTGCAGTAACGTTCTCCAGTCCTTGCTCGGCGAACAGGGTATAGATCTGTTCTGCCAACTCGACCTTCATCTTCTCGCGCACTCGTTCACGCACCGCAGGGACCATGGCAAAAACTTTACTCTGAGATGATCGACCTCTTTTGAGACTCAGTCTCTTCGCCCATATCAGGGACAATTTATTCTCGGCGTGTCGCATAGAGGCAAGTTAACGAATCTCAACAATCAACCCGTTTTGACGTCATACTTAGGACCTCTTAGTTAGGCTCGATAATAGATAACAATGCAGACATGAGGGATTCGCATGGCACAGGACATCAAGGTAGGCACCATCGAGCTCGGGCAAGGGCTGCAGATAACCGGTCAAGGGTTCGGGAGCATGTCACTTAGCGGACCCTATGGCTCGGCCGAGGATGACGAATCTCTGCGCACCCTAAATCACGTCATCGATAGCGGAGTTACTTTCCTCGACACCGCCAACATTTACGGCGAAGGACATAATGAGTCCCTGCTGTCCCGGGTGCTCAAGACGCGCAGCGATGAAGTTACGCTGGCCACCAAGGCTGGCATTGTTCGCCCAAAAAACCCGGGCGATCCACGAGCCAATGGCGATCCGGCCTTCATCAAGGAATGTCTCGATGCGAGCCTGCAACGACTCGGTGTCGACGAAGTGGACCTGTACTACTACCACAGGGTTGATAGCCGCGTGCCGATCGAGGAGACCGTCGGAGCCTACGCTGAACTGGTTCAAGCCGGCAAGATCAAACACATCGGATTATCCGAGGTAACCTCCAACGAGCTTCGTCGGGCACATCAAATCCACCCGATCACCGCAATTCAGATGGAGTACTCGATCTTCAGCCGGGATATTGAGCGCTGGCTGCTTCCGACGGCATGCGAGCTCGGGGTCGGTTTGGTTCCCTATGCCTCGCTGGGCCGCGGCTACTTCACCGGACAGGTGGACTCGCTGGAGCAGTTGGAGTCCGGCGATATCCGGCATAATTTCCCACGCTTCGAACCAACGAGCATGAAGCGGAATCTGCGGCTGCGAAAGGTCATCGAGGCCGTGGCCGAACGTGAAGGATTCTCCACGGCGCAGGTGGCGCTGAGCTGGGTCTACGAGCAGGCTGACCGCCACAGCGTGGCCGTTTCACCAATTCCGGGCACCCGCTTCCGTGCCCATTTTGATGACAACTTGGAGGCGCTGAACATTCGGCTCTCCGAACTATCAATGAACGAGTTGGATGCCTTGGCTGCTCAAGTCGACGGCGAACGTCAACGAGACATCTATTCTGTTTCCAAGGGCCGCGAAGAACAGCAGATGGCGAACTTATAGTGCTGAGCCCCGCGGGTTAAACCCGGAGCATTCATCCGCACTGGCTGTTCAACCGCTCAGCTCTGCCACCCGTTTCCGCTTATCACCGCTACTGCGTAGAGTTTCGAGCGTAGGGTATTTCCAGTATTTGGCGAGGAAGGACTAGCCCACCATGAGAATCGCATTGGCTCAGGTATTGAGCACCGCAGATCCGCAGCGAAACTTGGTGACCATCCGTGATCATGCGCGGCAAGCGAAAGCAGCCGGCGCAACATTGGTGGTCTTTCCCGAAGCCATGCAGGTGTCCTTTGGCCACCCGCTAGCCGACTTTGCCCAGCGTTTAGACGGGCCGTGGGCTACGTTAGTCCGCCAGCAGGCCCGCGACATCGGCATCACCATCGCCGTGGGCATGTTCACCCCGGGCCAAGAAGGCCGGGTGCGGAACACCTTATTGGTCGCAGGCAATGGTGTCGATACGCACTACGACAAGATCCACCTCTACGACGCCTTCGGTTTTTCCGAGTCGGATACCGTGACCGCCGGAAACACTCCGGTGCAGTTTGACCACCAAGGCACCATTGTCGGACTGGCCACCTGCTATGACCTGCGATTCCCCCAATTGTTCGTCCACCATGCCCGGGCGGGAGCCAAGGTTAATATCGTCGCCGCCTCCTGGGGCCAGGGCGAGGGCAAGGCCGAACAGTGGACCACTCTGGCTCAGGCCAGAGCCCTGGATTCCACGACTTTTGTGGTGGCCGTTGACCAGGCCGACCCTGCCAGCATTGGCCGGCAGGTTACGGGCGCCGCACCATTGGGAGTCGGGCATTCCGTGGTGGTGGACCCCTTGGGCCGGATCATTGCCCAGGCGGGCACAGAACCGCAGCTGCTGGTAGTTGACCTTGATCTGGATCAGGTCGCGCACGCTCGAAAGCAACTGCCCGTACTCGCCAACGCTGTGGACTTGTAGGCCGGCGGCCGGGCTTCCTCCTGGCATGAACCAGAAGGATCGGGCCTGCCAGACAAGACTTACTCGGCAAGATCCAGCATCGGCGCTTTTCGCTTGAATCCACCGGTTACATAGGCGAGATATCCCAGCCCCAAAACGATCCAAGCCAGACCGAACGTCAAGGACAATGCGCTGAGGCTGGTCCACAACCAAATAGTCAGCGCCACGCCAATGAGCGGCAGCACCAGATAATTAATGGTGGCTGCCAATCCGCGGTGCCGGTGGGCCAGGAAGAAATATTTGATGACCGAGAGGTTTACGGCCGAAAACGCCACCAGCGCTCCGAAGCTAATCATGGCGGACACCATTTCCAGGCTGGCAAAAAGCGCGGTGAGTGAGACGGCGGAAACGATCAGGATGACAAATGTTGGAGTCTTGAACCGCGGATGAAGATAGCCGAATACTCGGCGCGGCAGCACCCCGTCGCGGCCCATGCTGTAGAGGATCCGTGACACCGATGCCTGCGATACCAAGGCAGAACCCATTGCACCGCAAATGAAACCAGCCGTGAAGAAGATCGACAGGAATTGCCCGCCGACCGCGAAGACAACTTGGATGGAAGCGGAATCAGCGTTCGTAAATTCGTGGCTGGGGTAGACAAGATGCGAGACGTAGGCCAGCACCACGAACAGAAATCCGCAGATCAGGGTGGTGAGCACGATGGCCCTTGGCAAATCCCGCTTGGGATTGCGTGCCTCTTCCGCGAACGTCGTGATTGAATCGAACCCCAAGAACGAGAGACACAAAATTGCCGCTCCCGCGGCAAGCGGAGCAAAGCCACCCGGGTCCCCGGTCCCCCGCAGGGGCGCAAACAGATCTACCGTGGCTTGACCCCGCAGGTACGCGAGGGAGAATCCGATGAAGAGGATGATGAACAGGAACTGGAAGCCGATGATCACGATATTTGTCCGGGCCACCGAGACGATGCCGATAATGTTCAGCACGGTAACCAGCGCCATCCCGGCTAGCATGAAGGCCCACGGAGGTATCGACGGGAAAAACTCGTTGAGGTAGATCCCCAAGAGCAGGTAGTTGATCATGGGTAAAAAGAGGTAGTCAAGCAGCAATGCCCAACCGGCCATGAACCCGATATTTGAACCGAATGACCGCTGTGCATAAACATACGCGGAACCCCCGACGGGAAATGCCCGTGACATCAGCCCGTAGGAACGGGCGGTGAACAGCATAGCTATCAGGGTAATTAGATAGGCCACCGGCAACCGCCCGCCGGTAATTTCCGTGACGATTCCATAGGTACTGAAGATCGTCAGCGGCACCATGTAGACCATGCCGAAGAGCACGAGGTTTGGAAGCCCCAGTACCCGGTTCATCTGCGTGGGTGCCTCCGTCACGCCCTCCGTATATTGCTGAGCCTGTTTCATGACCGTTACCTCTCTGCAGGTGCCCCGCTGCTGCCGCCGCGTGAAGCGACGGACTTTCCAGCACGCGAAGGCGCACCATCGAAAATAATGAAGACCGTTCACTTAATGTAGTGATAGGCCTCACCATTAGCAAGGGGGTCATAGTGGCCAGCAAGGCGTTCAAAGCTCATGAGATCGACCGGGAGAACGAGTTGAGCCCTGCAATTACGGCCAACTTAGGCAGAATGACTTGGAACTTTTTGATCACTCGGAAAACTCGAAGAAGCCCATTCAGTCAACCTCGATGTTCAAAAGAAATTTATAAGATTAATTTGTTTGAAACATGGCGACAGCTCAACCCGACCGAGACTAAGGCTGGGCGACTTCCCGCTCGATGGCAGCAATCATGGCACGTAGCCCAAATTCAAAGGATTGATCGCTAACCGTGGATCGAGCCTGCCGCGCATATTTTTCCCCGCTTTCCATGACTTCCCCGTGGCTGTTGCCACCGCCTTCACCGCCCTGCTCGGGTAGCGCGGCAACATGCGCGCCGGGTGCCACGATGTCCAATGCCGCGCCGACCACCAGCGACTCAATGGCAACCATCACCATCAAGATTCTCGGCACGGCAACACCTGCACGGCGCAGGAGCCGTCCCATCTCTTCGTAGATCACTCCCGATTCGGACTCTTCGGAGATCGGTGTAGCGACAATCAGCTCAACGGCTGCGGGAACACGGAGCAAGGCTTCGCGGAATAACACCGCAAAGTGGAAGAGCGCTTCGGTCCAGGGCAGGTCGGCAAGCATGCTTCGGTCGATGGAACGCACCATGTCTCGACGCATCAGGTTCACCAGATGCTGCCGATTCTCCACGTGGTTATACAGCGCCGGTGTCCGCACATCCAAGGCGCGGGCCAGCCGCCCCATGGAAAATTCTTCCGGCCCCACGTCTTGAAGCAGGGCGAAAGCGGCATCGACAATTCCCTGCTGCGACAGGATTGGCGTGGCCGGCCGGCCGGCGACTCGTTGCGACATTCAGACCATCCCGATTCTTCGACAATTCCACCTCCATCCAACCATGGACACTCGGTGGTTCCGAGGTTAGACTCAAAAATAATTAACACTATTAATATCTTGGAGTGAAACCATGCACGGACCCCAGACGGTGCTGTACGCAGCGACCATACACACGCTGACTCAGGAGCAGGAAATAACCGCACTGGGAATCACCGACGGAGTGATCTCGCATCTCGGCAACCGTGACCAGTCGCGGGATTGGCTCACCGCCGATACGGAAATTATCGACCACGGCGATGCCGCCATCACCCCGGGGCTCGTCGATGCGCATATCCACCCGGTTTTCGGTCAGTCTGTCACCCGCGGAATTTTCCTCGGCGATGCCCGAACCGTGGAAGAAGCGACCCACCTTTTCGCTGAGTATGCACGCACGCGAGAATCCGATCAGATCCTTTTGGGACATGGGCTGAATGTGGCGATCTTCGGATCGGCCGAACCCAACGGGCAGTTTCTCGAAGCGGCAGCACCCGGCCGTTCAAGCTACGTCACCTGCTTCGATGCCCATTCGGCTCTCGCTTCGCAGGCAATGCTTCAGCTTGCGGACATCAGCGGCACGGAAAGCTTTACCGACGGTTCCAGCGTCGTGGTTGACCTGCAGGGCAATCCCACCGGCTTCCTGCGGGAGTTTGCTGCCATGGCGCTTGTCGAGAGCTCCCTGCCCGTTTTGAGCATTGACGACAAGGTGCACGCCGTCTACCGGCTGCTGCGCGAGATGGCCGCCAGCGGGCTGACCGGCGGAGAAATGCTCGATTTTGCCGACCCCGATTCCCTAGAGGTCTTCCGACGCCTCGAACAGTACGGCGATCTTCCCATCAAGCTGCGGATTGCGCCTTGGCTGATGGCGAGCGACGGCGCCGAAGCGCTGGAACGGATCATCGAGCTACAGGGACAACACGGCCGGCGTTGGCAGGTGCGCGGCGCAAAGCTCATGATTGACGGGACCGTGGACAACGGCACCGCGTGGCTCTACGAACCGGATACCGAAGGCGAATCCATGGATTCACTGTATTTGGATCCGAAGCAGTACCTCAGGAATCTCAATGCGCTAGCCGCGGCCGGAATTACCACCACCACGCATGCCATTGGGGATCGGGGCATCGGTTTTGTCATTTCGGCGATTGCCGCCCTGCCCAAGGATGGATTACGGCACCGCATTGAGCATTTGGAAGAAATCAATGATGAGGACTTCGCCCGGCTGCAGGCTTCGGGCGCAACCATCAGCATGCAGCCTACGCATTGCACCCATTTTGTGCGCGCCGACGGCTCGGACGCCTGGTCCCGGCGCCTCGGTGAGCGCCGCGCGCAGTTTGCATTCCGGCTACGCGACGTCAAGGACGCCGGACTGGTGCTGGCGCTGGGCTCCGACTGGCCTATCGCCCCCTTTGACCCGCGGTTGATCATGGCCGATGCGCAGACCCGCCGGCGTACCGAGGTGCCCGACAGCGACAGCGCACAACCACGCCACCGGCTCTCGGCACGAGAGGCGTTGGAAGGCTACACCGCCAACGTCTATGAAAGCACCGGCACGACCGGCGGGCGCCTGACTCTGGGCATGCCAGCAGACCTCTCCGTCTTCGCGGCAGATCCGCTGGCGATCTCCCCCGAGGAACTGTGTACCGTCGAGGTGCTTGGAACCTACCTGGACGGCGTTCGAGTGGATACCCATGCGGAACTCGATTCGCCCGAACCGCTCCCGGCGAGCGCGAGCTAGGTAAGCACCTGCTCAGCGCCGATGCGCCGAGGCCCGCCAGGCACTGTCCACCATCTGCTCAAGGCTATGGCGCATCTTCCAGTCCAGGTCGCGGGCGGCCAACGTGCCATCGGCAACGATGCGCGCCGGATCCCCGGGGCGGCGGGCCTCTTCGAGGGCGCTGAACTCGATGCCGGTCACCTTGGCCACCGCGTCCATGATCTGGCGCACCGAAACGCCATCGCCGGAACCCAGGTTGTAGACCGGCTCCAGCGGCGCATCCGCCTCAAGCTTCTTCGCGGCCTCGACATGGGCCAGCGCGAGGTCTGCCACGTGCACATAATCGCGCACGCAGGTGCCATCGGCAGTGCCGTAGTCGGTGCCGAAGATCTTCGGAGTCTTCCCCGCATTCAATGCCTGGAAGACCAGTGGAAACAGGTTGTGCGGGCTGGCGTCGTAGAGCTCGTCGCTGCCCGAACCGACCACATTGAAGTAGCGCAGCGAGGTGTGCTTCAGCCCGGCGGCAACGCCCTGATCACGAATCAGCCATTCGCCCACCAGCTTGCTCTGCCCGTACGGGGATTCGGGGAAGGTGCCGGTGGCTTCGGTAACCAGGTCCTCATCCGGGGTGCCGTATACGGCGGCCGAAGAAGAGAAGACCATATTGTGCACGCGGGAGCTCTCCATGGCTTCCAGCAGATGCGCGGTGCCCGTGACGTTCTGCTCGAAGGCCAGCAACGGGTGCTTCACCGATTCGCCCGCGTACTTGTAGCCGGCCAGGTGGATGACCCCGGAAACGTCATGGCGCTTCATGATTTCCACGAGCTTTTCGGTCTGCAGGATGTTCAGCTGGTAGAACGGAACCTGATCGGGCACGAAGCCGCGCACGCCACTGGCCATCGAGTCCACGACCACCGCGTCAAGGCCCGCAGCGGACAGCGAGCGAACCACATGCGATCCGATATACCCGGCTCCGCCGGTCACTAGCCAACTCATGCTTTTCCTGCTCCCTCGTCTGCGATCACGGTGAAAATAGCCGGTTCAACATAGCCGGCCTGGTCAAATGCTTCACGCACCGCCTGGCTAACCTTATCGATGTGCTCGCGCTTGATCAATGCGATGGCGCTGCCGCCAAAACCTCCACCGGTCATGCGCGCGCCAATGGCTCCGGCGGCCATCGCAGCTTCCACGGCAACGTCCAGTTCCTCACTGGAGATCTCATAGTCATCGCGCATGGATTCGTGGGACTGGTACAGCAGTTTGCCCACGGCGTCCAGGTCCCCTTCGCGCAGTGCGAAGACGGTGTCCAGCACGCGGCGGTTCTCGGTCACGATGTGCATGGCCCTCCGCTTGGCTACCGGATCCTCGATGGCTTCAAGCTCGGCCACGACGGTGACTTCGCGCAGCGACTGGACTTCCAAGGCGGCGGCGGCCTGCTCGCAGCTGGCTCGCCGGGCGGCGTACCCGCCATCAACATGCGAATGCTCCACCCGGGTGTCCATCACCAGCACCACCGCATCGTGCTGTGCCAGCGGCAGTGGCACCGCCTGGGTTTCCATGGAACGGCAGTCCAGGAACAGGGCGTGCTGGGCGTGGGACATCAGCGAGGCGCTCTGGTCCATGATGCCTGTCGGGGCGCCGACGAACTCATTCTCGGCGCGCTGGGTCAACTGCGCCATCTGCACCTTGGACAGGCCCAACTCGTAGAGGTCATCCAACGCCACGATGGTTGCCACTTCCAGGGCGTGCGAGGAGGACAGTCCCGAACCCACCGGAACATCGGAGTCCACCAGCAGCTGGATCCCGCCGAGTTCCACCCCGTCGAGCTGGTTCAGCGCCCAGAGCACGGCCGCCGGGTACGCTGCCCAGCCGGGAACCGCGCGCGGCACCAGCTCATCGAAGGTGATGGAGGTGATCGGCGGGTGTTCCCCTGACCCGTAGGTAGACGCAAAATCCAGTGTCTGGCGATCCGCGTCGAGCTGCGTCTTGCGGCGCACAGCCACCAGCGCATTCTTGTCGATGGCGAAGGGCAGCACAAAACCCATGTTGTAGTCGGTGTGCTCGCCGATCAGGTTAACCCGTCCCGGGGCGCGCCAGATGCCTTCTGGCTGGTGCCCGTAGATCTTGGCGAACTTCTGGTGCAAAGCGGCCATGCGCTGCGTGGTTTCCTTGGAGTTGCTGATGCTCATGGCATGACCTCGCGCAGTCGTGCCGCGGTCTGCTCGGCTGGAACGTCGTTGATGAATGCACCCATGGCCGCTTCGGAGCCGGCCAGGAACTTGAGCTTGTCGGCGGCCCGGCGCGGGCTGGTCAGCTGCAGGTGCAGGCGGGAAGCTTCACGTTCCTTGCCTGCCACCGGCGCCTGGTGCCAGGCGGAAATGTACGGGGTGGGAGTCTCATAGAGGGCATCGAATCCGCGCAACAGATCGCGGTACACCACGGCCAGCTCGTCTTTCTCCGCCTCATTGAGCGCGGCGAAGTCCGGCACGTGGCGATGCGGCACCAGGTGCGCTTCCAACGGCCAGCGTGCAGCGAAGGGCACGAACACGGAGAAGTGCTCGCCGGCAGCAACCATGCGCGTACCTTCCTTGCGTTCGAAGTCCAGGATGTCGCCCATCAGGGTGCGTCCGGTCTTCTCCAGGTGGGCCACCGCTTGGGCGGCCATCTTGGTGGCGGTCGGGGTCAGGTAGGGGTAGGCGTAGATCTGTCCGTGCGGGTGGTGCAGGGTCACGCCGATATCCTGGCCTCGGTTCTCGAATGGGAACACCTGGGCAATGCCTTCCATCGCCGACAGGGCCGCGGTACGCTGCGCCCACGCGTCGATGACGGTGCGCGCCCGGGCATCATCCAGCGAGGCGAAGGAACCCTCGTGCTCCGGGGTGAACACCACGACTTCGCAGCGGCCGTAGGCCGGGGCAGGAACCTGCACCGGAGCAGCAGCCGGGATCCGGCCCAGATCCGGTCCCAGCGAGGGGAAGCGGTTCTCGAAAACCACCACGTGGAAATCCTCGGCCGGAATCTCGCTGTGGCGGCCCTGGGTACTAGGGCACAGCGGACATTCTTCCTTGGGCGGAAGGTAGGTGCGCGACTGCCGCTGGGCCGCGACGGCTACCCAGTCTCCGGTCAACCGGTCGTAGCGCAGCTGTCCAGGTTCCCCGCGCGGATCCAGCGCCCTGGTGTCGGGTGCCGGTTCGGGGGCGATGGCATTGGCATCGGCGAAGAAGATCGCCTCGCGGCCATCGGCCAGGTGATGGACCCGGTGTGATATCAGGCCAGAAGGGATCCTGCCGGTAACGCTCATGATTCGACCACCTTTTCAATTTTCAAGTTCTCGATGTGCTGGCGGAGTTCCTCGACGGCCGTCTCGTCCAAGCCGTCGTCGCTGACGAGTGTGTCGATTTCGTGCAATGGAGCACTGGAGTACAAACCGGCCAAGCACCATTTGCTGGAATCCGCGACGACCACGCGGCTGTCACAGCGTTCCAGGAAAAGTCGATTGACTTCCACCTCGAGCATGTTCGGTGTCGTGATTCCGTCCTGGACGCTGAACCCGTGGACCCCCATGAAGCATCGGTCGACGTGCAGTGTCCGCAGGGCCGCAGTGGCCAGTGGACCGACCAACGCGTCGGATACCGTTCGCAGGCCACCGGTGAGCTGCACGGTCTGGCCTGCAGCCGGGGCATCTTGTAGGAGGTCGGCGATGCGCGGAGAGTTGGTCACAATCGTGAGGTCGGGAACTGCCCGCAGCAGACGGGCCACCTCATAGGTCGTAGTCCCCGACGTAAGGGAGATGGACATTCCTGGTTCAACCATTTGCGCCGCCGCACGGGCAATGGCCGCCTTCTGCGGCAACTGCAGAGTTGACTTGCGCTGGAATCCCGGCTCTTCAGCAGACGCAGATTCCTGGAGCAGTGCGCCTCCGTGGACCTTATGCAATTCGCCGTCCTTGACCAGGCGGTCCAGGTCACGGCGCACTGTCATGTGCGAAACGCCAAATTCCTCAGCCAACTGGGCTACCTTGACTGCACCGTTGGCACGAACTCTATCCAGAATCCGCCGTCGACGCTGGGTTGGGAAGTTCTCGCTCATCGGGACTCCTTGGCAGACAGGTTGAAATAACACGCTCCGTAAAGCGATACAACCCTAATTCAAACACACTCAAACATATTTGAACACATTTGAACATATTTTCAACCAGAACCGTCCACTTGCCGGGCAGCCCGAGAACGTAGATATCAGCCCCGAAAATACTTCGGGATCATCGCTCCGGCGTGCCGCTGCAAGTGCTTCGCCCTGCTTGCGCCAAGTCCGCGCGCAGTGGGGAGCTGGATTTTCGCGCGGCTACGGCGCCCCGGAGCCAATTTCGGCAAACACCCCTCATGATTCAGGCAAAATGACCAGGTCCAGATACGCCTTGAGGGTGCCAGCCATGTCAACATCGTCGGGAGACAAGAGCCAC
Source organism: Arthrobacter sp. MYb229 (assembly GCF_002975405.1). Taxonomy (GTDB): domain Bacteria; phylum Actinomycetota; class Actinomycetes; order Actinomycetales; family Micrococcaceae; genus Glutamicibacter. Next base: position 224,943 of record NZ_PCPS01000002.1, on the reverse strand, counting down.
TGCACTTGGATCCCGTCCCACAGGGCCAGCAGCGACGCTCCCGCCACATGCGGGTCCACCCCGGGGCGCAGCCGACCAATGCTCTTCATGAATTCGAATTCAGCGCCGTACTCGCCGCGCAAGCGCTCGAAGCGGGCCTCGAAATACGAGCGCGCCGGATGATCAGAAGTGGTTGATTCCCCGCAAAGGGCTGCGTAGAGCTCGATCAACTCCGCGGCACCCTCGTTGAATTGCGCTTGCTCGACAATGGACTGGGCAAAGCGCTCACCAGTGCCCGGCGTGCCGTCGGTGACGGCGTCGCGGCGCTTGAGAGCGGCAATGAGAAGTTCCTGCTTGTTCGGATAGTGGTGCAAAACGCTGGTTTGGCTCATGCCTGCCGCGTCGGCAACATCCTGCACAGTTCCGCCGCGATACCCCCGCGCGCCGAATACCTGGAGGGCAGCCTGGGCGATCTGTTCCCTTCGGGCTGCAGATTTGGCATATGGACCGCGCCGGCGGCGGCCGGATTCATTGCTCGTCACAGTTACTCAGTGTAGGTAGGCCCAGCAGTATTCGAAAATGATGCATCGGCCTAGCAAGCCAGCATGATCGGCAAACAAGAAATTTGACCAAAACTGAGTAATCACTCTATTTTTGCAGTAACCTATTTCACATGCCCTCGTCCCGGGCACCATAAAGAAAACTACTTTTAAGTGAGCACGGATGCCATTGACAACAAGACGCCGCCTTCTCAAGGCCGGCCTGGGCGCCGCCGCCCTGGGCGTAATGACTGCATGCGGCACCGCAGGCCCCCGGTCTGCAGATGCCATGCCAACCATTGCGCCGGCCGCCCCAGGAGAAAAAGTCAGGCTGACATATTGGAGCTGGCTCAAGGATATCCAGCGAGTCGCAGATGCTTTCAACGCCATGCATCCGAATATCCATGTTGAGGCGGTTTGGATCCCCAGTGGAAATCAAGGCGGATACCCAAAGCTCTACTCTGCTCTCGCAGCAGGCGGAGGACCCGATCTGGCCCAAATCGAATTCCGCACCCTCCCGGAGTTCATGCTCGTCAATGGCGTCGTGGATCTCGCGGCATACGGTGCGCAGCAGTACGCTCACCGATATGATCCGTCACTGTGGGGCCAGGTCAGTTTTCCCAACGGAATATTCGGCATGCCTCAGGATTCCGGGCCGATGGCAATGTTCTACCAGCCAGAAACTCTGGACAAAGTCGGCGCCGTCGCCCCGGAAACATGGGCGCAATGGGCCGAGATCGGGTCAGAACTGCGTCAAGCCAACAGCTACATCGACTGCTTCTCCCTCAGTGATGCCTCCTACTTCGTGTCCTACGCGGCACAAGCAGGAGCCCAATGGCTTCGGCCATCCGACGACGGCTGGGTCATTAATATGACCGACGACGCAACACTGGAAGTCGCCAGGTTCTTCGACCGGGCCATCGACGAAGATGTCGTAACTACCGCGATCTCGCCCTTCAGCCCGTCTTGGTATGCTGCGGCTGCATCCGGCCAGCTCGCCTCTGTCACCAGTGGGAACTGGGCTGATGCGCTTGTCAGCTCTGTCGCTGGCGGACAGGGCAAATGGAGGGTCGCATCGATGCCGAAGTGGACCCCGGGCGGATACGGCTCCAGCTACCTGGGCGGATCGACGGTTGCGGTTCTGGCTAATAGCCGCCATCCGCATGAGGCCTTGGAGTTCGCCGCCTGGATGACGTCCACGGAAGCCGGGATCAGCAACGAAATCGCGCACAGCGGCATTGGCTGGTCACCGGTTCCGGGCATCATCGGCGAGTCGCGCGAAGGCCCCTCCGAATTCTTCGGCGGGCAATCGTACAACAAGCAAGTCATTGTCCCAGCCAGCAAATCGCAGAATCCCAATTGGAGCTGGTGGCCGGTCACCCAGCAATCCTTCAATATCCTTTCCGACGGATTCCGCCGGAAAGCCGCCGGAACCAGCTTGGTCGATTCGGTGGTATCCGCAGAGCAGGAAATCATTGCGGCATTCCGCAACAAGGGCCTGAAGATCCGCAAGGAGGCATCGTGAGCACGCCGACCATCACCCGAGGCACCCGGAGAAAACGTGGTCCCTCACCAAGCAGGTTTGAGCTCGCCCCGTGGCTGTTGCTCGCGCCTTTCCTCGCGCTCTTCACCCTGACTTTCATCTTGCCCATCATTGCAGCCATACAAGCCAGCTTCACCCGTATCACACGGCGCGGATTGTTCGGAGAAGCCGGCGTGCACAGCGAATTCGCTGGATTCGGCAATTACGCGCAAGCCCTGGGAGACGAAGCCTTCGTTGCTTCGATTGGCCGCATGATCGTGTTCGGCATCGTGCAGGTTCCCATCATGATCCTTCTTTGCACGGTCCTGGCTCTGCTGCTTGAGTCGGCGAGCGCCAAATGGCCGGCCTTTTTCCGGGCGGCGTACTTCCTGCCCTACGGCGTGCCGGGGGTCATTGCCACTATCCTCTGGTCATTCCTCTATGTTCCCGGCCTGAGCCCGATCATCGATGCCGCCTCAGCCGTCGGCTTGGAAGTCGATTTCCTCGGGCCACAGAGCATCTTGTGGTCCATCGCCAACATCGTGACATGGAGCTACACGGGCTACAACATGCTGATCGTCATCGCGCAGCTCAAGGCAATTCCCGGCGAGATCTACGAAGCCGCACGCTTGGACGGGGCGGGTCCACTGCGTGTGGCATGGCATATCCAGCTGCCGCTCATCAGCCCGGCACTGGTCTTGACCACGGTCTTCTCCATCATTGGCACCTTGCAGCTTTTCGCCGAAGCGCAAGTTCTCATGAGTGTCGCACCCGCCATCGACAGCCAATACACCCCTAACCTTTCCGCCTACACAACCGCGTTCGCCTACAACGACTACAATGTTGCGGCTGCGCAATCCGTTCTCATTGCCTTGGCCGCATTCGCGCTCTCATTCGCCTTCCTGCGCCTGACCAATAGGAAGTCCTCATGACCCTGATCCGCCGCCAGTCCTTCGAAAAGCCCGCCTCTTCAAAACCAGCGACTCTGATTGTCACGGCCTTGCTGACCATAGCCGCATTGTATTTCCTGGTCCCGGTCTACTGGGTCGTCGTTGCAGCAACGAAATCGACCCAGGACTTGTTTAGCACAAATGGTTTCCTCCTCTCCGGTGACTTCGTCCTATGGAAAAATCTGGGCCAGGTTCTGGCCTATGACGGCGGAATTTTCCTGCGCTGGTTCATGAACTCGTTGCTATACGCGGGGGCAGGGGCGCTGATTGCCGCTTACCTTGCTGCAGCTGGCGGATACGCCCTGGCCAAGTACCGTTTCCGCGGAAGCAATCTGGTCTTCGGTGTGGTCTTGGGAGGCGTTCTCGTGCCTGGAACCGCAACCGCCTTGCCCCTATTCCTGTTGTTCAGCGAAATGGGGCTGTCCAATACCTATTGGAGTGTCCTGCTGCCATCATTGGTGTCCCCGTTCGGCCTGTTCCTCTGCCGCGTTTACGCTTCCAGCACCGTGGATAGCGCGTTACTCGAAGCCGCGCGCCTGGATGGCGCAAGCGAACTGCGGATCTTCCACACGATAGGACTCAGAGTCCTGTCCCCTGCTCTGGTGACGGTATTCCTGTTCCAGCTTGTCGGAATCTGGAATAACTATTTCCTTCCCCTGGTGATGCTGTCCGATTCGGATCTCTATCCAATTACCCTGGGCCTGAACACCTGGCTGGGACAGGTTGACCGCCTGCCAGAATTCTACGAGCTGACCACCGGCGGCGTCTTGCTGTCCACTATTCCCTTGGCCATTGCCATGATCGTCCTGCAGCGCTTCTGGCGCGGGGGCCTGACCGAAGGATCCGTTAAATGACTTCCCCAACAGCCTATCTGTCCGATACCGCCCCGGGCGGAGGCCGGCGCCTGCCGGCAACGTCCTGGACCCACAGTGATGCCCCTGAACTGAGCCTCGATGGACAGTGGAAGTTCCGCTGGCTCCCTGGCGTACCGGGCACGCCCGGAGGGCGCGGACTGCTGCCGGCAGGCGAGCTTCCCGAGTCCATGGCAGATGCTGGCTATGACGACTCGAGCTGGGACAGCATCGCAGTCCCTGGGCACTGGGTATTGCAGGCCGATGGCGCCTACGGACGCCCTTCGTACACGAACGTCCAATTTCCCTTCCCTTGCGACCCGCCCTATCCACCGGATGAGAATCCTACCGGCGACTACCGGCGGACCTTCGAAGTGCCCCAGAGCTGGACTTCCGGAATGGAGCGGCTGGTGCTGCGCTTCGACGGCGTTGAATCCCGATACAAGGTATGGGTCAATGGGCAAATGATTGGCTGGGGTACCGGTAGCCGCCTTGCCCAGGAATTCGATGTGAGCTCGGCCGTAGCCGCCGGTGAAAATACAATCGTTGTCCGCGTGCACCAATTCTCCGCTTCGAGCTACGTCGAGGACCAGGACCAGTGGTGGCTCCCGGGAATTTTCCGATCGGTAACGCTCAAGGCCCGTCCGCACGGCAGCATTGACGACCTCTGGATAAAAACCGGCTATTCCTCCGGTACCGGAATCATTACACCGGAAATCATGGCCGCTGACGATGCGTTCCCGCTACGTTTCGTTGTTCCCGAACTGGAAATCGACGAAGTGTGGCAAAGCCGCGAGGATATCCGAGAGGTGGAAGTGCCCGCCGTTTCCCCATGGAGCGCTGAGCGGCCAAAACTCTATGGAGCAACCGTTTCCAGCACTGGCGAGACCATCAGCCTGCGGCTAGGTTTCCGCACGGTAAGAATTGCAGGCGACCAGTTCCTGGTCAACGATCGCAAAGTGGTCTTCAACGGGGTGAACAGGCATGAAACCCACCCGCTCCTCGGCCGGGCGTTCGATGAGCAATTCGCACGAGAAGACCTGATGCTAATGAAGCGCTTCAATGTCAACGCCATTCGCACCAGCCACTATCCGCCGCATCCGCGGCTCCTGGACTTGGCCGACGAGCTCGGTTTCTGGGTCATACTCGAAAACGATCTGGAAACCCACGGATTTGAACGTCACGGCTGGCAGGGCAATCCCAGTGACGACCCGGCCTGGCGAAGTGCCTATCTTGATCGGATGGAGCGGACTTTCGAACGGGACAAGAACCATCCCTCAATCATCATGTGGTCGCTTGGCAACGAGTCCGGCACCGGGGCCAACCTTGCCGCGATGTCCGCATGGATCCATGCGCGGGATAGCAGCCGCCCGGTGCATTATGAAGGCGACTACACCGGAGAATACACCGATGTGTATTCGCGAATGTACGCTTCGTTCCCCGAAGTGCAGACAATTGGAGAGGACCGGATGACCGCTCCGCTGCTGGGATGCACCACCGCAGAGGCCGCGCGCCAGCGGACCAGGCCCTTCCTGTTGTGCGAGTATGCGCACGCCATGGGCAATGGGCCCGGAGGATTGCAACGGTATGCGGATCTGGTGGACCGCTATCCCCGGTTGCATGGAGGCTTCGTCTGGGAATGGCGTGACCACGGGCTGCAGGCCAGCACACCGGATGGCAAGAGCTTCTATGCTTACGGCGGCGATTTCGGCGAGGAGCTCCACGATGGCACCTTCGTCATGGACGGACTGGTCCTCTCCGATTCCACTGCCTCACCGGGGCTCCATGAGTTCAAGCATGTAGTCGCCCCGATCAAGTTCTCCCTGTCCTCCGTGGACGGACACCGGGTGCGCTTGGGCATCCGGAATGACCGCCACAGTGCCGACAGCGGCGACCTCGCATTCAGCTGGCGCTTGGAAGCGGCCGGGCATCCGGTCGCTAGTGCAGAATTCTTGGTATCCGGCTCTGACGACGCGCTGGAAGCTGGCGAAACTGCCACGGTTGAACTCGCCTTGCCGTACCCCCTGCCCGCAGGCGAAAACTGGTTAACCGTGGAGGCGCGGCTGGCCGAGGATGCAGCGTGGGCGGCCGCGGGCCATGAGGTGGCCAGCGCCCAATGGCCGATAGCTGCTCCATCCACCGCAATGCCGGGGCCGCGACCCGCACGGTTGCCCTCTTCGGCTGATGCGGGCGGAGCATCGATCCCTCTGGACAATGGCCGGATGCAGCTTGGTGCCGCAGTTTTCGCCGAGGGCAAGCTCATGGAGTTGGCCGGGCAGCCGGTGCATGGGCCGCGGCTGGAGTTGTTCCGCGCACCCACCGACAATGACCGTGGCGCACACTTCGGCAACTATAACCATTCTGATCCCTGGCAGGAAGATGAGCACGGAGTCCCGGGCAATGGAGAACCCGGTCCGTCAAATGCGGACCTCTGGACGGCGGCCGGATTGGACCGGCTGAAGGCGCGGGTGCTCAGTGTCGCTACCGGTCCGGGCCGTGTGCAGGTGGCGACCAGGTATTCAGCAGCGGACCAGGCCTGCTCCATCCGAGTTGACGAGCAATGGAGCCTGGACGAGTCCGGCCTGTGGCTTCGCATCGATATGGTTCCAAGCCGAGGCTGGACATCGGTGTGGCCCCGATTCGGCGTGCGTTTCCAACTGGGCAAGGAGGTCGATTCGGCATCCTGGTACGGCTTGGGCCCGCACGAATCCTACCCGGACAGCCGTCTGGCGGCACGAGTAGGCCGCTACAGTGCAAGCATTGACGATTTGCCGGTCGAATACGCACGTCCGCAGGAAACAGGGCACCGCAGCGATTTGCGCGAATTGGAGCTCGGCGTGGGCGGTGCGCCGTGGCTGCGCATCGAGGCCTGGCCCGACGGATTGGACCGTCGCCCCGGTTTCACGCTCAGCCGCCACACGGCACAGCAGCTTGCCGGCGCTGCCCATCCGCACGAGCTGCCGGAACCAACCAACTCCTGGCTGTACCTGGATGCGGCCCAGCATGGCGTAGGTTCCCGGGCCTGTGGTCCCGATGTCTGGCCGGAAGACGCGCTGCGCCCCGAGGCGCGCTCCTTGCTCCTGCGGATCACCGGATTGACAGGGAACGAAACCTCGCGGAGCGGGTAGCGCCGCGAACTTCCCTGCCGCTCATCGCGGCTGGACCGGGCCAATCAGCCAGCTGGCTTCATGGCTGGCGCCCGGGGCCAGCGCGATGACGTCCTGGCCGGAGTTGAAGCCGCCGGGCGGGCAGGTCATCGGCTCGATGGCCAGCCCGGTGCGGTCAAGCGCCGGATCATCGCGGTCTGCGGTGTGGATCTGGACCCACGGGCAGGCTTCGTCCCAGGTGATCTGCGACCCGAGGCCCTTGGTGTCGGTGATCGATGCGCTGAATGAGCCGTCCGCGTCGGCGGCCAGGGAAGTGTAGGCATGATCGATGAAGAGGTCCCCGATCGGCTTCGGGGTGCGGAAATCCAGCTCGGTGCCAGCCACCTGAACCACCTCCCGCGGCAGCAGGCGCGCGCCGTCGGTGAGCTGCACCTTGCCGGCTGGCAGGGTGAAAGTCCATTCATCCGCCTTCTTGCCCGGTGCGACCAGGTAGGCGTGCGAACCCCAGGCGAAGGGCGCGGTGCCCTGCCCGAGGTTGGTGGCGGTGGCGATGGTGCGCAGCCCGCCGGCTTCCAGCCGGTAGTCGATCACCAGCTGCACCTCATAGGGGTAGCCGGGGTTCGGGGCGATCACGGTGCGCAACTGGGCGGAGCTGCCGCGGCGCCCGGTGATCTCGAAGCTGGTATCGGCCACCAGGCCGTGCAGCGCGTGGCCGCGCTCCGGCTCGGTGATCGGCAACTGCAGCTCCTGGCCTTCCCAGTGGTAGGCCCCGTTGATCACCCGGTTGGGCCAGGGGGCCAGGATGGCGCCGGAGAACACCGGGCGCGCGCCATGCGGATCGAAGGCGCGCACCAGCGGGCGGCCACCGTAGTCCAGGGACACCAGTGTGGCGCCCACCGTGGCCAGCTGCGCGGTGAAGCCGTGGGCTCGCAGCGTGAGCACCGTTCCGTTGGCGGTGTCCTGCTGCGGCATTGCTTGGCGATCCATTTCGTCATCCTTCTGCTGTGCTGGGAAACCATCGGGCACGCACAGGCCCTCCCGCAATTGCGTGCGAGAGGGCCCCTGGCGCTAATCAAATGCTAGTTGCCCGCACCTGCGCGGCGCTTGTTGTAGATGTCGAAGGCCACCGCGAGCAGCAGCACCAGGCCCTTGACGATCTGCTGCGTGGAAGCGCCAACACCCATCAGCTGCATGCCGTTGGAGAGCACCGCCATCACCAGGCCACCGACAATCGCGCCGGTCACCCGGCCCACACCACCGGTGGTCGAGGCGCCACCGATGAAACAGGCGGCAATTGCATCAAGCTCAAACATATTGCCCGCGCCGGGCTGCGCCCCGTTGGAACGCGAGGAGAACACCGCACCGGCGATACCGGCGAGCATGCCCATATTCACGAAGATCCAGAAGTTGACCTTCTTGACGTTCACGCCGGAAAGGCGCGCGGCCGAGAGGTTGCCACCGATCGCGTAGATGTGGCGGCCAAAGACGGTCCGCGTGGTCAGCACGTGGTAGCCGATCACCAGCACGCCCAGGATCATCAGCACAATCGGCATGCCGCGGCTGATGGAGATCTGCCAGAAGAACCAGAGGATCACGATGGCGGCCAGCGCGTTCTTCGCGATGAACATGGCCATCGACTCGACATCCTGGCCGAACTTCACGCGTCCACGGCGGGTGGAATACTGGGACCAAACCAAACCGGCCACCGCGACCACACCGATGAGCACGGTGAACATGTCGAAGCCGTAGCCGCCGAGCAAGCCATTGAGGAAGCCACCGGCCACCTCCTGGTATTCGCCAGGGAAGGGGGAAAGTGAAACGTTGTTCAGCACCTCATAGGTCAACCCGCGGAAGAGCAGCATGCCGGCCAAGGTGACGATGAAAGCCGGAATGCCTACATAAGCCACCCAGAATCCCTGCCACACACCGCACAGCGCGCCCACCGCTACCGCGGCGAGAATGCCTACCCACCACGGGGCCCCGGTTTTGATGACCAATACCGCGGAGACCGCGCCGGTCAGCGCCACGAGCGAGCCGACCGAGAGGTCGATATGCCCGGCGACAATGACCATGATCATGCCCAAGGCCAAGATCAGCACGTAGGAGTACTGCAGGATGATATTTGTCAGGTTGATCGGGCTGAGCAGCAACCCGTCGGTCATGATGGTAAACAGCACCACGATGAGCACGAAGGCGATATAGATGCCGCTGGTGCGCAGATTCTTGGTGAAAATGTCTTTCAGCTCGGATTTCAGTGTCATCGGGCGTTTTCCTTCTCGATGGTCATAAGCTCCATGAGGCGTTCCTGGGTGGCTTCGCTTCGCGGGAGTTGGCCGGTCATCCGGCCGTAGGCAAGGGTGTAGATGCGGTCGCAGATACCCAGCAATTCGGGCAGTTCGGAGGAGATCACCAGGACCGCCTTGCCGGAGGCCGCCAGCTCATTGATGATCGTGTAGATCTCGTATTTCGCGCCGACGTCGATTCCGCGGGTCGGCTCATCCAGGATCAGCAGCTCGGGGGCGGTATGCAGCCATTTGCCCAGGACAACCTTCTGCTGGTTGCCGCCGGAGAGGTTTCCGGTTTTCGCCAGTACGCTCGGTGCCTTGATCCGCATCGATTTGCGGTAGTGCTCGGCAATCTGGATTTCCTTATTGCCGTTGACGAACCCGGCAGAGGAGATCTTTCCCAGCCCGGCGGCGGTGGTGTTCACCCGGATGTCCTCGATGAGGTTCAGGCCGAACTTCTTGCGGTCCTCGGACACGTAGGCGATACCCGCCTTGATGGCCTTGCCCACGGTGGAGGTGTCCACCTTGCGCCCGTCCATCAATACGGTGCCGGAGATCCCGCGGCCGTAGCTGTGGCCGAATACGCTCATGGCCAGCTCCGTGCGTCCGGCGCCCATCAACCCGGCGATGCCCACGATTTCGCCGGCGCGCACGTCCAGCGAGGCCTTGTCGACGACAATGCGATCGTGCTGGGTGGGGTGGCGTACGGTCCAGTCGCGAACCTCGAAGACCACCTGGCCGATCTCCGGTTCGCGTTCCGGGTAGCGTGCCGACAGCTCGCGGCCCACCATGCCCTGGATGATGCGGCTCTGCGTCGAGGCGGGGTCGGCCATATCCAGGGATTCCACGGTCTGCCCATCACGGATGATCGTGGTGTTGTTGGCAATATCTTCGATCTCGCCGAGTTTGTGCGAGATGATGATGCAGGTGATTCCCTGCTCGCGCAGTTCACGCAACAGATTCAACAGGTGTGCGGAGTCATCATCATTTAGCGCGGCCGTAGGCTCATCGAGGATGAGCAGCTTGACGTCCTTATTCAACGCCTTGGCGATCTCCACCAGCTGCTGCTTGCCGACGCCGAGCTGGCCTACCGGGGTGACCGGCGTTTCGGCCAATCCCACCCGGGCCAATAACTTGGCTGCCCGCTGGTTGGCTTCGTTCCAGTCGATGAATACCCCGCGCTTGGTCTCGTTGCCTAGGAAGAGGTTTTCGGCCACCGACAGATAGGGCACGAGGGCCAATTCCTGGTGGATGATCACCACGCCCTGGGCCTCGGAATCCTTGATGCTTGAGGCCTTCAGCTCCTGGCCGTTGAACAGGATTTTCCCGTCATAGCTGCCATGGGGGTAGACGCCGGAAAGCACCTTCATAAGGGTGGATTTCCCGGCCCCGTTTTCGCCGCAGATGGCGTGGATTTCACCCTGCTGGACGGAAAGGTTTACTCCGTCCAAGGCCTTGACCCCGGGGAATGTCTTGGTGATGTCCTGCATCTGCAGGATGGTGCTGTCCATAGTGCAGCCGTCCTTGTCATGATCTGTGTACTGCGTGAAGCGCTGCTGCTGCGTCGGCGGGGCGCGGTGCGATCCCGCCGACGCAGCGAAGACCGGCTGCTACTTGGTCTGTCCTGCCTTGACCTCTTCGGCGGTGTAGTATCCGGAATCAACGAGCAGCGACTCGATGTTATCGGCGGTCACGATGTCGGAGTCCAGCAGGAAGGAAGGGACAACCTTCTTGCCGTTGTCATAGGATTCGGTGTCGTTGGCTTCCGGCTCGGTGCCTTCGGCGTAGGACTTCACGGCGGATACTGCCTGGGAGGCCAGCTTGCGGGTGTCCTTGAAGATGGTCGCGTACTGCACGCCGTCGTCGATCAATTTCACCGAAGCGATTTCGGCATCCTGTCCGGAGATGATCGGCAGGCCGTCCTTGATGGACTTGCCGTAGCCGGCGTTGGTCAGTGCGGTCTGCACGCCGCGGGAGATCCCGTCGAAGGGCGAGAGGATGCCGTCGATCTTGGTCTTGCCACCGGCGTAGTGCGCGGTGATCAGGTCCTCCATGCGGCTCTGGGCCTCTTCCTGGGACCAACGCAGGGTAGCTGCCTGTTCGATCTTGGTCTGCTTGGACTTCACCACGAGGGTTCCGTCATCCATAAATGGCTTGAGGGTTTCCATGGCGCCCTTCCAGAAGAAGTGGGCGTTGTTGTCATCCACGGATCCGGCGAAGAGCTCGATATTCAGCGGCCCCTTCTTGCCGGTCTTTTCGCCCTGCTCGTCGACCAGGCCGAGACCGGTCAGCAGCGAGGTGGCCTGCTGCACGCCGACGTTGTAGTTGTCGAAGGTGACGTAGAAGTCGACGTTCTCGGTGCCATTGATCAGGCGGTCATAGGAGATGATCGGAATGTCCTGGTCTGCTGCTGCCTGCAGCTGGTTGGACAGTGCGGTGCCATCGATCGAAGCGACCACGAGGATGTCTGCACCCTTGGTGATCATCTGGTCGATCTGCTGCTGCTGGGTCGGGATGTCATCGTTGGCGAACTGCATGAAGACCTCGTAGCCGGCTTCTTCAAGCTGCGACTTCACGGCCTCACCGTCGGCGATCCAACGCTCGGAGGTTTCGGTTGGCATTGCGACGCCTACCTGGATGTCCTCCGGGGCCGTGCTTTCGCCTTCGGCACCCGCGCCACCGCCGGCACCGCTGCCGCCACATGCTGCCAGTGCGCCGACGAGCGCGAGGGATCCAAACGTGGCTACCGCTCGACGAGCCCAGTTATTCCGTGCCATCTTTTCCTCCTGCGTATTCCGATTCATCCCGGCAGTGCGACCGGGCTCACACCATGTTAGCGCTAACAACGTGAGTTGCGCCACCCCAGATGATAACAATTTGATATTAAGCGGACAAGACAGCCTAGAGGTTCCAGCATGTTGACGTGGATCATGAGCGAATGACCGCCTAACTGCCCCCGGGTGCAGTGCGGCCAAGGGGCTTGCCGAAGCGCCTTCAGCGTGTGTAATGGCAGGCTCGGAACACCCAAGGAACGACAAGGTAAAGCTACTACGGCCATGCTTGTCACGGCAGCCCTCGCAGTTAGCCCTGCGAGAATGGCCTTTGCAAGCCCGTCGACGCGCAGTGCGCGTGGCGGCAGGGATCCCGGACATAGTATTGGGCCATGACTACACAAAGGTCCAGCGTTCTTCCGGCACCCCCGGACGAGGTATCCGCCTGGTTTGCCCGGCCGGGCGCGATTCGCCGGCTGCTGCCGCCCTGGCTTCCGCTCAAGGTCATCGAAGAAGCCGGCTCCTTGCGTGGGGGAACCGCGGCACTGGGGCTGCCTGGCGGCCTGCGCTGGTACGCCCAGCACAAGCCCTCCGACTACCTCGAGAATCGGCGGTTCGTCGACGAGCTGCAGGCTCGCGGCGTGCGGGCGGCCCCCACGCGCGTGGCTCATTGGCGTCATGAACACCTCACCGAGCCCGCGGGATCCGGGCACACCACCGTCACCGACCGCGTCAGCTCCAATCTGCCCGCAACGCAGATCGAACGGATGCTGGACTACCGCCACCGCCAGCTCGCCGCCGATTTCGCCGCCCATGAGCGGGCGTCCGAGGCCGGACTGGAACCGTTGACCATCGCGGTCACCGGAAGCAATGGCATGGTCGGCACCGCGTTATGCGCCTTCTTGTCCACCGGCGGGCACCGAGTCATCAAGCTGGTGCGCCGCGCGCCGCAATCCACGGACGAACGACGTTGGGATCCGCTGGCTCCGGAGCACGACCTGCTAGACGATTGCGACGCGGTCATCCACCTCGCCGGAACAAGCATCTTCGGCAGGTTCAGCGACTCGCACCGGCAGGCGATCGAGGCAAGCCGCATCGAACCCACCCGGGCTCTGGCTGAGCTGGCGGATCGCTCCGGCGTCTCCCGATTCATCAGCGCCTCGGCCATCGGCATCTACGGTGCCTCGGCCGGAGCCGCCCCGATTGATGAGCAGTCGCCTCCTGAAGTAGGGGGCGCGGACTTCTTATCCGGCGTGGTCCAACGCTGGGAGCAAGCAACCGGGCAAGGCGAGACGAGCATGCGCCGGGTGCAGATCCGCACCGGCGTGGTGCTCAGCCCTTCGGGTGGCATGCTCGCGGTGCTGCGCCCGATCTTCGCCGCCGGCTTGGGTGGCCGCTTGGGCACGGGAGAACAGCGCCTGTCCTGGGTTGGCCTCGACGATCTCATTGATATCTACCATCGGGCTTTGTGGGACACGCAGCTGAGCGGCCCGGTGAACGCGGTGTCCCCTCACCCGGTCAGCAACGCCGAATTCACCAGCGCCTTGGCCAAGGCACTGCGCCGCCCGGCCATCATTCCGGTGCCTGCAGCCGCCCCGAAACTGCTGCTGGGAACCCAAGGCGCCAAGCTATTGGCCATGGCAGATCAACAGGTGGTCCCGCAGAAGCTGCTGGATGCCGCGCACCACTTCCGCTTCGCACAAATCGAGCAAACTCTGGCCCACTGCTTGGGTTCACCGACCCGGGGAGACCGAGCCGAGGCAAACTCGCTTCCGTCCAAGCCTTAATAGGCATTGGCCAGCACCCGGTGGTGCTGGCCAACCTAAGGTCCCTGTGCGCCTACAGGCCTTGAGCCAAGCGGTAGTACGCCTGGTTCAGCCGCACCTGTTCGGCAAAGCCGCGGCGCGTGGTGCTCTCGTCGATCACCAGCAGCTCGGTGCCGGCGATTTCGGCGAACACCTCGAAGGCCTCGATTCCGGCGGCCGTGGACATGACCGTATGGTGGGCTCCGCCGGCGGTCAGCCAGGACTCCGCCGAGGTGGAGAAGTCAGGTCGCGGCTGCCACACGGCACGCGCCACCGGAAGGTTCGGCAGTTCCTGCGGCGGGGTCACCACGTCAACCACGTTTGCGGTCAAGCGGAAACGCTCGCGCATATCGGCCATCGAAACCACCACGGCGCCGGTGGTAGCCGCGGCGTTGAACACCATGCGCACCGGGTCCTCGCGTCCCCCAATGCCCAGCGGATGGATTTCGATACGCGGCTTGTCGGTGGTCAGCGACGGGCAGACCTCGAGCATGTGGGCGCCGAGGATCAGCTCCTTGCCCGGGGCCAGGTCATAGGTGTAGTCCTCCATCAGCGAAGCGCCACCGGGCAGCCCGGCGCCCATCACCTTCGCGGCACGCACCAGCACCGCGGTCTTCCAGTCGCCTTCGGCGCCGAAGCCGTAGCCCTTGCCCATCAGCCGCTGGACCGCGAGGCCCGGCAGCTGCTTGAGCCCGCCGAGGTCCTCGAAATTAGTGGTGAAAGCCCAAGCGCCCAGCGCGCGCAGGAACGACTCGATGGCCAATTCCTGGCGTGCGGCGTAGCGCAGCGACTCGTGGCGGACTCCGCCGGCGCGCAACTCCGCGGCGACATCGTATTCACGCTCGTATTCGGCCACCAGTTCATCCACATCGCCTTCGGCAACCGCTTCTACGGCTTCGACCAAGTCGTTGACCGCCCAGGTGTTGACCGAGACGCCAAAGCGCAGTTCGGCCTCGGTTTTGTCCCCTTCGGTGACCGCGACGTTGCGCATATTGTCTCCGAAGCGGACCAGCTTCATCGACTGGGTGGCATTCCAGCCGGCGGCACCGCGAACCCAGGTGCCCACGCGTCCGGCAACCGCCGGATTGGAAACGTGGCCGACCACGGTAGTGCGGGTGGCCCCGATCCGGGTGGCCAGATAGGCGTATTCACGGTCGCCGTGGGCGGCCTGGTTCAGGTTCATGAAGTCGAAGTCGATGGTGTCCCACGGCAGCTCGACATTCGCCTGGGTGTGCAGGTGCAGCAACGGCTTGGCCAGTGCCTTCAACCCGGAGATCCACATCTTGGCCGGGCTGAACGTGTGCATCCAGGTGATTACGCCCAGCACGTTGTCATTCGAGTTCGCCTCCAGCATGGCCCGGCGGATCGATTCCGCGTCCTTGAGCACCGGCTTCCAGATGACCTTCGCCGGGACCTGCTCGGATCCGTCCAGAGCCTCGGCGACCTCGCGCGATTGCTCGGCGACCTGTCGCAGGGTTTCGTCGCCATACAGGTCCTGGCTTCCGGTGAAGAACCAGATTTCCTTGGATTCATATGCCTTGCTCATGGTGTCCTTTCGGATTGAAGTTTTTGGCCGCCAGCGAGCGGCTATTGTCCGTAAACGTTTTGGTAGCGCGCGTAGAGCGCGTCAATATCTTCGCCTCGCATCGGCAGTGGATCACCGAGCTGGCGGGCAATATGGACGGTGCGGGCGACTTCCTCGCACATCACCGCGGCCTTAACCGCCGCACGGGCATCATTGCCGATGGTGAAGGGGCCATGGTTTTGCATCAGCACGGCCGGGCTGCGCGATTCACGCAAAGTTTGGACGATGCCACGGCCGATGGAATCATCTCCAATGATCGCGAACGGGCCCACCGGGATTGGCCCACCGAACTCGTCGGCCATCATGGTCAGCACGCAGGGGATTTCCTCGCCGCGCGCGGCCCAGGCGGTGGCGTAGGTCGAGTGGGTGTGCACCACTCCCCCCACGTGGGGCATGTGCTGGTAGGTGTAGGCATGCGCCGCGGTATCCGAAGACGGAGCGCGCGTACCCTCCAACAGCTCACCGTCCAGCGTGCAGACCACCATGGATTCGGCCGTCAGCTCATCATAGGAGACCCCCGAGGGTTTGATCACGAACAGGTCCGCGCTGCCGTCGGGCACCTCAGGGTTCCGCACGCGCTGCGAGACATTGCCGGCGGTCCAGACGACCAGCTCATAACGAGGCAGTTCTCCGTGCAGGGCCGCGACGACCTCACGGACTCGGGCAACTTCTTGGCGCATGGCGTTCGGGTAGCTGGCTAAAGTTTGAGCATGGCTCATCGGTTTCTCCTAAGTGCCGGGATGAAGGTGTTCTAGATGGCCGTGATGGCCGCGCGTTCGATGTCCAGACCGGCCTGATAGGCGCGCAGGTATTGTGCGTATCCGGCCACGTCCTGCTGCTGCGGGGCCAGTTCCTGCAATTTGGCGTTCGCGAAAACCTGCGAATCCAGATATTCCGCGAGGCTGGCCGCCGAGTTCGTCGCGACCCGGTGCCGGTAGGCTGCCAACACCGCAATTCCCCAGGCACCGCCATGTTCCGCGGTGCTGCCTACCGATACCGGGACATTAAGCGCCGCCGCCAGGAGCCGCTGCGCTGCCTGCGCGGTCCGGAAGATGCCGCCATGGGCGAACAGCTTATGGATTTTCACGCCCTCGCCGGCAAGGATTTCCATGCCCAAGCTCAGCGTGGCGAATACCGAATACACCTGAGTGCGCATCAGATTCGCAAGGTTAAACGTTGAATCCGGGGTGCGTACCAGCAGTGGGCGCCCCTCGGGCAGCCCGGTCACCGGTTCTCCAGACAGGTAGTTATAGGCGAGCAGTCCACCGCCGTCCGCTGCACCGTCCAGTGCCGCGGCAAGCAGCGTCTGGTAGACCTGATCCGTGGAGGTTTCATGTCCTAGCCCCTGGGCAAACTGGCCGAAAAGCGCGGCCCAGCTGGCTAGTTCACTGGCACCGTTATTGCAGTGCACCATGGCCACCGGATCTCCGGTGGGAGTGGTGACGATGTCAATTTCGGGGTGCACTTCACGCAACGGGGCATCGAGGACAACCATCGCAAAGATGGAGGTTCCCACCGAGACGTTCGCGGTGCGTTGCGCTACGGAGTTGGTAGCAACCATTCCGGTGCCTGCGTCCCCTTCCGGCGGGCAGCAGATCGCTCCCGGCTGCAGCTGCCCGGTGGGGTCAAGCAAAAGTGCTCCGGCCTCAGTCAGGCTACCGGCCTCGGTTCCAGCGGCAAGGACCTCCGGCAAGAGCTGCTCCAGCGAACCTGCAACTCCCAATGGCTTCGCCAACCGGTCAAAAGTCTCTATAAAAGCCTTGTCGTAACCGAGGTCGGCGCTGTCCAGTGGGAACATTCCCGAGGCGTCACCAGCACCGAGCACCCGGCGCCCGGTGAGCTGATGATGGATGAACCCGGCCAAGGTATTCAAGCTTGAGACCGCGCCTACGTGTTCTTCGTGATCCAGCAGCGCCTGATAGTAGTGCGCAACCGACCAACGCAGTGGGATGTTGTAGCCAAAGGCCTCGCTGAGCTGATTGGAGGCCTGTTCGGTCGAGGTATTGCGCCAGGTGCGGAAGGGAACTAGCAGTTCATCGTATTTATCAAAGGCGAGGTAGCCGTGCATCATCGCCGAGACGCCAATGGCCGCAAAGGCAGTGGGGCGCACTCCATATTGGTGCTGGGTATCAACCAGCAGATCCGCAAAGCAGCTCTGCAGACCCGCAATCATTGCTTCGCGGGAATAGGTCCAGCGTCGATCCACGAACTGGTTTTCCCACCCGTGGTTGCCGGTGGCGAGTTGCTCGTGGTTGGGACCGATGAGACTAGCCTTGATATTCGTTGAACCAAATTCGATCCCCAGAACTGCCTGCCCCGAACCAATCACCTCGGGCGCGGACAAACCTGCTTGCTGGCCAGTCATGGATTCTCCGTCCTCGCACCCGCACGGCAGGTGGCTATCGTTGCGTCGCCGCACCGCTGTTCTTCGGAAGAAGAGATCACAGGGTTCGGTCGGAACATTTACATTATGTTAGCGCTAACAAAATGCGATGCGCAACACATGACGAAGATTAGCTACCTGTCGATTGGGCTGAACTCAGTTTCGCGGTGGTGGGGCGGTACTGGCTCGGACGACCATGGTGGGCGCGATCATGCGCGGCTCCTGCAGCCCTCGTTCGCCACCGAGCAACTCGGTTAGCGCGGCGCGACCCACGTCGGCAAAGGGCTGGCGCACCGTGGTGAGCTTCGGGATGTAGAACTCGGCGATCTGCAGGTCATCAAAGCCAACCACCGATACGTCCTCCGGCACGCTCAGGCCGGCCTCCCAGAATGCCCGCAGCAGTCCGATGGCCAAATAGTCGTTGGAGGCAAAGACGGCGGTTATTTCCCCGGCCTTCACCCGAGGCGCGAGGCTGACCCCCGCGGCATAACCGCTGGGGGCCAGCCAGGATTCCGCCGGGAACTCCACCGCGTCATTGCCTGCTGCGGCCATGGCTTCACGCCAACCGATATTCCGCTCCGTGGCATCAAACCAACCGGATGGGCCTGAAACATGGACGATCTTTCGGTGCCCCAAGGAGAGCAAATGCTCCGTCGCCTGTCGGGCGCCGTCGCGCTGATCGACATAAACGTAGTGCACCGGATCCCCCGCCGGAACATCGGTCCGTGCGGCTACTACCACCACCGGCACTTTCAGCTTCAGGTCGTCAATCGCGGCGGTGACCTTGTCATGCGGGGCGACCACCACCACGCCGTCCACGCTCTGGTCGGTGAGGTGGTTCAGGGCCGTGACCGCACCGCCAAAGTCATAACTATCCATGGAGGTCATGGTGACAAAATATCCCTGTGCGCGAGCAGCGGCTTCCACCGCGAGCACGGTGGACTGCGGCCCAAAGAATTCGCTGCCGATGGTCAGGATGCCGATGGTGCGCGTCTGCGCCGTGGCCAGGGCGCGCGCGGCAAGATTGCGCCGATAACCGAGCTCCTTGATGGCCTCCAGCACTCGCACTCGCGTGCCTTCGCGGACATTTGGGTGATCATTCAATACGCGCGACACGGTTTGGTGGGAGACCCCGGCGACGGCTGCCACGTCCGCCATCGAGGGCGGTCGATCCGATGCGTTGCCATCTTCAGGCTTGAATGTATTCACATCCGTCATTATTGCAAACACTAACCCGCGGGCCGGAGCAGCCTCTCTGAACTCGGATCGACTGGAGCATCGAAATTTATATTCTATGATAGGAATATATGTTCCGTGAAGGAATCAGACCTAGGTTTCATCTGGTTCAATGCTTCATTCTCGCAACTCCAGCATCTTCAGTTTCTTGACTCGTAATGGTTGAGACATTTAGTCAAATATGCCTTTCCCGGTCCCCCTGTACAGAACCAGAAGTACTCGAGGCACGCATTAAAAGGCGTCGGCAAGAGCACAAGGTGGTGGCCACTTCAAGACCGAAGTGGCCACCACCTTGGCAAATTGGCTCGCAACTATCGAGCAACCTGAGGTCCAGCACCTGCCTCGGCTTCGGCCAACTCCTCGTCGTGGCCACCGAGCTGTTCCAGCTCATGTGCCAGCTCGGCCAGTTCAGCACCGCCGGCCATCTGGGCGGTCAACTCTTCCACGGTAATTTCCGATTTGGAATAGTAGCCAATAGCGCGGCCACGCTTGAGCAGCAGGAATGAGTCGCCGACCGGATAGGCGTGGTGCGGGTTATGCGTAATGAAGATGACCCCCAGCCCGCGGTCCCTGGCCTGGAGAATGTAGCGCAGCACCACACCAGACTGCTTAACACCCAGAGCAGCCGTGGGCTCGTCCAAGATCAGCACCTTCGCACCGAAATACACGGCTCTGGCGATGGCCACGCACTGTCGTTCGCCACCGGAAAGCTGCCCGATGGGCTGTTCCACATCACGCAGATCGATACCCATATCGGCCAGTTCCTGCTTGGTGATCTGCTTCATCCGCTGCACATCAAGCTTTTTGAAGGGACCTACGCCGGTAGTCAGTTCCGAGCCAAGGAAGAAGTTGCGCCAGATGGGCATCAGCGGGACGACCGCCAAATCCTGATATACCGCGGCGATCCCAGCATCCAAGGCGACTCGCGGGCTCTTGAGCTTGATGGCTGACCCGTGAAGCGTGAACTCGCCCTCATCATGCTGGTGCAGACCGGCGATGATCTTGATCAACGTGGACTTGCCCGCACCATTATCGCCCAGTACGCAGGTGACCCTTCCCGGATCGACTTCCATGTCAACACCGCGCAACGCGATAATGCTTCCGTAGTGCTTGCCTACACCTTTGAGCGTGAGCAGGTTGTCATTGGTCTTGGGTTCGAGCTTCTGCAGCAGCTCTTCGGCCTTCTTGTTCTTTCGAGTTTTCATGTTCATGTCCTTGGCTTCCTATTTACTGGATTCCGCGCGCTTCTTCACGACGATGTTCACAACCGTGGCCAGCAGCAGCATCAAGCCCAGGAAGAACTTGAACCAGTCCGGGTTCCACTCTGCGTACACAATGCCCTTGTTTGCCATGCCGAATATGAATGCCCCGATGGCCCCGCCAATGGCTGATCCGTAACCACCAGTGAGCAGGCAGCCGCCGATCACCGCAGCAATGATGTAGAGGAATTCATTGCCGATGCCTTCGCCTGACTGCACGGAGTCGAAGGCGAACAGGTTGTGCATGCCCAGTACCCAGCCACAGAATCCGACGGCCATGAAAAGCCCGATTTTGGTGCGGACCACGGGGACGCCGACGGCGCGGGCGGCTTTCTCGTCCCCGCCAATGGCGAAGATCCAGTTGCCAATCTTTGTTTGCAGCAAGACCCACGAAGCGATGATCACCAAGGCTAGCCAAATGAACACGGTGATCTTGACGTCGATCCCACCGATATTCACCGAAGAGGCGAAAACCGCCTTGGCGCTCTGGAATCCTTCCATGTCTGCAATGGATGGCGAGGACACCGATCCGCCAATGGCGCGCGTCAGGCCCAGATTCAGGCCCGTGAGCATCAAGAAACTGGCCAGCGTCACGATGAAGGATGGCAGTTTGGTCTTGATCAGGATGATTCCATTGATGAACCCGATCAGCAGTGAGACGACCAGAGCCAGGGCGATGCCGACCCAGACGTTGAGCCCGAAGTACCAGCTGATCAACGACGCGCTGAGTGCCGAGGAAATCACTGCCACACCTGTGGACAGGTCGAACTCGCCACCGATCATCAGCAAGGACACTCCAACGGCCATAATGCCGATGGTTGAAGCGCCGTAGAGGACGGTGGCCAAGGACGCGGGACTCAAGAAGACCGGTGCAACGATGGCGAAGAAGATGAACAGGGCGACGGCGCCCACGAGGGCACCGATCTCCGGACGTCCCAGGAGAATTGACAGCGTGCTTTTCTTGCCAACGCGTTCGTCTTGGGTGAGGGATGGTTTCTTATGCGTGGGTGAGGCTGTTGTTGAAGACATGAGTTTTCCTCCATGTCCTGGCTGCGCGCCGGCTCGCCGCTACCGGCAGGCTCGGCGCGCACCGAGGATCGTTGCTAGCGGACGCCTTCTTCGGCGAAACTGGTGATCTTTTCGGCCACGGTCTTGTCAACGATGGCCGGGCCGGTCAGAGTCGCCTGTCCACCGCCGATCGTGAAGCCACCGCGGTGGTTCTGCCACAGCGCATCAACTGCCATGTAGCCCTGCAACCATGGCTGCTGGTCAACGGTGAACAGCACGTTGCCCTTGGTGATTTCTTGGACTAGTTGCGAGTTCATGTCGAAGGAGGCTACCTCGACCTTTGAGTTGGCCGTAGCCTTGGCTTTGATCAGCGTCATGGTAAATGGCGCGCCCAGCCCGATGATTGCATCGGCTTGCTTGTCCGCTTGGAGCTTGGCAGTTGCTGTTGACTCGACCTGGGTCATGTCAGTGCCCTGCACGTAGAGGATTTCGGTGCCTGGGACAACTTTCTTCACGCCGGCGCAGCGGGCTTCAAGGCCAACGTGCCCCTGTTCCTGGATGACGCATATCGGCTTCTTGATGCCCGAATCCTTCAGCTTTTCGCCGGCAGCCTGGCCTGCGAGCTGCTCATTGGACCCGAAGTGGGCGAACGCGCCGATGTCCTTAAAGCGGTCTTCGCCGGCGTTCAGGCTGACGATGGGAATTCCTGCGTCCGTGGCCTTTTTCAGCGCTCCGGCCATGGCGTCCGGCTTAGCCAGGGTTACGGCAATGCCGTCCACTCCCTGGTCAATGGCCTGCTCAATCAGCTGGGATTGGCGCCCGCCATCGGGGTCGCTCAAGTACTGCAGGTCAACGTTGTCCTTGGCCGCAGCTTCTTCGGCACCCTTGCGGATGATGTCCCAGAAGGTATCCCCCGGAGCCGCATGGGTGATCACTGCGACTTTGATGCGATCGGTGGCCGCAACAGCCCCACCGCCCGCACTGCTTTCCGGTTCTGGTGCACGCCCGCCCGTTGATGAGCAAGCCGCCAATCCCAGGGCTGGAATGATGGCGAGTGTGATTGCGAGTTTGCGCCAAGTTGGCTTTCCCATATTCGTTTTCCCCTTCAGGGCTACGTCGACGCACCCCGATAGTCCCCTGGAGCGGGCCGCCTTAACAAGATTTCCGTGACTTGAATCACAAGATGTCTAAAGTCTGCGCGACAAAAAGCGATCCGTCAAGACTTTGTAAAGACATGAGGATGTGAAGACGAGAACTTTGCGACCTTCAACAGGCGAAGCCAGGTGCTGCTTCCTCCTGGTTCAACGGCGCGGAAGGGATGAAGAACGCACGATAAGCCGTGGCGGAATCATCAATTGACGTGCAAATTTTCCGTCCGGATTCCGCATCAACTGGAGAAGCAGCCGCACGCTGCTGCGACCGATGTCTTGCGAATCCGAGTCGACGCTGGTCAACGAGATTCTCCCCAGCGACGATAGAGAAATATTGTCGTAGCCAGTCACCGCCGCAGACAAGCCAGCCTCATCAAGAGCCTGCAGCGCGCCAAATGCGGAAAGATCATTGAAACAGGCCAGCGCTTCAGGCCGTGCCCCCGAGGCCAGCAACCGCACCACGGCTTCATAGCCGGCCTGAACCGTTGGTCCGGCTTCCACCACCTGCACTTGCTGGCGCAACCCATGGCGCAGCATCGCCCGATGATAGGCAGCTTCGCGCACCGCCGAAACCGGCCCAGCGCCACCGGCGATATGGATGATCCGCTCATTCCCGCAGTGAACCAAGTGGTCAATCACCAAGCCAAAGCCCTGCTCATCATCTACTGAAACCGCAGCAGTATTTGATTGCGCCTGACGCCCGCTGCCCACAAATACAGCGGGAGTCTCACCCAACGCGGCTTCGAAGCTGGCTGCATCATCGGCTGATCCAACGACGAGGATTCCACTGACCCGCAAATCGCGCAGGGCCTGCAATTCCGCGGGGCCAACACCCAGACCATCGTGGATCGCGGCCGCACTGAACAGCACGTCACACCCCACTGCTTGCAACTGTTCGCGAACCACTTCCGCGACGGTCAGTACCCAGGGATTATGCAGTTCCCCTAGGACGACACCAATGGCATGCCGGTTCGCGGCAACCAGCGAGCGAGCCGCCAGGTTGGGCTGATAGCCCAACTCGCGGATGGAGTCCTCGACCAGCGAACGCCGCAGCGAACTGACCCTGCTCGGATCCGAGAGCACCAGGGACACCAATGATTTGGAGACCCCGGCCCGCTTGGCGACGTCTCGGATCGTGGGGCGGCGGCGCGGCGAGTCAGGCATGGCGGTCAGTATTGCACAGTCGCAGCGCGCACCGACTCATCCAGCGCCTGCCATGTGCCGCTTGCGGCAGATGTTTCGGCCGCTTCCACCAGTGCGGCCGCGGCCACCGCATCGGCGATGGTGGAGTTCGCTTTCTCGCCACCGCAGACAGCCAGCAGGAACTTCTTAGCCTCGATGGTCTTGAGGTCATCAAAGCCCATCGCATTTCCCGGGCCTGGCTGGAACCGGGAGTATTCGCCATGTTTTGGCGAGCCAATCACCGTCGTGAATCCCTGTTCGTCATTGTCTCGACCGAGCACGACCTCCAGTTCATTCAAGCGTTCAAAATCCCACTTGACCGAACCTTCCGTGCCGTAGATTTCGAGTCGATAGCCGCACTGCGGGCCCACGGCCACTCGGGATGCCTCAATAGTTCCGATCGCGCGGCCCGCCACGCCTTCTGGGCTGAAACGCAGCAACGCGGCGGCGTAGTCCTCATTCTCGACTTCACCTTGCTCGCCGCCTTCGATCAGGTCGAAGTGCGTGCCCTGTCCCATGGACAGTTTCGGCCGGGATGGGATCATGACGTTGGTTGATGCGGAAATGCTCCGGATGGGGCCAACAACATGACTGCATAGATCTGCTGCATGGCTGAATAGGTCAGCGAGCACGCCGCTGCCGGCAAGTTCCCGGTTGAAACGCCACGACAGAGCCGCACGGGGGTCTGCCGCATATCCGGCAAGGAAGCTGGCGCGGACATTGGTGATGGATCCCAACCGGCCCTCGCGCACCAGCTGGCGCGCTCGTTCTATAGCTGGAGCATGGCGGTAGTTGAAGCCGATGGAGGTGACTACGCCGTTGCGGATGGCGGCTTGCTCGATAGCCTGCGTTTCGGCCAGGCTTCGACCAGCGGGCTTTTCGATCCAGAAGTGCTTACCGGCCTCAGCTGCGGCGATCGCCATTTCGGCGTGCAGGAAGTTCGGTGCGCAAATCGAGACGACATCCACTTCGGGATCTGCGAGCACCTGGTGGTAGTCCAGCGTTCCGCGTTCAAAGCCCAGCGCTGAGATCGCGAAGTCGACTCGTGACTGCTCGGTATCTGCGGCTGCGACCAGCCTTGGCTTGATTCCCAACTCTGGATAGACATAGGGCACTGAGCTGTAGGCGCGAGCGTGCAGCTTGCCCATCCAGCCCACCGAGATCAGCCCCACGCCGATGCTGCGCTGTTCGTTCATGATTTTCTCCTGTCTGTGGCGCTTCACGCCGTGATTCCCTGCGGCCGCCGCGGCTTGTCCCAAGTCTTGGACCGTTCCAAAAACCATATGTTCCGCTCGAAGCCTTGGGCAATGAATTCCAACAGATTTTTTGTCAGGACAATTGGACAAACGGACCATATTGTCCAAATTCCCTTGTCGCGATCGCATTTCAGGTCCAAAGCGACGCTTGGCCAAGCGTTTGGCCTTCACCGCTAAGCAGCGAAAAATCCATGGATCGCGAAGATATCCAGCCAAGAGATGCCCAAATCATGAACTTTCATATAGAGTTTGTCCTGTCAAAGCGACATATCCAGACAAGGTCGCCGGCAAGGAGCAACTGTGAGCACACCCCTGAGCATCAAGATCGACCGATCTTCACCGATTCCCCTCTACCACCAGGTAGCGCAAGGCATCGAGGGCGCGATCCGCGACGGTTCGCTGGCCTCGGGCACTCGACTGGAAAATGAGATCGAGCTCGCCCAGCGACTGCGGCTTTCACGCCCCACCATTCGCAAGGCCATGGACGACCTCGTCCAGTCCGGCCTTCTGGTGCGCAAGCGCGGTGTGGGAACGCAGGTTGTTTCCAGCCAGATCCGGCGGCACCTTGAACTATCCAGCCTGAATGATGACCTTGAGCGCGCCGGAAAGAAGCCTTCTACCAGCTTGCTCAGCTTTGAACATATTCCAGCTCCAACGGAGATCCAGGAACTTCTCTCACTGCCCAAGGATGTTTCCGTTTACCACTTCACCCGGCTGCGTTCTGCCAGCGGAAGCCCACTGGCACTGATGGAGAACTGGGTTCGCGACGACATTGTTGAGCTGGATGAAAAGTCCCTGCAAGCACATGGCCTGTACGAGCTTCTGCGTGAAGCAGGGGTCAACTTCCGGCTGGCCCAGCAGCGCATCGGGGCGACCACCGCCGACGATATCCAAGCCAAGGCCTTGGACACGGCGGCAGGTTCGGCCCTGGTGACCATGCAGCGCACTGCCGTGGATGACACCGGGCGCAACGTGGAGACCGGTGCCCACGTATATCGCGCTGATGCCTACAGCTTTGAAATGACCTTGGTGCAACGCTAGGCACCTGGCACCGCCGTCGAAAGGAATGACTGATGACCGATTGGATTTACCCTGCAGGTTCCGCCGCCAACGGAGACTGGAGCATCTCGCTCGGCGCCCATGACTCGACCGCTTCCATCGAGGGCTGGGCCCACACCGGGCTCAAGGTAGCCGAGCTGGCTCCCGGTCAAACAGTCGAACTGGCGGCCACCGCCGAAGAACGCATTGTCGTCCCGCTCAGCGGCGCATCATTCAACGTCGCTATCGCAGGCGAAGAATATGTTCTCAGCGCTCGCGAATCAGTCTTTGCCGGACCAGCCGATGTCCTCTACACCGGCATCAACACAGCGCTGTCCATCAGCTCAGCCGAGGGGGGCCGGGTCGCCGTGGCACTGGCCCCGGCCAAGCAGTCCTACCCAACCCGCCTGATCAAGGCAGAAGAGATTCCGGTGGAGCTGCGCGGAGCAGGAAACTGCTCCCGCCAAGTCCATAACTTCGGCACCCCGGCCGCACTGGAAGCAGACCGTTTCATCGTCTGCGAAGTCATTACTCCGGCGGGCAACTGGTCTTCCTATCCACCGCATAAGCATGATCAGGAGAAGGAAGGCGAGACCAGCCTCGAGGAAATCTATTACTTCGAGACGCAACTAGCCCAGGGCATGCCCGCCGAAGCGGCCACCGATCCCATCGGCTATGCGCGCGTTTATGCCTCGGATGAACGCCCCATTGACGTTAATGCCGAAGTCCGCACCGGGGACGTTGTCTTGGTCCCCTACGGCTGGCATGGTCCAGCCATGGCGGGACCGGGTTATGACCTTTACTATCTGAACGTCATGGCCGGCCCGGGACGCGTGCGCGATTGGCTGATCAGCGATGATCCCCACCATGGCTGGATCCGCCAGACTTGGGATTCGCAGAGCATGGATCCGCGCCTGCCCTTCGGAGCCGGCACGTAGCCACCCGGGTTGCAAAGCCCAGCGGCGGCAGCAGGTTTCCCTGCTGCCGCCGCTGGGCTTTAACTCTCAATCCATCGCCCGGTCCATGATCCCCTAGCCCACCACGGGTTTGGCCAGCGGTTCAAAAGCCTGGGCAAAAGCCGCGATGGCACCATTGGAATCCGCGCTGGCGTAGGCTTCCATGCCGATCGGGCCAGAATAATCCAGATCCGCCAGAGCCTGGGCAATTGCAAGGTAGTTGATTTCCCCGGTGCCCGGCTCGCAACGCCCGGGAACGTCTGCGACCTGGATTTCTCCGATATGCGGCAGTGCCGAACGCACCAGCTCGATGAGGTTCCCCTCGCCAATTTGAGCGTGGTACAGATCAAGCATCATCTTCACGTTCGGGTGTCCCACGGCCTTGACCAGAGACATCGTGTCCTTGGCGCGTCCCAGCGGGATGCCCGGGTGATCCAGAATCGTGTTCAAGTTCTCCAGCATGAAGGTGACCTGGTGCTCTTCCCCGATCCGGCCCAGCTCCTCCAGAGTTCGCGCTGCGGTGAGCCACATGTCTCCGGTAGCCCGAAAACGTGGGGTGGCGGCCTGCCCGTCAATGAGCTGAGCCGGATGCACCACCAGCCGGTTGATGCCCAGCTCCCGGGCGGCCGGAATCAATTCCTTGGCGGTGCGAACCACTTCGTGCGCGCTGCCCGGATCGCAGAGGCTCCCTTCGCTGTAGCCTGTCATGGAGCCGAAGCGGGCACCGGTGGCCGCCAAAGCCGGAAGGTCTTTGTCTCTGATATCCCAGAGTTCAATTTCAAAACCGGCCTCGTCAAGGCGCTTGACCCGGTCGATCAGCGGAAGGTCCAGGAAGACCATTTCGGCGCAGACCGCCAGCTGCGCACTCATGCGTTCACCGCAAGCCGGGTGGCCGATTCCAGCTTCACCGGCAGGCCGGTTTCCGAGGATTCCAAGGCCGCCAGTGCCACGCGCAGCGCTGCGCGTGCGTCCGCGCCGGTCGGGACCTCCAGGGCCGCATCGGCCGAACCATCGCGCAGGCCACGGATCTTGCGAGCGAAGATCGAGAGCTGCTCGCGGTAGGCCTGGGCAAACAGCTTGATGTTCAGTCGTTCGGTTGGTGCATGGGCGCCCGCGCTGTCAAAGCTGGCCGCTGCCAGCTGCACTGGATTCCCTGCCTGCACCATGCCCTTTGAACCAAAGACTTCTCCGCGCACGTCGTAGCCGTAGCTTGCCGAGAAGTTCGCCTCGGCCACAGCGATCGCACCGTTGGAGTAGCGCAGGCTCACCACGGCGGTATCCAGCAAACCGGAATCCCGGTGCTCTGGCGCCACCAAGGCATCCGCCATGACATGGACTTCTACAACCTCAGCACCCGGGTTCAACCAGTTCAAGGTGTCAAAATCGTGGATCAGGGTTTCGGTGAAAATCACGTGCGAGCGGATCTTCGCCGCGTTGGGCAACCCGCCTGCAACTTCTGGATCGCGGGTCAGCGACCGCAGCAGCTGAGGGGTGCCGATTGCACCGGAATACACCTGTTCTGCCACGGCAGCGAAGTCGCGGGAGAAGCGCCGGTTGAAACCGATCTGCAGCAGCACTCCGGAATCCTCCACTGCTTTCAAGGCGGTGTCGAGATCTGACAGCGCGTGCGCTGCCGGCTTTTCGCAGAAGATGTGCTTTCCCGCCGCGGCGGCCTGGGCGATCAAGCCGGCATGGAAGCTTGAAGGCGCGCCGATGACCACAGCGTCTACGGTTTCGTCGGCAAACACGTCCGCAATGTCTTCGGTGTAGTTCGTGCAACCCAGTTCTGCGGCCAGTTCGGCGGCGCGGCCTGGTGCCGGATCTGCCACGACGTGCAGTTGTGCATCTGGCAGGTGCTGTGCCACAGTGCGGGCGTGGAATGCGCCGATCCACCCGGTGCCGATGACCGCAATGCGCAGTGGCCGTGCGGAATTTTCTGGCAGGGATTGGTAAGCCATGGAGCGTCTCCTAGAACGTTCTAGATAAAGTGTTCAGGAAAATCATGGCACACTGGATAGCAGGTGTCTATAACGTTCTAGAAGAAAGTTCCGCCAATGCCGCATGCATCTGCGCCACGCCCCGCCAAACGCCCTACGTTGGCCGACGTCGCCCGCGCCTCAGGGGTCTCGGTAGCACTGGCCTCGATCGTGCTGCGCGAGGCTGAGGGCGCCAGCGGAGAATCCCGGGCCCGGGTCAAGCAGGCCGCCGCGGATTTGGGCTACCGCCCGGACTCGCGTGCACGGTCGCTGCGCAGCAGCCGCAGCAGAACGCTTGGCCTGGCCCTGGCGCTGGGAGAGCCGCTGCACGCGGAACTGGCAGATGCTTTATACGCGCAGGCGGACCAGAGCGGATTTGAAATCATTCTGGGCGCCACCGGCAGACACCGAGATGAACGCCGTGTGCTCAATACCCTCATCGACGCCGGAGTCGAAGCGGTGATCGGAGTGTTCCCCGAACTGCCAGCCGCGCAGCTGGTCCAGGTGTCCAAGCAGCTTCCCGTCATCAGCCTGCTGCGCAAGGTCAAAGGCATCCCCTCAGTCATTACCGACGAGGCTGCCGGCGTTGAACAAGTCGTCAGCCATTTGGTGCAGCGCGGCCACACTCGGCTGCTGCATCTGGATGGCGGATCCGCCGTCTCGGCGAAACAGCGGCGAGATGCCTTCATCGAATCCGCTGCCCGCGCCAGCGCCAGCGCCAGCGGCCAGATCCTTCCAGCGGGTCCTGACGAGGCGACCGCTTTTGCGGTCCTGCGCGAGTATCTGGAGAAAATGCCCCAGGCCGAACGCGCCACGGCGGTACTGGCCTTTAATGACCGCGCGGCGCTCGGCGCCCGGCAAGCGATAGATCTTGCGGGCCTGCAGGTTCCCGAGCAGATCTGCCTTGCCGGATATGACGACAGCGAATTCGCCAGGCTTGCGCATGCCGATCTGACCAGCGTTCGCCAAGATGTCGCAGCCCTGGCCCAGGCCGCCATGCAGGCGGCCCTGAATTCCCCGGGAGCATCCAGCACCCATGCGCCGCAGCTGGTGGTGCGCGGCAGTACCGGACAGCGCCGGGCATAGCAGGGGGCCCAGCCCTGCCAATTGGCGGGGCTGGGCTCACTAGCTCAGCGAATGGTCGCGCCTTAGGCGTTGACCGCCGGCTTGACTTGGTAGATCGCTCCTGTGGAGACGTCCTCTTCCAGGGCTTCCAGTGACCGTCCGCGGGTTTCGGGAACCTGGGTGGCCACGAAGATCAGCGCCAGCACACCGATGCCTGCGAAGATGAAGAATGATCCGGTAATTCCGACACCGGAGACCAAAGAGGGGAAGAACAGCGCCAGCACACCGTTGGTGGCCCACCCGAAGAACACCGAGATGCCAATTCCCAGCCCGCGCATATGCAGCGGGAAGACTTCAGCCAGCCACACCCAGACAGCCACGTTGAGGAATGTCTGCATGGACATCACGAAGGCAACCACCAAGATCAGGATCACCACTGGTCGGATAGGGCTGCCGACCGGCAGCAGCATGCCCGCGATGGCTACCAGCAGGTGGCAGGTGGTGGTCAGCGCCAAGCCGATCAGGAAGGTCTTGCGGCGGTCCATACGGTCCATATTGCGCAGGGCGATGATGCCGCCAATCACGGCAACCACGCCGAAGGCGATATTCGCCAGGACTGCCTGCTGCTCTGACATGCCGGACTCTTCCAGCACGCGTGTTCCGTAGTACATGATCGAGTTGATGCCGGTGAGCTGCTGAGTCATGGAAACGCCGATGCCGATGGCGACGATGCGCAGCAACCACTTGTTTTTCAGCACGGCCTTGATGCCCACCGGCTTGTTGTTCCGCTTTTCCTCGTCGGCAACGATCTCGATCTCGTGGACTTCGGCCAGTGCACGCTCAGGCGAACGCACTGTCTTGAGCACTCGCAGCGCCTCGGCATAGCGGCGCTTTTCCACGAGCCAGCGCGGAGATTCAGGCATGCGCAGCATGCCGAAGAACAACGCCAGCGCTGGCAGTGCGCAAATTGCGAACATGATGCGCCAGACGCCATCCACGGTTCCACCCAGGACGGTTCCAATGATCGCGTTCATCACGAAGGCGGCCAACTGACCCGAGACAATGGCCAGCTCATTGCGACCGGTGATGGATCCGCGAATTTCATACGGGGCCAATTCGGCCAAGTAGATCGGCACGACCGTGGATGCGCCACCCACGGCCAATCCGAGCATGATGCGTCCGGCGATCAAAACACCAAAACCCAGTGGCGAGAAAGTTCCCGCTTCCGGGCCGGCAGGCGAGAAGACTACGAGCAAGGTTCCGGCAAAGAACAGGACTGCCAGCAAGATGATGGTCTTGCGCCGACCCCATACATCGGCAATTTGTCCGCCGATGAGCGCTCCGAACGCGGCGGCGAAGACCAGTGAGCTGATCACCACGCCAACTTGCAGAAGGTTCAGGCCGAGTTCCGCTGCCATGGGACCTTCGGCGCCATTGGCAACACCGGTGTCGTATCCGAAAAGCAATCCGCCAAAACAGGCGATGATGGAGATCAAACCGAGTCGCTTAACATGAGGCCCCGCGGTGAGGGGCGGCAGGCTTGACTCTGCAGAAGCTTGCTGCGCACTAGACATGGGAACTCCTTTGGATTGCCCGGGTGAAAGCATTACTGGCCTTGGGCCATCCATCGGATCGACTGCGATCCGGCTTCCTCCACTCGGTTCGGCGGGAACCAATTCGCATCATTCTGGTTCCTTGCCGATAACTGAAAGTGATGGGCTTCACAGCCCCTATGTAAGGACAATACGTCATCAGTGTTTAGCGGGCAAGCATTATTGGCTATTAAGTCCTGACAAATGCCGTTTTTCTTGCCGCACCGGCCCTGCCGACCGCTAGTTCCCGAGACTGTACGCACAAATCAATCTGGAATTCTGCGAGCTCTTCTCGAGCCGTCCTGTGCTGAGGATGACTCCCGGGCCGGATGACGAAAGCCGAACCCGCAAGGGTTCGGCTTTCGTCATCCGGCAACTCAACTCGGCGTTGCCTGATTTGCTAGGAACGCGCAGCTTGGGCGGAAGCTACACGGCTGCGCATCTGCTCCAACTGGAATTTGGAGACCTCGACGGCGTTCTCGTTCTCGGCAAATACGCTGGAGACCATGACGCTCTCCTCGCGGTCGGCAAAACCGTTGGCCACGAGACCGGAGAAGAATCCATCCCAGTCCACGTCCCCATCACCAAGCTTCAGGTGCTGGTGCACGCGCACCGGATTGCCCGGCGGATTGGTGATGTAGCGCAACCCGTGCGAGGCATGATGGTTCATCGTGTCAGACACATGCACCACCCGCAGCCTCTCCCCCACGGTCTGCATGATTTCCAGCGGTTCATCCTTCATATGGAAGGAATGAGAGGCGACGTAGACAAAGGACAGATTCGGCGAATTCACCCCGCGGATTACCCGCCAAGCTGCCAAGCCCTCTTCGACGAAATCATCCGGATGCGGGTCAATGGCCACGTTAATGCCCTCGCGCTCAATGATTGGCACGAGCTCCTCCATGGAACGGTAGAACGCGGCCTCGGACTCCTCGGCGCGTTCCGGCCGTCCGGAGAATTCCGTGTTCATCTGGTTCACGCCCAAATCCACGGCGATCTGGATGGCGCGCTTCCAATAGCGCACCGCGGCCTGGCGCAAATTCTCCTCGGGCGAGGACCAGCGCAGCACCGGAAGCACCGAAGCGATCCCCACCCCGGCGGCCTTGCACCGGGCCGCGAGTTGCGCGACCAGGTCATCGTCGGCCTTGGGGTGGGTGAAGAACGGAATCATATCCGCATGCGGGGTCAGCTGTATGCAGTCATAGCCCAGCTCCGCTGCCAGTTCCGGGAACTGGAGCAGCGAGTGCGTGGAATGGAACGGGGTCGGGTCCAGTGCGTATTTCATGATGCCCCTAGCTGTAGAGATCCGGCTTGCTGTTCAGCTTGACTGCCACCTTTTCGCCGGTGCGCTGGGCCTCGACTCCAGCCTCGCAGCATGCCGCGGTGGCGTAGCCGTCCCAGGCGCTCGGCCCGCCCAATTCCCCACGCAGCGCGGCGTCAACCCACGACTGGATTTCGGTGTCGTAGGCGGCGCCGAAACGCTCCTCGAAGCCCGGGGTGACCTTGCCGCCCCACTGCCCGGCGGTACGCACATACGGTCCGGCGTCATTGCCGATGGACACGATGCCATCTTCAAAGGATGCCTGGGTCGCCACCTCGTAGCCGAACTTCGCGTTGACGTAGATCTCCACGTCGGCGAGCACTCCGGCAGAAGTTTCCAGCAGCACATGCTGTGGGTCATGCTGGCCGTTGGGTGCATTGCGGGTGGCTTTGCCCAAGCGCACCTGCACCGAGGTGATCTCTGCGCCGGTGAAGTAGCGAATGGCATCGAACTCGTGGACCACCGAGTCGTTGATCAGCATCTCATTGGTGAAGCCTTCCGGGGTGGATGGGTTGCGGTGCTGGTGGTGCAGCACCAGCAATTCACCCAGGCTCTCGTCCTCGATCAGCTGGCGCAGCTGCCGGTACTCGGCGTCAAAGCGGCGCATGAAGCCCACCTGGATGCGCTTGCGGCCCAGTCTGGCCTCCGCCTCGACAATCTCCCATGAGGAAGCGGCATCCGGGGTCAGCGGCTTTTCGCACAGCACCGGAATATCGGCAGCAAGCACCGTCAGCAGCGCATCGTGGTGCAAGAAACCGGGGGTCGCCAGCAGTACGGCGTTGACCTCGCCGTCGGCGAGCGCCGCGGGCAGGTCGGTGTAGCCCTTGGCGCCCGGGATGTCTGCGATGGCAGCGTTGACCCGGTCGGTGTCAATATCGACAACGGCCGCCACTTCGGCGCCGGAGATGCGGTGGTGGATGCGCTGGATGTGGTCGGCGCCCATGCGTCCGGCTCCGACGACGGCGACGCGCAGGATTTCTGGCACGATGAGTCCTTTCAAGATTTTTTGGTGGTCCTGGTTTGAGTTAGGCAAGCTGGCCTAGACGCGGGTGTGCGAGCCGCAGCTGAGCAGGTAGTCGCGGGTGCGGGTGGCGATGGGCAGCGGCACCGTGAAGTCGGCGACCGGGTACATGTCCTGTTCGACAATGCCGAAGATCGGGCGGCCCAGCTTCTCCACTTCCGCCAAGACCTCATTGAGGTCAGGCCGGCCCGAAGGCGGTTCGCACATGACCCCGGCGAGGTTGGCCGCGGCCCAGGTCAGGTCCTGCGCGCGCACCGTGGCCAGGATGTCCGGGTTGATCTGCTTCAGGTGCAGGTAGCCGATGCGCTCCGGAAAGCGGCGGATCAGATCCACGCTGGAAGCTCCACCGTATTCGGCATGCCCGGTATCCAGGCACAGGGTGGTGAACTGCGGGTCGGTGAGCTCAAGGAACTTCTCGATGTCGCTCTGGCCGCAGACATGCGAGTCGGCGTGCGAGTGGAACTGCTGTTTCAGGCCAAATTCTTCCTGCAGGATCTTGCCCAACCGGTCATGGCCCTTGGCCAGCGAGTCCCAGGCCGCGGCGTCCAGTGTGCCGGATTCGACGGCTTGCCCGGTGACGTCATCGCGCCACATGGCCGGGATCACCACAATATGCTCCCCGCCCATGGCGGCGGTCAGCTCGGCCACCTTGCGGGCTGGCTCCCAGGCTTGCTCCCAGGCGCTGGCGCTGCCGTCGATGCCGCGGTGGAAGGCGGTGAAGACGGTGCCGGCGCAGACGTTCAGATCGCGGGCGGCCAGCTCATCGGCCAGCTGGGCCGGGTCGGTAGGCAGGTACCCGTAGGGGCCCAGCTCGATGGTTTTGTAGCCGGCCTCGGCTACCTCATCGAGGAAGCGCTGCCAGGGTGTCTGCTTGGGGTCATCGGCAAACCAGACGCCCCAGGAGTCGGGGGCAGTTCCAATGGTGATGTTCTGTGCCATGGCATGTACCAGAATCTTTCAATGCTCATTGCCGATGCCGACCGTTTACCGGCCGGCATCGGCACGATGGAAATTAGTTGCAGTGCAGGAACCTAGTTAGAGGGGAAGTTGTACGAGGCGGTGGACAGCTGCGCCGGCTCCGGCCAACGCTGCGTGACCGCCTTGCCGCGGGTGTAGAAACGCACACCGTCCGGGCCATAGATGTGGTGCTCGCCAAATAGCGAATTCTTCCACCCACCAAATGAGTGCCATGCCACCGGTACCGGGAGCGGAACGTTTACCCCGACCATGCCCACATGAATACGTCGGGTGTAGTTGCGCGCGTGCGAACCCGAGGAGGTGAAGATTGCGGTGCCGTTGCCGTATGGGTTGGCGTTCACCGTGTCGATGGCTTCATCCAAGGAATCAACGCGAAGCACCACGAGTACCGGACCGAAAATTTCCTCGGTGTAGGCACTCATTTCTCGGTTCACCCGGTCCAAGATGGTCGGGCCAACGAAGAACCCGTTTTCATGGTCCTTGACCACTAGCTCCCGACCGTCCAAGATGAGCGCGGCACCGGCTTGTTCGGCCTCGCCAACAATCTTCTGCAGGCGAGTCTTTGATGCCGGTGTGATGACCGGTCCCATATCTGCTTTTTCATCAAAGCCGTGGGAGACGTTCACGCCACGGGCTCGCTCGGCTAGCTTGTCCACGAGGATGTCAGCGGCCTCGCCAACGGCCACGGCCACGGAGATCGCCATGCAACGCTGGCCTGCCGAGCCGAATGCCGCAGCATTGATATGGTCTGCAGCCTGCTCCATATCCGCATCCGGCATGATGACCGCGTGGTTCTTGGCACCGCCCAATGCCTGGACGCGCTTTCCGTACTTGGTTGCGGTCTCGTGTACGTACTTGGCAATGGGTGTAGACCCGACAAATGAAATTCCGTCCACATCTGGGTGGGACAGCAAACCATCTACAGTTTCCTTGCCGCCATGCAGCACCTGGAATACTCCGTCGGGAAGCCCCGCCTGCTTGAAAAGCTCGGCAATCAACAGCGCAGCCGAAGGGTCACGCTCGGAAGGCTTGAGGATGAAGGCATTGCCGGTAGCGATGGCAACTGGCGCCATCCACAAGGGAACCATGACCGGGAAGTTGAACGGGGTAATTCCGGCAACTACGCCTAGTGGCTGGCGGAATGAGAACACGTCTATGCCGGTGGATACCTGGTCCGAGTATTCCCCCTTGAGTGACTGGGAGATTCCGGCGGCGTATTCCACGACCTCGATACCGCGGGCTACTTCGCCGGCCGCATCCGAGAGTACCTTGCCGTGCTCGCTGGTTACCAAGCGGGCCAGGTCATCGGTGTGTTCGGTGAGCAGTTGCTGGAAGCGGAACATGACCTTGGTGCGCTTGACGATGGAGACTTCGCCCCAGCTGTCGGCGGCGGCGCGGGCCGCTGCCACGGTCTGGACCAGGTCTTCGGGGCTAGCCAAATGTAGCTGACCGGTAATTTCGCCGGTTGCCGGGTCGTAAACCGGCTGGGTGGCTGTTCCGCTGCCCGCGGTTGGCTGCCCGTTGATGAAGTGCTTGATGTCGGTAATTTCGGTGGCGGTTGTGCTCATGATTAGCTCTCGTCTTCCTTTAGTAGCGAAAAAGTGTTGGGCCGGCGATAACGTGCGGCGATTTAGCCTAGATAAGGCTTCTGCCGCGCCTTGTGGCTTTCGTAGACTTCACGGGCCTTCGTCGTGGAATCCAGCTCGGATGTTTCACTGACCGGCACGTCCCACCAAGACTGGCTGGAAGGCGCATCGGCGTAGAGATCCGATTCAATATGGATGAGGATTGGGCCGGATCCTTCCGGCGCTGCCTTTGCGGTGGCGATGGCGGTCGATAGGTCCTCGATGGCCCGATCTCCGGGGGCGATTCTTATGACCTTGACTCCTAATGATTCGGCGTTCAGCGCCAAATCGATTGGCAGCGTTTGCCCTTCGTCGAAGGAGTGCGTTTGGGTGTCCAGTGCACGGTATTTGGTGCCGAAACGCTGGGATCCCAATGATTCGGAGAGCGACCCGATGGAGGCATAACCGTGGTTCTGGATGAGCACCGTGATCAATTTGATCCCCTCGGCCACTGCGGTGACCAGTTCGGTGTGCATCATCAGATAGGAGCCGTCGCCGACCATGACCACTACGTCACGGTTTTCCGCGCCGCGCGCGGTCTCCGCAAGCACCGCACGCTTCAGTCCCAGCCCACCGGCGATTTCGTAACCCATGCAGGAGAAGCCGTATTCCACGTGATATCCGAAGGGGTCCGAAACCCGCCACATCTTATGCAGGTCTCCGGGCAAAGATCCTGCCGCGCACACTACAACGTCGCGGGAATCCATGGCCTGGTTGGTTGCGCCGATAATGGCATTCTGGCTGACTAACGGGCTGAGCCTTTCGGCGAATGCCTCATCCACGGTCGCATCCCAACGTTGTTTCTCTTGGGCGGTGAACACCTCAAGAGCGCCTTCCACCCGATACCCGGTGAGCGCTTCGCGCAGGGCAATGAGCGCCTTGCGAGCATCCGCGACGATCGGCAGCACGGTGGCGTGCTTGTACGCATCAAGTGCGGCAACGTTGATATTTACGAACTTCGCTCCGGGGTTTTGGAAGGCCGTACGGCTGGCCGTGGTGAAGTCCTCATAACGGGTACCAATACCGATGATCAGATCGGCTTCTGCGGCCAACGCGTTGGCCGCAGAAGTACCGGTGGAACCAATGGCTCCTAGCGAATGCTTCGAGTCCCAAGGCAGGGCGCCAACGCCGGCTTGGGTATTGCCCACCGGAATTCCGGTGGCCTCAGCGAAGGCCGCAAGCTCCTCGGACGCATAGGCATAGAGCACTCCGCCACCGGCAACGATCAACGGGCGCTTGGCAGCACGAATCAGCTGCGCAGCCTGGGCTATGTCTTCGGTTTCCGGGGCCGGGCGGCGGATCTTCCAGTCGCGTTCGGCAAAGAACTCTTCCGGGAAATCAAAGGCCTCGGCCTGGACGTCCTGCGGCAAGGAGATGGTCACCGCGCCAGTTTCGGCCGGATCGGTGAGCACGCGCAGACCGTGGTGCAGTGCGCTGGCCAACTGTTCCGGCCGGGTGACCCGGTCAAAGTACTTGGATAGCGGGCGGAAGGCATCATTAACGGTGATGTCGTAGCCGTGCGGCATTTCCAGTTGCTGGAGTACTGGATCGGCGGCACGGGTGGCGAAGGTATCGCTGGGCAAGAGCAATACCGGCAAACGGTTAGCGGTGGCCAGCGCGGCACCGGTGAGCAGGTTGGAGGAGCCAGGACCGATGGAGGTGGAGACCGCATAGGTGGCGCGGCGGCGGGTATGCCGGGCATAGGCCACCGCCTGATGCGACTGCGCCTGCTCGTTGCGACCTTGGTAGTACGGCATGAGGCTCGGGTCTTTGAGCTGCCATTGCTTCAGGGCCTGCCCCACCCCGGCGACATTGCCGTGGCCGAAGATGCCGAACATTCCTGGAATCAGGCGCTCTCGATAGGCAGCTCCACCGATGTTGTCCACCGTGTACTGTCGTCCCAGGAATTCTACGACCGCCTGAGCAACGGTCATTCTGCGTGTAGTCATCGAGCTTTGTCCTTCTCAGCTGCGTACAGGAGTGGTGGTGTTCAAGAGCGATGCGGCGGTGGCCACGGCGGCGGCCACATCCCCGTCCTCGGGATACAGCAGGGTCCGGCCCACGGTCAGTCCCTGTACCCCGGGCAGGGCCAGGGCATCCTGCCAGGAGGCGAACACCTTATCGGGACTGCCTGCGGGATCTCCGCCGAGCAGGACCGTGGGCAGGGTGGTGGCGGCCATAACCCGCTCCATTTCCTGGACCACGGGGATTTTCAGCCAGGTGTAGGCGCTGGTTTCGCCCAGTCCGGAGGCGATGCCCATGGACTTGATCACTGCCTCCGGGCGCAGGTCGTTGACTACCTTGCCCTCGGCCCGCTTGGAGATGAACGGTTCGACCATGGCGACCAGCTGGTGCCGAGCCAAATCGGAGACGGCATCGGCGGTGGCAGCCAGGGTTTTCACGGTGTCCGGATCCTCGTAGCTGATC
Organism: Arthrobacter sp. MYb229; assembly: GCF_002975405.1. Classification (GTDB taxonomy): domain Bacteria; phylum Actinomycetota; class Actinomycetes; order Actinomycetales; family Micrococcaceae; genus Glutamicibacter. The sequence continues at coordinate 186,075 of NZ_PCPS01000002.1, read as the reverse complement.
CGGGTGAGCATCTTGCCGCCGTCTGCGCCCAAGGCGGCCAGGGCCGCAGCGCTATGCCCGGTGAAGCGGTCATCAATCTCGTTGACCAGGCCGGCGAGCCCGCCGCGGTTCATCGAGCCGAAAACCAGCTTGCCTTCCAGTGCGCCCAGCAGCAGCAGGTCATCGAGGATATCCGGCGAGGCCAGGACCCCATCGCAGGCGGGGTTCTGCAAGGCGATCCGCAGCCGGTCCAGCAGTTCGCGGCGGTCGGCCATGGCCGTGGCGCGCTTGCCTACGGATAGCGCCCCGCGGGCCGGGTGGTCGGCGGCGATGATGAAGTTCTGCCGGCCCAGCACCGGGCCGGCATGCTTCTGGCGCAGCGAGGCGGCGCGCTGCACCGCTGCCGGGTCTTCTAGCCGCTGGCGGGTGATGGATTCGTAGCGGCGCGGGTCTTCGCGGTCCACGTGCAGGTCGGATGCCTGTTTCATAACTAGACCAGGTCTTTCTGGGAGGCGGGTACGGTGCGGCCGCGCTCGGCCAGCAGGGCGTTCACTTCTTCTGGGTCCGGCATCGCATCGGAGCAAGCGACCTTCGAGGCCACGATCGCCCCAGCGGCATTGGCGTAGTCCAAGACCTGCTCCAGCGGCCAACCGGAGAGCAGGCCGTGGCAGAAGGCGCCGCCGAAGGAGTCGCCGGCGCCCAGTCCGTTGGCGGTCTGCACCGGAACCGGCGCGGAAACCACACGTTCGGTGCGGGTTTTGGCCATGACGCCTTCGGGGCCGAGCTTGACCACGGCGATCTGCACTCCGGCCTCCAGCAGGCGGTCGGCCTGCTCATCCGGGGTTCCTTCTCCAACGGCTACCGAGCATTCGGTATCGTTGCCGATGGCCACCGTGGCCGAGGGCAGAGCCCGGGCTACCTGCTCGCGGGCTTGCTCAACGGAGTCCCAGAACATTGGGCGGTAGTCCAAGTCCAGGATGGTGAACTGCCCTGGGGCCAGCGAACCGGCCGGGCGGGCCTCGTAGGCTTCCAGCTGCGCGGTGCGCGAAGGCTCTCGGCTCAAGCCGGTGACGGTGCTCCAGAAAATCTTGGAGTTCTTGACCGTGTCGAGGTCGATATCGCTGCTTTTGATATTCCAGTCCGGTGCCATCGGGAAGCGTCCGTAGAAGTACAGCGGGAAGTCATCTGGTGGCATGATGGCGCAAAAGGTGACCGGGGTCTGCAAGCTGGCATCGCGGGCTACCTGGGCGCGGTCCACGCCGTAGCGGTCCAATTCGCGTTCCAGGAACGTGCCGAAGTCGTCGTCGCCGATTTTGGTGATCACCCCGGCCGCGCGGCCGTGCCGGGCAGCTGCCACAGCGACGTTGGTGGCAGAGCCACCGAGATACTTGCTGAAGGAGTTCACGTCGGCGAGGGAAACGCCGATGTCGTTCGGGTAGACGTCAACGCTGATGCGTCCGAGGGTGAGTACGTCGTAAGTCACGCAGATCGACGTCCTTTCGAGTCAGAAGTTCAGGGATCGGCCAGCTGCCGAAGATGTGAACGGTGCCACAAGAAATACTTTGCACCATGAATCTAGCTCTGTCAAAGGTTTGTACTGACATATTTACAACATGAGTAACACTGCGAGTGGAAAACCGTGGAATTCTGCGGATATCAACCAGGCCAAGTCGACAAAAGTTTATGGTCTTCTCGAGAACTATGTCCTGACGTTAAGACCTGACTAGTTTGGAATTCCTGCTCCGAAGCTGACGTTGCCGCATTCGAAGCAGGCGGAACGCTAGGCTCTTAACAAGAACCCGGACCAAGCCCAGGAGGCACCATGGCAGCAGGACGCCGCCGCGCGACGATTTACGATGTCGCCCAAGCCGCCGGCGTCTCCAAATCGCTGGTATCCCTGGTGCTGCGCGGCTCCCCCAGCGTCTCCGAACCACGCCGCGCCGCGGTGCTGGCTGCCATCGAGCAGCTGAACTACCGCCCGAGCCAAGCCGCGGCCGCACTGGCCGGTGGCACCAGCCAGACCGTCGGCGTGGTGATCGACGACTACACCAACGTCTGGTTTGTCGAATTGCTTCGCGGGCTGCAAGAGGGGCTGGGCAAGGCCGGACTGCGCATCGCCGTCTCGGACCGCACGCTGAACGCGCATGTGGAGTCGGACCCGCTGGATGGATTTCTCAGCACCCGCGTCGAGGCCTTGGTCCTGGCCACCGAACCTACACCGGCCATGCGCTTCCCCTCCCAGATCCCGGTGATCGTGGCAGGTAATCGAGCAACACAGGTGACCGGAGCGGATATTTCAGCAAGCGACGACCGGTTTGGCGCACGCCGAGCCATCGAATACCTGATTTCACTGGGGCATCGGCACATCGGGCACATCGGTGGCGGCGGAGGCGCATCAATGCTCAGGCGCAACGGATACCAAGATGCGATGAGCGCGGCGGACCTGGACGAGCGCATCGTCATCCTCACCCCGCACACCACCGAGGACAGCGGCTATCAGTGCACGAATCAGCTTCTGCGCGAAACCCCGGAAATTACCGCCATCCTGGCCGGCAATGATTCGATGGCCATGGGCGCGCTGGCCGCGGCCCGCGAGAACGGCCTCTCGGTCCCCGAGGATCTGTCGATTATCGGCTACGACAACTCGCCGCTCTCCGGCACGCACCTGCTGCGCTTGACCACCGTGGACAGTCGCAACCGCGAGCTCGGCATGCACGTGGCCGAACAGGTGCTTTCCCGGCTCGCGGACCCTGAACGCGCTGCGCAAAAGGTGTCACTGGAGCCAGCACTGGTTGAGCGCGGCACCTGCGCCCCCGTTCGCCCCGCCTAGATAATCCCCGCTCAATACCCCTTGACCGCCACTTGGATTCGCCTTTACACTTTTTTGGAGCGCTCCAAAATCCCCCTGAACAACTTCCACCCAGGAGAATCCGTGACAAAAAGCATCGGCATCGCCGTCATCGGCGCAGGCATGGCAGGCTTGTCCCACATCGCCGGCTACCGCACCGCCCCCACCCTCTACGAATCCAACCTGCCACCGCTGCGCTACGTCGCGGTGGCCGATGTGAACACCGAGCTCGCAGCCAAAGTTGCCAAACGCTACGGCTACGAAAAGGCACTGGGCTCCTGGCAAGAGGTGGCCAACGATCCGGACATCGATGTCGTTTCGGTAGTGATTGCAAACCGCTTCCACCGCGAAGCCGTTGAAGGTCTGCTGGCCGCCGGCAAGCACGTATTGTGCGAGAAACCGCTGGCCGACACCCTAGAAGAAGCCCAGGCCATGGCCACAGCGGCCCGCAACGCCAACTCCATTGCCCGCGTCGGCTTCACCTTCCGCCGCACCCCGGGTATCGCCACGATCCGGAACCTAATCACCGATGGCACCCTGGGCAAGGTATTGCATTTTTCTGGTCGCTATTGGACCGACTACGGCCACAATCCACAGGCTCCAATGAGCTGGCGGTTCAAGGGTGAGGCCGGCTCTGGCGCACTGGCCGATGTGGGAAGCCACCTGTCTTACATCGCCGAATTCCTGGCAGGCGACATCGTTTCGGTCAGCGGCGGGCAGCTGAGCACCAGCATCACCGAACGCTTCCTGCCGGCCGGCGCCGTGACCGGACACGACCTGGTGAAACTAAGTGATAAATCGGAACCGGTGGAGAACGACGACTATGCGGCGTTCAACGTCCAGTTCGCCGAAGCCTCCGGCAGCCTGGAAGTCTCCCGTGTCGCCGCCGGCCACCCGAACTCACTGGCCTTCGAGGTCTTTTGCGAGAAGGGCGCCGCGCGCTTCAGCCAGCTGCGTCCGTCGGAAATCGAAATCATGCTCAGCGAAGGGCCCTCGGCGACCAACGGCTATCGCACGGTGAACCTCGGTCCGGAGCATGCTTACCTCGGCGGCGGGCTGCCCATGGACGCACCAGGTGTCGGCTTCGGCCAAAACGACGCCTTCAGCTATCAAGCCCGTGCCTTCCTCGACGAAGTCTGCGGCCTGGACACCGACCTTCCCCCGAATGCGACATTCGACGAGGGAGTGCACAATATGCAAATCCTGCAGGCGGTCGTCCAGTCCGCCGGCAACGACGGAAAGAAGGCAGCCCTGTGAAACTCGGTGTATACAACGCAATCCTCCACGACCGCCCCCTGCCCGAAGCGCTCAAGATCATCAAAGACCTGGGACTGACCGGCATCGAGCTGAACACTGGCGGATTCTTGCCAGCAGTCCATGTGCCCAATTTCGACCAGATTCTGCAAAGCGATAGCGCCCGGGACGACTTCCTGGAGATCTTTGACCACGCCGGCGTGCAGATTGCCGGGCTGAACTGCAATGGCAACCCCTTGCATCCCAACCCGGTTATTGGCGACCGGCACGCCGAAGATATCCGCCGCAGCATTAGGCTCGCGCAGCGCCTGGGACAGCATCGTGTTGTGACCATGTCCGGCTTGCCCGGCGGTGAACCGGGTGCCACCCGAGTCAATTGGGTGGTGAACGCTTGGAACTCGGCAGCACTGGAGCAGTTGGATTACCAGTACGGCCTCGCGGCCGAGTTCTGGAAGGAGATGGATATCCTGGCCCAGGACAACAACGTCAAGGTCGCCCTGGAGCTGCACCCGCAGAACCTTGCTTTTAATCCGGCCAGCTTCCGTGAACTCATCGAACGCGCCGGCACCAGCAACATCGGCGTTGAGCTCGATGCCTCGCACCTGTTCTGGCAGCAGATGGATCCCGTGGCCGTGGTTCGGGATCTTGGCTCATGGGTCTTCCATGCCGCCGCCAAAGACGTGCGCATTAACCCGCATGCGGCTATCCAAGGGGTGCTGGACAACAGCTTCCGCAAAAAGAGCGCGGACGAACCACGCACCAATATGGGCGGGGACGAATGGGTTAATGAATGGCCGGATAACTCGGCCTGGGACTTCGTGGCCTTGGGCAAGGGACACGGGACCGCGTTCTGGACCGAGTTCCTGCGTGCCCTGCACGAAGTGGACCCAGAGATGCTGGTGAATATCGAGCACGAGGATACCGAATTGGGTGCAGTTGAGGGGCTTGAGGTGGCCGCCAAGGTACTTCTCGACGCCGATGCTGCGCTGAGGTCTTCGCTGGCTACCCGCTAGCAAACTGGCTCAACAACTAGCGAAGCCCGGAATTCACGAAAATGAATTCCGGGCTTCGCTTGTGCGTTGCTAAAGTTCGTCGAGCGGCCTCTAGACAGTGCGGACGACTGCTTCGTAGTCGAAGCGGTCCTTTGGTGCACCGATTTCGCCTTCGGCTGGTTGGCCGATATTCAGGACCAAGAAGCTCTTCTGGTCGCCTTCTGGGAAGAAGGAAGCATCAATGGCGGAGAAGTCTGCACCGGTCATGGGACCAACGGCGAAGCCCAGGCTGCGTGCAGCCAGGATGAAGTAGCCTGCCTGCAGGTGGGCGTTGTTGTTGCCGGTGGAGGCAGTGAAGTCGGCATCGGCGTCGTACATGGCCTTGGGTGCGTTGTAGCCTGGCAGGAAGTTATCCCACTGCTCGTGCCATGCGGTGTCATAGCTGAGGATTGCCACCAGCGGAGCTGCGGCAGTCTTGGCCCTGTTGCCATGCGACAGCGCGTCGACCAGGTTCGCGCGTGCTGCGTCGGACCGTACGTAGGTCACGCGCAGCGGCTGGGAGTTGAAGGCAGTTGGGCCGAACTTGGCCAGCTCGTAGATCTCCTGGGCCTGCGCCTCGGTGACTTCGCCGGCGAAGGCGTTGGCGGTGCGTGAGTCGCCAAAGATGGAGTTGATCGCGCCGGAGCCGATCTGGGTTTCGTCAGATGCAATAGTCATACTCATACCTTTCGGATCGGCCCGCGGCCACTGGATTGGGCCACTGCCGGGCTCGGTCTTCTTCTACCGATATCCAACTAAGAACAGCTTCGCCTCATTCCAATTATTAGCGTGTTCTATGCAACAAGGAGAACAGCGGCAAGCGTGAACCACGGCTTCCGGGCCAGCACCTGCCGAGCCAAATCCGGCCCTAAAAACTAGTTGAGATCACTCGATTCCCAGGACCGGCCCAGCGGCGATGCAGCTTGGCACAGCCGAGCGCACACAGCGCGATGGCTGCACCAAAGTAGGTTACCGCCATCGATTCGCCGCTGATCTGGCCTACCCAGCCCAGCCCTAAGGCACCCAGTGCAGTCAGTGCGTAGCCCAGCACCCAAAAGGCTGAGCTGGCGCTGCCTCGATGTCGCGGCTCAATGCGGCGCAACACGATTCCCAGGCCTACCGGGAACAATGCGCCGTGGCTCAGTCCCGCAACGATCAAGCCGGCAAGATACATCGCCATCGCCAAGCTTCCGCCAAGTCTTGGTGCTAGAGCTATCAGCACCGCACCAATCGCCAAGCCGGCATACCCTAGGTGAATTTTTTCGCTCACCAGCTTCCCTCCGGCCTTCTGGCCCACCGCTGTGGCGACAAAAATCAATGATCCGATGAGCCCCAGCAATCGCAGGTCCGTAATGCCGAAGGCACGGACCACCAAAATGGAAGTCATCGCGGTGCAACCGCCCATCACCGCGAAGCCCAAGGTCATCAGCCCGCCCATGCAGAAGTCGCGCAATGTGACGCGTGGCACCAGCGGAAGGCTGAGTTTCAATCCGTGTCCGCGGTGCATCACGCTGTCCGGGGCCATGGCAAGCAATGCGATGCACAGACCTGTAAGTACTGCGTGAACGCTGAAAGCAATCATCGGGACGGATGGGAAGAAGAAGGTCAGAAATGCAGCCAGGGCTGGCCCGCTGCCCAGACCCACCATATTGGCCACGCTGGAAATGCTGGCACCGCGTCCGGAGCTGGAGACCAGATCAGTCAGATAGGCGGTCGCCGTTCCAGTGACCAGCCCGGCACACACCCCGGAAAGGGTGCGGGCAATGAACAGCATGGGTGCCTCGGCGGCCATTGCATAGAGTATTCCGCTGGCGGCCGAAGCGAGAAGCCCCAGGATCATGACGGGTTTTCGGCCAATGGCATCAGATAGGGAACCGAAGATGCACAATACCGCGAGCACCACGATGGCGTATATCGCAAAAAGTTGCGTTGAGGCGGCGGTGCTTAGGCCGTATTCATCCTGAAGCATCGGATACAACGCGGTGGGCATCGTGGTACCGCACATGGCGACCGCATAGGTCCCCAAAACGACAGTCAAGGGCCAGCCGCGGATTCGGCTTGGTTTTGTGCGCAGGACCATGCCAAGACCTCGCTCCCATGTTGCGTAACAACCCGAGCCTAGATAAGTCCTAATGTCCTGTCAATGTTATTCATTATTGTTGCTGATTAAACCGCGCTAAATCAGCAGCCCCAATCAGTCCGGCCACCGGGCCCAATTCCGCCTGGCTGATCTTCGCAAAAGGACGGTATCCCCTGCCAGGCAGGGTGCGGCGATAGGTCTCCTCCGCCGTGGAAACCAGTTGCTTCGACGCAGCACCCAAACCGCCACCGATAACGACGGTTCCCGGGTCCAGAACCGAGACCAGATTCGAGATGCCCAGACCAAGCCATTCGCCCATATCCGCAATGAGATCGGCACAGGCCGGGTCGCCCTCTGCGGCAAGTCGAGTTACCTCTGCGCCGGTGACGGCCTCCGGGTCATCGTCCACGGCCTCGCGCAGCCGGAAGGCCACCGGCGATTTGCTGCGCACAAGTTCGGCTCCTTCTCGGCCCAAGGCATTGCCAGAAGCGTATTGCTCCCAGCAGCCGCGGTTGCCGCAGGCGCACCGATGGCCGCCGGGAACGATCACCTGGTGCCCGAATTCTCCAGCAATGCCGGACTTGCCTCGGTGGATCTGCCCTCCGAGGATCACTGCCCCGCCGATTCCCGTTCCGAGGGTCAGGCACACCATATCGCTCTCACCGCGGCCCGCGCCGAAACGGTGCTCGGCCCAGCCGGCAGCGTCAGCGTCATTTACCAGAGTCACCTCGTGTCCAACGAGCTTCATCAGGCGGTCGCGCACCGGTTCATTTCGCCAGGACAGGTGGGGGCTGAACAGCACATTCTGCCCCTTGCGGTCCATCCAGCCAGCGGCGCCAATACCCACCGGCAACGCTTCGCTGCCCTCCGAGAGCTCGCGAATCATCTCAGCCAGGGCACGTTCTGTCCCCGCCACATCGTGGTCGGGTGTCTCGCGGCGGATCTGCCCGAAGGCGTTCCCCTCTTCGTCGACGAGGGCTGCAAGGATTTTGGTGCCACCGATGTCAACGCCGATGGAAAGATTTGCTGGACTCACAGTCATCCAGCTTAGACCCTCGCAAAACGCCGACAGTTCCATTGCGCTGCTGCCGCCTAGGACTGTTCACGCGCGGGCGCGACCTTCCACGCGTTGCCCACCATCTGGCATCCCTGCGAATTCAGGACTCATGCAGGCTATTTACCGCCAGCTACGATTCTTTTCGACCCGCCCCCGCCAAGCGGGCTGCTCCCGAACGATTCAGGGTCTAAATTCCGGGTTAAATGATTGGCTACAAGGTAGCATCCGCTCGCGAGATGTCGCAGTCCGGGAAGACACCCAACGGCTATGGGCTGAATTGGGGTTTGTACCATTTCCGAGATTTCCCTCGCTTGCCATGCCGACTGCTCATAGTGCGGAAAACGTCGAGCGGAACGTGGCCGCACCAGGTTCGAATTCGTGCAGCATGCACCGGAAGGATCCGTCCCAGGGCCTTCACAGGAAATCGGTTCACTGCGCCCATCGACCAAGGGATTCAATGCATTGCTTGTTTCCATGGGAACGCCCGAATTCAATGCCCTCGGGGTCCGCTGGTAGTCCATCTTCGCTGCCGCGGGCATCATCGCCCGCGCAAGTGCGGCCGGAGAATAGTTGGAGCACAAATGAAAGTGCTCGCAAACCGGGGTTTGCGAGCACTATCCGCTGATGGTTATTTCTCGTCATCGAGCACTTCGTCGACGCTGGGGGCAGGTTCAGCCGTTTCCTCAGTGTTCCGCGGTTTTGGCAACTCTGGGTACAGGCATCTCGATGGCCCCCGTCTGGATCTGCTCGAATTCTTCCGGCGTGACCACGGGGATCTCGTAACCCTCTTTGTCGATGAGCTTTCCACCTTCATAGTGGTCGCCCTCTATCAGCCCGCAGATTTCTTCGCGCTTCACCATGCGCGGCGGGGCGGCGGAGAACACCGAAGAGTTCTTCGAGTTCCCGAATTTCAGTTCGTTGAATAGCAAGTTCAACAGCACCGCCATGATCGCGGCCGAAGAGATCCCCGAGTGGAAGATGGTTTCGAACCAGGTTGGGAAATTCGCATAGAAGTCCGGCTTGACGATCGGGACGCAGCCAAAGGAGATCGATGCGGCCACGATGACTAGGTTCATCCCGTCATATTTGATCTTGGACAGGGTTCGAATTCCGGAGGCGGCTACGGTGCCGAAGAGCACGATTCCGGCACCGCCGAGCACCGGGGTAGGAATCGCGGCGACCACACGCCCCAGGATCGGCAGCAGGCCGAGCACCACCAGAATGCCGCCACCGGCCGCGACCACGAAGCGGCTGGTGATCCCGGTGATGGCCACCAAACCGACGTTCTGCGCGAAGGCCGACTGCGTGAAGGTGTTGAACAGCGGAGCCACGGCCGAGGAGGCCATATCGGCACGCAGCCCGTCGGCAATGCGCTTTGAATCCACCCGGGATCCGGCGATCTCACCGACTGCCAGAATATCGGCGGTGGTTTCGGTCAGGATAACCAGGACCACGATGGTCATGGAAATGATTCCGCCCAGCTCAAAGACCGGCATGCCAAAGGCCAGCGGCTGCGGGAAGGCGAAGACCGAGCCGGTACCGACCGCGGAGAAATCTGCCATCCCGAGCAGGGCCGCGGCCACGGTGCCGAAGACGATAGCCAAAAGGATCGACATCCGCGAAATTGCGGCGTTGCCGACCTTGGAAAGCAGCAGCACGGCGAGCAGCGTACCGGCGGCGAGCCCGATGTTCGGCAAGGAACCGTAATCGGGAGCCTCGGCGCTTCCTCCCATGGCCCAGTTCGCCGCGACCGGAGTCAGCGAGATGCCGATCATCGTAATGACCACCCCGGTGACCACCGGCGGGAAGTACCTAATCACCCGCGCGAAGAACGGCGCGATGAGGAACCCGATGAGCGCGGCAACGAGAACCGCGCCGAAGACCGCCTGGATGCCTCCTCCCCCGTTGACGATGGCAACCATCGTGGCGACCGAGGCAAAGGAGGTTCCCTGGACCAGCGGCAGCTGAGCTCCGAAGAAGGGAATTCCTACAGTCTGCAAGATAGTTGCCAGCCCGCCAATGAACAGGCAGCTGGCCACGAGCAATCCGACTTCTTCGCTGCTCAGCCCCGCCGCACCGCCGATGATCAAGGGCGGGGCGATGATTCCCCCGTACATGGTCAGGACATGCTGAAGCCCGTAGGCCAGTGACTTGCCAAATGGTAATTTAGCGTCCTCTGGCCGTAGTGCTTTGATAGATTCATCAGGTGTAGCGCTCAAGGCTGACCTCCTACGTCAGTCGCTGCCATAAAGGGTGTGCCGGTGTGTCCGCACCGGCACACCCTTTTCACATCGGGTTAGATAAATGCAGGGATATTGGCCCACACCGGATGGTTGACCTCGGTTCCCTCGCGGGAGAGGGTAGCTTCGATCAGTCCATAGGGCCGATCTGCGGCAAAGAACACTTCATTTGGGTTGTCCTGGCCGAAGACTTCCAGGTCCACCCGGAAGTGGTGCTTGTTCGGCAGGGACATCTTGATCTCTGCAATTTCCGGATGCGCCTCAAGAACCGCTTGGCCCATGTTGTACATGCTCTGCTGCAGCGCGTACGAGTGGGTCTGCGCAAACTGGGTGAGCATCAGCGAACGCACCGAGCTGTATACGGCGTCGTAGTCGATGCCGGCCGCCACGGCCTCCGGGTTATAGCGCCAGCGGGCGGTGACATCGGTGGCCAGGATGCGGTCGGTGGTTTCCTTCAGCGTCGTGTACCGATCAACCGGGAATCCGTGGAACTCGCTGCCCGTGGACTTCAGGACGGTGAGGCCTTCCAGCCCCGCGACGATGCTCTTTTCTCCGTCGGACCCGATTTCCAGGACGGCCGTGCGAATTTCGGACTTGTTCTGCGAGAAGGCGTGGTCGTGGTCGTTGATGCGGTCCCAGAAGAACTGCTGCGCCGCCCATCGGCCACCGGTGATCCAGTCGAATTCGCCGGTGAAATGATTTCCCAGCTGAACTAGGAAGTCTTCGATGGCGCCCACGCCGTTGCGGGCCAATCCGTAGACGGTGTTCTTCTGGGTGTCGGTGGGTACGACTCGGGCGTTGTCTCCGTCGATGTGGGCGGCAGTGAAGTCGCCGTGCAGCTGGCTGGTGACGTTCAGATCCTGGATCTGGTGGCGATCGGTGTCGCGGGTGATTTTTACCAGGCGGACCTCGGCCTTGCCATACTGGTTGGATCCAAGCACGATCTTGGTTCCTGCTGGGGCATTGATTTCGGTAGTCATGGTTCTAACTTCCTCGGTACGTGGAATATGCAAACGGGCTGATAAGAAGAGGTACGTGGTAATGCTGGTCGACGTCATTGACGTAAAAGTCGATGCTTACCGCGGGGAAGAAGCTTTCCGTTCCCTGCTTCCCGAAGTAGTCGCCGGTTTCGAAGGAAATCCGGTAGCGTCCTGCTTCAACCTGAGCCGGCCCCAGAGTCTTGATGCGGCCGTCCGCATCGGTGAGTCCGGATCCGATTTCTTGCCAGCCGGATGCCCTGTTGGCTTCCAGCGTGGCCTTGACACCGGAGGCAGGCCTCCCGGTCCCGGTGTCGAGAATGTGGGTGGTGATGTGACTGCGTGCTGCGGTCGATTCATCCATGAAGTACTCCTTAGCTCAAGGGTTGGCTTTAGCCGCTGACCGCGCTGGACATGCGGAGCAGCGCAATCGCACGCAACTGCTCGGCTACTTCGCGCAATTCGGTGTCCTCGTCATTGCCGAGGCGGCGTTCGCATTCGGCGAGGATTTCATTGCTGCTCCGCCCCGCGGCACGGATGAGGAAAACCCTGTTGAAGCGGGCTTCATAGCGGCGGTTGGCTTCGGCCAGACGGGAGGTGACATCGTCATCGAGCCGCAGGCTTGCTTGCTCGCCCCGGGAGAGCGAAGCTTCGGCGGAATCTCCCTGAGCCCGCTCGCCGATGCGGGGGTGATGCGCCAGCGCCGCAGCGATTTCTGACTCGCCAAAGGGCGCGGCACTGCGTTGGGCTGCGGCCGTTAGCGCAGCACTGTCTGCATAGGGGCGTGCGGCCACAAGCTCGTTGATCCAACGCTCCACATCGAGGCATGGCCGCAAGACGGCGGCAGCGTCTGCCTCGGGTAAGTTGTTAAAAACATGCAGGTCCATCGGGTGATCAGCTCTTTTCTTACACCACGATCCGATGGCTGAACACCCTTACCACCGATGGTTCTATCGGCTTCGACTCGATGTTTTTGGATCGTGGAATCTTCGTTCCACTACTGTAAGCCAACTCACACTACCTCCGTCAAGTGGTTTTCGAGGGAAATTTTTTGAAGTGTGATTTATTGTCGGAAATTTCGGTCGCAGGGAAGTTTTTAGGCCGAAACCCTTGCCAGGAGCCGCGCTCACCCGACATACTGTTTTCGTAGGACAAAAATAAACTTCCGCATTACGGAATCAACTTATCGCAAAAGGAGGGTCGCCATGACCGCCAACCAGTCGGCAAGCATCAACTACTCACCTAAGGAAGCGCGGGTCCTCTCGGCGACCGCGGCGCTCCAGACGGGCATGTTCCAGCCAATCGAGAATCTGGACCCTGACATGTCCCCGCGGGCACGCATCAACACTTCGGCACCGAGCTTCCTGGACCGCCTGCTGCGCAGAAACTAGTTCGCCGACCCCTAGGGGTGCAAAACTTCATAAAGGCCATGTTCCGGAGGCGCCGAGCATGGCCTTTATGTTCTTAAATGGCCCACGTCAAACGGACGTGGGGCTCAAGGGAGGCATCGAAAGATCATTGCGCTGCGTGCTTGGCGTGCTTGGCACCGGGATCGTTCCACGAACCCGCTTCGGCGCGAGCTTCAACCATGAAGAGAAGTGCTGCCCGCGAGGATCTACTTGAGCACCAGCTGCGCCAAGACCGGAAGCGCGATTACCGACAGGGCGCAGGTAATCACGATGGCCAGCGCCGTCGGCTCACCGTCACCGGTGTCATTGTGAGCCATGATGTAGGCCGTGGCGGAGGTCGGCATAGCTGCCATAAGCACCGCGGTGTTGAACCACATCGATTCGAGATCCGGCGCGAAAATCCAGAGCATCGAAACGGTCAGCAGAGGCAATGCCGCCAGCTTGCCAACCACCATGACCAGCATGGTTCGCTTGGCTCCACGCACCTTGGTATGCGCCGTCCCCGCCCGCCGGTCCAGGGTGCGCTGAACGGTGCGCCGCAAGGATAGACCGATTACGAACAAGGCTCCGGGGGCTGCCGCGGCGGCAATGAGGTCTACGGTGTCATCAAGCGGTTTTGGAATGGGGATCCCCCACATCACCACTGCTCCGCCAAACACCATGGCCCAGGTAACCGGGCTATAAAGCAGTGCATTGCGAACCGTCAACGCGATCCGGCGACCGCTGGGCTTATGCCTGTTTCCCGGGCCTGCCGGCATCATCAGCTGGGCCAAGATGGGAAAACCCACCATAAAAATAACGTTGTGGACCAGCTGCCCCATGCCTGCGGCGAGACCGGCTTGGCTGCCGAGCACCCCGAGAACTACCGGAATTCCCAGATAGGAGACGTTGCCAAAGCTGGTGCTGAGCATGCCAGCCAGGCTCCGCCCGCGCTCTACGCGCAACACATAGCGGAAAAGGACCCAACAGATGAGGGCGAATGCCAACGTCGAGACGATGCTGACCCACAGGAAATCGAACGGAACTCCCCGACTAACATCGGCCCGGGCAACCACCTTGTACAGCAATGCAGGCAGTGCCACGTAAAAGACAAAAACGTTCAGAGCCGGTTCCACGCTGGGCGGGAATTTCGGTGAATAACTGACCGCGTAGCCAATGAGCATCACGAAGAACAGCGGCAGGACACCGAACAGCACGTCGAGGAACACAAGACTCCTTCAAAGTTCATTTTTGAGTCTTTCCAAGCCTAGTTGTCCTTCCCGCGGCAACCTGCATCGGCTTCGCTGGACCTGCCGAACTTCAGGCATGCTCCGGCGGATTCACATACGCGGCTGCCATGGCACCTGCGACTAGGCTAGATGCCAAAAGGAGTTAATATGCCATCTGCAAACATGCCGACGTCCAGCATCCTGATCACCGGAGCCGGCTCCGGCATAGGTCGGGCCACCGCACGGCTGCTACTAGCCCAGGGCTGGAATGTGGTCTTGGCCGGACGCACCGAACAGACACTGCAGGAAGCAGCACAAGGCCACGGCAACGCTCTAGTGGTCCAAGCCGATGTCTCCTCCGCCGAAGAGGTTCGATGCCTATTTGCGAAGGCGACCGAGCATTTTGGTCGTCTCGATACGCTATTCAACAATGCCGGAACGTTCGGTCCCGCGGTCTCCATCGATGAGCTAAGCGCGGAGGACTGGGAGAAAGTCTGCCAGGTGAACCTGACCGGAGCGATGAATTGTGCCCGCGAAGCTTTTAAGCATATGAAGCTGCATGGCGGCGGAAGAATTATCAACAATGGATCAATTTCCGCTCAAGTGCCCCGACCACGGTCGGTGGCCTATGCAGTTACCAAGCACGCCATCACGGGGCTGACTAAGTCCATTGAACTCGATGGCCGCCCGTTTGGCATCTGCGCTTCACAGATCGACATCGGCAACACTGCTAGCGACATCATGGACGAACTCGGCACCTCGCAAGGAGCCTTGCAAGCCGACGGCTCGCGCAAGGTTGAGCCAACATTCGACCTGCAACAGGCAGCGCAAGCCGTAGCCTTCCTGGCTAACAGCCCACTCACCGTCTCGGTCAATCAGCTCACCATTACCGCTGCAGGGATGCCCTATATTGGCCGCGGTTAGTTCGCTTTGCGCGCGGAGTTCAGCTGGTGGCTATAGTGGGACGAACCGTTTAGAGTCCAAATTCAGGCAAGTGAGAAGATGAGCGCCGAACCGTCAGCAATGCAAGTGAGCTATCCGGAGAATTGCGGTAATGCCCCACGGCATCTGGTGATTCAGGAAGTGATCGTGGCGCTGCACGGGCGAGATCTGGATCATCTCAGGCTGTGGCTCACCGAGGACATTGAATGGGAAATAGTTGGCTTTGAAACGCTGCACGGGATCGAGGCGCTCTGTAGCTGGGTAATGATTTCAGGAGATACGAAATCACTCGAATTCAAAAGCGTGCTCACTCACGGTCGCGAAGGAAGCACCGATGGAAATATCACCAACGGTCAGGATATCTCCGCGGCTTTTAGCCATGTGCTGCGCTTTACCGGAGCAGCGAAAACCGCACGGATCAAGTCCGCGCGCAGCTATCTGGTGTCGAAGCCAATTTAGAAGTACTCGGCCAAGAACGATTCAAGCTTTGCAAACGCGGAATTCCAGGCCTTTTGGCTGCTCTCGATGACTTCATGTGGCAATGGGCCCTGCGTCAAGGTCACATAGGTCTGGCCGGCAAATTCCTTGAAGTCCAGCTTGGTGTGAATGACCAGATCCAGCGTCATCTCATGCGGACCATCGGCGCTGGCCAGGCATACCTGTTCGTCAAAGATCGTGACCACTGCCTTGAGCGGCACCTGAGCTTCCGGGTTATCGCTTTGTGCCATGGTCAGCTCATGGCGTCCCCCGACCTTCGGCTCGAGAATTACCGAGCCCTCCTGCACCGTCCAGCCATGCGGTCCCCACCACTGCGTAATAATCTCCGGTTCGACGAATGCGGCCCAGACCGCAGCACGAGGAGCGGCGAATTGCCGGGACAAGACAAGTTCATTCATTTCCTGCATACTCGGATTTTACCGTGCTCTCGGCGGGGAATCTAAAGCCGGCTATTTGGGGCGACGGGATTCCATGCGGCTAGCGGTATATACGGTTAGCTCATCGGCCTGAGTTCCGGCGGCCTCGTGGGCGCGCAGCACCATCATGGCGCGGTCCCATTTAATGCGTTCGCGTGGGCTGGTCATGATCGAGCGTTCGGCCGGGCCGAAAATACTCAACCCCAAATACTTCAGGCGCCATCGGGCACGATATCCAAGCCTCAAGCCGGTGGTGTCGCTGATGATGGGCAGTGGTGACTCGTCCATGGGGAAACCTCAATTTGTCAGGGCGCCGGAGCCAATTGCGTCCGTGACTTAAGCCTACTCCAATAGTTGGTGCACCAACTATATCCTTAATCACTCGGCGGGCGCCGCGATTCCCGCGTCCACCACATCGCCCAGAATCTTGCACAATTCAACGACTTTTTGCTCGCTTAAGTTCAGCCGACTCAGCATCTCATGGGGAATATCCAACGCCTGCTCACGCAGCATTTCACCCTTCTGCGTAGTCTCAATCAAGATCGCGCGTTCATCGCGCGGATTCTTTCTGCGCTCGAGCAATCCGGCTTTTTCAAGGCGCTTGACCAGCGGGGAGAGCGTCCCGGGATCCAGATGCAGCTTTTCGCTGAGCTCCCGCGCACCGATTGGAGCAGATTCCCACAGGGCCAGCATCACCAGGTATTGCGGGTGGGTCAGCCCCAATGGGTCGAGCACCGGCTTATAAGCTGAAATCACCGATCGTGAGGCGACGGCCAGTCCAAAACACAACTGCCGCTCAAGCTTGAGCAGATCATCACGACGAAGATTGGAGCTGTCCACGATGTTTTGTTCTCCTTGGGGTTCATGCCGGTACCGACACTAAGATCGTACGCCAGCATCCTGAGTCGGGGCTTGGCGGCAGAGCGCCACAGGCGTTAGCCTCAACATCTCGGCAAAGAAGACTTCAAGGAGACCTAGGTGAACCCAGAACTGCGTGCTAGCCGCTCACGATTCACCCGATGGGTAGCCACCCTTGCCCCGTCGGTATTCTCCAGCGTGATGGCCACCGGCATCGTAGGCATGGGTCTGCTGCTTTCCGGGTTCTCCGCCCTCGGCCAGGCTTTCTGCATCCTGGCCGGTATCATGTTCCTCGGACTACTCACGGTGCTGGTCCTGCGCGTCGTGCGCTATCCGACGGCGGTGCAAATTGATGCGCTGAACCCGGCCCTTGGTTTTGGGTTCTTCACCGTGGTCGCAGCCTCGAATGTCCTAGCCCTCGCACTGGCGGTTTTGAAGCTCCCGGGCGCCGCACTGACCGCGCTGATATTCGGGACGCTCATTTGGCTGATCACCACCTACGCGATTCCCGCCGGGCTGGTGCTGCATGAACGTCCGGAACCGGCACTGACCCACGCAAATGGGTCGTGGTTCCTCTGGGTGGTGGCCACCCAATCCGTTGCCGGCGGATTAGCGCATCATACGAGCTTCGGCGCCTGGGCCGCCATGCTTGCCTTAGCTATCTGGTTGCTAGGCTGCGCGCTCTATCTGCTGACCGCTACCCTCGTGACGGTGCGCATGATCCGCTATCCGAACCGCGCCGAGACGCTTTCACCGACGTATTGGATCTTCATGGGGTCCACCGCGATCAGCGTATTGACCGGTTCGCAACTACTCGGCTTGGCAAACCGCGGTGAGATTCCGAACTGGCTGCAAGCAAATATCGCCTTTACCACCTTGGCGTTGCTCGCCATAGGGTTATGGTTCATCCCCCTGCTGCTGGTCTTCGGAATCTGGCGGCACATCATCCACCGCCACCCGCTGAGCTATGAAACGGGCCTTTGGGCGATTGTCTTCCCGCTGGGCATGCTCGCCACCGCATGCCTTTCCCTGGGATCAATACCGGATTTCTCGGCTCTCTTTACGCTGGGGCAGATAGTGATTTGGGTGGCCGTGGCCAGCTGGGCGGGAACCATCGCCCTATGGGTGGCACGAATCAGGCATCCTGCCTAGTCTTAGGTTATGAGCAACCTTGAACAGGCACCGGCGGAAATCGACTGCAGCAACCTCGATGCACGCTCAGAGGTTCAGGCGCTGGAGCCCCGCCCAGTCCCCCTCGGTGGCCCGCGAGCCATGACGGTCTCCCGGACTCTTCCGCAGAAACAGCGCAGCCTGATCGGCGCGTGGTGCTTCCTCGACCACTACGGACCGGACGACGTAGCGCTCACCGGCGGGATGAACGTTCCACGGCATCCGCACACCGGACTGCAGACCGTCTCCTGGCTCTTCTCCGGCGAAATCGAACACATCGACTCGGCCGGGCATAAGGCCAAAGTGCGCCCCGGTGAATTGAACCTCATGACCGCTGGATACGGAATCACGCATTCCGAAATGCTCTGCGAAGAAACCACGATCTTGCACGGAGCCCAGCTATGGACCGCCCTGCCTGACCGGGTGCGCAATATGGAACCAACCTTCGAAAATTACCGTCCCGAACCGATATACGGCCAAGGATGGATGCTCAACGTTTTCCTCGGCACTCTCGCGATTGGCGAGCAGAGCCTCACCTCCCCGGTGAAGACGCATACCGAACTCAGCGGGGCCGAACTGCACCTCGACCCGCATACCGAGGTCGAAATCGTGGTCCCCGCACATCACGAACACGGTGTACTCGTTGATCAGGGCCGCCCGACGGTCAACGGCAAACCACTTGAGCACCGCGAACTGGGCTTCGTCCGGGCCGGATGCACCACGCTGCGCATCACTGCCGGCGAGCAGCCGGTCCGCGCTTTGCTGATCGGCGGAGAGCCGCTGAAAGAGGAGATCCTCATGTGGTGGAACTTCGTGGGACGCAGCCATGAAGAAGTCCTCGCATTCCGCGCGCAGTACCAAGCGGAAATCGGCGCCGAACCAGGAGACAGCTCGGAGGACCGCTTTGGCCCATTTCCGGAAAACACTCCCGCGCCATTGCCGGCGCCGGCGCTACCTACCGTCCGACTACGTACACGAGTTAACCCCTCCTAGAAAGCGGCCACCAAATGAGCGAAATCACCCCTGTTTTCCTGCCCGAACGTCGGCGATATGCACTGGACGATGATGGAAAGGTCATTGGCGCAACCCACTTTCGAGAATTCACCGGTTCCGCTGGCACCGAGCGGATCTTTTTCCACACGACCGTGGACGAAGAATACGGCGGACAAGGACTGGCCAGTGTGCTGGTGAAATTCGCGTTGGACAACACCATCGCCGGTGGAGCCAAGATCGTGGCAGTTTGCCCGTACGTCAAGGCCTATGTCGCTAAGCACGCCGAATACCAGCCACACCTCGTCGCGACGACCCCAGAGCACCTGAAAGTCCTGCCACGCGCCTAGCTGCGCAGCTCAAGACCCTGCTTGTCCAGGGCTTCACGGAGGATGCGCAGCGCTTTTGGTCCGACGCCATGCAACCGAAGCAGCGCTTTCTCGCCGGTTTCGCCCGCTTGTTCGAGGCTCGTGATACCAGCGCTTAGCAGCGCCCTGGTGGCCGGTGCGCCGATGGCTGGGAGCTCAGTTTCCATACGCCTGGGCTACTTAGGGCCAGCCGCCGCCGGGGATTCGATCCGCGGCGTAACGACCAGCAGTACGATGATCAGGAACAACGAGAAGGCAAAGACCGCGGCGAAGCCCAGCCCCACTGCCACCGTGGCGAAGATGACCCCGCCAAGCGCGGTCACTCCCGCGTTGCCCAGCGCATCCGCCATGGTCATCGCCGAGGAGTTGAACCCTTGTTCCTGCTTGCCGGAGAGGGCCAGCATATTCACGTTTTGGCGTGGGAAGATCATTCCCATTCCAAATCCGCCTATCGCCCAACCAACCACGATGATGGCCACCGACGGGTGGAACAACGCGGCATAAAGCGCGGTGGAGATGGCGAACGCCCCGGCCAGGGCGCCGATTCCGATGCATGCGGAATTGCTTAAACGTTCACCGGCTTTCCCCTGCAGCCACGAGCCCAGGGCCCAGGACAATGCGGAGGCGGTGAGCACCAGACCCGCGCGGTCCGGAGGCAGAAAATAGTCTTCGCGCAGCAAATACGGCAGGTAGACCTCTGTGCCGAAAAATGCTCCAGCCACCAGCGATCGGGTCAGCACCGTGGCTGGCATTCCACGCCGGGCGCTGAAGGTCCCTACGGGCAGCAGCGGCCGGATCGCCAACAGGGCGAGCGCCAACGCTGACAGCAGGGCGACGACGGAGGGCCACCCATTGTCCATGAGCCCAAGCAGGTTCATGGCGATCACCGAAGCCCCGGTGAACCCCGCGAGCAGTAGCCGCTTGATGGAGACCGGACCGAGGGTTGCATCGCGTGCAGAATCCATGCGATGCAGGGTCGGGATGACCGCCACGATCGCGAAGGCGATGAAGATCAGCACCCCAAGGAATACCCAACGCCAACCGAGGTATGTGGCGATCAGGCCCGCAATCCACGGTCCGAGCAACGCCGGGATCACCCCGGCGGCGGCGAAAAGTGCGAAAATTTTGCTGTGCAATTTTGCCGGATATGCCCGAGCGATCAGCACAAAGATTGCCACGGTCACGGCGCCGCCACCGATGCCTTGCAAAATTCTTCCGAGGATCAGCACCTGCATATCCGCCGCGGTGCCGCAGATAAGCAGGCCGCCGGCAAAAATAGCCACGGAAGCGTACAGCGGAATCTTCGGGCCTCTTCGGTCCGAAACCTCTCCCGCAGCAACCATGCCAAGCATCGCGCTGGCAATCGGTGCGGCAAAGGCCAGCGCGAAGTACTTCTGTCCATCGAGCAGCTCACTGACCAGCGGCATGATCGTGGAAACCGCCAACGCTTCGAAACCCACCAAGAAGACCAGGACGAACATGCCCAGGGTGGTCGCCAAATATTTGGCGGCATAGATCGACTCAACCGTTGCGGAATCTACCGCAGAGTCACGTGGTGATGGCATGCGGCCATTCTTTCATTGAACTTCTCGGACGCCGATTCGGCACCGATGGTTAGTGGATGCACCGCATGGCTTTGTAAGCTGAACCCATGCTTAACGAAGATACGCGTCGCCGACTGGTCAAGATCACCGCGCTCTGCCTAGCGCTGATGGTGGGAGCTACCGGGATACTCTCCAGCGGTGTCCTTGGCCTTTTCTAGGCAGCCAGCCCCACGCGCGGCGCGAATGGACGGCGCTTTCAGCACTATCATCGGCACGCAGCGATGCACGGAGAACGCAGCTGAACCAAGGGGCAGGGCCAAGAAATCTTGCGGATTCCTGGACCCTGCCCTGTGCCGTAGGCCTGCCTCGGCAGGCTAGCCGTCGTTCTGCATGTTGCTGAAGCGCGAATAGTGGCCCTGGAACGCCACGGTGATGGTCTTGGTGGGGCCGGCACGGTGCTTTGCGATGATCACGTCGGCTTCACCCGGACGGTTTTCCTTGTCGTAGACATCGTCACGGTGCAGCAGGATTACCATATCGGCGTCCTGCTCGATCGATCCCGATTCACGAAGGTCCGAGATCATTGGTTTCTTGTCGGTGCGCTGCTCGGAACCACGGTTCAGCTGCGAGAGGGCAACCAGCGGAACGTCGAGTTCCTTGGCCAGCAGCTTGAGGTTACGCGAGAACTCGGACACTTCCTGCTGGCGCGATTCCACGCGCTTGCCCGAGCTCATCAGCTGCAGGTAGTCGAGGATGATCATGCGCAGCTCGTTGCGCTGCTTCAGCCGTCGGCACTTGGCGCGGATTTCCATCATGGACATATTCGGCGAATCGTCGATGAACAGCGGAGCTTCGTTCAAGCGACCCATCGTGGTCGCAATCTTCGTCCATTGTGCGTCTTCCACCGAACCCTTGCGCAGATCCTGCAGCTGGATGGATGCTTCTGCCGAGAGCAGGCGCATCGCAATTTCGTTGCGGCCCATTTCCAGCGAGAAGAAGACGGTGGCCATGTTGTTCTTAATTGCCGCGGAACGGGCGAAGTCCAGGGCGAAGGTCGACTTACCCACTGCGGGGCGGGCGGCGATGATGATCATCTGACCACCCTTCAACCCCTGGGTCAGTTCGTCGAATTCGTAGAACCCGGTTGGCACGCCGGTAATTCCGTCGCCGGCGTTCGCCGCATTCTCGATCTCATCGACGGTTCCCTCGATGATGTCGCTCAGGCGCACGTAGTCTTCGCTGTTGCGGTTCTCGGCGACCTTGTACACCTCGGCCTGCGCCTCGTTGACGATCGCGTCAACCTCACCATCGGGCGAATAGCCCATCTGGACGATCCGGGTCCCGGCATCGACCAGGCGGCGCAATACGGCGCGTTCGCGCACGATTTCGGCGTAGTAGCCGGCGTTCGCGGCGGTGGGCACCTGCTGGATGAGGTTGTGCAGATAGGCGGCGCCACCCACGCGGGCGATCTCGCTGCGCTTGGTGAGCAGATCGGAGACCGTCACGGCATCGGCTGGTTCGCCTCGTCCGTAGAGATCGATGATTGCGTCAAAAATGGATTCATGGGCCGGGCGATAGAAATCTGTTCCGCGCAGCGCCTCGACCACGTCGGCGATCGCATCCTTCGACAGCATCATGCCGCCAAGAACCGACATTTCGGCAGGAATATCCTGTGGCGGGGTGCGACCCGCTTCCGAACCCTGACTCTCGTAGACCGGCTCCGCGCTCATAACTGACACTTCCATCCCCTATTGACCCTCTGGGAAATACCCTTGTGCCATGATGGCAACACTCAAGCATGTCACCGCCAACCGACGTTATCGTGTCGGCGGTACCTGTGGATATATCAGTCCCAAAGCCAACAGTAGGTCTCTTATCCATAGCCGCAAACTCTGTTATCCACAAGATCTGTGGATAATCCCCCTCTAGCTGTGGATGACCCTGTGTGCGACTTGGGGAGAAGCTTGTGGATTACCCCACTTAAGTTGCGCTAATGACTATCTGACTTGGAGTTTGTTGTTTGCACACCTGTGGATAGAAAGTTAATTTCTTTGTAGAGTCAACCTTCGCAAATGACGTTATCCACAGCATATCTCGCGGGATTCCGGTGTTTTCAACCCGCTTCATCGACTTATCAACGTACCATCCACAGAGGTGTGGATAGTTTTGTGGAAAGAATCTTCGTGAAGAACGCGGTAGTCACCGCTCCAAAAAGCTACTGAAACGTAACTTCGAGGCGAGTAATCCACAATTCGATGCAGAGCACCCCTCTGCGGTCATATGAACTTAACGCGCCCGCGCGGTCCAAGCTCGCCGGGCCAGTTAAACGACTGCGCGCCACTTGTCAGCGAAAATGACAGGTGGCGCGAAGCGAAGACAACTATTTAGACGAGTTCCGGGACTGGTAACGAGTGAAATCGTGAATCATGGAAAATCGACGGTGAATGCTCGGCGACCTTATGGCCATGGACCTGCAACAGGATGACCCAATGGTCTCCGGCCTCAACCTCACTGTAGATCGTCGTGTCGAGCCACAGCGTTGAGTCATGGATGAACAACGAGCCGTCGTCGCTGGTGTGGGTGTCCACACCGCGGAATCGATCTCCGCTCTTGGAAGCGATCTGCCTGCAGACCCCTTCATTGCGCTCGCTGAGCACCGAAACGCCGATTCGATTTGCGTCCCGCAGCTTCGGCCAAGTGTTCGAGGTTTTCTGCACGGCAAACATCACCAACGCCGGTTCCAAGGAAACCCCTACGGTGAATGAGGAGGCGACGATTCCCGTCTTTTCCCCGTTGACTTCGGCGCACAGAGTGGCAATTCCCGATGGGTGCTGGGCGAAAACCTTGCGCAGCGTCAGTGCGTCAAGTTCTTGATTCAAAGACATGCCTTGACTTCCTTTGCTTCATGCCCACCGGTACGGCGACGGTCGGCGGCAGGCTAAAGCAGCTTTGACTTGCTCTTACCCGCCGTCGAAGGTTTAACGCCTCGATGTGCGGTACTTGTATCGTGCGGTGTTGCGCGACACCGAATCTTCACCTGGAGCACCCCGCTACCGTATAGAGGGTTGCCGGCCAGCTAGCCAGGGCCTTTAGCTGACGCTCATGATTCTGATTAAAACGATATTGGCCTAAGCTCCCGCGCGTCAAACAAATTGCTTCGCAAATCGAAATATTCAACCCAAAATTCGATGAGCCACAAGTATTCGAGGGTCCATCGGAAATTTATTCAATCACAGGAGGGTTCGGATGCGGCTGCGCGGCCCGCTGATACCGCTCCCCTTCGCTGCGATACGAAGCGCCCAGCCTCTTGCATAGCGAACGGATCTTGCTAGCCTGAAACCATGCGGCCTCGAATAGCTGGTAATCCGAAGATCACGGTTTTCCTTGGAATTCTCGCCTGCGCCGCGATGCTCACCGGATGCGCCGCCGAAGCACCGCGTTCCCCCGGCGCCACGTCAAGCAGCAGGGCAGTCGATACCAAGTCGCCCGAACCGCGAAGGATCGCAGCCGAGCTAGCCGCCCCCTGGTCCATGGTCTTCGCCGAAAATACGCTGATCGTTTCAGAACGCGATTCGGGGCGGATCGTGGAAATAGATTCAGCGGGCAATGCCCGGCAAATCATCCGCTTGGACGACGTAGTTCATGGTGGCGAAGGCGGACTGCTTGGGCTGGCCTTTCAACAGCCCTACCTTTTCGCCTACTCCACCGCAGAAGACGGCAACCGCATCCAGCGATTCGAACTTTCCGGCGACAGCGGTGCGCTCGCGCTGAGTCATCCGCGGACGATCCTGTCCGAATTGCCATCGGCAGGAATTCACAACGGGGGGCGTCTAGCCATCGGACCGGATTCGATGCTCTACGCGACCGTGGGAGACGCTGGAAATGAATCCTCGGCTCAAGATCTGGAAAGTTTAGGCGGAAAGATCCTGCGGCTGACCATTCAGGGCGAGGTCCCCGGCGACAACCCCTTCCCCGGTTCGCCGGTATTCAGTTTCGGCCATCGCAATCCACAAGGTATCGCTTGGGCTCCCGACGGAACCATGTATGCCAGCGAGTTTGGGCAGAACCGCTGGGATGAATTGAACATTATTGAGCCCGGAGCCAACTACGGCTGGCCGGCGCACGAAGGCATTGCGGAAGATCCCGAATACCGCGACCCGATCCAGCAATGGAGCACGCAGTCCGCGAGCCCCAGCGGCATCACCATTTACGACGGGGTCCTCTACATCGCCAACCTGCGCGGGGAGCGCCTGCGAACCGTGGAGCTGAGCACGCCTCACGATTCCACCGAGTTCCTCGTAGGTGACCATGGGCGCCTGCGGGACGTGAAGGTCAGCGAGACCGGCGAGCTCTGGGTGCTGACGAATAACACCGACGGTCGCGGCACCCCGCAAGAGGGTGACGACAGGATTCTCGGCATCTCCCCGGAGACGCTCATCGACCGAACTGCCACCCGGCGCTGAATTTCGGCCACTGAACGAATTGATACTGCGGTTCTTGGATTGAACCCGAGGTCCATGCCACCATGAAGGTCGCAAGTGCTTCAGCTCACAGGCGCAGGCTGAAGGAAACCACGGATACGAATCGAAGGATATCGCACACATGGTCATGACTCAGGCTAACCACTCGGAACTCACACCCCTGCGATTCCTGCAGCGTTCGGCCGAGGTATACCCGTCGAAGACCGCGGTGATCCACGGGACCCGCAGGTACAGCTACGCCGAATTCGAGCGGCGCGTGCAACGCTTCGCCCAGGTCGTCAAGGCGCGGATCGCGCCCGGGGACCGCGTCGCGGTACTTGCGCCGAATACTCCCGAGATGCTCATGGCCCACTACGCGGTTCCGCTGGCCGGGGGCGTGCTGATCGCACTGAACACCCGCCTGTCGGCGCCCGAGCTGCGCTATATTATGGATCATTCCGAGTCGAAGCTGCTGTTCGCCGATACCGAATTGTTGGCAAATACTTCGACCCTGCGTTCCGAGATTCCGAGCTTGGAAGCGTTGATCGAGATCACCGATGACCAATACGCCGGTACGCGCCCGACCGTCGCCGTGGACGCGGTGCTCTGCGAGCTGCTGGACGCGGCCGGCGAGGAACGCCTGAGCTACGAGGTGGCAGATGAGCGCGCCCCGATCACGTTGAACTACACCTCGGGCACCACCGGCAAACCCAAGGGCGTGCTGTACTCGCACCGCGGCAGCTACCTGAACTCGCTGAGCGAGGCCCATCACCAAGGCTTCACCGCAAAGACCCGTTACCTGTGGACCCTGCCGATGTTCCACTGCAACGGCTGGTGCACCCCTTGGGCGGTCACCGCCGCGGGTGGCACGCACCTGTGCTTGCGCGGCGTGCGCGAGGATGCGGTGTGGGACGCCATTGAGAATCTTTGCGCCACACATCTGTGCGGAGCCCCCACGGTCTGCTCGATCATTGCCGACTCACCGCGCGCCCACGCCCTGTGCGATCCGCTGCGTATCACCACCGCCGGCGCCCCGCCGTCCCCGGCAATCATCACGAAGCTGCAGAAGCTGGGCATCGAGGTGGTCCATGTATATGGGCTCACCGAGGTCTATGGCCCCTACACCATCTGTGAATACCAGGATGACTGGGATCAACTGGATGCGGACACGCGAGCCGCAATGCTCTCCCGCCAAGGCGTGGGCATGCTGACCGCCGAAAGCGCACGCATCGTCGACGAGAATATGGTGGACGTTCCCGCCGATGGGCAAACCATGGGTGAGATCGTCTTGCGCGGCAACAACGTGATGATTGGCTACTACCGCGATGAGGCAGCCACCGAGCAGGCCTTTTTCGGCGGTTACTTCCATACCGGCGATCTGGGAGTGATGCACCCGGACGGCTACCTCCAGGTCCGTGACCGGGCCAAGGACATCATCATTTCAGGTGGAGAGAACATCTCCACCATTGAGGTCGAACAGGCTCTCGCCGCGCACCCGCAGGTGCTGGATCTTGCGGTGGTGGGCGTCCCCGACGACAAATGGGGCGAGCGTCCGGTCGCCTATGTCATTCGCACCACAGGTTCGAGCCTGGACGAGGCGACCCTGATCAATTTTGCCCGCGAACGGCTAGCTGGATTTAAAGTGCCACGCACCATCGTGTTCCCGCAGGATCTGCCGCGCACCTCTACCGGCAAGGTGCAAAAGAACGTGCTGCGCAATCGAAGCCTTGCAGCGCATTCAGAGAACGCCTGACTTGATGCCTGCTTTGGGTTCCCCCGCGCACCTGCGAGGCGTAAGGTGAGGTGCACTTAGCGCCGATTTCACGGGGAGTTCCCATGGCAGCGACATATACCTTCGACATCTTCTCCAGCCTCGACGGCTTCGGCAGCGCCACCGGAAATTGGGGCGGCTACTGGGGCAAACAGGGCCCGGAGCTGCTCGCTCGGCGGCTCGAGCACTACTCGCCACCCTGCCGGATGGTCTTCGGCGCAAACACCTATCGGCTCTTTGCCCAGTTCTGGGCCGAGGCGGAGAAATATACGGATGTGGATGACCCTTGGGGCGAGGCCATGCACAAGCAGCCTGCCACCGTCATTTCCAACTCCCTCGTCGGCCCGCTGGACTGGCCCGACGCGGCCATTGAGCGCGGTGATGCCCTTGCCGTAGTTCCGCGGCTGAAAGCCGAGTCGCTGGTGCCGCTGCGCTCTCACGGTTCGCTGTCCATGAATCGTTCGCTGTTGGCAGCCGGCCTCGTCGACTATATCCAAGTCACCATCTTCCCGGTGCTCACCGGACTGACCGGGCAATCACCGATCTTCGAGGGGGCCGAGGACTTCGACCTGGAACTCGTAGAGTCCCGACTGCTCGATGGCCGGACGCAAGAGCTCATCTATCGCCCGAGCCTGCATCACTAGCGCCGGTGAACCGGCAAAAAGTCGTCGTTGGCTACCGGAAATACGACCATCAGAGGGCTGCTTGCCCGGCGGCATGCGCGGCGCGAATCGGCTCCCCAGCCGCAGTCCGGTACCCCGGATAAACTATTGACCGGGCGGTCAATCAAACATAAATTGGAAATTGACTCCCAAAGGGAGCACTCCGACCTCTAGGAAGGTGATTTTCAATGAAGAAGTGGACTCGGTGGCAAGATTGGGTTGTCGTGGTGGCTGGCGCATACGCCGCGCTGTCGACAACATGGGTCGCGGGCACCACGATGTCCATGAACCTGATGGTGGGCCTTGGCGCCCTGATGGTCGTAGTCGGCATATGGAGTGTCGCCATGCCACGGCTGGTCAGCTTGGAGTGGGTGCTGGCCGCGGTCAGCGCGCTCTTGGTCGTCTCCCCTTGGCTCGGATCCTATGCAAGCGGCTATGCCACTGCTTCTTGGGTCTCGTGGATCTGTGGCGCCGTCGGCCTGGTTGCTTCTCTCTGGGCAATAGCACCGGCGATGCACATGCGCCACGAAGCCCACGGCGGCACGCGGGCAGCGCACTGACAACCATCTGCAACACGCAACCGGACGCGTGCGGGACAACGGGCAGAGCCCGCTGAGTCGCACGCGTCATTCTTGCCCGCAGCTCAATCGCGGAAGGATCTCCCCAATGCCCCTGCGCACCCCGACCCACGGCGGCAAGCACTCTCCTCGTGCCAACGACGAAACCGGAGCCTCCGCACGCACCCGCATCCTGAATGCAGCCGAACAGCTGTTCGCGGCGCAAGGCTTCGATGGGACCCCTACCTCGCATATCGCCAGGGATGCCGGCGTACCCAAAGGGCTCCTGTTCTACTATTTCCCGGCGAAGTTCGCCCTGCTCACGGCCTTGCTGGAGGAACGCCTCCAGGGCACGGAGATCGATTCCGGCGCGCTGGCAGTTCCCGGCGATCCTGCCTCGGGCCTCGTGATGATCGCCGAACGCTACTGCGCGGAGCAGGCGCGCTCCACCATGCTCCGGGTGGTGCTGTGGCGCGAACAGCATACCCACGCGGAGGTGGCGGCAGCCTTGGCAAGCTATCTGCATGATTTGGAGCAGTCAATCGAGCAGCTGCTGAGCCTGAGCGTGAGTTCCGCGGTGGATCAGCGATTTCTGCAGGCCGCCAGCCGGCTCTGGGCCGGCTATTTGAGGACTCTGCCGTTGCCGGGCGCGGCAACCGGCGGGCAGCGGTCCGCCATGGAGCTGCGCCTGGCCGCGGACCTGGTCTGCTCCGGGATGAACTCGGGGCAGTGAACGCGCGCGAGCCCGCGAGAACCCAAGGGTTTTCGCGGGCTCCTTGCACGGTATGCGGCGGACTACTGGGCCAGGCGCATATCCCCGGTTTCGTAGTAGCGCTGGTGCCAGCTCAAGGCCTCGCCCAGCAGGTGCGGGGTGTGCTTGCCGTAGCTTTCGCTCCGGGCCCGGTCGAAGTAGTCCTGGAGCATTGGGCGGTACGCCGGGTGCGCGCACTTGTCGATAATCAGCTGGGCGCGCTGCTTCGGCGACAGCCCGCGCAGGTCGGCCAGGCCCTGTTCGGTAATCAGGATCATGGTGTCGTGCTCGGTGTGGTCCACGTGGCTGGCCATGGGCACGATGCCCGAGATCTTGCCGCCCTTGGCCACCGACGGAGACATGAACACCGACAGGTAGCCATTGCGCGCAAAGTCGCCCGAGCCGCCGATCCCGTTCATCACATGCGAGCCGAGCACGTTGGTGGAGTTCACGTTGCCGTAGATGTCCGCCTCGATCATGCCGTTCAGCGCGATGCAGCCCAGCCGGCGAATGATCTCCGGGTGGTTGGAGATTTCCTGGGCGCGCAGCAAGATGCGATCGCGGTAGTGGGCCACGTGCTTGTTGAACTCGTCGATGCCCGCCGCCGACAGTGAGAAGCTGGTGGCGGAGGCGAACTCGATGGTGCCGTCCTTGATCAGCTCCAGCATCCCGTCCTGGATGACCTCGGTGTAGGCGGTCAAGCCCTTGTAGCCGCCGCGGGCCAGGCCTGCGAGCACCGCGTTGGCAATGTTTCCCACGCCCGACTGCAGTGGCAGCAGCTTCTCGGTGAGCCGTCCGGCGCGGATCTCGTAATCCAGGAAGTCCAGCAGGTGATCGGCAATCTGCGTGCTGGTCTCGTCCACCGGGGCAAAGGGGCTCAAGCGGTCGGGCGCGTCGGTTTCGACGACCGCGACCACCTTGGTGACGTCGATGTCCAGGTATTTCTGGCCGATGCGGTCGCGCACCGTGGTCAGGTTGATGGGTTTGCGGTGCGGTGGCAGCGCGGTGCCGCAGTAGATATCGTGCATGCCGTCCAAGGAGGCGGACTGCTGAGTGTTGACCTCGATGATGATCCGGTCTGCCATTTCCAGCCAGGTCTTGTTATTGCCCACCGAGCTGGAAGGGATCAGGTCGCCTTCTGCGGTCACCCCGACGACCTCGACGATAGCCACATCGATCTTGCCGTAGAAGCCGAACCAGGCGTGCTGGGCGACGTGGGACAGGTGAATGTCCATGTACTCCATGTTGCCGTCGTTGATGCGGCGGCGCAGTTCCGGATCGGACATGTACGGCAGGCGCAAATTCATGCCCTCGGCCTTGGCCAGCACTCCGTCGAGCTCGGGGGCGGTCGACGCGCCGGTGAGCACGTTGATCTTGAAGTCCTTGCCCTCGCCATGCTGGCGTTCCATCTGCGCCGCGAGCGCGCCGGGTACCGCCTTGGGGTATCCCGCACCGGTGAAGCCACTCATGGCCACAGTCATGCCGGGTTTGATAAAAGTTGCCGCCTGTTCGGCACTCATCAAACGGTCAACAAAGGCTCGGTGGTGAATACGCTCGTGCAAAATAACCCCTTCTAAACTTCCTTGTGATGCAGGTCTATAACCTGCATCTCACCGGAATACTTTAGCCGTTATTCGCCTGCAGTTAGACCTCTACCAGGCCTTATCCGCGATAGGTGGGGATATTAGCGACGAGGTGCGTCCAATTTGCGCCGACCGGTCTAGCCTGCGGCGGCCCCTTGGCCTAGTTCAGGTCCACGTGAATGGTTTCGCCGACAACCCTTGCCTGCAGCCTGCCACCCATCGCTTCGACGTAACGGCGCAAGGTTGCGAACTGCACGCGATCGATATCTCCGGTTTCCATGCGGGCCACGCGATCAACGCTGAGCTTCAGCGATGCGGCCAGTTCCACCTGGCTCATTTGCGCATCTTCGCGCATTTCGCGTAGTGACAGCTTGCGGGATTCTTCCTGCACGGTACGCCGATGCTCGGCAACCGCGTCGCGCTGGGAATCAGTTAATACATCTGGATCGGCATACGCAAAGCCCATGTGTTCCACCGCTTCTCTTTATTTAGGTCAACCATAGCCACTCTCACATTCGAGGCTATGGGCGGCAGCAGCGTTCCCCAATGATTATGACGACATTAGTTCCGGTCAATTTGGTGAATTATGGGCCAACACAGGGTTTCGCCATGGCATGGAATGTAGTTAAGCGCGAACGACTAGGGAAAATCGGGAAATATCATCCGAAAGCAGGATGAAAACCTAGCTATGTAAGAATCATACTTAAGGGATGGACGAGAATAAGGTAGTTCATCAAATCAGACGGTCCATGCTGCCCGTCGTGATCTTGAGCCAATTGCTCCAGGGGCCAAGCCACGGTTATTCAATGCTTTCAAAATTCGATGAGCACGGCATCACCGGGATCAAGAGCGGCACCTTGTACCCCCTGCTACGCGGCATGGAAGAGGCCGGAGATATCGCAGCCGAGTGGGAAATCGCCGACCGCGGACCGGCGCGCAAGAACTTCACCATCACCGAGCAGGGCCAACAGACCCTGCAAGAAATTCGACTCTGGCTACGCCAGATTGGCTAGGAGCGCCTTATGCAAGATATTGACACTTACCTCGAAGAGCTGCGCTTCAGCCTTTCACTGCGCAACCTGAACGCCGACACCATTCGCGATATTCTGCGCGAAGTGAGCTCAGAGTGCAATAACTACGAAGAGGCAACGGACAACTTCGGCACGCCAAATGACTACGCCGGCAGCTTCCCCAAAAAGGGCGCGGCAAAGGGGCATCAAATGTTCATGATGATCGGAGTGGCCTTGGGAATACTGTGGCCAGCATTTCAGCTGATCGATCGCGCCCAAGACCCCGATGGGCTCAACGGGCTCGGAACGATAGCCAAAACCTGGCTCCCAGCGTTGGGCTTTATCGCACTTGGAATCCTCATCGACTTCTCACGCGCGCTAAGCCGTTCCCGGAAGACCCGCTAAACGCCAATGGGCGGTGCACTCCCCTTGCGGAGAATGCACCACCCATTGAGAAGAGGTGAGTCTAGGCAGACTTACTTCTTGGCAGCAGCTACAACCTGAAGCTTCAGGTTTGCAACAACATCCGCGTGAATGCGAACGGTTGCGCTGTAGTTGCCAGTCGACTTGATGTGGTCGTTGACCTCAACGTTGCGCTTGTCGATCTTACCCAGACCGGCAGCCTCAACTGCGTCAGCGATGTCAGCGGTCTTAACGGTGCCGAACAGGCGGCCGTTAGCGCCAGCCTTGACGGTGATCTTCACCGGCTGGGACTTCAGCTTCGCCGCAATTGCCTGAGCTTCCTCAAGGTTTGCAACGGCACGAGCGGCACGAGCAGCCTTGATGGACTCAACCTGCTTCTCACCGCCCTTGGTCCACACGAGTGCGAACCCGCGTGGAAGGAGGTAGTTACGGGCGTAGCCGTTCTTTACCTCAACAATGTCGCCCGCAGCACCCAGACCGGATACTTCGTGAGTCAGAATGATCTTTGCCATTTTGCTATCCCTCTTCCTTAGCCTCGGCCAGCGCCGGAGTAAGGCAGCAGGGCTACTTCACGTGCGTTCTTGATTGCCTGTGCGATCTTGCGCTGTTCCTGAACCGATACGCCGGTCACGCGACGAGCGCGGATCTTTCCGCGATCAGAGATGAACTTGCGCAGCAACGCTACGTCCTTGTAGTCGATGACGGTGATGTCAGCGGCCTTCAAGGGATTGGACTTTGGTTTGGGCTTACGGATTTCAGCCTTAGCCATCGTGGAGCTCCTTAGGTTTGGAGCCCGCAGAGAGATCTGCGGGATGGTGAATAAATAATTGTTAGAAAGGTGGCTCGTCGTTGCCTGGGTTGCCCCAGCCACCGCCGCCGCCGTTGTTACCGCCGGAGTTGCCTCCGGTGCTCCACGGGTCGTTGGATGGAGCATTCCATCCACCGCCCTGCTGCGGCTGCGGCTGCGGCTGCTGTGGGGCATTTTGCTGCGGCGCGTTGGAGAAACCTCCACCGCCACCGTTGTTGCCAAAGCCGCCCTGGCCACCGCCGGAGCGCTGGGTGCGGGTTACCTTGGCAGAGGCAAAGCGGAGCGACGGGCCGATTTCATCGACCTCGAGCTCCATGACGGTGCGACGTTCGCCTTCCTTGGTGTCGTACGAACGCGAGCGCAGACGACCCTGGGCGATGACTCGCATGCCCTTGGTGAACGTCTCGGCTACGTTTTCTGCAGCCTCACGCCACACCGATGCACGCAAGAACAGGGCTTCCCCGTCCTTCCATTCATTGGACTGGCGATCGAAGGTGCGAGGAGTCGAAGCGATCGTAAAGTTCGCTACGGCTGAACCGGATGGCGTGAATCGCAGCTCCGGATCGGCGGTCAGATTTCCGATGACGGTAATAACAGTCTCGCCTGCCATTGACTCTCCTTACTCAGAATGAACGTTTGTCGTACAACGGAAGATGTTGCCAGCGTAATTAAACGCGGGCCTCTTCCGGACGGGTGACCTTGTGGCGCAGGATCTGCTCGTTGATCTTGAGCTGACGCTCAAGCTCGAACGAAGTAGCTGGATCCGCGGTGTAGTTCACCACGATGTAGATGGCTTCTGCCTTCTTCTGGATCTCGTAAGACATCTTGCGACGTCCCCAGATATCGACCTTCTCGATCGATCCACCAGCAGCGCGAACAACCTCGAGGTACTTCTCGATGGTTGGTTCTACGGTGCGGTCATCGACCTCTGGATCGATGAGGACCATAAGTTCATAAGCACGCATGTGAACCCACCTCCTTTGGGCTAAACGGTCGCGGCATTTCCGCAACAGGAGGTTCTTGCGTTATCCGTGCTCCGCGGCACCCAAGTTTCGGGCGTGCAGTAGCACAGACCTTTCAATCCTACCCGAGATGTCGGTCGGGGCAGAACCCTTGGTGTCCTAGATCATGAACTCATTTTTGCTCGCCGTCCATTGCAGCTTCCAGACGCTGACCGAAAACCGGCGCCAGTGTGCGCATATAGGTGTCCGAGACATGATGCTTATCCCGGTAGACCAGCACATTTCCGATGACCGCCGGGCAGCGCTGGTCGATGCAGAACTGATCGCTGAAATCCAGCACCTGAACCCGCGGCTCAAGCTTCGCGGCCTGCCGCGTGGCATCCCCCTCTTCGAAGGCGGACTCCTTGTCGAAGGAGCACTGCTCGGGGTTGGAGGAGTGTTCCTCCACGCAGTCGCGTGCATAGGAATCCTGCGGCGGCCGCGGCGTATCAACCACCGCGTACACCTGGCGTCCTGCGTTTTCTAGCTTGCCCCACTGCTCGGCGTATCCCTGAGCCGCGTCCCCGACGAAGCTCGCGCCGCCCCAGTTGGCCGCAACGACCGCGTTGAGGTCCTCGCGTTCACTGAGTTTCATCAGTGTCTGCTCATTGGCTTCGGCGCAGTTGATCCCTCCCTCGCGTTCGGCGGTGCGACTTTCGGCGCTGAACGGGCAGGAGTTCTTCAAATAGGTCACGATCTTCCAGCCGCGCTCCTTGGCGTGGCCGGCGAGCGCCTCGAACCAGTGGGCCGCGTGGGAGTCACCTACTAGGGCCACCGTAAGGGTGGCGTCCTTGCTGCCGAATTCGCATTCCTTGATCTGGGTGGATTGCGGGTCTTGCACGCATTCGCCTAGATCCGGCTGATCATCTTCGGCCGTTGCCGGCACCGGAATGATCTGGGGCTGATCTGCCAGGTAGGCCGGGGCGCCAGCGGATACGGAGGCGGCGCCGAAGCCGGCCGGCGGGTTCTGCAGCAGCGCCGCGACTTGTTGCTGCTCGCGCTCGATCGATTCGCGCTGCGCTACGCCCGGAATCAGCGCCACGGACGCAACCACCGCGATCATGGTGGCCCCTGCGAGCAGCGAGCGCTTCGCGGAGGCCGCCACTGGCTGCCAATGGCGTGCCGGGGTTTCGACGAAACGCAGGCTGGCCCAGGCCAGCGCCAGGGATCCTGCCATGAGCGCCAATGATTCCACCGGGGTCGGATCATGCCCGGTGAGATGGGTGGCGAAAACTATCAACGGCCAATGCCAGAGATACAAAGAGTATGAGGCCAACCCGATCCATTGCACCGGGGCAAAATTCACCAGCGCGTGCAGCGAACCGGGACCCGAGGTGGTGCCTGCGGCAATGATTGCCGCACAGCCAAGCACCGGAACGGCGGCAGCGATTCCGGGGAATACGGTCTGCGCGTCATAGCTGAAGGCCGCACCGAGAATTGCGGCGAGCGCGAGCAGCACCACCGCATTGCGCACCGACCAGGAGCTGACCCAGCGCGGAAGCGTGAAGGCGCCATTGGCATGCCCATCCGCTGCAAGGGCGAGCAGCCCTCCGGCCGCTAGTTCCCAGATGCGCGTAGTTGTCACGAAGTAGCCCGCGGCGTCCCCGGAATATCCGGTGAAGATCGAATAGCCCAAGGAAAGCAGTGCGATAACCGTAAAGGCGATCCACAGCATCCGGCGGCGGGAGGCAAAGCGATCGGCTCGCGGGCCGGGGAGGTTGTGTTTGACCAGCAGGCAGGCCGCCAGCACCAGCAGTGGCCAGAACAGGTAGAACTGCTCCTCAACCCCTAGGGACCAAAAGTGCTGCAGGGGTCCGGGTGCCTGCTCGGACGCAAGATAGTCCACGGAATCCGCGGCCAGCACCCAGTTCTGCACCGAGAAGGCCGAGGCGAGGCCCTGCACGGTCAGTGTCCCCCACTGGGTTTTGGGGAAGATGGCCAGGGCCGCCGCAACGACCACCAATATGACGAGCATTGCGGCTGGCAAGATCCTGCGGGCACGCCCGGCGAAGAAGGAGGCCAGGTTCACCGTCCCGGTACGCTGCGCCTCCCGCAATAGGTGCGAGGTGATCAGGAAGCCGGAGATCACGAAA
This sequence comes from Arthrobacter sp. MYb229, assembly GCF_002975405.1. Classification (GTDB taxonomy): domain Bacteria; phylum Actinomycetota; class Actinomycetes; order Actinomycetales; family Micrococcaceae; genus Glutamicibacter. Next base: position 150,087 of record NZ_PCPS01000002.1, on the reverse strand, counting down.
AAGATGTCCACGCCAATATAACCGCCGGGCAGCAGTCCAGGCTCCAGGTGGTAGGCAACCACCAAAAGGACCGCGAGGGCACGCAGCGCCTGGATCTCGGGCCGGAAGTTCTTGGGGGCAGCAGGAGGGGAGCTCATAGAGTTCTATCCGACCACCGCCGGGTTAACGGATAGTAACTATCCGATGACTCGCAGGCCATCGGCAGGTACCAATCCCCTGCGCCGGAGCTGCAAGAAGCCAGAGAATCCGTATCTCCATGCACCTGCCGCTCCGGGGCACTGCTGGCTCGATATCAGGCTTCCCTGCCTCGCCGATGCGCGTGCCCGGGAGCTAAGGTGCGGGATTCTGCTCAGCTACTACGTTTTTGCTTCTCCCGAATGAGGTCGAGGGCCAAGATCGACCCGATGACGGCCTGACGCTGCCCAATTGTGAGGCTTGGGGCAAGCCGCAAGGCATAGGTGGATTTACCGAGCAGGGCATTGCCCACACCCGACCATTCGCGCGCAACGCTGGCTAGCACACCCGCCGCTCCGGTGACTTGGAAATCGAATCCCCAAATATCACCGGACATTTCCAGCTCCTCACCCTGAAAATCGATGGTGATTCGAGTTTTGAAGAAGGTGATTCGCTTGACCAGACTAGCCAGCGGATTGCCCGGGCCATCTAGGATTTCCAAGCGGTCGCGGCCTAAGGTCATGGTGTCTTTCACCTGTATGACCGGATTGTCTGGACCGTCAAAAACCGTAAGCTGCCGGGCCCCGGCAAACATCCGGCCCAGCGCGCTGCCACCCGTTTCAACGTGGGCAACCTGCACGCCAGCGCCGTCCCTGATGGCGAAGTCATTCTTCGAGATGTTTTTGGTCTGCTGGAACACCAACAGGTCCTGAGCGAAGATCGTCATGAAGGCGATTATGCCATCAAGCGCCGCGGTACCTCGAGGCTCGAAGTTGCCAGCGAACTCAGCGGCAACGACCAACTCAAACTCCAAATGAACTCGGAATCAAAGCAAGATCTTGAGTTCATTTGGAGCTGAGATCATTTTCCCTAGGCTCCGAAGAACTCGCGGGAGACCTTCGAGAGGTACCAAGGATCATCCACGCCGCACATCTCGCGGGCCGAATGCATCGATAGCAGCGCGACGCCTACGTCCAGGGTGCGGATGCCCAAACGGGTGGCGGTCAGCGGGCCGATGGTCGAACCGCACGGTACCCGGTTGTTCGAGACGAACTCTTGGTATGGAACTCCTGCGTTCTCGCACCAATTCGCGAAGGCAGCTGCTCCGACTGCGTCGGTGGCGTAGCGCTGATTGGCGTTGATCTTCAGCAAGGGTCCGCCGTTGAGCTGCGGTCGGTTGGCCGGGTCATGGCGCTCCGCATAGTTCGGGTGCACCGCGTGGCCGGCATCCGCGGAGAGGCAGACCGAGGCCGACATCGCCCGGGCGGTGTCTTCGGTGCTCGCGCCGAAGGATGCCTGGATCCGGCCCAGCAGTTCTTCCAAGAATGGTCCACTGGCACCGGAACGCGATGCCGAACCGATTTCCTCATGGTCGAAGGCGGCGAGCATGGCGATGTGGTTGCCCGATGGGTTCCGCGAGTAACCGGTCAACGCAATCAGCCCGGCATGCACGCTAGTGAGGTTGTCCAGTCGTGAACTGGCGAAGAAGTCCTTGCCGTGGCCGAATACCTCGCCACGCTGGGCCGGAGCGGTCAGCACGTCATAGCCTGCAACCAAGCCCGGGTCCACGCCCGCTGCGGCCGCCAGAATACCTAGAATGTCTGCGTCTGCCAGCTCCCCGGCGCCGAAGATGGGGTTGGTGTGGGCCTGCTTGTCCAAGGTCAGGCCGTCGTTGACCTGGCGGTCCAGGTGAATCGCGAGCTGCGGGATGCGCAGCAGTGGTTCGGTCTGAGCCAGGTGCACGGACCCGTCGCGCAGCACCAGACGTCCGGCGAGCACCAGTTCGCGGTCCAGCCAGGAATTCAGCAGCGGACCGCCGTAGACCTCAACCCCTGCCTGCCACCATCCATTGGAGCCGGTGGTTGGTTTGGGCTTGAGCTTAAAACCGGGTGAATCGGTGTGCGCACCGAGGATGTGGAAACCGCTGGTTGCGGTGGCGGCTTCGGGCTGGACCCAGGCGATGACGGCGCCGTCACGCACCACATAGTAGGAGCCCGCGCTCAGCTTCCACGCGGCCGATTCGTCCAATGCGGTGAAGCCCGCGGCATCCAATCGTTTGGCGGCGCTGGCTGCCGCGTGGAAGCTCGACGGGGAGGTCGCTACGTATTCGGCCAGGTCTGCAATGTGGGCCATTGCTGCGGCTTGTGCCATAACTGGGTGCTCACTTCTTTCATCAGGTTTCGGTGTCGGCCTGAATTGCCGAGCTTTGTCCAGCTTAGTGGGCTTCTGCCGTTAGCGGCTATGCCAACGAATGCACCATGGAGTTTTCAGCAACTTGCCTGCGGATCCTTGGAGTCCGGGCTGGCTTGGCGCATACGGGCTGACCCGATGCATGGCTCAACTTCGGCATTCTTGATCATCGAATAGCTCTGACCAGCGAATCAAAAGGTATTGCACTTGACGAAGTGCCCATATTCGGGCAATGCTGGCAGAAAGTAGCCAACTAGGAAACGAGCGAAATCATGACATCGACTCCTCACAGCCCAGATGAGATCCCGGTTGGTCACGAGCCAACACCAGATCCAGACGAAGTTGCGGTAACAAAACCGGTAACCGGTCCGGTCGACCAACCGAAAAAATCCAAGGGTAAGACCCCGCCACCTGAACCGGAGGCCAAGTTGCCTGTCACCAGGCTCGGACGGATCTGGACGGCATCCGTGCTGGGGCTCATTGTCCTGGTGCTGCTCATCATTTTCATTGCCCAGAATCAGGATCAGGTGACGCTGCGCTACTTCACCTACGAAGGCCAGGTAAATCTTGGACTGGCGCTCTTCATTGCCGCCGTCGGCGGTGGCTTGTTGATTGCTGCAGCTGGGGCTGCCCGCGTGATTCAGTTGCGCGCCACCGCCAGGAAAGAGCGCAAGGCTCAGAAGCGCCGTTAAGCGCAGAATCGCTGTTGGCGGCACCCTATACGGGTGCCGCCAACAGCGATTTTTTTGCGAAAGCCTTAGAAGTCCAGCCCCTGCGAAGGGATGACCAATCCTGTCTCGTACGCATAGACCACGGCCTGCACCCTATCTCGCAGATGAAGTTTGGTCAGGATCCGTCGCACATGCGTTTTGACCGTCGCCTCGGAGAGGAAAAACCGATGCGCAATCTCCGCATTGGACAACCCCTCGGACAGGGCGCGCAGCACTTCCTGTTCACGAGGCGTCAGATCATCGAGTAACGGATCGCGTTCCACAGCCTCCGCATTCTTCGCAGGCTGGCCTTTAGCGCCGTTGCGCACATAGGTCTCAAGCAGTCGCGCGGTCACACGCGGTGCAACAACCGCGTCCCCCGAAGCAACCAGCCGTACCGCGGAGACCAGCTCCTCTGGGGCCACATCCTTGAGCAAGAAGGCACTGGCACCGGCCTGCAAACCGGAAAACGCGTACTCATCCAGGTCGAAGGTGGTCAAGATGATGATCTTCGTTTCCGGATGCTGCTTGGCGATCCGTTCGGTCGCCTCAAGGCCATCCATCTTCGGCATGCGCACATCCATCAGCACCACGTCCGGGGTCAACGCCGCGGTCTGCGTCAACGCTTCCAGGCCATCTGCAGCCTCCCCAACGATATGCATATCGGTTTCGCCTTCGAGAATCAGCCGGAAGCCCATGCGCAGCAGCGGCTGATCGTCGACCAGCAACACTTTAATATTTTCTTCCATGAGCTACTCCTTGGGACTTGGATTCTGCGTGCTGTATTCGGGCAATTGCAAGGAGGCTTTAACGATCCAACCGCCGTTGGCCGCCGGCCCTGCGTTCACCGTTCCGTCAAAAAGCGCCACGCGTTCACGCATCCCGCGCAGTCCCTGACCGGTGCCGACACTTGGCACACGGGTTGCATCACCGTCATCGATGATTTCGATCCGCACCTGGCTCGCACAGCGTTCCATGCGCACCTGCACGTTGCTGACATTGTGGGCGTAGCGCAAGGAGTTGGTCAATGACTCTTGGATAATACGGAAGATCGTCAGCTGGAAGGCGGCGTCCTCGGGAAGTTGCTTTCCGGTGTATGTATAGGTCAGCGGCAATCCTGCAACACGGAAGCCCTCAAGCAATTGGTCGAGGCTGCCTCCGGTTGGTTTAAGCTCTGGCTCACCGGTCTCGTTCTGGCGTAAGACCCCGAGCATGCGGCGCATGTCGGCGAGCGCCGCCCGGCCGGTGCCCGAGAGTTCTTTGAGCACCTGCTCGGAACGTTCCTGGTCGCGCCGCCCGACCACGCGCGCCCCTTCGGACAATGCAATCATCACCGAAAGCGAGTGGGCGACCACGTCATGCATTTCGCGGGCAATACGGTTTCGTTCCTGCACCTGGGCAAGGCGCGAGACCTGTGAGGCCCAATGGTTGAGCTCGGCCTCGTGAATGCGCGCATTGCGGATGTTCGTACCGATAGCCGCGGCGGCGGCGTAAATACCAATCAGGAATCCGCCGGTGACACCGATGAGAATACCGGAAGCCGCAGCGTCATCGAGGTTTTCTTCATCTGGTTCCGCGGTCAGATCCGAAAGGTCCGGGTAACCCATCAACACCATCATCAACAGTTGGAAGCAGCCGGCGAGCAGCGCGATGGGGATCGCGCGCCGTCCAGAATAACTGGTTCCCACCGTGTACAGGGCGATGGTCATGCCGACCCCGCCCATTCCGCCGCCTTGACCGGCAATTAATATGCCGACGAATTCAAGGACAAAAACGATGCTCAGCACGGTTAGCGGCGCCTTGCGACGCCAGAGCAGCACGAGCCCGATACTCACCGTCAGCAGCAAATACAGCGCCGGAGGTACCTGTGGCAGATAGGCCATCATGACGGTGTTGGGGAGCGCCAAGAAGAAGTAGATTACTACGGTTCCCACAACGACCACACGCGGATGGGTGCGCAGGTACCTGCGTACCCGGCCCATCCGCTTGGCCGCCAGCTCGTCGAAGGAGACTATCGGCTCCTGCAGCGATGTTTGGCTCATGTCATCCAGTCTAGTTTGCTCAACTGCTACAACTCTTCTTAGACGTCTCGGCTCTTCAACAGCCAAGCACCCAGAATGAGCGGAATCAGCGTCCATCCGGCTACCCCGAGCAGCTGCTGCCACTGCTCAAGCTCGCTGGGGTAGGACAGCGGCATAGCCAATGACATGCTCAGATTGTCCGGAAGGAAACGGACGATGTCCTGGACCCAGTCGGCAACCAAGGTGAGCAGCCCGGTGACCGCGGGAAGCACAAAGAACAACGCCACCAGCGAGGTAATTCCACCGGCAGAGTTGCGCAGCAGTGCACCCAGAGCCAAACCGATCAGCGCAGCCATTACCACGGCCAAAACTCCGTACCAGAGCACGTTCTGGAAATCGCCGCCGAAGTAGTCCAGCTCCATGTTGTAGTTCTTGGCCAATGGCATGCATACCAGGTAGGCAAGTGTGCTTCCGATGACCTGGACTACGGCGCAGAGCAGGGTAATCAGCGTAGCCTTGGCGGCGAAGACGCGCAGACGCTGCGGGCTGGCCAAGAAGGTGCTCACCGCCGAACCGGTGGTGAATTCGCCGCTGATGAGCAGCACGCCCAAAACACCGAGGATCAGCTGGGAGAACGCCAGGCCGGAACCCACGAGTTCTGCGGTAAAGGCCGCACTTGACATGTCCGGGGCGCCTGGCACCGGTGGGGCCTCGCCGGCAAAGGAGCCAACTCCCCACACGCCAATTGCGGCAATGCCCATATTGAGCACGATCGCCACAAGCAGCAGAATACGAGTGGAATTCAGTGAGAAGAAACGAATTGATTCCGAACGCAGCACACCACCGAAGGTGACCTTGCCGCGTGTTGGGGTTGCGAGCTGGGTACTCATTAGTTCGTTCCTCCGGCAACTGCTTCGTTGAGAATTCGTGATTTGTATTCGACCTCGTCGCGGGTCAATTCCATGTACGCGTCTTCCAGGGTCCGCTGCATTGGACGCAACTCGCTCAGCACGACTCCGGCTTCCAGGGCGCGGCGGCCGATCGATTCGGAATCCGGGCCGGCGACGCGCAAGGTTTCCGCATCCAGACGGGTCAATTGCACCCCATCGGCTGCCAAGCTGCTCATCAGCAGCTCCAGATCGCTGGAGCGGACAATGGTTTGCGAGAGCCCGTCATCGATGAACTCGTTGATCGGAGCATCCGCAAGGATCCGGCCGCGGCCGATCACAATCAGATGATCAGCGGTCTGCGCCATCTCGCTCATCAGGTGCGAGGAGATGAATACGGTCTTCCCCTCGGCCGCCTGCTGGCGGGCCAGGTTACGCACCCAGGCGACACCTTCCGGGTCCAGTCCGTTAACCGGTTCGTCCAAGATCAGCACTTGCGGGTCCCCGAGCAGCGCCGAGGCGATCCCCAGACGCTGTCCCATGCCCAGCGAGAAGCCACCAACCTTCTTGCGGTTAAGTTGGCTCAGGCCGGTGAGTTCCAGAACCTCGTCCACCCGGGAAGTGGGAATTCCCCCGGTGGCCGCCATGGATCGCAGGTGGGAGCGCGCGGAGAGCGACTTATGTACCGATTTGGCTTCAAGTAGCGCGCCGACCTCGGTCAACGGGTGTTTAGAGGAGGCGAATTTCCGGCCATTGACGGTGACCTGCCCAACGGTCGGCTTGGCTAGCCCCACGATCATGCGCATGGTCGTTGACTTGCCCGCGCCATTAGGGCCGAGGAATCCGGTCACCATTCCCGGCTGCACCGTAAACGACACGTTGTCGACTACGGTTTTCGCACCATATTTTTTGGTTAACTCATGTGCCTGAATCATACTTCCAGTTTAGAAACCGCACAGTTGGAAAGCACCGCCCCGAATGCTGATCTTGGCTCTCACTCCAAAGACTGAGCCAGCAGCTCGGCGGCGATGAGCATACACCTATAGGTGCACGTATTTGCTGCTTAGAGCACCTGGTCGTAGTTCAACAGAAGCATCAAGGCCCCGATGACCACCGCGGCGAAAGGCAGCGCTAGCAACCCCATGGTCAGCTTATGATCCCGCACGATGGCCACGCATTCGCGCAAGAAGGCGCTCGGCCGATAGTAGGCCGCGGTCTTGCCGCCGAAAGCCCGTGCGTCCAACCCGAGCTGGCGAGAAGCAAAGCCTGCACGCAGCGCATGATAGTCGCTGGTCACCACCCACAGTTGGCCTTCGACTTTCTGCTGACGCACCAACGCATCGGAGAAGACCAGATTCTGGATCGTGTCCTTTGCCTGATCTTCAACCATGATTTGCGCTTCGGGTATGCCCTGCTCTTGCAGGTAGCGTGCCATGCTGACGCCTTCGGGCTCCACCTCGTCGCCACCTTGCCCACCGGTCGGAACCAACAAGGGTTTAGGCTCGGACGCGGTTTCGTAGAGCGAGATTCCCCTATCCAATCGACCGCGCAGCAAGGGAGTGACTTTGCCTTTAATGGTGCGTGCCCCCAGTACTACCACCGCGGCTGCTTGCCCCTTGGAGGGGAACTTCGCCTGCACCCAGGCATAAAGCAGCAGCATCGAGAAGAGGCAAGCGGCCAAGGAGGAGGACATGAACAGGACAAAGGCGAACGCGTAGGCCCACCAAGTATTAATGGACAAGATCACAAACGCCGAGACTGGCAGGCCAAGGACCGCCAGGCCCGCGACCAGCGAGAGCAGGTTCGACATCCTTGGGCCTTCACGCCGCCACATCACGACACCGTTGTGGATTAACGCTCCGGCAAACACGATATAGATCAGTGGAGCCAGCAAGAAGACCAGCACAAGCACCAAGCCGAGGCCGGGCACCAGGCTGGTCAGTAAGTTGATGCTCAGCGAGATACTCCCCAGCACCAGCGGAAAGAGCAGTATCGCGTTGCTCAACCGGCGCGGATCCTTGCGGTACCGAATGATGAAGACCGCCCACACGATCAGCAAGATGAATGCCGGGAAAACCCCGAAGTACGTCGAATCCATCAAAGTCCTCAGTTCTTAGCTTCCCAGAGAGTATTCGCGACGGAGCATTGCCTTGGCGCCGAGGTAGCCGGCCATGCCATGCACCGAGGGGCCCGGAGGCGTCGCCGAAGAAACCAGGTACAGCCCCTTGGACTGCAAGTACCACGGCTCCGGGGAGAGCCGGGGGCGCATGATGCTGCCGAGCATATCCATGGTTCCACCCGAAAGGTCACCACCGACCAGCGCGGCATTCTGTCGTTCCAACCCGGTGGCCGGAACGACATAGCTTTCCCTGACTAAGTCGCTGAAGCCCGGGGCCGCGGCTTCGATTTGAGCGGTGATTTGGCGCTTCATATCGGCGGCAGAGCCCAATGGCACATGGCAGTAGGCCCAGATGACCTGTTCTCCACCCGGAGCCCGCGAATCATCGAAGACCGAGGGCTGGGCAACGATCAGGTATGGATGCTCGGCGGTACGCCGGTTGGCGATGCGTTCGGCCCGGCCGATTTGGCGAGCGGTCCCGCCTAGGTGGACGGTACCGGTTTGGCCGAGGACCGGGTCCTTCCATGGAACCGCTTCACGAAGCACAAAATGTATCAGGCAGCTCCCCGGCGAGCGCCGGGTCTGGGACAACGCCTTGGCTAGTTTCTCGGGAATTCTGCCGCTGGTCAGGTTCGCCGCGTCTTCGGCAGAGGTGTCGAGCAGGATAGACTCGGCAGCCAACTCATCAACATGCGACACCTTGTGCCCGGTATGGATTTTGCCCCCGTGGGCGGTGACTTCCGCGGCGAGCGCGTCCGAGATGGCCTGCGACCCTCCGCGCGGGATAGCCCATCCCTGGCTGTGGGCCGCGGCCGCGAGAAATAGCCCGGCCCCGGCGTTGGCCGGGCCGCGCGATCCGCCAGCCACATGTGCGGCGCAACCGGCATAGAGTGCGGCCGCCTGCGGGAACTTCCCTGAGAGCACATCTTTCAGCGCCATGCCGCCGAGCGTTGCGGCGCCAAAGATGCCCAGGGTCAACGGATGCGCCGGCACCCTCAGCAACGGGTTCAGCAAGGTGTCCCCCAGCTGCGTCATTCGGTCCACCAAAGGGCCAAGCAACCGGGTATAGGCGACCCCGTCCCGTGCGCCCAGGTCCTCACCGGTGCGCTTCAAATCCCGCCAGGCGTAGGCCGTGCGTTCGTCAAGGACATGCGCAAAAGATAGCTCCGGGACAATGAAGTCGACCCGTTCGTGCACGTTGAGCTCATGCATCGCCTCGGAGAGCATCGCCATCGGATGCACCGCGCTACCCAGGTCGAACTTCGCGCTCGAGCCCTCCAGGGGCTGAGTTCGCGCGGCCCCGCCGATCGTTTCATTTGCCTCGTAGACCTCAACTTGCAGTCCCGCTCGGGCGGCCACGGCGGCGGCGGCCAGGCCATTGGGTCCCGAACCAACCACTGCAATCGAGCTCATACCTGTTGCTCCTGAGAAGTATTAGTGGACTTGCGCAGTCCGCGCAAGGTGAAAACGTCTTTGGCTCCGGCAAAGGCACCAGCCAGCGGGTCCTCCTGGCCTACCGCACGGATTGGATCGCGGCGCGGGTCAAGGATCGAGCGCACCACCTGGAACATCAGGTAGGCAAGCATGCCCATATGCGCGAGCACCAGCACCACGTAGCCGATTTCCGGGAAGGTTTTATGCGGGTCTTGCTCTCCGGAGAATGCATCGAGATAGTTCCATAGCCCGTAGAAGTGGGCGACCTCCACCATCATCCAGACCAGGAACAACCGCCAGCGTGGCAGTGCCAGCGCGAACAACGGAATCAGCCAGACGATGAACTGCGGAGAGTAGACCTTATTGACCAGCACGAAGGAGGCGATGATCAGGAATGCCAGCGACCCCAGGCGCGGAGTACGCTTGGCCAGCAGACCGAGCACCGCAACACCGGCGCAGCAGATGAAGAACAGAATCAGGCCGTAACGGGAGATCTGTTCTGCCTCGAAGGTACCCATGGAATCGGTTTTTGCTGCCACCGCGTTCCACGCATGCCAGAAACTTGAAAGCCCGGCACCGCGTTCCGAGGAAAAGGTGAAGAAGTGCCTAAAGGAGTCCGGATAGGCCAGCGCGTAGGGCAGATTCACCAGGACCCAGGTGGCCGCGGCGGCGCCGCCGGTCACCCAGAAGACCTTGAGTTTTCCGGTGCGAAGCGCGATCACCAGTATCGCGCCGAGGATGAAAAACGGGTAGATCTTCATCGCCGCGCCCAAGCCAATCAGCACCCCGGCAAGTACTATGCGTCCGCGGGCGAAGGACAGCATGCCCATGGCAAGCAGTGCCACGGCCCACATATCCCAATTGATGCTCGCGGTCAGGATGATGCCCGGGGCGATCGCCACCATCGCCGCGTCCCAGGGACGGCGCCCGCCCATGCGCAGCGTGCACACCACGGTGACCACCCAGAGGATCGCCACGATGGTCAGGTTCATATCGAAGTAGAGCAGCGAGCGGTTCTCCAGACCCTGCGGGACCAGCGCGGCAACCGCCGAGGCCACCGCGCTCATCAGCACCGGGTATTCGAATTCGGCCCCGCTGCTGAACGGAACCCACGGGTTGTCGGCGAATCCGCGCGCCCCGAAGAGCGGCACCCAGTCGGTGTAGCAGGCATATACGTAGGGGTTGGAACCGCCCCAACCATTAAGCCTGCAGGGGTTCTTTGCCAAGAGCATGAACAGCGCGCCGAGGGTGGTCAGCAGGATCATGATGCGTTCAACACTGAAGAATCCGGGACTAACTCGCCCCGGATCGCTGCGGCGACCCAACGGGCCACCGATCAGCGCGGTGAACTGGCGCAGGAATCCGTCGGCCCGCGAGGGGACGGTAATCCGCAGCGGACCACGCTGGCTCGGTTTATTCGGGGCACTCATAGGTTCCAGCCTAGTTTGCCGGGGCACCGCACTGCACCATTTAGTCCGTTGATTCGGTTATTCGCACCGCTTCCATCGACTTCGAGCAGGCGGCAGGATGCCACTATGCACAGTCAACCCAAGGAAAGCCTGGGCCAGCCGGCGCAACTCCTCCGGGCGATCACCTAAGCCATCGACCGGCGCGAGGAAGTTTTCGCGGCAATCGAAAAGTCGATTCGCGCGCCGCGGCCGTGGCGAGCCTGGGCAACCTGTTGCAGGTAGACGAGTCTGGCACCCGGGCCGTCCTTGATATGCAGGCCCGCCGCTTCGCCGGTGAAGAACGCCAAAAGCTAAACGAACACTTGACCGTGCTTCGCGCCCAACTAGCGGCCCGGGAACCGTAAAACGACTGGATAAGCTCAATGACATGGGCATACAGGGTTTTCCCAGCAAGCTAAACCTGTTCTTCACCCTGCGTTAACCTGATGTAGGGCAGGTGGCCAACTCGGCTTCCTAGGCTCATGGATGTGAGTAAAACCGACAAGCCCAGCGTCCTAGCGATCATCCCAGCCCGGGGTGGTTCCAAAGGCGTCAAGCTCAAAAATCTACGCACCATCGGGGGCATCTCCCTGGTGGGCAGGGCCATCCTTGCGGCGCGTTCTGCGACGACAGTCAGCGAAGTCGTGGTCAGCACCGATCATGAACAAATCAAGGCCGAGGCCCTCGCCTACGGGGCCACCGTGATCAGCCGACCGGCAGATATCGCCGGAGACACGGCTAGCAGCGAAGCGGTGCTTCTCGATGTTTTGTCCAAGGTCTCCGACACTCCGGATATCACCTTGTTCATTCAATGCACCAGCCCGCTGATCGATCCTGCGGACCTGGACGCTGCGGTGGGCGCGGTCCGCGACGGCGGAGCCGAAGTCAGCTTCGCCGCGGTACCCGACCATGGATTTCATTGGACCGCCGATCCCCAGGGGCTCGCGCTGGCCAGCGGACATGACGCGGCGAACCGGCCGCGCCGCCAAGACCGCGAGGCACGCTGGCTGGAGACCGGGGCGTTCTACGCCATGGAGACCGCCGGGTTCCAGGCAGCCAAGCACCGGTTCTTCGGCCGAGTTCGCATCTGCGAGGTCGCCGCGGAACACGGGATGGACATCGACACCGAAGCGGACCTGGCGCTGGCGCAACTGCGCGTCCCGCAGCACAGCGAACCGATCCTAGTTGATGCGGTAGTCACCGATTTTGACGGGGTGCATACCCCGGACACCGCCTACGTGGACGAACACGGTACCGAAACCGTGCGCGTCTCGCGCTCCGATGGCATGGGCGTGGCCCGGCTACGAGCGGCCGGCGTGAAGTTCCTGATCCTGTCCAAGGAACGCAATCCGGTAGTCGCCGCCCGAGCGGCAAAACTGAATGTCGAGGTCGCCCACGGCATCGACAACAAGGCCGAATACCTGGCCCGCTGGCTGGTCGACGAGTCGATCAACCCGGCCCGCGTTGCCTATGTAGGCAATGACATCAATGATCTGGCACCTATGGAGCTGGTCGGCTGGCCGATCACGGTCGCCGACGCCAGCGACGAGGTGCATCGAGCCGCACGGCACCGCCTGACCCGCCCCGGCGGGAATGGTGCGGTCCGTGAGCTCGCCGAGCTGGTCCTCGCGGCCCGCTCCAATCCTCAAGTTTGAATTCCCAAGTTTTCCCAATGAAAGGCAAGTCAATGACCTCCGTGAACACCGAAATCAAGCCAGTAGCCATCGGCGAATCCCTGCTCGGCACCGGCCAGCAGGTTTACGTCATCGGCGAGATCGGCATCAACCACAATGGCGACATCGAGATCGCCAAGCAGTTGATCGACGTCTCGGCCGAGGCCGGCGCCAACGCGGTCAAGTTCCAGAAGCGCACCCCGGAGATCTCCACCCCGATGGACATGCGCGACAAGATCCGCTCCACCCCATGGGGCGACATGACCTACCTGGACTACCGCTACCGCGTCGAGTTCGACCAGGCACAGTACAAGGAGCTCATCTCCTACGCTGCTTCCAAGGGCCTGCACGCCTTCGCTTCCCCATGGGACGTTCCTTCGGTTGAGTTCATGGAAGAGCAGGGTGCAGTCACCCACAAGGTCGCCTCGGCCTCGGTCACCGACATCGAGCTGCTCAAGGCCCTCGCGCAGACCGGCAAGCCAATCATCCTGTCCACCGGCATGTCCACCATCGAGCAGATCGATACCGCGGTGGAGACCCTGGGCACCGACAAGCTGGTCATGATGCACGCAACTTCCACCTACCCATTGCCTCCAGAAGAGGCAAACCTGCGCATGGTCGAGACCCTGCGCGAGCGCTACCAGGTGCCGGTAGGCTACTCGGGCCACGAGCGCGGCCTGCAGATCTCGCTGGCAGCCGTCGCCTTGGGCGCGGTCACCGTCGAGCGCCACATCACCCTGGACCGCACCATGTGGGGTTCGGATCAGGCTTCTTCGCTGGAGCCAAAGGGCTTCGAATCGCTGATCCGCGACATCCGCATCCTCGAGCAGGCCATGGGCGACGGCGTGAAGAAGGTCTTCCCGGGCGAGCTGGCACCGCTTTCGCGCCTGCGCCGCGTCGACGCCTAGCCACGGCACACAACCGGCGGTTGGACTCACCGACGGGTCCAACCGCCGTTTATTTTTGCCCCGCCTAGCCCAGAAGGAACCATGAGTTTGATCCCCGGTCGTATATCAGTGGTGATTCCCGCCTATAACCAGGAGGAATACATCTGCGATGCCCTCACCTCGCTGACCCGCCAAAAGCTGGGCAAGTGGGAACTAGAGGTGCTGGTGGTCGATGATGCTTCCACCGATCAGACCGCGAATCTGGTGCTCGGCTACCAGCAGAAGCTCGAGGGCCTCGAGCTGGTCAGCCTCACCGAAAACGCCGGAGTCTCCGCGGCCCGCAACGCCGGGCTCGAGCGGGCCACCGGCGAATTCTTCACCTTCCTGGACCCGGACGACTGGTACGCTCCGGAACACCTCGCCACCCTGGCCGCGGCCTTGGAAGACCTGCACGTGGACTTCGTCCGCACCGACCACGTGCGGGTGACCGGAACTAACCGGGTGCTGCACCGCGCCCCGCAGGCGCTGCGCGGCCTGCCCCTGAACCCGGCAGATGATATCGAGCCGATCGACTCCCCCTCGATGGTGGACTATGCCTTCGTTTGGGCGGGAATGTATCGCACCGAACTGATGCGCAGCAAGGACACCTACCTGTTCGACGCGGACTTGCACAGCGCCGAGGACCGGCTGTGGCTTTGGAAGCTGCATCTGCGCACCAGCCGCTACGCGGTGATCTCCTACCCCGGAGTGTTCTACCGCCGCGGGTTGCCCGGTTCGCTCACCCAGGTCTTCGACCAGCGCCAGCTCGGCTTCATTCCGGCCTATGCGCGGATCCTGGAGGAGGTGCGTGCCCATGAGCACGCCGACCGCCACCTGCCCAAGGCGATGCGCCAGTTCTTCGCGATCGTGTGCCATCACGAGAAACGCGCCAAGCACTACCCGCCACAGGTGCGGCTAGAAATGAAACAGCAGCTACGAAAGATATTCACCACCATCGACGTTAATATTGCACAACAGGTAGCGCTCGAAATGGATATTGCGCGCCGCCGCCACATCCTTTCCTTCCTTCAGGTCGGGGCCGCTAAATGATCGCTTTAGTCGAGGCCAGCAGCTATTTTCAGTTAGCTTCCCTGGCCGCCATGGCCGACGCCGGACTGCTGCCGCAGGCAGATGAATATGTTCTGGTGCTCGCCAATGGCTCGCAGCTGCCCGAACTGACCACGCCCCTTCACGAAGCCCCGGGATTCGCCGAGCTTGCCGCCCGATTCGATCGGGTGGTGGATTTCGCCGCGCTGATCTCCCCGCGCCGGCCTGCCCAGTTCAACCCGCGCGAAGACGAATTGCTCATCTTCGAACGCTTGCTGCGCAGTGCCTGGGATCTGGGAGACGAACGGCTGACGCTAGTTCTCGAATCGATCCAGGTAAACCCGGCTCGGGCGCTGGCGCGGATCTTCTTCGACGCGTCGATCTGGGTGCATTCGGACGGTCTGATGTCCTACGGTCCGACGCGCAATAAGCTGCAGGTCCCAATGGCCCAGCGCCTGGCCGGGACCATACACGTCGATCTGGTGCCGGGCCTCGAGCCGCAGCTGCTCGCCGAGCAGCAACCATCACGCTTGGTCTTGCAGGGAACCGCGCTGGCGCCGGTCTTTGCGCAACTTGCACGGGAGGCGCAGCTGCAGCTGCCCGAGGGCGCCGCCCTGATCCTCGGCCAGTATCTGGGTTCCCTCGGCCTGATGGATGCCGAGGAAGAACTAGAGCTGCACGAGCAGATGCTCCGAGCCGCCAAGGACCGAGGGCTGCACACCATCTTGTTCAAGGCCCACCCGTCGGCCAGCGCCACCTCGGCGGCCCGATTGCGCGCCCGCGCCCAAGACCTCGAGCTGGATTTCCATCTGCTCGATACCGATCATCTGGCCGAAACCGTGATCCTCGCGGCGAAGCCGGAAGTTGTCATCTCCTGCTTCTCCACGGCGCTGGTCACCGCCCACTATGTGCTCGGTACGCCGGTTCAGGCCGTGGGTACCGCCAAGATGCTGCAGCTTCTCGCCCCCTATGAGAACTCGAACCGTATTCCGCTATCGATCATCCACGGGCTCTTTGTCCAGGACCTGCCGGCTCCCGCTCGCGCCGGAAGCATCGACATGCTCAGCGACTTGCTCGGTGCCATTTCTTATTGCATGCAGTCCACGCAGCTCCCGCATTTGCGCCCGGTCGCCGAGGCTTTCCTCGCCGAACACTACGGCGTGTTTTCCGCCCACTTCAAGCGTCGACGCATCACCAAGCTTGCGCTGCCACCGCAGTGGGCCCACTTGCAAGCACGTCGTTCGGTGCCGGCCAAGGTCCGTGGCGTATCCCGCCACATGCTGCGCCACGGCTCACGGACCTTGGACACCATGTCCAAATCCCTGAGT
The DNA here is from genome assembly GCF_002975405.1 of Arthrobacter sp. MYb229. Lineage (GTDB taxonomy): Bacteria > Actinomycetota > Actinomycetes > Actinomycetales > Micrococcaceae > Glutamicibacter. The sequence continues at coordinate 134,130 of NZ_PCPS01000002.1, read as the reverse complement.
CGACTGGCAAAATGAACGATACGATGATCAAAATTTCCCAACCCGACACCCAGGAAGTGCCACGGCCACGCTTTGGCACCGCCCATGTGTGGGTGGAATCTCCCCTGCAGCTGCTCTCGGCCGTGGAAACTCACGCCGCCGGATTGCTCGGCGATGAGGTGCGCATCATTCCGCGGCGCGGGATGCCGCTGGAGGCAACCACCGGCGCACTGCTGAGAAATTCGCCGGCTGGTTTGCACTTCATGCCCGCGGCCAAAAGGCCACCGCAGCCTAGCTCGGCGCGAGACAGGTACGTCACCGGCGATGCCTATTCGGGCCGGATACAGCGCACCATGCTGACCGGGGTCAAGGCCAAGGAAATTGTCATCATCGATGATGGGCTGGCCACGTTGGCGCTGATCCGGCAGCTGGTCAGCGAGGAACCTACCGCTGTGGTGCGCGCCCGCGCGAAGAACACCGCTGCCCGCGTGGGCCTGGGCTTGGCGATGTGGCACCGGCTGCGCGGCTTGGCTCGAGAGGGACGTCTGCTGATCGTCTCTGCCTTGCAGGTTGAACCGGAAATCAGGAAGCGCATGGATGCGCTGGGCATCAAGTTCGCCCAGCACAGGTTCGAGTGGCTAGCTACTCAACCCGTCGCCGAACGATTCACCGAACCGACCTTGCTCATCGGCTCGGCCATGGCGGCGGACGGAATTATTCATGCCGCGCCGTATCTGCAATGGATTCGTTCCATTGCCGCAGAAGGGCCAGTAGCCTTCTTCCCGCACCGCCGAGAGACTCCGCAGATATTGGAAGAACTACAGCAGATTCCCAACGTGGTGCTGAAGGAGCATACGATTCCGATCGAGATGCGATTGCGCGATTTGCGTCCCGGACAAGAAATCAGGGCGCTTCCTTCTACCGTCATTCCCTCCTTGCGCCTCCTGCTCGGTAATGAAGCACGTAACCTGTACGCGCAACCGGTGCCGGGTCATTGGTGGACGCCGAGCACCTCGCAAGATCTTCGTGACCATCTATCAAGCTCGTTGAGGGTGTGACGATCCTCGTGAAACCAGCAATTCTTGCGGTCGCGGATTCAGACTCGTATCTGAAACTCGCCACCACATTCCTGCACCGTCTGGGCCCGAGTTGGGACCGTCGCGTCGTATTGGCGCGCACCCCTGTCATGCCCACCGAAGAACAGATCGCCGCAGCATTCGAGGGAACCGACCTCGACCCCGCAGATCTAGAGGTCTTAGCCTTGAATCAGTTCAATGCGCAAACCGTTGGCGAAGATGTCGTCTTCGCCGCCGCCACTGGGCCAGTGGTCGCCGAGTTGTATGCTCGAATGCTGCGCACCGAGCCGGTGGACCAACGACGCACCGCGCTGATCTCCGCGCTTCCCGGGGTCGCCTATCCTGCCACCCGCAAAGGATGGAATTACCGCCGGCCAGGTGACGCATTCATCTGCCATTCACACGCCGAGGCGCGCGATTTTTCATTTATGAACCTCGACCACGAGGGTCATCAGCCAACGATCATGGTCAGCAAGCTTCCCTTTCTGCGTTCCTCGGGTTTTCCCACCAGTTCATCTGCCCCGATCAAGCGACTGGTCTTTGCACCGCAGGCCAAGGTGCCTGTCGGTAAATCCGAACGCGAGAGCATTCTGGTCTCGCTCGAGCAGGCCGCTCGGCTCAATCCGGGACTGGAAGTCATGGTCAAATTGCGAGCGCGCGCTGGCGAACCGCAGACGCATCTCGAGGCCTACCCCTATGACCTACTTTTTGAAGAGCTTGTTCGCTCTGGCCGGTTGGGAAAGTCCACGCATCTGCGCTTCGTGACCGGCAGCATGTCTGAAGTGCTTACGGAGCATAGCGCGCTCGTGACCGTTTCATCCACGGCAGCGCTCGAGTCGATCGATCGCGGATTGCCGACCATGGTGCTCTCCGACTTCGGCGTAAATGCCCAGATGATCAACGTCGTTTTCGAATCCTCCGGATTGCTCGGTACTCTGCAGGACCTCGAGGACCTGAACTTTGAACCGGCAAACAAGCCCTGGCTACGAGAAAACTATTTTCACCGTGTGGACAACACGTTCAATGAATCTTTGACCATCCTCGCGCATCGTGCCCGGGGCGGTCAGCTAAAAACAGATCCCGAGATTCTGGCTTTCATCAAGCACCAACCACTTCGTCAACGGGTCCGGACGGCACTTCCGACACCAGTGCTCAGGGTATTGCTGAAAATTCGCAGACACATGAAGTTGTCACGACAATCAAACCCAAGGTCCATGTCATGATCAAAATTATCTATGCGAGTGACGTAGGAAATTCGTTATTCTTTCAGTAGCAGTCATAGGCATAATTGGCTTTGCTCTTGTACAAGAATAGCTCCTTGATCCGCCTTTTCCCGGATTGCTGCATGCCAAACTCACCACGATCAGCCTGCCTTCCGTTGAAACATCCGGTGATTGCAACCACTATGGGAATGTTTCTTGGCCAAAAGGTCTTAAGATCATTAAGGGCCCATTAATAGACTGTGCTATCGCGCGGTCATTTTGCCCACAGATTTGTATATTTCATTAGGAGTTCATGTGTCGGCGAGCCCGATTCGCGTTGCCATTGTTGGTGTGGGTAACTGCGCCACTTCCCTTATCCAAGGTGTCGAGTACTACCGAAGTGCCGACGAAAATGCCTCTATTCCGGGCCTGATGCACGTGCGATTCGGTGATTACCACGTGGCCGACGTTGAATTCGTTGCGGCATTCGATGTGGATGCGAAAAAGGTCGGCCTCGACCTATCCGACGCTATCCTGGCCAGCGAAAACAACACCATCAAGATCGCCGACGTACCAGCCACCGGTGTCACCGTGCAGCGCGGGCCCACCCTGGACGGTCTGGGCAAGTACTACCGGGAGACCATTGAAGAGTCGACCGCCGACCCTGTTGACGTCGTCAAGGCGTTGAAGGAAAACAAGGTCGACGTCATGGTCTGCTACCTGCCGGTGGGTTCCGAAGACGCAGCAAAGTTCTACGCTCAGTGCGCTATCGATGCAGGCGTTGGCTTCGTCAACGCCCTGCCGGTCTTCATTGCCGGCACCCCGGAGTGGGCACAGAAGTTCACCGATGCAGGCGTGCCAATCGTGGGCGACGACATCAAGTCGCAGATCGGCGCCACCATCACACACCGTGTGATGGCCAAGCTCTTCGAAGACCGTGGCGTGGTGCTTGATCGCACCTACCAGCTGAACGTCGGCGGCAACATGGACTTCAAGAACATGTTGGAACGCGATCGTTTGGAATCCAAGAAGATCTCCAAGACTCAGGCAGTCACCTCGAACACCTCGGCCAAGCTCACCGCTGACGACGTGCACATCGGACCTAGCGACTACGTTGCCTGGCTCGATGACCGCAAGTGGGCGTTCGTTCGCCTCGAGGGACGCAACTTCGGTGATGCTCCGGTGAATCTGGAATACAAGCTAGAGGTTTGGGACTCGCCAAACTCGGCCGGTGTCATCATTGATGCTGTGCGTGCAGCCAAGATCGCGCTTGACCGCGGCATTGGCGGCCCGATCCTGTCGGCTTCGAGCTACTTCATGAAGTCCCCACCAGAGCAGTACGACGACGAGTCGGCTCGCGCAAAGGTCGAAGCCTTCATCCGCGGCGACATCGAACGCTAGAAAGTCCCCCGGGACGAAGCAAAAAAGATCCGTGCGTGGAATTCTGGAATAGAGTTCCATGCACGGATCTTTTTGTATGCTCCTTCTATAGCGCGCGGCTTGCCCCGGACGCGGAGAAGCCCGCCGGCTGATAGGCCGGCGGGCCTCTGCTGAATTGTTTGCGAGTTCATTTCGCACCCCTTCCTGTAGTTGGCAACAACGGTAATGGCGTTGAGCTCAACTATCGGATACGGAGGTACATTTCCGGTGGCACATGGTTGACCAACTCCCGCTGACTTAGTCGGCGGTTTAATTCGGCACTATCAAGTTGCTTCCGGTTCTTAGCAAAACGCTTTTTCATTATTGTTCCCTCCCTTCTAAACAGATCGGGGAGGTGGGAAGGTCCTGGTGCGTAGTAGAAACTGCGCGAGCTTTCAGGCTTTCGGGACCTGCGAAGATGAGTTCCGAGGTTCGAACGGCCCGTTGAACAGAGCTATCAAAAAGTGGAGCAGACATGAAAAAAGTTCCTAAGGGAGAATGTCGATTACTGACTGACCGCCCCAGGAACTTTTGCTTGAATTCGTAGAAGTCTAGGAATCCATCATTCCGGAGGCAGGGGAAACGCCATGGCGCGCGGCAAAGCCGAACCAGCAATTTGAAAAGGCCATTTTGCCTGATCGCATGCCGCCATAATTCCAGTTATCTCGATTTGTAATCACGTTTCCCACCTCCTAAAAATCTGTCCGAGTCAATCGCGCAAAAGCCCGAGACTCACTTAGTATTGTCTTTTTGATCCGCAAGTCTCATTGAGACTTCCCAATCACAATATTCAGCATACATGGAGAATTTCGCACGCGCCAGTGATTTACTCAAATTCTTCAATAAGTTTCTTTAAAGCCGTGTAGGGACGCTCTGGGCCTGCCCCAAAACGTCCCTACCTGCGCTAATTGCAACTACTATTCGGCTGCTGGTTGCTGAGATTCCGGTTGTTCCGCCCACCATGCACGGAGTCTTTCTGCGGCGACTTGCTCTCCCAGCGGCCCGTCATCCAAACGCAGGTTGAGCATGAAATTGTAGGCGCGACCTACCAATGGCCCGGCTTTAATGTCCAGCAAAGCCATAATCTGTTCACCATTCAAATCTGGACGAATGGACTTCAGCTCTTCCTGCTCGGTAATTTCAGCTATCCGCGTCTCTAGATCGTCATAGGCAAATCCGAGGCGCTCGGCCTTACGGCGGTTGCGGGTCGTGACATCCGACCGGGTCAGGCGGTGCAATCGCTCAAGCAGTTCGCCCGCGTCGGTCACATAGCGGCGCACAGCCGAATCGGTCCAACCGGCGTCTCCATAGCCGTAAAAGCGCATGTGCAGTTCAACCAGGCGCGCCACCGCTTTGGTGGTGTCCTTGTCGAATCGCAGGGCGCGCATGCGCTGTTTCACCAATTTCGAACCGACCATGTCATGGTGGCGGAATGAAACCGCGCCATTGGACTCGAACTTACGAGTTGCAGGCTTTCCAGCGTCATGCAGCAACGCCGCGAAGCGAAGAATGAAATCTGGCCCTGGAACGGGGCCCTCGCTATCGGTTTCATGTCCTATGGCTTGTTCAAGCACGGTCAGCGAATGCTGATAGACATCCTTGTGCCGGTGGTGCTCATCGATTTCCAAGCGCAGCGCTGAAACCTCGGGCAGCACCTTGTCTGCCAAACCCGAATCGACCAGCAAATCTATGCCCGTACGCGGGTCGGCTCCGTTGATCAGCTTGATCAATTCGTCGCGTACTCGTTCGGCAGAAATGATATCGATGCGCTCGGTCATTTCGCTCATCGCCTGGCGAACCTCGGAGGACACCTCGATGCGAAGCTGCGATGCGAATCGTGCGGCTCGCATCATGCGCAACGGGTCATCCGAGAAGGAGATATCGGGGGAACCTGGAGTGCGGATTAGTTCATCGCGCAGCGAACTGACCCCGTCGAAGGGATCCACCAGTTCCAAATCGGGCAGACGTAACGCCATGGCATTCATGGTGAAGTCTCGGCGGTACAGGTCATCATGCAGGTTATCGCCAAAGGCAACGATTGGCTTGCGCGAATCCTTGTCATAGGCGTCAGCCCGGTAAGTCGTGACCTCTAATGTGTGCTCACCCTTTTTCAAGGCGATGGTCCCGAATTCGCGTCCCACATCCCAGATGTTGTCGGCCCATCCCGAGATCACCTTAACGGTTTGCTCCGGCTTCGCGCTGGTGGTGAAATCCAGGTCGGGAGAGACACGGCCAAGATAAAGATCGCGGACCGGACCACCAACCAGGGAAATCTCATGACCGGCACGAACGAAACGATCGGCGAGCTCGAAAATGACCGAAGGCAGGATCTGGCGCAGGGCGTCATGAGATGGAAGTGCGTACATAGTTCCTTAAGCGTGCCAGATTTCTGGTGTTCTCGCTTGAAAAATCGCGGAACTTCCTTGCGAGATACCTCTCTTGTCCAAGTCGCTAAGGCGTAGATCGCCAAAAAGTCGATAGAGTGGTTTCATGAACCGTCCGATCCCGTCTGCCCCAAAGCGCACGCCATTGACTGCGTCAATGGCTTCTGCGCAGGCGTCCGGCGGTCCTCAGACACTTCCAACGGTCGAAGAAGTTTCCTCCGGCGGCATTGTTATTGACTTTGACAACCCTGATTTTCCAGTCGCAATCATTGCACGGTACAACCGCGGTGGACGTTTGGAATGGTGCCTTCCTAAGGGGCACCCCGAGGGCGAAGAGATCAATGAGGAAGCTGCCGTCCGCGAGATCGAAGAAGAAACCGGCATTGCCGGTCGTATCCTCGCTCCGCTGGGCTCTGTGGACTACTGGTTCACAGTAACCAATTACCGGGTTCATAAGACCGTGCACCATTTCCTCCTGGAAGCCACCGGCGGACACCTCACGATCGAGAACGACCCAGACCATGAGGCGGTAGATGTCGCATGGGTACCCTTGAATGCGCTCGGTAAGCGTCTTTCCTTCCCTAATGAACGCCGGATCGCTGACCTGGCACGCGAGGTCCTTACGAAGTATGTCTCAGGTTCCTAATTCACCGCTCAGCCCCGATCAGCCGAATACCGGAACCCACGAACAGGTTACTGAACTAGCGACACCAGCGGCCCCGGCTTCCGGTGGAAGATCAAAAACCTATGCGCTGATGGCGTCGGGCACATTGGTTTCCCGCATGCTCGGCTTCGTCCGCACCGCCATGCTGGCCATGGCCATTGGTTCGGTCACCTCGGTGGCAGATATCTTCGAGAAGGCGAACGTCATCCCGACGATCATCTTCATGCTGCTAGCTGGCGGCGTCTTCAACGTGGTGTTGATTCCACAACTTATCAAGGCCTCCAAGGCCAAGGACCGTGGAGCCGCATACACCTCGAAGCTAGTCACCCTCACCATCGTGGTGATGGGTACGCTGACGGTTGTGCTGACCTTGTGCGCCCAACCAATTATCATTGCGCTCACTAACAACTGGACCGATCCGATGATCGCGCTCGGCACGGCGTTCGCCTATTGGTCCTTGCCACAGATCTTCTTCTACGGGCTATATGCGGTGCTTGGGCAGGTCCTCAATGCGCACGGCAGATTCGCCGCCTTCATGTGGGCTCCTGCGGCCAATAACCTGATCCAATTATTGGTAATCGGCTCGTTCATGCTGGTCTTCGGCGCCTATTCTTCGGGCGATCCGATGGATTCTTGGAGCACCGGAAAAACTATATGGCTTGCCGGCGGTGCGACCCTAGGCATCATCATGCAATCTCTCGTACTGCTCTGGCCATTGAAGAAGACTCACCTCAAGCTCCGCTTCGATTTCTCCTGGCGTGGGATGGGACTGCGCCGGGTCGGCCGGCTAGCTATCTGGACGCTGGCGGCGATGGTCATCGGCAACATCTCTTCTTTGATCTACTCGAAAATCGTCTCCGGAGCGACGGCGGCCCGTACCGAACTATCTGCCGAACAGGCCGCCTCAGTAGCCGGCGAATACGCGCTGAATACCTCGCAGCTAATCACCGTGTTGCCACATTCACTGTTCGCACTGACCGTGGCCACCGTCCTTTTTAATGACTTCACCCGAGCCTTTGCCGACCGCCGGCGCAAAGATATCGGACCACTGCTCAACCAGGGCATGCGCTCTACCGCAATCCCTATCATTTTCTTCACCGTGGTCTTCATCGTATTGGCCGGTCCGTTGGGGCGCCTCTTCGCCGGCAGTTCCGAAAATTCCGTTCAAGCGGCAGCCGCCATCGGCCAGTTGCTGGTCCTCACCGCTCTGGGGCTTCCGTTCAAGTCGATCCAGTTCTTCATGTTGCGCGTCTTTTTCGCCGACGAAGACACCCGGACTCCCATGCTGATCCAGAGCAGCATTGCCGCGATCGGTCTGATCGGCGCCGTGTTGGCAGCCTGGCTGGTCGACCCGATAAATATTGCCGCAGCGATTGCCTTCATCTACGGCATCACCAATGTCATCTCGGCAGTCATCACGCATTATCTGATCAAACGACGCTACGGCGACTATGGCGTCACCAAGGTCATCGACACCTATATACGAATCGGTTGGATGGCCACCCTGTCTGCAATTATTGGCTGCATTCCCCTGGCTTTATTGGGTGGTTTCAGCTTCGGATTCGCTTATGAATCGCTGTTCAGCGCCGCTGTCACGATCTGTGTTGTGGGCCTAGTTATGGCCATAAGCTTTGTGTTGTTGTTGCATCGGACCAAGGTCCCGGAGCTCGCCGGATTCCTCGGCCCGCTTATGCGCAGAATTCCGCGCCTTTCCAAGCCGTGATTCTGCTCAAATGACCAACAAATGACGGGTTTGGGCAGGTAACATGAAGGATGGTGGGTCTGCCTGCCGTTCGAAGCAATCAAACCTTGGAGATGCACGTGTCGCAGCCCATCGATGTCGGTTCTGTCCTTAGCGGGCGCTACCAGGTCACCGAAACCGTTCTGACCACAGCCGAGGGAGATCTGGTGCTTGGCGGCATCGATCAGGTGCTCAACCGATCGGTCAGCATCGTGGTCGCTTCCGCGGCCAACTCCTCGCAGCTGGCCACCAGCGCGCGTGAAATTGCCATGGGCGAGCGTCAGGCCAACGTCCAGGTACTGGACCTTGGGATCACCGAAACGAATCAAAGCTACTTAGTGGCGAACGTCGCCCGCTCAGCCGACCTGCTGGATCTGGTGCTCGAGGCACAAGACGCGCCGTACGTCGAACCGTTCTTCACTGATACCCTGGGCACCGAGCTATTCGGCGAGTCCCGTCAGTCGGTACCCGAGACTTACGAAGACGATGCTGAATACTACGAACAGCTGCGCTACGAAGACGAGCCTGAAGAACAGAACAAGGTTGGCAACGCGCTGAGCAGCGGGTTCGCCGGTTTGAAGAACCGTTTTGGCCGCAAGAATGCCACCGCCGCGGAATCCGTCGATGAAGACGAGTACGTCGAAGAAAATACCGACGATCAGACCGCACCCAATGCCCAGGTAACCACCCCCACGGTGGCAACCCCGATCTCACCGGCAAACAAGGCTTCTGCGACCCCTAAGCCCAAGGTGACCCGTCTGGACGACGATGAGGAACCCAATGTCACCGCAACGGCCGCCCTCGCGGCTGCGGCCCAGTCCAAGGGATCTGCTCCTAAGAAAGAGGAGCCGAAAAAAGAAGAGCCAAAGAAGCCTGCGCAGAAAAAGGCAGCAGCTATGGCCGGCATCGCCGCAGCTTCCGCACCGAAGGCTTCTACCTTCCCTGCAGCCGCCAAGGGCGTTCCTGCACAGGACGTTCCAGAGCCACTGGAGGAAGAGGAAGACGAAGGCACCTCGAAGGGCGTACGTCTGCTCGTGGGCGCCGTGCTGATCGCGGTGCTGATCATCGGCATCGTTTTCGCCTTCAACTTCTTGGGTGGCGCAGGTAAGGACACAACTGCCGATCCTTCGACCGCCCCGTCCGAAACCGCGGCCGCACCGACCCAGGACGAGGCTGAAACGCCAAGCGAGCCTTCACTGCCGGCTCCAAAGGTCGATGATGTCTCGCGTCTGGTGCCAGGCAACCAGCAGCTTAATGCGGAAACCGACAACACCCTCGGCGACATGATCGACGGCAATCCTTCGAGCACCTACAAGACCTACTCGTACACCACCAGCAACTTCGGTGGCTTCTCCTCGAATATGGTCTTCATCCTGGAGCTTGAAGAGGAATCGGGAATCTCCGAAATCAATCTCGAGGGCCTGAATGCCACCGGTGGCGACTACGAGATCCTCGTAGGTACCTCAGATGATCTGGGCGATGCGAAGTCTGTGGCCAAGGGCTCGTTCTCCGGTCCATCGATCTCCGTTCCGGTCAAGGGCGATGACTCCGATCAGATGGCAGGCACGCACGTATTCCTCAACGTCACTGACCTGCCACGCCGTGCTTCGGGCGCCAATGCCTCCCGTCCATTCGGCTTGCAGATCGGCGAGTTCTCCGCCAAGTAACAGAAGCGGAATTTTTTACCAAAGCAATGCGTTGAGGTGGATAGTGAGGTTAGACCTTGCTATCCACTTCGCATTATTAGAACGAAAGGGTTCTACCCTCGTGACTTCAGCACAGAACGACGAAATCCGCGACGTAATCATCGTCGGCTCCGGCCCGTCGGGTTATACCGCTGCGATTTACACCGCGCGTGCGAACCTGAACCCGTTGGTCATTGCCGGCTCAGTCACCGCCGGTGGCGAACTGATGAACACCACGGACGTCGAAAACTTCCCAGGCTTCCCCGAGGGCATCATGGGCCCTGACCTGATGGACAACATGCAGAAGCAGGCCGAGCGCTTCGGCGCCGAGGTGCTCTTCGATGATGTCACCGAGATGCAGCTCGACGGCGAAATCAAGACCCTGTCGTTGGCCGACGGTACCGTGTACCGCGCCCGCACCGTCATTGTTTCCACTGGCTCTGCCTACCGCGAGCTGGGCCTTCCAGACGAAAAACGCCTCTCCGGCCACGGTGTCTCCTGGTGTGCTACCTGCGATGGTTTCTTCTTCCGCGACCAGACGATCTCCGTCATCGGCGGCGGCGACTCCGCAATGGAAGAAGCTCTCTTCCTGACCAAGTTCGCGGCAAAGGTCATCGTGGTGCACCGCCGCAGCGAACTTCGCGCGTCGAAGATCATGGCGGATCGCGCCTTGGCACACGAAAAGATCGAATTCGTCTGGGACTCCGAGGTTGTCGGCATTAACGGCGAAAACAAGGTCAACGGCCTCGTCGTGAAGAACCGCAACACCGGCGAAGAGTCCACCCTGGATGTCACCGGAATCTTCGTAGCCATCGGCAATGATCCACGCGTGGATCTCGTCAAGGATCAGCTGGAGCTAACCGCAGAAGGCACCATCGCCGTCGACGGCCGTTCTTCGCGTACTTCGTTGCCTGGTGTTTACGCAGCTGGCGACGTCATCGATTCAAACTACCGTCAGGCAATCACCGCCGCAGCTTCCGGCTGCGCCGCTGCTCAGGACGTCGAGCATTACTTGGCCAACGTCAAGACCCCGGCCAAGGTAACCAACTAATAATTCGCAGAAAGGGGTTCACTCACATGAGTAACGCTAAGGCAGTAACCGAAGCAACCTTCCAGGCAGAAGTTCTGGAGTCCGAGAAGCCAGTAATCGTAGATTTCTGGGCAGAGTGGTGCGGTCCATGCCGTCAGCTGAGCCCAATCCTGGATCAGATCGCTGAGGAGCACGCAGACAAGGTCACCATCGTAAAGCTGAACATCGATGAGAACCAGGCGATTTCCGCGAAGTACGGCATCACCAGCATTCCTGCAATGTTCGTTTTCAAGGATGGCGAGCACGTCGCCTCCTCGCTCGGTGCTAAGCCAAAGGCTGTCATTGAGAAGGAATTTGCAGAATACCTGTAGATCCTAAGTAGTTGTCAAAATAGGCGTTGAGATTTCGAGCTCAACGCCTATTTTTGTCCCTACCGCTAGTCAGGGCGTGGTGGCTATGCTCAGAAAACGCGCCTCAGAGCTACGACGTATTTAACCAAGTAATATAGCTTGTTTTCTCTCAAGTAAATTGGAGATTTCATTTCCATGTGTGTTTGTTGGTCAGATTCAACATATCGACGGAAAACACGGCGCTCACCCAACCGGCTGCAGGTAGCACGTGCGCTTCGATCTCTGGCTACTTCAACTTTCTTCGAAGCAACCCGTTAGCGTGCAAAGTAGTTTAGAGCACCTTCCAGATATCGATAGCCGCTTACCAACATGAGCATCTTCGGCGATTACTTTGCATAGATGACGACATCCGCTAGCGGCACCAATCTTCTTACCAGTCATGAATCCCGAGGCTGCCATGCACAAGTCGATCCTCGTTTGAAACTCAGTAGTGCTAGTCAGAAGTGAACTCATCTTTAAAATTTTCATGTTCCTGATTCCTATGTTGCTTGGGATATAGACCAGGAAAATTCAGGAAAAAGACTACCTTCGAGATTCGGCAGTAGAAGACGTGCAACGGTGCCTTGCGAGCTCAAAGAAGAAGACGCTGGATGGGGGTCTCTCAATGTAACGGCCCGCCCTACGACGTACCTGGCAAGCGTCTCTCCTCACTGAATGTGTCAAGTAATCAGGACCAGAAGCATGGAGCGAGAACGGACCGGATGGACCTCAGAACGTTCGCAACCATGTGTCGCTACTCTACTTCGATACAGCAAGTCCAGGAGACCGGTCCACGTAACCGGTACTGGTGTACCAGTTATTGAGAATTGGTGACCGCTGAACTACCTTCGCTGTCCAGTCGCTGCACTCGTGTTAGAGCGTCGATGCCAAGTCGTGGATATCGACGCGGTTCGGCTAATAAGGCGCTATCTCGGATACCCGTTTCTCTTTTGCGCTGACTAGCAACTCACTGAGCTTTCTCGGGAACGCGGCAACGAGAAGAACCGATCGGTCTTCATTGATTCGATTACTGGTGAGAAAGCAGGCTCCTAGAAGCACGCGTATTGTTGGGGTCATCTATTGGGAAAACGCAGGTCCAGTTGTACCTCGCCGAGATTATCAACGTGACCTATAGTCGTCGTAAGTAGTTGGTCGTTCAGGGGCCTTCATAGTGTTGTTGGCAGCCCACGGTGGACAGTTCCCGGGTCTGACGATAGCGCTGCGTCTGTGTACTCGAACGAGTGGACGCATGATGCCACGGTAGTTTGCCATCCGTCCTCCTAGAATAGATTCACCTCCCCCAAGTAGAGCATTTGACTCATTGTGAGGCAGCAATAATGCCTTCCAGCGGCCTTGCCAACGAAACACGATAATCTTCCGTCTGAGCCACCCTTAGAGCCCTTGAAGACCTCTGAATAAGCAGACCCTCTATGGGGAGACTTTCGGCGGATGTCGTAGAAAGCGAAGCAACGCCCGTATGGCTCGACGGCAACAGGCTCTGCACTCACTACAAGCAATCTGTCTGGCCTGCCAGGTTCAATTCAGGGGTTCACGCGGATACGAACTTGGATCGGTTTGTTCAGCATAGGATCTGGGTTGAGCCGGGCAACTTCAACATGTAGGTGCAACCCTCATGGCTACGGATCAAGGGTGTTGTTGAATATTAGTAGGTTTGGGGACCACCCAATATTGCCTTTGAAAGCCAGCGTTATTGCCGTTGGGGACCAGCAGCTGCCCTGAAGGGTGCCACTGGCCGCCAACGGTATTCCTTTCTATACGAGGTTCAACTGCTCACGCATGTTGTACGTCCCGGTTTCGCACCACGTCGTATTGTGAATGATTCGATCCATAATCGCGTCCGCATGCACCCCAGAACCAAGCCGCTGATGCCAGAGGCTTCGTTGTCAGAGGATCAATACACGTGTCGCTCCCGGAACTGTTCCACCTTCTGGTGGTTAGTTAGGTCCCGAGATCTGCCAGTGAAAACTTGACGTTAAGAGTGAATGTTCGTTGGCGCAGCCGCAATCAGTTCTGAAATCGACCGAACCTCATTTATCAGACAATCTGGTCCGCCCGCCCCCGATCGTCGAACGGTGAATACCATGTCGTCTCGCAAATAGCGTTGTTTCACGTGAAACAAACGTCATTTCTGGTCTGGCCTCGAAAGGGCTAGATTCCATTCTGTCTTCCGTTGATTGACGTTCGAAATCGCGCGTCGACGATCGCCGTTTTCAATAATGGAAGGGACCAGTAGCGCACAATTCTGTACCCGAAGAACATATTTGCGTCCCGTGCTGACATGGAGCGGCTTTTCTCGTCGCCAGCTATACAACACCATGGATTCTGTAATTCCAACCTTTAAGTGAGTGAAGAATGTTTCACGTGAAACACGCGCAGATGATGAGTATCAGGAGGACCGCGAACCGAACTGCCCCAAGTGTAGTGAAAAATATCAGCACTACGCCTAGACGGTAGCAAGAACTATAAAAACCGTTTCGTCGCAGACGCCATTGTAGAACCTGGCGCCACATCCCGATTACCCGTAATGAGTTCCAGAATCACTGCGGGAGCAGCCAGTGATTCGGTCGGATGTTCTCATCGATTCGTCAGGTGCCTAATCTGGATAGATGACCTTTTGTCCCACACTGGCTTTCAGCGAGAAATCACAAGTGCACAGTCATCGTTTTTGAGCGGAACTCCTAGTAGCTCTCAAACGCCGGCAAACGAGAACGAGATGCAGACAGCCGATATTTGCCTAGTACCTCTCCCCCACTACATCTGGGATAAGCCCTTCATTTCGCACCTGTCCCGATTGCGCGACATGCTGGATGCTACCGATATTTCCGTTGGGAGACGGTACCTACTTGTGCCGGAGATACAGCGGCCGCCAATGCGAATGTCCATGCCCAACAGCACGGATGATCTCCAGTATTCTGAACCTTTCGAAAACGTTCCAGATGGTACCGCGGAAGAGCCTGCCCATCTCATCTCGCAACGGATGCCGATGCCGAGTAACTAAGTCTCCAGACACTGAGTACAAGATAACGTTGAGCGACAACAGCGGCGTGCATATCTCCAAGCAGCAACGTTCCGAACCAGAAGCAATTTTTCCTTGGCACATGCCGGCAAGACTCCATCCATCGCGACGTTATTCTCATCGCTATGGACTTGTGGAACGTAACCGTAGCCATTGAATCCTTCTCGCGAAGTCTGCCAGGCTTCTTTCGTCGGGTCGGGCAGCCTTCGGCAACGTAGATCCCAACGATGCCGGTGAACCCTATGGCAGTGCCCAAAGAGAACATTCATGTTTCTTTGGGATAGTCCCACACGTAGTACCGTCGGTTGCCACAGGAGTAGACGTTCAGAAAAATACGATCGTGAAATCGCTCGGGAAGCGGATCAGTTGAATATTTGACGATTTGAAAGCGCCAATATGGCCACTCAGAACCGCCAATGGCGCCCCTGAGAGCCATGAATTGGAATCCTTCCGCCATATGACAACATCTGTTGGAGGGAGCAATGCAATTGGTGCGATAAAACAATGCGAAGCTGACACGCTTGCTTCCCGTCGAAGGAATATCGGGGCGGAGTATCGACGTCTCGCGAAACATCTTCAGAAACAACGCATACAACGTCCTAGATGCCGAATTAGAAACCGAAAACACCGGAACGGGAACCCAGGCAAACTATAGGAACCTGTTTGGTAGTTTTTAGTCCCTGGCCTCGGGGAGCATTAGGGCTCGTTCACTCCGCCTGACTGGAATACGGTGTCTAAGCAATTCCCGAGAGTCGGAGTGACACTCAAATTCCTGCATGGACGCGATCATGGAGCGGATCGGGCAAAATACGATCTGAGTCGATACTACGAGCTACAACATGAGGGAGAAAAGGTCCTTGGACTAGGCTATAGGATGTTGTTGCGGTTACGTGGTGCCTCCCGAAAGGTTCGGGCCCTCAACAAGCACATTGGTGGCTATGGAAGGGTATATCCGGAGGCTCCCATACCTCCCGATTTTCGATCAGTATTCATTGAGTATGGGATTTGGAGCTACCGCGCGAAAATACCGAACGCAACTTCAATCGAAGCGTGTGCCGTACTGTCGCAGTGACATCAGATCACCGATCATTCCGAAGGTATACATCCCGTCTGCTACGCCCATGATCTCGTCAGTCGGACCTGTCTACCTCTTCTTGGTAACCTCTACATCGGACACTTGTTCAGCGCTCAAGAGCTGAAAGGTCCCGATATTTCACATACGCCCTACTCCCCTGATCTTCTTCGTGACTGGGGTGCCAACATGGGTATCACTAGAAATTGCTGCAGGACAGAAGCATGCACTCCCATGATGCAACTGGACTTCCAAGGATATTATTCGCCGTGATCGATTGGGCGGTGCCAAATTCATTCAGAAGTATCTTGTATCTAGTCGTGATGCCGATCCAACTATCGATATCATCTAAGGATTGAGCTCGGACCGCTACAGCTTTGACAGTGTTGCCGGCAGGGTTGAGAAATATTGCCATCCGACTTGTCTGAACTGAAATTCAATCAGCGTGTTGGATGTCGTAGGTAATCTCGATGTCGGTGTTGGACATCAGATGCGCTGCAGGCGCCCCCTGGCAGAGCATCTAGAGATTATCCTCATCATCGGTTCTCAGTACTTACTATGATCACTCTATGATTTTGGGATTCGATCCAGCCCGCTAGTTCCTTCTACATTGGTGACACGCAATGTAGTTCCGATGTCAGCCGATCCATGGCGCCATGTTTCACGTGAAACAGAGCATGCCCCATATCCAAGATATTCTGATTTATTGAATACGAACCGGAGCTTTAGCGAGACCAGCACCGATCGCGTCTAGCTAATTTTAAACCGAACACGCTCGAGCATTCGGAGCTCAGTTTGGACCTACGGTCAAATATCAGCGTCCTCGACGCCACTGGAAAGCCGATGATTCTATGCGTGAATACATGAGTATTCGGAGCCTTGAGTGTCACCGAATATTGCCTTTCGATCCGTACCACTAGATTCGAGGGTAAGCGTCGGAGCTGGCAAGGTAGCAAGGTAGCAAGGTAGCAAGGTAGCAACACTATCCGACCAACCCACCTCGATTACTTCTACACCAAGAAGATGCCTTCGGCTATCTACCATCCGAGGAACAGAGGGAATGCCCATGCCCTCTGTTGAACGCTGCCAAATGGAATCTTGTCAGTCGCTCCGTCTCTGGTGCTAGTCGAAGATCTGTGAACCTAGTTGTTCTAGGACTCGAAAAATCGCTTTGGAGAGCTATACCCAATGCGACGAAAATGAATAGCACCGCCCACAGACAATGCTGTTGCAATCATCACTCGGCATGTTCACAAAAAATCCTGCCCGTAAACCGTTGCCGGTACAGAATAGATAAAGCACTGAGGTACCACAGGATACGCAACTCCGAAGGCTGGTGGCACTCACAGCGTGGATGACGTTTTTATGCCCCCTAAGGCCTGTATTTAGGGCAACGTGCAGCTGGTTATTTTACGGTTCTAGGCAATGAAGCAAAGTAGACCAACGGATCCTCTGGATCACGGAGTCTATAGTACCTCCCCCGATAGGAACGCATCGGTACAATATTCGAGTGTAGTGAATGTCTGCCCCCTGGCTTATCCTCATTCCTGCGGTATTCAATCGTGCCGCTAGTTCCTGCCCGAGCTTGCTGGAACCGTCTCCAACGGCTATTACCGCGACCGGGCGAATTCACAATACGGGATACCCCGAAGGCAATAAACCGCAAACTTCCCCAGCGCGAATCAAGATATTTTCACTACGTAGCCCTAATTACTTTTCCAAAGGGACTGCTGGTCCCCAACGGCAATAACGCTGGCTCCAATAGGCAACGTTGCGGGGTCCCCAAACCTACTAATATTCAACACTAACGAGTTCTCAAAACATGATCGTCGTTTGCCCGGCAATTCGTTGGCACGCCTTCAATCGTCAGGAATCTGTTGGCGTGCATGGAGATCAGCCGACGTGCGGCCAGAAAATTGCCCACTGGCGGACAATTAATGCGACATCCTAATAAACCACCGCATTCGCTGAGTGAATGATCAAAGCCCGCCGTCTTATCAGCGACCACCTTCAACAAAGGTACTGCTGATGACCGTCTCATTATATGAAGGCAATGCGCCACCCAGATGGTCGGCGCCTCCCCTTTCATTGCATCTATCAGACATGGCCAAATTAGAGCAGACAACGATTTGAACTCTCATTGCTTCTCCCATCGCCACGCGCTCACGCCCGAAGCAACCATCAGATTGTTCCAAGTGCACCTTGGTCGGCATAGAACCGAGCTCGTTACCGCTGGTCCTTCTGCCCGGTGACCTTGTTCAAGGACATTCGATATGGCAGTAGTTCTGGGCCCTGAAACTTACTTCAATCAGAGGTGCAGGTACCGCTCTCGCATATCCACAATTACGCGAACAACGAGCACGCTACTGTCAGATCCGAAGCTGAACACTTGAGCCATTATCTGCGTGAATCAAATCAACGGTTTCAACATCGCCGGATGAGAAGAGAATTCAGCTGCAAGGATTCCTAGATCAAATAAGTTACATCGGACCGTTTTCGGTTTAGGAAAGTCACTACTGGTTCAATGAGGTCAAGTTTGGGTGACGCTCGCATTCTGGGCAAGAACTGATTCGGTTCACGGTGTTCCGCCTTTCCGTTTTTGTGTTTTCACGGGTCACCGCTGATCTGTTTCCTCGACTGACATGCTTGCAGCATCTCTGGTCTGGTTGACTCCTTCCTTCTAAGTGCCCAGCATGGCCTGTGCGCAGCCCCTCAGAAGCCATGTACGCCCTAGGCTGAGGTCTCCTCCAATTCTGGTCAGTTCGACCGGCTGAAGCGCTTACAAGGATCATTCGGTGTATCCGGCTTGCTGCGCGTAGGCGGATAAAAAAAATGGTGTCGGGTATGTTTCACGTGAAACATACCCGACACCGCAAGAGCAAGTGGCTACTTCTTCAAGTCCGGATCTAGGACTTCCATAATTCTATTTAGGTCCTCCACCGAGGCAAACTCGATGCTGACTTTACCTTTTTTGGTACCCAATTGAATCTTGACGCTAGTGTCCAAACGATCAGCCAACGACGTCGCCAAAAAATCCAGCCGCTCGTTACGCTGGTTCTCACGTGCCTTAACGGTCTTCTTAGCTGGCTTGTCGCCGCTAAGGGCCACTGCCTCCTCCGTAGCGCGAACGGACAATCCTTCATTGACGATTCGTTGAGCAAGTTGCTCAATTGCTTCTCCATTGGATAAACCGAGCAGTGCACGTGCATGCCCGGCCGACAATACGCCGGCGGCCACTCGTCGCTGCACCAGGGCAGGCAGTTTCATCAGCCGGATTGTGTTCGAAATCTGCGAGCGTGATCGCCCAATACGATCCGAAAGTACTTCCTGAGTGCAATTGAATTCTTCAAGAAGCTGCTGGTAAGCCGCGGCCTCTTCAAGTGGGTTGAGCTGCGAACGGTGAAGATTCTCAAGGAGTGCATCACGAAGTAGGTCGGTATCCAGCGTATCTCGGACGATAGCCGGAATCGTAGACAGTCCTGCGGCCTGAGTCGCCCTCCAACGACGTTCACCCATGACCAGTTCATATGGTGCATCGTTGTCTTCTCGCGAGGGACGAACAACAATTGGCTGGAGCAGGCCAATTTCCCGAATCGAATGGATGAGTTCATCCATGTGTTCCTGGTCAAAATTCGTTCGGGGTTGCTTACGGTTCGGATGAATCTGGTCAACGTTGAGTTCAGCAAAACGAGCTCCCGGTACGTCTACCAAGCCATTTGCCGGCTCCTCCAGCACCCCTCCCCGGTCGTTACTCTGCGGGACAGGTTCGGTCTTGCGCGGAGCGACGGTCGTGTTGAGTCCAGGCATTGCCGCCCGAGGCTTCTTCGCACTCTTTGCAGGTGCCGCTTTCGGCGCAGAGGAAGCCGACTTGCGTCCCGGCTCAAAGAACATGTCTACAGGACGAGCTGTCTTCGTCTTGCTCTGGTCGGAGGTAGGTATCGATGTTTCACGTGAAACATCGTCTTTAATCTCTGCCACAGCCCCGGATGGCGAACTGGAAATCAGCGCACCAAGCCCTCTGCCTAAGCCACGCTTCTTGTCAGCCATATAGCGGCACTCCTTTTCATCCAAATTCTCAACCCACGACTAGTCTACTGTTTACGTGAGTAACTAGGGGGATGTTGACAATTTTCCTTTTAGGGAGTCATGGGTCTATTGAAGATGAAACTTCTATCCTAAAAACAACGAAAAACAAGTGAATTCCAGATCTTGTTGTCTAGAACGTTCTGTCTTAGGATTTTACCGCTCGTTCGGCGATCTCTATGGCTGCCTCCATATAAGACAACGCGCCGGTGGAGCTCGGGTCGTAAGTAATTACGGTCTGCTGGTAACTCGGGGCTTCCGAGATGCGTACAGATCGAGGTATGACGGCGCCGAGAACTTGCTCTGGGAAATGTTCCCGCACTTCGTTGGCTACCTGTGCCGCCAAATTGGTCCGGCCGTCATACATGGTGAGCAGTATCGTGGAAACAGTTAATTTTGAATTCAAATGCTTTTGAATCATCTCAATATTCTTCAAAAGCTGGCTCAGACCCTCCAACGCGTAGTACTCACACTGAATTGGGATGAGCACTTCCCTGGCAGCCACAAATGCGTTGACAGTCAATAGGCCCAAGCTCGGCGGGCAGTCTATGAATACGTAGTCCAGACGAGGAAGTCCCTTGCGTTGACGAGTGCGCGCATAGTCATCCAATGCTCGCTGCAACCGCTGCTCTCGGGCCACCAAAGAAACTAATTCAATTTCAGCACCCGCAAGATGAATAGTTGCCGGGGCCACTTCCAATGTGGGTAGCTCAGGGCAAGTCGCAATGACATCTGCCAAAGGAAGATCATTGATAAGTACGTCGTAAATGCTATCGACTTCCGAATGATGCTCAATACCTAGAGCTGTCGATGCATTGCCCTGCGGGTCGATATCGATTACCAGAACGTTCAGACCACTCTTGGCCAAACCCGCCGCAAGGTTAACTGCCGTCGTCGTCTTGCCCACTCCACCCTTTTGGTTGGAGATAGTGAGGTATCGAGTCTTCGGCGGCGTTGGGACTTCTCGCTCCGAAATCGCTTCGCGGCGCCTATGTTCATTGGCCAGCTGACTAGCTAACGGCGAAGAAGAATCATTAAAGTCAAAAACGTTGCTCGACGAACCTTTAGCCTTGGACAAAGGTGAAACTCCTCCTCGTGAATTGATGCGTTCAAAATCCATGAACCCACCGACGATGTTTCACGTGAAACACACGAAAACAAACGTCTTAGTATGCGTTCAAGCTGAATCTCGAAAGATACTCAGGTCTTGGGTTATTCCGCATCTAAAGCTACTTAAAGACTAACGCCTAAGTATTAGCCAACCTTGATTTGAACCACCGTGGTGACTTCTTCCAGCATGTCTTCACCGACAGTGACTACCTTAGTTTCGGTGCCACCAAGCTTGCGGATGACCTTCTGCGCCTTATCAATTTCTTCTGCGGCGGAACGTCCCTTGATGGCGATAAGGTCACCTTGCCCGTGCAGCAGTGGGATGGTCAGGCCTGCGAGGTTACTCAACGCCGAGACCGCTCGGGCAGTCACGTAACGGGCATTGATGGTCTCAGTCATCTGCTCGGCGCGTCCACGCATCACGGTCACATTGTCCAGACCGAGGTCGTCGATGACTTCTGTCAGCCAGATGCAACGGCGTTCTAAGGGTTCAATCAGCGTCAGCTTGAGATCCGGACGTGCGATGGCCAAGCACAGGCCAGGAAGGCCCGCACCGCTGCCTACATCGGCTACTTCAGCATCGCGCTCCATCAACGACTCGATCACGGCGCAGTTGAGCACGTGGCGGGACCACAGACGAGGGACTTCACGCGGGCCAAGCAGCCCTCGTTCAATGCCTGACGTAGCAAGGTGCGCTACGTAGCGCTTAGCAAGATCCAGTCGGTCACCGAAAATCTTTTCGGCAGCTACGGTCTCCGCTGCTGTAAGGCTGAGGTCCTCAGTCATTGCATAGTTCCTTTGAACGATTGAAAACGCGCGGTGCGAATTACTTAGTTATCCAGCGTCGATACGACGATGTGGCGACGGGTGGATTCACCTTCGGATTCCGAATGCAGTCCAGCATCCGCAATGACATCGTGAACAAGTTTGCGTTCGTACGCGCTCATCGGCTCGAGGTGTACTGGCTGTCCCGACTTTCGCGCCTCGGCGATGGCTTCCGTGGCTAACTGCTGCAGTTCTTCGGCACGGTTTGAGCGATACCCGGCAATGTCCAAGACTAAGCGTGAACGCTCGCCAGTGGCATTGAGAACAGCCAGGCGGGTTAGCTCCTGCAGTGCATCGAGTACCTCACCGTCCTTGCCTACGAGGCTGTTCAGGTCGGTGGTGGCTTCCTCGGCGACGATGGAAATGTACGTTCGTCCGCCACGGATTTCGATGTCGATGTCGCCATCGAGATCGGCAATATCCAACAGTTCCTCTAGGTAGTCCGCGGCAACATCGCCTTCGTCGACTACCTCTTCATTTTGCTCGACCTGGTCGGTCAGCTCAGATACTTCGGTGTTCTCAGTTGCAGTCATGACTACTTCTTCCGGCGATTCTTACGCTTTGGCTGCTCGCGCTGGCCCTTAGGTTCTTCGATCGCTGGGGTCTCGGACTCATCCAGCTTCTTCTGTCCCACAGGAGGCAAACCCTTGGCAGCGCGACGAGCGTTGAGTTCGCGTTCTGCCTCAGAGCCTGGAGTTGGGTTGTTGCGAATGACCCAGAACTGCTGTCCCAAGGTCCAAAGGTTCGATGCGGTCCAGTAGATCAGCACGCCGATTGGGAAGTTAATACCACCGATGCCGAAGACCAGAGGCAGGATGTAGAGCATCATCTTCTGCTGCTGCATGAACGGGCCCTGCAGGGCTTCCTGGCTCATGTTCTTGGTCATCAGCTGGCGCTGGGTGAAGAACTGCGAGGCGGTCATCGCGAGGATCATGATGACCGCAACGATGATTACTGCCCAGTTGATGGCACCGGAATTGATGGTGCCCAAGAAGGTCTCGGAAAGCGGTGCCCCGAGGATCGAGGACTGGTCGAAGCTGCGGATATGGTCAGCGGACAAGGCACCGATTGAACGGCCGTCATCGCTGGCACGGGAAGCTTCGTTAAGCACGCGGAAGAGGGCGAAGAAGAATGGCATCTGCACGAGCAGAGGCAGGCAGGAAGACAGTGGGTTGGTCTTGTGCTTCTTGAACAGCGCCTGCTGTTCTTGCACCATGGCCTGACGCGACATCTGGTCGGTCTTGCCCTTGTACTTCGCCTGGAGCTTGCGCAGGTCGGGCTGCAGCGCCTGCATCGCACGCTGGCTCTTGATCTGCTTGACGAAGACCGGAATCAGCAGTGTACGGATGAGCAGAACCAGGAAGATGATGGACAAGGTCCAGGTCACTCCCGAGCCCTCGTCCATACCCATGATGGTGAACAGTTCGTGGAAGGCCCACAGGACCCACGACACGGAATACGTGAACGGAGTCAATATGGTGTCTAGAAAGTTCATTAGCGGTCAAGCTCCTTGTGGCCGCTATCCGCGGCGTCTTCATCGTCGGGAATCACAGGATGATTCAGAACTATGATCCTCGGCAGTTTACCTTCGGGCCAAATCCGTGGACCCTCCGGAACGTGGTCTACGCCGCCGTGGGAAAATGGATTACACCTCAGAACCCGCCAGGCAGTCAAGACGATACCTTTGACGGCACCGTGCTGAGTCACCGCTTCGAGCCCATAGGCAGAACAGCTAGGAAAGTATCGGCATACATCGCCATAAATTGGCGAGATGATCTTTCGGTAGAACTTAAGAAACCCGATAAGAAGATTGCGTGGAATATCAATGATGAACCACACAGGTCCGGTTCGGAAAGTTAAGTCCTTACGCATCAGCGGACCTCTGTTTTACGAAGCACGGATGCGAAAGCAGTGTTGACCTGTGATCGCAGCTCTTCCCAAGAGAGCTCAGCAGCTCCAGGCAGGGCACGAACGACGATATCCAGGTTTCCATCCACGCGCCTAAGCTCGTGGGCAACTTCGCGCATGCGACGTTTCGCCAGGTTCCGCTTAACCGCAATTCCCACTGCCTTGGAGACAATAAATCCAAACCGGTCCCCCATGACCCCTTCGGGGCGAGGGCGTGCATATAGCACGACGTTCCGGCGTCCGCTTCGGGCGCCGGAACGTACAGTGACTGTAAGGTCTTGCGCTAAGCGCAATCGCTGATTCTTTGGCAACATTTTTGGCCTAGACGGATCTAGTTGAGTCCATCAGAACTATGCAGCCAAAAGCTGATCCACAAATTTATGCGGAAAGCTCGGTGCGGCTCTTGCCGCGACGAGCCGAAAGAATTGCGCGACCCGCACGGGTACGCATACGAAGACGGAAACCGTGCTTCTTAGCACGACGACGGTTGTTTGGCTGAAAAGTCCGCTTGCTCACGGTGACACTCCAAGAATTTTAAGTGATGCGCCGTACCCGCTACTAGCTAGCTGGATAACAACAGGCTGACGCTCGTTCTTTATAAAATGTGTGATTTCGCGGGCTCTTCTAAAAACTGAGCAGGTCACAAAACGCACACATAGGACTGAATAACGATAGGAAAATTTGAGCCGTAGGTCAAATTGGCGCGCGGTAACAGCGCCCCTGTGAATATCAGAGCGCTGCCTGTGAATAATCTACCCCAAACTTGTGGATTACGACAGCTTTCAACGAAAGACACCTCACATTCTGACGCGAAAAACCACGTCAAAGCGGCCCTCAAAAGCCTAGATTTCAAGGGAAAAGACGTTTTCCACAGCCAAACTGCTAACTTTTTCCACCAGACTGTGCATAACCATGTGGATAGTGGATAGAATCAGTGGTGATAGCGTCGCCAGAATGGCGAAAACAAAGCCGAAAATCGGGTTTTGTGTGATCAACATTGCATTAAATGATGGAAGTGGGACGCCCTTAGTGAGTAGCGACGAGACCAATAGTATTGGGAGCTCCTGGCGTCAAGTCATCCGCAAGATCGAAGACGACGATCGGGTTAAAGCCCGCCACCGTCCGTTTGTGTCCTTAGCCAAGCCCCAGGGTCTCATCGGAAGTACCCTTCTTGTTGCAGTGCCAAATGACCTCACCCGTGACATTCTGCAGACTCAACTACGCGAGCCGCTGGATCAAGCACTGCGCGAAGTCTTCCAGGACGATATTCGTTGCGCGGTAAGCGTCGACCTGTCTCTGGCCGAAGACGTCGAACAGCCGGTCGAGGAAAAACCAGCACCTGTTTCCACCCCAGCCCCGGTTCCGGAGACTCCCGGCCCACGCCCACAGCCGGCGCCCCAGCCGACTCCCCCCTCAAATTCCCAAGAGTTCGGTCGCCTGAATCCGAAGTACATATTCGATACCTTCGTGATCGGCTCTTCGAATCGATTTGCGCATGCGGCCGCCGTTGCCGTTGCCGAAGCGCCGGCGAAGGCCTACAACCCGCTATTCATCTACGGCGATTCTGGTTTGGGTAAGACGCACCTACTTCATGCGATTGGGCATTACGCGCGTCACCTCTACAAGGGCATTCGTGTTCGCTACGTGAATTCCGAAGAATTCACCAACGATTTCATCAACTCCATCCGTGATGACGAGGGTGCCAGTTTCAAACAGACCTACCGCAACGTCGACATTCTGCTGATTGACGATATTCAGTTCTTGGCAAATAAGGACGCGACGCAAGAAGAGTTCTTCCACACCTTCAATGCCCTGCATAATCACAACAAGCAGGTAGTGATCACCTCCGACTTGCCGCCGAAGCAGCTCCAGGGCTTTGAAGATCGAATGCGTTCACGCTTCGAATGGGGTTTGCTTACCGATATCCAGCCGCCTGAATTGGAAACTCGAATTGCGATCTTGCGCAAGAAGGCGGATGCGGAGAACCTTTCTGCCCCGGGCGACGTGATGGAATACATTGCTTCACGCATCTCTACGAATATCCGTGAGCTCGAGGGTGCACTCATTCGAGTGACGGCCTTCGCCTCATTGAATAACCAGCAAGTAGACCTTGCCCTGGCCGAAACCGTTCTGAAGGATTTGATCAGCGCCGACGGTGCCCAGGAGATCACGCCCTCAACCATCATCAAGCAGACCGCCGAATACTTCGGACTGAGCATTGATGAGCTCAACAGTAAGTCACGTACTCGAACGCTGGTCACTGCACGTCAGATCGCGATGTACCTCCTGCGGGAATTGACCGATATGTCTCTGCCGAAGATCGGTGCCGAACTCGGTGGACGTGACCATACCACCGTGATCCATGCCGATCGCAAGATTCGTGAACTGATGGCCGAACGTCGTGCGATCTTCAACCAGGTGACAGAACTGACAAACCGCATCAAACAAAGCCAGCGCGAGCACTGATTCACGAAAACCACAGCTGTGGATAAGGCTGTGGAGTAGTTGGAGACAACCTGCGCATAACAAGCACCTCGAGTGTGGACTGCGAAAAGAGTGACACTGAGTTTCAACAGGGCACTGGAACTGAGTGTCACTCCCAGTCACAGATTGTTCACATGCACAATTGGTTCAATCTATGGGATCGCGGCGGTTATCCACAGTATCCACAGGGGTTATTAACACTACTTCCTTTAAACACTTATTCATCCAAATAACGAGACCTCTCCCCGATACACCCGTTTTGAACGATTTTTTGTTCATAAGTTCGCTGCACTGCACACCTCGGAATCTTCTATGAAGCTTCATGAGGAAAGTCGTGGCAAGATTAAGTGGAGATATCGTGTAGCTACCTGCTCTATGCTTAAGAACTTGGCGGGAAACAAGCTTCTTGGCCTGACTTAAGACTTATGGGTTCCGAAAGGCGGATTTTTCGTGAAGTTCAGCGTTGAAAAGGATGTATTGGCAGACGCCGTTTCTTGGACCGCAAGGTCTCTAGCGCAGCGTCCACCATCTCCAGTACTTGCTGGCATTTTGATCACTACCCATGAGGGCATCGTTCGCCTTGAGGGATTTGATTACGAGATCTCATCCCATATTGAAATACCTGCCGATATAGCAGAACAGGGTGAAGTGCTGGTTTCTGGCAAGCTTCTTGCAGAAATTACCCGATCTTTGCCTAATTCAACGGTGACGCTGGAAACCGATGGCACGAAGATTACGGTTTCCTGCGGCCGTTCTCGTTTCCACTTGGCAACCATGCCCGTGGATGAATACCCGACGCTTCCTGCGCTTCCAGAAGTTGCGGGAACCATTAATGGACAAGCTTTCTCCGAAGCCGTATCGCAGGTCATCGTTGCTGCGTCCAAAGATGATACTCTTCCGGTTCTTACCGGCATCAAGGTAGAAATCGTAAACGATCTCATTACCTTCCTGGCTACCGACCGTTACCGCTTGGCGATGCGCGAACTGAACTGGTCCCCTAACCAGCCAGAAGTTTCTACCTCATTCTTGATCAAGGCGAAGACCTTGAGTGAAGTCGCGAAAACACTTTCGAGCGCCGGTGATTTGAAGCTGGCTATCAGCCCTAACGGCGAAATGATTGGTTTCGAAAGCGCCAATCGCCGAACCACCTCGCTGCTGATCAATGGCGACTATCCAAAGATTCGTTCGCTGTTCCCGGACAACACCCCCATCCATGCGACCGTTCGTACCAGCGATCTAATCGAAGCAGTACGCCGCGTCTCGGTGGTTGCCGAACGTAATACTCCGGTTCGCATGGCTTTCACCGATGGTCAGCTGACCCTGGATGCGGGAACCGGCGAAGATGCCCAGGCCGAAGAGGCGATCGTTGCTTCGCTTCGGGGTGAAGACATCACCGTGGCGTTCAACCCCACATTCCTGAGCGAGGGCCTAGGCTCCTTCAATACCGACTACGTGCGGTTCTCCTTCACCAGCGCACCTAAACCTGCGATGATCACCGGTCAGAAGCAGATCGACGAAGACGATCAGGACCAGTACCGGTACCTGGTCATGCCAGTTCGATTGCCAAACTCGAACTAGCAACAACCTCGCGGTGGATGGCCTGGCCATCCACCGCTTCGCAGCTTCCAGGACTCTCGGTGTATATCTCGCAGCTTTCCCTCACGAGCTTTCGCTCGTACGTGCAGGCCGACGTGCAACTTGCCCCGGGCATTAATGTACTGGTCGGCCCCAACGGTGTGGGCAAAACCAACATTGTTGAGGCCGTCGGCTATCTAGCGAATCTTTCCTCGCACCGGGTCAGTAGCGATGCCCCATTAATTCAATTCGGGTCCGAACGAGCACTGATCCGCGGCACCTTGCACCGCGGTTCCCAGACCTCCTCGCTCGAGGTCGAAATTACCAGCGGCAAGATCAACCGTGCCCGAATCAATCGGGCCAATCCGGTGCGAGCACGTGAAATTCTTGGACTCGTTCGAACCGTCCTGTTTGCTCCCGAGGACCTTGCCCTGATCAAGGGCGACCCCTCGAACCGTCGCCGCTTCCTGGACGAGATGCTCATCTCCCTGCGGCCCATCGAAGCCGGCACCAAAAACGACTACGAGCGAATCGTGAAGCAGCGCAATGCGTTGCTCAAATCGATCCGCGGGAAATCCAAATTGAATTCCTCGCAGGAAAGTACCCTGCAGGCTTGGGACATGCAGCTTGCGAACTGCGGGGCACGCCTCATCCGGGGACGGCTGAACGTCTTGGCGCTGCTGCGTCCGTACATGGAGGCCGCCTATGCGGACCTCGCCGATGGCAAGAAGCACGCCGGTGCAATCTATCGCTCCTCGCTCGAGGGAGAGAACGATGAGAATTCGCTTCCCGCCAACGATCTCGAGGCAATGGCCCAGGACGAGATTCGGGAATTGTTGCTGAATTCCATCGAGGCAAACCGATCACGTGAATTGGATCGCGGAATTTCTCTCTTCGGCCCGCATCGCGACGATCTGACCTTGACCTTGGGGGCGACCCCGGCGAAGGGCTACGCCTCACATGGCGAAACCTGGTCGTTTGCGCTCGCTTTGCGTTTGGCAGCCTACCGAGTCTTTGGCGATGACGATCCGCGAACCGGCTCGGGTCCAATCCTGATCCTCGATGATGTCTTTGCTGAGCTGGATGCGACTCGACGAGACAGGCTGGCTCATATTGTGTCCGGTGCCGAACAAGTTCTTGTCACGGCCGCGGTTGCCGCCGATGTCCCCGAAGCTTTGAAGGGGCATTTTTTCCAAGTCAGCCCCGGCCAGGTCAGCGATGTCTGAGGAAGAGCTCGACTCAGCCAAGGCGCTGCTCAATCGCATGCGCAAGCTTGCCGAGGAACGCGGAGAGCCGAGAATCGATGCGGCCCGAATGGAGCGGGTGAAGAAACGGCAGGCCGCTCGTCGCGGATTTGCCGCTCCCAAGGGCACCGCAAGCGAAGGATCTGCCCGTGACCCGCATGCCATCGGCGAAATCGTCAACAGAATGTCCAAATCCCGTGGCTGGAATACGCAAGTCGCCGTCGGTTCGGTACTTGGCCGGTGGGCAGAACTTGTCGGAGAAAACGTTGCGGCGCACTGCAAACCAGAATCCTTTGAAGATACGGTCGTCGTCGTGCGCTGCGATTCAACTTCCTGGGCCACGCAGTTACGCCTACTCAGCCATCAAATTTTGAAGAAAATCGATGCCGAACTAGGCCCTGGGATCGTGACTGTCATCAAGGTTCTGGGGCCCAACGCTCCATCGTGGCGGCACGGAATGCGTTCGGTCGCCGGACGTGGACCGCGAGACACCTACGGCTAAAAATGCTGGCACGGCATATGGCGCTCTAACGGACCCGGTGGCTGACTCCCCCCTCACCGGATCGCCCTCAACCGCTCAGAGAGACGGTTCTGTGGCTGCTACAGCCGATTTGAGCTTCAGGATCCCTATATATTTTGCTAAACGCGGTAGAATTAGCGGTAGTGAATGCGCGTTGTGCAGGTACGCCCTGCGCTCGTTGCACCCGACCATGATTTCTTGATACGCACCTCACTCAGGAGCGGCAGGGAATCGCGCGCCAAATTCGAGGAGTTCGTAGCACAAGTGTCTACCGAAAACGCTTCACCGCAGGAACCGGCCGAAAGCCAAGTACCCGCGGAATCGATGACTTCCAAAGTCGAACACACCTATGGCGCCCAGGACATTACCGTCCTCGAAGGACTCGAAGCGGTACGCAAACGTCCGGGCATGTACATCGGTTCCACCGGTCCACGAGGCCTGCACCACCTGGTATACGAGGTCGTCGATAACTCCGTCGATGAGGCATTGGCAGGCTACTGCGACACCATCGACATCACCTTG
Source organism: Arthrobacter sp. MYb229 (assembly GCF_002975405.1). Taxonomy (GTDB): domain Bacteria; phylum Actinomycetota; class Actinomycetes; order Actinomycetales; family Micrococcaceae; genus Glutamicibacter. The sequence goes on along the minus strand of NZ_PCPS01000002.1, from coordinate 104,181 downwards.
CAGGACGATGGTGGTGTCCGTGTCGAGGACAATGGACGTGGCATTCCCACCGACATGCACCCAACCGAAGGCAAACCTGCCGTAGAGGTCGTCATGACAATCCTGCACGCCGGCGGCAAATTTGGCGGAGGCAGCTACGCGGTTTCCGGCGGTTTGCACGGTGTGGGCATTTCCGTGGTCAACGCCCTCTCGCGCCGCGTCGATACCGTGGTTCGCCAGAAGGGCCATGCCTGGCGGATTTCCTTTGCCAACGGTGGGGTCACCACGCAGCCGCTGACCAAGGGCGAAGAAACCGACGTCACCGGCACCACCCAGACGTTCTACCCGGACCCGGAGATCTTCGAGACCGTAGAATTCGATTTCGAAACCCTGCGTGCCCGCTTCCAGCAGATGGCGTTCCTGAATAAGGGATTGCGTATCCGCCTGACCGACGAGCGCGTCGTCGAAGAGGTCGAAGCAGAGGTCGAGGAAGAGCGTGAGAACCAGGTAGTCAAGCCCCGCGTGGTCGACTACCTGTACAAGGACGGCCTGCTGGACTATGTCAAGCACCTGAACTCCGCCAAGAAGGTCGAGCTGGTCCACGAGGAGGTCATCGCCTTCGAGGCCGAAGACACCGCCCGCGGCATCAGCGTTGAAATCGCCATGCAGTGGACCAGCGCCTACTCGGAATCGGTGCACACCTACGCGAACACCATCAACACCCATGAAGGCGGAACTCACGAAGAAGGCTTCCGCGCGGCGCTGACCGGGCTGCTCAACCGGTACGCCCGCGATAACAAGATCCTGCGCGAGAAAGACGACAACCTCTCCGGGGATGACGCCCGCGAAGGGTTGACGGCGGTGCTTTCGGTGAAGCTTTCCGAACCGCAGTTCGAAGGCCAGACCAAAACCAAGCTGGGCAACTCGATGGCCCGTGGCTTCGTCCATGGTGTGGTCAACGACGAACTGGGCGACTGGTTCGAGCGCAACCCGAACGTGGCCCGCGATATCATCCGCAAGGCCCAGCTCGCCTCCCAGGCCCGCATGGCGGCCCGCAAGGCGCGCGACAATGCGCGCCGCAAGTCGCCGATGGAATCCTTCGGCATGCCCGGCAAGCTCTCGGACTGCTCCTCGAAGAACCCCGCCGAGTGCGAGGTGTTCATCGTCGAGGGTGACTCCGCAGGCGGCTCGGCCAAGCGTGGACGCGACCCGCACACCCAGGCCATCTTGCCGCTGCGCGGCAAGATCCTGAACGTCGAGCGTGCCCGCCTGGACCGCGCGCTGGGCAACGCCGAGGTGCAGGCGATGATCACCGCCTTCGGCACCGGCATCGGCGAAGAGTTCGACATGGCCAAGCTGCGCTATCACAAGATCGTGCTGATGGCCGACGCCGACGTCGACGGCCAGCACATCACCACGCTGCTGCTGACGCTGATCTTCCGCTTCATGCGCCCGCTGATCGAACACGGCTACGTGTACCTGGCCAGCCCGCCGCTGTATCGCATCAAGTGGACCAACGCGGCCCACGAGTACGTCTTCACGGACCGCGAACGCGATGACGCCCTGGTCAAGGGCGCCGCCGCGAATAAGCGCATCCCGAAGGAAAACGGCATCCAGCGCTACAAGGGCCTGGGCGAGATGGACTACTCGGAGCTGTGGGACACCACCATGGATCCGGCCCATCGTGTTCTGCGCCAGGTGGCCATGGACGATGCGGCCGCCGCGGACGAGGTCTTCTCCGTGCTGATGGGCGAGGACGTAGAGTCCCGCCGCAACTTCATTCAGCAGAACGCCAAGGACGTGCGCTTCCTGGATATCTAACGCGCGCTCCGCGCAGCGAAACGATAACCAGTAACGAATTTTGACTTGTAAAGGGATGAAATGAGCGACGAGCAAACCCCGGGGAACGAACCGTTGGACGGGGAAATCGTGCCCGCACTTGAGGGCCACGACAAGATCGACCAGATCGATCTGCAGACCGAAATGCAGCGGTCCTACCTTGACTATGCGATGGCCGTGATCGTGGGCCGTGCGCTGCCCGACGTGCGCGACGGGCTGAAGCCGGTGCACCGCCGCGTGCTGTACGCAATGTACGACGGCGGCTACCGCCCCGAGCGTTCGTACAACAAGTGCGCCCGCGTGGTTGGCGAGGTCATGGGCCAGTACCACCCGCACGGCGACACCGCGATCTACGATGCGCTGGTCCGGCTGATCCAGGACTGGGTCATGCGCTACCCGCTGGCTTTGGGCCAGGGCAACTTCGGTTCCCCGGGCAACGATGGCGCCGCCGCCCAGCGTTACACCGAAACCAAAATGGCCCCGCTGGCCATGGAAATGGTCCGCGACATCAACGAAGACACCGTTGATTTCCAGGACAACTACGACGGCAAGAACCAGGAACCAACGGTGCTGCCGGCACGGTTCCCGAACCTTCTGGTCAACGGCTCCTCGGGGATCGCGGTCGGCATGGCCACCAACATTCCGCCGCATAACCTGCGCGAGGTCGCCGAGGGCGTGCAGTGGTACCTGCAGAATCCCGAGGTCACCCGCGAAGAACTGCTTGCCGCGCTGATGCAGCGGGTGAAGGGCCCGGACTTCCCATCCGGCGCGATGATCCTGGGCACCAAGGGCATTTCGGATGCCTACCGCACCGGCCGCGGCTCGATCACCATGCGCGCCGTGGTCAACGTCGAGGAAATCCAGGGGCGCGCCTGCCTGGTTGTCACCGAACTGCCGTATATGGCGAACCCGGATAACCTCGCGGTGAAGATCGCCGAGCTGGTCCGCGACGGCAAGATCGCCGGCATCGCCGATATGCGCGACGAGACCTCCGGCCGCACCGGCCAGCGCCTGGTGATCGTGCTCAAGCGCGACGCCGTGGCCAAGGTGGTGCTGAACAACCTCTACAAGCACACCGAGCTGCAGTCGAACTTCTCCGCGAATATGCTCGCGATCGTCGACGGGGTGCCGCGCACCCTGCCGCTGGATGGCTTCATCCGCCACTGGGTGACCCACCAGATCGAAGTGATCGTGCGCCGCACCAAGTACCGGCTGAAGAAGGCCGAAGAAGAGGCCCACATCCTGCGCGGCCTGCTCAAAGCCCTGGATGCCTTGGACGAGGTGATCGCGTTGATCCGCCGGTCCTCCACCACCGAGGCAGCCCGCGACGGGCTGATGGAACTGCTGGACATCGACGAGGCCCAGTCCCGGGCCATCCTCGACATGCAGCTGCGCCGGCTGGCCGCCCTGGAACGCCAGAAAATCCAGGATCGCCACGCCGAACTGGAAACGATGATCACCGAGTTCAAGCAGATCATCGGCGATCCGCAGCGCCAGCGCACCATCGTCTCGGAAGAACTTGCCGAGATCGTGGACAAGCACGGCGATGACCGCCGCACCAAGGTGCTCATGGGATTCGACGGTGATATGAACGTCGAAGACCTGATTCCCGAAGAGGAAATGGTCGTCACCATCACCCGCGGCGGCTACGTGAAGCGCACCCGTATCGACAACTACCGTTCGCAGCAGCGCGGCGGCAAGGGCATCAAGGGTGCCAACCTGCGCGGGGACGACGTGGTGGAGCACTTCTTCGTGACCTCCACGCACAACTACCTGCTGTTCTTCACCAACCATGGCCGGGTGTACCGCACCAAGTGCTACGAATTGGCCGAAGCAGGACGCGACGCGAAGGGGCAGCACGTGGCCAACGTGATGGCCTTCCAGCCCGACGAGCACATCGCCCAGGTGCTGGATCTGCGCACCTACCAGGATGCCGAGTACCTGATGCTCGCCACCCGCAACGGCCTGGTGAAGAAGACCCGGCTGGAGGATTACGACACCAACCGCACCGCCGGTGTGATCGCCATCAACCTGCGCGAGGATGACGAATTGGTCTCCGCGCAGCTCGTTAGCGAATCAGATGACGTGATGCTCGTCTCACGCAAGGGCCAGTCGGTGCGCTTCACCGCGACCGATACGGCGCTGCGTCCGATGGGCCGCGCCACCTCCGGGGTGACCGGAATGAAGTTCCGCGAGCACGACGAACTGCTCGCCGCCGAGGTGGTCCGCGAGGACTCCTTCGTCTTCACCGTCACCAACGAGGGCTATGCGAAGCGCACCACGGTCGAAGAATATCGTGTGCAATCACGCGGTGGTTTGGGCATTAAGGTCGCTAAACTCAACGAGGAACGCGGCGAATTGGTCGGTGCGTTGATCGTTGACAACAGCGATGAGGTGCTCGTGGTGATGGCCTCGGGCAAGGTCGTCCGCTCGGCAGTTTCGCAGGTCCCTTCCAAGGGCCGCGACACCATGGGCGTGATCTTTGCGAAGCCAGATAAGAAGGACCATATTATTGCGGTTGCCAAGAACTCTGAGACGGAGCTCGAAGAGAACTTGGAGGAAGATGCCGTAACGTTGAATTCAGAAAACATGACAGATGAGTCATCTGCTGTGCCTGAAATCGCTTCGGACGCACAGAGCGATGACACCGATAACGGAGGTAACGCATGAGCACGCCCTCGACGCCTCGCCCAAGTGGCAGCGCCCCGAAGAGCGCAGCGCCGCGACCTACCCAGGTAAAGCGCCCAGCGCCAACCTCGAATGGCAACCGGCCGACCGGCGCCCGCCCGGCGCCGACCGGCCAGCAGCGCCCAGCTGCCGGAGCACCGCGCCCAGCCGCCGGGGCACCGCGTCCGGGAACCGGTCAGCAGCGCCCAACCCAGTCGCAGGAACGCCTCGTCCGCCCGGCACCGAAGGCAAAGGTGCGCAAGGCGCGGCTGCTAGCTTCGAAGGTTGAACCGTTCTCGGTACTCAAACTTGCCTTCCTGCTATCGGTAGCCTTCGGTGTGATCACCGTGGTGGCATCCGTGGCAATCTGGGCACTGCTGGATTTGACCGGAACCTTCGATTCCTTCAATCAGCTGATGCGTGACGCAATCGGTGCCGAGGGAACCTTCGACCTGCGAGATGTCGTCTCGCTGGGCCAGGTAGCCTCGTACGCAACGATCATCGCGGTGATCAACGTCGTGGTGATCTCCGTGCTCTCGATGCTCGGAGCGGTGTTGTACAACATTGCCTCCTCGCTCGTTGGCGGCGTCGGAGTTACCCTCACGGACGACTAAGAACGTGCTAGTCGAGCCCGGGTTTCGTGCTGTGATGCATGACACCCGGGCTCGATTTGTATCTTCTTGCAAACCCCGGTAAAGTTTTATTTCGTTCCGAAGGGAATGAAAAAGGTAAGGGCGTATAGCTCAGGCGGTTAGAGCGCTTCGCTGATAACGAAGAGGTCCCTGGTTCAAGTCCAGGTACGCCCACGGAATCCTTACCGGCGAGAAAGAGGGTAGAATGAAAAAGCTCCTGATTCTCGGGACGATTGCGGCTGCTGCGGTAGTCCTAATCAAGAAGGTCAAGGATTCTTCGGAAATCAAGGAAACCTGGCAACAGGTAACCGACAAGGTTTCCTAACGCTTTTCGGGGCCTTAGCTCAGTTGGTAGAGCGCCTGCTTTGCAAGCAGGATGTCAGGAGTTCGAATCTCCTAGGCTCCACAGGTTAGATTGGCGGAAAGCAGAAGCTTTCCGCCAATTCTTTTCCAAAGACGAGGTGTGGATTCCTCGGAAAGTGAAAATCTTTCGATAATAGAATACGGGGCCTTAGCTCAGTTGGTAGAGCGCCTGCTTTGCAAGCAGGATGTCAGGAGTTCGAATCTCCTAGGCTCCACAGAATGAAAAGGGCGGAAAGCAATCAGCTTTCCGCCCTTTCGCTTTACCCAAGAGCCACGAAACAAACGATGCGACTACTGGCTGACGCGAGCACGCATCACATTCTTGTAATGGCCGAGCAATTGTTCACCGATACTGAACCACGTGCGCTCTTGCACGCTCAGATAGGCGGTTCGAGCAAATGCCAGCCGCTTGGCATCATCGTAAATCAGGTCGCTCACCCGGGCGCGAAGCTCATTGAGATCTCCCGGGGCGTAAAGCCACCCTGTGCGCGAGGAATCCACTAAATCCAGTGGCCCTCCCCTGCCCACCGCTACGACCGGCACAGCGCAAGCCATGGCTTCTTGGATGGTTTGGCAGAAAGTTTCCGAGGCGCCCGGATGAACGAACACATCAAAGGATGCAATGACTTCCGCTAAACGGGTACCCGAGAGGAAGCCGGTGAAGTGGGCATCGGGCAACGCGTTGCGTAGTTCGTCTTCCAAAGGCCCGGAACCAACCACCACGATTCGGGTGTTCGGCAGCGAATTGAGCACTCGAAGATCTGCCACCTGCTTCTCTGCGGCCAGGCGACCCACATAGCCAATGATGCGTTCACCATTGGGTGCGATAGCCGTACGGAACTTAATATCGCGACGCTCTGGTGTGAACTGAACGGTGTCTACTCCCCTGCGCCCCCACGCGAGCCGTGTGACGCCCAGAGATTCGAGCTGACGCCGAGAAAAGGAACTTGGCACCAGCGTGAGGTCCGCGGCCGTGTGAATGGCTCTGACGTGTTCCCAGAGCCTCTCGGTGAGCCATGGCATCTTATAACGAGCCGCGTAGGTCGGCACTTCGGTTTGATACATCGCCAGCGTCGGGATATCCAATTCCTGCGCGGCGCGCAAAGCACGCCAGCCCAGGAGGAAAGGACTTGCCAGGTGAACTACGTCGGGAGCTTCCTTGGCCAGAATTTTCTTGAGCCGGCCTGAGCCTCCGGCGGCTAAGCGCACTTCTGGATATCTGACCATGGCTACTGAAGGGACGGTGATTACCGGAAATCCCTTGTACGTCCGTGGCACGCTATGGCCCTTGAGCTCACCGGACAGTGAGCCCGCCGGGGTGATAACCACCGCGCTATGGCCGGTGAGGGCCAAATGATCGAGGGTCCTTAGGACCGAGTTGGTGACCCCATTGACGTGGGGCAGGAACGATTCAGCAACGATAGCAACCTTCACATCTCCATACTGCGGTTTCGGGGTAACGCCGAGCTTAACGTGCCCTACAGCGTTCATTAACTTCTAGCTTCGGCCATTCGCCAGGGAGTCATATCCCCGAAAAAATATCGAAGGTGTCTCTACCTAAGCAGCCGCCGAACATGGATCCTGGAGGTGAACAGAAAGTAGCTCGAGACTCTCGACTCGCGGTTTCGCGTTTCCCGATACTCCTTCGGCATGGCGGCTTAGGCGGCCGGTTTCCCCGGGTGCTTGCTCGAATTGAATTTGTGGATCAATCCGCTGCTCATGGCCAACATGTTCCGCAGGGTCGCTCCTTGTCACTTCCTGACTTCGCTTTGGAATTCGAATCGCCGCTTCCGGTGGTGCCATTGCTTGGTTGGCCGGTGGCGATGACAAATGTAGCCAGCTGGTTCGCCGGACAGCACCTGCCGGTAGTCCCTGGCATGATGGCCAGAACCGTCGTTAGGATCGTACCGATCCCGGTGACCTTCGGCCTGCTGCTTCGGATGTTCTTGCATAAGCCAGTTCCAGTGAGGCTGCCCGCTTGCCACGGATTTCATGTTTCGCCATTTCCTTTGCCGCCCCGATTATCGTCGCCCTATGTGCTGGACCTATCCGAGTCGCTGGCTTATTAGTCTTGTTCACGGGGATTGTGCACAACTGCTTGGGGCTGGCCGTTGGCTAAGGGATTGCTGAATTGCTAGAGGGACCCGAAGCAATCAGTCCGACTACCGCCTTGGAATCCAGAATTCCCGGCGCGGTATTTTCAGTGTGGCGCAAATTATTGGGTCTTCGATGGCGGCATATTTGCTTCTTATGAGGGGCGAATAAATCGATATATGGGCATTTGATTTGCGTGTATGCATAAATCCGTATATATGAATACGAATCATTGCGGGCTGGCTTCAGTCACGGTTCAAGGCAGTGACCCCAAACTTGTAAACTTAGCCGGGTGACGTTCTTATTGGCCGCGGTGGGAATACTCGGCATTTCAGCATCTGGCCCCATCATCGCGGCATTTCCCAGCGTCCCGGTGATGTCCATGGCCTTCTGGCGCAATGCGGCAGCGGCCCTCATTCTTGCCGCACCTTCCATCAGGAAGAATCCTCGGGCGTACCTGCAATTCACTCGCCGCGAATGGTTTTATCTTCTCGTGGCCGGCGGCGCGCTTGCCCTGCACTTTGTGTGTTTCATGTTTGCCGTCCGAATGACCAGCGTCGCAGCGGCAACCGCCCTAGTTTGCATTCAGGGCGTTTGGATAGCTTTGTTTCAATCCCTGCGCGGAGTTCGCTACCGCTCCCCGGTAATTATCGGTATGAGCGTCGCGATTCTAGGAGTAGTGACGATCACCGGATTCGACTTGGGGCAGGGGCGCACCGCATTCTTCGGAGACCTCTTAGCACTGGCCGGTGGCATCCTTGCAGCTATTTATACCTTCGCCGGCGCAGCGGCACGGCGCACCATGACGACGTCCAGGTACACCTCGATCTGCTATGCGGTCACCGCGATCTTGCTGCTACTGATGTGCTTGTTTACAGGCCAACCGCTCTGGGGATTTGATGCCTGGGGTTGGCTGGGGATCATCTTGCTGACGGTGTGCGCACAGTTATTTGGGCATACAGCGATGAACCATTTGTTGAGTGTTCTCGGTCCGTTGACGGTTTCGACCTTGATCTTGTTGGAGATTCCAGGCGCTGCCCTGCTCGCGGCTTTGCTCCTAGGTCAGGTGGTTCCTGTCGGGACCTATCTGGGTTTAGGGATTATTCTGGTGGGACTTGTTCTAGTAGTGCGTGGGCAGGCGAAGCCCAAACTTGAGGTTTAGTCCTCGGAGATAAGATTTTGGACTTCGGCGACATTCGCTTCGCGAGATTCAACAGGTTGCTGCGGCTCTGCGATTTTTGGTTCGTTTTCCCAAGGGTCCTCAACCGGCCTTGAAGCCTTCCACATGGCTACGCCTAAGGCCACGAGTCCGACGAACACGCCGAATGCCAAAAGTTTTCCTGCTGCACTTTTCTTGCTCATGGTTACTCCCTAATGAATCAATTTTCGTTACCAGCTACGTCCAGACTAGGCAGTTAGCTGATGCGAGGCCAGTGTTCAACAGACGCGCTCGGATAATCGCGCAAATGTTTCACTCAACGCGTACCCCAGCTTTGGCGGCCTCGCCCCTACTCATGGGAGAATAAAGCCATGACCGCAAACGCAACGCATAAAGCCACGATTCACACTACTTTGGGCGACATCGTCGTCGATCTTTTCGGCAACCACGCCCCGAAGACCGTAAAGAACTTCGTTGGCTTGTCGACCGGTGAGCAGGAATGGGTACATCCAGAATCCGGTGACAAGAAGACCAACACCCCGCTATACAGCGGGACCATCTTCCACCGCATCATCTCGGACTTCATGATTCAGGGTGGCGACCCACTGGGTCAGGGCTTCGGCGGCCCAGGCTACCAGTTCGATGACGAGATCCACCCAGAACTGAACTTCAACGAGCCATACAAGCTAGCCATGGCAAATGCCGGTATCCGCATGGGCCGTGGAACCAACGGTTCCCAGTTCTTCATCACCACCGTCCCAACCGCATGGTTGCAGGGCAAGCACACCATTTTCGGTGAAGTGACCGAAGCCGAATCACGCAAGATCGTCGACGCGCTGAACGCAGTTGCCACTGACGGCCGTGACAAGCCAGCGGAAGATGTTGTTATCAACTCGGTAGATATCGAGACCCTGTAACACCCTCTTTACCGACGTCGGCTCCGGTGATTCCCTAGTGGAGTCGCCGGAGCCGACGTATTTAACAGATAAACGCGCTAATGAGATCAAGGTTGAAATAGATGTCTTACGGTCAAGTGACTCCCGCGGGCCAAACCGCCCCCACCTGTTTTAGGCACCCCGAAACGATCTCATATGTGTCATGCACCCGCTGTGGTCGCCCGGTGTGCCCACGCTGTCAGGTTCCTGCGCCGGTCGGAGTACAGTGCGTGGAATGCGTCAACGAAGCAAACAGGAACATTCCTACACAGCGCACCGAATTCGGCGCACGAGCACGCCAAGGCGCCCCGATTATCACTTATTCGTTGATCGCACTCAACGTCGTGGCCTATATTGCCCAGTGGGTCATCCCGGGAACCACCGAGAGTATGGTGCTGGTGCCGGCGCTGGCTGGTTGGGAACCCTGGCGCCTGATCACTAGCGCATTTGCTCACTCAACTGGTTCCATTTTCCACCTAGCAATGAACATGTACGGAGTTTACCTCTGTGGTGTATTCCTAGAGCCTCGCTTGGGGCGGGCCCGCTTCGGCTGGTTGTATCTGCTCAGCGCTTTAGGCGGCTCACTGGGGATCTTGTTGCTTAGCCCCGCGCTGAGTGCCACCTTGGGTGCTTCGGGCGCATTGGCGGGACTTTTCCTTTCTCTCTTCGTCGTCTTCCGTACCAACAAGCAAGTCCTGCGCCAAATGGGTATCGTGCTGGCGCTAAATGTTGTGCTCGGCTTCGTCGTATCGGGGATCTCCTGGCAAGGACACTTAGGTGGCGCCGTGATTGGCGCGCTAGCTGCCGCCTGCATCGTTCTGGTGCCTCGTAATCCACAACGTTCGAAGATTCAGTTCACGTTGTTGGGGATTATGACGATACTTGTTGCCTTGGCGATATATCTTTCCGCGGCAGCGGTCAAATGGCCGATGGGCTAGTTCGAATTCTCTAGACCCGAGTTATCCACACAATTTATCCACACTGTTAATAACTTACACCCGTGTAACTCACCCTTAGAGGTCAATCCCCCTCCCCCGAAACCACTGAACTTCCGCGGATATGCCATCCGAGGTATTGAATACGCACAGCTTTACCCACATTTGTGGATAACTTTTAAACAGGGCCTGTAGATAGCAATATTACGAAGGTGCATAGGGGGTGCGATCGCTTGTTCGAATCTTTAAGCGAATCGGCCAATTTTGGGGACATTGCCGATACGGGCAAGATGTCCACACGAGTAATCCACAGTGTTAATAACTTACAAGCATGTGATTCCACAGTCTTTATTCGGCCATGAGTAGGCCTTTTCCTTGATTTGTACATGTAGTCGCAGTGTTATCCCCACCTGTGGATAAAGTTGTGAACAAGTAAGCGTGACTGTTCTCCACAGGGTGTGTGGATAAGCTGTTAATACTGTGGATATCTGACGTGCCTAGCCAAAAAGCGGTAGTACTAGCAAGACGGCAAAAATGGCCATGAAAACGCAGATGATCCCGTCAAGAACGCGCCAAGACTTGGCGCTGGAGAACACTCGCGCTAAGAACCTTGAGGCGTAGCCAAGCGCGACGAACCAGGTAATGCTGGCGGCTATCGCACCACCGGCGAAGTGCCATTTCCCTTCGGCCTGCGTTACCGCCACCGAGCCTAGCAGCAGCACGGTATCCACATAGACATGCGGATTAAGCCAAGTCAACGCCAACGTGGCTAGTGCGACGGAAATCCTGGCGGTCGGCTCCGATGAGTTCGATGTACTCAGAACACCCGGAGAAATTGCCCGACGCAACGCGAAAATTGCATAGCAAGCAAGGAAGATGAACCCTCCTACCCTCGCATAAGTGAGAATCCATGGTGCGCGCTCAATGATGGCCCCGATTCCGGACACGCCTGCAAGGATCAACAAAATGTCTGACAGAGCGAAGATGCATACCGTCAGTAGTACGTGTTCTCGTCTGATTCCTTGGCGAAGAAGAAAGGCGTTCTGCGCTCCGATGGCAATGATTAGCGAAAGCCCTGTGGAGAAGCCGAGGATTGCTGACGTGTGGATCATGGGGTAACCGTAAAAGAAACTCTTCTTCGCTGTCGAACTTAAAAAACTGATGCTGCATTAGTATTTCTAATGTGAATCTTGATCTCGAGCACCTAGATACTCTGCTTGCGGTGGTGGATTCAGGCAGCTTTGACGATGCTTCTATCGACCTTGGTGTGACGCCGTCCGCAATCAGCCAACGTATAAAAGCCTTGGAAAGTCGACTCGGTTCAATATTGCTGGTGCGCAGTCGGCCAGTGAAACCAACGGAGAAGGGCGCAAGAGTTCTGCGCTACGCTAGACAGATTTCCTTGTTGGGCACAGAGTTCAGCCACGAACTCATGCGAGACGAGGCGCTACAGGGCAAAATAACGCTCTCGATCGGCGTAAATTCCGATTCTCTTGCGACCTGGTTTGCTCCCGTATTCACCGAACTGACTCGGTGGCCGCAACTTAGCTGCGAGATTCTACGCACCGATGAAAATCTCACCATGGAACTTCTACGCACCGGACGGGTCAGTGGCGTGGTGACTAACAGCCCGGAAGTAGCGCAGGGATGTTCCGTCCAACGACTGGGGGCTATGCGATACCGTGCGGTCGCCGCGCCAAACTTACTGAGCACGTGGACTGCCCAGGATCTGTCGCAAATGCCGATAGTACTTTTTGATCGAGAAGACCCGCTCCAGCACCAAATGCTTGAGCGTATTGACAGCTCAAAGAAGCGACCTACTGGAACTATTTATTACGTCCCGGATTCTTCGCAGTTTGTCCATGCAATACGCGCCGGCATGGGTTGGGGAATGGTGCCTGAGCAACAATTGTGCTTAGCGCCGGAGCTGAAGGTACTCGACGATAGTTGGTTCATCGACGTCCCCTTGTACTGGCAGCGCTGGTCGGTGGATTCACCTGCGCTTGACCGGCTCGGGTCCATATTGCTCAACGCCGCAGAGCAAAACAGGCTCGATTTGCTAATCTGAGGGGGAGTCGGCAGCAAGCCCACTCCCGGACGAGGGAGCCGTACCCGGAACGACAGCTAAGACGGCCAGTAAGGTAACTGGCATGTATTGGCTAATTCTCGTGATCTCGGGGCTTTTTGAAGCGGTTTGGGCTACAGCATTGGGGATGAGCTCCGGGCTCACAAAACTCGTCCCAACAATTATCTTTTTCACTGCGCTAGTGATTTCAATGGGCGGGCTAGCCTACTCAATGAAAGAAATCCCCACCGGAACCGCTTATGCGGTCTGGGTGGGGATTGGGGCTTCTCTGACTGTCATCTATTCAATAGCGACCGGTCAAGAAGCATTCTCAGCGCTGAAAGTGTTCTTTATTGTCGGGCTGATCGGCTGCGTAATCGGCCTAAAAACCGTCAGTCACTAAATGCTATTTCCAGCCAGTCGTCATGAAAAAGCCGACCATGGCAATGCCAAAGCCGATGACAATGTTCCAACCGCCAATGCTAGGGATTGGGAATAGTGTCTGCGAAATGTAATAAACAATAATCCAAACCAATCCCAGCAGCATCAAGCCGAACATCACTGGCTTGTACCAGCTAGGCATGGGCTTATCCACCGCATGGGCGCCTTGTGCTGTCTGCTGGGACTGTGTTTTGTTCTTGCGTCGTGGCTTAGACTCTGGCACTAGAACGCTCCCTCGGCTTCATCCGCATAGTGTAGTAAATGTGGGAGACTCTCAGGTCTTCCCGGTAGGCTTGGGGCAGGTAATGAACGAACGATCGCATCGATTTCCTGCGTAGATTCCATACTAGCCGTAATGTGCGTTGTCCATTGATTTACGGTTCACGGAAGTTCACCCGACTTTTAGTGCCCGATCGCCCAAAGGAGCATCACCGTAGTGAATCGTGTAGCGTCCGCGCCCGGGCGAAGAATGGCCCGTGAAAAGCAAACTGTCGGAGGCAGGGTCACTGGATTCCTCGGTGAACTGCTCATTACCTTGGGCATCGTCCTGATGCTATATGTCGTCTGGGAACTCTGGTGGACGAATATCGATTCTGCAAATGCCCAGAAAGAAGTCACACAAAACCTAGTTCAAGACCTAGGCGATGTGGTGATTCCCGAAGAAGGCGTCGAAGAAGAAGAGGATATCGATTACGGTCCAGCGCCGACGGCCGAAGCTGCTCCGGGGGACACCTTCGGGATCATGTACTTCCCAACCTTCGGTAAAGACGGGACTCACCATCCGGTGAGCTACGGTGTGCAGAGCTCCGTGATCGATAATCTCGGAATCGGATACTATCCGAATACCCAGTTGCCGGGAGAAAAAGGAAATTTTGCGGTCGCCGCTCATCGCCAAACCCACGGGCAGGTCTTTTGGGATATCGATAAATTGGATAATGGGGACCATGTCTACTTGCAAACCAAGGAAGGCTATTACACCTACACCTGGTTTGACACTGAAATCGTTGCTCCGTCCAATGGCGACGTTCTGCTTCCAACGCCCCATCAGTGGGGCGTTGAGCCCACGGAATCAATTCTCACGATGACCAGCTGCCACCCACCATTTAGCACTCGTGAACGCATCATTGCCTATTCCGAGCTGACCGATTGGCGCCCACTAGATGCCGGCCCGCCCAAGGAAATTCGGGAACTCGTTGCAGACGCCACAAGCTAGGGAGAAATAATGTACGCATGGATTTTTCGAAATCTGCCAGGACCGGTGTGGTTACGCATTATTGAGGCATTGATCCTGATCGCCGCGGTCGTGTTGTTGCTGATGGTGTATGTTTTCCCATGGCTGTCGCAATACAGCCCGTTTACCGACTCTACGATTGGCCAGATAACCCTGTGAGTACCATCAAGATCCTCGTAATCGACAATTACGATAGCTTCGTCTACACCCTCGTCGGTTATCTTCAAGAGCTCGGCGCGGAAACCACCGTGTACCGCAATGACATGATCAGCCTCGAGCAGGCGACCGAACTTGCTTCCGAGTACGACGGTGTACTGATTTCTCCCGGACCAGGGGATCCTGCTGGAGCTGGAGTGAGCATCGACCTGATCAAATGGTGCGGTACGCACGCCAAGCCGATGCTCGGCGTCTGCTTGGGCCACCAGGCCCTAGCCGAAGCCTATGGAGGCACGGTTACGCATGCCGAAGAGCTGATGCATGGAAAGACCTCATTGGTCAGCCATGAAAACCATCCGGTTTTCAAGGACGTGGCTAATCCATTTACCGCCACGCGCTACCATTCGCTCGCTGCCATACGCGAGAGCATCCCGGAGTCTTTGGAAATTATCGCGCAGACCGCCGGGGGAGTCATCATGGGGTTGGCGCATCGCAGCGCGCCGCTGTGGGGGCTGCAGTACCATCCCGAATCCGTGCTCACCGAACAGGGCTACCAGATGCTCGGCAACTGGTTGGAGTTCGTAGGTCTGCAGGGCGCGGCCGGCAAAGCCGCAACCCTTAGTCCACTATTTAGCGGCGAGTAGTTACCCCTCTTGGTTTCCTCTGCCTCGGCCATTTCCATTCCCCGGTCCACGTGTGGACTGAGGAGGCTTTGAAGATTCCGGCGTCGGAGAAGTAGCTTCTTCTGGCTCGTCAGTTTCCTCGGATTCTTCCGAATCATCGGTAGGTTCCGAAGACGTAGGAGTTTCACTGGGAGTGGGCTCGGCTCGTTTAATCGCTTCTGATACCTTCACTAGCGATCCCTGGGGGGCGTCCGTTCCGGCGACAGGATCTTGCAAGAAGAGGGTGCCTGGCTCTTCATCGCTTTCGACTTCAACGAACTGTGCGCGCAGTCCGACGTCATCTGATGTCAGTGCCTTTTCCGCTTCATCGCGGCTCATCCCGGTGACGTCTGGAACCTTGACCATACCCGTTGAAAGAATCAGGTCAACGGTCGAGCCCGCCTTGACCTTCGAGCCGAGTTCAGGGCTGGTACCAATCGCCCAGTCGGTAGGGATGCTCGGGTGGTTTTCACGGCTAACTTCGCCTACGACCAGCCCTGCTTCGCGGATTGCATCGCGGGCAGCTACCTCGGATTGGTTCTCCAAGGACTCAGGGATAACCCGATCCTCGGATCCATCGGAGATGAAAAGCTTCACGGTGGAGTCCTTGGGAAGATCCGTCCCGTCATTCGGGTCGGTGCGCGTGGCCTTATTCTCGTCAATGTCGTCGCTGAATTCATGTTCGACGTTCACCTTGAAGGTCGCATCATTCAGCAATCGCGTCGCATCCTCCTCGGAGAGGTTCTTAACCTCGGGAACTGCCACTGGCGCGCGCTGTTCTGCCTCCGCCTGCAGGGATCGAATGACCAGGAAACTGGCGATGCCCACGGCGATCAAGGCGATGATGGTCAACAACCAAATCAAGCCACGATTCGACCGATGCTCCCGGGGCTCGGTCTCCCTAGCATCTGAACGGGAGGAAAAGACCGGGTGCTCGCTGGTGACCGGGTGTCGAGGTGGGGAACTGTCTTCTGCACGCTCGTAGAAGGGCACGGTAGCGGCGAGAATCGTGGCCGACTCATCTCGGTATTCAATTCCGTTTTGCGCATCTTCCAGGGCCGCGGCAAAGGCTCCGGCGGACTGGAAGCGTTGATCCCGTTCCTTGGCCAGGGATTTGAGCACCACCGGGTCATAGATTTCCGGCAGGGAGCTGTTGACCTCACTCGGCGGAACGGGGCTCTCGCCGACATGTTGGTAGGCGACTGAAACTGGGGAGTCCCCGGTGAAAGGAGGCTGATGGGTGATCAACTCGTAGAAGAGGCAACCGGCGGAGTAAATATCCGAACGGTAGTCCACCAACTCACCACGCGCTTGTTCGGGAGAGAAGTACTGCGCGGTGCCAACCACCGCGGCGGTCTGCGTCATCGTCGCTGAGGTGTCCATGGCTCGGGCGATCCCGAAGTCCATGAGTTTCACGTGGCCCTCATCGGTCAACATGATGTTGGCCGGTTTGATATCGCGGTGCACCACATTTTTCATATGCGAATGATCTAGCGCATCGCATACGCCGCGAATTAGTTCGACCGCATACTGTTCGTCGACTTGCTCTTCGCTCAGTACCTGCTTCAAGGTTCGTCCGGAAACATATTCCATGACGATATACGGAGAGGTGGAATTGCTGCGTTCGGTAGCCGGCAGTTCACCGGTGTCATACACTGCGACGATATTTGGGTGGCTCAGCCCGGCTACCGATTTCGCCTCGCGACGGAATCTATTGACCACCATCGGATTATCCGCTGTGTCGTGCCGCAGGACCTTCACCGCGATCTTACGCGCGAGCGTATGATCGGTGGCCAAATAAACGTCGGCCATGCCTCCACGGCCGATCAACGAGTGAATTTCGTAGCGGTCGGCGATCAGCCGGGGCAAGCCTGGCGGCAATGCATCAAATTCACTCATGGTGCTTCGCTTGTGCCTGTTTCTTCTGGTGCTGGTGAATCGGTGGGGCTTGACGTTGGTGTGGTGCTAGGCGTCGACGAGGGGGTTTCCTCAGGCTCTGGGCCCAAGGAAAGTACCAAGGAGACACGCGAACCTGGGGTGACCTGGGTGCCTTCGACAGGGGTCTGCTTCAGCACCGTGCCCGCTACGGAGGAGTCGTACTCTTCCCCGCCCTTAGTCACGGCGAGTCCGGAGTCCTGCAACAGCTTCTGCGCTGCCTCATAGCTCATGCCGGTTACCGCGGGAACCTCGGTCATTTCGGGAGCCTTGGCATAGCTGACGTTGATGGTGGAACCTGGTTCAACGCTGCCGGTCGGGGAAACCGACAAGACTTCGCCCGGCTCGGCTTCGGAAGTTTCCGTGGCCGTGGCAGCTACTTCCAATCCGAGCGAATTCAACTCGCTGGTCACCGTGTCGATGTCCTGACCGACCAATCCGGAGGGCACTGTGACGAACTGGGCTGTTTCGCTTGACTCGGTGGTCTCCTCGCTAGGTTCGCTGGTCTCGTCGCTTGGCGCGGTGGTTTCCTCGCTCGGCTCGGAGCTTTCCACAGAGGCCGTGGTACTAGCCGGCGGAACGGTCGGCTCCTCATTTGAAGAATTGATCTTGGGAATCAGCCAAGCGCCGAGGGCGATGAGCGCGGCCAGGACGATGACAACCACCAATGGAATGATCCACGGGTTGCGCTTCTCCTCGGCATAGTCGTCTTGACGGTCTATCTGTTGCTCGTCGAAGCCTTCGTCATCATAGCCTGCGGCGGCTAGCCCGGCTTCGGCCGGTGCCACTACGGTCGGCATGGCGTCGGTCATTGGCGGAGCGGTTTCGACCGGGGTCACCGCGCGGGTGGCGTCATCATCGATGTTCAGCGCCTGGGTGGCATCATCTTGCACACCGGTGATCAGCATGCCGGGCACGGAGATGGTCGCGGTGTTGGTGTCCCCCTTGCGCAGCGCTTCGGCGGCGTCGGCCAACGCGTTGGCGTTCGCCGGACGGTCTGCCGGGTTCTTGGCGAGCATCGACATGATCAGCTGGCGCACTGGCGCCGGAAGCGAATCCGGCAAGGCCGGAGGCGCGTCGTTGACCTGGGCCAAGGCGATGGCGATCTGTGATTCACCGGTGAAAGGGCGACGCCCTGCAAGGCATTCGTAACCGATGACGCCCAGCGCGTAGATATCCGAGCTGCCGGTGGCGATCTGCCCGGTAGCCTGCTCGGGGGCCAGATACTGGGCGGTGCCCATTACCTGTCCGGTGGCGGTCAGCGGGACCTGGTCGGCCAGACGTGCGATGCCGAAGTCGGTAATCTTCACCACGCCGGTAGGCATGACCAGGATATTTCCCGGCTTCACGTCGCGGTGAACCAAGCCGTGCTCGTGGGCTGCGGCCAAGGCACGCGCGGTTTGAGCGATCAGCGACAAGGTGCGGTCCACGTCGAGCTTCCGCTCGCGTTCGATGATCGTCGAAAGCGGCGGGCCCGGAACGAGTTCCATGACCAGGTAGGCGGAGCCTTGCTCCTCGCCGTAGTCGAAGACTCCGGCGATGCCCGAGTGGTTCAGCAGCGCCGTGTGGCGCGCTTCGACGCGGAAACGAGTCAAAAAACTCTCGTTGTCCGTGTACTCCTCTTTAAGGATCTTGATCGCTACTAGACGCCCGAGAACCTGGTCTCGTGCCTTCCAGACCTCGCCCATGCCACCGATCGCGATGCGGTCGGTCAGCTTGTATCGACCGCCCAAGGTGGTGCCCGTTACTGGCCTCACTTGTTGAACACCGCCTCTGTCATCTTCTTCATCAGTGACCCGGCCGTGTTGTGGCCGGTGTTGTAAGGTACATCGTGAATTGCGATAGTGATCGCTACCTGCGGATCGTCTCCCGGGGCAAAGCCGGTCATCCAAGAATTGAACAACGCAGTTCCGTTGGCGTCTTCACGCCCGGTCTGCGCGGTACCGGTCTTGGCGCGCAGATCGACCCCCGGAACGCGTGCATTCATTGCCGTGCCGGAAGCAACCGGCCCGGCCATCATGTCCGCAACTTCGTTAGCGATTTCGGGCGTCGTCGCCGTCGAGAACGCCTTCGGTTTGGGTTCTTCGATTACACGCAAATCAGGAGCAACCACTTTCTTGACCAAATTTGGCTGCATGATGACGCCGTCATTTGCGATTGCCATGGCAACCATGTTCATTTCCAAGGGCGTTGCCTTGGTATCATCTTGGCCAATGACAGCACGTGCAAACTGATCCTTTGTGCGGTTTTCCGGGAATGTGCTCGGGCGAACGGAGAGCGGAATTTCAAGCTGCTGGCCAAAGCCAAAGCGTTCGGCTACGTCGGAAAACGGCTTCTCGCCGAGATCTAGAAGCATCGCACCAAACGGGGTGTTGCAGCTCTGCGTGAAGATGAAGTCCAGTGTGGCAGTTGGCCTTCGATCGCAAATGCCCGCAGAGAAGTTTGTTAGCGGTGGTCCACTGCCCACGTCGAGACTATTCGGATTTTGTAGTTCTGTGGTTCGATCGTATTCCCCAGACTCCAGGGCCGCCACAACGTTGAGGATCTTGAAGGTCGAACCGGGCCAGATAGGCGTATCAATCGCCGGGTTGACGTAAGGGCTGAGGCCTGAAACGCTGGTCAGCTCCTTCATGTTCTCCGCCGCAGCAGAGGTCGAATGCACCGCCAGATCGTTTGGATCGTAGCTTGGCTTCGAAGCCATGGCCAGAATGTCTCCGGTTTTCGGATCTGTCACCACAATAGTGGCCTCTAAATCATCGGGAATCATCTCGTAGGCCTGCTTTTGCAGTTCCCCGTCGATGGTCAACTCGACCGATGCGCCTTCCGCGGTCTGTCCGGTGAACATCGCGGTGAGCCGGTCAAAGACGAGGTCGGAACTGCTGCCGGTCAACCAGTCATTGAGCTCTGACTCCAGGTGTGTGCTGCCATTGGCCAAGGAGTAGTAACCGGTTAGGTGAGCGTACTGCTGGGGGTCGTTGTACCGACGCTGATAGGTGAATTGACCGTCGTCGGTGGGTACCGATTCGGCAATGGGCTTGCCATCGACCAAAATGGCACCACGCGGCAGGTCGAACTCGCGGAAGAGCTGACGCTTATTCAACGAGTTCTCGGCAAGTTTCTCGGAGCTGAAGAACTGGATGTAGCTCAATCCCGCCAGGCAAATTACAAACATCATGGTCAGCGCGATCCAGACGCGCTTAATGGCTTGATTCATACGTTCTTCACCGCCTTAGGGGTCGTGGCTCCCGGGGTCGCAATCTCGTCGGTTGGTCCCACGCCGCCGGTCATCGGTCGGCGCGAGTTATGCGAAATCATCAGCAGCAAGGAGATGATGATCCAGTTGGCGAGCAAGGAGGAGCCGCCGGCAGCCATAAATGGAGTGGCCAGACCGGTCAGTGGAATCAAACGTGTTACGCCGCCGATGATGACGATGCACTGCAGCCCCAGGGTGAAGGACAGCCCCGCCGCAAGCAGCTTGCCGAAGGTATCACGCGAACCCAACGCGGCACGTAAACCGCGGCTGATCAGCAGCATGTACAGCAGGATAATTGCCGTCAGGCCGATCAGGCCGAGCTCTTCACCGAAGGAAGCGATGATCATATCCGAGTTCGCTAGCGGCACCCGGTATGGGGATCCCTCGCCTAAGCCGGTGCCGAAGAGGCCACCATCGGCCATGCCGAATAGCCCTTCGACAATCTGCATGCTGCCGCCCCTGGCCTGGTAGATCTCCGGGTCGAAGGCATTTAGCCAAACATCGACGCGCCGGGTCACGTGGCTCATCGTGGTGGCTGCGAAGACACCGCCGGCCGCGACCATGAGCAAGCCGATCAGCACCCAGGAGATGCGCGCGGTAGCCACATAGATCATCACAATGAACAGGCCGAAGAAGAGAATCGAGGAACCTAGGTCGCGCTGGACCACCAGCACTCCGATGGACAAGATCCAGGCCACCACCATCGGGGCCATATCGCGACGGCGCGGCAATTGCAACGGGCCGATTTTACGCCCGGCCATCAAGATCAGATCTCGGTTGGAGGAAAGATATCCGGCAAAGAAGATCGACAAGGTGATCTTTGCCAGCTCACCGGGCTGCATCGAGAATGCGCCGAGCCGAACCCAAATGCGGGCACCGTTAATGGTCACGCCGAACCCGGGAATCATCGGCAGCAGCAGCAAGATGATGGATGCCAACAAGGCGATATAGGTGAATCGGCGAAGCACTCGATGATCGCGAATCGCCCACAGAACGATGGCGGCGATGATGACCGCGATGGCGGTCCAAAGCAGCTGCCGCATCGACTGACTTGTGGTTTTGGCCAAGTCAATACGGTGGATCATGGCCAGGCCAAGAGCGTTCAAGGCCACCGTAATGGGAAGTATTACCGGATCGGCATATTTAGCGAAGATGCGCAGCATGATGTGCAGCAACAGCGCGAGTCCAGCCAAAACCCCGGTCTGCACAAAGAAGTCTTTAGTGTCGTCGCTGTCCGAGGAACTTCCGACGAGGAAGAAGGCAGCGGCGCCGACGCTCAAGGCCAGCAGCAACAGGACCAGCTCAAGGTTGCGCCGTGGAACCGGTGCGGTGTGCAGTTCGCTCATCGCATGATCTCCTGACAGTAGGCTGGCGGAAGTGGAAGGTCGTCGCTGGCACCGTCTGTACCTGGCGCCAAGACCGGACAATTCTGTTTCGCTGTCACCAGCAACTCTTGAATCATCATGCTTGCGTGTTCAAGGCTGTCTGCCGGAATGGCAGATTCCACTCGTTGACGCGAATACTCTGGCAAGGCTTCGAGCGGGATATTGCTGACCGTATCAACCTCGGATAGTGAGATGGGGCCAAGCTCCTGCGGTACGCCCTTGTAGATGGCGACCTTATCTCCGACAGCGCCAACGTAGAACTGGGTTTGTGTCCACAGATAACCCCAGACCCCGAGCCCGATCACCAAAAGGGTGATCATGGTCAGCAGCAATGGCATGATCCAACGGCGGTGCGGCACCCGCGACTCGAGCGGATCGAGGATTTCGCCGGCAGCAGGGGAGCGGTGCGTCAGCAACGCGGCGGCGCGACGCTCACCGGTGTGCTGGGTGACCACTGGTATCTGCCCGGTCTGTGTGGCAAGCTGCGCGGCTCCGACCAGGAGGTGGGGGCGCTGGGAAATTTCATGGCGCAGGACCGACGCGCTCGCCTCAACATCGCCTTCGGCGGCGATGGTCAGCTGTCCGGTATCCGGGGCCGGCTCGAGAACCGAGGGTTCGGCATCTTCGGATTCATCGACCTCGACCAGCTCAAAGAGCACCACCGTGACGTTATCCGGGGCGCCATTGCGCAAGGTCGTGGCCACCAGTTCATTGACGGCCGCATCCATATCTGCGGTGCCACGCACGATTTGTTCGATAATGGGCACGGCTACCGCATCGGTTAGCCCATCGGAGCACAGCAGCCAGCGTTCGCCGGCGGTTGCCTCGAGCTGTTGCACATCCAGTTCGGGGGAGGCATCCGAATCGCCGAGCACGCGCAACAGCACGTTCTTATGCGGGTGGGTCTCCGCCTCGTGGGGTTGAATGCGCCCCTCTTCGACAAGCCGCTGCACGAACGTGTGGTCACGGCTGATCTGTTCAAACTCGTTGTTTTTCAGCCGGTATGCGCGGGAGTCGCCAATGTGCGCCATGTGCAGGGTCTGGCCAGAGAGCAACAGCGAGGTGACGGTGGTGCCCATTCCCGAAAGCTTCGGGTTCGCGCCCACTAGTTCGTTGAGAACCAGATTAGCCGCCTGAATTTCATCGGGAAGCGCATTTTGCGGGTCTGCCGTGTATCGATGGTCAAGATGCACCAGATCTAGCACGGTGGATGCCGAGGCCACATCGCCACCGACGTGTCCGCCCATGCCGTCGGCGAGTACCGCAAGATATTCTCCCGCGTAAGCGGAGTCATCGTTCTTTTTGCGCACGCGTCCGACATCGGACATCGCCGCGAACTTAAACTTTAAAGCCATTGGCTAGGCCTTCAATTCCAGGACAGTCTTCCCGATGCGGATGCGCTGTCCCGGTTCGACCGGCTGCGCGCGGGTGAGCTGGCTGTCGCCTACGAAGGTGCCGTTGGTGGAGCCAAGGTCTTCGATGAACCAACGCGAACCCTGTGGGAAAAGTCGGGCATGGCGGCCCGAGGCATAGTCGTCTTCAAGTACCACGGTGGCATCCTGGGCGCGACCGAACAGGATCGGCTGGCCCTGCAACGGGATACTGCGCCCGGCCAGGGGGCCTTCAACGATCTGTAGGGTATGTACTGCCTTGCGCGTGCTGATCTCTGGTTCGGCAAGTTCTGGATTCTTTTTCAGTGCCCGGGCGCTAGGTGCTCCGGTTCGAGCTCGCGTGCCGATCACCAAGTCACGGCGCATCGCACCGACGATGCTCAGCACGAGCAGCCAAATCAAGACAAGAAAGCCAAGTCGGAACAGGTTGAGAACCAGATCATTCATGCACGGCCTCCGTTGCTAGGCGTAATTAGGCGAAAGACTATCTTGGTCTGTCCGATAGTGATGATCGAACCGTCCAATATACGCGTCTCGCCCGAAATCTTTTTACCGTCCACATAGGTGCCGTTGGTTGAACCTAGATCGGTGACGGCATAAGCGCCTTTGCCCTTCGTTTCGAAACGGACGTGCTGCCGCGAAACGCCGGTGTCATCCACGGGGATGTCGGTGCTCGCCGAGCGCCCAAGCACGATCGAATGGTGATGAAGCGCGAAGCGTTGCCCATTGACCTCGACAACCGCCTGCTTGGGAAGCGGAGCGGCTGCTGGCGCCGCCGGTGGGGGAGTAGGGCGTGGTTGTGCGGTGGTTTTGGGATCCGCAGCTGCGGCGCCCTGGTCCTGCTGCGGTTTGGGGGCCTTTGCCTTGACCGGAGCCGAAGCTACCGGGTTAGCGCTGGAGTCCTTGATGGAACCGGAAACTTCCATTTCGCCGGGCTTGAGCTCCTGGGAATTCACGAAATGAATCATGATGTTTCCTTGGACCGAATAGCCTTGGCTTACGGCATGTTCCGCGGTCACCTTAGCCATCTCGTTGACTACGGGTGAGCCCCACGACTTGGCCGTTGCAAAATCCTTGTCGCTCAACGAGACGATGAAATCGTTCGGAGCAAGACTGCGGCCCTCGCTGATCGCAAGAATTCCACGATCCATTTCGTTGCGCAGGGCGCTGGTGAGTTCAACCGGCTTGATGTCTGCGGTGCTGGTGCCACGAAAGAAGCTGGTGACGACCTTCTCTAAGCCTCGTTCGACGTTGTCGAGAAAGCTCATTGCGTGTGCTCCTTTCCTGTAGTCCACGGCGTTTCAAGGCCTTGCGGTCTTAGTCTGATGCCTTCGAGACACAGAACTTCATTATCGATCTTACTGTTTACAGCTGTGCAATTCCCGGAAATATCCTTGAAGGAACGACTGGCATCATATTCAACGCCCCAACGGCCCAAAAGGTTTCATGTGGCGCTAAGCACATGTGGGCCCTCTGATTAGGCGAACGGCGAAAAGTGCGTGTAAGCTATTTCTTGTTGCCGCGAGAGCGGGAATCATGCGCGAGTGGCGGAATTGGTAGACGCGCTGGCTTCAGGTGCCAGTGCCCTTCGGGGCGTGGGGGTTCAAGTCCCCCCTCGCGCACATGAGAAAAAGAGCCTCTCACTAGTCTGAAAAGACGAAGTGAGGGGTTCTTTTCGTTAACTCGCAGGGCGATCTTGGATTCGGTTCAAGACGCAAAATAGCAGCTGGAGGCTCCTTGGGGGTGCGAATGCCCAACTCCCAGCGAGCCGAGCAAAACGTCGCACGGATTTGCTCCACGTTATCTGCGCCATTCTCCCGAACCGAGAAAAATTATTCGCCGGGCGTGGGAAGAACCACTTTTCCCGACCTTCTGCCCGGACAGATTTCCTTCACCGCCCATCGCATAGAATCGGATTCATTGGATTACCGAAACGGTGGGGGCATCATGGCAGGCACTAACCAAAGCATCGAACTAGCCGGAACTGTGCACCAAGTCGAGGATCGACTGGTATTGCGCTTCGATCAAGAATCCAGTCAAAAACTTCCCAGTCGCGGCCAGGTGGCTGTGCGGCTGGTGGATTCAAACCAAAGTGTCGTCGTGGAGCCAGATGGGCGGCGTGGACATTGGCTGCCTGCCGAACAGCTTGGTCTTGAACTCGGGCAGAGACCCATATTGCAGGTGACGATCGCCGAGCAGTGGCCCGAGGTAACCCTCCCGGAAGATCTAGCCGGCGCCCTTGAGGACGCGAGCGATCTGCAGGACACCTGGGAAGGGCTGACCCCCATGGCCAGATGGGAATGGGCGCGGTGGGTCAAATCGACGAAGAACGCCGCGACGCGTCAGCGGCGGGTGGAGGTCAGCATTTCCAAGCTGCGCGACGGCAAACGGCGCCCCTGCTGCTTTGACCTGTCTTCCTGCACCGATCCGGAAGTTGCCAAGAGCGGAAAGCTCATCGAGTAGTTATTGGGCCCCACCGCTCGAGGCGCGAACCATCAGTTCGCTGGAAAGCAGCAATTGGAATCGCTCGAGGTCCTTGCCCTCGATCAGGGTGCGCAATGCCTGGGCAGCCTCAATGCCTACGGCTTGGGCGTCGAGGCGAACGCTGGTCAGCGAAGGGTTTGAGGTGGCGGAAAAAGGCAGGTCATCGAAGCCGGTGACCGCCAACTCTTGGGGGATCCGCACTCCCACGACGCTTGCTCCATGCAATACGCCGTAGGCGTGCGTATCTGTGGCGCAGGCCAACGCCGTGATGCCCGCGTGTTTCCACTGCTTCCAGTTCGCGGAGAAGGTCGCTGCCGCGTCTCCCATTTCAATGGTTGAGGACCTGATTGCGTCCGCCGGAACTTCCATGCCGTGTTCGGCCGCCGCGCTCAGAAAGGCTTCGCGCCGCATGCGCAGGGTGGCGGTTCCGGTGTTTGCGTCCAGATAGCCAACCTTGCGGTGACCCTGTGCGGCGAGGTGCGCCGCCACGTCCCGTGCGCCTTGGAGCACGTCAAAATTTACCGATGGAACATTTTCTGGCGCATCCGGTGCATCGAGGGCGATCATTGGCAGGGGGCTGGATAGCTCGGCAAGGAATTCAGGTGTAGGTGCATGGACGAGCAATCCGGCCGGGCGCAAGCCCAGCAGGCGCCGGGTTTCGGCGGCGCTCGGTGATAGGCCGGCGTCGGTGACCGAAAGCAGCAGCTGGTAGTCCTCCCCGAGGACCCCGCGAACTCCGGCGATGAGCTTGGCGAAGAAGGGGTTTGAAATATCCGGGGCCACCAGAATGACCAGCGAGCTGACCCCGCGTGCCAGCGAGCTGCCGATGCTGTCTACGTAGTATCCGAGTTCGCGAATCGACTCGCGAACTCGGGCTTCATTTCTTTTGGAGACTCGGCCGCTGGACTTGCCGTTCGCCACCAGCGAGACAGTTGCCGTGGAAACTCCAGCATGGGCCGCGACCATGGCAGCGGTGACCTTGCGCGCTGGCTGGGTTTGCTTCGGCGAATCACCATTGTTCATGGCTCCATCCTAGTGCGCCGTCGAGCGTGCGCAACGTCGGGAGTTAAGCGCTTGACGCTTTGCGTTATCCGAGGAAGAATCAAGGGTAACCACACATCGAACTCCCGATAGCCGGCTATCGGGCGGATCAAGGGCGCAAATGAGCACACCACGTAAGATCATCCTTGACTGCGACCCAGGGCACGACGACGCGGTCGCCATCCTGTTGGCTCACGGAAATCCGCAGATCGAGCTGCTTGCGGTAACTACCGTCGTCGGCAATCAGACGCTGGAAAAAGTCACCGACAACGCACTGGCGGTGGGCACCATCGCCGGGATCACCGGGGTGCCATTCGCTGCCGGGTGCGCGCGCCCGCTGGTGCGCAATATCGAAACCGCTCCCCAGGTGCATGGTGACTCCGGGATGGACGGCCCGGCCCAGCCTAAGCCGCGCATCGAATTGGACGAGCGCCATGCGGTGGACCTGATCATCGAGACGATCATGTCGCACGAACCGGGCGAGATCACGCTGGTACCTACCGGAGCGTTGACCAATATCGCGTTGGCGGTGCGCCGCGAGCCACGCATCGTCGAGCGCGTGCGCGAGGTTGTGCTGATGGGCGGCGGCTACCACACCGGAAACTGGAGCGCCGTGGCCGAATTCAACATCAAGATCGACCCCGAAGCGGCGCATATCGTCTTCAATGAGAACTGGCCGGTGGTCATGGTGGGCTTGGATCTCACGCACCAGGCGCTGGCCACCAAGGACGTCGTGCGGCGCATCGAGCAAATCGGCACCGGCCCGGCGAAGTTCGTGCGCGAGCTTATGGACTTCTTCGCTCAGGCCTATCATGACCACCAGGGTTTCGACGCCCCGCCGGTGCATGATCCCTGCGCCGTGGCATATGTGATCGATCCAACCGTGGTGCGTACCCTGCGCGCGCCGGTCAGCGTTGAACTGCGCGGCGAACTGACCCTGGGGATGACGGTAGCTGACTTCCGTGCCCCGGCCTCGGCCGACTGCCATACCTCGGTGGCCGTGGATCTGGATCACGAACGCTTCTGGGATCTAGTTGTCGACGCCCTGGAGCGAATCGGTGAGGTCGAGCTAACAGCGTAGTTTCGGCAAAATCCAGCTAATTGTGATGACAGTCAATGCCAAAGCGCACCGCCATGCATAGACTGGAGATAAATACAGCTCAGGAGGCGAAGTGGCAGTCAAAACCCCGCACCAGAACGTAACCTTCGAATCGTCCGGAACGCAGGCGCACGGCTATCTTGCGCTTCCCGAGTCCGGTAAAGGCCCCGGCGTCATCGTGATCCAAGAATGGTGGGGGCTCACCGACCATATTCGCGATATCGCAGACCGGCTCGCCGACCAGGGCTTTGTCGCCTTGGCTCCGGATCTCTACGGCGGCTCGATCACCCATGATGGCGACGAGGCCGGCAGGATGATGTCCGAACTGCCCGAGGAAAAGGGCGCAGAGCTCCTCTCTGGTGCGGTGGACTACCTGCTCGCCAGCGACCATGTCACCAGCGGCAAGCTGGGAGCCATTGGATTCTGCATGGGTGGCGGTTTCGTCTTGCAACTGGCCGCTCAGCAGGGCGAAAAGATCGGCGCTGCGGTTCCGTTCTACGGTGTCGGCCAGGGTGTGCCCAATGAATTCAGCGGCGTGCGCGCGGCAATCCAGGGTCACTACGCGAACTTCGACGACTCCTACCCGGCCGCCGAGGCCAAGGCCCAGGAGGAACGGATCCGCCGTGAATCCGGTGCCGAGGTGCAGTACTTCTACTACGACGCCAAGCACGCATTCCACAACGACGAGAACCCGGCGGGCAATTACGACGCCCAGCTCGCGGACCTCGCCTGGCAGCGCGCCGTGGACTTTTTGCGACAAAAAGCCAACTAAGCACATAAAGTGGTAGGCATCACAGTTGGTGTATGCCTCGAATACTTCCGAAGCAATCCAAAACTCAAGGAGAAATAATGTCTGAAACCATCCTCGTAGGTGTTGACGGTTCCGAAACCGCTCAGCGTGCAGCTCGCCGGGCCGCCGAACTTGCCGTGAAGCTCGACGCCGATCTGGTGGTGCTCACCGCTCACGCCTCGGACAACACCGAGGTCGTCTCCATCGGCAGCGACACCTGGATCCTCGACGACGCCGAGCAGGCTCGCAAGCTGGCCCAGCGTGTGGCAAATGACGTGCGCAACGCGGTGCCAGGCGTGAAGATCAGCGCCGCTGCCGGCCACGGCAAGCCAGGCGACGTCCTGATCGCCGATGCAACCGACCGCGGCGCATCGATGATCGTCGTCGGCAACGTGGGCATGAAGGGTCTGGGCCGCGTGCTCGGCTCGGTCGCCTCCTCGGTAGCCCACTCGGCACCATGCGACGTGCTTGTGGTCAAGACCGACAAGTAAGCGAAGCTTGAACTGCGGCGGGCACGGATCTTTCCCGGCCCGCCGCAGTGCTTTAACCGCACCGCACCCCAGCAAAAGACCAGTAGGCTTTAACCGTGCAAAAACTTCGAGTTTCCTACGTAGCAGGCGTCACCCCGGGCAAGTGGATGGATCGCTTCACCGAACGCTACCCGCAGGTCGAATTCCAGGCTTCGCGTTATGACGGCGAGGACATCCTCGGCCTGCTGGCAACCGATCAGGCCGATGCCGTCTTCGTGCGCTACGTCGGGGATTCGCCGAAGGACGCCACGCGGCATCTCATTCCGCTCTACGAAGAGCTCGAGGTCGTCTGCGCGGCCAAAGACCACGACGTCGAATACCACGAGGAAACCATCGACGAGCAGGAAGTGGCGAAATTCCCGCAGCTTGACCTGTCCGAGTACCCGGAAGAAGCCGGCGGGATCCCGATCGCGATGGAAGTTGTCGCCTCCGGCGCGCAGGTGCTGCGCGTTCCGCAGAGCATCGCCCGGCTGTACCAGCGCAAAGACGTGGTCTATCGCCTCATCGAGGGCGGAGCGAGAACGCAAATCGGGATCGCCTGGCCCACCGGGCTGGCCGACACCGAACTGGTCGACGAATTCATCGGCATCGTCCGCGGACGCAGCGCAAACTCCTCCCGCCAGGCCTCGGTGCGCAGCACCCAGCAAGAAGCCAAAGCGGTCAATGACAAGCTGCGTGCGGCGGCCAAGGAAAAGGCGAAGCTGCGCGCAAAGCAGGAAAAACAAACTAAGGCCAAAGCGCGCTCGGGCGGGGCTAAATCCCGCAAGCGCCGATAATAACCTAGTCAGCCACGCTAGAGACATGAGAGAGTAGGCCATATGGAGCAACTCGATACCCTCAGTCTGAGCACCCAGGGCAGCGCCCTGATTATCACCATCAACCGGCCTGCCTCGATGAACGCACTGGCCCTGGAGGTCGTTGCAGACCTCGAGCGGGCCGTCGACTACCTTGAAGCCAGCGGGTTCAAGCACCGCGGAGTGGTCATCACCGGCGCGGGAGAGAAAGCCTTTGTGGCCGGGGCAAATATCGTGCAGATGAATACGATGGACGCGACTGCGGCCGAGGCCTATGGCCGACGCATGCACCAGGTCACCGAGCGGCTCGAGTCGCTGCAGTTGCCGGTGATCGCCGCGGTCAACGGATTCGCCCTGGGTGGCGGGTGCGAACTGGCCTTGGCCTGCGACTTCATCTACGCCTCGCAGAAGGCAAGTTTCGGACAGCCGGAGGTCACCCTCGGCCTGGTGCCCGGCTTCGGTGGATCGGTACGCCTGCCACGCCGCGTGGGCAATGCGATGGCCCGCGAATTGATCTTCACCGGCCGCCGGATCAAGGCCGATGAGGCACTGCGCATCGGCCTGGCTAACCGCCTGGTAGCCCCGGAAGAACTGCTGACCGAAGCCGTCGCGACCATCGAAGAGATGGCCAAGGTTTCCCCGACCGCCGTGGCGAACGCCAAGCGCGCCATGGTCAAAATGGACTCGGTCAACGTCCATGACGCTCTCGAGCTGGAGGCACAGAGCTTCCACGAGGCCTTTAACACCGCCGATTCCGTAGAGGGCCGGGCGGCCTTCGTTGAGAAACGCGCCGCGAACTTCCCCGGAAACTAGCCATGCACTACGGGGCGCATCAGGACCAATGGCTGCGCTTCTACGCGCCGCAGGAGGCCACCGCGCTCGGTGCGGTGATGATCATCCACGGCGGATATTGGCGCGAAAAGTACACCGCGCAGCTCGGTGAACCGCTGGCCTTGGATCTGGCAGCACGCGGTTTCCCCACCTACAACCTCGAATACCGGCGCGGGCCGGGCAGCGCGGCAAAAATGCTGGCCGATGCCCGGCTTGCGCTGGCATTGATCAAGGAGGAAGGCCCGATCACCCTGATCGGGCATTCCGCCGGCGGGCACCTCGCCTGCCTGCTCGCCGCCCATGAGGAGCGGGTCAGCCAGGTGATTTCGCAGGCCGGCCTGCTCGATCTGCAGCTTGCCCGGACGCTGCGGCTGAGCAACGACGCGGTCAACGAAATGCTTGGCGACTGTGATCTGTCCACGCTGAACCCCGTGGAATTATGGCCGACGGGGGCGCGTGTCGTAATCTTTCATGGACGGGCCGATGCGGATGTCCCGGTGAAAATTGCCCGGCGCGCGGCCGATCATGCGGCGGCACTCGGCCAACAACACTCCTTGCGGATTTTCGACGGCGACCATTTCACTTGGATCGATCCGTCCAGCCATCAGTGGGAGGCGTGCGTCAAGGCGCTGTACCCGCTGCACTACAAAGGAGCATGATGAACCCGACGGTCATAGGCGAGGCGCTGGTCGACGTATTGGCCTCCGGAATTGCCCCGGCGCAAGAATTTGTGGGCGGAAGCCCGCTGAACGTTGCCGTCTCACTGGCCCGCCTAGGCTACCCGGGCACCCTGATCACCCGCTGGGGGCAGGACGAAAAGGGCGCAAAAATCGAACGCTTCCTGGCGGAGAACGAGGTCAAGTACCTCGGTGGCGCGGACGACGAGCCGACGGTGATCGCCCACGGAATCCTGGACCCCGCCGGCGGCGCGACCTTCGCATTTAACGCCTTCTGGCAGATGCCCACCATCGGCCCCGAACTGGCCCAGGACTCCGAGCTGGTGCACACCGGATCCATTGCCACGCTCTTCAGCCCCGACGAGCTGCTCCCCTTGCTGGCAGCCGCCCGGAGCCACGCCACCATCAGCTATGACCCGAACCTGCGCCCCTCGCTGGTGACCAACCACGCCCAAACTGTTGCCGAGGTGGAGCAATTCGTGGGCCAGGCGGATGTCGTTCGGGTTTCGGGGATCGACCTGAAATGGCTCTACCCGATGCGTACGGTGCACGAGTCGGCCCGCGCCTGGTTGGCTATGGGTCCGGCGATCGTCGTGGCAACCGCCGGGTCGCGCGGCTCCTGGGGAGTGGTGCGCGCGGGCGAATCGGAACACACCGCACAGGCCGTCGAGGTCACGGACACCGTGGGCGCCGGGGACACCTTCACCGCCGCCCTGCTGTGCTGGCTGGCCGAACATGGGCTGATCGGCGCGTCGAACCGTGAAAGGCTGGCCCGGCTTGCGGTGGATCAGCTCAACCAGGCCCTGGATTTTGCCGCCCGCGCGGCGTCGGTCACCGTGGGACGCGCCGGCGCGAACCCGCCGAGCCGCGAGGAGCTTTCATGATCAAGCTGATCGCCTCGGATCTCGACGGGACCATCGTGGCGCGCGATGGCAGCATCAGCGACCGCACCCGTCGCGCCTTCTTGGACGCCCGCGAGGCCGGAATTCATATCGTCTTCGTCACCGGCCGGCCGTTCCGCTGGCTCACCCCCATCATCGAGGCCTTCGGCGGGATGGGGACGGTGATCTGTTCCAATGGGGCCGTGCTCTATGACCTAGAGCAAGACCGCGTGATCTGGTCCCGCACGCTCAGCTCGGCCACCGCCAGAATGGCGGCCGAAATTATTCTGAAGCATGAACCGGACGCCGCCTTTGCGGCCGAGACCACTCGCGGATTGCACCTGGGCGAAAATTTTGCCGAACGCCACCGGACCCTTGGCAGCCAGTCGGTATTGGAGCTAGACTCGGAAGCCATCGACCAGGAAGGCATCGTGAAGTTTTTGGCCCGCTCCAAAACGCTGCCCATCGATGAGTTCTACGCTGCCGTCGCCCCGGAACTGGAAAAGCTTCTTTCGGTCACTCACTCCGCATTCGATGTTTCGCTGCTGGAAATGGCCCACGTCGACATCCACAAGGCCACCACTCTCGATGTGTACTGCCGCGAGCTGGGCATTACCGCCGATGAAGTCATGGCCTTTGGGGATATGCCCAACGACCTCGAGATGCTCGAATACGCAGGCCACGGTTATGCGATGGCCTCGGGCCACCCGCTGGCCTTGGCCACCGCGCAGCACACCGCGGATACCCTCGAGGCAGACGGAGTCGCGCAGGTCATCGAGGATCTGCTGAAATGACCTACGCTTTCACGCACCGCGGCGTCCGGCGAGACGGCGAAGAGAATACGCTGATCGCCTTCCAGCGCGCGTGGGACCTGGGCATTACGCACTTGGAAACGGATGTGCGAGCCTCCAAGGACGGCACCGTTTACGCCTTCCACGACCAGAACCTGGACCGGGTGACGGATGCGACCGGGCCGCTGGGCGAGCGCACCGACGAAGAACTTGCTTCGGTGCGTGCAGGCGGGCAGCCGTTGTGCACGCTCGCCGAATTATTGCGCAATTTTCCCGATGCGTTGGTGAATATCGACGTCAAGGACGAGGCGGTGATCGCGCCGCTTGCCCTTTTGATCGAAGAGCTGGGCTGCCACCGGCAGATCGCCTTGGCCTCATTTGATAGCTCGCGCAGTGCCGCGGTGCAGCATCTCATTGCTACGGAAATGAAACGTTCCCCCGGTATTCGTGAGACGGCGTTGATCTGGTTGTGCGCCATGGTTCTGGGCCGCGTGCCTAAACGGCTGATTAAGGACTTCTGGGCCGTGCAGGTGCCCCTCAAACAAGGATTTCTGCCGGTGGTTACCTCGCGTTTTATCCGTGCGGTCCACGGCGCGCGGGTGCAGGTTCATGTGTGGGTCATCAATGATGAGCCGAGCATGCGAATGCTGATCGAGAAGAACGTGGATGCAATTATTAGCGACGAGGCCGAACTGCTGGTCAAAGTGCTCGGTTAGTTCAGCAACACGCGTTTGACCAGATACTTCTCCAGAACCTGCGCATCTGGTTCGAAGCCCAGGCCGGGGGCGTGCGGCAGCTGGATCGCTCCGTCCCCATTCATGGCTGATTGATGCGGAGCGTGCAGCGGGTGCAAGGTATGCGCCCATCTCACAAACGGAATCTCCAACTCTGGAAGCGGGGTCCCGTTGGTGAGAACCTGGGGTGGATCGAGCGCCAGAATTTGAGCGCTCGCAAGTAGCGCAGGCCCGTAATAGAAGTTGTGCGGCACCACCGGAACGCCGAGCCGCTTGCCCGCCTGGCGGATCTCAAGCATTCCCGAGATGCCACCGATTTTGCCGACGCTCGGTTGCGCAAAGCTGAGCGCACTGGACTCCATGGCTGAGATGAGCCCGGCAACTCCCGAGTGGTTCTCCCCGGCGGAAATGTTCGCGAAACGGGCGTTGAGCTCACGAAGCGCCGTCGTGGAATCGGGAGGAAAGACGGGTTCCTCAACCCAGAGCAGATCGAGTGCTTCAAACTGTGCGATGGCCTGCGCGGCACCGTCCTGATCCCAAGCGCAGTTGACGTCGACCATGAGCGCCGAGCTGCCAATGCTCTGGCGGGCTGCTGCGATGGCCTCGCGGCTGGATTCATGCAGTTTGAAGGCCGTAAATCCCAGGCTTTGCGCCTGCTTCACGTGGGATGAAACTTCATCCGGATCTTCGGCGTAATGCACCAGGGAGGCGTAGGCGCGGATCTGGTCTCGCGCGCCGGGCTCAATGTATTCACGCAAGGTCGCTCCGGCTTGTTGTGCCTCGAGGTCCCACAACGCGATGTCCATAGCCGAGAGCGCGTAATGCACCGGTCCGGTCCGCCCAAAGGCATGAAATGCATACTCGGCCGCGGGTATGGAATTGGCGATCCCGGTTTCTCTGCCGATAAAAAATGGGCCGACGATCTCTTGCAGCGCCGCCCATGTGGCGGGGTTCGATTTGTGGCCAAAGGCTTCACCCCATCCGGTAAGCCCGTTTTTGGTACTGACCTTGACCATCAGGGATTCCATGTGTGTGAAATTTCGCGACGATGCATTGAACGTATCGATTGATTCCACATCGGAATCTTCGAGTTCTTGGCGCCCGGCCTCGAAAGGCATGGAAATCAGAAGCAGTTCAATAGACTGAATGTAATCCATTAAGTTCTCGTTGACTTGAGTCAATGCATCAATCTTTCATTTTCTCTGGGGGATTTTCCGGCTTGGCAAGGTGCGGGGCATGAGCCTTTGGTGAATTGTGGAACCGTTCACTGAATTGCTGCGCTCAATGTGGTTGACCTCACGTTGGTTTTTAGTTTAGCGTGGGGGAATACGCTTTGGAAAGCGCATTCCTAACTATTAGTTATTCAGCTTCTCTAGGAAGCATCAAACCGAGGAGTCAGCCATGTTGGTCCACACTCGCCAGGGGTCCCAACGCACCCCTTCGAACGAGGGCGTTGGTCAATGAGTGCCATTGCTGAATTATCAAGACTTAGCAAGACCAAAGGCCGCAAGGCTCCCGCCAAAGACAACAAGGCCGGCCACCTCTTCTTGCTGCCGTGGACTATCGGGCTGTTCCTGATCACGCTGGGCCCGATGGCAATGTCCCTGTACTTGTCATTTACGGACTACAACCTCTTGCAGGCCCCGGAATTCGTCGGCATGGACAACATCGAACGGATGTTCAGCGACGAGCGGCTGCACAATTCGCTGCGCGTGACGTTTACCTATGTACTGGTCGGCGTTCCGCTCCAGCTCGGCGTCGCGCTCGGCGTCGCCATGCTGTTGGATCGCGGAATGCGCGGGTTGTCCTTCTACCGCTCGATCTTCTACCTGCCCTCGATGCTCGGCTCATCCGTAGCCATCGCGGTGCTATGGAAGCAGATCTTTGGAACTACCGGGCTGGTTAACCAGCTCCTGGGACTCGTGGGCATCGAAGGCATGGGCTGGATCTCCGATCCGAGCACGTCACTGAGCAGCCTCATTCTGCTCAACGTGTGGACCTTCGGCTCGCCGATGGTGATCTTCCTGGCGGGTCTGCGCCAGATCCCTGCGATGTACTACGAAGCCGCTTCGATCGACGGGGCCACCAAATGGCGCCAATTTGTCAGCATCACTCTTCCGATGCTGAGCCCGATCATTTTCTTCAACCTCGTACTGCAGGTGATTGGAGCCTTCCAGAACTTCACTCAGGCATTCATCGTCTCCAATGGTTCTGGCGGACCGGCGGATTCAACAATGTTCTTTACCTTGTACCTCTACCAGCAGGGCTTCAAGCAGTTTGACATGGGCTACGCCTCGGCGATGGCTTGGCTATTGGTCCTGATCGTCGGTGGTTTCACAGCACTGAACTTCTTCGTTTCTAAGTATTGGGTGTTCTACGATGACTAATCAGACTTCAACTTCGCGCGAGGAACTAGACGCGAATAAATTGACGGCACTTGACGAAGAAGCGCTGTTTGGGGGTCGGCCTCCCGTGGGCGGAACCGATTCCAAGGGGAAAAAAGTCAAGGGCCACCGCCCCAGCGCACGAACCCGCGCACGTGCGATCATCAAGCACACCATTTTGATTCTGGCCGCGCTGATCATGATATACCCGCTGCTCTGGATGATTGCCAGTTCCTTCAGGCCAAACGATCTGATCTTCCGCGAAGCCGGTCTGGTGATCTCGAGCGTGGAATGGGAGAACTATCCCAACGGTTGGAGCGCACTGTCGGAACCATTCAGCAAATACCTGATGAACTCGGCCATCGTCGTGCTCGGTTGCATCCTAGGAAATCTGGTTTCTTGTTCGATGGCGGCCTATGCCTTCGCCCGCCTGGAGTTTAAGTTCAAGAAGATCATGTTCGTGCTCATGCTGATGACCATCATGCTTCCCATTCACGTCATCATCGTTCCCCAGTACATCATGTTCTCGCAGATCGGTTGGGTCAACACCTTCTGGCCTATCATCGTTCCGAAACTACTAGCCACGGACGCATTTTTCATCTTCTTGATGATTCAGTTCATCCGTGGCATTCCCAAGGACATGGATGAAGCCGCGCGCATCGATGGCGCGGGCCACCCACGCATCTTCTTGCAGGTCATCTTGCCATTGATGGTGCCGGCACTGGCTACCACCGCGATCTTCACCTTCATCTGGACCTGGAGCGACTTCTTCACCTCGCTGATCTACCTGACAAATCCAAGTAACTACACGGTTCAGGTGGCGTTGAATGCCTTCATCGACTCGACCGGCGAATCGAACTGGGGAGCGTTGTTCGCAATGTCGATCATTACTCTCGTGCCCGTTTTCTTGGCCTTCCTCTTCGGCCAGAAGTTCCTGATCAAGGGCATCGCCACTACCGGCATCAAATAACCACAAGGGGTGGGCTCGGCTGAAACGTTCGAGCCCATCCGCTGGTCAACGATTTCTTAAGGACCCACCCAGATGACTGCACCTACCCGTACCCGGTACGTACTAATCGGCACCGGAAACCGTTGCGAAATGTACCTCACCGCGATCCTGGGCGAGCACAGCGACGTCGCCGAGCTCGTGGCACTATCCGATCCAAACCCCGGGCGGATCGAGTACTACCAAGACGTTGTGGAACAGACGTTCGGGCAGCGCCTGGATGCCTTTGATCCGGCGCAACTGGCCGACTATGTTGCCGAGCACGAGATTAACCGGGTGATCATCACCAGTCCGGACTACACCCACGCAGACCTCGTTTGCGCCGCGCTCCGTGCCGGTGCTGATGTGATTGTTGAAAAGCCGCTGACCATCGACGCTGCAAGCACCACGCGTATCGCGGCGGCGGTTGCGGAAACCGGCCGAGAAGTCATCGTCACCTTCAACTACCGCTACTCACCGCGCAATACCGCGTTGAAGAAGGCCATCGATGACGGATTAATCGGCGAGGTAACCTCCATCGACTTCAGTTGGGTGCTCGACACCGTGCATGGTGCGGACTATTTCCGCCGCTGGCACCGGATCAAGGAGAACTCCGGCGGTCTGCTGGTGCATAAATCAAGTCACCATTTCGACCTTGTGAACTGGTGGCTGTCCGATACCCCGCAACGGGTCTTTGCGGCCGGAGGGTTGAAATTCTACGGCCCGGATAATGCCGCACGGCGCGGGCAGCAGGCCAGTGAACGTGGAACCCACGAACACAGCGAGGCAGATCCCTTCGACCTGGATCTACGCAGCGACCGTCGCCTGGAGAAGCTGTACTTGGATAGCGAACATCATGACGGATACCGCCGCGACCAAGGAGTATTCGCAGGCGAGATCGGGATTGAGGATAATCTGGCGTTGACGGTGGAGTACGAAGGCGGCCCGGTGCTGTCCTACTCTCTGAATGCGCACAGCCCCTGGGAGGGGTACCGGGTGGCAGTCAACGGCACCGCAGGACGCCTGGAATTGGATGTGGTCGAGCGAGCAGCGGTGCTTCCTGCCGCAGGGGGAAATCCCGTGGATCCGTCCTTCTCGGACGACGGACAGAATACCGCGGTGCGCTCCAAGGGGGAGAAGCTTGTCCTCCAGCGCCACTGGGGGCCGGCCGAGGAACTGGAAATCATCAACGGGGAAGGTTCGCACGGCGGCGGGGATGCACTGCTGCTGGAGGAACTCTTCCGCGGCACCACAGTCGACAGGTATTCACGGCAGGCCGGATTCCTCGATGGAGCGCGAGCTATCGCCGTGGGAATCTGCGGCAACCAATCCCTGGAATCTGGTCAAGCGGTAGCCGTAGAACAAGCCGGACTTGGTGTAAATTTAGCCCTCGTGGAACGGGTTCAGGTGTAATCGGAAAAATGAGCGAGAAAGTTATTATCACTGGCGGATCAGGCCGTCTAGGTCGTGCTGTCGTAGCCGGATTTGCCCACGCGGGGCACCATGTTGTGTCCTTGGACCGAACCCTTCCCGAGGATCCTCTGGACGGTGTCGACTACCGAAGCGTGGACCTCTTGGATGCCGCAGCCACTTGTGCATTGTTCAAGGAAGCCACCCCGCAGGCGGTAGTCTCCCTAGCGGCCATGGCGGTGCCCTTTATGGCGCCGGAGGAAGTGCTGCTGCGCACCAACGCAACGATCGCTCACAACGTCACCTCAGCCGCCGTGGAATCCGGGGCAACCCGCGTGGTCCTGGCTTCCAGCCCATCGATCATGGGCTACGGATCCCCGGGCGGCTGGAAGCCTGGCAAGCTGCCGCTGGACGAGACCGAAACCCCGCGCCCGTGGCACGCGTACGGCCTTTCCAAATACGTTGCCGAACAGATCGGGGCAATGTTCGCCGCAAAGATGGGCCCAGCAAGCACGGTCAAGTTCGCCTCCTTCCGGCCTTGCTATGTCATTGCCGAAGAGGAATGGGCTGGTGCCATAACGCAGCAGGGGCACACCGTGGCCGAACGCTTGGCCGATCCTAAACTTTCGGCTCCGGCGTTGTTCAACTACGTGGACGCCCGGGATGTCACGGATTTTCTGCTCTTGCTGCTGGAACGCTTTGACCGAGTGGAGAATGGTTCGGTCTTCTTTGTGGGGGCCAAGGACGCCATGGCTACCTCCCCATTGTCGGAGCTCATCCCGGAAATCTATCCAGAGCTGGCGGAGCTGGCGGCCAACCTGACCGGGGATTCTCCGGCTTTCAGTATCGAGAAGGCTCGAAGCGTCATCGGCTGGGAGCCAAAGCGCAGCTGGAGAACCGAATTGAAACAACTGGTCTAACCGGTCCTGCGGGAGCCCACCTCTCGCTCTGCGGTTTCAGCGCGCCAACACTGCGGGGCGATCCAAATTGCCTACCCGAATCACCGGCCACCGGGGATCGACGCTGAGTACTTCCACGGTTGGCTTACCGCCATGCTCGATGAGCAGGACGGTATCCTCAACTTTAAAGGTCATGGCGTCCTGTACCGCACTGGGATTCCACGCGAAAGCCTGATTCGCGCGGATGAGGTCGGTAGCATCTGGGGTCAGGCGAGGATCTCTGCCGTTGTAACCGGCAATCCCACCTTGATGATGGTTCTGCCATTCTTGGGGATCGAACCCATGCAGAGGATACGCGGCCTGAACGACGGGGAGCATCGATCTTAGTTCGGTGCCCGGTTGCAAGGATCTGAAAATCTCGTGCTCCACCTGAAGAATCGCGTGCTCTGCTTCCAGCTCTCCGGGCAACGGGTCGCCAAAACGGACCCACCGGGTGACATTGGCGATCAATCCACCGCGGCGAACGCAGAGTACCGCCATGGCTTTGCGCCCAAGCAGGGCCTTTGTGGGCAGGGGGTGGCGGAATGCCGAGCGAGAATCCCCGCAGACCAATGCCACCAGCACTTCGCCGCCGAGGCTGATTGCTGCGGCACTGAGCCTGGCAGCAATATCCCGTTCGGAGTCTTCGGGGCTCGCCTCACCGAGCACTTGCGTGAAAATCCCGGCGACAGCCACACAGAGACCTCGGTACCTGCTGACCTCGGCGTCGCATAGAACGGTACGCAAGCCTCGCAGCTGCACCTCCACTCGGGCCTCGGACAAGACCTCCAGTCCACGCACCTCTGGGCACCATGCCGCATAGTCGTCGAGTGACTCGTACCAGTCCAGAATGTGCAACCGGGCCTCGGGGACTTTGCGCAGTTCTTCGGCAAGCAAGCGGTCCGCTTCGCTCAGCGGCGTGGCGATCTCACAACCTTCGCGGTGCACCAACACACGCAGTGCCGGAGGACTCGCCAGCGAAACATGGGTTCGAGCGCCGGCTAGGTACCACGACAGCGACCCCGCGGTGGACAGCAAGATAGCGTCCGCGCCCAGCTCGTCGAGCAGATCCACCAGCTGGGCATGCTTGAGGTTATATTCATTGAGGGGCATACTTCTCCTGCCGAGATGGAGTAGGAAGTTATTCTTGATTGAACGTTTCGGCCAGCTGGGCACTTTGCTGCTTGGAGAGTGCTCCGTCAACGACCAGAATCCGAACCTTGCGGCTGGCCAAGGCGCTTGGCTCCAGAATCACCGGGCTATCCCACGCCAGCGATGCGCCGATGCCGGGATATCCCGAGTACCGAACAAACCATGGGTCATGCGCTGTGGAACAGAAGATGAGCGTTGCGGCCCCATGGCCCAGGTCGCGGGAATTCAATCCCACCGAATCGGCGGAAAAAACTGCGCTAAATGCCAGCCAATCACTGGTGGAGCCATGCACGGCCGATTCACCGGAGGCATTTGCTGTATAGATTTCGCCCCGATGCACGGCCGGCAGGCGCCAGAAGAATCCGCCATAGCCGCCCTGGTCCCGCCCGTTGGAACCAGGAGACCCCAGCGATACCTGCTGGTCGCGCGCTTGCAGGGCAAACTCAAAGTCCAATGACCAGCCTCGGATTTGCAACCGTTCAAAAGCCTCCGCTCGAACGGTACGGTATTCATCAAGGAGCACTTGTCCATGGTGGTCAACCCATTCAAGATGCGAAGTGACAGCGGAATTGGATTCGTTGAATTCCTCGCAGACGGCGCGAATGTGCCCATGGTCAGCTTTCCAGAGATAACGCCCAGCTGAGCGCGTGTAGGTTCGTCCGCCCCAGAAATTGGTTCCATTGACATCCTGCAGCGCGACTCCCAGACCGAGATGCCAGGTGTGGTCCAGGGGTTGCTGGTCACTGACGGTGACACCGTCGAGCGTGCGCAGCTGATCAAGGAATGGGCGTGGTGAGTTTGTCGGGGCAATGTCCGTTCCGGTGCGTAGCCGCGCAACCTCCACGGGATCGCCACTGATCGGATGGGCGATCTGGAGAGTTCCGCTAGTGGGTGCCGGCTTGGCCCACGGGGCTCCTAGGGAAGAGAACGCAGTTTGCGCGGCCACCGCGCGGTCAATGAACCTTTCGATGTCTGGAACCACCGGATGATATTCTCCATCTTCGCCTACGCCATAAACCTCGCTGCGGCAGATCGCTTGCGGATCGGGTGAGGTCCGCACCTGTTCGAGGACTTTCATGAACGCTCCGGCATTTTCCAAGGGGCACAGCAGTTTTGGCGCTGCGCCGCTTCGCACATCCACAAGATTTTCGAGCAGGTTAACTCGACCGAAGCTGCGGATATATTCTTCACCGCCGAGATCCGGGTTGGGGCGAACCACCAGCTCGTCTCGTGTGTAGTACAGGGTTGCTTGACCTTCGGTCCCGTAGACGGTGACCCACGGGTCGCGTTGCTCGGCCGCGCACACGGTTAACGCGGCAGTCACCGGGATCCCCTTCACCGTGCGCAGGCAGAGCACCGAGGTGTCATCGGCTTCGATATCATGGGCGTGGTAAAGCTCGGTGGAAAGTGCGGCGACATCCTCGGCTCGGCGTGCCCCGGCAATGTGCAGGGCACTCATCACCGCGTGGGCCAGCGGATTGGTGATGACCCCGTCGGCAATGTGGATGCCATCCAGGACTCGGTGGCCGGCCCAAGGCGCCCGATCATAATACCCCTGAGTGCGCAGCCAGGTACCGGAGGCACCGACGGCGCGCAACTCGCCGATGGGTGAATCACGCGCATCATCAACAAAAAACTCCTCGAGAGCCGCTAAAGCCAAGGAGCCAACTGCCTGAAAACCGACCTGCACCCGGCCTCCGGCCTCCCGGGCAGCAGAAAGCAGTTCCTGGTATTGCGCGAAGGTAGCCGTAGGAGGCTTCTCCAGGTACAGATCGGCGCCGGTCATAAGTGCCTTGAGCGCCAGTTCGTGGTGGGTGTTGATTGGCGTCGAAACAATGATGATATCCGGGCTGATATCGGAGTCGATCAACGCATCAAGGGAGGCGAATATGGGGGTGTCTTCACCGCGGATGTCCGGCCCCGGATCGTCGGGGCCGGCACCGGCCACAAAATTGGCTTTACCCAGCGCAACGAGGCGGTGGATGTTCAGCAGGTGCTGGCGTCCGAACCCGTTCAGCCCTACTAGCGCGATCCCCGGTACTCTGTGATCCGGCGCATCCGTTGTCGTGGCACCTTGCTGCGATAAGTCGGTCATACCCGTCCTTGGTTAACGTCGTTGACTAAGTGAAATAAGGATACGAGCTAGTTGGCGGTGCTCGCCTCCAGCACCCCTGAAGCTTCATTGAGGTGCGGGAGCACTAGCTGCTCGTAACGCTCTTTCATGGTGCGAATGGTCAGCTCCGCGGCTTGATTATTAACTTCTTCGTTGAAGATCTCCACCTCAACGGGACCGCGGTATCCGGCTTGGGCGACCCAGCGGGAAATGGAAGCGAACTCAATGTATCCATCGCCCATCATGCCCCGTGACTGCAGGGCATCGCGGGCGATCGGGAGGTTGAAGTCGCAGATCTGGTAGCTTGCCAGTCGACCCTCGTGACCGGCCCGCTGAATTTGAGCTTGAAGCTGGGGATCCCAGAATACGTGGAAGGTATCCACCACGACACCCACGGCCGAAGTCGGGTAGGGAGTGGCCAAGTCCAGGGCCTGGCCCAAGGTGGAGAGCACCGCGCGGTCGGCCACGTACATGGGGTGCAGGGCCTCGAGAACCAGCCGCACGCCATGTTCGGCGGCGTAGGGAACCAATTCCCCCAGGGCCTTGGCGACGCGGTCGCGGGCCGCAACAATGTTTTTGTCGGCCCCGTCCCCCTGGCCACCGAGGATATGCGC
Organism: Arthrobacter sp. MYb229; assembly: GCF_002975405.1. GTDB lineage: Bacteria > Actinomycetota > Actinomycetes > Actinomycetales > Micrococcaceae > Glutamicibacter. The sequence continues at coordinate 60,811 of NZ_PCPS01000002.1, read as the reverse complement.
GGCGGCGGGAAGCCCGCCCACAACCATGATCAGCTCGTTGGCGCCGATGATGGCAGCCTCGCGGATCGCTTCGCGGTTCGATTCCAACGCTTCGCTTCGCCCCGCAGCCGAATTGCTGGTCAGGAAACCGCCGCGGCACAGCGTGCTTGCCTTCAACCCGGCGCCGGCGATGATCTTCGCCGCCGGTCCTGCCCCGCCCACGTCGCTAATGAGGTGGCGCCAGGGACCAATATGGCTCAGGCCCGCCTCGGCCGCTGCCTGCACTGCTTCGCGCAGATTCAGCCGAGGTGTAGTGCCGGTGTTCAGTGCCAGTTCGAAGCTCATGCGACTCCAGTCAGAGTTGGGACGGGGGAGAACACGCCATTAATTTCCAATAGCTGTTTCAGGCGTTCAGCGGCTAGCTCGGGATTCAGCAACAGACCGGCCTGATCGGCCAGGACAAACGTGCGCACCAGATGCAGAATTGAGCGGCCGGCATGCAGTCCGCCGACCATTTGGAAACCGGCTTGGTGCCCGTTGAGCCAGGAAAGGAAGGCGATTCCGGTCTTGTAGTAGAACGTCGGTGCGGAGAAAATATGCAGTCCCAGATCCCGAGTGGAATCCAGGATGGTGCGTGCCCGCTGTCCATCTCCCGCGTCGAAGGCCTGAAGCGCGGTCGAGGCCGCCGGATAGATTGCAGCGAAGATGCCTAGCAGGGCATCGGAGTGCCTGGTGCCGTCGCCTTGGATAAGTTCCGGGTAGTTGAAGTCGTCACCGGTGTAGAGCCGGACACCCTGTGGCAGCCGTGCGCGCAAATACTTTTCATGCTCGGCATCCAAAAGTGAAACCTTGACGCCATCGATCTTGGCCGCATGGTTCTCCACCAGGCTGGCGAAGGTGGCGGTTGCCGTCTCGATATCGGTGTCCCCCCAGTAGCCAGCCAGCGCGGGATCAAACATTTCCCCGAGCCAATGCAGAATCACCGGTTTGGTGGCGGCTTCCAGCAGGGTGCCGTAGACGTTCAGGTAGTCTTCGGACGATTCGGCGGCGCGGACCAGCGCCCGCGAACACATCAAAATGACCTTCGCCCCGGACTCTTCGACGAGTCCCAGCATCTCCAAATAGGAGTCTGTGACCCGGGCCAAGTCGCCGGCCTGCACGCTGAGCGGATCCAGCTGGTCGGTGCCGACTCCGCAGGCCAGCAGGTCTCGCACGCTACGCCCGGTCAGCGCCGGATAGCTATTGCTGGCAACTACCCTTGCCGCTTCGGCGGCGGAACGTTGAATGAGTTCCCTGGTCGCCGCGTAGTCCAGGCCCATGCCACGTTGAGCGGTGTCCATGGCATCGGCGACGCCTAAACCGTAGGACCACAGTTCGTGGCGGTAATCCAAGGTTGCTTCCCAGTCCAAGGCGGCCGGTGCCCCCGGGGTGTTATCGGCGGTCATCAGCGGAATTACGTGGGCCGCAGCGTAGACCTTGCGTGTGCTGATCGGTGCGGTGGGGCGGCGAAAATCTCCGGGGCCGGAGAGCGTGTAGCTGTAGGGTTCCCCGTGCTCGTTGGGCAGGATGATTGTCGGTTGTGCTTGTTGCTGGCTCACAGGGTGATCTCCGGGATGTCGATGGTGCGCCGTTCGGCGCTGGACTGCAGGCCCAGCTCGGCAAGCTGCACGCCACGAGCGGCCGACAGCAAGCCGTAGCGGTGTTCGCGGCCGGCCACGACATCGGCCAGGAATTCTTCCCACTGCAATTTGAACCCGTTGTCCAGATCCGCGTTGGCCGGCACTTCCAGCCACTGATCGCGGAAGGATTCGGTGACCGGAAGGTCCGGGTTCCAGACCGGCTTGGGTGTGTTGGCTCGCTGTTGGGCGACGCATTTGTTCAGACCTGCCACCGCGGATCCGTGAGTTCCGTCGATCTGGAACTCAACGAGCTCGTCGCGATAGACACGCACCGCCCAGGAGGAGTTGATCTGGGCAACAACTTGATCTCCGGCAGGAGTTTCAAGTTCAAAGATTCCGTAGGCTGCGTCGTCCGCGGTTGCCTCGTAGGGCGCACCCTTTTCATCCCACCGGGTGGGGATGTGAGTTGCGGTTTTGGAGGTAACTGATTTGACCTTGCCGATGATGCCTTCGAGGACGTAGTTCCAGTGGCAGTACATGTCGGTGGTCATCGATCCGCCATCGGCCAGCCGGTAGTTCCATGACGGACGTTGGGCTTCCTGGATTTCGCCTTCGAAGACCCAGTAACCGAATTCTCCGCGCAGGGACAGGATCCGGCCAAAGAAGCCCTCGTCGACAAGCCGGCGCAGTTTGACCAAGCCTGGCAGGTACAACTTGTCGTGCACTACGCCGGCGGTAATGCCCTTGCTCTTGGCTTGGCGCGCCAGGTCTACCGCTTCGGTAAGGGTTTCGGCGGTCGGTTTTTCGGTGAAGATGTGCTTACCGGCTGTGATGGCCTTGGACAGGGTGTCGTAGCGCAGCGACGTCATCGAGGCGTCAAAGACGATGTCGACGGAGTCGTCGTTGATTAGCGAGTCGAGGTCGGTGGAGTAGTGCTCAACGTTGTGGAGCTGGGCCAGTTCCTTGAGTTTCGCCTCGTTGCGGCCAACGAGAATTGGCTCGACGGTCACCTTGGAACCGTCGGGCAAGGTAATTCCTCCCTGATCACGGATCGGCAGGATGGAGCGGAGCAGGTGCTGCCGATAGCCCATGCGGCCGGTGATGCCACTCATGGCGATGCGAAGTACTCGTGGTTCTGTCATGGGGGTGCTCCTCGTGCAAGGGATTGTTAAGAAAGGAATTGGGAATGCGCTTTCCACGATAGTGTTGCCCAATTAGTGTGTCAACCATCTCCGTTCAGGGAGATAAGCTTGTTCAAAATTGCAATGGGTGATAAGGATTTCATGTGGCTATTCGACTAACTGACGTGGCTAATGAAGCCGGAGTTTCATTGGCAACCGCATCGCGCGTACTGAACGGGTCGGCGCGCAAGCCTGCCGAGGAAATCTCCCTCCGAGTTCGTGCGGCGGCAGAGAAATTGGGATATTTCCCCAACGCTCAGGCGCAAGCGCTTGCCCGATCCTCGACTAAGCTGGTGGGCCTCGTGGTGCACGACATTGCCGACCCGTATTTCTCGTCCATTGCCCGCGGGGTGCAGCGCGGGCTGGACGCCAGTGGCATCCAACTGCTGCTGACTAGTACTGGCGCGGAACATGACCGGGAAATAGCTGCCGTTCGCGCCTTCATGTCGCACCGGACCGACGCTATTATCATTTCTGGAACCCGGCGCTTGAGCGGCGATCAGGAGCTCATGGAATTGCTGGAAAGCTACCAGGGCAACGGTGGCCAAGTGGCGATGATTGGGCAAACCTTTCCCGCAACGGGCGGAATTCAGGTCGATAACGCCGGGACCGCTAGCGACCTGGCCGGGGAACTACTCAAAGCCGGTCATCGCCGTTTTGTCGTTTTGGCCGGCAACCCGAACTTGGTGACCGCGAAACATCGTGCCGACGGGTTTGTGTCCAAGCTTGAGCGCTCCGGCGTGCCGGTTGAGGAAGTGCTCCACGGAGCTTTCTCGCGCGAGGGGGGTTATTTGGTCATGAGCGACTACTTGCGAGGGTATCAATCCACCGAAAACACCGGTCCGGTCTGCGTCTTCTGCGTATCTGACGTCATGGCGCTGGGGGCGATTCGCGCAATTCGCGAGCACGGCTTGCGGATTCCCGACGATATTGCGATTGCCGGCTTCGACGACATCCCAACGCTGATTGATGTCACCCCGTCGGTGTCTACCGCCCGCCTTCCGCTCGAAGAAATGGGCCGCATGGCCGGCGAGATGGTTCTCGCGCATAGTGATTCGAAGCTGCTGGTTGTTTCGGGAACCCCGGTTTTGCGGGAAAGCACCGAGAGCCGTTGATCCGTCGATACCTTTTTGGAATCATTCGATTCAAAGGTGTCATCGACATATTCCCACTTCGATCTTGACTCGTGAGCTGAATCACATCTAGATTACTTGGGAAGCGCTTTCCATTCGCGTCGGCGCACAGGTGTCTCGACACTGAGTAAACCCTCGCGAGTTCTCGCCCATCCAAGGAGGAGTCCATGAACAATCAACAACGGTCCGAAGGCATGCGTCGCATTGCCGGTCAGCGACTAACCAAGTCCCTTGCCATAGCTGCAGTCGCAGCGCTGGCATTGACGGGGTGCGGCGGAGGCGGGAACGCGGCTGACAGCGCCGATGGAAAGGTGAGTTTGCGATTCGCCTGGTGGGGTTCGGACTCAAGGGCGCAGGCTACCAACGAGATCATCGAGGCCTTCGAGGCAGAGAATCCAAATATCGACGTTCAGGGCGAGTATTCGGACTGGAGCGGATATTGGGACAAGCTCGCTACCCAAGTCGCCTCGAATGATGCCCCGGATATTATCCAGATGGACGACAAGTACCTTCGCGAATACGCCGACCGTGGCGCGCTTCTCGATCTTGACGGTGTTGACGTCTCCAACTTTGAAGAGGTTTCCGTTTCCAACGGCACCACCGAAGATGGATTGGTTGGCATTACGACGGGAATTAACTCGTTTACATTGACCGCAAACCCCAAGGTTTTGAAGGAAGCTGGGCTGGATATCCCGGACGACAAGACTTGGACATGGGACGATTATCGCGAAATCACCAAAACCGTTAGCGAAAAAGCCGAAGGGAAATACGGTTCCGAGGCGCCGAATGAACCCGCTGGATTGCAGTCCTGGCTGAGGCAATCGGATAAGCACTTAACCACTGAATCCGGAGAGCTTGGATTGACCGTTGAGGATCTGGCCGGCTATTTCCAGCACCACCAGGACTTGCTGGATAACGGATCCTATCCAGTGGCCTCGGTTCTAGCCGAGAATCAGAATGCCGGGCCTGATCGTTCCATGACCGGTACCGGCACTTCGGCCTTTGGCATGTGGTGGAGCAACCAGCTCGGTTCACTTTCCGCAGCGGCAGGCGTTGATCTGGTGCCCCTGCGCCTGCCTAGCTCCACGGGCGAAGCCGAAGACAACGGGCTTTGGTACAAGTCATCGATGATGATGTCCGGGTACAGCAAGTCCAAGCATCCCGAAGAGGTCAAGAAGTTCATTGACTTCATGGTGAATTCCGAAGAAGCTGGCGAGCTGAACAAAATGGACCGCGGGCTGCCGGCCAACACTGAGATTCGCGACTTGGTAGTGTCCGACCTTGAGCCAATCGAGGCCGCTTCAGCGGAGTTCGTCACCGGAATTGAAACTGAGCTGGCAGGGTCTGAACCAATTCCACCCATGGGATTCAGCAAGATCCAAGACATTTTGTACCGCTACGAGATGGAAATCTTCTTCAAGCGGCAGTCGCCGCAAGATGCGGCAACCAACGCGTTGAACGAGATGCGCTCTGCCGTTGAATAGCAAACACACGGTTTGATCTGAATATAAGACTGGCGGGGAATGTTTAATTCCCCGCCAGGCTTTTTAGTTTATAAACAGTGTGTCCAAGACAGATGCGGCGTTTTCCTGCAGATGCTCATCGTCCGCGTCAAGCAGCAGCCGCAACCAAGTCTCATGCTGGGATAGCGGAGCCACTAGGCATGCGGGGGCGACTAAGTCATAGAGCTCGTCGGCGCTGCCGTATGCGGCGAACTCACCTAGGTAGGCGCCCAGGGCACGCATAACACGCTCGTCGTCGGTCCGGCATTTCCACGACTGGGTCATTGCCGCCAGTGGGGCCGCCAGCGAAGAAAACGGATGAGCCCAGTGGGCCGTCGCAAAGTTCGTGATCCGCGCATGCTGGCCCTTTTCCGAGGGCACCACCGTCTGCGCCAAATCGAAGGCGCCATGTTCCAGGCTCAGCGGGATGGGACCGCGATGCAAGGCTTCGCAGGCGTCGGAAAGGGTCTTTAGTTGGCCATGCAAAGCGTCGGCCTGTCGCGGGTCCAAATGCAACGGATGGTTTGCCTCGAGAGAAACATGCATGGTCAATGCCTGCTCAAACTGTTCTGGGAGGAACTGCGGATCCACCACCGGCATGCCAACGTCGAAGAAGGCCTCTTCGTTGCCCATCAAAGCCACCTGGAAGGAGCCGAGCGAGGCAAGCGCCAGCTGCCAGTTCTCGGCGCTGTCGCCCAAATCCGCCAGGGTGTGACCAAAATCGGGGGAGAGCATATAGCCGGCCATGCGGTCGATTGCCAGCGGCATCACCACACGTTCGGGCTGCAGTCCGCCGGCGGTAATCGTCACCGCTGCCTCAGCTGCCAATCCCGGCGCATTCGCCTTAAACACCAGATCGGCTGCGTCGGTCCCAACCAGCGCCGAAACCTGGTCCAAGGAGGCCGGCCAAAAATCCGGTCCCGCGACACGCTCGATGCCGTAGGCCGCGCAGGCCTCATCGATCCAATAGGCGGCAGACTCACGCCATTGGTCGCTATTCCATTCATCTATCCACTGAGCCACAATCCCAATCGTAGTATGTCGATGCAAGCGGGATCACTTGCTACCGTTGGGTCTACGGCCAACAATTGCTCCTCGACGAAGGATTTCGATCGTGAACGCTACACGCCCGACGTACCGCCACCGTGATTTCAAGGCCGTCCTTTTTGATTTGGATGGTGTTCTCACACCTACCGCGCTATTGCACCGTGCGGCTTGGAAAGAATTATTTACCGGATTCTTCGCCCAAGAACACCCGGGCGTGCCGCCCTATACCGATCCGGACTATTTCGAGCTACTCGACGGCAGGCCACGCTATGAGGGCGTCGGCGCCGTACTCGAGTCCCGGGGAATAGCGCTGCCCTGGGGAGACCCGAAGGACCCTGCGGGATACACCTCGGTGTGCGCGCTGGGAAATCTGAAGAATTCGGTTTTCACCACGGTGCTGGAGCGTGATGGGATTGCGCCCTATTCCGGGTCCAGCAACTACCTGCAACAGGTCCTGGAGGCAGGGCTGGATGTAGCCGTGGTCTCCTCATCACGCAATGCCCGCTCGGTACTGGAAGCCGCGGGGCTGGAAAGGTTCTTCACCACCATCATGGGCGGGCACGAGGCAGCGGCACGCGAGCTGCCTGGCAAGCCATCGCCCGCCACGTTCTTGGCGACCGCCAAGGACCTCGGTTGGCGCCCCGAAGAGTGCGTGGTCATCGAGGATGCCACCAGCGGCGTGCAAGCCGCCCAGGAAGGCGGCTTCATGGTCGTCGGGGTGGCACGTGAAGACAATGAGCAGCAGCTATTGGATGCCGGTGCGCTCTTTGTGGTCCAGGACCTCAGCGAGTTGGTTTCAGCCTCCGCGGTTAAGGCCTGGAACTTTGACCCCTGGTCCATCACTCGGGAAGCCGAACGCGATGAGACGGGCGCCCAAGACACGGTCTTCGCCCTGGGCAACGGCTTCCTTGGCGCTCGTTCGGCCCAGGTGGGCCTGGGCGAGCAAGTCGCCGGGACTTTCCTCAACGGGCTGCACGAAACCTGGCAGATCCGCCACGCAGAAAGCGCGTTCGGGCTTGCCGAAACCGGGCAGACGATGATCAGCGCCCCAGATTTCCGGACCCTGCGTGTGTTCATCAACGACGAGGCGCTGGAGGTGGGGCGAACCGAAATGCTCCGCGATGACTTGCGCTTGGACTTCCGCGAGGGGACATTGATTTCACAGACCCTGTGGCGCACCGCAGAAGGCCATCGGGTGGCGGTCACGGCACGGACCATGATTTCCTTCAGCGACCGGCATCTGGCGCTCCAAGATCTGCATGTGCGCCTGCTCGACGGACCGGCGCATGTGCTGGTCCAGTCCTCGGTGATCGGCTATCGCTCCGAACCGGAGGTGTCTTCTCCGGCCGATCTCGACGCGGGCCAGGACCCGCGCAAGTCCGACGAGTCCTCGGATAATCCTTTGCACCCGGCCGGCCAGATAGCGGAAGGAACCCGTCTTGGGCTTTCCTACACCGTGGCGGGATCCAATATGTCCGTGTCGGCAGTCGTGGAACACCTGGTGAATACCACCGGTGGTGCCAGCGCCCAGATTCAAACGGAGCGTTCGGCGAAGCCCGATCGTGCCGACGAGGTTTCAAGCGCGAACCTCGAAGCGGGACAGGGCCTGCGCGTGGCCAAGTTCGCGGCCTACCACTCCTCGCGCCGGCACCCGGCCAAAGAAATGCTGCAGCGTTCGAGCCGCGCACTGAACCATCTGGTGCCCCGGGGGATCGACGAGCACTTCCGTGCACAGCGCGCATTTATGAAGGATTACTGGCAGCGCAGCGACGTCCTGGTGGACAGCGACGATCCGAGCCTGCAACGCAAGATCCGCTGGAACCTCTTCCAGCTTGCCCAGGCCTCGGCCCGAGCCGACGGCTTGGGGATCAGCGCCAAGGGGGTCAGCGGCAACGGATATTCCGGGCACTACTTCTGGGATACCGAAATCTACGTGCTGCCGTTTTTGACCTACACGAACCAGCAGTGGGCCAGAAATACGCTCCGCGCGCGGATCTCGATGATCCCGGCGGCGACGCGTCGGGCACGCATCATGAACGAGGAGGGGCTGCTCTTCCCCTGGCGCACCATTAACGGTGAGGAAGCCAGCGCGTACTACCCGGCGGGTACCGCGCAGTATCACATCAACGCAGACGTGGTGTATTCGCTCAACCGCTATCTCGACGCGGCCTGCGATGACGAGTTCCTCGAGGCGGGCGCCGCAGAAATTCTGGTCGGCACCGCCCGGATGTGGGCGTCTTTGGGTTTCTGGCGCGGTACCGGGGATCAGCGCAGCTTCCATATTCACGGGGTGACCGGCCCGGATGAGTACACCGCGGTGGTCAACGACAACACCTACACCAATGTGATGGCGCGCTTTAACCTGCGCCGTTCGGCGCAGCTGATACGCGAGCTGGCCGCCCGGCGCCCGCAGTTCTATGCCGAGCTGGCCGAGCGGATGGGAATTGATTCAGCGGAGATCTCCACCTGGCAGCTGGCGGCCGAACGAATCCATATCCCGTATTCGAAGGCCGTGGGAATCCACCCGCAGGACGAGCATTTCCTGAATCGCGAGGTCTGGGATCTCGAGGCCAGCGGCCCGGATAAACGTCCGCTGCTGCTGCATTACCACCCGTTGGTGATTTACCGCTTCCAGGTCATCAAGCAGGCCGATACGGTGCTGGCGCTGTGGCTGCGCTCCAGCGATTTCACGGCCGAGCAGAAACTCGCCGATTTCAACTACTATGACCCATTGACCACTGGAGACTCGACGCTTTCGGCCACCGTACAGTCAATCCTTGCGGCCGAGGTCGGCTATCGGGACCTGGCCTTCGACTACTTCGAACATGCGTTGAATGTCGACCTGGAAAACCTCCATGGAAATACCGCCGACGGGGTGCATGTGGCGTCCACCGGTGGCGTGTGGGCCGCGCTGGTCAACGGCTTCGCCGGGCTGCGCGACGATGACCAACGGTTGCATTTCGACCCGCGGCTGCCCGAGCGCTTCAGATCCCTGCGATTCCAGCTGGCCTATAACGGTTCGGTGATCAAGGTGCTGCTCGATGCCAGCGGAATCGAATTCTCGCTCACCGGCCGGGGGCCGCAAAGCCTCTGGGTGCGGAGCGAGGAGATCGTGCTGCAGACCGGCCAGCGCCACCGGGTGGCCCTGCGCGATCAGGGGCCGCAGCTCTCCGGGCGTCCGAGCCTAGAACATGTGCTCTCGCTGCAACGAGAGGCCGGTGCCGAGGTGCCTAACAAGCCCTGGTAGCCAAGACACGTCGGGCGGGCACCCACTGGGTGCCCGCCCGACGTCCTTAGCGGCGGAAGTTTCCTGCGTCCTAGAGGCTCATCTCCTCGAGCTGGCGTCCCTTGGTTTCGCGCACCATGAAGATCACGAAGATCAGCGAAAGCAGCGCGAAGAACGCGTAGATGCCGTAGGCCAGCGCCAGGCCTGCCTCGGCGAGGGTCGGGAAGGTGGTGGAGACGGCGAAGTTGGCGATCCACTGGGCGGAGGCGGCAACGCCGAGCGCCAGCGCGCGGATGGAGTTCGGGAAGATTTCGCCGAGCAGCACCCAGACGGCTGGACCCCAGGTCGCGCCGAAGCCAACCACAAACAGGTTCGCGGAGACCAGCGCCACGATGCCCCAGCTGCCGGGCAGTGAAACTGCGCCGTCGATGGTGACCGACTGGGCGAAGGCGATGGCCATCATGCCCAATGACACGGTCATGATGGACGAGCCGATCAACAGCAGCAGCTTGCGGCCGAGCACGTCGATCAGCAGCACCGCAACGATCGTGGCCACCACGTTGGTGATCGAGGTGATCAGCGAGATGGTGAAGGAATCGGATTCGGCAAAGCCGACAGACTTCCACAGCGTCGTGGAGTAGTAGAAGATTACGTTGATGCCCACGAACTGCTGGAAGACCGAGAGCAGGATGCCCACCCACACCAGCGGGTGGAAGCCGAAGCGCCCGAGCAGGTCCTTGAACACCTGGCGGCGCTCGACGTGGACCGTGTTGCGGATTTCCTCGATCTTGGCTTCGGTTTCGGCCCCCGGGACCATGCCCATATCGCGGGTCAGTACGGTTGCCGCCTCGACGTAGCGGCCCCGCTCGACCAGATAGCGCGGGGATTCCGGTAGGCGCATAGCCAGCACGCCATAGAGGATCGCCGGGATGGCCAGCGAGAGGTACATCCAGCGCCAGGCCGAAAGGCCGAACCAGCCGATGGCGTCGGCCGAACCCATCACGAAGACCAGCAGCGCGCTGACCAGGAAGGCGACGAAGATACCGAGCACGATGGCCATCTGCTGCATGGAGCCCAGGCGTCCGCGGTGCTTGGCGGGGGATACCTCGGCGATGTAGGCCGGGGCGATCACCGAGGCGAAGCCGACGCCGATGCCGCCGACGATGCGCCAGATGATGAGGTCGAACGCGCCGAAGCACAATCCGCAGCCCAGCGCGGAGATCAGCAGCATCGCGGAGGCGATCACCATGGTGCGCACGCGGCCTATGCGTTCGGAGACCATTCCGGCGATCCAGGCGCCGAGCGCAGCGCCAAGCAGGGCGCAGGAAACGGTGAAACCGATGGTTAGCGCGTTGAGCCCGAACTCGTGCTCGACAGCGTCCACGGTGCCGTTAACGATTGATGAGTCATATCCAAAAACGAACCCACCCAGGGCAGCCCCGAGGGCGATCAGGATGAGTCGAGCGGATATCTTTCCGTCAGATGTAGTCGCAGTCACAAGGAGCCATGCTATCGGATTGGGCTGGGGCGCAAAACATTTCCAGCGGGTTTTATGCCCGCGCGGGCCGCCGGCTTATGCGACCTTGGCCATAATTTGGAAAGAATCCTTACAATAGGTGTTCGGGCGGTTCGGGGATCCGCGCAACCCAGCCCCGAAATCCCGCGCAAATCGGGTAAGGTGCCGAGGCCGGGCCTCTCCAGGAGGGCAAAAGAAAACCGGCATCGTGAGCTTCGTCACAATGCCGGCTGGTTCTTCGGTCTTGGCTTAGCGCTCAACCGGTTCAAGGGTGCTATTGCGCAGCTTGGCCACGGTATTCATCAGGTGGTAAACCACAAGGGTCGCAATGGTGCCCAGCGCGATGCCGCCCACCTGGAACTGGCCGAAGGTCAGATCGGTGGTGACCGCAATCGCGATAATCAGTCCGGTTCCGGCGGTCATCAGGTTCACCGGGTTCTGGAAATCCACCTTCGCCTCGATCCACAACCGGGCACCGATAATGCCGATCATTCCGTACAGCACGATCCCCAGCCCGCCGATCACCCCGGCCGGAATGGTATTGATCAAGGCCCCGAATTTCGGCAGGAAGGCCAGCGCTATCGCGGCAATCGCCGCGACCCAATAGGCCGCGGTGGAGTAGACGCGCGAGGCGGCCATCACGCCGATATTCTCCGCATAGGTGGTCGTCGCCGAGCCGCCGCCCATGCCGGCCACCAGGGTTCCGACGCCATCGGCCATCAGCGCCCGCCCATTGAATTCGGAGAGGTCCTTGCCGGTCATGATGCCCACGGTACGCACATGGCCGATATTCTCCGCGATCAGCACGAATACCGCCGGCAGGAACATCAACGCCACGTTGAAGTCAAAGCTGGGGGCATGGAACTGCGGCAGCCCAATCCAGCCCGCCTGACCCACGGCGGCAAAGTCCACCTGGCCCTGGAGGAGCGCAATCGCGTAGCCGATCACCAGGCCCACCAGGATCGACAGGCGCCCGAGCAGCCCCTTGAACGCGACGGTGGACAGCACCACGGCGAGCACCGTGAGGAAGGTCGTCGCCGGGAAATCGCGCATCGGAGCCAGCGTGGCGCTGGCGAGGTTCAAGCCGATCAGCGCGACGATGGTGCCCATAACCACCGGCGGCATCAACGCGTGGATCCACCGGGTGCCGGTCTTCGCCACGATCGCGCCGACGATGAACAGCGCCGCACCGGTCATCGCGATGCCGCCCAGCGCCGCGGAGAAGTCGTCGCCGACCTTCGAGGCCATCACCGGGGCGATCAGCGCGAAGGAGGACCCCAGGTAGCTGGGCACCTTGTTCTTCGTGATCAGCAAGAAGATGATCGTCGCGACGCCGGTGAACAGCAGCGTGGTGGTCACCGGGAAACCGGTCAGCGTCGGAACCAGGATGCTGGCGCCGAACATCGCCAGAATATGCTGGGCTCCGATGGAAATGGTCTGCGGCCAATGCAGCCGCTCATCCGGGGCAACGACCTCACCTTCGGTGATGGTCTTCCCGTTGCCGTGAATGCTCCACTTCATGCGTTCCTCCAGAATTCCTGGCCCCGCGTTTAGGCCGTAGAGAAGTCTACGCCCTTCGCGTGCGCTTGGGCGAAGAAAGACAGCTCGTGCTCGGCCGAACGCCGGAATGCATCCCACATCCGCTCGCGCAGCGCCGGATCCGCGAGCCGCCAGGCGGCGGCGACCAGCTCGATGGCCGCCGCGGTGGCCTCGTCGAACTCCGCCGAACTGTAGGTGGCCAGCCAGCTCTCATACCGGTGCCCGGCATGATTCGCGGCGCTCAGCCGATTGCCGATGTCCTGATAGATCCAATAGCAGGGCAGGATCGCGGCGATCAGCTCCGGATAGCTGGATGCGCAGGAGCTGAGGTGGTTGACGTAGTTCAACGTGGTGGCGCTCGGCTCGGGGGCCAGGTCGAGTAGCTCGCTGCGGTGCAGCTTCAGCTCACCCTCCAGGATTCCTTCCGCGCCCTTGGCCCAGAAGCGTTGCGCCTCGAGCTGCGGGGCCAGCGCGCTGGCCCGCGCGAGCACCTGCGCATAGCGCTGCAGATACAGGGCGTCCTGGGCCAGGTAGTACTCGAAACGTTCGCGCTCCAGCGTGCCCGCGGAGAGCTCGAGGATGAACTGAAGCTCATCGATTCCACCGCGCAACTCGGCGATCCGCTCCCACCAATCGGCCATCGGATCCGCGCTGTGCCCCGCGAAGAGCCCGGCAAAGTGGTTCACCGGTCCGTGCCCGCTGCCCACCTGCAATTCATCGGCCGCGGCAATCGCCGCGAAGAGGTACTCCTTCGCCGCGCCCAGGGCGGTGGCCCAATCCCCGCCGCGGGCATAGTGCGTGGCCAGCGCGCTGGATAGCGTGCAACCGGTGCCGTGGGTGTTGGCGGTGGCGTGGCGTGGGCCGTCATAGCAGGCGATCACCCCGGCCGGGCCCACCAGCGCGTCGGGGCAGCGTTCGGTGGGCAGGTGGCCGCCCTTAGCGATCACCAGCACCTCGTATTTGGCCGCCAGGCGTTGGGCCTGTTCGAGCAGTTCCTCCCAGCCACGCACCGGTTGCTCGCCGAGCAGGGCCGCAAGCTCTGCGGTATTCGGGGTGAGCACATCCGCCCGGGAAAGCAGTGCGTCCAACGCCGAACCATCGGCCAGCAGCCGGTCCCCGCTGGTCGAGATCATCACCGGGTCCAGCACCACCGGAGCGTGCACCGTTTCCAGCCACCGGGACACCGCGGTGATGATCTGTGAATTGGCCAGCATGCCGATCTTGATCGCGTCGATGCGCACATCTGCGGACACCGATTCCAGCTGCTTGGCCACGAACCCCGCGTCGACGGCCTGCACCGCATCCACGCCGAGGGTATTCTGCGCGGTGAGCGCGGTAATCACGGCCATGCCGTAGCCGCCGTTGGCGCCGATGGCCTTCAGGTCTGCCTGGATTCCCGCACCTCCCGAGGGGTCGGAGCCGGCGATCGAAAGAATGTTGGGACTCATTTGGCGCCTTCCCAGAGATTGCGCAGTTCGGCGCTCGCCGCCTGTGGATCCTCCGCGGCGCAGATCGCGCGGACCACCGCCATGCCGGCGGCCCCGCCGCCGCGCAGCGCCGCGGCGTCCGCGGCGGTCAGCGAGCCGATGGCCACGCAGGGCAGCTCGGTGAGCCGATTGGCCCGCAGGAATCCATCGATGCCCAGCGGGGTGGGATGGTCCTTCTTCGTGGGCGTCGCGCGGATCGCCCCGACCCCCAGGTAATCGAGGTATTTCGCGTCGGCGTTGGCCCCGGCCAGCTGTTCATCGGTGGACGCGCTGAGCCCGATAATCCCCTCGCCGATGATTTCGCGGGCGTAGCGCACCGCAATATCCTTCTGCCCGATATGGATGCCGGTGACCGCGGCCCCCGCGGCGCGTGCGGCGAGGAATACGTCGATGCGGTCGTTGACCAGCAGCTCGGCCTTGCCGGCGGTGAGTTCCGCCGCCGCGCAGGTCAGTTCGAAGAATTCGCGGGCCGTCTCGTTCTTGGCCCGCAGCTGCACCCACTGCACTCCCGCGGCCACCGCGCCTTCGATGACTTCCAGGGTGCTGCGCGGCTGGCAGCTTTCGGTGTTGGCTACCAGGTAGATTCCCAGATCACGCATTATTTGCCTCCTCAAGGCGCAGGTTGTGCAATTCGTCGGGGTCCAGCAGCGAGAGTTCGTCGAGGAAGGCCGCGGCGAAACTACCCGGGCCGCGGCCGATGGCCAGGGCCTTTTCGGCGGCCAGTCCGTACAGGCCGTGGGCTGCGATGGCCGCGTCGAACGGGTCTTCGCTCACCGCGAGCATCCCGGCGCAGATTGCACCCAGGGCGCAGCCGCCGCCGGTAATCCCGGTCAAGCCGATCCCGTTGCTGTGCACCAGCGTGGTGCGCTTGGCATCGATGATCGCATCGGCCGCTCCGGAGATCGCGACCACCGAACCATATTCGATGGCCAACTCGCGTCCAGCCTCGATGGCCGCGTGCACGGTGTCCTGCGCGTCCACTCCGCGCCCGGTCGAGCTGCGCCCGGCCAGCGCCAGAATCTCCGAGGCATTGCCGCGGATCAGGGTGGGGCGCTGGGCCACGATTTTTCGCGCGAAGTCAGTGCGTACCGGCAATGCGCCCACGGCCACCGGGTCCAGCACCCAGGGGGTGCCGGCCTGGTTCGCCCCATGGACCGCTTCGTCCATGGCGCGCAGCTGTTCGGTGCTCGGAGTGCCCAGGTTCACCAGGACCGCGGAGGCCACCGCGGCAAATGGCCCGGCTTCGCCGGGCAGGTTGGTCATCGCCGGAGCCGCCCCGGAGGCCAGCAGTGCATTCGCGGTGAAGTTGGCGACCACGGTATTGGTCAGGCAAAACACCAAAGGGGATTGTTGCCGATAATTCCGGGCAACGGAAGTCAGGGTCATGCGACATCCCTCCGCTAGTTTGAACTAGTTCAGGTTCGACGGGTCTCATCTCAGTCGGTGAATCCGACACCCCGTGTCACTGGCTAGAGCGTACTCACCAAAGCCGCGGAAGAACAAATTATTGCCGTGCGCGGCGTTGCACCAGCGCCCTGACGGTGGCCTCATCGATTCCCTGAGCTCGGGCTAATTCCCATACCCGATCCACCGCTTGAACCAGATCACCGGAGGATTTCTCCATATCCGCTCCGGCGTTCACCAGCGTTCCGGCACGCCGTCGGGAGGAAACCAGGCCGGTGGCCTCGAGTTCCTTGTAGGCGCGGGCCACCGTCCCGGAAGCGACCCCCAAATCGGTGGCCAGTGCGCGCACCGTAGGCAGCTTGCTTCCCGCCGGCAGCTCGCCCAAGGAAATCAGCGATGAGATTTGTGTGCGGATCTGTTCATAGGGCGGGACCGCCGCGTCCAGGTCCACGAAAATATGGTGGCTCATACGCGCTGCGGCACCCGAGCTTCTGGGCGGGCCAAAATGATCACTGCCGGGCAGCAGAAGACGATGATCCCCACGGCCGAAACGTAGGGACCTGCCTCGTAACCCCAGGCCAGCATGGTGACGGCCGCCGCGGTGACTACGCGGAGGGCGCGTAGTTCGTGGACCTGGCGGTACCAAATTTCTTGCTCCACGGTGACATCCCAAGGCAAGGCCGCACGCCGAACCCACCAGATGTGGCAGGCGGTAGCGGCAAGCAACGCGAGGAGCGCACCCAGCGCGAAGACCGGTTTGACCGGAACTAGACCCCAAAAATATTCGAATGGTGGATTGATCAGCAGGTATGTGGCGCCGATGAGCAAGAGCCCGGCGAGCACATAGACATAGCGCGGCAGGTCTGCGCTGTGCCGAGCCAGTGAATGGGTTCCCCTGGACTTCAGGTGCAGGTAGCCCAGGAACCCGGCATTGAGCACCAAGAACAAGAGGGCTACCACCAGGAGCGACACAATTGCCTGCGGGGCGTTCTCACCGGGGCGCGCATTGTCCGCGTACTCGGTCTGCACAAGCGAGGAGGAGCAGGCCAGTGCGATGAGTGTGAGTGCGGTGGTGAGGAATCCAATGGCAAGCAAATTTTCGCGCATCCGCAAAAAGGAGGAGGCTGGCTTTGGGCTAGTGGTTCTGGCAAAATTTTCCGGTGGCTTCCACAATGCCATGGCGATGAAGGTGATGAGCATGGCCACGTTGGCGGTGTTTTGCCAGGGTTGATACATGGTGCGATCCAGCGACATAAGCCACGAGGCCTTGTAATGCAGCGCCGAGGCTCCAACGGACGCAAAGGCCAGGGTCGAGGTGCGCAGCAGCCGGTTGAGCCAGACTTCGCGCAATACCTGGTTATCGTGGGGGCTGAGCGAACCAAGCGGTTTGCGCAGCAAAATGAAGAGCATCGCGATGAGCAGGGCCAGCGCCAGGGAGGCCAGGTTGATGGCAAACAGGGCCAGCATCTGGTCCGCCGCACGCAGCCCGTCGGTCGCGGACTGCGAAACCCAGGTGCTTCCGTAGGCGTCCGAGGAGGCAACCGCATATTGCGGGGGGACCCCGGTGACGTCGCGGATCATCCACAGGGTAAGACCGGCGCCGAGGAGTACCAGCGCGGCCACGGCACTCAAGGCCTTAGGCAACGGCGTCATCACCGAGCGAGGTTCCAGGGAGGCCGCGCGCACATTCGCCACCGACGACGGCCAGGAGTAGAGGCCGATCAGATAGATCGACAGCAGCCAGAGTGCCGGACCGGTGGCGGCGAGCAGGTCGCTGGCCCACAGGGATTCGCCGGCGTCGGCGTTGGCCGCTTGCTGGTTGCTCACCCCGCCGGAACTGCTTACGAAGAAGGCAATCAACGCGCACCAGAAGGAGTGGGATCTCGCCCGCAGCAGTGCGGGCCTGTTGTCTTGACGGGCAACCGTGCGCAGCCACGCGTAGATCAGGGCTGCGCCGATCGCCATGCTGAACGCGGCGGTGGAGAGCTGATCCATAATTACCTCCGTAAGTTGAAAAACTAATGTATCAAACACCTGATACAAATGGAATATCCCGGGGAATCAATGAAGTAGCATCGAGCCATGGGTCTCTTTACCTCAAATCCGCTTCCAGATCCCGTCGGCGACGCCGCACCGCCGGTAGACGAGCACCCCTCGCGCATCACCGAGGTCCTCGGGCACCTGCGCCGCTCCGCCGACACCCGCATTACGCACCCGCGGCGCTTTCGCGCCCAGCAGCTGCGTGCCCTGGAAAAGATGTTGGCCGAACGCACGGGAGAATTCCTCGACGCGCTCGCCGAGGACCTTGGCAAGAGCGCCACCGAGGCGAAATTCAGCGAAATCGACGTGGTCCGTTCCGAAATCGACCATGCCCAACGGCATCTCTCGGAGTGGATGGATTCAACCGCCGTCAAGGTTCCCCTCGCGCTGCAGCCGGCCATGGCCAAGGTCGAACCCCGGCCGCTGGGGGTCGTGCTGATCATCGGGCCGTGGAACTATCCCTTGCAGTTGATGCTGGCTCCACTGGTCGCCGCGATCGCCGCCGGAAACGCCGCGGTGCTCAAGCCTTCGGAGCTCGCACCGGCCACCTCGGGGGTGCTGGCGAAACTGCTCCCGATGTACCTGGACGCCCGGGTCTACGCGGTCCTCGAGGGCGGCGTCGACACCGCCACCGAGCTGCTCGCCGCACGCTGGGACCACATCTTCTTCACCGGTGGACAGCAGGTCGCGCGGGTGGTCGCCGAAGCGGCCGCCAAGCAGCTGACGCCCACCACCCTGGAACTCGGCGGCAAAAGCCCGGCGGTGGTAGACAACAACTCGTTGCCCACCGCCAAGCGCCTGGCCTATGCGAAGTTCATGAATACCGGACAGACCTGCGTGGCCCCGGACTATGTGCTCTCTTTCGGGGACACCGACGCGCTAATTTCACGGCTTGGCCAGGCAATTGCCGGCTTCTACGGCAAAGACCCGATCAACCACCCGGATTATGGCCGAATCGTCAGCCGGAAGCATTTCGACCGGCTGGTGGGCATGCTCGATTCGGGTGAGGTGGTCCATGGCGGCGACTACGACGCGGACACCTTGCGCATCGCCCCGACCATCATGCGCCATGTCGACCTCGGCTCGAGGCTGATGCAGGAAGAAATCTTCGGTCCGATCCTTCCGGTCATCGAGGTGGCCTCCTTCGACGAGGCGCTTGAATTCATCGCCTCGCGCCCCTCCCCGTTGGCCGCCTACCTGATGAGCGAGTCCCCGCGGCTGCAGTCGATCTTCTCGGATCGAGTGCGCGCCGGCGCGATTGTGCACAATGCGCCCATGGCCCAGGCGGTAGTCCCGTCCCTGCCCTTCGGCGGGGTGGGGGCCAGCGGAATGGGGTCCTATCACGGCAAGTATGGCTTCGATCGGCTTTCACAAATCCGCTCAGAACTCAGCAAAACGACGGTCATTGACACCTTGAGCGCAATATATCCTCCATATACATGGGCTAAGCGAAAGATTATTGATCGCTTACTGTAGCGCGGTTCATAGCTGCTGAAGCTTTCCAAGTGGAATGATTGTTAAGGCCCAAAAACCTTACTTCAGGAGCATTTGCATGACCGAGCCCGCACCGTCCACCGATGGTTTGAAGCGTGGCCTCAAAGCGCGCCATATGCAGATGATCGCCATCGGCGGGTCGATTGGCACCGGACTCTTTGTCGCCTCCGGCGGCACGATCGCCCAGGCAGGCCCGGGCGGTTCGCTGCTCGCCTACGCGCTGATCGGCCTGATGGTCTTGCTCCTGATGCAGTCCTTGGGCGAAATGAGCGCACGTTTGCCGGTGGCAGGATCCTTCCAGACCTATGCTTCGGTCTTCGTCAACCGCCACTTCGGCTTCGCCATCGGCTGGAACTACTGGTTCAACTGGGCCATTACCGTAGCCGCGGAACTGGTTGCCGCGGGCATCGTGATGTCCTACTGGTTGCCGGACGTCCCCGGTTGGATCTGGGCCGGGATCTTCCTGCTCTTGCTCACCGCCCTGAACGCGCTGTCCACCAAGGCCTTCGGCGAAAGCGAATATTGGCTGGCGATGATCAAGGTCATCACGGTGATCGTGTTCCTCATCTGCGGCGTAGCCATGGTGCTGGGCATTATGGGCGGCAACTCCCCGGGCTTCAGCAACTGGTCAACCGGAGACGCGCCGTTCGTCGGCGGGTGGCTCTCGGTGGTCTCGGTGTTCATGATCGCCGGCTTCTCCTTCCAGGGCACCGAGCTGGTGGGTGTGGCCGCCGGCGAAGCGGAGAATCCGCAGCGCGATATCCCCAAGGCGATCAAGGCGATCTTCTGGCGCATCATGCTCTTCTACGTGGGCGCAATCTTCATCATCGGCACCCTGCTGCCATATACCGACCCAACCCTGCTCGCCAGCGGTGAGTCGGATATCGCCAATTCGCCATTCACCATGGTCTTCGAGCGCGCCGGCATCGCCTTCGCCGCGGCACTGATGAATGCGGTGATCCTCTCCGCGATCCTTTCGGCGGGCAACTCCGGACTGTATGCCTCTGCGCGCATGCTTTATTCGATGGCCCGCGACGGCAAGGCGCCGAAGATCTTCGGTCGCCTCAACCGCCGCGGAGTGCCCGTGCCGGCCATGCTTTTAACCGCTTCGGTGGGCCTCTTCGGCTTCCTCACCGCCCTCATCGGGCAAGGCTCGGCCTACACCTGGCTGCTGAACGTCTCGGGCCTGTCCGGATTTATCGCCTGGGTGGGCATCGCGGTCAGCCACTACAAGTTCCGCAAGGCATACATCGCCAGCGGGCAGGACCTGGCCAAGCTTCCCTACCGGGCGCCGCTTTTCCCGCTGGGCCCGATCCTCGCCTTCGTGATCTTGATCGTGGTGATCGCCGGGCAGAACTACGAGGCGGTGATCCAGGGCCGGGTGCTGGAGGTGCTCTCCAGCTATATCGGGCTGCCGCTCTTCCTGCTGCTCTGGGCGGGCCACTGGTGGAAGACGCGCAAGCAGCCGGAGGTCAAAATCGACCCCTGGAACCTGCGCTAGGCGGCCAGTGCGGCATTAACTATGAGCTGGGCCTCGCGCAATACCTGCGCGAGGTGCTCGGCCGAGCGGGTGGATTCGGCGTAGATCTTGTAGATGTCCTCGGTCCCCGAGGGGCGTGCGGCAAACCACGCGTGTTCGCTGGAGACCTTCAGCCCGCCAATGGCGAATCCCGAGGCCTCGGTGAGCTTCGCGGTGATCGGATCCGCGGCGAGCTCGGTCGCGGTGACCGCCTGCGGGTCCAGCTTGCCCAGCACGACCTTCTGCGCCCGGGTTGCCGGGGCATCGAAGCGGTCATAGAAACTCTGCCCGTGCGTGGCGACCAGCTCCGCATGCCGCTGGCTCGGGCTCTTGCCGGTCACCGCGCGGATTTCACTGGCAAGCAGCGCGAGCATCAGCCCGTCCTTGTCGGTGCTGAACGCCCGTCCGTTGAAGTCCAGGAAGCTCGCTCCGGCCGATTCTTCACCGCAGAAGGCCACCTTGCCGGAGGCCAGCGGTTCGACGAAGTATTTGAAGCCCACCGGCACCTCGCGTAGTTCGCGCCCATGCGCCGCGACCACCTTGTCGATCAGCACCGAAGAGACCAGCGTCTTGCCGATCTGCGCGTCGGCGGGCCACTGCGGGCGGTGCGTGAGCAGATAGTCGATGGCCACGGCCAGAAAATGGTTCGGGTTCATCAAGCCGCCATCCGGGGTGACGATTCCGTGCCGGTCGGCGTCCGCATCGTTGCCCGTGGCGATATCGTATTTATCCCGGTTCGCGACCAGCGAGGCCATCGCATGCGGCGAGGAGCAGTCCATGCGGATCTTGCCATCCTTATCCAGCGTCATGAAGCCAAAGCGCGGATCCACCTCTTCGTTCACCACGCTCAGGTTCAGCCCGTAGCGCCGTGAGATCTCACCCCAGTAGTGCACCGAGGCGCCGCCGAGCGGATCCGCGCCGATCGAGATCCCCGAGGCGGCGATCGCCTCGAAGTCGATCACCTGGGCCAAATCCGCAATGTACAGCTCACGGAAGTCGAAGTCCTCCGGGTTCGCGACCCCGCGCAGGATCTCCCCGCTGCCCATCAGTTCATTGGCCCGAGCCGCGATCGGTCCGGTGATTTCGGATTCCGCCGGCCCGCCGTGCGGCGGGTTGTACTTGATGCCGCCCTCGGCCGGTGGATTATGCGAAGGGGTGATGATCAGTCCGTCGGCAAGCTCGCCGACCGCGGCATTGTGGACCAGGATCGCGTGGCTGACCGCCGGGGTGGGGGTCAGGCCGGCATCGGCGAGAACCCGCACGCCATTGCCCGCCAAGACCTCCAGAGCGGTGTAATAGGCGGGTTCGGAGAGCGCGTGGCTGTCCTTGCCCACATACATCGGCCCGGTGATTCCCACGGACTTGCGGTAGTCCACGACCGCCTGGGTGATGGCCGCGATGTGGAGCTCGTTGAACGTTCCGTTCAGCGAGCTTCCCCGGTGCCCGGAGGTGCCGAAGATGACCGCCTGGTCCGGGTTCTCCGGCGAGGGGAGGATCGAGGCGTACGCGTCGAGTACCGCGTCCAGGTCGATGAGATCTGCCTCGCGCGCAGGCGCTCCGGCTCGTTCGTGTGCCATGTGGTCCCTCTTGTCTTCGTGCATTTTGGCCGGGTTCATAGAATAATCGAAATCGATGACTTACTATCCGAATAATCCGTATCAGCAACCGCGAGAGCCCGCAGGGCTTTCGACGGCTTCGCTCGTGCTGGGCATCCTCTCGATGCTCGGCTTCTGCATAATCATCCTAGTTCCCTTGGCCGGGGTAATCACCGGCCATCTGGCCCAGCGCCGTGAACCGTCAAGCCGCGGGCTGAGTTTGGCCGGCTTGATTACCTCGTGGGTCGGCCTGGTGATCGCGGTATTGCTTTATGCGTTCATCATCTGGTTGGTTGTTTTCTCCGTCGGGGTGATCGAGAACTACGAAGTCGACTATTCGGGCCTGAGCGAGTTCGCCTAGGCCGCTGGTATTCATCAACCTTCCGAGTTAGCATAACGATATTCGTTGTTAACGACTATCGATAGGATCGGCCATGTCGGGCTTAGCCTTCGGACTCGCAGCAGTCCTCGCCATTGGGGCTCTCGCCCTGCTGCTCATCGCGGTTTTCGGCTCGAAGCGTGGGCCCTCGATTGTTGCTTTCACCCGCATCGTAGCGATCATCGGACTTGTCGGAGTCGGGGTAACCACGATCGCGTCAGCTGCCGTCTTGATCTTCGGCGGCCCGGTTGAAGTCTTGGTTCCGGTGGTGCCATATTGGCCGGAATACCCAAACGTCACGGACGTGACTCCGGAACACGGCGAAGCTGTCGCCGCGGAAATCAACGAAGTGCTGGTGACCGCGAGCAACCTGAGCCTGGGTGTCCGCCTGCTGCTCGCCTCCGGGGCCATCTTCGAGGGGCTGGCCGGCTGCGCGGTGATTCTCGCGGTGATCCTGTTATGCAACCGGCTTCGCGCCGGGGTGGCGTTTACCCCGCGGTTGCGCCGCGCCGGCTGGCTAGTAGCGGCGATCCTTGCCCTGGGCAATACCCTCGGGCAATTCTTGAATGGCTTTGGCAGTAGCCTTGCCGGTGAAGAAACCCTGCGGATCGACGGATTCACCAGCGCGGCTCAAGAATTTACCGCCGCCACCCCCTGGCCCGAACCGACCTTCGCGATCTACTTCGAATTCGGTGCGCTGTTCTTGGCTCTGGGCATTCTGGTGGTCGCCGAGCTCGTCACCGTTGGCCTGACGCTGACTACGCAGAACCAGCGTCTCCAAGCAGATACAGATGGGCTGGTGTAGGCCCATGGGCAGCGTGCATTGCAGGCTTGGTGACTTGCTCGCGGAGCGTGGGATGACCCTCGCACGGCTCAGTGAGCTCGTCGATGTCTCGGTGGTGAATCTATCGATTCTCAAGAATGACCGAGCGAAGGCGATCCGCTACTCCACTCTCGTCGCGATCTGCCAAGCGCTCGACTGCGAGATCGGCGAACTGCTGGTCTTGGCTTAAAACGAAGGCAGGCCCCCGCATGGATGCGGAGGCCTGCCAAAAATTCGGAGCTTAGAGCACCGAGCCCATGAGCTTCTTCAGCGCCGGGGTGGCCGCGATCATTGCCACGCCCAGCACGATGGCGGTGCCGCCCATCGCGAGGAAGTACGGGATTTCGTTGCCCGCAACATAGTAGCCTGCCAGCACGCCCGAAAGCGTGGTGCCCAGGGATACCGAGAGGAAGAACAGCGCGATCATCTGCGTCCCGAACGCCGCCGGAGCCAGCTTGGTGGCAACCGCCTGCCCGATCGGGGAGAGCAGCAGCTCGGCAATGGTGCACAGCAACAGGATGCCGACCATCGCAAGCAGCGGAGTCATCTCCAGGGATTCGAGCGGGATGAAGCACAAGAACGCGGCACCCACGACGACCAGAGCCAAGCCGAATTTCACCGAAGTGCGCGGCTGGCGCTTCCCCAGCTTGGTCCACATGGCGGCGAACACGCTGGCAAGCAGGATGATGAATACCGGGTTGATCGACTGCACCCAGCTCGCCGGCATCTCCCAGCCGCCCAGGGTGCGATCCAAGCGGCTATCGGAGTAGGCCGCGATGAAGGTGAACTGCTGCTGGAACAGCGCCCAGAAGGCCGCCGAGCCGATGTAGAACGGGATGAACGCCCAGACGTGCTTGCGTTCGACGGCGCTGACCTTCTTGCTGCGCAGGATCAATACGAAGTACACCACGCTGGCGGCGATCACCACGTAGGCGATGGTGCTTGCAAGGTTTGCCGGGGTGACGATCTTCAGCGCGAAGACGAGCACGATCACCGCCAGGATCCCCGCGAAGATGCCCGCGTAGCGCTTGCGCTCGTTGGCCGGCAGCGGGTTGGCCACCTGCCCCGCGGTGTCCGGGAGGTTCTTGCGCCCCTTGGTGTAGATAATCAGTCCGAGGGCCATGCCGACGGCCGCGGCGCCAAAACCGTAATGGAAGCCGAGCTTCTGGTGCAGCAGGCCGGTCAGCAGCGGGCCGAGCAGACCGCCGATGTTCACGCCCATGTAGAACAGCGAGAAGCCCGCGTCGATGCGCGAGTCTTCCTTGGAGTACAGCGAACCGACCAAGGCCACCGCGTTGGCCTTCAATCCGCCGGAGCCGACGGCCACCAGGATCAGGCCCAAGGTCAGTCCAAGGTAGCCCGGCAGCAGCGCCAGGGCGACGTGGCCGGCCATAATGCCGATCGCCGAGAAGAACAGCACCCGTTCGGAGCCGAAGAGGCGGTCCGAGAGCCAGGCGCCAAGAATTGTGGACAGGTAGACGGCGCCGCCGTAGGCGCCGACGAGCGACAGCGCCAAGCTTTGATCCATGCCCAGGCCACCATCGGTGACCGAGTAGTACATGTAGTAGGCCAGCAGAGCCTGCATGCCGTAGAAGGAGAAGCGCTCCCACATTTCGACACTAAAGAGGTTTGCGAGCGCACGCGGATGGCCAAAGAAAGTTTTATTGGTACCCGGGGTGCTCGAAGTAACAGTAGACATGCGTAACATTTTTCGCTTTTCCTTGGGCAAGTGCCCACTTTTGCGATCTATTTCACATGTTACCCATACTGCTGGTAACGGTAAATTTCCCGGCTCACTTGCCCAATTGTTTGGCCAACGCCAAAAGCAGTCCCTCATCGGCGCGCGGCGAGATCAGCTGGACGCTCATCGGCATTCCGGAGCTCGAATTCGTGATCGGAACCGTGATTGCGGCGACCGAGGAGACGTTCACCATCGAGGTATAGGGGGTGTACTGGCACTGCAGCATATAGTCGGTATCCGCATCCTTGCGGGTGAAATAGCCAATCTCCGGCGGAGTCGAAGCCATCGCCGGGGTGAGGATCACGTCATGGGCGGACCATTGTCGCACAAAATCCGCAGCGATCTGCTTCAGCCGGGATGCCGCCTGCAGGCTCACCTCGAGGCTGCGCGCGGTGGAGCGCCGGCGGAAGTCTCTGGCCAACTCGCCGAGCAGGCTCTCATCGTCGACCGGAATATTGCGCAATCCATTGGTCCACACCCGGGCGAAGGTTTCCGGGTAGTCGCCCGCGTAGTGAAGATCCGCCGGTTCCACCCGGTGCCTGGCCTCCAGCAGCCGCTTGGCGCGTTCGAAGGCCTCGCGCGCGGGCGCCTGCAGGGTGATCGGGTAGGCGCTTTCGAAGGGGGAGAGGGTGCTGTAGCCGATGCGCAACCCCTTGAGCCTTTCGGGGTAGCTGCCGCGCAGCAGCGGCAGAAAGTGGTCGCTGCCGCGCATCGCATCGAGCAGCATCGCCGCATCCAAGGCATCGTGGGCCAACGGGCCGGAAACCGTCATCTTCGGTGCGCCGAACGCGTCCAGGTAGCCGTCGGCCACGTCGCTGGGCACCCGGCCCAGCGAGGGCTTGAGCCCCACCAGGCCGCAGGCTGCGGCGGGGATCCGCACCGACCCGCCGCCATCGGAACCCGGGCCTACGGGAATCATCCCGGCGGCGATCGCCGCGGCCTGGCCGCCGGAGGAACCCCCTGAGGTCAGCCGCGGATCCAGGGGATTGCGCGAGGGCGGAGCGACGAGATTTTCCGAGTAGCTGCTCAGTCCGAATTCCGGAACCTGCGTCTTGCCGGTGATCACCACGCCCTCGGAACGCAACCGCGCGACCAGCGGGTGATCCGCCGTCGCGAGCTGGTGCTCCATGGCGGCGGATCCGTAGGTGGTGGGCATGCCGGCCACCTCGTTCAGGTCCTTGAATGCCGAAGGCAGCCCGTGCAACCGGCCGATCTGCCCGCGCACCTGCTTCTCATCGGCCGCCGCCGCCGCATCCATCGCGTCGGGAGACACGTACACAAATGCGCCAAGCGAGTCGAGCTCATCGATGCGACGCAGATAGTGTTCGGTCACCTCGCGGCTGGAACGCTCTCCACTGGCCAGCTCATCACGCAATTTCAGGGCGGATCTCGTCTTCATATCTGCTTTCGAGGCGGGGAATGACTAGTCTTATAAGCAAACACCCAACCAGAGAGGAATGCCAACCATGAGCGACTTTGAGACTGTTCAGGTCACCGACGTACCGAAGGAAGCGTTGATTCTCGACGTGCGCGAGGACTTCGAGTGGGAGGCCGGCCGCGCCGTTGGAGCCAAGCACATCGTGCTCGGCGAGCTGCCGACCCGCGTGGAAGAGCTGGACCCGGATGTTGACACCTACGTCATCTGCCGCACCGGTGGACGCTCGGCGCAGGCGGCGGCCTGGCTGACCGGCCTGGGCTACACGGCGTTCAACATCGCCGGTGGCTCGGACGCGTGGCTCGAAGCCAAGCTCCCGATGGAAGCGGATAACGGTCAGGAACCCACCGTTCGATGAAATACGCCTATTTAGGCCCTGCCGGAACTTTCACCGAGGCGGCACTTTTGCAGGTTCCCGGGGCGCTCGATTCCGAGCGCATTCCGGCCAGCAGCGTTAATAGCGCATTGGCGATGGTCCGCGAGGGCAGTGCCGACGCCGCGATGGTGCCGATCGAGAACTCGGTGGAGGGCGGCGTGTCGGCCACCCTGGACGCCATCGCCGCCGGAGAATCCCTGCAGATCGTCGCCGAGGTGCTGGTGCCGATCAGCTTCGTGCTGGCGGTCCGGGCGAATATCGGCGCGCTGGAGCAGATCCGCGAAATTTCCACGCACGGGCACGCTTGGGCGCAATGCCGGTTGTGGGCCGAAGCGAATATCCCGGCCGCGGTTTTCACCCCGGCTGCTTCCACGGCCGCCGGCGCGCTGGGACTGCTGGACCCGGAGCAGCACCACGACGCGGCGATCTGCTCACCGCTGGTTGCCGAGGCGCGCGGCCTGAAGGTGCTGGTGCGTGGCGTGGAAGACAACGCCGGGGCGGTCACCCGTTTTATCCTGGTCACCTCGCCGGGGGCGATCCCGGCGCCGACGGGTGTGGATAAGTCGACGCTGATTCTGCCGCTTTCCGAGGACCGGCCAGGCGCGTTGATGGGAATTCTGGAGCAATTCACCGCGCGCGGGGTCAACCTCTCGCGCATCGAATCCCGCCCCACCGGCGCGGGCCTGGGGCGCTACTTCTTCTCCGTCGACGTCGAGGGGCACATCGCCGAAGAGCGCGTCTCCGCGGCCCTTGCCGGGTTGCACCGGCTCTGCCCGGAGCTGCGCTTCTTGGGGTCCTACCCGGCGGCGCAGGGCACCCGCCCGTTCATCGACACGCACAATTCAGACGGTGCGTTCAGCGATGCCCGGGACTGGGTGCTCAAGCTGAAGGCCCGCCTCTAGGGCGTGCGAATGCGCAGCGAGGACGGGTTGACCGAGACCTGCAGCTCGTTGACCTGGCCGGTTGGATCCCCGTCGATCTGCGTGTTCATCGGTTCCACGCAGCGCAATGAGATGTCGGTGCTCTGGTAGAAGCTCATCACCGGGATCTTGTTGCGCGAGCGGAATGCGGTCTTCAACAGGATCCAGCCCCACCCGGCGGCCGAACGCGGCGAGAGCACCACCGCGTCGAGCACCCCGTCGTCGATCTTCGCATCCGGGACAAAGTCCACGCCCTGCAGCTTGCCGCAGTTGGCGAAGAGTACCGAGCGGACCTTACGAGTCTGCCAGGCGTCGTCGTTGGAGAGCTTGATCTCGACCTTTTTGCGCCGCCCGGGCAGCTGGCGCAGCCCCGCCTCCGAGTAGGCAAGCCAGCCGACCTTGGATTTCAGCTCCTCGTCGGTGTCGTCGAACAGGTCCGCGTCGGTACCCACCCCGGCGATCACCAAGAACGCGTGGTCCGCGCTGTTGCCATCCAGCAGTTTCAGCTTCATATGGCCCACGTCGATGCGTCGCACCATGCCGCGCACGGCGACCAGCGCCGCGGTGTGCAGGTCGTCGAGCGGCACCTCGACGTTTCGGGCCAGCAGGTTGCCGGTGCCCAGCGGCAGCAACCCGAGAGTCGTTTCGGTGCCTTCGAGTACTTCTGCGACGGCGCGAATCGTGCCGTCGCCACCGGCGGCAATAATTGTGTCGCATCCGGCATCGAGCGCATTTTGGGCGGCTTCTTGACCCGCGTTCTCCGGTGTCGTTTCGAAAACCAGCGGCTCTTCGAGGCCGGCCTCGGCACACACGTGGGCCACCGCATCACGCGCTTCGTCGGCACCTGACTTGGATGGATTGATGACCAGCCCAACCTTCTTCGACTCGGATTGCTCCTTCGCCGAAGGGTGCTGGCTCATCGGTTTCCCGTCCTGAGAAAGCTTACGCACGGAATACCCGGTTACGGCCGCGAGCACAGCTGCGGCACCGGCTACGGATAATAAGATCACGCGGTTTCTCTGCATAGTGCTCTCATCGTACTCAAGATTGCTACGCTTAAGATGTGATCGACCTGAAAATGCTCACCGATAATCCGGATAAGTACCGCGCCTCGCAACGCGCGCGCGGTGCCGACGAAGCGCTGATTGACCAGCTGATTGAGGCTGACTCGGCGCGTCGCGAAACCATAGCCACCTACGAACGCCTGCGCGCAGAGCAGAATGCGTTCTCCAAGAAGGTTGGCGCCGCCAAGGGCGAGGAACGTGCAGCACTGCTTGCGGAGGTCAAGGAGCTTGCGGTGGCCGTCAAGGCTGCCCAGGCTTCCTCCGACGAAGCGGCCGCTACCTGCACCTCCTTGCAGCGCTCCATCCCAAACCTGATCATCGACGGTATCCCAGCCGGCGGTGAAGACGACTTCGCCCTGGTGAAGACCGTCGGCACCCCGCGCGACTTCGCCGCCGAAGGCTTCGAACCGCTGGACCATCTGCAGATCGCCGAGAAGCTCGGCGCGATCGACATGGAACGCGGTGCGAAGGTCTCCGGATCACGCTTCTACTTCCTGAAGGGCATCGGCGCGCGCCTGGAAATCGCGATGATGAACATGGCGCTGGAGCTCGCGGTCGAACGCGAATTCATTCCAATGATCACCCCGACCCTAGTCCGCCCGGAAACCATGCAGGGTACCGGCTTCGACGTCGAACACGACGATGAGATCTACAAGCTGGAACGTGACGACCTGTATCTGGTCGGCACTTCAGAGGTCGCGCTGGCCGGTTACCATGCCAACGAGATCATGGACCTGTCCGAGGGTCCGATCCGCTACGCCGGCTGGTCCTCCTGCTACCGCCGCGAGGCCGGTTCCGCGGGCAAGGACACCCGTGGCATCATCCGCGTGCACCAGTTCAATAAGCTCGAAATGTTCATTTACACCACGGTTGACCAGGCCGAGGCCGAACACGAGCGTCTGCTGGCGATGGAGGAAGAAATGCTCAAGCGCATGGAGCTTCCATACCGTGTCATCGACACCGCCGCCGGGGATCTGGGGATGAGTGCGGCGCGTAAGTTTGACTGCGAGGCTTGGGTGCCATCGCAGGAGACCTTCCGCGAGCTGACCTCGACCTCGAACTGCACGACCTTCCAGTCCCGCCGGTTGAATATCCGCGAACGCGAGATCGTCGACGGCAAGCCTGGCAAGACCCGCGCGGTAGCCACCCTGAACGGCACACTCGCCACGACCCGTTGGATCGTTGCGATTATGGAAAACCACCAGAACGCGGATGGCACGGTCAACGTGCCTAAGGCGCTGCAACCCTACCTGGGTGGGCTTGAAGTCCTGAAGTAAGCTAATCGACCGGCCCCGCAAAGGCCGGTCGATTGTCTTTTAATCCGCAGTTCACCTGCCATTGTGCCGTGGATCATCGCAATATCCACGCAGCGGTGGTTCACTTGAATCATGACTATTTTGACTAAGACCGGCAACGACGACCGGCTGCAGAACGAAAAGTTGATGATTTGCCTGGATGTCGACGGGACGATCGTCAATCACCAAGGTTTGATGAGCGCCCGGGTGCGCGACGTTGCCCGCGCGGTGGTGTCCGCCGGGCATGAGGTCGTGATCTCCACCGGGCGTTCGCTCGGTGCGGCACTGCCTATTATGAGCGAGCTAGGCATCGACCACGGCTTTGTCGTGGCCAGCAACGGTGGCGTGCTCGCCCGCGTGCAGGGCGAGAAGGTAGAAGTACTGCACCGCGAGGTCTTTGACCCGTCGCTCGCACTGGCGGCGTTGATGCGTCAGCTGCCGAACGCGAAATATGCGGTGGAGAATGAACGCGGTGAATTCTTGTCCAGCGATGTTTTTACCGATGCGAGTTTTGGTGCCGAATCCAAGGTCGTTGACTTTGACGAATTGCTACGCAGCAGGGCTGTCCGCGTGGTGGTCTTCTCCACCGATGCGACGGCCGAAGACTTCGGCCAGGCCGTACACGGTCTGGGCCTTTCCGGCGTCACCTACTCGGTGGGTTGGACCGCATGGTTGGATATCGCCGCCGAGGGTGTCACCAAGGCCAGTGGGCTTGAGCGGTTGCGCACCGAGCTGAAGTTCGCATCGGCTCAATCAATCGCTGTGGGCGATGGTCGTAACGACATTGAGATGCTCCAGTGGGCCGGCCTCGGGGTCGCGATGGGCCAAGCCCCCGACGAGGTCAAAATCGTCGCAGACGAGGTAACCGCTTCGGTGGACGAAGATGGTTTGGCGATCGTTCTAGAACGGCTGTTGCAGCGCTAGCTGGGAGTAAGCACTGCCTACGGAGCGTGGGCTATGGTCCGGGACCGCTGGATTCCTGATTTATCAGCCGGAGCTTGACGCCTCGCACCCATTTTGAATCACGCAGTAGTTGCGGAAATGGTTTGTGCAGGTATCCGGTCGCCGGCGGGGCCGTCGATAGATACATCATCGAGGAGCCCGGGTTCACTCGCATGGTGTGCGGTCCCTTGAGCGCTACGACTTCAAGCCAACCGGGTTTTTCTTTGGCCTTATTGCAGGTCGGGCAGCGCCCTGCCGCATTGTCGCTATCCGTAGGGCCGCCTAGGTGATGCTGAAGTACGTGGTCGGTCTCTTCGACCAGCCCATCGCAGAATGGGGTGCGGCAGTGCCGGTCTCGAATCCTCACGAAGCGGCGAAGCTTTTCGGGGAAGGCGCGGGCCTTGGAGTCCATTGCGATCAATTCCCCGTCCCCTGGGGCGGTGTAGAGTCGCGTCACGTCGGCCAGGGTCTCTAGGCGATCCAGATGCTCCTGAGCTTTGGCGGATTCCATTTCGGCGAAACTCTGCTCATTGCCAATGGAATTTCCGGCGATTAGTTCCCGCGCGTATTGCGGCGGAACGTATCCGTAGCCTTCCATATAGGCCGGTTCGCGTTCGCCGAGGAGGAGGGTCTTATCGGTCATGATCAGCCCGACGTGCAGTTGCAACGGCAACTTCTCCGGCCGGCCGGCCAGCAAGTAGGTGCAGAGCAGGTCGGCTTTGATCTGCTCCCTGGTACGCAGATCGCCTTGTTTCTTCAGACGGAATGACTCTTGGCGCAGATGCATTTGCAGTGCTGTGCCGGCGACGACGGGCAAGGTGCCGCTGATGCGTACGCAGTTCTTTCCTTTGGAGAAGCGGACATGGCGTTTGGTGTCCGCTTGCTTCATTTTCCGGCACTGATCATCTGAGGCATGGGCCAAGGTGAAGCGTTGCACCGTGTCGGTGAGCTGTTTGGGGCCTTGGGACTCGAACATGTCCGGGTTGTCACGGAAGGTGGCGTCGAATTCGGTCCGGCGTTCGGCTTTGACCTCTTGCAGGGGCGTAAGAACCGCCAGGACTTGGGCTTCGGTGAGTTCGCCGCGAGAGAAGCACTCTGCGAGGTAGGGGGTATCTTCGGCCAAGATCCGGCAGTTGACCAGATAACTGCGGTATCCGTTGGGTGACTGCTTCCGGGCCAAGGCGATCGTACTGGCCGCTCCCCGGGTGAGATCGGCGGAGCAGGTTCCCTGGAACTCATGCTGGCGCACAACTTCCTTTTCGACTTGGTGCGAGAGGGCCGCCTGGTGATAGCGGTAGCTGGAGATGAGCTCTTCGAGTTCCTCAATGGCTTGGGCGCATTCCGCTTCGCTGCCGTGTTCTTCGATCCACGCCAGTTTGCTCTGCAGCCGACCCATCAGCGATTCGAGATCCTGATGCAGCGCCGGTGTTGGTGGGCGATGTCGTCGCACCATTGCTTCGGACATACTATAATTCTACCGCATTAGTTCGAAAATGTCTTCGAATATAGTGGTTTTAATGCTGATCGGCGAGCTCCAGCAGCCTTGCGATGCCACCACGGGCGTCGATCTCATCGTGGTAGCCGGAGCGCACGATCGCGGCGGAGACCGCCTGCGGGGTGATGTCCAGGACCTCGGCGATGGCCTTCTGCTGGCCGCGCACACCGGGGGTCAGCAGGTCGACCACCGCCCATTCGGCCTCGGTGCGGGTGCGCACCGAATGGCCGAGCAGGCGCAGCAGGCCTTCGAGCTCGAGGTCCAGGTCCGGATCGCCGCAGGAGACGCTGATCGGCACGCGTTCCCCGCGGTGCGTGGCGGCCTCCAGCGCACCCAGGGCGCGGCGCTGGGCGATGCCCTCAATGAGGTCGGCTTGGTCCGGGACCGGCTCATAGAGCGTGCCTATCCCTAGGCCGATGTGGCAGAAATTCAACCGGGCGCAACGCATGATCGCGTCGATAGCCGACTGTGCGTCATGCGGCACTCCAAGCAAGAGCTGGCCGCTGAGCGCCATGAACGGTGCATGGGCGTGCACGTGCTCTAGTTGGTCCCAGAGGAGTTCGGCGGCCGCCTGCACGTCGGTGACGGAGCGCGGCTTCGGGCTGAGCGCAAGGACAAACATGATTCAAGTATTGCCTGAGCCGGTGGTTTTGTCGTGCAACCGGCGAAAATGACGATCGCGAGGCGCTGGCCGCCGGCCACGTGGACCTTGTAGTGCTTGACCTCGACGGGACGAGCCGAATCGGAGTACATGGTTCAAGCATTGCTTGAGTTGGTGGTTTTGCAGTGCAACCGGGGAGCGCGACATATGCTTTCCGCAGGGTCGCCGCGGGGCATATATTGGGTCTTGTCTGCTGAAAGGGAGCCCCATGGACGCCGCACGCAAGGTATTGGCCGAACTCGACCCGGAACTGGAATGGATCCATGAGACCTATCGTGACCTGCATCGGCATCCGGAATTGAGCCTGGAGGAAACCCGCACCTCGGCGCTGGTGGTCCGCAAGCTGGAAGAGTTCGGCTACCGGGTGCATCGGGTGGGCGGCACCGGGGTGGTCGGCGTGCTGGACAACGGCCCCGGGCGCACCGTGCTGGCCCGCGCGGATATGGATGCACTGCCGGTGCGCGAGGCCACCGGGCTGGACTACGCCTCGGAAAATGACGGGGTGATGCACGCCTGCGGGCACGATGTGCACGTCGCGGCCCTGCTGGGCGCCGCAAAGCTGCTGGCCGACCACCGCGAACAGTGGGCCGGCACGTACCTTGCGCTCTTCCAGCCGGCCGAGGAGACCGCGCAGGGCTCCGCGGCGATGCTCGCCGACGGGTTGGCGGACAAGATCCCCGCCCCCGATGTGGCCTTCGCCCAGCATGTGATGGCGCAGCCGGCCGGGAGCCTGCAGACCGTCGCCGGCCCGGTGCTTTCGGCCGGGGACTCGATCCGCATCACCGTGCACGGCCAGGGGGCACACGGTTCGATGCCGCAGCTGTCGGTGGACCCGGTGGTGCTGGCCGCGGCGATCGTGCTGCGCCTGCAGTCGGTGGTCTCCCGCGAGGTGCAGCCCGGCGAATTCGCGGTGCTGACCATCGGTTCGGTGCAGGTGGGCACGAAGTCCAATATCATCGCGGATAGGGCGACGCTGCTGCTGAACCTGCGCAGCTACGACAATGCGATGCGCGAAACGCTGATCGCCGCGGTGGAGCGGATCGTCCGCGGGGAGTGCGCGGCGGCCGGCTCCCCGGTGGAACCCGAGTTCGAGTACTACGACCAGTTCCCGCTGACCACCAACGACGAAGCGGTCACCGAGCGGGTGAGCGCGGCCTTCGAAGCGTACTTCGGGACGGTGGGCAACGCCAGCCGGCAGAGCGCCTCGGAGGACTTCAGCCGGATCCCCGACGCGTTCGGCGTGCCCTACAGCTACTGGCTGCTCGGCGGAATGGACCCGCAGGCCTACGCGGAAGGCAAGGCGGCGGCGAACCATTCGCCGCATTTCGCCCCGCTGATCGAGCCGACCCTGGCCCGCGGCGTGGAAGCCATGGTCATCGCGGCGCTGGGCGAACTGGCCTCAGATCCGCGCGCCGGTGGCGCCTAGCTTGATGATGGTGAAGCGGAAGAAGAACTGCGTGGCGGGACCGATGAGCAGCGCATAGGCCACCGTGCCCAGGCCCACCGGGCCGCCGAGCAGCCAGCCGATGCCCAGCACCAGCAGCTCGATGCTGGTGCGCACCAGCCGGATGCTCAACCCGGTGCGCAGGTGCAGCCCGGTCATCAACCCGTCGCGCGGCCCGGCGCCGAAGTGGCTGCCGATGTACATCGCACCGCCCAGCCCGTTGATCGCGATCGCGCCGAGCAGCGTGAGGATCTGCCAGCCCAGCCCGGAGACCTGCGGAAGGATGAGCAGAAAGAGGTCCAGGGCCAGGCCGATGACAAAGACATTGGCCACGGTGCCGAGCCCCGGCCACTGCTTCATCGGGATCCAGGTCAGCAGCATCAGAACGCCCACGAGGATCACCACGGTGCCCAGCGACAGCGGCACGTGGTGGGTGATGCCCAGGTGGAAGACGTTCCACGGGTCCACGCCCAGATCGGCGCGCACCATCAGCGCCATCGCCAACGCGAAGAGCAGCAGCCCGCCGAACAGGTTCGCCAGGCGCAGCGCGACCCGGCCGGCGGCAAACTGCTGGCGCGGGGATAGGTTCGTCAAGCTCATAGGCTCAACGGTAGCCAGTGCCGGGCCTAGCCGCGAAAGCGGAGGCCCAACAAGTACTCGGTGAGCGACTCGACCAGCTCCGCCAGGCCCAGAGCGCTGCGCTGCCCGGCGGCGTCATCGGTCTCCGCGCCAACCAGCGCCCGCGCGTTGCCGGGGCGCCATGCGGGGACGTGGATAAATTGCGCCGGGATCCCCAAACCGTAGGCGTGGTAGGCGATATGGTTGCACAAGAACCTGCCGGCATCCTCGCTGACCCGAAGCTGACTAGGTGTTTCCAGCGTTGCTTCGCGGCGGTGTGCACCGTTGGGGGCAATGCGCTCGCCGGC
The DNA here is from genome assembly GCF_002975405.1 of Arthrobacter sp. MYb229. GTDB lineage: Bacteria > Actinomycetota > Actinomycetes > Actinomycetales > Micrococcaceae > Glutamicibacter. The sequence continues at coordinate 25,029 of NZ_PCPS01000002.1, read as the reverse complement.
CGGTTGGTGGCCGTCGTTATCGGCGATGCGCGCATTGTTCTCGTTGACCGCCCAGCGCTCCAGATTGATCTCGGTGCGTCCGCCGGCCTCACCGAGCAGCACCAGCGCGTCGGGCTGGTGTGTGCGAAGTAACTCGCCCAGGGTCGGGAATGCGCGGGAGAAGGACACCGGCAGGAGTCCGGTCACGATCTGGTGTTCGCCGGCCGTGGCCGGCAGCCGGCGCACGATCTCGGCGCTGGCGTTGTGGGTGTCGGTTCCGAAGGGCTCAAAGCCGGTGACCAGGATGCGCATGGGTTGCGGTTCAGCTCTGCCCGGCATCCGCGTAGGAACACCAGCGTTCGCGGACCTCGTCGCTCAGTTCCTGCCAGGCCGGGGCATCGGGCATCATCAGCCCGTTCAGTGTCTTGAGCCGGCTTTCATACAGGGCCTGGCCGGCGAGCTCGCGTTCGGTATCCACGGCTCCGAGTATCGCCTACCCGCACGGTGCGGTGCAATCCTTGACACGTTGCGCGTCTTCGCTACGGAGCCACGCGCCGGCGTCGGCGCGCCCGGGAGCGAGCGTTTCGGGCCAGTGAACCGACCAGGTGCTCCAAGGGGCCCTGGGCGAGCCCCGAAACGTTCTTCCAAAGTACCGCGAACAGCAGTGCGCCGCCGATCTGCAGGGAGCAGGAGCTCGCCGGATGCTGCGCGCCCAAGCCGGTGGCCAGCAACAGCAGGTGCAGCGTGTAGAGCGTGAGCGTCATCGAGCCGAGGATGCCCAACGGGCGCAGCAACCAGGCGACTCGTTGGCCGAGCATCAGGGCGACGGCGAAAACCAGCAGCGCGACGCCAAGGGTGTTGAGCGTTTCGAAGAGCATATTCGAGTGCGGGGCGAGCGCCACCTGCCACCAGGCGGAATCTAGCGGAACCCCTGAGGGCAGCCCGAAGCTCAGTGATTCATCGACCTCGGCGGCGCTCAGCCAACCTTCGGTCGACTTGATCAGCGCAGACCTGCCGCCCAAGGGGCCGAGCAGCAGCGCCGAGCTGGCCCAGGTTGCTAGCCAGAGGCCCAGCCCGGTCAGCAGCAGGCGCAGTTGCAGATCCTTGGAGCGTAAGTTCAGCGTGCCTAGTGCCATGCCGGCGCAGATATAGCTCATCCACGGCACCGCCGGGTAGGTTCCGGTGAACAGCAGTGCGCTGAGCGTCGCCCCGGGTTCGGTGAAGAGTGTGGTCAGCGACGGATCGATGCCATCCAGGTGGGGCAGCGAAGCGCCCAGCTGCCAAGTGAAAATGGTGCCTAGGGTAGCAAAGCCCAGGCACGCGAAGCCGAGGGTTGCCGCGCTGCGTGAGACCCACGGGATGGCCAGGGCAAACATCACCCCGTAATAGCCGAGGATGATGAACGCAGGCATATCGATGAGCGCCAGCAGCAGGCCCAAACAGAGCATGAATGCCGCGCGGGTAGCTAGCGCGGCCCGCGCCCCGGCCAGTTCGAGCGCCGAATGGCCCGCAGTTCTTGCGCCCAGGCTCAGGCCGACCCCGGCTAGCAGCGCGAACAGGGCCGCGGAGGTGCCCGCGGCGATCCGCCAGATCAGCGTGGGTTCGAAGGCTTCGCTGCTGGCTGGCAGCACGTGGATGGCGATCATGCCCAACAGGGCTAGGCCGCGGGCCGCGTCGATCCCCGCGAGCCGCGACTGCGGCGCCGGGTTCGGGGCGCGCTCGATCTGCTGGTGCATGTGATAACTCTCCAAATTCGATGTCGGGAAGCGGTTCAGGACCAGCTGCGGATCGGGTTGCCGCGCCAACGCCCGTTTGCGGGAACCTGTTCCGAGCGCATCACCAGCGAGCAGGGGCCGATTGCCGCCGCATCGCCAATTCGGCTACCGGGCAGGATCACCCCGTTCGGTGCCAATGTTGCCTGCGCGCCGAGGTGCACCTCCTCCAGGCGCATAATGCGGTCATGGAAGAGATGGGTCTGCAGCACGGTGCCGCGGTTGATGCTTGCTCCGTCGCCGATGCTGATCAGGTCCTGCTCCGGCAGCCACCAGGTTTCGCACCAGACTCGGCGGCCAATGCGCGCGCCGAGCAGGCGAAACCATAAATTGAGCATCGGGGTGCCCAGGCTCATGCGCACCACTCCCGCCACGGCCAGCGACTCGCTGAATACGTCTGCCAGCTCGTTGCGCCAGATGAACGAGGTCCACAGCGGATGTTCCTCGGCCCGGAAACGGCCGACCAGCGCCCACTTGGCGATGAGTGCGGTCAATGCGGCGATGCTCGCCGAGCCCAGCAGCACCGGACCGGACAGCAGCAAGGTGAGTGCCAGCCCGGACCGGTCGAAGATCTCCGAGAGTATCCAGACGGTGCCCAGCGCCAGCCAGCTGGTGATGAGCATCGGCAAGATGCGGCAAAGCTCGACCAGGGCGCGGGCGGCCATCAGCCCTCGCGATGGATTGTAGGTCAGCGCGGATTCGGCGTTGTCTATCGGGCGGGGCAGTTCCATGGCCGGGCGGCCAAACCAGTTTGACGCGACCGGCATGTCCTGCGGAGCCGACGAGAGCACGGCGATCAGCGAATCGGCCGGCACCACGGTGTCCGGCCCGACGATGGCCGAGTTGCCCACAAAGGACTTCGCCCCGACCGTTGCCTGCCCCAGCTGCAGCCACTGGCCGCGAACTCGCCGATGGGAGGCCAACGAGTGATCGGCCATGAAGCAGCGGTCGCCCAGCGTGGTCAGGTGCGGGATGGTTTCCAGGGTGGAGATTTCGGTGTGCGCCCCGACCTTGGCGCCGAGCATCCGCAGCCACAGCGGGGTGATGATGCTTGCGTAGATCGGGTACAGGGACATCAGCGACTTGGCCAGCAGCAGGTTGCTCAGCCAGCAGGCCCAGGCGGTGAGGCCGTGGGCGCTGTGGAAGCCGGGAGTCAGCAAGCGGGCCAGCAGCCGGACGCTGAGCGCGGTGAGGCCGGCGAAGCTGAGCACCATCAGCACGATGAACACCGGTGCCCAAGCGGCCAGCTGCCAGAGCACTTCGCCCAGCGCGGAGCCGCCATCGATCAGCGAGAACAGGAGCAGCCCGCCGGGCAGCACCGAGAGCATCGGGAGCAGGGCCAGATAGCCCAGGCCCAGCGCGTAGAGCCCGCCGAGGCCGACGCGGAAGCCGTGGCGCGGTGCGCGGGGCTCGGCCTGCGGCCAGCTATCGCCCGCGACGCCTGCATATTCCAGCGGGGAGCCCGAGACGAGCTCATTGGGCCCAACCGTTCCGTCCACGCTGCTGCCGGCCTCGATCTCCGCCCCGTTGCCGATCCGCGCGCCGGGGTTAATAGTTGAACGGGTGCCGATGCGCACCCGCTGGCCGATGTCGATCTGCCCGATGCGCAGAGTGTCCCCGTCGAGCCAATGCCCGGCGAGGTCAACCTCGTATTCGATGGCCGTGTCCGAGCCGATGCGGGCCAGCCCGGTGACGGGAGGCATGGCGTCGAGGTGCACATTCTTGCCGATCTTATTGCCCAGGGCGCGGGCGTACCACGGTGCCAGCGGCGTGCCCATCAGCGCTTCGACTTTTGCGAAGGTCACGATGCGCTCCACCGCCCAAAGGCGCAGATGCACGCCGCCGCCGCGCCGGTATGCACCGGCGTGCACCCCGGCGAGCAGCAGGCGGGCCGAAACCACGACCAGCAGCACCCGGAAGGGCAAGGTGTAGAGCACCACCCAGGCCGCCAGGAGCGGGATCAGCGGCGGGTTGGGAACCCAGCTGGCATCCATGAAGTTGAACAGGATCCAGCACACCAATGCCATGCCGGTGACGTAGCGCAAACCGATGATCGAGTACAGGGCACCGATGACTGGTGCCTGCACCAACCCGATCCACCATCCGGTTGGCCGCTGTTCGCGGACCGTTGCCTCGGTGGTTCCCTGGGCATCCAGATGTGCCGCCAGCGCGCCGAGGGTGGGCCGGTTATAGATATCGGCGATGGACGCCTGCCGGTGGCGGGTGCGCAGCACGCCAACCAGTTGGGCCGCCGCCACGCTGGCGCCGCCTGCGGCGAAGAAGTCGCTGTCCGCATCCAAAGCCACCGGGCCGAGCAGCTCGGTCCAGATCTCGGCAACCCAGCCTTCGGTGCCGGTGAGCCGATGCCCAATCGGTTCTTCCGTGGCGCCATGGAGCGGCCAGGGCAACCCCTTGCGGTCCACCTTGCCGGAGGTTTTCAGCGGCAGCTCGGCGACCTGCCCCAGCGCGGGGACCAGCTGGGCGGGCAGGAATTCGGCGAGCCGGGATCGGCAGGCCGCCAGGTCGAGGGCGGCGCCGGCGTCGGGAACCAGATAGCCGGCCAGCACCTTATTTCCGCTCGGGGTGGACTGCACCGCCGCGGCCGCTTGGGCCACGCCGGGCAGCGCCGCCAACGCCTCGTCGATCTCGCCGAGTTCCACGCGGCGCCCGCCGAGCTTGACCTGCTCGTCGGCGCGGCCCACAAAAAGCAGCCCGTCGCGCTCGGCGCGGACCATATCCCCGCTACGGTAGGCCCGCTCCCAGCCCAGGGTCGGCATCGGGGCAAACTTCTGCGCGTCCTTCTGCGGGTCGAGGTAGCGTCCCAGGCCCACGCCGCCGATGATCAGCTCACCCTCCGAGCCCCAGGGCACCGGAAAGCCTTCGGCGTCAACCACGGCCAGGTCCCAGCCGCGCAGCGGCAAGCCGATGCTGACCGGACCACCGCCAGCCACGGGCGCTCCGCAGGCGATCACCGTGGCTTCGGTCGGCCCGTAGGTGTTCCAAACCTCGCGGGTCGGACCGGCCAGGCGCTCGACCAGCTCCGGCGGGAGCGCTTCGCCGCCGAAAATCAGCAGGCGGATATTCTCCAGGGTTTCCGCCGGCCACAGGGCTGCGAGCGTGGGAACGGTGGAGACCACGGTGACCTTGCGCTCGCCGAGCCAGTCGCCGAGGTCGGCGCCGGAGCGCACGATGTCCCGCGGCGCCGGAACCAGGCAGGCCCCGTGGCGCCAGGCGAGCCACATTTCCTCGCAGGAGGCGTCAAAGGCGACAGAAAGTCCGGCCAGCACCCGGTCCCCGCGGGTCAGCGGGGCATCCTGGAGGAACATCTCGGCCTCCGCATCGGCCCAGGCGGCCGCCGATCGGTGGGTGATGGCCACGCCCTTGGGCTTTCCGGTGGAACCGGAGGTGAAGATGATCCACGCGTCATCGACCGGGGTGGGAAACGGGCTATTGCCTTGCGTGCGCACTCCCGCGCGGTGGGTGATGGCCAGGTTCTCGCCGATGACCACGCAGACTCCGGCTTCCTCCCACACCGTGGTGGCGCGATCCTCGGGCTCGTCGGCGTCTACCGGGACGTAGGCCGCCCCGGCGAAGAGGGTGCCCAAAATGGCGACGTAGAGATTCTTGGAACCCGAAGGCACCCGCACCCCGACGCGGTCCCCGGCGCCGATGTCCATGGCCCACAGTCGTTTGGCTAATTCTTCGGTTTCAACACGCAACTGGGCGTAGCTCAGCGCACAGGTTCCGTCGTCGAGGGCCAGCGCCGAAGGGTAGACCTCCATGGTCGTGGTGATGATATCGACCAGGGTCCGCGCGGGAGCCGGTGCGGTGCTCGCAAAGAGTGCTGTTTCGCTGTCCGCCGGATTCTCGACTATCGAGGAGTCAAATTTGTGTGCTGCCGGAATAACGTCCGACGAGGCGCCGGAGCGCGCGGAATAGTCCCAATCGATCAATTTTCCCCCAAGGATCATTGTTATGTTGTGAACCGGAATGGCTCCGGGCGATTGCTCCCCAGCAATCGCGCTTCGCCGGTGGTTAAACTCTGCGAAGCCAACTCGCGCCGCGTGGAACTCTTCCTGCCCATCCCCATGGTCAGGAGCCTCCACTGGCGTGAGCCACTAAATAAAATCATTGCAATTATTTGCCGCGTGCGTCAACTCGGCGCGCTCGCGGCGGGCTTCGGAGCGGCTGAGCATTCAAATAATTTCGATCAGCAGGCATTCACCCTAGGCCATCCGTACTAGTGAGATGAATATTTCCTTTTGGTGGCCAGCAGAGCTGAGAAGTTCCTCCAAATTCGACAGCGGCCGCTACGTGCACAGCATGGCCCCTGGTTCTGCGAAGATCATTGCATGAAGCTACAACAACGGTTGATGAGTGCCCTGCTGGTCGGCATGCTTGCGCTGGCAGCCGGGGCTCCTCACCGCGATTTGCCGGACCGGTCGCCGGCCCAAAGCGGGCCCTGCGCATCGATCCACCGGTTGAAGCCGGAACTTGAACTGAGCCAGCGCGTCACCTTCGTGCTGGCGCCGGCCTATGGACAAACCGAGGTAACCATCACCAATTGTCTGCTCGGCCGCGATGGTTACACGCAGCAGTGGAATGCCCGGGGCTTTGCCGGCAGCGCCGGTTTTGCCAGACCCGGTCCCGTGTATGTCAATTCGCTGCAGACACCAACCGGGTCCTATAGCGTCACCGAAGCGTTTGGTCGAAGCAATCCGGGAACGAGCCTTGGCTACCGTGAGCTCACCGAGGATTCCTATTGGAGTGGGCGCGAGGGGCGGCGCTTTAACAGCTATTTTGAGGGAGCGGGCGAGTTTCCCGACGAACCGCTCTGGCGATATATGCAGGCCGGGGACTACCAGCAGGCAGCCGTTGTCAACTACAACCGAGCGCCCGACGCTCGGCCGGTGCACGGGCGGAGCTTCGCGATATTCCTCCATGCGGGACTGCGCGAAACCTGGGGTTGCATCTCCACGGATCTGGCTACGGTGGAGAAATTTCTACGCGATACGCACCCGGGAGATCGAATCATCATGGGCGTGGAATCCGAATTATTCAAAGCTCTTGAAAGCCAGCGCTGAGGCCGGTTGCGGCCTATTATGTCCGATGGTGCTGATAGCTCTTGAGCTATGACTATTGTGCTGTTGGTGCTTGTGCTACTCAATATCCTGCTCGTTGTCGGCGCGCTCTTGCTGATCGTGCGGCGGACCGGTTCGAACGACCAGGCGCAGATTGCCGCGGCGGTGCGCGCAACCCATGGCGAGCTGCGCCAGGACCTGGGTGCGCAACGCGCCGAACTGCGCGATTCGCTGCACGAGGTGCGCCGGGACAGCGAGCAGCGGCTGGAAACGATCCGCGCCACCGTGGACGCGAAGATCACCGCGTTGAACGAATCGAACCAGCACATGCACCGCCAGCTGCACAGTGCGCTGCGCGAAGAACTAGAGCGCTTGCGCGTGGGCAACGAGTCGAAGCTCGAGAAGATGCGCGAGACGGTCGACGAGAAGCTGCAAGGGACCTTGGAGAAGCGGCTCGGTGAATCCTTTGAGCTTGTCAGCCAGCGCTTGGAGCAGGTGCAAAAGGGGCTGGGCGAAATGCAGAATCTGGCCGCGGACGTCGGCGGGCTCAAGCGCGTGCTGACGAATGTGAAGAGCCGCGGCACCTGGGGTGAGGTGCAGCTCTCGCGCCAATTGGAAGACCTGCTCACCACGGAGCAGTATGCGCAGAACGTGGTGATTCGGCCCGAGAGCCGCGACAGCGTCGAGTTCGCGGTGATCATGCCCGGGCGTGAGGAGAAGCCGGTGTATCTGCCGATCGACTCGAAGCTGCCGCAGGAAGACTACGAGCGGCTTTTAGACGCCCAGGAATCGGGCGACAAGCTGCAGCTCGATGCGGCGAGCAAGGCGCTGGATAGGGCCATCACCATCCAGGCGAAGAAGATCGCCGAGAAGTACATCGAACCGCCGCACAGCACGGACTTCGCGATCATGTACCTGCCCACCGAGGGGCTCTTCGCCGAGGTGGTGCGCCGCCCGGGACTTGCCAGCCGGCTGCAAACCGAACACCGGGTGCTGGTCACCGGCCCGACGACGCTGATGAGCCTGCTCAATTCGCTGCAGATGGGCTTCCGGACCCTGGCCATCGAAAAGCGCAGCAGCGAGGTCTGGCAGGTGCTGTCCGCGGCGAAGGCGGAGTTCCGCAAGTACGGGGACGTATGGGACAAGCTGGAGAAGCAGTTGAGCACCGCGCAGAACACGGTCAAGGAAGCCGGAACCCGAACCCGGGCGGTGGAACGCAGGTTGAAGGATGTCCAAAGCCTGCCCGAAGAGCCGGTTTTGGAGCAGGCGCTCGGGCGCTAGCGGTCCAGCCGCAGCTTGAATCCGAGATGCGAGGCGGTGAAGCCCAGCCGCTCGTAGAAGCGGTGCGCCTCTGCCCGCGAGGCATCCGAGGTGAGCTGGACCAGCCCGGCGGCGCAGGCCGGCGCCGCCGCGTCGATCACCCAGCGCAGCATCGCCGAGCCCAGGCCCGTCGAGCGGGAATCGGAGCGCACGCGGACCGCCTCCACGTTCAGCCTGACGGATCCGCTCCGGGAGATCCCGGGGATGGAAGTCAACTGCAGCATCGCGATCACCTCGCCGGCGCGTTCGCCGAGCACCAGATCGTTGCCCGGATCGGCCAGCAGCCGCTCCAGGGCCTGCGCATAGCCCGCGGAATCGGCCGTCGCTTCGCGCGCGGCGCCAAGCGCATCGTCGGCCAAGAGCTGGCGCATTGCCGGAAGGTCGGCCGGTTCGGCGCGGCGCAGCAGCACCTCGGAGTTCAGCGGCGTGGGCAGGTCGAGCGTGGCGAGCATGGGTAACCTTTCAAGAAATCAGGGGCCGAACCGCCGCGCCGATCCAGGGTAGGCGATTCACAATCCCAAGTATGCAGCGGAACTCCGGTCACCTCCCGCTAAGCGGCGGGCGTGGGCGCTTCCTCGGCGGGGTGCTCCGCGCGCAGCTCGACGATGCAGAAGCGCAGGAAGAGCTGGGTGACCGGTCCGATGGCCACCGCATACAAAACGGTTCCGAAGCCGACGATGCCGCCCAGCAGCCAGCCGATGGCCAGCACGCTGACTTCGACTCCGGTGCGCGCCAGGCGCAGGCTGACTCCGGTGCGCGCATGCAGCCCGGTCATCAGTCCGTCGCGCGGCCCCGGGCCAAGCTGGCTGCCGATATAGAGCCCGCCGCCGAACCCGTTCACCAGCAGGGAGCCGGCGAACAGGGCCAGCTGCGTGGGGAGGGAATCTGCCTGCGGAATCACGGCCAGTCCGATGTCGGCGGCCACTCCGATCCAGATGACGTTGGCGATGGTGCCCAGGCCGGGCATCTGGCGCAGCGGGATCCAGAGCAGCAGCACGAGGAAGCCGAAGAGGATCACCACTGTGCCCAGGCTGAGGCCGGTGTGCAGGGTCACGCCGTAATGGAGCACATCCCATGGGGCCAGGCCCAGTCCCGAACGGACAAAGCCCGCCATGGCCAGGCCAAAAAGGGTCAGGCCCACGAAGAGCTGGATGAGGCGCCGCGGAAGCCGCCCGGCGCGAAGCTGCGCCAGGGGTGTCAGGCGGGCCAATTTGGGGGAGCTGAAAGTTGCCATGAATCAATCATCTCGGCAAATGGCATTCAAAAAAAGTGCCAATTAGTGCACACTGGACCTATGACAGTGAACCAACGCCATCTGCCCGCCCGGCGATTGAGCGGGATGCTCGGACAGCGGGCGGGCGAGCAAGCGGCCTACAGCTGGCTCTCGGAGGGAATCCGGCAACTGGTGGTCAACGGCCGGGTGCTCCATGGAACCATGCTGCCCAGCGAGCGCGAGCTGGTGGCCGAGCTCGGAATGAGCCGCACCACAATCACGCGCGCCTATCAGGAGCTCCGCGAACGCGGCTTCGCCGAGGCCCGGCAGGGCTCGGGGACCAGGATCCGGATTCCCGGCGGGGAGATCGGGGGAGGCGCCGAGCCGTTGGCGGTGGGCGTGCAGGAAACGCTTCCGCCCGGTGGAATCGACCTCACCTGCGGGGCGCCTACTGCTCCGTTGGGCCTGGCCAGCTACTACCAACGCGCCCTCGATCAGCTGCCCGGCTACATCGGCGGGATGGGCTACTACCCGCTGGGCCTTCCGTTGCTGCGCGAGGCGATCGCCGAAGACTACGCCCGCCGCGGCCTGCCCACCGGCCCCGAGCAGATCATCGTGACCGCCGGCGCGCTGTCGGGGGTGGCCACCGCCGCCCGGACGGTGCTGGCCCGCTCAGCCCGGGTGCTGGCCGAAAGCCCCAGCTACCCGAACTCCGTGAACTCCCTGCGGCAGCACGGAGCGCGCATGCTCGCGATGCCCATCGGACCCGAGGGCAGCGACGTGGCGGGCATCGAAGCCGCTCTGGCCCGCGGCGGGATCGGCGCCATGCTGTGCCTGCCGGACTTCCACAACCCGACCGGTACCCTGCTGGAGAATGAGGGACGCGAGCGCTGGGCCCGGGCGTTGGCCCGCCACGGCGTCCAGGGGATCATCGACGAGACGAACGCCGAGCTGTGGCTGGACGAGCGGCCGCCGGTATTTCCGATGGCGAAGTTCGGCGAGAACCTGATTACCGTGGGCAGCGCCAGCAAAACCTACTGGGGCGGCCTGCGGCTGGGCTGGATCAGGGCGCCGCGAGCGCTGGTGGGGGCCATCAACCAGGTCCGGGCCACCATCGACCTCGGCGCACCGGTGCTGGAACAGCTGGTGCTGAGCATGCTCATCACCGAACGGGCGGGCCTAGACGAGCCGACGCGCGCCAGTCTGCGCGCCAGCCGTGACTGGCTCCACGGATCCTTGGGAGCCGAACTGCCCGAGTGGAAGATCCAGAAACCCGGCGGCGGAATGTCGCTGTGGTGCAATCTCCCGGCGCCCAGGTCCGCGGCCCTGGCGGCGCAGGCCCGGAAGGCGGGATTGGTGCTGAGTCCCGGGGCCACCTTCGCCGTTCAGGACCACGGCCTGGACCACTGGCTGCGCGTGCCCTACGCCCTCGATGGCGAAAGCCTGGCTCGGGCTGTGCCGCAGTTGGTCGAAGCCTGGAAGACGGTGGCCTGAGGTGCGTTACGCGGCGCGGAAGCCCGGGCACTTGCCGGCTTAAGCGGAAATGGGGCCCGGCCACCGCTTGGAAGCGATGAATCGGACCCCATTGCCGCCGAAGCGGCAACACCGGTGGAGAACTAGGCCTTGAAGCGCTCGATGGAGCGAGCCAGTTCGGCCTCGGCGGCCGCGCGGCCCTCCCAGCCCTCGGCCTTGACCCACTTGCCCGGTTCCAGGTCCTTGTAGCGGGTGAAGAAGTGCTCGATTTCCTTGATCAGCCACTGATCGATGTCTTCGAGTTCCTTGATGTGGTCGAAGCGCTTGTCGGTCGGCACGCACAGCAGCTTCGCGTCGCCACCGCCATCGTCGGTCATGTTGAAAACGCCGATGGGGCGGGACTCGACGATGACGCCCGGGATCAAATCGACACCCGGGATGTAAACCATGGCGTCCAATGGATCGCCGTCTTCGCCCAGGGTGTCGTCGAAGTAGCCGTAGTGGGTCGGGTACTGCATGGAGGTGAAGAGCACTCGATCCAGGCGCAAGCGATGGGTCTCGTGGTCGATTTCGTACTTGACGCGTGATCCGGTTGGGATCTCGATGGTCACGTCGTGGCTCATAAAAAGCACACTCCTAAACTAGTCTTAGGGATATCCGCTAATAAGCGTATCGCCCCCGGGGGCATAAGTAGCTAAACCCGCGAGAGGAACATGCTCACATGAACAGTGCCGTAAGACGCGTGCTGACGCTTGCGGTGGCGCTGTTGGCAGTGGTGGGCATGGCCGTGGCGATGTTCAGCGCGCCGCGCAGCTTCACCGGTGAACCGCAGGCGCACTACGTCCGTGCCAGCGCAACCGCTCCGGACGCCGCGCCGGTCACCGTCAAGGATCTGGATCCCGAAGCTCCCCTGCCCGATAGCGCGGTGCTCGCCGCGCAACTGGATGCGATCCTGGGCACCAAGGGGGATCAGACCTCCTTCAATGCCCAGGTGGTCGACGTGGCCAGCGGCAAGGTGCTCTACGACAAGAATGCGCAAACTCCCGGAACTCCGGCCTCAAGCCTGAAGGTGGCCACCGCGCTGGCCGCGCTGGATACCCTCGGCGGGGAGCACCAACTGTCCACCAGCGTGTGGCTAGACGGTAACACCCTGGTATTGCGCGGCGGCGGGGATGTGCTGCTGGGCGACGGCGAGTCCGACCCCGCGCACCCCAAGGGCTACGCGGGCCTGGCCACTCTCGCGGCGCAAACCGCGAAGGCGCTGGAGGATCGCGGCATCGGCGAGGTGGAGCTCTGGCTCGACGATTCGCTCTTCGGCGATGCGCAGACGAACCCGGCCTGGGATAAGTCGTTGTTCACCTCGAATAACATCGGCGCGGTATACCCGATCGCGCACTACGCCGGACGCGCCGCCGAAAGCACCCGCTCGGCCTATCAGTCAGACGCCGCCCAGCAGGTGCGCAAGGTTTTCGCCGCCGAGCTGGGCAAGCAGGTGAAGGTCAGCACGGGCGGACGCGGCGCCTACGAGGGCGGGGAACAGCTCACCGAGGTGCTCTCCGCCCCGCTGCGCGTGCAGATCAAGCACATGCTGCTGGTCTCGGACAACTACCTGACCGAAGCCATGGGCCGGCTGGTCGCGGTGCGCCAGGGCCTGGACCCGAAGCAGGCCGGATTGGCCGTGCAGCAGGTGGCACAAACATATGGCGCCACCGGCATATCCTTGGTGGATACCAGCGGGCTGGCCGCAGCCAACCAAATTTCACCGGCCGCGTTGACCACGCTGCTGCGCGCCGCGGCCACCAGCGGAAAACCCGAACTGCGCGAACTGGTCTACTCGCTGCCCGTCGCTGGATACAACGGCACCCTGATGAACCGGCTCGATGCCGCCGCTACCCTCGGGCTGGTGCGGGCGAAAACCGGCTCGCTGACCGGGGTGGCCACGCTGACCGGGATGACGCTGACCGAAGACGGGCGGCTGATCGCTTTCAGCATCTTTGCCGCACAGCCCAACGGGGCGCTGGCACCACATAAACCAACCATCGACCAGGCAGTCACCGCCCTGCGCGGCTGTGGGTGCCGGTAGGAGAATTACATGAGCCAGTTCATCGATTGGGATCTCGCCGTAAGCACCGCAAAAACGCTGATGCCCGCCGGGCCGGCGCTGAGCGGCAAACAGGCGGCGCGGATCGTGGAAGAACTGCGCATCGCCGGCGGGCAGGGGCTCACCGAGGCCGAACGGATCTCGCAGCTGACCTCCACCGCACCCTCCGAAACCCTCGTGGTGGACCGCGCCGGATGGGCCAAGGCGGTCAGCCAGAACTTCGCCGCAATGCTTCCCGAGCTGCCCAAAACCCCCACCGCCCTGCCGCTGATCGCCGGGGCGGAACTCGGTGCGGTGCTTTCGGTGCTCGGCCCCCGGGTGCTGGGGCAATTCGACCCGTTCGCCGGCCCCCGGCTGCTGCTCAACGCCCCGACGATCACCCAGATCCGCGGCGAGCTGAACCTGAACGCGCGGGACTTCTACCTGTGGATCGCCACCCACGAGCAGACCCACCGGCTGCAGTTCGAACATGCGCCATGGATCCCTGGGGTGATGAAGCAGACCCTGGCCGAGGTCTTCGAGCCGCTGGGCGGGAAGACCAACTCGATGAACGACATCGGGGCGCGGATCAAAACCATGCGCAGCGAGGTCGGCGAGCTGACCAGCATCATGTCGGTGCTCGAAGGCCACGCAATGGTCGTGATGAACGATGTCAGCTCGATCCGCACGATCAAGACCATCCGCAACCGCTTCACCGCCCGCGGCAAGAACCGTTCGCCCTGGGCCAGCTGGATCGGCAAGCTGCTGGGCATGGACGCCAAGGCCCGCCAGTACGAGCGCGGCGCGAAGTTCGTGCGCCACCTGGTGGACGAGATCGGCTATGCCGGCTTCAACGAGATCTTCACCGACCGGGAACTGTTCCCCAGCTCCGCGGAACTCGACAACCCCGCACGCTGGCTGGCCCGCACCCGATGAGCCGGCCGATCGACCTGGCCCGCAACGCGGTGGCGGCGCAGGCCGGAGAATTCGCGCTGCTCGGCGTTTCGGGCGGGGCCGACTCCCTGGCGCTGGCCGTTGCCGCCAGCCAGCTGCGCGAGCGGATCCGCTTCGCCGTGGTGATCGTGGACCATGGCCTGCAAGCGGGCAGCGCCGCGGTGGCGGCGCGCGCCGCCGCGCAATGCCAGGCGCTGGGCCTGGAGGAGGTGCTGCTCAAGACGGTGCACACCGCCGGGGACGAGGCCTCCGCCCGGGCCGCCCGATATGCGGCCTTCGAGCAAGCCATGGAGCAGACCGGGGCGCAACGCCTGCTGCTCGCGCACACCAAAGACGATCAGGCCGAACAGGTGCTGCTGGGGATCCTGCGCGGTTCGGGCACCAGGTCCTTGGCCGGAATACCCGTCTCGCGCGGCCCCTACGCCCGCCCGCTGCTGGAGCTGACCCGCCAAGACACCGAGCACATCTGCGCGCGGGCCGGCGTCGAGTACTGGGAAGACCCGAGCAATGCGGACACCGCCTACCGACGCAACCACATCCGCCACGAGGTGCTCCCGTTTTTGCGTGCGCAGCTCGGCGGGCACCTGACCGAGGCGCTGGCCCGCACCGCGGCGCTGGCGGCGGCGGACGCAGACGCGCTGGACTCCTGGGCCGGCCGAGCCTGGGCGCAGGCACGCAGCGCCGCCGGGGTGGACTTGCGGATTCTTGCCACTTTTCCCGAAGCCATCGCCTCCAGGGTGCTGCGCCTGGCCGCCGCCGAGGCCGGGGCGCAGAATCTGGGCAGCGAGCGCACGGCGGCCTTGTGCGCGCTGGCCGGGGTGGGGGCGAGCAAGTCCCGTTCGGCCGGTCCGGTGCAGCTCGAAGGCAAGATCAGTGCGTTGCGGCGCTCCTCGGTGATAGTTTTCACGACCACAAGCTCAACAACACTAAACTAAATGTGGCACTCTAGTTGAGTACCCCACCTCTGAGAATCAGGAGAACCCTCGTGGATTCGAACACAGTCAAGGCCGATCTCGCGCACGTACTGTATACCAAGGAAGAAATCCAGGCTCGCATCGATGACCTGGCCGCACAGATCGACAAGGATTACGAGGGACGCGACATCCTCGTTGTCGGCGTGCTCAAGGGTGCGGTGATGGTCATGGCGGATCTGGTCCGCGCGCTGAAGTCCCACCTGTCCATGGACTGGATGGCGGTCTCCTCCTACGGTTCCGGAACCCAGTCTTCCGGCGTGGTGCGTATTCTCAAGGACCTGGACACCGATTTGATGGGCAAGCATGTGCTCATCGTCGAAGACATCATCGACTCGGGCCTGACCCTGTCCTGGTTGAAGGCCAACCTGGAATCCCGCGGCCCGGCCTCGGTGGAAATCTGCACCCTGCTGCGCAAGCCGGAAGCGGCGAAGGTGGAAATCGACGTGAAATACGTCGGCATGGACATTCCCAACGAATTTGTTGTCGGCTACGGCTTGGATTACGCGGAAAAGTACCGCAACCTGGACTGCGTGGGCACCTTGGCTCCGCACATCTACGAGTAGGGAACTTTTAACGCCGCTTAGGCGTTGAACTGAATCGAAGGTGGCGTTGCCCGGACGCCGGCAGAACGCGTGAGGGGGATGCGAAAGGTACGGGACCTTTCGGGTCGATGAAAACTAAGAAGATTTTTAACAGCTGGATCATTTGGGTCCTGGTCGGTGTGACCGCGATGGTGTTGTTCCTGCCGATGGTATTCGGCAACGGTTCGGCACAAGTGGATACCTCCGTGGGCCTGAACCAACTCACCAGCGGTAACGCCACCGAAGCGAAGATCTTCGACGGAGATCAACGAGTAGACCTGACCTTGCGCGACGCGCTGAACGTCGACGGAGTGGACAAGGGAAAGAAGATTTCCTTCTACTACTCCGTACCCCGCGCCGACCAGGTGGTCGACGCGATGAACGACGCGCAGCTGAGCAAGTTCACCGATCAGCCGGTGGAAAACAACTGGCTGCTCTCGATGCTCGGCATCATTATCCCCTTCATCCTGATTGCAGGCATCTTCTGGTTCATCCTGGCGCGCAGCCAGGGTGGCGGTTCGAAGGTGATGCAGTTCGGCAAGTCCAAGGCGAAACTGATCACCAAGGATATGCCGCAGGTGACCTTCGTGGACGTGGCCGGCGCCGAAGAGGCGGTGGAGGAACTGCACGAAATCAAGGAGTTCCTGCAGGAGCCCGCCAAATTCCAGGCCGTGGGCGCGAAGATTCCCAAGGGCGTGCTGCTCTACGGCCCTCCGGGCACCGGCAAGACGCTGCTGGCCAAGGCCGTGGCCGGCGAGGCGGCGGTCCCGTTCTACTCGATCTCCGGTTCCGACTTCGTCGAGATGTTCGTCGGCGTGGGTGCCTCGCGCGTGCGCGACCTGTTCGAACAGGCCAAGACCAATTCCCCGGCGATCATCTTCGTTGATGAGATCGACGCCGTGGGCCGGCACCGCGGCGCCGGAATCGGCGGCGGCAACGACGAACGCGAGCAGACGCTGAACCAGCTGCTGGTCGAGATGGACGGCTTCGACGCCTCCACCAACGTCATCCTGATCGCCGCGACCAACCGTCCGGACGTGCTGGACCCGGCGCTGCTGCGCCCGGGACGCTTCGACCGGCAGATCCCGGTGGAGGCACCGGATCTGAAGGGCCGCGAACAGATCCTGAAGGTCCACGTGGCCGGCAAGCCGATGGACGCCACGGTGGATCTGAACGCGGTGGCGAAGAAGACCCCGGGCTACACCGGCGCGGATTTGGCCAACGTGCTCAACGAGGCCGCGCTGCTCACCGCCCGCTCGAACGCCAACCTGATCGATGACCGCGCGCTGGACGAAGCGATCGACCGGGTGATGGCCGGGCCGCAGAAGCGCACCCGGCTGATGGACGAGCACGAGCGCAAGGTCACCGCCTACCACGAGGGCGGCCACGCGCTGGTGGCCGCGGCGATGAACCAGACCGCACCGGTCACCAAGATCACCATCCTGCCCCGCGGCCGCGCCCTGGGCTACACCATGGTGGTCCCGGAGTCCGATAAGTACTCGATCACCCGCAACGAACTGCTGGACCAGATGGCCTACGCCATGGGCGGCCGCGTGGCCGAGGAGATCGTCTTCCACGATCCCTCCACCGGCGCGTCCAACGACATCGAGAAGGCCACCGACACCGCACGCAAGATGGTCACCGAATACGGCATGAGCGAGAAGATCGGCGCGGTGCGCCTGGCCTCCTCGGCCGCCGCGCAGGGCATGGGCACCGGGAGCCGGGACTACTCCGATGAGATGGCCCACCTGGTCGACGAGGAGGTGCGCACGCTCATCGAGCAGGCGCACGACGACGCCTACTGGGCGCTGACCGCCAACCGCCACGTGCTGGACCGCCTCGCGCTGGCCCTGCTGGAGCACGAAACGCTGAACCAGAAGGAAATCGCCGAGCTCTTCGTCGATCTGGTCAAGCGCGACAAGCGCGACGTGTGGCTGAGCAACGACGAGCGTCCGGTCCACGAACAAGGCCCGGTATTAAGCCCCAAGGAGCGCGCGGCGCGTTCGACCGACTAGGATCGAAGTCGTGATTGAAGTCAATGAGATCGACCAGCCGCGCATTGCCGCGGCGGTCCGCGAAATCCTCGAAGCGATCGGCGAAGATCCGGACCGCGATGGCCTGCTGGACACCCCGAAGCGGGTAGCCAAGGCCTACGCCGAATTCTTCGCCGGTTTGCATCAGGATGCCGCCGAACACCTGTCCACCACTTTCGACATCGAACATGACGAACTGGTGCTGGTCAAGGACATCCCGTTCTATTCCACCTGCGAACACCACCTGGTCCCGTTCTACGGCACCGCGCATATCGGCTACATTCCGGGCCGCGGCGGCAAGGTCACCGGTCTGAGCAAGCTGGCGCGCCTGGTCGAGGTCTTCGCCCGCCGCCCGCAGGTGCAAGAGCGCTTGACCACCCAGATCGTCGATGCGCTCGTCGAACACCTCGAACCCACCGGCGCGATCGTCGTGATCGAATGCGAGCACATGTGCATGTCGATGCGCGGGGTGCGCAAGCCCGGCGCGAAGACCGTCACCAGTGCGGTGCGCGGACAGCTGCGCGAGACCGCAACCCGTGCCGAAGCCATGAGCCTGATCCTCGGAAGGTAGCAATTATGTCACTTGGAGCCATCCCGGGCACCGGCCCGGCCACCAGCCCGCTGACCGTGATCCGCAAGTCGAAGCGGAAGAGCTTCGCGGACCTGCCCACCGGGCGCACCCTGGTGATGGGGATCCTGAACGTCACCGAGGACTCCTTCTCCGACGGCGGCGAGTTCCTGGGCACCGACAAGGCGCTGGACCACGGGCTGAAGCTGCTCTACGCCGGAGCCGACATCATCGACGTGGGCGGGGAATCCACCCGTCCCGGAGCCAAGGACGTGGATCCCGCCCTGGAGCAGGCGCGCATCATCCCGGTGATCGAGGCGCTGGCCAAGGCCGGCGCGGTAATCTCCGTGGACACCATGCACGTGTCCACCGCCCGCGCGGCCATCGCCGCCGGGGCGCAGCTGGTCAACGATGTCTCCGGGCTGACCTATGAGCAGGGCATGGCGGAACTGATCGCCGAAACCGGGGTCCCCTACGTGCTGATGCACCGCCGCGGCACCGCCGCGAATATGGTGCACGAGGCGAACTACGGGGACCCGGTGGCCGAGGTGCTCGCCGAGCTGCGCACCCTGCGCGACGAGTTCCTGGCCAAGGGCGTGAAGCCCGAACAGCTGATCCTCGACCCGGGCCTGGGCTTCGCGAAAAATGCCGAGCACAACTGGGCGCTGCTGGCCAACCTGGCGGCCTTCGCGGCGCTGGGCCACCCGGTGCTGGTCGGCACCAGCCGCAAGCGTTTCCTCGGCGAACTGCTGGCCGACGGCAAGGACCCGCGCGAACCGCTGGGCCGCGACGTGGCGACCGCCGCGACCACCGTGCTCGCCGCCCGGGACAACGCCTGGGCGGTGCGCGTGCACGATGTGGCGGCCAGCCGCGACGCGTTGGAAGTCGTGCAGGCCTATGGATCGCATTAGCATTCAGGGAATTTCCGCCACCGGCTATCACGGGGTCTTCGACCACGAGAAGCGCGAAGGCCAGGAATTCCGCATCGACGTGGTGCTGCATGTGGACATCACCCGGGCCGCGCTGAGCGATGACGTGGCGGACACCGTGGACTACGGGGCCGTCAGCCAGCTGGTGGTCGCGCAGATCCAGGCCGGACCCTGGGACCTGATCGAAAAGCTCGGTGCGCAGATCGCCGAGGCGATCCTCGCCGCCTGGCGCTCGGTGGCCACCGTGGAGGTGGTGGTGCACAAGCCGCAGGCTCCGATTCCGGTGCCTTTTTCCGATGTGAGCATCTCGCTGACCCGGCAGCAGAGCGTACATACCGCGATTATCGCGCTGGGCGCCAACCTCGGGGACAGCGCCGCGACGCTGCGCTCGGCCATCGCGGAACTGCGCGAGCACCTCGAGGTGCTGCGGACCTCCCCGGTAGCGCTGACCAAGCCGGTGGGCGGCCCGCCGGAGCAGCCCGATTACACCAACCAGGTCATCGAGGTGCGCACCACGCTGGGTCCATACGAGCTGCTTGAGCTGTGCCAAAGCATCGAGGCCAACCACGAGCGCACCCGCGAGGTGCGCTGGGAGGCGCGCACGCTGGACCTGGATCTGATCACCTTCGACCAGCTGCGCCTGGACGAGGAACTGCTGACCCTGCCGCATCCGCGCGCCCACACCCGCGGGTTCGTGCTCGCCCCGTGGAGCTGGATGGATGCCGACGCGGTGCTCAACGGACAGCTGGTATCCCGGCTGGCGGCCGAAGCGGCGGACACCGCGGACATCATCAGGCTATGAACCGGCTCAAGCTGCGCACGCTCATCTGGTGCACGCTGCTTGGCGGCGTGACCGGTTGGGTTGCCTTGCGCCTGCTCACGGCCGCCGGCAGGTTCTCCCCGGTGCTCGACTACGCCGCGTTGTTCTCCCTGGGCGCGGTGTGCGCGGTGGTCCTCTTCCTCGGCATCCGGGTCAAGCGTTCAACCCTGGGCCGCGGCCATATCGACCCGATCGCCGCCGCGCGCACGCTTGTGCTCGCGCAGGCGGCCGCCTACGCCGGCGCACTGATTACCGGCTGGCATCTGGCCCCGCTGCTGACCTTGCTGTTCGCCTCCGGCTCGAGCCCCACGCTCACCCGCGCGATGGTCCTCACCGGCGCCGGGATCCTGATGGTGGTCATCGGCTACCTTGTCCAGCACCTTTGCAAACTACCGCCCGAGGACACCGATGAAAATACCGATGGAATCGTCACCGAATAACTTCACCGCGGTGGACCCCGACTATTTTAAGGTCAAGCTGGCCACCTGGCTGATCCAGACCGGCAGCTACCTGCTGGTGGCGCTGCTGCCGTTGATCCTGCGCCTGTTCGGCCTCCCCGTGCCCTGGTGGTTGGTCATCCTCCCGCCGGTGCTGGTCCTCGGCCTGGCCTTGCCGATCCTGCGCATGCTGCGCCGCCAGGTGCGGGCGCTGGGCTACCGGGAACGCGAAGAAGACCTGCTGGTGCGTTCCGGGGTGCTCTGGCGCAAGCAACTTGTCATCCCCTACGGGCGCATGCAATATGTCGAGGTCACCAGCGGGCCGCTGGAACGCCGCTATGGGTTGTGCAAGCTGACGCTGAACACCGCCGCCGGGTCGGCCACCGCGGTCATCCCCGGGCTGCGCGAAGACACCGGGCAGGCATTGCGCGAACGCTTGGTCGCGGCCGGCGAGGCGAACCTGCTGTGAACGAATGGCAGCGGGTCCACCCGGCCAGCCCCTTTGTGCACGGCTGGCTGGCCATCGTCGGTTTGGCCTGGGTGTACTGGCAGAATACCGATGACATTTCCTGGGCGGAACGTTTCACCGGCAGCCGGCTGGCCTGGACCGTGGGCATCGGCTCGGCGGCGCTGGCGCTGGTGCTCATCTTCTACGCGCTGTCCTGGTATTTCACCCGCTACCGGATCAGCGAAACCCACGTTTATGTGAACGCCGGAATGGTCTTCCGCAGCCAAAAGCAGGCGCGCATCGACCGGGTGCAGGGCATCGACATCGCCCAGCCCCTGGTGGCCCGGCTGCTCGGCTTGGCCGAACTGCGCTTCGATGTGGCCGACGGTTCGGCCTCGGTCATGCGCCTGTCCTTCCTGCGCAAGGCGCACGCCCACCAGCTGCGTGCCGAGATCCTGGCGCTGGCCCAAGGCGAGATCCCGGTGCAGGAAGAAGCCGCGCAGCCGGTTCCGCTGATGGCCAAGGTGCCAGCCGGACGCCTGCTCGCCTCCATGTTCCTGCGGCTTCCCACGGTGGTTGGCGTGCTCTTGGCGTTGGTTCTGGGCATCCTGAGCCTCTCGGGGGTTGGCGTGCTGGTTGCCGGCCTGGTGCCGATGCTGCTCGGCTTCGGCGGCTGGTTCTACAAGGAACTGAACAACTCATGGAACTTCAGTGCGAGCGCCACGGATACCGGCCTGCGGATCAGCCACGGGCTGGCCGATACCAAGCAGCAGTCGTTGCCGGCCGGCCGGGTGCAGTCGATCCAGATCAGTTCGCCGGCCTTTTGGCGGCTGCTCGGCTGGTACCGGGTGGAGGTCAACGCGCTCGGTGTCGGTGAAGAAGAAATGTCGAATCTGCTGGTGCTGCCCGTCGGGGACTTCGAAGCGGTCACCCAGGTGATGGGGATCTTGCTGCCCGAGTTGGGGGTCGAGAACCAGCGCGCGGTGCTGCATACCGCCATCACCAGCGGAACCGACCACGGTTTCACCAGCTCACCGGCTCGTGCCAAGGCGTTGTCTCCGGGGGCCTGGAAGCATCAGGCGTTTTTGAGCACCGGCAGTTGCGTGATCACCCGCTTCGGTTGGCTTTCGCGCAGCGCGGCCTTCGTGCCGCATAGGCGGATCCAGGGGATGGTGCTGCAGCAGGGCCCCTGGGAGCGTCGCCGGGAGTTGGCGGGGATCCGCCTGTACAGCGCAGGTGGCTCGATCATGGGCTACATGCATCAGCTCGATGAGCAGGTAGCGACAGAATTTTTTGCGGCGCAAGCGCGGCGACAGGTTGAGAGGTAGATCCATGGAGGCACCACGCTTAGGCATTGGAATCATCTCCGCCGGCAAGGTCGGAGCGGTCCTCGGAGCCGCATTGGCGGCCGCCGGGCACCGGATCACCGGCGTGCATGCGGTCTCCGAAGCGTCGCGGGACCGTGCCGAGGTGTTGCTGCCCGGCGTGGAGATCCTGGATCCGGCCGAAATCCTGCGGCGCAGCGAGCTGGTGCTCTTCGCGGTCCCAGATGATGTGCTCGGCGAACTGGTCCAGGGCTTGGCCGCCGCTGGGCACTTTGTGACAGGCCAGCTGGTTGCCCACACCGCCGGACGGTACGGCACCGGGATCCTGGAGCCCGCGCGAGCCGCCGGAGCCTTCCCGCTGGCCATCCACCCGGCAATGACCTTTACCGGGATGAGCTTGGATCTGCAACGGCTTACCGACTGCGTTTTCGCCGTCACCGCGGATGAAATCATGCTCCCCGTGGCTCAGGCGCTCGTGGTGGAGATGCGCGGAGAGCCGGTGGTAATCGCCGAGGCAGACCGCGTGAGCTATCACGCGGCGCTGGCCCATGCGGCAAATCATCTGAACACCATTACCGCGCAGTCGGCCGATATGCTACGCCGGATCGGGGTGCAAGATCCGGCGGCTACGCTGCGTGCGTTGATGGGCGCAAGCCTGGACAACGCCTTGCGTTCGGGAGCCGGAGCCTTGACCGGGCCGGTAGCCCGGGGCGACGTGGGAACCGTCAGGGCGCATCTGGCCGCGATGGCCAAGGACCAAACCGAGACCGTGGACAGTTACCGCAGCCTCTCGCGGGCTACCGCGCAACGTGCGGCGGCACTCGGGCGGATCTCGCCGGGAACACTTCAAGAACTGCTGCAGGTTCTAGAATAGAGGGCGTGAAGACCCCGATGATTGTTCAAACCCGCGATGAGCTGAAGACAGCGATCGCTCAGGCCAACCCGCAAACTCTGGGCTTTGTTCCCACCATGGGGGCATTGCATGAGGGGCACGCGCGACTTTTTGCCAAGGCGCGTACCGAAAACGAGTTGGTGGTCAGTTCGGTCTTCGTCAATGAGCTGCAATTCAATGATGCACAGGACTATGCCAATTACCCGCGTGACCTAGATGCCGATGTGCAATTGGCCGCGCAGGCCGGGGTCGATATCGTCTTCGCGCCGCGCGCCGAGGAAATCTACCACGCGGGGATGCCGTTGATCCGGCTGAACAGCGGGGTGCTGGGCGAAATGTACGAGGGGGCCTCCCGCCCGGGGCATTTCGACGGGATGCTGGCGGTGGTGGCCAAGCTGCTTCACCTGGCAGATCCGCGGCAAGGCGAATACCGCGCCTATTTCGGGCAGAAGGACGCTCAGCAGTTGGCGCTCATCCGGCGGATGGTCGCAGATTTGGACTACCCGGTGCAACTGCGCTCGGTGCCGATCGTAAGGAGCCCCGAAGGGCTGGCGCTGTCCAGCCGCAATGCGTTGCTCAACGCCGAAGAATTGCGGGCCGCGTTGGTGCTGCACCGTGCGATAGAACTGATTTCCGGGCGTGCTGCCCGTCACGAACCGCTGAATATTGACGACGCGCTGGGCCTGTTCCAGATGGAACCACTAGTCGAGCTCGACTATTTCGTGGTGGTAGACCCCAATACCCTCCAGGAGCTAGCCTTCAATTGCCAGGACACTCCCTTTACCGGGCAGGGCCTCGTGCTGGTGGCGGCCAAGGTCGGTAATGTGCGCTTGATCGATAACCAGCCAATTTAAGTCAGTCGAAGCGTCGTGCGGTCCGCTCGAGAATTTCGCGGAATTGTCCCAACTCGGCCATGATCTGCGCGGCGCTTTCCTCTGCTTGAACGAATTGGACCGCTTCACCGGCATAAACCGGGGCCATCGAGACCAGCGCTTGCGCGCGGGCAGTGCGCATCTGTTCACGCAGCTGTTCCGTGGCAGCGGCCTGCAGCCCGGGAATGTCCCCGGCCCAGTGCTGGCTGAATTCGTTTCTCAGCGCCCGTCCGCCAAACTCTTCCGCCCAGGGAAGCTGCTGTGCGATATCAAATGCGCGGGTGTATACGGTGTCGTCTAATCCGGAGGCCAGGACCGCGGCCTTTAAGTTCTCGTGTCCGCTGGCTTCGGCACTAGCAAGGAAACGCGTCCCTACCCAAGCCGCATCTGCGCCGGCGGCCAATACCGCAGCCACGGCCCGGGCGGTGCCGATGCCGCCGGCGGCGATCACCGGTTTAACGTTCTGCATCGTCGCCAGCTGCACCAGCGGCAGCGTTCCCGCTTCGTTGCGCCCATGGCCGCCGCCTTCGCCGCCCCGGGCAATGACAACATCGATATCATCTTGCATGGCCCGGGCGAGGTCTTCCGCGTTTCCCACCTGCATGGCAGTGAGCACTCCCGCTTCGTGGGCTAGGGCCGCACTCCTGGTGGGGTCGCCGAAACTCAACACAACCAATGACGGCTCGTAGTCGAGGAAGCTTTCCAAGGCGCTCAAGTCATTTTCCAAAGACCACGCCATGAAACCGACACCCCAGGGGGAATCTGTTGAGCCCAGATGGGCTGCCTGCTCCGAAATCCATTCGCCGGTGGGGGTGGCCGGGCAGCCAATCATCCCTACGCCGCCGGCGGCGCTGACGGCGGCAGCGAGCTGGCCGCCGGCGGCGCCTGCCATCGAAGCGTTAAAGATTGGCTCACGGTATCCAAGGAGTGTCTGAAGGTCGCTCATAACGCCAGACTAGGACACCAAATTGAATGTGACGCAGAACCCCCTCCGTCGATTTGTAAGTTAACCGAAGTCTCTGTATAGTTTTTCTCTGTTGCCGGAACGCAAACAACGTGGAATACACGTAGAATTCATCCGGTGGCAAAGAGCTTTTCACAAGGCGTTTCGACTGGTTTTGACCGGTTCACGAAACATGCTAGAGTTGTAAAGTTGCTCCGGAGCGAAGCAGCCGCCGATTGCGGTGGTTGTGGTGTCGAGAGTGTTTGTTGTTTGAGAACTCAATAGTGTGCCAAGTTTATTGATACCGAATTATTTTTAATTTGGTGGATATATAA